>JAMPAJ010000010.1 GCA_023667265.1 Alistipes sp.
CCCCAGCGGGGAGATCACGTATGTCAAGGAGTTTTTGTGTAAGATGACGGAAAATATGCAAGCAGATTCGGTGCAAAGCCGTCAGGCGGGCTTTGTGCGGTGTTGCCTTTAATCCTCTGAAACGATAGTTCCGACGTCCTCGCCCATAACCGCGTCATAGATATTGTCCGGACGGCTCAGATCGAACACCAGCATCTTTTTCTTATTGTCGCGGCACATAGCGGCAGCTGTAGAATCCATAACGCCGAGTCCGTCGCTGATGACCTGCGTAAATGTGAGCTTTTCATACTTCTTTGCATCGTCGTACTTGTGAGGATCTTTATCGTAAACACCGTCAACAAGCGTAGCCTTGAGGAAAATATCGGCGTTTATCTCCGCAGCGCGAAGAGAAGCTGCCGTATCTGTTGAGAAGAAGGGATTTCCTGTTCCGCATCCGAAAATAACGACTCTGCCCTTGTCAAGGTGACGAACGGCTCTGTTACGGATATACGGCTCTGCAACAGCCTGCATGGAAATAGCCGTCTGAACGCGGACATCGCAGCCCAGGGACTCCAGAACATCCGCAACGGCAAGGGCGTTCATCGCGGTCGCCAGCATACCGATATGGTCGGCGCGAGTCCTGTCCATCGCTCCGCTCGATCTGCCTCTCCAGAAGTTTCCGCCGCCTACAACAACGGCTACCTGAACTCCAGCGTCAACGACTTTTTTAACGCTCGAGCATATATCGGTGATGACGTCGTAGTCGAGACCGCTTTTCTTATCGCCAGCAAGAGCCTCGCCGCTGAGCTTCAAGAGTATTCTTTTATACTTTGGTTCCATAATTTGCACCTCTCTGATTATTCAGGTCGTCAGACCCGAGAAAACAATTTTCTCCTATGTATATTTTACACTAAAATACCAATTATGTAAAGTGCATTTATATAAAAAAGTTTAATTTTACATATTTGACTTATTAACATTTTAAATGTGCCAAAAGTTTTCGTGAATTTGCATAATTTTGTATTTAAAAATTTGGCTAATTTTGATTTGAATTTTCCTTGACTTTTGCGCGATCATGTGATATAATAATAAAGCTGAATGACCTCCGGGTCGTCGGTCACTTGATTATGGAGAGGTATCGAAGCGGTCATAACGAGGCGGTCTTGAAAACCGTTTGCCCAAAAGGCACGTGGGTTCGAATCCCACCCTCTCCGCCAATTTTATTCGGTGTGATGCACCGGTTTGCGGATTTACCCAAGTGGTGAAGGGGCTCCCCTGCTAAGGGAGTAGGTCGGGAAACCGGCGCGAGAGTTCAAATCTCTCAATCCGCGCCAGAGGCGAGTCGCTGCAGCGGTTTACGTGACTGTTTGCGTGATTCGCTTTTTTGCGTCTCTAAATTGTTATGTGTACGATGAAGAAGCTGTTTTATGTTCGCAAATTCAATGTTAAGGCTGATGCTCCTGCGTCAGCCTCGTTTTGCGTTTAATGATAAATTGACTTTTTCTTCAATTAGTCATAAAATATGGGAAAAGGAGTTGTTATCATGAACAAAAAATCAACCGATCTCACAGAAGGGCCGCTGCTTTCAAGGATAATCCTCTACACGATCCCGATAATACTCACCGGCGTTTTGCAGCTTCTCTTCAATGCCGCCGATCTCGTTGTAGTCGGAAGATGCTGCGGAAGCATATCTGTCGGCGCAGTAGGCGCAACAGGTCCGGTCATCAATCTGCTCGTCAACCTGTTTATCGGGTTTTCCGTTGGCGCGGGCGTTTCGGCAGCTCACGGCATAGGAGCCGGGAAACACAGGGACGTCCGCAGAGTTGTCAGCACAGCTATCCCGCTTGCCGCGATATGCGGCGTTATCCTCACGGTCGTGGGAGTTATCGGAGCAAAAGGGATACTGAAGCTTATGGACACTCCCGACGATGCGCTCGACCTCTCAACCACGTATATGCGCATCTATTTCTGCGGAATTACCGCAAGTATGCTGTACAACTTCGGCAGCGCCATCCTCCGTGCAGCCGGAGATACAAAATCGCCGCTGATATACCTTACGGCGGCGGGTATTCTCAACGTGCTGCTTAATCTGTTCTTCGTCATAGTTCTCGATATGGACGTTGCCGGAGTTGCTCTTGCGACAGTTATTTCCCAGGTTCTGTCCGCAGCGCTTATAATCCGCGCTCTGATGCTGAGAAAAGACTCCTGCCGCTTTGACCCCAGGCATATGAAGATCTACAGGCATCAGCTTGTCAGGATCCTCCAGATAGGCTTTCCGGCAGGAATACAGGGTTCTTTGTTCTCGATCTCAAATGTTATAATCCAGTCCTCCGTCAACTCCTTCGGCTCGATCGCCATGTCCGGAAACGCTGCAGCAGGCAATATTGAGGGCTTTGTTTACACCTCCATGAACTCCGTAAGCCAGACTGCTCTTAACTTCACCGGACAGAATCACGGAGCCGGAAAGTATGACAGGATCAGAAAGATCATGTTCATCTGCACAGGCTTTGTCCTCTGCGTCGGGCTCGCTCTCGGTCTTGCCGCTTATGGTTTCGGAAAGCCTCTTCTTTCAATTTACATCTCCGACTCCGACGAAGCGATAAAATACGGTCTCGTCAGGATCATGTACATATGTGTTCCGTATTTCCTCTGCGGACTTATGGATGTGGCGACAGGTATGCTCCGGGGCATCGGCAGCAGTATTCAGCCTCTTATTATCACCGTCACCGGCGTATGCGGATTCAGGATACTGTGGATATATACTATCTTCCGTATGGAGCGGTTTCATTCCCTCGAGACCCTGTATATATCCTACACCATTTCATGGCTTGCAACGTTCATCACGGAGATAATAGTTTTCAATGTGCTTCTTCACAAATATGAAAAGAAGCGCTGTACAGATACTGCCGCCGAGTAACAAAAAAGCTCTCTTCGGAATATAGTATTGCAGGATATTGCCGAAGGGAGTTTTTTTATGGACGGAATAATTGTAACGGCCGCTGTTATTTTAGCTGTTATAGCTCTTATGGAACTTGTGACCCTCTTTGCCGCGCTGCCCGGAGACAGATTGAAGCTGTACATCTCGGTGCTGCCTGTTTTTAGCGGCGACGAGGAGTTCAGCGTCCGGCTCGAGCAGATAATGCGGAGAGGCTGCGGCAGAAAAAGCGTGATACTTGTTGATTTTTCTGCTGACGACGAACAGCGCGAGCTTTGCCGGCAATTTGCCCGTGACAACCCGGACTGCGAATTTGTGACCGAGCAGGAGCTGGCGGAATGTCTGGAAAAAAGAATTACCGGATAAAGCGGAGAGCCTCCGCCGGCAAATGCAGTATTAACGGTTGATATCAATAATTAAGAACCTGTATTCATAGGATAAGCCGCGCGCATTTTTCCTGTGAATACAAGTTCTGAATTTTATTTCGGTTGACCTTGCATTTTTTCTGATTATATTGTATAATAGATGTATAGAATATTAAAGAAAGGATAAAACCCATGTCTGTTGAAAATCTCCGGATAGAAGGCTCGGTAGAAAACGTGCTGTTCAGAAACGAGTCAAACGGCTACATAGTTCTCGACCTTGACGCCGGCGGCGAGCTTATTACAGTTGTCGGACTTCTGGGAGACATCGAGGAGGGAGAGGTTCTCCTCCTTGAAGGTAACTATGAGACCAACCGCAAGTACGGCACTCAGTTCCACGCTTCATACTGCGAACGGAAGCTGCCCTCCACCGCCGTCAATATCGAGAAATATCTTGCCTCCGGAGCTATAAAGGGCATAGGGCCGGGACTTGCGCGGAAAATCGTCAGCGTTTTCGGAGCAAATACCCTGACGGTCATGGAAAACGCGCCTCACAGACTCAGCGAAGTCAAGGGGATCTCACCGAAAATGTGCGGCGAGATCGAAGCCGAGGCGAAAAAGCTTTTTTCTCTCCGCCTTGTGACCTCCTATCTTGCGGAATATCAGATAAAACCGCAGTATGCCATGAAAGCATACAGGAAGTACGGCAGCGACTCCATGGAGCTTATCAAAATGAATCCCTACATCCTGTGCGGCGAGGGTATAGACCTGGAATTTTCCAAAGCCGACGCAATGTCCGGCGAGCTTGATATTCCGAGAAATTCTCATAAGCGCGTCATAGCAGGTTTGCAGTATATCCTGAAATTGTATGCCACACGCGGAAATACCTGTATGCTTGTGGAAGCTCTGATAAAGGCTGCCGCTGCTATAATCAATATTTCCGAAAAAGAGTTTTTTGAGTCCTACAACGCGGCAATCGACGATAACGAGCTTTGCAGCCACGTGATAGGAGAATATGAGTTTGTGTATCTGCCGGATTATTACTATGCCGAAAGCTTTATCGCCGACAGGATACACGTGCTCAGCGATTTCTCCTCCCCTGTCGATTTTGACTGCGAGGCCGTAATAGACGCGGAGGAAGCGGAAAAGGGCATAAAATATGAAGAAAAGCAGCGGCAGGCTATAACTACCGCAGTTTCCCGGGGACTTATGGTACTGACAGGCGGTCCTGGTACCGGAAAAACCACTACCCTCAACGCGATCATATCAATTTTCGAGAAAAAGGGAGACAAGGTGCTCCTTGCAGCTCCTACAGGACGAGCCGCAAAGCGTATGACCGACCTTACAGGACATGAAGCAAAAACCATTCACCGGCTTCTGGAGGCGGTCTACGACTCCGACGACAGGCTGATTTTCTCACACAATGAAAATAATCCACTTGAATGCGACGTTATCGTGGTGGACGAGATGTCGATGGTGGACTGTATTCTCTTTGAAAAGCTGCTAAGGGCGCTGCGGCTTGGCTGCAAGATAATTATGGTAGGCGATTTCCACCAGCTGCCCTCCGTAGGCGCAGGGAATCTGCTTAAGGATATGATCGACAGCAAAGCCGTGCCTGTGGTGGAGCTTACGGAGATTTTCCGCCAGGCTCAGAAAAGCTGCATCGTCACGAATGCCCATAAGATCGTATCAGGCGAATACCCGGATCTGACTAAAAAGGATAACGACTTCTTTTTCTTTAAAAGGAGCGATTTCAGCCAGGCTGTAGAGCTTATTGTAGATCTGACAAAACGCCGGCTGCCAAAGGCGTATAGCTACTCGCCCACCGACGATATACAGATACTCACACCGTCAAAAAAGGGCGCAGTTGGAACTGTGGAGCTGAACAGGATATTGCAGGAAAAGCTGAATCCGCCTGCAAAAATGAAAGCGGAGCACAAGGGCTATACTTACACATACCGCGTCGGCGACAAGGTAATGCAGACCAGAAACAACTACGACATGGTTTGGAAAAAGGGAAGCGAGCAGGGCGCAGGAATTTTCAACGGCGACATCGGAAAAATAACCTCAATAAATACGGCGGCGCAGACAGCTGTAGTGGACTTTGACGGCAGGATCGCCGTGTATCCCTTCGATCTGCTGCCACACCTTGACCTTGCATACGCCATAACCGTTCACAAAAGTCAAGGCTGCGAGTTTGAAGCCGTTATCATGCCGGTAATGGGCGTATTCCAGAAGCTGGCGTACAGAAATCTGCTGTATACCGCAGTGACCCGTGCAAAAAAACTTCTTATCCTCGTGGGTACGGAGGAAAATATAAATAAAATGGTAGACAACAACAAGCGTTCCCGGAGATTTACCTGCCTGCGGGATATGCTTAAACGAAAAAAGAAAGAGGAAGCATAAATGGCAAATACCGATATTGGAATAGATCTGGGCACATCAAATATTGTTATGACAATGGGAAAGAAAGGCGTTATACTCAGCGAGCCTTCCGTTATTGCCTATAATACCAGGACAGAACGCGTTCTGGCAGTGGGAAAAGAAGCATACGAGATGATAGGCAGAAACCCCGATTACATATGTGTGGCGCGCCCTATAAGCAACGGCGTTATCTCCGACGACGACCTTGCTCACAGCATGATACGGGAGTTTATCCTTAAAGTTACAGGACATCAGCTCGTAAAGCCGAGAATCATTATCTGTATCCCTTCGTTTATTACGGACATCGAGAGCCGTGCAGTCGTTGAGGCTGCGAAAAGCGCCGGTTCACGGCAGGTCTACCTGATACAGGAGCCCATTGCCGCCATGATCGGCGCAGGCGTCAACATAAACAAGGCAAAGGGTCATATGATAGTCGATATAGGCGGCGGAACGACTGATATAGCTATCGTTTCCATGAACGGCGTCGTGACCTCTCACACCATAAAAATTGCCGGAAATGCAATTGACCGCTCTATCATCAAATATATGCAGAACAAGTACAAGCTGCTCATCGGCGAGCGGACTGCGGAAAAGGTCAAGATCGAGCTCTGCAACCTCTACGATCCCACAGACGAGGTGACCTACACGGTCAAGGGCAGAAGTCTTGTAAAGGGTCTTCCGGCGCAGATACAGCTCAGCGAGATCGAGCTTTTCCAGGCTATCGAGGACGATACCTTCGCAATTATGGAGGCGATAAAGCAGGTTCTTGAGGACGCGCCTCCGGAGCTTATCAGCGACATCTATGACAACGGACTTCTGCTGACAGGCGGCGGCTCTCTTCTGGGCGGACTTACCCAGCTGATAAAGCGCACTATCGGCGTTAGCTGCAACATAGCCAAGGACGCTGTAAACTGCGTTGCCAAGGGAACAGGAATGGCGTTCGGAAGCCTTACTACCCTGCTGGACGGCTTTGAGACAGCCACGGTATATAAATACAGATAAAAGCAAGCCTCCCAGGTCATCCGGGAGGCTTTTTCTTATTTCTTATTCTCAGCTTTATCTCCGCTCATTATGCAAATGACCGCATATACAGCGATAAGCAGAACTCCCACGATCGCAGCGGCAAGGAAAGACGCGGCAAGAGCTTCGGTAACGGTTTTCATAGCTCCTGTGTATGCCGTGTAGACCTGCGCCTGCTTAATGGTGAATGAGCCGAAATAGTCCGTAGACAGCAGATACTGGCAGGGAATAAAGCCTATGGCTCCAGCCAGAAGCGCAGATGCTCCAGACCAGTAAAGCACAGCTGAAAGCGATCTCCTGTTGACAATTATCAGGAGAATAAGCATTACTGCTGCCGCTCCGAGAACGGCGATAACAAGCTGTCCCATATGCCGGTACAACGGCGAGATCTTTGAAATGACGCCGTGCTTTTCCAGTGCGCTCAGCTTGTAGGCGTCGCAGTAGTCGTTTATTACGGAATACGCGTTATTTTTCGCATTCGCGACGATCTCGTCGTATTTTGCGTCCTTTTCATATCCGATACTTTCGGCGTAATCGCTGTAGAAGCCGCTTATTGCCTTTTCAAGCTCCGGGCAGCTTAGCTCAGCAGGCTTATTAGTTCCGTCAAGAACCGCAAATCCGCTCTGTATCTTCGATTCCATAACGGAATGGAGATACTCGTCGCTGAGAGCGTCCATATAGATATCGGCAGGAATACCAGTGCTGCTGTAACGCTGGGAAAAATATTTTTCAAGCTGCTCACGGATCGTTCCTGTGATATTTTTTTCGTCAGCTATTTCCACGACCTTTTTCTCATTGGCATACCGTGAGACCGTCAATCCCGCCGCCGTGCCTACAAGCGTGAAAACCAAAAGTAGCGAGATCACAAATGAAAGAATATATGTGCTTGCCTTCTTCATTCCGCAGCCTCCTTTTCCGTATAGAAGCCCTTTTCCGTAAGCTCGCAGACAACGCCGATACGCTGATCCGAGCCGCCTAAGATATCACGCTTACAGGTGTAAAGGGTCAGGCGGTCGTCCTCGGTTGGCACGATATATTTCTTATTGCTGCTGTTGAATGAAATAAGCTCTGTAACTGTGTAGGTGAATCGTCCGTAGTTGGTGGAGAGAGTGATCTTGTCGCCCTCTTTCAGCTTGTCCAGTTCGGCAAAAAATGTATCGACATGAGCTGAAATGACGGTGTTTCCGGATGCTCCAAGAACTGCCGAGCCCGACGACTGGCAGGCGCCTCTTTCGAGAAGCTCAGCAGTCGAGCCCCAGTAAACGGGAATGTCAAGCTCCAGAGCGTCGCTGCTGAGAACAGCGTACATCTCTCCAAGGGCAGGTCTGATAACCTCCCCCGTCTCAGACATTTCGCCGCTGTAGTCCAGAATAATGTCGTTGTCCAAGATAACAAGACCACTTCCGCTGCCTGGATCGGTTTTCAGGCTGTCCATAAAGGCGATATTTGCATAGACCTTCAGCTTATCCATAGGCTTGACCGCCGCGATGGCGGTCACACCTACGCATACAGCCCCGAGAAGCAGCGGAGTTATGATATGCAGCGTCAGAGATTTTTTATTGATTTTTTTCATATCAGCCCTCGTTTTCATTCTTACGGAAGCATTTTTTAGCCAGAACGACTGCTCCTGCTCCTCCGGCAGCGATAAGTCCGGCTGCAACGGCAAAAAGCATTCTGCGGTCATATCCGGTGTCGGCAACCGTATCTCCGGCAGAGCCTATAGCCACAAGCTGACCGTTCTCATCCCTCATGGAGAGAAGAAGATTGTCCTCGGTAAGCTCGTCTACGGTAATGTTCAGTCCCATATCGTCAGTGATGCCGGTAACGCTGTCAAGCACCTGCACCTTGCTGTCAATGTCCATCTGCTTCAGCAGGCTTTTATAATCATCCGGAGAGAGATTGGCAAGAAAGACGGACTGCTGCTCCGGAGTAAATCCGGCAATATAGGCACGCTTTTCCTCAAGCGTCATAGCGGCAAATTTTGCTGCGCTCACTCTGGTAAAGGTCGAGCCATCGGGCATAATCAGTGTAATAGAGCCGTCGTCGGTCTTCTCGGGTGTGGACGGCTGTGCCGGAGTTGTTGGGCTGCCCTGGGATACGGCTGTTGTCTTTGTTGTAACGACAGCGGCAGTAACGGGCGGAGCTGTGGTCACAACAGGCTGCGAAGGCGTAACAGTGCCGCCGTTATCGCGGATAAGCTGGTCGATCGCCTCCTGTCCCATACCGTAGAGCACCTCGATATAGCTGTCGATGACCTCCGGAGGATATTTCTCCGGATTGGCATAGTAAGCGTTCCAGCCCTGCTGAATAAATTCCTCGGGTATTCCGAGGGAACGCGCAACAGCCGCCGCATCGGCAGCAGAGGCTGCATTCGAGGTTACAGGAGCGGCGGATAAGCCTACAGAGAGGCAGAGGGCTGCTCCGGCAAATATTCTTTTGACAGATAATTTTTTCATTTTTTCTCCTACTTGATCGTACTGTGAAAACAGTTTTGGCGGAAGATGTACAGCTATATTATACCCTTTTTTCACGTCATTGTCAAGGGCGGTGCCGCGCAAATAATTTGGGGGAAATTTTTCCGCGTGGGTTGCAATTTTTCAGATTCTATGATATAATATATATCATAGAAACGTTTTTGGAGGTCAATATGCGTATAAGACATAAGCCATGGGCTAAGCCGGAGCTGGAAAAATGTCCGTTTTATGTTCTTCATCCGGAAGAGAACAAGGGAAAATGGAACGAACTATTTGACGAGCCGTCAAAGCCTGTTTATGTGGAGCTCGGCTGCGGAAAGGGCGGATTTATTTCTCAGGCTGCGCCTGCTCACCCTGAAATAAATTTTATTGCCATGGACATAAAAAATGAAATGCTCGTTCTCGCAAAGAGAAAGCTGGAGGCAGCTTATGAGGCTGAGGGAAAAACTCCCGATAATGTGAGAGTCGCGATCCAAAATATCGAGCGGCTGGAGCTTGCCTGGGACGAAAACGACCGTGCAGACAGGATCTACATAAATTTCTGCAATCCCTGGCCAAAGGCAAAGCATAAAAAACGCCGTCTTACACACACACGACAGCTTGTGAACTATAAAAAATTCCTGAAAGGCGAGCTCTGGTTCAAGACCGATGACGACGAGCTTTTCGATGAATCCTTCGAGTATTTCGCCGAGGCTGGTTTCAGAATAAAGTACAAGACCTACGATCTGCACAGCGAGATCGCAGCCGGGGCGGATATTGAGAATTTCGAGACCGAACACGAGAAAATGTTTTCGGAAGAGGGAAAGAAAATAAAGTTCCTCATCGCCGAGCCTATAGGAGAAAATTAAAATGGAGTACAAAAAGGATACTGAAAAATTCGCTGTTGGCTTCGGCTCGGAAAACGGACTTGACGACGAGGAAATAAAGAAGATCAAATCCGCCGTTGAGAAAAAGGACGGAAGCTCCTCCGGCGAAGATCTGCTTGAAGCCGTGCTCGGCATCGCCGCGCTTGCCGGAATGACGCTGTTCAAGCTGAAATTCGGCAGCAAAAAATCCAGAAAACAGAAAAAAGCAGAAAAAAAGGCTGAAAAGAAACGTCAGAGGTCTAAGAAGTAAAGGCAGCCTCTAAAGATTTATAAAAAAAGACTTTACAAATAACAAGAAGTGTGATATAATAGTAGAAGAGTTTTACGGTATCTCAGCGCGACTGATGCCGGAAATGCTCTGAGACCCTTTAATACAATCCTGTGAGGTTGTCAAGGCGTTGCATAAGTATATTGCTAAGTGCGTACACTTTATTATATATTAGCTGTATCTATAACTATGCCCGTCTGACAAGGATGGGCATTTTATTTTATCGAGGAGAAGCATATGGAAAAAAAGCGCAGTATAATGGACGATAAGGCTGTGAGTCGGGCTATTGCGAGAATTTCCTACGAGATAATCGAGAGGAACAAAGGCGTGGACGGACTGTGCGTTATCGGCATTATCTCCAGAGGCGCCCCTATCGGAAGGCGTATCGCCGAAAAGCTTTCGGAGCTTGAAAACGCCGGTGTTCCCTTCGGAACGCTGGATATTACACCATATCGCGACGACGGCTGCACCTGCGAACAGGACGGGACAGAGATCAGCTTTTCCGTCAGGGACAAAAATGTCGTGCTGGTAGACGACGTTATTTTCACCGGAAGAAGCGCAAGAGCTGCGATCGACGCGATCATAAGCCGCGGCAGACCAAGATCTGTACAGCTTGCCGTTCTGGTGGACAGAGGTCACCGTGAACTGCCTATCCGCCCGGACTATGTGGGGAAAAATCTGCCCACCTCTCATAGTGAAGAGGTAAGGGTCAGGGTCACTGAGCTGGACGGCGCTGACTGCGTGGAAATATACGGATGAGGAGGAAAATATGGCATCTATACTCATAAAGAATATCAGGGCTGTTGACGCCCGTAACGACGCCGTTACCGATGTCTTTATCGAAAACGGCAAAATAGCTGAGGTAAGCCCGAATATACGCCTTGGTGCGGACGAGGTCATCGACGGAACAGATCTGGTGCTTATGCCGTCTCTGTTTGATATGCACGTGCATCTCCGCGACCCCGGCTTCACTCACAAGGAGGACGTGGAAAGCGGCTGCTCGGCTGCTCTTGCCGGAGGCGTTACGGGCGTTCTGGCTATGCCGAATACAAAGCCGCCCTGCGATAACCCGGAAACTATACGCTATATCCGCGATAAAGCGAAGGATACCGGAGTCGATGTCTACCCTGTCGGCTGCGTTACAGGCGGCATGAGCGGCAACGGACTTTGCGATTATGAGGCGTTAAAGGCTGCCGGCTGCATCTGTATATCAGACGACGGCAGACCTGTGGAAAATGCCGAAATGATGCTGAGGGCTCTGGAGCTTTCCAACGAAAACGGCTTGCTCGTGGCTTCACACTGTGAAGATCTGAGCATCATAAACGGCGGTATCATGAACAAAGGCGAGGTTTCTGAAAAGCTCGGCGTCCGCGGAATGGACAGAGCCTCCGAGGACTATATAACAGCCCGGGAAATGATACTTGCACAATCGGTAAACGCGCGTATTCACATATGCCATGTTTCCACAGAGGGCAGCACGGAAATGATCCGTTTTGCCAAGTCAAGAGGCGTGAAAGTAACCTGCGAGACAGCTCCCCATTATTTCATGCTTACGGAAAAGGAGCTTGAAAAGCGCGATGCGGACTACAGAATGAATCCGCCTCTGCGTACCAAATCAGACGTCAGGGCGATCATCGAGGGCATCAAGGACGGCACTATCGACTGCATAATCACCGATCATGCGCCTCATGCGCCGGAGGAAAAGGCTGATTTTGAAAAAGCTCCCAACGGCGTTGTGGGACTTGAAACCTCCCTTGCCGCGACCCTGACGGCGCTTTACCATACCGGTGAGATCTCCTTGAAAAAGGTCGTTGAGCTTATGTGCGTGAGCCCAAGGCGGATCCTCGGACTTGAGATACCTGCTATTCAGCCGGGAAAAACAGCCGATTTAGTCATTGCCGACATTAACAGAAAGTGGACTGTCGAACCGGAAAAGCTCCGTTCAAAGTCGAAAAACACTGTTTTCAAGGGCATGACGCTTACCGGAAAGCCGGTTATGACAATATCAAAGGGCGTTATACGGTATGACGCAAGAGTTAAATAAGAACCACGGAGGTATGAAATATGTCGTTTGACAGACTTATTGACAAGATCATTGAAATGAAGAACCCTACTGTTGTAGGTCTCGACCCGAAGCTTGATTACGTTCCCGAATATATCCAGAGACGCCACCTTGAAAAGGACGGCTGGACGCTGAAAGCCGCAGCAAAGGCGATCTACGACTTCAACCAGGCTATAATTGACGAGATACACGACATCGTTCCCGCTATAAAGCCCCAGGCTGCCTACTATGAGATGTACGGTCACTACGGCATCCGCACGTTGGAAAAAACTATCCGCTATGCAAAGCTCAACGGTA
The DNA here is from genome assembly GCA_023667265.1 of Alistipes sp. GTDB lineage: Bacteria > Bacillota > Clostridia > Oscillospirales > Ruminococcaceae > Ruminococcus. The sequence goes on from JAMPAJ010000010.1 coordinate 12,688, forward strand.
TGTTCGTCATAACAGACGGAAAGAGAAACGATATCGGCGCAACTATGGAGGCTTACACAAACGCTCATCTCGGCGCTACCGCTGTAGGCGAGAACAGCTCCGAGGCGTTCGGTGCGGACGCTCTGACAGTCAACGGTTATCTTGGAACTGACGGTATCGAGCCGCTGCTGAAGGTCTGCCGTGAAAGCGACAAGGGAATTTATGTTCTTGTCAAGACATCAAATCCCTCAAGCGGCGAGCTCCAGGATCTGAAGCTGGAGGACGGCACGCCGATCTATGCGAAAATGGGCGATCTCTGCGAAATGTGGGGCGCTGATACCATAGGCAAATACGGCTATTCGGCAGTCGGCGCAGTTGTTGGCGCAACATATCCGGAGATGCTCACAGAGCTCAGGAAGCGTCTGCCCCACACTATGTTCCTCGTTCCCGGCTACGGCGCTCAGGGCGGCGGCGCAGAGGGCTTAAAGGGCGGCTTCGATGAAAGAGGTCTCGGAGCTATAGTAAATTCCAGCCGTGCCGTTATGTGCGCATACAAGAAGGAGGGCTGCGACGAGCGCGATTTCGCTAAGGCAGCACGCCGCGAGGTCATCCGCATGAGGGACGATATAACTCAGTATATCAATCTATAATGACAAGAGGCAGCCGCGTATGACGCGCGGCTTTCCGAAATATAAAGGTCTGGCTTCAATGGCGCAGTCAGACCGTATACTTCCAAATTTATTGAAAGGATTGATTTGCAAATGTCTTTATTCGGTCAATCGAAAAAAGCCTATCTTATGCTTGCCGACGGGCAGGTGTTTGAGGGCAGAAGCTTCGGAAAAGAGGGCACTGTGATCGGCGAGGTAGTATTTACCACAGGCGTTACAGGCTATCAGGAGACCCTTACCGATCCCAGCTATTTCGGTCAGATAGTTGCCCAGACCTTTCCGCTTATCGGAAATTACGGTGTGAACGAGGCTGACAACGAGTCGGCGCAGTCTTACGTCAGCGGATATATTGTCCGCGAATGGTGTACAGCCCCGTCGAATTTCCGCTGCGAGGGAAATGTGAACGACTTCCTTGTAAAGCATAATATCATCGGCATCTGCGGTATCGACACACGCCGCCTTACAAGAACTATCCGTGAGGCAGGCGTTATGAACGGCATTATCACTACGGAAAATGTCAACGAGAAAAGGGACGAGCTTCTGGCTCAGATACGCGCTTTCTCAGTGAAAAACGCTGTAAGCTCAGTCACCGCTCCCGAAAGCCGGACATATGCTCCGGAGGAAAAAAGGTTTACTGTGGTACTCTTCGATTTCGGATATAAGAGGAATATCCGCCAGGAGCTGGTCAAGCGCGGCTGCGAGGTCATCGTAGTTCCGGCGGACACAACGGCGGAACAGGTTCGTGAGCTTGCTCCCGACGGTATAATGTTCTCGAACGGCCCCGGAGACCCTGCGGAAAATACCGGAATTATCGAAAATATCCGCGAGATACAGAAGCTTGGCATTCCGATCTTCGGCATATGTCTCGGTCACCAGCTTATGGCTCTTGCCAACGGCGGACGCACGGAGAAGCTGAAATACGGTCACCGTGGTGCAAATCAGCCGGTTATCGACCTGGAAAGCGGTCTGACCTACGTAACAAGCCAGAATCACGGCTACGCGGTCATCGGCGACAGCATTTCTCCCGAGATCGGCAAGGTTTCCCATATCAACGCAAACGATAAGACCTGCGAGGGCATACGCTACCTAAAGGCAAACGCAAGAACCGTGCAGTTCCACCCGGAGGCACACGGCGGACCTCTTGATACCGCTTATCTTTTCGATGAATTTGTTGAGACTATGGCAGAAAGGACTGGTGAATGATATGCCGCTGAGAAGTGATATTAAAAAGGTGCTGGTCATCGGTTCAGGTCCTATCGTTATCGGACAGGCTGCCGAGTTCGACTATGCCGGAACACAGGCGTGCCGCGCACTTAAACAGGAGGGTCTGGAGGTCGTGCTTATCAACTCCAATCCTGCCACCATAATGACTGATAAGGCTATGGCTGATAAGGTCTACATCGAGCCGCTTACCCTTGACGTGGTCAAGCGGATCATCGAGATCGAGAAGCCGGACAGTCTGCTGTCCACTCTCGGCGGACAGACTGGACTTACCCTGTCCATGCAGCTCGCTGAGGAGGGCTTCCTCGAGAGCCACGATGTAAAGCTTCTGGGTGCAGACCCGGAGACTATCCATAAGGCGGAGGACAGACAGGCGTTCAAGGACACAATGGAGAAAATCGGCGAGCCGTGTATTCCCTCGAAGGTCGTTGAAAATGTTGAGGACGCTATGGCTTTTGCAGAGGTCATCGGCTATCCGGTAATTGTGCGTCCGGCGTTTACCCTTGGCGGAACAGGCGGAGGAATCGCCAATACCGAGGCTGAGCTTCACGAAATTGCCACCAACGGGCTGCGTCTTTCCCCTATTACCCAGATCCTTGTTGAAAAGTGCATCAGCGGCTGGAAGGAGATCGAGTTTGAGGTCATCCGTGACAGCAAGGGCAACGTTATCACCGTCTGCTCAATGGAAAATTTCGATCCGGTAGGCGTACACACAGGCGACAGTATCGTTATCGCACCTGCCGTTACCCTTTCAGACAGAGAGTACCAGATGCTCCGTACCGCCGCTATCAATATCATTAAAGAACTCAGGGTCGAGGGAGGATGCAATTGTCAGTTCGCTCTGCATCCCACAAGCTTTGAATACGCCGTTATCGAGGTAAATCCGAGAGTCTCACGTTCCTCTGCCCTTGCGTCGAAGGCTACGGGCTACCCTATCGCAAAGACAGCGGCAAAAATCGCGATCGGCTATACGCTGGATGAGATCATCAACCAGGTAACAGGAAAGACCTACGCCTGCTTCGAGCCTACGCTGGACTATGTTGTCATCAAGTTCCCCAAGTGGGCTTTTGATAAATTTGTTTATGCCAAGAGAACCCTTGGCACACAGATGAAGGCGACCGGAGAGGTTATGGCTATCGGTACGAGCTTCGAGCAGGCTATGATGAAGGCGGTTCGTTCTGTTGAGCTGGGACTTGATACCATGAGCATGAAGAAATTTGCTGATATGACGGCAGACGAGCTGCGTGTGAAGCTCCATGACATCGACGACGAGAGGTCGTTTGTGGTATTTGAGGCTCTGAAAAAGGGCATTTCTCCCGAGGAGATCCACGAGATAACCATGATCGACAACTGGTTCCTGTATAAGCTGCTGAACCTTGTTGAGCTGGAAAACTGGCTTGCCGAGGGTGAGCTTACGGAGGAGAAATACGATACCGCAAAGCAGTACGGCTATCTTGACAGCACTATTGAGCGGCTCAGCGGACAGAAGTGTCCGAAGCACAAGTCGGCAGTATTTAAAATGGTTGACACCTGCGCCGGAGAATTCAAGGCGGAGACGCCTTACTTCTACTCGACCTATGATGAGGAGAATGAAGCCGAGCAGTTTATTGAAAGACAAAATTCCGGCAAGAAAAAGGTCATAGTTTTCGGTTCTGGACCTATACGTATCGGTCAGGGAATCGAATTTGACTACTGCTCCGTCCACTGTGTATGGACACTGAAAGAGCTGGGCTATGAGGCTGTTATCTGCAACAACAATCCGGAAACTGTTTCCACCGACTTCGATACCGGCGACAGACTGTACTTCGATCCGCTTACCAAGGAGGATGTGGAGGCGATAATCGAGACTGAGAAGCCCTACGGAGTTGTGGTGCAGTTCGGCGGACAGACGGCTATCAAGCTTACAAGACATCTTGCGGATATGGGCGTGAATATCCTTGGAACATCGGCTGATATGATCGACGCTGCCGAGGACAGAGAACGTTTTGACGAGGTGCTTGAAAAGTGCGGTATCCCGAGACCTGCCGGACATACGGTCATGACGGCTGAGGAGGCTGTTGAGGCTGCCGAGTCACTGGGCTATCCTGTGCTTCTCCGTCCCTCGTATGTGCTTGGCGGACAGAACATGATAATAGCGCACTCCAGAGCCGACGTCATAGAGTATATGGGCATCATCACAAGCCATATGATCGAAAATCCTGTTCTTATTGATAAATACATGATGGGAACAGAAGTTGAGGTAGACGCTATCTGCGACGGCGAGGATTTCCTTATTCCCGGAATTATGGAGCATATCGAGCGTGCAGGCGTTCACTCCGGCGACTCGATCTCTATCTACCCGGCTCAGCATCTTTCCGACCGCATAAAGCGCATTATTGTTGAATACACCCGGAAGCTGGCGAAGGAGCTGAAGGTTATCGGTCTGGTGAATATACAGTATGTTGTGTATAATCACGAGGTTTACGTTATCGAGGTAAATCCCCGTTCCTCCAGAACCGTGCCCTACATCAGCAAGGTAACAGGCATACCCATGGTAGACATTGCCACAAAGATAATGTTCGGTGCAAAGCTTAAAGATATGGGCTATGAAAGCGGGCTTTATCCGGCAGGCGACTATGTTGCCGTCAAGGTTCCTGTGTTCTCATTTGAGAAGCTGACAGACGTTGACACTATGCTCGGCCCTGAAATGAAGTCGACGGGAGAATGCCTTGGAATAGGCAGAAACCTCGAGGACGCGCTTCTTAAAGGACTTATCGCGGCAGGCTTTGACCTTAAAAAGGAGGGCGGAGTCCTCATTTCCGTCCGTGATTCGGATAAGCGCGAAATACTGCCCATTGCGGACAAGTTCGAGCGTATGGGCTTTGAGCTTTATGCAACCTCCGGTACTCAGAGCGTACTGACGAGAAATATGATCGCGTCGCATCTTGTTCGTAAAATTTCCGACGGAGAGCCCAACGTGGTGACGCTGCTGGAAAGCGGAAAAATACATTATGTAATATCAACCTCGGCAAAGGGCAGACTTCCGGAGCGTGACAGCGTAAAAATGCGCCGTAAGTCCATTGAGCGTTCTATTTGCAGCCTTACTGCAATAGATACGGCAAAATCACTTGTGAAGGTGCTCGAATCCGGCAGAACTATAAACGATGTGGAGCTTGTTGATATAACTAAAATATGAATCGGGAGTATTGACTATTTCTGTAAAATCGGTTATAATAGTGGAGTGATCGTATACACACTACTGCAAAGGAGAATTTAAAAATGAGCGAATGTACACATGATTGTTCCTCCTGCGGAAGCGACTGCGCAAGCAGACAGGAACCTCAGAGTCTTATTGAAAAGCCCAACGAAATGAGCAGGATCGGCAAGGTCATCGGCGTTGTAAGCGGCAAGGGCGGCGTAGGAAAAACTCTGGTTTCTACTATGCTTGCAGTCGCTACCCAGAGAATGGGAAAAAATGTCGGTATTCTTGATGCGGATATTACAGGTCCTTCTGTCCCGAAGGCATTCGGAATACACGAAAAGGCTGACGCCTGCGAGTTCGGTATCATTCCGAGAAAGAGCAAAATGGGAATCGACGTTATGTCCATCAATCTGCTGCTGGAGAACGAGTCCGATCCCGTTGTATGGCGCGGACCCGTTATCGCAGGAGTTGTAAAGCAGTTCTGGACAGACGTTATCTGGAAGGACGTTGACTGCCTCTATGTGGATATGCCTCCTGGAACAGGCGATGTTCCGCTGACTGTTTTCCAGTCTATCCCTGTTGACGGTATCGTTATCGTAACATCTCCGCAGGAGCTTGTTTCTATGATCGTGGAGAAGGCTGTAAAAATGGCGAAGCTGATGAATATTCCGATCATCGGAATTGTTGAGAATATGAGCTATTTCCAGTGCCCCGACTGCGGCAAGCAGCATAAGATTTACGGCGACGGTCATGTTGCCGAGATCGCTCAGGAGTACGGTATCCCCGTTCTTGCTCAGATACCGATCGACCCGCAGCTTGCGAAAATGTGCGACCAGGGAACGATCGAGCTGTTCGAGGGCGATTATGTTGACGCTGCTGTTAATCAGATCGTAAATTCATAAAGCTATAAGAAAACTCCTGTATCCGCTCATGGTTACAGGAGTTTTCTATTGCTCCACCAATTAAACATTGCCAAGAGATGCAGTCAAAAATCAAATTTATCAAGGATGACGACGAAAGCATACTGCCGTATGGTGAGGAGGAAGACGCAGAGAAATTTGATTTTTGACAAATATTGAAGGCAAGGTTTAGTTGGTGGAGCAATGTATTTAAGGAGTTTTTATGCCTGATCTGCGTTAAGCCTTTCGATGATCTCATTTACAGTTATGGGCATTGAATAATAATATCCCTGCAATGAGCCGATATTGTAATTTTTAAGAAAATCCCGGATTTCCGTATTCTCGATGCCCTCGGCACAGACATCGGCTGAAAATGCGCCTGCAAGCTCGGAAATGAATTTTACGGAATGTTGATCGGCAGTGTTTTTCATAATATCCTTAACAAATTCCCGATCTATCTTCACAACGTCCACGGGTATATTTCTCAGAAAGCCAAGGGAAGAAAATCCCGTTCCGAAGTCGTCAACTGCGATTTTTATGCCTCGCTGACGAAGTATAGCAAACATATCCTTCAGCATTTTTGTGTCAAGAAGCCGGCATCTCTCCGTGACCTCAAGGCACAGGTGCTCCGGAGGAAATCCGGTGTCCTCTATCAGCTCGAAAAGCTCCTTTAAAAAGCCCTTTTTCTTTATCTGAGTATAGGAAATATTTACATTTATGACAAGATCCGGGTTGATTTTAAGGAACTGCTTTCCGTCGGTCATTGCCTGGCGCAGAATCCACCTGCCAAGCTGCGGGAACATTGCGTCCTGCTCCAGAACAGGAATAAACATATCCGGCGGAACAACTCCGTAGCTTTCGTCCTTCCAGCGGATAAGAGCCTCCATTCCCTTCAGCTTTTCGGTCTTTGCATCTACGATAGGCTGATAGCAGAGATAAAAGCCCCGGCAGCTCTGGGAAATACAGCCGCGAATCGTGTTCAGCCGCTCTATGACCTTTCTGTTATCAGCGCTGACAATATCGCTGAACACGGCAAAATCCCCGCATTTATTGTGCTTTGATTCGTTGTAGGCGTAACGCAGGCAGGAGTACAGAGTCTCGCTTGCGACGACCATGTTGTCAGCCTGTACAGCACCGCCGTTAAGGACCAGGGTGACTTTTTCACCGTCCACAACAAGATCCTTTTGCAGATAATTCCGCAGCTCCTCGTACTTTTCGGCAGCCTCGGAGGCTGTCATGGAAAGATTTATTATGCCGAAATGAGGCCCGTCCATACGGTAGAAGGAGGATTCTCTGCCAAAAAAACGCGAAAGAGTCCTGGAGATCACCTGTAAAACGCGATTGCCAAAATTATAGCCGTAAACGTCGTTGATGTAAGAAAATGCGGTCAGTCCCAGCATAATGAAAAGAGCGTTCTTGCGCTGGCTGATAATTCCGGAAATGTCATCAAAATAGCCGTAAAGGCTGCGCAGTCCGGTGATGGGGTCGATATAGCTGAAAAGTCCATGATTGCGGATTATACCTCCGAAAAATTCCGGTGTGCCGTCGTCGTTCCTGATAACCATTCCACGGCAGGTGCAGACTGTATATCTGCCGTCAGCAGATTTTGCACGGTACTGTATGTTATGGCTGGAGCTTTTTCCGTTGAAAACATCGGCGAGATTCTGCTCATAGGCCTGGCGATCCTCGGGATGGATATGCTCCGCCCATATGCCGCCTGCGTTGTGCATATATTCCGACGGCAGATCAAAAAAATCAACAGCAGATTTAGACCAGCGTGAAACGTCTGTTTTCATATCGCAGAGGAACACATACGCGCCTTCTGCAATTATTGAAACGGTATCGAAGATACTGTCAAGTCTTATGTAATTGGTTTCATCCATGTGATACCGCCTCCGTATAGATTTTCATAAACTCAACAATGAGTAATTATTATGAACGATTATCACCTCTATTATATCACATATTTTCTTAACTTTCAATTGATAAATTGCACATAATTACCATAAAATTTTCTACACATACGAAAAGCTGCCGCAAAAATATTGCAGCAGCTCTGTTATCACGCCTTATGAAATCCTACAAACTTTACGTCGGCAACTATATTTCCCAAGTCGTCGGTAACGGAAACGTGATAGCAGCAGGTCGATCTGCCGTTCTTCACCATAGAGGTCTCCGCGATAAGCTTATTTCCCTTTGCCACGCCGATATGGGAAATATCGCAGCTAAGAGAAACTGTCCCCATGTGCTGCCAGTTCGACGCAACGGCAAATGCAAAATCAGCAAGAGTAAAGCTGACTCCGCCCATAACGCCTCCCATAGCGTTGCGGTGTATGTCTTTCAGCTCCACGCTGCACTTAGCGTAATGGTCGCCGATCTCGTCTATGACCATACCGTTTTCCGTGGCAAATCTGTCGCCTGAAAAAACGCGGCGTACCTCCTCAAGCTTTTCCTGGTACTCCTTTTCCATTTCCGCACCTCAATTCTTTATCTGAGCCGCAACAAGACTTTCTCCGCAGTATATCTCACGAAGCTTCGGCTTCTCGATCTTTCCGGTGGGATTTCTCGGAACATCGGCAAAAATAATTCTATGAGGTCTCTTGTATCTCGGCATCTTCTGGCTGAATGCGACTATATCCTCCTCGGTGCAGGTCATTCCCTCCTTTACGGAAATGACAGCAGCCGCAATTTCGCCCAGACGCTTGTCCGGTAAACCGATAACGGCAACGTCCTTTACCGCCGGGTGTGAGCGGAGGAAATCCTCGATCTGAACGGGATAGAGATTTTCGCCGCCGCTTATGATAACATCCTTCTTTCTGTCAACCAGATAGATGAAGCCGTCCTCGTCCTCCTGCGCCATATCGCCAGTGAGAAGCCAGCCGTCATGCAGGCTTTCAGCAGTCGCTTTTTCGTCGCGGTAATAGCAGGTCATAACGCCGGGGCCCTTTACGTAAAGCTCGCCTACCTGTCCGCGTTCAACAGCATTTCCGTTTTCATCGGCTATCATTACCTGCCAGCCAAATCCTGCTTTGCCGATCGCGCCTACCTTGTGGATATTTTCCACGCCAAGGTGTACACAGCCGGGACCGATGGACTCGCTCAGACCGTAATTGGTGTCGTACTGATGATTCGGGAAACGCTCCTTCCACCGTGCGATCAGTGAGGGCGGAACAGGCTGTGCTCCTATGTGCATGAGCCGCCACTGAGACAGGTCGTATTTGTCCGGATCAATCTCGCCTCTGTCCATAGCGTCCAGAATATCCTGCGCCCACGGCACAAGCAGCCAGACGATAGTACAAAGCTCATTTGAAACAGTCTCGATGATCGACTTAGGTTTTACGCCTTTCAGCAAAATCGCTCTGCTTCCCGACTGGAGGCTTCCGAACCAGTGCATTTTCGCTCCGGTATGGTAAAGAGGCGGAATACAGAGGAAAACGTCCTCCCGGGTCTGTCCGTGGTGATTCTGCTCGACCTTTGCCGAGTGAACAAGGCTTTCATGATTGTGGAGAATGGCTTTCGGGAAGCCCGTAGTTCCCGAGGAGAAATAGATAGCAGCGTCGTCCGCGTCGGTAAGCTTTATATCCGGAGCTGTGCCGGAACAGTTTGCAACATTGCTGTCATAGTGCTCCGCAAAGGCAGGACAGCCCTCGCCGACATAAAACAGCAGACGATTGCGGCTTATCTCACCGGCGATCTCCTCTACCCTGCCGATAAATTCCGGGCCGAACATCAGCACATCGACCTCGGCAAGGTCAAGACAGTATTTGATCTCGTCGGCAGTGTACCGGAAATTAAGCGGAACGGCAAGCGCGCCAGTTTTGAGTATTCCGAAATAAATGGGCAGCCACTCCAGGCAGTTCATAAGCAGGATACCCACCTTATCGCCCTTCTGCACGCCTCTCTCCAGAAGCATATTTGCAAAACGGTTAGCCTTTTCGTCAAAGACCTTCCAGGTTATTTCACGTCTGTAGCAGCAGGAGGGATTCGGCTCAATAAGGTCGTATTCCTTCCAGGTCTTGCGGCGGATCTCGGTTATCTCCGGGTTCACCTCCACCAGTGCGATATCATTGCCGTAAAGCTCGGCATTTCTTACAAGCAGATCAGTAATAGGCATTATAGCAAATTCCTTTCGTTCAGAAAAAAGCTCTGGGAATAATCAAACATATATACTTATTTTAACACAAAAAAGTCCAAAAGTAAATAGCTTCAAGTTTGGCGTCTTGCACAAATTTACATTTTATTCATTGTATAAAATCACGTTTTTTTATTTTTTGAAAAAATCCCCTTTTCTTTTTTCAAAAATATGTTATAATGTAATTGTATCATATTTTGAAGCAGTTGTGGGGAAAGAACTGCTTGAACGGAGAAAACAATGAATTTAGGAAAAATTATCAATATCGCTGTATTTGTTGCCGGTCTTGATGAAGAGTACCAGAACAATATCATAGTCGGTATCAACGAGTTTTCACGGAGAAATCACATCAACGTCTCCTACTTTGCCGCTTTCGGCGGTATGATCGACAGCCGTCTCTTCGACATCGGCGAGTACAGCATCTACAGCCTCGCCAACCTGGAGAAATTCGACGGCGCAATACTTATGACAAACACCATCAACGACAATGACATAAAGGAGCAGATAAGCAGCCGAATAAAAGCTTCCGGCATACCTGCTGTAGTGTTTGACTGCGACAATGACAGCGAATTTTATAATATCAGCATCGACAACTCCCAGGCGATGCGCGATATGGTGCGCCATGTCATCACTCAGCACGGTGCAAAGGTCATAAACTACATTTCCGGTCCTATGACTAACCCGGAGGCTGTAGAGCGTCTCACTGCATTCCGGGAAGTCATGGCTGAAAATGATCTGCCCGTCGATGAGGAGCGTATTTACTACGGCGAATTCCGCAGCTCCGACGGTCACGACGCTATCGAGGAGTATATGAAGTCCGGACTCGCACTCCCCGACGCTTTCATCTGCGCCAACGACGCTATGGCTCTTACAGCTGTCGGCACTCTTGAAAAGTACGGCTTCTGCATTCCTCTGGATGTTATCGTTACCGGATTCGACAACACCTACAGAGCACGGAATTACAGTCCTGCCCTTACATCCGTTGACCGCCCGCTTTCGAGAATGGGCGCTATCGCCTGCGGTGTTATCCTCGATATGCTGGAAGGCAAGGAGCCGAAGCACGAGGAGCTCACGGCGTCCTGCGTATTCACTGAAAGCTGCGGCTGCGGTCTGAATAATCAGGAGAATTTAAGCGAGTTCCGCAAGATTTCCCATAACAAGCTCGAGCGTATCAATGCGGATATACGTTCGCTTAACAGCCTTGCCGCAAATCTTGCCGAAACAGAAACTGCCGACGAGCATTTCGACGTTATCCGCAGATTTGCATATGAGCTCGGCTGCGAAGGCTTCGCACTCTGCCTGATAAACAACTGGCAGGATTCCTACAACAGAGCCGCATCCGACGAATTTATTTTCGACAGCATGACATCGCCTCTTGTATGGACAAACGGCGAAACCTCATCCGTAGAATATTTCAGCGGCGGCGATATGTTCCCCATTCCGCAGAAAACAGGCGGAAATATCAATTACTTCCTGCCCCTGCACTTCCGCAATAAGGTTCTGGGCTATTACATTATCAGCAACGGCGATTTCCCCATAAACAGCCTGCTCTGCCATACATTCTCCATGAACGTCAGCAATTCCATAGAAAATCTGCGAAAGCTCTCACATATCAACAAGGCTATGGATGAGCTGAACAAGATATACGTCATCGATCCGCTCTGCGATATCTATAACAGAAACGGATTTATCAAGGTGACAGACGACGTTTTCAAGGCCTGCGTTGCAGAGCAGAAGAAGGTCATGCTGACCTTCATCGACATGGACGGACTGAAATATATCAACGACAACTACGGTCACGACGAGGGCGACTTCGCCATCCAGAGGCTTGCGCTTGTTATCAAGGAATGCTGCCGTCCCGACGGTATATGCGCTCGATTCGGCGGCGATGAATTCGTTCTCTTTGACAAGACTGCAACTGACGATTCCGCCGATCTGCTGGCGAGACGTTTCCAGGCAAAGCTCGACAGCATAAACGATATTATCAACAAGCCATACAAGATCTCGGCAAGCCTCGGCAGCTACGTCACGGTAGTAAGCGAAGGCGATACGCTGTACAAGATCATCAAGCAGGCTGACGAATTGATGTACGAAGTCAAAAAACAAAAGAAAAATTCCCGCGCAGGGAGGTCATAAAAATAAGGTCGGAAAGCATTGAGCTTTCCGACCTTTATTTTTACCTTATGATTCAGAATATTCAGGGAGCGAGCTTATCACCTTTGCGTCGAGCTTTTGTATCGCAAGAGCGTCAAGGGCTGTGATTCCGCTGCCGGGATCACAACAGTCGGCATTTGCCGCACCAACTGCTGAAAGCTGGTATTTGTCGCCGTTTCCGATGTACTGAAGAACCATAGTTGCGTCCGCAATGTCAACAATTCCGTCGTCATTTACGTCGCCGTACATCGCAGCCTCAGCCGGAGCGGCTGTTGTCGGGGCAGAAGTTGTGGGTTCGACCTCCTCGCCGTCCGCCCAGACTCCCGTCAGGGAAATGCCTGAGCCGGGGATCGCGCCTCTAATCAAATAAGTATCTCCTGCACGGTAAATCTCGCCCTCGCTGTCCTTCCAGCCTGCAAAATGCTTGCCGCTTACCTTAATGCCTGGCTCAGGGCAGATAATTTCCGTATCAGTAACTCCGGGAACCTTAATAGACGCTCCACCGCTTCCGGGAATGAAAACAACGTTGTAATTCTTAGGCTCCCACACCGCCGTGTATGTTACGTCAGCGCCCGGACAGTCAACAGTCTCGCCGCACTTGTACACCAGTCCGTCGTAGTCGGAAAGCCATCCCACAAGATTAAAACCGTTTCTGGAGAAGCGATCGCTTGCCGCCAGCTCGGAACGGGAGCCCTCGGTTCTCGGGAAGGTCACCGTACTGTTTCCGTTGAGTCGGTCAACATCGCCGGCATAGAACGTAAAATTCACACGTCGGAACCACTGAACGGTGATAACAATATCATGGTCGGGCATAACGAATTTAGAATTGAAGTCAATAGGTACGCCGTCCACGCAGTAGCCGTGGGAGACTGCATCGCCCAGATCCATAGTTTTATAATTCGGGGAAATTATGGTATTTGCGTACTCATCCGTATCCATTATCCAGGTAGGCGTTTCCACCTCGCGTCCGTCAAAGGACAGGTCGTAGGAGATCCTGTAGGTAGTTTTATCGCTGTTGTCCCTCCAGACCGCCTTCAGAACCACCTCATATGTGTCGTCAGGTATCGTGTAGGTCTCACCGCTTTTAAAGCCATAGAAACCGTCAGCCGTCCAGCCTGAAAAAGTGTAGCCCTCTCTGGTAAACGTTCCGCTTGGAATGAGGACATACGGCGCATCCGTCTCATACGCCTCGAACTGTGTAATATCAGTCTTTTTGCCGGGTTCAAAATCATCAGTTCCGAAGTCATAGCTGATCTTGTAGCTCACAGGCTCTTCATCGGCAGCTATAGCTGTGAAGCTTCCGCATATGCCGCAGATCGTCATTGCAGCTGCGGAAATTAACGCCGCTGACTTTGATAAAATATTTCTCATGAAATCCCTCTCTTTCCGATGCGCATGGCATCTTTACCGTTACCTTTACTTAAAACTATTTGTTTCCACATTATACACGAATCCCACGGCGGCAAGCTTTTTTTCGAGTTCTTCCCTCGATATGCAGAGACCTGCGCACAGGTCATCAAGGTTTGCGTACTCGTCCCTCAGCTTGGTATTTATATAGCTCAGGAGTATAATAGGGTCGTTTGGAATGTTAGTCATATGATCTTTCCTTTCGATCAGCTGCCGTGAGAAGTGCTAAGTCCCACGGCAATTTTTCTCATAACTTATCCGCCGTATAATTTCTGTATAATTTTTATGGCTTGATATAAATATACAATAAACTTCTGAATAAGTCAATGATTTTTGAGAAATCTATTTTGTGAATTTTTAGTAAATTTCCATTATTTTTTAATTGTTTTCTGAAATCGGGATATTCTTCTGTTACAGCGCGTTTTTCAGGGAAAATATGCCTTTTATTTCATAAATTTTCATTTAACCTATTAATTTAATTTCAACAAAATTTTAAGCCGCAAAACGTGCATTTTCTGCATTTTTAATAATCGACGTGTGTCGCTAAAATTGTTAGACAATGCTAACCAATTTTCCACAGATTTTTTTGTGCAATACTCACAAGAAAATCGAGAGTAATTAGGTTAAAAAAGCGATAGAAATTTTCTCGGAAATATGATATAATATTGAAGAGATATGTGGGCGGTAACATGGGTCTGACCACAGACATTGTTATTTATTTCACATAATGTCCAAGCAGTCTGCAAAGACAATAAAAAAGGAGGTTCATCTCACATGAATTCAGCTAAATCTACAGTTCCTTTCAAGGGAACTAAGGAACAGGAAGCTCAGCTTCTCGCTGTCATCGCGGAGAAAAAGGATATGCAGGGCGCTCTTATGCCTATTCTCCAGAAGGCTCAGGAAATCTACGGCTACCTTCCAATTGAGGTTCAGAAGATTATTTCCGACAACACAGGTATACCTATGGAGAAGATCTACGGCGTTGTAACTTTCTACGCTCAGTTCTCCCTCTATCCCAAGGGCGAGTACACAATTTCTGTTTGTCTCGGTACTGCCTGCTACGTTAAGGGCTCCGGAGATATCTACGAAAAGCTCCAGGAAAAGCTGGGAATTGCCGGCGGCGAATGTACTGCCGACGGAAAGTTCTCTCTCGAGGCTTGCCGCTGCATCGGCGCTTGTGGTCTCGCTCCCGTTCTTACTGTTAACGAGGATGTTTACGGACGTCTTACTGTTGACGATGTAGATAAGATCATTGAAAAGTATACAGCATAATATACATAACTGTTAGGAGGTTAACTTATGAAGACTCTTGAAGAACTCAAGGCTGTCAGAGAATCAATGGAGGGCGAAGTTGCTCTCAGAACTCATGGCAACGCTTCTTCAAAATATGAAAGACACGTACTTGTCTGCGGCGGTACAGGCTGTACATCTTCCGGCTCTCCCAAGATCATTGCAAAGCTGGAAGAGGAATTTGCAGCAAAGGGTCTGACCGATAAGGTACAGATCGTTAAGACAGGCTGCTTCGGTCTCTGTGAAAGAGGTCCCATCATGATCGTTTATCCCGAGGGCTCTTTCTATTCACGCGTAGGCGTTGAGGAGATCACACGCATCGTTGACGAGCACCTCATCGGCGGAAACCCTGTTAAGGAATTTCTCTATGAGGAAACTGTTGACGGCGACGATATCAAATCACTCGACGACACTGCATTCTACAAGAAGCAGCACCGTGTTGCTCTGAGAAACTGCGGCGTTATCGACCCTGAAAATATAAACGAGTACATAGGCAGAGACGGCTATAAGGCTCTCGGCAAGGTGCTCACTGAGATGACTCCTGAGGACGTTATCCAGACTATCCTCGATTCCGGTCTCCGCGGAAGAGGCGGCGGCGGATTCCCCACCGGTATGAAGTGGAAGCTTGCAAGAAATATCGTTCCCGACGCTGACATGAAGTATGTCTGCTGTAACGCCGACGAGGGCGACCCGGGCGCATTCATGGATCGTTCCGTTCTCGAGGGAGATCCCCACGTAGTTCTTGAGGCTATGACTATCGCCGGTTATGCTATCGGCGCAAAGCAGGGCTATATCTACGTTCGTGCTGAGTATCCTATCGCTGTTGAGCGTCTGAATATCGCTATCGCTCAGGCTCGCGAGGCTGGTATGCTCGGTAAGGACATCTTCGGCACAGGCTTTGATTTCGACATCGACCTCCGTCTTGGCGCAGGCGCCTTCGTATGCGGTGAGGAAACTGCTCTTATGACTTCTATCGAGGGCAACCGCGGTGAGCCGAGACCGAGACCTCCTTTCCCTGCTGAAAAAGGTCTCTTCCAGAAGCCCACTATCCTCAACAACGTTGAAACATATGCCAATATTCCCCAGATCATCCTCAACGGCGCAGGCTGGTTTGCTGGTATGGGTACAGAAAAGTCCAAGGGTACTAAGGTATTCGCTCTTGGCGGTAAGATCAAGAATACAGGTCTCGTTGAGATCCCTATGGGTACAACTCTCCGTGAGGTAATCGAGGAGATCGGCGGCGGCATCCCCAACGGCAAGAAGTTCAAGGCTGCTCAGACAGGCGGACCTTCCGGCGGATGTATTCCTACAGAGCATTTCGATATTCCGATCGACTACGATAACCTTATCGGCATCGGCTCAATGATGGGCTCCGGCGGACTTATCGTTATGGACGAGGATAACTGTATGGTCGATATCGCTAAGTTCTTCCTCGAGTTCACTGTTGACGAGTCCTGCGGTAAGTGTACTCCATGCCGTATCGGTACAAAGAGAATGCACGAGATCCTTGACAAGATCACAAAGGGCAAGGGTACTCTCGAGGACATCGACAAGCTGGAAGAGCTGTGCTACCACATCAAGTCCAACTCTCTCTGCGGACTCGGTCAGACTGCTCCTAACCCTGTTCTTTCAACACTTCGTTATTTCCGCGACGAGTATATCGCTCACGTTGTTGATAAGAAGTGTCCCGCAGGCGTATGTAAGGATCTGCTCAGCTTCGAGATCGTTAAGGACAAGTGTATCGGCTGCGGTATGTGCGCTAAGCAGTGTCCTGCATCTGCTATCTCAAGAACAGATTACATCGCTCCCGGCAAAAAGCTTGCTGCAATGGAAATCGACAAGGACAAGTGCGTAAAGTGCGGCGCTTGTATCGCTTCTTGTAAATTCAAGGCAATCATCAAGAAATAAGCGGAGGAATTATCAATGGAAAATATCACAGTTAAAGTTAATGGTGTTGAGATCTCCGTACCCAAGGGCACTACTGTTCTTGAGGCTGCTCACATGGCAGGTTTCGAGATCCCTACACTTTGCTACATGAAGGAAATCAACGAGATCGGCGCCTGCCGTATCTGTATCGTTGAGGTAAACGAGGGCAGAGGCTTCCGTCTCGTTGCATCATGCGTTTATCCCTGTACAAACAACATGGAGATCCTTACAGCTTCTCCCAAGGTTATCGAGAGCCGCAAGAAGACTCTTGAGCTCATCCTTTCAACTCACGACAGAAAGTGCCTCTCCTGCGTAAGAAGCGGCAACTGCGAGCTCCAGAAGCTCTGCCGCGACTACGGTATCGAAGATGCTACAAAGTATGACGGCGCAAGCAACACATACGAGATCGACGATTCTGCCGCTCATATGTACCGCGACAATAACAAGTGTATCCTCTGCCGCCGCTGTGTGGCTGTATGCTCCAAGACGCAGGGAATCGGCGTTATCGGCGCAAACGAGAGAGGCTTCAAGACATATATCGGCTCTGCTTTCGATATGGGTCTCGGCGAGACAAGCTGCGTATCCTGCGGTCAGTGTATCGCTGTATGCCCTGTCGGTGCTCTTTCCGAGAAGGATTACACAAAGCAGGTCATGGACGCTATCGCTGATCCCGAGAAAACTGTTCTGGTCCAGACAGCTCCTGCTGTACGTGCTGCTATTGCAGAGTGCTTCGACAATCCGATCGGTACAAACGGCGAGGGCAAGATGGTAGCAGCTCTCAGAAGACTTGGCTTCGACCAGGTATTCGACACAGACTTCGCTGCTGACCTCACTATCATGGAAGAGGCTAACGAGTTCCTCGACAGAGTAAAGAACGGCGGAAAGCTTCCTCTTATCACATCCTGCTCACCTGGTTGGGTAAAGTACTGCGAGCATTACTTCCCCGAGATGACAGAGAACCTTTCATCCTGTAAGTCTCCTCAGCAGATGTTCGGCGCAACAGCTAAGACATACTACGCTGAGAAAATGGGCATCGACCCCAAGAATATCGTTATGGTTTCTATCATGCCTTGTACCGCTAAGAAGTTCGAGATCGGCAGAGACAACGAGTCAGCAGCAGGTGTTCCCGATGTTGATTACGCTCTCACAACTCGTGAACTTGCAAGAATGATAAAGCGCGCAGGTATCAACTTCAACGCTCTTCCCGACGAGAAGTTTGACGAGCCTCTTGGTCTCTCCACTGGCGCAGGCGTTATCTTCGGCGCAACAGGCGGCGTTATGGAGGCTGCTCTCCGTACTGCTGTTTACACACTTACAGGCGAGAATCCTATCGAGTTCCCCGAGGTTCGCGGCACTGCCGGAATCAAGGAGGCAACGTACAACGTTGCCGGCATGGACGTTAAGGTAGCTGTAGCAAGCGGTCTTGCAAACGCAAGAGAGCTTCTTGAAAAGGTTCAGAGCGGCGAGGCTGATTATCAGTTCATCGAGATCATGGGTTGTCCCGGCGGCTGCGTAAACGGCGGCGGTCAGCCCCAGGTTGAAATGGGCGTAAGAAACTTCGTTGACATCAGAGAGAAGAGAGCTAAGGTTCTCTACGATCTGGACGCTTCTATGCCTCTCAGACAGTCTCACGAGAATCCTGCTATCAAGGCAGTTTACGCTGAGTACTTCGGCGAGCCCGGCAGCCATAAGGCACACGAGGTTCTCCACACAAGCTACGTTAAGAGATCTGTTAACTAATAAAATATAAACAGCTAAGGGACTGCATAAAGTCAGGCGCTCATAAAGAAGTTTTTAATCTTTGAAGTAAAGGTTGCGTAACATAGGCGT
>JAMPAJ010000011.1:0-13271 GCA_023667265.1 Alistipes sp.
CCTCCTGTCTAAGATTACCCCTCTCACTAATGGTGCAAAGCTGGCGATTTTTCAACAAGGAACCGTTGATTATTGGAAAAGGTTCACGGAAAGTTTACAATTAACGCCATGCTGCCTTCAATCTCAGTGCCGTCATAAATAACATATCATTCTCAAAAACATTGGAATATTGCACAAATCTAAAAATATATTTCAGTACACTATTACCAAAATCACGAAAATAGTGACAGAATTATGATATTTTCAAATTTCTCTTGAAAGATTTCCCGGATTATGTTATATTATTAGCAGAGGAGTATCTTCCTCGCTGTCAATATAGAATATCAGGGGGATAAATATGTCTGAGGAAACAAAAGTAATGGACGACATCAGTGACAAGAACGATGCTGCCCAGGATAAACCGAAAAAAACAAATAAATTCATCAGTAAAATAAAAGAATATAATAAAAAGCGTGAGGAAAACAGCTTGAAATTCAAAAAGCTCAACCTTGCCCTGCTGATCCTTTTCCCGATTTTTATAGTCGCTATGGCTGAGATCAACCAATTCAAGGGCGTGGGAGCATTTCTCGCATTCGCTATCGACCGTCCCAGCGTCATAATCTTCAACTATCTTGCCGCAGGAATCATTTTTGTTATGCTGCTTGCCGCTTTCCGTAAGGGCTGGATCGCTGTTCTGGCGCAAAGCATAGTCTATATGGCTCTTAGCATTACAGAGCTTTTCAAATACAACACAAACGGAAACCACTTGATCCTCTCCGATATGAAGCTGTTCAGAAGCGTCAAGAGCCTAAAATCCTTCGCATACATAAAAATTACACCAAGGCTTATCATCTATTGCCTTATCGTGATAGCGGTCATCGCCTTAGTATTCCATTTCAACCCTAAACTGCCCCGACATAAAGCAATTATCCGTACCGGAACGGCGGCGGCGTGTATCGCGATCTGCTTCGGAATGATCATCTTCCCGGGAATGTACAACCCGATATACAAATTCTTCAAAATCGACACAAAAGCTGCCAGCAACGCATTTCTGCTGAATGAAAAGTTTGACAGCAACGCTTTGCTTGCATTTCTGGTGGAAACGGCGTCTGAATCCTATGCAAACCGCCTGGTAAAGCCTGAAAATTATAATCCGGGCTATGTTGATGAAATCACGTCGATCGACGTGGATTCTTCCGGCGATTTCAACGGCGGAACAAAGCCCAATGTAATTGTTGTTATGAGCGAATCCTATGCGGATTTCCGTGTTTTCGACGAGCTGAATGTAGACGATTCCTACTATGCCGGCTTTGATGATGCTTCTTCCGAGGGCGTGGGCGGCACTATGATATCTCCCACATATGCAAGCTACACTGTACGTTCAGAGTTTGAGCTCATGTTCGGCTTGCCTGTCCGCGGACTGAATGCGCCGCATATGCCCCAGAGAGAGCTTGCAGAGCGTGAGCAGCCAGCTTTTGCCCAGTATTATAAGAGCTGGGGATATTCCACCGCATATGTTCACCCTTTCCAGAGCTCGTTCTACAGCCGTTCACGCATCTACAGTGAATTTGGCTTTGATAAGATGATATTCCACGACGATTCCGAGGGTGTAAGCGATTTCACTGTTCCTGTGGAACATTACGGAACATACGTTGACGATAATACGATCTTCAACCAGCTTTATGAGCTTATCACAACTACCGACGAACCGATGTACATTCATACGACTACAATGCAGAATCACCAGCCCTATGACCAGGGCGAAGATCCGGACGACGAATTTGGTAACTACCTTACATGGATCAGCCACAGCAACGAAGCTATGACTGCGTTCCTTGACAAGCTTGAAGCCCTGGATGAACCCACGCTTGTATTCTTTGTCGGCGACCACTTCCCGTCCCTGAGAGGTGACACGAGCGTGTACAACCAGCTGAACCTGACAGGCGAAAATTGCAGCGTTCTATATGAGCAGAAGTACTTCTTCTGGAGCAATTATGACGCTGATTTCAGTTCTGTTCCCCAGGAAAGTGTGTCCTTCTTTTACGTTCCCTACATAATCGCCGATATTATCGACGCGCCTCATGACGCATTCATCGAGAAAATGGATGAATTTATGGGAACTGTACCGATCTATTCCGTTGACTATAACGACGGTACACCGGATAACGAGGAGCTCGATGTGCTCACATATGACCGTGTTATCGGCGATGTTATGTCACCCTGCCCTATCCCGGACGAGGTTCTTGAAGCAAGCAAAGGAGACGAATAATGAAGGAAATAACTACAGGAATAAAAGGCACAGCCGAGACTGGCGCAGACTCCGGAAAACTGGCGTCCGCCATGGGAAGCGGCTCGCTGAAAGTATTTGCAACTCCGGCAATGGTCGCACTTATGGAAGCTGCCGCCTGCAACTGCCTAAGTCAGTACATGGAGAACGACGAGACAACAGTTGGCACGGAACTGAACATAAAGCACACATCAGCTACGCCGGAGGGAATGAACATTGCCGCCGAGGCTGTTCTTACCAAAGTAAACGGAAGAGAATTTGTCTTTGAGGTTAAGGCTTTTGACGAAGCCGGCGAAATTGGCAGCGGTACTCATAAGAGATTCCTGGTTTACGGCGAAAAATTCACGGCAAAGACTTGTTCAAAGCTGAATTAATCCGAAAAAGGCTGCATTGTCAGCCTTTTTTTCTGAAATTTTATAATTTTCCGTACATTATCATATAATTATCACATTAATAGTTATAATAGTATATAGAGAATAAGCAATTCAATGGAAAGAGGTAAATATCATGTCCGATTTTTACAGCGATTCTGAAAATACACCCAAGTCCGCGGGCAGCAGCGCCGCTGCGCCAAAAGATCCTGAAAATATTTCCGGAGCAGAAGATCCCAAGCCGGAAGCTGCGCCGAACCGTCACGCTGCTCAGTCGAACCCTGCAGCAGTTTACGGAAACACATCAGCCGGTCCTCAGCCATACCCCAGAAATATGGGGACTCCATCCGGATATAATTCCGCGGCTCAGGGTACGACTCCTCGTCCGCAGCAAGCTCAGGGAGCATATACCGGTCAGGCTCAGCGAACACAGTATACTTCCCCGGCGTATGGAAATCCACAGCCGCATAACAATACAGCATCCTACAGCTGCGGTGCAGCTCCAACGTCCGAGCCGACGCCTCAGAAAAAGCCTAAAAAACACACCGGATTAAAGGTGACAGCATTTATTCTTTGTCTTGCCATTGTTGGTCTGGGCTCGGTTCAGGTCTATAAATTCATGGACGACAGTCGTCTTTCTCCGGAGGTCAGCGAAAGCGGCGACGATTTCTCAAGAAAAGAAAAAAATCCTGTTTCAGATAAAGATAACACCCACGACGACGAGATCGCACTCGCCCCTTCCGAAACTCTTCCCGGACTTTTCGAGCTTGCCGCAAGGGCTGACGCCAAGCCGATCCCGGACATTGTAGACGAAATAATGCCCTCTGTCGTAGGCGTCTCCTCCACATTTGAGATCACGGAGAACTACTCCTCATGGGGAGGATTCGGCTTCCCCTCTGGCAGCCAGACAAGTCAGGCGATCGGCACAGGCACGGGAATTGTCATGACCGAGGACGGCTATATTCTTACAAATGCCCACGTCATATATGACAGTTCCGACGAATACAATGCCGGAGAGGCTGTTTCCGTTTCTGTTCTTTTTAGTGATGAAACTGAGTACGACGCTAAGATCTATGCCTACGATGTTGAAACGGATCTTGCTATTCTGAAAGTTGACGAGACCGGCTTCACTCCGGCAGAATTTGGCGACAGCAGTGAGCTTCGTATAGGCGAGCTTGTTATTGCAGTTGGAAATCCTCTTGGATTCGAGCTTTTCGGCTCTGTTACCAGCGGAATCGTATCTGCTCTCGACAGAAAGCTGTCCATAAACGATCAGAGCCTCTCTCTCATCCAGACTGATACAGCCATAAACCAGGGCAACTCCGGCGGACCGCTCCTCAACAGCTGCGGTCAGGTCATAGGCATAAACTCCTCAAAGCTCTCCGCAAGCTACGGTATGGCGAGCATCGAAGGACTTGGCTTTGCAATTCCCATTAACGAAGCTAAGATCATCATCGACGACCTTATAAACTATCGGCACGTTACCGGCAGACCGCAGATAGGCATTACCACCGTTGACATTACCGAGGCGTATTCCAATTACCTGGGACTTCCCATGGGACTGTACGTCCGGGGCGTGGGCAAGGGCAGCGCAGCTGAAGAGGCTGGTATCCGCGCAGGCGATATTATCATCGGTATCAACGATGAAGCAGTCACGACCATGGATGAACTGAACGCGATAAAGAATCAGTTCAAGGCAGGCGATACGGTCACGCTGAAAATCAACCGTGACGGCGAGGATATCGACGTTTCTCTTACTCTCCACGATGCAAGCGAGGAGCTTGAATATATTGAGCCTTAAATCAAAATGGCAGGGAAGAATCCCTGCCATTTTTTATTAAATAACGATTTCCTGCTCCAGCTCGATAGAATAAAGGGACAATCCCTTTACCCTTTTGCCTGTTGTAAGCTCCAGGGCAGCCTTATAGATCTCCAGCTGCTTACGGTAACGCTCCCGAAGCGCATTTGCCGACACTCCCCTGTCGGACTTGTAGTCAACGATCACAATACCGTCCTCCTCTTCATACATAAGATCGACGATACCCTTTATCATTACATCAGTTCCCATAAACTTTTTTACAATTTCGTCGTCAATGTCAAGCTCGGCTGCAGCAACGGTAAATTTCAGCTCACGCTGGTACGACTTTGCAGACATCAGCTTCCTGTAGACGCTGCTCCCAAAAAACGGAGTTATTTTCTCAACCGGAATACTGTCCGCCTGTGCCGCCGTCAGGTAGCCAAGCTGTCTCAGCCGCTCTATCTCTGCGGCAGGATCATCAATGGCATTTTCAAAGCTGCAATACTGGAAAAAGGTATGTATCGCCGTACCTCTCTCCGCGCCTGTCATTTTTCCGGATTCCGAAATAAACCTCGGACGGCTCAGCGTCAGGTCAAAGGGCTGAGTCTCCGCCTCCTTTTTCGCTATCTGTGTAACGCTTAGCTTTGCGGCGATCTCAGAATATGTTCTGTCATAATCGCTGTGTATCAGCTCAAGCAGTTCATTTACAAGCTCATCATCAGCCTCCGCAGCAGCCTCTTCCTCAGATTCTGCGCTTTCCTCAGACTGCTGTTCGCGAAAAACACGGAATGTAAAGACCTCATCGTCACGATCAGGCGCAGGAAGTCCGAATTCGCCGCTGTACAGCCCAAGCTCGTCAAGTATTTCCGGGAAATCAGCCTGCGTCATCATACAAAGCCAGAACCAGTCCGCAAAGCATTTCGCCTTTGAGACCAGCTCCTTTATTCTGCCGCCGTTTACAACACATTCATCTACAAGTGAAAGTGCCTGTTTCATAGCCCTTTCGCCGCAGTTCAGATTAACGAAGAGCTTCTGCTTCGCACGTGTAAGCCCTACGTAGAGCAGCCGCATTTCCTCGCTTCTCGTGGCAAGAGCCTGCTCCTCCGTCAGAAGAGTCTGCTGGAACGTTCTGTATTTGCGGAATATCTTTTTATCGTACAGCACATAGCCAATTCTGCCGTCATCGCTGCAGGCTACGGCTTTGTCGTCAAATTTGAAGCCGACAGATGTCTCCGCAATAAATACAAACGGGTACTCCAGACCCTTTGAGCCGTGGAGAGTCTGGACTGTCACATAATTTCCGCTTGCCGCCGCGACCTTGCCCTGCTCATAGTCGCCGCTTTCAAGTATTCTGTCAATATGCCGCAAAAATCCGCTTAGTCCGCCGCTGCCGTAAGACGCGGCATTTTTTTCATAGCCGGCAGCATATTGGATAAGCATACGCAGATTTGCACGCTTCTTTTCACCGTCGCTGTATTGCTGCATGACTGCAATATAGTCGGTATCGTCGTATATGCAGCTTATCAGCTCTCCTATGCTCATCGTGACGGAATTAAGCCTGAACCTGTCAATATCCTCCAGAAAAACGCGGCATCTCGAGGCAATTATCGGATCGAAGCCGTCAATGCTGCCCTCCGCAGCCGATTTCATTGTAACATAAAATGGCGTTTTCTTTCCGAACATCTTTATATAGGCGAGATCGCTGTTTCTGAACTCATACATCGGCGACACAAGAACCGCCGCCATCGGGACATCCTGCAAGGGATTTGCTATTATCCGCAGCAGATCTGTCAGAACTGCTATTTCCTGTGATCTCAGATATCCCTTCTCCTCAGTCCCCTTTGCCTGTATCCCACGCTTTTCAATGGCTTCAGCGTAAGCTTTGGCTAAATTATTTTTTCTGACAAGAATACTGAAATCCTTCGGCTCACATGGGCGAATACTTCCGTCGGACTGAACAACCGGATATCCCTTTCGCAGCATTTCGGCAATTATCCCGGCAGTGACCTCCGCCTCAGGAGAATAAGACTTTGACGTCTCTCCGCTCTCTTCTGCGATAGCGTCGGCATCGATCAGGTTAAGCTGCGCCCGGCGATCGTCATTGTGAGGCTGGGAGTACTGATCTGCGCCATAGTACAGACATTCATCGCCGTTATAATCAATATCGCCGCAATCCCTGGTCATTATCCCGGTGAAAATAAAATTGACAAAGTCGATGACCTCCCGGGAGCTGCGGAAATTTTTCCCCAGCGTTATCGCCTTGTTAGACGACCTGCTGTCGCTTGAATACGGCTCCGATATCGACCTGACGTAAACGAAATTCTCCGGATTTGCAAGCCGGAATCCGTAGATCGACTGCTTCACATCGCCTACCACAAAGGCATTGTCGCCGTACATCGGCTCGCCGTTTTTGTCAAGCTTGTAATTTTTCGACAGAAGCTTGAAGATCAGATCCTCCTTGTTGCTGGAATCCTGATATTCGTCGATCATAATTATGTCGTACTGCTCAGCCGTTCTTTTTGCGACCTCAGACTGACATATATTTCCGTTTTCGTCATAAGCCATAAGCAATTCAAGGGCAAGTCTTTCTCCGTCGTCGAAGCTTATGGCATTCTTTTCGCACTTCTGCTCCCACACAAGCTGGCGGAATTTCCGCACAGCCTCCGCCAGAAGCTCCGTGACCTCGCCGCACTCCAGATAGTCCGCCTCTGCCGAACAAAAAGCCGGAGCTGCGTTCTGCAATATGCTCTTGAATGTCTTTCTTCTTTCCGTAAACAGAGCCCTTGCAGCCTTATTATAATTTCCTCTTGCTGGCTTCATAGTTTCAAAGCCTACAATAAAATTCCGCTCTGCATCGCTGGGTATCTCATGACGTTCAGCCAGCCTGAGCAGCGTTTCCGCCCGTTCAAGGTCAACAGCCGCCTGCTCGTAATTTTCTTTAGCCTGTTTCGTTGACTGATCTGGAAAAATGTCGTTCAACGCCTTGAAATTATCCTCCGCAAGCTGAACCGCCAACTGGATATCATTCAGCTTACTTTCAAAAAGAGCATTATAATAGACCGATTCACAGAACGGTTTCCTATATTCCGCTATGATCTTATCCAGCCACTCCTCCCCTATTGTCACAGAACAAAGGAAGTTGTCCACAGCTATGATCGCATTCTCCAGTGGCTGCTGTTCGTTAAGGCAGAAGCGGTCATAGAGATATGATATTTTCTCATATTCATACTCACTGTAATAGTCGAAAAGCTCCTCCATAGCCTTTGCCTGGATAATTTTCAAGTCTGTATCTTCAAGTACTCCGAAGCCGGAGGTTATGCCCTGATCGGTAATATTATCACGGAGCAGCTCAAAACAGAATGAATTGATGGTAGAAATTTTAGCGCTCTGGAGAAGTACCTGCTGTTTCAGAAGATAGCTCTTGTCCTCGGCAGTGTTTATCATACTGCGGAGCTTGCTGTCGAGCCTGCCCTTCATTTCCGCTGCGGCATCATTTGTGAATGTTACAACGATCAGTCTGTCGCCCCGTACTCCGGATCCAGGATCAGCCAAAAGCTGCACAAGGCGTTCTGTAAGGACGGCTGTCTTTCCGCTTCCTGCCGCTGCCGACACAATAATAGAGCTGTTTCTTGCGTCTATGGCGTCTTTCTGTTGTTCTGTCCAATTCATTTCTTGTCAGCCTCCTTTCCTAATATCTCCGCCGCTTCCCTGATTTTTTCATCATCGACCTCCCGGCAGATCGCGCCCTTTCCGTTTCCGCATATATTTCCGTACCTGCAATATGCACAAGGAAGCGAATTTCCCTGCAAAAGCGGAACAGCCTCCATATTTCCGTTATAGATCGAATCCGCCGTATCCGCCAGGTTATTGTATACAAATTCACGGAGCCTCTCCATAGAGCCTTCTGCAATAACGGACGATACCTTGCTTATGCAGCCGTTTGTGGAGTTTATCTTAGCCGGAATAAACCTGCCCTTTCCGTCATGCTCCATAGCCTTTATCACCGGAACACTGTCGATAAGAAGTCCGGAGGTTTTAAGTCCGCTGTCAACTGCCGAGCTGTTAAAGCTGCTGTCCTTGGAGGCTTCAAGCTCCAGACTCTTTATCATCATCGGACTGTACAGCACTCCGGCAGGAGCATAGCCTTCATAGACCGCGCCCTCTTCCGTGCTCGCAAAGAGATACAGCAGCATCTGCAAATTAACTCCGGCAGCCAGAGTTTTTTCGTTTATTGATTTCGGACTGCTCTTGTAATCCACTATACGCAGATATTTTTTGTCGTTGACAGTACACACGTCGCCCCGGTCAACGAATCCGCTGAAAACAAGCTGTTTTCCCTCGCCGAAATCAATTGTAACTCCGGCTGAACCTCTCGGCTTGAACTCAAACCTGTCCGGCACAAAATCGCTTACCATAAGGGCTTGCTGAGTCTGCAAAAAAGCAGCCGTGATCCGCTCCTTTATTTTGTTGAAGGTCAGCTCAAAGCTTGGAGTTTTTGCGAAATCTCCGCCTAATTTTTCCTCCCTGTATACCCGCGCCTGACTGTCGATCTCATGCGTTATCTCCTCGTAGCTCATATTGATGAAATCGCTTTTCTTATTGCCGGCGATGAGGCTGTAGAAGCAGTTATGGGAAAGATCGCCGGCTATGCGGTTGTCCAGCTCGATCTTCTCCGGCATTTGCAGCCGGAGAATACGTTCGCAAAAGTACATGAAATGGCATTTATTATAGCTCTCCGCCGCCGTAGCCGATATATGAAGGGGCTCGAAGCTTTTAAGCCGCTCCATTATCTCCCGGTCTATCCGGTATTCAACAGAACCGTTCCGACGCTGCTCAGCCGCCTGCACACGGCGTTTATATCCCGGATCGCTGAGAAGAGCATTTCTCACTGACGCCGCAGCAGTCGTATTTCCTGCTCTGTCCTGCATATAGTGATAGTAGGCGGCGTGGTATGTCACAGCATAGAAATCCGTGCTTAACTTATCCTCCGTTATAAGCATATTACTGTCGAAATAATCCATGCCGAACATCTCATGTATCTGCTCAATGACCTGGGCGCGGTATTTTGCCTTTCCGGACAGGTCTGACAGCGGATATGTGAGATAAAGTCTTTCCGAAGCCGTGGAAAGAGCCTTGTAAACGATGAGCCGCTCCGAGGCGATAAGATCCGTAAGAAGCCGTGAAAGCTCGACTCCAAGGGGCATAAGCTTCTGCTTTTCGCCCTCGGAGAAGATCCCGTGAACGCTTACCTGATTTGGCAGATCGCCCTCCGACGCACCCATGACGAAGATGATCTTCGGCTCGCTGAGACGTGCCGTTCTTGCAGACGCAGCAATTACCGCGTCAAGCGTCTGAGGCGGCAGGGAATATTTTATCCTGCCGATCATTGACCGCATTATGTCGGCTATTTCCCTGAACGGCAGTATTTCGTGTTTAAGAGTATCTGCAACACTGTCAAGAATATCCATCAGGCAGCTCCAGAGCCGTTTCAGCTCGGCGGCATCGTTATCCCTGTCCTCCCTGATGAGCCTGTCCATAAGGCTGGCAAGCGTCTCCTCTACTCCGGATCTTTTCAGATAGCTATAGAGCAGTCCGCAGACCTCCCTGGCTGTATTTTTTTCACGGAGCTTCCTTTTCAGCGTCATAAGCGGACGGATAATCTCCTTGCGCATTTCCTCCGGACGCTGTGCCTCATCCTCGTCGCCGGTAAATTCCGACTCCCACATTATGCCGTCAATGCTCCATCTGTAGCAGTAATTCTCCAGCCCGGAAATATCCGTCAGACCATATCCAGAAAGACCGCACTTAAGCAGGCGGAATATCTGCTCGCTTTTAAAGCTGCGCGAGGTTAGAAGCTCCAGCAATGCCGTAAAATACGCCATAACCGCAGTATGGCTCACAGAACGCTCTATGCTCATAAAGCATGGGATATCAAAACGTTTGAAAGCCGCGCTCAGCACATCTCCGTAGACCGTTATATCGTTCGAGATCACGGCAATATCCTTGTACCGCAATGTCTTGTCGCGATGAATAAGCCTCTTTATCTCTGCACATACGAACTCCGCCTCATTGTACATATCCCTCGCCTCAAAGACACGAATATGTCGGGATTCCGGAGCATTTTCCGGCTCGGCAGGAAGATTGCGCATTATACGCCGGCTCAGATACATAAGGTCGTCGTAGGCAAAACGACGGATCTCCGTCATTTTAGTCAGCTTCACCGGAACATTCATTTCCCGGCATATTCTTGAGAGAGTCTGATAGGTTGTGTTGACCGTCTCGAAAAGCGTGAATTTCTCACTGTTTACATCGTCGGTACGCAGGGTAATTATCACATTCTCCGCAGAAGAAAAAATACACTTCATCATATCGAGCTGGTCAGCCGTGAAGCTTTCAAACTCGTCGAGGCAGACGCATTTTCCATGAAAATAGCGGTGTAGGTTGGCAATTTTCGCCGCCTCCCGAATATTCTCCAGGTTATCCTTGAAGCCGTAGCTCTCCATTATTGCCTCGTATTCGTAATAGATTTCCGCCACATCACGGGTCTTATCTCTTAGCCGCGGCTCCATAAGCTCCGCCTTTTGCATAAGCTCCAGAGGCTTCAGACCGGAACGCTTCATATCGTTGATAAGCTCCAGTATCTCCTCGCTGAATCCGCTCTGGCGGCATCTCCTTCCAAAAAACGGAAGCTGCTCAGTCGATGATGCAGCCGCCTCTATCGCCTGATAAATAACAATAAGACGTGCCATTTCATCGGCATATTCGCCTTTTCTTTCCGGCTCGCCGTATATCTGAAAAAGCTGCCGCGCAAGGCTGCTGAAGCTCAGGGAAAGCAGTTGATTAAACGCCTTTGCGCCAATGCTGAAATATAGCTTT
Organism: Alistipes sp.; assembly: GCA_023667265.1. GTDB lineage: Bacteria > Bacillota > Clostridia > Oscillospirales > Ruminococcaceae > Ruminococcus. The sequence continues at coordinate 11,312 of JAMPAJ010000011.1, forward strand.
TTATCAAATTCGGTGGAATACTGCTCCGGGACGAGAACTATCTGTTCTCTGCCCTGCTCCGAAAAGCTTTTTATACGGCTTATCATTTCGGTCGTCTTGCCCGTGCCTGACGAGCCGATCATAAATTCTACCATAGATTCCTCCTGATAACATTGCTCCACCAACTAAACCTTTCCTTCAATATTTGTCAAAAATCAAATTTCTCTGCGTCTTCCTCCTCACCATACGACAGTATGCTTTCGTCGTCATCCTTGATAAATTTGATTTTTGACTGCATCTTTTGGCAATGTTTAATTGGTGGAGCAATATTATTCCCTTTCCGTAACTTCAGAAAGGGAATAATTGATTAATTAATATCCGTTCAGATGATTTGCCGTCATTATCGAGGGATAATTTCTTTTGCTGCTTATTATGTATGCGCTCTTGTCGGTGCTGTATTGACTGACAATGTTATAAACGCCCGTATACTCATAAGGCGACAGCGGCTCGTTCCATAGCCAGGCATCGTACAGCTCCAGCAGAGCAGGGTCAATGCTGTTCATCAACACCCTGTCATACGCCGCAATGCCAATGTAGAATTTTCTCGCCTGGAAGTACGCACAGAACACCTCAGCCGCCTGGTTGAGCTGCTCAGCATCCGCTGAATACTGCGAAAAATCGGTCTTATCGAAGAAATAATAAAGCGGATATTCAAGCTGTCTGTACCGCAGCACATTATACAATGCCGCCGCATCGGCTGCCGCTTCAAGAGGTCCGCCGTCAGTTACGGCAAATGTCATTCCGCAGTTTATTCCGGCTGCGTGAGCATTGTCCAGATTCTGCGCCAATATATCCATATCGCTGTTCCTGTCAGCAGCGATCATGGCGAAAGAATATGATTTTTTATCATAGCACGACCAGTCAATGACCTCGCTGTCGGACTTCACCAGATACCCGCCGTATGTAAACATCTGAGCCTCGGCAGCAGTTGTAGCTACGGGCAGAGACGGAGAAGCCGCAGTCGTTCTGGCGGTCGTATTTGCCGTTGAAGGCTGAGTCGGCGCAGCCGTGGTAACTGTAGTCGTCGGCACAGTCACCACAGCAACAGAGGTTTGCAGCGACGTTACAGGTCTCGCTGAGGAAGCCGGATTTTCTCCTACGACAGAGGGATAATCCCGGTAACAGTAGCTCATATCCACATCTCCCGAGATGCCGGGAACGGAGGCCTTGCTCGTGTACTGCCACATTCCGTAATGACCGCTGTAGGCGTCGAGGACTTCCTTATACTGCGCTACCCACACATCGTATTTTTCCAGCACGTGCCTGTAAATTTTCGATTCAAGACATGAGGCATAGCTGTAAACTCCGGTATAATAGCCCTTTTCCTGGAGCGTAGTGCAGAAGGTGTCTACCATTGCGGAAAGAACTGCCTGAGTATTTCCGTTAAGGGTCGCCTCGTACTCAAAATCAAAGTAGACCGGATAACTGAACCTGTAGTCCTTGATTATCTCGTAGCAGACCTCAGCCTCCAGCTTGGCATCTTCGATAGTTTTTGCATAGCTGAACCAGTAAATTCCGACATCAATGCCGTTAGCCTGGGCATTTTCGATGTTATATATGAAATTGTCGTCTATCTGGTTGGTGAGTTTTCCGTATCCGGCTCTGATAATGGCGAAGTCAACGAGACCGCTGTCCTTTACTGCTTTCCAGTCGATAAGCCCCTGATGCTCAGAAACGTCTATCCCTCTCCTGTGATTTCCGGGAGGAAGCTGTCCCTGCTGGACCACCGTTACTATGGTAGCCGGCGCGATCGTCGTTACCGGAGGCGCTGTCGTTACCGGCTTTGTTGTGACTGCCGTTGTTACCGGAGGCGCTGTCGTTACTGGCTTTGTCGTAACTACTGTTGTTACCGGAGGCGCTGTCGTTACCGGCTTTGTTGTGACTGCCGTTGTTACCGGAGGCGCTGTCGTCACCGGCTTTG
>JAMPAJ010000011.1:13371-26225 GCA_023667265.1 Alistipes sp.
CCGGCTTTGTTGTGACTGCCGTTGTTACCGGAGGCGCTGTCGTCACCGGCTTTGTTGTGACTGCCGTTGTTACCGGAGGCGCTGTCGTCACCGGCTTTGTCGTAACTGCCGTTGTTACCGGAGGCGCTGTCGTCACCGGCTTTGTTGTGACTGCCGTTGTTACCGGAGGCGCTGTCGTCACCGGCTTTGTCGTAACTGCCGTTGTCACCGGAGGCGCTGTCGTCACCGGCTTTGTCGTGACTACTGTTGTTACCGGAGGAGCTGTTGTCACCGGCTTTGTTGTAACTACTGTTGTTACCGGCGGAGCTGTCGTGGTTATACCGAAAAATGCGTTGTAGATTTCAAAAACGTTGAACGGTTCAAGTTCACCTTGACTTTTTTCGACCGACGTGGTATAATTGACATATATTTTATCATCAGCCGAAATTAAAGGCATTGTTACCGTTAAACAGGCAATAAGACAGGATAAGATCGCTGAGATGACTCTGCGTTTTGTTTTCATAGTTATCATCTCCTTGTTGTAATGAAAAAATAAACAGGGAATACCCTGTAAGACGCGTCATTGCTTCTAATATGATTTTAGCATAATTATGTCTTTTTTGCAACTAAATTCCCCGAAAAAATCAAATAAAAAAAATTTTCGGCACATCCCACGAAAATATCTAAGGTATATTGGTAAATATGCCGTTGAAAAGGAAAAATCTCACAAATGAAAGAATTTACAATAGGACAAAATGACAGCGGGCAGCGGATAGACAAATTTCTGCAAAAGGCTATGCCGGAGCTGCCAAAAAACATGATGTACCGCCTTATCCGGAAAAAGGATATAAAAATCAACGGAAAACGCTGTAATATCGGCGATATGCTTGCGGAGAGCGACGTCGTCCGCGTCTACGTCAAGGACGAGGTTTCCGCTGTAAAAAAGGCTGATATGGGATTTATGACTGCCTCTGAGCAGCTTGACATCGTATTCGAGGACGATAATATCATTGTTGTTTTCAAGCCTGTCGGACTGGACTCTCACAGCAACGGCGAAAGCAGATCGGATACGCTTATCGACAGGATAAAGCTGTACCTTTACCGCAAAGGCAAGTTTTCTCCGGACAGCGAAAATTCCTTTGCGCCTGCCCTTTGCAGCAGGCTCGACAGGAATACCATGGGACTTGTAACGGCTGCGAAGAATGCCGCGGCGCTCCGGGAGCTGAATCTTGGCATCAAAAACGGAGCTGTCCACAAGCTCTACCGCTGTGTGACCACAGGAAAGCCGCCAAAAACTGAAGATATTCTGACTGCATATCATTTTCGTGACAGCGGCAGAAGCATCGTCCGCATAAGCAGTACGCCGATAGAGGGATACAAGGAGATACGCACCGGGTATAAGATAATCGGTGAAAAAGCCGGACTTTATCTGTTGGAGATCCGCCTTTTCACCGGACGCACTCACCAGATAAGAGCGCATCTCGCCCACATCGGCACGCCTGTTCTCGGAGACGGAAAATACGGAAATATAGCCGCAAACAAGCGGCATGGCATATTCCGGCAGCAGCTTTGTGCCTGCGCTCTGGAATTTGAGTTCCCGAAGGACTCGCTTCTCAGCAGTCTGAACGGAAGAATAATAAGCGCAAAAGCGCCATTTGAGGAGAAATTTTAGTCGGAGGGTCATTATGAAAAAAACTGCGGTCACAGCAATTCTCACAGCGTCGCTTATACAGTGCGTTATCCCGGCGTCATGCTCCAATGCTGCCTCAGAAAAGGTCAGCCTTTCAGACGAAACCGTAAGCTTCTACGAAGCCTGGAAGGAAAAATATCTGACGAAGGACAGGTACGTCACCGGCGAAGACCAGTATTACGTCTACTACGAGGAGGAACACTTTACGGGAGGCTATTCCGTTCCCGTCACAGTCTCCGAGGCTCACGGATATGGCATGCTTATCACTGCATCCATGGCGGACTATGACAAAAATGCCAAGGCATATTTTGACGGAATGTACCGTTTTTTCAAGGCACACCCCAGCGATATCGGCTCGCATCTCATGTCCTGGCAGCAGTGTGACAACGGAACTGCACTCATCGACGGCGCAAACGACGGAGCTATGACAGGCGGTCCCTGCGATTCCGCAACAGACGGCGATATGGACATTGCCTATGCCCTGCTCATGGCTGATTCCATATGGGGAAGCGCCGGAGAGATAGACTATTATTCCGAGGCGCTGGCTGTCATTGACGACATAATGGAATACGACGTAAATCACGAGTACTGGACGCTTACTCTCGGCGACTGGGTTTCCGAGTGCGACAAAAATGACAGCTACTATTCAGCCACAAGATGCTCGGATTTTATAATTCAGTATCTCCCGGTTTTTGCGGAGGTCAGCGGAAATGACGACTGGATGAAGGTCTATGACGCGACATACGGCATAATCAACAGTATGGTCAGCGAGTACGGAACAGGTATTCTTCCCGACTTTGTGATACGTGACAAAAGCGGAAAATACGTGGCAAGTCCTGCAAATTTCCTGGAAAGCGAAAACGACGGCAATTACTATTACAATAGCTGCCGTGTGCCGTGGCGTATCAGCATGGACTGGCTTATAAACGGCAATGAGGACGCGCTGAAATTCGCAAAAGCCATCGACAGCTTCATGAATAAAACAACCAACGGCGACCCCTGGGAGGTTCTTGCCGGCTACACGCCTGCCGGTACTGCTATTGAGGATTACAACGACCTGTGCTTTGTTGCGCCGCTGCTTATTTCGGCAAAATGCGGCGGAAATACGCGTTGGCACGACGAGATCCGCGATGTTGTCGTAAACTATGGCGACGATGTGTACTACGGCGATACCATAAAGATGCTCTGTCTCATTGTTGACGACGGAGGCTGGATAGTTCCCGAAGCGGCGGCTAAGACTGTTCCCGGCGATGTAAACGCTGACGGTATATGCGACATTGCAGATGTTGTCGCCATGCAGAAGTGGCTGCTTGCATTTCCGGATTCAGAGCTGGCGGACTGGGAAGCCGGAGACTTATGCAAGGACGGACGGCTTGACGCTTATGACATCAGTATTCTCAGACAGCTTGCAGCGAGAAGATAAAATAACGGCTGATACAGTACCCAAATACTGGATCAGCCGTTTTTGTTAAATGTTATAAAATCTCTTGAAATTCTCCGCAAGTATCATGCGGTTCTCTTCTTCGGAAAATCCAACAGCGCCGAATCTCTCCAGCTCCTCTTCATGGCTCCACATAGGAAAATCCGTGCCGAAAAAGCTGTTTTCCACGCCGAATCTACGTATACGCTCCGCAGCCTTTTCCGGACTCATAAACGGCAGTGAGCTGCTTATATCAATGACAACATTTTTAAAGCCTGTCAGCATCTCCTGAGCCTCGTCCCAACGCTGATAGCCGCCGATGTGTGCCGCCTGTATCTTCAGCTTGGGGAAATTCTCACAGATCCTGCGTATTTTTGACGGCGCAGACCAGTCATACCTCGGGTCTCCACAGTGGATAAGAAGCGGCAGATCACCCTGAATAATATCATATATCCTGAACGCCTCCGGTGAATCAGCGTCAAACTTCTGAAAATCCGGATGCAGCTTGACTCCGTGAAGCCCCAGCGATTTTATCTGAGCAATATCGCCCTCAATATCCTCCGATAGCGGATGCGTCGTTCCCAAACCAAAAAATTCGCTGTGCTCCGCACATTCTCTACCGATAAATTCGTTTATTGAGCTCACCTGATGAGGTACGGTCGCCGTAGAGCAGACCAGATATTTCGTCACACCGATAGTTTTTCCAGCCTCGATAAGCTTTTCGCTTATACCGCAGTTGTCCATTCGCAAATCGTAAAAATGTCCAACGTTCACAGTTGCCTTTTCAGCGATTTTCCCAGGAAAAATGTGTGTATGTGCGTCGATTATCTCATATTCCTCAAAATTAATTCTGCTCATCTGCAAGACCTTCTTCATCTAAGATAACTCAATTATACCACTTTTTTCAACTGTTGTCAAGAAAATCACAGCCTATATAATTAATAAATGTAAGCATTATAACAATTTAAATAACAAAGAGCAATGTAACTTACTTTGTTTTCCTTTGCTTGTGAAGATAAATAAATACAAGAGTTGAAAGTAAAACTCCAACAGCGATTCCTACTATTTGCAAAAATATCGCTAACCCCGTCGGCTTAGCCGCTGCAATAGAAACAAGTCCTGGTTCCCTTACATAGAAATTATCACTTATTACTTGCATAGCAATACAGAATATGATCCCTATATTATTAATAAAAATGCACCAATTTGCTTTTGCTTTGGAAACAGGATTATTTTTAGAATGACGTGAAATAAATATGTATATAGAACAGATGCCAGGAATAAAATACGACAAACTAAGAAATAAATCTCCTTCATTAATCAGAGTCAACCCTACAAAAATCATGCATAATGGCAGAAAATTCCATGCCAATATCAGAATAAAAAAGAGAATACTGATAATACCTAAAATAAGTTTAAAAAATAGACTGATACATCCGATATTATCTGCCGATGTGGAAGCTGATCCTGTATCCAAATGAAAAACGACAACAGCTGCTGCCGCTCCAAGACCAATACAATCCTCACCACGATAGCGTGCAACTATGTTTCCATTAATATCAAGAATCCTACCGTCAAATCCAGCCCAATCACGTTCTGCCACGATCGTTCCGACCTTTGTCTCACCGAAGCCGTTTTTTCTATATATCGTTCCATAGTGATACGCAGCAAAATAGTTGTTAGCCATAGAAGATGGCTGCCATATTTGTCCATTCTTTTCATCATATAATGTAAGAGTGTGTCCCTTTCTATCTGTTACTTTGCCTTCTTCGTAAAAAGCAACTTCCTTCTCGTTCATATAAATTGTTCCCATTATTCAAGAGTCCTCCCTTTGGTTTTAATGAAAAATTATGCAGTGTTTCGATAAATTTGTGATTTACATAAACATATAACACACACTTCTACAGCCTCGATTTAAAATCCTCATACCCGAATTTTTTCAGCGTTTCCAGGCTTCCGTCGGTGTGAAGAAGCAGTATCTCCGGCAGCGGCATACCGTTAAAGGTGTTGTTCTTTACCATGGAATATATCGCCATATCGCCGAAAACAAGCCTGTCTCCTATTTTCAGCGGCTTGTCAAAGGAGTATTTTCCGATAACATCTCCGGCAAGACAGGTCTGTGAACCGAGCCTATAGCTCCAGGGCTTTTCTCCCGGCTCTCCAGCTCCCAGAAGCGGCGGACGATAGGGCATTTCCAGCACATCGGGCATATGACAGGCTGCGGAGGTGTCAACAATAGCGATCGGCATATCATTTTCCGTAATGTCCAGAACCTCTGTAACCAGGTATCCTGCATTCAGCGCGAAAGCCTCTCCGGGCTCGAGAAAGACCTCAAGTCCATATTTCCCCTGCATTCTCCCGATACACCGTTCAAGCCGTGGAATGTCGTAGTCCTCCCGGGTTATGTGATGACCTCCGCCGAAGTTTATCCACTCCATTTTTTTCAGAACATCGCCGAATTTCTCCTCAACAGCATTAAGCGTCCGTTCAAGATCATCGGAATTTTGCTCGCAAAGAGTGTGGAAGTGCAGACCTGTTACGCCCTCCAGCATATCCTCCCGGAAATTCTTTTTTGTGATTCCAAGCCGTGATTCAGGCGAACAAGGGTCGTATATTTCATGCCCCTCCTGGGTGGAAAGCTCCGGATTTATACGGAGACCTATCTTTTTTCCGGCACGAACCGCCCTTTTGCCGAAACGCTCCAACTGTCCAAAGGAATTGAAAATAATATGACCGCAGCAGCCGAGAAGCTCATCAAACTCGCTCTCACGGTAGGCAGCAGAAAACACATGATTCTCGCCGCCCATATGCTCATACCCGAGCCGCGCCTCATACAGACCGCTTGCCGCAGTACCAGAAACATATTTCTTTATCAGAGGATAAAGGCTGTAGCAGGAGAAGGCTTTCTGGGCAAGCAATATCTTTGCACCTGTCCGCTCCTCGACACCGTGCAGGATCTCCAGATTCCGGATAAGCTTCGCCTCATCAATGACATAGCACGGCGTATCAACTAAATTCTTATCAAACATTTCTTCTGAAACTCCTTAGTCAACAAGAGCCGGGTCGAAGTCCTCCTCCCAGGGAAGTCCCCATTTATTCAGAGCCTCCATAAAGGGATCGGGGTCAAATTCCTCAATATTATAAACTCCCGGCTTCTTCCATGTACCGGTCATTATCATCATAGCGCCTATCATAGCCGGAACGCCTGTGGTGTAGGATATCGCCTGAGAGCCGACCTCGCGGTAACATTCCTGATGGTCGCAGATGTTGTAGAGGTAGTAATTCTTATCCTTGCCGTCCTTTTTTCCGCGGAAAATGCAGCCGATATTCGTCTTGCCCACAGTCCTCGGACCGAGAGAAGCGGGGTCGGGAAGAACGGCTTTCAGAAACTGGAGCGGAACGATCTCCCTGCCCTCGTACATAATAGGCTCAATCGATGTCATTCCCACGTTTTCCAGACATTTCAGATGCGTCAGATAGCTCTGTCCGAACGTCATGAAAAAGCGTATTCTCTTGATTCCCTTGATGTTCAGCGCAAGTGACTCAAGCTCCTCATGGTGGAGCAAATACATATCCTTTTCGCCAACGCCCTTGAAATTATACACACGCTTTATCTCCATCGGCTCAGTCTCGACCCATTTGCCGTTCTCGATATAGCTGCCTTTTGCGGAAACCTCGCGGATATTGATCTCCGGATTGAAATTTGTTGCAAAGGGATAGCCGTGATCTCCGCCGTTGCAGTCCAGAATATCAATATAATTTATCTCGTCAAACTCATGCTTCATAGCGTAAGCTGAAAAAACGCCTGTCACACCGGGGTCAAAGCCGCTTCCCAGAAGAGCCGTTATACCAGCCTCCTCAAAACGCTTGCGGTATGCCCACTGCCACTTATACTCAAACTTAGCCGTATCAAGTGGCTCATAATTTGCGGTGTCAACATAGTGAGTTTTAGTTGCCAGACAGGCGTCCATGATCGTCAGATCCTGGTAAGGAAGAGCAAGGTTCAGCACAACGTCGGGCTTGTAGCTCTCGATAAGGGAGATAAGCTCATCTACATTGTCAGCGTTTACCTGAGCAGTCTCTATAACAGTTTTTGTCATAGGCTGAAGCTTCTCTTTCAGAGCGTCGCACTTGGACTTTGTGCGGCTTGCGATCATAATTCCCTTAAAAACCTCGCTGTTCTGGCAGCACTTGTGAATTGCAACGGACGCTACGCCTCCGCAGCCGATAATCATACATTTTCCCATTTTAATTCTCCTTTTGACCGTTATCAGAATAATACTGTTTCATTTCCTTGTAAAGCCTTTTTACTCCTGATGAATTTATGACCGCAAATCCACCGCCGATATTGATAAAGATTCTTGGGATCGTCAGAAAATACGTATCATTTCCATTAATAACCTTTATATATGAACCAATACCCTCCCATTTGTTAAATTCAACGGACTTCAAATCGTTTAAAATTATATCGCTGTTTTTCTCATCAGAAATTATATAAAAGTCTTTCTTTTCAAGAAACGCCTTGCTGACTCTTGTCGATAACGTGATTTCCTCAGATTTGCAATATAATATCTTCATTTCACACCTCACGACAATGCCAGCAGCATCTCGCGTATAACCTTGCAGGCTACCGCCGTCGATACGCCGCTCTGGTCGTAAACCGGGCTAAGCTCGTTTACGTCGCAGCCCACGATATCCAGCTCGCCGCAGACAAGGGTCACTGCCCTGCGCAGCTCGTCAAATGTCACGCCTCCTGCCTCCGGAGTACCAGTGCCGGGAAAGACCGACGGATCGAGAACATCCAGGTCAAGAGTGAAATATACCTTTTTCCCTTTCAGACGCTTTACAGTCTCCTCAAGCCCTTCAAAGCTGAATTTGTGCATTTCCGTGTGCTCGTCGGCAAAGTAAAATTCCTCTCTGTCGCCGCTGCGTATGCCGAACTGGAAAATATGTCCGTCTCCCACAAGCTCATGACATCTCCGGAGTACGCAGGCATGGGACAAGGGCTGCCCCAGATATTCGTCCCGCAGATCGGCATGGGCATCGAAGTGAACAATGTACAGCTCCTCTCCCATAGCCTCCACCGCGTCACGAACAGCCATGACCGAGCCGAGAGTTACAAGATGCTCGCCGCCTATCATGAAGGGCAGCTTGCCGTCCTTCAGAATCATATCCGAACGCATAGCAATATCAGCGATCGTTCGGCGGACGCTTCCGAAGGGCAGCTCCAGATCGCCGCTGTCGAAATAGCTGTAGTCGGTTATGTCCTTGCACTGATACGGACTGAACGTCTCGATGCCGAAGCTTTCGCTGCGTATCGCCGAGGGTGCAAAGCGCGTTCCGGGGCGGAAGCTCGTTGTTCCGTCAAAGCCTGCGCCGAAAAGAACGATTTTCGATTCCTCATATTCGCCGTCACAGGCGATAAATGTCTGTATATTCTTGTCTAACATATATTCTACTCCACATCTCTCAACATATTCTCCACATATACCGGCAGAGCAAATGCTCCGGCGTGAAGCCTGCTGTTATAATATTTCGTCTGCAAGCCCAGCATATTCCACCTTGTACTGTTCAGATCGCGGACAGGGTGATATTTTTTTGACGCGAAGCCGAACAGCCAGTGCCCCGAGGGATAAGTCGGAATATGCGCCTGATAAACACGGCTTACCGGGAAGCTTTCAGTTATGCGCTTGTGTGAACGCTGCATAGCCGCCGCGTCCTCGGCATAAAATGGACTTTCATGCTGATTCACCATTATGCCGTCCTCCCGGAGAGCCTTGTTGCAGCTTCCATAAAATTCCTTGGTAAACAGACCCTCGCCAGGTCCAAAGGGATCGGTGGAATCAACGATTATCACATCGTACTTATTCTCGCAGCGGCGGATAAATTTAACTCCGTCTTCATAGAAAATATGAACCCTCGGATCGTCCAGTCGGCAGGCAGTAGTCGGCAAAAACTTCTTGCTCACCTGCACCACAAGCTCGTCAATTTCCACCAGGTCGATACTTTCGACCATAGGATATCGTGTAAGCTCCCGGATAACTCCGCCGTCGCCTGCGCCTATGACAAGGACGTTTCTGGGATCCGGGTGAACCGCCATGGGCACGTGAGTTATCATTTCGTGATATATAAACTCGTCCTTCTCCGTCAGCATCATATAGCCGTCAAGGGTGAGAAATCTGCCGAACTCCTTTGAATCGAACACGTCGATACGCTGAAACTCACTGTTTCCCGAATAAAGCTGGCGATCAACCTTTATTGAAAACTTAACATTTGGCGTATGCCGCTCCGTAAACCACAGCTCCATATTATACCTCCCCTGCAAGGACGTTGAGACGATTTATATCCAGATCCTCTGTTCCGGTCATCTGGCAGCCCTTTTCCTTGGCATACCGTATATATCCTATTATATCTTCTGTTATCAGCTCTCCCGGCGCGAGGATCGGGATGCCCGGAGGATAGCACATAACAAATTCAGTGCAGACTCTGCCCACCGACTCCTCCAGAGGCAGCGAAATTTTATCCGCATAAAAGGCGCGTCTTGGAGCTTCCGCCACGATGGGCGAAATGTACTCCTGAGTGAGCATATCCGCGCCGCTTTTTCCGAAACGCCGCTTGATCTCCGCAAGGGCACTGATAAGCCGCTCTATGTCGCGCTTCCGGTCTCCCACGGAGAGATATGCAAGAATATTTCCGATATCGCCGAATTCTATCTGAATATCGTATTCGTCCCGGAGCAGGTCGTACACCTCGATTCCGGCAAGACCGATAGGCAGAGTGAAAATGCTAAGCTTCGACACATCGAAATCATAGATGCTGTCTCCGTTTATAAGCTCCCGGGAATAGGCGTAATATCCTCCGATCTCGTTTATCTCAGAACGTGCATACTCAGCCATTTCCACAGTTTCGGCAAATATTTCGCATCCGCTTAACGCCAGCCTTTTCCGTGAAATATCCAGACTTGACAGCAGCAGATAGGATGCGCTTGTGGTCTGAGTCAGATTTACGACCTGACGCATATAGTCCGGATTTATACCTCTGCCCATAAGCAGAAATGAGCTCTGGGTAAGGCTTCCGCCGGATTTGTGCATACTTACGGAAGAGATATCTGCTCCCGCAGCCATAGCCGTAACCGGAAAATTATCTCCGAAATAAAAATGCGTTCCGTGCGCCTCGTCCACCAGCACAAGCATATTGTGCGCATGGGCAAGCTCCACGATTTTTTTGAGATCGGAGCAGATGCCGTAATAGGTCGGATTATTCACCATGACCGCTTTAGCCTGCGGATTTTCACGTATCGCCTGTTCGACCTGGCTGACGGACATACCCAGCGCAATTCCAAGCCGGGAATTTACGTCCGGGTTAACATACACCGGAACAGCTCCGGTGAGGATCAGGGCATTTATGGCGCTTCTGTGAACATTTCGCGGCATAATTATCTTGTCGCCGCTTTTGCAGGCATACATTATCATGCTCTGAACGGCAGATGTAGTGCCTCCGACCATGAAAAAAGCATTTGCAGCCCCGAAGGCGTCCGCCGCCAGCGACTCTGCGTCCCGAATTACGGAAACCGGATGACACAGATTATCCAGCGGCTTCATTGAATTGACGTCAACGTTCATACAGTCCTCGCCAAGGAACTCTGTAAGCTCCATATTACCCCTGCCGCGTTTATGTCCGGGCACGTCAAAGGGAACGACGCGCATACGCCGGAATTTCCGCAGCGCTTCATAAATTGGTGCATCAACCTGAGATAATGCCATTTCCGTAAACATTCCTTCCGCTGAAAATTTCTATCATCTCGCGACGAAGAGCGTCTGTGATATCAAGGCGGCTTCTTGGAGAAAGCTCCCGGACATCGGTATTGAAAAGATAATTCTGCAATTCTATTTCCTTTATAAGCATTTTTGTGTGGAACATATTCGCCTGATATACATTTATATCAACAGCGTCATATTTATCAAGCGTCGAATCATCGATATAATTCTGGATAGAGGTTATATCATGGTCGATAAAAAGCTTCTCTCCCTGTAAATTGCGCGTAAAGCCGCGAACGCGGTAGTCCATTGTGATAATATCGGAATCAAAACTGCCGATAAGAAAATCAAGCGCAGTAAGCGGCGTAATTTTCCCGCAGGTAGCAACGTCTATATCTACCCTGAATGTGGCGATATTGTTGTCCGGGTGATACTCCGGATATGTATGAACAGTAACGTGGCTCTTGTCGAGATGGGCGACTGTTTCGCTTCCGCCCATAGGCACCATTGTATCGTCGGCAATAAGAAAAGTTGCAGATGCGCCCTGCGGATCGTAATCCTGCCGGGAGACGCTGAGAACTTTAGCGCCGATCATCTCCGTAAGATGAGTCATAATATCGGTAATACGCTTTGAGTTGTACGCCTCGTCAACGTAGGCAATATAATCCGTCTGAGCCTTCGGCGTTCTTGCATAGCACACATCATAGATATTGAAGCTCAAGGACTTTGTCAGGTTGTTGAAACCGTATAGCTTCAGCTTATTCTCCATATTACCACCTCAAAAAAAATACACGTACAGTATAAGACCTGTACGTGTATATAATAATCATATACAAATTGGTATCAGAGTTATATTATGAGCAAAAAACCTCTTTTACTACTCTTATTGACCTTTCACAAGCCGTAATTAATCTAACTTATAAATTTCAATAAGGCAACAGAAGTTGCCGTCCGAAGTATCGGAAATCGGCATTTGACCGGCTGTCCGTATGGCGCTAACTTCCGGAAAGGAAGTGGTCAAAATCTTGCTCTGAATAAACACTTCATTGCAATGAGTTAATTATACCATATTATTTTTTATTTGTCAAGGGCTTCTGAATTAAACAAAAAATTAAACTTATGAAGCCTCCACATATACATAATCCAGGATCTCCGCAACCTGCTGCTGAGTCAGCGCATCAATGTAAAGCAGTTCATATGTATTGCTGAATCCACCAATCGAATTACGTAATCCAATTATTTCCCCGGCAATATTCTCATCAACATGAGGCAGCAGAGCCAAAATCTCAACATCCGCAGAATTCAGTTCAATTGGGATAACATCCTCCAGAGTAAGTGTAATTTCGGGCTCAATTGTCTCCTCATACTCGTACACAGGCTCAGTCGGATAGTCCTGCACATTCTGAAAAGACTCCGTCGGATAAACAGGGTTCTCCACATAAATATATTCACTGATTCCGGCGAATATTCCTTCCCCAATTCCTGGAACATTCATTATCTCCTCGATATTGCTGAAATATCCGTTATCGTTGCGATATTCAATAATCATACCGGACAACGCCTCTCCTATCCCATCAAGAAGCATTAGCTCCTCCTCATCCGCAGTGTTAATATTAATCGGAAATTCAATTTTATCAACAGAAACGGTTGTTGTTTCCTGGTTTCTTCGTTCCGTAGCAGGTGCATTGCTTATATTAGTTTTCGCATTCGTAACAGGCACCGTCTCCAAAATTGTAGTTTCTTTCGGAGTAACAGTGATTGTAACCTGCGATTTACCATTCTTAAAATCTTGTACACCCATAAATATAAAGCATCCGCCCATAATTATAATGCAAATTGAAATAATTAACGTCTGAGGATTGAAATGCTTATCATTATTCATACCAGCATCTACTCCCGGAAACATAATAATAAAAAACCCTGCACCTCCCGGGTGCAGAGCGAAATGGGGGATGGTGGGCCATCAGGGACTCGAACCCCGGACCGTCCGGTTATGAGCCGGATGCTC
>JAMPAJ010000012.1 GCA_023667265.1 Alistipes sp.
CGAATAGTGAGGTTGCTCAGGAATTTATTAATTCCATTGAGGACGGCGGCTGGGAAGAGGTTGTGAAATCGATAAAATCTTCCGACGAACTTCTGAAAGCGACATTGAACTGCGACGAAGAAAAAGTTGCGGACCTGATAGATAAGGCTCACAGCGATAACACTTCGATTCTGAAATATAACGACGAAAATTCTCTTTCATGTGTAATTTCAATTGCATACTATTCGGCAAGAAAAACATACGCAATTGAGCGTGAACTTCCTGCCGGAAAAGGCTATGCTGATCTGGTTTTCCGACCGAGAATGAATAACAGCAATCCTGCCCTGATCGTTGAGTTGAAATATGACAAATCCGCCGAAGGCGCAATCGCACAAATTCATCAAAAAAAGTACGTCGACTGCCTGAAATCTTACTCAGGAGAAATACTTCTCGTTGGGATCAACTATGACAAAGACAGCAAAAGTCATACTTGCAAAATTGAAAAGGTTTGTAAATAAAATGGCTTGACAGCTTGAAAACGGCGTAACGCTGGGGGAAATTGATGTCATCTATTTTGTTCCAGTGTTACAGCAGTGGGTCGCAAGACTCGCTACTTTTTTATTTTAAAACAGCGCCGTACGAAGATCGTGCGGCGCTGCTTTAATTTGTCCTCAATATTTCTCTGCCAGCAGAATCGAAACTCTGTCCTGGATAAACGCCGCACATTCCTCGGCAGTTATCTCGCCATTTGCAAACCGATAGTATTCTTCCATAATAATAACGCTCACCTCGTCGTTTTCGTATTCTAGCCTGGTACAGTTCAGCACAAAATCACGATATCTGTCAGCCTGCTCCTTAGTAACGGTGACTGGATATTCGTACATACATACCTCATCGCCGACAGTATACTGCATTTTTTCAGTTTTTGTTTCGCCATCCGGCGTTATAGTCTTTTCCAAGCCAAGCTCAAAAGCCTTTTTGTTAGTCCAGTTCCAGCCGCCGACATTTTGCGCTGTCTCCAGCTGCTTCTCCTCGCTGAGCAGATAAGAAACGAATGCCCATGCGCCCTCCTGGCAGCTTCCGGTGTTCAGCACAGTCCAGCAGTTGTCGCAGGTCATTCTGCCGACTCCGCCGCTGTCAGGCATATTCAGGATAGAAGCCTCATCCAGTGTTAATCCGGTTTTTCCCAGAGCGCTGGCAACCATGTTCAGACCGTATCTTGCACCGCTGTCCATGTTCAGCATTGCCTTTTTTTCGCTCATGCAGTCCATTTCTTCTTTCCATTGATCCTCGTCACTGCTTGTAATATCATCGGCAGCCGTATCGTTTATGCTCTTGCAGAAGTTCAGAAGCTCCACAAACCTCGGGCTGTCAAAGCTGCAGGTTTTATTCTCAATGTCTATCCATGGATCGGGATATCCAACTACCAGCAGATATCCTGCATCCTCATTGACTGATTCAGTCGTTAAGCTCATTCCCTCGGGACGGTTATTGTACAGCTCAAACATATCCTCGAATGTCCAATCCCGGTATTCGTCGCCTATAAAGCTGCTGTTGGCAAAACAGCTTTTCACGCAGAAATTTTCGGGAATGGCATACAGCTTGCTGTCAATATCGAAGGCTTCCATAACATTCGGCATAAGCTCGTCCGCCTTTACGCCGTCATAGCTTTCCATAAGCGGATATATGTCTGCAGCCGCTCCAAGGTTTATCATTCCGTCCAGCACCGAACGATCGCTGTAATATATAAGATCAGGCGACTCCCCTGCAAGCACGGCCTGGGTAAGCTCACTGAGATGTTTGATCGTACTTGCATATTTTATAAGGTAATCATCATTCTGTTTATTGAATCTGACCGCGTCAGCATCATCTGTACCGCCATCTATCTGCCAGACGTTTACAGTCTTCCGGTCATCCGTATAATCGTCCGGACGGCGTGTATACAGCTTCAAAGAGTTATCAGTGTATCCGCAGGCGAGAAATTGTCCGTCACCGCAGCAAACGAAATCGCTTATGTCACTTCTTCCTATCATTGATGCCTTATAGTCTATCACAAGTACGATGCCGTCCTCTTCGGTATAGCCGTAGATCCCGTCTTCCTTTGCAATAAAAGCCTTGAACCCCATATCTCCCGGTTTTGCATCTTCATAATATGAATTTGAAAATTCAGCGCGATTTTCTGTGTCAGGCGGCATTTTAAGGATATCGTTCTCGTCGGCATAGCTGAAATTCGACGACGTAGAGACCATGAGCCTTCCGTCGCAGTCCGTACCAAAATAAATTATATTCTGATCGTTCACCCTGCTGTCAATAACCGCTCCGCTTTCGTCGATTATCGCCGCAGAGCCACTCATAGATACAGCGTATTTTCCGTCTCCCAGCGAAATCATACCTGAGATCATATTATGCTTCATATCGTATAAGTCCTTTAATTCTGGCACATCGGTCTGACTTATCATTTTTCCGAAGCTGTCATACTCGTTCAGAGTAAAATAAAGACTTCCGTTCAGGAGAAACTCTCCGTAATTCTGAATTGTTCCGTATTCATCGTATTCAAACTCAAAGTCTGTACCGGGAGAAAGAACAGTAAAGCTGCCGTCGTCATGGACTGATACGCCGCTGCCGCCGCTTCCGATAGCAGCTTCAAGCTCGACAGGCTCGGAAACGTTCAGCTCACTGTCAATGCGAACCATTTTCAGCTTATTTCCGCTTTCATAGAAAAAGCAATACCCATCCCCGTACTTTTGCAGGCTCACGGCCGCATCATAGGTATCGCCGATGCTGATGCTCGTTTCTTTATAAGAGGTCTGGACGACGCTGATGCTCTGTGACGGTATTTTCTCCTCCGGGACCGGGGCTTTCTGAGCGCAGGACGCCGCCAGCAGCATTGTCAGTGTTAGTAAAACAGCCGATAATTTTTTCATAGATATTCTCCTTGGTCTTAGAGCCCGTGTTCATAGGATAAGCCACACGTATTTTCGGCAAATTTTGCCGATTGCTGCGTTGAAAATCCTTGCCATACATCAAGTATGCCTGCGGATTTTCGCCTTACACTCGGCAAAATTATGCTCGAAAATTCGCACATCTTCCCTATGAACACAGGCTCTTAATAATAGATTCTGTTAATAAGTGATTTCAGACAGCCAAAAAGACGACGGTTTCAGATATTTTTTTATTTTAACAAAAAATGCCGTCACTTCACTGAAACAGCAACGGCATTTTCATTTATATTGAACTTCTTATAATTTTCTTGGACGCAGTTTTCGGAAACTCTGTCTCCCTGATAACCAGCTTCGCAATGCGCTTTGCAGGCGAAAATCCCAGGTTTACCCGGTCGATTTCCTGTTGGATATCAGCCTCGATATCCCCAGACGCATGGTCAGGGTCGGGATAAACCTCTGCTGTAATAAGATTGTCCTTTTCATAGACGACTATCTCCTTGACCGGCTTGCAGCAGGCAAACTGATTCTCGATCTCCTCCGGTGAGACATTTTCACCGTTGGAAAGGATTATCAGATTCTTTTTTCTTCCGGTGATATAGACGTAGCCGTCGTCGTCAACATATCCAAGGTCGCCTGTTTTCAGCCAGCCGTCCTCCGTCAGCGCCTTGGCGGTCTCCTCCGGATCTTTATAATAGCCCTGCATAACAGACTTGCTCTTTACGCATATCTCGCCGTCAACACTTCTGATCTTGCAGCCGGGAACGCGTCTGCCCACAGACATAGGCTTCGGACAGCCTTTAACGCCTGTACAGATACGCGGCGAGCACTCTGTCATGCCGTAGCCCTGTGCAATGGCAATTCCGAACTCCTCATAGCCCTTGATTATCTCAGGACTGAGATACGCTCCGCCTGTATAGATAACGCTGAAATTCTCGCCGAAGGTCTCCCTGCCGATCGCAATTTTATCTGGAGTTTTCTCTGCGGCAAGCTGCATTTTCGACAGGATAGAAGCCGCTATCATCGGCACAAAGGTAGTCTCGTCAGGCTGGAATATTTTCAGATTCTTCGGAATACGCATGAGAGAATCGTTGACGCAAAGTATTCTGCCATACCACAGCGCGCAGAGCACATCGCAGGTGAAACAGAACACGTGATGTATCGGCAGCACAGTCATACGCTTCTGCCCGCGGAAATTATTGTCAGGCTCGCAGGTGGTGTTGTCGATCAGATTTCCGTTACTGAGCATAACGCCCTTGCTCGCCCCTGTCGTTCCTGATGTAAAAAGAATTGCCGCAAGGTCGTTTCCCTTCGGGTCGCTTACCGGAGCTTTTCCGCTGTATCCGGCAATTATATCGCCAAGGTACAGAATATCGTCCTTTTTTTCGTGAAGGTGGATAAAATATTTCACCTGTGGGCAAAGCTCCCTGAATCTGTCGATATCGCCCTCGTGACGCTTGTCCACAATTATTATCTCACTGTCCGAACGATTGACCTCATCCGCAATTTTCTCCGCAGAATTGGCGTTGTCCAGCGGCACAGTCACATTGCCGCTGCACTGGATTCCGAACCATGCCGTAAGATATTCATAGCTCGTAGAGCCTATCACGGCAGCGTGTACGCCCTCGGGAAAACGCTCCTGCACCCAGACCGCAAAGCTGTCGCAGTCACGGCGGAAGCTGCGAAAACTCTTGTCCCGAAGCTCACGGTGCAGATATTCCCGTACAAATGGCTCGTCTCCGAAAATACTGTCGGCGCGGTAGACAAGCTCCTTTAATGTTGCAATTTCAGCCATCAATCAAGACCTCCAAGATATGCAAGAAGCGCGCCGACGGTCTTGCTGCCTGCCGCCTCCGCCTCGTCGATCTCCACATCAAAAGTATCCTCGCAGTCGCCAAGCATACACATGAAGTCGTAGGAATTAAAGCCAATGTCCTCCATAAAGCGTGACTCCTCGCTGATCTCACCGGGGTCTATGTCGATGTACTGTGTAATAAGTTCTATCAGTTTTATAAGCATTTTTCTTACCTCCGTCATACTGATAACCGATTGTTCTATGGATAAAGCCGTTGGATAGACTGCGTCTAATCAAGGAAAACGACCGCAGGCAGACTGTCGCCTGTCAAGGTTGTTTGACGCCGAGTAGGCACAGTATAGCCGGCGGATTTATCCGTAGGTTATTAGTATCAAGTCATATCAATAATTTCTTGTATGGTTTTTGTTGGATTTTCGATACTGCGGAACAGGACGCGTCCTGTAAAATAATACAGGAACTCAATTTCCTGGGGCGTAACAAGCTCCGACTGGTAGCCGAAGTGGAAGGTCAGACCGCCGTCTCCGAAGCGGTGCATTGCCGTAATATAAAGCGGCTGAGGCTGCTTTCCGCTGTTGTACCATCTGCTTTTTACCGGAATGTCCTTCAGATAAGGAACAAGACTTTTCAGCGTTGCGTTCTGATAGGTGAAGCTTACGCTCTGATAGCAGCCGCCCTGGGGAAAACCGTATTTCTGGCGCAGTTGACCGTAAAAGCCAAGGGTCGGATAGTCGGCGTGGAGGAACAGCTCCTGCTGCGCCTTATTGATAATATCCATAGATTCCAGAACAGTCCTGTCCGGGTCAATGATAGTCCGCAGATTAAAGCAGTGCATCCGCACACCTCCGCTCCGTTTATTCTGCAATGTGGAACGCCGGCTCACGAAATCCTTGATAGTAACATCGGTCTCGTTATTATTGAATTTTGAAAGAACCGTCCTGATAGCATGAAGAATAACAACGCTTACAGGGACATTATATTCCTCGGAAAAACGCAGTATCTTGTTTGTGGAATCCACGCTCAGGTCGTATGTCACAGTTCGTCCCGAGCCTGTTTTTGTGGCAAGCACGCCCCAGCGCTGACCGGGATTGTCCTTCCGCCACTGTATCAATCGTCCCGGGCCGGTATAATCCGTATACATCGGCTCCGGCTGATCCAGAATATTCTGCCAGAATTCTGCGTCACGCTTGCTCTTCTTACTGCCGCTGTATTCCAGGTCTTTTTTTACCGACTCAATATATGACGCCATTGGCTTAGGGTATGGCAGATCGTACATGAGGTGGCAATAAATGTCCATTACGTCCTTTGTAAAAGTGATAACGGAGCATGAATCCATACAGCAGTGATGAACGTTGAAATAGTAGCCGTTATAGCCTCCCGGCATCGACACAATAACGATACGCGAAAGCTCTCCTCCAAAGGTATCGAAGGGCTGCGAAGTCCAGCGGT
Source organism: Alistipes sp. (assembly GCA_023667265.1). Lineage (GTDB taxonomy): Bacteria > Bacillota > Clostridia > Oscillospirales > Ruminococcaceae > Ruminococcus. The sequence goes on from JAMPAJ010000012.1 coordinate 6,181, forward strand.
CAAGGATGCCATGGGCTTTTTCCTCTGTAAGCGCAGAGAAGTCGTAGTATTCAAAATATTTGTTTTCATAGGGCATGATATACTGCAAAAGCTCGCCTGTTTCAGGGTCTTTCCAGATACGCATACGCATAGATTCGCAGCGTTCCACGGCACGATTCAGCGCCTCCCGAAGAACCGAAATATTAAGCTTGGTTTTCAGATACTGTCCCGTTCCGATATTTACGATCTCGTGGGTGGGACTGAGGGAAAGCGTGTAGATATGCACCATTTGCGCCGCCGTAAGAGGATAACATTCGCGTTTGATACCGCCGATAATTTTTTCCATAGATACACCTCCATAATACAATGACAAAACTTATCAAAAAAATTGCAGATCCCGCTACTTATATCATAACACAAATATATCCTCATGTCAAGAAAATGATATACGACATATGTCGATATTATGCGGTTTTTGCCGTTTCTCAGGTAATTTCGGAGCAAGTATTTTTTTACAAAAAAGCTCCGTTCCCGAGCATATTCAGAAACGGAGCTTCTGTATTCAAAAACAAATATTGAACGGTGCCTTGGTAATCCGCAGCGCGCTTATCTGCGGAGGGATACTCAAGGTCATTATATCTCTGTAAAAGATCAGCACTCTGTCGCCTACGCGAAAATTGCAGCTGCAACGCATATTTACAATGATCTCCTGATCTGTTTTGCTGTCGCGGACAAGAAGCTGTCTGTTCCTCGTCTCAAGGATCACCGCACACATTGTCATCATAATTATCACTCCCTTGCCTTCACTCCTGTTATTATTATATGCTGCATCTGATATTGTGTGAAAAAACTTCCGAGGAACAATGTCCTCCGGAAGTCCCGAAAAATTATGATAATACAGTTTCTCCTGCTTTATTCGGGTCGGGCGGTATTTTATACCGCTTATTTCCGACACCCATACCAATGATATTTTGATGAATTTTCGTGTAATTACGCATACACCCGACAACAATGAAAAAGCACTCAAACAACGTATTACAGCCGTTTAAGTGCTTGATTTTATGGCTAAGGACTCAAACTATTGTTATTTTCTAATTCTTATGATATAACAATAAATGCACTTGTCCACACCTAAAGTAAAGCATCCGAAATATTCGGATTTTAACATTTCTCTAACGTTTTACAAACATTTCGCAAACAACAGAGAGTTAGAATAAATACAGCAGATGAGGAAAACGTCTGAAAAAAAATCGGAGGTACTTAATTATGAAAAAGGAAAATTTTGTAACACTGATAATGTCAACAATCGGAGGACTTATTTTTGCACTGGGTATGTGTATGGCTCTTCTGCCTGAATGGGACGTATTTACTCCCGGCGTTGTCTGTGGTGTAATTGGTGCGGTTGTTCTGCTTGCTATGGTGCTTGTCCGCAGAAAGATGACAAACGCTCCTGCAATCAAAATTAACGGAAAAACGGTCGGTATCGTAATTTATGGTATAATTTCGACTATCGTGTTCGGTGTTGGAATGTGTATGACAATGGTCTGGCAAGGTCTTATGGTATGGGGAATTGTTATCGGAATTATTGGTATTGCTCTTTTACTCGGACTTATTCCGATAATCAAAGGCATTAAGTAATATAAATCAAGTTCAGGAGGAAATTACAATGGGAAATTTTTTAAAAAACGCATTTAAGGACATGGCAGAGAGCGCTAAGGCTCAGCACGAGGTAGACAAAGCAAATTTTGCTGCTGCAAAAGCTGAAGCAAAAGCAAACTTTGAGGAAGCAAAAGCTATGAGCAAGCCCTCTGCACGCAAGGCTGCGGAACAGGCAAAACGTGACGTGAAAATTGCAGAAGCGAAAGCAAGAAAAGCGGCAGCAGAGGCAAGAATTGATGATTTAAAAAAATAAAGAGTATGCCTGCATGAAGATTTGTGCAGGCTTATTTGTAAACTTTTTGTGAACTATGGTATTTTAACAAAACTTTAACATTGTTATGCTATGATAAATAAAAACGGAGGTAAAACAATGTTTAAAATACTGCTTGTTGAAGATGATAAGGATTTAAATAAAACAGTCTGTGCTTATCTGAACAGGAATGGTTATGAAACTGTCGGCTGTTTTGACGCAAATGATGCGTACAATGAAATGTATGGCAATGTATTTGACCTGATTATTTCTGACATTATGATGCCGAAAACTGACGGCTTTGAATTTGCCGAAACTGTCCGTTCGCTCGATAAGGAAATACCTATTTTATTTATGACTGCAAGAGACGATTTCAGTTCAAAACAGCGAGGATATCGTATTGGCATTGACGATTATATGGTTAAGCCGATAGATTTAGACGAATTAATTTTAAAAATTGGTGCATTGCTCAGACGTGCTAAAATTGCGAGTTCAAAAGTGCTGACAGTGGGTAAACTTACTCTTGATGCGGAGGAGCGTTCTGCAAATCTTGACGGCGAAGAAATTCCGCTTACTGTCCGTGAATTTAATCTGCTGTACAAACTGCTTTCGTACCCTAAAAAAACGTTTACACGTTCTGCTCTTATGAATGAGTTCTGGGACAGTGAAACGGATAGCAGTTCAAGGACTGTTGACGTTTATATGCGTAAACTCAGGGAAAAATTTGCGGATTGCGATGATTTTGAAATAGTTACCGTTCACGGACTGGGTTACAAGGCGGTACTGAAATGAAAAAATTATTTTTTGCTATAAATAAATTTTTTATCTTTTTTGGACTTGTCGCATTTGTCGTAACCTGTTCATTTCTGCTGTTTTTTCAATCTTGGGATATGGACAAGGAAATGCTTACACAAAATGCAAAATTCACTTTTTTCAACGTAATTTTTCTGTCTGTAATTTTCTGTATAGTTGATACAGTGCGCAGAAAAATAATGGTTGACCGCCCACTGAAAAAAATAACAGAGGGACTTAATAAAATTACAAACGGCGATTTTTCGGTACAGATACCTAATATAAGTGAAATTACCGATACAGGTCGTTTCAATATTATTATTGACCACATCAACAAAATGACTGCTGAACTTTCAGGTATTGAAACGCTTAGAAATGACTTTATTGCTAATGTTTCCCACGAACTTAAAACTCCGCTTGCTGTCATAAATAATTATGGTACACTTCTGCAAAGTCCCGATTTAAGCGAGGAAGAACGCCTCGAATACGCAAAAGCGGTTACTGAAAATTCACGCAGACTTGCTAACCTGATAGCAAATATTCTGAAACTCAACAAACTGGAAAATCAGCAAATTTATCCGAAGTCGGAGAAGTATGATCTTTCGGAGCAGATTTGCGAATGTCTGCTTGATTTTGAATTTGCGTGGGAGCAGAAAAATCTTGAAATTGATACGGATATTGACGAGGATATTTTCATAAATGCCGACAGCGAACTGCTTAGTTTGGTATGGAATAATCTTTTTTCAAATGCCGTCAAATTCACAGATAACGGCGGTAAAATTTTCGTAGGACTTAAGAAAAACAGCGATTTTGCAATAGTTACAGTGACAGATACAGGTTGCGGAATGTCCGCTGAAACAGGACGGCATATTTTTGAAAAATTCTATCAGGGTGATACTTCTCACGCTGGCAAGGGCAACGGTTTAGGGCTGGCACTTGTAAAGCGTGTGGTTGATATTATAAACGGCGAAATATCAGTACAAAGTGAAATCGGAAAAGGCAGTACATTTATCGTAAAACTGAGGTGCGGAAATGAAAAAGTTTAAGGAAATTCTTTTAAAAATACTTTTTCCGCCTGTATGGGTAATTGTTTTAAGTACAGTGATTGGATTTCCTGCAATGATTATTTCGCTTGTTTTCCTTAACAAAAACAATCCAATCAGTTATATTTCTTATATACTTTCGGCTTACGCTCTGACTGTTTTGTGTGCGAATTTTCCGAGAGCTGTAAAACGATGCAAAGAGGTTATTCATGGCGACAAACTGAAAATTATTGTTAATTTCAGGAACTTCATGAACCGATATAAATATACTTCCATGTATCTGAATGACCGTGAATTTCGTGCAAAAATTTCACTATATATGGGACTTGGAATCAACTTATTTTATGCGGTTTTCAAGTGTTCTACAGGCGTTATTTTTCGTTCAGCATGGCTATGGGCAATCGGAATTTATTACGTTATACTGAGTGCTATACGCTTTACTTTACTGAAAAACGTCCGCCTTACTGATAAAAAAGAGCATTCAGTAAAGCGGAAAATTCACGAGTATAAAAGTTCAAGAATGTGCGGAATTATGATGTTTGTACTCAATATTGCCATGACTGGAATGACTGTGCAGATGATTTGGAAAAACAGAGGTTATGAGTACAAAGGATATATTATTTACATTTCGGCACTGTATGCTTTTTACAGCCTGATTAGTGCAGTCGTAAACGTGGTTAAATCCACAAAAACAACAAACCCTATTTTCTCGTCAGCGAAAATTATAATCCTTGCAGGTGCGCTTATGTCGATGTTTACACTGCAAACAGCGATGTTTTCAGCTTTTGGCGGAGGCATAGAATATCAGCGTATGATGAACACGATTACAGGTACAGTAGTAAGCATAATAGTGCTTGGAATGGCGGTATTTCTGATAATATGGTCAAATAAAAACCTGAAATCTCTTAAAAGGAGCATTGACAATGAAAAATAATGATAAATTCGAGTATACTTATTCTGCAAGCCAGCAGTCTGAACTTGATGCCATACGTAAAAAATACCTTCCGCAAGAAGAAAATAAAATGGACAGACTCCGCCGTCTTGACAAAAGCGTGTCAAACAAAAGCACAATGATTTCAATTATCATCGGCGTAATCGGTACACTTGTAATGGGACTTGGAATGTGCTGTGTTATGGAGTGGAGTATGTTTGCTGCTGGTATCATCATAGGTGTTGCAGGTATGGTGATTATTGCTTTAGCTTACCCGATTTTCAGCTATATTACTAAAAAGCAGAGAGAAAAAATCGCTCCTGAAATTCTACGGCTGACTGAGGAAATTTCCAAAGAAAATATATCATAAAATAATATTAAAGTACATTGTGAAGTAAACAATGTATTTTTTATTTGATGCTGTATAATAAAAAAAGGGATAATATTAAAAATGGACGCAGGAAAACAATATGATAAAGAATTTAAGAAGAAAAAGGAGTTTGGTATTTCCAAGGGAGCGTTAGGAATATAGCAGCGTATGGCAAGAGCTGGCAAAATAGACACATGGACTGGAAAGCGTTCGTCGATTCGCTCTCCAACAGAATCTTTCATTTTTAGAGTCTCACTTCATTGACAAAAGAACAAATAAAAAGAGCAAGTCTCAGCTTGCTCTTTTTTCTCTGATTTATCCCCTTACAGATATTCAGGATATATAATAACAGCAGTGCAGAGCTGTTATTTTTGGATAATAGTTATGTCGGGAGTTTTTGGTTCTTCCATATTATAGCCGAGGAAGTAATCGAGCATATTAGACTGATAATAGCCCTTTGCCGTCATACAGTTTCTGTAGCATGGATTCTGAGCCAAAGAGTAAATTCTATAGTCCGTGGGAACATCCGTTGTGTAAATAACAAGCTCATCGGTATCGTAATTAACAAGAATACTTTCCTCACGCCAGTCGCCGAGAATATCTCCGTGGAACATTCCAACGCCTCTGTCGCTGCCGCTTGCCGCATATATCTTCCAAGTGGTAGCCAGACGGTCGGTACTCTGCGTCTTATAATTCCAACTTTCAATCTTTCCGTCGTTATAGGAATCGCTGAACAGATCTCCGTTCCAGAAGATTCTGAAACACGGATAAGGCGTTGTCGCCGAAATTACTTGGTTGTCTATCGTGTTCATTCCTTGGAACGAATACATCTCCATTCCCTCATAATTCGGATCAAGATCTCCGATATTTCCTCTTCCAACGTCAATATTTCCATCACCATTGGGATCGTAATGCGTCCATACCATTTCACCTGTGGAAGCATTGTAATAATATTCAAGCAAGTTATTCGGATGATCCTGCTGGATTCCGTAACCCATCATAACATTGCCGTTATTTGCATTTTCAAATGAACCTACAAACCAGCGGTCGCCATGTACGATTTCGTCGTTATGCCAGCGGAGTGAACCGTCGCCGTTCAAGCAGTATCCCATATGAAGAACCTCGTCCTTGCCGTCGTAATCAACGTCGGCAACTCTGATCTGATGCGCTTCTGCGTAACCATTTTTATATTCGTGACGGTCAGGGAAGAGAATGGAGTTGATATACTGCCACTGCTGAACAAATTCGCCGTTTTCGTAACCATAAGCAACCGTCATACTGTTGAAAGTCTTGTCTTTATTACGGTTTTTCATCCAGCATACAACACTGGGTGTTTTGCCGTCAAGATATCCTATTTCCATCATGCAGGCAAGAGGTCCGACATCAATAAAATCGGTAGGCGTCGGAACAGATGCCTTAAGCTTGCCGGTTCTGCCGTCGATAACAGCAATCGCCTGAGCGTTTGCATGAGATTTGTCGGAATATACTTCACCGTCGCCAAAAATAACTCCGTCGGCAATTCTGAGGCATACGTCCGCATATCCGTCGCAGTCCATATCGTAAACAGTCGCACCGTCCCACATTCCAACATCGATCGTTGAAGCTCCGGGAGAAATGTTATTTTTGTTCTCACTGTTGTAGCCCATATCAATAGTCCACAGATACGTACCGTCATTGAGATACGCTTCAAGTTTCTGGTGATCGTCGGCACAGCGGTCAACGAGGAAATCATAAGCGCCGTCACCATTGAAATCTCCGACCCACACAAAATGTATAGTTCCACCATCCTTTATCGGAACGGTAATATATGCGCCGCTGTTTTTATTTGCAGGCATCGTGTAGCTGCCATCGGTATCAGCTTCTTTTCCGTTGATAACAGTTTTGACGTAATATTTATTTTCCTTTGTTACATCAGCCGTAGTATCGGTAAAATTAGTTCCTCCTGTAAGCGGCTCGCTGTTGACCTTTACTTCCTTGCCGTCTGTTACACGATAGAGGTTGAAAGCGGTGTCAGGAGCATCCGTAGCAAGTGAACGCCAGCTTACAAAGACGTTGTTTCCGGACCTTACTGCGACGACGCCTCTGTCAAGATACTCCATAAGTCTGCCGCTTGTTTCAGGGTCGGGAATAGCAGGTGGAGTATACGGAATTGTGTAATATTGAGAAGCAAATTCAACCTTCTGACCAAGCAGGAATTTTTGCAGTATTACAGCGTCTGATACGTCAACTTTTCCGTCTCCGTTCAGATCCGCTATTCCTGATGCTATATCGTCAAATCCGTTAATCAGTCCACGCTTCATTAAACACAAATCAAAGACGTCCAACTGATTATCTGAACAAAGATCTCCCTTGATCCACGTATAAGTGTTGTTAACGGGAACAATGCTGAAAATCTGATTAGGATTCCCCTGATATTTGTACTGGTGAACATTTGCACCGTCTGCATTGCTCTTGCCTTTAATATCAATTGCTGAAACATCGCCGGAGCATTTGGTGGTTATACAGAAGTCGCTGCCTTCTGCATGGATCTTGAAAAGCTGAGAATCGGCATCTATATCGTCTGCAATGGAAATGTTCGACCCGTTCGGAGTTGAAGCATCATCAATTGTAAGAACCTTGCTCGTATCCTGCATCGAGATAATTTTGCAGTATCCGTCGCCTGCTGCAACAATTTTCCATTGCTGAGCATTGGTTCCGGAAGCATTCCTCTGGCAAACATTTCCGTCCTCGTCTGCATTCAGAAGCTTCTGACTTTTAATATTTGTAATTGTATACATCGCACCGCTCGGAATAAGCGTACTGTCTGCAAGAACTTGCTCAACAGTGATTGCAGACATGTTTTCCGCAGCAACTACGGGCATTGATGAAAAACTGCCTGCAAGTACCGCCATTCCCGAAATCAATGCTGTTATTTTACTGATTTTCATTCAATCGACCTCCTTCATATTTCTGTACATATCCAACAAACTGTAAATTTATTTTAACACTCTATTAGCGTTGATTCAATGACTAATCGAATCAAAATTATGACATATTATATCATTTTCACTTTGCAAATAAATCCTGCTGAAAAACGAATATTTTACAGCAGGATTATTTTCAGCATTTACTTTTGATTGATCAGCAATCTTTTCATCAAGCAAAGATCAAATACATCAAGTCTGCCATCCTCGCATAAATCTGCCGCTTTCCAGTCTGCAAGTTTTGTGTCGGGTGCTGCTAAAAGCCATTTTTGCAATGTCACAACATCTGAAATATCGAACTCTCCGTCGGCTGTTACATCACCAATTATTTTTTCATTTTCCTGTATTGTAGCTGCAACAATATAATTAACAGAATTTGCAACGCCCTCTATGCCCAGTGTAATAGTATCGCCTTTTGCAACATTCGTTTTATACAGATTCAACGTGACCTCAGGATCTCCATCGATTCTGACAATCTTATCTGTTTTGACCCAATCATTCAACCATGCAGGAACATCCGTAATTCTGTTGTCAAGTCCCACATAAACAGTCATATCCTGTCCGGCAATGAAACTTGCCTGTGAATCAGCAAACTTTTTGGAATCACACGCAGTACGGATAAATTCAGCGCCTTTTAATGCGTCGGGAATCTCAGTAAACTTAAATGTTCTATCGCCGAAAACCTGGCTTCCCACCTGCAAATTCTGCTGTACCGACCAGCTGTTGTAATTGGTTCTGTCGTTAACGGTAAGCGATTTAATATAATGTCCGTCGGGAATCGGGTCAAGCTCCTGCTCCTCTGCCATCACAACATAATTTACAACGCTGCCGTTATTGACTGCACCCAGCGTAACAGTATCATTCTTAGAGAAATTACATTTGTAAATGTTATATGTAACAGTCGTTGCTCCGTCGTCGGTCATAACAAGGTCTGTTTTAGTCCAGTCGGAAAGCCATGCGGGAGTCTCCGTTATTCTTGAATCCAGACCGACATACGCCGTCATATCCTCCCCGGCAGTGAAGCTTGCTTCGTTATCGGTAAATTTTTTAGAATCGCAGGCGGTACGGATAAATTCCGCACCTTTTAATGCTTCGGGGATCTCCTTGAACTTAAACGCTCTGTCGCCGAAAACCTCGCTTCCTACCTGCAAATTCTGCTGTATCGACCAATCAGCGTAATTGTCAACATCGTTTACCGTCAATGATTTTATATATTTTCCGTCGGGAATCGGATCGGGCTGACTGATCGGCGGAGCAGTTCCGTCGCTTCTGACAAGGCTGAAATCGTCAACGAAAACATAATTTCCGGCATTTGCATCGGAGTAAATTCCGACCTGACACTTTCCGTTGGTTATCTGAATATCGTTGATCGTCATCTCCTGCCAACTGCTTATGGACTTGTTTACTGAAACATTGTACTCTTTGCCGTCAGATGTGAGATATACCTTGCAGCTGTTCTGACCGCCTGTCGATCGTACCCAGAATTTCATCGTATATGTACCGTTCGGCAGTGTAATATCCTGCGTAAGAGTTGCTTTATAAGCTGAATCGCTCCATTGCTGTGCGCTCCACCTGCCGATGTGAGCCGAGTTTTTATTGCTGTTTCCTGTTTCGGAGGCTTTCCAACCGGCAAGAGTGGTCTGCGAAACTCTGTCTGCTTCAAAAGACGGATTAAGGATGTAGTTATTTCCTGCTCCCACACTCCATTCACCCGTATCATCGTTCAGATTCCATTCGCTTAGAGAGTTGAAATACGGTTCTGAACCGTTAAACGATAGGGGAACCCATTGATTGTATCCAAGTCCGTTTCCTGCAAAATCACTCCACCTGTCTCCGCAGAAAAGAACAGTTTCCTGCTTGCTGCCATTGACAGTGTAGAAAAATCCGGTCTGCGTAACATGAGAGAAATCTTCGTCAGTACCGGGCATTACCTTCCATGATGAGTATGGTCCCATGATGTTGTCAGCAACCATGTAATAGCTGTGAGAAGCGTTCCATCCGTGAAGATCGGACGCACAAAAATAGTATTTACCTTTGTATTTGAACATACAGTTTCCTTCACGCCCTGATCCCTTTGCAACCTCGACCGCCTTGCCGGCAGAAAGGTAATCATCGCTGAGTGGAACAACATACTGATGTCCTCGTCCGCCTTTGTTGGAGCAGATGATATATGAATTGCCGTCATCGTCAGTGAAAACCGTCTGATCGCCTGTACCGGCTTTCGTAACGCCGTCGATCTGATTCTGATAATTCTTGACTTCAAAATTTCCTGTAGGCGTACTGCACTGAGCGAACATAACGTCCTCGTTATGCTGTGCGATCAGGACATACTGCTTTGTTTTTTTACAGTATGCAACACCAAGTCTGCCAAACCAATAGCACCAGTTCATTCCTTTAGAATTGGTTGTCAGGACATCGTTTTCAAATTTCCAGTTTACAAGATCCTTTGACGAATAACAGGTAACTGAAACAAATCCCGTATCGTCGTTCTTTTTTGAGGGAGATGCAGCATACGTTTCTGCGCCCTTGTAATGTACGCCGTACCAGTAATAAGTATCGCCAAATTTAAAAATGCCGCCGCCCTGAGAATAAATGTTATTGCCGTTGGTGTCCTTCCAGAACGTATCGTTGACAATAGTCGTATTTGCAGCAGCCTCTGAAACCGTACTCTCGATGCCGACAGCGCCGAAAATACTAAGGCTCAGAACCGCAGCCGTCATAAATGACGCTGCTTTTTTCAGAAAATTCATATAAATTCCTCCTTAATAATAGTTCAGAATGCACTTTTATTAACTACATTTTAACATTTTAATGTACTTAATTCAATAACATATCTGATTAACTTTATGACTTTTTGACTCATTTTTCCTTGACAGATTTCAAAAAAAATGATATCATTAACTAAGAACCTGTACTTTTAAGGAGATATGTTATGAACGCCAAAGGAAAAATAGGAGTTATTATTCCGGAGATTTTCGACCCGCTCGACTTTGAACTTTTGCGCGGTATTGACGAAATAGCCAGAGCATATGGATTTGACGTGATAGTTTTTACCGGTATCAGAAATTCAGTTACAGGAATGGAGTTTTCCTCATATACAAGAGGACTTGAAAACATTTATAATCTGGTCGGAATGACCGATCTTGATGGAATTATTTTTGCTGCTGAAAAATTTCACAGCAGAACCGTTGAAAAAAAGATATACGACACGCTGCGAGGCTGTAAAGCAAAATGTATTGTTCTTGGGCAGGAGCAAAAGGATTTTCGTTATATCATTTCCGAACAAACAAAGATAATGCGGCATCTGACCGAACATCTTATACGGGAACATAACTGTGAAAGTTTGTATTTTCTTGCAGGTGTTGCGGGAGAGTGCAATTCCGAGCTTCGCTATAAAGGATTTTGCGAAGCTTTGGATGAGGTGGATATGTTTCTTGACGACAGCTGTTTGTTTTACGGTGATTACTGGACAGAAAAACCAAAAAAACTTGCCGCAGATATTGCTTCGGGAGTTGTTGTAAAGCCTGACGGTATTGTTTGCGCCAACGATATGATGGCGATTACTCTATGCAGTGAATTAAACCGATTGGGCGTTAAAGTTCCCGATGATATTGCGGTGGTCGGGTTTGACGGAAGCTGGTTTGCGTTTTCCAATAATCCGTCTATAACGACAGCCGAGGGCAGAGAGCGCCAGCTTGGTGAAAATGCCGCAATAGAAATAATAAAAGCCATAACCGGAGAAACGCTTCCTGCTTCAAAAACACGTCAACGTATACGTTTTGGACGGAGCTGCGGCTGTCAGCCGTTCAATATGGATCACAATTATATACACGCTCATACCGTACGTATGTATGAGAGATATATTAACCGCATTGAATTTTACGACACAGATATGATAGAACGTTTTCAGAATTCAGAGACTTCGGAAGAACTTTTTTCTCGCATAGGAGAAGTCGCATATATTCTGCAAGGTTGGGAATCGCTTAACATCTGCCTGTGCGAAGATTGGCGATTCAGCTTCAATAATTACCGTGAATTCCGTATAAACGGCTTTTCCGAGAAAATGATTCTTGCCCTTTCAAAACAAAACGGTGAATTAGTGCATGGAAATAACATATTCCCCACGCCCAAAATTCTCCCCTCACTTGAAGCTCCTCATGAACCTGAATTGACCGTATTAACATCGCTACACGGCGGAGATCAGATATTTGGATACTTTGCGATTAAATATAAAACGGTTGACGATATATGCCTTGACGAGCATTACATAAACTGGTGCGACGCAGTATCAAACGGTTTGCGAAAGCTTCAGGAAAAGCAGTATCGTCAGTATGTCAACCGTCAGATAGAGGAACTTTCTTTAATAGATCCTATCAGTGGTCTGCTCAACAAAAGAGGGCTTTTGACCGAGTTGTCGGATAGTTTTTCTAAACATGAAAATTCTCTTATTATGCTGATCTCTTTTGAACACAGCAGTACCGCTGACAAAAAAGACGGTATTGATACCGCTATGCTGATTGCCAATGCACTGCGTCTTAGTTCAGAGACGGGAGAACTTTATGCAAAACTTGGGAACTCAGTATTTGCTGCATTCATAAGAAAAAATATCTCTCCCGAAGAAAAAATGCTGAACATTGAGAAAAAACTATCTGAAATGCAGGGTACAAACCTGAGTTCGCATCGTCCGGAACTTGCATTTTCCTATTTCGATGCAACAAGTATTGAAACAAGCAGATTGTCGGCTATTATCGACGAAGAGCAGAAAAAACTTGAAGCAAAGATCAAGATCATGACCGAAACCATAGCGGATTATAAGCATATTCTTCATATGCTGCGCCGTGATATTTACATCGCACCGCAGGATGAATGGAATATAGACTTGATTGCAAGGGAATACAGCATAAGCAGGAGCCATTTGCAAAGGCTTTACAAAACTTACTTTCTGGTCAGTATCCACGATGATATTATCAATGCACGTCTTGAAAAAGCAAAAGAGCTTTTACGGCATTCCGATCTTCGTATTCACGAAGTTGCACTTATGTGCGGATATCATAATGCCAGTCATTTTATGCGGCAGTTTAAGAATCACACGGGCGAAACTGCAAAAGAATACAGAATAAAGCAAAACGGCGAATGAAAATCCGCCGTTTTGCTTTTACCCCTATTAGACTCTGGTATGATTCACCAGAAGCCGTTTCATCATGCACAAGTCGAATACATCAATAACATTATCTTCGCAAAGATCACCCGCCTTCCAGTCTGCAAGTACTGCGTCGGGAGACGCAAGCAGCCATTTCTGCATAAGGACAACGTCGGAAATATCAAATATGCCGTCTGCATTGACATCACCGATAACTTTCTCATATATTTCAGCGTCCGAGGCGAAAACGACATAATTTACGCAGTACGCTGACTGTCCGTTAGAGCCGAGCGTTACGACTTCGTCAGCATTAACTTTTTTGCTGTAGATCTCAAAGGTTACGTCGTTGCTTGTCTGTGCCGTCATTAAAGTTTTCTCGAATCCGTTCATCCAGTCGGGAACTTTTTCAACTCTGTTATCCAGACCAATAAGAACCGTCATATCCTGTGCAGCTGTAAATTCTGCAAGATCGCTTGAACTGTTTTTGGAATCGCAGGCTGTCTGTATCATTTCAGCGCCCTCAAGCTGGCTGGGCAGCGATATAAATGTAAAATCTCTGTCTCCGAAAATTTTTCCGCCGTTCTGTATTTCGTCTGCAATGTGCCAGTCGGAGCGGTTGGAGCTGTCCTTGACAGTCAGATTTGTGATTAGTCTGCCGCTGAGAGGTTCGAGTCCTTTGCCGACTGTAACAGCTGGTCTTTCAGGCAAAGGCTGGTCTGAACCAAGATAGAAGCTGGTGTGAGGAGGCTGGTTGTAGCTCGTCTGCTCACAGGCAACCTGCGTTCTGTACTGAACATCATGCATAAGAGTCGTGATACGGTAATCGGTCGTATCGGAAGTGCAGTAAATGCGAAGATTTTTGTTGTCAGCCGTTCTGAGAACAAGCTCTTCACGCCAGTCACCAAATATATCTGCTGTGAGATTTGGAGTTGCTTTCGTGCCGTTGTTGGACGCACAGCCGTCGGCATAGAAAATGGTATCTATCTTTTTATTGCTGTTGACCTTAGTGATGCCGATATCGCTCTGCAACTCTCTCTCCAGATCGCCGTCCCAGTAAATGAGAAAATTCATGGAAGGCACGGCAATTCCGAGGTCGTTGCCGCTGCCGTCCATAACCTTTCCGGCAGGTCTTGCACCCCAGAATTCAGCGCCGGGATTTCCTGCGTAAATATTTGCGGCGCAGCACCTGCCGGTGTCCTTGTCTCCGTCAAAATGAAAAATATCCTCGCCTGTTGCGGCATCTATAAGAGATATGCCGTAGCCGGATTCCTTCTCCTCATGGCACACAAACAATTCCTGACCCGGTCTGTCGGGAAGCAAGTCACTGAGGTGCATCGCATCGCCATGACCTTTATTATTGCACCATAGAACCGTACCATCGTCATCAAGCGCAACAGCACCCAGCATAAGTTCCTGTTTTCCATCGCCGTCAACATCGGCAGGCATACAGTTGTGATTTCCGTCGCCGTAGCCCGGATTGGAAGCGTTATATCCCGTGTCGAATCCCCAGCGTTTCACAAGCTTTTTATCCACAACGTCGTAAGCTACTGCAGTCATTCGGGTATAGTAACCACGAACAGAAACAGCGCTCGGATGCACGCCGTCGCAATACATGACTGCTCCAAGGAATCTGTCGCAGCGATTTCCGTAATCGTCGCCCCATGTTTTCTTTGAAACTTCACCGCGAGGATATTCATAATTCACGGTATCGAGAGCCGCACCTGTTTCACCGTCGAAGAGAGTGTAATATTCAGGACCATCGAGGATATATCCTCCTCCGTTACGGTAATCCTTACTTGCGTCTCCGATCACTTTTCCGATGCCGTCAACCGTTCCGTCAGCGGTTTTGCAGGTCATCTCTGCCTTGCCGTCGCAGTCAAAATCAGCTACGAGGAACTGTGTATAATGTGCGCCCGCGCGGATATTTTTTCCGAGATCAACCCGCCACAACTGTTTTCCGTCAAGCGTATAGCAGTCGATGTATACATTGCCGGTCACACCTGATTGAGAATTGTCTTTTGAATTTGATGGATCCCATTTAACAAAAATCTCATAAGTTCCATCTCCGTCAACATCGCCAACGGAGCAGTCATTTGGGCTGTATGTATAATCCGAACCACCAGCAGGAACATTCATAGGAATGTTTATGTAATTTTTATCGGAAATTATCGAACAGGTTTCGGATGAAACGACCGTGTTTCCCGATAACGTATCTACACGATATGAAGATTTTGAATTGCCGCCTTTGTCAAGATAACAGGTTGCTTTGCCAGATTCACTTGTGTAGATCAGCGTATCGTCGCGGTAGAGGTTGAATACTGCGTCGTCAGCATCGTTGGCGAGAAATCGCCAGCTTACAAGCATTCCCGACCCTGTGTTGATAGCGCTGATACCTCGGTTAAGGTTTTCAACGATATTATTTCCTGTTCCGTATTTTGCGGATGCAGTCTGAAAGGGAAGAACTGCCGCGTTTCCGGCAACAAGTGCAAGAGATGCCGCGAACGTCAGAATTTTTGATTTTTTCATTACAGATCACCGTTCCTTTTATGAAAAAATTGTGTACGAGTTAATTTGCATATATTATACAATGAACTCCCTGTATTGTCAATGTATTTTTCGACCATTTTTATGCGCTTTTGCATCAATTGTTTGACGTTGTTTAAACTCCTAAAACGTGCCAATCAAGTGACATGATCGTGTTTGCTATACAGTAAAGGCAACGCCGCACAAAGCTGGTGGTGCAGATGCACAGTCAGATGTGCCGTCAAACCGCCAGGTGGGCTTTGTGCGGTGTTGCCTAAAGGATTTCAATGCGGTTTACGACCCTGATGAAGTCGCTATCTTTAATTGTTACCTACAAGCAAGCGTTTCATTAAACAAAGGTCGAATACATCAAGTCTGCCGTCCTCGCATAAATCAGCCGCCTTCCAGTCAACAAGATTAGTATCTGGTACTGCCAAGAGCCATTTCTGGAGCAATACCACATCTGTTATATCAAACTTGCCGTCTGCATTGACATCACCTTTTACCGTGATATTTGAAATAAAATCTCCGTATATTTCAATTTCTGCTATGTTGCAGCAGTAAACGGTATCGCTATGATTGGCATAATTCGGCGTACCATCCGGAACCTGATAGCGGACATATCTCGCTACGGTGTCGCCTGTGAAGTCATTGATATAGTGCATCGTAAAACTTGGCTGATTTTCAATTGTGTAAATCGTACTCCAGTTTTCTCCATCCATCGAAACCTTAAACATTCCCTCGGTACAGCGATATTCATAGCCCTTTCTCGGAGTATATCCAATAGCAGTAACATCATAAACCGCACCAAGATCCACCTGTACCCAGCCATTTCCAAGACCATCAAAATATGTTTCCATATCCCCGTCAAAAACCTTAGTATAGTCATTCGCAGATTGTTTCCACGCCTCGCTGCCGCTCAGAACTTTATCATCAAGGGAGATTCGATTGTGATTCGCAGCGAAATTTGGTGTTCCATACAGCTCTATTTCCGCAATATTGCAACAGTAGACATCATCTGAATTCCATTCATTTGAAGGTTTTCCGTCAGGAACTTGATAACGAACAAATTTTGCCTGTGTGTTCCCGGCAAAACTTGTAATGTAGTGCATCCCTGAATTCGGCTTATTTGGAATTGTGTATACTGTTTCCCAATTTTCTCCGTCCATGGAAACCATAAACATACCGTCAGGGCAACGATATTCATACCCGTCTCTCGGCGCATAACCAATAGCTGTAATATCATAGACCTTATCCAGCTCTATCTGTACCCAGCCGTTGCCGAGACCATCGAAAAAGGTAGAAGTATTGCCGTCAAAGACTTTATAAATGTCGTTGGATGATGAGTTCCATGATTTGCTGCCGCTGATCATACCACTGCTCACTTCAATTTTATTTTCCAGTGTGTTGTCGCTGATTACGCCGTCAATTATAAAAGTCGTAATAGAATTTGCTCTAAGCGAAGCCTTTAAAGAATTGCCGTTTGTTTTTATATTTCCTGTATTCGCCCAGTTCTCATCTGCACTCGTACGAATCACCTGCGCCGAATTACCTACAGAAGCGAAGCCGGACAAATCAAAATTAATATCACTTTCGCTGCCGGAATTATTGACAGCAACAACAACAAGTTGTTTATTTTCGTGATCATACGCTGCCACTGTAGAATCGGAGGATTTTAGCATAGTCATACCCGGGCGAATATATCGGGTATACTGACCAAATGCATAATACTTCTTTGTCAGAATGATATTATTATTATCATGGTCTGCAACCGCCACACCCCAGTAACCGCCTTTTGTATTTGGCATTCCTGAGTCCTTGTTTCCATTCATGCCCTTTGAGGAAATATGATTGTCGATAACCTGCCACATGATCCATGCAGATGCATTCAACTCATTGACATCAAGCGTGATGCGGTTTGCAAGCCATAGTGCGGCGCCCATTTCACCTGCATTCGTTCCTGCTGTACTACCGCCATCGACCTCACTCATCCAGAGGTTCTTTCCCTCGCTGACAGCAAGATCTTTTAACTGGGTGCGTTTGCTACCACTGTAAGTATGTGTGTCAATACGATTTAGAGCTGCTTTAGCATTGCTGGAAAGCGCATTATATGATTTTATCTGCGTATCAATTGAAGTCTCATCTGTTCCGCAAAGTATAACGTCGCCAAGCCCTTTCGACTCCATTGCCTTTTGAAGCTCAATAATCATTGTAGTCTGGGAGTTACCCTGATCAAAATGACATCCCTCCTGTTTTACACTGTAAGCTTTCCAGTAGTTCGTATACGGTTCGTTCATCGCATCAATGCTCTGAATATCGACGCCCCATTCATTCTCATAATGTGCGCATACCTCGGCAAGATAAGCAGCGAAATCGTCATAGCAATCCGATTTCAGGTTGTTCTTGCTTGCATCAGTTCCGCCGCTGCTGCAACCGCTTTCCGTCATGTAATAAGGGGGCGAGTTAGAAAACATTTCAACAATCATATCATCGCCGCCGGATTCAAGCGCTTTCATCAGTACATTGCGCTGATTGTAATCGGCATTCCAGTCATAAGTAATCTTACCATTGTTATAAACCGTATAACCCGGCATATTGGAGTCGGTGCGAGTGATGTGATTATGAGTTGGATCATCACCGCCGCCTATGTTAAATCTGGCAATATTAAGCCGCAGACCATCCTCTCCATAAAAGGCGTCAGCAGCCTGCTGAGCAAGGGAATCCGAATAACCAATACGGTTTGCCCACCAGCAAAGTGAAGTTCCCCATCCCTCAAATTCGCCGTTGTTAATCTCATAGGGATTATACGGCGAGATCACAACATTCGTTGCAGCGTCACTCTTAACTGCATGCATTCCCGAAGCGGGCACTGCGATACCGACTGCCAGTAGCATAGCCAATGTTTTTAAAAAAACTTTCATACGCACTTTTCCTTTCATATCTGTTTTTCATGCATTTCAGAACATTTGGTATCTAAAAATCACTCTAACTAAATGTTTTTTGCTTTTGATGCACATTAAAAATATTTACTTTTAAGGCGGCACCATACAAAATTCATATGTTGACTTTGCATTGTGTGTATTTCGTCTCATCTTGCTCAAAAAATTCTTTATATGCACCAACATACTACTATATAGTACCATTTTCATACAAACAGTTCAATAACATTTTAAATCATTTTTATGATATTTTGTACTGTTTTCAGAAAAATCAAATAAAACATACCTGTTCGGCGTAAAGCCAAAAGTCAAGATTTGTGCATTGTTCTCCTTGTTATTTAAAATCTCATCTGTTGCAATTTGTATAAAAATCCACGAACAAAAAAGGCGTGAACGTAAATATGATTTCCTTTGAAAGATAATAAAATAAGCGGATGTTTGATAACTATACTCTATATTACGGTATTTTTCACAAATTTTTATGTTCTTATCAATTCCACGGAGTAAAAGACGCCCTATGCATCTTCAGTCTGCGATTATGACGAGCATATTTATATCGCGGAATGAGAAAAACGGAAATTTCATACCCGAATTGAGCGAATTCTAATTTAGGATTTTCGATAAAAGTCCATCGATATATTCTCAGGCATATTCGATCTAGATACTCAAAATCGAATATATCAACGGACTGCCGCAGTATAAACTCGACGGTATTTTGAAAGAAACTTCCGAATATACAATAGCCGAAATTAATCAGTCGTACTATTCAAGTCCTTAAAATCCTCTTATATCTCTCAGTACCGATGAGCAGTTAATTTTCCTTGCAGACTATTATGATACCAGTGCGGATTATTTGCTTGGGATTACCAATTGCAGCGATGCTTATCCGAGAAAATAACGGAATTTGACCGTCAGGGAAATTTATTTCAAGTTCAAGACAAAAGAAAAACGGCACAGTATTTTACTGCACCGCTGAAAAAAACGGATTCTGACCGTCAAAAAAATTGCTCCAACAGATAATACCTGCCGGAGCGTTGTGTGTTATGCTAAGCCAAGTTCTCTCTTGGCTTCATCCTCAGTCAAACCTCTTCTAACCAAAACTTCAAGTGCTTTCATGAGACCTTCAGTAATACCTTCAGCTCTGCCCTTGGCTTCACCTTCCGCTCTGCCCTCAGCCACTCCGGCATCAAACTCAGCTCTCTTTGCGGCCTTGTCATACTGTTCTCTCTGATACTCTTCATCAAACAACTCAGCCATCATATCAATTACCTCCTGTTCATGCTTCTTCAAAAAATCTGCAATATAGCCCTTTTCAATACAAATCCTGTAGGTTTCCTTTGCCGCCTCAATGCTGTTGCTGTAT
>JAMPAJ010000013.1 GCA_023667265.1 Alistipes sp.
CAAGCTTCTCTTTATTCTCGTGACTATTTTTGCTTTTCTTAGCTTAATGACATTATCCCAAGAGTGGCTTTGTTCTGATTATTGGCGATATATTGCTGCAATTTTGTCTGCTCGTTCTCGTCAAGCAGTGTGATTTCGGGTGTTTTAGCACGAGGCATTTCAATGCATTCCATCGGATTATAGATGTGATATGTGCGGACAGCGTATTTGAACATGGACTTCATAACGATCAGTATATCGGCTATGTAGCGGTTGGAAAGTCCTGCCTGCTGCTTGGACTCAATAAATGCGTAAATCTCGGTGTTAGTGAGATTTTCCGCCGATTTACAGCCAAATGCGGGCAGAATATGCTTGTTTGCTTTGAGGTAGTAATTTGCCGCTGTGGACTCCTTAACCTTGTGCTTGATGCTTTGATGCCACTCACCGAAAAGCTGCGTGACAGTCAGCGGATAATTGCTCCTTTTACGGCGTTCTTTCGCCATTTTCTCACGGACATCTTCCTTTGTTTTGCCGAAAAAATACTGAAATTTCCTTGTTCCGTTGCTACGTTTTCCACGTGATATTCTTCCCTCGAACCGTCCGTCTCGTCTCTGGTAGATATTCATGCCGACCTCCTGAAATTTTCGTTTGACATTTTGAACAAAATGTGCTATAATATTTGCAGTCAGACATTTCGTAAAATCCCGAATTTTACGAAATTTTTTATGCCCTTTTGCAGATATTACTACCTATATTACGCAATATTCGAGTACAAGTCAATTACCATAGTCAACAATGATCTCAAGTCGATTTTGTGGAGATTAGCTGCTAAAAAAACGTAAAACGACCGTCAGGATATAAAAAAATCCCATAGCCGAAGCTATGGGTAAAAACGAAAATGTGTCGTCAATTCTAATATTTGCTTTTTATTGAATATGAACTCGAAGAAGGCATTGACGAGCGCAGGATTCTTGAGGATATCAAGCGTATAGTTGAAAGATTTCTTGATGTTGAAGATGTCGGGGAAACAGTGCAGCTATTGCTGAATTGCACAAAAGAAAAAAATAATTATAAGGTTGTAAGCGAGACGGAAGTTTACTTCAATATTTATGACAGTCTGGGAAGAAAAGTGGGTGTTGCATTCAGAGAGGAGCGTAAATGGGAGAATTTTCTTGAAACCGACTACAAATGTTCAGACAGTACTCTTCACGAAGAATCAGGGACTTCGATTTTATAAGGTTCATTGACGGAGAAATGATTTGACTGTATATAAAAAATAGGGTATTGTTAATTACTGCACTGAATGTTTTTATTTTAAGATAAAATTTTCATAATATTTTAGCTGGAATGCATTTTTATTCTGTATAAAACAACCAATTATAATTTATTTTTGGAAAAAATTGTAAAAAGCTATTGACATTTTCAAATCAATGATTTATAATAAAAACAGAATAAAACAAAAGCAAAGGCGCTTCGGATAAAGTCCACAGGCGCTTTTTTTGTTTATATTACTTTAAAGAAAAAGGTGTGATAAAAATGAAGAGCCAGCAGATACTTCCCGTTGCAAACGCAGATGAAATTAACCAGCTTCTCCGCAGATACGGAGTAAAATTCGGTGTGTACAAAAACGGACAGTTCAAGGAGCAGTTTTTTCCGTTTGACCCGATTCCAAGAATAATCGGGGCGGAAAAATTCAAGATCATTGAAAAGGGACTTGTTCAGAGGGCGGACGCACTGAATAAGTTCCTTTTTGATATTTATCACGAAAAAAACATCATTCGTGACGGTATTGTACCTGAGGATTTTGTGTACATTTCAAGCGGTTATCTTCCGCAGTGCGAGGGAATCACTCCGCCCGAAAATATATACAGTCATATTTCGGGTATCGACCTTGTGGAAGGAAGGGACGGCGAGTGGTACATACTCGAGGACAATCTCCGTATTCCGTCGGGGGCTTCTTATCCACTTATCGCAAGGGAACTGACACGGGCAGCTTCTCCTGAGGTTTTCACGCAGAACGGCATTGTAGACAACCGCAATTATGCGAAGCTTTTGAAAGACACAATGGACTTTGTAAACCGCGGCGGCATCAATGCGATACTTACTCCGGGACGTTACAATGCGGCGTACTTCGAGCATTCGTATCTTGCGGAAATGACAGGTTCTGCGCTTGTACAGAACGACGAGCTTTTCGTTGAGGATAATATGCTCTGGCAGAAAACGTATTCAGGCGGAAAAACCCGTATAGGCGCGTTGTATCGCAGAATTTCCGACGAATATCTCGACCCGTTGACATTCAATTCCGAGTCTTTGATAGGTATTCCGAACTTAATGGAGGCCTACAGAAACGGAAATGTTGCGATTATAAATTCGCTGGGCAACGGAGTAGCGGACGATAAGGGAATCTATTACTTTGTGCCGAAGATGATCGAGTACTATCTCGGCGAAAAAGCGATCCTGAAAAATGCACCGACCTATCTGCCGTTTTATGAAGATGACCGGGACTATGTTCTGAAAAATCTTGATAAGCTTGTCATAAAAGACGTTGCAGAGGCAGGCGGCTACGGCGTTGTTTTCGGAAGCGATTTGTCAGATGAAAGGCTTGCTGATTTCCGCAGGACTATCATCAACGAGCCGCGCCGTTTCATTGCACAGGAAGTCATCGATTTCAAGGATCTGCCCATTCTTGAAAACGGCGGGCAGGTAATGCGAAAAGCCGATCTGAGAGCGTTTGTGCTGTCAGGCGAGACGACAAGAGTATGGGCTTCGGGACTTACCAGATTTTCACGAAATCCCGATTCATTCGTAGTAAACTCATCGCAAGGAGGAGGCTTTAAGGATACATGGATAATGTTATGATCCAGAACTGCACAAGCAGTATTTCTACAGAACACAGCAGCCGTATTTACTGGCTCGGACGATACACGGAAAGGGCGTTCACAACGCTGAAATCGCTGGAAAGATTGTATGATAAGGTCATTGACCGCGATTCCGGACACTACAGAAAATATCTTGACTGTTTCGGTCTGAATGATACCTACGGCGACTACAAGAATTTTTTTCGCAGCTTTATTTTTGATAAAAACAACAGCTGTTCGGTAAAATACAGTCTGGAACGTGCCTACGATAACGGAATCGAACTCCGTGAGGAAATTTCCACCGATGCACTGGCTTACTTACAGCTTGCTAAGGATAAGCTGAGATCCGCCGAAAACGTCTCACAGGGGCTTGTGGTTGCACTTATGCCGCTGGAGGATATTCTTTACGGATTTTACGGCTGTTTCAACGACCGCGTTTACTGTGAAGAAGTGCGCGATATTTTCCTTTGCGCAAGATACGTGGAGCGTGTGGAGCTTTACATAAGGCTGAAATACCGCACAGAAAAAATCGTTTCGGAATTTGACAGAATGTGCGAATTTTTAGAGAGGATCCCCGAAAATTCGCCGTACAGATATAATAAAAGCGTTCTCGACGATCTGAAACAGGCTGTTTATTCAGAAGGCTTCAAGGGACAGGAATTTTCCGCAATATCGCTTATCAGCAGACTTTTTGACGGAGGTGCATTATGAAAACGCTTGACTTTTCTTTTGCCACAAAGCTTACCTTTGACAACTATGTGCACAACCATTCGTTCGCACTCCGCTGTCTGCCAATCGAAAGCGCTGCACAGCATATTTTAAATTGTGAAATGAATATTTCGCCGTTTGTACCGACGAAAAATACGG
The DNA here is from genome assembly GCA_023667265.1 of Alistipes sp. GTDB lineage: Bacteria > Bacillota > Clostridia > Oscillospirales > Ruminococcaceae > Ruminococcus. The sequence goes on from JAMPAJ010000013.1 coordinate 3,705, forward strand.
TTGACTCATTCGGAAATAATGTAACTTCCGGATATATTTCAAAGGAGCATAGATTTCTTGATTTCGAGATAAACGGACGTGCGGAAATCGACGTAACCAAGCCGAAAACGGACTTTATGCCCTGCTATCTTTATCAGTCAGAATACACAAAGCCTGACAAAAACCTGACAGCTTTTTATACTGAAATTTCTGCAAAATGCAGTGCTGAAAATTCGTTTGAAAGAGCGGCTTTCTTCTCGGATATCCTGTCGGATTCGATCCGATATGAAAAGGGCGTTACCGATACGAAAACAACGGCTGTCAAAGCTTTTGAACTGAAAAAAGGCGTATGTCAGGATTTTTCCCACATTATGCTTTCGCTTCTGAGAATGGATAAAATTCCGTGCCGCTATATTGCCGGACTTGCCGCCTGCGACGGTGAAACTCACAGCTGGATCGAGGTCTGGGACGGCGAAAAGTGGTGCGGCTTCGACCCTGCAAACAACTGCCCTGTAAATGAGGATTACCTTGTTTTGGCGCAAGGTCGTGATTTCGGCGACTGTTCAATTGACAGAGGAGTTATGTTCGGGGCTTACACAAAGCAGTTACAGCTTATTACATCGAGCCTGAAAACGGCATATTAAGGAGGTTTTACCGATGATAAAAACAGTATCGCAGGCAGGGCTTGCGGTTAACGAGAAGCTTAAAATTCAGAAAAACAGTATCTCAAACGGTACATCAGAAAAGCGTGTCTGCATAGTTACAGGCACGCACGGCGACGAGCTTGAGGGGCAGTATATCTGCTATTCGCTGGGCGATTTTCTGAATAAAAATATTGACAAGCTTAACGGAACTGTCGATATTTACCCTGCGCTCAATCCGCTCGGAATTGACAGTATAATGCGTGGTATTCCGGGTTATGACCTCGATATGAACAGGACTTTTCCGGGTACTGGATCGGGTACGATGCCCGAAATGATAGCTCATGAAATTTCAGAGGATATGAAAGGCGCGGACGTATGTATCGACATTCACGCAAGCAATATTTTTCTGCGAGAAATTCCGCAGATACGCATGAGCGTCCCGACCTCCGAAACGCTTCTGCCCTATGCAAAAATGCTGAATGTGGATTTCATATGGGTCCACGCGTCGGCGACGGTTTTGGAATCCACGCTTGCACATTCGCTCAATTCAACAGGTACGAAAACTCTTGTTGTGGAAATGGGCGTAGGTATGCGGATTACCAAAGAATATTGCCGGCAGCTTCTGGATGGAATTATAAATCTGCTTGTAAATCTTGAAATGCTGACTAATGTTGAAGCGCCTGAAATCCGCGAGCCTATCGTCTCCATGGACGGTGCGGTGGAATTTATAAATTCGTCGTCGGCAGGGATCTTTATTCCTGAAATCCCTTTCGGCAGTACTGTTAAAAATGGCGATATTATCGGAAAAATCGTTGATCCGCTTACAAGTGGGATCAAGGAAAATGCGGTTGCTCAGAGTTCGGGACTTCTCTTTACTCTGCGCGAATATCCCGTTGTTTACGGCGGTTCGCTGATTGCAAGAATTTTACAGGAGGATAAGAAAAATGACTGAAAAAACAATTTTTACTCTTGAATCAGTCTACCGTGAACCGCTGGAGGTAAAAGCGTTTTGTTTCGGCGATATTTCGCAGAAAACTATCTGCATAATGGGTGCAATGCGTGGAAATGAAGTTCAGCAGATGTATGTCTGTGCAAGACTCGTTCAGGAGCTGAAAAAGCTTGAAATCAATGGGAAGATCGCCAAAAATAAGGGTATTATGGTTATTCCGTGCGCTAATTATCATTCGATGAACATCGGCAAGCGTTTCTGGGCGATGGACAACACCGACATTAACAGAATGTTTCCCGGATATAATCTCGGCGAGACCACACAGCGTATTGCGGACGGTATTTTTGCTGAAATACAGGGATTTGAGTACGGTATACAGCTTGCGAGCTTCTACCAGCCCGGACGTTTTCTGACGCACGTTAAGCAGATGACAACGGAATTTACAAACGACGACGGACTGACTGATTTTGGTCTGCCCTACGCTTTAAAGCGCACTCCGAAGCCTTATGATACGACAACGCTGAATTACAACTGGCAGTTATGGAATACTAAAGCCTACTCGCTTTTCACGCACTCCACTGACGATATGAAAGAGGATTCGGCGGACAATGCAGTAAATGCAATTCTGCGTTTCATGAAAAACCGTGAAATTATAAATTATTCCATTCATGCAGGCTATGTTACTTCCGTAATAAGCGAATCTGATATGCTTCAGGTGCATTCTAAATGCGGCGGAATTTGCAGAATAAAAGTAAAAATCGGCGATACTGTCGAACGCGGACAGATTATTGCGGAAATTCTTGATCCGTTTACCTGTGAGCTTCTTTCGGAAATCAAAGCGCCTGAAAAATCCACTGTGTTTTTCCATTTTTCCTCGCCGCTTATCGTCGAGGGTACGGTTATTTTCAAGCTTGTGAAGCATCAGATCCTTTGAGGTGATAGAAATGAAAATTATGATAACCGTAAAAACAATGCATGAAATGGGACGGCTCTGTTATGAACTGGGCAGCAGATGCATCTCTGCCGAAATAAGCGAAAGCACTGTGAAATGTCCGTACGATGAAGGGCTTTTTATCAGCTTGAAAACGCTGGGATTCAGCGTTGATAAAATCGGTGAAGATAATTCAGAAAATATGTCGCATACAAAAATACATCAGGAAATTCACAGGCAGTCGGTTTCAAATGCACAAGGGCATTCGGTGACTGTTACGACTCATTCTGAAACGGTTTCAATAAGCACAGAGGTGAAGTAAAATGAATCGTTCGATGATGGAAATGACGGATGTGCTGAATCGGGAGTTTGACGATCTTGTCAAATACTGTATGATTTCGGGAGAATTTAATTCTGAATTTTACAAGCAGTATGATGTAAAGCGTGGACTTCGTGACAAGGACGGAAAAGGCGTTCTTACAGGACTTACGGAAATAAGCGACGTCGTTTCCTATGAAATAAAAAACGGTGAAAAAATATCGACAGAGGGTAATTTATACTATCAGGGGTATAATGTTTATGATCTGCTGAAAGATTCTGAAAATCGCCGTTATCTTTTTGAAGAAGCAACATATCTGCTTCTTTTCGGAGAACTTCCGAACAAACGTCAACTGGAAAGTTTTCTTGAAATTCTCAGCAGTTTGCAGGAACTTACAGGACAGTTTATTCGCGATGTGATACTTAAAGCACCGAGCGGAAATATAATGAATGCACTTCAGAAAAGCGTCATTACGCTTTATTCTTATGATGAAAACCCTGATTCAATTGAAATTTCAAATGTTCTCAGACAATCGCTCCAGCTTATAGGAAAACTTCCGCTTATAGCTGTTTATGCCTATTATGCGTACCGCCATATTGAGAAAGGTCACAGTCTGCTTATCCGTACACCTAAAAAAGAGTATTCAACCGCAGAGAATATTCTGTATATGCTTCATAAGGACGGAAAATTCACGCCTCTTGAAGCAAGTGTACTTGATATAGCGCTATTACTCCATGCGGAACACGGCGGAGGAAACAATTCTACTTTTACAAATCACGTTGTTACATCTTCGGGAACTGATACATATTCCGCAGTATGTGCAGCTATCTCGTCGCTGAAAGGTCCTCGTCACGGCGGTGCGAACCTTAAAGTACAGCAGATGTTCGACGTTATAAAGGCGAATATTTCCGATTGGGAAAATGAGAGAGAAATTCATAACTATCTTATGGATATTCTTGATAAAAAGCGTTTTGACGGTTCCGGACTTATATATGGACTTGGTCATGCTGTATATACCGTTTCTGACCCTCGTGAAGTTATACTGAAAAAATTTGCAAAGGAGCTTTCCGAAGAAAAAGGACTGCAAAATGAATTTGAACTTTATGATAGGGTTGAAAGAATCGGTCTTGAATGTATCGCAGAAAAGCGAAATTTATTGAAGCCTGTATGTGCGAATGTGGATTTTTACAGCGGATTAATTTACACTATGCTTGGGATCCCACGTGAACTGTTTACGCCGATTTTCGCAATTGCAAGAATATCGGGCTGGTCTGCGCATCGCCTTGAGGAGCTTGTAAACAAAGGGAAAATAATTCGTCCTGCATATAAATTTGTTGGTATTCATAAGGAGTATCAGTCGATTGAAAATCGTTAAAAATGCTTTGAAACAGATAATTATAATACAAAAACCGCTGTATGAAAAAATACAGCGGTTTATTTTATTTGAAAATAATAGGTTCATAACTGTTTTTAAGTTCGTGTACGATACTGTTGAAATCGGATTTGTTTTTGTCGTTTGATTCAATCAGCTTTTTGTAATCAAGTTTTTGCAATTCAGCAAGATATTGTATCATATTATCCGTATCGGCGTTTTTGTTATATATTTTTATGTAGCTATAACCGTCATATTTATCGGATTTATAGCACAAAATCTTAAATCTGTCATTGTATTTTTCGGCAAGCTGATTATAAAAAGGATTGATTTTATCGGTTTTATCAACAATCATAATGTAAACAGTTCTGTCCTTTTCTGTGGGTTCACGATTTACGTAGCACCTGTACGGAGAGCATTTCAATGTTTTGAAAATATCCTTTTCGGCATAATTTTCAAGTTTCTGATAGTAAATAACAAGAGTATCATCATAAAGTGCATTTATAAAACAGTTCAGATTATTGTTACGTATCATATGCTTAAGTTCCCGGATCGATTCATTTGATATAACGTAAGCTTTCAGATAAGTATTTTCTTTCAGGTCATACAATGCCGCACCGTTCATAACAATAACGGGAAGCTTAAGATCAACTTCATTCAATGTCCTGATAAGACTTGCAGGAGTTCTCATAGTTGCAACGGTAAAATTCATGCCTTCGTCAAGCATTCTGTTTATTTCAACCTTTGAATATGCTGATAGTTCGTCTTTTACAGGTGAAATCATATCATCAAGCGCTGCAACAAAAAGACATTCTTTATTCTTTTTCCGTGGAAGATGTGTGTTGTTTACAGCTATCCCGACGGCAATTCCTATAAAAGTATCAAGTATTCTGTTCAGCACAAAAATGTATGGGTTTGAGTCAGTCATATGATTTACAACGATACTCAGATAAACCACGCACGAAAAATATGAAGCATTCTGCTTTCGGAGCAGGACTGTCGTATACAGTACAGGAATTATAACAAGTGCATTCAGGAAATATCCGTATAAATTGTTATAAATATTAAAAATATATATTTCAAGTAGCATTACAATCAAACCGTATACTGCCCCTATAATTGTTCCGATAGTACGCTGTACAGCCATTTTGTAGGTTTTATCTGTGTACGGCTGAATACACCAGAGTACTGCAAGCATTGAGTAGAATGGTATTCCGTTCTGCCCTCGCAGGAAATATATCAGATAACACAGAAATACTCCGACGGCTGATTTTATGATTCTCTGCCCTATATGCGGAAGATTGATTTTTTTCATTTTTCTACACTTTTCCTTAAGATTATATATTATTATACTATTTTTGCAGTAAAATGTCAACAATAAAAATGCCGCTTTTTGAAAAGCAGCATTTTTATTTATCTTTTTTTGCCGTTCAGTTCAGCTTTTACAGTTCCGAGCGGGTCTTTTACAAGGACATATACAGCCCATACAACCAATCCGAGTGCGACTGCTGAAAAGCCAAGAAAAGTATCGTTAACCATATCGGAGACGGAGGGAATAAAATATTCCGCTCCTGATTCCATGTACGCAACGATTGCATCAACAAGCCACATCAGAGAAGCACCGCAGTACATATAGCACAGAAGTCCGCATTTAAGTTGTCTTGCCTTGCCGTTGGTGTACCATATAATCGTCACTGCAACTGCTGAAATTAAAGTTATAAGAAGAGTCATTTAAATTTTCTTCCTTTCTGACAGCACTTTTTCTTTGACAAAATTTTTTGAAGTCACATAGCAAGCCAATGCCCATACTCCTGTGACAGCTACCGCCATAGCCGTTCCTGAAGTTGCCATTTCACTGAGCATTTCCGCAAAATCGGCAGGATTTGATGCAGACGTCAGAAATGGGAAAAACGGAGTTATTTCGCCGTGCCAGAGATGTTCAAATGCAAGAAGTCCTGAACCGCCCCAGAGAAAACCGTTAAGCCATTTCAGCTTTTCGGAAAGGGCGATTTTATTTTCCGATTCCGTACCTTTTGCGATTTCACGCTTTCTGATGATTTTTTCTGCAACAGTTGTAACAATTGCCTCTGCTGCGGGTACTAAAAAACAAGCCATAAAAACTCCTCCTAAATATTTTCAATTATTTTATTTGCAAAACGAAATATATCATCTCCGCTGTTGCCCGATATTCGTATACAAGTTCCACAAAACGCCTTTGAAAATCCACATTCGATTTTATTGTCTTCAGGCAGATTTTCAATATCATATCCATATAAATAAAGCAATCCCATATGTGTGTGATTTTCAAAAAATCCGATACAAGATAAATCCGTTTCACTCGGCATAAGTCGCTGATTATCAAGAAATACAGGCTTTTTGTTTATATATACAGTAATTCTTGAGATATACGATTTGAAATCAAAAATTTCTCCCATTGCCTTACGTCCGCATGAAATAACATCAAGTATTGCAAATTTTGAAGATTCATCAAGGTGTATCTCTGCATTACTTCTGAAAATACTGTCTTTGAACGGTATCACTGGCATAGGAAGATATACAAATTCCGCATTTTTCCCGACATTTATTTTTACTTTCTGGACAGATCCTTTTTCAACAGATGTGAAGATTTTCGTGTAGGACTGTCCGCTGAATTTCAGTTTTGAATTTTCGGCAACATCAATCTCAATGTCATAAAAATCGTTTTCAAGAATTCCTGCACTTGCTGTCATCATCATAATTTCAGTGAGGTTTTTATGATAAAACGGCTTTGCAATTTTCAGCGGTGAAGTAAAAAAACTGTCGGATATAATCGTGCGGTTATTTTTAAATTCTGTTTTCAGATACAACCTGCTCATTGCAGATCCTCAAGAAGTACAGCTTTTTTTATCCACTCCACAACTTTGTCAACACCGTCGAGTGTCATAAGATTTGTGAAGATATACGGGCGTTCCCCACGCATTTTTTCTGAATCTTTCGCCATAATATCAAGATTTGCACCAACCATATCCGCAAGGTCGGTTTTGTTGATTACAAGCAAATCCGAGCGTTTAAGACCCAATCCGCCTTTGCGTGGAATTTTTTCACCCTGTGCAACGTCTATGACATAAATTGAAGCGTCTGCCAAATCGGGCGAAAAAGTAGCAGAAAGATTGTCTCCACCGCTTTCAATGAAAATAATCTGCACATCAGGAAATCTTTTAACCATATCATCAACGGCTTTGAGATTCATAGAACAGTCCTCACGGATTGCGGTATGCGGACAACCGCCTGTTTCAACTCCGACAATTCTTTCGGGCGGAAGTTTAGAGTTTTTGATAAGAAATTCCGCATCTTCTTTTGTGTAAATGTCATTCGTGACCACGCATATACTGTATTCATCTGACATTATTCGTGTAAGACGTTCAATAAGTGCCGTTTTTCCTGAGCCGACAGGTCCTCCCACACCTATTTTGACATATGCCATTTTTCTCACTCCTTTATGAAATATACAGCCTTGAATATAATTTTTCGTGCTGCATTGAACGCAGGTCAAAGCCTGCTCCGCTTATACCAAGCTCCGAAATATCGGCATTAATCGCTTTTTGAACAGCTTGCGGAATCTTGTCAACCGCTTTATTCAGACACTGCTGACCGTCAAGCTGACGGAGCGGTACAAGCTTCACAGCGTGATTTACCATTGCCGACAGAATGCTGTAGCAGTACATTTCAAGCCCTTGTATCAGGTCGGTTTCAGTATCGCCTATAAAAAGTCCTGTTGCGATTGAATGATGTCCAATGCACTGACTGCTTTTTATCGATTCAGCATATTTTCGTAGCCCGGGATAATTGCCCATTGCATTTTCCAGACTCAGAAATCTCGCACATAATTTTTCGCTTCCGCAACGTATTTCTGACGGAGCTTTTGAAATACTGCAAAGTGAATCCAGCATAATAAAATCTTCGCCCATAGCTGATTTTGCCGAAAATCCAAGGTCATTGTACGGCAGAATGTACATATATGAATCAAGAAATTCCATAAGCGTATTTTTATCATACACAAGATTTTTCTGCACATATGTCTCCATACCGTTTGAAAGCGTGAACGCACCTATCGGAAAAAGTGAATCAAGCGATTGTAATAATTTCAGATAGCCTTTATTCATGATGATGTGAATGTCCCTTGCATTCGGTATAAGCTGTAAATTTTTCGCGAACTTTTTCGGCGTGAAATCCGAGTTTTTTCAGGTATTCAAAAGTCGGCTCATCAAATGGGCATTTCACGGATTTTTCGGTAATCGCAAGCGAAAGATGTCTATTGCCGAGTTCAAAGCAAAGTCTGCCCATTTCACATATATCGGAAATATGCACGGAAATCAGGTCGCAGGGAGAAATTTCCACAACTATTATTTTATTGTCATCTTCAAAAATAATATCGTCTTCATTTAATACCGAGTCGATTTTTATTCCGATTTCTTCGCCGTCGGAAGTAGTTTTCCGCAGGATTTTTTTGTCACGCTCAAACCAATCGATACTTACGTAAGCAACGTGCTTTTCAGTGTGCGTGATTTTGCCATAAATTTTTTCAGCAATCATAATTTCACCTCAGAACAGGAAATATTTCTGCGACAACGGCAGTTTTTCAGCAGGTTCACAGCTTATCTTTTCGCCGTCAACAGTAACTGTATAAGTTTCGGAATCAACCTGAATATCAGCTGTGACATCATTGAACTTCATACTTTTTTTGCCGATATTACGGCAATTGCGTACAGGAAGTATTATTTTCTGAAGTCCGATTTTTTCAGCAATTTTTTTATCAGCTGCGGACTGCGAAACAAAAGTCGCACAGCATTTTTTTACAGCAAGCCCATAGCTTCCGAACATTTTTGTGTACACAACAGGCTGTGGAGTAGGTATTGACGCATTAGCGTCGCCCATCCGTGAAGCTGTAATAAATCCGCCTTTGATAATCATTTCGGGCTTTACTCCGAACATTGACGGCTTCCAGAGTACCAAATCAGCCATTTTTCCAACCTCAACAGAGCCGACATAATCGGAAATGCCGTGAGTTATTGCAGGATTGATTGTGTATTTTGAAATATAGCGTTTTACTCGGAAGTTATCATTACGGCTTGTATCTTCGGAAAGTGTTCCTCGCTGGGCTTTCATTTTCGAGGCGGTCTGCCATGTCCTTGTAATTACTTCGCCGACTCTTCCCATAGCCTGAGAATCCGATGACATCATACTGAAAATGCCCATATCGTGCAGAATATCTTCCGCCGCTATCGTTTCGGGACGGATACGTGAATCCGCAAAGGCAACATCTTCGGGTACTCTGCTGTCAAGATGATGACATACCATAAGCATATCAAGATGTTCGTCAATAGTATTTTTTGTGAACGGCATTGTCGGGTTTGTTGAGGACGGCAGAATATTCGGGAATGAAGCCGCTTTTATAATATCGGGTGCGTGACCTCCGCCTGCTCCTTCGGTGTGATACGTGTGAATAACACGTCCGCCTATTGCATTGAGGGTATCTTCCACAAAACCTGCTTCGTTGAGCGTATCGGTGTGTATTGATACCTGCACGTCGTATTTATCGGCAGTATTCAGTGCCTGATTGATTACCGCAGGAACAGAACCCCAGTCCTCGTGTATTTTCAGTCCGCACGCACCTGCTTCAATCTGTTCGGCAAGAGTGTCATAACAAGCACTGTTTCCCTTACCTAAAAATCCCAGATTCATAGGGTATTCCTCCGCAGATTCAAGCATTTTTTCAATATTGAATTTTCCCGGAGTGCAGGTTGTGGCATTTGTACCGTCCGCAGGTCCTGTACCTCCGCCAATCATTGTGGTGATACCCGAATAAAGTGCGGTTTCAATCTGCGTGGGACTGATAAAATGAATATGCGTATCAATTCCACCTGCTGTGAGAATAAGTCCCTCGCCTGCAATTGCTTCTGTTGAAGCACCAAATACAAGCGTAGGCGTTACACCGTCCATAATATCGGGATTTCCTGCCTTGCCGATACCGCAGATTCTGCCGTCTTTTATGCCTATATCAGCCTTGTAAATTCCCGTATAATCAATGACAACGGCGCTTGTTATAATAGTATCGGGGCAATCGGAATCACGCACGGAACAGGATTGACCCATACCGTCACGCAGGGATTTTCCTCCGCCGAATTTCGCTTCCTCACCGTATACAGCATAATCCTTTTCGATTTCTACTATAAGCGATGTATCGCCGAGACATATTCTGTCGCCTGTTGTAGCACCAAACATATCGGCATATTGCTTTCTTGACATTGCAAACATCTTTCACACTCCCTTAAAACCTGACATTTTGGCACGCTCAAATGCCATACGTTTTATAATCTCGTTATCCATTTCGCCCTGTACCAGACTGTTAAGTCCGTAACTAATACGATTTCCGCCGATTTCTATAAGCGCTACTTTTTTGGATTCACCGGGCTCAAAACGCACGGCAGTACCCGACGGAATATCAAGTCTCATTCCGTAAGCCGATTTTCTGTCAAAATCAAGTGCCTTGTTTACCTCAAAGAAATGGAAATGCGAACCCACCTGAATCGGTCTGTCGGCAGTGTTCGTAACCTCGATTTCAACTGATTCTTTGCCCTCGTTGATTATAATTTCACCGTCGTCAACTATCACTTCTCCCGGAATAAGCTTATAGTCCGCAGTAATCGGCTCGTGAACCGTAACAAGTTTTGTGCCGTCAGGAAAAGTCGCTTCAAACTGTATTTCTGTAATCATTTCAGCAACGCCGTCCATAACATCATCAGAAGCAAGAAGTTTTCTGCCCTCGCTCATAAGTTCTGTTACAGTCATACCGTCACGGGCTTTTTCAAGCAGTTCGGACGTTATATAGGCTATTGCTTCGGGATAATTCAGCTTAAGCCCACGATTTTTCCTCTGCTTTGCAAGCTCGCCTGCACAATGAATCATCAGACGTTCCTGTTCTCTTGGTGTAAGATGCAATATAAATCCCTCCATAACAAAACAAGGGTATGCCGTCTGTGCGGTACACCCTTGTACATTTCTTGTCATAATTATAGCATATCAGACCGCACATTACAACAATAAAAATCAGAAGAAATAATATAAAAATCAGAAATTCATAAATTATCTATTGACAAACACGGCGCTAAAGTAATATAATTATATCAGCAACGGAGCTGATTCTATTTTCAGCTCCGCTTTTTTGTTAAGGAAGTGAGCCGTATTATGAGAAAATCATCTTTCGGAAATAAGCACATAACTGTTATTTCAATCGTGTTTTTTATCATAATAAGCTGTATTACAGGGCTTTCCGAAAAGTATATGTCCGACTGCATAAGACGTGAATCGACTGCACAGCATAACCGTCAGGAACTCCGTGAACTCGGTGAACAACTGGCGGAGACTTCCGATTATCTTACGGAGCAGGCTCGCCAGTATTCGCTTTCGGGCGATATGGAGTACCTATATAATTACTGGGACGAAGTAATATATATGAAATCACGGGAAAATGCTGTTGACAGACTTTCCGCATATAATCCTCCCGAAAAGGAAAAGAACCTTCTTTCAAATGCAAAAATTTACTCGGATGATCTCATAAAAACCGAAATCGTTTCAATGAAGCTTATGTTCATCGCCAAGAATTACGGCGATAAAGACTACAGCGACCAGAAACTGTGCGAATTTATTGAAATAATAGAAAATGCCGAGCTTCCCGAAGAATACCGTACCCTGAGCCGTTCGGAAATGGCAGAGAAATCCTCCGAGATACTTTATGATTACTTCTATGCGCAGTCAAAAACGCAGATTATGACTCCTATTGATGAATTTCAGTGTGAGATGAATAACCGTCTCGATAATGATGTTATCAAAGCGGAGCAGGGCATAAAAAATGCTTCGTTGATTCAGCGTATATGTTCTGTTGTGGCGATTTTGTTTATTATTTTACTTCTTGCATTCATAGAGTTTCTGTATATCAAGCCACTTAGAAAATATACGGATATTCTTGAAAATCAGAAGTCGGACGAGATGTCAAAGCTTCGGGTAAAGCCTGACGGTGCATATGAACTTTTTCATTTCGGCGAGGTGTTTAATCATCTTGCACTTATTCTTGAAAACGAACTTTTCAGACGTGAACAGGCGGAACAGCAGGCTGACCGTGCAAATAACGCAAAATCGGAGTTTATGGCGCAGATGAGCCACGAATTAAGAACGCCGTTAAATGCAATAACAGGCTGTCTGTATCTTCTGAATAATACTTCGCTTGACAGTACGCAGAAAGAATACAGTCATTCAATTGAAGTTTCTGCCGAAAATCTTCTCGGGCTTATTAATAATGTTCTTGATTTTTCAAAAATCGAATCGGGATATATGAAATTCGAGGAAATTAATTACAATTTTTACAGTCTGATTGACGAGATAATAAATATCATGAAGATACAGGCGGTGAATAAGGGGATTTCCCTTACTGCCGATATTGACGTAAATATTCCCGAATACATAAAGGGCGACCCTCTGCGGATAAAACAGGTGATTATAAATCTTATCAGCAATGCAATAAAATTCACTGACAGCGGAGAAGTCAGACTGCGTGCGGAAATAAAGGAATCACTTCCCGATAAAATAACTGCTGAATTTTCTGTTTCAGATACAGGAATAGGAATATCGCCCGACGACTGCAAAAAAATATTCGATCCTTTTGTACAGTCTGATGCAGGAGCTACGAGAAAATACGGCGGTACAGGTCTCGGGCTGTCTATCGCAAATATGATTGTAAAAAATCTGAGCGGCGGAGAATTTGAAATTAAAGTCGAGCCTAATCAGATACAAGGTTCTGTTTTTAAATTTAACGTTTATCTTTATTACGGCGAGAAAACTGTGGAGCATAAAATCTCCGATAATTCCGATAAAATTGACGAAAATATTTCGGTTCTTCTTGTTGATGACAACGAGATAAATCTTACGGTGGAGAAAAAAATTCTATGCTCGTATGGTATAAATGTTGTAACTGCAATGAGTGGTTATGAAGCCCTGAAAACTGCGGAAAATACGGATTTTTCAATGATACTTCTTGATTTGCATATGCCCGATATTGACGGATTTGAAACGGCAAAACAGCTTCGACGGCTGACAAACTGCAGATTTACGCCAATAATTGCATTGACGGCTGATGTCGTAAGCGGAATTAAGGAAAAAGTGATTTCGGCTGAAATGAACGACTATATTTCCAAGCCGTTCAGACCTGAAATCCTGAAAAATATGATTGCTGAATATACCGGAATTATCAGGCAGTATCCCGAAAATTTAGTGACTGACAGCAATAAATTATTCGATTCCGAAAGCTGTCTGGAAAATCTTGATGGCGATAAAAATACGCTTATAAATCTTATTGAAAGCTTTCTGAAGTGTCACGGAAAAAGCGGTGAATATATTGAAATTCACATCAGAAACGGACATTTCGGAAATGCACGGAATATACTTCACGATATAAAGGGTATTTCGGGAAATCTTTGCTGTATCAGGCTTTGTATGTGTTCCGAAAAACTTCTCCGTGAACTGCACGGCAACAGCTTCGGAAGTCTCGGCGAATTTTCTGATATATGGCGATTTACGGTAAATGAGCTTAATAAATATTTTGCTGAAAATCATATTATTGAAAATCAGGCTGACAAAAATTTTTATGAGATTTTTAAGAAGTTTCTTGACTTATGCAGTTCCTATGATATAACGGCGGTTGATGTTTTTCAGGATAACAGAAATCTTTTCAGAAAAAATATGGAGAAGAATAATTTTAATCATCTTGAAAAACTTGTGAACTGCTATAATTTCAAGGCTGTCTGCCGTGAATTTAAAAGGAGTGATTAACTTGTATAAAGTGCTGATTGCAGAGGACGATGAAGCCGTAAGATATGTGTACTCACGAATGAAAGTATGGGTTGAGTGCGGTTTTGAGGTGAAAAAACAGGTATCGGACGGCAGAGAGGCTGTGAAAGCTCTTGAATCCGAAAATTTTGACCTGATTTTAACCGATATTCGTATGCCTTGGGTTGACGGCATTGAACTGCTGAAAAAAATCCGTGAATCAGGCAGAGATACCGAGGTTATATTTGTAAGTACGTACAGCGATTTTGAATACGCAAGGCAAGGGCTTATTTTAGGTGCGTTTGATTACATTCTCAAGCCTGTAAAGTCGGATAAGCTCAGGAAAGTTCTTGAAAGGGCAAAGAAAAAACTGGACGATAAAATTTATGCGGATATTGCGAAAACGTGCGTAAAATCGGCATTTGACTACTTCAATATGACAAATGAGTCCGTTTTCGGTGAACATCTTTTCAGCTATCTTTCGTCGCTTGGAATAAATATCACGACTATGGAATACGTCGCTGAAAATTTTGAAATAAGCAAGGATTATTTCGGCAAGCTCTTCAAGCTGAATTTCGGAATACATTTCAATCAATTTTATTCCGTGCTGAAAATTGAATATTCCAAGGCACTTATCAGGAATTACAACTATAAAGCGTATGAAATAAGCGAGATTCTGGGCTATTCTTCAAGGGATTACTTCACGAAAATTTTCAGGGAAATCACAGGTATCACACCGACGGAATATAAATCCCGATTTCACACTTCCTGATTTTTATATTTATTTCACTGTTTTTTCGTCTTTAAAAATCGTATCCGATGTGCTATAATCAAATCATAGAAACGGAGGTGAAATAAGTTGGACAACTTTGTGATTACAATTGCGAGAGGTTTCGGAAGCGGTGGCAAGCAGACAGGTCTTGCACTTGCAAAAAAGCTCGGTATTCCGTGCTATGAAAGCCAGATACTGAATATGGCTTCAAATTACAGCGGTATCAGTAAGGACTTGTTTTTTCAGGTTGACGAAAAACTGCGGGGCTATCATCTGATTAAACGGCTTATGAAAGCTCCTGCAACCGATGATATTGTCCAGCCGACAGACAGAAGCTTTATTTCCGATGTTAATCTTTACAACATACAGACTAAGATTATCAGGGAACTCGCTTCACATCAGTCGTGTATTATTATAGGAAAATGTGCTAATCATCTTCTGAAAAACTATAACAATACTGTGAGCGTGTATATTGAAGCTCCTCGCTCGTTCTGTGTAAGGCGTGTTGTTGATCGTCTCGGTGTTACTGAGGAGGAGGCGCACAAGATGATTTATCAGACCGATAAATACCGTGCCGACTACTATAAATACTACACAGGCGGTGAAAACTGGACAAATCCGGTACTTTACGATATGACGCTTAATTCCGAAAGAATGGGACTTGAAAAATGCGTTGAACTTATTACGGAATATCTTAAAATCAAATTCGGCGATGATATTCTTGAAAAAAAGGGTTCGGCGGAAAATATCAAGGCGCTTACTCAGCTTGGTTTATTTGACTGAAAAATTTCAACACGACAATGAGGTCGGTTTTGCTATGGATTTGATCCGTATCAGACCGATTTTTTTATTGTAATAATTTTAAGGAGAGATATTTTATGGCAACAGGAAAATTTAGAAAGACACTTGCGGTACTTTCGACAGCGGTAATTTCATCGGCAATGATGACAGCCTGCGGAAACAGCGGTAACACAGAAAACGGTGAGACTGTTAAAGTCGGACTGCTTCATTCGCTTACGGGTTCAATGGCCATCAGCGAGAAGTCCGTGCGTGATGCGGAAGTGCTTGCGATTGAGGAGATAAACGCATCGGGCGGTGTACTCGGCAAGCAGATTGAATACATCGAAGAGGACGGAGCTTCCGAGCCTTCAACATTTGCGACAAAAGCCGAAAAACTTATTGACAGCGAAAAGGTTGCAACTATCTTCGGTTGCTGGACATCATCATCGAGAAAAGCTGTCAAGCCTATTGTTGAGGATTACGGCTCGCTTCTCTGGTATCCCGTTCAGTACGAGGGTATGGAATCATCGCAAAATATCATTTACACAGGAGCTGCGCCCAATCAGCAGATTGTGCCGGCTATTGATTATCTGATTGAACAGGGATATGAAGATTTCTTCCTGCTCGGTTCGGATTACGTATTCCCACGTACCGCAAATATGATTATCAACGCACAGATTGAAAATGCCGGTCTTAATGTGGTCGGCGAGGAATACGCTGATATGGACCAGACGGATTTTGCGGCTATCATCTCAAAGATTGAAGCTGCACAGCCCGATGTTATCATCAATACGCTCAACGGCACGGGCAATGTTTCGTTTTTCAAGCAGATGAGCGAAAAGAACTATACAAGCGATGATTTTATGACAATGTCTTTCTCAATTGCTGAGGAGGAAGTTGCAACAATCGGTTCAAATATTCTCAACGGTCATATGGTTTCGTGGAACTACTATCAGACTACAGACACGGCGGAAAACAGCGCTTTTGTAAGTGCATACAAGGCAAAATACGGCGATTCAAGAGTAACTTCCGACCCTGCCGAAGCAGCTTATGACGCTGTATATCTCTGGAAATCAGCCTGCGAAAAGGCTGGAAGCTTTGAAGTCGGTGATGTTATAAAGGCTGTTGAAGACGGCGGTATTTCATTTAACGCACCCGAAGGTACTGTTGCAATTCAGGGCGACAATCATCATCTTGTAAAGCCTGTAAGAATCGGTGTTGTCGGAACGGACGGACTTATCAGCGAGGTCTATTCAACCGACCCTGTTGCGCCCGATCCGTATCTTTCAACATATCAGTGGGCAGTTGAGGCAGGTATTCAGCCGCTTGAATAAATAATAATTATTTCACGGAAAACAGCACAGTGAATTTCAATGCTGTGCTGTTTTTCAGAAAAAGGAGTGTAGATAATGGAACAGTTTATAAATACACTTTTTAACGGTCTGAGCCTGAGTTCGATTATTTTACTTACGTCTCTCGGTCTTGCAATAACGTTCGGTCTTATGAAAGTAATCAATATGGCGCACGGCGAATTTGTTATGATTGGTGCGTATATGACTTATGTCACACAGCAGATTTTCGCAAAGTTCGGCGGAAGTGATATATACTATATTGTGGCGATCCCGGTGGCATTCGGAATGACTTTTCTACTCGGAAGTCTGCTTGAAAGATTCGTAATATCAAGGCTTTATGGCAGAGAAATAGATAGTCTGCTTGCAACCTGGGGCATAAGTCTTATTTTACAGCAGGCGGTGAGAAGTATTTTCGGAACGCAGGGTGTAAACGTAACCGCACCGTCATTTCTGAACGGCGGCATTGAAATTGGCGGTTGTACTTTTTCATACAACAGACTTTTTATTCTGCTTATGGTAGCCCTCTGTATGCTTATGATATGGGTTATTATGTACAAATCCAATTTCGGCAGACAGATGAGAGCGGTTATGCAGAACAGGACTATGGCGAAATGTATGGGAATAAATTCCCGAAAGGTTGATAATATCACTTTTTCAATCGGCTCGGGACTTGCAGGAATCGCAGGCTGTTCAATCGCTCTGCTCGGTTCGATTGATTCAACAGTAGGACAAAGTTACATTGTAAACTCGTTTATGGCGGTTGTTCTGGGCGGCGTCGGAAATCTCGGCGGTACTGTTATAGGCTCGACGATTATCGGTTCGGCAAGTATCTTCACGGAACACTATACATCGTCTACTATCGCAAAGGCAATCGTTTTGCTTATCGTGATTATTTTCTTGCAGAAACGTCCGCAGGGCTTGTTTGTAATAAAAAGCCGTAATCTTGACGAATGAGAGGAGGAAGCGCATTGAAACTTATAAGAAAACAAGGTTCAAATATCTGCTTCGGAGTAATCGTAATCATACTTGCTTGTATGCCGTTACTGCTTAATGCGGGACTTCTCAGCGGTTCGTCAACGGTATTGTTTCTGGGCAAGTGCATTGCGTTTGCAATCGTAGCAATGGGACTTGACTTGATATGGGGCTATACAGGGATACTCAGTCTCGGTCACGGACTTTATTTCGCACTCGGCGGTTACTGTATGGCTATGTATCTGAAATTGCAGGAGACAGGCGGAAAAATCACTGATTTTATGCACGTCGGAGGACTTACTGAACTGCCGTTAATCTGGAAGCCGTTCAATTCACTGATACTTTCGGTTATACTGATTATCGCAGTACCCGCAGTTGTTGCATATATTATCGGTTTTTTCATATTCAGAAACAGAGTTAAGGGAGTATATTTCTCGATAATTTCACAGGCTCTGACGTGGGCTGTATATTCGATATTTATCGCACTTTCGCCGTACACAAACGGAAATGTCGGTATAACTGAAATCAAAACCGTTTTCGGAAGCATTAAAGGTTCGGCAAATCAGGGTCAGATGTTCAAGTTGTTCTATCTTGCACTTGCCCTTATGGTTGCGGTCTATGCGGTATCAAAATTCCTTACGGGACGAAAATTCGGCAAGCTTCTTATTGCAATCCGTGACGGCGAAAACAGGACGTATTTTTCGGGCTATAAAGTATCGGCATATAAGAATTTTATCTATGTGCTTTCCGCTGTTTTTGCAGGAATTGCAGGTGCTGTTTTCGTAAATTTCAACGGAAGCATTACGCCGTCGCAGATGACTATTTCATATTCGATTACAATGGTTATATGGGTAGCGGTCGGCGGACGTGGTACTATAATAGGTGCGGTAATCGGTGCATTCCTGATTAATCTCTGCGAATACAATCTCAGCTCGGGAAGTATGGTTGAAATATGGCAGTATATTATCGGTGCGGTTTTCTGCGTGACTATTCTTTTCTTCAGAAAAGGTATTGTTGGAATCGTTTCGGAACAGCTTCCGTCAATTTTCAGAAAATTAAAAAACAAAAAGCAGGAGGCGAAGTAATATGACTGATGCAGTTCTTGAAATAAACAATATTTCCGTTTGCTTCGACGGCTTTTATGCACTGACGGAAGTTAAAACGCAGGTCAAGAGAAATACCGTGCATTTCTTTATCGGTCCTAACGGAGCAGGAAAAACAACTTTGCTTGATATAATCTGTGCCAAAACAAAGCCGACTTCGGGAACAGTAATTTTTCATCCGCAGGGCAAAGAACCCGTTCGCCTTACAGGTATGAAGGAATACAAGATAGTTCACGAGGGCATAGGACGTAAATTTCAAGTGCCGTCTGTTTTTGTGAATCTTACTGTGGAGGAGAATATGATTCTTGCACTGAAAGGTCACAAGGGTATTCTGGATTCGATATTCAGAAAACCGTCGGCAGAAGAAATGAAAAATATTCACAATACGCTGAAACGTGTTGAGCTTGATGATAGGGCAGATGTCAGAGCGGGAAGTCTTGCACACGGCGAAAAGCAGTGGCTGGAAATTGCAATGCAGCTTGTTTCAAAGCCCGAAATCATTATGCTTGACGAGCCTGCGGCAGGTATGGGCAAGCCCGAAACATTCAGGACAGGCGAAATTTTACAGGAAATCAAAAAAGAATGTACTATCATCGTTATTGAACACGATATGGAATTTGTCAAGCAGACGGCGGACATTGTAACTGTACTTCACGAGGGTAAGCTTCTTATGGAAGGTAATATAGACGACGTTCTTGCTGATGAAACCGTTCAGGCGGTATATCTCGGAAGAGGAGGTGAATAATATGCTGAAACTTAAAAATGTTGATTCCTATTACGGCGAAAGCAGAGTTATTGAAAATCTCTGCTTTGACGTACCAAAAGGAAAAATTGTCGGACTTATCGGCAGAAACGGCGTCGGAAAAAGCACAACGCTGAAAAGTATTATGGGCATTGTTAAAACACCGTCGGGAAGCATATTATTTGACGGGAAAGATATAATCAAAAAGCCCGTCTATGAGCGTGTGAAGCTCGGTATAGGGTATGTTCCGCAGGGACGTGATATTTTTCCGCAGATGACCGTTCAGGAAAATATTGAACTTGGTTTACAGCCTCTCGGAGGTAAGGGAAAAATTCCCGATTATATCTATGATTTGTTCCCGATTCTTCCAAAGTTTGCTAAGCGCAAGGGCGGTGATTTATCGGGTGGTCAGCAGCAACAGCTTGCTATTGCAAGGGCATTGGTTGCCGAGCCAAAAATATTGATTCTTGACGAGCCTACAGAAGGTATTCAGCCGTCAATTATTCAGGATATAGGTACGGCGATTAAGAAAATCAACGACTGGAAAGGCATAACGATTCTGCTTGTTGAACAGTATCTTGATTTTGTAATGCAGAATACTGATTTTGTTAATGTTATGGAACACGGTGAAATTATATATCGTAATCAGACGGCAAAGGCAGATAAAGCAGAAGTGCAGAAGCTTATGACGGACTGACAGGTGGCAAATATGAAGAAAAATTTTTCTGTGCTTATTGTCGATGATATTCTGGAACATATAGCTTACGCAGGCAGAATCCTGAAAAACAGCGGTTATACTATCTATGCCGTTACAAGCGGAAAAGATGCGCTTGAATTTCTTGCGGAACGCAGACCCGATATTATTATGCTTGATATAAAAATGGACGATATGGACGGTCTGGAAGTTTGCAGACGTATAAAATTAAATAAAAATACTAAAAATACCCCTGTTATTTTTATCACTTCCGAAAATAATCCGGAAGTGATAAAACAGGGCTTTGCCGTCGGCGGTTGTGATTATATAGTAAAGCCGTTTACAAATGAGGAATACCTTGCGAGAGTAAAGACTCACATCGAAAATTCACATCAGAAGAATGAGCTGATAGCTACAAATAATGAGCTTAATATGTTCTGTTCATCGGTATCGCACGATTTGAAATCGCCTTTGAATGCAATTTCAATGCTTATTGATACTCTGAAAGATATATCCACAGAAACAGGCGATACGGAAATAATAGGAATCGCAGATATGATAGACCGCAAAGTCACAAAATTGGCTGATATGATTGACAGTCTGCTTGAATTTTCAAGAATGTGCAATGTTATTCCAGAAAACGAACAGGTGGATATTGAAATGATATTCCGTGATGTTTTCAGTGAGTTTAAATCGCTTGAACCCGACAGAAATATTTTATTTGAATGCGACAAAATTCCGCATATAAACGGCGATGAAGTTCTTATAGAAATGATTGTGAAAAATCTTATATCCAACGCATTTAAATTTACTTCACATAAAGAAAATGCTATTATAGAAGTAAAATATTATTCCGAAAATGGCTGTCATATTATTTCCGTGAAAGATAATGGAGCGGGATTTGATATGAAATATGCAGATAAAATCTTCAAGATTTTCCAGAGACTTCATTCAGCTGAAAAATTTGACGGAAATGGTGTGGGACTTGCACTTTGCCAGAGAATTATGGAACGTCACGGAGGAAAAATTGAAGCTTATGGAGAAGTTGATGAAGGTTCTGAGTTTAAGCTCTGTTTTCCTGAATGATTTTTTTGAAAATAATATTAAATTCTTCCAATGGCTCGCCGACCGGAAAAGAAAGACTAGAGCGTGTTCACATAAAAATGTAACGCACGTCTTTTCGGCAAATTTTAACGGCTACTGCGTTAAAAAAGCTTACCATACGACAGTATGCTTTCGCTTTTTTGCCTTGTATCCGCAAAAATTATGCTCGAAAATCCGCACATTAATTTTATGTGAACACGCTCTAATATGCAGATAAGACCAATGGCTTATCCTTCGGTCTCATCATAGAAATTTTTCTCTTTTATTTCTGCACTATTTCGCGGTTACACAAAATTGGGGTCGGTGTCTCAAGCTCTCCCAGGACCTTACCCCAGTTTCTCAGCGGTACGGTCCATTTTTTTGCTATTTCATGAGTTGCCGGATACAGCGCCTTCAGAAGCGCCGTATCGCTCGGAAATACGCTCCTCTGCTTATTCAGGCGGCGGTAGCTGCTGTTCAGGCTTTCAATGGCATTGGTAGTACAGATGACCTTTCTGACATCTGATGAAAACTTGAAAATCGGCGATATTACGTCCCAGTTCTTGTTCCAGCTCTTCATTGCATTCGGATAATCCTTTTCCCATTTTTCGGTCACACGGTCGAGCTGTTCAAGTGCAGCATCCTCAGAAAGTGCATGATATATCATTTTCAGGTCGTTAGCAAACTCCTTCTCGTTCTTTTCGCCTACGTACTTAAGCGTATTTCGTACCTGATGAACGATACAACGCTGAAGCTCGGTATGTGAAAATGCCGCTGTTACAGCTTATTTAATGCCTGTAAGTCCGTCTGCACAGATGACAAGAATATCCTTGACACCACGG
>JAMPAJ010000014.1 GCA_023667265.1 Alistipes sp.
GATTTGAATGTCAAGCCGTCACGCAACGGTTAATCGTCTGACTTAGTATCACTCCATTCACAATTTGCTGCATCGTTCGCAAAATAGGCGATTCCGGCAAGGACAAACAAGACATTTGGAAGTGCGCAGCCATTTCCCCACAGCTTGTACTCTGCACTATCCGTGTACGGATCAGCAAGCCATTTTCTGATCTGCTTTTCTGTTTTCGGCTTGCCGTTGGGATTTGTAATGCTGCGCCAAGTTTCCCATACCTCAGTCCAGAATGCAATTTCATCATCTGAAGGATCGGGGGTAGCAAGGTCAGCACACCACCAATCGGGAAAGCCCTGCAATCTTGCACATTCCACAGGGGTCAGCCTGCGGACGATATATGTCGATTCTTGATTTGGAGTATCATTGACAAGCGGAGGATCTTTCCAGTCCGATGCAACCAGCGTATTTGCCTGTTCATGTGCTGCAACAGTGTGATGAGAATTTTTGCTCGTGGAGTAGTGGTCGTTTTCGGGTGCTGCGACTGCGTGTCTGTCCGAGGTGTTGAGCGTAAAACATACATCCTCGTTGATGCCGTCACCCTGCGGACCGTTCTTATCGGAGCGACCTATCATCGAGCCTTGCAGCGAGTATGTCTCCGGCATCATGACAGCCTGCTGATTATCTCCGGCATTGGCACGGAGCGTTCCGCTTTTGCCGTCGCTGTAGACATGACCGCCGACTCTCGACACTGCTCCCGGCTCTAATGCAACAACGCATACACCGCCTTGGTTACTATCGGGGTTCGTTTCGCTTGTATCAAGACAGCGTGAGATTTCTGTAGGATAGCAGTGACCTCTTGCGTTCTTCGTGCCGTCCGAGGTAAATCGCACATCGTAGGTTTCCGGTGCAGGAGCTACCACGCAGATTCCGCCCTGATTTGATGTGACGGAGTTTCCGCCGCTTTGGTCGAGGGTACGACTGGTTTTCGCTTCATAAAAACCGCTGTTTGGATTATCCGACATCATCGCATTGGAATGCTTACTGCATACACCGAATGCCTTTATTTCGGGCTGAAATAGTGTCTGGTCGTTGTTTGTTGCCAATGTTGATGCCTTATCATAAGTGACCTGCGCTCCTTTCCCACCGCCCGGTTTACCGCAGCGTATTTTCAGCGTGATCGGTTCAGCCACAAGCGGTACATTGTTGCCGCCTGTTCCGGCTCTGCTGCAAAGAGTCTGACACTTTTCATCCTCACGGATCTTCACCCGACCGTCTGTAGGGTGGTTCTCAATACTGAATCGTTGAAGTTCCATCGCTGCCGGAACAACACCGGCTCTCAAAGTCGGAGATACTTCCTCCCCGTATCCGATGCTTCGGGCTTTTGCGCTGTGTTCCGTGGAGAATCCTGCCGCATGAAGCACCGCAGGATGATTGCCGTGGTCTTGTGAAACCAATGCGAGTGACTTGTCCTCTGTGATACCAACGCCGCTGTTTCCCTGTGTATTTACACAGAGGACTCCACTTCCAGTGTCAGACCGCCTGCCTGCCGTTCCAGAGCTTTCTTCAGCACCTCCGGAAGTCCCTTGCCACGAACGGAAGCTCTGCGGAGTATACCCAGACACGCCTTCGGACTTAAATAATACTTCTCCGGCACTTCCGCCAGCAAAATCTGCGACAAGGTAGATTCTTGCTCTTCGCTGGGGGACGCCCCAGTATTGAGCGTCGAAAACTCGGTAAGCCACGCTCCATCCGTCTCCCAGATATACGTCCGCTTTTGGCCATCGGTGATTCTTAGGCGGAGGCACCTCGATCCCTTCTTCTTTAACTCCGATAACTGCTTCGAGGACAGCTTTGAAATCATTTCCTCCGTTTGAGGAGAAGCAGCCCATGACATTCTCCCACACGCAGTATCTTGGATATTTTCCATTTGTTGCATCCCTCATTTCTTTAATGATTCTGATTGCCTGAAAGAATAGGTTTGACCTGTTGCCGTCATGGATTCCGGCGCGTTTTCCGGCGATACTCAGATCTTGGCTAACAAGGGCTGCCGAATGTTATGATATCGACAGCCCCAAGATCCCCCCCCTTCAATTTGCTCACATCGCCGTAATGCTTTACTTGCGGCAGTCTCTTATGCGTTACCAGAATCGGGAACGGTTCAATTTCTGAACTCCACTTTGGCTCTATACCGGCAAGAATACCGCCAAGCGGAAATCCGCCTGATCCGGCAAAAAGACTTCCAAGTGTAAGTTTATTCTGTTTCATTTTACCTCCGATCTCAGGCATATTCAATACGCCTGTTATTTTTCTGAAACACCAAAAAATAGCTGTGAAATTTTCGAGCGTGTTTCTGATTTCTTTGCCATGCTGCAACAAGGCGACTTTTCGCAAGCAGGATAAACAAGTCTTTCGGATAAAATCCTATCATCACCGCTTCATTCATAATATACACATGGCTCATATACTGCTTGCCGCTGCTGACTTTATCCTGACATTTGAATACCAAGATGCCGTCTGGTTTCAGCACTCTGTATGCTTCTGCGAGCATATCCGAGTAGCACCGATGCAAGCTCTTTTCATCGGGATATACACCGAAACGCCTGTTGATGATATTGCCGTTGCTGTTTTTCAATGATTTCCCTTTTGTAGCCAGAAAAGGCGAATCAAGCATAATGCAGGAGATACTGTTGTCTGCAAGCGGAAGTTTCCGTGCATCAGCTTTCACCACATCACTCCGTTGTGGAGATATGTCAAAGCGGAGTGCAGGAGCATCGATTCCAGTGTTCCGATAGAAAGCACCAGTGCTGAAGGTCGGATCACAGTCGATTTTTCCCTCTGGCACATGGAGTTTCAGAATATTGCGGATGATCTCGCCTTGATCGTAACTGATGCTTTTAATAAGCTCACTCATCGGCTGCATTCCTGCACAGATCAATAAAATCCTCTTTGATCTGTTCACGGAACTGCATACAAACTACAGGAATTTCATGCGAATAGATCGATCTGCCGATAAGTCCTGACAGATAGTCATACAGATATTTCAGGTCATCGCCTTTGAGCATGGAAATATCTGTGTATGCAGTTACGATTGCACATTCACGCTTCGTCATGGTTCTGCTCGATCAGCGGCAGTATGCCGTTTTCTTTCATCAGGTTGTAAAGGAAAAGTCTGCCCTTCTGCGTCCAGCAGGTCAGCGGTTTTGCATGAGAGTCGCCGCTGTCATCGGGAATCGCATAAGTTTTTGACTGCGTATAACCCTTGTCGGCGTACTTCTGATACAGATGCCACATTTTGCCCTGCTTGTACTGGACGCCATGCTCATGCAGCCACTTATTCAGCCAGACAGCCGATTTTCCGTAGTCCTTGGCAATGGCGTTCACAGTAACAAGCTCCTTGCAGCTCAGTACGATGTCATAGTAAGACGCTTTCGGCTGCATTTCCTCGATCAGCTGTGCCTGTGCTGCGGTTTTTGCTTCGAGAGCTTTTCTTTTTTCGCGCTCCTCTTTGAGAGCCGTAAAAGCCTGAATTGCAAAATCCGGATTATCAAGAAGAGCGTCCACAGCATACAGTCCGTGCCTGCGGATCGCAGGAAGAACCTCTGCTGTTACCCAACGCTTAAATTTCTTTGCATCGGGGAGCTTGCTGGAAAGGATGAGTGAATACAAACCTGACTCGTTGATGAGCCAACCACCTCGCTGTCCCAAACTCGACGCCGTTTTGTCGTTGAGTTTATCTTCGATATCGACGTGCATTGCGATTGCCTTATTAGTGTCAGCATAGCCGAGTACAGCAGCTACATCTTTCCCTACAAACCACGGCTCGCCATTCACTACGGTCGTTCTGATTTCACCGAATTCTTCATTGGTGAAAATCATAATTTCATTTTTACCAGTCATTCATATCCTCCAGTTTCTTTTTCAGTTCTTGACGGAATTCCTTAGTGCCGAGCTGCTTCCCGCTGTCCTGCCATTCCTTTTCAAAATCAAATCGCACCTCAAGCTGAAGGACTGACCATCCGGGCTTGAAAGTGCGCCATGTTTTATCATCCCATTCTTTGAGCTGTTTCCAGATGTCAGGGAAGTCGTAATAGAGAATCCGCAGTTCCGCTAACGGCTGCAGCGGACAGCACCAACAGGATACACGTCCGAATTTTTCATACAGTCCGCCCCAGTCGTAGCCTCGCTCCTTGCAGTATTGCAGACAGTCGGCTTCGGTCATGCCCCATTCCACA
Organism: Alistipes sp.; assembly: GCA_023667265.1. Classification (GTDB taxonomy): domain Bacteria; phylum Bacillota; class Clostridia; order Oscillospirales; family Ruminococcaceae; genus Ruminococcus. The sequence goes on from JAMPAJ010000014.1 coordinate 4,206, forward strand.
AGCGGCAGGCGGACATTTGGACGGCTGTTGCATTTATGCGTGATACGCTCCGTTTCGTCAGCGGCAATGCCGATGTATTCGATCACATCGTACTTCTTTTTCAGTTCCCGGAGATACTTTTCACGGGGTACGGTTTTCAGAAGATTGGTACACCACCGCATTAACGGACCCGCCCAGCTGAATCCGGTCTTGCCTTGCAATTCCGGTTTTTTACGCTTGATGGGCTTGTCAAACATAAGGTATTCATAGCTGTATTCACTTTTTACTGTGGTGATTTGGATGCCTGTGTTTTTCTCAATTTTACGCAAATGTGAGTAGACTTCCGAAAATTCGAGCGTAGTATCACAGAATAAAACAAGATTGACCTGCATTCCCATTTCAAGCATTTTCAGTAACATACAAGTTGAGTCTTTTCCACCGGACAGGCTGACTACATGAAGCTGCGGTTTCAGTTCACCCATTTGCATCACCGTCCTGCGGCATTTCTGCAAGAGCTTTCTCATAGGTTAATTTCTGTCCGTCACGCAGAACATACACATCGGCTGTAGTCTGCTTTTCCTCGCACCAACTGCGGAAACGGTTAACAATGACATCCACGAATTTCGGATCAAGCTCGATGCCGCGGCAAATGCGGTCTGTTTCACAGCAGGCGATAAGCGTTGAACCACTGCCGAGGAACGGATCAAGGACAATGCCGTTTGTCATAGTGCTGTTTTTAATTGGATATGCCATTAGCGTGATTGGCTTAGTCGTCGGGTGATCCGGACTGCTCTTGGGCTTATTGTATTCCCACACAGTAGTCTGCTTGCGGTCGGCGTACCACTGGTGCTTGCCTTTCTTTTTCCAGCCGAAAAGGCAAGGCTCATGAATCCACTGATAAGGACTTCTGCCGAGGACAAGCGCATTTTTCTTCCAGATACAGCAGCCGGAAAGGAAAAATCCTGCGTCCTTGAAAGCCTTTCTGAAGTTCAGCCCCTCGGTATCGGCGTGCCATACATAAATGCTGCCGTCATCGGCAAGATTCTCGTGCATACATTTATAAGCGGCAAGCAGGAAGTTGTAAAAATCACTGTCGCTCATGTTATCGTTCATGATCTTTCCGGCGGTCTCCTCAACATCAACGTTATACGGAGGATCGGTCAGAACGAGATTTGCTTTTTGACTGTCCATCAGACTTGTGTATGTCTCAGAAATTGTACTGTCGCCGCAAATGACGCCATGCCGCCCCAGATGCCAGATGTCGCCGGGGTGTGAAAATGTCGGCTTTTGCAATTCTTCATCAACATCGAATCCGTCCTCTTTGACCTGCTTATCATGCACCTGATTAAAAAGCTGCTCGATTTCCGGCGGATCAAAGCCGGTTTTGCCGAGGTCAAAATCGCTGATTTGAATATCTTCGAGCAGTTCAGCTAAAAGATTTTCATCCCACGCGCCTGTGATCTTGTTCAAAGCAATATTCAGTGCTTTTTCACGGACTTTATCTACATCGACCACCGCACAGGGGACTTCGGTGTAACCAAGCGTCATTGCCACGGTCAGTCTCTGATGTCCACCTATAATGGTCATATCTGCATTCACAACAAGCGGATCGGCAAAGCCGAATTCCTTAATGCTGTTTTTAATTTTTTCATATTCCTTGTCGCCGGGCTTCAGCTTTTTGCGCGGATTGTATTCCGCAGGCTTCAGCTCAGAAACAGGAATCATACGAAGTTCTGCTGTTTTCATTTTATCCCTCCCGAATATACATCTGCCGCAGCTCTGCGGCTCTTTTCAAATTCTTTTCTTTCAAATTGGCAATTTCTCTAAGCGCCTGTTCACTCATTGGCTTTTTCTTTTGCTGTTCTGCAAGTGCGGCGTATTTCTGAATATTCTTCCGCAAGGCTGCATCGGTAACGGACACAATATATGCCTTTCCGCAGTAATCACAGTTGAAGAAGGTGTACTCGATCTCACCATCACGCTGCGTTTTCGGCTCAGGTACAAAAGCGCATCTGCAGAAATTACAGCGGATATTCTGTTTAGTTGTCATATCCGTACCCCATTTCGCAGCCGCAGTATCCTCTGATTCCTGCTTCCTCGAAATGCAAGAGACACATCCCTCCGCTCCGGCAGGAACGGACCGTCCACAAGGATGTCAACGTATTTCAGAATTTCTTCACCACGCAGCATCTCGTAGTTGTATCCGCTGTACAGCCAGATATCTTTCTCCGGCAATTCCTCACATACTCGTTTCAAAAAAGGAATCAACACTTTTTCATTTTCTTCTTCACACGGCTCACCGCCGAGAACAGAAAGTCCCTGAATCCACGAAGGACGCAGAGCCTCGATTATCTCATTTTCTGTTTCTATCGTGAACGGCTGACCGTAGTTAAAATCCCACGCTTCGGGATTATGACAGCCAATGCAGTGATTCCGACAGCCGGACACAAACAGTGATACACGCACACCGTCACCGTTGGCGATGTCCGTTTTCTTCAAACCGCAGTAATTCATAAATGCATCACCCAATCCTTGATTTCAGCGGTTCTTCCCTGATTCCAGTATTGCGTACCGAGATAGCCGCAGGTTCTCCGACAGATATTCATAGTACGCTGATCGCGGTTTCCACAGTTCGGACACTGCCATATCAGCTTGCCGTCCTCTTCCGTGATTTGTATTTCTCCGTCAAATCCGCAGGCTTGACAATAGTCGGACTTGGTGTTCAGCTCGGCGTACATGATTTTATCGTAGATAAATCGCATTACTGACAGTACCGCTGGGATATTGTTCTGGAGATTAGGTACTTCCACATAGCTTATCGCACCGCCGGGAGAAAGCTGCTGAAACTCTGCCTCAAAGGACAGCTTTGAAAATGCGTCTATTGGCTCAGTTACATGAACATGATAGCTGTTGGTGATATAGCTCTTATCCGTCACATGGGGTATGATGCCGAATCGCTTTTGCAGGCACTGTGCAAATTTGTATGTGACCGATTCCATTGGCGTGCCGTACAGTGAAAAACTGATATTTGTTTTTGCTTTCCAGTCAGCACACTTATCATTCAGAAACCGCATTACACGGAGTGCAAATTCCTTTCCCTCCGGCTCTGTATGAGAGCAGCCTTTCATGCGATAGGTCATTTCTGCAATTCCGGCATAGCCGAGAGAAATGGTGCTGTAATTGTTATACAGCAATTTATCAATCGTTTCACCATTACCGAGCCGGGCAAGCGCACCATATTGCCATAAAATTGGGGCAACATCGGACGGCGTACCTTTCAGACGATTATGCCTGCACATGAGTGCCTTGAAACATAACTCGCAGCGTTCATTGAGGATCTGCCAGAACTTTTCTTTGTCACTGTCAGAACTGCAAGCAGCATCCACAAGGTTGATTGTCACAACACCCTGATTAAATCTGCCATAGTATTTGTGATCGTCCGATGGAGTCAAAAAACTCCGACAGCCCATGCAGGCATACACATCGCTTTTCAGTTTTCTCATGATTTTTGCAGAGATATAGTCGGGAACCATGCGCTTTGCGGTACACTTTGCCGCAAGTTCGGTCAAATAGTAATATTTCGATTCCGAAGAAATATTGTCCTCGTCAAGAACATAAATGAGTTTTGGGAATGCCGGAGTGATCCACACGCCCTTTTTGTTCTTCACGCCCTCAATTCGCTGCAAAAGAGTTTCTTCAATAATCATTGCAAGGTCATCACGAGCTTGTCCTGCCGGAACTTCATCAAGATACATGAACACCGTCACAAAAGGAGTCTGACCGTTAGTTGTGAGTAGTGTATTTATCTGATACTGAATGGTCTGCACCCCGCGCTTGACTTCCCGGCGCACACGCTTTTCCACGATATGATTGATTTTATCTTCGCTCAACTTACATCCGCAATCGCAGTTTACCTCCTCGAATATCTCTGCTCTGATCTTCTGCCGGCTGATATCTACAAAGGGCGCAAGATGTGCCAGAGAAATCGTCTGACCGCCATACTGATTCGACGCCACCTGCGCAATGATCTGTGTTGCGATATTGCAGGCGGTGGAAAAGCTATGGGGCTTTTCGATCATAGTACCGGATACGACCGTTCCGTTTTGCAGCATATCTTCCAGATTTACAAGACAGCAGTTATGCATTGGTTCAGCGATGTAGTCAAGGTCGTGTACATGGATGATACCGTCATCATGTGAAGCAATAATATCCTCCGGAAAGAGAAATCGGCGGCAGATATCCTTGCTGACCTCTCCAGCCATATAGTCCCGAAGGGTGCTGTTGATGATCGGATTCTTGTTGGCGTTTTCCTGCTTGGCTTCCTCATTGTTACGTTCAAGGAGACTCAGGATCTTGCCGTCCGTGGTATTCATTCTTCGATGCTGTTCATGGAGCAGTCGGTACTCGCTGTAATGTCTTGCAAGTTTGTAAGCTTCGGCTTTGTCAAGCTCATCGAGAACCATGTCCTGGACTTCTTCGACGTGGACAGGTCTTGCAAGGGATGCGCAACGCTTTTCTACATTGCCGACAATAAAGCCGATAACCGTATCACTTATCCTGTCATTAACATCATTGTTCGCCGCTGTAATTGCAACTCTTATTTTTTCGCAGTCATAGGGAACTTCACATCCGTTCCGCTTGATTATCTTCAATCCATCATCTCCTTTTCCGCTTCGGCAAGCATTACAGCAATATCCTTTCCGTGATACCGCCTGCATTGTGCGTTCAGTATTTCAAGAATTATCGATTGCTCGTCCGCAGTCAGGTCAATGCTATAGATTTCCTCGTCATCGTCAGAATCGGAATTCGCAACGATGAAAGTAATGCTGTTGTCAAGCCGGTACTCCTGATTTTCGCCGGGCAGTTTGCTGATTCCGATATAAAAATCATACCACCCGTCATTGTCCACATCATCGGTTCTGCCGTCTCTCGGATGCATAGGCTTGAAACCCTTTTCCAGTCGGATACGGTCAGCGACTTCCACAAGAGCGTCCGTTGCCATAAGCTGTAATTCTACAGTAGGGAAGCAGCATGGGTAAGTATCGAATATCTCATCGCTGCCGTATATGATCTCTGCGCCTGCATCGAGATATATCGCATCGGATATGAATTTTTCTGTCAGCGTCATGTTTATTCCTCCATTTTCTCCCGACAGTATCTTGTTCTGCAGCGTCCGGAGCAGAACTTTTTTCTCCGCCCGGTTTTGGGCTGAGTGATTTTTATACCGCAGATAATACAGCGGCTGTTTTTCTGACACCAGATCGGATAATTCAGTTTTACCAGCTCAGCAGAGCCGGCAAGACCGTGAGATCGGCAGTAAATCTGCACCCGGTTCTCACTCAGATCCAGCGCCTTGCCGATTGCCTTATATCCGTATCCTTTGAGCCGCATTGCACGTATAGCGTTTTTCTGTTCATCTGTCATAGGTCATCATCCTTTTCGGCTTAACTTCGCATCTTTTTGGTATCCACACGGGCTCCGCCAAGTGCATAATCTATCATGCGGTAAAACGCAAAAATGATGGTTTTACAAGTGATTTTTGACGTAAAAACGCCATTTTTCAGTATGATTTGTAACGAAACTCTGCGGATTTTTCAGACAACAACTTTTCAACAGAATATCGTGAAAAATCCCGAAATATCAGCATTTCCACATACTCTGCCGCAGCAAAAAACTTTGATGTTAAAGCCACAAAGGGGCCCCGCCCCTGCAATTCTGCGAATTTTAGCACGAGAGGGGGCGACGGTCTTCTGTTCGCCTTAGCGTAGAGAAGTGAACCCGCCCCCGGTGGCTGCCTCAGTCCCATAGGTACACCCCCGAGTTACAATCGTACTGCAAGTTCAAGTGGTCAGTATTTGTACTCAGGGGTGTGATCCTCGTTTCGGGTTTTGATACTGTGACACGAATGGCAGAGACTTTGCCAATTGTTCTGATCCCAGAAGAGAATCTTATCTCCTCGGTGCGGCTTGATGTGATCCACATCGGTTGCCTTGACATATCGTCCTCGCTTCATGCATTCTACACACAGTGGATGTGTTTCAAGGTAACGCTTGCGAGCCTTGTTCCATGCGCTGCCGTAGCCTCGGCTGCCGGCGGAGCGTGTGTCCTCCGGATGAAATAATCTGTGCTTGTCGCAATACTTGCTGCCATAAGGAACAAGTGCCGCACAGCCGGAATGTCGGCATGGTGTATTTGGTCTGCTGGGCATGGTTTTGCCTCCTTCCTACAGTAGTAATTGTTTCATTATGATAAGGGCGTTCAGTCCCGTAAGTTGTCTTGTGGTCGGGTCTGAACTATGCCCCTCATATACTGTCGTGGGAGAGGGTATTTCAGAAGTATCAACAGAAAATTTTTTCAAGATTTTTTAAAGTTTTTTTACCTCTCCCAAGGAAACTCCTTTTTTCCGAAGTGCCCGTATGCGGAAACAGCGTTGTAATTCACATCGAGCAGATGCAGCCCCTCGATAATTCCTTTCGGTGTGAGGTCGTAGTTCTCACGGACATACTGGTTAATAAACTCTGCGTCCTGTTTCTCTGTACCAAAGGTCTCCACATACACTGACACTGGTTCTGCGACACCAATAGCATACGCAATCTGTACCTCTGCTTTATCCGCATACCCTGCGCTGACAATATCTCTTGCGATTTTTCTTGCCGCATACGCACCACTGCGGTCAACCTTTGACGGATCCTTACCGGACATCGCACCGCCGCCGATATGACCGATGCCGCCGTAGGTGTCACAGGCAAGCTTGCGTCCTGTAACACCACAGTCGGCAAAAGAGCTTCCAAGGATAAATCTGCCGGTCGGATTGACGAGCTTTACAAAGTCGGTATTCAGACCATAGGCAGTCGCTGTTCTTACCATCAGCTTTTCGATAATGTCGCGGAAGTCCTCAACATCCACATTCGGAATATGCTGCACCGAGCAGAGGAAAGTAGTGATTCTGCCGCTGTCATAGTCGTAGCTGACCTGTGCTTTGGCATCTGCTTTCAGCATACGACAGGGATAGGCTTTGAGAAGTTCCAGAAATCTCGTAGCCAGTACATAAGGGATCGGCAGAAGCTCTGGTGTCTCGTTAGTAGCATAGCCATAACACATTCCCTGATCTCCCGCACCGCCTGTATTCACACCGAGAGCAATGTCGCTGCTTTGACGGTCAATCAGAATGGTAATATCCAGATCATCGGCGGTGAAGTCCAGCTTGTAATCAAGTCCGGAATCATCACTGCCATTGCCGTTAATGCGGTTGAATACCTGCTGCACCAGTGCATTATAGTTCGGCTCATGAGTGCTTGTCAGTTCACCGGCGATGATAAGGTTGCGGTTCTTGAAAAGGCACTCGATGGCGACACGGCTGTTCTTATCGTTTTTCAAACAATCAGTCACGATTGCATCTGCAATCTGGTCACAGATCTTGTCGGGATGTCCTGCGGATACTTGTTCACTTGTAATTACTCTCATGATAATCTCCTTTTCTGTCAGGGTGATGCCTGACGGTCATTTTTTACACACGGCTTTTGTCCGAAGTTCAAACCGCAAGCCGCAAAGATCTTATTTTGATAAAGTCCTAAAGTCTATATTTCTTATATTGTAGCTAATGTAGCTAATATTTTAGTATAGTATATATAATAAAATAAACATATATAGAGTAACCAGATTTACTGGCTACATCAGCTACAATAGATGTTGCAGTAAGCCTTTTAAGGCTATATTTCGGTGTTTATTCCGACACGGGCACAAAATCAGACTCCGGCTCTTCTCCAACTACCCAACTAATGTCGTTTACCATGGGTGTTGCACCTGCACCTTTCTCGTCTCTCGGTCTGCGACGCTGATAAACGTATCCTGCCTGTTCCATTTTCTTGCGGAAATTGGCGGCATTCTCGTACTTGAATCCATTCTCAGCACACCATGTCTTGTAGCGTGTGTATACCGCTGCTCCTCTCAGCTCCTGCCCGATCTTCTTCCTCACACATTGAGACGTAAACATCATAATACGATCAGACTGCTGACGATATTCCCTTGTTGCGGTCTCAACGGAGTCCGGCATATCCAGACCTTCAGCCATATACAGTTTGAAGCCTTCCAAGCACCAATTCAGGATACCCGACAAGTTTTCGGACTTTGCAAAGAACGACTTTAGGTCGATGTCACGCTCCTCGGCGGTAAAGTGGCGGTTAAAAGGAATGATCTTGATACGGTCAGATTCAAACAACGTCATATCTGAAATCTGCGGCAGATGATTGGTATCAATAAACAGCTTGAACTGCGGCTTGAACTCGAAGGAATTCTCACGCAGATAACGTGCGGTCAGAATGTTGTTGCCCGTCATCTGCTTTGTGAGGGAAGCGTCTATCTGCATAGATTTCTCAGGTTCGGACACATTGACCATTCTCGCGCCATTTAAACGTGCGACATCTTCGGAAGGACCGGAAGAATCTGCAAAACCCTTTTTACTGAGCATATCCGGCTTTGCAGTTCTGCCGTATTCACCGAGAATGCGCAGAATCGTCTCCATAGTAGTGCCCTTACCGTTTCGGGAGGTTGCACCATAAAGAATAAACATACACTCTAATCTCGTATCGCCCGACATCGCATATCCGATTGCTTTTTGCAGATATTTGATTCTGTCTTTATCACCCTCCATAACCTCATCCATAAAAGTCAGCCAGCGGTCGCAGACGGCATCGGGAGCATAATCGACCTCTGTCATTTTTGTGAGCATATCCGCAGGATCATGCGGTTTGAATTCATTCGTAAGCAAATTAATCGTACCATTATGACAGTTAAAAACAAACTTATCACGGTCAAAAGCGGTCATATCCACAGTAACCGTAGGATCGGATGCGGCATCCTTTATCATGAGGTCACGATACTTACGTTCATCGAGTTTGTTGACGCGTTTCAGGAACCGCTCTCTGGTATCTTCCGATGTGATGGTCGGCGCAAATGAGAGAAGTGCGGAGCGCAGATCCTTTGCCATCTCCGCAATTTTAATTCCGTGCGGATCGGGCCGCCACACTCTGCCGTCATAGATATACCAGCGTCCACGGGTATCATTCATCAGTGCGATTCGGCTGAAATAGTCTACGAACAATCTGCCGTTGCCAATCTGGAAGGATTCATAGCGAGGATTCGTGTGCGGAGATAAATCTTCAATGGCAGTAGAGAGAAACCGATAATCGGGAGTAAAGGTGTATCCGTCACGCTCACGGCGGTCACGTTCATCCTGAATGGAAACAGCATCAAGATCGGTGAAGTCCAGGAGGATATCATCTTCATCGGGCAGGCTGCTGACAGGACGGTAGATTTCCGAGCAGGAAGATACAGCGTTACGAATGGTTATCTCACCGTAGGTCGCATCGCCGGTTTTACGATCCCATTTGTCACGCATCAAACTGGAGCTGCGGAAAATTCTATCAATCTGTTCTTCCACACAGCCGCACCAGAAGCACAGCATCGACACAAACGCCATATCCGCATCGGACTGCGAGTCGTAGCCCTCACTCCACCTGCCCTCATAGAGCATTGTAAATTTATCACCGGATTTGGATTCCGACGCGTGCTTGATGACCTGTTCATCTGTGAAGTAAGACACGGGATTCCCCTTGAAAACAGAGGATGCTTTTGCAGTACGCTTCATGAAGGTGTCGAGAGCCGTTTGCAATGCAGTATCATCCTGAGTGACCGTTCCTGCACGGAACATATCGCCTGTGACCGTCACAAAGCGGTTCGTAGTTCCCGGCAGATAGACCTCCAAACCATGCTTGCGGTTGTTGATGTAGTAGACGGTCTTATCATAGGCAAAATCGGGTGACAGCTTGAAAAATCCACGCAGACCTGTGCCGGATGGAGATTTCTCAAAGTATGCAGTTGAGAAGATTCCGAGGATAGATGCAGCGATATCATTCAGACTTCCATCCTCACGAATACAATGGTCGATATCAATTGCACCGATACCCTCGGAAACTCTGTAGCCAATGCCGTTCCAGCCGCCGATGGCATAGGCTTTCATTGCCGTATTGAAGTCTGCAAAAGTGGACGGATCATTCGTTTTCGCCATACTTCCCGTTTTCGGATTATACGGCACTTTTGTAGGACGACCGCTACGTTTCTCCAGTTTCCACACGCAGAACGAAGCGTTGCGTTTCAGAGCGTCGGGGATATTTACGAAATTGACTGGCATAAGTTTTTCTCCTTTAATTTAATTCCAAGCTGTGCGGCAACGGACTGTTCAATTCGGGAAAGTACGCCGGAATCCGCAATTTTTCCGACATAGCTTCTCAGGGCGTACTTGCTGATCGTTGTGACCTGTTCCGCAAGCACCATAGATGTTCCAAGATACTGCCGCTTGTCCGTGATGTGGTCGGGCGTGATCTCCGTGTGACAGGGAAGCTCCGGCTTTTTCAGATGTCTGGTCATCGGAACAATGTTGACCGTATCTGCGTGTTCGTTGCCGATGTTGTTGGAGAGAATGATAACGGGACGACATCCGCCCTGTACGCTTGAATTGGGGTGTCTGCCGAGGTCGGCAAACCATACTTCGCCACGCTTGGGAGCAGGCGATTTTGCGGTCTGAAGATACTTTTCAAAACCGCTGTACACATATTTCCTGCGATTATTTTTTCTGCCCATATGAAATTTACCTCCGTATTATAATCTTGCCTTGACTGCGGCGATGAGGTTTTCCTGCGTGACATCTTTAGATGCCAGTGCTTTCAAAACATCTTCATCAACTGTGTTTTTCGTGACAATGTGATGAATGGTAACAGTTGATTTTTGTCCTTGTCTCCACAGTCTTGCATTTGTCTGCTGATACAGCTCTAAGCTCCATGTTAAGCCATACCAGATAAGGATATGACCTCCTGACTGTATATTCAGTCCGTGACCTGCGGATGCGGGATGGATAAGAGCAACAGGGATTTTTCCTGCGTTCCAATCAGTGATATCTGCGCTGTCTTTGATATCCCTTGGAGCATAACCGCAGGACGATAAATGCTCCATAATGCGTGTTCTGTCATGCTTGAACCAGTAGGCGATCAGCACAGGCTGACCGTTGGCGGATTCAATCAGATCTTCCAGCATTTCCAATTTCCTGCTGTGGATTGCACGAACCTCTTTATTCTCATCATAGACCGCACCGTTCGCCATTTGCAGGAGCTTATTAGAAAGCGATGCGGCGTTGGCAGCATCAATATCTCCGTCCTCTAAAGGAATGATAAGGTCGTGCTTTAACTGATCGTAGAGCTTACGCTCCGCGGCGTTCATCTCAACCTCATGGTTAACAAAGATACATTCCGGCATTTTAAGGTAGTCGAGAGCTTTCATGGAAATTGTAATATCCGAAATTTTCTCGTATATCTGCTGTTCTGCATCGGGGCGAGGAACATAGGAGAATACAACACCTGTACTCGGATTCATGCTGCCGGGCTTAAAATAACTTTCACGGAAGCGACCGATAAATCGTCCGAGCCGTTCGCCGCCGTCAAGAATACCGATTTCCGCCCATAAGTCCATTAGACCGTTGGAAGTCGGTGTACCCGTCAGACCTACCCATCGTTTCACGAACGGTCGCACTTTCCGCAGCCATTTGAAACGCTGCGACTGATAGTTCCGAAAAGATGATAACTCATCGATTACAATGCAGTTAAAATCCCAGCGCAGACCGTTTTTCTCGTAATACTCCACGAGCCATTTTATATTTTCACGGTTTACGGCATAAATGAAAGCATTAGCGTTAATCGCAGATATTCTTTGATTTTTGTTGCCGACAATTAATGAAATATCAAGTTCATTCAGGTGATCCCATTTTTCAATTTCAGCTTTCCACACCTGAGTTACCCGAAGTGGAGCAATCACAAGCACTTTAGACACTTTTAGTTCGTCAAACATCAGGTCATTAATTGCTGTTAGTGTGATTACTGTTTTGCCAAGTCCACAGTCGAGCAGTAAGGCGGAAATGGGGTGTGTCTTGATGTAGTCGATGCAATATTTCTGGTAATCATGCGGTACAAATTTCAAGATGTATCACCCCGTTATCACACTGCAATGTGGTAGTTTCAATATCCGGAATTTTTGCCCCGATACCCTCCGGAAAGGGTGTGTCGGGTGTCCATGACAGGATTGCATCTATACATGGCTCAATCTGTTCTATCCGGTCAATGCAGAGAACAGGGAAGCCCAGTTTCATAAGCTGATACCGTCTTTTCCGCTGAAGCGGACGCAGCATTTTTCCGGGAGCTTTCAGTTCCACAAACACCGCCTTTGCAGGGAAGAACAGAACGAGCCTGTCCGGCAGTCCGTTGACGGTCTGTGATGTAAGCTTGTATGCCGCACCGCCTGCTTTGCGGATTGCTTTTACAAACTCACTTTCAATGTGCGACTCTCTCAATTCATACCACCATAGCCTTTCCAGTCCTCGCACCAGTTGGCTTCCGGATGCGATCTACAGCCGTATCTTTCGGGATTATTGCATCCGGTGTAAAAATAACGGCAGTTTTCGCAGCACTGGTCGTAAACATACAGTTCCTGATCGCTGTGGTCATAGTCCTCGTAAGACCCGCGATGACGGCTGCTGTTTGTAAAATTCATAAGTCGCTTGGTTTTGTAACCTTTTCTGTCCTTGTAAGTTCTGCTCATATGCTTAATTCCTTTCGTTGCGTTAAAAATTCGCCTTAGTCCTTGAAATAATAGTTTCCTGTATATCCTGCGGAGGAAAGTGGCAAGCCGTCTGCCCATTTCGGATTCTGATTCATGATACCGCATACCTCGTCAACGGTGATACTGACTTTCGGTACTTCCAGAATGACTTCATCGTGTACATGACCGACAATATCCAATCCTGCCAGTTCCATTCTCCGCATCGCCTCTGCAAGCAGGTCACGGGCGGTTGCTTGGGTGATGTTCTCAGTTAGCTTGCCACTGTAGGTCTCACCGCGCACCCATTTGTTGTTTGCACCAAGCCCCTCAAAAGTCAGTGCCATGCGACCGAAGCGGTTTGGCTGTAGCTTCGGTTTGATATATGCAAGTCTGCGTCCTGACGGTAATACGATCCATAGTGTATTCGCTGAGAACTGAAAGCCTATTTTTCCAACCGTTCTGTCCTGATGATCTTTGACAGTTTCAATTGCAGCTTTCTCCACAGCGTACCAGAACTTCACAATATTCGGATTTGCGTCACGCCAAGAAGATATGATCTCTGGAAGTTCCGATTCTTTCAGTCCCATATCCAATGCGCCCATTGAGATCAAAGCGCCTGTGGAACCTCCATAACCACACGCTAATTCGGCACATTTGCCCTTTTGCCTCAGCTCACCGTTAATGCCATGTTTGACAACAGGTACTCCGAACATTGCAGAAGCAGATGCACAGTAAATATCCTCGCCACGCTCAAAAGCATTAAGCCGCCACTGTTCTCCGGCAAGCCACGCCAAAACTCTCGCTTCTATAGCCGAGAAGTCCGCAACAATAAATTCGCAGCCGTCTTTCGGAATGAGCATGGTGCGGATAAGCTGCGACAGGATATCCGGTGTGTTGCCGTAAAGCATCTCAATCATATCAAAACAGCCCATTTTTACAAGCTCTCTTGCTTCATCAAGTGTGGCAATGTGATTCTGAGGCAGATTTTGCAATTTAATTCCACGTCCGGACCAGCGCTGGGTTCGCTGCGCTCCTGAAAACTGAAACAGCCCGTGCGCCCGTCCGTCATTGCAGATACATCTCTCCGCCGCCTGATACTTCTTCACAGAGGATTTTGCCATTTGTAGTCTCAGTTTCATCATGTCGAGAGCATCGCTGTCAATACTGTGCTTGTCCAGATTAGTAATGAGTGATGCAACATCTTTCTTGCCGAGAGATTCGACTTCAATGCCTCTTGTTTCCAACCATGACTTTAACTGCGATACGGAATTGGGATTCTCCAGACCCGTCAACTCGTAGGCTTTTTTCGTCATTTCTTCGGACAGCATCATATCGCAGATGATAGCTTGCTGTACCAATTCTTTATCAATCAGTACGCCGCGATCATTGATTCGCTGATCCATGTGGTAGTAGTCCCATTCCTGCGGCAAGAGAGGAAAACGCTCTAACCGCTTCCGAATATCTCGTTCCGTCCGCACATCCTGAATACAGTAACTCTTGAATAACTTCCAGTCATCGGGAGCGTGTTCGGGAAGATTCCTTGTACGTCCACCGTTGCTTTTAGTAGGCTTACAAGGAATTGAGAAATAGCGGATAAGACGTTCGCCTGCATCATCTTTCTGTTCTCCTGTTTTCAGCACCTGTGCCGCAAGTTTCAATTTCAGCGGAAGCGATAAACTCGCCGCCCAGACCATTGTGCATTGCCATGAATCCGGTGATAGCTGCTCACCGAAATACTTTGACAGACAAGTCCGCTCAAACTGTGCGTTCCATGCAGACTTAATAATGCTGTCATCAAAAATTGCATTCACAACTTCCTTCGGCAACTTCTCACCGCAGGCAAGGTCAACACACTGCACCTCTTCATCGTCAAATGCGTAGGCAAACAGCAGTATATGAAAATCACCCTCAACATAGCGATAAACGCCACAGTTGACAAGGTCAATATCGGAATAGCTCTCCAAATCAATTGAAAGTACATGTCTGCTCAATAAAATCACCGTCCTTTCTGCTTATGTAAAAGGGAGAAATGCTCTCCCTTAGTCGTTCAGTTCAGAAAATCCATATCGTCATCGTTCATAATATCTTCGTCATCTCCCTCAACTTCCACGAAGTCGGAAGCCGCAGTCGGTCTGCCCGCAAGGCGCTCACCGTGACGGACAAGCTGGATGTTCTGGAGACCTGCGGCAATGCCCTTATTGCCGGATGCAGCAAATCCGTAGAAATTCACGCTTACATTGCAGTAGTCGCCGCTGCCGCACTCCATCGGGTCGAGAATCGGCTGAACCTTACGGTCAACGATCTGAGGTGCGTCCTTTGATGTAGCATTAAAAAAGAAATGATCTGCATAATTCTCATCATCGGGACGGTCGATATCACCGTCGTGAAGCGGAAGCTTGAGATTAGGCGGAATCTTGCCGTTCCACTTCTTGCTTTTCGCAGCTTCCTTCGCCGCCTCGATCGCCTTCTTGATCTTGGCAAGGGTCGCCTTGTCGTCCTTGGGAATCAGCAGGGAAACGGAATATTTCTCCTCACTGCCGTTGATGCTGCGTGCCTCCCAGATATTTGCAAAAGAAATGCGGCAGGGAACGATAACCTTGGTCGGATTCTGATTGTTGTTTGCCATAATGTACCTCCATTTTTATTCAGTATCAGGTAAAATTGAAAACTCCTGATCGGGTGTTGTGAGATCAACCGGCTCTCTCGGATCGCTTTCCGGAACGAGAGCCAGCTTTCCGGGCGGTTTCGCCACAAATTCTCCGAGTAGCTCGTTGAATTTTTTCTTGCCCATCATCTTCTCAAATTCCGTCAGCGTGATGAGCGATTGCTTGTAAAGGTCAGTGTAGCCGTTCTGCACAGCAGTATCGACCACTGCTTTTGTGTCTGTGAAAATCCGCTTGCTGCGTCCCTCGACCACCTTATATCCGGGAATCGGTATGCCGTGGTTGATAGCCTCGGATGATACGAATGCAAATACCGCTTCTATCCATGAGGATATTCTGTTCAGCGTGGGCAGTATCTCTGCAAGCTCTGAAATGGGAATCAGTCCCGGCTGCTTGAATACGGCTGTCTGTGTGTCTGCTTCATATGGTGCTGTCATATCGCTTTCCTCTGTTTCATCAGATAACGCTCCGGCATCAAGGTCAAGAAAATCCTCACGGCACAGAGCAAGAGCCTCGTCCGCACAAGCCTTACAGACGGGCTTCGCACGGCAGAATCTGCACCAGTCGCCGGGTTTCTGCTCGCCCTTGCCCTCGTAGGCAAGTTTCGCAATGGGCTTGATGCTCTCGCCCCAATCCTCAAGCTCCTGCACGGAGCATTCAAAGGTCGAGATATTATCCAGACGTGGCTGAATGATACTCATACGAACGATCTAGATATCGTACAAAAAGCCATAAGCGGCTAAACCTCCGAGCGCATAGAGCATCATCTGGCTGTTGTGATCTGCGTCAACAAAAATCCCTTTCCCATTTTTATAATCGACTATATGAAGAATTCCTTTTCCTTTCTCGTCTTTGCCGATGATAAGCATATCTGTTGTACCAAAACCTGATGGAGCGATGTGGCTGTAGTTCACGCGCTCCTCTACGAACGCAAGTGGTTCGCAGCCGTTTTCCTTCATCTTCTCAATGATTGAAATGACAAATTCTGCGTAGATGTCGGTGATCTGCTCAATTTCTTCGGTATCAAATTCCTCTGACTGTGGTCGCTTTACACGTTGGTGAAGGTACTTTTTCACCTTGTACTCGCAAATTTCGTGGGCAAACGTGCCTTCTTCGGCATAGACTGAACTCTCATTCGGGAATCCCTCCTGTAATCTGACTGACGGCGGACAATGCAGCCACTGTTTTGAACTGGATGCACTGAGTAGTGCATGAACATCCGGCATAGTGCCACCTCCAATCAGAGCTGTGACAGGTCAGTGAGAAATGCTTCATACTTGTCCGTGGAAACGTCACTTACTTTCGCCGCTCTGTAGGATTTCAAAAGTGCCAGCACCTTTTCCTTATTACTGCGGTCTTTCTTGATTTTCTGCGTTACCACACGGATAAGATCATCAGCGGTCAATGCGGTCTGCTCCTTCTTTACAGCCGCTTTCTCCGGCTTTCCCTGTTTAGGCTGTTCAGGCTCAGTATCCCACTGTAGATCGTCAGCGGCAATGATCTCCTCAAAATCATCGGGATTAAATTCCTCAGATGCTTTCTCCTCAGAAACGCCGTTGATCGCCATGTCAGACAGTTCCTTCGCTATATTCGGCTCCATTGCGGCAAGAAGCTGTATAACGCCGCCGAAAATTGTGCCGAGACCGTCAATCAGTTTCTTCGGATCTACCGGAATAGGCTCCGGCAGGTTTGCTGTATTTTTAGTCTCCGTCATATAAAAGTTCCTCCTCTTCATCATCATAATCATCATTGTTCTCGCTAATGTTGTCCTGATGCTTGATGTACACGGAAATTCCACTGTCATCTACAGTTAGGTTGAGCAGTTCCGTGTGAAGCTCCATATTCGGGAGCATCGCCGCTGACTTGGTGAGAAATGTGAAAATATCGGCAATTACCAGCCCAATGTGAGCTGCTCCTGCATCAATTCTCCTTTCCAGCTCCTTCAGCGTGTCATCTGTGCAGAGCTTGTCAGTGGTCTGCTGTTCCTTGCAATTCTTTGTACTGCTGACGTTATAGCAGCGTTTCGAGATTCTTTTGGGGTTCATAGACATTTCCTTTCTTGTTGTGGTCATAGACCAATGTAAGTGTGGACGGTCACGGCGATTACCGCAGCCGTTTTCTTCTGGGAGATTTTTTAAGTCCTCACATATATTGTCGTGGGAGAAACGTTTTCAGAAGTATCATGCAAAAATTTTTTATAAAAATTAGAAAACATATTTTCTGGCATGTTTGATGGCTCCGTCCAGACGATAATCCACACCTTTTTGAGAAATGCCGATAACCTCCGCAATCTGATCCTGTGTCATTCCATCTCTATAGTACATAATAAATACTTCCTTCTGCTTGTCCGTCATGGATGCCAGCATTTCCTCTCTGGTTTCTCTGCGCTCGACAGCAGCCTGCGGATTTTCACCCATATGTCCGTCATACCAGTTAAACGCTCTGCGGTAAGGATCTGCTATAGCTTTTTCGATAGCGTCATCTTTGTCACCGTTATCTTTTGATGAAAAGTCCGCTGTATCTTTACGGCTGCCTGTCCGGTTCATGCTGTTAGATTCAATACGGTGGTCGCCAATCAGAGTCACAGCGATAATCCACGGCTGCGATTCCAGAAATCCCTTCGGCAGTTCACAGGTTTCCCGGAATGTGTCCTTTTCCGAATCTTTCAGCTTGTTAAAGTAGAATGTGAAATTGGTGCAATTAGGCAACCACACCACAGTACGACCTGTTCCGTTCTGATAGATTGCGAATCCGTTTCTAAACAGTGTGCAGCCGTTCATGTCTGCAATCGGTTCTCCGGCGGTTTCAAAAAGTTTCTTCGGAGTAGGGACTTTCGGTTTATCGCCGAGATTCAGCATAGCAAGCAGCACGCCGAGTGTAGTCTTAGCAGTAATATTCATCATTTCCATAGCCGTTCCTTTCTGCAAGGAACACATCCGGCGGAAGGTGCCCACTGAACTCACTGCCGCACAAAAAAGGCGCACAGGCAGAAGATGTCCATGCAGATATGACTGTCACAACCAGCTAAATACAGCCGCGTGAGGAAAGTCATATCCGCTATGAGCATCTGTCCGCCAGTGTGCACCCTGACTTACAAATGAATTTTTGATATTCTTAAATAGGCTGTACCTTTATCTCGGCATAAAAAATAGCCGGACGCATAGGTACAGGGATATACATACAATCAGGTACAGGCATAGTTGTCCTGCAAAATCTGATCGTATGAACATCCGCTGCCGTATGCATCCGGCTTTGGGTATTTGATTTCCAGCCTTGGGGGAAACATCTCTGTGCTTGTCCTTGACTGTACTTATATCATAACACATCCATCGAAAAAACACCATGCAGCAGACTTGCAATGAACTTGCACTAAACTTGCACTGGGCAAAAAAATCAAAGAAACAATATTTTTGACAAAAAGTTACGGCAACACTTGAAATTTTGAAAAAAATGTGATATACTATGGGTGTAGATTTGTTGAAATTGAATAGGATGATGGCAATACTTTAATGTTTAATATAAGGGAGATACAATAATGGTTCTATGCTTTGCTACACTCATAAAGATACTGCTCGCTTGTTCTAAACAAGGCACCACACAGAAAGGATTGTGTGCGAGCGTTCTATCATCCATCAATTCCAAATACGGATATGAGCTTGAAGCTGATGAAAGCACGATAAGCAAGCTGATGTCGTGCAAACTTGGGTTGTCTCCTGAAGAAATCGTAAATGTTATACAGGTTGTTGACTTTGAAGACGTGAAAAGCAGTATTTCAGCAAGTGTAATACCTCTTTTAGATCTTAATGCACTCCCATGCAGCCTTTTAGCATTAAAATATATCATTGAACAAGATGAAAATATTGGTCCAGATGCTGTTATCGGATACAAGACAGTTGATGAGATCACTCAGCTTACAAATGTTGATATTGCCGACTGCATCACAAACCTCTTATACTACACTGTTTTCGGAATTCATAACACTAAAGGTGCATCCACGATAAAACTTGTTACCAAAGATTATGTAAAAGGATTCCAGTCGAAGGCTGATTCTGTCAGCTTTATTCAGAACGATCGAAGTATGCCGGCTGAACTTTCAAAAACCCTTGTCAACAGCAATTTCAATGATGTCTTTACAAGGGTCAGAAGCAAAGCTGCATTGGAACTGAGCAACAGAAGCGGGATAGAAATGTATTATCTTGATATAGCTGAGTCATGCTTTGATTATTGTGAACTAAGCGACTATTTGCTCAGCTGCGTTGGTCGGTATGTCTACTCTCGTACAGATGTTCAGCGGTTAATCGATAAAAACAAAATAGATTCCATTGGTCTTAGAGCTGTTAAGGTGATGAATAAGAATGGAGACGCTGATGAAAAGGGCTCCGGCAATGAACTGGGCGATATGCTGATCTACTCCTTTTTGGAAGAAGTTCTGAATGCACCGAAAATACTCAGTAAGGTTGAAATTCGTGGTAAACAAAGCAAAAGCGATGGTATCCATTTATTAAAATACAACGACGGCAAGCAAATAAAATATCAATTGATATTTGGAACCTCAAGCATTCATGACAGCGTTTATGATGCATTAGATGAAGTGTTTGAAATGCTGCTTCAAATAAAAAGCGGAAACAAAAACGAGCGTGAGACTGTCGATATTGCGCTTTGCAATAATACTTTTGATAAATCGACAACAGAATTACTGAAAACTATTTTGATTCCGCAAAAGGGAAAGCCTAAAATCCCTATGGCTTTTGGTATTTTTGTTGGTTACTCCATCGGTATTGTAAATAACAATAATGACGAATTTTTCATGGAAGTTCAGAACAAGATGAAAAATGATATTGAAGAGGTTATTCCGTACATATCCCATAAGGTATACGACATGGGTCTTGAAGCCTACTCCTATTATTTATATTTTCTGCCCATGAATCACGCAGAGCAGGACAAAAAAGCAATAATGGAGGAACTGATGAATTGATAGGAGCAGAAAAATGGATAAGAAAAACACTTTTGGATATGCGCTTTTTAATGACATCGAAAGAAATAAATATCTGAACGAATTGTATGATGCACTTCTTTTCAACTATTGCCGTCATATATTTCATTCTTCCTCTGATAAAAAGGAGTTTGACTTGAACGACTTGATTCGTTTTGCAGATTTACTGTCGAAATCTGTTAATGTTGATAATTCCGAAACACATCATTCTCTTGCACAGGAAATTGTTACGCTGCTGGGTATACTTGAACCGGATAATCTACTTGTAAGGGATGCAGTCGGTTCTGTGCTGAGTCAATTGAATAATTATCTCGGTTTGAGTCATGCAGCACCGGATTATTATGAACCGTCCATTTTCAAACGGATAACAAACGAATACGAAAAATCACTTCTGCAAATTCCTTCTGAAGAAGGCGGGTATTTTTTGCGTTCCCAGAAAGATGTTT
>JAMPAJ010000015.1 GCA_023667265.1 Alistipes sp.
GTCGATTGGCTTAATAAAATTCTCTTTACTCCTCTGAAGTAAATGCTTTTTCCCTAAAATTTCTTTCCGCATGGGTTGCAATTTCCTGGATAATATGGTATAATAAAAATGATTGCAGATTTATTTTGCGACAATTAATAAAAAGGCGGTAGTATTATGGTTTTTGGTGCAGTATTGGCTGGCGGAAAAGGCTCGCGTATGGGAAACTATACAGTTCCAAAGCAGTTTCTTCTCGCAGGAGGCAAGCCCATAATTGTTCATGTTGTTGAGAAATTTCTGGCACATCCGGAGATCGACCACGTCATAGTCGGCGTAAACCCCGAGTGGCTTCAGCATATGCTTGATATAACGGAGAAATATCTTCCGGATGCAGAAAGGCTTACTGTTATTGCCGGAGGCGTTGACAGAAACAGCACTATTGCAAATGTTATCGGGGAGATAAATAGGATAAGTGGAAACGACGACGATATCGTGGTTACTCACGATGCGGTACGTCCGTTTGTCACGCTGAAAATGATTTCGGACAACATACGAATAGCGTCCGAGCACGGCGTCTGCGATACGGTCGTTCCTGCTACGGATACTATCGTATACTCCGATAATCACGAGTATATCACAGATGTTCCGATACGGAGCAATACCTATCAGGGGCAGACGCCGCAGAGCTTTAATGTCAGGCTTTTTGAGAAGGTATATAGTGAAATGACGGATGAGGAGCTGGAAATAGTTACCGATGCCTGTAAAATGTTTATGATGAAAGGCTATCCGGTGTATTTGGCTGAGGGTCATGTTTCAAATTTCAAGGTAACATATCCGGAGGATTATAAAATGGCACAGGTGCTTCTGGGAGATAATATCGGGGTGAACGAAAATGATCAATAATCAGTATAAGCTGACGAGTCCTCTCCTTATTGAGAGACAGTGCGAGAGTATCGACCTTAATAAAAAGGGGTATGTTATTGTCAGACCGACTCATCTTTCAATATGCAAAGCGGATATGCGTTATTATTTCGGTCAGCGTAATGCCGAGGTGCTGAAACAGAGGCTGCCGATGGCGCTGATCCACGAGGCGTGCGGAGAGGTGATTTTCGATCCGGAGAATAGATTTCCCAAACATACGAAGGTGGTTCTTCTCCCTAATATAGGTGGAAAGGATACATTTTATCTGGAAAATTACCGACTGGACTCGGTTTTCCGCTCCAGCAAGGCGGACGGATTTATGCAGGAAATGGTCTCTATGGATCATGAGCATATCGTGCCATACAGCAAGCAGGGATTTGACGGCGTTTTTTCATTTACTGAGTTCATAAGCGTAGGCGTTCATGCGGTAAACAGCTTTCTCGCTTCTTCTCACAGCCGCAGAGACAATATCTGCGTTTTCGGAGACGGTGCATTGGCATATGTTGTGTGCAGTATTCTGAAAAATAAACTGAAAGACTGTAAGGTAACGGTCATGGGCATAAATCCTGTGAAGCTGCAATATTTCAATTTTGTGGACGAGGTCATAAATATCAGCCGCAGCAGAAGCTTTAAATCATACGACCATGCATTTGAATGCGTAGGCGGAAGTGCAAGCGGAACGGCGATCAATCAGATAATCGACATTATTGCGCCCCAGGGCACTATTATGCTGCTGGGCGTAAGCGAGGAAAATGTTGCTCTCAATACGAGAATGATCCTGGAGAAGGGGCTGACGCTCATGGGCAGAAGCCGCTCCGGACGCGGGGATTTTGTGGATGCTGTTTCTCTTATCGAAAATGACAGAGCTTTCGCCTCAAGAATGAAGCAGATGATCTCCGAGCAGGTCGAGGTCAATTCTGTCAACGATATTGTGAGAGGCTTTGACCTGGCAAAAACGTCAGATTTCAAGGTCGTTCTTCACTGGTGCGTGTGAATGATAACTAAAAATGAAGCAAGTCTGCTGAAAAACAGCATTTCACTTATGCTCCGGAACGGCAGGCTTACCGCTGAGCACCTTGCGCTCGCATTGGTCCATAATTCCGAGCCTGGGGATATTTCGGCTGAACAGGCGTTTTTCGGATTGTATCTGCATCCGGCTGAGACGCTGAACAAGCTGTATCAGGCAAAATATATTGACGCGAAATTCCTTGTCAATGGCGCTCTTTTCTGGGCGAAACATTGTGTGCGCCGTAACAGAGTAACGCCCTCTGAGAGGGTTTTTGCGCCTGATTTTGATAGCCTGATGTGCGCTTTCCGGAAGCTTTTCAGGAGTAGTGAGCCGGAAAAATATAGAGCGGCGTTTGTGAAAATATGCGGAGATATGCTGTTTAACGGCTGCTTTTTCCAGGCGGACAGGAAAAAACAGCAGGAGCAGCTTCTCGGAGAAATGCTTGGCTGCGTCGGGACGAAGGATATTCTGAAAAGCGGCATTGACGATTTTCATATGACTTATCTGCTTCGTCTGAAATTCCGCGGACAGGCTTTTGCGATAAAAAATGAAAGCAGCAGGCTGACCGCGTATCTCGGCGGCAAGGATGTCTGGCATGAGAAAAAGCTGAAATGCCGTATTCATAAAATAAGGACTGAAAATGGTCATATCCTGGTTCAGTGCGAGATAGGCGCGCCTGTTTTTATGCTGGCTGACGAGGAAATTTCCGTGGTTCCGGTCATAAACGGAGTAAGAGAAAAAGCCGTCCGGCTGTACGGATCATGCGGCTGCTATAGAAATTATGAGAAAACCGCTGTATTTCGCTGGTTTGAGGTTTCGCTCCCGGCGGAGAATTTCAGAAGCCTTAGAATACTTGCGGAAGCAGGCGGAAAGACTGTTCCGGTTGAGTGTTATGCTTATAGCGGCGTTTTTTTTGCCGCCTGCCTGAATTACCGGGGATATTCTCTTGGAGAACGCCGTATAATTCTGAAAAACGGAGAGCTTGTATCAGCTGAAAATGCTTTTTACGATGATAAGCAGGACGCTCTAATAAAAAGAGCCGGGCAGCTGAAAAATCGCCGCATATGGCTGTATTCCGACTATTCCAGTGTAGCTGCGGACAACGGATATTTTCAATTTTTGCACGATTTATCACAGAGAGACGGTATTCTGCGGTTTTATATTTATCATAGAAATATTCCCAGGGATATACCGGAGGCAGAAAAAAGCCGCTGGGTAAAATTCGGCTCGGACAGGCATAGGGTGCTTTTTCTGGCTGCGGAGAAGATCTTTGCGGCATATGTTGACGCTCCAAATTGTATCCTTCCGTTTACAGAGTGGGAATATCCGCTGTATTCCGGTATTTTCCGCGGTGAGATCATATATTTGCAGCACGGCGTGCTCCATGCTCATATTCCCTGGAGATATTCGCCCGTATCAACTGCGTTCCATTGCGACAAAATAGTTGTTTCCTCATATTTTGAGATTAAAAATTTTGTGAGCACATATCATTTTCCAGAGAACAGCCTTATCAGCTCAGGTATGCCAAGGTATGACTTCATATCCCGTGAGCAGATAAAGCGCGATCGTATTCTATATGCGCCCTCATGGCGAGCTTATATGACGGATCGCGACCTGGAAAATTTCCGCAGACAGGTATGCGGTCTGCTTGATTCTGACGAATTGGAGAATTTTCTGAGCGAAAACGACCTGTATCTCGACTTCAAGCCTCATCCTATGCTTGAAAATAAATTTAAAGGCATAAGTCTGAAAAATCAGCGCATCAGGCTGGTGCAGGAGGTTTCGGCAGGCGAATATCTTGCCTTTATTACGGATTTTTCCTCCTATGTTTTTGATTTTGTCTTTCTTAAAACTCCGGTGGTGTATTATTTCCCCGATTTGGGCAAATTTATCAGAGGAGATTATCAGTATCGCGAACTTGATATTTCCTTTGAGAAAGGCTTTGGCAGACTTTGCCTGACAGCGGATGAGACTGTTGCCGGGCTGCGGGAAATAGCTGAAAACGGATTTAAAATGCCGGAAGAATTTTTGTTAAGGGCGGAGAAATTCTTTATTCCGCTCAGCAATTGCAGAGAGAAGCTTTACCGCTTGTTTTTAGAGAACGTTTAGTAAGGACAACACCGCACAAAGAACGTCTGACGACTTTGTACGGCGTTGCCTAAGAGCAACTATTTGACATGAGGTGTATTTATGGATTTTAACGATAGTATGATTTATACTCCGGAGCAGCGAAACTGGCTTGAAAGGCTGAACGCTCAGCAGGAAAAGCGCAGAATTTCTGCCCGGAAGTGTGAGAAGAGAGGTACTCCCTATGTTATTGTTACCGGCATAGAATACAAGCGGATCATTCTGCATATAAAGGGAATAGTCATGAACGCCGTCCCGGGCAGGAAATATGGGCTGCGTTTTGTTACCGAGACCCGGGAGCTGTGTTTTTATCCGGATGAGGTTATTATGGAGGATGACGGCAGATTCTCCCTGTCTCTGAACATACTCTGCTCGAACAATGAATCTCCCATAGCTACGGGAATTTATGCTCTGGCGCTGTTTGAGAAGTATGAGGGGCATCGGGACGAGGTGAAGCATAAGCAGACAAACGGCAGTACCAATGTCCGCTTTGGTGACAGGGTATATCAGATCAAATACGACGATCATGGCTATACTGTCAATAAAAAGCTGCTGACATTTGAGTATCCGGCGTTCATTGACAGCAGTCTTAACTCGATTTGCGACGGCAACGCCTTTAATCCGTGGAATTTCAAGGTGAATAAGACGAAAAGCTCCTGGATGTATGTTTTGGCTGAAGAGGATATGGACGACGCACATTTTTCCCTGAACGTCAGCTATATGCCTCTTGAAAATTACGGAGTTCTGTTTATAAACCATAAACAGAAGAAAAAGAAAAGGCGCGCCGCGATCAGAAAATTCGGAAGCAATGTTCTGAAATTCTTTACAGATATGAAAACGTGGACTATTAAAAAGTCCCACTCTTTCTTTAAAAGATTTGCAAAGCACAACGGCGATATCATACTTTTCTGTTCAGCTTCACGTGCGGAGATCGGCGGAAATGAGAAGTTTATATACGACAGAATGCTCGAACGCGGACTGGATAAGAAATTCAAATTCCGCTTCGATTTCAAGGCGAGTATAAAGACAAACCGCTCTTTTTTCAAGATGCTCAGATTCGTTTACTATCTTGCGACCTCCGACGCTATCGTGCTTGACGATTACTATCCGATAATCTATGACTTTACATACGATAAGCGTGTCAAGGTCATTCAGGTGTGGCACGCCTGCGGAGCTTTCAAAACTGTTGGATTTGAGCGTGTGGGAAATAAGGACGCGCCCTATTTCAACTCCCTGACCCACAAATGCTATACTCATGTTGTGGTAAGCTCCGAGATCTCAGCTAAGCATAATGCCGAGGCGTTCTGTATTGCGGAGAGTAAATTCTACGACACTGGTATCCCCAGAACAGACCTTTTCTTCGACGCGTCGTACAAGGCTGAGGTCACGAGACGTATGTATCAGGAGTTCAAAGGCTGTGCCAACAGGAAAAAGGTCTATCTGTATGCTCCCACATTCCGCGGAACAAATGCAAACGACGCGTATTTCCCTTACGGCGTCATCGACCTGGACGTATGGGGAGAGTTTCTGGAACGTGAAAATTCGGCTCTTATTATCAAGATGCATCCGTTCGTTCAGAAAAAAACCGACATTCCCGAAAAATACAAGGATAGGATATTCGATGCCACGAGCTACAGAGAGGTCAACGATATTCTTTTCATTTCCGACGTGCTTATAACCGACTATTCCTCGGTCATCTATGAAATGTCCCTGCTGAACAGACCAATGCTTTTTTATGCTTTCGACCGTTATTCCTATGAAAGCTCAAGAGGCTTCTATGAATCCTATGAGGACACGGTTCCGGGTAAGATCGTTCAGGATTTCGACGAGCTTATGTATGCGCTTGAAAATGAGGATTATGAATTTGAAAAGGTGGACGGTTTCGTGAAGAAGAATTTCACCTATATCGACGGCAAGTCCACAGACAGAGTTATTGACGAAATATTCCTGAAATGACAGGCGGTGAGACAATGAAGATCGGCAGCAAAGCCGGATATATACTTGAATGTCTGGAAAATGCCGGATTTAAGGCATATCTTGTGGGCGGCTGCGTCCGGGATATGATAATGGGAAGAGATATAAACGATGTGGACATTGCCACAAGCGCTCTTCCTCATGAGACGGCAAGAGTTTTTTCCTGCGATAAGGTCGTCGCAACAGGTATAAAGCACGGCACAGTTACTGTTATTCACGACGGTGAAAGCTTCGAGATCACGACGCTTCGCCGCGATGGAAGCTACGGCGATCTGCGCCACCCTGACAGCGTTATTTTTACTGATGATATTCTGGAAGATCTGGGCAGGCGCGATTTTACCGTTAACGCTGTCGCTATGGACTCCGACGGCAATATTTATGACCCATACGGTGGAAGACGCGACATCGAACGTAAGGTCATACGCTGCGTAGGCGACCCCGTAAAGCGTTTTTCCGAGGACGCGCTTCGTATTATGAGAGCTGTCAGGTTTTCGTCGGTTCTTGGTTTTGACATTGAAAAAGAAACTGCCGACGCTGCCCTGGCTCTTTGCGGAAATCTTGCAGAAATTTCGGCGGAGCGTAAGCGCGTCGAGCTTGTAAAGCTCATTTCCGGAAAAAGCTGCGTACCGGTAATGCTGAAATATCGGGAAATAATCGCGGCTGTAATACCGGAGATGCGTGACTGCTTTGATTTCTGCCAGCATTCCAGGTACCATAAATACGACGTGTATGAACATATCGTCCGCTCGGTAGACGCGGTGGACGCAGATGATCCGGATTCTTTGCTTCTGCGCACTGCTATGCTTCTCCATGACATAGCTAAGCCGGAGATGTTCTGCCTTGACGAGAATGGCACAGGTCATTTCAAGGGACACCCGGAGGTCGGAGCAGCTATGGCGCGTGACATACTGAAACGGCTGTGCTTCGACGGAAAAACGGTTGACGCCGTTTATGACCTGATAGCCTATCACAGTGTGAAGATAAGGAATGAGACGGAGGCAAAAAGGCTCGTCTCGCAGCTTGGCATCAGGAAATTCCAGCTGCTGATGAAAGTTAAAATTGCTGATAATTCCGCCAAGGAGGAGTTTGTGCTCGCCGAAAATGACGACATACGGAGAATGGCAGAGTTTGCGGAGAAGCTTGAAAAAAGTCCGGACAGCTGCTTCGAGTTGTCCCAGCTTAAAGTCAACGGCTGCGATATAAAGGAGCTTGGCTTTTCTGGCAGGCAGATAGGGGAGTGTCTCCGCGGTCTGCTGGATGATGTTATGGAAGGAAAAATACCCAACGAAAGAGATGTCCTGCTGAATACGGCAAGGGAGATGATGATATGACGGGATATATCCACTCCACGGAGAGCTTCGGTACTGTAGACGGGCCAGGAGTACGTTTTGTAGTTTTTTTTCAGGGCTGTCCGCTTCGATGTCTGTACTGCCATAATCCCGATACCTGGGAGTGCGGCGGCGGAAGAGAGGTAACTGCCGAAGACCTTCTCAGGGAATACGACTCCTATAAGGAATTTCTGAGATCCGGAGGGATAACGGCGACGGGCGGAGAACCCCTTGCGCAGGCGGAGTTTCTGACTGAGCTGTTCCGGCTTGCGAAGAAAAGGGGAGTACATACCTGCCTGGATACCTCAGGAGCGGTCTATAATGAGGCTGCTCGGCAGGCGCTGGAATACACCGATCTTGTAATGCTGGACATAAAGCACACTGACAGTAGTCTGCACAAGGAGCTGACCGGAATCGGAAATGAGCGTATTCTGTCGTTTGCGGAGCATCTTCGCGATATCGGCAAGCCCATGTGGGTCCGGCGCGTGGTCGTTCCAGGGCTGACGGATTCTGAGGATGAGCTTTTTCATCTCGGCGAATATCTGGCTGATTTTCCGAATCTTAAAGCATTGGATGTTCTGCCGTATCATGATCTGGCGAGGGAAAAATATGCTAAGCTGGGGCTTTCATACCCGCTGCCGGACACTCCGCCTCTTTCAAAGGAAGATGCGGTGAAGGCGAAAAATATCATAATGAACGGCTTGAAGTCCGGGCTTAAAGGGAGAAAATAAAATGGAGATCAATAATTTGCTGATATATCTTTGCGTGCTTGCGTCGGTAAGCATTGCGGCGTTTGTAATGTACGGCATTGACAAGCGGAAAGCGATCAGGAAGCAATGGCGGACAAAGGAAGCCGCGCTTCTTGGGGTGGGTTTTTTCTTCGGCTCGGCAGGCGCGCTGCTTGGCATGAAGGTCTTTCGCCATAAGACAAAGCATACCTATTTCTGGGTAATTAATATTGTTGGTCTCATTTGGCAGCTCGGCGTGCTCGGCTGGATGATCTATTCTGTTTTAGCAGGCTAAGGAGGGTGAATTTTGTGGCTAAGATCATTCTTTTGTGCGGAAAAATATGCAGCGGAAAAAGCACTTATGCTGAAAAAATTCGGCGTGAAATGCCGGCAGCCGTTCTTTCCGCCGACGAGATCATGCTGGCGATCTTTGGTCATGACGCCGGAGAGAGGCACGATATTTATGTAGAGGCAGTGAAGAAATATCTCTTTGAAAAGTCAGTCCAGCTTGTCGGTTCGGGAATCAATGTTATTATGGATATCGGATTGTGGACGAGAGCCGAGCGTATTAAGGTCAGGGAGTTTTACCGTCTTCGCAGTATTCCGGCTGAGATACGCTATATTGATATTTCAGACGATGAATGGCGGCGGCGTATTGACAAAAGAAACCGCGAGGTATCGGAAAAGCTTGTTTCCGCCTATTATATTGACGGCGGTTTAGCTGAAAAAGCCGCGAGGTTGTTTGAAGCTCCGGAAGAGTCTGAGATAGATTTGCGTATAGGATAAAGGAAAAACCATAGCATGGTCGCTATGGTTTTTGTTTATTTGACTTTCTCGGAAACTAATGGCAGACAGTGCGCAGCAGCCTCCGGAGAGGTCTGTTATTTAGAAGCCTTTCTTTGGGCGGCAGCCTCGGCTTCGAGGACGGATGCCCGCTCCAGTGCAGAGTCAATGTGGTCGCAGAAATTCTCGCGTCCGATAGTGTCAACGAATCCGGCTTTTTCCATTACCTGCATGGGCTGCTCGTTGACATGAGAGAAAATAACGGAAATATTTCTCTTTTTACATTTTTTAGCGATATTCTCCAGCATCTGAACTCCCGCTGAGTCGATCGCCGGAACATTTCTCATCCTGATACAGAGAACGTCGATGTTCCGGGTATCGAGAAGATAGCTGAACTTGTCCGACGCCGCAAAGAACATCGGGCCGTTTATCTCGTAGACCTGAGTATTTTCGGGAACTTTTTTCAGTGCGATATGATCCGGGTCGGTGTCCTCGTCGTCGACGTATACCCAGCCGTGAACCTCTGTAACATCAGCCATTCTCTTCATGAAGAGCAGTGCAGCCAGTACAAGTCCCACTGCTATTGCAACGACAAGGTCAAAAATAACTGTGAGGATGAGTGTGGTGAAAAGAACGAGTATATCGCTTTTGGGAGAAGTTTTCACAATGTGGACTATCTCTCGCCAGCCGCTCATATTATAGGCGACTACGAAAAGAATAGCGGCAATAGTGGGCATAGGTATCATTCCTGCATAGGGCATGAGCAGTACCAGAATAAGCAGAACTACAACGGCATGAACCATACCGGCGACAGGCGTTCTTCCTCCGTTTTTGATGTTGGCGGCGGTACGAGCGATAGCTCCTGTTGCAGGTATGCCTCCGAAGAGCGCAGAGGTGATATTTCCCAGACCCTGAGCCGTAAGCTCCATATTCGAGCGATGCTTTGAGCCGATCATACCGTCTGCAACTACGCAGGAAAGAAGAGATTCAACGGCTGCCAAAACAGCTATGGTGAAGGCGTTGGGGATAAGCGATCTTATTCTGGCGAAGGTCACCTCCGGCAGAGCGAATTTCGGCGGCGCTGCGGAGATGTCATAGAGTTTTTCGATAGTATTGACGTCGATTCCGCTGAATTTTACAACAGCGGCCGCAACTATGACTGCAATAAGCGACGGTGGGATTTTGCTGAGCTTCTTAGGCCAGAAGACCAGGATAGCCAGTGATAAAAGACCGATAAGAAATGCCTGTATATTGAAGCTGCCGGCACAGCTTATAAGCTCTTTGACCTTGTCGATCGTCTCGACGGGGCTGTTATTGAAGCTGATACCGCAGAAATCCTTTATCTGCCCCACCAGGATAGTGACCGCGATACCGAATGTAAAGCCGGACGTAATGGTATTCGGTATGTATTTGATGAGGCTGCCAAAGTGACATAATCCCATAAGGATAAGGAAAATTCCAGCCATAATGGTGGAAATGACAAGTCCGTCCATTCCCTCTGTTGCTACGATTCCGGCGACGATCGTTGCAAACGCAGCGGTAGGACCTGCGATCTGTACTCTGCTTCCGCCAAGAAACGATACTACAAATCCGGCTGTTATAGCGGTATATAAGCCCTTTTCCGGGCCTACTCCTGAAGCAAGGGCAAGTGCGATAGACAGCGGAAGCGCAATGATTGCGACGATTATTCCGGAAATAACGTCCTTGATGAACTGCTGTCGTGTGTAATTTTTCATTACTGAAAAAAGCTTTGGTTTAAGCTTTTCTTCTGTTTTCTTTTTTGAAGCTGATTCCATTGATATCCTCCTGAAATTGTCTGATAATGCGGTTAATATTATATCACTTTGAGGCGGCTCTGTCAATTGCCCATATGTAAATTTATGCTGTTTATAGGCGGATTTTTATGGTGAAAAGTGCGCATCTTGACAAAATAAGCATTGTATTGTATAATTGTTCTGAGGTGTTGTCGATGATATATACTGTTACATTCAATCCGGCGGTAGACCTGGTCATCAGGAGCGGCGGAATAAATATGGGCGCGGTCAATCGGCTCGATTCCCAGGAGGTTTTCTTCGGCGGAAAGGGGATAAACGTCTCTCTGGTTCTGCGTGAGCTTGGTGTGCCGTCTGTAGCTCTGGGCTTCGTTGCAGGCTTTACCGGAGACGCTATCGAAAAATATCTGTCCGGAGCAGGCATTGAGAATGATTTTATTCACCTGGAAAATGGCTTGTCCAGGATAAATGTTAAAATAAAGGAGAAAACGGAAACGGAGCTGAATGCTCCGGGACCTGATATTCCCGAAAAGGACGCGGCAAGGCTTCTTGAAAAGCTGGATGATCTCCGGGCAGGCGATACTCTGGTGCTCGCCGGAAGTATTCCCTCGTCCATGCCTGACGATATTTATGAGAAAATTATGAAACGTCTGGAGAGACGCGGTATCCGGACTGCTGTTGACGCTTCCGGAGAATTGCTGCTGAACGTGTTGAAATACAGTCCGTTTCTTGTTAAGCCGAATAATTTTGAGCTTGAAGAGCTGTTCGGCGTTAAGCTGGAGAACATATCTGATGTCATAACATATGCCCATAAGCTGCAGGAAATGGGCGCAGAAAACGTCCTTGTCTCAATGGCGGAAAATGGCGCAGTTTTGCTGGACGGTGAGGGAAACGTCCATATCTCGGCGGCTTGTAAAGGAAAGGCTGTGAACTCCGTCGGAGCAGGCGACTCCATGCTGGCAGGCTTTCTTGCCGGATGTGACAGTGACGATTTCGAGTACGCTCTCCGGCTTGGAACGGCAAGCGGCGGCGCGACAGCGTTTTCTCCGGGACTTGCAAAAAAAGACGAGATATTTGAGCTTCTGAGTCAGCTGGAGGCAGGTGATATAATATGACGAATTATAAAAATTTTCCAGCGGCAGAGCGGCTTTTTGACGCCGATAGCTATATGAGCAGCTTTGAGGCGGAGGTTCTCGCTTGCGTGGAGCATGACGGCAAATACGCTGTAATTCTGGATAAAACTGCTTTTTTCCCAGAGGCTGGAGGTCAGCCTGCCGATTCCGGAGCTATTTTTCAGCAGGGGAGCGGAGAGGTCAATGTTATCGACGTGCAGCAGTCCGGGAATGTGATAGTGCATATGACGGATAAGCCCTTGAAACCGGGAATTATCCGCGGCGAGCTGAATTTTGGTCTCAGGTACGAGCGCATGAGAAATCATACAGGTGAGCACCTGCTGTCGGGGCTTGCTCATAAGCTGTATTCCTGCACCAACGTGGGATTTCATCTTAACGATAGGGGAATGACCGTTGACTTTGATAAGCAGCTGAGTGGAGAGCAGATCGCCCGGCTCGAAGCTGAGGTAAACGGTATTATAGCGAACAATCCGCCTGTTACAGCATATTTCCCCGATGCCGGCGAACTGGCAGAGCTGGATTATCGAAGCAAGCTGGAGCTTAGCGAAAGTGTACGCATCGTGGTTATTGGCAGCGGCGAAAATATCTACGACCGGTGCGCATGCTGCGCGCCTCATGCTGCGTCTGCCGGGGAGGTCGGAATGCTTCTGATAACTGACTTCATGAACTATAAGGGCGGTTCGCGGCTGACCGTAATATGCGGCAAAAATGCCTATAAACAGGCAAGAGAGGCTCTGACCGGAATAAAGCATATCGCAGCAAGATTTTCCGCTAAAGCCTCGGAGGCGCCAAAGGCTGTGGATGAGTTTATTCTCAGGAACGAGGCTGAAAAAGCTGCATCTGCGGCGTTATGCCGGGATTATATCGAACTGCGGTTGTCGGGTATAAATAAGACAGAAGGTAATCTTGTGTTCTTTGAGCCGAATCTGGACAGGAACGCTCTCCGGAGATTGGTGGACAAGGCAGCCGATCTGTGTAATATTGCCGCTGGCTTCGGCGCGAAGAACGACTCGGGACGTCCGTATGTTATCATAAGCCGCAGAGTAGACCTGAAAGCGATGGCGGGATCTCTCAACGAAAAAATGGGAGGACGCGGCGGCGGTTCAGCCGGAATGTTCCAGGGCAATGCGACTGTTCCGGAGGAAGAATTGCGAAAAATATTTCTGACGTAAAAAAATCGCCCTTGACGGAAATGTCAAAGGCGATAATTTTTTATCCAATTAATAATTGTCTCAGAATAACAAGGTCGTAAGTATCAACTCTGCCGTCTTTCAGCAGGTCGGCTGCCTGGAATTGTTTAGCAGAGAGAGTCTCAGCCGCCATAAGGTATTTATGGATCATGACCAGGTCGGCGATGTCAGCCTTACCGTCGTTATTGATGTCACCCTGTACCGGTACAGGAGCACTTGCTGTTGTAACCGGCGGTTTTGCAGTTGTGGGAGCTGCGGTTGTCTTAGTAGTAGTTGTTGTTGTTGTTGTCGTCGTAGTTGTGGTAGTTGTTTCAGTCTGAGCCGCCCATTTCTGACAGTCGCTTCCTGTCATGTCCCATTGCTGGACATTAGCGCCGCTTTCAGCACTTGCGTCTGCGACCTCTACCAGGCGTGCATCCTTAGATGCTCTTGTGAGGATATAATATGTTCCGTCGGGATTTTTGGAGAACTTGAAGAGCATTGCGCTGTCGCTGGTGGAGTAGGGGACAATTGAGATGTTTCCGCCGTTAGCCGAACCGTCAGCCTTCAGAACATAGTCCTGGTCAGCCAGAGAGCGAATATAATAATAATTTCCGCCGCCATTGAAAGCCTTCAGAACCCATTTCTGACAGTCGAACCCGTTTGCGCCCCATTGCTGAACATTTGTACCGTCGTCCATTGCGCCGTTTACGATGTCCATAACCATGCCGCTGTTGAGGTTCTCGAACTGATAAATCACCGAGGTATCCATTTTGCAGCCGGGGTTCGCAACTGCTTCCATTATCCAGTCCTGGCAGGTTGCGCCGTTTATCTCGTACTGCTGGACGTTTGCACCGCTTGATGTTGAGGCATCGGCAATTTCTACGGCGGAAGCTTCTCCGGTAATTCTCGTGCGGAGTTTATACGAGCCGTCGTCATTTTTGGTTATCATGAACTGCTGATTGGTTCCGCCGTTGTAGTTGTAGATGTCGATATTTGTGCCGTTAGCCGTCTTCTTTCCGGCAACGTCAAGCATATATGTTCCGCCGTCGCCGACGTTGGCAGCGAGATAATAGTATCCGTCCCCTGCGTCAATAAGCTTCCAGATGTCATGAGTCGTATCGCCGGAGCTTCCCCACTGCTGAACGTTCGCACCGTTTTCAGCAGCTGCTCCTGCGACCTGCATATAGAGACCGGAATTGACATTTTTGAATCTGTAGGTCGAGCCGTTTGTAAATGTCTCCGGAACAGGGTCTGCCGGCTGCATAGAACCGTCGGGAGCAGTGTTGAATCCGGAGCTGGGAACGCCCTTGCTTCCGAATCGGAGATACATCATATTTCCGGAGGATGTCTGGCAGCCGCTGTATGTGGAGCAGTAATTCTTTGCATTGTCAGCGGACAGCTTTACATAGCTGTAGTTGCTTGTAGGTCGCCATGTACAATCTTTGGCATAGCTTGGATTATTTGCAGTGCCCTCGCCTCGTGTAGTTCTGGTACAGCCGCTGAATTTTGAGCCGCTTTCGGCATATGAACCGGCAAGCTCTCCGCTGCTGAGATTCCAGTCGCAGATAACGTTTCCGCCGTTTGTATAGTAGCAGTTTTCGGCGTAGATACGGCAGTTTGCCTGAACCGTATAAGCCATGCTGAACTTATTGACATAGTTGTTGAAGGAGTGGTAATAGCCCCAACGCATAAGTCCGGGACCTCTTGTATTAGTATCGTTGAACTTATTTCCGGCAAGAGTCATTCTCGGATAGCCGTCATATTTTGCGGCGTTGCTGGATGAGCTGTCAGGGTAGCCCAGGATAAGTCCGTATTTATGAGCGCCGAAAGAAGAATCTGATACTGTGCAGTAATCGGCATCGTAGCAGCAGGCGAGGAATTTATCTTCATCGACCTTGCCTGTTTTAGGCGCATAGCCGTAGCCGTCGTGACCGACAAATGTAACGTGGTCTACCCAGATATTCTGACCTGAGCCGAAGTAGAACTGGATAGAATCATTGTTGTTGGATTCAGCGTCATGAGTGCTTTCGACGTTTTTGATGATAATATTATTGCCTATACCTTTACCCGAATTAGTGCAGAACTGGACATTGAACAGGCGGTGTGCGCCGTAGCTCCCGATGATAGTCTTGTTACTGCGAACGTAAATTCTTCCGGCGGTGCACATATATCTTTCGCCGTTGAGATTAAGATCGGCAACGCTAATATTTTTGTTGATGATAATGGTGTAAGGCGTATCGGACTCTGCATATTTTTTTAGAGTTGCGAAGTCTCCGGCTTCTACGGTTTCACCGAACAAACCACCGATATCGGCAGCCTTTTCCTTGCCGGTATTGTCATTTGAGCAGTAGCCGGCAAAGCCCTGGAGACCGTCTGCGTTAAGGAGAAAGAGCTGGTTGTCAGAGCCCTTGTAGGTCTCGAGAGTCATTCCGTTTGAACCCTGGGTCAGAGCGAGAGAGGTGTCGGAATAGTTCACTATTTTATAATGAAGGTCGTTTCCGAGCCTGTCCTGGGAGACTGGTACTACGTACCAGTGCTGGGACTGTGCAGATTCGCTGCCGTACATGATGACGCTTGTGCCGGCTTTTATGTTGTAATTTTGTGGAGTGAGCAGTCTGCCGGACTGAGCGTTGCAGAGCTTGAAGTAAGTACCCCTGGAGTCGCTGCCGACTCTGTCGAACCGCCATGAAGGGGAGAGATCATTGCCCAGCGCCTTCATAACGACCGCAGAGCCGTCGGATGTGCCATTTTCGGTGAGAACCTTTGAGTTATCCTTGGACGCCAGATTCATAAGCTGGACAGGATAATCAACTGACGCTGCTTCTGATTTCAGAAAATTCATTATGCCAGTATCAGTCTTTATGAAACCTAAGCAACTGATGAACATAACAAAAGCAGTGATCAGAGTCAACAATTTTTTTGTCTTCTTCATATAAATTCCTCCATAGTTATTGATTTTATACATATATTATACATAATTCCTGGAGATTTGTCAATGAAATATAGTGTACTATTTATAATTGTTTTTTGTATATTATATATTACCGTGCAAAATAATATTCTAAAACGGCGAATTAGATACATTATTTTATACATTAAAAAGAAATAGTTAAAATAAAAAAATATATATATTTTTTCGGAAAACCCTTGACATTCTGATTTCATTGTGGTATAATTAATATCGTTGAGTGAGGAGATAGCTTATCTGAGCTCAATACCCCATAAACAGTCTGGGTGTGGCGCAGTTGGTAGCGCGCTACCTTGGGGTGGTAGAGGCCGTGGGTTCAAGTCCCGTCACTCAGACCATAATCGTATCAGCAATGATACAATGTGAAAATGCACTCACTTTCGTGGGTGCATTTTTTCGTGCTTGGGTGCAAAATCAAACGCTTACAGTACTTGATGCACCCACCTATCGTTTGCGATTAAAATAATGAAAAAATGCCCTTGACTGTAGATTTTACTCCACAGTCAAGGGCATTATAATCTATTTCAAACTTTAATCTCCGTCCCGTCCCTGAACAGAAACACCACACTGCCGTCATGGAAAACAGTCAGCGTTTCAACAAGAGCCGTCCAGATATTCTCATCAAACGTTTCAAGAACGGAATCGGAATTTCTCAGCACTCGCAGAATTTCCTGCATTTTAGCGATTCTGCCTTTGCGTTCGGCGGTAAGCTGTTCTTCAACGTCGATTTTAGCAGAAACATCCTCGTAACGTGCGTTCAGCTCTCTGTAATCGGAGTCCTTTCCCCCACTGGTGATATACTGCTTTAATTTTTCATTGATTTTCTCAAACTCTGCCTACGACTCGGCATTATGTTCATCCTGTAATTTCAGCTGATTCAAAACAAACTGGCAGTTCCTGATAACCACATCTTTCTGCTCGAAATATTGGGAAAAAGCGTTCAGAAACTTCTGCTGGATTTCAGACTCATAGAGGTGCGGCGTGGTACAAAAATGTTCACCCTTAAATTTGCTGTTGCACTGATAAATCACACGTCGGTATTTTGAGTTGGAGTGCCAGACCTTCGCACCGAAATAACTGCCACAGTCGCCGCAAATCATTTTCGATGCGAAAATACTCGTACTGCTGTACTGCTTTCCGACATTTTCACGTTTCAGAAATTCTTCCTGCACAAGATCAAATTCTTTCGGGCTGATGATTGCAGGGTGACTGTTTTCAACGTAATACTGGGGAATTTCGCCTTCGTTGATTTTCTGTTTCTTAGTCAGAAAATCAACTGTAAACTTCTTCTGGAGCCGTGAGTCGCCCTTGTATTTTTCGTTGGTGAGAATACTTTTTATCGTGCGGCTTGCCCATTTTTCCTTGCCGGCAGGAGTCGGAACACCCTGTGCGGTAAGCTCTGCTGCGATTTTGTACGGCGTAAGCCCTGCAATGAATCTTCTGTAGATGTACCGCATAATTTCAGCTTCCTCCGGTACGATTTCAGGAAGTCCGTCCGCACCCTTTCTGTAGCCTAAAAATAATTTGTACGGCAAACTAACTTTTCCGTCTGCAAATCGTTTCCGCTGTCCCCATGTGACGTTCTCGGAAATCGAACGGCTCTCCTCCTGAGCCAGCGAACTTAAAATACTTATCATAAGTTCCCCATCACCAACGAGATTGATAAAATTGAACTATTACTTGAAAAATGGGTCGTTTTTTGAGAAAGCGACCCATTTTGTGAAATTTGTGAAATGAGGGCGTAAAACAGCCAAAAACGGCACTCCCAATTTGGAAGTGCCGCTGCTCATATTTCATTTTGCTGTAATTTCCATGCCGTTTCGGAAATGAAATGTGACACTGCCGTCTCGCTGTACTGTGCCGTACTCAACCAATGAACTCCAGATATTCACATCGAACTCGCTCAAAAGATTCTCAGTATTTTCCAGTGTTGCAATAAAATCGTTCAGCTTGATGATCCGACTTTTTCTATCCGTAATTTCATCAGATACTTTTTCGTATTCCGACTTTGCCGAATTGTATTTCTGCGAGAGTGTATCATATCGCTTGGTGTAATCAGACTGATCTAAAATTGTCCGTGCGTTTTCCGCAATTAGATTCTCAATTAACTCTACTGTAATTCGCAGTGTTTCATGCAGTTCTTTCTGTTGAAGTTCAAGCGTAGCAGTATCCGATATTGCTGAAATCAAACTGCGTATATTTTCGATGATCTCTTTTTTGTTTCCTATCAGTTTATTGACCGCATCGACAAACATTCGCTTGATATCCTCTTCCGACAAATGCGGTGTTTCACATTTTGATTTCTGCTTGAACTTGAAATTACACTGATATATAACCTTTCGATACTTGGTGTTGGACTGCCGGACTTTTGCACCGTACCAATTACCGCAATCCGCACACTTCAGCTTACTTGAAAATATGCTGACACCGCTGTAGCGTTGATTCGTCTGTGCCCTATGTTTGAGTTCTTCCTGCACGATATCAAAAATTGTCGGACTGATAATGGCTTCGTGGTCATCTTCAATATAGTACTGCGGAATTTGCCCTTTATTAACAACAACCTTTTTCGTCAGAAAATCAGAGCAGAATGTTTTTTGCAGCAGTGCGTCACCCTTGTATTTCTCATTGGATAGTATCGTGCGAATGGTACTGGGATTCCACTTATCTCTATTCATCGGCGTTTTGATTTTTCTTGATGTAAGCTCCTTAGCAATGGAATAAGGCGACATTCCTTCCAGAAACAACTGAAATATCAATCGGACAATTTTCGCTTGCTCCGGATTGACAACCAGCTTTCCGTCCTCGCCTTTATCATAACCAAGAAAACTGCTGTACGGCATACTGTATTTTCCGTCAGACATTTTCTTTCGGCAGCCCCATGTGACATTTTCCGAAATGGAACGGGATTCTTCCTGCGCTATGCTTGAAAGCACGCTCAAAACCAATTCGCACTTGCTGTCAAAGCTCCATATCGCTTCTTTTTCAAAGTAACACTCAACATTATGCTCTTTCAATTTTCGTATCGTTGTCAGAGAATCAACGGTATTTCGGGCAAAACGGCTGACGGACTTTGTAATGATCAGATTAATTTTTCCGGCAAGCGCATCCGCTACCATTTTGTTGAACCCCTGTCTGCCTTTGGTCGAAACGCCGCTGATTCCTTCGTCCGTATACACTTTTACAAACTCCCAGTCCTGACGGCTTTTGATGTAATCGGTGTAGTAGCTGACCTGTGCTTCATAGCTTGTAAGCTGCTCCTCACTGTCTGTGCTGACACGGGCATAGGCGGCAACTTTTCTCTTGGTGGGAATATCAATCGGCTGCGATGTGTACCGACTGATGGTTGCGGGAATTTTTGTAACGGTCGGCATGAATTCTTCTCCTTTCTGCCGCTTTCCTGAATGTCTCCTTGTCAACGATTGCGGCGTGGTCGTTTTCTACAATTTCATTTTTTCCAGTGCCTGAGTATGCGGCAGGATAAATTCTTGTTCCTGTGTAAAATATATTTGAAAGATAATTCAGTATCGCTTTGCGTGAAAATGAACCTCGTCTGCTGTAACCAAGTGCGACTAATTTTCTGGAAATATCCGATATTGTCATCGCATTCAGATAATCATCATAAATCATACGGATAACGGCTGCTTCTTCCTCGTTGATTACATACTCTGAACCGTTCCAAGTGTAGCCGTAAATTTTAGTGTGCGGATCAAGATATTTTCGGGCTTCCGTGCTGTAAAATCGCACAGTTGTTTCTATAATAGCACCATCATAAAGAGTGAATATAATTTTCCCATCAGGATGTACGAGCATATTATGAACATTGTTGACAAAAGCATTTTCTGAAAATTCACCTACAGCATCGGAATACACTTTTTTAATACGCTCAATTGTCAAATTTCCATTTTGGCATATTTTCTTCCTGCTTGTAATTTTTCCGAAGCAAGCCCAACCACAGTTGCCATAGCGTACATAGTGATTTCCACAAACCGCACAAGTGATTTTTGAAGAAAAGCAGCTTACTCTTCCGAGGCGGTTGGCTTCTTTGTTGTAATTTTTCTGAGCTTCAATTTTTCGCTGTACCTTGTCAAAAGTCTCTTGTGATATGATTGCAGGATGATGACCCTGAACATGATATTTCGGCAGCTCGCCGTTGTTCTTTTTCATACACCGTACTGTTGGGGAATAATGCTGCTGCAATAATAAATCGCCCACATAAACAACATTTGTCAGGACGCTGCGCACAAATTGCAATGTTGTACATTTACAGCCGCTTTCTTTTAATTCTCTTGCAATTGTTCCCATAGGAATATCCGCAAGGAATTCCTCAAAAATTTTTCGGATAAATTCCGCTTCGTCCTCGTTGACAATGTAATCATTTCCGACGGCTGTATAACCATACGGCGCTTGTCCCCACGGTTCGCCACGCTCGAATTTTTTCTGTATCGCCCATTTCAGATTTCCGCTGAGCGATGCACTTTCCTGTTCTGCAAAGCTCGCTAAAATCGTAAGCATAAATTCTCCGTCGCCGGAAAGTGAGTTGATTCCTTCTTTTTCAAACCGAACTTCGATACCGAGTTCTTTCAGATGACGGACAGCTTCCAGCAGGTCAACCGTATTTCTGGCAAATCTCGAAATACTTTTGCAGAGAACCATATCCACCAGTCCTGCATCGCAGTCGGCAATGAGGCGTTGAAATTCAGGACAATGTGCAGTTCCTGTACCGCTGACAAATCTGTCCGCATAAACTCCTGCATATTCCCATTCGGGATTTTTCTGGATCAGTTCGCTGTAGTAGCTGATTTGTGCGGAAAGCGAGTGCAGCAGGTTCTCGGATTCAAGAGAAACACGTGCATACGCAGCCACATGGCAGCGTTTCGGAATAGTCGGGATTTTCGGCTCTATTACGCTGATTTTACTCATAATCAGACCTCCTTTCAGTATCACATATTACCATCTGATACTGTAGAAGTCAACGGATATTCGGAGAATAATGTGCCGAAAATCGGGCGGTATTTTGTCTGCATTTTTGTATCAAATTCGGCGTATTCAGTTTCTGTGATCAAGCCATCAGTAAACAGCTTTTTCACAATGCTCATTGTTGCCTGATAGGTCAGATCGGCTCTGTATTCTTTTTCACTTAATTTTCTCACCCTCTTCTCCGTAACGATATGCGAAGTAACATTTCTGATTACAGAATTTCTGATTGCTGCTCGGCAGTTTTTGAAATTCAGACCCGCAATATTTACATCGGCAAATAACGGTTTGCTTATGCTTGATCAGCTCACGATGCTGCGACCACCACTTCTGCTTGCATTCGGTGCTGCAAAATTTTTTCTTTTTATGCTTCGGCGTATGTACAAGTTTTTTGAAGCAGTAAAGGCAAAAATCATCGTCGGAATCCGATTTTTCCTTTGGTACGATTTGATTGCGATTGCAGTAGGATTTGACGGCGTCTCTTGTCAGTTTCAGCGTATCTGCAATTTTTTTGATTCCGACACCATTTTCTCTTAGCTGTTGAATTTGTATTTTCTGCTCTGCGGTCATAATGTATTCCTCCGTTCAAGTGCATAGAAAAGTGTTTCTACTCTATAATGCCTTTGAGAAGCGGAAACTGGCTGAATATCTTGGAACTTTTCACATATTTCATATGCAAAAAGAAAATGGCTGCCGGAGAAAGCTCCCCGACAGCCATATAAAATCACTTCATCATTTCATTCACACGCTTCTGCACAGCAGAATAGTCATAACCCGCACTTGTCAGCCTGTTCTTACGATCAGTGCCATTTCCCCACTTACCCTGAATGACTTCACGGGCGATTTCGTCAACGGATTTCTTTACAGGATAGACCACATTGCCGTTGCTGTCAAATACGAAATATCCCGATTTACAGGCATTTTTCGCATTCTCCAAGGAAGAAAAAGCTCCGATCTGAGATTTTACGTCAGACCAGCTTTTGCGGACACGGTAAAGCTGTGCAGTAGTTGTGCCTGCTGATGTTCCTGCATTCATGTAGGACAGTACCTTTGCCTTAAAAGAAGCCCAATGCGGCAGAATATACAGCAGACACATTTTGTAGCTGTTTTTCGCAGTATTCAGATAATCAACACCGCCCGATTTTCCATCACGGACGTTCAGCCAATGCGTGTGCGTGTAGAGGTTATCAATATTGAGATTGTACTTCTTCAGCAATGCCGCAGCAAGTTTAGCACAGTTATCCTCGGACTTCTTGTCCTTATCATTGTATGCAGAACTCATAATGCACTCGATTGCAATTGTTCTGCGATTACCGTTACCGCTGCCGTCAGCAGCGTGCCAACCACTCAGAGTCAGCGGAAGATTCTGCCATGCACAAACATTATCAACATAATAATGCACACGGACATCATTCATATTGCCGTTGACGGTCGCCCTTGTGTACTGTTCCGCAGGAGTCGTGCCGTTTGCAACAGAAATCCAGTCAGTGTTGTGAATTGTCACGCCAATAATTTTGCCCTCCATAGAAGCGGAGGGCATTGCGATACGATTGGGATTGTGC
The DNA here is from genome assembly GCA_023667265.1 of Alistipes sp. Taxonomy (GTDB): domain Bacteria; phylum Bacillota; class Clostridia; order Oscillospirales; family Ruminococcaceae; genus Ruminococcus. The sequence goes on from JAMPAJ010000015.1 coordinate 22,431, forward strand.
TTCGTGAGCAGATATTCGTTGACGGTCACACCGCCGAGGTTTGTGGTTTTATCGGGTTTTAAGATTGCCATAGTCAGTTTTCCTCCTCGTTATTTTCAGTTGTTTCTCCCTCAATTCTGCCGACTTTCGTCTGCAAAACATCGATTGCTTTCTTGATTGCAGGCGGATATGGGATGCCCATTAGCGACGTATTCTCGACGATTGACAGCAATTCGTTCAGACAAAAGCTGATACAGACTGCGTCACGGATATATGTTGTTCCGAGCATAATATCCATTCTGACAGCTACTGCGATCAGCATCAAGGTGCAGACCTTTTTCGCCAGTCCGAACCAGCCTGCCTGCGACGATAACCCGCCGCTTTCCGTGTGCTTGGATTTCTTCATGGCGGCGGTAACAATTCCCGTGAAAAAGTCGATCGCCATGAAAATCACAAGCGTGACCAGTGCGGAGTCCCAGCCGCCGACAAGGCTAATGTCATTAATCTAAACAGAAACAAATAAAAGCAACAGAAAAAGGTTA
>JAMPAJ010000016.1 GCA_023667265.1 Alistipes sp.
TTTCTATGATGTACAGCAATGCACACATGAACTGATAGTTTGATATGCTTGGTTTATTTCGTGCTATCGGCATCAAACGTTCTATTTTTGCAAACTGTTTTTTCGTCATTTTCATATCCTTATTTTATCCTATTTTTCTCTATTTGTCAAGAATTTATGTGAACACGCTCTAATTTGATGGAGGCAGAAAGATGTTTAATCCAATTAAACAAATTACAAGTAAAGATAACGACGAAAAACTTCTTGGACTTAAACAAAAGCTTTGTAAAACCATTGAAGTGTCTTTTTTCTCAAACGCATTTCCCAAAGTTGTAGATATTCGTCTTGTAAACATTGAAATTGATACTAAAATATCTATAAATTATGATTCGGATGGCGATTTAGAGATGACGGATGAACAAATTCCAGTATCACTTCATTTGATAAAAAAGCCTTATTATGAAGATGAAACCAAGCCAATCAAACTAATTCTTTACTTTGAAAATGGAGAAACAATCTTTAATAATGGTGCTAAGTTTTCGATTAGTTTTAATGATAACGATGAAACAGTAACATTTGTTTATGTTTTTAAGTCTGGTGAATGGCGGATAATGGAGGATTGTGTTTTTATTGAATCAAGCACAGAGTACATAAAGTACAAGTTGATAAATTGGGAATGGAAACAAACTGATGAGAACTTATGCTGCGATTAATTTTTGAAAAATACGCTTGCAGGAGCATAATCCACAAGCATTTTGATAAATCTGAAAGAGATGTAAGTAGTATCTTCAAGGAATTTGTAGATTTTTGCGGCATACAGATAGCTATATATGAAATAATAAGGAGTAATTACCATGGCAGTTTTTAAGTGTAAAATGTGTGGAGGACAGCTTGATATTACGGAGGTCATGACCGTCTGCGAGTGCGAATACTGCGGTACGCAGCAGACCCTGCCTAAGTCCGGCAGCGAGCAGTCCCTCAACCTAATCAACCGCGCGAACCATTTCCGTCAGCAGTGCGAATTCGACAAGGCTGCGGAGATCTACGAGAAGCTCATCGCCCAGAATGACAGCGACGCCGAGCTCTACTGGTCTCTGGTGCTCTGCCGATACGGTATCGAGTATGTGGACGATCCGCTGACGAAGAAGAAGATCGCTACCTGTCACAGAACGCAGTTCAAGAGCATTCTCGAGGACGCGGACTATCTTGCCGCACTCGAGTACGCCGATATGATGCAGAAGCCTGTCTATGAGGCGGAGGCGAAGTACATAGACACCATTCAGAAAGGAATCCTCGAGATCTCCAACAAGGAAGAGCCCTTCGACGTGTTCATCTGCTACAAGGAGTCTGACGAGAACGGCAAAAGAACGCCTGATTCCGTGCTTGCGCAGGACTTGTATTATCAGCTCGAGCGTGAGGGCTTCAAGGTGTTCTTCTCCAGAATCACCCTCGAGGGCAAGCTTGGCACGGCGTATGAGCCGTACATTTTCGCCGCTCTGAACAGCGCCAGGGTCATGGTCGTTGTGGGCACGAAGCCTGAGTATTTCAATGCAGTATGGGTGAAGAATGAGTGGTCGCGCTACCTCATGCTCATGCAGGAGGACAGAAGCCGCACCCTCATCCCTGCGTATAAGGACATGGATCTCTACGATCTGCCCGACGCGCTGTCGATGTTCCAGGCGCAGGATATGAGCAAGCTCGGCTTCATGCAGGATCTGATCCGCGGTATCGGGAAAATCGCACGTAAAGATGAGCCGAAGCCCTAGGTCGTTCAGCAGACCGTTGTACAGAATGTGGGCAACGCAAGCACTGCGCCGCTCTTGAAGCGCGTCAAGCTGTTCCTCGAGGACGGAGATTGGAACAGCGCCAATGAGTATTGCAATAAGGTGCTTGACCTCGACCCGGAGTGTGCATATGCGTATTTTTATCTGCTCATGGCGAAGCTGAATGTACGGACTGAGGATGAGTTTGAAAAATTGGAGTCGGCAAATGGTATAAACGGTGTTGATAATTATAAAAAAGCATATCGTTTTGCGGACGATGCCTTAAAGGCAAGGCTGGAGGAATTGCACAAGCGGACAATTTACAACTATGCAGAAGCGCAGTTCCGTGGTGCAAAAACGGATGATGATTTTAAGAAAGCGCAGCATATTTACGAGAGAATTTCCAAATATAAAGATTCTGCTGAAAAGATAGAGCAATGCAGGCAAAACGCTCTGCAATATCGCTACGATCAGGCTGTAACAGCGATGAACAGCGCGAGAAGCGAGTATGAATATAAAAATGCAGGTGAACAGTTTGCGACTTTGGGCGACTTCAAGGATTCTGAACAAAAAGCGGCAGAATGTAACGAAAAGGCAGAAACCTCGCATAAAAATGCTCTTTATGATAATGCACATAAGACAATGACAAGGGCGATGAACAATGCAGATATTGACGAGCTTAACAGTGCTATAGTGCGATTCCAGGAAATCCAGGGCTGGAGAGACTCCGACGAGATGATTCAAAAGTGTCAGGCTAAAATTGAAGAGATAAAAGCCGAAGAGCTTGCAAAAGAGCAGGAACGACAGAGAATAGAGGAATTGCGGCAAAAAGAGATCAAACGTCGGGCAAGGAGAAATAAAATTATAGCAGTCGTTTCTTGTGCGGTAGTTGCAATTGGTATTGTAGGAACAATTGTGGGTATCAATATTTATAAGTCGAATATGTATGAAGATGCTGTAAGTGCATATGAAGCAGGCGATTACAGTGTAGCATATGAAAAATTCAGTAGCTTAGAGAATTACAAAGATACAGAAAATTATCTTAAAAATCCAGAAATTATTTCTGGTGCTTCAGTAGGAGATGTTGTTACATTTGGTAACTGCTCATGGTATGTAATTAACAAAACGGACAATGGCTGTACACTTCTCTGCGAGTATGCTATTGAAAGTAAGAAGTACAATGACGAATGGGAAGATATAACATGGGAGAACTGCACGCTCCGTTCTTGGCTGAACAATGATTTCTATAATCAGTTCAGTGACGAGGAAAAAGCAATGATTGTAAAAACAAAGAATAAAAACTCGGATAATAGTGAATATGGTACAGACGGTGGAAACGATACGGAGGATTACATCTATTTGTTAAGTCTTGATGAAGCAGGACAGGTGAATAAGAATATACGTTCGATCGGCTCGTGGTGGTGGCTGCGGTCGCCCGGCTATTATCAGTCTCGTGCGGCGGGAGTCCGTTCTGACGGCTCGCTCGATACTCGTGGCAGTCATGTGGACTATGAGTATGGGGTTCGTCCCGCTTTAAATCTTAAATTTTAAGGAGACGATTTTATGTTAAAAAAGATTATAGAACGTAATCAAAAAAAGTATATGAGCGTTAAACTTGCTGCTGAATTATGGGGTGTTTCAGTATCGACGGTACGTTCATATTGTAGGGAAGGTAGAGTAAAAGACTGCTTTAAACTTAACGAAAAAAACTGGTATATATACATAGATGAAATTAAACCGCTTACAAACGTACAAATTCATCAATTACTCGTTCTGACAATCCAATTAAAGAATGATCCATCATTAACTATTGATTGGAGCGTTATTGATATTGACAGAACAGCAATATTGAAAACATATAACTATCTAAAAGATATGGGCTATGTAAAGCATATACCAACAAGTGAAATAGAAAGGATACCCTATGAGATAATATTGACAAATAAGGGTTTGGATGTCGCAACAACCTTTAAAAGGGAAGAGAGCAAGGCATACAAAGATATAGTCACTCAATGGGTACCAGTTATATTGCAAATAGGTGAGTTACTATTGAGCGTAAAACAATTAATCTGTTAATAGGAGGGAACCCAATGTCCAAAATCACAATAACCTGCCCCCAGTGCTCGACTCACATCGAGCTTGGCGGCTTATTCAAGGATATACCCGAAACGGCGGTCTGCCCGGTATGCAAGACCGAGATCGACACCACGGCGGAGATCGCTAAAATCAAAGAGAGCAAAAATGGGCTTGTCTCCGTCATAAAATACGAGGGCGACAACAACACCTTCATCTGGAAGCACCCCATCGAGGATTTCAACTACGGCTCCCAGCTCATCGTCCACGAATCCCAGGAGGCTATCTTCTTCCGCGACGGTCAGGCGCTCGACACCTTCGGCGCAGGACGTTATACCCTAGAGACCCAGAATCTCCCGATTCTGCGCGGACTTTACGCCCTCCCGACGAATGCTGATTCCGCCTTTCACAGCGAGGTCTACTTCATCAATAAAACCATCCAGATGGCGGTCAAGTGGGGCACTCCGGATAAAGTCCGCTTCATCGACCCGCTGACTGGCACGCCCCTTGCGATCGGCGCGTCGGGCGAGATGAATTTGCAGGTCAGCGATTCGCGCAGGCTTTTGCTGAAGCTGGTCGGCACGACGCAGGGCATTGCCTGGGACGACGAGGAAAACGGCTTGACTAAGTCGCTGCAAAGGTCCTTCCGTCCTCTGATCTCAAACGCCGTCAAGACGAATCTTTCGGCTGTCATCAAGAACAACGATATTGATCTGCTTGAAATCGACGAGAAGCTTGATATGATATCCGATGATCTGAAAAATAAGATCCTTCCCGGCTTCGGGGAGTACGGTCTGACGATTCCGCAGTTTTACGTGACAAGCGTTGTCCTGCCCGAGGACGACCCGAATTTCAAGCGCATCCGGGAGCTGCACACCGTCACCCTGCAAACGAGAATGATCCAAGCGCAGGCAGGAATCAAAGTTGCCGAAGCGCAGTCCGAGACGCTCTACCGCACTGAGCAGGAGCGCAGCAAGGCGGCAATCGAGGCGGCGCATCGTGACGCGGAGCTGCAGCGTCAGCTCACCGAAACGGAAATTGCCAAGCGTGAAGCAGAGCGGCAGCTCATACAAGCGCAGGCAGATACCGCCGCAATGCGGATGCAGGGCATGACCGAGGCTGAGATCATGCGCGCCAAGGGCTACAGCCAGAAGGATGTCCTGCAAGCCGAGGTGCAGAAGGCATATGCGGAGGGTATCGGCAATATGAATATTTCCGGCGGAGGCGGCGGAATTATGGGCGATATGCTCGGAATGGGCGTAGGCTTGGCGGCGGCAGGACAGATCGCTCCGCAGCTCGGGAATATGCTCGGCAGCATGAATATGGGTCAGCAGACCTTGCAGCCGACAGCTCCCGGGGCGGATTCGTGGCAGTGCTCCTGCGGCAATACCGCAGTGGGAATGTTCTGCAGCAGCTGCGGCAGCAAGAAGCCTGAGCCTGCCGAAAAGTGGGATTGCAGCTGCGGAAATAAGGGCGTTGTCGGGAAATTCTGCAATATGTGCGGCGCAAAGAAGCCGGAGACCGACACATGGGACTGCGCCTGCGGAAATAATGGCATCGTGGGAATGTTCTGTAACAATTGCGGAAAAAAGCGAGGTGAGTGAGCGTGAAAGGAAAGACAAGATTTATCACGGCTTTGGGAATTATCGCGGTTCTGTTCAGCGTGTTTGCGTTTGTCGTACCATTTGTGCGGAATGTCGGTTTCTGGGTCGCTTATGCGGCTGAGATGATAGCAATAGTGCTGCAATATCCGATTTTTCATTCAGCATTCGGCGAGGATTCGGCAAGAAGCAGATTCTACGGATTGCCCATCGCGCGGCTCGGATACATATATATCGGCGTGCAGACGGCGCTTAGTCTGGCGATTTTTGCATTGGGCTTTGTCCCGGATTTTTCGTCATGGCTTTCAGCTTTGGTATGTCTGGCCGTTCTCGCATGGGCTCTGCTGGGCATTATCAAGGCAGATGCTGCAAGAGACCAGATCCAGCAGCTCGATACTAAGAAGCAGGCGTCGACTGATATGATAACTGCTCTTCGCGATCAGGCGGCCGCCTTGCCGACATTGGCGTCTGATTCGGATTTTAAACAGCAGCTTACCTCGCTGGCCGAGGATCTCCGATTCAGCGACCCGATAAGCAGTCCGCAGACTGATGCGATCGAACTGGAAATTTCCGATATGCTGTTCGCCTTGAAAGTGCATCTTGCCGACGGAAAAGCAGATGCTCATGAGATCAGTTTGGTCAAGGCGAAATTGTCGCAGAGAAATGCGATTTGCAGGAGGGCAAAATAGAAATAAATTAAATAACCGAGCAGCACCCTCGCAGTATTTCTGAGAGGGTGCTTTTCATTTGTCTTAAATGATGTGAGATAAAAATTGGGTTTTAGTCTGAATGGCAGGGAAACCGATGAAAAAAAGATACGTGAGAAATACTAAAAAATTATTGAATATGCTTGAAATGTGAGGGAAATTATGGTATACTATTTATAAAATAATCACATTGGATAGCTTTACATGGCGCACGTCTGCTAATTTTTATAACATTTGTTTCAGTCTCACTTATATCCTTTAGGAAGAATTTTGGTGTGATGTAGATATAACATGAATGAGAAAGGATACCAACAATGGATTTGTATGATGTAATTCCGGAAAATCTATTCTCACCCCTTGCCTCCAAAAACAAATCATTGTATGTGAAAGGATTATTTGTACTTTTGAATGCTTTCAAGCAGCAGCTTAAAATACCGAGGGATGAGTTGATTTCCATGGTGGGTGCAAAGCTGGAAAACGAGTTGTTGTATGCAGATTTTTCTGAGGAAGAATTGCTCGAAAATGAACAAACGTTATCTGGAAAAGCACATTTCCTTGTGCGAAAACTCAGGCAAACCGGATGGATCCTGCTTGAAACAGGAACGGATTTTAAGGAATATGTCTCCGTTCCAAGCTACAGTTATCAGATAATCCAGTTATTAAATGGGCTGACACAACCTGCTGAAAAAGAAAATTTTGCATTTGTCTACTCCACCTATTCCTCTCTAAAAAATGCGGATGAAACCAGAGAGCCTTTTGAAATGGTAACAGCGCTGTATGACGGGGCTGATCGAACAGAAAAGCTGGTAGAGAGTCTGAAATCTGTATATCACAGCATCACCTTTTACAATCAACAGTTGATCGACACGTTAAGCGTCAACTATGTACTTCATTCACATTATGATGCTTATCATGAAGAGATTATTAAGCGAATCCTGAGTCCGCTGAAAATTCGGGATTCCGTTCCCAAATACAAGATTCCCTTGTCATCCATACTAAAAAAATGGCTAATTGACGAAGATGCTCTGGAAAGCATGGCCGCATATCTGCAGGTCTCTGAATCTTCATTGCCGATAGAACATTATCGGCAGGAGATCCAGCGAAAAATATTCTATATTTTGGACACTTATGATAATTTGGAGCGTGACTATATCCGTGTCATAGATGCTAAGAATGTGCAGTACACAAGGGCAACCACACAAAAAATCGACTTTCTGGTCAATTCCGATCAGACGATTAAGGGAAATTTGATTCAGATTCTAAAAGCAATTTCAGACCAGAAAACCTCCTCTATGGCATTGCAGTATGCTATAGATGCTTTTGAATTGTATGAAATGTCATGTCTTTTTGAGGAAAGCCTGTACGAACGAAAAAAAGCAATGCGTCGTACACGGGGTGCGGAGCTTGCGATGGAGGACAACTCCGCCGAGCTTGCCCTCAAAGCAAAAGCACAAGCGATGCAGATCATGCAAAACAAATACAGCAAGCAGAAGGTAACTGCATTTGTTGAAAATCTTTTGAACGGGCAGGAGGAAATTTCCACAAAAGAATTCCGGATTTACGACGATGATACCTATATTATGACATTGCTTTCTGTTGTACAGGCAAACGACCGAAATTCCGTCTATCAGGTCATCTGCCATGAAGAATATGTTAAATCAGAACCCTATCAAGTGCCATTGGTCGTATACAAAAGGAGGAAGTGAACATGAATCTACAGAAATTTGAGGAACTGACCGCAAAGGAACAGGCGGAATTTTCCAGAATCTGCAATTTGCTGCTTTCTTGTACATATATTCTTCGTGAAAATTCAGAGCGGCGTATTTCAAGGGAGTACACGTTTATTGAGCGTAATTTCCAATTGTTTGAGGACTATCTGTCGCTTAGCGGATGGAGCATCAAAAGGGATGATCAGTATGGCGTCATCTATGTTCGGAATACCGATGGCTATAATAAGCTGGTACTCAGTAAGCTGGCAACCGTTGTTCTGATCACACTGCGGATATTGTATGAAGAACAGCGTACGCAGATCGGTCTGACAAATGATGTGTCTACAACTATCGGGGAACTGTTCGGAAAAATTGTCAATGAGTATTCTATCTACCCTAAAAAGCCGCCGCAGAAAGACATCAGAGATGTTTTTCGAATGCTGGAAACGCACAATCTGATTCGGAAAATCGGGGAAAGCTATGATGATCTGTCATGTCGAATACAGATATTGCCATCTGTTTTGATTGCTGTGCCGAATGAGCGGTGTAAGACGATTTGCGATATCCTAAGGACGGAAACGGAGGTGGAACAGCATGAAGAAACTGACGCGATTGCTGCTCATTAACTGGCACTATTTCCAGCATCAGATGATTGATTTTGGTACTATCAATTTTTTGACCGGAAAGAATACAGTTGGCAAATCTACGATTATTGATGCACTGCAAATTGTGTTGCTCGGTGAGATCCGCAGTTCTGCATTTAATCGGGCGGCAAGTAAAAAATCCGAACGTACATTGAAAGGCTATCTGGTTGGAGCGCTGGGTGAGGACATTGATACCGGTGTCAGAAGCCTGCGCGCCGGAAGGGATTTCAGCAGCTATATTGTTGCAGAGTTTTTTGATGATATGAAGGAGTCATACTTCTGCACCGGTGCTATCTTTGATACTTATGCAAACGGCGGTGACATTACAAAGCGTTTCTTCTGGATTCGTTCACGTATTCCGGAGCATCATTTTATTATTTCCCAAAAGACTATGGATAGCCGCAGCGCAACCAAATGGTTTAAGGAAAAGCTGCCGAATCGCTATGAAACCAAAGATACAGCAGAGGGATATAAGAAACTATTACTTTCAAAGTTTAATGTTCATGAAGAAAAATTCTTTGTGATGATGAAAAAAGCTATTTCTTTTACACCGATCAATGATATCGAAAAGTTTATCACTGAAAATGTTTGTGATGTCGAGGATTCTATTGATATTCATGCCATGCAGGAGAATATTCTATACTACCGTCAGCAGGAGAAGATCGCACAGAATTTTGAAGAGAAGATGAAAGCGCTCGATGCGATTCGCCGCCAATATGAAGAAGTAGAGAGGTTTCGTGAAAGGAGAGTCATGCAGAAATTTCTGATCGACTACGGAACATGGCAGGATTTTGGTGTACAGCTTCAGAACGCCTATGCGGAAGCGAAGAAATATGATGAAGATATTGCAGAATTTGAAGAGAAGTGTCAGGAGTTAAGCAGGAAAAAAGAAGAACTGGAGACACAGCGTGATCAACTGATATCTGAAATAAGTGCATATCGTGCGGATAGCGGTATTGATGCACTGCAGGAGAAAAAGAATGTACTCGCCAAACAAATCGAGGAAACAAATCTAAAAATCCGCAGCTTTGCTGAAAATACCCGAGTGCAGGCAGTCAGATGGTGTGATCGTCTGGAAAAATGCATTGTTGCCCTGAAACAAAAGGAAGCAGAAGAACAATTGCAGGGTTTTCTTCGAACGTTCAAACAACTTGAAAACTTCCAGGCGGAAAATCTGGATTCAGTATCGGCAGGATGGTTTAACGGTATACGGGAGGAGTATCGCTCTGTTTGTGAACGGATTCGCCCCATTCTGGAGGCATTACAGCGAGAACTTCATGATACGAGAAAGCTTGTCGACACGCTTCACAACGAAATCGACAGGCTGAAGCAAGGCTTAAAAGTATATCCGCCAAAAGCTGTCCGCTTGAAAGATGCAATTGTAAAGGGACTAAGCAGGAAATATCATCAAGAGATCAAGGTGTCGTTCCTTGCGGATGTGATCGATGTGACAGACGAAGCATGGCACAATGCCGTTGAGGGTTATCTGAATACGCAGCGCATGAACATCATTGTGCCGCCGCAATATTTTATGGATGCATACGAGATCTACAAAGCGATCCAGCTAAATGAGAGAATCCATGGCTATGCAGTTGTAGATTTGGAGAAGGTTCAAGCATATCAGCCTAAAATTCAACCCGGAAGTCTTGCAGAGGTGGTAAAAACAGAAGATCCTTATGTGCGATCGTATATGGATTTTCTGCTTGGCAGAGTAGTTCGCTGTGAACGGGACGAGGAGCTTTGGGAACATCGGATTTCCTTAACAAAAGACTGCATGCTGTACAGCGGTTTTGCTGTCAGGGCAATGGATCAGAATTCCTACCTTATCCCCTATATTGGTCGGGACGCCATTCAAAGGCAGATCAAATCTAAAACTGCTGAATTACAAGATGCAGAAAAAGCTGCAAAGGCTGCGAATGCAAAAATCTCCGAAATCAGACCAATTATTGAGCATGAATGGTTTTTAACAGAAGATTATATTGCTTCGACAGTGACAGACGTGTTGCACCATCATGAAAAACTGCCTGACATCCAGCAGCAATTAGAGAATATTATTCAAAAAATCGATAAGATTGATCTGTTCTGGCTGCAAACAATGGAAAAGAATATTGAAGATGTCAAATGTCAGATCAAAATAACCGGGGAAGAGATTCAGAAAATACGTGACTTTATTGGTGACCGGAAACGAGAAAAACAGGAAACTGTAGAAAAGAGAATACCTGCGCTGAAGGCAAAACAAGAACAGAGTTATGCTCTTTTGATGGAGCAATACACAGAACAGTTTACAGCATCACGGGGAATCCCTCGATATAAACAGGAATTGGCACGATGCGGATCGCCGTTTTCTGTATCGGAGACTTTCGCATCTCCCTTAAAGCAAACTGAAACATTGCTCAGACAGGCAGAAGAGAAATTGATCGAACTGCGCGGGGATTATAATGCCATGCAGCATACGTCTTTTGCACTCACCGATACTGCAACCAATGCAGAATTTGACATGGAATATCAGAAGATTTCGGACTATGAGCTGCCGAAATATCGGGAAAGGATCGAAAAAGCCAAGCAGGATGCAATGGAACAGTTCAAAAACGATTTTCTCTATCGGCTGCGCAGCAACATTCAGTATGCTTATGAGAAAATAAACGAATTGAATGCAGCACTCAAGCGGGTACGATTCGGAAATGATTCCTACAGATTTAAGATCGAGCCAAATCCTGCTTATCGCGAATATTATGACATGATCATGTCCGATCTGTTGGAACATGGAACAGTTGGTCTGTTCGGCGTAGAATTTGAACAACGCTATCAGACCACCATTGATAATCTGTTTATGCAGATTTTGACCCTCTCGGATGATGACACAGGAAAAACTGCGCAGAATGTGGAGATGTTCAGCCAGTATAAAACCTATCTTACCTTCACGCTGCTTTCTACTGACAGCAGCGGACGAACCGATAATCTTTCAAAATCTATTTTTATAAAGTCGGGTGGTGAGACACAGACACCATTTTACATTGCTGTGCTTGCGTCCTTTGCACAGCTTTATCGTATCTCTGATGCATCGGATTACGGCAATACACTGCGTATCGTGATTTTTGACGAGGCTTTCAATAAAATGGATGATGATCGAATTATTGAAAGTGTCCGGCTTCTGAGAAAATTAGAGCTGCAAGCAATTGTCTGCACACCGCCGGACAAAGCTGCCGATTTGCAGCCAATATCCGACAAAACGTTGCTGGTACACAAAGAACAGGTCGGAAAGGGTTATCAATCTACTGTGATCGAATGGTCAAAGGAAATCGGAGAAAAATATGGATCATAAAAACAAAATTCTGGAAAAGCTGCTGGACAAGTATGAAGAACGCAAAAAATGGCTCAAATCGGCGTGTGCTGCTGCAATGCAGTAAAAGAGAAGCGGGTGTTCCGGACATAGAATGTGAGGAATATGTCATATTTCTTGAACAGATGGAATCGCTCCGTGCAGCACAGTTGATCGATTTTGACTGGATCCGAAAGGATCATATTATTAATCATATTTGGCTGAATCTGAATCATATACAGGATGCTTACGCCTATGTAAACCGTGAAACAATGACGCAGCAGGTACAGAATGTTGTACAGCAGATTGACAACGTGCTGCCCGGAATACGGTTAAATTGGATCGTTCAGGGACTGGAACAAGAGAAAAAACATCTTTTGGAAAGAAATAAGCGATTTGGCATATGGAAGCAGCCACTTGAATGGCGTGAAAAATGGCTGGATGCACTTTGCTATATTGATCGTTTATCAGGAAACGTTGTCACAATACGTGCTTGCAGCGTCAAATTGTATTCTGATTCTAAGTATTTTGAACGTGAAATCAAAAGAACACTGGCTTTATGGATTCGAGAGCATGAACCAATTTTGCGTGAAACAGAGGATCTGGAGGAACGGGAGATTCTGTCGCATGTTGGAATCTTGATGATGCCGGAGATATTTGAATTCTGTGGGAATATACAGATGGAATTTTCGGATGGACCGGTGGATTTTTCTCCTATGAAAGTGGGAAGCTGTATTTTGGCAAGTTGTGTGCGGGATATCTGTCAAATCAGCTTAAATGGTATTCATCGCATTCTTTTCATTGAGAATCGAACAAATTACGCTGAATATTGCACCCGTGAAAGAACAGAGGATGAACTTGTGGTGTATCATGGCGGATTTTACAGTCCACAGCACGGTGAATTCTTTTGGAAACTCCATGAAGCAGCCGGGCAGACCCCTGTATATTTTTGGGCTGATATTGATTATGGTGGATTTCAGATGTTTCACAGACTGAAAAGTAACATAATTCCCGATTTACAGCCATTCCGTATGGATGTAAAGTCATTTGATGTACATAAGGCCCATGGATTGGCTCGTTCGGAGGCATATTTCCAAAAACTTTCCTGCTTACTGGAATCAACGGAGTTCAGTATGTTTCATCCTGTGATAAAGCAGATGTTAAAAGAAAATATCACAATTGAACAGGAGGTTTTTTGCTGTAATGATAAGTAAACCGGTTAATGATTTTGGTTGGACAATTAAAGTGCGCTCACGTAAAATTATCGTGCGGATTTTCAAGCATAATTTTGTCGAAAAGACGTGCGCTTTATTTTAATGTAAGCACTCTTTAGAATCTGTTGTATCGGAAAGTCCTCTGCAAGTCTTATGTGTCATTCGGATTTCTTCCCAAGAACACAAAAATCAGGATCTTCTCCCTCGACTTGTTTCCTGTGCTGAAAATTGTATCGTTTGCTCTTGACAAATGGATGAAGCTTCGTGAATATACGCCTGTCGAAACAGTCCGTAAAACACTGAAGATCATGAATCGGCAATGCATCAAGCTTAACAAGATACTTGTGATGCAGAAGAACAGCCTCATCGCATTACTGGACTGCTGTTTCCCCAACGCGAATACGTTATTTACTTCGCCGCGCCGAGATTCAGACTGTCATGAGAAATAGGTGGATTTCATACTGAGAACAAGTTCTGAAATTGCCCTCTCTTGTCAAGTCTGATATAACGCCTGCAACTTCTTCGGGCGGAATATTCGGGTCAATGCGGTGCTGATAGTACAGGTCAATACAGTCTGTTCCAAGTCGTTTCAAAGAGCCTTCAACAGATTTTCGTATAGCCTCCGGACGTGCGTCTGCGATCAGCGGACACGGATATTTACCGCTTGACCTATCGAAACGGATCCCAAATTTTGTTGCGATCACAATTTTGTCCCTGTAAGGACGAAGTGCTTCTCCGACAATTTCCTCATTGATATGCGGATCGTCCGACGTGCCGTAAACTTCGGCAGTATCGAAAAACGTATAACCGAGGTCAACCGCCCGGTGCAGCAGACGAATAGCCTCGTTTTTCTCAGCCGGAGCGCCATAGGCATGGAACAAACCCATACAGCCCAGACCTACGGCAGAAATTTTGAATTGCTTTCCTAAATTACGATTTTCCATAATTTTGCCCCCTTACACTTCTTATTATAACAAAATCGAGACCTCTTGAGAAGTCTCGATTAGTTATGCAGTATTAACTTTTAGGTTTATACTAAAGAATCAGTTGTAACTTGTCGGACTGCGTCTAAAAAGCGTTTAACAGTCGATGACGGATTCGGAGAATGCAGAAGTCCGAATGGGATGCGATAATCCCAGTCTACAGGCAAAACTTTCAACAGAGGGTGAACGTTTGCCCAGTTGTCAATACACATAAGCAGATCATTGCTGTTTTCGCACTGATTGAAAACGCTCAGATTAATAAAATCAAAATCCACAATGCGAATTTGCGGATGATTTTCCGTAATATCATCACGGATTTTATCTGTGCATTTATTCCAGCCACGCTTTATCAGCATGAAATCACGGTCGTATAAATCAGATATGGAAAGATTATCTTTCTGCGACAATTCATTATAAATCGAAACCGCGCATTTCATAGGTTCATAAGAAAGTAAAAGTCCCGCGCATTTTCGTGTTTCCAGAAAATGCTCGTCAAACGCACCTGCAACAATATCAATATTCTTGCCGAGATTTTTCAAGATCTCCCTTGCATTTTCGGGAGTATTCTCAAACGGCACAAGCTGAAATTTAATATCAGGGCAGATTTCATGAATGCTTGACCACATATCCATTAAAAACTGTCCGGGAGTCATTGGAGATGTGCCGATTCTGATTACTGCTTCCTCTTTCTGCATAGCATTTCTGGCACGGTTTACGGATTCGCTGCAATATTGAATTATATACTTTGTATCGTGATATAGTGATTTTCCTGCATCGGTCAATATTAAGCCCCTGTGCGTGCGGACAAACAGTTGCAGATTCAGCGAGGATTCAAGCAGATTAATCTGTTTTATAACTGCCGGAGGTGAAATATATAATTCCTCCGAAGCCTTATTGAAGCTGCCGCAGTCGGCAACCTTGATAAATGTCTCCAGTTGTGGATTATACATACAGCACCGCCTTTTCAAAATTTTTGACAGTACTATTATAGCATGAATATGCAGTTTTTTCAAGTATTAACCTAAAGGTTTCAGCTGATTTTCACAGTTACAGTTCAATTCACTTTCTGTATCAGCATTCGTCTCATCAGACACAAATCAAATACATCAAGCCTGTAATCTTCACATAAATCTGCTGCTTTCCAATCGTCCAGCTTTGCGTCCGGTGCAGCCAACAGCCATTTCTGGAGCAATACAACATCTGCTACCGAAAACTCGCCGTCTTTGTTTACATCTCCCGTGACGCTTTCAATATCTTTATTTACAATTTCCTGAAAAGCTGATTTGAGCTGCGAATCAATCATCCGGCAAGTGTCACGATCATAGTGTAGTCCCGTAATATCCCAAAGTACAGGGCATAGTTGATTTTCATACGCCGTCTCACATACAGAGGACAGAAACAATCTAACTGAATCCTCGTCCTTATTATTTTTCGGGCAGCCGTATTCACCGATAATAACAGGAATATTATTGTCAATGAACGTAGTTTTCAGCATATCCATGTTTCTGTTAAGCTCTTCAAAATCTGCGTCTGTTCCCCATGTGGAGCGTGCTTTGCCCCAGTCTGCATCTTCTTCCAGTATCGCAAAATCGGACGGCGTATAGTAATGAACGGAAACCGCACAGCGATTTGCAGGATCGTCAGGCATTTCAAACAGAGAATCACAAGTTAGTTCAATGTCTGTGTTATATCCCGAAATCAGCAGGTGACGTTTTTCGTTATTACCGCCTGATGAACGGACAATATCAACAAAAGTCTGATTCACTTCATTTACCAGTGCATAAGATTCTTCTTTTCCGTTCGTTCCTCCCCAACGATTCCAGAGTGACGACCAACCGAGTTCCTCGTTCTGCGATTCAAAAATCAGATGATCGCCGTAGTCCTGAAACTCACTGCATAACTGCGTCCATATAGCAGAATATTTCTCCATACAGTTTTCCTTATCGGTAGGCATATTTTCAATCCAGCCGCTGTCATAGTGAAGATTTATAATAACATACAAATCACAGTCCAAAGCCCAGTTGATCACCTCACGCACTGCACCGATATACTCCTGACTGATCATGTAATTTTCACCCATCATATTTGACCACGCAACAGGTACACGCAAAACGCCAAAGCCCTCGTCCGCATAGCCCTGTATCATCTCTTGCGTAATGACTGGGCTTCCCCATGCCGTTTCATAGGATTCGGGAGTACCGTCGCCCCATTGAGCGATCCAGTCTCCACAGGATTCATAGGTATTGCCAAGATTGATGCCGATTCCCATATCACGCACTAACTCCATTGTGGTCATGTCACGCATTTCCGATTCATCAGCAGATGCAAAAAACGGAATTGACTGCGTGAGCATGACTGCTGAACAGAAAAATGCAGTAAGTTTTTTGAATTTCATATGGTTTCCTCCTTTGGAAAACGTTTTTAAATGCACTTTTATTGTAACACATATTTCATTAAAAATCAACAATTTTTTCAATTGTTCAGTATAAGTCTTTGGACTATAAATTGATTTGGAAATAGCTTATCAAGTTAAAAGACTGTCCGAAGCTGTTTCGGACAACCTTTTTATTTTACCAATTTTTCTTTTCCTTAGAGCTGTCGTGCTGGTGCTTGCGTTCTTCAACCATTTTGGCAAACCATTCGACCATTGACGGATCATAATGCGAGAAGAAAGAACTTGTCTGCGTATCCATTGCAGAAATCGTTTTCATATCTTCGTCAGAAAGCACAAAGTCAAACACGTTGAAATTCTGCTCCATTCGTTCAATGTGGGTTGACTTAGGCAGAACAACTACACCACGCTGAATATTCCAACGGAGCATTACCTGTGCGGAAGTCTTGCCGTATTTTTCGCCGATAGCCGTTAATATGGGATTTTCAAAAAGTCCGCCTCTGCCCTCACCGAAAGGAGCCCACGCCTCAATCTGTACTTCGTATTTGTCCATCCATTTTTTAGCCTCTGTCTGCTGATTGAGTACGTGCGTTTCAACCTGATTAACCATAGGGACAATATCGGCGAAATTTGCAATATCAACCAGTCTGTCGGGGTAAAAATTTGATACACCGATAGCCTTTAAAATGCCCTCGTTGTAGAGTTCTTCCAATGCACGATATGCACCGTAATAGTCGCTGAAAGGCTGGTGCAAAAGCATAAGGTCGATGTATTCCGTCTGTAATTTCTTCATTGATTCATAGACGGATTTTTTAGTTTCCTCGTAGCCGTAATGCTCAACCCATACTTTTGTTGTAAGGAAAATTTCCTCTCTCGGAACGCCTGATTTTACAATGGCATTGCCGACTTCTTCCTCGTTGAAGTAGCTCTGTGCCGTGTCGATCAGGCGATAGCCTGTTTTCAGTGCGTCAAGGACACATCTTTCACACTCGTCCTTTGTGACCTGATAAACGCCGTAACCCAATATCGGCATTTTCAGACCGTTGTTAAGCTGTACATATTCCATAATAGTAGCCTCCTGTTTGATTTGTAATTCTATTATACACCTTTTTTGTGAACTTGAGAAGTTCCGATTAGTTATGCAGTTTATACCTAAAGGTTTATGGCCTCAGTCCTTCTATCCAAACTTTAATATCTTCCTCTGATACGTTCGAACGGAAACGTTCGCTGTCATGCCAGTCTCCCGTGCCTGTCATTTCAGCAAGCAGCACACCGCTTTCGCCAAGTCCTGAGCTTGATCTTAATGTCTGGCTTACAAGGCAGAGAAGCGATTATCGTGCAGGAAAAATGCCGGAAGAGTACAGTGAAATGATAAAAAAATTAGGTGTGACTCTTGAAAAAATTGAGCCGTGGGAAACGCATTTTGAAGAATTGAAGCAGTTTATTGAGATGAATCAAACTACTACAGTTCCGATTTCCTATGTGAGGGAAAGCGGTTTTAAGCTGAACGGCTGGCTGGCGGATCAGAGGAAAAGGTACACGCAGGGGAAACTTTCTGAGGAACGAGCGGAGAGATTGAGAGAAATTGGTGTTTGGATTGAGAAATAACTTAGTTAGCGATAAAACGGCGGATTTTATACTTTTAGAAACTTCTCATTCTACTGTTTTCACTTTTCTATTTTCTGTGAAAATGTATCTTAACGAGCTTGCCAGAGATACGGTTGAATTCAACGACATTGTTGGAACTATAGCTGCTTTCGAGACCAATGAAGCGGAGGATTGTTCAGGATTAAAAGAGCAGAAATGGC
This sequence comes from Alistipes sp., assembly GCA_023667265.1. Classification (GTDB taxonomy): domain Bacteria; phylum Bacillota; class Clostridia; order Oscillospirales; family Ruminococcaceae; genus Ruminococcus. The sequence goes on from JAMPAJ010000016.1 coordinate 18,193, forward strand.
ATATTCGCAAGAGATATGAGCCTGTCGATAGTTCAGAATGCAGGTGACATCAACAATATTGAAAACGGCAAGTGTATGTGTTAAAGCGAGATGAACCAATAAAAAAGAGAAATTCCAATCGAGATAAGGTATAATAAGTTTACCACAACCAAAATACCGACTCGGAGGAATTTCTCATGAATATTATAACACAAGAAGCGAAGAAACGTCAAGCGGTGGTGCAAACGCTATGACGGCACATGGAAGTCACTAAGAGAAAGATCAC
>JAMPAJ010000017.1 GCA_023667265.1 Alistipes sp.
TCTATTATACACCCTTTGTCAAGACGTTGCATTATTTTTGTGCTTTGCTATAGTAAGAAGTGGAAAACCGTAGAAACCAAGGTTTCGATTGATGGAGGTAAACTGATGAAGGTTTTGATTGTAACAATTATTTTAGTCCAGTTGGGAATCCCTGCAGGTGTTTGTGGAGTCCGCAGCCAGTTGTGCTGGTAATGCAAGATAGTACAGAAAGTTATTCCATCAAGTATCCGAAAGAACGTTGAGAGGGTTATCCCCTCTGGACTCCACCAAAAGCGAGACTCCCAATCTCGCTTTTTCACTTGCTCTATCATATATATTGTTACGATTTATAAAGGTGTACATCAAATGTCAAAACGAACCTGGCACGCAGGCAAGCCGATCAAAAAGCCTGACTACAATCCTGATGCTACCACGAAAGAGTTGCTCGATGCAGTATCCTCCCTATACAATACAACCCCACATCCATCGCTAAATCAAATTGTTGCTGCACTCCCACAATACCACCTCAATCCAATCAAAGTCCGTAAACTTCTTATCACGATGGGTGTATATGAAAGCTCGATAGCCGATGCGGTGAAAAGACTGTACGCAGAGGGCAAAACCATTCAGGAGATCATGGTTGAACTTCATCTCTCCCAAGCCTCCGTACACTCCTACCTCCCTTACAGCAAAAACATCTACAAGCTGGACGAAACTCACCATGGAGAACGTAGCACCAATGCGGATCGACAGCAGTTATATCGAAACCGTAAGAATGCCGTGGTGAAACTCCACGAAAATCCGTGCATAGACATCCTGTGGAAAGTCATCACACTTTTCGCCGGATATGAGTTTAAAACGAGCAAGGGACTAATATTCACCTATACCGTCAAGGGTGGAGAGATTTTCGTCAACCGGAAAGAAAAGTCCATCACCAAAGCAACCGTGGAGATGGCGTACTTGAAAGCGGTGGAAATGAACGGCGTTGTCAGTGGTCCGAAGAAACTGGGTGTGTTCGGCGCAAGCTATCTTTATCCGGTGCTGATGCGGTTCGAGGTAATCAGGAAAGAATGAAACCATATACAATCCCACTTACACCACAAAACGCTTGACAAAATCGTGATCGTGGTGTATAATAATGCCATGGAAGGTAGAAAATATTATATAGATGCTGTTCTTGAAAAAGAAAAACAGCGGAATCAAAATATGCGCAGCGCATATGAAAAAAGAATTGCGATTCTGCCCAAAGGGACTCTTGCAATACGCAAAATAAACGGGAGGAAATATTGTTATTTGCGGTATCGGGAAGGGAAGAAAACCATCCAGAAATATGCAGGAACCCTTGAACAGGAAGCGAGCATACGAGAAAAAATTGCAGAGCGTGAACATCTTACAAAGCTAATCGGTATGCTTGAGGAAGAGCATATGCGAATTTTGAAAATGGAGGCGATACGATGATTTGCTATCATGGAAGCGATACCATTGTGGATGCGCCAAGGATTTTGGAGGCAAAGCGTCCATTGGACTTTGGTGGTGGATTTTATGTGACAACAAGTAAGCAGCAGGCAAAAAGTTGGGCTGTCAAGGTTGCTTACAGAAATAATACCGACCATAAATGTGTAAATCAATATGCGTTTGATTTGGAAAGAGCGAAAACAGAACTGGCATTCATTTGCTTTGAAGATGCGGATGAAAAATGGCTCGATTTCATCTGCGATAACAGAAGCGGGAAGTCGACAGGTGAATACGATATTGTGATGGGACCTGTTGCGGATGACCGTGTTTACCGTGTGGTTGTTGAGTATGAAAATGGGGATCTTGACAGAGAAGCTGCATTGAAACAATTAAAGGTGGAAAAACTGTGCGACCAGATTCTGTTTCATACAGAGCGGTCACTGGAATATCTGAAATATATGGATACGGAGGTGCTTGCAAATGAATGAACGCAGTTATGAAACGCTTCTTTATGGCATTACCGCACATACAGTAGAGAAAATCATGGAAATAAACGATTGGTCTGAAGATTTTGCGATGGAACGGTTTGTTGGTTCTAAATTGTATTCCTATTTGGAAAAAGAAGAAACAAAAGTTTGGCAGTACAGCGCATGGATGCTTGCACAGCTTTTTAATGAAGAACGATCTGGAGAACTTGTATTGCCGGAGGTGTGAAGATGAGCAAAACATTAGAATTCAAAGCTTTTTGCTTTGAAGCGTATCGCATGGAGAAAAAGCTTACCGGACGGGAAACGATGAATCTATTCAAAAAAAATGGAGTTTTGGATTACCTCGGAGCCTGTTATGATGTTTTGCATACAACAGGTCGGGCGTATATCATTGATGATATTGATATTTTTATCAATGCACGGAGGAACGCATGAATTTTATGCTTGAATGCAGGCGCAGTTCGCTCGAATAAAAAATGACATTCAGAGCAGACTATATCCAATAGATGTTAGTCAAGCCATATAGTGCTCTGGAAGATATATTCATTTCTATCCCCATGGTTTTCCATATCCTGACATCAGACACCAAAAAAATTCTTTTAGATAATTTTTCCTGGGGCTATTGACAAACAAAATAGATCGTGATATACTATAAACGCAAACAGAAATCAGCTTACAAAAGAGTGCTTCATCCTGACTTGTACGAACAGTGATGTGAGACAGGGTGCGGAGCGCCTCGACGGTTCTGGTGATATCCTGGTGAATGCGTCGGAAGAAAGCTTTGTAAACGACAATAGTTCAGATCACATAACAGGAAAGGGGCGATGGCTTAACGACTGTTATGGTTGACCGAAGGAGAGAAAGGTTACAGTTCAGACTTTCCAAGTGAGATGTTCGTGCCTTGATTATGTGAGAAATTAAGCGCCGAAGTTTCGTCCACGGTTAATATATCTGAATGCGGAAAGAAAGGGTATCGTATGAATTTGAACGAGATTTCAATAAGGGAAATCGACGAGCGAACGTTCGGAAAGATTATCAGAGAATGCCGAGAAGCGATGGGGATGACTGTCCGCGAGATGGCGGGCAAAGTCGGCATGACTGCGATGTACCTTAGCGATATTGAGCGGGGCAACCGGTATGCTCCCAAAGGAGAGAAGCTGGAAAACCTGTTCAAAACGCTGCAGTTATCGGAGGATGACCGCAAAATCTTCAATATTACCGCTGCCGCGACAAGAGGTTTGTATCAGGATATCAACGCATATCTTGTGAAGCAGCCTTTGGCGCGAGTGGCGCTTCGTCTTGCGGAAGATGCAGAGCTTTCGGATGAGCATTGGCAAGAATTTATTGACAAGCTAAATGAGCTTGGACAGAAAAATGCCGAAGCCGAATCCTCCGCTGACGAGGAATAAATCAGGCGTTTCCTGATGAAATATCTGAATAATGTCTCGGTTCGATGTATTCGTACCGACGATGTGGGCGTCGCCGCACACCGTCAACAAGAAGTTTTTGTTGATATTGTGGCGACGCTTTTTGCGTCTTTGGTGTTTTTGAAAGTCATTGAGTCCCAAATATAAATAAAAATCAAAAAAGGAGGACGGTTCTCGATGAAGCTAAATTGTACATACAGTCCAAGCGGACTGCCGATCTTAAGCAAGGTTCAGATCAATGAAATTACAGAAGAAATCCTGCGCTTGTATTTCCCGGAGTTACTCCGGGACGCTAAACCATTGGACGTTCTCCGATTGATGCGGGAATACCTGTATATTGATTTGAAGACAGACACGCTTACGAAGGATGGAAGGATTCTTGGGATGATGTCATTTCGTGATCAGCCTTTCCTGGTATGGCGTGAAGATAGTGGATTTACACCCATCGAACTTCCCGAAGGAACCATGCTGATCGATGCACGCCTGAATAGCAATCCGTCAAGGCTTCGCTTTACAGAAGCGCATGAAATTGGACATTGGGTGCTTCACCGTTGCCTGTATTCCGGTATCCACAGGGATTATGAATTTCGCAAAGCTGGGTATTCCTATGTTTCAGACGAAAAAGACCCTGGTGAGTGGAGCAAGAAAAATCCGAAGCAGGCGCATACCGACCGGGAATGGGCGGAATGGCAGGCTGACACATTTGCGGGGGCGCTCCTGATGCCGCAGTCCATGTTTGTGCCGCAGGCTGAGGAGTTGCTGAAAGCTCATGGATACAGTGACCTTCGCCTTGTGTCCGGTGTGAAGGTTGAGGACGGCATTCAAGTCGTCGGGCAGCTTGCAGATATTTTTCAGGTATCCAAAAGATCGGTTCGCATTCGTATGCGTGGATTTGGTATGTAGATCAATAAATCACAAGTAAGCAGAACGGCTTCGGTCGTTCTATACTTACACCAACAAGTAAACAAAAAACAGCTTAACAAAGTGTTGAAGAAGAAAAAGGAGAAAAAGATGAGTGCCATAAGAACACCCAAGAAGAAAGTGCTGATTGGAAATTTCGAGAAGTTAGGAACGGAAATACAGATTCATGTAAAGCAGGGAAGCAAAACAGATTTCATTACCATTATGGAACTGCTTAGCATCATATACAAAAAGCCGATAGACGCTATATTTATCTCGTTCAATGACGGAAGTACCGCTCAGATGAGGCACGATGAGAGAAATTTGAGGGACCGTGACTAGAACAGCACCACTGATGCAAGTAGCTGTTCAGGATATAACGAGAAGTAACCAAATAATTCGTCGAGCGAGCTGTGTCGCACTGCGATAAGCAACGAACTAAACCGAGGCGAAATGTATTGCCGGATTGTCTGAAAAGGACAGATAAGGAAGGTATTACGTTTTGCCTCGGCATTTTTTAATTTTATAAAGTACAAAATCCGCTTGGAAAGTACGCGCGTTGACCGGGCGGTGGAGTTCATACAGAACTGTCAAAGACAGAGCGAATGCACATGAAAAGTGCATGGCGCAGCGTTTTTGAAAATCTGTGATCCACCGTTTTCTTGCCATGCTTTTCCGAAAGGAGGTTGCGCCGGTGTGTCACCAGATGCACCGGCTTTTCTGTTGTTCTCCACCGCTCATGTGTACCCAGTGGGGAATGGAGAACAACAATGAAAAACGACGCCAAAAGAATCAACGAGTCGAAGAAGCCGACTCTTGCAGAGATGAAAAAGCTCGTGCCGTCCACCAAAGGCAGGGTGCGCCCTACGGCAAAATACCTCCGTGAAAATGAATCGGTGGTTGCCTTATCCGAGGTCGGTGACAGCACGATGACCGTTTATGCTTCCGGATTTGCTTTGTATAAATCTGAAGGTCATCAATATGTTCTTCGTTTGGATTGTATTTCTTCAGCGGATTATGAGCTGATGGAGAATGAGGGGCTCCGCAAAACATATGTATCGCTTGATGAGCTGGCTTGGGATACTGCGGTATTCCTGGATGGTGAACAGAGAATTGAAGCAGATACCGTACATAAGCTGTCCCAAACTACGGTGTCTATGACCGGAAACGGTGTAGATGATGAAGAAGGCGAATCCGACGATATGGAATTAGACGCCGGTGTGGATATTGCCGGAGATTTTGAGCGTAGCGAAGAAAAAGCCGAAGCCGTAAGAAAGCTGGATGAGGTACTGTCTTGCCTGACCGACAGACAACGGGAGATTTATCTGATGAGCAAGCTGTATGGACTCTCGCAAAGGCAAATTGCGGATAAATTGAAACTGAATCAGAAAACGGTTTGCGAAAGTCTGGCAGGAGCAGAAAAGAAAATAAAAAAGTTTTTGAAAAAATGAAATACACCCCCTCAATCGCCCATCTTTCCTGCCTGTATAGTAGAAGCCCACGGGAGACAAGCTCCTGCCGCTTCAATCTTTATGAAAGGAATCCCAGTATATGGAAAACAAAAAGTACCGCCTTGATGTCAATCTTCGTCCTCAGAATGAAGTCCCCCTCTTTTCCACCGAGAAAAAGACGTTTCGAGACAAGATGCTGACCAAATTTTTCGGACAAAAACGCAGATATCTCATTATCGTACCGTCAGAATCCATTGACAGTATCAGCTTTACGGAAGCACCGGGTGTCACCGGTGGGCATTGATCCAATGGAAGGAGAAATGGTGTCCACGCAGGTAGAAAAGATGCCGGTCAAAGTAACACCGTTTAAACATCAAAAACGGGCGTTTGCTTTTGCCTGCGATAACTTTGGCGTCTATACCGGCAATATCAAAAGTCCCGGAACAGCCTTTCTCATGGAGATGGGGTGTGGCAAAAGTCTGGTAGGAATTGCGGTCGCAGGTTGTATGCATCAACAGGGCAAGGCAAAACGAGTACTTATTGTTGCCCCGCTTTCGATTCTCGGCGTATGGGAAGAAGAGTTTCACAGGTTTGCGGACTTTCCGTTTACTCTCACTGTTCTAACAGGGACAAGCAGCAAAAAAGTAGAAACACTAAAAAATATCGGTAACAACGGACTACAGATCGTGGTGGTAAATTACGAATCAGCCTGGCGTATTGAAAAGGAACTTCTTGCTTTTGACGCTGATCTCATCATCGCCGATGAAGGTCACAAGTTAAAAGAGACTCGTACTGCTCAGTCGAAAGCAATGCATCACCTCGGTGATAAAGCACGATACAAACTGCTCCTCACAGGTACAGTGATAACCAATCGTGAAATGGATGTTTTCTCGCAGTACCGCTTTCTTGACAGAAAAGTATTCGGTGACAGCTTCTATGTATTCCGCAACCGATATTTTGATATGGTCGGCTACGGCAATCACATTCCACGGTTTCGCATCTGCATGCTTGACGATTTTCTTGAGCGTATGCACTCGGTTGCTTTCCGTGTGACCAAAGCGGAGTGTTTGGATCTGCCTGACATCACAGAAGAAATCCGTACAGTGGAACTCGAACCCAAGGCAGAGAAAATATATACCGAACTTGAAAAAGAGAGCTACACAGAGCTTTCAAATTCCGAGGTTTCGGCAGTGAATATACTGACCAAACTGCTCCGTCTTTCTCAGGTGACGGGCGGACATCTCACGGATGATGAAGGAGATACAAACGCTGTAAGCACAGCCAAACTTGACGCTCTCTCAGACATCCTGGATGCTGTAATGGTCGAAGAGAAAAAGAAACTCGTTGTAATGGCCCGCTTCATTCCCGAACTGGATGACATTCAGGCTTTGCTTGAAAAGAAAGGCATCGGATATGCGACCGTGCGCGGCGGTGTGAAGAACAGAGATGAAGAAATCCGCCGTTTTCAAGAGGACTACAATTGCAGATGTTTCGTTGGGCAGATTTCCGCAGCGGGCTTAGGTATTACGCTCACATCGGCGTCTACGATGGTTTTCTACTCCATGGACTACAGTATGAGCAATTTTGAGCAAGCAAAAGCCCGCACGCACCGTGTGTCGCAGACAGAAAACTGTCATTACATTTACCTTGTTGCCAAAGGCACCGTAGATGTCAAAGTGCTGAGTGCTTTGAGAAACAAAGTAGATCTTGCCAAATCACTCGTTGACGATTATCGCAAGGGTATCAATCCATTTAAAGAATAAGGAGATTTTGATTATGGATAATTACATTTTTACACTCGCCGATCAGTTGAAAGAACTGAAAGACCGCAAGAAGGAACTGGACGCACAGTCTAAAACTCTTGGTGCGGAGATCGATCGTCTTGACCTTGAGCTTTCTGACGCTATGGCAGAAGCCGAATGTGAGCGTTTTTCTCGCAATGGCAACACCTTCTATCTCAACACCCGCTTGTTTGCCTCTCCCGCGGCGGGACGCAAGGAAGATATGATTTTTGCCCTTAAACAGAACGGTTACGGCGATATCGTAACCGAAACCGTAAACGCAAATACTCTCGCATCCTTTGTCAAAGAACAGGCGGTGCTTAACGCAGATGAAGTTCCGGCGTGGCTGGCCGATGTGGTAAATACTTACGAAAAAGTGTCGGTCGGCATCCGCAAGGGCTGACATAGAACTCAGATCAATGCACAACGCTGCATTGCACCAATGAAAAATACAAATATCAATTTTTAGGAGGACACGAATATGTCTAAAGAAATCACTACAACAACCAACACCGAACTTGCCGCACAGGGTGGCTTTGCAACCTCTGCCGATATGGAATGGCTTAATGAAGCGATGAGTGAAGATTGCGCCGGGATCGATCTCCAGCTTGATCGCCTCAAGATCCCCGCAGGAGGATCCATTGCCTTCGAAGTCCCTGGAGCCGACGAAGATGATACACAGATGGTGAAAGAAATCGTAGGTGTTGTGCTATTCAATCACCCTGCAAACGCTTATTACAAGGACAAATACACCGGTGGAAGCAATCCGCCCGACTGCAGTTCCTTTGACGGCAAAATCGGAAACGGCACTCCCGGCGGCGATTGTCTGAATTGCCCTTACAACAAATTCGGCAGCGGTGACGGCAAAAGCAAGGCGTGCAAAAATCGCCGTATGCTGTATATCCTTCGTGAAGGTGAGCTGTTCCCGGTAATTCTTAATCTCCCCGTCGGATCATCTGTAGCGTACAAAAATTATGTCAAGCACCTTCTTACCAAACGCACCTCTTTGTCCCGTGTAGTCACGAGCATCAGCCTTAAAAAAGCAATGTCCGAAAGCAACATCGCATACTCCCAGGCAGTTTTTAAGTTTATTCGTCCGCTCACTGCAGAGGAAATCACTTCTCTTGCTCCCATGATCGAACAGATGAAGACCTATGCCTCGAATCTCACCACGGCGGACGCCTTCATTGATGAAGAACCTATTGTTGATCCGGCAACAGGCGAAGTTATCGAACCCTTGAAGTGAAAATTCATAATCTGCGGGGAGGTTTCTCCCCGCAGACACAGGAAAGGTGGTTTAATATGACCGATAAATATACTTGTGTCACAGATGTTGACGGCATCAAGAAATACATAGGCGATTCTTCAGTTATTGCTTTTGACTACGAAACCGCACCCGATGATAATTACCGTACCGAAGACAAAGCTGCGCTTGATGCGCACAAGGCGCATATTGTCGGCTGCTCCTTTTCCGTTAAAAAAGGTACCGGTATTTATGTTCCTGTTGCGCACAGAATCGGTGTGAACATTGATAAAAACTTGTTTTATGAATTTTTGCGTAAGTTTCTTTCTGATCGCAGCATTGTAAAAGTAGCGCATAACTTAGCTTTTGAATCGCAAATGTCCTATGCATTCGGCATTGTCATACAGCCTCCTGTGTACGACACGATTTGTGCATCGCAAATGAGTCTGAAAAGCGCATACGAATTCCGTAAGCTGGCTGACAGCGGTCTTAAAAGACTGGTGTCGGAGCTTTGCGGCGAACCATTACCGTCCTTCACCGATGTAACAGATGGCAGACATTTTGATGAACTTGACGCCCAGGACTATGATACCGTGCGTTACGGTGCTGCCGACTCCGATTACGCTTTGCGGCTGTATAACCTTTTCAATAAATGGTTTGACCGTTACCTCCCCAAGCATCGTGCCATCGTCGAGAATATTGAATCACCGACTGCCGTATACCTCGGCATTATGAAGTATAACGGTGTGCCTATTGATTATCCTCTGATGCTGAGGCGTAAGGCAGAAGCTGAAACAGAAATGCTCCGCATCAAAAACGAAATATGTTTCATGATCGGTGATGTGGATATCGGTGCAAATTGCAGTACAAAAGCATTCAAGGATTATCTCTATCAGACATTGAAACTGCCTGTCCTGAAGATGACCGAATTAAGCAAAGAAGCTGCCGATGATATGACGATGATTTTGCTCAAAGAATGGTGCGACAAGAATAGGCCTGAACTTTCACATCTGTTTACTCTGGTGCAGGAGTACCGCAAGTGGGGTAAAATCAAGTCTACATACATTGACGGTTACCTCAGGCATCGCAATACCGCTACAGGCAATATTCACCCGGATTTTTTTGCTTTGTCCACCGATACGGGACGCATGAACTGCTGTAACCCCAACGCGCAAAATATGCCGAGAAAGACCAATGATCCCGTTGGCGTCCGCAGCTTTATCAAAGCTCCCAATAATAGCCTTATTCTCTCGCTTGACTTCTCTCAAATCGAGCTTCGTGTAGGCGCGTTTTATTGCCGTGATGAAGTGATGATGGATACTTATCGCCGCGGCGGTGATATTCATGCGGCTACAACATCGGTCATATTCGGTGTTTCCTATGATGAAGCACAGGATAAGCACGCTAAGGATTACAAGGAGCATCGCACGATTGCTAAGAATGTCAACTTCGGCACTTTTTACGGTTTATTTCCGAAAGGACTTCAAAAGACGCTGAAATTCAAAGCCGGGGTCGAAAAATCAGAGCGTGAATGCTCCGATATCATCGACAATCTGAAAGCCGGATACAATGGGCTTACTGCTTGGCAGACCGAAACCAAAGCCGACGCATACCGTAAAGTGTACAGCGAAACATGGCTCGGCAGACGCAGATATCTACCCGGCATCCGCAGTGAAAATTGGGGTGTAAAGTCATTTGCGGAACGCTGTGCACTTAACACACCGATTCAGGGTACGGCGGCAGATATTCTGAAACTTGCCATCGTCCGTATTCTTTGCGGACTATCGGAGAGGGATTGGCTGAAGCCCATTCTTCAAATTCATGATGAACTCACTTTTATCATCCCGAAAGACAAGCTCTCCGAAGCAGTATATTTCATCAAAGCCTGTATGGAAGCACAGCCGTTTCCTGAATTTGACTTACCCCTTGTGGCAGAAGCCTCTGCGGGAGAAAAATTCGGCTCAATGGAAGAACTGGAGGATTTTTAAATGTATAAGAACAGCGAAGGATACGCTGACCCGACTGCCGATGCTGCTCTCGGTCAGATTATGAAAAAATACAGGAGGTGATTTGATGGACATCCGTGCGCAAGACATTCTTATGACAATGTTCAACCCAGACGAAAAGGTCTGTTTCCGTATTTTCGATGATAAGAAAAGCGGCGTTTTCTCCGGGGCGAAGTTTGAAGTTGAAGCAGGCAAGTATGCTTCCGTGGAAGAAGCACTGATAAAGCACAATGAGCAAAATCGCGGCATTTTCTATGTGGTAAATTTCGGCGGTCATGAGGATACGGCTATCAGTCGCATCAACGCACAGTTCGTGGAGATGGATGATCTTTCATTTGAGGAACAGCAGAGGGCGGTCGACGCCTTTCCGCTTCCTCCCTCCATGATTATCAAGACCAGAAAATCTCTCCATGTATATTGGCTTGTAACAGGCGCAAAGGTGGAGAGATTTCGCCCTATTCAAAAACAGCTCGTTGCGCACTTTCACGGTGACCCTATGTGCGTCAACGAGAGCCGCGTTATGCGTTTGCCCGGTTTCAATCATTGCAAGAAAGAACCCATCAAGGTGGAATGCATCCTTTTTCATCCTGAACGCAGATACACGCAGGAGCAACTTTCCGAGGTGCTTCCCACAATTGGCGATAAACCTATAGAGGTCAAGCGTGGCTCGGAAAAGGGACTTGAAATTCTGCTACACGACTGTGAATTCATCAAGTATTGTCAAACGAACGCCGAATCCCTCTCCGAACACGACTGGTATGCGATGATTACAAATCTTGCAACTTTCGAGGGCGGCACGGCTCTTATCCACGAACTGTCGAAACCTTATCCCGGTTACAACGAACAGGCAACGCAGAAGAAAATCAATCATTTTCTTGACAGCGGTACAAAGCCGATGACTTGCCGTACCATAACCGAGAAAGGTTTTAAATGTCATCGCCTGGAAAGCGGAGAATGCACCTGTAAGGTGCCGGCGGCTCTTTGCTATAGACCGTTATCCATCGGCAGTCTGCGAGAACTGATGAAAGAACTGCCTATATCTGGTGATCTCATTATTGACCTTCAGACCGCAAAAGGGTTTATCGAGAATTATCTCTACAATCAGGATATCGTTACCGCTGAAGCTGTCATCAGCATTGAGGTAAAGGAACACTTCAAATTTACGGGGACATTTCTCCGTCCGCTCCTTAAAATGTACAAGGATATTGCGAAAGTCTATCAAGCAAGCTCTAAAGTCAAGGAAAGCCGTGTCACGGCCGATGTGCCGGACTGGTATCGTCCTACGCAGCAGGGACTTAGGTTTCTGCCCGGAGTCCTTGCTGAGAAGATGGCAGAAAGCGAAGATGTTCTCTATGTTGCGGAGCAGCACTATATGTATGCCGAAGGCGTCTATGATGAAAGCAGCGAGATGGATGCACAGCGTATGGTTCAGGAGAAAATGATACCCGCCGAAACGACGATGTCGCAGATCACTGACACCGAGCGTCAATGGCGTTTGCATATCAAGAAGGATATTCGAGAAATGAACTCTAATCCTTTCATCATCAATGTCAAAAACGGACTTTACAATGTTCTTGAAGATACGCTGACGGAACACTCACCGACCTACTATTCTACCGTTCAACTTAATGTAATCTATGACAAGGAAGCTGACTGTCCCCGCTTCAAGCAGTTTTTATTCGAATCAATGGGTGGTGACGAAGCACAGGTTACCCTCATTCAGGAAATCCTCGGCTACTTCCTTCTCCCTGTAAACTATGCGCAGAAATGCTTTGTTATCGTCGGCACTGCGGGCGCAGGAAAGTCTGTACTCCTGCGTGTTCTGAACGATATTCTTCTCGGCAAAAAGAATGTGTCAAAGGTATCCTGGCAGGCACTAAATGAGCGGTTTAAGACGGCAGAACTTTTCGGAAAACTGGCGAATATCTTTGCCGATCTTCCTACAAAGAACATTGATGATAACGGTATCTTCAAAGCCCTGGTCGGCGAAGACTATCTCACGGTTGAAAAGAAAAACCGTAACCCGTTCAGTTTTCAATGTACCGCAAGGCTTCTGTTTTCCTGCAACAGTATTCCTAAGAACTACGGTGACCGTTCAGAAGGTTTTTACCGTCGTCTTATTATTCTCCGTTTCAACAACAGCGTTCCGCAGGACAAGCGCGATCCGAATCTACTGGACAAATTCCGCTGTGAAGCAAACGGCATTTTTCGCTTCGCTCTTGAGGGATTAAAGCGTCTTATGCGAAATAACTATGTATTCTCCGAGACGGACACAAACCGTGCTGAGCTTCAGCAGTATCGCGAGGACTCGGACTCCGTGCTCTCCTTTATCAAAGATTATTGCATCGTAGAACCCGGTAGCTGTGTCGGTTCGACTGAGCTGTTTAACACATACAAGGCATATTGCGAAGAAAGCGGAATGAAGCCTTTTTCTCAGAAGGTTTTCGTTCAGCAAATTTTGCTGTATTCGCCTGACCTTTCCCGTGGTGTTGATACCTTGGGAAAGAAGCGTGTTATCCACGGCATCAAGCTCGGAGACATCTTGGGATAACCACACATTGACGCTTTGACACCAGAAATCCTATATTTTTATATACGTATATATAAAAACAAAGACTTGATTTTTTTGAGGTTAAAAATCAGGAAAATACAAAATCTGCTGTCAAAAGTGTCAAAAGCACCGAAAACAAAGGAGTTGATTTGACATGAAGGAGTCCGACATTGTTCGAGCAATACTGAAATATCTTAAATCCGTACCGCATTGCTTCTGCTGGAAAGAGCACGGCGGTATGTACGGTACAGCAGGAATCCCTGATATTATCGCCTGTATTGACGGGAGATTTTACGGATTTGAAGTCAAGACTGAAACTGGAAAAACAACTGCCTTGCAGGAGGCGACCATCCGTAAGATACGTGCGGCAGGCGGTATCGCCGTGGTTGTCCGCTCGGTAGACGAGGTTCGGAGAATCCTCGAAAACGAAAATTCCCGGCTGTGAAAACAGCCTACAATGCTTACAAAGATAACAACGAAAACAATGAAAACGAAGATAACTGTGAAAATGCATCACAGATAACGATACATACAATGCAGCAATGCTTCTTTGCTTCATCGGAATATTTTGTGGGAGGAAGTAAAGATGCTATTTACGAATAGCGTGAGCAAACGCGAGTTGGCAGGAGCGGAGTGCTTCCTGCTGCAATACCGATATATAAATCGAAAGGTCGAACACAAGTACGACAAGCTGTCTCGGCTGAATGACAGACTTTCTATTGGCGGCGTGCGGTTGACGGATATGCCGAAGAACCCCAGTCCATCGCTACAGCCGATGGCTGATACGATATGTGAGATGATTGATCTGGAGCATGAAATTGCCGAAATTCTTGCGGAGGCCAAGCGTGTCAGAAGTCGCATCATAATAGAAATTGCCGGTATTACGGACTGTGATATCCGACGAGTGCTTGATTACTACTATCTACACCGGATGAAGTGGCTAATGATAGCCGAAAGAATGAACTGCTCCGAAAGCAGAGTTTATGAAATCAGGGATGAAGCCATTCGTATGGTGGCTGAATCCCTGCGAAGGAAAGGAGAGCTTGAAATATGGATGACAGAAGCCGGATGCTTGACAGAAAATACATGAGTATTGCCGAGATGGAGAAGCGTATCGAAGGTCAAAAGGAGATGATCGCTCTCCTGAAATCTGCTGATTGGAATGACGCCCAAATGAAAAGCGAGCTGGAACGATATAAGAACGAACTTGAAGAAATGATTCAGCATCGCCAAAACCTATGCACAGAACTGCTTGAGGACTTGAGAATGATCACTCACCCAAGCGGACAGCGGGTTCTCTACATGAGGTATATGGATGCTATGACGTTTGATCGCATTGCAAAAAAACTCAATTGTACCGTCCGCTGGGCAATGAAGCTGCGGGACATTGCCTTGTGTGAGATTGTAGAAAATAAAAGTAAATGAAGTTCCTATAGTGTTCATATCGGTTCACCGTCAATTCACTTGTATGGAGTCGACATAAGTGATATAATGTATACTGGAAGAACCGGATGGAAGATAGCCTCATGCAGAGACGCATGGGGCTTTTCTTATACCCAAAACCGAGAGGAGGTGCCGCATGGGACGCAAGAACAACAGAAAAGTCTAAAGAGTCAAGCCTTTACATATCAAACTTTTGCCGCCTCGGGCGGATGTACATCCGAGGCGCGGTGAAGTCTGGTATGCGGATCTAGGCAATCATACCGGCACCAGCGTCCAGGGCGGGGAACGAC
>JAMPAJ010000018.1 GCA_023667265.1 Alistipes sp.
TCCGTGACGCGACCTGCATTGGCTTTTGCGTCAACGAGCTGCTGTCGATTATCGAAAATACGAGCTTAATGTGGCTGCCTTATCCGGATTCAATCAAAAAAGCGATTGAAGTTTTACAGAAAAAGGCAGGGCATCTGGACAACGAAATTCAGGAAATGATCGATAAATTGGAGGATGATAACGATGATTAAGACTTACAAATTCAGCGATAATACACAGTTAACGCCGCATTTTAATGCAAAGGAATTCCGCTGTAAATGCGGTAAAGAGCATAATTTTCAGATTTCAGAGGAGCTTGTGGACAAACTCGAAAAGCTCTATTCCGCTTTAGATTGCTCGAAAATTATCGTGACGAGTGGTTACAGATGTGCAGAGCATGATAAGACTGTCGGCGGAAGCGGCACTGGTCAGCATACGAAAGGAACTGCGGCTGATATTTGCTGCTACGGTCAGGACGGACAGCCTATCAGCAGCAAGACCATTTGCTGCACTGCGCAGGATATCGGGTTTATCGGAATTGCCAATATCGACAGCAAGTATATTTACACGCACGTGGATGTGAGAACAGGCAGCAAGTGGTACGGCGATGAAACGAAAGGAAATGGTTCTGTTACTTCCGATTTTTACAGCTATTTTGGTATTCAGAAAGGCGGTGTTAGTACGATGAAAGGTATTGATGTAAGCGCTCACAACGGCAATATCGACTGGCAAAAAGTGAAATCCTCCGGCATTGATTTTGCAATTCTTCGTGCAGGTTATGGTAAGCTGGTGTCACAGAAGGATAAGCAGTTTGAGAACAACTACTCCGGTGCAAAGGCGGCAGGTGTTCCGGTTGGTGCGTACTGGTATTCCTATGCGACCACACCCGATGAGGCAAGGCTGGAGGCAGAGGTTTGCATTTCCATTCTGAAAGGCAAGCAGTTTGAATTCCCGATTTTCTTCGATCAGGAAGAAAAAGCGACTCTTGATACAGGCAAGGCGAACTGCTCTGCTATGATCCGTGCATTTTGTGATGTTCTCGAAGCCGCCGGTTACTGGGTCGGTCTTTACACGAGCCGCTCCGCACTGTCTACGCACATCGAGGATGATATCAAGACACGCTATGCGCTGTGGGTCGCAGAATGGGGCAGTAAGCTGAACTACAGCGGCTCGGTCGGTATCTGGCAG
Source organism: Alistipes sp. (assembly GCA_023667265.1). Lineage (GTDB taxonomy): Bacteria > Bacillota > Clostridia > Oscillospirales > Ruminococcaceae > Ruminococcus. The sequence continues at coordinate 1,168 of JAMPAJ010000018.1, forward strand.
TATTCCGGCAAGGGCAGTGTGAACGGCATCAGCGGCGATGTTGACCTCGATACTGCTTATGTGGATTATCCCGCAAAGGTCAAGGCGGCTGGTCTGAATGGATACAGCAACGTATCGGCTTCGGATACAATGATTGACCATACGGACAAGGAATCATCTTCCGTAAGCGTTACAGTCAAGATTGGGAACGACAGCTATAACGGTACTCTTACAAAGGTGTGAGGTTATGAGGCAGGAGTGTAAAATCTCCTGCCTTCTCTTTTTATATAGGAGGCTCTATGAAACCGTCAGATAAAACAAAAATCGAAGCATATCGTAAAAATGGTGTGTCTTATGCGGAAATCGCAGAAATCATGTCACTTCCACTGAATACCGTAAAGTCATACTGCAAAAGGCACGATCTCGGCGGTCGGAGAGAGCGCACCGCTGAAAACATCTCATTATGTCTGCAATGCGGCACAGGTATTCCACAAAGTCCACATCGAAAAATTAAAAAGTTCTGTTCTGATGAGTGCCGAAATCTCTGGTGGAGAAGTCACCCCACCGAGGTTCACCGCAAGTCGGAACAGATTTTTATTTGTCCTGTATGCAAATGCGAATTCAGTGCTTACAGCAGTTCAAAACAGAAATATTGTTCCCGTGCCTGTTACGGAAAATCGAAAGGAGTGTCTCATGTCAAGTGAAAAATTTCAGAACGTGGTGCAGTATCAGACCGTCATGGCATGGGTTCGTTCCCTTCTGAAGGACGGCATCATCACCAAGAGTGAGTATCACAAAATTGATACAATTATGACCAGAAAGTACGGCATATCTTCGTGCAGCATATTTCGCTGAAATCCGTTGACTTTTCGGCATTTTAGAGCGAATATGGTAGCAGGAGGTGTTGCTTATGGAACGAATTGTTGAGAAAATTGAGTTCCCGAATGCACAAAAAGTAAAGCTGCTCAGAACGGCAGCCTATGCCAGAGTATCCAGCGGAAAGGATGCCATGCTGCACTCACTTTCCGCACAGGTCAGCTATTACAACAACCTGATTCAGAGTAATCCGGAATGGCTGTTCTGCGGTGTTTATGCTGATGAAGCCCTAACGGGAACAAAGGATAACAGAGGAAATTTCCAGAAACTGCTTGCAGAATGCCGTGCTGGGAATATCGATCTTATCATCACAAAGTCAATCTCAAGGTTCGCAAGAAATACGGTTGACCTGCTGAAAACTGTCCGTGAACTGAAAAGCATGGGTGTGGATGTGTACTTTGAGGAGCAGAACATCCACAGTCTTTCATCGGACGGCGAGCTTATGCTGACAATTCTCGCAAGCTACGCTCAAGAGGAGAGCTTTTCAGCAAGCGAAAACCAGAAATGGCGTATACGCAAGGATTTTGAACGTGGCAAGGTCGGCAGCATTACGATGCTTGGTTACAAGCGGAACAAAAATGGTACGCTTGAAATTGTGCCGGAGGAAGCAGAAATCGTCAAGCTGATTTTTAACAGCTATTTGTCGGGAATGGGAAAACTCGCTATTGCCAACAAGCTCAATGAGATGGGTATTGCAACGAAAAACGAACGCTTATGGACTCCGGATGCTGTCCGCAGAATCCTAAGAAACGAAAAATACTGCGGTGATCTTCTCCTTCAGAAAACGTTCCGTGAAAATCATCTGACAAAGCGAAAGATGGAAAATCAAGGACAGCTGCCGCAGTATTATGTGGAGGATGCTCATGAGCCGATCATAGACCGTGAGATGTTTCAGCAGGTGCAGGAGCTTTTAATGGAACAGCAGAAATTCAGTCCTGAAAAGAGCTGCAACACAGTTTATCCTTTCCGAGGTATGATAACTTGTGGATGCTGTGGGAAAAACTATCGCAGAAAAACGATCGTCACCGGAGTTGTCTGGATCTGTGCAACCTATAATAATCGGGGTAAAAAATACTGCTCGACCTCCAAACAGATACCGGAAGATACATTATACAAAGCGTGCTGTGAGGTTCTGAAAATCAATGAATTTGACGAGGTGATTTTTCAGAAGCAGATAAAGCAGATTCTTGTTCCCGAACCGAATCAGCTGACTTTTGTTTTCCATGACGGTCATGAGGAAACTGTCCGCTGGGCTGACCGCTCACGTTCCGAAAGTTGGACACCGGAAATGAGGGAAAAGGCTTCGCAGACCACCAGTGAAAGGAGATGGAAAAAATGCCGACAGTAACTAAAATTCCTGCAAAGCTGAACCGTGCAACATTTACTCCGATCGAGAGTACCGCCAAGCGCAGAGTTGCCGGATATGCAAGAGTTTCGACTGATTCTGATGAACAGCTTACTTCCTATGAGGCACAGGTCGATTATTACACCAATTTCATCAAAGGACGTTCTGATTGGGAGTTTGTTGCCGTGTATACGGACGAGGGAATTTCTGCAACAAACACGAAGCACAGGGACGGTTTTAACCGCATGATTGAGGATGCTCTGGCTGGGAGGATCAATCTTATCGTAACAAAAAGTGTGAGCCGCTTCGCCAGAAATACCGTTGACAGCCTGATTACAGTTCGCAAGCTGAAGGAAAAGGGCGTGGAGGTTTATTTCGAGAAGGAAAATATCTACACGCTGGATTCCAAGGGAGAATTGTTAATTACCTTGATGTCGAGTTTGGCTCAAGAAGAATCCCGTTCCATTTCCGAGAATGTAACATGGGGACAGCGTAAGCGAATGGCAGACGGCAAAGTCACTATCCCTTACGGTCGCTTCCTAGGCTACCGCAAAGGCGATGACGGACTGCCGGAGATCGTTCCGGAGGAAGCGGAGATTGTCCGTCTGATCTACCGCAGCTTCATGGAAGGGCTGACTCCCAATAAGATCGCACAGATGCTCATGAAACAGAATATTCCTGCGCCCAGTGGCAAAGAGAAATGGTACGGCAGCACAATCACAAGCATTTTGACGAACGAGAAATACAAGGGTTCTGCACTGCTTCAGAAAAAGTTTACTGTGGATTTTCTCACCAAAAAGCAGAAAGTGAACGAGGGCGAAGTTCCGCAGTACTTTGTGGAGAACAGCCATCCTCCAATCATCGACCCGGATGAGTTTGCATTGGTGCAGGCTGAGATAGCAAGACGCAAGGCGATCGGCAGGGTTTACAGCAGCAGCAACATCTTCTCGACAAAAATCATCTGTTCCTGCTGCGGAGGGTATTTTGGCTCAAAGGTCTGGCATTCGACAAGCAAGTACCGCCGTGTGATCTGGCAATGTAACCACAAATTCCAGAACGGAGAAAAGTGCTGCACACCACATCTGTATGAGGATGCTCTGAAGGAAAAATTCGTAACCGCCTGTGGAAAGCTGAATGAAAATAAAGAGGACTTTCTCGCCCCCTGCCGACAGGTCAGTGATTTACTTTCGGACTGCACAGCACTGGACGAAAAAATCCAAGCACAGTATCAGTATCTGAATGCACTTGCAGAAGCGATGCAGGCATTCATCAAGGAAAACGCTATGCACCCGCAAAACGAGGATTTCTACAATCAGAAAATGGCGGAATATGAGCAGCAGAAGTCCAAAGCTGAAAAGGTACTCAAAGACTTGCAGAGCAAGAAAGCAAGCCACTTGTCCAGAAAAGACCTTCTTGACGGGATGATAAGACAGCTCACGGAACAGGACATGACAATAACAGCCTTTGACGAAAAGCTGTGGCGCATCATGGTGGAGAATGTCACTGTGGGAGCAGACGGCGAGCTCACCTTCCTTTTCCGAAACGGCATGAAAATTGAAGTATGAAAACCTGAGAGCCTGTGGAGCAAAAAAAACGCTTCACAGGCTCTTTTTTTGTGCGATTTTCCATTTGTGAATACTTTATGAACAAATGCACCCTTTTGTAACGAAACTGCCAATAAAAAAACGATAGGTTGGGGTTATCGTTTTTTTATTGCCATTTTGAACCCCTATCGTTTTTTGATTGGTCTGCCATTCCGACCTATCGTTTTCTGATTTGAAAGAAAGCCCGAAAATACGGCATTTTTACAAAATAAAATGCACCCTAACTTTGTATTAAAATTAGGGTGCTAATATGGTTGCGGCGGCTGGATTTGAACCAACGACCTTCGGGTTATGAGCCCGACGAGCTACCTAGCTGCTCCACACCGCGATATTAAACTTTGCTATCGTTCCCTGACGACTTATTTATTATAGCACACCTTTTCAAAAAAGTCAATAGGTTTTCAAGATATTTTTTTATTTTAACTAAAATTTCTTTCTCTGCTCACAATTCCGGTAATCCGGGAATATCCGAACTACCAGAAAAGTGCTGTATATCGGGAAAATTCATTAATCCGATCAATTCATCAGACCAAGTATTATCAGATACTGTCCTTTATCCGTCTTATCGCGCCCTTTTCCAGCCGCGAAACCTGAGCCTGAGAGATGCCGATCTCCTCCGCCACCTCCACCTGCGTTTTGCCCTGGAGAAACCGTTTGTGCAGGATGCTCCTCTCGCGGCAGCCCAGCTCTTTTATGGCATCCCGGATAAATAACTCATCGAGACGGCTTTCCACATCATTTTTGTCTCCGATCTGATCCATGATATACATATTATCCTCAGAATCCGAATAAACAGGCTCATATAGCGAAACAGGATCGCTGATACTTTCCAGGGCTATTATCACGTCCGCCCGCTTCTCGCCGATTTCCTCGGCAATCTCCTCGATAGTAGGCTCTCGCTGATTTTTCGCCGAAAGCCGCTCCTTGCCCTGAATCGCCTTATATGCAAGGTCGCGAAGTGAACGGCTGACCTTGATATGCCCGAAATCCCGAAGATGACGCCGCAGTTCGCCGGCGATCATCGGCACACAGTATGTTGAAAACCGCACTTCCTTAGTGAGATCAAAATTATTTATTGCCTTTATCAGTCCTATGACCCCGATTTGAAAAAGATCGTCGATATCCTCTCCCCTGCCCGTAAACCGCTGTATCACACTGAGAACAAGCCGCAGATTGCCGGTTATCAGCTCGTCACGCGCCGTCCTGCTTCCGGTCTCCTTAAAAATCCTCAGCAGCCGCATTTTCTCCTCCTCTTTCAGAACTTTAAGCTCTGAGGTATTTATGCCGGAAATTACAACCTTGCTGTAAGCCATAAATGATCTCCCAAAAATAAATTTTCACAAGATCATTATTGACGGATTATTTGTTATTTATTCTGCCAATTATTGTATTTTACTCTTATCTACCTTATTATATTCGGCAGCTTCTGCTGTAACCTATAAGCTTGTCCAGACAAAGCTCAAAACAGCTTCCGTACCACATTTCATCCAGGCATGACATTGTTGCATTGATGCAGTCGGAAATATACCGGACTGACATTTCAAGAGCTGTTTTCAGGTCTTTTCCGAGAGCCACAGCTCCTGAAAAAACGCTGGCGAAAATATCGCCTGTTCCGTGGAGGTGTCTGTCGATATGCCGGCTGTAGGCGAAGCAGAACTCGTCTCTTTCTGAGTCATACGCCCCAGCTCCATGAAGCTCGCCCTTTCGCACTCCAGTGAGCACAGGCGTTTTGCAGCCCAGCCTTGTCAGCTGGCGCAGAATGTCCTTAGCTGTCTCCTCGTCCGGATCGTCGTCATAGGAAACGCCCAGAAGAAACGCCGCTTCTGTCATATTCGGCAGGATATAGTCTGCCTTGCCGCAAAGCCGCCGCATTGAGCTGACAAATTCCTCCGTAAAGCCTGCATACAGCTTTCCGGAGTCTCCGAGAACCGGATCGACCACGATAAAATTTTCATTTGTGCGAAAATCGTCGAAAAAGTCGGACACAATTTTCACTTGCTCCGGAGAACCGAGATAGCCGGTGTAAATGCCGTCAAACTTTAGCCCAAGGCTTTTCCAGTGGGCGGAAATGTCCGAAATATCGGCGGAAAGGTCGTGAAAAGTATATCCGGTAAATCCGCCGGTATGAGTCGACAGAACAGCCGTGGGAATTACGGCAGTTTCGATTCCCATTGCAGAAATAACGGGAAGCGCAACAGTAAGTGAGCACTTGCCGAAGCAGGAAATATCCTGAATTGTAACGATTTTTTTCATTCATCATCATTCTTTCTCATTCCATTGTTCCAACATTGGCGGAAGCCAACATGAAATTACGTGTTACATTCTATTTTACTGCATTTTTACAGTCTTGTCAATATTTTTTCGCAAAATACGTTCTTTTGTCATACTAAAATTCATAAAATACCAAAGGAGATGATGAAAATGAACGAAATTCTGACCACAGAGGAAATTTCCGAGGACGATATCGAGGTTATGGCGGAGAGTGAGCGCGTGAGACGAAAAAGCGGAGGTTTTGCAGATATAGCGTCATTTCAGACAGTCGTATGTCTGATTGCAGCTATCGGGATACTTATTCTTCTGCGCTTTTCTCCGGAGATCGCCGAAGAACTCCTGAACAAGCTCGGCGATCTGTCCAAGGAGAAAAACGACATTTTCCCGAATCCATTGATCTATCTTGCGAATTAAAAAGTATCCTCGCATCAGACTCGGCTTCACATTCCTGCTGTTCAATGCCCTGCTCTTCCTTTTTAAAAGCAGCGGAATAATTCTTGGCTTCTACGCCGCCTGCGTCATCCACGAACTCGGACATATCGCCGCAATACAGCTCACAGGCGGCTGCGTCCGGGAGATCGCCCTTAGTCTTCTGGGCATAAAAATTTCCGCAGACCCTGCCGCGACCAAAGCAAAGGGGCTGTTCGTACTGCTAAGCGGCCCTGCTGCAAACCTTATTTCCGGCTGGATATGCCTGAAACTTGGAATTTTCGGTTTCTTCGCCAGATTCAGCATCGCAGAAGGTCTATTCAATCTTCTGCCCCTCAGCTGCCTTGACGGAGGAGCTGCCATCGAACTTCTGACTCAGGGTATAAGGCACGAAAAATCGCTGAAAACAGCGGCAAAGCTCTTGTTTCTGCCGCCGATACTGCTGTATGTTATTTATTCATAAAATGTTAACCTGCCAGATTCGGGAAATTGTATTGACAATGTGATAAAAATGTGATAGAATTAAGTTGATTAATTCCACTTTTGTCGGATAAATTTCCCTCTCGTTATCCCACAGCAGCTTCGCACGGAGTAAGAAAATGCGTATCTGCTTGTAATATAGGTGATTCTATGGTCTGGTCTTTGATCGCCGTTCTGCTTCTCGGTGCGGCTATACTGATGTGCTGCGTTACCTACAGCATTATAAAACTTAAAAACGATCCTCTCGAACGATACGTAAGACGCGCCCTTATCTGCGCCTCCGGAACAATGGCGTGCTATGCCGTGGGCATTATGGCACTAAGCGAAACAGTGTCTCTGTTTGCTTTCAGTTTTTACAATATTTTTGAAACGCTTACTGCCGTTACCCTGCTGTCCTTTGTGCGCAGATATTTAGGAAATCCTAACGGAATCGGTTTCATGCGTGTTCCTGTTCTCATCGGTACAGCTCTTGACGCGATCCTCATGCTCGTTAATCCGTTTACGGAGATCGCATTTTCCCTGAAAGCCCTCGAATCACCCTTCGGCGGATTTTTTTACCGCACTGTCGAGAATATCAGGGTCTACGGCTTCCACTCAGTATTTGTGACTGTTATAGTCCTCTGCATTCTCGGGATGCTCCTCCATCGTATGATAACTGCGCCAGGTGCGTATATGATAAAATACGGCTCCGCTTTCTTCGGACTCTTTGTCATCGCTGTCGCCGGCACAGCCTATATGCACTTCCACTTTACCTTCGATTATTCGGTAGTTCTTTACGTCGTAACAGGCTTTTTCATGTTTTATTTTTCGCTCATTTATGTCCCGCGAGGACTTATGCAGCGGCTTATGTTCTTCACTGTAAGCAATATGCAGGACGGAATCATCTGTATTGACATTGACGGCAAGGTAGTCCATGCGAATCCTCCGGCAAGGGAGTTCTGTAAGGCTGACGACGAAATACGGACCCTCGAGAATCAGGTGAAAAAGTGGATCAGGGAGAAGCTCAGCGCCGATTCCTCTGTTTATTCCTGGGAATCCAAGCGGAACATGAACGGCGAAAAGCACTATTTCAGCGTGGAATACCGCAAGATCTTCGACAGCTCCGTAAAGGCTATCGGCAGCTTTTTCCTCATTCACGACAGGACTGAGGAGTACACAAGGTACCGCGCCGAAAGATACCGTGCTACCCACGATAAGCTGACCGGACTGTACAACCGCGAATATTTTTACGAGCTCGTGCGGAATCTCCTCGACGAAAATCCCCGTGAAAGCTACAACATAATCGTCACCGACGTGAAAAATTTCAAGATAGTCAACGACGTTTTCGGCGTGGAAGCCGGAGATCGCCTGCTAAAAAAGATATCCGAGATAACCGAGAGCTTCGGTGGAAAATACTGCGTCTACGCGCGGCTTTCCGGCGATCGGTTCGCCGTCTGCATACCGAGAAAGCGTTTCAGCGAAGAAAAGCTGCTGAGGGCGTATTCCGTGGTGGACAGCTTTTTCGAGGACTCCAACTTCAAGGTACACATCCACATGGGCGTGTACGAGATAGCTGACAGGCGGCTGAGAGTAGCGGTCATGTGCGACCGTGCAAGCCTCGCCCTGAAAACCATAAAGGACAGCTACCGAAGCCATGTTGCGTACTACGACAACGAACTGCGCGAGGTGTTCATCAGCGAGCACCGTGTTATCAGCGACTTTGAAAAAGCCCTGAGCCGCGGTCAGTTCCAGTTGTACATACAGCCCCAGATAAACGTCAACGGCAGCATTCGCGGCGGCGAGGGTCTGGTGCGCTGGATACACCCGAAGGACGGCATGATCCAGCCGGACAAGTTCATCCACATTCTGGAGCAGACCGGTCTCATCAGCCGTCTCGACAAATATATGTGGGAGCTTGCCTGCCAGGAGCTGAGCAGATGGACGGCGGCAGGCAGCAAAAAGCACTATATTTCCGTAAATATCTCGCCGAAGGACTTCTATCTCCTTGACGTTTACGAGGTCATTACCGGGCTTGTGGAGAAGTACGGGATATCGCCGTCGATGCTGCACCTGGAAATAACGGAAACGGCGATCATGGATAATCTGGAGTCTCAGCTTGCCCTTATCCAGCGGCTGAGGAAATACGGATTTCTGGTGGAGATCGACGATTTCGGAAGCGGCTATTCATCGCTTAATATGCTGAAAGAGATCGACGCGGACGTGCTGAAGCTGGACATGGCGTTCCTGCGTCAGACGGAGAATACGGAGAAAAGCCACCTTATTGTGAAGATGATAATAACCCTGGCGAAGCTGCTGAATATGGAGGTCATCACCGAGGGCGTGGAGACAAAGGAGCAGGTGAAGTTTCTTGCAGAGTACGGCTGCGACGTTTATCAGGGCTACTATTTTGCGAAGCCAATGCCCGTTGAGCAATTTGAGGCTGGCTTTCTCAATAAGCGTTTCAGAATGAAATAGCGAGGAGGCTGGGAGTCTCCGCTGGCGGTTCACATGACCGCGCGCAAAAAATCTTGATTGCAAATAATCATAGCGTAACACTGGGTTTCAAAAGGGACGGTTGTCCCTTTTGCAGAGTCCAGAGGCGGCGCCTTTGGCAGGGCGTGGGACAGAGTCCCATATTGACCGAAGGTCAATGATGCCTTTAGGCGCTCCGCAAAGGGTGAATTTCAAAACGGTCCAGTGGACTGTTTTGAAAGAGGGAACGCCCTGCAAGAGAGGGCGTTCCCTGAACCGGACAAGCACTGCATTGCAGCACATTTCCAAAGCGGAAGCTAATCAACGGACACGGAACATACTGTCCCTTTTGAAACCCAATTTTTATACTTATTACCGGAAAATCAACAAAGTCCGGATTATATATTTTTGGAGGTAAAAAATGAATTTAGGCAAAAAAATCACGTCGCTGACCTGCGCACTCTCTCTCATGGCTGGTCTCGCGGCAGGCTGCTCCTCAGAAAGCAGCAAACCGGCTTCCGATAACCCGTCTCAGAGCGGCGGACAATCGGAGAAAACCAGCGACGTAATCAATTTCGCGGATTTCGCCGCGACCCTAGGCGCAGGCTGGAATCTCGGAAACACCCTGGAGGCTAACTCCGGCGGTACTGTCAGCGAGACTGCCTGGGGAAATCCTGAGGCAAGCCAGGAAATGCTGAACGCTGTGGCTTCCGCCGGATTCAAGACAGTCCGCGTCCCCGTCTCCTACCTCGACACCATCGACGACGCAAACGGCTATAAGATCGACGAAGCCTGGCTGAACCGCGTGAACGAGGTGGTGGACTACTGCTACAACGCCGACCTGAACGTTATCATTAATATCCACGGCGACGGCTACTATTCGGTAAACGGCGGCTGGCTGCTCTGCGGCGAGGACGACCAGGACACAATAAAGGCGAAATACGGCGCAGTCTGGAAGCAGATCGCGGAAAAGTTCAAGGACTACGACGAACACCTGATTTTCGAGAGCATGAACGAGGAATTCGACGGCACTTATACCGACCCGAAGCCCGAAATGTACGAGAATATCAACTCCTATAACCAAATTTTTGTGGACACGGTTCGTGAGACAGGCAGCGAAAATTCACACCGCTGGCTCATGGTTCCCGGCTGGAATACGAATATCGATTACACCGTGGGCGATTACGGCTTCAAGCTGCCGGAGGACTCAAAAAATACCGCCGGTGAAAACAGAACTATAGTCTCCGTTCACTGCTACGATCCCTGGGACTACTGCGGTCAGGAAGACACGAAGACCTATCTTTGGGGCGAGCGCGGTCAGGAGATAATCGACATCAACGGCGCAGCTTCGCGTGTTAAGGCAAAGTGGGGCGAGGAGGAGCACATTCAGACTCAGCTTTCCAAACTTAAAGAGAAGTACATTGACAACGGCATCCCTGTCATTGTCGGCGAGTACGGCTGTATCGACAAGACCCACGCCGACCCCGGAATCCCTAATCAGATAGACGAAAACAGAGCCTACTGGAATGGATTTTTCGCAGGTACAGCGGCTGAAATGGGCATTACTCCCGTCTACTGGGACAACGGCTGGAACGGCAAGTTCGGCTTCGGTCTCTTCAACAGAAGCACTTGCGAGCCTACACAGCGGGAAATAATCGACGCTATCGTAAAAGCTGTCGAAAACAAAAATCCTAAAGTTGGTATGGAAACGAGAATAAAAAGCCATACTTCACAGTCCGCGGCGGAACTTGGTCACAGCGCGTATATCGGAATCCAGACCAACGTTTACACTTTCCGCAACGCCTGGGATGATGGCACATACGGAAAGGACAGCCAGTGGTTCGACACACTTATCCGTTGGGAGGACACCGACGGCGACGGCAAGGACGATATCGTTGACACAGGCGCGACCTTTACAGATGCCACGCTGACCACCGACGGAACCTACACTGTGGCTGTTTCCGGATACGATTTCTCCGCTGATACGGACGGTCTGAATATGCTGTTTATCAGCACAGATCTGCCCTACTCCACGAAGATTTCCTTTGATAATTTCGTACTCTACTGCGACGACACAGAGATTCCGCTGAACCCGATAGTTATGGAGGACAGCAGCGGCAATTTCTATATTGAAATTGTTAACGTTTATAACACAGAGCTTGCGGCAGTTGACTACGAAATGCCCACGGACAGCTTCAAGATCAACTTTACCGTTACCGGAATCGAATAAAAGGCGGAAGGCAGGGAAAATCCCTGCCTTTTTCTATTTTATGCAGCATTTTAGCATTTCCCGAAGCCTGCACCTCAGCGAATCCTTCCACAGGCAATACTCCTGAACCTCCAAACCTTCGGGTTCCTGACCTGATGAAATTTTTTTCAGCACGTTCACCGCACAGGCACTGTCCTCGATGGACGCACACACGGTCTTGGTGAAATCAGCTATTTCCCCGGTAAATTCGGCTTTGCAATACAACCTTGGCGGCTTATTCTGACGGTCAATCATGGACAATTCTCTTTCCGTCATCGGCAGCTCGCTCAGCCTCAATTCCATAAACGGAGGAAGCAAAATCTCCGCTTCCTCAGGCTTGACGTAAAAATCCAGCTCATTTGCAACGTTGATGGCCGGACTGCCCTCCGCAAGAGAAAACCGCATCAGACTTATACCTGCCCTGTCTCGGTAGCTGCTCAGAAATCCGGCTGTCGAGGTAGACGTCAGGGACACCGTCGCCCCATATTTCGCCATAATTTCGTAGTCCGCAAATCGCTCAACACGCCAGGTTTCCCGGCTCTCGACAGTACATTTCCCGAACGCTGCAAAAAGATTTCCGAAAAAATCAAGCAGTCTCGTTATATCAGCGGCAATTTCCGGATTAAGAGGCTTACCCTCCCCGACACGAAGCTTTTCCGTGGAAATACCGGGAAAAAACAGGGAATTTATAGTGACATACGCCTTGGGGTCACCGTAAAATTTATGGCTGCCGGACACATCGCCGATGTAAAAACGCAGCGCATTTTTTTCGTTGCTTGTCATGTTTGGCCTCCAAAAAAGCTGCCGACGCAAATCGGCAGCTAAGTTATCATTCTGCTGGGTCAGGTGACGGTTCAGATGAGCCGCCTCCACCTGTACCCGGGTCAACACTTGGTTCACCGCCGGGATTTGGATCAACACTTGGTTCGCCGCCCGGATTCGGGTCTACAATGGGCTCTCCGCCCGGATTCGGATCTACATACGGCGGATCGCCGGTACCAGGGTCAGTTGTGGGCTCACCACCGCCGGGATCATAGCCTGGGGCAGTCGAAGGTTCGCCGCCGGTGGGGTCATAACCGGGATACTCGATACCTGTACCAGGATAAGTGGGCTGCTCAACACCGGGGTCGTAGGTAGGCACGTCCGGATCCTCCGCAGCAGTAGTGGGATAATCTCCGCTAAAAGTTCCGGTAGGAATACGACCTCCCCAGAGGAAGCCTGAGCCGGTGGTTATCTTGATATTTACAGTTCTCGCAGTTGTCGTGCCGGTGTATCTTACAGAAGAGCCGGAAGCATCCTCCTCATCTCCGACAGCAGTCGTAACGACCACCGGGACTCCCACAGCATTCTGATTGCCGTTTCCGCCGCCGTTTAGCATATTCTCACGACCAATGCTCGCCATTATCTTCTCTGAAGGAGTAATGGGGAAAAGAACGAAAAACAGCAGAATAACGCATGTAAGCATAATGAAGAAAAGGCAGGTCGCCATTGTTATCCTTGTCGAACGGTTAAGGCTTGCGATAAAGCCGGGCTTTTTCATTTTTATCAACTCCCAAAGCGTAAATATACATAATTTTTATACACATTTATTATACAACATTTTTTCCGGATTGTCAATAGTAAAATTGAGGAAGATCAGGGAAAAAGCATTTACTTCAGAGGAGTAAAGAGAATTTTATTAAGCCAATCGAC
>JAMPAJ010000019.1:0-11231 GCA_023667265.1 Alistipes sp.
GTAGTCGGTGCGAATACCACAAAGAAAGGTTATACAGAGGGCAACGGCTACATCGTTTCATGGTGTGTCAGTCACCTCGTTAGTCTGAAATATCCGAATGACTACGGCAACGGCTGGGAGCATAAATGGAGTTTTTCACAGCTCCCAATGATACCCGACAAGTGGCTTTTCAAAGTCACGGAAAGCACCAAATCCCAGTACAATATCCTGAAAGATTTGATGAACAGGAATGATGTTTCTGAGATTATCTGTGCAACTGATGCAGATCGGGAGGGGGAAAATATCTTCCGATATGTCTACAATATGGCTCGGTGCCGCAAGCCTGTCAAGCGTTTATGGGTTTCTTCTTTGGAGGAATCAGCTATCAGGCAGGCTCTCAAAAATATTAAGCCTATGTCCGCATACGATAATCTTTTCTCGGCAGGATATGCAAGAGCGAGAGCCGATTGGCTTGTGGGTATGAATGGTTCAAGGCTGTTTTACGTTCGTTATGGCGGCAAGCTCAACATCGGCAGAGTGCAGACTCCTACCCTTGCAATGATCGTTCAGCGTGATGCCGAAGTGGACGGCTTTGTGAAGCAGAAATATTACACGGCTGATCTTGACTGCGGTAATTTCATTCTTTCTTCTGCAAGAATTGATAATGATAATGCTGTCAATTCCCTTGTATCCTCCTGTGACGGCGCTGATGTCAATATTTCCTCGGTGAAGCGTGAAGTCAAGACCGATAAAGCTCCTAAGCTCTACGATCTTACCACGCTCCAAAGAGAAGCAAACAAGACGTTCGGTTATACGGCACAGCAGACACTTGACTATACGCAGTCCCTATATGAAGCAAAGCTCGTTACATATCCCCGTACCGACAGTCAGTTCTTATCAGATGATATGGCGCAGACAGTTCTCGATGTTGCAAAGCTCTGTGATACTTGTTTCGGCTTTGGTATCTCGCATACTCCCGATATAAGCAAGGTTATCAACAACAATAAGGTATCAGGGCATCATGCGATTATCCCCACAAGCAATATCGCTGTGAAAGACCTTTCTTCTCTGCCAACTGGTGAGAAAAATATCCTCACGCTGATTGCAACGAAGCTGATTTGTGCAACCGCTCCTGCACATAAGTATGAAACTGTGAAAATCACGGCTATATGTAATGGTACAGAGTTTTCTGCAACAGGTCGCACGGTGCTTGAAATGGGGTGGAAACGCTTTATCAAGCAGTCTGATAAGACAGAAAAGTCCTTGCCTGTGGTATCTGAGGGACAGACTTTCACGGTACAGGCACGCAAGGGTGAACACTTCACCTCTCCTCCGAAGCCGTATACCGAAGATACGCTGCTTTCGGCTATGGAACGTGCAGGAAATGAAGAATACGACGAAGATACCGAAAAGAAAGGTCTTGGCACTCCTGCCACAATAGCTGCAACAATTGAAGCTCTTGTCAAGAACGGCTATGTAGAACGTGACGGCAAGAAACTCCGTGCAACCGATAAGGGTAAGGAGCTTATTAAGGTTGTTCCCGATGAAGTGAAGTCTGCAAGGCTGACGGCTGAATGGGAAACGAAACTCCAGCAGATCGAACATGGACAGTATTCCGCTGATACTTTTATGAAAGAAATCGAGCAGAATATTCGAGATATGTGCAGTAAATACGGTTCAGCAAACAAGTCGTTTTCCCTTTCGGACGGTTCTCACGAACCTATCGGCAAATGTCCGAAATGTGGAGAAGATGTTGTAAAGAGCAAGTACGGATTTTACTGCAAGGGTAGGTGCGGAATGAATATCGCTAAGGTATATGGCGTGGAGCTGTCCGATTCTCAGATTAAGGGACTGTTGGACGGCAAATCAACTTCCTATACATCACGAGGAAAAAAGACGATCGTTCTGCCTGAGTTCGTGGAAAATCCGTATAACGGAAAGATATATTATCAATGGAAAACAGAAAGAGGTAATCATAATGGATAATAAAGAGCTTGCAGAAGCCGCTCACATTCTCGGCGTTTCCGAGAACGGTATTTTGGCTATGGATGAACAAATAAAGAACAGCATGACAGCGGTTTTTGAGACTATCGCTATCAAAAACGATGAGGACAAAAAGGCGGTCTATGAAACCCTCGATAACCTGTGGCAGAAAGGTTCGATTTATCTTGAACTGAATGAAGTTGCCAAAACTACGGGTATTCCCTATGTCACACTGAAAAACCTTGATTATGAAACGCAGAAAATGCTGGCTTATGAACACATGATGGACAGTACGCAGATCGCCCGCTTTTATCAGCTTACCAATAATGCGCTTGCCGTTATCGAGCTTGACAAGGTGGCGAAACTGATTGCAGTTTCCGTGCGTGAGCTGCGGTCGCTCCCCCGTAATGTTCAGGAGAAAATCTGCGGCTGTTATGCAATGGAGTACGACAGGGACAGCACCAATACAGAGCTGATTGATGAGCTGAGGGAGATGATCGCCGATGCGTGACTATCCCTATGTATGCGGCGCTGATATTCACAGCATTGCCAACAAGGAATTTGTCCGCTTTGAAACGGCGAAATCAAGGGATATTGTTGTAGCGCTCGATAAGAGCAATATCCCGTTTTCTGCAAAGTACAACGATACCGAAATAGTCTTGATCTATGACGGCAATTACAAAAATTCTGTAGATGAGATCACTGCAAAAATTATGTCGGAAAACTACGATGAATTGCTCCGTGAGATCAGGGAAAAGAAGTCAGACGATTATCTGCTTCTTCTTTCTGAGGTGGCCGATGTGCTGAATACTACGGTCGGCACTCTGAAAGTAAGACCTTTGGAAATACAGGAGCTTCTCTGTAAGGCTTATGCGGATTTTTGGATATGTGACACACCTACAATCCAGCGTGAGCTTGACCGCTACATAACGGTAAACGGCAGGACTTTGCAGGATATACAGGAGTATGAAAAGAGTAAGACTCAGGAAAAAGCTCCGAAAGCATCAGAAAAGAATGCTACCGACGATTATTTTCGCCGTAATGCTCATGCACATTTTACAAGAGAAAGTGAGGTATCCAATGCCCGTACAAGATAACGAAAATAAACGCACCAATCCCGAACCTGCTGTCGATGATGCGGAGGAGCTGAGAAGAAAACAGGCTCAGGAACATCAAAAGGACGAGACAAATGTGCAGAAGTCGGGAAAACTTCTTCCTTTTCTGAAAGCGAAAGCAGAGCATCATCAGAGCCGTATCGACTCCCTTGATGAGAAAATCGCCAATCAGACGGACAAAATTGACAGGAATAAGGCGAAGATCGAAGCTCTGACCGCAAAGGCTGACAAGCTCGAAGATACGAACCGTATGCTGAAAGCGACATTCGGCAATATTCCGCTTATCAAGGGTATGATCGAGCGGAATGAGGAACGTATCAGTGCTATTCGTGAGGAAAAAATTCCGAAGCGTGAGCAGAAAATCAAAGATTGTGAGAGTAAAATCGGTAGGTTTTCTGCAAAGCGTGAACGAATCACGCACAAACTTGACAGGGTTATCGCTCTTAACGATACGATCAGGAGCTTTTCTATCGGATTTAATAAACAGCGACGTGAAGCCTTTTCCGATGCGATGGACAGGCTGAATGAAGCTACTTACAACTGTCTTTCTGACAAGCGAAAAAGCCTTGTGGAGAAAAAGAACAGCATTATCGAAACATACAATTCTCCCGAAACAAGTGTTGTGGATAAATACAAGCAGCAAGCACAGATCAATGATCTGTCGAAGCGTATTCAGATGGTTGATGACAGAATGGAAAAGCTATGGCAGCCAGACGAATTTTACATGATGCAGAGCGATGATACGCTCGATGCTCAGGTGAAGCTCACAAGCGATAAGCTCGCTGACATTGCGGACAGCAGTACAGTTTCTATGCCCGATCTTGCGGAGAAAACGCTGTTTGTCGCTTTGGAAACGGAGGAGCTTGACAGGTCGCAGATAGCCGAAATTGCTGATAGGTTTAACGATCAGTCTGTGGCTGAAATTGGCGATACGCAGAATTGGCTTGCGGATATGGTCGCTGACGGAAAAGCCGAATTTACCGAGGACGGCGGTTTCAAGGTGAATCCTGAATATTATAAGGAACTTCCACGTAATGACCGCCATATTGAAACTATGACCGAAGAACAGGCTGTAGCTGTTATGTCGGCTCTCACAAAGGCAGGAATTAACTTTTCAGCAGCAAGCCGTGGTGATGATAAAGTCAGTATAACGGTTTCAAAAAGTGATATTGATGCACTGAACGACATTATGCAGGAGTCTGTTGGCAGGACTGTTAAAGCATCAAATTCCCAGAGAAAAGAGGAGCATTATCAGACGGTCAATCCCGATTATTACAAGTCGCTCCCGAAAGATCAGCGGCATACTCGTGTTGAGCCTAAAGATGCAGCTCGTGAAATTGTGAGAGGACTTCAAAGGGAAAATATTCCGTATTCTGCGGTAGTTCGTAAGAATGATACGGTAGCGATTACTGTGTCAAAGGACAATGGTCAGGCATATAAGCAGATTTCCGACAATGTTAAGGGTGAAAGAGCCGTGCAAATCGTCAATCCCGATTTCTTCAAGTCGCTGTCAAAACAGGAGCGTTTCACTCAGCGTATGGACGAGGGGCAGGCTCGTAAAAAGTCGGCAGAGCTGGCAGCACAGGGCGTGGAGCATTCTGCGGTGTTCAGCGGTGAAAAATCTGCGGTGACGGTAGCCAAAAAGGACAGCCGAAAGGCTTTCTTTTCCCGTGGAAAAATGCAGAGAGATGCACAGCGTATCAGCGGACAGGGCAAGCCGTCACCTCAAAAACAGCAGACACCAAAAAAGAGAGAAAATCAGGGGCTGGACTAAATGAAATTAACAGAAGAACAAATTGAGAGGGCAAAAACAGTCAACCTTCCGCCGTTCCTTATGTCACACGGCTTTGACCTGAAAAAAGCAGGCAGAGAATATGTGTGGAAAGAACACGATAGTCTGCACATCAAGGATAACGGTTCAGGTGAGAGAGGACAGTGGTTTCGGTTCAGCGAAAACAAAGGCGGCGACAATATTGATTTTCTACATGAATATATGGGAATGTCATTTGTAGAAGCGGTCGAAGCCCTCACAGGAGAACACATTGACCGCACATATACTCCGTCCCGTACTTATGAGCCACAACCTGAAAAGAAAAAAGAGGGCGTATTGAAAATAGAAGAAGCGGATAATTGCAGGCGTGTATTTGCGTATCTCTGCAAGACCAGAGGGCTTGACTACGATCTGATTTCTTCTCTTGTAAAAAGTGGTGTGATCGCTCAGGAAGAAAAAACAGGCAATGTGCTGTTCAAATATTTCGATGAAAACGGTAAAGTGATCGGTGCTGAAAAGGTCGGTACTTCCACGGAGCATAAATTCAAGGGTATCGCAACAGGCTCGGCAGGCGGTCAAGGCTTTGAAGTCGTGAGAGGTTCTGGCGAAAAGGCTTTTTTCTTTGAGTCGGCTATTGATATGCTGTCCTATCTGCAAATGCACGAGAATGAGCTTTATAATTGCAGACTTGTTTCCATGATGGGTGTGAAGCCGAATATCGTCCTCGATACAATGGCAAGACACAATATATCGCCCGAAAATGTGTATCTTTGCTCAGACAATGATACGGCAGGCAATGAATTTGCACAGCGCTTACAGGAAAAATATTCCGAAATGAAGCGGATTGTCACGCCTGACATATACAAAGACTGGAACGATATGCTCCGTGGGATTTCAAAACAAATAAAGGAGGTTGACAACATTAATATGCAGTATTACGGCAATGAAATGTGGAATAAGGCAACGGATAACAGAGATAAGTCGCTCGTTACCGTGCGGTTATCCGATTTTCAGCGTGTTCAGGAAACACTCGAAAAGTCGGGTATCAATTACTATGCCTATGAAATGAACGGCGCTGTCCGCATGGCTGTGAATGATAAGGATATTGACTGGCTGAGGAATATTCTCGGCAATGTGAATATCACTAAATCAAATAAACCGTATTCTCCTCCCGAAAAGAACATTTTTGGAACTGCGGAATACAGATATATTCCGCAAAAGGAGTATCTGACCGCTGACCGTGATATAGTTCTGAAAACGGCTGAGATCATGGCTCAGAGAGGTATGCAGTTTTCTGGCAGAGTTTACCCGTCCGGCAAGGGTACGCTGACGGTAAGTCACGCTGACCTCTATGCCGTCCGTAGCATCAGGGACGAAGTGACCAATATGCGTAAGCAGTTCGCAAGTCCCGAAAAGGGCGAGCCTGTGGGCAATCGTGATTATCGTGCAAACCGTGATACACATTATTATATGTCCAAGCTCACTCCCGAACAGTTCAAGGAGGTCAAGCCTTTTCTTGAAACAAGCGTAAGCTATCACGCTGTTTCCCGTGACGGAAAAGTGGCGTTTGCAGTCGATAAGGAGAACGCTCCTGCATTTCATCGTGCTTTTGAAAATGCTGTCCGTGAGGTCGGTATGCTAAGAAATATGTCTGATCTCGGTTTGCCTATGGAGCAGATGATCGCATTATCGCCTGTTATTCATCGTCTTGCGGTCGAGGATATGAAACTGAATCTTGCAGACTTTTTCGATAAGCGTTACGATGAAGCACAGTTCGGTGAAATGCTGTCACTTGTCAATGCGTATTTATCGCAAGCTCCTGCGGAGAGATACGGCGAAAACAGCAAACTCAATGATATGCTTGAAGCAAAGTCCAGTTTTGACCGTACTATCGAGCTTTCCGACTTCTTTTCTCAGCATGATTTCTCTGACGAACAGAGAGCAGCGATCACAGCTATGTTTGTCGGCGATGTAACAAGAGGACAGATCGACAGTATCGACGAGACTTTCACGGCAGAGGATATTCAGGCTTATGACGAAATTCTGCACAATGCTTTGCAGGAGTCCGATGTAGCAGATTTTCTTACGGCACACAAGCAGGCTGTTATTGATCGTGAAAACGCTGCAAGAGTTCCGACAGAGGAAGAAGTGCTGTTCACGAAAGCTGATCTCGCAAAGTTCCTTGCGGAGCGTTCACTGTCCTCCGATGAATGGGAGGATATGGCGTATCCGCTGTTTGAAAATGGCTATCTTAATAATCACAAGCCAAACAATAAGGCTATTTTAGGCTATTATATGAGCGAGCCTGCGTTTTATGATCTTGCTCATCGCTATCATAATGATGAGGATATTCGCCGTGAGCTTGCTCTCGGACTTTTGGAGCATACAGCTTCAGAGGATATTGAGTTTGTCTTTGAGGACGGCAAAATCTCTGGCAGAACCTATTATTATGCTGATGATCTCCGTCACTCCCTGCATACTGAGAGAACGGAGGACGGCTACAAGTGCAGTTTCGGCGGTATGGAGCGTTTTGTTTCTTTTGAGGAGATCGGACAGGCATTTATTGACCGTACTCATGAGGAATTTGAAGATCTGATGTACTGGCGTGTTCTTGATTATATCAGGGACGATATTCCTGATATTTCCGATGAAACTGTACAGCAGCTTATCACAGCTTTTGACGGTGCGGCTATGCACGGTTGGGAGGACGGCGATAATCAGCCTAAGCTCAGTCGTATTAAAAAGGCGTTTGCTTGTATCGCAAAGCAGAAGTATAATGTGACCTTTGAAGCCGAAAAGACTGAAAGTTCTATACATTTTGGCTTGCTTGGCAACGGTATTACTGCTTATGATGTGTCCCGTACTGACAAGGAGACAAACGATTATCCTACGGTTGCCCATATTTCGCCGGAGGGAGTTGTCAGGATATATGATGATTCCTTATCTGCCGAGGATATGGAGCGTATCAATGAACAGGCACAGTTGGCTCGTGAAAAGTTCATGAATGATTGGAATATGCTGTCTCCTGTACAGCAGTTTCAAAGGCTGTATGACCGTGCCGATATTTCAACAACGGTAAACATCAACCGTGAGAAGCTCTCTATGGAGCAGACAGTCGAAAAGTATATGCCTTTTGTTTTCTTTGGCGAGGGCGAACGTCCTGAACCCGAAGCGGAGGCTTTTGAGATAAATCCTCCGAAGCGTGAAAAGGAATTTACTCTCGAAGTTGGTATGACATCTGATGCTTTTTATGAACCGTATTGTATCTCTAAAATTGATGCAGACGGCGATTTCATTGACTACTATGAGGATATTGACGGACATATCCCCACTTTCTCTACAATAGCAGAAGTGCTTGATTTTGCCGAAAAGCACAATCTTGCTGTTACAAATGATTTGGAGGAGATCCCCGAAAATCTGCTCTATACTCTGCAAGATGTGGTTGACAGATATTTCGGTACAGATTGTTCTGTTGCAGAAACAATAAACGGCACTTGGAAATTGTCTGTCGCTGAGGGCGATAAGGTCGGTGAGCTGCTTTACGACGGTGAACCTGTCTGCGGCATCTATAATCGTGGTGACAAAATGGAGATTGAGTCGTATCAGGAGCTTACTTCTTTTCCGAAGATGCTTGCCGATGCTATGCTTGCTCATAATCCCGACAAGTCTGTGGAAATTATGGACTATCAGCGCACCTTTGAAACTCCGCTGGATAAAGCGAAATATCTTATTAACAGCTTTTGTGAAAGCGAATACGACAGTCAAGCAGATTTCAGTGACCTGCGTGAAATACATATTGCTTACACCACGCTGACCGATGATGAGCTGCCAATTCAGGTAACTGCTGACCTTGTAGATTTCAAGATCGTCTACGAATTTGACGGCGAAGTGTTTAATACAGAACAGTATGACAGCCTTGAGGATATGATCGAAAATGGTTTGACAGGACTTGATTTTAGTGATCTTGTTTCCGTCCCTGACAGCGTTATCGAAAAGCACATCGTCAAGGACGAACTGAACACAGACGATATTGACAAGCCGCTATTTACCGACACTTCTGTTATCGAGGAGATTCAGCGTAATGAACGCTCGGACACTCCGTTTTGGGAAACTCCCGATATTCAGGGGGAACAGCTTTCTCTGTTTGGCGATCCTGAGCCTATTCAGCAGAAAAAGCCTGAAAAGCCGAAGTCGGAATTTGCAAAAGGACCAGTTGTTGACGGTGTTCAGGTGTATGAAGCTCTTGCGGCTGAGATCGACCGTGGGACAGGGTTTGTTGACGGCAAGCTTCGTGTGCAGGAATTCTTTGATGAACAGCACCCGACTACACAGCAGTTAGCCGACCGTCTGAAAAAAGAATACGGCATCGGCGGTCACAGTGGGGATGGTAATATTTCTTTTGTTGACTACGACAGTAAAGGACTGACTTTTTCTTTTAAGAACGGTGAGAAGTATCGTCATTCTTGGTATAATGTCGCTGTTATGACTGATGCACGACTCAAAGATAATACTTATCTTTCTGCTGAACAGCAGGAAAAGAGACAGGCTCAGAAAGAAGAAAAGCTCGCTGATAAGACTATGGTTACTCCCGAAACGGAAAAGAGCGATATTCCCACGGTCAAGAACCTTGCACAACTCAAAAGGTCAATCATGCCCGGCATAATGTTCGAGATAACCGATCATCTCCGTCCCGAATGTATCGGAGAACGCAGAGTCGTTACGGACGTAAGTACCGTTGATTTCACTTCTCGCAAGCTCGATGAAAACGGTGAACCTATGGGCAAAGAGATTCACATGGAGTTTGATAAGGCGGCAAACTGGACTTTCAACGGCAATGAGCTGGCATCTCGCATTGACGAAAATCAGGTGCTTATGAGCTTTCATTTCATTGACAGCTTGGAGCGTGAACCCTACTTTGAGGAGATAAGCAGCGATACTATCAAATATCAAATCACGGAGAACGCTGACGAGCAGTACAAGTACAATGTGCAGATACTCACACAGGGCGAAAACGGCGAATTTTATTACAGTGGAAGCGGTCGCTTCTGTGAAACACTTGATAAAGCTCACGCTTTTATTGAACATGACAAGGCGGAGCGTTCTGCCGACAGTCGGAAAGATGCTCCTACATCTGATAAGGGCGATAATTTCACGATTACAGACGATACTCTCGGCGAGGGCGGTGCAAAGGCGAAATTCAAAGCGAATATTGATGCGATCAGAACACTGAAAATGCTTGAAGCGGAAAACAGTCCTGCGACGGATGAGGAAAAGGAAATCCTCTCGAAAGATGTTGGTTGGGGAGCTTTGGCTAAGGCTTTTGATAAGTCCGATCCGCAGTGGACGGCTGAGTATCAGGAGCTTGCAGAGCTGCTCACTCCCGAAGAATACAGAAAAGCAAGAGCCTCTGTCAATGATGCTTTTTACACTTCTCCAACCATTATTGACGGTATCTATGAAGCGCTCCATGATTTCGGATTTGAGGGCGGAAACGTATTAGAGCCTGTAATGGGTATCGGAAATTTCTTTGGCAGAATGCCCGAAGATATGCAGTCTAACTCTCAGCTCTACGGTGTGGAGATTGACAACTTGTCGGGCAGAATTGCTCAGGCGCTCTATCCCGATGCTGATATTGCGATTCAAGGTTTTGAAAAGAATCGTTTTCGGAACGGCAGCTTTGATGTGGCTGTCGGCAATGTTCCGTTTGGTGAGCTTGGCTTCAAGGATACAGTTCACGATACTACAAAACTTCACGATTATTTCTTCTGTGAAGCACTCGACAAACTGAAAAACGGCGGCATTATGGCATTTGTCACATCGGCAGGAACACTTGATAAGCGTGACGAAACTACAAGGCTGATGTTGGCTGATAAGGCTGATTTCGTCGGTGCTATCCGTCTGCCAGGCGGTAAGAACGGTGCGTTTAAGGATAACGCAGGCACGGAAGTGACCACGGATATTATCTTTTTGAAGAAGCATGAAGGCAAGTCTGTTGCCGAAATGTCCGATATTCCCGATTGGGTACATATCGGTGAAACGGCTGACGGTCTGCCGATTAATCAATATTTTGCGAGCAATCCCGATATGGTGCTTGGTACAGTGATCGAGGGCAACAAGCTCTACGGCAGCGGTACTATGGTTGTAGCTGAGGACGGCTTTGATCTGAAAACAGCTCTGCATGATGCGGTAAGCAAATTGTCAGCAGAAATTAGTCACGAAAAAGCTTGTGATGTTTACACAAAAACGGCTGACGGCGTTCAGGTGCAAATTCCGTCAAATCTGCGAAATTACAGCTTTTTTATGTCTGATGATCAGGTTTTCTTCAAAAAAAATAACACAGCCTGTGAGTTCCGATTCGATAAGGGAACAGCACAGCACAAGCG
>JAMPAJ010000019.1:11331-13552 GCA_023667265.1 Alistipes sp.
GATGCCGATTTCAATATAAATGTTTCGGCGCTTAAAAACGCTATGCCGGAACCCTTGAAAGCCGGAGATATTGATGTAAAAATCGGTGCAGCATGGCTTGATCCGAAGTATTATGAACAGTTTATGTATGAGCTGTTGCAGACTCCGCCGCATCAGCGTAGCAACAGCCCGGCGGCACATTGGAGCAGAGCGGCGGTAATCGGGGTTGAATATTCCGAACACTCCAACTCATTCCATGTCAACAATAAAAGTGCCGACAGGTCGGTGCTTGCCACGCAAAAATTCGGTTCGCACAAAATGAACGCTTATGACATTTTTGAGCATATCCTCAATCTGCAAGAGCCGAAAGTTTACAAGACGATTGAAGTTCCCGACCCCGAAAATTTTGGCGAAACCAAGGAAAAGCGTGTTGTGGATATTGATGCTACCCGTGTCGTTCAGCGGAAAGCCGATGCGATACGCACTGCTTTCAAGAATTGGATTTTCAAAGATCCGACTCGCCGTGAGGATATTGTGCAGAAATACAACGAGCTGTTTAACAGTATTCGTCCCCGTGAGTATGACGGCTCTGCTCTTTCGTTTCCGCTGATGACGGCTGATATTCAGCTTCATGAGCATCAGAAAAATGCCATTGCACACGCACTTTTTGGCGGTAATACGCTGTTTGCACACTCTGTTGGCGCTGGCAAGACATTCGAGATGATCGCAGCGGCTATGGAGTCAAAAAGGCTTGGTCTTTGTACAAAATCACTTTTCGCTGTACCGAATCATCTGACGGAGCAGATCGGCGATGATTTTCAGAAGCTCTATCCGTCTGCAAATATTCTTGTGGCAACAAAAAAGGATTTTCAGAAGGCAAATAGACAGCAGCTTTTTGCAAGGATCGCTACGGGCAATTACGATGCGGTCATCATCGGTCACTCTCAGCTTAGCATGATCCCGATTTCTAAAGAAAGACAGGTCATGACAATTCAGTCTCAGATTGACGATATTCTGCAAGGAATCGAGGAATTAAAGCGGAACGAGGGTTCTAAATTTCAGGTCAAAGCTATGGAACGCACACGAAAAAGTTTGCAGAAACAGCTTGATAAGCTTGAAAAATCTAATCAGGATGATACGCTGACATTTGAACAGCTTGGTGTGGATCGTTTATTTGTGGATGAAATTCATGAATTTAAGAACCTTTTCGTAAGTACAAAATTGAACAATGTTGCAGGCATCTCAAATTCCGCTTCACAAAAGGCTCTCGACCTTTTTTTGAAAATACGTTATCTTGATGAAAAGACGGGAGGTAAAGGCTTTGTCGGGGCTACTGGCACGCCCATTGCTGCACCTTCACAACTGCTTCAAATGGCGTAAGTACGCCGTTTTTTTATATGCTGAAAACTACTTCCACACCGTTTTCATCGCTCACATAGACTACCTCGATCATCATCACAGCCACATTATGCTTTTCCTGTACCGTTAATTTGTCCCAGTGGCTCATCGGTTCTTCAAGCGGTTTGGTGTCGATAGCCTTACGCTTGCGCACTTTAGTCTGGAGCTTCTTTTCAAGTTCGGATTTCTGCTCATGAAGCTTGCTCACCCTGTCCTGAATGTATTTGAAAAGTACATCATCAGCGTCAACGAGTTTATCCATCAGCTTCTGAATATCTTCATTGACCTTGATAATTTCTATGCGAAGAACTTCGCTATCGGGATCAGGTTTTGTGCTTTCATGCTTTGCGATCACAATTTGTTTGACACGATTGCACATTTCTTTGTAAACAATATCCTCTACCTGATTGGGCTTGAGAGCCGTAGCATAATCGTGAGGACAACCCTGCATTGTTTTTCTGCCGTAATCGAAGAAATTTCTATAAAGCTGCCCGTGCTTGCCTGTGCTGTGATTGATGTGCATCGCATAGCCACAATTTCCGCATTTCATTAATCCCACAAGCCACGAGTTCATGACCTTGCCATTGTTAGGAAATTTATGATTATGTGATTTTTTGTCCTGCACGGCGAGCCACGTTTTAGCATCAACTAAACCCTCATGATAGCCGAGTTTTATGAATATTCCGTCGGGAGTTTTGTGGTAGAAAATTCCATGAACACCGTCATAATCCGCCACGTCGTCAAGCATTTCATAGCCCTTTGCCGAAAAATAAGCATAGACTTCCTTATCAGCACGGACGTAAAGCGGACTTTCCAGAATCCTTGAAATGTGTGACCTGTCCAT
>JAMPAJ010000001.1:0-21613 GCA_023667265.1 Alistipes sp.
GAGCATCCGGCTCATAACCGGACGGTCCGGGGTTCGAGTCCCTGATGGCCCACCAATTATCAAAGGCTTAGAATCAGTAAATTCTGACTTTAAGCCTTTTTTTAAAATATAAAAATACGAGTGTATTATAGAGAGGGCGTATAACAGAATGAAAGCTCGTTTTCACCTGCCTGATTTTGCAGGACATTTTAAATTTAATCTCGTTTTTGCTGAATTTCTTGCGAATCGTCCGCAGTATTTCCGTGAGGGCGTTGAAATTGCGTCGATATATGGCACCTTTCCGCCGTCATTGTGGAACGGAGGACGTACCCAGGGCGGAATTTGCGATAAAAATTTCATTAAGACGGTCATCCAGAATTTTAATGAAAGAGGGATCCCGCTGCGGTTTACATTTACCAATCCAATAATCGAGAAGAAGCATCTCAGCGATAATTTCTGCAATATGGTCATGCATCTTGCAGATAACGGCATGAATGAGGCTATCGTTCTTTCGCCTTTGCTGGAGGAGTATATCAGAGAAAATTATCCTAATTATAAAATCACAAGTTCGACCTGCAAGCGTATCGTTGATGGTGAGCAGCTTTGCAGCGAGGTTGAAAAGGATTATCATATCGTTGTAATTGATTATGACCTGAATCATGATTTTGAAACTCTGAAAAAGATTTCCGATAAGAAGAAGTGCGAGCTTCTGGTAAACGCCTGCTGCAATCCCGGATGTCCGACACGTTCGGAGCATTACGAGGCGGTCGGTATACAGCAGATCGCTTATGCGAATCATGTAAGGAAGTACGGGGATGCGCCGTTTAACGTGGACAAGATTACGAGAGAGCATCCTGAGATCCTGAGATTTGATAGATGTCCATGTACTGAAAGAAACCTGTTTGAAATCGTCGATCTGAAAAATCATATATCTCCCGATGAGATTTGGAATACATATATTCCCATGGGATTTGAACAGTTCAAGATTGAGGGACGTACAGCCGGAGTATTGAATCTTGTTGAGCATTATATGTACTATATGGCTAAACCGGAGTGCAAGGATCAGGCGCGTTTTGAGTTTATGAAATGGCTGTCTGAAAACGGCGTTATCACGATCAATGAATAATAGACCTCAGATGGCTAATATCAAAACTCCGCAGATGTAGAATTTCTGCGGAGTTTTTTATGCAATATGCTTATAATTCCCAATCATCGCAAAGTCGGTTAATAGCCTCGGTAAGCCTGCGCATATCGGCATTTGCTCTTCCGTCGGATCTATTTATCATCCGGCTCAGGCGTTCAGCGGCAGAGATAAGATCGCTGTATGCCGCGCTGACATTTCCTCCTGAGCTGCGCTTTTTAACGATCGGAACGGGCTCGGCGTCAATGGTAATTTTGCCGGAGATCAGGTCAAATTCTGCTCCGCTGTAAGGAGCATACGCGTCCGCATACAGTTCCTGCCGGAGTTTCTGGGTAAAGCTGTCTGCAGACGGTGCGTCGCCATGGACGATAAAATATTTTTTCACGCCTTTTACAGCCTTTGCCCATGCCATAAGACCGTTGACATCGGCATGACCGCTGACTCCCGGAAGCTGCAATATCTGCGCTGAAACGTTAACAGTTTCGCCGAACAGCTTCACGCGCTTTGCACCCTCAACAAGGCTTCTGCCCAGGGTATTGTGAGCCTGATAGCCGACGAACATGATCGTATTCTCGCTTCGCCAGAGGTTGTGCTTCAGGTGGTGCTTGATACGTCCAGCCTCGCACATACCGCTGGCAGAAATCACGATTTTGGGTCTGGGATCGCTGTTTATCGCCTTGGAATCATCGCTTGAAACGGTTCTGACAAGCCCCTCAAAGGCGATAGGATTAATTCCGCGGCGAACGCAGCTGAGCGCTTCCTCGTCGTAGCAGCTTTCGCGGTTGCTGATGAAAATATCAGTCGCTTCATTTGCAAGAGGGCTGTCGACGTAAACGGGGAAGCAGCCATGCCCCTTAATAATGCCGTCCTCCTTGATTTTTCTGATAAAATAGAGCATTTCCTGAGTTCTGCCCACGGCAAAGGATGGTATTATCAGACTGCCGCCGCGGTCAAAGGTCTGCTGTATGACGCCGGCAAGAGCGGTAACATAGTCTGTCGGTCTTGTGTGAACGCGGCTTCCGTAGGTCGATTCCATGACCACATAATCCGCAGCCTCCACATATTGGGGATCGCGTATAAGCGGCTGGTCGATATTTCCGATGTCTCCGGAGAAGGCGATCGTTCTCGTTTCACCGTTTTCCGTTAATTTCAGGATAATGCTGGCTGAGCCGAGGAGATGTCCTGCATCGCGGAATATGACGGAGATGCCGGGAGCCGCCTCAAATTCCTCTTCGTATTTGTGCGGAACGAAAAGCTCGATGGCGCCAAGGGCATCGTCCATTGTATAAAGCGGCTCATATTCGCCCTCACCGCGGCGCTTAGCTTTTCTGCTTCTCCATTCAGCCTCAAATTCCTGGATATGAGCGCTGTCCCGGAGCATGACGCTGCACAAGTTGGCAGTTGCGTCGGTGGAGTGTATTTCTCCGGCGAATCCTCCTGCAAAGAGCAGCGGAAGAAGTCCTGAGTGGTCAATATGCGCATGAGTAAGCAGCACGAAGTCGATGTCTCCGGGAGCAACGGGTATCTGCACATTTTCAAACATATCCTCGCCCTGCTGCATTCCGAAATCCACCAGGAATTTTTTTCCGCAGGCTTCAAGGTATGTACAGCTTCCGGTGACTTCGTGAGTCGCGCCAATAAACGTCATTTTCATAAAAAGCACCTCCTGTTTTTGTAATTATATCATATAAACCGCAAAATTGCAACACTCGCGGAAAAAATATTGATTGCAAATATTTATAGCGCGAAATCGGCGGCGGGGACTCCCCGCTTATATCATATAAACAGCCAAATTGCAACCCACGCGGAAAAAATTTTTAAATAAATACATTTATATTGCTCGCGGCATATTTACGTCTGCACGAAATATCAGCGAGGCACTCGCGACTACGTGAATTGCCCGTGGGGGCAGCCCCACCGTGACATCGGGTTTCCAAAGGGAAATTTCCTATCTCTCAGAATTTGCTGTGGAGGTATAAGGGGACGCTCTCTCTTGCAGAGCGTCCCCTCTGTCAAAACAGTCCACTGAACTGTTTTGACATTCACCCCTTGCAGAGCACCTAAAGTATAACATCGACGTTCCGTCGATATGGAGCTCTGCTCCATACCTCGCCAAAGGCGCCGCCCCTGGACTCTGCAAAAGGGACATTGTCCCTTTTGAAACCCAATGTTTATGCTTGCTCCTTTATTTTCCCTTGACAATACCGCTGTTTCATGCTATAATTTAATAAATAATAACGTGAAAGGGTCATCATTATGAAGCGATTGTTTTTGTGTATTCTGACGCTTGCTATGATTTTCACCTTGCCCTGTACCTCCGCTTTCGCCGTGGATGAGGAATATACCGCCGGGGAGTATGTGAAAATCTATATCAACACCTCCGATGAGACCGGTCCTCCTACCTCTAAAAGTCAGGGCTATGTCCCTGCCGATATCATTATCGTAAGCACTACCGGAAATATTATACACCAGAGCGGTCAGATAAAAGTCCGCGGAAATTCAACTGCCATTGTTTCCAAAAAGCCCTATACTATTAAATTCGACACCGGAAGAAACGTTCTGGGAATGGGCAAGGCAAAAAAATGGGTGCTCCTGGCAAGCTGCCTCGATCCCACCTTCCTCCGGAACAAGCTTGCTCTGGAGCTTGGAAGAAATATTTCCCTGCCCTACACCTCCGACCACAAGTATGCGGAGATGTGGATGGACGGCAAGTACCGCGGCTGCTACGAGATCACAGAGCCTGTTACTGACGGAGCGTCGCGCGTTAATATTGACGTGGACAAGAACGACGGTTATGGCGATTTTCTCGTTCAGTATGAGCTTAGCCGATATGACGCCGATTCTGTCTACTGCAATTCCGACGGTATGCGCTTCGAGATCAAGTCTCCGGATATAACCTCTGAGGATCAGCGGCTCTATGTCCAGGAAACCCTTGCGAATATCGTCCGTACCGTTAAGACGAAGAATTTCGAGGAGATCGAAAAGCTTATCGACGTTGACTCCTTTGCTAAATATTATCTCATAAACGAATTTTTCAAGGACGTGGATTTCGGATTCAGTTCGGCATTTTTCTATTATAAGAACGGTATTCTCTACGCAGGTCCGCCCTGGGATTACGACATAACCGCCGGGAACCTGAATTACTACGAATCCGAAAATTCCCGTATCTGCCTTAAAACCGACGGACTTTTCGCAGCGAACTATCTCTTCTATGAGTATCTTATGGAGTGCCGCGATTTTAAAAACGCCGTTCGTCATGTTTATGCGGAGAATTATCAGTATTTCGAGAATATCTATATCAGCGGCGGCTATATCGACCAGACCCTTGACGTGTACAAGCCCCTTTTTCTGCGGAATTTCTCCGATACTGAATGGAATCTTACGACGCAGTATCACCAGCTTATGCGCAAGCCGGACGCTACATACGAGGAAAATGTTGAATATCTCCGGAATTGGCTGGCGGAGAGAAACGAATGGATGTCGGGATATTTCGACATTTTCGGCGAGGAAATATACGAGCTTGGAGACATAAACGACTGCGACGGCACTGACATAGGCGACCTCGTAAAGCTACAGCGGTACGTTATGGGCGCGGAGGATTTCAACCGTGCTGAATTTCTGGCTGCCGACGTGACTCAGGACGGAGAGGTTGACGGCTACGACGTAGTACGTATGCGGCAGCTTCTCATAGACGATCAGTAAATTCGTACAAAAAGTCTCTTTGGTGGAGGACGCCAAAGAGACTTTTTCGGTGGATGGATAGTCCCGCCGGCAAGTTCGCGGTGGGGCTGCCCCACGGGCAATTCACGCGACCGCGATAACTCGCTGATTTATTTTGCGTACGTAAATATACCGCGATCGGTATTTATCGTGCTGAAAATAATTGCGATCAGCATTTTTTCCGCGTGGGTTGCTTTTTTTCGGTTTATATGATATAATGGGTATGTTCGGCTTTTCATACAGATATACATAGAAGGAGAGTATAAAATGAATAAAAAAGAAACTGCTGAGATCAAAAAGAATTTTTCTGACAAAAGCGGATTTTTCGTTATGGACCGCATCCTTACCGGATTCGTCGACGCTGAAAAAAACGTCCGCTGCATGAAAACCTGCTCCTGCATCACTATGGAGGCGGAAGAGCACGACGTCTATGAGGAGACGCTCAAAAAGGTGCTGAATACCAACGTGGGCAAGAATTTCTGCGAATATCAGTTCCCCAACGAGGCATACGAAGAGGGTCAGCCCCAGGAAATGCTCTACTCGCTGCTCCGCTCTGAGCTGAAGGACGAGCTGCTCTGCGAAAATTTTATGAACCATATTTCCAACACCTTCGCCCACGAGGGACCCTACGCCGTCATCACCGCGTACTGCCGCTATACTATCCGCCGCAAGGATAAGAATGACGAATACGCCGAGGGCGAAGATGAGATATACCGCTATCTGCTCACTGCGTTCTGCCCGGTAAGCACCCCCAAGGACGGCTTTGTTTTCGACAGCTCCAACAACGAGATAACCAAGAAGCTGAACACGGAGCTTATCATCAACCGCGCGCCCTCCGAGGGCTTCCTGTACCCGGTTTTCAGTAATAGAAGCAGCGATATCAACCATGTCATGTGCTATATGAAGCAGGCGGCAAAGCCCAATACCTCCCTGGTTGAGGACGTTCTCGGCTGTACGTTTATTATGTCCGCCGCAAGCGAAAAAACAAGCTTTCAGAATATTATGAAAAGCGTTGTAGGCGACGACCTTGACTATATGGTCATCAGGAGCGTCAATGAAAAGCTCCAGCAGGTTGCCGAGGACAACAAGGACGATACGGACAAGACCGTCATCGACAGCACAAGGCTCAAGGACATTTTCAGCGACATTGGTATTCCACAGGAGCGCGTTGCCATGACCGACCCCGTTTATGAAAAGTACTGCGGAGACGTGCCCCTTACCGTCGCTAACCTCATCGAGAACAAGACCGTTCTCGCCTCTCCCGGAATTACGGTGAATATCAAGCCTGACGCCGCCGATAAAGTCCGCACAAGTGTAGTTGACGGCAGACGCTGCCTGCTCATCGACCTTGACGACCCGACTATCGAAATAAACGGACTGCCCGTCACCCTAAACTGATATGACTATTCTGAAAACTATCACCGGCAGCGACCTGTTCAAGGAGTCGAAAAGCTTCTTGAAATGGAGTATTATCGGCATAATCACAGGCTGCGTCATTGGTCTGACGGGTGCATTCTTCCACTTCTGCTCGGACAGCGCTGAGGAGCTGCGAATAGAGCATCCCTGGCTGCTTTTTCTTCTGCCTGCCGCGGGAGCTTTCATCGCTCTGTTCTATAAGGTGCTGAAATACAGCCATGATCAGGGCACGAATCTTGTACTGCTTGCCGTCCGGGACAACGAAAAAATGGGCATCCGCCACGCGGTCTGCATATTTGTGTCAACTGTCCTCACTCACCTCTGCGGAGGTTCAAGCGGACGGGAGGGCGCGTCTCTCCAGATCGGAGCAGCTCTTGGCTCGTTCAGCGGACGCATTATGAAATTCGACGACGACGACAGGCGCATTATGACAATGTGCAGTATGAGCGCCATGTTTGCGGCTGTTTTCGGAACGCCCGTCACGGCGGCGATCTTCTCTATGGAGGTCATAAGCGTAGGCGTTTTCTACTATTCGGCGATCGTGCCATGTGTAACGGCTGCACTTACCGCCAGCTATATCGCGTCGCTCTTCGGCGGTTCGCCTCTTTCAATGGCGGTCACGCTTCCGGACAACTCGCCGCAGCTGTATCTGAAAACAGCGGTCATCGGGGCTATGTGCGCCGTGCTAAGCGTGATATTCTGCATGGCTCTCGGTCTGGCAAAGCGTATCTTTGGCAAGATAAGGATCGGCGCGCTCCGGGCTGCTGTGGGCGGAGCTATAGTCGTTCTGCTGACTCTCCTCGTGGGAAACCGCGACTACAACGGCACAGGAGGGGCGATGATCGTTTCGGCATTTACGCAGATACCCTTTGCAGGAGCATTCCTGCTGAAACTGCTCTTTACAGCGATTACCCTAAGTTCCGGCTTCAAGGGCGGAGAAATATTCCCGGTCTTTTTCATCGGCTCGACCTTCGGCAGCGTGATATCGCCGCTTTTCGGAATAGACTGCTCGCTTGGCGCAGCGCTTGGAATGGCGGCTCTCTTCTGCGGCGTGACAAATTGCCCTGTGGCTTCTGTCCTGCTGAGTATTGAGCTTTTCGGCGGAAATGGAATTGCCGTCTATATCCTGGTATGCGCGGCGAGCTATATGCTTTCCGGCTATTACGGACTTTACAGCGAACAGAAGATCATGTACTCAAAAATAAAGCCCCGATTTGTCAATAAAAAAATCGGGGAGGAATAGAAAAAACGCACAAAGACCACATAACGTCCTTGTGCGTTTCTTCTTTATTCGTCGTCGGTACCCGAAAACTCCAGCAGGTCGCCGGGCTGGCAGTTAAGCGCCCTGCATATTGCATTGAGCGTCGAAAACCGCACTGCATTGACCTTGCCTGTTTTCAGCTTGGATAGATTGACGTTGCTGACGCCGACTTTTTCGCTTAGCTCGTTCAGACTGATCTTCCTGTCCGCCATGACCCGGTCAAGCCTTACTATAATTGCCATAGCGACCTCCTTAAACCGTATCGTCAGCCTGCTGCTGAAGCTCTGCGCCGTACTTGAAGATAAAAGCGAAAAGGATGATAGCGGCAACTATGAAGATCATTGTGAGACCAAGCGCGCCGTCTACGGCGAGAGTGACAACGCCTACGGGAATGAGCGAAAACGCGAAGCTCTTCATTGCCTTGATTACCTTTTCCTCAAAGGGCGAATCGCAGGTTTCAAGAGCCTTAGCAAGCTTGCCGCCGAAAATAACGACCGCAAGCATAATTCCGCAGGCAATGGCGGCGACTACGCAAACGCCGACTACGCCGATAACCATTGCAGAGCCGTTTGTTATATAAGCGTTTCCGTCGATCGTATAGTTGTTTACGCTTCCCTCGGTGAGCTTGTCAACAAGCAGCTTCACCTTGAAATTGCCGAAGCCTACTTTAAGATTGGTGCCTTCCAGCTCCTCAAGATCATTGATCTCGTCAGAAACAAACGAGGGGATACTTGCGCCGTCGATCGAAACCGTTCCGTTCACGGAAATATCCGCCTTTACCGCGTCATCCGGCATAGTTCCCGCAGCGATACCGCCCAGAACAGCTCCTATGAGGCAGCCGACGATGCCGATTATCACAAAAACTCTGAAAACGGTGAGAATGATCCTGCACACCTTGCCTACGGTATTGATCTTCTGTACATTTGCATTTTTCATATTTATTTCCTCCATTTTTTCCGGGGCGTTTCCCCTGGTGTGATCATATTATAACACGGTGCATTATGCTTGTCAATAGTTTTTTATCATTTATCATTAAATATTATATGTTTGCACAACAAATTGCAGTTGAACCAAAAGCTGTATGTGCAATTTTCACGATAAACATTTTATGTTAAACGATAAAACTGCCCCGAATTTCTCCGGAGGCAGCTTTACGAAAGGTGTATCAATGGCGTTAAAAACTTGTTTTTCTTTTCCATGACCTTATTATACTGCAAAAAATCGTGAAATGCAATAACAGCATTATTTCAATAAAAAAACGATTCGGAAAAATTGTTACAAATTTGAAACAAGATTTGCTACGAATTTCCATGTTTCATTTTTGCTTAAACTGCATAAAATATAGTAAACGGCGGTTTACCCAAGACTTTCTTCAAGCGGCGGAAATCTGTAAAGCATCGATGCTGCCCACGGATAGCTTCAGGAAAGATACCGGGCAGATCGGTGTTTTTGAGATAAGAGCCTGTTCAATACTGCAAATATTGCGGTACTGAGCAGGCTCTGAATGTGTCTCCGTCAGAAGCTGTCGGATCTTTTCCTGATCTCCGCAAGACGGCTGTATTTTTCCTTCGTTGCAAGTCCGCCACGGATGTGACGCTCCTGCTTATTTATCTCCAGGACAGCCTTGACCTGCCTATACAGGGAAATGTCCTCTATTTTCAGCCGTTCACTGACATCCTTATGTACAGTGCTTTTTGAGATCCCGAATTTTCTTGCCGTGCTGCGGACAGTGGCGTTGTTTTCCACGATATACTGCCCCAGAGCGACGGCTCGCCTAAGCGGTTCTGTCTTCACCCCGATCACTCCTTACGGCAACACCGCACAAAGCACGTCTGACGACTTTGCACGCCATCTGCTTGCATATTTTCCGTCATCTTGCACAGAAACTCCTTGAAATGCGACAGCATTCCTGCGTCATTTCTGTACAATCTAACGAAAAATCTGACTGCGCATCTGACGCGCAATCTTCGTGCGGTGTTGCCTTACTTTCATATACAAATATATATGCACATAAAAATAAAAAAATGATTTCCGGGAAATAATCTTAATTCTGCTTCCTCACTATTCCGTATTCGTCGTCCAGCCGGAAATAAGGGCAGCTGTAATTCGTACCCGAGAGGAAACGCGCCATTTCGTCCTCGTCAAGATCAACCATGCAGACATAACAGTCATAATCGTCGTCGTATATGTAGTTGGTACACATTTCGCAGTTCGTTATCTTAATTTGTTTATTCATAATGTCCTCCCTTACACCCACTCCCCCGCCTTGAAATGTACGGCAGGGGAGGAGTTTTTTGGCTTTATTTCGTTATTCTTCCGATTCAAGACCATATACGGAAAGCAGCGGTATGTCCTCCGGCTCATCGTCAAGAATACGGCTGAGAACTGTTATGATGTCGCATTTCGGCGCAAGCTTTTTTTCCTGCGCCTGCTCGATCATACCGGTAAGCTGCTCCGGATCTCTCGCTTTCAGTATGATGCCGCCTTCGCCCTTTGATTCCGCCGCCATACACGAGGGCGACACTCTCCACTGCTTCAGAATATGCTTCAGCACCGCTCCGCGGTCGCAGTCGCCCAGCAGGACGATCTCAGTATGACCCGTGAAGATCTCCTTGCCTATCACCAGCTCTGCAGCCTGCTTCGCCTCGTCAGGATCGCCAAGGGGCACGGTGACTGTTCCCTCGTCCTCATTGAAAAATACAAGCGTAACCGATCCGCCGTCTACAGCAGCCGCCCGAAGATATGCCTTTTCATTGACATTTCCCCGGGAAGTGCAGCCTGTCAGCAGCATCGCCGATAAGATCATCGGCATAAAAATTTTTCTCATTTTGCTCTGCTCACCTCCCTACGCCGGAAAATAAGCCGGACTGCCCATATTACCGGAAGAGCCGCAGCAAGAGCCGCAGTCACCCAGGGCTGACGCAAAAGCCTTCCAAAGAAAAATCCTACGCCGCACATCGCCGCCAGCGACAAGGTGCAGCGGTATTTTTTCAGCTTCGGCACAAGCAGATCAAGCAGGTTGTCCGCCGTTACCGCCTCCACGCAGACGGAATATACCGCAAATACCGAAAATGCGATGAGGAAAAGCGCGTCTATCCGCTGTACAGGAAAGGGCTGGGAAAGCTGCGCCGCCGTTGCAATTGGAAATTCCGTTATCTCCATTATTCCACCGCAAATTAGAACTGCCGTCAATATTACTGCTGCCGAAATTATGCTGCGTGCAAAGAAGTAGACTGCTCCGGTTCTTCTTCTGCTTTCCGCTCTTTCCGTACAGCTCAGCATGAGAACAAGGGAAGAAAGCCCTCCGCCTGCTCCGAAGCCGCGGAGAAGCTGGGATAAGATACTCTGTCTTTCCGTGACCTGGAGCGCGTCGCGGTCGGTATGGGAAAGGGCAAATACAGTAACTATCGCAAGGCATATTCCGCCCAATGCAGCCGCGATCAGCGCCGATCTCGCCAACGCCTTTATCCCCGAGGAAGAAATATAGACGCATACGGCGGCGATCAGACCTGCCACAAGCAGTTTTCCGGAAACGCCGCTGCCCTCGTAGGGTATATAGACCGCCTCAGATGTTGACCACAGCAGGGAAAACAGCAGTCCGCCGCGGAGAATGGCAAGGACGAGAGAAGATATTTGTATAAATTTTCCCCGACCCTGGAGCGTAACGCCCTTTTTCAGGCTGTTGAGCAGAGGCAGACATATTATAAGCTGCAAAAGGCTGCCCAGCCCGAAGCCTGTCGCCGTCATTGCCGTGACCGAGCCGCTAAGGCAAAAGAGCACGAACACATCCCCGATGAGCATCAGCGCAATAAACTGGCTGTTATTTATTCTGTTCATGGTACTCCTCCACGGTAAAGCCACGGTTCTGCATCTTCCGGAAGCCAAGGCGGAAAAGGGTGTCTCCCATGCCTCCGCGGAAAAACGGGGAAAGCGGAGCTGTAAACGGAAAGCCGTAATCCTCGGTGGCGCATATATTCGTCAGAACTACACAGGCGAGAAGGCTTATTCCGAAAAGCCCCAGGAGTCCTCCTGCAACAAGAAAGCCGAACCGGAGGACTGTTATCTGCGGTGCAAGATCGGGAACGACAAGTCCTCCCAGGGCGGAAAGGGCTGTCATAGTAAGCAGCGGAGTGCTCACAAGTCCGGATTTTACTGCGGCGTCACCGATTATCAGTCCGCTTATTATGCTTACCGCTCCGCCCACAGGCTTTGGCAGACGTATTCCAGCCTCACGTATGACCTCATACATCAGCAGGACGAGGACTGCCTCCGTAATAATGGAAAGGGGCGCGTTTTCCTCCTCCTGAACAAGAAGAAGCAAAAGGGTGCTGTTCAGCAGCTCCGGGTGGTACATTGCAATAGCCGTATACACCGCCGGAAGCAGGATCGCAATAATAAACGCTCCGTAGCGTATCCAACGCATAAAAATGGAATAGTAGGGCTTGTAGGCGTAGTCGTCCAGAGTGTGGAAGCTTTCGCAGAAAAGCCGGGGAATTATTATGCCGTAGGGCACGCCGTCCACGAGTATCGCCACGCGCCCCTCGATAAGCTTTGAGCAGAGCACGTCCGGACGCTCCGTCAGCCCGGTCGAACTGAAAAGCTCAAAGCTCCGACGCTCCGTAAACGGACGGATATAGCCCGTTGAAAGCACAGACTCCAGCTCAATTTCACCGAGAGAGCTTTCTATTCTGTCAAGCAGCTTTTTCGGGACTCTGTCCTTCATGTAGCAAAGGCAGATGTCCGTCATGCTTTTTGAACCGACAGTGGACATTTTCATGACCAGCTCAGGCGTTTTCAGCCGCCGCCGGAGCATCGACATATTGGTGCGTACGACCTCCGTAAAGCCCTCGTGGCTGCCGAGAATATTTCCCTCGCCGCTGGGCTCCTGGATACTCCGGGAGGCATAGCCCTGTACTCCGAAAGCCAGCGCCTTTGTCATGCCCTCCGCCAGAAGTATAACGAAGCCGGAGTGCAGCTTACGCAGCAGATCGCTGTAGTCGGATGACTCCGCCATATCCGTTGAAAGCAGCATATGTCCCTGAATACAGCGGAAAAGCTCCGCCGGACTTTTCTTCTCCGGAATATCCGTAAGCGCAGGCATGACAGTCTCCGCCACCGCCTGTGAGGAGACCATTCCGTCGCAGCTCAGGAGTACGCAGCTTATCCCGGCTGTTGTAAATTCGTTGACCAGCACATCAGACGAGCTGCCGGTCACTGCTCTTATATAAGCAAGGCTGTCGCTCAGCCCTGGCTTTATCCTGATTTTTTCTTCATCCCGAGTCATTATATCACCTCGGGTTTAGTGTGAGCTTTTTGCGTTAAAATATACTTTTATGCCGAAAAACCAGATCGTGAAATTGCAGGAGCCTGTTCAGTATCTTGGTATATGCCCGAAAAGACGCGTGCATAAAGATACGGAACAGGCTCTGAAGAAACGCCCTGCGGCAGGACGTTCCCATAACTATTTTTTCTTCCACTTAATAAGAATAACAGCCGCGATAGCCGTCGTAACGACCGCAAGCGCAATAGAAAACCATGTATACGGCAGCGGCAGATCTACTGTGTTTATGCCGTAAAATGCAAAAATAATATTCGGTATCTCCATGAGGATAGTCACCGTAGTGAGCCGCCACATAACGATGTTCAGATTATTTGATATGACAGAGGAGAATCCGTCAGTCATACTCGAAAGTACCCCCGAGTAAATGCTTGCCATCTCGATAGCCTGCTTCATCTCGATGAGCACGTCCTCAAGCAGATCCTGATCCTCGTCGTAGAGCTTTATTACTCTGCCGCGGAAAATTTTCTCGATAGTCGCTTCATTTGCCTTAAGCGAGGTGGAAAAGTAGACCAGCGACTTTTCAAGGGCGAGAAGCTGCATGAGAAGCTCGTTTTTCATGGCGTTGTGGAGCTGATGCTCCGCCAGAGACGAGATCTTGTCGATCTGTTTCAGATAGTAGAGGAAAAGCGCGGCAATACGCAGAAGAAGCTGCAATACGAATCTTGTCTTGAACTCCGGACGCAGATTGCGGATAGTACCCTTTATCGCGTCGTTGATTATCTGCGTCTCCTGGAGCGAAACGGTGATAACGTTTTTATCAGTGATAATGATACCGATAGGCATGGTGTAGAACATCTTGCTGTCGTCGGTATCGGTGGATGGCACAGGTGTGTCGACGATTATAAGCGTCTGGTCGTCCTCACGCTCGATTCGGGACGACTCCTCCTCATCAAGGGCGGAACGAACGAAGCCGCTGTCCAGCCCCATATCCTCGATGAGCAGCTTGATCTCCTGTGGCGTCGGCGCTACAACGGAGATCCAGCAGCCGTCGGACATTATGTCTTTTTCGGTCATTCTGCCGTTTTCGTAAATATAATAGCTTATCATTGAAATGCTCTATCCGCTGACAGGGATATACTCCTTTCCGAAGGTGATAAAACCGCCGGAAGAGAGTGCAGGTCAGTCCTGAACAGACATAACGGTGCAGTCAGCTATTCCGACAGAAATAATAATATTCAAGCTCCCATAAGGATCGGAACTCATAAATACACCGCCTTTCTCTCAGATACGGTCAGCCGGGCAAAAATGCCCATACCTGCCATAATACTATTATATCATATGAACTGCAAAAAATCAACCCACGTGGAAATTAATTTCAAGTTATTTTTTATAGAGCAGTTAGCCTTTAGCTGATAAATATCGACCGCGGTAAATTTACGTCTGCAAAATAAATTAGCGAGATACTCGCGGTTACGCGACTTGCCGGCGGGAGCTGCCCGCCGTGACGCCGCGTCCATACAAAAGGAAGTATGCTATGATTATTTTTACGAAAATTGATTTCCTCGGTTCAAACTTGACATTAACAAAATGTCGTGGTATAATATAATGTGTATAAAAGGCTTTCCGATTTACGGATGAGACTATGATTTCAGCTATGGAGAAATTAAGATGAAAAAGATAATTCGTGCCTGCGTGAAGATACTGCCCAAGGGCTTGCAGGATATATACTTTAAGTATGAGGATAAATGGCTTTACCTGTTTTTCGGCGTTCTGACGACGGTAGTCAGCTTCCTGACCGCAGGAGTCACCAAATTTTCTATGGAAAGGGCTGGAGCAGGCGAATCGGCTGTCAGCCTCGTAAGTACGCTTGTTTCCTGGATATGCGCCGTGACCTTTGCCTATGTGACAAACCGCGCCTGGGTTTTCGATTCCAAGGCTAAGGGCGCAAAGGCTGTCATGAGCGAGGCGGTCTCGTTTTACGGCGGAAGAATATTTACCCTGCTGGTAGAAATGGCGATC
Organism: Alistipes sp.; assembly: GCA_023667265.1. Taxonomy (GTDB): domain Bacteria; phylum Bacillota; class Clostridia; order Oscillospirales; family Ruminococcaceae; genus Ruminococcus. Next base: position 14,818 of record JAMPAJ010000001.1, read on the forward strand.
ATGTGGCTGGGCTACTCCGTTATCGGAAAGAAGCTTTTCACGGACAACGAGACTGCGAAGAACGTTTCCTATTGGGTATCAAAGATCGCGGCGAATGTAGTAGTCCTTATCCTCAATTATGTGATAAGCAAGCTGTTTGTGTTCAGGAAAAAGGACGAGGACAATGGCTGACACTATCAGGGTCGGCAGCGTGGAGCTGAAAAAAACGGCAGTTCTTGCTCCCATGGCAGGCGTAGCGGACAGGGCGTACCGACTCGTATGCAGAGAGTTCGGAGCGGCAGCCTGCGTCAGCGAAATGGTCTCGGCAAAGGGCATATGCTACAGCGACAGAAAAACGGCTGAGCTGTGTACCGTAACTTCAGGAGAGAGACCAATGGGTATCCAGCTTTTCGGCTGCGAGCCGGAGTTTATGGCTCGGGCTGCGGAAATAGTGCTGGAGTATTCTCCGGATTTTATTGATATAAATATGGGCTGTCCCGTGCCGAAGGTTGCCGGGAACGGTTCGGGCTCGGCGCTGATGAAGGATGTCGGGCTTGCAGCGGCGGTCACGGAGGCAACTGTCCGGGCGGCAGGCAGCGTTCCGGTCACCGTTAAGATACGCAGCGGCTGGAACGCCGATTCCGTCAATGCAGTCGAGGTCGCAAAGGCTCTGGAGGCTTCCGGAGCGGCGGCAATAGCAGTTCACGGCAGAACGAGAGACCAGTTCTACAGCGGCACTGCGGATATTTCGGTGATACGCGATGTGAAAAATGCCGTGAGGATCCCCGTTATCGGCAACGGAGATGTGACAGACGGCAGCTCATGTCTCAGAATGTACCGGGAGACCGGCTGCGATCTTGTCATGGTCGGACGAGGCAGCTATGGAAATCCGTTTGTTTTTGCGGAGATAGAGGCTGCGCTGGAGGGCAGGGAGTACGTTCCGCCGAAGGTCGAGGAACGTATGCAGGTCATGCTCAGGCATATAAGGATGATCGTGGAGACGAGTGAAAAGACCGAGGCTCTTGCCATGCACGAGGCAAGAAAGCACGCAGCCTGGTACATGAACGGCGGCTACGGCTCGGCGAAATTCCGCGCAAGATGCTATCAGCTTTCCTCTTATGCGGAGGCGGAAAAGCTTGCGGAAGAGTTCATAAATTTGCAGAATGGCAGAATGCACAAAAATGATGCGAAAATTTCGTTGATTTAGACAAACGGCTGAAAAATCACGAAATACTGCGAAAAATTCGATTGAAGCCAAAAATAAAGCACAAAAAATCAGTAGAAAAGACAAAATGGCAATTGCAATTATGAAAATTCTATGATATAATTGAGTTGAAGCGGAAAATGAGAAGATGTGAACGGTCTCGACGGGTGAGACCATAAGAAGGAGAACTAATGAAGTATAATTCAGTACGTTTCTTTGCAGCCCTTGCGGCAGGTGCGCTGATGCTTTCGGCTGCCGGATGCGGTTCGAGAACGGTAGGAAACCTTGAAACAGGAAATGAGACGCCCGGTGATGCGGCGAAAAATACTACGATAGACGAGCAGATGCCGGAGGTCCCGGTGCCTACAGAGGCGGCTACGGAAGCTGCCGAGGACAAACGCGTACACGTAATTGCCGCCGGGGATAATCTTATCCATTACTCAGTTTTCAAGAACGCCGAGCGGCTTGCCGGCCCTGGCGAAAATTACGATTTCAAGCCTATTTATGAGAATGTCAAGTACCTGATAGAGGACGCAGACCTGGCTATCCTTAACCAGGAAACCATTATCAGCCAGAGCAATCCGGTAAGAGGCGCGGACGGCGGTGCGCTGCTGTTCAATTCCCCTCCGGAGGTAGCCGACGCGGTCATAGACCTGGGCTTCGACGTTTTCACGATGGCGAACAATCATCTGCTGGATTTCGGCGCGGCAGCCCTTGAGGAGTCTATTAACTTCTGGAACGGCAAGGCGGCGGAGAACGATCTTACGGTGCTTGGCGCATATCTTAACAGCGAGGACGCCGACAATATCCGCATACGCGAGGTCAACGGCGTGAAAATTGCTTTTCTTGCTTATGCAGAGCATATAAACGGCTTTTCTATCCCTGCGGATTCGCCGCTTGTGGTGAATATGACATGGCAGGAGGACGTTATAGAACGTCAGATCAGGGAAGCGAGCGAAATGGCGGACGCCGTCATCGTTTCTGCACACTGGGGCGTGGAGGATACTACTCTGGTCTCGGAGGACAGGATCGAGCTTGCAAATAAAATGGTAAACTGGGGTGCGGACGTTATCCTGGGCTGTCATACGCATACGGCGGAGACGATGGAATGGATTACACGTGAGGACGGAACAAAGGGCTTCGTTTTCTATTCGATGGGAAATTTCATCTGCTGCCAGACCGATAATTTCAACCTGGTAGGCGAAATGCCAGATTTCGACATCGTAATCGACGGCGAGACGGGCGAGTGCAGACTTGAGGATGTGGGAGTTATCCCGAATATAATCCACTACGAGATCGGCGATTACGACAATCTTGCGGTCTATCCCTACAGCAGGTACACCGAGGATATGGCGAACAATCATGGTATCCCATATGCTGTGCCGGCTGGTTATTACAATTATTTCAGCTGGGATATTCTCAATGAGATAATCGACAATGCGATCCCGAAGGAATTTCAGAAGTTGGATAAATAAGTGATGTAATTCACGATTCGTTAACAAATAGCTTTGTAAGCATTTTTTGCAGGTTTTCTTCGTTGTGCAAAACGTGCAAAAAAAGCTCCGGCTGTTTATATAAAGTACCAAAAAAGAATATAACCTATTTACTTTTTTGGAGACCTGTTATATAATAAAATCATGAATAAATATAGATATTGGGATTTGATCTCATCACGGCAGTGTGATGCGTCTTATGGTGAAGCCGCCCGGTGGGGAGGGTCATCATCCATCGCCGGAATTTGTTCATGTGCGGATTCACAGGTCAGCGGTTTGGAATGCCGCAAATTAAGACATGATATAATAAAAGGGGCAAAAGTTCCTTTGTTATATAACAATTCATGAAGAAGGAGGAAAAAACATGAAGACAAAAAAGATAGTCACAGGAGCTATGGCAGCAGCAATGCTCTCACTTTCCATCTGCTCACTCATGCCCGCATCAGCTGCCGGCGAAACAGTGCAGATATCCGTTAGCAGCACAGAGGCTGAGGCAGGAGGGCAGTTTACAGTGGAGGTGTCACTTGCAGATATTCCGACAAAAGGTATACAGGTTCTGAACTTCTCGCTTGGTTACGATGAGGCAGTTATCTCCATCGACAAGGTAGAGGCAGGAAAGCTTACCGACAACGGAACAGGTACAAGTGATCCGTCGACCGCTTTGCTTGACAACTTCAACAGCATTGTTGACAATACAATGGGTTCTACAGCTCTCATGTGGACAACATCTCTCGAGGATTCCACATACTGGCTGAAGGGCGAGGGAGTATTGTGTACGATAACAGGTACTGTTGCAGCTGGCGCAGCAGACGGCGAGTATAGCATCGACATCATTCCCACAGAGCGCGAAACCTCTACCGGTTCAGGCGTGATGAATGAAGAGGTCGACTGCGGTTACCTCGACAACGGCAAGAAGGTTCCCTATGACGTAAGCCTTACGTCAGGAATCGTAAAGGTCGGCGGCGAGACTACGACCGGCAACGCGCTGGGTACTCTCAGAGGCGACGCAAACTGCGACGGCTCTGTAGATATTGCAGACGCAACTCTCATTCTCCAGGTACTGGGCAACGGCGATAAGTATGAGCTGACAGCATCCGGAATGGTCAATGCGGACGTTGCAGAGCCTGCTGGTCTTACAGCTATGGATTCGCTTATGATCCAGCAGTATGACGCAAAGGTGATCGATAAGCTGTAATTGATCGAATGCTCAAAAAGATTATCTGATTTGTCCCCCTTACAAAGGAATACAAACCCAATTATAAGTTATTAATAGGCGTAAAAACCTAAAAGAAAGGAATTATTACAAATGAAGAAACTGATTTCTGCAGCTTCAGCACTGGCAATGGCTGCATCAATGGTAGGCGCAGCTGTTCCTTTTGCTACAGGTGCTGCTGACGCAAGCAAGGCTCTCGAACTCAGAGTTTTCGCAAATCCCGACGGTACAACACCCAGCACAACTATCTCCGCTGAAGAGATCGCAGCAGGCGACGTTACTATCCCTGTTGGCGTTTACTACGTGGAGAACACTGCTGATTCAAAGGGCGTTACAGCAATGTGGACTGTAAGCTCCGAGGACGGCGACGCTACGAACAAGTACGTAACTTTCAATGGTTACGCACCTGGATCAGAGTATTTCAGCACTCCGCAGACATTCACAGTAGACAAGGAATACAAGACAAACAGAATCCCCGGTTTTGCAGGAAAGCTCACTTCCGGTAAGGCTGGCGTTACATTCACATCTCAGGGTCTTGGCAACTACACTGCTGTTGATTCTCAGGAGACATGGAATCTTCCTAACAACGCATACGGTTCAGTAGTATGGACAAAGCCTTCTACCGGCGACTACACATGGACAGGTACTACATCTGACGCTTTCCCGATGTACGTTTTCGACGTAACATTCAAGAAGGGCACACCTGCAGGTACTTACAGCATCGACTTCCTGAACGAGCTCAAGGCAGGCAGCACAGAGATCTGGTCCTCTATGATCGAGGGTACGACAACATTCACAAAGAATGCAGGCAATCTTGATCTGACAGGTCTTGAGATCAAGATCGAGGGCGATTCACAGCAGAAGCCTACAGAGGCTGAAACAAAGGCTCCTACACAGGCTGAGACAAAGGCACCCACACAGCCCGGAACATCTGCAGGCAACGATGAGGACGCTTGGAGAAACGATCCTTACAACGGTGATTTCATCATTGCCGGTGAAGTTGTAAGATACGACGAAGAGTTCGAGAGACACGAGGATTACAAGCCCGGCGATACTGTAACAGTAGAGTTCGTTCTGAAGGATTCACTTGGCAAGGAAGCAACAACTCTTGCTGCGATCCCGAAGACAGACGATGCATTCAATGCTGCAGGTCTGAAGCTTGTAATGGAAGATGCAATCGACTATACATCTCCTGATCTGGCAACATGGACGCTCACAGGCGAGACATACTACTGCTACAGATTCGATCCCAATACAAAGGATCCTAAGCCTTTCAACGACGGCGAGGCGATCATCTCATTCAACGTAGAGCTTCCTGCTGATCTGGCGCCCGGAGACTACGTGGTAGATCTGGAGAGATTCTCAGTATTTGAGCAGACACAGCCTAAGGTTGCGTTCAGAACAACTCCTCAGCCCGCTGCTGTGATCCACATCGACGGAGATGTGGAGCCTACACAGGCTGAGACAAAGGCACCTACACAGGCTGAGACAAAGGCTCCTACAGCTACACCTACAACTAAGCCCACAACAGCTCCCGGCACACCTCTCTACGGTGATGCTAACGACGATAAGGAAGTTAACATCGCTGACGTTGTTGTTCTCAACAAGTGGCTCAACGACAACAAGTCCTACGATCTCACAGCACAGGGCAAGCTCAATGCTGACTGCTGCGATCCTAAGGCTGGTGAGGACATCAACCAGAACGACTCTGACGCTATCATCATGAGCATCGTTCACCTCGTAAAGGACGCTGACGGAAACGCTAAGGCACTTCCTTACACAGCTGCTGATCTTAAGTAATCGGCTTCTGTAATACCTAAATAGAGCATTAAGCTCGGAAAGGAAATGCAAAAATGAAGAAACTGCTTTCGGCAGTTACGTCCTTGGTCATGAGCGCTTCGTTCGTGACGAGTGCATTTGCTTCATCCATTACTGTTAGTGCTGCCGGCGGTCAGACCGCTGTGCAGCCTAACGTTAGTATGGGGGATGTAATGGGCGGAACTGTCAATAAGAACGACGATGCAGATGATGCGTGGCGGCTTGATCCTCAGAACGACGATTTTAAGATCGTCGGTGAAGTTGTAAGATACGACGAAGAGTTCGAGAGACACGAGGATTACAAGCCCGGCGATACTGTAACAGTAGAGTTCGTTCTGAAGGATTCACTTGGCAAGGAAGCAACAACTCTTGCTGCGATCCCGAAGACAGACGATGCATTCAATGCTGCAGGTCTGAAGCTTGTAATGGAAGATGCAATCGACTATACATCTCCTGATCTGGCAACATGGACGCTCACAGGCGAGACATACTACTGCTACAGATTCGATCCCAATACAAAGGATCCTAAGCCTTTCAACGACGGCGAGGCGATCATCTCATTCAACGTAGAGCTTCCTGCTGATCTGGCACCCGGAGACTACGTAGTAGATCTTGAGAGATTCTCAGTATTTGAGCAGACACAGCCTAAGGTTGCGTTCAGAACAAATCCTCAGCCCGCTGCTGTAATCCACATCGACGGAGAGATTGAGCCTACACAGGCTGAAACTCAGGCTCCCACAGAGGCTGAGACAGAGGCTCCTACAAAGGCTCCAGCTGCCGACGGTACAGCTGTATGGGTAATTCCTGAAGTTGAGGGAACACCCGGCGAGACTGTAACAATGGACATCTACGTTGAGGGCGATTCCAACCTCGAGGTTGCCGGCGCATCCTACGGCGTAGTTCCCGGCGCAATGGCTACAGCTACAGGCGCAGGCGCAACAAACGCAGCATACGGCAATGCTAAGGTATTTGCCAACATCGAAACCAACGAATATGGTTGGGCTCAGGCAGCTGGTCAGGGCTCTAAGGGCTCGGACGGCGCAGTTATCATGAGCGTAACATTCATGGTAAGCGAAGACGCTACAGAGG
>JAMPAJ010000001.1:21713-122058 GCA_023667265.1 Alistipes sp.
ATATTCCTGTAACATGGGATAACCTGGTAGTATCCGATACAAACGGAAACATCATCACTGAAAAGGTAACAGTAAAGCCTGGTAAGATCCTTATCACTCCCAAGGAGACAGATGCTCCTGCAGAGGGAACAGCAACCTGGGTAATTCCCGAGGTAGAAGGAACACCCGGCGAGGCTGTTACAATGGACATCTACGTTGACGGAGCAAGCGACCTTGCAGTAGCAGGTGCGTCCTACAATGTTGTACCTGGCGACATGGCAACAGCAACAGGCGTAAATGCAGCAAATGCAGCATACGGCAACGCAAAGATCTTCGGCAATATCGCTGACAACGAGTATGCATGGGCACAGGCTGACGGCGCAGGCTCTGCAGCAGCAGATAAGGCAGTTATCATGAGCGTAACATTCATGGTAAGCGAAGACGCTACAGAGGATATTCCTGTAACATGGGATAACCTGGTAGTATCCGATACAAACGGAAACATCATTACTGAAAAGGTAACAGTAAAGCCTGGTAAGATCCTTATCACTCCTAAGGAGACTGATCCTGACGCAAAGGGTGAGGCTACATGGAGAATTCTCGATGTAGAGGGAACACCTGGTCAGCCTGTTACAATGCAGGTGATCGTTGACGGCGCAAATGAACTTGCAGTAGCAGGCGCGTCCTACCAGATCATTCCTGGCGATATGGCTACAGCTACAGGTGCAGGCGCATCCTGCGCAGCATACGGCGACGCAAAGATCTTCGGTAACATCGGCGGAAACGAGTACGCATGGGCACAGGTTGCCGGCGTTGGTTCTGTTGGCGCTGATCAGTCAGTTATCATGACTATCACATTTATGGTAGATGAGAACGCAACTGAGGACATTCCCGTAGATTGGGCAAACGCTGTTATTTCTGATACAAACGGAAATATCATCACAGATATGGTTACACTTGAGGGCGGTTGGATCCGTATTCCTAAGGTGACAACTACAACAACAACTACAACAGCACCTGCAACAGAGGCTACAACAACTACAACAGCAGCACCTGCAACAGAAGCTACAACAACTACAACAGCAGCACCTGCAACAGAGGCTACAACTACAACAACAGCAGCACCTGCAACAGAGGCTACTACAACTACAACAACAGCTCCTGTTACAACTGTTACTACAACTGTAACAACTGCACCTCCTCCGGCTGACGGCTCTGCACAGTGGGTAATTCCTACAGTTACAGGCGTTCCCGGACAGCCAGTTACAATGGATATTTACGTATACGGCGACACGAATCTTGCTGTTGCCGGCGCATCCTACGGCATTGTTCCCGCTTCCAGCATGGCAGTAGCCAGCGGCGTGGGCGCAACAAACGCTGCATATGGCAATGCTAAGATTTTCGGAAATATCGAGACTAACGAGTATGGCTGGGCACAGGCTGACGGCGCAGGCTCAGGCGCATCAAACGGCGCTATCATCATGAGTGTAACATTCATGGTAGATGAAAACGCTACAGAGGATATTCCCGTAAGCTGGGCTAACGCAGTTATCTCCGATACAAACGGTTATATCATCACAGACAAGGTTACTCTTACAGATGGTCTTATCAAGATCGTTCTGCCTGAGACAACCACAACCACAACTACAACAACAGCACCTGCAACAGAGGCTACAACAACTACAACAGCAGCACCTGCAACAGAGGCTACAACAACTACAACAGCAGCACCTGCAACAGAGGCTACAACTACAACAACAGCAGCACCTGCAACAGAGGCTACAACAACTACAACAACAGCTCCTGTAACAACAGTTACAACAACTACAACAGCTCCCGTTACGATTCCGAAGGGTCATATTGCTTGGAAGATCAGCAACGGCGAGGGTCTCCCTGGAGAGACAGTTACACTTACAATGACAGTAGTCGTTCCTGAGGGAACAGAGCTGCCTGTAAGCGGCGGTCAGTTCATACTTATTACTGATCCTGATATCATTGAGGCTGTAGGTACACCTTACGGTTCAAAGCTCTGGTACAATCCTGATACAAATGAGTTTGCATTCGGCGACGCAAACGGCGCTCTTTCTGACAGCATCAACGGCGCTGAGATGATGCAGATCACATTCAAGATTCCCGAGGACGCAGTTCCCGGAACAGAGTACAAGGTTGACTTCGGCAGCCTTATCGTAACAGGCTTCGACGGCGAGAATATCACTGAGTACGTAGATGCTCAGGGCGGTATTATCAAGGTTCTTCAGCCTGAAACAACAACAACTACTACAGTAACAACATCCACAGAAGCTCCTGTTGTTATCGAGACAACAACTACGACAACTGCTCCTGTTGTTCCGGATACAACTACAACAACTGATCCTGGAATCGTTGCACCTGGTACTGTTACTACAACTACCGAGGCAACTCCCGGACCTTCAGTAGACATCTTTGCAAAGGTAAAGGTTGTTGACGGATTCTACTTCAGTCACGACCCGAGACCGCTCAAGAAGGATCACGTACAGGCACCTGCTGAGCAGATCACATATGTTGATGCTGACGGCAAGGTCGTAACAGAAGACTTCGACCTTTCTAAGGTATCGTTCAAGGAAGTGAACTCCGGTTCTGACATTCCTGAGGAGATCTTTGTTGATCCCGGCGAGGGCGCAGCTCCCACATACGAGACCTTTGCATACACAGTAAACGTTTACTACAACGGACTTCCTGTAGTAGTCGACGAGGACGGCACACCTGCTCAGTTTACAGCTTACATCGGTGTAAAGGGTGATAACGACTTCAACCTGAAGGCTGACGCATCCGACGCATCTAACGTACTTGTATACTATGCAAGAGTTTCCACACTTCCTGAGGGTACAGATATTGATGACATTAACGTTGCAAGAATTGCTCCTGTAGCAAATGCACTTGTAAATGCTCATCCTGACCTTGATATGCTTGGCGCGTTCCTCTGCGATGTAGACCTTGATGTTTACAGCGCAGATAACTGGAGAACAACGAAGAACGATCGTAAGATCGACGCTTCCGACGCAAGCTGGATCCAGGTATACTATTCAAAGGTATCCACAGGTACAATTCCTCATACTGCATGGAACGAATCACTTGCTTCTATGAACAGAGGCGAAAAGTTCGACGCTTATGTAGCTGACGGTACAGAAGAATAATTTCTGAAAAACAGGGCCTTCGGGTCCTGTTTTTTTGCGAAAAAGCCCCGGATTCGCGCCGCGGCGACAATTTATTGATTTCCTGCCTTAGATTACCTGTTGACAAGGCGAAAAAACCGTGATATAATGTAGACAGTGAAGGGAAATGTTTATTAAAAATTAACAAACAATTGCAGAATGATTAACGCGCCGGTGAAATAAATAGCGGAAATATCAGTTAATTGTGCAAAACCGCCAAAAACGGCACTGATTAATCGTCAATAATTTTTGAATAAAATATGCAGATTTCCTTGACTTATTGCAATTTGTGTGATAAAATGTAATTATGAATTTTTGGGCAAGCTATATATTCAGGAGTCTTGTACAAAAATGTTTCTCGGACGAAGCGTGTCAAGGCGGCACGATGGCAGCCGGGGAAAAAATATGTTAGAGAGGTATAGAACGATGAAGAACTCATTATTCAAGAGAGTTGTTGCGGCAGCTGCTACAGTTCCGCTGGCTCTCACACAGGGCTTGGGCGTTGCAAACGCTATCGACGTTGCAGATACTGTTGTAACACTCGACGGAAGTCAGTCTGCTCTTACTTACATTGAGCCCGGTAAGCCGGCAACAGCCCAGAACGACGGCTATGTAAGAGATGAGGAAGCAAAGACTTTCGAGAAGGATTCCAACTGGAACACAAGACTTTCAGTTATCCTTGCTGATATCGCAGCAGGCGAAAACAAGACAGGTACTATTGACCTCAGCAGAATCTATGAGACTGCTGTCAATAAGTCTGGCAAGTTCTCTGCTGTAACAGCAAGCCTTATCGAGAAAATCGGCGAAGTAAAGTATGTTGTTTCCGACGAGGGCGATATCACTATCACAGCTTCACTTGCTGATGTTACTCCTACATTTACAGCCAGCGGTGCAAATACAATCGGCGGCGCAATGAAGGATCTCGCTGCTCAGTACGGCGTTGAGGATCTCGACGCTCCGGACAACTTCTTCGAGGATGTTGTTATCGGCGGCGATCTGAAGATCGTTGTTAAGTCCTCTGCTCTTGCTGAAGGAACAAAGGCTGCTGCCGAGCTCTCCTTCACAGACATGGCTACAGGCAAGGTATACAACGGCACTGCTGTTGTTGACTGGGCGCTTGAGAAATTTGACGTCCTCAAGACTACAGCTAAGAATGCTTGCGCAGAGTATGCTTCCATGGGCGTTGACGTTGCAGATGCTGAGAAGCAGATCAACGACTCCGTTTCGTTCTACGTAAACAAGCTCGAGCAGGCTAAGACATACATTGCTAAGGCTGCAACAGTTAACAGAGAGGTTAAGGATTACGGCACTGTAAGTCCTCTTATCGAAGCTGCTGATAAGAGACTCCAGGCTAACTTCAACAGAAGCCTTCCCGGCACAACTGCTACTGAGATCATGTCAAGCAGCATGGTTGTTGACCTCTACACAGACGTTCTCAACCAGCTTAATGCAAAGTCAAGCGTTACATCATTTGATATTTCTGCCGCTGAGCTCGGCGCATTTGCTGACAGCCTCTACGATGTTAAGGCTGGCGTAAGCGGACAGAAAGCAACATTTGAGGCTAAGTTCGTTGATGCTGAGGCTGCTGAGGCTGAGACATATCTCGAGCAGACATACGTAGGCGTTGACGTTACAAACGTTTACAAGCAGGTCAACATTGAGATCGACTACAGCGCAGCAGCAGTAAGCGGCGGCTCCGTTCAGGTTGATATCAAGAGAGTTGCTGAATACGAAGACGTTGAGATCGTTACTACAACAACATCTACAGCAGTAACAACTACAACAACAGCAGTAGATCCCAGCCAGACAACAACTACAACTGCAGTAGTTGATCCCAGCCAGACGACGACTACAACTGCAGTGGTTGATCCCAGCCAGACAACAACTACAACTGCGGTGGTTGATCCCAGTCAGACAACAACTACAACTGCAGTAGTTGATCCCAGTCAGACAACAACTACAACTGCAGTAGTTGATCCCAGCCAGACAACAACTACTACAACTGAGCCCTCCGGCCCTGTTACAGTAACAACTGAGATGGCTGTTATTAACTTTGAATTTGATTCAGACGCTGCATTCTACTACAGCATCGACGAGCAGTTCAGCACAGATCAGATCAACACTATCAAGTACAAGGTTGAAACTGAGATCCTCACACTGGACGAAGACGGCAATATCCTTGACCGTGAGCACGTTCAGGGCGGCAGAAGCATCAGCATCAGCAAGACAAGACTCAGCTTTGCAGCTACACCTGGCGAGGTATACGACGAGATGGAAGAGTCCGGCGTTAAGCAGTTCAGACACGAGGTAGCAATAGTTGCAAATGAGGATATCATGGCTTCTAACGGCGCTATCATTGCAAGAGCTGGTGAGACTCTCAAGGATATCGAGGGTAATGAGCTCAAGGTTGTTGTTTACGTTGGCGTAAAGGGCGACGCAGACCTTAACCTCAAGGCTGACTCCTCTGATGCTGCAACAGTTCTCGTATGGTACTCAAAGGTATCTACTCTCGAGGACAAGGATATGGTTTCCCAGCTCCAGTTCAGCAACTCTGATCTCGTAAACATCGAAGAGGATGCTATGCTCGACGAGTTTGCAGCATTCCTTGCTGACGTTAACAACGACGACGCTGAGAACAACAAGACCACTCTCAAGTCTGATAGAAGAATCGACGCTTCCGACGCATCATTCATCCAGGTTTACTACGGTCTCGTATCAACAGGCAGCGATGCAAGCTGGGATACATGGAACAAGGTTCTCAAGAAGGTTGCTGAGTAATCGGACAACCGAGTAATTAAACACAATGTCGATCTGCCGTCCAAAGCGGCGGCAGATAACATAAATATTTATCTGAAAGGAAAATAACACAATGAAGAAGAATTCTTTAAGAAGTGCTATCGGCGCTCTGGCAGTTGCCGCAGTTAGCATGACAGCAGCTTCTATGAACGCTTTTGCAGCTCCTGAGGCTGCCAGCCTTGGCTTCACAGATGAGCAGATCGCTGCTTCTGAATCCAAGCCTTATGTAACACTCACAAAGAAAGTTCTCACTCTTGACGAGGTAAAGGACAGCAACTATGTAGTACGTGTTAGTATGAACGTAACCGGCGCTGCTAAGAAGTACGCTGCTACTGGTTTCCACGTACACTATGACAACAGAATGACTGTTGCTATTGACGACTTTACGGAGGATCTTGCTATCTATTCAGGCTCAGCTTTTTCTCGTATCTCTCCTGGCGGTCCTATTGACGATCCTACAGCTTCTGAGCAGGGCATGGCTGGTTTCTTCGTATGCTCTTCCGGTAACGCTAACTACGGTAACGACGGTTCTATGTGGGACATCGATATGATCCTTCCCCAGGATACAGCTGAGGGCGACGTATTCCCCTTCGATATCTACTACATCGAGTCCAAGGTTAACGAGGATCTGTTCGTAAACGTTGAGAAGGACGAGACAGGTAACCTGATGCAGGCATGGACATTCACACAGGGTATCTACAACGAGCTCTGGAATCCTAACTTCGCTGCTGATGCTGCTGACGTTGCAAGATGTGCAGCTCTGGCTAACATCAACAACACATACGATGGCTACATCGCTATCGAGGATGCTCCCGCACCTGTTGAGACAACAACTACAACAGCTGCTCCTGTAACAACAACTACAACAACAGCTGCTCCTGTTGTTATCGAGACAACAACTACAACAGCTGCTCCTGTTACTGCAGCAACATCAACTTCTACAACAAAGCCTGTTACAACTGCTAAGCCTGTTACATCTGCTAAGCCTGCTGCAACAACTAAGCCCGCTGGAAGCGCACCTAAGACAGGTGTTGCTGGTGTTGGCGTAGCTGCTGCTGGTCTTGCTGTAGCTCTCGGCACTGCATTTGTTCTCAGAAAGAAGGAAGACTAATTAATTAGTCAACTAACTGAAAACTAACAGAAATGCTGCAACATAACGTTGCAGCATTTTTTTACCATTTGTCAATGTGCCCCCGTATCATTGCGCCAAGGATGCGTTCCTTGACCCCGCGGCTGCGATGCTCGAGGTCGTTTATCAGCTCTTTCGTCCGCTGACGGTTTGTATGCCCGTCGGCAGGGCATTTTGATTTGACAACAGGCAGCTCAACAGTCCGGGCTGCCTTTTTTATTTCCTTCTCATGGCACAGAACAAGAGGTCGGATTATAGTCAGCTGCCTGTCCTCCAGAACAGTGACCGGAGAAAAGCAGCCTATCCTGCCCTCGGTCAGCAGGTTCATCATAAACGTCTCCACCGCGTCCTCCAGATTATGCCCAAGGGCGAGCTTATTGCAGCCGATCTCCCCGGCAAGACCGTGAAGCGCGCCTCTCCTCATCCTGGCGCAAAGACTGCACGGGGATTTCTCCCGGCGGACATCAAAAACGATCTCGCCGATCTGCGTCGGAAGAATATGATATTCGACGCCTCGGCTGCGGCACAGCTCCGATACTGCCGAATAATCCCCGGACACTCCACCAAACTGCGGATCGACGGTAATAGCTGCGATCTCAAAATCAATGCCGAGAAATTTCCGCAGCCGGAAAAGCCCCTCCAGCAGCACAAGACTGTCCTTGCCGCCGGAAACTCCCACTGCGATCTTATCGCCATCTGAAATCATGTCATATTGCTGGACAGCCTTTCTCATATCCCCAAGTACACGCTGCATAAAAAACCTCCTGATACTAATTTTCAACCACCCTATAGACAATCTTGACAGCTATAATTTTGTCTACAGTTTGATTGAAAATTAGTATGAAAATAGATTATAAATCTATTATACAGCAAAACAGATATTTTTTCAAGTGTGGCTTGCTTTTTTGCAGTTTATATGTTATAATATAAATTGGAATTTTATTGCAGAAAGGACTGGTAAAAATGACGCCTCAGATGAGGAATCTTTTGATATTATTGGGAGCGATCGCGGTCGTTCTTGTACTCGTGGTACTGCTTTTCGGCGGAAAAAGCCCGTTTATGCGCATCATGAACATCTTTCTGGAGGAAACCGACGAAAGCGGAACTCCTGTAAAAAAGGAAAAGAAAAAAAAGGGCGAGCCTGTGCAAAAAAACACCTCCCAGCCCATTGTGGAAATGGCAGAGCTTGTCCGGAAGCGCGACGACCGCCTGCGTATAATCGAGAGCGACGGCAGGGAAGAGCTGGTGGACGCTTACTACGAGCTGGAATTTGTCACTCGTAAGGGGCAGACGCTGAAAATTCAGTGTTCCGGAAGTGCATACGGCAAAATTCCCTTCGGTCAGCAGGGCTCGCTTACATATAAGCGGAACACGCTTGTGAAATTCAAGTATTATGAGGACACGGTTTTCAACGATTGACAGGTGAAGTATGGTTAATTTTGGCAACGATTGGGATGAGCTCCTACAGGGTGAGTTCGACAAGGAATATTATCTGAATCTCCGGAAATTTCTTATTTCCGAGTACAAGACCCGGAAGATATTTCCCGGAATGTACGACATTTTCAACGCAATGAGGCTGACCTCCTACGACAGCGTTAAATGCGTTATTATCGGTCAGGATCCTTATCACGGCGAGGGACAGGCTCACGGGCTAAGCTTTTCCGTGCGGAAGGGCATAACTCCTCCGCCGTCGCTGGTCAATATTTTCAAGGAGATACGCGACGACCTGGGCATCGACAACACCGGCAGGCACGGTGAATTGACGAAATGGGCGGAGAGCGGAGTGCTTCTGCTCAATTCCGTACTCACCGTCCGGGCGAATCAGCCCAGAAGTCACCGCGGCATGGGCTGGGAGAATTTCACCACCGATGTTATAAAGCTGCTGAATCAGCGCGAAAAGCCTATGGTTTTCCTGCTCTGGGGCGCTGATGCCCGTGCAAAGAAGCAGTTTATCACGAATCCCGGACATCTTGTCCTTGAAGCGGCGCATCCGAGTCCGCTTTCGGCGTATAACGGCTTTTTCGGCTGCCGGCATTTTTCAAAAGCAAATGAGTTTCTCCGCAGCAGCGGTCTGGGAGAAATTCAGTGGTCTATAGATTGAGAGGTCAGAAATGAAGATAAAAGAGATTTTTAACAGCAAAACAGTCTATTCCTTCGAGGTTTTTCCGCCAAAGTCCACAAGCTCCGTCGATGTCATCTTTCAGACTCTCGACGAGCTTAACGACCTGAACCCCGACTTTATCAGCGTGACCTACAGCGCAGGCGGAAGCGGAAACAGCAGCCTTGCCCTGGACATTGCCTCGAGGATAAAGAGCTGCGGCAGGATCCCGGTGCTTCACCTGCCCTGCATCAACTACACAAAGGAGCAGATCGACCAGACTCTCGAGGAGGCGAAGAGGATCGGAATCGAGAATATTCTTGCCCTCCGCGGCGACATTAACCCGGATATTCCGCCTGTCGAGGAGTTCAGACACGCCAGCGACCTTATCTCCTACCTGAAATCACGGGGAGATTTTGATATAGCCGCCGCCTGCTATCCCGAGGGTCACCCGGACTCCGAGACGCTGGAGGAGGACGTTGACAATCTGAAAATCAAGGTGGAGGCTGGAGCAGACCACCTGATCTCACAGCTTTTCTTCGACAACGAGTATTTCTATAATTTCCGCGACGTGGCGGCGAAAAAGGGGATAAATGTGCCCATAGAAGCAGGTATCATGCCTGTAACAAACAAGAAGCAGATAGAGCGCATGGTCACGACCTGCGGTGCGAGTCTGCCCAGAAAATTCGTAAAGATAATGCAGAGGTACGAGCATAACCCGGAGGCGCTGCGTGACGCAGGTATCGCATACGCTATCGACCAGATAGTTGACCTGACTGCGGACAATGCTGACGGAATACATCTGTATACAATGAATAACTCCTACGTTGCAAGAAGGATCAGCGAAGCGGTCAGGGGAATTATCGGAACATGATAGAGTTAGAGCCTATTTCCAAGGAGGAGGCTGCAAGGTACATGGGCGTGTGGACCGAGAAGCCCGACCCTGCAACTGCGGCGCTCCTGGACAAATACGAGCCTGTGGTGCGCAGGACGCTCCGCCCGGCTTATGTTTACCGTGAGACTGCGGTAAGATTCCTGGCGGAGGGCGTACAGCTTGAGGGCATGGCGGAGCTGCTTACCGGGGAGGATGTGCGCCGCCATCTGGAGGGCTGTTCCCGGTGCGTTGTACTGGCTGCCACGGTCTCTACGGCGGCGGACAGGCTTATCCGGCAGACCGGAGTCACGGATACAGCCGGAGCATTTGCGGTGGACTGCCTTTGCAGCGCGGCGATAGAACAGGTGTGCTGCAAGGCGGAGGAGGAGATATTTGCCGGGATGCAGGAGAAATTCCGGACGTGGCGTTTTTCTCCCGGCTACGGCGATCTGCCGCTGAATTTGCAGAGCGCGTTCCTGAGCTTTGTCAATGCGCAGCGCAGGATAGGTCTGACTGTTTCCGAGAGCTGTATGCTGAATCCAACAAAATCGGTAACGGCTCTGATAGGCATTTGCGAGGCTGAGCCTGCATATAGGGAGCGCGGCTGCGATATTTGTGCGCTCCGGGACAGGTGCGGACGTAATATATGTAATACAATATGAAAATAATTCCCAAAAATTCACTATATGTATTATGAAAAATCACTATTGACAATAGCTGCCGAATAATGTTATAATATATATGTATGATAATGAATCGTGATCTTGTCTCATCCTCTCGTGAGACAGGGTAGGATATGGTATTATAAGGAGTTTTGTTATGAAAAAAGTCAAGGCATTATTATGTGCTCTTCTTGTGCTGACAACTGTTTTTGCCGTAACAGGCTGCGGTAAGGAGGAGGATTCCTCTTCCGAAAATCCCTTTGCAAATTTCGACTTCACCGAAGAAGGAAGAAGTCAGATCAAGGAATACGCCCAGGCTTCCGACTTTTTCACTGTCAAGGAGCTGGAAAACAAGAAAATCAAGTGGCTCTCGGATTGGGACATCAAGCCTACTGAAAAAGTAGTTTTCGAGGAGATGTACGGCGGCGAGGTCGAGTGGATCCAGTGTACCTTTGCCAACAGATACGAAAAGCTGGCTGAGCTTATCAACAGCGGCGACGGCGTCGATATGTTCTACGCCGGAAATATGGACGCTTTCCCAAAGGGAGCTGTCCGCGGAATGTTTGCTCCTGTCGACGACTATATCGACTTCAGCTCACCTCTCTGGGAGGACGTTCAGGAGGTAAACGACAGCCTTATCTGGAACGGAAACCACTACTGTACTGTAGTTCAGACCACAGGCGACAAGGTTGCCTGCGTTTACAATAAAAAGACTATCGCGGAAGCCGGACTTGAAGATCCTGCCGACCTCTACGAGAGAGGCGAGTGGGACTGGGACGCCTTTGAGGGTATGCTCCAGAGCTTCGTTGACGTTGAGAACCAGCATTACGGTATCGACGGCTGGTGGTACGAGTTCGCGCTTATGGCGACTACAGGCGTTCCGCCGGTAACTATTGAGGACGGAAAGCTTGTGAGCAACATCGGCTCTCCGGCAATGGAGCGCGTTCAGGACTATATGCTCGACCTGAACCAGTCGGGCTGCATCGCTATCGGCGTAGGCGACTACGGCTGGACGGCTCACCCGGAGTTCGTTGGAGAGGGAAAGGTGCTCTTCTATCCCGTTGGTCTTTATACGTTCTATACTGACGCAGAGGACTGGAAAGGACAGTTCGGCGAGGACGCATTCTTCGTTCCTATGCCGAAGGACCCCAATGCAGACGAGTATTACGTGCCTGTAGGCATGGAGGCCTACACGCTGATAAAGGGCGCTTCAAATCCCGAGGGCGTGGCGCGTTACCTGGACTGCAAGCGTTTCACTATCCTGGACGAGGGCACAAAGGCTCTTGCGGATAAGCAGTTCAAGGAGGACTACGGCTGGACTGACGAAATGGTCGAGATGCAGAAGAGTATGCAGGAGCTTGCGGACGAGAATCCTTTCCTGGATATTTCTACGGGAATCTCTACAGACTGTGGAAATCTTCTCGATTCCAACCTGAGACTTTCTGCAAAGGGCACGCCCTGGAACGAGACGTATGAGGCGATCTATGCGACCCTCGATACATACCTTGAAGAGATCAATGCAAACCCTGTTTCCAGCGTTGTGGAATAATAATCAGACTTTACAGCTACAGAAAGGATGGTGTGGATAATGCAGAATGTTCTTGTAACAGGCGGATGCGGGCTTATCGGAAAGCATATCTGCTCTGGCTTGCTCAAAAAGGGCTATGCGGTTATCGCTGCCGACGTTGAGGAGCAGGATTACAACACAGGCAAGCTTAATTATACCTTCGTTCAGTGCAGACCATCCGATAAAAACGGATATGCTGACATTTTTGAAAACTACCCGATATACGCCGTAATACACGTTGCAAATACTGTTGACAACGACCTTGGGCCTATCGTCACCGAAAAGGAAATGGAGGAGTCCCGGCAGTGCGATAAGTTTATTTACCGCTATGCTATGACAACCGAGACCGTGGAGAAGTTCATTCTCATAAGTACGGATAAGGTTTACGATTTCCCCAAGACCCGCGAGCCGCTTCGTGAGGACTCGGATATAAAGACAACGTCTAACTATGCCGTGATGAAGTACGCTTCGGAAAAGGCTCTTGTTGCAGAAATGCAGCATCACAAGAAGGTCATGTGCTGTATCTGCCGTGTATCTCCGGTTTATACGCTTAATTTTTACGACAATCTGGTCTCAAAGATAACAGACCCCAAGGACGGAACGAAATTTGTTTCCGGAAAGGGGCAATACGGATTCCAGATGTGCTGCGTTCACAATCTTGTTGATTTTGCCCTCTGCTTTGTAAAAAATGCCGACGATATGCAGTATGCCGGAATTTACAACGTAAGCGACAAGCTGCTGACGACGGCTGCGGATATAATTTCCTTTATGAGAGAAAATCATACTCTCGGTACGGTTCTCCAGAGAACTCCCGGAAGCGGCACGCTTACGAAGATAAAGGGAATGTTCGGCGGAAACAAGGAGGAAAAGACCAATTACCGCTATCTTGATATGAGCAAGCTGGAAAATAACAATATGCTTGACAATACAAGAGCGATGAAGCTGGCGAATTTCCGCTGGGATATTACGAATACTAAATAATAACAAAAGCTGGTGCATTTTGAGGTTGCATCAGCTTTTATTATTTCTATAAAAAGGGGACGCTCTCTCTTGCAGAGCGTCCCCTCTTTCAAAACAGTCCACCGGACTGTTTTGAAATTCACCCCTTGCAGAGCGCCTAAAGGCATCATCGACCTGCGGTCGATATGGGACTCTGTCCCATGCCCTGCCAGAGGCGCCGCCTCTGGACTCTGCAAAAGGGACAACCGTCCCTTTTGAAACCCGGTGTCGCGCATAGATTATCATTGATTAGAATTTTTCCCCGCGGGCTTCACTGTTATTCTATAACAATATAGTTATCCGCCGCATTTTCCTTAGTGGCATATTCCGTCACGTTCAGAACCTTGACTTTAAGCGGATGTGCTCCCATATTTATCTCGATAACGTCGCCTACCTTTACATCATAAGAAGCACGGGCGATTTTTCCGTTTACCACGATCTTCTCCGCGTCGCAGGCGTCATTGGCGACTGTTCTGCGCTTGATAAGCCTTGTTACTTTCAGGTATTTGTCCAGTCTCATTTTCTCATCTCCTTTTCTCCTTTATTGAAAAACGGCTGCCGCAGAAAATTGCAGCAGCCGTATCGAATACGCGAAATCGGAACAAGCTCTTACTTGTTAACAGCGTCCTTGAGAGACTTGCCGGCCTTGAAAGCAGGTGCCTTGCTGGGAGGGCAAATCATCTTCTCCTTAGTTCTGGGGTTGATGCAGGTCTTTTCGCCGCGCTCACGAACCTCGAATGTACCGAAGCCTGTGATAGAAACCTTTTCGCCGTTAATAAGAGCTTCCTCGATTGCTGCTACTGTAGCGTCCAGAGCGGAAGCTGCGTCCTTCTTTGTGCAGTTAGCTTTATCTGCGATAGAATTGATAAGTTCTGTTTTAGTCATTTTCCTTTTCCTCCATGATAATATTCTTTGCTTTGTCCCAGTAAATATCCAGCTTTTCGATGGGCATTTCCTTCATATCCAGTTTGTCTCCCCTGACAAGCTCTTCTGTGACGGCGAACCGGCGTATAAACTTGTTTGTGGAAGCTCTCAAAGCCTCCTCGGCGTCGATTCCAAGGTGGCGTGCGGCATTTACGCAGGAGAACAGCAGGTCGCCCAGCTCCTCTTCAGTGTTTGCCCTGTCGCCGGCAGCGATCGCCCTGTCAAGCTCCGCCTTTTCGCTTGCTATACAGGCTACGGCATCTTCCGCACAACGGAAATCCATGCCAGCCCTCATCGCGCGCTTTCCGACCTTCTGCGCTCTCATAAGAGCAGGCAGAGTCCTTGCAACGCTTGTAAGGGTGTCCGTGTAGCTTTCCTGTCCCTTGGTCGCCATTTTTATGGAATCCCAGTTCTGCAGGACCTGGTCAACGGAGTCCGTCTTTACCTCGCCGAAAACGTGGGGATGGCGGATGATAAGCTTCTTGCAGACCTCGTCGCATACATCGCCGAAGTTGAAGCTGTTCTGCTCCTCTTCGATGCGGCTGTGGAAGACTACCTGGAGAAGCACGTCTCCCAGCTCTTCCCGGAGAAGCGCGGTATCTGCCAGGTCGATAGCCTCCAGGACCTCGCAGGTCTCCTCAAGAAAATCGCTTCTTATGGATTCGTGAGTCTGTTCACGATCCCACGGGCAGCCGCCCTCGCCGCGGAGAAGACGGACGATGTCGAGCAGGTCCCCGATAGAGTATTTATCCTTCTGCTGATATTCAACCATTGAAAAAAAGCACTTCCTCTATAATACCGCAAAAATCCGCAAAATGCAAGAATTTTTTTAAATTTCGTAGGTTTTACGGAATACGGCATTAATAATTTGTAATAATTGTATATTTTGACAATAATTCATGCGCTGCCGCACAAAATCGTCAGATGTGCTGCGTGCGGTGATGCCCTTAGCGTGCGTCTACAAAGCCGACCTTTCGGTAGACCTTTGAAAGCGTCCGCTGCGAGTATCTCAGAGCCTTTTCCGCGCCGGCAGTATAGCATTCCTTCAGGAAAGCCTTATCCTGGGAAATACGTGCAAACTCCGTACGTACAGGTTCAAGGTGATCTGCGACCGCCTCGCCCACGGCAAGCTTGAAGTCGCCGTAGCCTTTTCCTGCAAATTCGGCTTCGATAGCGGCAAAATCCTTGCCTGTCACGCTGGAATAAATGGTCATCAGGTTATTGATGCCGTCCTTGCCCTCGCGGTATACTACCTCAGCCTCGCTGTCGGTAACGGCTCTCTTGCACTTCCGGATGATCGTGTCCTTGTCGTCCAGGATGAGGATGACTGAATTTGGATTCTCGTCGGATTTCGACATCTTCTTCGCAGGATCCTGGAGAGACATTACCTTTGCGCCTACCTTTGGGATATACGCCTCGGGAACTGTGAAAAAGTCGCCATAACGCTGATTGAAACGCTGGGCGATATTTCTTGCAAGCTCAAGGTGCTGCTTCTGGTCAACGCCTACGGGAACGAGATCTGCGTTATATGCGAGAATATCCGCCGCCATAAGGGAGGGATATGTAAAAAGTCCTGCATTTATATCGTCCGGGTGCTTCTGGCTCTTGTCCTTGAACTGCGTCATACGTGAAAGCTCGCCGAACTGCGTATTGCAGCAGAGTATCCAGTTCAGCTCTGCATGAGTCTTTACATGGCTCTGAATGAAGAGAATAGATTTCTCCGGGTCGATGCCGCACGCCATAAGCAGGGCGTAGGAGTTAAGAGTGTTCTGTCTCAGCTTTGCAGGGTCCTGGCGGACTGTAATTGCGTGCATATCCACAACGCAGTAGATGCAGTTGTACTCGTCCTGGAGCGGTCCCCAGTTGCGTACAGCGCCTATATAGTTGCCGAGAGTAAATGTGCCGGTTGGCTGAATGCCGCTGAAAATAAGCTTCTTGTCGTCCATTTTCGATCAGCTCCTCAGGAATTTGCCTTGCGTCTGTCGGCTTCGTCCTTGAGCTGGCAGCTTCTCAGCTCTGCCATGACCTTCTGGTAGAGCACATAGATCGTCCGCTTTTCGATTTCTGTTTCGGGTATCATTCCGGGAGCGAACTCTGTTCTGTAAATTCCGCCCTTTGTCAGCAGGAAAACATTCTGAGTTCTTCCCGTGGGCAGGTCGAACTTTGTGGTCTTTTCGCACTTAGGCAGCAGATGATTGCAGCCTGCAACAAGGTTGTGGGATGCCTGGACGAGGTTTCTGTACTTCTGAGCTGCGCCTGTATACTCGCCGCCGTGGTTGAAGTAGAGGTTAGCAGCTCCGTTGATGAAGCAAACCATAGTTGTAAGCACATTGTTGGGCATCGGGATGTCGATAACAACGCCGAAAACGTCATTCTTTTTAAGATTGCCCTGGAAAAAGCCTGCCGGGAAGTTGATCGCCTGACTTCTTGTCATCAGGTACTTCTGAGTAACCGGGTATCTGTTTGTTCTTGCCATAATTAAATTCCTCTCAATAAATTATTTATCCAGAATATCTTTAGTCATCTTCGCCAGGAGCTCCATACCCTTTTCGATCTGCTCGTTTGAGGGCGTGGAGTAATTCAGGCGGAAGGAGTGACTGACTTCTTTTTCGTCGATGCTGAATGAGTTGCCGGGAACGACCGCGACCTTATATTCCTGAACTGCTTTTGTGCAGAACGCGTTCATATCGCAGCTTTCGGGCAGCGTGCACCAGACGAAGAGACCGCCCTGGGGACGGACATATGTGATCTGCTTTGAAAACTCGTTGTCTATGTAGCCGCACATGAGATCGCTCTTCTGCTTATAGATGCCGCGGAGCTTGTTGAAGTGAGCTTCTCTGTCAACGGTTGTCATAAATCTGTGGGAAACGACCTGCGCCCAGATATTGGAGTGAACGTCGGAAACCTGCTTGCACACAACGATCTTCTGAATTATCGGAGCAGGGGCGGAGACGAAGCCTGTCCGGAAGCCCGACGATATAAGCTTGGAGAAGGTTGAGGAGTAGATAACGCGTCCTTCTGTGTCCAGGCTTTTTATAGAGGGGACATTTTCTCCGGCAAATCTCAGCTCGCCGTAAGGGTCGTCCTCCAGAATGATGAAATCATAGCGGCAGGCAAGCTCATAAACTGCCTTGCGCTTTTCGAGGGACATAGTTCTGCCCGTCGGGTTCTGGAAGTTGGGGATAAGATACAGGATCTTAACGTTTGGCTGAGTTTTCAGCGCATTTTCAAGCTTGTCCAGGTTGATGCCGTCATCGTCCATATCTACGCCCACAAGGTTTACGTTATAGGAGCGGAAAGCGTTCAGAGAACCGATAAAGCTGGGCGACTCGCAGAGAAGAGTGTCGCCCTCGTTGAGGAGCACCTTGCAGGAAAGCTCGTTAGCCTGCTGTCCGCCGGATGTGACGATGAGGTCGTCAAATTCCTTATGGAAGCAGTTTTTTTCAGTCAGCCAGCCTTTCAGGAAGTCACGGAGAGGAGTATATCCTTCTGTGATGCTGTACTGGAGAGCAAGGATAGGGTCGTCTCTCAGCAGCTCTGCGGAAATTTCAGCTATACGCTCCGTGGGAAAAGCCTCGGGAGCTGGATTTCCTGCGGCGAAGGAGATGACCGAGGGGTCAGAGGTGAATTTAAGTATCTCTCTTATAGCAGAAGCCTTGAGACCGCTGACCTTATCGGAAAATTTATATTCCATTTTTACCAGCCTTTCTGTATATTTTTTAATTAATTAAAGCACAATATGCTATTATTTATTATATCATATATTCTGAAAAATTGCAACCCACGCGGAAATAAATTTTAAACTGAAGTATGTTTAACGCGAAATCGCCGGCGGAGGCTCTCCGCCGCAACATAATTCTGATTTCTGCAACATATATTTTAGAAAAAGTTTCAGGTGACGGTGATAAATTGAAAAAGCAGAATTTTATAAAAGGCTCGGTCATACTTATGATCTCCGCAATAGCCGCAAAGGGACTTGGCGCGCTGTTCAAAATACCGCTTACAAATATGCTTGGCGGGATCGGCATGAGCTATTTCAGCTGTGCCTACAGCATCTTCATGCCGGTTTACGCCCTGACAGTGACAGGTCTTTCAACGGCGGTCGCGCGGCTTACGGCAGAGAGCATGGCTCTCGGAATGTATGAAAATGTCCGGCGAATACGAAAAACAGCCCACTTGCTTTTTGCCGCGATAGGCATTCTCGGAAGCCTGCTCATACTACTGCTGGCAAGGCCTTTCAGTCTCCTTGCCACGGGAAATACAGAATCCGGACTTGCGATAGCGATGATAGCTCCGTCGGTGCTTTTCGGCTGCGTTACGGCTGTGGAGCGAGGGTATTACGAGGGTATGAGCAATATGTACCCCACGGCTCTTTCTCAGGCGGCGGAGGGCGTCGTCAAGGTCGCTGCCGGACTATGGCTTTGCGGCGCTGCGCAAGCTCATTCTCTGGAAATTATGGCGTATTTTCCCGGGATAACCGACCCGAGAGCCGTTTCCGCCGGAGCAGGAATCCTTGGCGTAACTCTTTCTACGGTCGGAGCGGCAGTTTTCTTTGCCCTGATAAGCCTGTTCCGCAGGCGTAAAAAACAGCCGGGAGAAGCTCACCAGCAGGATCGCGGCAGAATTGCTGCAGATCTGGTAAAAACAGCTCTTCCGGTAGGCGTAAGCGCGCTGGTGACGAATCTTACCGCTGTTATCGACATGATGACTATAATTGGCTGTATCAGTCATTTCGGACTTCGTGCCGGACTGCCGGTCGGAGTAACGGCAGAGGACGCTCCGGGCTTTGTGTACGGCTCATTTTCCGGCATCGCGCTGACGGTGTTCAATCTTGTTCCCTCTGTGACAAATATGCTTGGAAAGGGCGTTCTTCCCTCGGTCACGGAGGCGTGGGCGGCTGGCGATAAGGTCAGGCTGCGTAGATTTTCCTCCCAGGCGCTTCTGGCGGCGGCGGTAATAGCAGTTCCGGCGGCTGTGGGCTTGGCGGTGCTGTCGCCATGGGTGCTCCACTTTCTCTTTCCGCGGCAGTGGGACGAGGCGGAGATATGTGTGAACGCGCTCCGGCTGCTGATGCCGGGAATGGTGTGCCTGTGCGTGTCGTTTCCGCTTTTCGGTATGCTGCAAGGTATCGGCAGAGCGTCGTCTCCACTGAAAATAATGGCTCTGGGAACGGCGGTAAAGCTTGCCGGAAATCTGATCTTCATACCTTTCGCAGGTGCAAACGGTGCGGCGATCTCAACATCCATTTGCTATGCCGTGATATTAGCGGTTTCGCTGCGGACTTATATCAAGGCGGCAGGGATCTCATTGAAAGCAGAGCCGTTTTTCTCGGTGGTTCTGTCCGGACTGCTCTGCGGAGGAGCTGCGCTGCTTGTGTCGGATATATCGGCGAGATACGGAGCAGACGGCATACTTGTCATTCTTTTGTCTGCGCTGGCAGGCGGAGCGGTATATCTTTCGTCGCTGATGTTCATGCAGAAGGGCGTTGCGAAATAAAAAAGGCAGAGAAATCCTCTGCCCTTTTGTAGTCATATCATTTCAGTTCAGCTTAACAATGCCTGAGCCGTCGACCTTGACCTTCACAACGCTTTCCTTGTTGCTCATGTTGTCAAGTGTGGGGAAGAAGCAGACTGTAAAGCTCTTGGTATCATCGGGAATGATGAATCCGCCGATAACCCCGGAAAAATCGCCGTTTGCCGGGATCTCAAAGGGATTCTCGGCATAGTTGTCAACTGCCTGAGCCGCGTTTATCTGAGTTCTGATGTCGAAATGGGATTCTGTTCCGTCGTCAAAGAGAATGTAGAAGTTATTGAGACAGTTCATTTCATAGGTCTTGTCCGACGAATTGGAGATCGACACATCAAGATAGATGTATCTTCCGTCCTTCTGGTCAGATTCGAGGACTCTGTTAAGCTTGAAAACTGTGCTGTTCTCGTCAGCCTCTTCCGCGATGCCGACGGAGATCTCCTTGCTGTGAAGCTCCTCGTTGCTTGAAACCTGAGTGCGCGAGGAGCTTTGCTCCTTTGTTCCGGAGGAACAGCCGACGGCGGCAGTTCCGGCAAGGGCAGCGGCGAGTATGAGTGAAATTATCTTACATTTTTTCATGATAAGCCTCCGATATACAGAGCGTCCAGCGCTCATATTACATATATTATATCACATATCAGTCGTGGTTGTCAAGGCAGTCGAAAATATTTCCGGAGTCTGTAATTTTGTAATCTGATGCTAACAAAATTGACTTGATTTTTTTCGGGAAATATGATAAAATAAATGTAACAGGATGATATCCTACAAAATTTCCTATGGAGGTACATAATTATGGCATACGTTATTTCTGATGAGTGTGTAAGCTGCGGCGCTTGTGCTGCTGACTGCCCCGCTGGCGCTATTTCTGAGGGAGATGGCAAGTACGTTATCGACGCAGACGCTTGCGTAGACTGCGGCGCTTGTGCTGCAACCTGCCCTGTTGGCGCTCCTCAGGCTGAATAATTCACGCACTTTTTCGGCGGCTGTCCTTTGACAGCCGCTTTTTTGTTTCCACTTTCGCAATTATGGTATTTTTTACAAAACTACTTGACAGATTTCTATGAAACATAGTATAATAGATGTGAAAAGTATTTCCGGGCAGCCCTCTTGCGCGGAAAAGAAAAGGAGTATTTTATATGAACAAGCTTAAAAAGATTTTAGCCGGCGTAAGTGCGATGGCTATGATGATGACAGCCTCTGTTTCCTGCGGAAAAAAGGATGAGTCCTCTTCCGAGTCCGAGGACAACAGCCGCTATGTTGAGGAGGATCAGTTCTCCGTTGACGTCGATGAGGAGGAGATAAAGAGCGATTCCGACGTGGACATCAGCGGACAGACGATAACCTGGCTCTGCGATTATGACCTGAATCCGCAGAACAACAAGGACAGATCTGTTGCGCTTTCCCTCTTCGAGGACGTTTACGGCGGCAAGATAAACTACGTACAGGCTACATCTGACGATAAGTTCACAAAGCTTGCTTCTATGATAATGAGCGGAGACGAGGTGGATATGTTCCCCTATGAGTGGGACGCAGTTCCCAACGGCGTTGTTAAGGATCAGTACCAGCCTCTCGACCCGTATTTCGATATAATGGGCATAAACGACGGACTCTGGGACGACATGGAGGACGTTATTGATATGTTCGAGTATAACGGTCAGCATTATGTTGTGCCGTACACCATTTCCGATCCGCTGCTCATCACCTACAGCAGAAAGCTTATGCAGGCTGAGGGTCTTGACGATCCCTATGAGCTGTACCTTGACGGCGAGTGGGATTGGAATACAATGATGGATATGATGAATCAGTTTGTTTCCGGCGCAGGCGACGGACAGACGCGCTACGGCATCAACGGCTGGTTCGGTCAGGCTATTATCCAGTCCACAGGACATACTGTTGTAAATTACGAGAACGGAAAGTTTGTAAACAATATTGACGACCCTGAGATCGAAAAGGCTGAGCTTCTTATGCAGGAGATCAACTCCAAGCAGCTCTATAATCCGACTTGGATAGGCTGCTTCCCGGACGACGAGTCCACGCTCTTCTTCGCTATGGCTGACTGGGCGCTGGGCACATCGAACTCAAAGAATCCTGACGGCGACCTTATGATCGTACCTTTCCCCAAGTCTCCCGAGGCTGACGAAAACTACCTCTGCTGCAACTTTGCCGCAAAGATGCTTGTTGCAGGCTCGACAAAGGGCGAGGCTGTTGCGACTTATCTGAAATGCGAGAGACTTGCTGCTACTCAGGAGGAGTACAAGGAGCTTGCTAAGCAGAAGGCTCTCGTTGTGGAGAAGACGGCTTCCGGCATCACGAAGTCATACGTTACAGAAGAGCAGTACGACGCGCTCCAGAGCTATCTTGACACCAGAAATATGACTCCTATGTTCGATTTCGGATATGGAATGGGCGCAAGAATGTACGGCGAGGGCGAGTACACCTACGAGACAAGAGGCGTAATGAACAACCTGACAAGCGCGCTTCTTGAGGGCAGCGAGGCTGTTGACTCATGGGCCACTCTCCGCGACGCATGGACTGGCGTTATCGACGAGGAGATCGGTAAATTTAACTGATCCCGGCAGTTCCGGAGAAATAAAGCGGCACCGGGAAGAGGGGACGCTCTGCAAGAGAGAGCGTCCCCTAAAATTTTAAAGCAGCAGAAAGAAACAGAAAGGGAATTTTTGGAATATGTGGTTTGTTTTCGCGGCGGCTTTTATATTGACCGTCACTTGTTCGGGAGCTTTTATAAAATATTTCCGTAAGGATAATATGCCTGTATGGCTGGAAAACGGTTCGCTTATCGCGGCGGCTGTGCTGCTGTGCGCGGGCATCGGAGACGCTGTCGCCGGCTTCGGAAATTTTCGCGGAGCATTTATTCTCATGGGCTTCGGAGCAGCGTTTGAGGCTGCGCTTTATCTGCTTCTGAAAAAGAGAAGCTCCCGGACTCTTGCCTTCATGGGAAAGCTGCTCCTGGCATCAGTGATCGCGGAACTGACGATCTTTCAGTTTCCCTCATACAGACTTCTTTTCGACGATCACCCCTACATGGCGTTTTCTGCCGCAGATGCGGAGCTTACGGACTGCGTATATGACGAGGCGCTGGGCGGAGTGCTTACGGAGGATATGAACGAAATAAGCCTTACATACCGGGATATCGACAGCAAGATAGGCACTGTCTATGTCAGACTTCATTTCCAGGGTGAAGAAAGCCGCTCGATAAATTTCTTCTGCGATATGACCGATGAGACCGGGCACTACTACCGCATGAAGCTCATTGACTCGAAGATCGCTGACGGCAGCGAGAGGTCGCAGTACGCTATGGCGCAGCTTTCGGGAAAGTCGGATACCATAAGATTCAGATTTTCCGGAATGCTTGAGGAGGACGCCGCAGTCATTGAGGGCATCGAGCTGAACAAGCCAATTCCCTTTGACGTTATGCCCCTGAGAGTGATACTAATTGTCCTCATCGGCAGCTTTATCTACGGCTGCTTCTTCTCTCACGAGCTGAGCCGGGAGTATGAAAAGAGCAGATACATATGCCGTGTCGCGGCGACCTGGCTTACCATTGCGGTCATGTGCCTTGCAATTATGATAGTGCTCCAGCAGATACCAAAGGGCGGCTTCGGAGACAGATTCCGTCTGACTGAGGGCGACCAGATAACGGAGGAGCTTGTGACGGCGTTTGAAAACGGACGCTTCGACCTCGACCTTGAAGTCAGCGACGAGCTTGCGGCTATGGAGAATCCCTACGACAACGGTACGAGGTTCTACAACGAGATAGAATACGAGTGGGATCACGCATATTACGACGGAAAATACTATTCCTATTACGGCATCGCGCCGCTGCTGATATTCGTGCCCTACCACCTTATCACCGGATATTTCTTCCCGACTGACGTAGCGGTCATGATATTCTCTTCCCTTGGAATACTCTTTCTCTCGATGCTGTATTCGGCGATCGTGAGAAAATGGTTCGGGAAAATATCCGCAGCCGCCTATATTTCCGGACTTGCAGTGCTTCTGGTCTCCTGCGGCATATGGTTTTCGCTGGGCAGACCGCTGTTCTACGAGCTTGCCATATCGGCAGGATTTGCAGCCTGCACCGCCGGCGCATATTTCCTTGTGACCTCGGGCATAATCGACAGCCGGGACAAGATAAAATATCCCCGGGTAACAGCCTCGTCCCTGCTTCTGGGACTTGCTGTCATGTGCCGTCCGACCCTTGCGCTTTATGCTGTCTGCGGCGTGGTTTTCTGGCTTTTCGGCGTGAAAAAGGCGAAGGCGGACAAAAAGCTGCTGAAATATCTTGTCTGCGCGTTTTTGCCGATAGGCTTGCTGGGGCTTTTTCAGATGTACTACAATTACGCAAGATTCGGCTCGATACTTGAATTCGGCATCAAATATTCACTGACCATAAACGACTTTACACGGACGGAGTTCCACTGGCATTTTGTCTTTATCTGCCTTTACAATTTCCTTCTTGCTACGCCTGCGTTTATTCCGGATTATCCGTTTGTTTCCGCGCCCTTTTCCATGCTTGGAGTCAACGGATATATTTACAAGGACGAGGGAACGGCTTCGGGAATACTGTTCCTGGCGCTGCCTGTATTCGCATATTTCCTGAGCCGGCGCGCGCTGAAGGCTTTGCCGAAAAAGTCTCGTCTGAAAACGGCTGTCATGCTTGGTCTGCCATGCCTTGCGATGCCGGTCATTATCGCTGCCTCGGCGTGGGAAAGCGGATATTCTGCGCGGTATATGGCGGATTTCTCCTGGCAGATAGTAATAGGCGCGATGATGATACTTTTCTTCCTCGGACAGCGTATCAAGGGCAGCCTTGGAAAGAGGATATTCAACGGAGCAATGGGCGTATGCGCGGCATATTCCCTTATCGTCGGCGCGATCGAGATACACGTGTTCTCTTTCCCTCAGATAAGCTATCCCAGATATGCCGATGTACTGGAGAGGCTGCTGGAGTTCTGGCATTAGTAAAAATACACAAAAAACGGATGAAATATACAGCAAAGTGTAAAATTTTCAGAATTGGAATAAAAATTTCTGAAAGTGCGTGACATTTTGATCTGAATATGCTATAATTAAATGGAGAAAAGCAGGTATTCCTTGGGCGATAAAGAAAAATCCGAGGATGCTGAGATATAAGAAGGAAGGAAATCAACATGGAGAACAACGAACAGAGACCAAGAAAAAGAGTTACAAAAAAACAGCTGAGACAGCGTCAGTTCGGCGCGCTTGCCGTTATAGCGTTTATTGTACTGATGATTTTTGTATTGATCGCAAACGGATGCAGCAACACCGGAGGCAAAGACAAGGACGGCGAGAACAAACCGACCTCCACAACAACGACAGCTCCGGTCACGACAATTGCTCCTCCTTTGACCACTGTTCCTGTAACAACGGAAAATCCGCTTGCGGCTGCGGTCATTCTCTCGAAGAGAGAGATGTATCTCGACGTCGGCGCACAGGATGTTTCTATCATCTCTGTGTATCCGGAGGGCTCTTCCGAGCCGAACGAAGTGTGGACGTCCATGGATCCAACAGTAGCGACAGTTGACAGCCTGGGATATGTTACAGGCGTCGGCAAGGGCGAAACATACATCATCCTCAGCTTCGACAACAACCCCGGAATTGAAATTGCCATAAGAGTTTCCGTTGCCGGAGGCGCAGACGCTCCCGAGGGCGGAACTGCGACACAAGCTGTCGTTCCCTCTATGATACTGCCGGAGGAGACGGCGACTACTGTGGCTGGAGTCTGAGAACCTGATTTCGTAGAAATTCACAGGCTTTTCGGCTGAAATCCGGAAATTTTGGAAAATATGAGAAAAATTTTCCGAAACACTTGATTTCTGCGGCGGAATGTGATATAATATGATATGATGATAGTAAGCTTAAGACCGGAAATTTCCGGTCTTTCGTTTATATTGAAACAAAAAAGAAAATTCTTTCTGAGAGAGGAGCGATACAATGAAGCTGAAAAAATTCGGCGGAACGGAACAAAAGGTCTACGACATGGTAAAGCCGCTTACAGACAGCATGGGCTATTACCTCTGGGACGTGTGCTATGTCAAGGAGGGCGCTGCCTGGTATCTGCGGATATTTATTGACTGCGACGAGGGAATTTCCATTCAGGACTGCGAAAGAGTGACCGACCCGGTAAACAGGCTTCTGGACGAAAAAGACCCGATCCCACGCAGCTATACCCTGGAGGTAGGCTCTGCCGGTCTGGAGCGCGAGCTGCTTAAAGAGGATCATTTCGAGGTCTGCATGGGCGATAAGGTGAGGATACGCTTTATCAGAGCCGTTGACGGCGAAAAGGAGATCTGCGCGGTTCTCAGAGGCGCGGATAAGAACGGAGTGACCGTGGAGACGGAGGACGGCGAGGAGAAGATCTACGCTTTTTCCGACATCGCTTTCGTTAAGCTTTGGTTTGAATTTGAATAACATTTGGAGGAATCACTATGGATAACTTTTTCGATGCGCTGAAAATGCTCGGTGAAGAGAACAGCGTTGAGACAGAATTGCTTGTGGAAAAGGTAAAATCCGCTATGCTGAAGGCGGCTAAAAGAGCTTATCCCCACAGCGAGGACAGGATCAGAGTCGAGATCGACCCGGCACAGAAGAAATTCGCTATGTATATCGTGCAGGAGATAATTGAAGATGAGCCCATCGACGAGAACGAGATAAATATTGCTGCCGCAAGAGCTATCGACCCCAACGCTGTTGTCGGCGGCACTATCCTCAAGGAGATCGATATCTCCAAGCTGGGAAGAATGGCTGCTCTTTCCGCTAAGCAGTCTATCAAGGGCGACCTGAGAGAGATAAACCGCGAGCAGATGCTCGATAAGTTCGAGGGCAAGGAGAGAGAGTGCATAACGGCAAGGATTACTCAGATCGAGCCCGGCAGAGGCACGGCTACCGTAATGTACGAGGGAACCGAGCTCTACCTCTTCAAGAACGAGCAGATCCCCGGAGAAGTCCTGAAAGAGGATACCTACATCAAGGTATACATCACAGGCATCGTCTGCAAGACAAAAAAGCCTATCGTCAAGATCTCCCGTACTCACAAGGATCTCGTAAAGCGCCTTTTTGAGATGGAGGTCCCCGAGATCTATGAGGGTACGGTCCAGGTAAAGGCTGTGTCCCGTGAGGCAGGCTCGAGAACGAAGATCGCCGTATGGTCTACAGACGCCAACGTTGACGCGGTAGGCTCGTGCATCGGCGCGAGAAGATCGAGGATCACAGCCGTTGTAAACGAGCTGAACGGCGAGAAGATAGACATTATCCCCTGGAGCGAAAAGCCCGAGGAGTTTATAGCAAAGGCTCTTGCTCCGGCAGAAGTGCTCAAAGCTATCATCACCTCCTATGAGGAAAAGACCTGCACCGTTGTCGTTCCCAATAATCAGCTTTCGCTGGCTATCGGAAACAAGGGTCAGAACGCCAAGCTTGCGGCTAAGCTGACGGGCTTCAAGATCGACATCAAGCCCCAGTTCGACGCTGCAACAGGCGAGCCTGCACCGGAGCTCAGCGACGATGTGAAGTCTGTTGAGCCTATGCCAGAGCCGGCAGCAGAGGAGGAGACCGCTGCCGAAAATCCCGGGGAGGTTCAGGAGACTCCGGCTGAGACTGCGGAGAAGGTTGAGTCTGCCGAGGCTGTTCAGGAAGCGGAGTCAGCTCCGGAAGCTCCAGAGGAGACAGAGGAATAATTTATGGGATCCGGAAAAATACCAATGAGGCTTTGTCTCGGATGTAACGAAATGAAGCCGAAAAAGGAGCTTATGCGGGTCGTGAGATCCCCGGAGGGCGAAATAAGCCTTGACTTTACAGGCAAGAAAAACGGAAGAGGCGCATATCTTTGCAAGAGCCGTCAGTGCTTTGACAGAGCACGTAAGGCGAGAAGATTTGAAAAGTCCTTTTCGTGTAAAATAGAAGAAAACGTTTACGAGGTGATGGCGGATGAGCTTGCAGCAGAAACGGAAAACGGCTGACCTGCTCTCTGTCTGCTTTAAGGCAGGAAGGGCGGTCAAGGGCTTTGACAGCATGAAAGAGGCTGTTTTAAGCGGAAATGTCTTTTGCGTGCTTACGGCTGCCGACGCTTCGGAAAAGACTGTTAAGGAAGTGCGGTTTGTCTGCGGAAAAGCCGATGTGCCCGTATTCGTTACGGAGCTTGAAAAGGCGGATATCGGCAGACTTTGCGGCAAGGATACCGCTGTCATAGCAGTCTGCGACAAGGGCTTTGCCGGAGGCTTTTCGAAAATTGCGGCTACGGCATAAACCGTTCTATAACAGCACCGCAAGGTGATAACATATATCATACAGCAGGCTTTAAAGTCTGAGAACCTGAATTAATAGGGAGAATGTACGGCTTATCCTATGAATAAAGGTTCTGAAATATTCGTATTCGACCGCCGTATTCTGCGGCATACCAAGGAGGTATATCAGCCTATGGCAAAAAAAATAAAAATCAGCGACGCAGCAAAGGATCTCAGCATTTCCGCACAGGAGATAGTTGATTTCTTTGCGGCAAAAGGAGATACTAAGAAGAAGCCTTCGTCCACTCTTACGGAGGCCGAGATGAACAGCCTTTTAGAGTCACAGACAAAGGCTCATGAGGTCAAGTCCTTCGACGATTATTTTGCGGCGAAGAACGATCCTAAGCCCAGGGCAGAGGAGAAAAAAATCGAGAAGAAGCTGGAAAAGAAGGCAAAGGCAGAGCCGAAAAAGTCCGCCGAGCAGCCCAAGGCAGAGCCGAAAAAGTCCGCCGAGCAGCCCAAGGCAGAGACGAAAAAATCCGCCGAGCAGCCCAAGGCAGAGCCGAAAAAGTCCGCCGAGCAGCCTAAGTCAGAGGCGAAGAAGCCTGTCGAGCAGCCCAAGGCAGAGGCAAAGAAGCCTGCCGGGCAGCCTAAGTCAGAGCCTAAAAAGCCCATTGAACAGCCGAAAAAGGCTGAGGACAAAAAGGCTTCCGACAAGAAAAAGAAGAAAGATAAGGAGCAGGCTAAAGCTCGTGACAGAGGCGCAAGCACTAAGCTGGGCGGCAGCTTCTCCGAAGAGCAGAAGTCCGCTGCTCCCACACAGCAGTTCCGCACCGTCGATACAAGAGGAAGCTACGTTGACCTTGATAAGTACAACGAGCGTTACGACCAGATGGCAAGCGGCAGCAGCCGTAAGCACGGCGGAGAGAATTATTCCTCCAAGAAGCAGAAGATCAACCAGAAATCTGCCCAGAGAAGCCGTCAGCAGTTCTCCAGAAAGGAATCTGAGGCTGAAAAGCTGAAGAGACTGGAGCTTGAGCGCGCAAGAAAGCAGCAGCTCAAGGTAATGATCCCCGATTCTATCACAGTAGGCGAGCTTGCCGCACGTCTGAAGGCTACGGCTACGGACGTTATCAAGAAGCTTATGGGTCTCGGTATCATGGCGTCCATAAATCAGGAGATCGACTTCGATACGGCGTCTCTCGTTGCAGAGGAAATGGGCGCAAAGGTAGAGAAGGAGGTCATCGTGACTATCGAGGAGCGTCTTATTGACGACAGCGATGACGATGATACGAACCTTGAGCCGAGATGCCCTGTCGTAGTTGTTATGGGACACGTTGACCACGGTAAGACGTCTATCCTCGACCGCATCAGAAACGCCCATGTTGCCGCAGGTGAAGCAGGCGGAATCACTCAGCATATCGGCGCTTACCAGGTAAAGGTAAACGGTCAGGACATTACGTTCCTGGATACTCCCGGACACGAGGCGTTCACCTCGATGCGTGCCCGCGGTGCGAATATCACCGATATCGCAATTCTCGTTGTTGCGGCAGACGACGGTATCATGCCCCAGACAGTCGAGTCTATCAACCACGCAAAGTCCGCAGGAGTACAGATAATCGTGGCTATAAATAAAATGGATAAGGAGGGCGCAAATCCCGACCGTATCAAGGAAGAGCTCACGAAGTATGACCTTGTCTGCGAGGATTGGGGCGGCGACATCATATGCGTTCCCGTTTCAGCAAAGACAGGCGACGGAATCGACGAGCTGCTGGAGAATGTTCTTCTGGTTGCAGAGGTACAGGATCTCAAGGCAAATCCCGACCGTCTCGCAAAGGGTACTGTTATCGAGGCTCGTCTTGACAAGGGAAGAGGTCCTATAGCTACGCTTCTCGTGCAGAACGGTACTCTGAAGCAGGGCGACGTTCTCATTGCAGGCACTGCCGTAGGACGTGTCCGCGTTATGACAAACGACAAGGGAAGAACGGTAAAATCCGCAGGCCCGTCCGTTCCTGTTGAGATCACAGGTCTTGCAGAGGTTCCCAGCGCAGGCGATATTTTCAACGCCGTTGAGGATGAGCGTCTTGCACGTGAGCTTGTTGAGCAGAGAAAGCATGAGCAGAAGCAGGAGCAGTTCAACTCCTACCGCAAGGTCACTCTCGATAACCTGTTCAGCCAGATCGCAGAGGGCGAGATCAAGGAGCTGCCTGTGATCGTCAAGGCTGACGTTCAGGGCTCTGTCGAGGCTGTAAAGCAGTCCCTGGAGAAGCTCTCGAACAATGAGGTAAGAGTCCGCGTTATCCACGGAGCAGTCGGCGCTGTAAAGGAAAGCGACGTTATGCTTGCAAGCGCTTCAAATGCGATCATCGTAGGCTTTAACGTGCGTCCCGATCCTGTTGCTGCGGAAAATGCCGCAAGAGACGGCGTGGACATCCGCCTGTACCGTATCATCTACGACGCTATTGAGGAGATAAGCACCGCTATGAAGGGAATGCTCGCTCCGAAGTTCCGCGACGTTGAGCTCGGAAGGATCGAGGTTCGCCAGGTATACAAGATCTCGAATGTTGGTATGGTTGCCGGAAGCTACGTTCTCAGCGGTAAGGCAGTCAGAAACTGTCAGGTGCGCGTTGTTCGTGACGGTATTATCATTGCGGACGACAAGATCGCCGGACTGAAGCGTTTCAAGGACGATGCCAAGGAGGTAGCCGAGGGCTACGAGTGCGGTATCAGCCTTGAGAAGTTCAGCGACGTCAAGGAGGGCGATATCTTCGAGGCTTACACAGTTGAGGAATATCGCGAGGATTAAGCCTGAGAAAGGAAAATTATGCCGAATTTCAAGAACAGCCGCATGGCTGAGGATATAAAAAGGGAAATGACAGCTCTCGTCCGGGAGCTGAAGGATCCGAGAATAGATAAGCTGCTTACTGTTGTAAGAGCCGATCTTTCGGGAGATATGTCCGTCTGCAAGGTCTATGTTTCAAGCCTTGGCGGAATGGATAAAACTGTCGAATCAGTAAAGGGACTGGAGAGCGCCGCCGGATTTATCCGACGGGAGCTTTTCCGCCGGCTGAAAATGAGAAAGTCTCCCGAGCTTACGTTTATCGCCGACAGCTCTATCGAGAGAGGCGCGGAGATAAGCAAGAAATTAAACGATTTGCTGGGATAAAGAAGAGGTAGGCTATGTATATAGACTTCAAAGAAGCTGAGACATTCCTCAGAAATTGTGAGGATGCCGTTATTTTAACTCATCAGAGTCCCGACGGAGACTGTATCGGAGCAGGCTTCGGCTTAAAGGACATTTTAGCGGAGCTGGGCATCAGAAGCCGGGTGGTTTGCAGCGACGAATTTCCTGCACGCTTCGATTTCCTGACAGCCGGCGTCACTATGGAGGACTTCGAGCCTAAGACGGTTATAGCAGTTGATATCGCCGATACGAAGCTTATGGGCAGATACGAGGAGATATACGGCGGCAGGGTGCAGCTGTGCATCGACCACCATGAATCCAATAAGGGCTATGCCGAGAAAACTCTCCTCCGGGAGAACGCCGCGGCAGCCTGCGAGATCATCTACAGCCTTGCAAAATTCATGGGAGTGAAGATAAGCCGTCACTGCGCTATGTGCCTGTATACCGGAATAGCTACTGATTCCGGCTGCTTCAGGTACTCCTGCACAACTCCGGAGGCGCATGAGATAGCCGCCGAAATGAAGCGAACGTACGACATAAATTTCGCCCGGATAAACCGCTATATGTTCGAGGTGAAGTCCAGAGGCAGAATGATGCTCGAAGCAAAGTTTGCCGGACTTATGGAGGAATACCTGGGCGGCAGACTCGTTATTGCGGCCGTGACCCAGGAGCTTATGAACGAGCTTGGCGTAAGCTGGGACGAATTTGAAGGGCTTGCTCCGCTCACCATACAGCTTGAGGATACAGAGGTCGGCATACTCATGAAGGAGCGCGAGTCCGGAGTTTTCCGCTGCTCGTTCCGTTCGGCGGAGGATGTGAACGTTTCGGACATCTGTCGTTTACTTGGCGGCGGCGGTCATTCAAAGGCTGCCGGCTGCACGGTGGAGGGCAGTCTTGACGACGCGAAAAAGCGGCTTATTGCGGCTGTGGAGCAGGTCATGCTATGAACGGGATCATCTGCATAAACAAACCCGAGGGCTTTACGTCCTTTGACGTTATCGCAAAGCTTCGGGGAATAATGAAAATACGCCGTCTCGGACACGGAGGCACCCTCGACCCTATGGCGACGGGAGTGCTTCCGGTATTTGTGGGAACGGCTACGAAAGCCTGCGATATTATGCCGGACAGCAGCAAAAGCTACCGCGCCGCCTTTGAGCTTGGAAGGATCACCGACACCCAGGACGTTACCGGAACTGTGCTGTCGTCTTCGGATATGCCGGTGAGCCGCGACAGCGTCCTGGCGATGCTTCCGGAATTTACCGGAAGGATCATGCAGCTTCCGCCTATGTATTCCGCAGTACAGGTAAACGGTCAGCGGCTTTACGACCTTGCAAGAAAGGGCGTAGAGGTCGAGCGTCAGCCCCGGGAGATAGAGGTGAATAGCCTTGAGCTTACGGATTATGACGAGGAAAACCGCCGTGGAGTTCTGGAGATAAGCTGCGGAAAGGGAACCTATATCAGGACGATCATCCACGATATAGGCGAAAAGCTGGGCTGCGGCGGTATTATGACAAAGCTGGAGCGGACGTCCTCTGGAGGTTTTGTTCTGGCGGACTGCCATACCTTGGCGGAGGTGCAGGCGGCTGCGGAGGAAAACAGGCTCGGGGAGCTTATACTTCCCATAGAGCGCGTTTTCGACAGTCTGCCGAAGCTGAGGCTCAACGAGGTGCAGACGAGAATGTACAAAAACGGCGTAAAGCTTGACCTTAACCGCATAGATCGCATAAAACAGGACGTTTCACGATATTCAGCATACGGCTTTGACGGCTGTTTTATCGGCATTGCGGAGGCAGACCTTGAAAAGCTGGAGCTGCGTGTTTTTAAAAACTTTATCTGAGGTAAAAAGATGAATAAAATAAAAGCTGCCGTTGCCCTTGGACTTTTTGACGGCGTTCATCTGGGGCATTGCGCCGTGCTGAGGCTTGCCGCAGAGAGCGGTCTTGTGCCCGCTGTGTTCACCTTCGAGCCGGAAACAGTGTGCCTGGCAAAGGGGCAGAGCGGATTTATCTATACGGCTGAGGAAAAGGCGAGCCTTCTGCGGCAGTGCGGCATCCGGGATATATACTCGGTCTCCTTCGGGGAGGTCTGCGGTCTCGGCGGAATGGAATTTGTGAAAAATATTCTCGTTGACAGAATGAACGCGGGATTTATATGCTGCGGAGACAGCTTCCGATTCGGCAAAAAGGCTTCCTGCGGAGCGGAGGAGCTGAAGGACTTCGGCAGGGAGCTTGGCATTCAGGTCGAGATTGCCGGAGACGTCGTTCGTAACGGCGAGACGGTCTCTTCAACAGCCATAAGAAGGGCTCTTGAAGCCGGAGACGTCAGGGCAGCTGAAAAGCTGCTGGGACATTACTATTCGATCGAAAAAAAGGTGTGCTCCGGCGCGCATATCGGCAGGACCATCGGCTTTCCGACTATTAATCAGGTTTACGGCGAGGGGCAGCTTGTCCCGAAGCACGGAGTTTACGCTTCGAGAGTGAGCCTTGGAGGAGAGATCCTTCCGGCTGTCACAAATGTTGGCGTGAAGCCGACTGTGAACTACGGCGGCGCGCCTCTGGCGGAGACGCATATAATGGGCTTTTCCGGCGATATTTACGGTGAGATCGTGAAAACGGAGCTTCTGGAGCTTATCCGTCCGGAGATGAAATTTTCCGCGCTGGACGGGCTGAAAGCGCAGATAAGCCGGGATATGGAGTCCGCAAGGGATATATTTAATAAATTTTCGTAATGCTTTCACTTCATTATCACACAGATGGTGTAAAGTGGGAGAGGTGTTTCTGCATAGGGTGCAGAAAGATATTTTTGATCAGGAGGGCTGAGCCAGATGATTGAGGTAAAAAACCTTGTAAAACGCTACGGCGACAAGCAAGCCGTAAACGACATCAGCTTTTCCGTTGGCAAGGGTGAAATTCTTGGATTTCTCGGACCGAACGGCGCCGGAAAATCCACAACAATGAATATGCTTACAGGCTATATTTCATCGACTTCGGGAAAGATACTCATTAATAATGTGGACATTCTGGAGGATCCGATAAGAGCTAAGTCAAATATCGGCTATCTGCCGGAAATTCCGCCTCTTTATGTGGACATGACCGTTGACGGCTATCTCAACTTCATGTTCGATCTGAAAAAATGCAAGCTTTCGAGAAAGGCGCATCTTAAAGAGATATGCGACCTTTGCAAAATATCACACGTGAGAGAGCGTATAATCAAGAATCTGTCAAAGGGATATAAGCAGAGAGTCGGTCTTGCACAGGCGCTTATCAATAATCCGCCGGTGCTTATCCTCGACGAGCCCACGGTAGGTCTCGACCCGAACCAGATAATCGAGATACGTACTCTTATCAAGAAGCTGGGAAAGAACCATACGGTCATTCTTTCTTCTCATATTCTTCCGGAGATACAGGCTGTCTGCGACAGGATCGTCATTATCAACAAGGGCGTTATCGCTGCTGACGGTACGGCATCTGAAATCGCAGGAAAGCTTACCAACGAACACAAAATGACCGTCCGCATCGAGGGCTCGACCCACACGGCAAACGACAAGCGCGAGATCGCCGACGCTCTCAAGGCTGTCGACGGCATCAGGTACGTCCGTGCAGATATGGAGCGCGAAAAGGGCATTTATGACTACGACATCGAGACCGACGAAACGACCGATGTCCGCCGCGCCATCAATACTCTCTGCCGCGAAAACGGCTGGAATATACTGATGATGCAGCTGTCCGATATGACTCTGGAGGACATCTTCCTGAAGATCACAACAAGCGACGCAGCCGTAGAATCGGCGAAAAACGAGCCCGATAAGAAAGTCCTTTCCGGCATGGAAATAAGCTTTGAAAAGGAACAGGACAAAAAGGCTGAAAAAGGAGGCGAGGAATAATGGGAGCTATATACAGACGTGAAATGGGCGCATTCTTCACCTCGGGCATCGGTTATGTATTCCTTGCGGTATTTGCGCTTTTCTCGGGACTTTTCTTCTCACTTGGCGTTATCGGCTCGGGTGTTTCGGATATGTCGCCGATGTTCAGTTCGATGTTCCTCATCGTGCTGTTCCTCATTCCTATCCTCACAATGAGACTTCTCAGCGAGGAAAAGAAAAATCGTACAGACCAGGGTCTGCTGACCGCACCCGTAAGCCTGCCCTCTATCGTTATGGGCAAGTATTTCGCTGCTCTGACGCTGTTTATCATTGCCGAGAGCATCGTATTCATCTATTCGATCATCATCGCTCTCTGCGGCGAGGTCATCTGGTCAACGCTGCTGGGCAACTACTTCGCAATGCTCTTCCTGGGAGCTGCCTTTATCGCTATCGGACTCTTTATCAGCTCGCTGACCGAGAACCAGATGGCGGCGGCTGTCATAAGTATGTTCGTGCTGTTCATACTTTATCTGCTCGATTCCCTTGCAGCGTCCGTTCCGTGGGACTTCCTTAAGAACGCTCTGCTTTCGCTTTCATTCTATTCAAGATACACAGAGTTCACAGCCGGATTATTCGACTTCTCAAGCGTATTATTCTTCCTCAGCACAGCATTTCTCTTCAACTTCTTTACGATAAGAGTGCTTGACAAGAAGCGTTGGGGCTGATGGTGAAAGGAGGATATGAAAATGAGCAAGAAAGAAAAAGAAAAGGAGATCAACGAGGTCTCCAATGCAGTCGTTGACGACATCTCCGGAAGGAAGGAGAAGAAAAAGGGCGGCTCACGAAAGCTGAAATTCGGTTCGATGTCCATTGCCGTCGTGATCCTTGTTATCGCTGTCGTGATAGTGTTCAATCTTATGGCGGGACTTCTCATGAACCGCTATCCCATTAAGATAGATCTTACCCCGGATAACAGACATGAGATAAGCGAGGATTCGATCGAGGTAATGAAGGATCTGAAAAAGGACGTTGAGATCACGGTAACTATGCCCAGGACCTATTTCGATACGATCTCCTCCGAGTATAAGGATCTGTACTATCAGAGCTACGGCATCGTGGTGGAGTGTCCCTATGACATTATTCCCGAGCTGCTCGACAAATACAGCGTCTATGCAGAATCCGGCGAGGGCAGCGTAAGCGTAAAATATGTTGATATATCCAAGAATCCGGATGTTGTCACAAAGTTCAGCGAAAATTATAACGGCGAGATACAGCAGGGCAGCATTATCGTTTCCTGCGAGGATAAGGTAAAGGTCATCTCCTATTCCCAGATACTCGCTATGATAACGCCCTCGGAGGAGAGCACATACACAAACGTCAATATGCTGTTCGCAGGCGAGAGCACGTTCACCTCTGCTATAAGAGACGTTGCCGACGCAAACCTTGTAAAGGCTGCTGTTGTTTCGGCTGTAAACGGACAGGCAATTCACGACTCTGTACACAGCTCCATTTCCTATTCAACGGAGAGCTTCCTTTCCAAGAACGGCTATGAGTGCGCAGAGATCGACCTGGGTCTTGTGACTGCGGAGGAGCTTATCGCGGATTACGATATGCTTATCGTTGCAGCTCCGGCTATCGACTTCTCTGAGGATATTATCCAGAAGCTTCAGGATTACCTGAACAACGGCGGAAACTATGGCAAGGACATGATGTATATTCCCAACTTCTACCAGACGAATCTGCCTAATATCACAGCGTTCCTGGACGACTGGAAGCTCCAGGTGGATACTACAATGGTTCTGGACGATGAAAATATGGTTCAGGCTGGAATCAGCGCAATGGGATATCTGAGCTACGGCGCTGTTCTCGATATTGTAGACAGCGACCTTGCAGCAACCCTTACGAACAGCTCGCTTCCTCTCGTTGCCCCTGCGGCGATACCCGTATCCGAGGTGACAAAGAACAGCTCGGCAACTGTAACGCCCATTATCGCTTCAAAGGCTACCTCATACACCGCTTCCAGAATAAGCGACGAGGAGTCTGACGAAAAGCGTTCCTACAACATTGTTATGAAGTCCACAAAGTCTATGGGCGTCGGAACGAGCGTCTACAGCAGCAATCTTCTTGTTGTAGGCTGTCCCTTCATGTTCGACAGCAATATCCTGGCGTCTACAAACACCTACAGCAACGCAAACGTTATGCTCAACACTGTTAACAGCTTGACAGGCAAGGAAGCCGCCGTTGTCATTCCCGAAAAGGCGTTCGAGCTCCACACACTGTCTTTGACAAGCGGCGGAGCAAGAGCTATCCTCGTTGTAGTCGTTGCTGTTATACCGCTTCTGATCGCGGCAGCAGGCGTAGGCGTTCTGTTATGGAGAAGGAATAAGTAATGAATAAGACAGTTAAAGGAATTATAGGCCTCAGCGCCGCTCTTGTGGTTCTCGGCGGAGGCTTTGCGGCATTGAAGCTTACAGAGCCGAAGGAGAAGGAAAACTCCTCACAGCCGGAGACCTCGGAGAACATCGAGCCGACGGTATCTCTTATCAGGGACGAGACGGTTGAGGGCACAGACCCGAATACCGGAGCAGACCTGAAAGGCGTTGTGAAAAGCGTTCACGTAAAGAATCAGACGGACGAATTTGACGTTGTGCAGAAGCCGAAGGAAGAGGGGAAGGACTATGTGACCTATACCATCGACGGCTATCAGGACGTTGTCATGAAGGATTCCATCATCGGTACCATGGCACATAACGCAAACGGCTTGAGATCTACTCAGACTATTGAGGAAAACTGCTCGGAAAACGGCATCGATATCGCAAAATTCGGACTTGCAGACCCTGTCATCACAGTTGATCTGACCTATGAAACAGGAGCGGAGTTTACGCTGCTTATCGGAAATGAAACTCCA
Organism: Alistipes sp.; assembly: GCA_023667265.1. Classification (GTDB taxonomy): domain Bacteria; phylum Bacillota; class Clostridia; order Oscillospirales; family Ruminococcaceae; genus Ruminococcus. The sequence continues at coordinate 59,674 of JAMPAJ010000001.1, forward strand.
ATGGGCGGAACGACCTATGTTATGATCGAGGGCACGGACAATGTTTATACCGTACAGAGCTCGACTCTTGCGAACTACAGCAAGACGATCAACGAGCTTGTGGAGACGGAGCTCCTCGACGCTCCCGACGAGTATCCCATTGTCAACAGTCTGCGTATCCGGCGTCAGGATATTGACTATGACCTTGTGCTGGAATATGTGGGCGACAGCGGAACTACCTATGCCGGCGGAACATCGGCGACTCACAAAATGGTCGAGCCGACAGAGGCGGAGATCTCCGTGGAGCGTTCGGTCAACGTAACTACCGGAATGTTCGGACTGTCTGCGGAGGACGTATACGCCGTCCACTGCGACGAGGAGGAAATTGCCGAGGCTGGTCTGAGAGACCCGTTCTGCACAGTCACGATGGACTGCGACGACGGCAATGTTTATAAGCTGCTGCTCAGCGAGACGTTTATTGACGAGACCTGCGGCAAGTGCTGCTATGCAATGATGGAGGGCGGAAACGTCATCTTTATTGTGACCGCGGACAATGCCGTGTGGGCGGAGCTGCAGCCTGGCGACGTTCTTTCCGGAATGTACATCTCCAACTATGTATGGAGCATCAGCGAGCTTGATCTGAGCTGCAACGGCGAGAAGTACAGCTTCCGCATTTCGCAGGTCGACCCTGACGCGGAGCTGGAAAGCCCCAAGGTCACGGATTTCAGAACGACCCTCAATGGCGCGGAGATAGAGACCGAGCGTTACAGACAGCTTTACAGCTTTATTCTGGCGTCGGATGCGGAGACCTTCGCTCTGGGCGAGGAGATCCCGGACAGCGATCCGATGGTGGTGCTGGAGTTCTATGACTGGTACAGAGACGAGAGAGTAAAGGTCGAGTTTTACGAGTATTCTGCAATGTCGGCGCTTGTTGTGATAAACGGAGAGAGCAAATTCTTTACCTCCAAGGCTTACGTCAAGACGCTGGCGGAGAATGCGGCGATAGTTACTACAGATCAGGATTACAAAACAACGTGGTAAAGGCAATAGCCTTTTCCTGGGGAAAAGGAGGAAAATATGAGCGAAAAGTTTTTCACATACAAGGGGTATCCGCTTGTAAGAAGCGGAAATCAGATCTACTACGGATATATGTCTGACCCGTATGTTATATGGATCCAGATACTGGAGACGCAGGAGACAGAGGGTGAGAAGATAACGTCGAAGGTCCGCGTGGTGCAGATGGACACCAATGAGCCGAATCCGATGAAGGCGTTTGTCAAGAATGCGGAGCGTGACTGCGGTCTTTACGAGGCGTTGGACACGGCGAAGGTATGGCTTGACAAGGCTCTGGCGAAGTGATCATCGCATATTAGATAAAATACATCTGCAAGCGTAGATACTGGGTTTCAAAAGGGACGGTTGTCCCTTTTGCGAAGTCCAGAGGCAGAGGTGGGGCAGCCCCCACGGGCAGTTTCACGTAGTCGCGAGTACCTCGCTGCTTTATTTGGCAGACGTAGGTGTTCCGCGAACGATATAATTTTCCTCCCCGAATAAAAGGGGAGGATTTTTATATCTTTTGGAATTTGCAGTGGAAATATCAGTGGACGCTCTCTCTTGCAGAGCGTCCACTCTCCGAAAACAGTCCACCGGACTGTTACAAAATTCACCCTTTGCAGAGCGCCTAAAGGCATAATCGACCTGTGGTCGATATGGGACGCTGTCTCATACCCTGCCAGAGGCACTACACATATATAAATTAAAATATCTTGATACGCGGAATAATTTTAAGCAAAATTATATTAGCGAGTTTTCGAGCGGTCACGTGAATCGGCTCGGCGACTCGCCGTGGACTCTGCCAAAGGAGCATTGCCCCTTTGGAATCCCGGTGTTTACGCGTGCGGTACGGGTTTGTCGTTTGCTTCTTAAACAAACATAATTTAAGTATGCTTTAATCTGGATTTGTGTAAAATGCTGCTTTTTAAGGTGCGTTTTGTGCAATGCTACAAAAATAAAAACAAAATGTGAAAGTTTTATAAAACCGATTGAAATTTTTCGCGAAATGAAGTATAATTAAAGTATAAATATGGCTTGCTCCGGCGGATAGGCTGCCGGAGAGAAAGGGATAATTACAGGAGGTTATGACATTGAAGAAATTGACTGCAAAAAGACTTGCGGCTGCGGCTTCTGCGGCTGCTCTCAGTGTGTCGGCGCTGCCATTTACGGCTGCCGTAAATGCCGCTGACGGCGATTATACACAGTTCCCCTACACGATCCAGGGCGAGGACATGGAGGGCGCGACTCTCTGGACTAAGATCTACGAAAATGAAACTCCCGGCTATAACGGCGAGGGCTTTACCTACATCACCAGCGGCGAAAATTCATTTACCGTAACCGTGCCCGAGGACGGAATGTATACTCTTTCTGTCCGCGGAATCCAGATCCTCGACGCGAACGGCAGATTCCAGACCTTTGCGGTAAACGGCGTTGAGTACAGCAAAACCGTGCCCTACTACAGAGAATGGACTGATATTGACCTTGGCGTTGCAAGATTAAAGGCTGGTGAGAATACTATTTCGTTCCTTAACAAGTACGGCTACCTGGCTATCGACGAGGTCACAATTTCAAAGGCTGAATTCCCGGACGTTACTGTTGCGGACGCTGTTCCATGCGACCCAAAGGCTACTTCTGAGACAAAGGCTCTTATGAAGTACCTCCACAGCGTTTACGGAAACGGCATCCTTTCCGGTCAGCAGGAGATATACGGCGGCGGACACAGCGTTTCCACAGACATTCGCTATGACGCTTCCCAGGACAAGTGCGTTGACGGAAAGGGCAAGGAGTACGTTATCGACCGTGACAGCGAGGCTGTTGACAAGGACGGCAATAAGTTCTACTGGCACTGCTCCGACGACGTGAGAACCTACACCTACGACGAGCAGAACAGAAACTATAAGTACGATTACTACGACCAGGAAATGGACGCCTACAAGGAGATCACAGGCGAGTATCCGGCTATCAGAGGCTTCGATTTCATGAACTATAATCCTCTCTACGGCTGGGACGACGGCTCAACGGAGAGAGCTATCGAGTGGGTAAAGGACAGAAACGGCATCGCTACGGCTTGCTGGCATATCAATCTGCCTACCGATTTCGCTAACTATACTCCCGGAGACACTCTTGACTGGACTGCCTGCTCATACAAGAACAATTCCTCCTACAGCGTTGCCAATGCGGTAGTTGCCGGCACAAAGGAGAACGAATACCTGGATATGGCTATCGAGGATCTTGCCGAGCAGTTCCTGAAGCTCCAGGATGCCGGCGTGCCTATCATGTTCCGTCCTTTCCACGAGGCTGAGGGCAACGGCGGTCTGAACGGCGAAGGCGCATGGTTCTGGTGGGCTCAGGAGGGCGCGGAGGCGTACAAGGATCTGTACAAGTACCTCTACAACGCTCTTACGGAGACATACGGACTCCACAACATCATCTGGCAGCAGAATCTTTATGCATGGTCTGACGAATCGGCAGAGTGGTACGTAGGCGACGACTATGTTGATATCGTGGGCTTTGATAAGTACGATACCGTATACAACCGCCATGACGGAAAGACCTCCGGTCCTAACGAGGACTGCAACAGCAGCGTTTACTGGTCGCTCCACAAGTACACAAACGGCAGGAAGATGAACGCTATCATGGAGAACAGCACTGTTCCCAGTCTTGCGAATATCACTACGGAGCAGGCAACATGGCTCTACTTCTGCACATGGTACGATAACGGACAGGATAACTTCCTGACAGGCGATAATTACAACGATCCTGCAACTCTTAAAGAGCTTGGTTCAAGCGATTACTGCGTGAATCTGGAGGATCTGCCGGCTGATCTGTATGTGTTCGACGGAGAGGTTGATCCGCCTGTAGTGACTACAAAGCCGACAGAGCCCGGCACAACCTCCGCTGTTGCGCCCGGTACGCCCGTATACGGCGACGCTAACTGCGACGGAGTCGTTGATATTGCCGATGCTACGAGAATACTCCAGTCTATCGGAAATGCCGACAAGTACGGTCTCGATCCGGAGCAGGCTGCAAATGCCGACTGCTATAACCCCGGAAGCGGCATAACGGCTATGGACGCGCTTGCTGTTCAGAAATTTGATGCAAAGGTTATCAAATCGCTTCCCGAGATCGTTGATGAAACTGCATAATTGAATTGACAGACTGCTGCGGTACTTGGTATCGCGGCAGTTTTTTTGTTCGGATAAATAGTTTTATGCGTGGGTTGCAATTTTGCTGTAAATATGATATAAGCGGAGAGCCTCCGCCGGCAAGTTCGCGCTATAAATATTGGCGATCAATATTTTTTCCGCGTGGGTTGCATTTTCGCGGATTTTATGCTATAATTATATGGTTATAGAAAAATAAGGAGGTGCTGTTGAAAAAGATGAGTACGGATAACCGGACGCTCTCGGAGATAAACGCGATCCTGGGCGATTCTCCGCGGCTTGCATATGTGCGGAGCTTCGGCTGCCAGCTGAACGTTTCCGACGGCGAAAAAATAAAGGGTATGCTTAAAAAGCTTGGATACGGCTTTACAGAGGACGAGAACCAGGCTGATCTCATAATACTCAACACCTGCGCTGTACGTGAAAGTGCGGAGGACAGGGTTTTTGGAATAATCGGCAGTATGAAGAAGCTGAAGGAACAGAAACCGTCCCTGATAATCGGGATCTCCGGCTGTATGACTGCGCAGAGCCATATTTCGGAGAGGATAAAGCAGTCCTACCGGCAAGTGGATTTTGTTGTGGGAACTTCGGCGATAAGCCGCATCCCCGGTCTGCTGCTGGATTGCCTTAAAGGGCGGAAATTCGGAATGGATATAGAGGAGTACGACGACTTCTCGGAGGCGGCGGAGCAGGTACGGTCGTGCAGCTATAAGGCAAGCGTGCCTATAATGTTCGGCTGCAACAATTTCTGCACCTACTGCATCGTTCCATACGTCCGCGGACGCGAGCGGAGCAGGCGGCAGGAGGATATCGTCGCCGAGGTGAAGCAGCTTGCGGCGGAGGGCTGCAAGGAAATAATGCTTCTTGGGCAGAACGTCAATTCCTACGGTAACGATACAGGCGAGAAAAACGCCTTTCCGAGGCTTCTCCGGGAGCTGAACAGCATCGAGGGCGATTTCATCATCCGCTTTATGTCCTCTCACCCCAAGGACGCCTCAAAGGAGCTGATAGACGCGATATTCGACTGCAAAAAGGTGGCGAAGCATCTGCATCTTCCTTTACAAAGCGGAAGCAGCAGCGTCCTTGATAGAATGAACCGCCGTTATACGGTCGAAAGATATCTGGAAACTGTTGACGAGATACGCCGCCGCGACCCGGATTTTTCCCTTACCACCGATATTATCGTGGGTTTTCCAAACGAGACGGAGGAGGAGTTCCAGGGTACTCTCGATGTGATAAAGCGTGTGGGCTTCGACAACATCTACCCCTTTATCTACTCGAAACGTTCGGGGACAAAGGCTGCCGGGATCGCGGACGAAACTCCCGAGGAGGAGAAATCCGCACGTATGCGCCGGCTTCTTGACTTGCAGCACGGTATCACCTCCGAGAATTATAAACGGTTTATCGGCAGAAAGATGCGCGTTCTTGCAGAATCTGCTTCCAAAAAGCGGAAGGGCTATATTTCGGGAAAAAGCAACGAGTTTATTATAGTCGAATTTGAGGGCGATACCTCCCTTATCGGTCAGTTCGTCGACGTTGAGATAATTGACGCTATGAACTGGGCGGTGATAGGCAGAATGATATGAGGAAGCTTCTGTTTTGTGCTCAACGTTTTTGCTCGCAGGCTGTGGTAATAAAACTGCCGAAAGCAGCATAACTGAGATGACTTCGGAGAGTAAGACTGAATTACAGACAGAAATTCTGACAGAATAATAATATAATCAAAAGGAGAAATTTACAATGGATATTATCGAAATGACAAGAGAACTGGGCAGGGCTTTGCAGGCAGACGACCGCTTTATCGCCTATACGCTGGCAAAGCAGGCTAACGACAACGATACGGGGCTCCAGCAGCAGATCAACGACTTTGACAGAATGAGAAACGAACTGAACGCAGAACTCTGCAAGGAGGACAAAAACACCGATAAGATCAAGGAGCTGGACGAGGGCATCAAGTCCAACTATAAGAAAATCATGGCAAATAAGAATATGACGGTATTTTCCGCTGCCCAGGGCGCGCTGGAGGCTCTTGTGAACAACATGAACCAGATAATCACTCTCTGCGCAAACGGAGAGGATCCCGACACCTGTCAGCCCTCACAGGGCTGCTCCGGAAGCTGCGAGACCTGCGGAGGCTGCGGCTGATAACGAATTAAGGCAGCGCCCCACAGAATTGCCATACAAAGAAAGGAGAAGATCTCGTGGAAATCGACAGAAGTAAAATTTCACCTATGATGAAGCAGTATTTTGAGGTCAAGGATAAGTATAAGGATTGTATTCTCTTCTTCCGGCTGGGAGATTTCTATGAGATGTTCTTCGACGACGCTATCGTTGTTTCAAAGGCACTTGAGCTTACGCTTACGGGACGCGACTGTGGTCTGGAGGAGCGTGCGCCCATGTGCGGCGTTCCTTATCATGCGGCTGATATGTACATCAAACGCCTCATTGACCTTGGAAAAAAGGTTGCGGTGTGCGAGCAGATGACAGACCCGGCTGAGACAAAGGGCATCGTCGTCAGGGACGTTATCCGGGTCGTTACTCCGGGTACTCTTACCGAATCGAGTATGCTGGACGATGGCAGAAACAATTATATTTGCAGTATTTTTTACGATGAAAGCAATAAGACCTGCGGCGTCGCTTCGGCGGATATTTCCACCGGAGAGGCTGACCTGAGCCTTTTCGAGGGCAAGAATGCGGAGGCAGGCGTGATAAACGAGCTTTCGCGCTGTCAGCCGGCAGAAATAATATTCCCGGACAGCTTTCTCTCAATGAAAGCTGTTGCGGACTTCATCAAGGTTCGGCTGAGCTGTGCCGTGACTCTCCGGGACAACGAGTGCTTCGATACCCGAAAAAACAGCGGCATAGTCTGTGAAATTTTCGGGGTGAAGTCTGTTGCCGAGCTGGGCGTTACCGAGGACGGCGCGGACTGTGCAGCACTGTGCGGACTTTTCGATTATATCCGCGAGACCCAAAAAACCTCAGTTTCCGGCTTTACCTCACTTAATTTGCTTAACGGCGAGGCTTTCATGGGACTCGATCTCAATGCCCGGCGGAATCTGGAGCTTACGGAAACTCTTCGGAACAAGGAGAAAAAGGGCAGCCTGCTGTGGGTGCTGGATTCCACGAAGACATCTATGGGCAGGCGTATGCTTAAAAACTGGATAGAGCAGCCGCTGAAAAGTCCGGCAAAGATCATCGAACGCCTTGACGCCGTGGAGGCGCTGTATAAAAAGAGCGTCGTGCTGTCGGATATTTCCGCTCTGCTGGACAGGACGTTCGATCTTGAACGTCTTATGACGAAGATCATGTACAAGACCGCAAATCCCAGAGATGTGAAGTCTCTTTCCGCAACGGCTGTGCAGCTTCCGCTTCTGAAAAAGGAGCTGGAGAAGCTGACTGATTCAAAGCTGCTTGCCAGGTACAACAGCGAGATCTCCGACCTTGGAGAGATCGTCCGGCTCGTTGAGAACGCCATAATGGACGAGCCTCCTGTTTCCGTCAAGGACGGCGGTGTCATCAAGGACGGCTTCAATAAGGAGCTTGACGAGCTGCGGCACATTATGGGACACGGCAGGGAAATAATCGACGGCATCGAGCAGAGAGAACGCGAAAATACGGGCATCAAGAACCTGAAAATCGGCTTTAACCGGGTTTTCGGCTATTATCTTGAGGTAACGCGCTCATATTACGACCTTATTCCCGAGGGGTGGATACGGAAGCAGACCCTTGCAAATGCGGAGCGTTTTATAACCGAGGAGCTGAAAAATGCCGAGAATACCATTCTCGGAGCGAAGGATAAGGCGCTTAGCCTTGAGGCGGAGATCTTTGCGGAGGTCAGAGATTTTTTGGCTACAAAGCTTGCCTCGGTACAGCAGACAGCCTCTGCCGTTGCGGCGGTGGATGTGCTCTGCTCCTTTGCGGACACGTCGCTGCGGAATATGTACGTGAAGCCGGATATCTCCATTGACGGCGCTATCGACATAATGGGCGGCAGACACCCGGTCGTGGAGCTTATGCTGAACGACGAAATGTTCGTGCCAAACGATACATACATCGACACAAGATCAAACCGTATGTCCATCATCACAGGACCGAATATGTCCGGTAAATCCACATATATGCGCCAGACGGCGTTAATTGTGCTCATGGCGCAGATCGGCTGCTTCGTTCCGGCGGATTCGGCGAAGATCTCGGTCGTGGACAAAATTTTCACAAGAGTTGGAGCTTCCGACGACCTTACCGCCGGACAGTCAACCTTCATGGTAGAGATGAGCGAGGTCGCGGACATTCTGAAAAACGCCACCCCCGACAGCCTTGTTATCCTCGACGAGGTGGGCCGCGGAACCTCTACCTTTGACGGCGTGAGCATCGCGCGGGCTGTGGCGGAGCATATCTGTACAAACCGGAAGCTGGGATGCAAGACTCTCTTTGCAACGCATTATCATGAGCTTATAGGGCTGGAGGACGAGATCGAGGGCGTGCGGAATTTCAGCATTGCCGTAAACAAGCACGGCGGAACGATACGTTTTCTGCGTAAGATAGTTCCCGGCGGAGTTGACGAAAGCTACGGCGTTGACGTTGCAAAGCTTGCAGGACTGCCGCAGAAGGTCATAGACAGGGCGAGAACGCTGCTCGGGGAAATGGAGGAGGCTCACCGGACGGAAAAGCCGGAAAGAGCTCAGGAGTCCGGGCAGATGAGCTTCGGCGGAGCAAGCCGTGAGGACGCTCTTGCCATGCTTGAGCGTACAAACATAGACGAGCTGACAGACAGCGAATGCCGCGAGCTTCTCAGGGATATGGCGGCAATGCTGGAATAAGAACAAGTTCTAAGAATCTGAACAGGAGGAAAATAAAATGGCAAAATTCAATCAACAGAACATGATGATATATCTTATGGCGCTGGCTCAGGGTGAGCAGTTCTGGCATCCTATTTACTGCGGATTCGGCGGACAGGTCGCTTTATCGACCTCAGCTCTCAACAATACGTATGGTTACGCAGGTATAACCTCCGACAACCGACTTATCTATGTGAAATTCAATATGCTTGGTACGCAGGTGGAAAACGGCTCGCTGTGGCTGGAGAATATGACTTCGATAAAATTCTCGAAATTCATGAGGATGCACACCATAAAAATGACCTTCGACCAGGACGGCAAAACGAAAAAGCTGAAGATCAAGGCAAATGAGGTAGTCCACGGCACGGATCTCACAATGCAGGAGACGAATCTGAAAATGTTCATGGATGTTCTGAAAAAGTATGGAGATATGTATGGGAGGATATAATGCCGGCAATTAACATACTCAGCAAGGAAATATCGGAGCTTATAGCCGCAGGAGAGGTGATAGAGCGTCCCTCCTCTGTGGTCAAGGAGCTTGTGGAAAATTCAATAGATTCCGGGGCGCGGCACATTACCGTTGAGATAAAAAACGGCGGCTCGACTTATATCCGCGTCACCGACGACGGCTGCGGAATGGCGTTCGAGGACGTTCCGAAGGCGTTTCTTCGTCATGCCACCAGCAAGATAGTCACCAAAAACGACCTGGACAATATTTTCACACTGGGCTTCCGGGGAGAGGCTCTTGCATCCATATGCGCAGTCTCGCGGGTGGAGATAATGACGAAGCAGAAAAACGAGACCTACGGCACGCTCTATAGGATCGAGGGAGGAAATGAAATTTCCCACGAAAAAAGCGGCTGTCCGGACGGTACTACCATAATGATACGCGATATTTTCTACAATGTTCCGGCAAGGGCAAAGTTCCTGAAAAAGGACGTTACCGAAGCAAATGCTGTCAGCAATATAGTTCAGAAGATCACCCTGTCCCACCCGGAGACGGCGATAAAAGTGGTTCGCGACAACCGTGTGGAGTTCAATTCTGCCGGGGACGGTGAGCTGTTTTCGGCTATATACGCCGTTTTTGGCAAGGATTTTACCCGGGATCTGCTGCCTGTCGATCACGAAGCCGGAGACATAAGGATCAAGGGCTATATCGTCAAGCCGCTGTACTCCAAGTTCAACCGCTCGTTCCAGAATTTTTTCATCAACGGCAGATATGTAAAGTCCCGGCTCTGCTCGGCTGCGGTGGAGAACGCCTATGAAAATATGCTCATGACGGGCCGTTTTCCAGCCTGCGTGCTGATGATAGAAATGACGCCCTCGATGCTTGACGTAAATATACATCCTGCAAAGGCGGAGGTGCGCTTCATAGACGAAAAATCCGTTTCCGACGCCATTTTCTTTGCGGTAAAAAACGCCTTTATAAAGGGCGGACTCCTCTACGAGTTCGACACAAAGCAGCCACGGGACTGGTCGAAGCACGACGAGGAGGTCGGCGCTATCCAGCAGGAGTTCATGTTCACGCCGATTTCCTCAATTACCGAAAGAGAAGCGGAAATGGCGCGTCAGCGTCAGCGCAGGGAGGAATCGGCTGCTGCGGAGGACAGGCGTATCCAGGAAAAGCTGGACGAGCTGGAGAGAATGGGCGTTTTCGACGACCCGGCAGAGGCGAAGGATGCTCCTGAGCCTGCACAGGAGAAGCCCTTGTATGCTCCGCCTCATGAGCCCGCGGCTGCGACCGAGCCTGTGTCCCTGGAGCAGTCTGTTGAAACGGTTGAAAAGCAGGAGGAGACTGTTCCGGGATTCCGTTATATAACCGGAGATTCGTTTGCGGCTCAGCTGCAGCCTGCCGCAGTTCAGCCAGATCCCGAGCCGATACGCAGCGAAAAGCCCGAAATAAAGGTCATCGGCGAAGCGTTCGGACTTTATATCATCGTAGAGCACGAGGGCAGAATGGTTATGATAGACAAGCACGCCGCCCATGAAAGAATAATCTTCGAGCAGCTGAAAAGCCGGAATTGCCGTCAATACAGCCAGAAGCTGCTTGTCGGCGTGAAGCAGCTCCTCACCTCGGAGGAGATCGACGCTCTGGAAAATAATACTGAGCTGCTGGAGGATATGGGCTTCGTCTTTGATTTTTCGGAAAGGCCCTATGTTACGGCAACTGCGCTTCCTACCTTTGTCATGGATCTGAATGCGGAGGAGATAATCAGCGAGGTGGCGAATAATCTGCGTATGCATAAGCAGAATCCCCAGTCCGGCGCCCTTGACGATATGCTTCACACCGTCGCGTGCAAGGCGGCTATAAAGGCAAACGACAAGAACAGTCCGGAGGAGATGCTCGCCCTTGCGGAGCAGGTATTTTCTGACGAAAAGATACGTCACTGTCCCCATGGCAGACCCGTCATGTTCACCATGACAAAAAGCAGTATAGATCATCAGTTCAAGAGGACGTGAGCGAGGTGGAAGTATGGCAAAACCGAAGATTTTAGCTGTCTGCGGACCTACGGCAAGCGGTAAGACCTGGCTTGGAGTCCAGCTTGCCCTGGCGTATGGCGGAGAGGTCATCTCTGCCGATTCCATGCAGATATATAAGGGAATGGATATAGCCTCCGCAAAGCCGACGGCTGAGGAGATGAAGGGCGTGCCTCATCACCTTATAAGCCTTCTCGACCGCGGCACGTCTTTCAGCGCGGCGGACTATGTGACCCTTGCCAACGAGAAGATACGGGACATTTTAAGCCGCGGCAGGCTGCCCGTTATCGTCGGCGGAACAGGTCTCTACATCGACTCGCTGCTGAATAATGTGAATTTTTCCGAGGCAAAAAGCGACGAGGCATACCGGGAAAGACTTTATGGCGTCGCCCGGGAGCAGGGCAATGAGACGCTGTATAAAATGCTGGCAGACGCCGATCCGGAGGCTGCCGCTGCAACTCACATGAACAACCTTGTCCGGGTCGTCAGGGCGCTGGAGGTCATTCACACTACCGGGCGCAGATTCAGCGAGCTCAAAGCTGAGAGCCGCCTTGTGGAAAGCCCTTACGACTCCGTCATTATCGGTCTGAACACCTCCGATCGTGCCGTGCTGTACGAGAGAATTGACCGGCGTGTGGACGAAATGGCGGCTGCCGGGCTCGTTGAGGAGGCGCGTCAGCTATGGCAGGAGGGCGAAATGAAGACCGCCGCCAACGCCATAGGCTATAAGGAGCTTATACCCTATTTTGAAAACGATATGCCGCTGGAGGCTTGCATTGATAAAATTAAGCAGGAAACAAGGCGTTATGCCAAGCGTCAGCTGACCTGGTTTAGGAGAAATGACCGTATCGAGTGGATAATTTTTGATGATTTTAGTGAGAAATGTGAAATTTTAGAAAAATCACAAAAAGCTATAGCAAAATACGGAATAATGTGATATAATGTATAATGTGTGTAATTATCTTTAGATGATTGTACCAGATAAAGAAAAAGAATGGAGAATGTGTATGAACAAGACGATCAATTTGCAGGATGTTTTCCTCAATCAGTGCCGCAAGGAGAAGATCATGGTAACTATTATCCTTACAAACGGATTCCAGTTCAAGGGAATGGTTCGCGGTTTCGACAGCTATGTTACCATTTTCGACTGCGACGGCAAGCAGCAGGTAGTATATAAACACGCTATCTCGACAATTATTCCGGCAAGACCCGTTTCTATACTTGATACTGCCGAAAAGAGCGAATAAGCGGTGATGCCGAATGAAGGCCAACAGATCCGACAGCGGCATTGCGGTAAAGATACTGCGCAACAGCGTTCTCATCCTCGCCGTTATCGTCTTTGTGAGCATCATCTCCAATTTCCGGAACAAGGCTCCCGACACGGAGACCGCTCTTTTCTCCGACGCCATTGAGGCAAAGGAGTTCAAGGGCGTATTCATCCGCAGCGAAAAGGTCGTGACCTACAGCGGAGAAGGCGTACTGAGCTATAATGTTGCCGACGGCGGAAAAACAGGCGGCGGCACGGTTATTGCACAGGTGTATCCCGATGATGAGCAGATCGCACGGAACAGGCAGATAGCACAGCTGGAAAAAGAGCTTGCCGTACTGAAAAAAATACAGAATCCCGGAACTCTCGAATCCGCGCAGCCGGCAAGCCTTTCAGAAAATATAGACGAAAGCTTCCGCAGCATGATATACAGCCGCGATATGAAGGACTATTCCGCGCTGAAAAGCGAGATGGAGGATCTTCTTGTGGAGATGAGCACGTATCAGATCATCACGCAGCAGGCCGAAGGCTTCAAACAGCAGATAATCGACATAAACGCGCAGCTTGCGGATCTGCGGTCTGCAGCGGTGTCGCCTTCGGAAACGATCAGGTCCGACAGCTCCGCCTATTTTGTGAGCTACTGCGACGGCTATGAGGAAGAGCTTACTCCCGAGCGGCTGGACAAGCTTACTGCGGCGGAGATAAACAGCATAACCGACCGTAAAAGCGATGATCCGACCGTTGTCGGAAAGCTGATAGACGGCTACAGCTGGTATCTCGCAGGAGTTATGGACAATTCGAGAAAGCAGTACGCCATCGGAGATGCTGTGAAGCTGAGATTCGACTCCTCCAGCGATGTCTACGATGCGGTAATATCAGATATCCGGGATGACGGCGACCCTGCAAAGAGTATAGTTATAATAGAATGCAGCCGGTTCAGCGAGGAGCTTGTCTCCCACAGAGCCGAAAAATGCGAGCTGATAAAGGGCGAGCATCACGGCCTTAAGGTTCCGAGAGAGGCTATACGCTTCGTGGAGGAAAAACAGCAGACTACCGGAGAAAACGGCGAGATCGCGGAGGAATCCTCCTCCAGCATCAAGGGTGTGTATATACTGAAGGGCGAACAGAAGCTCTTCAAAAAAATAGATGTTATCTACGAGGGCAGCGATTATGTGCTTTCAGAACCGCACGAGGAGGATTCCTCCTATCTTGCCCTGTATGACGATATTATGACAGAGGGTGACTGAGCGTAATGGATAACTACAGCGGCGAGTTCGTCAGAAAGAATCTTGAGCAGATAAGGCTGGATATTGCGGATGCCTGTGCACAGTCCGGCAGAAGCGCCGACAGTCTGAGAATAATGGCTGTCACGAAAACAGTGCCGGCGGAAACAGTGAACTGCGTTTTCGGCATGGGTATTGATCTCATAGGCGAGAACCGGGTGCAGGAGTATCTTTCAAAGAAGGACGCCTATATTTCCGATATTGGCGGAGGAAAATCCCCGGAGGTACATTTTATCGGTCATTTACAGACAAATAAGGTCAAGTATATCATTGATGATATGACCATGATACAATCAGTCGACAGCGTAAAGCTGGCACAGGAAATAAACCGCCTCGCAATTGCCCATAATAAAGTCATGGACATTCTGTGCGAGGTAAATATCGGCGGCGAGGCTTCAAAAAGCGGAGCCTCTCCCGATGACGTCGCCGCTCTTCTTGAACAGCTTGCCGGAATGGAGGGCATACGGGTAAAGGGTCTTATGACAATACCTCCGCCCTCGGAAAGCGACGTCTTCTTAGGCAGGATGGAGGAGCTGTTCAATAAAATAAAGGACAAGAATATAGAGGGCATCGCTATGGACGAGCTTTCCATGGGTATGACCCACGACTACGCCGAGGCTGTAAAGCATGGTTCGACTATCGTAAGGATAGGCACGGGACTTTTCGGTGCAAGAAATTATTTCTGAAAAATTCGTTTCACGGGCTTTCCGCATTGGCTCTGTGGGACTGATAAGCGAATGCGGAGAATGGAGTTATATTATGAAACTGTTTGATACCGTAAAGGATTTCTTTCTGTCGGCTGACGAGGAAGACGAAGAGATAACTGATACTCCTGCTCGTGAAAGGAGCGAAAGGAGCGAAAGAACTGAAAGAGGCGACAGAAGCGAAAGAATTGAGAGAGCCGAAAGAAGCCAGCGCTCCAACAGCCGTTATTCCGATTCAGACGCCGACGAAGAGCAGTTCAGCGACCCTGCAAGAAGAAACAAGGTAGTCAATATCCAGACTACGGCTCAGCTCCAGGTGGTTCTCGTCAAGCCCTCGGCATTTACCGATGCAAAGCAGATCGCAGACCATCTTATCGCAAAGAAAACGGTAGTTCTGAATCTGGAGACGGCTTCGCCCGAAAACAAGAGACGTATCATCGACTTCCTGGTAGGCGTTGCATATGCCAACGGCGGCAGCCTGAAGCCCGTTGCAAACCTCACATACATCATCACACCGTATAATGTTGGATTTATAGGAGAAGACCTGGTGGGGGAGCTGGAAAATAACGGCGTATTTATCTGATGAACCCGGATAGTCATATGCCGGACAAGCTCTTTTCGGCGAAGCTTGCCGACCTGGCAAGGCGCTGCGAAAGAGAATGCTGCGGAGTTTTTTCACACTTTCTTGACGAAAGACAATGCGCCGAGGCGGAGCTTTGGTGCAGACAATCTCCGGAGCTTTCCGGAGGCGGGCTGAAATACGGATTTTTCGGCGGATTTTCCGACGCAAGGAGAAGGATGCTGGGAATCTACCCGGACTATTTCTCTGACTGCATTGAAGAAAGCGTGCCTATAAAATGCCTGACCTTTACCTTCCGGCAGGAGGACAAGCTGAGCCACCGGGATTTTCTCGGCTCATTCATGGCGCTGCAGCTGAAAAGAGAAACCGTGGGCGATATTGCCGTTGCCCGGGGTATGGCGCAGGCGGCGGTTACGGACGTTGCCGCAAGAGATATTGCGTCGGGCATTACGAAGATCGGCAGAGTCGGCGTGAAGGTGACCGGTAGCCGCCCCTTTGAGCTTACGCTGGAGGGAACGGCTGAATTCAAGGAAACAGGCGGAACAGTGGCGTCTATGCGGCTTGACTGCGTAGTTGCCATTGCCGCGAATATAAGCCGTGAAAAAGCGGCGCTGCTCATACGGAGCGAAAAAATAAATGTGAATCATTTTACCGTGACCTCGGTGTCCCATGAGCTTAAAGAGGGCGATGTCCTCTCCGTCCGTGGCTGCGGCAGATTTCTGATTTCGGGTATTAACGGTGTGACAAAGAAAAACCGTATACACATAATTCTGAAAAAATATATTTAGAGGTGAATATTATGATTACTTCAAGAGATGTAAGAAATAAAAGATTTGAAAAGGCTGCTTTCGGCTATAAGCAGGAGGAGATCGACGAATTTCTCTCTCAGCTGGAGGCGGAGCTTGACGAAATGGAAAAAGACCGCATCGAAGCCAACAATAAGATCCAGATACTTGCCGACAAGGTAAGAGAGTACATGAAGGACGAGGACGCTCTCAAGGACGCTCTTCTTGGCGCGCAGAAGCAGGGTCATCAGGTTATAAACGAGGCTACCGCAAAGGCTGAGGAGATCATCGGCGCTGCGCAGGCAAAGGCTGCCGAGCTGGAGGATGAGGCTGTTCGTCAGCACGCCGAGGCTATGGAGAAGAACAGACTTGAGATCGCAAAGGAGAAGGACGCTCTCACAGACGCACGCCGCCAGGTCGCAGAGTTCAAGAAGAGCCTTTTCGAGATGTACAAGTCGCATCTGGAGCTCATTTCCTCTATGCCCGAGGAATACGAGGATGATTTTGATATGACAGAGACGGCTGAAGAAATTGCCGCTGCTGTTGCTGCAAGCAACGAATAATAATTAAGCCCGGCAAGCTCCGGGCGTGTTCAAAGGAATGATGGAATAAATGGCACAGGATTACAATGCAACTCTGAACCTTCCCAAGACAGACTTTCCCATGCGCGGAAATCTGCCTAAGAGAGAGCCGGAAACTCTCGAAAAATGGGAAAACGAAAGACTTTATTATAAGATGATGGAGAAGAATGAGGGTAAGCCTACATTTATTCTCCACGACGGCCCTCCTTACGCAAACGGTGAGATCCACCTCGGTACGGCTCTTAACAAGACGCTGAAGGACTTTATCGTCAAGTACAAGAATATGAGCGGCTTTAAGTCGCCCTATGTTCCCGGCTGGGACACTCATGGACTGCCTATCGAGCTAAAGGCAATGAAGTCCATCGGCGTGGAGAACGGCGCGATCCCTCCGGTAGAGCTGAGAAAACACTGCCACGATTTCGCTATGTCTCACGTACAGAACCAGATGAAGCAGTTCAAGAGACTCGGCACGCTTGGCGATTACGACTATCCCTATCTTACTCTCCGCCCGGCATATGAGGCGCGTCAGGTCGAGGTTTTCGGCGAAATGGCGAAGAGAGGCTATATGTACAAGGGTCTGAAGCCGGTTTACTGGTGTCCGGACTGTAATACGGCGCTTGCCGAGGCTGAGATCGAGTACTCAAACGACCCCTGCTACTCAATTTACGTAAAGTTCAACGTGACCGACGACAAGGGAATGTTCACAAAGCTCGGACTTGACCTTTCAAATATCTACTTCGTTATCTGGACTACAACTACATGGACTATCCCCGGAAACCTCGCTATCTGCCTTGGTCCGGAGTATAACTATACGCTTGTTCACGCTAACGGCGAGTACTACGTAATGGCGGAGGAGCTTGTTGCCGCAACAATGGAGACAGCAGGCATAACCGACTATACGACCGAGCACATCTTCACAGGCGCGGAGCTGGAGGGAATGAAAACAAAGCATCCTCTCTATGACAGATCATCGCCCATTATCGTCGGCGACCATGTAACTCTCGAGAGCGGTACAGGATGCGTTCATACTGCTCCCGGCTACGGTGTTGAGGACTTTGAGGTCTGCAAGAATTACGACGATATCGGCATCATCGTATGCGTTGACGCAAAGGGAAAGCAGACTGCCGAGGCAGGCGAGTTCGAGGGAATGGATACAGACCAGGCAAATAAGGCTATCGCTGCAAAGCTTGTCGAGGTCGGAGCGATGCTGGCAACTCAGAAGATCGTTCACCAGTATCCTCACTGCTGGAGATGCAACAACCCCATCATCTATCGCGCAACTGAACAGTGGTTCTGCTCTGTAAACGGCTTCAAGGACGAGGCAATAAAGGCTATCGAGGACGTTCAGTGGATCCCTGAATGGGGCGAGGACAGGATCAAGGGCATGGTAAGAGACCGTTCCGACTGGTGTATCAGCCGTCAGAGAACATGGGGCGTGCCGATACCTGTAGTTTACTGTAAGGACTGCGGAAAGCCGATCTATAACGACGAGACTATCAGGGCTATCGCCGACCTTTTCCGCAAGGAAGGCTCGGATTCCTGGTGGATAAGAGAGCCTGAGGAGTTTATCCCCGACACTGTGAAGTGTGAGTGCGGCTGCGGCAGGTTTACCAAGGAATATGACATCATGGACGTATGGTTCGACAGCGGCGTTTCACATACTGCCGTTATGGACGATTTTGACGCCCTGACATGGCCTGCCGACCTCTATCTTGAGGGCGCGGATCAGTACAGAGGCTGGTTCCAGTCGTCGCTTCTTACATCCGTAGTATACAAGGGAACTGCACCCTACAAGGCTGTCTGCACCCACGGCTGGGTAGTTGACGGCGAGGGCAAGGTCATGCACAAGTCCCTCGGCAACGGAATTGATCCCCACGAGATCACCGACCAGTACGGTGCGGATATCCTCAGACTGTGGGTCGCTTCTTCCGATTATCACAGCGACATCAGGATCTCAAAGACCATTATCGGACAGCTTTCTGATGCCTACAAGAAAATCAGAAATACTGCAAGATATATCCTGGGCAACCTGGGCAACGGCGCAGGCTTTGACCCGGATAAGGACTGCGTTTCATACGATAAGCTGACAGAGCTTGACAAGTGGGCTATGATGAAGCTTGACGCTCTCATGGACACTGTCAGGGAGGGCTACGAAAAGTACGACTTCCACATCGCTTTCCACGCTATCCACAACTTCTGCGTTGTTGATATGTCCAACTTCTACCTTGACATCATCAAGGACAGACTCTACTGCGAAAAGGAAGCTTCTGAGGCAAGACGTGCCGCACAGACTGTTATGTACAGGATACTCAGCGCGCTGACACGGCTTATGGCTCCTATCATTTCCTTTACAGCAGAGGAGATATGGCAGTTTATGCCTCACGGCTCCGAGGACGACACACAGAGCGTTTTCCTGAATCAGATGCCCGAAAAGTCAGGTATCGGGTTCAGCGGCGAGTTTGCTGCAAAGTGGGAATTTATCTATAATGTCCGTGAGAACGTAAATAAGGTTCTTGAAGAGGCAAGAAACGCTAAGGTTCTTGGTAAGTCACTTGAAGCTAAGGTAATCATCAAGGCGGCGGACGGCGACTATGACCGCTTTGCAGCAATGGCTGACCAGCTCAAGGAAATACTTATCGTTTCCGACGTAGCAGTTGAAAAGGCAGAGGGCGAGACCTCCTTCGCTGTTGAGAAGGCAGAGGGCGGTAAGTGCGAGCGCTGCTGGTGCTACTCAAAGTATGTCGGCACAAACCACGATCACCCCGATCTCTGCGAGAGATGCGCAGTGGCTGTTGAAGTGTAATCATTTAATTTGCCTGCTGTTACAGGAGTCTTTGCTAACGGCAGGCAAGTTTTGCGTTAAGGAGAAAATATGACCATAATTTTAATAGCGGCAATTTTCCTTTTCGTGGGAGCAGACCAGCTTGTGAAATACTGGGCTGTTCACACGCTCCAGCCAAAGGGCAGCATGGATTTCATCCACTTCGGAGATTTCGAGATACTCGACCTGACATATCTTGAAAACAGAGGCGCGATCTTCGGCAGTATGGCGGGAAAACGCTGGTTTCTCGTCGGCTTCACCTCGCTGGTTATCGCGGCGGCTGTCGTTTATATGTTCATGTCCTTGAAAAAGTCGAAATTCCTTTCCTTTTCTGTCATGCTCTTTGCAGCCGGAGGGATCGGTAATCTCATTGACCGTATAAGGCTGGGCTATGTGGTGGATATGTTCGAGGTGCGGCTGTTCCATTTTGCCATTTTTAACGTGGCGGATATCTGCGTGACCTGCGCATTTGCAATGGTTCTCATTTATGTGATCTTCATAGAGCCCAGGCAGGAAAAGGCGAAAAAGGCGGCTGCGGCTTCCGGGGAGGCTTCGGCGGATGAGTGAGATTATTGATCTGTACGCCGAAACGCCGGGAATAAGGATAGACAAATTTGTCGCAGAAAATCAGGACGCTCTTACCCGTTCGGCAGTTCAGGGGCTTCTGGAGCAGGGAAGAATCCTCGTTAACGGAAAGACCGTCAACAAGAATTACAAGCTGAGAAGCGGCGACCGGATAACGGTCGATATACCAGAGGCGCATCCGATGGACGCTGTCCCGGAGAATATTCCCCTTGATATTGTCTATGAGGACGACGATCTGCTTGTGGTGAACAAGCCCAAGGGAATGGTAGTCCACCCGGCTCACGGAAATTACTGCGGAACACTCGTAAACGCCCTGCTGTACCACTGCGGAGACAGTCTTTCAGGAATAAACGGAGTGATACGTCCGGGCATCGTCCACAGGATCGACAAAAACACCGGAGGACTTCTTATAGTTGCGAAAAACGACAAGGCTCACCTGCACCTTGCGGAGCAGATAAAGGCGCACAGCTTTACCAGGGAATACGAGGCGATAGCTTCCGGATATTTCAGAGAAGCCGAGGGAACTATTGACGCGCCTGTCGGCAGGCATAAGACCGACAGGAAGAAAATGTGCGTGACAACGGAAAATTCCCGGGGGGCGGTAACTCACTTCACTGTCATAAAGCAGTACGGCGGATATGCTCATCTACGGCTGCGGCTGGAGACAGGACGGACTCATCAGATACGGGTTCACCTCGCCTACATCGGACACCCGGTGCTTGGAGACGACGTGTACGGAAAGCCGTATAGGGGTCTGGAGGGACAATGCCTTTTTGCGCGGAGGATCGGGTTTATTCATCCCTCTACCGGCGAATATCTGGAATTTGCGGCGGAGCTGCCGGAATGGTTTTCCGCTGTGATAAACAAATTGGAGAAGATGTGATACGGCTATGGATATAGAAAAAATCATTCTTTTAAGTGACATGGACGGAACTCTTCTCACTTCTAAGAAAACAATAAGCGGCGAGGACATGGCTGCCATTGAAAAATTTATCGATATGGGCGGAAAATTCACAGTGGCGACAGGCAGGACGATACAGTCCTTCCGTCAGTACCGCAGTATTCTGCCTCTTCATATGCCTGTTATAATGTACAACGGCGGAGGTATATACGACTACAGTCAGGAAAAGCTGCTCTGCAGCAGTCCGCTGCCTGCGGCAAGCCGGGAAATGAGCATGGAGCTTCTGCGGCTTATGCCGGAAACCGGCGGCGAAGTGCTGACGGATAAGGGTACATACGTGTTCAGCAACACGGAATATCAGCAGCTCCACACACGGCTCTGCGGCATTACGCCGGAGTACATGAGCCTGCCGGAAATTCCGGAGGGCGGCTGGCTTAAAGTCCTTTTCGCCCTTGCCCCGGAGGATATACCACATTTGCAGCTTCTCACGGAGCAGCTCGGCTATACCGGAGAGGCAGATTTTGTCCGCTCCTCGGATATATTTCTGGAGATGCTGCCAAAGGGCGTAAGCAAAGGCTCGGCTCTTGCGGAATACCGGAAATTGGAGGGCATGGAGGACTTCACCTTTATCGCTGTCGGCGATTTCGACAACGATCTTGAAATGATACAGGCGGCTGACATAGGCGTGTGTCCTGCAAATGCCGAGGAATCGGTGAAAAACGCTGCGGATATTGTCCTGACACGCACCAACGACGAGGGTGCGCTGGCAGAGCTTATACAACGTATAACAGACAATTCATTGTCTTATACTAATAACCAATTAACCTACGGATAAATCCGCCGTATATACTGCGCCTGCTCTGCGTCAAACGCCCTTGACAGGCGACAGCCTGCCTGCGGTCGTTTTCCTTGATCAGTCACAGTCTATCCAACGGCTTTATCCATAGAACAATTGGTTATTAGTATTAAATATAACGGAGGAAAAAAATGGAAGCTTCAATGAAAAAGGAACTAATGAAAACAGCATGCAAAGTGAGAATGGGCGTTATTGAGGGAACATATAACGCAAAGTCCGGACATCCCGGCGGCTCACTTTCGATCAGCGACACGCTGACATATCTCTACTTCAACAAGATGAACGTTGATCCGAAAAATCCAGATGATGCTGACAGAGACAGACTTGTTCTATCAAAGGGACATACCGCTCCGGCGCTTTATTCCGTTCTGGCGCAGAAGGGATATTTTCCGGAGGAGGAGCTGAAGTCTCTCCGTCACATCGGCGCGATGCTCCAGGGACATCCCTGCATCCACACTCCCGGCGTTGATATGTCAAGCGGTTCTCTTGGTCAGGGAATTTCCGCAGCGGCAGGTATGGCTCTTGCCGGAAAGCTTAACGGAAAGTCCTACAAGGTATACGCTGTCCTCGGCGACGGCGAGATCGAGGAGGGTCAGGTCTGGGAGGCTGCTATGTTCAGCGCACATTACAAGCTGGACAACCTGGTGGCTATCGTTGACAACAACGGACTCCAGATAGACGGCCCTATCACAGAGGTCTGCTCGCCTGAGCCGATCACAGATAAGTTTGCAGCGTTCGGCTGGCACGTTATCACAATGGACGCTCACGATTTCGACAGCATTGAAAAGGCGTTTGACGAAGCCGCAGCGGTTCAGGGAAAGCCTGTTGCGATAATTCAGAAGTCAACAAAGGGCAAGGGTGTGTCCTTTATGGAAAATCAGGTGGGCTGGCACGGAACAGCTCCCAATAAGGAACAGTATGAACAGGCTATGGCAGAGCTTTCTGCGCAGCTTAATGCAATAGAGGAGGCGTAAGAATATGTCAGAGGTAATGAAAAAAGCTACAAGAGAGAGCTACGGCGAGGCATTAAAGGAGCTTGCCGAGGAATATAAGGAGCTTGTCGTTCTGGACGCAGACCTTGCGGCAGCTACAAAGACAGGAATTTTCAAGAAGGCATATCCCGACCGCTTCTTCGACTGCGGTATTGCGGAGGCTAATATGATGGGTGTTGCGGCAGGTCTCGCTTCCTGCGGAAAGATTCCTTTCGCAAGCACATTCGCAATGTTTGCGGCTGGAAGAGCATATGAGATCGTGAGAAACTCTATCGGCTATCCGCATCTGAATGTGAAGATAGGCGCAACTCATGCCGGAATTTCCGTAGGCGAGGACGGCGCGACACATCAGTGCTGCGAGGATATCGCCCTTATGAGAACGATTCCCGGAATGACTATCATCAATCCCTGCGACGATGTTGAGGCTAAGGCTGCTGTAAGAGCAGCTCTGGACTTCAACGGCCCTGTATATATGCGTTTCGGCAGACTTGCCGCTCCTGTTATCAATGACAGAGAGACATATAA
This sequence comes from Alistipes sp., assembly GCA_023667265.1. Taxonomy (GTDB): domain Bacteria; phylum Bacillota; class Clostridia; order Oscillospirales; family Ruminococcaceae; genus Ruminococcus. The sequence continues at coordinate 83,063 of JAMPAJ010000001.1, forward strand.
GTTCGAGCTCGGCAAGGGCGTTGTCCTGAAAGACGGCGGCGACGTGACGATTGTTGCAACAGGACTTATGGTCAACGAGGCTATGGAGGCTGCAAAGGCTCTCGAGGCTGAGGGAATTTCCGCAAGAGTGGTAAATATCCACACCATAAAGCCTCTGGACAAGGAGCTTATCTGCAAGTGTGCAAAGGAGACAGGTCTTATTGTTACGGCTGAGGAGCACAGCGTTATCGGCGGACTCGGCTCGGCTGTTGCTGAGGCGGTTACAGAGTGCTGTCCTGTTCCCGTTGTAAAAATCGGCGTAAACGACGAATACGGTCATTCCGGTCCTGCTGTAGAGCTGTTGAAGGAATTTGGACTGTCCGCGGAAAATATCGCTGAGACTGTCAGGACGGCTCTTAAAAAGTAATAATACGTATCGGAGGCAGAAAAACGCTGCCTCCTGAGCTATGTGAATAGACCTCCTCGGAAACTAAGGTGCGTCATATGGCTGAAGATTTTGTCGTATGGCAAGGCGGACGACGAAAGCGGACTGTCGTCCTCTGAGGAGGACAACGCAGCCATATGAAAAAATATTTGACATACGGTGTGCATTAGTTTCCGAGGAGGTCTGATATGCAGATAACTAAGATCAGTGTGGGCTTGAAGAAAACAGGTACATTTGAGCGTCCCGAAACAGGCTCATATTGTCTGTATCTTTTCAGAAGTCCGGTAATAATGTCGATAGGCGGCGCAGAGAGAGTTTTCGGCGGAAGTACGGCTATTATCAGCACGCCGGGACGACGATGCCGGTTCAGGAGCATTGTGGGAAAGAACGTGAAGTATGATATGATATACTTCCGGCTTTCCACAGCGGATAAGCAGTATCTTTCGGGAATGGATATACCATTGAATACACCTATAGAGCTTGCCGACGAGTATATGACGGCGTCGGCGATAAAAAATCTCAGCATACAGAAAAGCATTGTCGGAAGCCGGAAGGCAGAGCTTGGGGAGCTTTACCTGAGAATAATTTTCATAAGCCTGGAAAGCGCCGCAAAGGGCATAAAACCGGAGGAGCAGACAGTTCCGAAGTATGCCGGGCTGAAAGAAATACGCAGCGAGATATACGAAGACCCTATGTTCGACTGGATGGTAGACGATATGTGCAGGCGGCTTGCGGTGAGCAGGACTTACTTTCACAGGATCTATCTGGAGGCGTTCGGCGTGACCTTTCGCCAGGACGTTATCGAGAGCAGACTCAATTACGCGGCAGAGCTGCTGCTGACAACGGAGCTTTCGGTCAGCGCCGTTGCCGAAAAATGCGGCTATGAAAGCGACTCCTATTTTATGCGTCAGTTCAAGCAGCATCGAGGCTGTACGCCGTCGGAATACAGAAATATTGCGGCGGAGTAAACTGCGCGGAGAAAATTATGATAAAAAAATAATCATAGCGCGACATTGGGTTTCAAAAGGGACTGGTCCCTTTTGCAGAGTCCAGAGGCAGCGCCTCTGGCAGGGTGTGGGACAGAGTCCCACATCGACGGAACGTCGATAATGCCTTCAGGCGCTCCGCAAAGGGTTAATTTTGTAACAGTCCGGAGGACTGTTACAAAAGAGTGAACGCCCTCTCTTGCAGGGCGTTCTCTTAAAAATATTAAAAAGAAAAGAGAAAAAAGAACAGAAACGGAGATAAAAATGACACAGGGAGACAAGAGAAGAGGAAAGAGAAAATACCGCATCAGATACGACAGAATTGTAATTCTCGTCCTTATAGTTGTGGTTCTCATTGTCCTCATTACATCATGCACAAGCGGCTGCTTCAGAGAGAAAAAGCCTGACGAGGACGGAAAGACGGCGGCTGTCACAACGACCGCTGCGGAGGCGGAAAAGCCTTCTGATAATACGGGTACAACTGCCGCCACGGTGCAGGACGATAATGCGGAAGAGCCGACGACTCAGCCTGCCGAAAACGGCGGAAGCCTTGCGCTTGCAGCTGAAGAAGTCCACAAGGGCGACCTTATGCTGGTAAACGCGGAGTATGAGTGCAAGTTCCTGGAAAATACGGACAATTATGTTCCGGTATATGAGAACAGAAGCGACCTGTACGAGGCTGGAGACCTGGTTACAAAGCTGGACGGCAATGTTATAACTCAGCTTAATGCTATGATAGAGGCTTATGCGGCTTATATGAGCATTTCGGACACGGATATTTTTGTCCAGGACGGCTTCCGTACCTTTGACGAGCAGAACGACCGCCATACAAGCGGACGCTCGACGACCTTCGAGGCTGGTCACTGCGACTATCACACCGGACGCACCTTCGATATCTACCATTACGACAGCTCCAGCGCATACGGATTTTCTCCCATGACGGCGGAGGAAAATTACACCTGGTTTGCCGACAACGCCTGCAAATACGGCTTTATCGTGAGATACCCGGAGGGCAAGCAGGAGCAGACAGGGGAGAAGCCAAGAAGCTATACATACCGCTATGTCGGCGTTCCTCATGCTGTCTATATGAAAGAAAATGATCTTTGCCTTGAGGAGTATATTTCGCAGGTGAAGTCATATACTAAGGACGCGCCGCTGGAGATAACGACGGAGAGCGGCAGCTACAGCGTTTACTATATAACTGCTATCGAGGGCAGCACATCTGTTGATGTTCCCACAGACAAGGCGTATACCGTCTCCGGCGACAACTGCGGCGGATTCGTCGTAACAGTTACACTTAGCTGATTCAGGGGTGTCCCCAATGTTGAAATTAAGAAAAATTACGGCTGCGGCAGTCGGCATAATTCTTAGCGGAAGTCTTTTCGCCTGCGGAAACGAGGATAAGGGTACGGGTACGGGACATATGTTCGATGTTCCGCTCCTGGGAAATCCGGAAAGCCTTGATCCGCAGTTCGCCGACGATCCCGCCTCAAATACGGTCATAAAAAATCTCTACAGCGGACTTATGGAGATAGACAGCAGCGGAAACGTGGTGTGCCGGAATGCGGAGAGCTATAAGGTGTCCCAGGACGGCATGGTCTATACTTTTACGCTTAAGGACGATAATTTCTGGTTTTTCGATGAGAACGACGACGACGTTATCACTGAGGACGAATATTTTCCGGTCACGGCACAGGACTATGCTTTTGCCCTGCGAAGAGTTCTTGACCCGGCAATGAAATCGCCCTATGCGGAGGATTTTTCCTGTATAATGGGCGCATACGAGGTAATGCACAAGCTTGAACCGACTTCATTTGCGGAGATTTACGCGCCCGACGACAGAACGCTGCAAATCGTTCTGAATGAGCCGAACGCGGAGTTCCTCAGCGTTATGGCTACTGCCGGAGCTTTTCCCTGCAACGAGGAATTTTTCAACTCCACCAAGGGCAGATACGGTCTTGACGACAGATCGGTCATGTCCAACGGAGCTTTCTTCGTCCGCCAGTGGTTCTACGATCCATACGGCAGCAATAACATCCTCTATATGAAGCGAAACGATGCCAATTGGAGCGAGACCTTCGATATTATGCCGTCTTTCCTCAGTTTTACTATCGAGGACAGCGAGGAGGATATAAAGGCGGAGTTCAAGGAGGACAATATCGAGTGCTTCACCTCCATGAGCAGCAGCGGATATAATCCAGAAAAGTACGTAATAGAGGGAATACCGGCGAATACCCTTGGGCTTATCTTCTCACCGGACAATAAATATTTCGCCAATGAAAACCTCAGAAAGGCGCTTGCCCTGTCGATCGACCGGGAGAGCCTTTCAAAGGAGCTGGAGGGCGGCTTGCAGACTGCCGGAGGAATTATTCCGCCTGCGGTGATGCTCCACGGCAGAAGCTACCGTGAACTGGTCTCCGACGCTTTTACGGCGTATTCTCCGGATGAGGCTGTTGAATGTCTGAACGCGGCAAAGGCTGAACTGGGTGCGGAAAATTTCGGAGAGATAAAGATTCTCGTCAACGCCGAGACTGTCAATTCCACCTATCTCCACATTGTAACCAGGAGATGGCAGGAGCTTTTTGGCTTCTATATCGGCATCGAGGACGTGTCGGCGGAGGAGTTCGACAGGCGCGTCGCCGAGGGCGATTTCACCATAGCTCTTTATCCGCTGCGAAGCCGTGTATCAATGGGCATTTCTTTTTTCCGGGAGATAGAAAAGCTTCCGTTTATGGCGGCGGCTGTTCCGGAGGAGGGCTTTTCCGGCGGACTTATGGGATGTTCTGCGGTGACGGAGCTTGTAAGCGCCTATACTGCTGCGGAGAGGGCGGTAACGGAGAGCTATTGGTTTATACCTGTGTTCTATAAGGACTCCTATCTCATAGCCAGCAGCGACAATGAAGATATAATGTACGATCCTTTCACGGGTGCAGTCGATTATCGTCTGGCGTTGAATTATGATTAAAAAAATGCTGATGCAACCGCATCAGCATTTTTCATAAGGATCATTTTTTCCTATACTCCGACGGAGCGACTCCCTCCGCGCCTTTGAACTGGCGGACGAAATAGTTATAAGAAGAATAGCCGCATTTCTGGGCAATTTCCGTAACCGTCATCTCCGTAGTGTTAAGCAGCTCCTTTGCCTTTTCAATACGGAAAATTATCATCTCTTCGATTATGCTCTTGCCGAAGTAGCTCTTGTATATCTTTTGCAGATAGCTCTTGCTCAGGTAGAGCTTTGCGGCAATCTCGCTTATATTCCACGGAAGCTCCGGATTTTTCATTATCCTGCCGCGAAGCACGCATAGCTTCTCGTACTGGGGATTTCCGGTGGATTCAGATACCGTGTAGCTGGATACGCGATTCACAGCAGCCTTGTGCAGCGCAGAGCTGGGCGGATTTTCGGAATCGGCTGATTGTGTGTGCATTCCGATGGTGAAGTCGATGTTGCAGTTTTCGTTCTCCTCAAAAGCGGTCTGGGGCAGGGCGTCCTGCAAGCTCTTGAAGATCTCATCGCAGCGATCGGAAAAAGGCGTTATCACCGCAAAGGTATAGGCTGTCCAGTAGCCGAGTATCTCGTCGCTTCGGAGGCTGTTCCGGAGAACGGAGACGAAGTTCCGCATTATCCGGATGCACTTTTCTTCGTCATTCTGATAAACAGCATCGTTAAGTCCGGTAAGCTGTATGCGGATGAAGCTGACCGTGTCGCTGCGGTTTTTCATATAGCCAAGCTGGTCGGCGTATGCCTTTTTGACTCCGGCTCTGTTGAGAAGACCGGTCTGTGCGTCGTGGAGCATAGCTCGATGAGCTGTTGAAAGCGTATTGTTAAGTATCGACTTTATACGCACCTGTTCCAGGGCTACGTTTATATAATTCGTCCAGTAATGGAATAGCTGATTGAAGCTCATGGGTTCTTTTCCGAAAGAGACTGCGGTGTAGCCGAAGAAATTCTCCTTGAAATGAAGCGGTGTAAAGTAGTACGCACAGGGATAGCTGCGCTCAGCGTCGTAGATCGGCAGAAGCCTGTCCGCCGTGAAGGTCTCCTCAAAGTCGTAAAGACGCTGAACAGACGATTTTGCCAATATCATCTGCATATTGCCGTCAGGGATAAAATCCAGTTTCTTGTCCGGCTCCCTGCTGGAATTCATGAAGCCTTCCGTCAGACAGATAAAGATCTTATTTGCTTTGTAGATATAATAGGTGTAATTGTCAATACTGTCGGCAAGCTCTCTCGGAGTTTCTGTTGAAGTAATATCGAATAGCATATCGCGGCAGAGAAGATCTCCTTCAAGAATGCTATTGACGACTTTATTCCGGGGTGTTTTTATCTTTGGCGGATCTACCCTGCATCCGCAGCTGCATCCAGGTCGGAAACCGCTTGCCTTGTTGGGGAGCCTGTCGGTGATCTTTCCGGTAATTACGCGGAACAGCCGGCGGAAGCCCTCTGTTCCCAGCTGAAAATACGGTCTGTTGTAGCTTGTTATGATCGGGGAAAACTGATTTCCCTCCGGAGATGCGTCGTATCCGGTCACGGCAATATCCTCGGGCACGCGTATACCTCCATGCCGCAGGTTTTCGGCGAGTGCGATAGCGGAAATATCGTTTCCGCAGACTACAGCCTCCGGACGCGCCAGGCTGCCGTTTATTATCCGCTCCGCCAGCTCCTTTGCGGCATCCTTCCAGAAATCGCCGTAAATACAGCAGCTTTTGTCGTAATACAAGCCGTGGTTTCGCATAGAGTTTTTAAAGCCTGCAAGCCGTTCCTCAGCGACAAAGACGTTTTTCGGACCGGTCAGGCAGTATATCTTATTAAAGCCGTGGACCTCGATAAGGTGGTCGGTCAGCTTTTCTATAGCAGAGCGGTCGTCGATAGCCGTGGCTTCAAAGCTCCTGTGCTCCTCGGAATCCAGAAGCATAACAGGCTTTCCGGAACGGAGGAGCAGCTCGTCAATACGTTTTCTGATCTCAATATTATGGAAAGTATTTTTCATGCAGAGGAATCCGTCAAACCTGTCGGAAAGGATCAGGTCAAGAATTTTGGCTTCCAGTAATTTATGGGGCGTTTCGTAGCTGAAATCGTGAAAAGTAGTAATAACGGCGATATCGCAGCTGCTTTTGAACGCCTGGGAAATAATGCCTTTGAGAACTTCCTCCTGAAAATTAATATGGCAGTCGGTCAATACGACTCCTATCAAAAGTCTCTTTTTCACTTTTGCCTCCGGAATGATAGAATTGTGAACGTCTGATTATTTTATATATGTAATATTATATCATAATTCCGATGGAAATGCAAGACTAAAATGAATGTTTTTCACGTGAATTAAAATAATCTTCTCAAGATGATATGATTATTGATTGCCAAAGGGAGATTATTTGTGTATAATATTATTGTAAACAAAATGTTAATGGTTTAAAACAGAAATAAAAAGCAAGTTTACAGGGGGAATTGAAATGAAGTTCAACTTCAAAAAGCTGGTATCTGCTGCGGCAGCGGCTGCAATTACCGCATCCTGCGTTATTATTCCCGAAAAAGGCATAAACAGCGTTACCGAGGCTAATGCAGCTTCAAACGTCATGCTGGAATATCTGAACAGGGGAATATCAGCAGTCAACACCGGCAGCGGAATGCTGGTAAGCTGGCGGTATCTCGCCAACGACGACGACAACGCAGTCTATAAGCTCTACCGCGACGGTACGCTTATCTACACAAGCGAAGTAGGAAAGGCGACCTGCTATCTCGACGCTCAGGGAAAATCGACCTCGAAATACCGCGTGGACACCCTCTCGCCCAGCGGCTCGGTGGTCGGCTCTGAGGACTGCACTCTCATTTCCAACAACACTTATTTCGACATCCCGATGTCGCCGCCCTCAAGCATCCACAGCCCTAACGATATGTCGGTAGGCGATGTTGACGGTGACGGACAGTACGAGCTTTTCGTAAAGTGGGATCCGAGCAATTCCAAGGACAATTCGCAGAAGGGCAAGACCGATAAGGTCTATATCGACTGCATAAGGCTGGACGGCACACGCTTGTGGAGAATTGATTTAGGCGTCAATATCCGCGCAGGCGCGCATTATACCCAGTTCTATGTCGGCGACTTCGACCTTGACGGAAAGGCTGAAATGACCTGTAAAACCTCCGACGGAACAGTGGACGGAACGGGAAAGGTTATCGGCGACGGCTCAAAGAGTTACGTGAACGGCGACGGTTTTATCATAACCGGAAATGAGTTCTACACACTCTTCGACGGCGAAACAGGCGCGGCTCTCGATACTATAAACTACGAGCCTGGCAGAGGCGACACAACGAAATGGGGCAAGAGCAGCGATAAGTTCAACCGCGTCGACCGCTTCTGGGGTACTGTCGCATATCTGGACGGCGTTCATCCCTGTATCGTTACAGGACGAGGCTACTATGGACGCATGACGGCTACAGCCTATAAGGTCGAGAACAAGAAGCTCGTGAAGATGTGGGCGTTCGATACCGGAACAAGCTCCAGCGTGCTGGGCTACGGCGACGGAAACCATAACTCCATGCCGGCTGACGTTGACGGCGACGGAAAGCAGGAGATCATCACCGGTTCAACCTGCATCGACCACGATGGGACTCTCAAATGGTGTACGGATCAGGGTCACGGCGACGCAATGCACGTTGGCGATCTCGACCCAACAAATCCAGGAATCGAGGCATGGATATGCCACGAGGACAAATCCGCAGGCTACGGCGTTACTCTCATCGACTGCGACACCGGAAAGCAGATCTTCCACAACAACGGCTCGGGAGATACAGGACGCTGCTGCGCCGATAACGTCTGGGCAGGCAACCCGGGCGCTGAGCTCTGGGGAAACGGCAATGAGGTCAAGAACGTAAAGGGCGAGACGCTTTCATGCAGACGTCCGGCGATAAACTTCCTTTCATACTGGGACGGCGACCTGGAGCGCGAGATACTTGACGGTTATACCGATTCTCCGGCGACCATAACAAAGATGAAGGAGGACGGCACCCTTACGACACTTCTCACCACAGACGGCTATTACACCTGCAACACAACAAAGGGCACGCCCTGTCTCTCCGCTGATATTTTCGGCGACTGGCGTGAGGAACTCGTTGTAAGAGCTGCCGACAGCAAGTCCGTAAGAATATACGCGACAAATTACACCACGGAGTATCGTATCACGACCCTTATGCACGACGCTCACTATCGTATGCAGGTATCCGCACAGAATACCGCGTACAACCAGCCTCCCCATACAAGCTTTTTCCTGGGAACAGGCTACGATCTTCCTGCAAGACCTACTGACAGCGTAAATACAACAGGCGTCAGCCTCGGCAAGGCAGGAGCTTCTATCAACACAGGATACAATTATAAGATAAAGAATAAGAACAGCGGTCTTTACCTCGAAGTCGCTGACGCAAAGGCTGAAAACGGTGCAAACGTTCAGCAGGGCACATCAGGTTCGTTGGTCTGGAGATTTGAAGAGTCGGCAGAAGCCGGTTACTACTACGTCTATTCCGAATTAGGCGACGGAAAGACCTATCTTCTCGATCTGGACTACGGCAAGACAGACAACGGCACAAACATAGGCATCTGGTCGAATACGAACAGCGACGCGCAGCTTTTCAAGCTCGTGGACAACGGCGACGGCACATATGCAATATGCACAAAGGCTACAAATGACGAAAGCGGAATAGGCATAACGTCAGCATCAAAGGACAGCGGCGCGAACGTTATCCAGTGGACCTGCAACGATTCCGACGACCAGAAGTGGATACTGGAGATCGACGTCCCGAGGCTCAACGGAAAGCTTGTCAGCAACCTTGAACAGAAGGATATCGAGCGCCTTGGCAAATGGAAAATTGATGAATCAGCGGCTGTAGGCGACCTTATTTTCGGCGACCGCGACTTCACATACACACAGATACCCGAATCTCTTATCGGGGCGGAGCTTATCCAGACTGCCTGCGATTCAAAGAAGCTGGACGCAGATCTGGCAGTATTTACAGCTGCAAAGGATATAACAGTTTCGGTTGCTCTCGATACGAGAGTTGAGTCCACAACAGGGGCGATTCCCCAGTGGCTCGGCACATGGACAAAAACAGGGGAGCAGGCTGCTTCCAGCAACGACGTTATGTTCGACATTTACGAGAAAACGTTCAAGGCGGGAGAGACTGTAACACTCGGAACAAACAGCACAGAATATTCCGTTATCAATTATGGCGTATTCGTAAGAGAGCAGGCTGCTCCGATCGTTACAACGACAGCCACAGCTCCGGTAACAACGCCTGAGACGACTGTTACGACGGCTGCTTCTGTTGTTACAACGGAAATTCCCGACGAGCCGGGACTCCTTGGAGATGCAAATGTGGACGGCGTGGTCGACATTGCCGACGCTACGTTGATACTCCAGGTTATAGGCAACGGCGACAAATACCAGTTCGAGGGCAAGGGTGAGAACAATGCTGACGTTTATGAACGAGGCGGCGGAATCACAGCTATGGATGCCCTGAGTATTCAGAGATACGATGCAGGAATAATTACATCACTTCCTGAGTCGGTTCAGTAAAGTCATTTTCAATATCCCTCTCAGAAAAGCTCTCCCTAAGGCAGGAGGGCTTTTCTTAATAGTCGGCGTTCCCTAAATATTTTCATTACAAAAACAAATCAGGCTGTTGCAAATCAATAATTGCAGCAGCCCGATAATTTTATATTAACTTATTCTCCCTGTTCCCCGAAGGTCCGGACAGCCTTCATCATTATGGCACATTCCAGACGCTTCTTTTCAAGCTCGCAGGAGATCTTATGAGCGGAGCGAACATCGCCCATATACTGGTAATTATTGGCGTTGCAGCCGCCGCTGCAGTAGAACTTAGCCCAGCACTTGCGGCACTCCGGCTTCGAGTAAACGTGGCAGTTTGCGAAATCAGCCTTCATTTCCTCGTTAAAGGTGCCGTCGTCAATATTGCCCATTTTGTACTCTTCCATGCCAACAAACTGGTGACAGGGGTAAATATCTCCGTCGGGAGTAATGGCAACGTAGTCGTTTCCGCAGCCGCAGCCACGAAGCCTCTTGATAGCGCAGGGTCCCTGATCCAGGTCAAGCATGAAGTGGAAGAAATTGAATTTTCCGCCCTTTTTCTCGTTGTCCAGGATTCGCTGTGCAAGCACCTCGTACTCCTTGAACACCGCCGGAAGATTTCCCATAGTAAGGGCATATTCGTCGCCGTCGCCGACGACGGGTTCAATTGATATCTGGTCGAATCCGGCTTCATACAGGGCGAAAACGTCATTTGAGAAGTCCAGGTTCTTATTGGTAAACGTGCCGCGGACGTAGTATTCCTTGTCGCCTCTTCCCTCAACAAGCTTTTTATACTTTGGAAGGATCATATCGTAGCAGCCCTGACCGTTGGGCAATACCCGGAAATAATCGTTGACAGATTTTCTTCCGTCGATAGATAGGACAACGTTGGACATCTCGCGGTTGATGAACTCGATTTTTTCGTCGTCCAGGAGAAGTCCGTTTGTTGTGATAGTAAAGCGGAATTTTTTGTTGTAGTCAGCCTCTCTCGAACGGGCGTACTCGACGATCTGCTTTACCACCCTGAAATTCATCAGCGGCTCACCGCCGAAGAAGTCAAGCTCCAGATTGGGTCTGTCCCCGGAATTTTCCAGGAGGAAGTCTATGGCGTGCTTGCCTGTCTCGAAGGACATGAGCTTACGTCCCTGACCAAAATCGCCTGTCGAGGCAAAGCAGTACTTGCATCTCAGCTGGCAGTCGTGAGCGATATTGAGGCACATTGCCTTGACCGGAGACGCCACGGAATATTTGGCATATTTCTCATAGTCGTCCTCGGAGAAAAGAATTTTGTCGTTATAAAGCTCCACGATCTCCTGATAGCAGGACTCGATCTCCTCAGCCGGATATACCTTTGAAAGCTTTTCCATGACCTTATCCGGGCACTTGTCTTCAAAAGGCGGCTCAACATTATCCAGCAGATCATATGTCAGCTCGTCCACAATATGAACGCCGCCGCTGTTTACGTCAAGCACAATATTAAAGCCGTTCAATTTATACTTATGTATCATACAATCACCCTCTAAAAAAACCAGGGCAGCCGAAAACTGCCCCTTTGAATAAATTGTTCTGTTTAAACAGTCTTATCTCTCGCACTTCTGGTTAGCAACAGTGCAGGATGTCTTACAAGCTGACTGGCATGAAGCCTGGCACTTGCCGCAGCCGCCCTTCTTAGCGGACTCCTTGAGATTAGCCTTGTTAAGTGTCTGAATGTGTTTCATAATATAAACCTCCTCAAAATTTTCAGAAAAATAATGATAATTCGATTAACACAATTATATCACAATTCCGGAAATATTTCAATAGTTTTTTTCCGCATTCGGAAAAATATACGTTTTGCATAATTTGAAAGACAAAAAAATGTTGATAATCGACAGCATTGAATTAAATTATCAGGATATATGAAACGTATATGATATGCTTTTATTCCTCCTCCAGCTCGATTAGCTTCTCGAAGTTATCGTCGATCTTCTGCTTCAGTGCGTCGATCTCGCTGCATTTTGCAGTCATTGTCTCGTAGTCGGTATAGATCTCTTCTCTGCCGATTTCTTCGGTCAGTGCGTCGATCTGAGCCTGAAATTCGTCGATCTCCTTTTCAAGCCGCCGCATCTCGTTTTTCCGTGCGGCGTCGGCGCTTCGCTGCTGTTTGCTGCGGTACGCCTTGGTCTGCTTTTCCTTGGCAGCTTCTGCGGCTTTAGCCTGTTTTTCGGCATCGGCAGCGCGCTTTTCCGCCGCCTGCTCGTCGCGGAGGATGTCGAGATACTTTTCAAATCCGCAGTTGTGCTCCCGGTAGCCGCCGGCAGTAAGCTCAATAAGCCTGTCGGCGATACGGCTGAGCAGATAGCGGTCATGGCTTACGAAGATAACGGTTCCGGTATACTCCTCCAGAGCCGTTTCAATAGCCTCTTTCGAGCTGAGATCAAGGTGATTCGTAGGCTCGTCGAGGATAAGTACGTTTCCGTGCTCCTGCATCATAATGGCAAAGCAGAGCTTGGCGCGCTCGCCTCCGCTTATAACGCCGGTTTCCTTGAACACATTTTCGCCGACGAATCTGACCTGCGCAAGGAGATTGCGGACTTCCAGATCCGACAGCGAGGGATAGCGGCTGTGGAGCTCCTCCATGACTGTCAGCTCGCGGTTCAGATTGGTGCTCTCCTGCTCGAAATAGGATATTTTAACGTTGGTATTCCACCGCACGCTTCCTGCGTGCGGGATAAGTCCCTGTATCATTTTCAGAAGCGTTGATTTTCCGATTCCGTTATCTCCGATAATGCCCACTTTTTCGCCCCGGCGAACCTCAAAGCTTATGTTGTCCGCAAGAGTTTTGCGGTCTGCGCCGTCGCCTACGGAAATATCCGCATTTCTGACCTTCAGAACCTCCAGCGGCGGCTCTATGGCGTAGGTGAAATTGATCTTAGCGTGCCGTTCGTCGTGAAAGGGCTTTTCTATCCTGTCCATTTTTTCAAGCTGACGTCTCCGGCTCTGCGCCATTTTCGTTGTGGACGCGCGAACGAGATTTCTTGCAACATAGTCCTCAAGCTTGGCGATTTCCTTTTGCTGCTGCTCATATTCGCGCTGTCTGCGGAGATCGTTGTCCTCGCGCTGGCGGATAAATGCGGAATAGTTGCCCTTGTACCGGGTCAGAGTGCCGCGCTCGATCTCGCATATGGAGGTACAAAGCCTGTCAAGAAAGTATCTGTCGTGGCTGACGATGAGAACTGCGCCGCGGTAGCTGCGGAGGTAGTCCTCAAGCCACATTATGGTCTTGAAGTCGAGGTGATTGGTGGGCTCGTCAAGGATAAGCATATTCGGCTCTTCAAGCAGCAGCTTGGAGATGCAAAGACGCGTCTTTTCGCCGCCGCTGAATCCGGAAACCTGTCGGCTTAGCTGTTCTCCGGAGAAGCCCATACCGTTGAGAATGGTGCGTATTTTTACATCGGTATTGTAGCCGTCGTTTGCCTCTACCCAGGAAGAGAGCTGCTGGTATTCGTCGGCGGAGGAGCTGTCTCCTGCTTCGATCTCCAGCTCGATCTCACGAAGCCGCTCGATCGCCCGATGGATAGGCTCGAAAACCTTCTGCATCTCGTCCATGACGGTGCTTTCGGAATCAAGACCGCCCATCTGCTCCAGATAGCCCACTGAGGTTTTTGCGGCAAATGAAATAATGCCGTCTTTTTCCGTTGCGCGGTCAGGCTCGACAGAACCGGTGAGAATTTTCAGCAGGGTGGATTTTCCGCAGCCGTTATTGCCAACAAGACCTATCTTGTCAGTCTCGTCGATAACAAGGGAAACGTTGTCCAGGAGGATGTTCCCGTTGTAGATCTTTGTTATATTGTTCAAACTCGCAAGCATATTTTTACTCCTCATCCTCGTCGTAGAAAACATTGTAATTCTTTCCGCGGTGGGCATAGGTGCTGAGGACAAGTCCGATTATCACGTACATACTTACCATTGCCGTTCCGCCGCCGCTTATGAAGGGAAGAGGAACACCGATAACCGGAGCCGCTTTAAGCACCATGCCGATGTTCATAAGGCAGTGAGTGAAAAGCATACCGAATGCGCCCATACATATGAAGCGTCCGAGACGATCCCGGGCAATACGGCTGTCAGCGAAAACCTTCAGACAGATGTACGCCAGGACTATCATTACGCCGATCGTTCCCACGAAGCCGAAAACCTGTCCCACATGGGCGAAAATAAAGTCGTTGTGAAGCTCGGGAACATAGATGTATTCCTTGGAATCCGCGAAAAGACCCTTTCCGAAAACTCCGCCGGACTGCAATGCACGTATGCCCAGATCCTGCTGATATTCGATGTTTTCCGGGTCTGTGCCGGGGTGGAAGAGTATGAGTATTCGCTCCTTGTGGAAGCTGCTGAGGAAGTTGAACCACATGACAGCCACGACTCCGGCGATAAGAAAAGGAGCCGCCGCGAGATATTTCCAGGAAATGTTTGATGAAACAAGCATAAAGCCGAAGATCGCCGCAAAGACGATAGCCGTTCCGTAGTCGCCCTGTAAGGTAACTATGCCTATCGGAATTGCGCCGTGAATAAGCAGAAGCAGCATATGGAGCGGCTTGTTCATATCCTCCTCGTCACGGGAGAGGTGATAGCCGAAGGTGAGAATGAAGGCTATTTTCATTATTTCCGAGGGCTGTAGGCTGACTCCGAAAAGCCTGATCCAGCCGCGGTCGTCTGCGCCCTCGCGCTGATAGCCCAGCGATGTAAAGGTAAGAGCGACGAAGCCAAGCGCGATGGGGACGAAAATAAACCAGAGCTTCACAAGCCGCCGATAGTCGATATGTGAGATAACAACGGCTGCGGCAAGCCCCATGAGCATGGATACAAGCTGGGTTTTCCAGTAGCTGTCGCCTACGCCCTCCACTTCGCTTACGCCGCTGGAGGCAATGGAGTAGATAAGCAGCGTTCCGATAACCGCGCACAGCGTTACGGCGAAGAGCAGCCCGAAATCAAGGCTGTGCTTGTTTTTTTGGATTTTGCTGAATACGGATTTCATTGAGAGTCCTTTCTTTTTTGTATCTATTTTAACGTTCTGTCAAGACTGCGGTACTGTGCGGCTGCGGAAATGTGCTTTCTCTTTATGGTTTCCGAGCCGTCCAGATCGGCTATGGTACGGGAGACTTTTACAATTCTTGTGTAGGCGCGTCCGGAAAAATCGAGAGCCTTGAATACCCTGTCCAGAGCTGCCTTTGCGTCGTCGTCAAGAGGGCAGAGCTCCTGTAGCTTGTTGTCGGAAATAAGTGCGTTGCAGGTAATGTTCGTGCCCTTGAAGCGTTCCCTCTGCATTTCTCTTGCGGCAATGACGCGCTTTCTTATTTCCGCGGAGGTCTCCTGGGGCGCAGTGGAGGAAAGGTCGCTGAACTCTACCGGAGCAGCCTCGATATGGAGGTCGAAGCGGTCGAGAAGAGGGCCGGAGATGTGGGACTGATATGACGTAACTCTTCCGGGAGAGCAGGTGCATTTTCTCGTAGGATGACCGTAATATCCGCAGGGACATGGGTTCATAGCGGCTATGAGCATAAATGTACAGGGATATGTCACTGTTCCGGCGGCACGGGAGATCGTCACCTGCCTGTCCTCTATGGGCTGGCGGAGAATTTCCAGGGTGCGCTTGTCAAATTCGGCAATTTCGTCCAGGAAAAGCAGTCCGTTGTGAGCAAGGGATACCTCTCCGGGGCGAGGGATAGTTCCGCCGCCTGCGAGACCTGCCGAGGAAATGGTGTGGTGGGGCGAGCGGAAGGGACGTTTTGTTATTATGGGATTTTCAGGAGACAGAAGTCCGGCGACGGAGTGTATCTTTGTGGTCTCCAGAGCCTCCTCGAAGGAAAGGGGAGGCAGGATAGTGGGCATACGCTTTGCGAGCATACTTTTTCCGCTTCCGGGAGAACCGATGAGCAGGGCGTTGTGACCTCCTGCGGCGGCTATTTCCAGAGCTTTTTTTGCAAACTGCTGACCCTTTACATCGGCAAAGTCCAGCACCTCGTTATAATCCGCCTCCGGAGGAATGAACTGCTCGCAGGGCGTAAGAAGCCGTTCGCCGCGGAAATGCTCTATCAGCTCGCTGCCATTTTTCACTGCATATATCTCCACTCCGGCAATGACCGACGCCTCCAGAGCGTTGTCTGCCGGGACGAAAACCTTTTTTATTCCTGTTTCACGGGCAAGAATGACCATAGGAAGAACGCCGGTGATGCCGCGGACATCGCCGTTCAGTGACATTTCGCCGATAAACGCGCAGCCGTCGGTTTCGCGGCTTATCAGGCGCATCGCCTTTAGTATTGCCATAAAGATACCCATATCATGGGCTGAACCGCTTTTCTTGGTGTCAGCCGGGGCGAGGTTTATCATAACTGCCGCCACCGGAAAGCTTATATCGCAGGCACGGAGAGCGGCGCGTATCCTGTCGCGGCTTTCCTTTACCACGGTGTCGGGGAGACCGACAATGTCGAACTGGGGCTGACCGCGGCTTATGTCGATTTCCACGTCCACGGGAAACGCGTTAAGTCCGAACAGACCGAGACTTGAAATTTTTGCAAACATAATTTACTCCTGTTGTTGTTTTTTCTTCTCCTCTTCCAGCCGCTGGAAATAGAGGGGCTTTATTGACGGAAGCTCGTAATCGTCGTCAAACAGCGACGTAGACGTTTCCAGTATACTTTTGTCGAATTTCATAACGGGCTTTTCATCAGGCGGATTCAGCTCCGGAGCTTTCTCCGGTTCAGGCATGGCTTTCGGCGCGATCTCCGACTCAGGGTAGATTTCCGGCGCAGTCTCCGGAGAAGGCTCATGTATCGGCTCAGGCTTTCCCGCAGGTGAAAAAAGGTCGTTCATTGCCGCAGATCCATTCTTAACGTCCGGAAAAATACAGCAGTCCGCAGCGGAGGAAAGCTCCTGCATAGCCGAGGCGTCCGGAGCGCTTTTTCTCAATATTCCAGGATTGCGGATATCCTCGTATCTCGATCTGTAATCGGGATTTTTCGTCTGTTCCGTGTAGATCTCGCTGAAAAAGGGGTAGCCCTCGGTGATCTCAAGTTGACGCTGGTCTGCGAAGTCAAAAAAAACACGCGATGACACGATAAATCCCACGACCCCGATAAGCAGCGGTATCATGCTTGTCGGCGTTCTCTCGCTGCCGTGCAGTACGGAAACGGAAAGAGCGGCGTAGATGAAAAATACCGGAATACCGTATGCCTTGCTGCGGAAGAAATTCATAACGGCAAGAAGCACGGTGAGTATTATCTCCAGCCAGCTTACTGCGAGAAACGCCATATATGAGTCGCCGCTCACGACGGAAGCTATGGAGGTGAAAAAGCCCATCGGCACGCCGAGAAGCGTGCATACAAGCATGACCGCGCCCGATGCAGAGGAAAATGCCAGTATTTTCACAGCCGAATTTTCTATCTGCTTTTTTCGCATTGCGCAATATGGGTAATGTCCGTGACCGGGCTGATCCATAAGTTTTTTATTCATGTTATTCTCCGTAGCGTTAGTGCGGTTTGTCTTCTGAGAACCTGTATTCATAGGATAAGCCGCACGTATTTTCGGCAAATTTTGCCGATTGCTGCGTTGAAAATCCTTGCCATACATCAAGTATGCCTGCGGATTTTTGCCTTGCACTCGGCAAAATTATGCTCGAAAATCCGCACATCTTCCCTATGAATACAGGTTCTGAAAAAATATCTCCATTATAGTATACCACTTTTTCCGGAAATTGTAAAGTCGGTGCGAATAATTATTTCACGCAGAAAAAATTTTTCTGCCGCAAAAGAAAAAATCGGCAATTTGCCGATAATAACAAAAAAATCCGGATCGCAAAGCAAAAATCCGGCGAAGTCTCCAATTTTTAGAAAATGTTTCAGCAACCGCTTGACAAGCTGATGAAAAAGTATTATAATAGGATAATGTATCAGTATGTGCAAGTATCGTTATTCCGCAAGATATTATATCATAAAACCTATGCTCTTGTCAATAGCTTTACGAAAATTTCTCGAAAAATATGAAAATTTTCACTTTGGTACGTCAAACGCAAAATTCCCGTGAGCAGACCGCTTCACGGAAAAATAAAAGGAGGTTCCGCCTATGGTGAATGTTACACCTAAGCAGCTGGGAAAAAATGTCAGAATGAGCTTCGGTAAAATTACCGAGCCTCTCGAAATGCCGAACCTTATCGAGGTTCAGAAAAACTCCTACAAGTGGTTCAGAGAGGACGGCTTGAAGGAAGTTTTCCGGGATATGACGGCAATCACGGACTACAACGGAAATCTCGTCCTCAACTTCAAGGATTACCGCTTCGACGATACGCCTAAGTATACCCTCGCGGAGTGCAAGTCGAGAGGCGCTACTTATCAGGTCGCAATGAGAGCTACCGCGACTCTTTGCAACAAGGAGACAGGCGCTATAAGCGAAAGCGAGATCTACATGGGCGACTTCCCGCTCATGACTGACAGCGGTACTTTCGTCATCAACGGCGCTGAGCGTGTTATCGTTTCACAGCTTGTTCGTTCGCCCGGAGTTTACTATGCCTTTGAAAAGGACAAGACAGGTAAGGATCTTTTCAGCACGACGGTCATCCCTAACAGAGGCGCATGGCTCGAGTATGAAATGGATTCCAACGACGTTGTCTATGTACGTATCGACAAGAACAGAAAGATACCGATAACTACCTTTATCCGTGCCCTCGGCGTTGGTACGGACGAGGAGATATACGAGCTGTTCGGCCCCGACGAGAGACTGAAGCAGACTATCCTGCAAAAGGATCAGACAAAGAACAATTCCGACGCTCTTATCGACGTTTACAAAAAGCTCCGTCCCGGCGAGCCTCCGACAGTTGAGAGCGCAGTTACTCACCTGAACAACCTCTTCTTCGACGCAAAGAGATACGATCTCTGCCGCTTCGGAAGATACAAGTATAACAAGAAGCTCGGCATCGCTTCACGTCTTGCAGGTCATACGCTGACCGAGCCTGTTGTAAATCCCATGACAGGCGAGATAATGGCGGAAGCAGGCGAGACTGTCACCTACGACAGAGCCTGCGAGATCGAGCAGGCGGGCGTTTACTACGCATTCGTAAAGGTCGAGGCGAAGGAGTACTACACCAACGACCGCGGCGAGACCCAGATACGTCTCGTTGAGCGCGTCGCAAAGATAATCGGCAACGGCATGGTCGATATCAGCGGTTATGTTGACTTCGATGTTGAAAAGTACGGCATCAACGAAAAGGTCTCCTTCAAGGTTCTTCGGGAGATACTGGAGAACTCCGCAGACGCCGAAGAGCTTGAGGACAATATCAGGAAAAAGGCTGATGAGCTCGTTCCGAAGCACATTATCCTTGACGATATTTTCGCAACTATCAGCTACTTCATCAACCTCTGCGAGGGCGTAGGTACGGTCGACGACATCGACCACCTCGGAAACAGACGTATCCGCTCCGTAGGCGAGCTGCTCCAGAACCAGTTCCGCATCGGCTATGCGCGTATGGAGCGCGGTATCCGCGAGAGAATGAATATCCAGACTCAGGACGTGAATACTCTCACTCCTCAGACTCTTATCAATATCAGACCTATTTCCTCGGCTATGAAGGAATTCTTCTGCTCCTCGCCGCTGTCACAGTTCATGGATCAGAACAACCCTCTTGCCGAGCTGACTCACAAGAGAAGACTTTCAGCCCTCGGTCCCGGAGGTCTTTCGAGAGACCGTGCCGGATTCGAGGTTCGTGACGTTCACTACAGCCACTACGGCAGAATGTGTCCTATCGAGACCCCTGAAGGTCCGAACATCGGACTTATCTCATACCTTGCAACCTTTGCAAGAATAAACGAATACGGCTTCATCGAAGCTCCGTACAGAAGAGTAGACAAGGAAACGGGCGTTGTTACGAACGAGGTCGTTTACATGACTGCCGACGTTGAGGATAACTACGTTGTTGCTCAGGCTAACGAGCCTCTTACTGAGGACGGCAAGCTTGCCCGTCCGAGAGTAAACGCGCGTCACCGAGACCAGATCCTGGAGTGCGAGCGCGAGATCGTTGACTACATGGATGTTTCGCCGAAAATGGTAGTTTCTGTCGCTACTTCAATGATCCCGTTCCTTGAAAACGACGACGCTAACCGTGCGCTCATGGGCTCTAACATGCAGAGGCAGGCTGTTCCGCTTCTCAAAACAGAGCGTCCCTTCGTTGGTACAGGTATGGAATATAAGGCTGCCGTTGACTCCGGCGTATGTATCGTTTCGGACTGCGACGGTACTGTAAATTATGTTGACGCCGACAAGGTACACGTTATCGGCGACGACGGAATCGAGCGCAAGTACGAGCTTATCAAGTTCAAGCGCTCAAACCAGGGTACCTGCGTAAACCAGAGACCTATAGTTTCCCTTGGCGAAAAGGTCGCAAAGGGTCAGGTTCTTGCAGACGGTCCCGCTACGGCAGACGGCGAGATCTCTCTCGGTAAGAACGCTCTCATCGGCTTTATGACCTGGGAGGGCTATAACTACGAGGACGCCGTTCTCCTTAACGAGAGACTTGTCCGCGAGGATGTATTCACATCGGTTCATATAGAAGAGTACGAGATCGAGTGCCGTGAGACAAAGCTCGGCTCGGAGGAGATCACAAGAGATATCCCAAACGTGGGCGAGGACGCTCTTGCAAACCTGGACGAGAACGGTATTATCCGAATCGGTTCTGAGGTTACTGCAGGCGATATCCTGGTCGGCAAGGTAACTCCTAAGGGCGAGACCGAGCTGACGGCTGAGGAAAGACTGCTCCGCGCTATCTTCGGCGAAAAGGCGCGCGAAGTCCGCGACAATTCACTTAAAGTACCTCACGGAGAGGCTGGCGTTATCGTTGACGTCAAGGTGTTCACAAGAGAAAACTGCGACGAGCTGTCCGCAGGCGTAAATATGCGCGTTATCTGCTATATCGCACAGAAGCGTAAGATCACCGTCGGCGATAAGATGGCTGGACGTCACGGAAACAAGGGCGTCGTTTCACGTATTCTTCCCGAGGAGGATATGCCCTTCCTCCCGGACGGCACACCTCTCGACATCGTGCTCAATCCTCTGGGCGTACCTTCACGTATGAATATCGGTCAGGTTCTTGAAGTCCACCTCGGTATGGCTTGTAAGGCGCTGGGCTGGCACATAATGACTCCCGTATTCGACGGTGCACATGAGGACGACATCCGCGACTGCTTCCGCATGGCTG
Organism: Alistipes sp.; assembly: GCA_023667265.1. Lineage (GTDB taxonomy): Bacteria > Bacillota > Clostridia > Oscillospirales > Ruminococcaceae > Ruminococcus. The sequence goes on from JAMPAJ010000001.1 coordinate 104,268, forward strand.
ACGAACACAGCCGGGAGCATAGGGACGATATGTTCGAGCTCAACTCCATGGATAAGGTCATCAACCCCAATGCCCTGGAATTCAAGGAGGATTGTAAGTTTACACTGTACGACGGACGTACCGGTGAAAAGTTTGACAACAGAGTTACCGTGGGCTATATGTACTACCTCAAGCTCCACCACCTGGTCGACGATAAGATCCACGCGCGTTCCGTTGGCCCGTACGCTCTCGTTACGCAGCAGCCTCTGGGCGGTAAGGCTCAGTTCGGCGGTCAGCGTTTCGGCGAGATGGAGGTTTGGGCTCTGGAGGCTTACGGCGCAGCTTATACTCTCCAGGAGATCCTGACCGTCAAGTCCGACGATACTATCGGACGTGTAAATACCTATGAGGCGATCGTTAAGGGTCAGAACGTTCCTACACCCGGAATCCCTGAGTCATTCAAGGTTCTTATCAAGGAGATGCAGTCTCTTGGTCTCGACGTCAAGGTGCTTGACGCCGACCAGGAGGAGATAGACCTCAAGCAGAACTTCGATGACGATCCTATACCTTCAAGAGATTCCTTCGCTGACGAGGAAACTGCCGATCCCGGACAGTACAACGAAAGCGATATGGGCGACGCAGGCTTCGGCATGGGCGACGAGGACGAGGATTTCGACGGCATGGACGCCGACGAGTCATTCAGCTTTGATGAGGACGAGGAGGATATCTTCAGCGGCGACGACGCTTCTGAGGACGACGACTTCAGCGACCTCGCTCTTGACGATTCCTTTGATGATTGATTACAATAAACAGCAGGGCGGCGGACACTGTCCGCTGCTCGGTCAAGCGTTAAATTGCAGGAGGTAGCAGTTTGGAATTTAATACTTTTGATTCAATAAAGATCGGTCTGGCATCACCGGAACAGATAAGAAGCTGGTCATACGGCGCTGTTGAGAGACCTGAAACTATAAATTACAGAACGCAGAAGCCGGAAAGAGACGGTCTTTTCTGCGAAAAGATATTCGGACCTACAAAGGACTGGGAGTGCCACTGCGGAAAGTTCAAGAAGATCCGCTTCAAGGGCAAGGTCTGCGACCGCTGCGGAGTTGAGGTAACACGTGCGAGAGTCCGCCGTGAGAGAATGGGTCATATCGAGCTTGCAGCTCCTGTTTCCCATATCTGGTACTTCAAGGGTACACCTTCACGTATCGGTCAGGTTCTTGAGATCTCACAGAAGCGTCTGGAGGAAGTACTTTACTTCACAAAGTATATCGTAACAGATCCCGGCAGCACAAATCTTGAAAAGAAGCAGCTTCTCTCGGAGAAGGAGTATCTTGACTATCTGGGCAAGTACGGCGACGATTTCAAGGCTGAAATGGGCGCGGAGGCTATCAAGAAGCTGCTCTGCGAGTACGACCCGGACAGATACGACTCACAGAAGAGACGTCTTGTGGAAATGGGCAAAATTTCCCTTGGCGGCGGAAGAGTCCAGTGCTTCAACAATCCTATGGAGTGTCAGTGCGACGAGTGCGCCGCATTTGCAGAGCTGGAGGACGTTCAGTGGAAGAACAATCTTGAGCTTTGCGCCGACGACCTGAAAAACGAGCTGGTTGGTCTTCCCACCGGTCAGAAAAGGGTAAAGCTTGTAAAGAGACTCCAGATCATCGAGGCATTCCGCCTTTCCGGAAATAAGCCTCAGTGGATGGTAATGGACGTTGTTCCCGTTATTCCTCCTGATCTCCGTCCTATGATAATGCTGGACGGCGGACGTTATGCCACATCCGATCTGAACGATCTTTACAGACGTGTTATAAACAGAAACAACAGACTGAAGAGAATGCTTGAGCTTGAAGCTCCCGATATTATCGTGAGAAACGAGAAGCGTATGCTCCAGGAGGCTGTTGACGCCCTTATCGACAACGGCAGACACGGCAGACCTGTTACAGGTCCGAGCAACCGCGCGCTGAAATCCCTTTCCGATATGCTTAAAGGTAAGCAGGGACGTTTCCGTCAGAACCTGCTCGGTAAGCGTGTCGACTATTCCGGACGTTCCGTTATCGTTGTAGGTCCTGAGCTGAAAATGTACCAGTGCGGTCTCCCAAAGGAGATGGCTCTGGAGCTGTTCAAGCCCTTCGTCCTCAAAAGACTGGTGGACAAGAAGGCTATCGCCAATATCAAGTCCGCAAGAAAGCTTATCGACCGTGCCGACAATAAGGTATGGGATGCTCTGGAGGACGTTATCAAGGATCACCCTGTAATGCTCAACCGTGCTCCTACGCTTCACCGTCTCGGTATTCAGGCATTTGAGCCTATCCTGGTCGAGGGTCGTGCTATCAAGCTCCACCCGCTTGTATGTTCCGCCTTCAACGCTGACTTCGACGGCGACCAGATGGCTGTTCATCTTCCCCTTTCGGCAGAGGCTCAGGCGGAGGCGCGTTTCCTCATGCTTGCCGCTAACAACCTGCTTAAGCCCTCGGACGGAAAGCCTGTTGCCGTACCGTCTCAGGATATGGTTCTCGGTTCCTACTATCTTACTATGGATAAGCCCGGCGAGCCAGGAGAAGGCAAGGTGTTCCGCGATATCAACGAGGCTCTTATGGCTTACTATGAGCACGATGTTTCGCTCCACGCAAACATCAAGGTAAAGATAACAAAGGACATCGGCGACAAGAAGGTCTCAAAGATCATCGACGCAACTGTCGGCAGACTTATTTTCAACGAAAATATTCCCCAGAATCTGGGATATGTAGACAGAACAAATTCTGACAAGCAGTTCGACCTTGAGGTCGCATTCCTTGTCGGCAAGAAGCAGCTTTCCGATATTATCGAACGCTGCATCAAGATACACGGCACAACGACTACCTCGGAGGTTCTTGACAGGATCAAGGCTCTGGGATATAAATACTCCACAAGAGCAGCTCTTACCGTTGCTGTATGCGATGCCACGATACCTCCCCAGAAAAAGGAGATACTGGCTCAGGCGGACGAGGCTGTTCAGGAGATCACAAACGAGTACAACTTCGGCTATATTTCGGCTCAGGAGAAGTCTGCAAAGATAGTTTCACTGTGGACGAATACTACAGACGCCGTTACAAACGCCCTGAAGTCAAACTTCGACAGATACAATCCTATCTGGATGATGGCTGACTCCGGCGCCCGTGGTTCGATCTCACAGATCCGTCAGCTTGCAGGTATGCGTGGACTTATCGCCAATACCTCCGGTGCGGTAATCGAAATTCCTATCAGAGCCAACTACCGTGAAGGTCTTAACATTCTGGAATACTTTATCGCGTCGCGAGGCGCTCGTAAGGGTCTGGCTGATACGGCGCTCCGTACCGCCGACTCAGGTTATCTGACGCGTCGTCTTGTTGACGTTTCTCAGGACGTTATTATCCGTGAGGAGGACTGCGGCACTACCGACGGTATCGAGGTTTACGAGATCAAGAACGGCAACGAAGTCGTTGAGCCCTTTGCAGAGCGTCTTGTGGGACGTTTCCTGGCTGACGACCTCCGCGACGAGACAGGAGAGCTTATCGTCTCCAGAAACAGACTCATTACCGATGCCGATGCCAAGAAGATCATCGACGCAGGCGTTGAGAAGATCAAGATACGTTCAGTGCTCAACTGTAAGGCAAGAACAGGTGTTTGTGCAAAGTGCTATGGTGCAAACCTGGCGTTCAACAACATCGTTTCTGTCGGTGAGGCTGTCGGCGTTATTGCTGCTCAGTCTATCGGTGAGCCCGGTACACAGCTTACAATGAGAACGTTCCATACCGGCGGTGTTGCTTCCGCGGACGCCGAGGATATCACGCAGGGTCTTCCCCGTGTTGAGGAGCTCTTCGAGAGCAGACGTCCCAAGGGCGCTGCTATCCTCTCCAGGATCTCAGGAAGGATCCATATTGAGGAGATCAAAACTACACGTAATATCGTCGTTACAAACGATGAGACAGGCGAGGCGGAGAACTATATGATCCCCTACAACTTCAAGATCCGCGTAACAGAGGGTCAGGAGATCACAAAGGGAACACGTCTTACCGAGGGTAATATCTATCCTGCCGACATTCTCAATATCCTGGGAACTATGGAGGTTCAGAACTATATCATTAACGAGGTACAGAAGGTTTACCGTCTCCAGGGTGTTGATATCAACGATAAGCACATTGAAGTTATCGTTCGCCAGATGCTGAGAAAGGTGAAGATCGAGGAGAGCGGTTCAAGCTATCTGCTTCCGGGAACTCTCGTTGACAGCAAGGAGATCGACGCTATCAACAGCGAGCTTCAGGCAAGGATCGACTCCGGCGAGGAGGATCTCCAGCTCGTTACCTATTCTCCCGTGCTCCAGGGTATCACTAAGGCTTCCTCCAATTCTGACAGCTTTATGTCTGCGGCTTCGTTCCAGGAGACTACAAAGGCTCTTACCGACGCTGCTATCAGAGGAAAGAGCGATAAGCTTCTCGGTCTTAAAGAAAACGTTATTATCGGTAAGCTTATTCCTGCCGGAACGGGTATGGATTGCTACAACCAGGTCAAGGTGGTCAGAACGGACGCTCCGACGGAGCATCCGGCTGCTCCTGCGGCAGCTGCTGCACCGATGGTCTGAGATAAAAATTTTAAAGAGGGCTGCAAAAGCCCTCTTTTCATAAAAACAGGTGAAATTATGGAATATACTTATAAGACAAAAATGGTCTGCTCTCAGGAGATAAACTTCGATATTGAGGGCGACGTCATTACGAATGTACGTTTTTCAGGCGGCTGCAACGGCAATCTTAAAGCTGTGTCGAAGCTGGTTGACGGTATGACTGTTGAGGAGATAGAGGCTAAACTGAAAGGCAATCTCTGCGGCAGACGCCCTACATCCTGCGCCGATCAGCTTGCAATAGCTGTCAGAGAGGCGTATGATTCGCAGAATTAAAGCAGCACCGCACAAAGCACGTCTGACGACTTTCAAAGTGCTGCCTTAAAATTAACGCTGCCGGATTTTTCGGCAGCGTTAATTGTTTTTATTAGCTTTGATCGGCGCTCTATTCATTCACAACCGGCTCAGAAAAAACAGAATCCGGCTCGCTAACCACAAAGGGAATTGCCTGTTTCAGGTTCTGGATACGGTTGACCTCGGCATCCCCGCCAAATTCGCCGTCGAGAGTCCAGGAAATTTTGGTATCGCAAAGGGAAGTGAATGTAATGTCGCTTGTGCGGAAAAATCGTATATACTCCCTGTCGATTTCCTCCGAAATGTTCAGCAGAGAGTGAATTATTCTCTGGAGCTGCATCGGGTTAGAGGGCATCTTTATGAGCATGACTTCAAAAAGTCCGTCGTTTAGCTGGAAATCGTTCATGGACAGCAGCCCTGCAATAGAACCCGTATTAGATACCATGCCGAAAATGTAGTTGTCCTCAACGACTTCGCCGTTGCACTCAATGCGCATTCTTTTCGGGCGGAGCGTATGCAGTTGGGTTATGCCGTTCAGCACGTATGCGATATGTCCGAAGATGTTTTTTACGTTCTGTGAGGTCTCGTAGGTCACATTTGTGAATGCTCCGAAAGCGGCGATATATGTGAAATATTTGTCGTTGAACATTCCGATGTCTATGTCCTTTGGCGAGCCGCTGATGATCCAGTCCGCAGCCTTGAGGGGAAGCTTCGGGATCCCAAGACTCCGGGCAAAATCGTTTGTCGAGCCGGCAGGTATATAGCCCACCGGAATTTTCTTGGAGCTTTTCATGAGACCGTGGATACACTGGCTGAGAGTTCCGTCGCCTCCTGTGCATACAAGGATATCAAAATCATTTTCGCAGGCATACTGAGCGCGTTCGGATGCATCGTCGGCACTCTGGGTCACGTGAATTGTTACCTCGTAGTCAGCCTTATTGAATTTATTTATTATTTCGCCAAGTTTTTCGCCAATGTTGGCGCGTCCTGCCACAAGATTTGCGATAAAGTACATTTTTTTCATATTGGTCCTCCGGAGATGGATAGTTGGCGGAATTTCCGCGAATATGTGACTATACCTATATTATATAACATCCGGCGTAAGAATGCAAGAGTTGAAATATAATTAAAAAATAAAATTTTATTCAAAACCCTTGACAAATGTAAATAAGTGTGTTATAATAATAAAGCTGAATAAATCAGTTACGACACTGGGGTGTCGCCAAGCGGTAAGGCAACGGACTCTGACTCCGTCACTTCCGGGGTTCGAATCCCTGCACCCCAACCATATTGGTACAATAAAATAGATGTCCACCCGAAAAACCGCTAAATATAGCGGTTTTTCGACGTTAAGAGGGCGAAATTTTTTAGTGTAAAACCGTAGTGCCAGCTATTCTTAACGAAGAATAAAGTCTTATGTAGTACCCGTAAGTTTAAACTTACGGGATTTTTGTTTATGATTGGTGTGTTTCAACCTCAAATGTGTAGTGGATTACGATAGTGTTCCCGCAAGTCCTTGAATACTTTTCAGGCTTTTCGTAAACCTCAATTCTGCGTATAAACGTCTTGAGCAGTTCAGGGGTAAGCTTAGGCATCTCCATGTATTCTTTTGCCTTTTCCATAAACTTTCTGATGCAATCCTCTCGGAGGTTAACACTGTCTATTTGCGATTCAAGTTCAAGCAACTTTGATTTAAGCTGCGATTGCTCCTGTTCGTAGCCGTTTGCGAGGGAGTCGTAGCGTTCGGGAGTGATTCTGCCTGTAACTCTGTCCTCATATAAACAGCGTATGACATTATCAAGCTGAGTTACCCTTGCACCAATCTGAGCCATTTCACGTTTCGATTCCTTCATGAATTTTCTTGCCTCGGCTTCGCCGTTCTTGGCAGCCATTTCATAAAATTTTTCCGAATCGTTCCTTGCGAAATCTGTCATAGACTTGAGGTTTTCAAGAACGATATGCTCCAAAATCTGCTCTCTGATATAATGGCAAGTGCAGTCGGTTATACGGTTTCTATAGCTTGAGCACGTAAAACTGTTCTTTTCTTCTATTTTATTTCTGATAAGATAAAGCCGTTTGCCGCAGTCGCCGCAGTATAAATATCCTGCAAACATATCCATCTCCCCATGTTTACCGGGACGTTTCCGACCTTCAAAATGCTTTTGAACCAAATCAAAAGTTTTTCTGTCGACTATAGCTTCGTGAGTATTCTCAAAAATCAACATGTTTTCATTGTCATTTTTTATGCGTTTTTTCAGCTTATTAGACTTGCTGTAGGTTTGAAAATTCACAGTATCGCCACAATATATACGATTTGAAAGCATAAATCTGATAGTTCCACGATACCATTGATATGGTTTGTCAATATTCAATCCTCTGGTTTTGCGGCCTGTTTTTCTAAACGCATAAACACCCGGCGAAAGTATTTCTTCCTCGCTAAATTTGGCGCAGATCTTTCTTATTCCGATGCCGTTTGCATACATTTCAAAGATTCGTTTTACTATCGGCGCAGCTTCGGGATCAGGCAGCAGTTTTTTAGGATCATCGGGATTTTTCATATATCCGTATGGTATGTTAGTCCCGACACGCTCTCCGCGTTCACCCTTTGATCGCTGAACAGCCCTGATTTTCCGACTTGTATCCCTTGCGTACAGGTCGTTAAAGTAGTTGCGGATTCCGGCATAATCGCTTGTGCCGTTAGCGCTGTCCACGCCGTCGTTTACGGCGATAAAGCGTACATCGTACTGCGGAAAGGTCACTTCCATTAGCATACCCGTCTGTAAATAGTCCCTGCCAAGCCTTGACTGATCCTTAACAATAACCGCTGAAACATTGTTGTTTTCCACTTCAGTCATCATTTCCTTAAACGCCGGACGGTTGAAATTAGCTCCCGAATAGCCGTCGTCAACGTAAAATTGACAGTTTAAAAAGCCATGATCGTCGGCATATTTTTGAAGAATAATCTTCTGATTTTCTATCGACAGCGACTCGCCGTCCCTCATATCCTCCTGCGATAAACGGCAGTACAGCGCTGTAATTTTCCGGTTTGAATTAGACATATCTATCCATCCTTTCGTAGTCTGTGAATTTTCAAACCGAATAGGATGCACTTACAGTATATCACTATCCGGCTTGAAAGTCCAGAAAATTTTTGAATATTTTACTTGCCGTTAACAAGATAAGCCAGCAGTTCCGAGACCTTTTTAGGGTTGTAATCAACATCCGACTTTGGCATAACGGATATGATCTTGTAATTCACCCCATCGACTGCAATATTGCTATGCAAATATTCATGACGGCGGCGGTGCTGACTTGAGCCTGTATCGTCCTGTACTTCTTTGTAAACATTTTGCATACATGATCCTCCTTGTTGTCCTTAAATCTATTCCATTTGTGAATGTTAAATTGAGCATTTTAAATTTTCCTTTCCGTCTAATTTTTTAGAAGTTAGGCACAACCCCTAAGAATATGCCGTATCTACGCAGTTTTCTGCGGTTACGACTCCTAAATTTCTAACTTTCCCATTTCACGACCCCATTGTGAAAACTCTGCAAACGCCGTAGAATTGCGGTCGGCTTTGCCGGTCGCTGTGACTGCGACCCCGTCGCTTTAACTAGCAAGTGCGTGACCGCACTGGACAAACGCACTTTTCATGAACTTGACAGATTTAATAAATACTTGCGAGGATAATTAAATTAGTGATTCTCGCCCACATCGGCTCACAAATCGCTTGTGTGCCGTTTTTGTAATCACTATCAGTAACTTGCCCGACTGAAATCTAAGGGGCACAAATCGGCTCACATTCGCTTAACGCTCCGAATTAAATCTTGGCACGTTGTAACCCTGACTTGTAAGACTTGCATGAAGCCTGTCTGCCATAATCTGTATGAAATCACCGCTTTCCTGAGAGTTATCAGGGACAGCATTACTCTCAGAAGAATTATCAACTGCAGCAGCCTCAACCAACGTATCTTGGACGTTTTCAAGAGATTGAGGGACGGCAGGGACAACACTTTCAACACACATATTTTTACCGCCACTGCTGTCCCTTTCAATGTCATAGCTGATATAAATATTTCGTATGCCGTTGCGTTTGGTTTTGCCATAATCGATTCCATGTGAACGAATCTCATCATCGTGCTGAAGTAAATCACGATACAGCCAGTTGTTATTGAATTCCTGTTCCGGAAATTTATCTTTCAACATTTTACAAATTTCAGATGCAGTTCCTTTAACATTTTTCTTTTCGCACATAAAATCATGTATGGCAGACGGGAAAAGATCAGGCTTGTACTCGGGTACATCGTCAAGCAGATTCCACTTTGCTTTTTCTCTTGATAAATTCAACTCCAAAGACGGCGCACCTCTGCCGCTGATATTAAGCTTAGCTTGATTGCCGTTTCGTGTGAACACAAGCAAACCGTCTGCACACCCTGCTATGCCATTGGTGCCGGAAATCATATTGTTTGGATTAGCATCATGCGTCTTACGGTTGTGATGCACAAGAATTATTGCAATTTCAAGCTGATCAGCAATATTTTTCAGAACAGATAGCTCTTTGTAATCTGTGCCATACTTCATATCAACAGTTTCCCTGACCTTTTGAAGCGTATCTATCACAACTAATTTTAAATCCGAGAACAGTTTTTTGCATTCCTGCAAATCTTCTTCAAGTCCATTCCCAATAGAATTACTGAGAAGTAAATATTGCAGATTATCACTGGGTTCATCTGTCAGTTCATACATTCTCGACTGCAAACTCACAAACGTATCTTCAAGAGCCATGTACACCACATGACCTTGTTCTGTCCTGCGTCCAAGAAACCTTTCACCTTTGGCAATAGACAAGCACATATCCATCATCATCCATGACTTACCTATTTTCGGATCGCCCGACAGGATATGAAGACCGGGATAAATCATTTCATCTACGACAAACTTTTGCTTTTTCATTGGCGTATTCATGATCGTAACGCTGCTTATGAATTCTAAGTTTTTTCTTTCGCTCATTTACATCGCTCCTTTACTGTTTCAGTAAAAATATATTAGCGCAGCCGTTGACATCTGTCAATAGAAAATGTATAATATCACTATAACCTATTCTACATTCTCTACTGGAAGGAAATAATTTTATGGGCATCTTGGGCAAGGATTTATTTGATTTCAATTACAATTTCTTAGAGTTTACAGCATTATTTTCAAATGAAGGGATAATGATCGAAGAAAATAATTATAAGCACGGAGAGATTTTGACAGAATTTTTAAACTATAATATTTCCGATTTTGAATTGGCAGTTAAGGAACTTAAAATACTCTGCGGTGACGAACAGGAAAAGAGTTACAATGCGGTTGAGAAGAAATTAATAAAAATGATTTTTTCAATGCCGCTGTTTCGTGATTTTGATTACAGAAAAAAGTGGCTTGAAATAAAAAAATCATCAAGTCCTTATGAAAATCTTGATGATTATGAAAAGCTATGTTCTGATCTGCTGCTTATAGAACGGTATCGTTGGTTTATTAAGGAAATGTTTAGCAGAACGAAATGGAAGGTTGATACCAACAAGTTTGCCGATTTAATTGAAAATAACGGAATCGGTGCATTAATAAGCGGAGTAAGTCTTGGCGAAAGCAGATTTGCTGATGCGCCAAAGCTGTCTGTTCAGTATGAGGTTCGTGAAACTGATGACGGTACAGTCAAAATATATGAAAAAATGAAATTCACACGACTTATAGACTTTTTGTATATTGAATTGTTCAAAGGAATTATAAATAATCATTGTCCCAAGCCGTGCAAGCTTTGCGGTAAATTCTTTTTGCAGGAACCGGGACTTGCGTTTGAGTATTGCCGGAATATCGCTCCTGATGAAACGGTTAAGACCTGTCGTGATATAGGTTCAAGAAAAAGCTTTAAAGATAAAATTAAGAACAATCCTGTGTGGGAAATTCATCAAAGAGCCTACAAAAAATATTACGCCCGTATGAAGAAAAAGAAAATGTCGGAACAGGATTTTGCTCAGTGGGTCATCGAAGCTGAAAAGCTGAGAGACAATATGCTGATAGTTTATGAAAGAAATAATGATGCGGATTTGAAGGAATATTCAAATAATCTTAATAAACTATGATTATGTTATTATCAATTATAAAAATGATGGAGGAAAATTATGTCATCATCAAAAGCAAATATCATCTGTTTGCTGCAAATTCTATGGGAATATTCCGATGCAGAGAACATACTCAGTATGAAAGATATCAAGTCAAAAATGAAATTACTGTATGATAGAGAAATCGACCGCAGGACAGTTTATGACTGTATGAACGCACTGAATCAACTTGGATATGATATTTCTATGTATGAGGAAAATAAAGAAGGGTATTATCTGCGAGAAAGAATGTTTGATGTCAGTGAAGTAAGATTACTAATGGACAGCGTTTATGCAAACAAAACAATTCCATCTAAGCATTCCGCGGAGTTGATTCAAAAACTACAAAATCTATTAAATAAGTCAAAACGCAAATTTTACAAATCCCTTATGATTTGTCGTGACCATGCAAAAACGCCCAATAAGGAAACTTTTTACAATATTGATATGCTGGATAAGGCGATTTCCGTGAAAAAGAAAGTATCATTTATTTATACGGAATATGGTTTTGACATGAAACTGCATCAAAGGGGCAATCATCGTCACATTGTCAGTCCTTACACTATGGCAATTTATGATGGAAGTTACTATCTGATTTGCGGTTTTGACAATGTAGAAGAACCTCGCCATTATCATATCAGCAGGATAAAGGATATTCAGCTTATGGAGGAAAAATCACAACCCATGTCTGCTAATTTTCATTTAGATGAATATATCCAGAATGCCGTTTTTATGTATGGTGGAAAACCTGAACGAATCAAAATGAAATGTCATAGATGTATTCTGGATCAAGTCATCATGCGATTCGGTACAGATATTAAAATTGTACCCAATGATAATGAAACATTCGTAGCAACACTCTATGCAAATCCAAATGGTATGTATGTTTGGGCATTACAATTTTTAGACACCTGTGAAATACTTCAGCCACAGGAATTAAGAGAACGGATTTGTAAAGTGGTAAGGGATTCACCTTATCAGTGAATGTGTGCGGATTTTTGTACAGGTGAGTGTGATATAATATAAGCAATCAAAAAACAAAGGAAGTTACATTATGTCAGAAGAATTTGAAATGATTTGCAAAGAACTACAGAAATGCAAACAGCAGATAAAACCAAAGTCGATTCCTGAAGTATTCGGGATTCAATACAAGGAAGTATATATAACGCATTGGCTTGGATATTTGTTAGATCCTAATAAAAATGGTCTTGGTATTGCTCCACTGAACGCATTACTTATTGCAGGAAGATATGAGCGAATATCTGAAAATGTTAATATGAAAGAAATTAAAGTCTATACGGAATATGTTTTTGATAACAATCGCAGAATTGATATTTTTATTGAAACACCGGAATGCCTGATTGGAATTGAAAATAAGATTTGGTCTGACGAACAGATTGATCAGACCAAAGATTATACAGAAAGTCTTGACAAAATAGCCGCTGACCCTGATAAAGTACGCTGCATTTATCTTTACCCTGAACAGAATAAAAACGTTCATCCTGTTGAAAGTTTTCATCTTGTAACGTATGGTAAGTTGCATGACGAATTAAAGAAAATAGCTACAGAAGATGTTGTTAGTCGTGACCAATGGATTTTAAACGAATTTATAAAATACGTGGAGGAACATCTTATGATAAAAAATGAATATCCAAGTTTGAATCAGATAGCTCGAATTTACGCCGATTATCTTTCCGTAATCCAATCAGCAAAGAGTGAATATGACAATTATGTGTCTGGTATCGAATCGTGGATTTTTGAGAATTTAGAAAGTTCATTTAAAACTTTTAAGCACGGAAGGGGCTGGTGGGCTATTATTCAAAATGAAGAGTGGAATGAAATACTCTTTCATTTTGAAGTGTTTTGGAATGGTGCCGAATGCATTGCTCTTGCTAAAAAGATGCGGGTTGTGATACACCTTGAAACATCGAATAAGATGAAAAATGAGGTTCTGAAATTTTTTGAGGAGCATTCCGGAGAAGATTTGGAACAATATAGAAAGAAGTCACAGTACACTTTGTGCAGCAGTAAAGAATTTGATTGTGATTTTGAAAATGAAGAAGCTGCAAAAAAATCATTAAATAAAATTTGTGATATTATAAAGTCTAATGAATTTCAAAAATGGGCTAAAATAGCTGATGATTATTGCAATCAGGAGCGACACTAATTTATGTCTGTTAAACTGTTGGCTTCAAAAGTATTATCTAAGTTCACAGAACTTGGAATATGATATTATAATAATGTACATTATGAATATAAAATCTATCTCTTCTTTGTGCAAAACGGAGAATTTTCAAAAATTCGTCGCTATCTTCGGAAACACGCTTGACAATATGATATGATTTTACCAGCCTTAAAGGCAAATAAATCTAATCGTTGGAGGTGACATTCATGAGCAGAAGACTCACACCACAGTACCAACCTAGCAAGAGGCTAACACCACAATATGAAACGTCATTGCAGCAATCCATTACTGCTGATCTGAATCATTTAAAACATCATGACGAACGGCGTATAGAACGCAACGCAGTAGAATCAGGACATTATTACATGCTGGAAATCGTTAGACCGGATACCCGTGAATCAAGATGCCGCTGGGGACTGGACGGTACACGCAATATCAACGGTGTTTCAAGAGTTGTCAGCCGTCAGAAGATGTATGTTGCAAATGTGTGGAAAAGTGGAAATGAAATCCGCCTGGAGTGCCGTGGATATGATAATTTCGGCAGACGTGAGGATGGGATTTTCATTTACTATCAGACGCCGATGTCCATTCATCAGAGTGATACTTTTGTGTTGTCATTGACTCGTTTAGGCTGAGATAGGAGGAATTATAATGAACAAGATTTCAACTTTCAGAGGAGAATATCGTTTTCTCTCAAACTTTTATCAGCATCCGTTTAACTATAAGGGGCTGACATATCCCAATGCGGAGGCAGCGTTTCAGGCACAGAAATGTTCTTCGGACGCAGACAAAATCAAGTATACGCTTCAGAAAAATCCTGTCAGAGCCAAGCAGATGGGCAAGAAAGAACCCGATCTTCCGTCAGACTGGGATGAAATTTCCTATGATACTATGCTTGATATTCTTCGAGCAAAATTCGCAGTTTCGGAATTGGCGGAAATGTTAGAAGCTACAGGTGACGATTATCTTGAAGAGGGCAATCACTGGCATGACAATCGCTGGGGAGGATGTACTTGTGAAAGGTGCAATACAAAAGAGGGCAAGAATTGGCTTGGAAAAATACTGATGAAGATACGTTCAGAAAACAGATCACATAGAGGGTGAATGTATGATTTTTATCACAGGCGATTTGCATGGGCATCATGATATACACAAGTTTTCGACAGACTGTTTTACTGTGCAGAAGAAACTGACACGTTCGGATTATGTAATTATCTGCGGCGATTTCGGACTGCGTTGATGTGATTCGGCAGAAGAAAGATATTGGCTGAAATGGCTTGATGAAAAAACTTGGACAACCCTATGGATTGACGGAAATCACGAAAATTTTGATATGCTGAAAGATTATCCAGTAGAGGACTGGAAAGGTGGTAAGGTTCAGAAAATTACATATCATATTTTTCATCTTTGCAGAGGCAGTTTGTTTGAAATTGACGGGAAGCGTATCTTTGCATTTGGCGGTGCTGAAAGTCACGACAAACAGTATCGCAAACTCGGAGTTACTTTTTGGAAAGAAGAACTGCCAAACGAGGAAGAAATGGATCACGGATGACAGGTACTGGAATCTGCAAATTGGGAGGTAGATATCATGATCACTCATTCGCTTCCCAGATGCATTCAAGAGGATTTATTTTCCGATATGCATTATCAAAAAACAGACTGACGGATTTTTTCGATGAATTGGATGAGAAGGTTGATTTCAAGCTTTGGTTTTCGGGTCATTATCATCGCTCTGGATGGTATGATAAAAAGCATATACTGATTTATAATGATATTGTAAAGCTCACAGATACAGGAATTGAAAGAATGTATCCCCATATGTTTGAAGGTGATGAAAGTCATGACAAGCAGTATCGTAAACTTGGTGAAACAGTGTTGGAAGAAGAATTGCTGAAATGAGGTGCAGAAACTATGCGTAATTATTATTACATTTCCGAAAAGAAGTATATCATCAGTCAGCTTGAACGAAACGGAATACACGTTGATGACTTTGACATTTCCGACTATTGCAGTGTATGCGAAACGGCGGAGTATTTGGCAAATCTGCTTGACGAAAAAGGACTGATTAACTTTCATTGTTCTGATGTAGTAAGTGACTATATCAACGGCAGAAAAAAGCCTTTTGTATTTCTTACTTTCAAAGACATGAAATATTATTTTCAAAGCTTTGATGCGGTGATATGGGCTGTATCGGAATACAGGGCGTTCGGACAGAAAGTTGATTTTATCACTATAATTTGCGACAAGTTGACAGAAGAAATTACTGACAGGCAGTTTAAAAAAGTTTCAAGGAAATATTTCGGAAGAATACATTTCCACTCTGATGAACTTCACGTTCTGGGAAAAATTTCTTTTGATGAAAACAAAGTTTACATTCAACCGATTATAATTTATTAAAAGTTATCATGAAAAAAGGCGTATTCTGGATCGTAGACGGTATACTTCATTCTTTTCCATTTGATGGTACACAAACAAACGGCATCGCTAAATCAGGGGATACCTATAATCATAAAAATCTATGGGAATTCGTAAAACCGAAAAGCTGTAACAAGCAGTATAATTACTACCCAAGAGGAAGAGTTGAGATTACAAACAAAGGCAAACCCTTAATTTATATGAACCCGAATATTGATATTGCTTTCATCGAGGATATCAAGAATGACTTTGAAATCATGACGGATGTTTGCGTTCGTTATGATTACAGTGAGCATTATAAATGCTTTTTAGATGAAAATTTTTAGGAGGTCAGCATGAAAATACTGAACATTCATGGTTATAAAGGAAATGTCCATAACAGCGCTTATACTGTGATGGAAGCTATTGGTTGTGAGAATATCATATCTCCACAGCTGGATTATGATTCTATGAATCCGGAAAGTGTTGTTGCAATTCTGCGTCAGCAGATAGTTGAGAATAACGTGGACATTATAGTCGGAACAAGTTTGGGAGGCTTTTATGCGGCGATTCTTTCTGCACAGTTTAATCTGCCTGTTATTCTTTTGAATCCCTGTTTAATGCCATTTATATATTTGCCGAGATTAGGGTATATAAAAGATGTAAAGCCTTATATGACGATGTTCGGAAAACTCTTAAAATTAAAAAAATATAATGTTAGTACTGTTGTTGGCGGTCAGGATGAAATCATTGACACGCAGGAGTTGACAAAATCCATACTTCAAAACTCACGCTATATATTTATTCCCAAAGGTAAGCACTCCGGTGCAACATTACCTTTGAAACAGTGCTTTGAAAAGTTTTTGTCCTACATCAAAACAGATCTGCAAGATATAAATTTAGTAGAAAGTAATGATTATAAGCTTTTGCATCAAAAGTGGCGTAATGCTGAAAAGGAACGGGAGGCAATAACTGAAAAGTGGTTTTCTATTTGGAATCATATAGAATATTACTCTAAATTTGACATGGAGGAATTTAAAACTCTTTTTAAGGAGACTTGGCGGTATTTTATGAATCATGTTGGTGTGATTGAAATATGCCGGGAGGATATGAAAATCTTAAATTACATGAATCGCTTTTTAGTTCAGCTTAATTATATGGATAACATAGCAAACTGGGAAATCAGCACATGTTACCTGTTTTTAGAGAGTTTGATTGAGACGATTTCTTCATACGATTACACAGGCTATAGAGGAGCTTTTTCAGAAGATGGAACGGTTATATTACAGCTGCCTCACTGTGCCGGAACATCTTCACAATCAGAGATAAAACTGGGTGAGTTTGATCGAGCATATGAAGAATATTGCAAGGATTACAAATCTGAATATGAAGAAGATGAGTTTGAAGAAATCACATCTTACAGGAAAATAAGCGTTGATGATCAGACAGAAAAACACCCCATGAACGTATCAGTTTATTCAAGAGAAGAAATTGAAACCATGATTTCCGAAGGTAAATTTCCTGAAAATACAGCGGTCATCAGCTTTTATGACCCTGCAATCAAGCGGATTGACAAGGATTACACTCACGTGGATTACAGCGGCGTATGCGACCATGTTTTTTACAGCGAACTTGACGATCTTGATTTAGAGGTTCTCAAGGAAAAAGGATATACCTATGATACATACTTTCTTGAGGCAGATGAGATAGCAGAATTTGTTTATGAAGCATATCGCAGCGGAATGGATATTATATGCCAGTGCGAATACGGCCAGAGCCGTAGCGCTGGCTGTGCGGCAGCGATTATGGAGCATTTTAATCATACCGGAATTTCTGTTTTCACGGATTACAAACGTTATCCGAATCGGGTGTTGTACCATAAAATTTTTGATGCACTGGAAAATCACAAGAAAACTCATCAAAATATGGGATAAATTAGATTTTGAACATATTTGTTTAGAGAAAACCTTTTGCTCGGCTTTATATTGCTGTGTATTATATTTCTTGCTATAATTCAATAAAAAATAGCCAGCGCATACAACTATTGAAAGCGCCAGCTTTGCCCTATTCGGTTTGGTTTTACATTTCTTCGATAAAAGTATAACGCAAGATGCTTTTTACCCGTTTTTTACGGTAAAAGGGATTCGAACTTGCACAAGGGAA
>JAMPAJ010000001.1:122158-145327 GCA_023667265.1 Alistipes sp.
CGAGTACTAATCGGTCGAGGGCTTTTCCTTTTGTTTCATGTTCTCTTGCTTTCATTTGTTCAGTTGAAAAGGTTTTGAAAAATTTTTTGAAAAACTTTCAAAAAAAGCTTGACAAATCATGAAAAGTGTGATATAATAATTAAGTGATATGAGATGCACCATTAGCTCAGTCGGTAGAGCAACTGACTCTTAATCAGTGGGTCCTGGGTTCGAGTCCCCGATGGTGCACCAATAAGTATGGCCCGTTGGTCAAGCGGTTAAGACACCGGCCTCTCACGCCGGTAACACCAGTTCGATTCTGGTACGGGTCACTTAAAAAATAGTCGGTGCTTATAGTGATGAGGTCACACCTGTTCCCATTCCGAACACAGAAGTTAAGCTCATTAACGTTGATGATACTTGGTTGGCGACGACCTGGGAAAGTAGAACAGTGCCGGCACAATATTCCTCCTTAGCTCAGTCGGTAGAGCACTCGGCTGTTAACCGAGTTGTCGCCCGTTCGAGCCGGGCAGGGGGAGCCAATAAAATCCGTTCTCTTAGGAGGACGGATTTTTTTGTTGAAATGGTGAAAAGTTCCGGAAAAGTTAAAAAAAGTGATTGACTTCGGGATATTCTGTGGTATAATAAATATATACAATTTTTAAGGAGAATCACAATGCAGTTACCTACAAATTATAAATTAACGGAAGTTCAGGAGCAGTTTATTCGCGAAAAGATCTTATCTGATGAGTTTATTGAGCTTACAAGGGAAACAACGATGCCGATTGAAAAACTGATGGCATATTACAGGTGCGTTATTATGGAGATTGAAACGAAATTCCGTGTATTAAACGAGCAGCTTTCCCTTGAATACGACAGAAATCCCATTGAGTCGATCAAAACAAGGCTCAAATCCTGGGATGGAATTATTAAAAAGGTACGCAATAAAAATCTGCCGTTTAATTTAAGTGCAGTAGAGGAAAATATTAATGACATTGCCGGAATACGTGTTATTTGCTCATTCCAGGAGGATATCTATAAGCTCGCTGACAGCCTTTTAAGGCAGGATGATGTGAAGCTCATACGGATGAAGGATTACATTGCTAACCCCAAGAAAAACGGCTACAGAAGCCTTCATTTGATCGTTGAGGTGCCTATTTTCCTTCAGAATGAAACTCGTCTCATGAAAGCAGAGGTGCAGCTGCGGACTATTGCTATGGATTTCTGGGCGAGTCTTGACCATAAGCTGCGTTACAAGAAGAATATTCCGGCTGAGGATGCCGAAATAATTGCAAAGGAACTGTACGAGTGTTCCGTTATCAGCGCTGATCTGGACAACAGAATGCAGCAGATAAAGAATGAGATAGCTCAGGCTGAATTAAATGAATAGAGTCAACACCGCGCAATTTTTGTGTAGTATTGCCAAAGCAAAAAACCTCGGTATTTCCGAGGTTCTTTGCTTTAGGGTGGTTTATATGAAATTTCTGGATGTCATGAATTAGATTTGAGATCGCCGGGCATTTGTTTGTCACCGCGATTGCCGCCGTGACCGAATCCGCCCCCGGGCATGATCGCATCACCGTTTTCATCAGTCGTAGGCTGAAAATCTTCGCCGAAGCCGCCATGTCCGCCGTGAAAACCTCCGTCGGCAAAATCGTTCTCATCGCGATCGCCTTTATTGAAGCCTCCTCCGAAACCGCCTCTGCCAAAGCCGCCAATTGAACTTTGCTGTCCAATAGTGGTGATGACAGAGCTGATCGTAAAGCTTTCGGACTCAGCGTCGTCAAGATAGAACGTATATGTGCAGCTATTCTCCAGCTCCGGAGAGCTGATAACGATATTTTCAAAACTTTTTTCTGATGTAAAATCAATGATAATCTTGCCGTTCTCGTCCTTCAGCTGAACGTTTGTTCCTGCGGACTGAGCGGAGTCAAAGGTAGCGGAGACGACATTCTGCGTCGAGCTATTGTCAGGTGTTTCAGCCATCTGAACACTTCCTGCGGCTATTAGCGTGCCTCCGGTAACGATCATTTCACCGTTGCCGTCCAATGCTCCGTTGCCGCCGTTAGTCGGACCGTCAACAACTGTTGTTCCACCGCTTATTTCCATAGAGCCGTTGGAATCCAGTCCGTCGCCGTCCGCATTTACGTGCAGAACGGCGCTGCCGCCCACAGTCAGCTTCACGTTGCCGGAATACGTTCCCATTGCACCTTGCGAGCTGCCGTCAGATGCATTTATGCCGTCGTCGTCAGCAGTTACGTCAATATTTCCGCCGACAATTTCGATCACTGCGCCCTCGATGCCCTCATAAGACTTTCGAATCTCAATATCTCCGCCGCTTATGATGACAAGCTCGTCGCCGTGGATACCGTCATCACCGGCATTTATAGCTGTATTGCCGCCTGAAATGTCAACCGTTCCGTTGGAATGAAGTGCGTCGTCGGAGGAATCAATATCGAAGCTTCCGCCGAAAATATTTACGGACAAACCGCCTTTTATGCCTTTTTTGCTTGAAGTTGACGGATCCGTGCCGTTGGTATCAGCTGCGTTGGCAAGAGGCTGCGGCTCATCCGGAGCTGTCATATCTCCGTCAGGTCTGTCCGGAGGCGTCATACCTTCGCCGAAGCCGTCCGGGGGAGTCATATCTTCGCCGAAGCCGTCCGGGGAAGTCATACCCTCACCAAATCCCTCCGGAGGAGTCATACTCTCGTCAAATTCGTCCGGAAGCGTCATATCCTTGTCAAATCTGCCGCCGCCGAAACCTCCTCCGAAGCCGCCGCCAAAATCCATATCATTATGGGTCTTGTCAGAGTTTTCTGCGCCGTTTCCGGAGACAATGCTGAAAGTTCCTCCCTCGACGACAACATCAGTTTCAGCCTGAATACCGTCCTGCTGGGCGTCTATGGTTACATCTCCGCCGGAAAAATATACAAAGCCGAGAGATCTGTCGTCAGTTTTGGTTGACTTGATGCCGTCTTCGCCGCTGGTGATATCAATAGTTCCGCCGCAGACCGCGGTGTAGTCCTTACCCTTGATGCCGTCGCCCTGAGAGGTGATATTTACAGCTCCGCCTGTTATTACCACGTCATCCTTGCTGTGGATTCCGTCGGCGAAATTTCCAGAGATATTCAGCGTTCCCTCGCCATTGATAACAAGGCTGTCCTTGCTGAACACGCAGGCATCAGGCTCCTGGGCCTCATCGTCCTCATAGACATAGCTGCCGCTGTCGGAAAGCGTGTTTATGCTTCCCGGGGCAAGTGTCAGAAAAAGCTTGTCGCAGTCTCTTGCGTAGATCGCGGAGGAGGTATCAGACGAAATTTCCGCGCCGTCGAGGATCAGCTGAACCTTTGCATTGTGTGCGTCGATAATGAGCTGTCCGTCGGAAAGTTTGCCGGAAACACGGTATATTCCCTCCTGAGTGATCGTTGCCGTAGTTCCGTCGATCACCACGCTGCTGTCGTCGGACTCGATAGTCTTGCCAAGCGTGATCTCGGCAGTCGCCTCGTAACTGGGATTTATGTCTCTGTCGGAGAAGAGCGTTTTGTAGTAGTCCAGGTCAATAGTGCGGTCAGCTGTACTCGCTGCCGTACCGTTCAGAGACGCCGCTTCCGCGTCATTCTCCGTTTCGCCCTCAGACACCACATTTTCAGTAGTTATCTGAGAGTCGCTTGTTGATGTCTTATCAGTTTTTTCACTGCTGCATCCCGAAAACGAAGCGGTGACTGCAGCAGCCGAAAGGAAACCAAGTAATGCAATATAATTCTTCATTCTTTTCACCCTGTTATAATGGTTTCCCAATTCCTTAATTCTTTCTATGGTAATATTATAAACCTCTTATATGTTGATTGTGTGAAAGAAATTTGAAAATCATTAAATAGTTTTATACTGCGCTGCACTTGCATTTTTCGGGAAAATAATGTATACTATTTCATAGAGGTGATATTATGATCTATATGCTTGAGGACGAAGCCGGAATCCGGAATTTCGTGCTCTATGCTCTTAATAATTCCGGCTTTGAAGCCCGGGGCTTTGAACTGCCGTCACAGCTCCGGGAGGCTTTGGAAACCGAGCTTCCCGACCTGCTTCTGCTTGATATTATGCTTCCGGAGGAGGACGGTATTTCGGTACTTAAAAAGCTGCGCAGCAGCTCCCGGACAAAGAAGCTGCCTATCATTCTGCTTACTGCAAAGGGAACGGAGTTTGACAAGGTTACAGGACTCGACAGCGGCGCAGACGATTATATTGCAAAGCCATTCGGCACAATGGAGCTTATCTCCCGGATAAGGGCTCTGCTTCGCCGTACCGCTGCTGATGAGGGCGAGGAGCTCTGCTGCGGAGGTATATCCGTCGATACAGAAAAACGCAGAGTGACCGCAAACGGCTCTGACGTGAGCCTTACGAGAAAGGAATACGAGCTGCTGCTGACGCTTCTGCGCGGCAAGGGAAGAGTTTTTACGAGAGACGAGCTGCTTCATACTGTCTGGGAGTTTGACTATTCCGGTGAAAGCCGCACGGTGGATGTTCATGTCCGCACGCTCCGTTCAAAGCTTGGCGACTGCGGCGACGTGATCGAGACCATTCGGGGAGTAGGATATAAGGTAGGTACAAAAAATGACTAAAAAAATATTTCTTTCTATATTTATAACCGCCCTTGCTTCGTCATTTCTGGCGGTCATGGCATTTGTTCTGGTCGACGGCGACGATACTCATCCGCGAACCTTTGCAATGGGAATTGTAAAGCTTATTCCGGTATTTGCCGCTGTTCTGGGAATTATATCCTATCTTGCGGCACGCCGCATCGTAGATCCGGTGAGACGCATTGACCCGGAACATCCGGACGCTGAAAATGCGCCGAAGGAGCTTTCTCCGGTGCTGAAAAGGCTGAAACTGCAAAACGGCAAGGTAAACCGCCAGCGTTCCGAGCTTTCCGACAGTCGGGAGCGGTTCAGCCTGATAACGGAAAGCATGAACGAGGGAATAATAATTGCCGACTCGAAAAACTCCGTTCTCTCTTGTAATTCAAGCGCATATAATCTCCTTGGAGCCGAGCCTGCCGGAAAAGGTCAGAGCATCTACAGCCTGAGCAACGCCGAGCCTTTCCGCCGCTGTATACAGGACGCTATGGGCGGCAGACAGTCGGAGTGCATACTGAAAACAGAAATGGGCGACCGGAAAGTACTTGCAAGTCCGGCGGCTGTTTCCGACGTGCTGAACGGCATTGTGGTATTCGTACTGGACGTGACGGAGGAACAGGCTCTTGAAAAGATGCGCCGGGAGTTCACCTCCAACGTATCCCACGAGCTGAAAACGCCGCTTACGACGATCTACGGCATAGCCGATATGCTGGCTAACGGCATGGTGAAAGAGCAGGACGTGGCTGAGTTCGGAGGAAATATCCGCACGGAGGCAGAGCGGCTCATAAACCTGATAAACGACATTGTTTCGCTGTCGAAGCTGGACGACGATGAGCTGCCAAGGAATGACGAGGAGGTCGATCTGTACGAGCTTGCGGAGGAGGTCATAGGGCGGCTGAAAAGGGCGGCGGAGGACAAGGGCGTGACTCCGGCGATCATAGGCGACCACGTGACAATAACCGGCAACAGGACTGTTCTCAGCGAGGTGTTCTACAATTTGTGCGACAACGCCATAAAATATAACACAGAGGGCGGAAGCTACACAGTCCGGGTGTCGCATATACCGATGAAAGCGATAATCACTGTAACTGACACGGGTATAGGTATACCCCAGGAGCATATCGAGCGTATATTTGAGAGATTTTACCGGGTAGACAAAAGCCGCTCCCGGAAAATCGAGGGCACAGGTCTTGGCTTGTCCATAGTCAAGCACGGCGTAAGCTATCATAACGGAACAGTCAGGGCGGCAAATGTTGAAAAAGGCTCAGTTTTTGTTATCGAGCTGCCCATTGTGTAAAAAATTGGTGCGCGGATGAAGATTAGGTCGATAATAATATCATAGCGCGACACCGGGTTTCAAAAGGGACAGTTGTCCCTTTTGCAGAGTCCACGGCGAGTCGCCGAGCCAATCCACGTGACCGTGAGCAAGGCTCACTGATTTATCGTTCGCTCAAATTATTCCGCGTGCAAAAATATTTTAGAGCTAAGGTTTACGTATAGGCAGCCCCTCTGGCAGGATTTGGGACAGCGTCCCATATCGACCGCAGGTCGATAATGCCTTCAGGCGCTCCGCAAAGGGTGAATTTCAAAACAGTCCAGTGGACTGTTTTGAAAGAGGGAACGCCCTGCAAGAGAGGGCGTTCCCTGAAAAAATCCCATGCAAATTTTTGAATTATAGCACGTTCATTCAAAATATTACAAAAGTTAAAAAAAGCTGCCGCGATCCTGAAAAATCGCAGCAGCTTTTTTTATTTGAATTTAAGCCTTACTTGAGACCCTTAACAGTAAACTCGATCTCAACAGCGACCCATGTCTTGATAGAAGAGAGGTCGTAAGCGCTGTCTTCGCCGTCCATATAGAGGTATGACATATAGTAATCCTCGTATCCGAATCCGTCGTCCTCGCCTGTCATTTCAACAGTCTGCTTCTTTCCGTCCTCCATTGTGAATGTTACGGAATCAATAACAACTTCTGCGTCGCCTATACCGGGAACGCCATCAATTGTCAGAGCAAGAACATCAATGCCGTTAGGCAGCTCGTCGCACCACTGACGATAACCGTCTGTATCAGATGTAACGCTTACCTTGTATGTGCCGTCCTTTGTAACGTCGGCAAGAACAGCATTGTAAGCCATAGTGTCGTCGTTATAGCCAAGGTAGTATGCATTGAAATCCATGTCGTAAACATAGACGTAAGCCTGACCGTCCTCGGGAGCTACGGCGTCGGCAGCATACTCGTCATCGTAGCTGTACTGGTAATCGTTGTCATTGTCAAAGTCGTAGTCATCGTCGTCGTAATCATAATCATAGTCATAATCATAATCGTCATACGATACGGGGTTAAACATATCGTCAGCAAGGTAAGCGGCAAGCTCGTCTGCCTCTGCCTTATCCGTGCCAAGCTTTGTAAGAATATTGCTGATAAAGCTCTCAACGGAAGCCTGGTCAACGTACTGCGTGAAATCAGGAGTGCTGTTCTCGTCGATCACGAAAGCGTCGTCCTTAGAAGGCATCTCGGGATTGCCGCCCTCCTCAGCAGATACCTCAATAGCGAATTTACCGAGATTCAGGCCATCTACAACGAGCTCTGTTGCGATAGTCTGTGATTCGCCGTCAGATTCGCATTCGATCGTTATGGGGTCGATCGAAGGTATCTCGATAGTGAACTCTCCGTTGAAGTAGCCCTTTTCCTCGTCGACTACCTCGCAGTTCCTGACCTCAAAGGTCACTGTAACATTGTCGAATGTAAGGTCGATGTCTCCGGAGTATTTCTTTCCGTCCTCTTCAAAATTAGCTTCAACTGCAAGGATGTCAGTTTTGTCCTCACTAATGACCATTTCAAAGGCATATTCGTCCTTATCCTCGCCGAATACGAACAGTATCTCGTCGTCCTCAGCTTCAATTCTTAATCCCTTTACAGAGCCGTCGCCGTCGATATATGTTTCAACAATGCCGTCAACGCCTTCAAAATTCATATCGCCGAGAGCCTCGTCCATAGCGTCGTCAAATTCATCCTCTGTAACAGCCTGGAGTCTGTCGCAAACGATCTCCTTTACAAGGTCGTCGTCCTGAATAGTCTCAACAAGCGCTGTTGCGATCTCTTCCATGAGCTTGTCGTCAAGCTCAACTGCAGCGATCGTGTATGTAACGTCGAGTCCGGCAATGTCAACATCAGCCTTTTTCTCGATCTCAACATCTTCTACGCTGTTTGCCCATACTGCGGAGTAGCGGTTGATAAGCTCTTCAAGCTCCTCTGCGCTGATAAGCTTTTCGGGGTCGGAGAGCATTTCCTCCATAGCAGACATGGAGTCGTCGCCGGTAAGGTCGCTGAGCTCATCCTCTGGAATATCAAGGTAGAGCCACTGTTCTGTCAGATCGGGAATACGTCCAAAAATATCGAACTTCTCCATATCCATAGCCAGGTCGAGAGTTGTAAGTCTCTCGTCGTTGAGGTCGGCATATACGCTTCCGGAGAGAAGCTTTTCAACAGTCTCCATATCAATGCCGATCTTTGCGCTTTCAATACTGTTTACCATATCGACAACAGCGGCGTCCTCCGTGCCGATCTCGTCCAGGAGAAGCTGTCTTACGTCGTCGCTTATCTCGTATCTCAGGCTGACAGAAGATGTTGCACCGTCATTTGACTGCTCGAGAGACTCCTTATAGCCATTTTTCGCATTAGCAGCAAAATCGCTGGAGTTCTTTTCAATGACCCATGAGTAGTAGCTTTCAGGCTTGCTGAAATTGAGCTTGACAGTGTTCTTGAAAGCGTCGGACAGGTTATATGCGGCAATTCCGCCGCCCGCGCCGAGAGCTACAACTCCGGCAGCGATACCGGCGATAATAGGAGCTTTCTTCTTTTTCTTAGCAGGCTCAACGCCGCTTACGCTGTCGGTCTCGACAGACTCAACGGGAGTATTGCTGTTAAATTCTTCCATAATGATCCTCCAATAATTTTCCGACATTTCCGGTTTCCGGAATGTCTGTTTGTTTTTGTCAGAGTGCACAAAATTCAATAATCAATCTTGTGCTATTCCACCTTGAATATAATATATCACAAAAAAAGCCTAAAGTCAACCGATTTTTCGCTTTTTTTCCGATTTGTAAAGAATTGTAATTATCCTGACTTAATATTTTGTAATAAAAACCGGGATTTCCACCATATTTTCTCAGAAATCCCGGAATTTGCCGGCTTTTATTCCGCGCTGTCAGTTACAGCAGGCTGTACGGGCGCAGATGATGAAGAGGAGCTGCCAAGACTGTCCGGATCAATATTTATCAGCAAACCGTTGCTGTCTCCGGAGACTACCTTGGGCATCACGCCGTCCCACTTTGAGATCTGCTCATATGCAATGACCTTGTCTGACAGGGACTCTTCAAGAAGCCTGTTAGCCTCAGCCTGAGCTTCCGCCTCCGCAAGGATAGCGTTAGCGTTAGCCTCTGCCTCGATAACCTTTTTCTCGGCTTCAGCCTCGGCAATGGTAATTGCCTGCTTCTGCTCGGTCTCGGTTTTCAGCAGGTTCTGCTCAGCGACCTGCTTTGCCTCGATAGCGGAGTTGAACTCCTCGGAAAAGTCAAAGTTTACGATGTTGAATTTCTCGATATAAATTCCGTATGCGTTAAGCTTTTCGTCGAGAGCTGCCTTTACCTCGTCGCCGACTGTGGCGCGGTCGGTTATCATCTGCTCCGCCGTATGCTGGGCAGTGGCGGATTTCAGACACTCCTGCACAACAGGGGCGATGAGCACCGTCTGATAATCAATACCTACGTTGCGGTACATATCGGCAGTTTTATCTGCAACGAGCTTATAGTTCACGGCGATATTGGAGCTTACGGTCTGGAGGTCTTTTGAAACTGCCGAAGCCGGAGTCGAGTAGACCTGGATCTTGTTGGACATATCCTCGACCTGCTGGATAAACGGTATTCTCAGGTGGAAGCCCTCGGAATATGAGGTGCTTGAAACCTTGCCAAGAGTCAGCACGACGCCGGTATGACCTGCCGGGACTATTGTAAATGAGTTGACAAGAAGTATTATTATCAGAGCTGCAATAACTCCGAAGCCTATGAATTTGCCCTTATGAACGTCTTTGGGCGTTCCGTCTCTGTTGAATTCACGTACGTTTGCCATGTTTATTCTCCTTATGTTTTACGCGTTGATGTTTGTGTGAGCCGACGATCGGTCAGCTCTGTATCCCTGTTTCTACGAACAGTTCCTCTAATCCCTGTTCTGCCTTTGCTTTAAGACAGCCGCTGCGGTACGCCATAACCATTATGTACATAGCCTTTCGCAGTATATCTGAGCTTGCCTTGAAATCGAAACGGACTTCCGAAGCGCAAAGAGCGATCTCACGGTCGATGAGCGATCTGATCGACACCGTATCGAACGACCCCTCGTCCTCTGCGGTGAAAATGATCCTGCATAATATATCATAGAGGGCAATATCGGCGATTATATCGTCGGAGGTGTCCTCCACGTCCCCGTTTACGCAGGTCATGAGACCGGCTATCTGATCAAGTCTCAGCGACCCTCGCAGCATATTTATAAGCAGGATGCGAACCACCTGCTTCTCGGAATATTTTTTTCCCTTGGTCGCCGAGACCCACCCTCGCTTTATCCAGTTCTGTATGGTAGAACCTTCAAGAGCTGTAAGCTTTGAAAGCTGGGAAAGAGTCAGACCGCCGGTAGCTTCAAGAACAGGCGACACAAGTGAAAATGCAGATCTCCTTGCCGCCTCGGTAAAATTAAGCGAAGTGCCGGGCACTAATCTTTTCAAGTTCATCATCTCCTCTTTCACGATGATATGATTATATCATAAGTTCAAGCGAACCGCAAATGTCGTCTGACGTTGATTTTGGGCGGTTTTGTATGTTTTTTTGAATTTATAGTTATTTTTCTTTGCTTTTTGAAGCTTTTCTTATTTTTATAAATTTTGGATATTAGTGGAGACCGTATATTTTTAGGGAACGCCCTCTCTTGCAGGGCGTTCCCTCTTTTCAGACGGTCCACTGGACTGTCTGAAAATTTACCAAAAAACAGGCTGCCGCAAAAATTGCAGCAGCCATATTTTTATTAAGACCTACAGCTTAAACCGTAAATCCCTTTTCTCTCAATCCGTCTATCACGTCACCGAGAATCTCCGCATTTGTAGCGGAAACCGAGTGAAGAAGCAGTATCTCACCGCCGTGCGCCGACGACAAAAGCTTTTCAATAGCTTCGTTTTTATCAGGCTGAGCGTCTGTTTTCCAGTCCACATAGGCAAAACTCCAGAAAACTGTCTTATAACCGCAGTCCTTGACGGTTTTAAGAGCCTGCTCCGAGTATTCTCCGCATGGGAAGCGGAAAAACTGCATCTCATAGCCATAGTTGTTCAGCACATATTCATGGAGCGACATAACTTCCTTTTTGCCGTCCTCAAGTGAAAGAGAGGGCAGGCTTGCATGGGTCATGCCGTGGTTTCCGAGAATATGACCGTCGGCGATCATACGCTTTACGAGGGCTTCCTCCTTTTTGGCGTAATCGCCGGTGAGGAAGAATATCGCCATTGCGTTTTTTTCTTTCAGGGTGTCGAGAATTTTCTCGGTGTAGCCGTTCTCATAGCCCTGGTCGAAGGTGAGAATAATTCTTTGCTCGTCGTTTGATACAGCGAAGGCATCATAGTCGCTGTACTGATCGTTGAAGCTCAGTGCGTCGAGAGGACGATTCTGCGAGTCCGTCGCCATACCCTGACCGTAGCCGATGATACGGTTATCCTCGGCATAAACGGCTGAAACCGGGAAAACAGCGGCGGATAATACAGCTGCCGACAAGACAGCCATTGATTTTTTCATTGTCATTCACTCCTTTTCGGGAGCTTCGGAGGTGATCGCCTCCGTGATAATATTATTACCCGTGTTCTGAAATATATCACATGAAAAATATGGCAGCGACGTACGATTTTCGCGTGGTGAAAAATAAAGGCTGCCGCAGTTATGACACCGCAGCAGCTCTTAATTATCAGCCTTTAAGATATTCCCGCACAAGCACCTGCAGAAGCTCGTCACGGTCGATGTGGCGGATAATGCTTCTTGCATTGTTATAGGTGGTTATGTAGGTCGGATCCTCTGAAAGGATATAGCCTACGATCTGGTTTATGGGATTATAGCCCTTCTGTACCAGGGCATCATAAATGATAAGAAGGTTTCTTTTAAGCTCAGCCTCTTTCTCGTCAGTGACGCTGAAAGTCATAGTTTTATCGAACATATTATAAGCCTCCATATTCAAAAATAAAAAAACAACAGCTATACTATATATTATAGCTTAAATCGAGAAATAATGCAAGCAAAATCCGAAAAATTTCACGTTTTGACTGTATTTTAGTGTTTAATTTGTATGTATTAGACAATAGACCTCCTCGGAAACTAACGCACACCTTATGACAAATCTTTTGCCATACGGCTGCGTTGTCCTCCTCACCGGGCGTCAGCCCGCTTTCGTCGTCCGCCTTGCCGTATGACAAAATCTACTGCCATACGGCGCACCTTAGTTTCCGAGGAGGTCTAATATTCGCAGGCAAATATGTACCGTCAGCGGAAAACTCCGCCAACGGAAAGCAGGCAGTAGAGCCTTAACAGCAGCAGCCTGTACGCTTAACGAAGCTGTTGCAGTCGGTACACTCGGGAACTGTGGGGTTGTCCTCGTGTGTGCCCACATAAATAGAGCCGAGGGTGCAGTAATTCTCTGTTACCATGTTGTGCTGGCACTGTGAAACTGTGCACTTGATGCTGTCGTTTTTCTTCTTGGTTTCCATATTGAAATCCTCCTTGAAATTTTTGTTCAACCTGCGAACAGTTTTATTATGGCACATAAAACGGAGTTTATTCATTGCGGCGCCGCATAATCTTCGTGCGGCGCTGTCCATGATTTCCTGCGTATATTTTTTCTGAAAAAGCGAAAAATATTATAAAAATATTTCTTTAAAAGGAGATAAATATGCTTGTAACAATCATTCGTTCGATCATACTTTATATACTTGTCATACTTGCCGTCAGACTCATGGGCAAACGGCAGCTGGGGGAATTGCAGCCCTCGGAGCTTGTAATAACCATTCTCATCTCAAATATCGCCACACTGCCGCTTGAGGACACGGATATTCCGCTTCTGACGGGTATGACGCCAATTTTTGTGCTTGTGTGTCTTGAAGTACTGATCTCCTGGGTAACGCTGCGTTTCCCGAAGCTGAGAAGATTTATTTCCGGCAGCCCGAAAATAATCATCACCAACGGCAGGGTAGACCGCGAAGCCCTGACCGAGCTGCGACTTTCGGAAGCGGACGTTATGTCTGCGCTTCGTTCACAGCAGGTTTTCGACATCAAGGAAGTCCAGCAGGCGATAGTTGAGACTAACGGAAGCATATCGGTAAAGACGGAGGAGGAAAAGTCATGATAAGAGTCAAGATAAGCGTTGGAGTCCTTATTCTGGTCGTCGCTACAGGCGCGGTATCTCATTTATGGATAAGACATCGGTGCAGCGAGCTTACAAGTCAGGCGCGGACGGCGATCGGGTATATGGAGCAGGATGATTTCCCGGCGGCAAAGCAGATCATGGACGAGCTTGACAAGGAATGGAGCAGTCTGCGGAAGAAGGCTGGCATCTTCGTCCGCGAGAATAAGCTTTTGGAGGCGGACAGGGTCTGCGGCAGGATCATAAAGCTGAAAAACGACGGCAGCGGCGAGGCAGAGGCGGAATTGTCGGAGCTGACGGAGCTTTTGGCGAATATCTATTGACATTTGCGGCTATCAGTGATAAAATAGAGTTAAAGGTGCAAGGGAACGCGCTGGAGGAAAGGGTGTTCCCTTAATATGGTCATTTCAGAAAAATATGCCGATGAACTCGGTCAGAAAAGAGAGGGATCCTTTATGAGAATTTTTACAAGAGCAGCTGCGGCTGCTTCGGCGGCAGCGCTTGCGGCAGGCATTGCAGCTCCGGCTATGACTCCGGAGCAGGCGTTCGACATGACGGCGTCGGCTGTGGATACGAACAACGACGACTGGCTCCATGCCGAGGGCAGCCGTCTTTACGACATGAACGGCAACGAGGTATGGCTTACCGGAGCAAACTGGTTCGGATATAACTGTACGGAGTGCGTTCCCCATTATCTCTGGAGCGGCGACGTTGACGACCTTGTGCGCTCCATCGCAGACAGGGGCATGAACGTTATCAGATTCCCTGTTTCCACGGAGCTGCTGTACAACTGGATGATAGGCGATCCCGATCCTATCGGAAGCGTAAATCCCAACAGCGACCCGGCATACTGCATCAACGAGGAATTTATAAATCCCGACGGCTCGATAATGAACAGCCAGGAGACCTTCAACGTGATTCTCGCGAAGTGTAAGGAGTACGGTCTGAAAGCGTTTATCGACATTCACAGCCCGGAGTCGAACAACGCCGGTCATAACTATGGTCTCTGGTACGGCAAGAGCTTTACCGGACGGGACGGCAAGGAGATAACTGTTGACACAGATCTGTGGATAGAGACTCTTGCCTGGGCTGCCGACTATTACAAGAACGACGATACGCTTATCGGCTTTGACCTGAAAAACGAGCCGCACAGTACATATGGAGGCGCGCCTGTTGACGCGGTATGGGACACGTCGAACGCAGAAAACAACTGGAGAAAGGCGTCGGAGGACTGCGCAAACGCTATCCTCGGCGTTAATCCCAACGCTCTCATTCTCATCGAGGGCGTCGAGGGATACGGCGGCCACGGCGCATGGTGGGGCGGAAACCTGCGCGGCGTCGCAGACTGCCCTGTAGTTCCGGAATCAGGAACGAGCCAGATAGTATATTCTCCCCACGACTACGGCCCTATCGTAAGCCCCCAGACCTGGTTCGAGAAGGACTTTACAGAGCAGACTCTTCTGGACGATTACTGGTACGACACATGGGCATATATAGTTGATAAGGACATTAGTCCGCTGCTCATCGGCGAATGGGGCGGAAGAATGGACGGCAGCGACAACGAAAAGTGGATGCGTCTCCTCCGCGACTATATGATAAATCATCACATCAATCACACGTTCTGGTGCCTCAACGACGACTCCGGCGACACCGGCGGACTCTGGAAGAGCATTCAGTTCCAGGGTATGGAAAACACTACCGTTATCGAGTGGGACGAGGAGAAATACGAGCTCTTTGAGCCTTCCCTCTGGCAGACTCTGGAAAGCGGCAAATTCATAGGTCTCGACCACCAGACCGCCCTCGGAGCAAACGGCATTTCGCTGAACGACTTCTATTCCAATTACGCCTCAACAGAGGGCAGCAACATCGACGGCGGAACAAAGGCAGACGGTACGCCTGTTGAGTCCGATCCGGCGTCAACCACCGAGGCTCAGAAGCCGGCGGAGACGACTGCGCCAAAAACAGAGCAGACAAAGCCTTCTGCAACAACTGCCGTTACCGCCGCAGTCAGTAGTGGCGGCACTGGCGGCGATATCCTTTACGGTGATGCGAATTGCGACGAAACGGTAGATATAGCGGACGCTACGAAAATACTTCAATCTATCGGCAACCCCGACAAGTATGCGCTCTCGGCTCAGGGCGAGAAAAATGCGGATTGTTTCGATCCCGGAAGCGGCGTCACGGCTCTGGACGCGCTGGCTGTTCAGAAGTTTGATGCGAAGGTGATCCCGTCGCTTCCGGAATATGCGGAATAGGGTCTGATAAAATAGGGGAATGAGGACAATATGGAAATTATTATTGTAGGCGGCGGAAAGGTCGGCGGCGCGTTGGCGGAGGTTCTTTGCAGCGAGCATAACGTCGTCGTCGTCGATCGGAATGAAAAGAGGATAACCTCTCTTACCAATGACTTCGACGTCAAGGGAGTGACGGGAAACTGCCTGCGTACAGACGTACTGGACAGCGCGGATGTTGCGAAGTGCAATATTTTTATCGCTGTTACAGACTCTGACGAGGTGAATATCCTCTCCTGCCTTATTGCAAGAAAAATGAAAGCGCGCCACTGCATCGCCCGTGTGCGGAATCCGGAATTTGACAAGCAGCTCGTATTCATGCGGGAAGAGCTTGGCATCAGCATGATGGTAAATCCGGATTACGACTCGGCAAACGAAATTGCAAAGGTGCTGCGTTATCCGGAGGCTATAAATATCGAGTCCTTTGCCAAGGGCAGGGTAGACCTTGCGGAAATCAGGATAACAAGCGGCAGTATTCTTGAAAATATCGCCCTTACGCAGCTCTCCCGGAGACTGCGGCTCGATGTGCTTATCTGCGCGGTACAGCGCGGAGACGAGGTCGTTATACCGCACGGAAATTTCGTGCTGAAGGCCGGGGATAAAATACACATGACGGCTTCCCACAGCAACATGGTGAAGTTTTTCAAGAGCATAAGCTCCGCATACAGAGAAAAGCGCGTGAAAAGCGCCGTGCTTATCGGCGGCGGACGGGTAGGCTATCATCTCGCTCAGCAGCTTCGTGAAATGGGCGTGAAGGTGAAGATCATCGAGTCCGACGAGGCGCGCTGCGACGAACTGAGCGAACGGCTTAGCCGGGTGACGATAATCCATGGCGACGGCACGAATCACGACGTTATACGCGAGGAACGGGTATACGAGGCGGACGCCGTTGTTTCGCTGACCGGAATAGACGAGGAGAATATCCTCATGTCGCTTCTGGCGAAGAATAACGGAGTCGAAAAGGTAGTCACGAAGGTGAACCGCATGAATCTTATGCAGCTTTCGGAGACGCTGGACCTGGACAGCATTATTTCGCCGAAAACCATAACGGTCAACCAGATATTGCAGTATGTCCGTGCAAAGCAGAATTCCGAGGGCAACAGCATAACGACGCTCTACAGGCTTGTAAACGACAGGCTCGAGGCTATCGAGTTCGTTGTCCGGGAGCGAAAGGAATATATCGGAGTACCGCTGAAAAAGCTGAAGCTGAGAGAGGGGATCCTTATTGCAAGCATTGCTCGCGGAAACGAGCTTATTATACCCAAGGGCGACGATTATCTTATGGTAAACGACAGCGTGGTCGTCGTGACCACCAACAAGGGCTTCGGCGATCTGAAGCAGATCTTCGACTGAGCGGTATGGCGGGAGAGATTTGTTGATATATGAACTATAGAATGATAGTCTATATAATGGGGCAGATCCTGCGTATCGTGGGACTTTGCATGATACTCCCCATCTTCGTAGGACTTCTGTTCCGCGAGCACCATATGATCCTGTGCTTTGCCGTTCCGGCGGCGATAACGCTGGTCATCTCAATGCTGTTCACCCTGAAAAAGCCGAAGAATACGGCGGTGTTCTCAATGGAGGGCTTCGTGAGCGTTGCGGCGTCCTGGATAGCTATGTCGGCTATCGGAGCGCTTCCTTTCGTTATTTCCGGCGAGATACCAAGCTATATCAATGCGCTTTTCGAGACGGTTTCCGGCTTCACCACCACCGGCTCGACTATCCTTGCCGATGTGGAGCATATGTCCAGGGCGTGTATGTTCTGGCGTGCTTTCACTCACTGGCTGGGCGGTATGGGCGTGCTGATGTTCGTGCTTGCGGTGCTGTCCAGCAACGACGTCCGGACTATGCACATGATGCGTGCGGAGTGTCCCGGTCCTAATGTGGGGCGGCTTGTGTCGAAATCCAGCTTTTCTGCACGTATCCTCTACGGCATATATATTGCCCTGACTGTTTCGGAGATTATCGTGCTGGTCATACTTAAAATGCCGCTGTTTGACGCGGTGATACACGCCTTTTCTTCCGCAGGTACAGGAGGGTTTTCTCTCTGGAACGACAGCATCGCCCACTATAACAGCGTTGCTATTGAAATGGCGATATCTGTTTTTATTATACTTTTCGGTATCAATTTCAACCTGTTCTATTTCTTGATAATACGCAGATTTTCCCTTGTTTTCAGGAATGAAGAGCTTCGGGTATATCTGGGGATCATTGCCGGGGCTACAGCTGCGGTAGGACTGAGTCTGATAAAACAGTACGGCTCTGTGGGCGAGGCGTTCCGGCGGTCGTTTTTTATGGTCTCATCGACTATAACCTCGACCGGATTTGCAACTGCCGATCCCGGGCAATGGAATAATTTTGCCCAGACGGTGCTGCTTCTGCTGATGTTTGTCGGCTCGTGTGCAGGCTCTACAGGCGGCGGACTTAAGGTTTCCCGGGTCATGATAATCGTCAAGACGGGTATACGCGAGCTGAAATATCTCGTGAGCCCGAGAGTTGTCGCGTCTGTAAAAATGGACGGAAAGCCCGTTGAAAAGGACGTTGTCAGAGGCGCTTGCAACTACTTTATTATTTTCATCCTGATCTTTGCGGTATCGGCGCTTATTTTGTCCCATGACAGCTTTTCGCTGGAGGAAAATTTCTCCGCAGTTACTACTTGCATGAATAACATAGGCTACGGCGTCGGACGTTTCAGCACGGGCTATCTCGGCGACCTGGACAATGTTTCAAAAATAGTTCTCTGCTTCGATATGCTCATCGGCAGACTTGAAATTTATCCTCTTATCATGCTGTTTGCGGCGAAGAAGAGATGAGATGCTATCAGCTGTTGCGGAAAAATGCCTAATAAAGCGGCTGAAAAGGCTTTTTCTATTGCTGAAATAACCAAATAATGAGAAAAATGACGGCTTTTTGAGGAAACCCCTTGACAAGCCGCTTTTTTTAGGTTATAATATATAGGTATGCTGCGCAGATAGGGCAGCGTATGCACTTTTTTGAAAAGGAGGAAGATTATGCCTACATTTAATCAGCTGGTTCGTAAGGGAAGAAAGGACCTCGAAACAAAGTCCACTGCTCCTGCACTCCAGAAGGGCTACAATGCCAAGAAGAAGACTCAGACAAATCAGAGCTCACCTCAGAAGAGAGGCGTTTGCACAGCTGTAAGAACAGCTACACCTAAGAAGCCTAACTCGGCTATGAGAAAGATCGCAAGAGTTAAGCTCACAAACGGCTACGAGGTAACTTCTTACATTCCTGGTATCGGTCACAACCTTCAGGAGCACAGCGTCGTTCTCATCAGAGGCGGACGTGTTAAGGATCTCCCTGGTGTACGTTACCACATCATCAGAGGCGCTCTCGATGCTCAGGGTGTTGCCAACAGAAATCAGGCTCGTTCCAAGTACGGTGCCAAGAGACCGAAGCAGAAGTAATTCGGCTGGTCGGCAGCTTTGCCCGGCGGCTGCGTAAAATGACGGGAATATTATTATAGGCTGACTACTATCGCAGGATAAATGCGGAGTTTATATAGAGTATCTCTGCATTGGTCTTGACGGAAAGTCCGGTGAAGCGCGCCGTTATTACTGAACGGCAGTAATCGGACTGTACGAGTACCTATGAATTCATGAATTTATATGAAGGAGGGAAGCGAAATGCCAAGAAGAGGTTATAACGCAAGACGTGAATTGTACGAGGATCCGGTTTACAATTCTAAGCTTGTTTCAAGACTTATCAGCTACATCATGTTAGACGGTAAGAAGGGCGTTGCGCAGAAGATCGTTTACGGTGCATTCGACATCGTAGCAGAAAAGACAGGTAAGAACGCTCTTGAGGTGTTCGAGCAGGCAATGGACAACGTAATGCCTGAGCTGGAGGTAAGAGCTCGTCGTCTCGGCGGTGCAACTTACCAGGTTCCCCAGGAAGTTAGACCTGAGAGAAGAACTACACTGGGTCTCCGCTGGATCACAAAGTACTCCAGAGAGAGAAACGAAAAGACAATGAAGGAAAGACTGGCAGGCGAGATCCTGGATGCTCTCAACGGCACAGGCGGTGCTTGCAAGAAGCGTGACGATACACACAAGATGGCGGAGGCAAACAAGGCGTTTGCTCATTACCGCTGGTAAGCGTCATTGTGAGAGGAAGATATTATGGCAAGAGATTGTTCACTTGAAAATACCAGAAATATCGGCATCATGGCTCACATCGACGCCGGTAAGACAACTACCACAGAGCGTATCCTTTTCTACACCGGCGTAAACCACAAGATCGGTGAGACTCACGAAGGTTCCGCAACTATGGACTGGATGGAGCAGGAGCAGGAGCGTGGAATCACGATCACCTCTGCTGCTACGACCTGCTACTGGGCAGGCCACAGACTGAACATTATCGACACTCCCGGACACGTTGACTTTACCGTTGAGGTTGAGCGTTCACTTCGTGTACTGGACGGTTCAGTAACTGTTCTCTGTGCTAAGGGAGGCGTAGAGCCTCAGTCTGAAACTGTTTGGAGACAGGCAGACAACTACAAGGTTCCCCGTATGGCTTATGTAAATAAGATGGATATTATGGGCGCCGACTTCTATCGTGTTGTTGACATGATGAAGGACAGACTCAAGTGTAATGCTGTTCCGATCCAGCTCCCAATCGGCGCTGAGGACGAGTTCAAGGGAATCATCGACCTTGTTGAGATGAAGGCTTACATTTATTACGATGACCTCGGAAAGGATATCCGCGTTGAGGATATTCCTGAGGATATGAAGGACAAGGCTCAGCAGTATCACGACGATATGGTAGAGCACGTTGCAGAGCAGGATGAAGAGCTGATGATGAAGTACCTGGATGGCGAAGAGCTTACTCAGGAGGAGATCAAGGCTTGCATCAGAAAGGCTACTATTGCCAATGAGATGGTTCCTGTGACCTGCGGTACTTCTTACAAGAACAAGGGCGTACAGAAGCTTCTCGATGCTATCATCGACTATATGCCTTCTCCGCTCGACGTTCCCGCTATCAAGGGTATCAACCCTGATACAGACGAAGAGGTAGAGAGACCTTCTTCCGACGACGAGCCCTTCTCGGCTCTCGCATTCAAGATCGCAACAGACCCCTTCGTTGGTAAGCTTGCGTTCTTCCGTGTATACTCTGGTGTTATCAACCAGGGCGATTCCGTTCTCAACGCTACTAAGGACAACCGTGAGCGTTTCGGACGTATCGTTCAGATGCACGCAAACCACAGAAAAGACCTTACTACAGTTTATGCCGGCGATATCGCAGCAGCTGTAGGTCTGAAGAATACAACTACAGGCGATACGCTTTGCGATGAAAAGCACCCTGTTATCCTCGAGTCTATGGAGTTCCCGGAGCCTGTTATCCAGCTGGCT
This sequence comes from Alistipes sp., assembly GCA_023667265.1. GTDB lineage: Bacteria > Bacillota > Clostridia > Oscillospirales > Ruminococcaceae > Ruminococcus. The sequence goes on from JAMPAJ010000001.1 coordinate 142,877, forward strand.
ATCGAGCCTAAGACAAAGGCTGGTCAGGAGAAGATGGGTATCGCTCTTGCAAAGCTTGCTGAAGAGGATCCTACCTTCAAGACATGGACTGACGAGGAAACTGGTCAGACTATCATCGCTGGTATGGGTGAGCTTCACCTCGACATTATCGTTGACCGTCTCCTCCGTGAGTTCAAGGTTGAGGCTAATGTCGGCGCACCTCAGGTTGCTTATAAAGAAACTATCAAGGGCGACGCTGATGTTGACTACAAGTACAAGAAGCAGTCCGGTGGTTCAGGTCAGTACGGTCACGTTAAGATCCGTGTTACACCTAACGAGTCCGGTAAGGGATATGAGTTCAAGAATGCCGTTGTCGGCGGTTCTATCCCCAAGGAATATATCCCCGCTGTTGACGCAGGTATCCAGGGCGCTATGAAGTCCGGTATCCTGGCTGGCTACGAGGTAGTTGACGTTAAGGTTGAGCTTTACGATGGATCCTACCACGAGGTCGACTCTTCTGAAATGGCGTTCAAGATCGCAGGTTCAATTGCGTTCAAGGAAGCCCTCAAGAAGGCTCAGGCTATCCTCATGGAGCCTGTAATGAAGGTTGCAGTTATCGTTCCTGATGATTACACAGGTACTGTTATCGGTGACCTCAGCTCACGCCGTGGACAGATCCAGGGACAGGAGTCCAGAACAGGTTCTGTTCAGGTTGACGCTCTCGTTCCGCTGTCTGAGATGTTCGGCTATACTTCAGACCTCCGTTCCAACACACAGGGACGCGGTCAGTACACAATGGAGCCTCACAGCTACCAGGAAGTACCTAAGAGCATTGCCGAGAAGATCATGGCTTCAAGAGCTAAGAACTGATTTTACCGAGAAATCGGCTCAAATCATAAAATTAAATAAATTTAAGCGTTTTGGCAGAAGTTTTTTTGCCAAAACACTTGAATTTTCCAAAATAATCTGTTATAATATATGTAAGGCTTACCGCGTGCGGCTTTTCTGAAGTCTGCGGCTAATGATAAGCTGTGCCGGTAACGATAACAGATTACCGAAAAAATTTAAGGAGGAATTTTCCAATGGCTAAGGCTAAATTTGAAAGAACTAAACCCCATGTAAACATTGGTACTATCGGACACGTAGACCACGGTAAGACAACTCTTACTGCTGCTATCACAAAGACTCTCGCTATGAAGGGTCAGGCTCAGTACGAGGCTTACGACATGATCGATAAGGCTCCCGAGGAGAGAGAGCGTGGTATCACAATCAATACAGCACACGTTGAGTACGAGACAGACGCTCGTCACTATGCTCACGTTGACTGCCCTGGTCACGCTGACTATGTAAAGAACATGATCACAGGTGCTGCTCAGATGGATGGCGCTATCCTGGTAGTTGCTGCTTCTGATGGTCCTATGGCTCAGACAAGAGAGCACATCCTGCTCGCTCGTCAGGTTGGCGTTCCTGCAATCGTTGTATTCATGAACAAGGCTGACCAGGTTGACGACGAAGAGCTCCTCGAGCTGGTTGAGATGGATATTCGTGACCTGCTCAGCAAGTACGAGTTCCCTGGCGACGATACACCTATCATCAAGGGTTCTGCTCTTGCAGCTCTGAACGCTCCTGATGACATCAACGATCCTGCTTACGCTCCTATCATTGAGCTGATGAACGCTGTTGACGAGTTCATTCCCAGCCCTGAGAGAGACGATGCTAAGCCCTTCCTGATGCCTATCGAGGATACAATGACAATTTCCGGTCGTGGTACAGTTGTTACAGGTAGAGTTGAGAGAGGCGTTCTCAAGGTTAACGAGCCTGTTGAGATCGTTGGTCTTTCTGACGAGAAGCAGACAACAGTTGTAACAGGTCTTGAGATGTTCAGAAAGACTCTGGACTTCTGCGAGGCTGGTGATAACGTTGGTGCTCTGCTCCGTGGTATCACAAGAGATAAGGTTGAGCGTGGACAGGTTCTCTGTAAGCCCGGCTCAATCCAGCCCCACACAAAGTTTGCTGGTCAGGTATACGTACTGAAGAAGGAAGAGGGCGGACGTCACACACCTTTCTTCAACAACTACAGACCTCAGTTCTACTTCAGAACAACAGACGTTACAGGTGTTGTAACACTTCCTGCTGATAAGGAAATGTGTATGCCTGGTGATAACGTAGCAATGGATGTTGAGCTTATTACTCCTATCGCTATTGAAGAGGGACTCCGTTTCGCTATCCGTGAGGGTGGTAGAACAGTTGGTTCAGGCGTTGTTACAGCTATCAACGAATAATTAATTTTGCAGTAAAGATACAAAGAAGAGCCTTGGGTTATCCGAGGCTCTTCTTTGGTGGTTGAACAAATTGCCAGCAGGGGTTCCCTGTGGCGTTGTTACAGCTATCAACAAATAATTAATTTTGTAGTAAAGATATAAAGAAGAGCTTTGGGATTTCCAGAGCTCTTTTTTGGTGGTTGAACAAATT
>JAMPAJ010000001.1:145427-330697 GCA_023667265.1 Alistipes sp.
GCCAGCAGGGGCTCCCTGTGGCGTTGTTACAGCTATCAACGAATAATTAATTTTGTAGTAAAGATATAAAGAAGAGCTTTGGGATTTCCAGGGCTCTTTTTTGTGGTTGGACGAATTGCCAGCAGGGGCTCCCTGTGGCGTTGTTACAGCTATCAACGAATAATTAATTTTGAATAATTAATTTTGCAGTAAAGATATAAAAGAGAGCCTTGGATTTTCCAGGGCTCTTTTTGTGATTGAACAAAATTTTCTTGATTTTGATTATCTTTATTATTTCTGCTGTGAATAAAATGTGCAAAAATAATTCAGTGGACATTCACTGCATTTCGGCGATCGGGCACGGCATATATCACGCCCGAACTGCACTGTCTGGTGGCAGAAATGAGACGAGATCTCCGGCGGTATCACCTTTAGCAGATCCTTTTCCACCTTTGCCGGCTCTTTGAAATCCGTCAGCCCAAGGCGTCCGCTGATGCGTATGCAGTGCGTATCTGTGACGATAGCAGGCTTTTTAAAAACGTCTCCCATAATGAGATTGGCAGTTTTCCTGCCGACGCCGGGCAGCGACAGCAGCTCTTCCATAGTCCCGGGAACTTCTCCGTTGAAATCGTTCAGAAGCTTACGCGCCATTTCCTTGATGCTCTTCGCCTTTGTATGATAGAATCCGCATGGCTTCACGTCCTGTTCGAGCTCAGCAAGGTCAGCGTCTGCAAATGCCTGTAAATCGGGATATTTCACGTAGAGAGTCTTTGTTACGATATTCACGCGAGCGTCGGTACACTGTGCAGCAAGCCTTGCACCGAACAGCAGCTCATAGGGCTTTTTATATGTAAGTGTGCAGTCAATATCGGGATAGATTTTCTCCAGCTCTTCACAGGCAAGAGCTGCAATTTCTGTTCTTGTCATTTGTCAGTCTCCTCCGTTTTCTTCAATATTTCATCGTAGACCTTATACATTCTCTGGACTGTATTTTCAAGGAAAAAATAGTGCTTGATATAAAAGCCAAGAAGAATAATAATGATGACATCAAGTATCGCCAGTCCGATATTCTCCAGTACGAGAGCGGCACAGATGAAAATGCTCAGAACAATGGCGAACATCATCGTTACCAGAAAATGGACGAGGCGTTCGTGCTGCATGAATGCTATTTTGTCCTTGTGCTCCGACATCAGCCGTTCCAGCTCGTCCCTGTCCCGGAAGCTGTTCAGCCTGCGTTCCGTTTCAGCCATATACGCTTTCAGATATTCCGTCATAGGATCATCTCCTTTACAGCTTCATTTTTAACTCCGTCAGGATCTCGTTTGCAGCGTCGAATTTGCTCATCAGTTCAAGCTCTCTCTCTCCGTCCTTTGTTATCAGAGTGATTATGTTGGTGTCCGTGCCGAAGCCTGCTCCGGCTCTCCGCAGGGAATTAGCGCATATCATATCGCAGTTCTTGGACGTCAGCTTTTTGCGCGAGTTTTCAACGACGTTTTCCGTCTCCATGGAAAAGCCGCAGACGACCTGCCCTTCTCTCCGGTTTTCGCCGATATATCGCAGAATATCCGTAGTGCGCTTCAGCGGTATGCTCATGTCGCCGTCTTTTTTCTTGATCTTATTTTCAGCCGTTGTCACAGGAGTATAGTCCGCAACGGCCGCCGCCTTTATCACCACATCAGTCTCCGCCAGCCTCTGTTTCACGGCATTGAACATATCCTCCGCGCTTTCAACAGGCACAACATTCACGAAAAGAGGCGGTTCTACATCGGTATGCGCCGCGATGACAGTCACGTCAGCGCCTCTCAGCATGGCGGCACGTGCAATGGCAAATCCCATTTTTCCGCTGGAATGATTGGTGATAAAGCGAACCGGATCGATTTTTTCACGGGTCGCGCCTGCCGTTACAAGAATCTTTTTTCCGGCAAGATCTTTTTCAAAGGCGATTTCCCGGACTAAGTATTCCACCAGCGTCTCCTCGTCAGGCAGCTTTCCGTCGCCAATGTCGCGATTTGCAAGCATACCCTTGACCGGTTCGATAATTTCGTAATCATAGCGGCGGAGCTTTTCCAGATTTTCCTGAACAATGGGATTGTGGTACATATTATGGTTCATAGCTGGCGCAATAAGCTTGCGGCAGGTACACGCCATAACCGTCGTGGTCAGCATATCGTCGGCAATTCCGCCTGCAATTTTGCCGATAAGGTTTGCTGTTGCAGGAGCAAGGAGAACAACGTCCGCTTTTTTTGCGATTGCGATGTGCTCAACGCTGTACTGAAAATTGCGGTCAAAGGTGTCCATCAGGCACTTGTTCTGGGTCAGCGTCTCAAAGGTGAGTGGATGAACAAAATTTGCGGCATTTGCGGTCATGGAAACATGAACCTCCGCGCCAAGCTTAGTGAGCATTCTTGCCACATTGCACATTTTATAGGCAGCTATGGAGCTTGAAACTCCAAGCAGAACGGTTTTTCCCTTTAACATTTTTTCCATTGGCTTTACCTCCTATTATATATCTATTATACCATAAAAATCTGCTGAAAGCTATATTTTTTTGAAAAATGTTGATGAAATATATTTCCGCGAGTGTTGCAATTTTGCTGTTTATATGCTATAAGCGGGTAGCACCCGCCGGCAATTTCGCGTTGAAAAATTTTTAATCGTAATTTATTTCCGCGTGGGTTGAAATTTTCCTGTTTATATGCTATAAGCGGAGAGCCTCCGCCGGCAATTTCGCGCTATAAATATTTGCAATCAATATTTTTTCCGCGGCTGTTGCATTTTTCCTGTTTATATGCTATAATTATTGCAGAACATTTTTTTTACAGGAGGATAATTATGCTTTTAGCTGTAGATATTGGCAACACAAATATAGTATTCGGCTGTGTGGACAGCATGGACGAGATCGTGGTATTCGAGCGCATTTCCACAAACCACAACGCCACAGCCGCTGAATATGCGGCGCTTATCAAGAATATTCTGGAAATGAATCATTTTTGTCCTGAGGATATACACGACGCCGTTATGAGCTCAGTTGTTCCGTCGGTCACGAATACGGTAAAGGAAGCGATCCGCAAGCTTTTCGGAGTTGATGTCATGGTTGCCGGTCCGGGAGTAAAGACAGGGCTGAACATACTTATTGACAACCCGAAGCAGCTCGGCAGCGACCAGGCGGTAGACGCAGTTGCGGCGATAAATACCTATCCGGTTCCGCTTATCATCATAGATATGGGCACTGCGACTACTATTTCCGTAGTTGACAGCCATAGAAATTACCTTGGCGGACTTATCATGACAGGTATGGGAGTTTCTGTGAACGCGCTTATCGACAGAACGGCGCAGCTTCCGAAAATTGATTTTGAGCTTCCGCCGAATATAATCGGCAGGAATACTATTGACTGTATGAAAAGCGGAGCATTATATTCCAACGCCTGTGCCATTGACGGCATTGTCGAGCGAATTGAGGCTGAACTTGGCGAAGGGTGTACGATAGTTGCAACAGGCGGACTTGCATCCACCGTGATACCTCTTTGCAGGAGAGAGATCATAGTTGACAACAACTTACTTATCCGCGGTCTGACGATCATTTATAGGAAGAATAAGAAATAAAAAACAGGCTGCTGCAATGGATAAATTGCGGCAGCCCGTTTTAATTATTCGATTATTCTTCAACAATTTCGGGAAGTGAAGCGATAACCTTTGCGTCAAGCTTCTGAACCGCAAGAGCGTCGATAGCTGTTATGCCGCTTCCGGGATTACAGCAGTCAGCGTTTGCAGCGCCTTCGGCTGAAAGCTTATATTTGTCGCCGTTTCCGATATGCTGGAGTATCAGTGTTGCGTCGGAGATATCAACAACACCGTCGCAGTTAGCGTCGCCGAACATTGTAGCTTCTACCGGAGACGATGACGGAGCTTCTGTAGTTACAGGAGTTGTTATGCTCTCGTTCATGAGATAAGCGTCAACGATAGCAATTCCGTCCTTTGATGCTTCCTTGCCGCCGGACTGTGCATACCAGATCTGTCCCTGATAGCTTGTTCCGCTGCCCAGCTCAGCCATAAGCTTCTCCAACAGCGCCTCATCAGTGATCTCCTCTGTGCCGAGTGTGATGTTGAACACGTCGTCCTTAACGTTTACCTTAACTGCACCGCTCGATGTAGCTTCCCACTGAATGTTAGCCCAGTAGTATTCGCCGTCGAGAGGTATTGTAACTCCGAGACCGCCGTTTGCGTATTCGATGTCCTTGGGCATATCAAGAACGATATAGAACTCATCGGAAGCCTTGGGAAGAGTGATCTGGAATGTGCCGTTCAGCTCCTCGTAAACTACCTTGCCGTAATTCTTGTTGGGGTCGGCAGCTGTAGTTACACGTGTTGTCGTTACAGGAGGCGCGGTTGTTACAGCAGTAGTTGTCAGCGCCGGATCAATGGGAGCAACCTCCTTCTTGTACAGGTCGGCAGGAAGCTCGTCGAGTGTGATACAGTAGTCGCTCTGATACATCTCGATAGTATCTTCCTTTGTATTGAAGAGCGGATCGCTGAGGAAGTCTGTCTGTCCGCCGCCGTCGTACCATGTGCAGAAGTAGAGCCAGCCAGCCTTTTCACTTGTAAGATTTTCAACAGTTGAGAAGCAGTCGTTCTCAGCCATAGCTACCATCTTCTTGCTGTCATACATTTCCATAATGCCGTAGAAAGTGGGGCTGATAGCGCTGTCGTTGTGTCTGTAGGAAGCCTGCCAGTTGTTCTCTGCGAGATACTCTGTGCAGTTATACTTATCATAGCCGATGATGTCAACATACTCATCGCCGGGATACCAGTTCTTTGAGGTGGGGAAGTTATAGCTGTTCCATTCCCAGATGAGGTTGTTGATGCCGTACTCGTTTACGAGAGTGTCATACGTCAGCTTCCAGATTTCCTTATAAACAGCAGAGCCGTCCTTAGCCCACCAGAACCAGCCGCCGGTCTCTCCGCCGCCGCCCTCTGCTTCGTGGAGAGGTCTCCAGATAACGGGAACGCCTGCTTCCTGGAGAGGCTTCAGAGATGTCTCGACCAGATTTTCCAGCGACTTCATATAGAACTCGTGCTCAACAGTACCCTCAACGAGGACGTTAGACGTAACAAAGTCCGTCTCGTCCGGCTTGTATGTGGACTGCTCATAGGAAACGTAGTCGCCTACCTTATATCCGCTCATACTCTTCGGAACGCAAAGATGCCATGAAGCCGTAGCGATACCGTTTTTATTGTTTACCCAATCTACCATTCTGTCTACAGTCTTATCGTCATTTCCGTAGAGAATATTTGCATTGTTCAGGAAGTCGAAGCCTCTGATAGCCGGATAATGACCTGTCAGGTCGTTCAGGTACTCGAACTCGACCTCAAAGTTGCCGCCGTGACCGTACTGATAGATCTCCTGCTGACCGGAAATGATATTCTTTCCGTAAACGCTGTTGAGGTAAGAGAAAAGCGAGCGAGCCTCGTCAGTTGCGTTGATGTTGCAGAGGTTCGTGTGGGTTGCCTTGATCTCCGGCAGCTCAGCAGACTGCACGACCAGCTTATCGAATCTTGTCCAGCCCCAGCTCTTAGTGATCTCAACCGTACTCTTGCCGGCAGGAAGCTTTACGGTCAGCGAAACGGGCTCCATCTCTGTAGACTCCGGAATAGCCAGAACGCCCTGAGATACGCCGTTGATCGAAAGATTCTGCTGCTTTGAACCGCCTACGCCCTGTACATAGAAAACCAGGGAGTACATACCTGCGGAAGCGACTTCGATGTCGAGGCTGATCGTGCCGGCATCCTGCATATAAGCCACCTTTCCGCCGCTTGCTCCGTCGAAATCATCTACCATGATAGTGCCTGTGAGGACAGCGTCCTCGAACTCATAAACTGTGTCGGCGGCGAAAATTGTAGACGTGCTCATAACAGCGCCGTTGATCGCCATAGCAGCTGCAACAAAGGAAGCGGCTGCTTTTTTGATTACATTCTTGTGCATTTTATATCCCTCCATAGAAAACTGCGTTGCATTGAACTCCCATGATCCAATGCCCGTAGGCAACACCGCACGATTCTGGTGCGCCGCTGCCACCACACTTTAATTATACTATCTTTTAAGACAAAAATCAAGAATTTCCAATAACTTTTTAATTGTTTAATATATTTTTGTAGATTTGACCAACGCTAAGCTTTTTTGTTTGGCACAATGCCCAAAACCAGCTTAAATTAACTTAAATTATTATCAGTTAACAGACGCTTTCCGCCTGATCTGTCATTGTAATTAATGCTATAGCTCATTTCAGGTTTCATGTAATATTTGTAAAAATATTAAGGGGACGCTTTTTGTACAGCATCCCCTAAAAATCTTATTTAATTAAATTTCGGCTCGCAGGTGAGATTGATTCCCAATCTCTTGAAGATCCTTTCGTCAACCGCCGAGAGAATAACAGTTGAGTGAACCTCGCAGCCACGGAGATTCGAGATCTGCTCCATAGCTCTTCTGGCGTTTTCGTCGGTAGTTGCGCATATCGACAGGGCAAGCAGCGTCTCGTCCGTGTGGATACGCGGATTGTTGTTGCCCAGGTGGTTCACCTTCAAGTCCATTATCGGCTCGATAACATGGGGAGACATAAGCAGGATCTCGTCGTCAAGCCCTGCAAGATGCTTCAGGGCGTTCAGCAGCAGTCCCGAAGCTGCGCCGAGAAGCTCGGAGGTTCTTCCGGTAAGGACGGTTCCATCCGGCAGTTCCATAGCTGCGGCAGGCGCTCCCGTCTCGTTCTCCTTGGCGAGTGCGGCGGCAACAGTTTTTCTGTTTTCAGCTGTGACATTTGCCTGCTTCATAAGGAGCGCAAGCTTCGTGACCTCGTCCTCGGAAATAAGACCCTTTCTTCTGTCGCAGAGTCCAACGTAGTAACGGCGGATTATCTCGTCCTTCGCCGCCTGGCAGGTGATCTCGTCGTCAACGATACAGTTTCCAGCCATATTTACGCCCATGTCCGTAGGCGATTTATACGGAGACTCTCCGAGAATATTCTCGAACATAGCGTTGAGCACCGGAAATATTTCCACGTCCCGGTTGTAGTTTACCGTAGTTTTGCCGTATGCCTCCATATGGAACGGGTCGATCATATTTACATCGTTCAGATCAGCCGTAGCGGCCTCATAGGCAAGATTTACAGGATGACGGAGTGGCAGGTTCCAGATAGGGAACGTCTCGAACTTGGCGTATCCTGCGTCGATGCCGCGCTTATGCTCATGGTAGAGCTGGGAAAGGCAGGTCGCCATTTTTCCGCTTCCCGGACCGGGAGCAGTAATTACGACCAGCTTGCGGGAGGTCTCTATGTAATCGTTTTTGCCGTAGCCGTCGTCGCTTATTATGCGCTTGAGGTCGGAGGGATAGCCCTTTATGCTGTAGTGATGATACACCTTGATCCCCAGCGCCTCCAGTCGGCTCTGGAAAGCGTCCGCAGTTGGCTGACCGTCATATCTGGTGAGCACGACGCTGCTGACATACAGCCCGATTTTTGTAAACACATTGACAAGGCGGATAACGTCTACGTCATAGGTGATGCCAAGGTCGCCGCGTATCTTGTTTTTCTCGATGTCGTCCGAGTTTATTACAATTACGATCTCAGCCTCGTCTTTAAGCTGGAGCAGCATTTGCAGCTTGCTGTCCGGCTTGAATCCCGGCAGCACACGGGAAGCGTGATAGTCGTCAAAGAGCTTTCCGCCGAACTCCAGGTAGAGCTTATCGCCGAACTGTTCTATACGCTGACGTATGTGTTCCGACTGCATTTTCAGATATTTTTCGTTATCAAAACCGATTTTATTGGGCATAGCCGATTCCTCCGTTTTCATTGCTCCCCCAATTAAACCTTTCCTTCAATACTTGTCAAAAATCAAATTTCTCTGCGTCTTTTGGCAAGGTTTAATTGGTGGAACAATACATCAATTTTCTCCAACTACTATTATATAACAAATTCTCCTCAAATGCAAGAGGAAATTAAAAATTTCTGCGTTAAGCCCTCGCTGGGCAGACAGCGATCCGGATAAGCAAAAAGCACCGCGAAAATGCGATGCTTTTTCTGATTTATTCCGCCGTATTCTGCTCAATGCCGGCAATTGTGCAGAAGGAAGCATAATTTGAGGATACGCCGGATGTGCCCGTCAGGTCGTCCTTGCTGATGAGCGAGCCTGTATATTCGCCGTCAAGGAATACGTAGCATAGTCCGTTTCCTGCGTCTGAAAGGTCGATCTGCTTTGTGCTGCCGTTGTTCAGCGTATATTTTGCGGTAAGAACCGGTTCATCAAGCTCCGGCTCAGCTTCAATATCAATGGCGGCAACGTCGAAGTAAGAGAAGGAATTGTAGAACGTTTCGATGAAGCTGTATATCTCTGCATTTGCAAGGTCAAGCTCTGCGCCGCGGCAGGTGACCTTCTTGTTGTCCTGGTCGAACACGAATTTCTCGTTAACGATATCTCCCGAAACCTCGACCTCGGAAACGGTCAGGATATTCGCGGTACCTACGGTTTTTGTAACGAGGTCGAACAGGTCGTAGGTGACGAAGCTGAGGTCGGAGCGGTAATAAGCCTCGACCTGCTTGTATCTTTCCAGGTAGGTGTAGATATAGTCGCTGGAAATTCCTGCATAGTCGCTTACGAGAATTGTTTCCTGATTACCGTCGCGCATGGTTATGGTAAATTCCGCATAGGGCTGGTCGAAACCGTACAGCTCGATGTCATCGGGCGTGTCCTCGACCATAAATTCCGCGGTAAGGCGCGCCATCATAAGCACAGCGTTTGACGGAACCGTCTGGTCAAGCTCGAGAATACTGTACTCCTCCGGCATTTTCCATTCAAGCTCGTCGTCGTCATAGGTCAGGTCGTAAATGGTTTCGCCGTCTCTTTTCAGGGTCATACCCACGATATCGCCGGAATTATAGTCTGTGAATTTGTCGTTTTTCAGCAGCATACGGTCGGTGAGAACAGGCTGGACGGTCGACATTCCGGATGCGTAGATGTTATTTTTTTCGTTGGTGTAAACGTAATAATAATCTCCGGTAGGACTCAGATCTCCCACGTAAAGGGTGTAGGAGCGTTCAGAATCGTAGGCGGTCACCACATACGGATCGTCAAGACCATATTTAGCCTTGTTTTCCTCGGTTGCCTCGCCGTAGCTGGTATCGGCTGTGAGAACGGACATATAGCTGCAAACACCCTGGAGCGTGACCTGGTTAACGTCGAAAATGTCGGCGGAGCTTGAAGTCATTTCCCAGCTGCCGTCAACGAGCTCAAGGGTGTAGCTGACTCCGGCGCTTTCTATGTCAAGCTTACTGATGTCGTCGGAATTAAACTGGAAGAGCACATTGTCCGCCTGGATCGCCGATTCCTCGTTTGCCGCCTTTTCGCTCTTGTTCCTGAATGCAAGAAGCGTTCCGACGGATATGCCGGCTGCCGCAGCAAGTGCGACAACGGCGATAACAGCTTTTTTCATTAAGCATATCTCCTTTTCAGCCATACTCCGAGACCGATAACGGCGAATACAGCAGGTACGAAATTGAATAGTCTGATGGCGGAGGATGCCTCCTCGCCGCTTTCAAAGTGCATTGTATCGTAGGAGTTGAATTTGTTCTGTATACCCATGTCAACATCGCTGTTATAGAGCCAGGTATTTGAGAACTGTGAAAGACGCCGTGTGCCGAAGAGCGGAGGCAGAGCATCCGGGGTCACGACTGACGGGATCGAGATATTGTCGATAGCCTCGTCAGAACCGAGCACGAAAAGCTTTGCGCCGGTCTGCTTGTTGTATGAGTAATAGCCCATAATGAGCGGCTCATAGGATTTCTGACGTGCAAGCTCAGCGGTAGACTCGTCGCCGCCCATGGGGATACTTTCGCAGGTATACTCCTCGCTGTCCATATCAGTTGGCAGATTTTCCATTACCGAGGCCTTTTCCAGCATTTCGCTGCTTCCGGTAAGAGGATAGAAGCTTCTGGTATTTGCAGTTCCGGCTGCGTACAGACCGTTTATGACGGTTTCGTTGATGGCAGTCGTCAGATCCTCGGAGTAGTCCTCGCTGGCGGAGGGATAAGAAACCCTGAAATATTTTCCGTCCTGCTCATTGTCGTTGTTGAGAAGCTTCCAGTTTGTGTTTGTTTCATTGAGTATGTTATAGTCCATACCGATCTCAAATTTTGCAAGCAGATACTCGATATTCTCGAAGCGTCCGCTTGTTTCGCATGGGGAAAGGAACATCTGGACTGCGCCGCCGTTGTCGATATACTGGCTCAGCTTTTCCCGGTCGGAGACTGAAATGTCACGTGTAGGCGCGGCAAGGCAGATGATAGCCGTTTCCTTGGGAACTGAATCGACAGTGGAGAGATCAAGCTCCTTTACGGCGTAGTTATCGGCTCTTACGACATTGGCATAGGCTGAGTAGTCCTCGTCCAGGGACTTGTCGTTATAGCCGGACAGGAAGTATATAGTCGGAAGATTTCCGGATGTTACGACATGGATAGCGCCTGCAATGAGATTTTCTCCGGCGTATATCTCAATGCCGTTGCTGTCGGTCTGCCAGATGTTTCCGGAGATCTGGCGGATAACGTCACCGCATTTTACAAAGATATCGTTCATACTCACGTCCAGTACTCCGGTGGGATTGAGAGACATTGCAAGCTCGGCGTCCTCGTTTGGATCGAAGCAGGTGAGAGTGATATTGTCGCGCTTATCCAGCTCTATGAACGTGTGATACAGCGGCAGACAATTCGGCTCGTTTTTCAGATTGAACATGGTGTTGAGGAAGTAGACCTCGATCTGCTTGTCAGCCGTAGCGTCAAGAATTTCCTCGGTTTTGGGGTCGAGTGAATATTTTTTTGAGGGCGTAAGGTCGTACACCTTGTCGGAGTATTTGAAAATCATGTTGACCGGAACAACTACCGCAAGTACAAGGATCGCCAGGACAATGGCGAATGCGCCCGAAAGATTCAATTTTTTCTTCATTTTCGATCAACCTCTCTTCCAGCGTCTTTTTTCGATAACGATATAATTCCAGGCAAGCGCCACCAGAACAGCCGAGATGAAGAATACGATATCGGAAAGGCGGATAAAGCCCTGTGAGAAGTACGCGAATCTCGGCTGAGCCGCAAAGGCGTACAGGAAGCCCTGGACTGTGGGATACTGTGCGATAAAGTCGGTCATGGAGAAGTCGTCGATGAAGAGGACTATAAACATGATGAACTCGCCGATAATAGCGGCAACAATGGAGTTTTCCACAAAAGCGGAAACGAGCTGTCCGAGGGCGATATACATTGCTCCCCAGAAGAAGAAGCCCACATATGCGCAGACGAGCTGTCCCATGACTATTTCGCCGTGAACCGCCGTGAAAATGGGGTAGAAGGTCGAAGCGGCGATCATGAAGAGGAACACGGTGAGGTTAGCGAGGTATTTTCCGAGGATTATCTGCACCACGTTGACGGGGGAGGTCATAAGCAGGACTTCCGTGCCGTTTTTCCGTTCGTCGGCAAAGGTGCGCATGGTGAGAATAGGTATCAGGAATATGAAGTAGAGGATAACCTTGTAGAAAACCTCCGGGAACATAAACTGGAAATCCGGTTTATTGAGGTCGCCAAGCGCGCTGTTGATGACGAAGGTGAACAGGAACATGAACAGCGCTGTGAGGATATAGGCGAAAGGCGTGTAGAAGAAGGACTGCACTTCCTTTTTATAAATAGAAAACATTACTCTTCCTCCTTTTTCTCAGCGGCTTCGGCGGTTATCTCGTCGAGAAGCTCCTCCATTCCGGATCGGGAGGATTTGCTGTTGATGATATTCACGAAAACGGACTCAAGATCGGGCTTGTCCGTGAAGATCTCGGAGATCTGTATTCTGCTGTTGAGCAGCTGAGTCATGATGCTTGTCTTTATATCGTCCTCGCTGCCGTTTATCAATGCGGTGAAGCTGAAGAAATCGTTGCCCTCGGCGTCGATTTTTGTGATTTCCTTAACGCCCGGGGTCAGCTCGATGATATTTGCTGCCGTGGTTTTGCTGCCCTTTATCTTCACATGGAGGACGATATCGCTGCCGCTGGACTTTTCCAGGTTCTCGATAGTGTCGATCGCCTTTATATCGCCCTTGTTGATGATAACGACTCTGTCGCAGACCGCGCTGACCTCCGATAGGATGTGGGAGCTGAAAATAATGGAGTGATCCTTTTTCAGGCTCTTTATCAGCTCGCGGACTTCCGCAACCTGGTTCGGGTCGAGACCTACCGTAGGCTCGTCGAGGATGAGGAATTTCGGATCTCCGAGAAGAGCCTGGGCGAAGCCAACGCGCTGTTTATAGCCCTTTGACAGGTTCTTGATGAGCTTGTGCTTTACGTCCTCGATCTTCAGCAGATTCATAACGCGCTTTATCTCGCTGCTTTTCTTTGTCACGGGGATGCGTTTCAGACCCGCGCAGAAAGAGAGATATTCTGAAACGCGCATATCGGGGTAAACCGGGGGGATTTCCGGCAGATAGCCGAGATTTCTCTTTGCCTTGACAGGCTCCTTCGAGACGTCGCTGCCGCATATAGTGACCTTTCCGGCGGACATGGGCAGGAATCCGGCTATCATGTTCATAGTCGTTGACTTTCCGGCGCCGTTCGGACCGAGAAAGCCGAGGATCTCATTATCATTTATTGTAAAGCTTATGTTGTTTACGGCTCGGTTTTTGCCGTAATACTTGGTCAGATTTTCAATAGTAATCATGAGCTTCTCCTTTCATAAATATAATTATTATGATGTATAGAATAGGGCAATAATGCACAAAAATGCAGAAGCTGATATAGTATACTAATGTATTATCGCATATATATATGTACGTGAAATTAACGCATAATGAACAAATTGTTAATTCAATGATTTCTGCGTTATTTTAGTTGTGCAAAATATGTGAAAAGTCTTTACAAATATTAACCTGTTCATGTGTAATCTGTGTGAAAAATGACTGAACAGGAGATGAATTTTAAATAAAATAGCAAAAGAATATTCGAGTTAACATTTCGTTAATAGATTGTGCGATAGATAAAAAACGCCGCTGGACAAAATACACAAAAAAGGCTTGGTTTATTGTGCATTGCACCAAAAAAATGACGCGCCGGGTTGCAAAATTTCTTTAGCTGTTGACATTAAAGGAAATATAGTCTATAATAAATTATGAAAATAGTTTGAGAATTGTGCGGGCAAGCATACCTGCACAGTGTACGGGCTTTTTCGTATACGATCCTGCTCTTTACCGGGCGGGTAAAATGTTTTAAACCAAAAAAATTTATTGAGAGGGGTAAAAAACAATGATTAGCAAGAAGAACAAAGCACTGGCATCAGCAGTTCTCGCTGCAACTATGTCTGCTACAGCTATCGTTCCTGCTTTTGCTTCCGGTGCAAACCAGTATGCAACAGAGAACGGCGCTAACGAGTCTTATGCTGCTATGTTCGAGTCACTCTACGACGATGTTATCGTTAACGGTGAGAAGAACGGCTATCTGAGCTCACAGAACAACGGCGGCAATTCCTACGGTATTCCTTACCACAGCGTTGAGACACTCTGCGTTGAGGCTCCTGACTACGGTCACGAGACAACATCTGAGGCTATGTCTTATATGGCTTGGATCACAGCTATGCACGATGTTCTGGCTAAGCAGGGTCTTATTGATCCCGTTAGCAGCAACGAGCTTGAAAAGGGCTGGGGCACACTGGAGGCTATGATCCCTGGCGCAAACAACACAAAGGGCACAAAGTCCGCTAAGTACGAGACAATTTTCCAGCAGGACAGACTGAAGGCTGACCCTGCTGCTGAGGAGAACGATCCTTCCAAGTATCCAGTTCCTCAGTTCGGCGGCGAGGCTATCAACCCTATCTACAACGATATGAAGTCTGCTTACAACAACGAGGGCGAGGGTTACTATCTCATGCACTGGCTGGCAGACGTTAACGACTGGTACGGCTTCGGCGGCGGCAACCCCGGCACAGAAACAGGAAGCTTCCAGTTCATCAATACATTCCAGAGAGGCGAGCAGGAGTCCTGCTTCGAGACAGTTCCTCAGCCTTGTATCGAGGATCTCGAGTTCGGTATGTCCTCCAACAGCAAGGATAACGGTAACGGTATCAAGGCTATCTTCAACGGTAAGGACGCAGTTCCGGTACAGTACGCATTCACAAACGCTCCTGACGCGGAGGATCGTGCTATCCAGGCTATCTACTTCGCAAGCCAGTGGGGCGTAGACTGCGGCGGTCTGTCCTACAAGGCTGCTAAGATGGGTGACCAGTGCCGTAACGATATGTTCGATAAGTACTACAAGGAGATCGGCTGCCAGAGCTCTTCTGCACCTTCTGCTTCCGGTAACGGCGGTCAGCACTATCTCATGTCCTGGTATACATCATGGGGCGGCGCTATGGAAGTTTCCTACGGCGCATACAGCTGGGCATGGCAGATCGGATGCTCACACTCTCACCAGTTCTACCAGAATCCTCTTGCAGCTTACGCTCTCGCATATGATCCGGTTCTCAGCGACTGCATGAAGGCTAACAACGCTGTTAAGGACTACGAGGAGTCTGTAAAGAGACAGATCGAAATGTACCTCTGGCTCCAGTCCGCAAATGGTCCTTTCGCAGGCGGCTGTACAAACTCTAAGAACGGTAAGTATGAGAAGTATGACGCTAACGAGGCTACATTCTACAACATGGTTTACGTTGAGCACCCTGTATATGCTGACCCTGGTTCAAACCACTGGATCGGTAACCAGGTATGGTCAACTCAGCGTCTCGCAGAGCTTTACTACTACGTTAAGAAGAACGGCGATGCTTCTAACCAGACATACGGCGGCATGAGCCTTGAAGAGGCTCTGGATACACTTCTGGAGAGATGGATCAACTGGTTCATCGAGAATACTAAGTTCGACTACGTTGCTGAAGACGGCACAGTTATGGCATACGCTATTCCTTCAAGCCTTGACTGGAGCGGTCAGCCTGGTACAAACTGGACTTCTTCCTCCAAGTACGACGCTTCCACTAACGACGGTCTTACCTGCACGATCACAGGTTACGGTCAGGGAGATATCGGATGCGTATCCTCACTCTGTAACACTCTCATCTACTACGCTGCTGCAAACGGCGTAAGCACAGAGGCTGCTTCTAACCCGAACAACTCTGATCTTGCTTCCAAGGGTCTCTACCTTGCTAACAAGCTCATGAGCATGCAGTGGAACACAGCTCGTGACGAGATCGGTATTGCTTACGAGGATCACAACGGTTCTCTCAGCAGAGTATTCGAGCAGGAAGTTTATATCCCTGACTACTACAAGGGAACAATGCCTGACGGTTCCAAGCTCGAGCCCGGCGCAACATTCAGCTCTATCCGTGAGTCCTACGCCGATGATCCGATGTACCAGGAAGCTAAGTCTTACTGGGAAGGTAAGGGCGAAGATACTAACGGCGACGGCGTAGTTGACGTTAGCGACTACACATTCAAGCTCCACAGATTCTGGCACATGGGCGATGCTCTCATGACAACAGGTACAATGGCACTTCTCTTCCCCGAGGTTAAGCCTCTTAACGACGAAGAGACTCCTACTACAGGCGATGACGACATCCTCTGGGGTGACGCAAACGTTGACGGTGTTGTTGATATGGCTGACGCAACTCTCATCCTCCAGTACATCGGTAACGCTGACAAGTATAAGCTGACTGAACAGGGCGCTAAGAATGCTGACGTTGTTGACAACGGCGGCGGAATCACAGCTATGGACTCTCTGGCTATTCAGATGTTCGATGCTAAGCTGCTGACACAGGCTGATTTCCCCACAACTTCTGATAAGATCGGTTAATTTGATTAACTGAACGATTGAATATAATAAAACGCACTCGGGTGACCGGGTGCGTTTTTTGTAGATGTGTTGATGATATCGCCGGACGGACTCGAAGAGACAATAAAAACAGGAGAACCACAAAAGTGATTCTCCTGCTTTTAAAAGGATTTTAAATGAAAAATGGTGCGAGTAATGGGACTTGAACCCATACGTCGTTAGACACACGCCCCTCAAACGTGCCTGTCTGCCTATTCCAGCACACTCGCATTGCAGTCATAACCTGACTACTTGTATATTATAACACAAAAAAAAGCATTTGTCAACCCCTTTTTGAAAAAAATTTTCGGTGCCGCGATTTGCAGCACCGAAAGTGTTATACTGCATTAGTCGTAGTGGCGAGAATCCTCATAGATTGCAGAAGATAGCCGTCATCAGTTTCGGTCAGCTTAAATTCCACGGATTTCGATGAGGTTTTCGGCAGCCATGACGGCAGCTCGTCGATGTAATCGACCACGATCGTGTAGTCGCTTCCGCTCTTTGTGGCCTCCCGAACCTCAGGGGTGTAAGTGAAGGTCACAGGCGCTGCGGGCACATTATAGGTCTTGGTCTCCTCGTTGTAGTAGAAGCGCGCCTCGGCAGGGCCAATGGTCGAATGGCTCAGCTCCGGCAGATTCTCGCCAAAAAGCTTCACGGCATAGGATTCCACGTCAATGGATGGGATCATCACCATATCGAAGGTTTTTTCGTAGTTGTCGGTCACGCCGTCAGTCATTATCATTGACCATATTGCCGCTGTCAGGATCTGCTCGGGAGGCAGCTCAGATGGGTCGTTAAACGTTTCGATATCCATAATTACAGCCGGATAGATCGCTTGCTCCAGGGCGTCCTTACGGGTGTCTCCGGAAGTATAGCGTCCGAACATTCCGATTATTTTCGCAATTACGGCAACGAGACCGATGCAGGCAAGTATCGCGAAAATTACGCCGAAAATAGCATAAAACGCCTTTTTATAGCTGCCTTTCTGCGGTTTCTCGGTATCTGCTTCAACACTTTCCTTGCGTCGGTTGATTATCTCGTCCGGATCTTCGTCGAGAATGTTTTCGAGAGTTGCAGTAATTTTGCCTGACTCCTGCTTTTTCTCAGCTTCAACAGGCTCATCGGTCTCGTCAGCTTCGTCGGCGGATGATTCCGGCTCATTTTCCATCTTCTCTGAAGCTTTTTCAAGCTCTTCCTCGGCTTTTTTTGCGCTCTCGCGAATTATTCCGATGAGGTTTTCAGACGGGTCAGGCTCTTCCTGGTTACGAACAGATACCTCTTCGATTTCTTCCAGTTCAGCGGAGTTTTCTTCATCAGTCTCTTCAGCAGCCAAGCGTTCCTGTTCAGCCTTTTCCTTAGCGGCTTTCTCGGCAGCCAAGCGCTCCTGTTCAGCCTTTTCCTTAGCGGCTTTCTCGGCAGCCAAGCGCTCCTGTTCAGCCTTTTCCTTAGCGGCTTTCTCAGCAGCCAAGCGTTCCTGTTCAGCCTTCTCCTTAGCGGCTTTCTCAGCAGCCAAATGTTCCTGTTCAGCCTTTTCCTTAGCAGCCTTTTCAGCAGCCAAGCGTTCCCGTTCAGCCTTTTTCTTAGCGGCTTTCTCAGCAGCCAAGCGTTCCTGTTCAGCCTTCTCCTTAGCGGCTTTCTCAGCAGCCAAGCGTTCCCGTTCAGCCTTTTCCTTAGCAGCCTTTTCAGCAGCCAAGCGCTCCTGTTCAGCCTTTTCCTTAGCAGCCTTTTCAGCAGCAATACGCTCCTCTTCAGCTTTTGCGGCTTCAATGGCGGACGGCTTTTTCGGCGACATAAGCGAGGTGAGAAGCTCATCTACAGACATATTGTCGATGCTGCTTTCAGTCGTATTTTTTGCAGCAGCTGTATGTGTCGGGGCAGGTTTTTTCGGCAGATTAGAAGCATTGCCGCCCTTTAGGTTATTCAGCATATCGTTAAGATCTTTTCTGATAGCCATATTGCACTCCTTAAATAAAATAAAATCTCCAGGCATCACCGCATGATCTTTGTGCGGAATTGCCTTAATTTATCTGATCTGACCGTCTCCGTCGATGAGATATTTTACTGTTGTCAGCTCCGTCAGACCCATAGGGCCTCTTGCGTGGAGCTTTTGCGTAGATATACCGATCTCTGCGCCGAATCCGAACTCGCCGCCGTCGGTAAAGCGTGTTGAAGCGTTGACGTAAACTGCCGCCGCGTCTACGCTTGTCTTGAATTTATTTGCAGCATCAAGAGAGCTGGTGACAATGCACTCGGAATGACGCGTGCTGTACTTTCTGATATGAGCGATAGCCTCGTCAATAGAGTCGACCACCTTGACAGCTATAATGTAGTCGTTGAACTCGGTCGCGTATTCAACCTCAGTCGCCTCTTCTACGGAATCGCCAAGAATGTCACGTGTTCTGTCACAGCCGTAGATCTTCACGTCATGAGCCCTGAACCTCTCCGCGATCATAGGCAGGAAAGCCGATGCGGCATCCTTGTGGACAAGCAGGCTCTCAATTGCGTTGCAGACCGAGGGGCGCTGCGTCTTGGCGTTATCCGTGATCTCCACAGCCATTTCAAGATCGGCGGAAGCGTCCACATAGACATGGCAATTTCCAGCGCCGGTCTCGATAACAGGCACTGTAGCGTTCTGCACGACAGCCTGGATAAGATTTGCACTTCCTCGGGGGATAAGCACATCCACATAACCGTTGAGCTTCATCAGCTCATTGGTGGTCTCCCGGGAGGTCTTTTCCACTACCTGTACTATATCTCCCGGAAGTCCCTGGCTCTCCAGGGCGCAGCGCATGATGCCGCAAAGGCAGATATTTGAGTTTATAGCTTCCTTTCCGCCTTTCAGGATGACCGCATTTCCGGCCTTCAGACAGAGGGCAGCTGCGTCCACGGTAACATTGGGGCGCGACTCGAAAATAATACCGATAACGCCCAGCGGTACGCGGTTTTTCGTGATGCGCAGACCGTTAGGACGAACGAATCCGTCGATTACCTGACCCACTGGATCGTTAAGGGCGATAAGCTCGTCTACGCCCCTTGCCATACCGGCGATCCTCTTTTCGTCCAGCTTCAGGCGATCCTGCTTTGCCTCTGTCATGCCGTTTTCTCTTGCAGCCTGAATATCCTTGGCATTTTCGGTAATGATAAGCTCCGTATTATCGGTCAGAGCCTTTGAAATTGCAGCTAATGCCGCGTTTTTTACCTTTGTAGAGGCTGTTGAGATGACTGCCTCGGCAGCCTTTGCCTTTTTGCCTAATTCCAAAACATAATCCATGATATTGCACCTCTATTTCGCTAAAAAAATTGTTCCTATATCTTTATTTTCAAACAGATCGTAGAGCAGCTCCGGATTTTTTCCGTTCATGATAACCATGTCGATACCGGCTTCTGCGGCGATCTTTGCAGCGTTTATCTTGGTAGACATACCGCCTGTGCCAAGGGAAGAGCCTGCGCCGCCTGCCGCATTCTCGATCTCCGGTGTGATCTTTTCAACAACAGAGATCGGTTCGGCGTCGGGATTATGCCGTGGATCGTCGCTGTACAGGCAGTCGATGTCCGACATGATAATAAGAAGGTCAGCTCCGGAAAGACTTGCCACGAGAGCGGAAAGGGAGTCGTTTTCGCCGATCTCCAGCTCCAGCTCGTCAATGGCGATGGTGTCGTTTTCGTTTACGATAGGGATAACGCCCATGCCGACCAGCGCCTCCACGGTGTTTTTGAAGTTGTCGCAGTGGCTGGGGTTGTTGATGATAGTTTTCGTCAGAAGTATCTGACCGACGGTGACGCTGTATTTCTCAAACATGTCGTCATAAACGTGCATCAGCTCGCACTGACCAACGGCGGCGGCGGCCTGCTTCATCTTCGTCTCTCCGGGTCTCTGTGAAAGTCCCAGCTTTCCTGTGCCGAGTCCGACAGCTCCCGAGGAAACCATGATGATCTCCTTTCCGGAGTTGTGGAGATCGGAGATGACCCGGACGAGATTGGTCATTCGCCGGATATTCAGCTTGCCCGTGCTGTGAGCAAGCGTCGATGTGCCCAGTTTTATTACAATTCGCTTTTTTTCAGAGATAGCTCTCATTTTCATCATCTTTCTGTTAATTTACTTTATTTGTCGGCGAGCCGGAAAGCCACGCCTCTATATTGCCGCGCACGATATTGAGAAGCCGAACCCTTGTTTCAAAGGGAGCCCAGGCGGTGTGCGGCGTTATAATGCAGTTTTTCGCCGATTTCATAGGAGTTTCCGGCGACATTGGTTCGGTCTCCAGAACGTCCAGATATGCTCCGGCGATCTGACCGCTGTTCAGTGCGGCGCAGAGGTCTGCTTCGTTGACGACTGCTCCGCGCGAGGTGTTTATGAGCACGGCGGAGGGCTTCATCAGTTTCAGAAGCTTGCCGTTTGCCATTCCCAGCGTCCGCTCCGTAAGAGGACAGTGGAACGTGAGAAAATCGGCTTTTTTCGCGGCGGCTTCCAGATCTGCGACCTCGTATTTGCAGTCGGCGGGAACAGTTCTGGTGCTGACGACAACGTTCATTCCGAAAGCGCTTCCAAGCTCCGCTACACGCCTGCCTATCGAGCCGAATCCCACTATTGACAGCGTTTTTCCCTCAAGCTCCATAGTTGGCAGAGGGAAATATGAAAAGCAGGCTGAGCTTTCCCATTCGCCGTTTTTCACGGCCTTGTCATAGTCGCGTATACGACTGGAATAGTCCAGAATATAGGCGAAAACCTGTTGAGCGACGGCGTTGGTGGAATATTGTCCGGCGTTGCAGACAGTAATACCCTTTGCGGCGGCATATTCAATGTCCACGTTGTTGAAGCCAGTGGCGAAAAGTCCAATAAACCGCAAATTTGGACAGAGCTCCATGATCTCCCGGGTGATCTTCACCTTGTTGCAGAGAACGATCTCAGCGTCACCGATACGCCGGGCAATGTGCTCGGGGGAGGTGAGGGGATAGCAGGAAACGTCGCCGAACTGCCGGAAAGCTTCGGCGGAAAGGTCGTTTTCCCGGCACATGGTGCTCCAGTCAAGAATGGCGATCTTCATCAGTTTCCCCGGCTTCCTCAGATTCAGCGGTGTTTTCATCACCTGCGGCAGATTTGTCCATGACGCTTTCGGATGCGGCTCCGCTGTCCTTCTTGCCCTTGAAAATGAAGCAGGAGACGATAGCGGCAAGAATCAGGATCACCTCGATGATGCCGAGCGTATAGAACCAGGTTTTGTTGTCGTTGAGCCAAATCGCCAGAGAAAGCGGTATTGCGATGGCAAAAATCAACTGAAACGGCTTTTTCTGTGCGGAAAATCTCCAGCCGAAGAAAATAAGTGCGATCGCACAGAATACCAGGTGGAGCTTGAATGAGAACGGAAAAAGATTTGGATTTGCGATTTCCTGTGTTTGCGCAGCGAGCAGAAGATCAGTATTAAACATAAATTTCTCCAATCCGCCGAAACTAAGGCGGAGCTGTATTTTCGGCATACAGCAGTGCCGGTATAGCGGCAAAACAGCCTATTTCTAATTATATCACAACGCACGTGAAAATTCAACCTTTTTTGCAAAAAAAGTGCCTGTTACCGTGATTTTTCACAATTATAAAAGAGATTTACGGCGTATTTTGAATCAACGTGAAATGCTGTCACAAAGTTAACACAATTAAATTTCTTGCGGATTTAAATCTTTGAACGAAAATCTATTGACAATGGATGAAAAACGGTGTATAATAAATATGTTGTATTTTGCGGGAATATTGCTTTCAGGCATTAATGCAGCTTGTTTTAAATCATTTCGGTGGAGCGCCGATAAGATATATAACAAAGTAGCGGGCGTTATGTCCGACGTTTCAAAAGGCTTCGGAGTATAGCTTTTTGTCAATATATATTACAAATGAATAAAATAATGCAGCATTTATCGCCTGTGCAATATAAGTTATATGATACAAACTTAAATTGCAAAAAGGAGGTAGTGCACTGTCATGGATCTTGTTCTTTCTATTGTTTTGATTATCGCAGGAATAGCTGCCGGACTGGCTGTCGGCTATGTGGTCGCCTATAAAAAGGGCGTCGCAGCCGGAGTCGAGCAGCGTAAGCGTGAGGCGGAGGCATTAGTCGGTTCTGCGGAACAGCAGGCGAAGAGACTGGTTGCCGATGCCGAAAAGGACGCTGAGACAAAAAAGAAAAGTGCTCTCATCGAGGCAAAGGACGAAATACATAAGCTTCGTACCGATGCCGACAAGGAAATCAAGGACCGCAGAGCAGAGCTGTCGCGTCAGGAAAGACGTATGCAGCAGAAAGAGGAAAATCTCGATAAGAAAACCGATAACCTCGAGAAAAAGGAAGAGGTACTCAGCCAGAAGATAAAATCCGCAGAGGAAAAGCTCAAGGAGGCTGAGCAGATCAAAAAGTCCGAAATGGACGTTCTGGAGAGAATTTCTGAGTTTACACGCGAGCAGGCTAAGGAGTATATCCTTTCAAAGCTTGAGGACGACCTCGTCCATGAAAAGGCTGTGAAGATCGCAGCCTATGAGCAGCAGCTCAAGGACGAGTGCAACGAGAAGGCGAGAAGCCAGATAAGTCTTGCCATCGCAAAGGTGGCTGCCGATCAGGTTTCAGAGGCGGCGGTTTCTGTCGTGCCTCTGCCTAACGATGAAATGAAGGGCCGTATCATCGGTCGTGAGGGTCGTAATATCCGTGCCCTTGAAACGCTTACCGGCGTCGATCTCATTATCGACGATACGCCGGAGGCTATCACGCTTTCATGCTTCGACCAGATACGCCGCGAGGTGGCAAGGATCGCTCTTGAAAAGCTTATCGCCGACGGACGTATCCACCCTACACGCATCGAAGAAATGGTTGACAAGGCTCGCCGTGAGGTCGAGTACCGAATCAAGCAGGAGGGCGAGCGCGCCGTTATCGAGACAAACGTTCATGGTATCAATCATGAGCTTATAAAGCTTCTTGGACGTCTGAAATTCCGTACCAGCTACAGACAGAACGTTCTCGATCACTCCATAGAGGTGGCGAAGCTTTGCGGAGTTCTGGCTTCGGAGCTTGGTGTTGACGCCAACGTTGCGAGACGCGCCGGACTTCTCCATGATATCGGAAAGGCGCTGACTTCCGAGATCGAAGGCTCTCACGTGCAGATCGGTGTGGACGTGTGCAAGAAGTACAACGAAAGTCCTGTTGTTATCCATGCCGTTGAGGCTCACCATAACGACGTTGAGCCGAAAACCGTTATCGCCTGCATCGTCCAGGCGGCTGACGCTATCTCGGCTGCACGGCCTGCCGCAAGAAGCGAGAACTATGAAAGCTATATCAAGCGTCTCCAGAAGCTGGAGGAAATTTGCAGCTCCTATGAGGGCGTTGAGAAGTGCTTTGCAGTCCAGGCTGGACGCGAGGTCAGGATCATGGTCATTCCGGAGATCATCAACGATGAGAAGATGGTTCTGGTGGCAAGACAGATCGCACAGCAGATCGAGACGGAGATGGATTATCCCGGACAGATCAAGGTCAACCTTATCCGCGAAAGCAGGGTAAGCGACTACGCAAAATAAGAAAAATTCAACACCGCACAAAGTACCATTCCGGATTTGTGCGGTTTTGTATTAAGGTGTAGGTTTAAATCACATATATGTAGGCAATATACTGTGTGATAATATATCAAACGGCAACTTTATGCTGGCTGAAAGGAGTTTTTATGAAGAAAAGATCACTCACCCTCAAGGCGGTCTCGTTTGCCGCGGTTCTGGCAGCTGTTTTGTCCGCAGGAGCGATCACAGCTATGGCGGATGCCCCGGTTTTAGGCTACATGGGCGACGTCAACCATGACATGGAGGTCAATGTTGCAGACCTCGTTGCCCTGTCAAATCACCTGCTGGGCAGCACGCCTGTCGACGAAGGCTCAAACTACAACGCCGATATGGACGGCGACGGCGGTATCACTGCTTACGACCTGGCTGTTCTGCGGCAGTATGTGACCGGAGCGCGTCCCCTCGATCCGGTCTTCGGCGAGGAACCGTCTGTTACTACCGCTGTTACGACGGAAGCCCCCGTACCGACAACCACTACAACTACAACGCCCGGCATTGAGGGCGAGGGCGATTTTATTGATCCGCCTATCAGGGACGTTGAGGCTTATCTGCCGTCTCAGGGCGACGGAAACCTGGTCATCTTCTACATTGATTTCCCGGATTGCCAATACAGCTACGCGCCCTCAGAGGAGGAGATATATGAGATCGCTTTCGGCGAGGAGGACGTCTCCGACCCGAATTATCCTTTCGACAGCATGAGCGCATTCTACAAGCGTTCCTCAAAGGGCGCGCTGAACCTTAAAGGCAATGTTTTCCGCTATACTACGAAAAATAATCAGTCCTACTACAACTCGAACAAGTTCCTCATCACTCAGGAATGTTACGAGGCGTTCAAGGATTCCGTGGATTTCTCGCAGTATGACGGCGACGGTGACGGATATATCGACGCAACGCTGCTGACAGTTCCGACGGCTGCCGGGGACGACTACTGGTGGCCCTGCGCAGGTCCTGTTGGACAGGATCAGTACAAGGTGGACGGCAAAATGATCGGACACATCATCACCGGAAACGCGCAGATCGAATCGCCTGCGGACTACAGCAATTTCAACAGCTCGTACCTCCACGAAATGGGACATTGCATGGGCTTGCCGGACTACTATCTGTACAGCGGAATGGACAGCGAGGGTATGCACGGTCTGGCAGGAATAGAGCTTATGGATACCGATGCGACGACTGATTTCGGAGCAGTTTCAAAGCTCCAGCTCGGCTGGTATACCGATAAGCAGATCCAGATCTTCGACGGCTCTCAGCAGTCGGTTACATATACTCTGAACAACGCCCAGGGAGGAAACAGCAACTGCGTTATCATCCCGGCAAACGGCGTCGACGGGCTGAACAACTATCACTCCGAATACTTCATTCTCGAATACACGACGCCCACAGGCAACAACTCCAACCCTGCATGGTGGGTAATGGCAGGCGAGGGCGTCCGGGTCTACCACGCGGAAACAACTCTTTATGACAACGGCTGGTGGGTGAGCTATAAGTACGGCAGCGGCTCTGAA
Organism: Alistipes sp.; assembly: GCA_023667265.1. Classification (GTDB taxonomy): domain Bacteria; phylum Bacillota; class Clostridia; order Oscillospirales; family Ruminococcaceae; genus Ruminococcus. The sequence continues at coordinate 170,350 of JAMPAJ010000001.1, forward strand.
TTTACCGATTCTGACAACGGCAGACGCTACCTGCGTATTATCGACGACGTTGAAGCGGATAACCTTTATCATCCCGGCGACGTTATCGACAACAGTATTCTTGGTTTTAACTGGTACGACTCCAACGCTCAGCAGACTATCGACCCGGGAGTTACAATAACAGTAAATTCTTACGACGGCGAGAGCTGTTCGGTAACAATTTCAAAGAAATAATCCGAAAGGACAGGAACAATGGCAAAGCAGCTTTTCAATTCATCAGAAAAATCTAATTTTATTCTTAATCTGACGGAGGACAGCTATTCAAAGCTTGCCTCGGCTGGCATCATCACAGCCTGTTTCAGCACCTCCGCGGCGACTGTAATTCCCCTTGTTATGGGAAATAAGGCGTATTCCATTCCTGCCGTGGGAACGGCTGTGGCAGGCGCTCTTTGTATGGTCATCGCTATGATCGGTCTTATCAAGAAGTACGTCAGCAAAAAGCTGCTTGTGCCGGTCTGCGCTCTCGGAGCTATGCTTGTCTGGGGATTTATTTCGGCATTTGCGTCAGATGACCCGGCAGTCGGGATCTACGGATTCAGCGGCAGGGGAGAGGGTATGCTGACTCTGACCTTCTATGGCTGTTTTTTCATTGCGGCTGCCTGCGTAAAGCGTGAAAAGGCATTGAAAACGCTGATTTTCGGTATTCTCGGCAATGGCTTGCTGAACTGCGCCTTTGGTCTTATCCAGATCTTCACTGGAAAGGTCAGCGAGTTTGCCATAATCGGCAGCGATCTTCATGCCAATGCGGCATCGGGACTTTCGCAGTCGCCGATGTTCCTGGCGATGACGCTTGGTATTTCAATTGCAGCGGCTCTCATGGGATTTGCGGATTTTACCGGAAAATCTGCTAAGATATTGTGCATCGTGTCAGCGGCGGTGTTCTCGTTTGTCAATGTATTTACTTATTCTCTTTTAGGAATATGCGGCACTGCGCTTGCGGTGATTGCGGCAGTTGTATTTATTTTTGCAGCTAAGAAGCCTAAAAAGCCCCTGGCATCGCTGATAGCGGTCATCGTTCCCTTTGCTGCCGGAATACTGCTGGTAAATGCAGGCGCAGTGGGCAATATCTCCCGGTATCGGCTCTATGACGGACGTATTCTCTGGTTTGCCGATTCCTACATGAGGATCAACAGCAGCGGTTCATATGACAACAAGCTCATCGACATTGACGACACAAAGGACGTTTATTATACGCTTAACCGGAAAACCACCGATATTATCAGCAGTCACGGACTTTTTGGCACAGGACCGGATCAGCTTGTTTATCCTCAGATCTACACTACGGGGGACGGTGTATATGCAAATCCTACGGTTGAAGACATCGCCATACTCAACAAGGGCACCTTTGACCGTGTTTACAACGAATACCTGTACACGGCGGCAACTCGCGGAATACCCTCGGCGATAGCCTTTGGGGTCGTTCTTCTGTCGGTTGTTCTCATTGGTTACAGGAGCTTCCGTAAGAGGAAAGGTGCTTTGCAGCTTGCTATGCTTCTGATGACGATCATGTCGGGCTTGCTCTTCTTAATCGGATGCGGCAGTACGGCGTTTTCACCGATCTTCTGGATGACAGCCGGCTTGGCGATCGCGCAGGTCGATAGGGAAAGGATATCTGAATAAAAACAAGGCAGAGAAATCAAAATCATTTCTCTGCCTTGTTAACATCGGGATTCCAAAGGGGCAATGCTCCTTTGGCAGAGTCCAGAGGCGGCGCCTTTGGCGAGGTATGGAGCAGAGCTCCATATCGACCGTAGGTCGATATGCCTTCAGGCGCTCTGCAAGGGGTGAATTTTAAAACAGTCCGGTGGACTGTTTTATAAAGAGGGGAGGCTCTGCAAGAGAGAGCCTCCCCTTAAATTGGTAGTTTTACTTATTCTTCTTCATCCTCGTTTTCGTCAGCCGCCGCCAGCTTCGTTACCTTGCAAAGCTCCACGCGATGATGCCTGATCTCAAGTATATCAATATGCAGACCGTCCGCCTCCACAAACGTTTTCGTGCCGTCCTTCGGTATCTCTCCGAGCTCATCAATGATATATCCGCCAAAGGTGTCATACTTCTCCGAGGGCAGACCGATATCCAGCTCCTCACATACGTCGTCCAGAGGCGTGATACCGGGGATTATCCACATATTCTCCCCGATTTTCTTCATGACCCTTTCCGGGATCCCCGATTCGTCGTCGTCAAAGTCGCCTACAAGCTCCTCTACCAGGTCGGTGACGGTGATTACTCCCGACATACCGCCATATTCATCAACTACAACGGCGAATCCGCATCCGCCCTTTTTCTTCATCTGGGCAAAAAGCATATCAGCCTTCATAGTCTCATGAACGAAATACGGCTCGTGAACCGCATTTTTCATGATGTTTTCGCGGCTTTTGTCGCTGAGCCGGAAATAATCCTTGGCGTTGAGAATACCGATAACGTTGTCGACGCTCTCGCCGCAGACCGGATATCTGGAATGACGCGTGCGGTGGATCGTTTCCTCCCAGGTCGCCACATCGTCCTCGCTCCAGAGCATGGAAACGTCGGTTCTGTGAGTGCATATCTGCTCCGCCGTCATATCGTCAAATGCGAAAACATTCCTTATCATACGGCTTTCAGTTTCGTCGATAACGCCTTTTTCAGCACCGGCGTCGGACATCATAATGATCTCCTCCTCGGAAACAGTCTCGTCCTCGCCCTCCGGATCAATGCCCATAAGCCGCAGAATACCGTTTGTAGATACATTCAGAATGAAAACAAGGGGCTTGAAAAGCGTTTGTACCACGCCAATTCCCTTAGCCATATTAAGCGCCAGCTTTTCGGGATCTTTCATCGCCGCTCGTTTGGGCACAAGCTCGCCGAAAACAAGGGTTATGTAGGAAAGCAGCAGAGTTACCAGGATAACGGCAACAGGGCGCATTGTCTCAGCTGAGATACCGATGCCTGTTTTCAGCACAAGCCTTACCAGGTCATCGGCAAAGCTGTCGGCGGCAAACGCCGCTCCGATAAAGCCGGATAGGGTGATAGCCACCTGTATAGTCGCCAGAAAACGCGACGGCTCGCTGGTGAGCTTCTGAAGTCGTTTAGCTTTTTTGTTGCCGTCCTCTGCCAGCTTTTCAAGTCTGGTCTGATTGACCGAAATAACGGCTATTTCAGCACAGGCGAAAACGGCGTTGAGCGCGATCAGAATTACTTGCAGCAATAATTGCCAGATCATATTATTCCTCCGTAAATATATTTTCTGCAACACTGCACTAAGATCGGACGTCTGATATGCAAAGGCGTCAGACGTGCCTTGTGCGGTGTTGTCTTTTGTCTGTAACCACCAAAAGGCATACCCTGCGCTAACATCTCAGAAAGCGCAGACCATGCCTTGGGCAAATATATTTTACGTGAAACATACTCCCGTCCGGGGTACTGTCCATTTGGAAATTCACCTCACAGTATTATTGCTCGGGCAAAGAATTATTCTTCCTCGCCGTCAAGCTCTTCTTCAACTCTCTCCATGAAGATCTTGAAAACAGCCTCTAAAATTGCGTCGTCCTCAACAGAGCAGAGAATTTCGTTGTCCGGGTCGTCGTTATCCTGTTCAACGCGCAGAATTACGACCTCCTCAGCGTCCTCCTCGTCGGCAGGCAGAAGAACGGCATAGGTCTCCTCCTCATAGCCCACGAAGTCCAGAAGTTCAAAAGGACACTCGTTGCCCTCGTCGTCTATAAGCTTAATAATATCTTCGTTCATAATGATCCTCCAAAGCCGCCTTTCGGCATATACAAGACCTCCCCGGAAGCCGCCGCATTACATCATATCGCTAAAATCCTACGACATCCAGCGCACGCTGCCTTCGAGCAAATCTATTAACCGTTATTATATCATATTTTTCCGTATTTGTCAAGGGCAGCGCTGAAATGTTAATTTTTCGTAAACATTATTCTATAATCAACGGTTTTCAGTTGAAAAACTGTTATTTTTCACATTATTATGGGAGGGAAAATAATTGCGGCGCAGTTCAAAGCTCATATTACGGCTCTGAGGTGTGCTGCCTGAGACCGGAAAGAGGTGAAAAAATGAAATATCTTATAATGCTGATGATCGTTGTCGGAGCGGCTTTGGCTGATTTCCTCACTGGGATCATAAAGGCGTACTGTACGGGCAGTGTGAACAGCTCGAAGATGCGCAGGGGCGGGCTGAACAAGCTGGCGGAGATAATCGTTATGACAACAGTCTGCGGACTTGATACCGGCATCAATGCGCTGGGAAAATATTACGGTGCGGAGGAGCTTTCCTCAATTGCCGGGGCGATCACGGCAGTGTCTGTTTTTGGCTATATTACAGTAATGGAAATCATAAGTATTCTGGAAAACTACAGGGTCATCAATCCCGAGGCGCAGTGGGTGTGCAGCCTTGTAAAAAGATTTACTATTTCTAAGGAGGACAAAAATGATAAAAAGCTATAAATCAACTTCAACTGAAAAGCTGTCGGAGCATTTCGGCGTCGGCGAAATGAGGTGCAAGTGCGGCGGCACTCACGACACTAAGCTTGACACTGCGCTCATTGAAAAGCTGGAGAAGCTGCGTGCAGCGTTAAACTGCTCAAAGATCATCGTCAACAGCGGCTATAGATGTCCAACTCACGACAAAAACGTCGGCGGAAGCGGTTCTGGTCAGCATACCAAGGGCACGGCTGCGGATATTGTCTGCTATAACGGCAATGGCGGGATAATCAGCGCAAAGGTAGTTTGCTGTGCCGCTCAGGATATCGGCTTCACCGGAATTGCCAATATTGACAGCTCTTACACTGCGACTCATGTTGATGTCAGATCAGGAAAATGGTTCGGAGACGAAACAAAGGGCACCAGCTACAACATTCCCGAGGGCGATTTTTTCAGGCATTTCGGTCTTTCTCAGAAGGATGTCTACGGCGAAGCAAGGACGCTGAAAATACAGAGTATTACAGTTGACGGCGTTACATACTCTGGAATATTGACAGAGATATGATCTTCAGCAGGCTGCTTCGGCACTTTAGTTGTAACTGATAACTTCTCAAAAGTCAAGAGTTTTTGAGAAGTATCTTGTCGAATCAGCACAATACTTTTCGATTATGATAAATTCATCGGCAGAACTTCGGTTCTGCCGATTTTTTATTGTCTGCCCGAAAAAATGCATAATAATTAAGAAAAGATATAAATTTGATATATAAAAAAAGCTGTCAAAAAAATGACGGTTCGGCGATATTCAATCATGCAGTGAAATATTATGATTTAAGCAGGAACCCTGTCACAAAGGCAGGAAGTATGGGAAAAAAGAGTACAAGAGAGATGGAGTTCTGGACAAAGGAAGAATATCAGAAATTCATTGAAGAAGTAATGGACAAGCCAATCTCATTCTATGCGTTTGAAATGCTCTATTGGTGCGGTTTACGTATGGGAGAGCTTCTTGCACTGACTCCAAAGGATTTTGATTTCAATAATAAAACGGTCAGAATCAATAAGTCCTATCAGCGTATCAAACAGAAAGACGTGATTACAGACCCGAAAACACCCAAAAGCGTAAGAACAATTGTAATGCCTGAATTTCTTTCGGAAGAAATGGAGGAGTGCATAAATTTTCTTTACGCATTGAAGAGAATGACAGGATATTCCAGATTTCCAAGCATTATCTGCATAACGAAATGGACAGAGGCAGTAAGGCGGCAGGAGTCAAGAGGATACGCATACACGATTTGAGACATTCTCACGTTTCAATGCTTATCAATCAAGGCTTTTCCGCAGTGGATATTGCAAACAGAGTCGGACACGAAAGCGTTGACATCACATTCAGATATGCACATATGTTCCCGACAACGCAAAAGGAAATTGTTGTCAAGGGAAGTCCGAAAACATACAAAGCGTTGAAAAATACACTTTGTGACTTGATGAATGTACTGAAAGAAAACGGCAGTTACACCGATGAACAGTGGGAAACACTTCAATTAGCCACACAGATTTCAGAGGGCTTTAAAAACAATGAAGAATAGCCTGAAATCCTACATTGCAGTAATATAACTATAATAAAATTAATGGAGGTATACCCACATGAAAGACAAAGAAAACTGGCTGTCAAAATTCAAATTGGAAGAAGTAAGCACAGGACTGGAAGACATCGGCAATAAGCTGAACAGAAGTAAGGTATGTTTACATACAAGTATGAAATATGGAATCCCGGATTCTTTGACGGTCTATCTGATTACACACTTTAACGACTTAGGAATAAAAAAGCTGATTATTACAAACTTTCCGATTCCTGAAGAACCGGAGGAATGGACGGAACTGCTTGAAGGTCAGAGATACGTGATTGAAAAAGTTCCGTCAAACTTTTCAGAAAAGCGTGACTGTCATTCTATTGCAATAGAACAGTTTCTTGCAAAGCACAGAGAACCATTCAGGGTCAGGGACAACAGTAACAAGATTGCTCATATCGAGACGATAAAAACAGCAGATGTTGTAATGGGATTTCCGAGTGCAGATATTCTTGAACCATATGTTAAAATGCTTGAAAAATTCAACAAGTTCTATATTATCGGAGGTTATGTTACAGAAGATAATTTTAGTGATTACCTTGAAGTCTTTAAAATGCGTAAATTTGAAATCACAGCGGTAACCCCGATAATGATTAAGGAGTTCTTGTGTGAATGTAACGGCTCTCTGATATGGATGGACAACTTTGATGAGAAAGCGTCTTTAGCTTTTGGCACAGACAACAAATATGAATACGAATACGATGAAATGTAATATTTGTACAGTCTGAACGGAATGGAAAATCCGTTTTATATAGATAGAAAATCGCCATAGTACTATAAAATGTACTGTGGCGATTTGTTGTTTATGCTGTTTTACATGCAAACCATTGGTTACTTATTCACTGTAGTTATAGTATCACGAAACAGTATCACAAAGTGGCTTACAAGTGAATTTCGGATATTTTACGCCCTTTTAAAAAGTGCTTTTATTATTCCCACTCCACAGTCCCCGGCGGCTTTGATGTAATATCATAAACTACGCGGTTAACGTGCTCGACCTCATTAGTCAGGCGGTTGGACACACGAGCGAGAACATCGTAGGGGATGCGAGCCCAGTCGGCTGTCATAAAATCGTCAGTAGTTACTGCGCGGATAGCGATAAGGTGGTCATATGTACGGTGGTCGCCCATAACGCCGACAGTCCGGACATCCGGGAGAACGGCGAAGAACTGTTTAAGATCGCTTTCGATGCCGCTTTTGCGGATCTCGTCACGAAAAACAGCGTCCGCCTCCTGGAGGACTTTGATTTTCTCTTCGGTTATCTCGCCGAGTATGCGGACGCCAAGTCCCGGACCGGGGAACGGCTGTCTCCATACAAGGTCATGGGGTATTCCAAGCTTCTCGCCGACAGCGCGAACCTCGTCCTTGAAAAGGTCTTTCAGTGGCTCAATAGTGCCGGCAAACTGGATATCCGTGGGCATTTCAACCATGTTGTGGTGAGTTTTTATAACATCTGTTTTGCCGTGGCCAGCCTTATTGCCCTTTCCGGACTCGATGCGGTCGGGGTATATCGTGCCCTGAGCGAAGAAACCGTCAGTGCCCTGCTCGCGTATTTTATTCCAGAAAACGTTGTAAAATTCAGTGCCGATTATCTTTCGCTTCTGCTCAGGATCGGTAACGCCCTTCAATGCTGTCAGGAACTGCTCCTTGCAGTTTACGCGGACGAAATTCATATCAAAAAGCTTGGTGAAGGTCTCCTCAACAAAGTCGCCCTCATCCTTTCTCATAAGTCCCTGGTCAACGAAAACGCAGGTCAGCTGTTTTCCTACCGCACGGCTGAGAAGTCCCGCGGCAACGGAGGAATCAACGCCTCCGGAAAGTCCCAGAATAACAGTCTTGTCGCCGATCTCCTCACGGAGTCTTGCAACAGTTGCGTCGATGAAGTTGTCCATTTTCCAATCTCCGGCAAATCCGCAGACGTTGTAGAGGAAATTGCGGAGAATATTCTTGCCGTATTCGCTGTGAGTTACCTCCGGATGGAACTGAACGGCGCAGAGCTTCTTTTCACGGCATTCAAAAGCGGCGGCAGGGCAGTCCTCTGACATCGCAGTTACAGTAAAGCCCTCGGGAAGCTTGCTTACATAGTCGGTGTGGCTCATCCATACGACGCTCTTTCCCGGCACGTCCGTAAACAGCGGACTATCAGCGGCAGACTCTGTCAGAGAGATCTCGATTTTACCATATTCGCTCTTGGTGCAGCTGCTGACCTCTCCGCCGAGAGTATACGCCATAAGCTGGCAGCCGTAGCAGATGCCGAGAATCGGGATATTAAGTTCAAAAATTTCCTTGGAAATATGTGGGGAGCTTTCGTCATAGACGCTGTTAGGACCTCCTGTGAAGATAATTCCCATAGGATTAAGGGCTTTAAGCTCCTCTATTGGTGTGGTGTGGCTCTTGATCTCGCAGTATACGCCGCATTCACGGACTCTTCTTGCTATAAGCTGATTATACTGACCGCCGAAATCGAGAACTATACAAAGCTGGTTTGCCATACGGACCTCCTTGATCTGTTGTAAAGATTACAAACATAATTATAGCATATAAATGGGAAAATTGCAACCCACGCGGAGAAAATATTGATTGCGAATATTTATAGCGCGAACTTGCCGGAGGAGGCTCCCCGCTTATAGCATATAAATGGGAAAATTGCAACCCACGCGGAGAAAATATTGATTGCAAATATTTACAGTGCGAACTTGCCGGCGGAGGCTCTCTGCCGCTTTGTCCTTAAATTTTTAAAAAAAGCAGAAAGTACGCCCGAACATTCGTCATGGCATATCCCACCGTAGACCTCTGGTTTGTGATTATAGGGCAGCTCAAACATACGCTGGACTGATTCTGCCGAGCCGCTTTTTTTGTCGAATGCGCCAAAATAAACGTCGTCGATCCTGGAATTGATAATTGCGCCGCAGCACATGGGACAAGGCTCAAGGGTCACATAAATTGCACAGTCCGGAAGCCGCCAGCCGCCCAGCCTGCCGCAGGCGTCGTTTATAGCCTCAAGCTCCGCATGAGCAAGGGCATTTTTGTCATGCTCGCGCCGATTTCTGCCTTCTCCGACGATCTCACCTGTGGATTTTTTCACCACCACAGCTCCTACAGGAACTTCTCCGTCATCAGCAGCCTCCATAGCAAGCTCCAAAGCTCTTTTCATATAGTCCATTACAGCACCGCCTTCATAATTGCATACACCAGGCAGATAATTGCCACGGCGGAGTAGGGGAATGTTTTTGCAGAACCGAGTACACGCCTGTTAAAAGAGATCTCCGACGTGTACACGGCTAAATGCGGCTTTCCTTCTTTGGCAGAGGAACGCATATACAGGAAAAATCCGATTCCGCCGACAACGAGAACGGCGCTCATGAAGAGGTTGCGGTAAATCGGCATAGACGGCGAATCAATTGATTCGATCGTCGCAATAGCTGTCAGAAACATTTTATAGAGAATATTTATTGAAAACGCGGTAAAGATCGTTCCGCTTGCCAGCATACCATAGCCGCAGACAGCAGTAACCAGGAAAACAGCCGGCATGGAATGAATATCCTGAGTCATCAGGGCAGCGGAAAGGGAAGTCATCATAATTGCGAATGTGTCTCCGAACTGCCGGAGAACCGCAAACATAGCGCCGCAAAAGAGCAGCTGCGTAATAATAGGTATAATAAGCACGTCGAAAATGAGATAAACGAGAAATTCCGTCTGGTCAAGCACCGAAATATCGGCTCGTCCGGCGGCGAAAAATGAGAAAACCTCTTTGGTCTCCGTAGAGTAGGCGTTGGGCAGATTAGCGGCGGCGAAAACGATGAACGCCATTGCGACTGCACCAAAAAGAGCCTTTGGACTTCTCAGCTTCCACATGATCTCGTTGTGCATAGGAAGCCTGAACTTGAAATGAAAATACACCAGCGGAATAGCGGCGCGCAGGAATCCGACGATCATGAGAGCGGCCGCGATCTCCCAGCTTCCTCCGTAGATCGAGCCGGTGGAAAAGCTTGTGTTTATGTTGACTCCGATCCTTCCCAGCAGGATGATAATAAGCTTGGACAGCAGATCGTCAAAGACGACAAACATCAGCAGCCCGATGCCTATGGTGTAGAATATTTTTGAAAGGACGTCGTTTTCCGTTTCCTTAGCCGTTTTCTTCACAAATCCCCGGCTGTCAACGTATACGCTCTCCTTGCGGTTTCCCTTGAAGGTAAAGGCGTAGCGGTTATCCTTTCTCATGCGCCAGGAGCGGTATTTTTCGTTATACTGTTCATCCTGGGTCGAATAGTCGAATTGGTCTATGACATTGATTATGTCAGTTGAAGCAGAATTTTCATCATTCACGATATAACACCTCGCTTCAGCATAACCTGTTGATATGTCAGGATATCAAACAGGTCTGATATATGATTCATATAGCCACAATTAATTTTACCATATAAGGCAATATATAAAAAAGCAGTTAGTGTGAATTAGTTAAATAAGAAAAAAATGTAGAATCGTGAGGAAAGCCCTTGACAAGGAGGAGCAGGTGTGGTATAATATAAAAGCTGATTTCAGCAATATCGTATTCTAAAGACAGCTGGCAAGGCGTAAGCCCGTAAGACCCGCCGAGGAATTGCAATGATAAATAACAACATCATTCCTTTTCCCTGCTGCTCTTTGTGTGCGGTGGGTAAAAGGTTTTTTTATTGCACCCGAATACGATAAGATTTTATTCGGAGGTGAATACACAATGCCAAGCAATGCAGTTCTTGAAGCTAAGAAGGCAAAGGTTGAGCAGCTCACTGAGATCATTAAGTCATCCGTTTCCGGCGTCCTGGTTGATTACAAGGGCATCACCGTTGAGGAGGATACTAAGCTCAGAAAGGAGCTTCGTGAGGCAGGTGTTAACTACTTCGTTGAGAAGAACACTATGCTTCTCCGTGCTTTCAAAAATTGCGGAATCGAAGGATTTGAAGAGGCTCTGAACGGTACTACCGCTCTCGCTGTATCCAACGACGACCAGACTGCTCCCGCAAGAATCCTCGGTGCATTTGCCGAGAAGGCTGGCGACGATAAGTTCAATCTCAAGGCAGGTTACGTTGAGGGTGAGGTTTACGACGCTGCCGGAGTTGTTGCTCTGTCGAAGGTTCCTTCAAAGGACGTTCTGCTCGCTCAGTTGGTCGGCTCTCTCCAGGGTCCCCTTCAGAAGCTCGCAGCAGTTCTCGACGCTGTTGCAGACAAGAAGTCAGAGGAAGCTGCCTGATTTCATTTGTTCATTTAGTTTATCAGCTTAATTAAATTATTGTTAAAGGAGATTATTATCATGGCTTCAGAGAAGATCACAAATTTTGTTGAAGAAATCAAGACTCTTTCCGTTCTCGAGCTCAAGGAACTCGTAGACGCAATCCAGGAGGAATTCGGCGTAACTGCAATGGTTGCTGCTGCTCCTGCTGCTGGCGGCGCAGGCGCTGCTGAGGCTGCTAAGACAGAGTTCGACGTAATCCTTGCTTCATTTGGTGATGCTAAGATGGCAGTTATCAAGTGCGCTAAGGAAGCTCTCGGTCTTGGCCTTAAGGAAGCTAAGGAAGTAGTTGAGTCTGCTCCTAAGGCTATCAAGGAAGGCGTTTCTGAGGCAGAGGCTAACGAGCTCAAGGAGAAGTTCGAGGCTGCTGGCGCTACAATCGAGATCAAGTAATTATCCTTACGAGATCAGACCGTGTCCTTCGGGGCACGGTTTTTTATTTTGCACTCTTCCGCTATTACAAAAAGTATCATAATAATCAGTATCAGCGAAGGCATGGGAGAGCTGTGGCTTGTAAGGCTTACGCTGTTTGCCCAGACTGCTGTTTCTCCGGATGTGAAATGCGGCAGCATCATCCGGCATATCACGAAGCTCAACACAGCGGCGAATATCCTGGCGAAAAGCATCGGAGCTATGGAAAGCCTGCCGCGGAAAATCGCTGATATCTGGAGAAAAACGCATATTCCGCCAAATGAGAGCAGCCCTGTGAGCAAGGGTACGCTTTCTCCTGACAGATCTCCCAGGGCAGTGACATCAAGAACCGCCGCAGCAGCTCCGGATATGCCAAGCATCTCTGAAATTACGGAAAATAAGACAACGCAGCAGCATATCTCAAACATTCCCTTTCCGGCGGAGGAGACGGACTCGATAAGGATATTTCCCGAAAAATCGCTGTTTTCCGGAGGCGGAGGGGTGCTTCTGTGCTTTCTGAACAGCGGTCGGAGAAGCAGAAGTATCAACACATTTGAAATAATTGTTGAAAGCAGCATGAGCCAGCCGATTTTCCGGTCAGCCGATGCACAGCCGAAAACAAAAGCTCCGCCCGAGCCGAAGCAGACGCAGGACATCAGCTCAGCCTCCTTTTTGCTCAGCCTGCCGTCATCAAATTGAATTTTCAGCAGCCTTGCGCCCACCGGATATCCGGCGATCTGCGAGAGGAGAAAAATAAGCGCGGATTCTCCGTCGATGCCGAAAATACACCGTGAGACCGGCGAGATCAGCTTTCCGGCAGACGAAATAAAGCCGCATTTTATAAGCAGCCCGGACATTGCCATAGTGACGAAAAGAGACGGTATCAGCACGGTGAGACACCGCTGGAGCCCCTGGAAGGCCGCAGCCTTTGCCGGAACTGCGCGGAAAATACAGTACGCTCCCAATGAAATTGATAGGACGTATAATAATACTGCTTGTATATTTTTTACTTTTTTCATAATTATCACCTTGGTAATCATATTAATTGAATGGTGAATTTATGAGTGAGGTGGATTATGTTCAAAAAAACATCGGAAAAGGCGAGAGAGCTGTTTTTTCTCGAATCCGGGATACATATGACCGGAAACCGCGAGATAATGCTGGAAAACTGCCGGAGAATCGAAGAGTGCAGCGACGTGTTCATAAGCGTGGTAAGCGCCGGGCTTCTTATAAATATCTGGGGCTCGCAGCTCCGGACGTCGGATTTCAGGACCGGAGGACTTGTTATCCGCGGAAGGATCGCACAGATCGAGTTTGAGGAGAGGAGGCGGCACAGTGAGAAAGCAGCTTCTGGGCAGAATAAAAATAAACGCTGAAGGGAGAGAGCTGTATCACTTTATAAATGAGATACATTCCCGGAAAATCGGGATCTTCGGGCAGTACGTCAAGTCCGGAGTGCTGTACGGCGAGGTGGAGCGTACCTCTCTTAAGCAGCTCCGTAGCCTTGCCGATGAGCTGGACATCAGGCTTTCGGAATTTGAGCTGCCGACTCTGTCCGAAAAATTCCTGAGCCGCAAATACCGCATCGGGCTGTTTCTGGGTATACTGATCGTAATATCTGCGTTTCTCTACCTGTCAAACGTGATCGTCACTATCGAGATACAGGGCAGCGAGACTGTGAGCGAAAAAGAGATACTTTTTGCCCTGGAGGAGCTTGGGATAGAGGAGGGAACACCCTTCGGGCAGATAAACTATGTCCTCAGCGAAAACAAGCTGCGGCTCATGGTAGAAGGTATTTCCTGGGTCGGGATGCACCGCACGGGAAACCGTCTCGTAGTCGAGGTGACGGAGGTCATCCCGAAGCCTGAGATGCTCAACCAGCGTGTGCCCTGCAACATCGTGGCTTCTCACGACGCTGAGATAGTCTATACCTCGGTTCTCGACGGTCAGCTGATGCACATTGTCGGCGACTATGTTTTTGCCGGGGATATGCTCATAAACGGCGTTACCTCCGACGCCACAGGTCATGTTACGCTGCACCACGCAATGGGCGAGATACAGGGGATATACAAGGATACGGCGACCTTTGAGGGACAGTTTACAAAGGTTCGCAGTACGGACACAGGCGAGGCGCGATCATGCCGGATACTAAAGCTGTTCGGCATAAAGATTCCCCTTTCCATGGGCAAGCCGGATTTTGAGTACTACACCGCCCGGGAGCGGAGCAGGCCGCTTACAGTTATGGGAAAACAGCTTCCCATAAGCCTGGAAATCACGGAATATCAAGAAAATCTCCGTATCGAGACAACTCTTGACGAGGAGGAGCTGCGTGCGGAGCTGGAGGAAAAGATCTACCTGTACGAGAAGAATTTTCTCTCCGACTGCGAGATACTGGAGCGGAATATAACAGAAAAAAAGGATGCAGACACCCTCGCCCTGACCGTTGAATTTACGGTCAAAGGGGATATCTGCACCCAAAAGGAAATTTTAGTCAAATAGGTTATTCCGCACCCTCGATGATGCCGTTTTTGATAGTCTCATTCCAGGTAAGGTCTTTGCGGTTGAAGATGCCGTAAGCGCCCTCGCCCTTGGAAACGCCGTTGTCCCAGACGAAGCACTTGATCCCCTGAGAATGTGCGGCGGAGATGTAGTAGCGGTAGTATTCGCCCCGGGTTGCGTCATCGGCAGCAGCGACGCATCCGAACTCACCGATAATAAGCGGCACGCCCTTGTCGATGAATTTCTTTTTCATTGAGGAGAATTTTGCGTCCAGCTCGTCCTTTTCAGTCTGACCGAAGGTGGTGGACTGACCGTCGGAGAATTTCCAGGGCGCGTAGTAGTGGAGGGAAACTACGATATGATCGTCGTCTGGCACGATAATGTCGTTCATTGCCGCGTCCTCGGCGGAAGCCGCATAGCTTGTGATAATAAGAGTTCTGTCAGCGTTGTTTCCGCCGCTTGCGCGTACTGTATCGACGAAATCCTGCTCGTACCTGTTAACGACAGAACGTTCCGCAGCAGTGCCGCCCATCCACTCGTTGGCGCTGCCGACAGTTCTCGGCTCATTCATGCCCTCGAAGATAAGTCTGTCGCCGTAATTCTTGAAGTTTGCGGCGATCTGCTCCCATATCCTTTTCAGCTTTGCGCTGTCGGCGGAGTATTCAGAGTCGCTGGGCTCAAACCAGATATAATCGTCGTGGTGCATATTGAGAATAACGTACATTCCGTTGTTGTAGGCGTAGTCCACGACCTCCTGCACACGATCCATCCATTCAGCCTGGATCGTGTCGCCGTCCATGTGTTCGCCCCATGTTACAGGGATCCTTATAGCGTTGAAGCCGGCGTCCTTTACGGCGACTATTATTTCTTCGGTAGTTTTGGCATTTCCCCAGCCTGTTTCTGTTGCGAGACCTGTTTTTCCGGTGTCGTAGCTATCAAGAGTGTTTCCGAGATTCCAGCCGACCTTGATATCGTCGATGATCTCCTTTGAGCTGCGGAATCCGGTAACAGAAGCCTGAATTTCTGTCTTATCCGGCTTCTTTTCGGGCTGAGCAGCCGCTGTGCCGCTGGAAAGACTGTATTTTACAGAGACAGAGTCCAGAGAGAGCGTAGGCTGTTCGCTCCACCAATAGCCGAGCATAAGCTCACCGTCCTTTGCAGCATAGCTTTTCGCTTCGTCGGGCAGTATCCAGGTAAGGGACAGACTTGAGCTGCCGGTAAATTCTGCCACATCGGGGGACTGATAATAGCCGAGAGAGGACTCATAACCGAATGCGCCGACAAATTTTCTGAAACCGCCTGTGGAGCTGAAATTATATGTTACCGCCTGCGGAACGGAATTTTCCGGGAGAAAATCCGTAGAGACCCTTATCGTATTGTCGGTATCGCTGTAGCCCACACTTTTTCCGACCTGCTGAGAAACAGTTCCGTCGCAGGGGATCTCCCGTGTACGGGTAAAGGTGCAGGCTACGCTGTCCACGAGGATAGAGTCGGCATTTCCCCACCAGTAGCCGAAAAGCACGTCTCCGCCTGCGGAGATATGATCTGCGACGTCGCCGGGGACAGTCCATTTTATCTCGCCGTATGTGCCCTCTGTCGGAGCTGAAAAATCGTCGGACTGATACCAGCCCTCATCGGTAGCCGCATCGCACTCCGCGTCGACTGAAATTCCGCAGCCGCCCTTAAATTCGCCGATATTTGCGCTTGATGATGAATAAATGGTAAAGGTGAACGACGTGATCTTGTCACCTTCCTCGATAAAATCAGCCAGAGGAAGCTTGACCGTGTTGCTGCCCTCTGTTTTCTCGATAGTAGTGCCTATGGACTGATTGATGCTCAGGGTCGCAGTGACGGTCTCGGTAGGGCTGATATGCTCTGTCGGAGCTTCCGTTTCCGGCTCTGTAGGCGTTTCCTCGGCAGCCTCTGTTGTATCGGCAGCGGAAGCCGGCTCGGCAGACGAGCTTTCATCCTTTGCGCTTTCCGGCGCAGAAGAGCTTTCCTTACCGCCGCAGCCCGTGAAGGACGCAGCAAGCATAAGAGAAGCCGTAAATGCTAAAATTTTCTTGATCTTCATACTTATACCTCTCTATTACAAATATACTCCATATGCTGATTATAACATATATTAAGCAAAAATGCAACAGCCGCGGAAAAAAATATTGATTGCAAATATTTATAACGCGAAACTGCCAGCGGAGGCTCTCCGCTTATAACATATATCAGGCAAAATTGCAACCCGCTCGGAAAAAATATAGATTACAATTATTTGTAAATTTGGAAATAAATTTACCTTACATCACGCTATTGACAACGCCGCCGGAAAGTGGTATAATGTTAGCGGCGGACATCGGGATTTATTCCGGCGTCGGCTGTATATAAAAATAGTTTTCGGGCAATGGAACTATGTTTCATTATCGGTCGGCTGTGATCAGAATTATAAGCTAACTATGTCCCGATGCAATTTGTCATCGGGAATTTTTATGCCCGCGTGAAAGGGGAAATATGGAGGAAAAAAGAATCGCCGTAGCTGCAATTGTCATCGATGACCCTGACGCAGTCAAGGAGGTCAACGACGTGCTGCACAGCTATAACGAAATAATTATCGGGCGTATGGGCATACCCTACAGAGAACGCGGGATATCCCTTATCTCTGTGGCTCTCGACGCCTCGCCGGACAAGATCAGCAGTCTTACAGGCCGCCTCGGACATATTTCAGGCGTGTCGGTAAAGGCTGCAATTTCAAAGAAGTAACTGGAGGAATTATACAATGTATGACGTAAGATCGCTTAAAGCCGAGGAATTTATCAATGACGGAGAAATCCTGGCTACTTTAGAGTATGCCGAGGCTAATAAAAATAACAAGGAGCTTGTGGAGGCTATTCTCGAAAAGGCTCGTCCGAAAAAGACAGGCAGAGGCGTTGAGTGCGCCGGACTTTCGCACCGTGAGGCAAGCGTGCTGCTTGCCTGCGAGCTGCCGGAAATGACAGAAAAGATCTACGCTCTGGCACGGGAGATAAAGGACGCCTTCTACGGCGACAGAATAGTTATGTTCGCACCGCTGTATCTGTCGAATTACTGCGTAAACAAGTGCGTTTACTGTCCCTATCACATACAGAATAAAGAGATCCCGCGCAAAAAGCTGACTCAGGAGGAGGTTAAGGCGGAGGTTATCGCTCTCCAGGATATGGGACACAAGCGTCTTGCTATCGAAGCAGGCGAGGATCCCGTAAACAATCCGCTGGAGTACATTCTTGAATGTATAAAGACTATCTATTCCATCAAGCACAAAAACGGAGCTATCAGAAGAGTAAACGTGAATATCGCCGCTACGACCGTTGAAAACTACCGCAAGCTGAAGGAAGCCGGAATCGGAACATATATCCTCTTCCAGGAGACATATCACAAGGAGAGCTACGAGGAGCTTCATCCGGCAGGTCCGAAGCACAACTACGCCTATCACACCGAGGCGATGGACAGAGCCATGGAGGGCGGTATCGACGATGTCGGGCTCGGCGTTCTCTTCGGACTTGACAAGTACAAGTACGAGTTTGCGGGACTTCTCATGCACGCAGAGCATCTTGAAGCCGTTCACGGCGTAGGCCCCCACACTATCAGCGTTCCGAGACTGAAAAGAGCCTCCGATATCGACCCGACACAGTTTGACAACGGTATCGACGACGA
Source organism: Alistipes sp. (assembly GCA_023667265.1). GTDB lineage: Bacteria > Bacillota > Clostridia > Oscillospirales > Ruminococcaceae > Ruminococcus. Next base: position 188,289 of record JAMPAJ010000001.1, read on the forward strand.
AATTTTCGCAAAGATAATCGCCTGCATCAGAATCGCCGTTCCCTACACCGGAATGATAATCTCCACGAGAGAGGGCGAAAGCTGCCGCGAAAATGTAATGAAGCTGGGAATTTCACAGATATCCGGCGGTTCGAGAACTACTGTCGGCGGATATGCCGGATACGAGGCTGACGAGCGTCCTCACGATACGGAGCAGTTCGACGTTTCCGACCAGCGTTCCCTTGACGAGGTAGTAAAGTGGCTCATGGAGGGCGGCTATATTCCGTCGTTCTGCACTGCCTGCTATCGTGAGGGACGTACAGGAGACAGATTTATGGCGCTCTGCAAAGTAGGACAGATACAGAACTGCTGCCACCCCAACGCACTGCTTACTCTCCAGGAGTACCTCCAGGACTATGCAAGTCCGGAAACCCGCAGGCTCGGCGAGGAGCTTATCGACCGTGAGATACAGAAGGTTCCCGATCCCAAGAGACGTGAAAAGGCTCTCGACTATCTCAACAGAATAAGAAACGGAGAGAGAGATTTCAGGTTCTAAGAGCCTATTCAGTATCTCCCCGCCCACGTCTTTTCGGCAGATTTTGCCGATTGCTGCGTTGAAAAAGCTCACCATACGGCAGTATGCCTTTACTTTTTCTCCTTGCATTCGGCAGAATTTTCTCGAAAATCCGCACACGTTGAGATAATGGACAGGTTCTAAAAATGTTTCAGAATGGTTAAAAAAATGTCAAATTGGATTTTGCAGTTGACAAGCCTGAATGCGAGTGGTATAATAGTAGAGGGGATTTCTGGTGAAAACCAGGAGCTTCCTCAGCAATTTTTTATCGAAAGGATTTAGGGATTATGAAGAAGATCATTGCTATGCTTGTTGCGCTGACAGCGGTTATGGGTACGCTGACTGCCTGCGGAGACAAGGATGAAAAGGACGACTCCAAGGACAAAAGCTCCGTAAGCGACCGTAAGGATAAGGACGATAAGGACGACGATGACGACGAGTCCTCCGAGGAGGAGACTGAGCCGGAGACAGAGGCTGAAACAGAGAAAAAGACCGAAGAGGAAACTGAGGCTGAAACTGAGCCGGAGGATGAAAGCTCCGACGTGGAATCGCCTGTTTCCGAGGAGGTTGAAGCCGAGTATCTTGCGCTTATCGACGACGTTTTCACAACTGCGCGTGACATGGACTATGACGCGTTTATAAGGGTACTTATGCCGGATGAGGTCTGCGACTCTGTAGACGCCTGGGGTATGACGGCTGAGCTGTTGGCTGACAGCTTTGGCGGTCTGGAGGCTGAAGATATAGTTTATGACAGCATTTCTGTTGTTTCCTCAAGACCTGCAACTGATGACGAGATCTCATATATGGAGGGTTATTATTCCCTTACTAAGCTGACATACGACGCGGCAAGAAAGGTTGGCGTAACTCCCGAGGAGATGATGGGAGAGGCTGAGATGTCTGAGGACAAGATGATTGCGCTTTCAGATGAGCTTGGCGGACTTTTGGAAGTTGATGATTTCGGCGATATGCCGGAGGAATATATCTGTGTTGACATTCTGGAGTGCAACATCGTGACCTTCGACATCGACGGCGAGACTGATGAAGTTGCTGTATACAAGACAAAGACAGACAATCTCAAACTGGATATGGTTGTTTATCCCATGTACGCACTTATGGATTCCTGGGCTGAATAATCAACGCGATACCGCACGGCTTCTGTGCGGTATTCTTTTAGAAAGGGGTGATAGCTTTGAGGAAGATAATTGCCGGACTTATGGCGGTCGCGGCGGCTGCCGGAGCATTGACGGCGTGCAGCGAAACGGCTGAGGACAGCGGCGAAAAGGACAGCAGCTCCGTAAGCGTTGACGAGGAGAAGGAGACTGAGCCTGTAACCAGTGCGGCGGCCGATCCGGAAACGAGCGCTGCGGCTGAGTCTGACGAAATAACGGCCGAGGAATGTGACGCTGTGCTGAAAAAATTGGCGGATGCGAAAAAGTCCGGAGATAAGGACGAGATAGCCAGAAGCTGCCTTACGAATTACTGCTACAACGCGCTGAAGGATTTTGGCGTGCTGGATATATTTGCCGGCAGTCTTGATGTTCCGGAGGACGATTTTGAGGTGCTCGTTGTCCGGGAGGCTGATCCCTCTGTAAAAGAAGCGTCGGAGCTCCAGCATTCGATGTATGCGCATTACTATGGTTCTATGGCGGAAGCTGGAATGACCTACGGAATGCTTACGGGTGAGATCGAAATGACCAGGGAGCAGACGGAGCTGTATGCTGAGCTTTCTCCGCTTATGAGCGAGTCTAATTTTGCGCTTTCGGAATATACCGATACGGTGCAGTTTGCCAGGTATGTCATGGTCACGATCGGCGGAACTGATCCGGACGGTACGCCCTATGAGATTCAGGTAGGCGCGTTCAGAGCGCCTGGGGAGGACGTTAAGATCGACCTTATGACATATGACGGCGACGGTGTTCCGGCAGCGGAACCGGCGGATGAGCTGTGCAACGCGGCGAATGAGGCTCTTGAAGAAATTTCCGCCGAGGGTGCGGATGTAAGCGGCGTTCACCTGCTCAGCACCAACAGCGTTGCCAATGCGGGCATCCTGAACGGCAGCTATGAGGAGCTTTTCGACAAGATGTCGAGATATTTGGCTTTTGACGATTACATAGAGTTTTTCATTGTTGCAGTTGACGGAAAATGCGGATATGCCGCCGCGGTGACGAATACCGGAGCGGTCATGACGTATCCGGCAGGTTCTGAAATGGACGCTGTTTATGAATCAGACCACGGACAGTCGTGTCACACAAGCGAGGTCAGCGGTGTTCTTGATTATGACGAGCTGTATACCAGCGCAGTCGGAGCTATAGGAGGATAGTATGGAATTATTAACATTTTTAGCGGCGCAGTCGCCCTTGACTGGAGACGATTTCCCGGTGATACCTCTCGCAATAGTGGGCGGGATCGCGGTAGTTGTGGCAATTGTTTCTATAATTGCCTCTTCTAAGAAAAAAGACGACGATGATGAATAATTTGCATATCCCACCGCTATATATAGTGTATAGAGGTGGGATTTATGATTTGCAGTCTGGAGGAGCTCAGCGCAAAGGAAGTTATTGACGTAAAAACAGGCGAAAGACTGGGCATGATAGACGATCTGCGGCTGAACACGGAAACCTCGGAGGTCACGGCTCTGCTCATTTACGGCGGATATCGCTTCTTCGGCATCCTCGGCAGAGAACGCGACACAGAGATACCCTGTTCAGCCGTTAAGGTGATAGGAAGAGATACCGTTCTTGTGGACGGTTCTCTTTTGACATATTCAACAAATAGGAAGAGGAATTTTTTAGGAAGTTTGTTTGATTAGCTGTATGGAAACCACTTGAAAAAAATGTTGGATTGTGGTATAATATTAGAGCAATTCGCACGCCGGATTTTATGGGTCGGTGCAGGCTTTCCGCCTGTGGCACGTATGACAGATGCGGCGGAGGATTAAACAAATTTTAAATTAGGAGGACTACAACAATGGCAGTAGTTTCAATGAAGCAGCTCCTTGAGGCTGGCGTTCACTTCGGACACCAGACAAGACGCTGGAACCCAAAAATGGCACCCTACATCTTCACAGAGAGAAATGGTATCTATATCATCGATCTCCAGAAGACGGTAAAGAAGCTGGAAGAGGCTTATATGTTCGTTCGCGACGTTGCTTCACAGGGCGGCGAGGTTCTTTTCGTAGGTACAAAGAAGCAGGCTGGCGATTCCGTTAAGGAAGAGGCTACACGTGCAGGCGCACACTACGTAAACGCAAGATGGCTGGGCGGTATGCTCACTAACTTCAAGACCATCCAGACAAGAATCAAGAGACTTGAGCAGCTCCACGCAATGGAGACAGACGGTACTTTCGACCTTCTCCCCAAGAAGGAAGTCGTTAAGCTGAACCTTGAGATCGAGAAGCTTGAAAAGTTCCTGGGCGGTATCAAGAATATGAAGAAGCTTCCCGCTTGTCTTTTCATCGTTGACCCCAGAAAGGAAAAGATCGCTGTAGCTGAGGCTAAGAAGCTCAACATCCCGATCGTTGCTATCGTTGATACAAACTGCGATCCTGACGAGGTCGACTACGTTATCCCTGGTAACGACGACGCTATCCGTGCAGTAAAGCTTATTGCAGGTACTGTTGCTAACGCTATCATCGAAGGCAGACAGGGTGACGACAATACCGAGGCTGAGGAAGCTCCCGAGGCTGCTGAGGCAGAGGAGTCAGCTGAATAATCGGCTATCACTATAAAAATACGGGCGGCTTTTTCGGTCGCCCTTACTATAATTTAATTGGAGGAAGAAAAAATGGCAAAGGTTTCCGTTGCAGAGATAAAAGAGCTTATGAGCGCAACAGGCGTTGGCATGATGGACTGCAAGAAGGCGCTCGAAGCTAACGACGGCGATATGGATAAGGCAATTGAGTTCCTGAGAGAAAAGGGACTTGCAACACAGGCTAAGAAGAGCGGCAGAGCTGCTGCCGAGGGCGTTGTTACAGCTGTCGTAAAGGGCAATGTAGGCGTTCTCCTCGAGATCAACACAGAGACAGATTTCGCTGCAAACACAGACGATATCAGAAACTTCGTAAGCGGCGTTGCAGATACAATTATCGAGAAGAATCCTGCTGACGTTGAGGCTCTCAAGAATGAGGTCATCAGCGGCGGTACAGCTACAGTAGGCGAGGTTCTTACAGAGCTGGCAGGCATGAAGATCAGAGAGAACATCGTTATCCGCCGTTTCGTAAGAATGGAAGGCGTTCTGGCTTCATATATCCACAACGGCGGCAGCATCGGCGTTATGGTAAAGATGGATACTGAGCTTTCAAGCGACGCTGTTGCGGCTATCGGTAAGGACGTAGCTATGCAGTCCGCAGCTCTCAATGCTCCTTATCTGAAGAGAGAGGACGTTCCCGCTGAGGTTCTGGAGGAAGAGAAGAAGATCATGATGGCTCAGATGGCTGAGGATCCTAAGATGGCTTCCAAGCCCGAGCAGGTACGCGCTAAGATCGTTGAGGGTAAGATCGGCAAGTACTACACAGAGAACTGCCTCCTGGAGCAGGCTTTTGTTAAGGACGACAAGCTTTCTGTCAAGGGCTACGTTGACGCAGAGGCTAAGAAGCTCGGCGGCGCTATCACAGTTACAGACGTTATTCGTTACGAGCGCGGCGAGGGCGTTGAGAAGAAGGAAGACAACCTTGCTGACGAAGTAGCTAAGATGATAAAGTAAGAACAAGTTCTAAGATAATGGTGATTTCGGGGGGCGGAAAAGCTCCCCAATTGTGGGATTAAAAAGGGATTAAAGGTGATTTGTTTATGAAACTCAGAACAAGAATTTTATTGATCGTTGCAATAGTCGGAGCTGTTCTTTTCGCTATGGGAATCGGAAACACGCTTCTGCTTTTCAAGGGCGATACTGTCGATCTGACTGATCCGGTAAGCTCTTTCGACGATACTGCGCTTTGCCAGGGCGAGATCGACTTCGTTATCGGACCTTTTGCAACTCTTGAGGAGACTCGTAAGAGATACGGCATCACAACAGGAAAGACCGAGACTGATTTCTTTATTGTCAGCAATTTGGAGGAGGGCTCCGCTTTCGTTGTTTTCTCAACTGCAAACAAGGAAATGAGACAGAAGCTTACCGATGCTTCCGAGGAGTGGGAGAAGTTTTTCGTTGACGAGGATGCTGATATCCCGGATACCAGCATTGAGTTCAAGGGAAGACTTTCCAAGCAGTACGATGACGACGACTATGACAAATACTACAATGATGTCCAGGAGTATATCGGATTTGAGAACAATGAGGCTGCCAAGCTGAGGATCGTGGACGGCGAGCTTTCAAGCTTCTACCCGATCACAACTATAGCAGGTCTGGTTGCTGCGCTTGTTGGCATTATCGGTCTTATTCTGGGCGCTGTCAGCGACAAGAAAAAGAAGCAGCAGGAAGAGCTCTGGTAAAAATATTTTCAACAATTCTAAGTCCGCATTTTTGTAGGAAACGACAAAAATGTGGGCTTATTATTTATAAATAAAACACTTGCTATATTGACGAAAATGTGATATAATGTTATTAAGCGTAAACAGATGTGTATATCTTTACGTGGAATTATCGACATTTTCACCAACTCACGAGGTAAAAAATATGAACAGTAGGATAAAAGCTCTTGCCGATTCCATAGGACGGGTCATCGTGGGCAAGGAGGAGACGGTCATCAGGCTCATCGCCGCCATGCTCTGCGAGGGCCATGTGCTGCTGGAGGACGTTCCCGGCGTGGGAAAAACCCAGCTCATAACGGCTCTTTCACGTTCTGTCGGTGGAAAATTCAACAGAATACAGCTGACCCCGGACGTTATGCCCTCCGATATTGCCGGATTTACTATGTATGACGGAAAATCAGGAGAATTTATCTACCGCGACGGCGCTGTAATGTGCAATTTTCTCCTTGCGGACGAGATAAACCGCGCCTCACCCAAGGTGCAGTCCGCACTTTTAGAGGCGATGGAGGAACGGCAGATCTCAATGGACGGCGAAACTCACCGCCTGCCCAGCCCTTTCCTCGTTATGGCGACCCAGAATCCGGTGGAGACCTACGGTACGTTCCACCTCCCGGAGGCGCAGATGGACAGATTCTTTATGAAGCTTTCCATGGGCTATCCCGATGCGGAGGAGGAAATGAAGATCCTGGAGCGCACGGAAATGCACAACCCTATCGAAAATATTCCGGAGCCGGCTGTCACCGTTGCGGAGGTCCTGCAAATGCAGGAGGACGTGCGGAAAATACGTGTTTCCGACGGCGTGCGGAGATACGTGGTCGATCTCGTCGCTTTCACGAGGACTGACAGAAATGCGGCTCTCGGTATCAGCCCGAGAGGAAGCATTGCCCTGTATAAGGCGGCTAAGGCGTTTGCTTATATCTATGAACGGAGCTATGTAACTCCCGACGATGTTAAAATGGCGGCGGTTTCCGTCCTTGCGCACAGAATGATACTTTCGCCCCAGGGTAAAAGCGAATTCGGAACGGCGGAGGCGTACATCGGGGGCGTGCTGAAAAGCATACCCGTGCCGGCAATGGGAAGCTGATATGGGAAGCGTGATCTCCGCACTTGCCATAGCCTTTCTGCTCTATATATTTACCTTTTTCATGGACGGCGATATCGGAATAGTCCTGATCTCATTTATGGTCATAGCGCCGCTGGTCTCATTGGCATTCGGGCTTGGCGGACGGAAGAGAGCGAAGGTTTCTCTTAGCTGCGACGGCTTCGTGAAAAATGGCAGCAGGCTGAAAGTCACCGTAACTGTGGAAAAAAGCGGATTTTTCCCATTGGGGATGATCGAGCTGCACACCTCGGCGACCGAGAGCCTCTCCCGGGAAAAGGATATTTACAGGCTGACCGTCATAGGACGCGACAGCAGAAGCTTTACATACGAGCTGGAGGCGAAGATCGGCGGAAACGGAAGAATTGCCGTCACGGACGCCTATTCCTGCGGATTTCTTGGATTCCTTAAATTCCGGCTCGCTGCGCCGCTGCCACCGGAGATAAGCGTAGGCGTAATACCTGAAATACCTGAAGCGTCAAGTGCTTCCGGGCTTGTTCGTGCGATCGCGGATTCCGTTTTCACCTCAGACGAGGAGGAAAGCAGCGATACTGCGCTTCTGTTTTCGGCTGCAACAGCTCCGGGGTATGAGCATCGGGAGTATGAGCAGGGCGACCCCATAAAGCGGATAAACTGGAAGCTCTCCGTCAAAAAGGACAAGCTTATGGTTCGTCTGGACGAGGCGGTGGCGTCGGTCCAGCCGATAGTCGCCCTCGATCTGTACAGACAGGACGCGGCGTCAGCCGAAGTCCTTGCAAATGAGGAGCGGATAATTTGCTCGGCATTTGCGCTGGTCTCGCTCCTGGTGAAGCAGGGAATAGCCTGTACCTTCATTTATTTCGGCTCGGACGGCGAGACAGCATCGGAAATTGTGGAGACCCCTGACCAGACAGAGCAGCTTCTGCTGAAAGTGGTTGCCGCAAGGGTAGTGCCGGAGCGTCGCATAAAGCTTTCCGACACCTCTGCCTGCGCCTGTGTTATAGCGTCAACTGACCTTGGCGCAGAGCTTGCGGATATTGCGGCTGCCTTTGAGGACAAGGACTGCGTAAGCCTGATAGGAAAATCAGCGGATGCTGAAAACAGGACCGACCTCCCGATGTGGTATCTGGACGGCGACAATAATTTCAAGCAGGTATAAGAGTATGCTGAAAAATAACTCAAAACTCATCGGAACATTTGCCGACCCCGTGCTCATATATGCCTCCCTTGCCATGATGTCCGTCATGTACAACTACAAGAGCAGTCTTGCACTGATCTACGGCATTGCGGCATATGTGTCCGGCTGGCTGCTGTTCCGGCTTTTCAACTATATAAACAAGCATCATTTTATCGGCTTTTTTGCATATATAATTTTATTTGCGGCGGATATACAGGGTGCGCGGCTCGCCATAGAAAAGGGCGGCGAAAACTATCCTCTGCCCTGGGGCGTATGGTTTCTGACGCCGCAGAACGCCATGGACTATAACGGCTGGTACGCATTCTCGGTATTTCTGCTGTTCCAGGTTTTCCTGATGTCGGTGATATATTACTTCACATACGTCCGGTACAGGATGTTCATGAATTTTCTCATTCTGATGATCCCTTTTACCATATACGATAAGGAAGCCGACGATATGAAAATCGGCTTTATAATTCCGCTTGTGGTGGGATTTATCCTGATGATGATGAATTTCCGGCAGCTCAGGGATACTGACAGGGTGCAGGTGGTGCACAAGCCGGCTGCGTGGCTTTCGGCAGGCGTTTTCACGGCGATTTTTGCCGTGGCGGCTACGATCATACCGAAGCCGGAGATAACCGCTGACCGTACCGTAATTGATAACCTTATCAATGCGGACGCCCTGACGGACAGATTTATGTCTATGATAAGCGTTTTCCGGAGCGATTCGGAGGGCGAGCAGTTCAGGGGACAGACAAGCGAAGTTACCATGTATTACGTTGTTTCCCCGGAGCCTATGCGTCTCAAGACCGCAGCCTTTACAAGCTACGATTTTGAGCATGACGCATGGAGCGCAGGAGAAACCGATTCAAGCTATAAGATCAAGAGGGATGTGCCCTTTGACCTATACAATGGCGGCGGACTTACGGAAGCTGTCCGGCTTGCGGCAGAGCTTGACAGTGAGTTTGCCGCGGAATACGGTCTTGAGTCCCTTGTACGGACGGAGCTTTATTATCCGAAGCGTCAGAGTGTGCAGATATACTCGGCTGTAGGCGGAAGTGATTCGGTTCCGGTGCCCCAGGGTGCGGAGCGGCTGTCGCTTACCTCCTATGGCAGCGAGCTTGGACTTTCCGGCTCTGGAACAGTGTTCACCCATGAGGGTGAATTCGGCAGAAATGAGAATTTCTCATTCATGTATACTCCGGATGAATTTTTCTCTCATCGGGAGAACAGAGCTGCGGCGGAGCTGCTCGCCGGAATTGAAAACTACGGCGATATGCTTGACGACGCATTGATCTCGCTGCGGCTTTACAGCTACGAGTATACCGACGAGGAAAATGAAAAGGAACTTAACTATTCCATTGAAACGCTGGAGTACATGGACAAGTATTACGGCGATGATTGGGAATCGCTCCTGGATTACGGCGGAAGCGAGAGAATAAAGGCTCTTGCGGAGGAAGTAACTGCCGGGCTTGAAAGCGAATATGACAAGGCTAAGGCGCTGGAACGGTACTTTCTGGACAGCGGTTACACCTACGATCTCTCCTACCGGAAGGAAAAGGGAGACAATGCTGAGGATTTCCTGTTCGATTCCAGAACAGGCGTGTGCTACGAGTACGCAACAGCCATGACGCTTATGGCGCGTTCCATCGGCATCCCGGCGCGATACTGCGAGGGCTTCAATATGCAGACTCCTGCTCAGAACGGAGAGCCCGGCAGATATATCGTCACGACTATGGACGCCCACGGCTTCCCGGAGCTGTACATAAAAGGCTACGGCTGGCTGAGCTTCGAGCCGACTATGTCGTTTGACACAGGTCAGCAGCAGAAAAGCACTGTTGCAGGAACGCTGACGAAAATCGGTATAGGAGCGCTTGTGATCTCTGTTCTTATGCTGATAATCATTTTCCTGATGCCGAAGCTCTCGCACAGGATTTTCCTGATACGGAGCGGCAGGTGGAGTGCGGATAAAGCTTCGGAGCAGGTGATGAAGCGCCTTTGCAGACTTTGCGGCATAGGCGCGGTATACACAGCCGGAGAGGCGGCGGATGAGATCTACAGGATGTCCGGCGCCGACATAACTAACACCGCTAAGCTTTTTGAACGTCATGTATACGGCGGAGAAAAGCTTGATGCAAATCATAAATCAGAGTTGATAAAGGAGTATATCTCCGCTTATGAGGCTATTAAGGAGGCTAAAAGGACAAGGAAGAAACGCCGCAGAAAGCGAGCTTAAAACAGGAGGCTGATACCGATGCAGCACAAAAAAATCATAGGAATATTAACATCGGCGGCAGCGGCAGTATGCTGCGTTCTGCCGAACACATCAATTGTAAAGGAGGAAACAAAAGCTGTTTCCGCTTCGGAGACGGTTTCGATATACGACGAATATCTGGACTGGAGCCAGATGGACAGCCGCTGGGGTGCAACTCCCATGGGCGGTACTACAATAAGAAGCTCCGGATGCCTTATCACATCGCTGGCTATTATGGCGGTTCATTCCGATTCTATCGACAGCACGGCAATGGCGAATATGGGCATAACGGATATTGAGCAGTTCAACCCCGGAGTCCTGGCAGACGCCTATACGTCCGTAGGAGGATTTTCCTACGGCGGCGCGATCTCAAGCTGGGGAACGATAAACACCCTCGTTCCGCAGATACAGTTCGGCAAGGACGATTATTTCGTAAGCACGGAGAAAACCGCTGTTGCCCAGGAGCTAAAAAGCAAAATGGACGAGGGCTGGCACATTATCGCAAGAGTCAATAACGGCGGTTACCACTGGGTATACATAACCGGCGTGGGCGACGACGGAAGTATTACCATGTGCGATCCGGCAATGGACACACATGACCTTTACGAGGGATATTCCGGAGGCTTGCAGGGAGAATACTGGCAGCTAAAGGGAAAAAATCCGGTCAGCGTAATACCTGAAGCCGTTAAACAGCCTGTTACCACGACCACAACAACGACGACAACTTCTCCGACAGTCACGACTGTACAGGAGTCAGCGCCAATGCTCGACAAGTCGGAGGCAGGCGAGTATTACGTCGCGGCGGCAGATATTGCGGCTGTAATGTCTGAGCGCGGCGCAGGAGCTGTGCAGACTGCGCTGAAAAGCGGAAACGTTATAAACATCGCAGGCACTATAGACGGCTTCGGCAAGGTCATATCCGCGGACTTTGACGGCTGGATCGATATGAGGCTTCTCGCCCCGACTAATAATGAGAAAAAAGCTTTGGGCGATATTAACGGAGACGGTACTGTGGACAAGTACGACCTTGCCCTGATAAGCGCGTATCTCCGGCAGTCAGAGGAGCTTCCCGACGGTGTTTCCACCCTTTGCAGCAGCGAGCTGGAAGCGGCTGATATAAGCAGCGACGGAAAGGTAAGCGGCGACGACCTGGCGCTTTATCTGAAAATAATACAGATATCACAGGAGGATGAAGCCTTATGGAATGGACTGAAGTAAATATTTACACCTCGTCGGAGGGCATAGAGCTGCTCTGTGCACGGCTGACGGACATAGGAATAAAGGGCTTTGTTATCAAGGACGCGGCGGATTTCAACGAGTTCCTTGAAAACAAGAACGGTCAGTGGGATTACATCGACCAGGATCTTATGGGACTTGCGGACTGCGAGACCTGCGTGACCGTATATCTGCCAGGAAACGAACAGGGCTCGGATATGCTGTTGTCTGTCCGCTCTATGCTGGCGGATATGAAGCGAGCCGATACACAGGGCGTTTACGGCAGGCTTGAAGCTGAGCTTTCAAGTATACGCGAGGAGGACTGGGCGAATAACTGGAAACAGTATTTCAAGCCATTCAAGGTCGGCGAGCGGCTGATCGTCAAGCCGTCCTGGGAGGACTGCGAGGACGACGGCAGAATAATACTGGAAATAGACCCGGCTTCCAGCTTCGGCACAGGTCAGCATCACACGACCCGGCTTTGTCTGGAGATGATCGAGAAAAATATCCGGGAGGGCGATTCCGTTCTGGATATGGGCTGCGGAAGCGGAATACTTTCGATCGCGGCGCTTCTTCTCGGAGCGGAGCGGGCTGTGGCGGTCGATATCGAGGAAAACGCCGCGGCTACGGCAAGAGAGAACGCGGAGAAGAATCATCTTCCGGCAGAAAAGTACGAGGTACACTTCGGAAATATTCTTGCAGACGAGCCGCTGGCAGACAAGATCGACGGCAAGTACGATATGATCGCTGCAAATATAGTTGCGGATGTGCTTATCGCGATGAAGGATTTCTTTGTACGTTACCTGAAAAAAGGCGGAGTTCTGCTGATCTCCGGCATTATCGAGGAGCGTATGGACGAGGTTCTGGAGGCTGTAAAGGGCGCAGGTCTTACATTATGCGAGGTCGGCGTCAGAGAGGGCTGGGCTGCGGCTCGGTTCACAATATAAATCAATAATAAAAAAATCATATAAGGAGAATGATACAAGTGGCACTTTTTAAGAAAAAGGACAAGGCTGAAAAGGCTGTTGAAGAAACAACAAAGGAATTTGACTACAAAACCGAAATACTCAACGTAATGAACGAGAAGCTCAAGGGAAACCTTTACGACGGCTGCATCATCATGCCCAGAGGCTTTACGATCGACGTGCGTATCGGCAGACATGACGAGAAGGATGACGTAAAGCTTCTCCAGGCTGTATTTGTCGTTGAGCATGACGATTTCGACGAGCCTATAATCGACCCCGTTGACGCACAGGGAAAAACTTACGAAGAGGCTGCAAAAATGGCGGTGGATATCTTCTACGCAGGTCTCTGGCACACTCTTGACCAGTCTATCTACAAGAAGAGCCCGATACCGGTCACTGTAAATTATCTGGATCAGCACTATGAGTTTGATATGTACGCACAGTCCATCGTCCGCATAGGACCTACGGAGGGCAAGCAGCCCACAATGCTGCTCAAGTTCATTCAGAACGAGATCCCGAAGTACCTCGGCTCAAAGAAGTACTACTGGTTCAGAATTTACCTTGCAAAGCACAAGGATCGCGAGATCATCGAGGTTCGTGTAAACGGCTCGGTATGCAGCGACCTGCACAAGTTCTTCAAGCCCTATCTGGATTCATGGGACGCTTCCAAGAATTTCATCTGCGAGAAGCAGCACGGAATTTTTGTACAGCGCGCCGACGACCAGTGTCCCTTCAAGAAGGCTGACGTTATGGAGGCTGCAAGATATGTCATCGACAAAATGGCAGATATGAAGACAAAGGCTGAATACGAGGCTATGGCTAAGGAGCTTGCCGAAAGAACAGGAAATGCCGATATGGCGGCAGAGGTAAGAATTTTCGTTCCGGAGATCTTTGCAAAGATGACTCTGGGCTACAACGAGGGCGACAGCCTCTTCCTCCTGGACGGCGACAACAAGATCGAGTTCAGAAAGACTCAGCTCCGTTCATATTTCTATATCCAGCAGGCTGTTCTTGAATATCTCGGAAAGAGACCTCCTCAGGAGAAGGTTCAGTCTATCGTATACAAGAGCGTTGCCTTTGCGGAAATGAGAAATCTTATGGTAAAGATGAAGCAGCAGACAGAGGGTCAGGAGGATGCACAGAATATACAGCCCAAGGATCTCTTCGTTCCCGGAACTGCATATAAGATAAACAGCGAGAATTACAAGGCTTGGTAAGCGGAATCGCGAAAATTTTTTAAAAAAGCCTTGACATTCAGGCTGGAATATGGTAAAATATTATTGCCGCTTGTGAGCAGGTCTTCAAGTACAGTGTACGCCTGCTGCAGCGAGTTTCAGAAAAAGGCAGGTGCCAAAAATGTACGCAGTTATTGAAACCGGCGGAAAGCAGTATCAGGTCAAGGAGGGTGACGTTATCTTCATCGAAAAGCTCGCAGTTGAGGCAGAGGATAAGGTTACTTTTGACAAGGTCGTTGCACTGGGCGCAGAGGACGGACTTAAGGTCGGCGCACCCTATGTTGACGGCGCTAACGTTTCTGCTACCGTTGTAAAGAACGGCAAGTCCAAGAAGATCACAGTTTTCACTTACAAGCCTAAGAAGGGCGAGAAGAGAAAGATGGGTCACAGACAGCCTTACACACAGGTTAAGATCGAAGCTATCAACGCTTGATCTATGATTAAGGCAGACTTTTATCAATCAGATGGAAAATACAGAGAATTTACCATAAGCGGTCATGCAGGGTATGCAGAGTCGGGGAAGGATGTGGTTTGCGCCGCAGTTTCCTCCGCAGTTCAGCTGACTGTGAATGTGCTCGACGCTCTTGGATGCAGCCCGGAAGCATCGGCTGAGGATAACCTCATACGGTGCGTAACGGACGGCGGCGGCAGCTCGTCTGCCGTCATTATGACGCTGATGAGCCACCTGAAGGCAATTCTTCTGGAGTTTCCGCAAACAATTAAAATCACTATTCGGAGGTGTAAGTATGTTTAAGATCAGTATGCAGTTCTTCGCTCATAAGAAGGGTGTTGGTTCTACAAAGAACGGCCGTGATTCCGAGTCCAAGAGACTGGGCGTAAAGCGTGCCGACGGACAGTTCGTTAAGGCTGGAAATATCCTGGTTCGCCAGAGAGGTACACATATCCATCCCGGCGTTGGTGTAGGCATCGGTTCTGACGATACTATTTTCGCAACAGTAAGCGGAAAGGTAAAGTTTGAGCGTTTCGGTAAGGATCGCAAGAAGGTTTCTGTTTACGCAGAGCAGTAATCGGTCTCTGACAATGTCATAAATCCCGAGCTTTTGCTTGGGATTTTTCATTAGACTTGTTTTAAGGCAACACCGCACACAGCCCGTCAAGGAGGTAAAAATGTTCGTTGATAAGGCTAAGATCAAAATAAAAGCAGGTGACGGAGGCGACGGCGCCGTCTCCTTTCACAGAGAAAAATATGTTGCCGCAGGCGGTCCGGACGGAGGCGACGGAGGCAGAGGCGGCGACGTTGTTTTCCAGGTGGACGACAACTTCTCTACCCTGATAGATTTCCGCTACAAGAGAAAATACGTGGCTGAACGCGGGCAGAACGGCTCTTCGCGCAATTGTACCGGAAAAAGCGCGCCTCCGCTTGTAATAAAGGTTCCGAGAGGCACTCTTGTCCGCGATGCCGAAAGCGGCAGAATTATGGCTGACATGAGCACCGACGAGCCGAAGGTCCTCGCAAAGGGCGGCGCAGGCGGAAAGGGAAACGTCCACTTCGCCACTCCCACGCGTCAGATCCCGAAATTTGCCAAGCCCGGCTATCCGGGAGAGGAATTTGAGGTAACGCTGGAGCTGAAGCTGCTGGCTGACGTCGGACTCGTGGGCTTCCCGAATGTCGGAAAGTCCACTCTTATCTCCGTCGTAAGCGCGGCAAAGCCGAAGATAGCCAACTACCATTTCACCACGCTGACTCCGGTTCTGGGAGTTGTAAAGACAGGTGAGGAAAGATCTTTTGTTATGGCGGATATTCCCGGACTTATCGAGGGCGCAGGCGACGGCGTCGGTCTGGGACACGAATTCCTGCGGCACGTAGAAAGATGTCGGCTTATCGTTCATGTAGTGGACGTTTCAGGCATCGAGGGACGCGACCCGAAGGATGATTTCCGTATAATTAACGAGGAGCTTGCTAAATTCGACGAGGAGCTTGCAAAGCGTCCGCAGATCGTGGCTGCAAATAAGTCGGATATGGCTTCACAGGAGCAGCTTGACGAGTTCCGGAGTTTTATCGGGGAGCAGGGGCTTGAGTTCTTCTGCATCTCGGCGGCAACTACCCAGGGTACGCACGAGCTGGTAATGAAGATAGCGGAGGTTCTGGAAACGCTGCCGCCTATCAAGGAGTATGAGCCTGAACCTATACCGCAGGCTGAGCTTGACGAGATGGCAGGCGCAGGAAAGAAGTTCGAGATCACTGAGGAGGACGGCGTTTACTATGTGGAAGCGCCATGGATCCAGCCAATTATGCGGACGGTCGATCCGGACGATTATTCATCTCTGCAATATTTCCAGCGTGTGCTTATCAACAGCGGCATAATAGCGAAGCTGGAGGAAATGGGCATACAGGAGGGCGACACTGTTGACCTTGAAGGCTTCGAGTTCGACTTTGTATATTAGACCTCCTCGGAAACTAACGCACACCGTATGTCAAATCTTTTGTCATATGGCTGCGTTGTTCTCCTCACCGGGCGACAGCCCGCTTTCGTCGTCCGCCTTACCATATGACAAAATTTACTGTCATACGGCGCACTTTAGTTTCCGAGGAGGTCTATTAGTATGAATAGAAAAATTTTAACTGAGCGCGATGTCAATATGTACAGTCCTCTGAGTCTTGCTTTTCTCGGAGACAGTGTATATGATACTCTCGTCCGGGAAATGCTTCTGCGGACGGCGAATATGCCTGCGGCAAAGCTCCATTCCGCAAAGGTGCGCCTTGTGTGCGCAGAATTTCAGTCCGAGGCGTACGGCAGGCTTGAAGAGAGTCTGACGGAAAAAGAGCTGGCGGTAATGAAGCGCGGAAGAAATGCAACGGGAAATACAGCGCCGAAGCACGCTGATACCGGAGAATACAGAAGAGCGACCGCTGTTGAATGTCTTTTCGGGTATCTTTACCTGCTTGGGCAGAACCAGCGTATAGCCGAGATTTTTGATATCGTAATGGAAACGGCTTCGAGTGTGCTTGAAGCGTAAAGTACGGAGGAAAAGCTATGGAAAAGGAAATTGAGATCATAGAGACCCGCGGCGGAAATGCGGTAAGCGTATGTGCAGGCTTTGCGATAGGTTTTATTCTGGGCGCAGCTGTCGTAGCTATCATTGACTATCACGTTGATAGAAAGGATCAGCTGAAAAAGCTCAAGCGCGATACCGACGAAAATTACATTACATCTTGAATAAAGGAGAGCTGAAAAATGTCAGGTCATTCAAAATGGAATAATATCAAAAGAAAGAAAGAGGCTACCGATGCAGTAAAGGGCAAGATCTTTACTAAGATCGGCAGAGAGATCACTGTTGTTGTAAGAGAGGGCGGACCAGACCCCAATAACAACAGCAAGCTTCGCGACCTTATCGCGAAGGCAAAGGCAAATAACGTGCCCAACGATAACATCGAGCGCGTTATCAAGAAGGCTGCCGGCGGTGAGGATAAGAACAATTACGAAAATATGGTTTACGAGGGCTACGGTCCGAACGGCGTTGCCGTTATTGTTGAGTGTCTTACGGACAACAAGAACAGAACTGCCGGAGATGTACGTCATTATTTCGACAAATTCGGCGGAAATCTTGGTACTTCCGGCTGTGTATCGTTCATGTTCACCACAAAGGGTATAGTTATCCTTGAGAACACCGGTCTCGATGAGGATAAGGTCATGGAGGATGTGTTCGAGTGCGGCGGCGATGATTTCGACGTCACAGAGGAGACTGTAGAGATCGAGTGCGCTCCTGAAGCTCTTCACGAGGTAAGAGAAGGACTGGCTGCAAAGGGCTATAACGTGCTTTCTGCGGAGACTGACAGGATCCCGGCGACCTATACGACGCTGACCGACGAGGAGCATATCAAGAAGATGAATCTGCTTCTGGAGCATCTGGAAGAAAATGATGATGTTCAGAATGTTTATCACAACTGGGAGATGTCAGAGGAGTAATATTCTGCGGCAGGCGATGTTCAGACCGCCCGCGAAGGCTCTCCGCCATAACCGGGAGACGTCGGAGGTGTGATCTGTTCAGAATAAGATCAGGCTGCTGCATTTTGCAGCAGCCTGTATTTGTAGGTGGTGTTGTTAGATGAAAGTAACACTTGAAGCATACGGAAAAAACGATCTGAAAAAGCTGAAAAGACTTTACCTCACCGCATTTCCGGCTGAGGAGCGTGCGCCGTTTTTTCTCATGATGCTGAAAACCCGTCAAGGCAGGGCTGAAATGCTTACGGCGAAGATCAACGGAAAATTCGTGGGATTTGTCTATATGGTCTGCCACGATGATCTTGCCTATCTCTTCTATCTTGCCGTGGCTGATAAGCTCCGGGGAAAGGGGATAGGCGGAAAAATTATTGATGCCGTAAAGAAAAGGTACATAGGTATGAGGATATTTCTCGCCCGGGAGCAGTTGGATGAAACTGCCGAAAACTATGCCCAGCGTGTGAGCCGGCGTAATTTCTATCTTCGCTGCGGATTTACAGATCTGCCATGCATGATAAAGGAAGCAAGCGTTATCTACGATGTAATGGGTATCGGCGGCAGCATTTCTGCGGAGGACTACGACCGCCTTATCAGCGCGTGGGCTGGCAGACTGATGCGGAAGCTCATAGATATGAGGATCATCGAAAAGAGTGAATAAAATGTCAATTGAAATAACAAAAGTAAAATATTTTCCAGAGCTTCGTGAGGTCGCGGAGTTGGCGGAGAAGATCTGGAATGAGTGCTTCGTGGGTATAATAAGCCGTGGTCAGATCAACTACATGGTGGAAAAATTCCAGTCTCTTGAGGCTATGACAAAGCAGATAGAGGAGCAGGGCTACAGCTATTTTGCAGTCCGTGACGACGGCGAGCTTTGCGGATATATCGGAGTAAAGCCGGAGTCCGACAGCAGATTTTTCCTGAGCAAGCTCTACCTGCGGCAGGACAGACGGGGCAGGGGAATTGCTTCGCTGATGCTGAAAAGAGTATTCGATGAGGCTCGCATCAGCGGAAAAAGCAGCGTGTATCTGACCGTGAACAAGCACAACGACCACGCGATCAATGTCTATAAAGCGACAGGCTTCGGGATGATCGACACGGCAGTCACAGATATTGGCGGCGGTTATGTCATGGATGATTTCATTATGGAATATACATTATAGTATAGTAATTCTGGAGATGGAGTGATAATTTGGGAATTATTGAACTTTTGCTGCTTTCCCTCGGTCTTGCTATGGACGCCTTTTCGGTGTCGGTATGCAAGGGTCTGAGCATGAAAAAGATCGACTACAAGGGAGCAGCTGTAACTGCGCTGTTTTTCGGCGCATTTCAGGCAGCTATGCCGCTTATAGGCTATTTTCTCGGAAGCTATTTTGAGAAATTCATAAGTACATACAGCCACTGGATAGCCTTTGTTCTGTTGGGTATCATCGGCGGCAAAATGATCTACGAGGTCATAAGGGGCGAGGAGGACGGCGACGGCGTCAAGGAATATAAGCTTGACATAAAGGAGCTGCTTATACTTTCTATCGCCACCAGCATTGACGCTCTTGCAGTCGGAGTTATATTTGCGGCGCAGAAAACGAATCTGATCCTGTCGGTTTCGGTCATCGGCGGAATAACTTTTGTTATTTGTCTTGCAGGCGTTATTATCGGCAACCGCTTCGGTACGAAATATGAGAAAAAAGCGGAGCTTGCAGGCGGTATCGTGCTTTGTCTTATAGGCGTGAAGCTGCTTCTGGACGGATTATTGTAAATGCATTAAAAAAGACATCCCGTGAGAATTCCGGGATGTCTAAGAGCCTGTTCAGAATCTCTGCGTGCGCGTGGAAATTCTGAACAGGCTCTTATATTTTCATCACAGCAACAATGGAAATATTATCGTTGCCCTGGCGTGCAAGGGCTGCTTTTACCAGAAGCTCCAGCCGCTTCGGGAGGCTTTTTGGCAGCTCCATAATGCACTGCATTTCAAGTGTCGACAGAAAATCCGACAAGCCGTCGGAGCATATCAGCAGCACATCTCCGTACTCCATTCCGCCCTCGATAGTCTGGATATCAATTTTCGGCAAGTCCTTGATATTGCCAAAAGCCGGAAAAATTATATTCCGGTGGACGTGAGTTTTTCTGTCCTCCTGAGATATCGAGCCTTCCTCGATGAGCAGCTGCACCAGGGACTGATCTCTCGAAAGCTGCCGGAGACTGCCCTCTCTGAATCGGTAAAGCCTGGAATCCCCCACGTTAAAGGCAATAACGCTGCCGTCGGCGTCCACTGCAACTCCGCAGAGAGTCGTCTGCATATTATGGCTGTCCGGGTCGTTCCGGCTGTGCTCCGCAAGCTCCTCATGAACGGCAAAAAGGCTGCTCCTAAGACCTTCAACAGAGAGATCCTCGATTTTCGCAACCTTTTCAAGACACATGGAAGAGGCAAGCTCCCCGGCGCTTTCGCCCGACACGCCGTCGGAGACCGCAGCGATAAACGCAGCGTCAAGCTCCTTCTCCGAAGCTCCGGAGGTAAGGACGACTCCTCCTACGAGTACGGCGTCTTCGTTATGAGGCATATTGCCTTTTTCGGTTATTCCGCAGCAGTAGTACATGGCTTTATTCCTTTAAATACGATAAAATCTTTTTCCGTTTTCGTTGGTTATGTCAATAAGCTCCTGCACGTCCAGACCTTTTATTTCGGCTGCTTTAGCCGCTGTAGAGGCTATCATGGAGCTGTCGCATCGCCTGCCTCTGAACGGTTCGGGAGCCATGTAGGGACAGTCGGTCTCCAGAAGAAGCCTGTCTGTCGGAACTTCTGCGAGGGCTTTAAGCGCCTTTTTAGCATTTTTAAATGTAAGAACACCTGTAAACCCAACGTACAGTCCAAGCTTCAGGACTTCTCGTGCCATTTCCGCCGAACCGCTGAAGCAGTGTACAACGGCGTTGGGTCTATGATCTTTCAGTATGCTCAGGGTGTCCTCCCAGGCGTCCCGGGTGTGGATGATGACCGGCATATCAAACCGCTTTGCCAGTTCAAGCTGCTCCTCGAACAGCTTTATCTGCTTTTCACGGCAGTATCCGTCATAGTGATAGTCCAGTCCGATCTCGCCTATAGCCATTGTTTTGTGCAGGGCAGCGGCGGCTTCTACGATACTAAGGTAATCCTCCGGGTTGTCGTCTGCGCTTTCCGGGTGGACTCCGGCGGCGGAGTAGATATAGCTGTATTTTTCCGCCAGCAGCGCGTTTTCCCGGGTGTCCTCAACGGATGAGGAAGCCAGCATCACAAGAGAAACTCCCATATCCGGCAGATTTTTCAGCAGCTCCTCTCTGTCAGCGTCGAAGGCATGGTCGGCATAGTGGGCGTGCGTATCAAAAATGTTGTTCATAATTTATCCTCGTCCTTGCTTTCGTCGTAGCTGTAATATTCTTTTCTGAAATCAGCCAGAAAGCTTTCGGAGGGCAGAAAGTCCTCTCCGGAAACATCGCCCTCCAGAATAAGGAATGACGCGATAGCTCTGCCGTTAGCGAGCATATTTTTAATGGCTACCTTATGATTGCGGTAGTCAACTGCCGTTATATCGGTGTCGGTGATGTTGACGATGCTGTTGAAGCTGTTGTCAAGGTTGTCGGCAATACGCTGTCCCACATTCTGGTTTACCATAGCGGAGGCAATAGAGCCTGTCATGTACGCACGCTCGGTCTCGCCGTCCGGGAAAAGGGGATAGAGAATGAGCTTTTCGACCTGGCTGGAGGTCAGATTCATATCGGAGCCGTCGCTTTCAAAGCCCTGGATATCCTCAGAAACGGAATATGTCACGTTGCCGACCTTGTCGCAGAGAGCGATGAAGGAGTCGGAATCGAGCTTCATATAGCGGTCAATAGTAACGCCGGTGACCTTTTCGGCAAATTCGACAGCCGAGCCTGCCCCGTAGGTCTCGTAGTATGTTTTGATGCTGGGCTGCCTGTCAATTTCGGTTTCAAAGCCCTCAGAAATGGTGTTTGAGGGTATTCCCATGAAGATCAGCTTTTTGTCCTTGGGTACAGATCTCATGAGCAGGAATGTGGAGGAGCACTTCTGTTCCGGCTCATCAAGTATGAACAGTATGGTATGATTGTCGGCATAGCTGGCGGTGGTTATCTGTCTTGAGGGCGGCTCGGGAAGCTTGCTTCCTCCGCTTATGATGCCGAGATGACGCAGGAAAAAGTATGTTCCGCCGCCGACAATAAGGATTCCGAGAAAAATGGTTATGAGATAGGGAAGAGCGATTCTTCCTGTTTTTTTCTTTGCAGCCATAGATAAGGCTCCTTTCATATAACGTTCAGTATAGAAAAATTGCTGACAGAAGATGAAAAAATTTCAGTTCATATGAATTAAAAAATTTATCCCCAATCAATTGTTAATAAAAAATAACGAAGAACAGGTTCTCAACAGGGCTTTCAACATTTCAACAGTCGAAAAAACGCGGACAATGTTGAAAATTAAAATTCAACGGAATGTTATTTTTCCTTTAAACTATAATTTTATTTGAATTACCACTTGAAAAATTCTGACGTTGTGGTATAATAGATGGTGAGGATTCCGGCGTCGGAACGGCGAGTCTGATGTCGTTAAGCCTTTGGATAATGTTGTTCCGCTCTGTTCCGGCTTCGTCCATAACGGCGAATACGTCCTTCATTCCGAAGCTTATCACCGGCTTTCCCCGGCGCTGGGCATAGCGGATGGTCTGGGCTGTGCCGGAGCGGCTGTTTCCTGCGAAAAAAGCCACGATCACGGAGCTGTTGTCAACCATATAATAGTTTCTGTTCTGGTAGAGCAGAGGCGATGTGCAGGGCGACGCCGCTATGCCGTATCTCATATCCGGAGCGTCGCAGGTGGTCACCAGCAGATCTGCGTATCTCTCGACTCTGCGGAGAATATTTTTATAGTCCTCCCTGAGATAGTCTGCATGGCGGAGAAAGGGCATCACGCCGACAAGCCTTGCCTTTGCAAAACGTTTCCGTTTAAGGCAGTGATCCGCAGCCCACAGATCCGTACCCTCGGCAAGACCGTTTATCATCGTGGAGTAGCCCTTGTCCATTACAAGGTCGATATATCTGCTGAGCATAAGCCTTACTGTCATGACCGTGGCGCTCCAGAATCGCGGATCGTTCTGATAAGGGGTAACGGCGCGTTCGCGGTGTCCGGTGATGCAGATAGCCGTCTCCTTTTGAATAATAACATCGGAAACCGGGAAAACCGACATTCCCGATGTTCTGGAATGCAGCGAAGTTGTGGGATACCTCATAATTCGCCTCCGAGAAAAATTTTTGACAAAATCAGATTTCGTCAATACATTATTATTGTAACATAAACCGGAATTTTTTTCAAGTCATTTCGCAAAGCTGTAACTATTTATTAATATATATATTCATGAAAGGAACGATGAAATGAAACCATATCTGAAAAGAGCATGGGCAGAGATCTCCTTGCCGACTCTGCGGAGAAATTACGAGATCGTTAAAGGCTTGAATTCGCCGTCTACAGAGGTAATGGCTGTTGTCAAGGCGGACGCCTACGGTCACGGCGACGAGCAGATAATCCGCTGTCTCGGCGAGGACTGCGGAGTAAAATATTTTGCCGTGTCGAATCTTGACGAGGCGATAGCTGTGAGAAAATGCCGAAGCGACGCGGAAATACTCATCTTAGGCTATACGCCGCCGGAATATGCCCACGAGATCTCCATGTACAATATCATTCAGGGCGTAGTTTCCAGAGAGTACGCCGCCGACCTTGCCCGGAACAGTCCCCAGCCCATACGCTGCCACGTGAAGATCGACACCGGTATGGGAAGAATAGGACTCCGGTTCGACACGCCGGAGGAGTGCGCGGAGGAGATCCAGGCGATAATGGGGATCGAAAAGGTCGCCGTAGAGGGGATATATACCCATTTTGCCGTAGCTGACAGCGATTCTCCGGACAACATCGGCTATACGGACAGACAGGAGAAATTTATTCTTGACGTCTGGTCGGAGCTGGAGAAAAAGGGTGTAAGGCTGCCCCACGTTCACTTTATGAACAGCGCCGCGACCTGCTACAGAAATTCGCCGAGGAGTACGCTTTCCAGGGCGGGGATAATTCTGTACGGACTTCACCCGGATATCAGTCTGGATATTCCGGAGGGACTTGAACCGGTCATGGAACTGAAGGCTGTCATTTCACAGGTGAAAACGGTTCAGCCTGGTACCTGCATCAGCTACGGCAGGACATTTGCGGCAGACCGGGAAATGCGCGTCGCCACGGTAACTATTGGCTACGCTGACGGCTATTCCAGGCTGCTGTCCTCAAAGGGCGAGATACTTGTCCGCGGAAAACGCTGCCCGATAGTGGGAAGAGTGTGCATGGATCAGCTTATGATAGACGTTTCGGCAGTTCCGGATGCCGCTTCCGGGGACATCGTCACCCTTATCGGAAAGGACTGCGGAGAGCGGATAACTGCCGACGAGCTTGCCGCGATATACGGAACTATCGGCTATGAGGTGGTATGCGGCATCTCGAAACGCGTACCGAGAATTTACATAGATCGTTAATAAAACTGGGAGGAAATAAAAATGAAAGCTATGACTATATCCTATGAAGTTGGAAACAATCTTTATCTGAATTTAACAAATCAGTGCCCCTGCGCCTGTACATTCTGCATAAGAAACAACGCTGACGGAGCATACGGTTCAGATCCGCTGTGGCTGGAGCATGAGCCGTCGCTGGAGGAAATATTTTCCGATCTGGATAAGCGCGATCTGGCGAAATACGATGAGATAGTATTCTGCGGCTACGGCGAGCCTACCTGTCGTCTTGACGCCATGCTTGCAGTCGCTGACGAGCTGAAAGCGCGCTGCTCCGGAATACAGCTGCGTCTCAATACAAACGGTCTTGGCGACCTGATAAACGGCAGACCGATCGCGGAGGAGCTGTGCAGATTTATCGACATTATTTCCGTGTCGCTGAACGCCGGAACAAGGGACGAGTATATGAAGGTCACGCGCCCGAAATTCGGGAACGCCTGGGAGGCTATGCACAAATTTACAGCAGATTGTGTCGCTCAGAATTCGGCGGAGGTGATAATGTCTGTGGTGGACGTTATTCCGGCTGAGCAGATAGCTGCGGCAAAACAGGTTGCGGAGAGCCTCGGAGCAAAGCTTCGCGTCCGGGAGTACGACGAATAAAAATGCACAAAAATCAGCTTCGGATTTTGTATATATTTTTTGCCGCTATCTATGGAAATTATCAGCATAATATGTTATAATGAATGAGTAGGACATTTTTGTTGGCTCGGGAGGTATCGTCATGACTAAAAAAGGAAAAATATCCCTTGCAGTTTCGCTTTCAGCGGTAGTTGTGCTGCTGGGCGCAGCGGCAGCTGCTTCGGTGATGTGCAAGATGATCTATGAGAAAAAATACTTCGACGCCAACTGATGATGTCGGTTTTCTAAAACTTTTAATAAAGAAGGTATAAAAATGGAAATCAAATTTACAAAAGCGGAAAGCTTGAAGAAAAAGCCGCAGCCCGGCGACGCACTGGGATTCGGTCACATATTTACAGATTATATGCTGGTTATGCCCTATGACGAGGGTCAGGGCTGGCACGATCCCGAAATAAAGCCCTATGGCTCTATCGAGCTTTCTCCTGCCGCAATGTGCCTCCACTACGGTCAGACCGTGTTCGAGGGACTCAAGGCATACAGAACAGCCGAGGGAAAGGTTCAGCTTTTCCGTCCCGATGAAAATTTCAAGAGACTGAACGTTTCAAACGAGCGTCTCGTTATTCCGGAGCTGCCTGAGGAGCTGGCTATGCAGTGTCTTATGGAGCTGCTTAAGATCGAGAAGGACTGGGTTCCCTCAAAGGACGGCGAGTCGCTGTACATCCGTCCCTACATATTCGCCTGCGATCCCTACCTCGGCGTAAAGCCCGGCGAGCACTATCTGTTTATGATAATTCTGTCACCCTCCGGCGCATACTACGCAAGCGGACTTGACCCTGTAAATATCTACGTTGAGAGCAAGTATGTCCGTGCAGTACGCGGCGGTATGGGCTTTGCAAAGACAGGCGGAAACTACGCAGCGTCTCTTATCGGTCAGGACGAGGCTCACAAGCAGAACTACTCGCAGGTTCTCTGGCTCGACGGCGTTGAGCAGAAGTATATCGAAGAGGTAGGCGCAATGAACATCTTCTTCGTTATTGACGGAGAAGTTGTAACTCCTATGCTCCAGGGCTCGATCCTGCCCGGTATCACGAGAAAATCGGCTATCGAGGTCTGCCGCTCGAAGGGTATCAAGGTCTCGGAGAGACGCATCACGATCCAGGAAATTGCCGACGCTTATGATGCAGGAAAGCTCAACGAGGTATTCGGAACAGGTACGGCTGCCGTTATTTCCCCTGTTGGACACCTGAAGTGGAACGACAAGGTAATGGAGATAAACGGCAACAAGATAGGCAAGATCTCACAGATGCTCTATGATACTATGACAGGTATTCAGTGGGGCAAGATCGAGGATACGTTCGGTTGGACTGTTGAAGTTAAGTAAAATATTATTGAGCTGTCGTGAGCAATGCCGCGGCAGCTTTTTATTTTTAAAAATGTTAATATATTTCTTTTGCAGAAAATACTTGAATTTATCGTGATACTGTGATATAATAAATTGTAAGAGCCTGTTTTGGCTGTAAATTAATAATACGAAAAGAGGAATCATAATGCCTGCTAATATTGTTGTCGGTACACAGTGGGGAGACGAGGGGAAAGGCAAGATAATCGACATTATCTCTTCCCGTGCTGATGTCGTTGTACGTTCACAGGGCGGTAATAATGCCGGTCATACCGTTGTAAATAACGGCGAGGTTTACAAGCTCCACCTCATTCCCTCCGGTATTCTCTATAAAGATACGCTCTGCCTTATCGGTGCAGGCGTCGTGCTCGACCCGAAGGATTTCATCGGCGAGCTTGACGGTCTTGAGGCAAGAGGAATTTCAACTGCAAATCTGAAGATCGACCCTCGCGCTCATGTGGTAATGCCATGGCATATCACGCTTGACGGTCTTTCCGAGGCTTTCCGCGGCGGAAAGGATATCGGTACTACAAAGCGCGGTATCGGCCCTACATATATGGATAAGTACGAGAGATGCGGAATCAGGGTATACGATCTGGTTCATCCGGAAGTCCTGGCTGAAAAGATACAGGCTACCGGCAAGCTGAAAAACAAGATCATTACTGAGGTCTACGGCGGCGAGGCATTCGACCTCGACAAGGTAACTGCCGAGTATACAGAGTATGGCAAGCGTCTTGCTTCGTATGTGGATGACGTTTCTGTGCTCACATTCGACGCTCATAAAGCTGGAAAGACTATCATGTTCGAGGGCGCGCAGGCTACCCTGCTTGACATCGACTTCGGTACATATCCTTATGTTACGTCCTCGCATCCGCTTTCTGCCGGAGTGTGCGTAGGAACCGGCGTTGGTCCGAAGATGATAACAAATATAATCGGCGTTGCAAAGGCTTACACAACGAGAGTTGGCAAGGGTCCGTTCCCGACAGAGCTTGACGACGAAACAGGCGACCGCATCAGAAACGTCGGCGGAGAGTTCGGGACAACTACAGGCAGACCCCGCCGTACAGGCTGGTTTGACGCTGTTATTGTACGTCATTCTGTAAGAGTAAACGGACTTGACAGCCTGGCTATCAACAAGCTGGACACACTTTCCGGCATCGAAACGCTGAAAATGTGCGTCGCTTACAAGAAGCCTGACGGTACAGTTACGGAGAATTTCCCGGCAACCTTAGAGGAGCTGGAGGGCTGCGAGCCTGTTTATGAGGAGTTCCCCGGATTTAACGAGGATATTTCAGAGTGCGGAAGCTTTGATGAGCTGCCCGAGAACTGCCGGAAATACATCGCGCGCCTTGAGGAGCTTGTCGGCTGCAAGGTGAGCATGGTCGGCATTGGTCCTGACAGATCACAGATACTCGAGAGATAAATCAGGGCATATCGCAAAAAGATCGTGTTTTAACTGAAATTCCGGGAGATCAATGCTCCCGGAGATTTCTGTAATATGAGATAAGAGGTGAATTATGAACGAGGAAAATAACTACGGCGCACCTGTGCTGGACGACATAGACTATGTTGCGCCTGCACCGAAAAAAGGCGGTCCTACCGGAGTTTCTGCTCCGATACTGGACGATATGGACGTGTATACGCCTCCTCCGGCACAGAAAAAGGGCGCGCCTACGGGAGTTATAGCGCCTGTCCTTGACGACGATGACGCTCCTTACACCGCTCCGAAGACGGAGAAAAAGCCGGTTATGACCGACGAGGAGATAATCGCTAAATTCTCGGCAGATCAGCTTGCGACCTACAATGGGCTGCCCGACGCGAACAAGGAAAAGGTCTTGGAGCTGATGAGAAAGCAGCTTGGAGTTGAAGCTCCTCCGGTGGAGATAAAAGCGCCTGTTCTCGACGAGGACAGCTATACTCCGCCTCCGAAAAAGGCAGAGCCGGAAAAGCCTGCCCATCCGGAACAGCCTGTGTCCGCACCGATCCTTGACGACGAGCCTGCGCCTGCGGTATATAAGCCGAAGTTTGTGGACGAGGATCTGGAGCGTGCAAAGCAGGAGGCGAAAAAGACGGCAGTTTCCTCGCAGCTTGTCTCCGAACAGAAGGACTCCAAGGAGAGCCTGCGCATGATGCTGGAGCTGAAAGAGGAGCTGAGACGTGAAGAGGCTAAAAAGGGCTTCAAGATCGTTATTGTTATGGCGATCGTTGGAATTATAGGCGCGGCGGCGTTTTATTTGCTCTACAGCGGTTCGCTTGGACTGACCTACAAGGACGGCATGAGCGGCATTGCGAGTATAATCAAGGATTCGGCGCTGTACATAACTATTGCTATGGTAGGAACGGCTCTGTTTATGGTTTCGGGAATCGGCATAACAAAGAGCCTGGCGTCGCTTATTTTCTTTGCGTCGAGTATTATTCAGGTGTTCCCGGGCTGTGTTATGATACCGCAGCACGAGGGAAGCATGGCTCTGGTGTGCATCCTCTATGCTGTTTCCATAATTTGCAGCATAGCGGTGTTTGTGTCTCTCGCGGCGATCGAATCTGTGTCGCTGTATTATAAGAAGGAGCTGCGGTAGCCAGTATCTGAAAAAGGAGAATTTCTCTCAGGCTTTTTGGAATATGGGATCAGAAATTAAGGGGACGCTCTCTCTTGCAGAGCGTCCCCTCTTTCAAAACAGTCCGCCGGACTGTTTTGAAATTCACCCCTTGCAGAGCGCCTAAAGGCATCATCGACCTACGGTCGATATGGGACGCTGTCCCATGCCCTGCCAAAGGCGCCGCCTCTGGACTCTGCAAAAGGGACAACCGTCCCTTTTGAAACCCGGTGTTTATCCTACAATTACGTTGGCTTTTTAAAAAATTGCCAAAAAAGCTTGCAATTTTGCTGATTTTATGTTATAATTATAGAACAATGAAAGGAGCATTGGTTTTGACACCTAAGGAAGAATTTATTAAAATATACAACGAAAACATCAAACGCCCCGGAGCTGATAAGCTGCTGGAATTTCTGAAAAAATCAGACTTCTTTACAGCGCCTTCCAGCACCCGTTACCACGGCTCGTATGAGGGCGGTCTCGTTGAGCACAGCGTCAACGTCTACCACTGCCTGAAGGATTACCTCTCGCGCCCGAGAACTAAGGAGCTGTACGGCATGGATTTCTCCGATGAGACTATCGCCATTGTCGCTCTTCTCCATGATGTGTGCAAGGTGAATTTCTATACGACTGAGCTGCGCAACAGGAAAAACGAGTCTACCGGTCAGTGGGAAAAGTACCCGGTTTTTACCATTAACGACACTCTGCCCTACGGACATGGTGAAAAGTCGGTATATATCATCTCCGGTTATCTATACGGCGATGGTCGGCTCACTCGGGACGAGGCTTTCGCCATACGCTGGCACATGGGCTTTTCCGGTAATGAGGACAAAAACACTATCGGCAAGGCTCTGGAAATGTACCCTCTCGCTTTCGCTCTCCACGTTGCCGATATGGAAGCGTCATATTTCATTGAAGGAAGCAAGAAATAATACTGATCCCCTAAAATCCGATAGACATCGTTTTTTAGGGGAACGCCTGCTACGCAGGCTGCAATCCTCTGCGTCGCCTACGGCGGCTAAACTTCGATAGCCATAGTCTATCGAAATTAAGAGGATTGGTATAATTATAATTAAGGAGTTTTTTAACATGAATTGGTACGATAACGCCATAATCTATCACATTTATCCCCTGGGCTTCTGCGGTGCGCCGAAGTTCAACGACTTCAATAACGACGAGGTCTCTTTCCGCCTCGATAAGGTGCTGGACTGGATCCCTCACCTTAAAGAAATGAACGTTGACGCCGTTTATTTCGGACCTGTTTTCGAGTCCGTAGAGCACGGCTATGACACTGTTGACTACAAGAAAATCGACCGCAGACTCGGCACGAACGATTCCTTCCGTTTCATCTGCGACCGTCTCCACGAGGCTGGCATAAGGATCATTCTCGACGGTGTTTTCAACCATGTCGGCAGAAAATTCCCTCAGTTTGTGGACATCCAGGAAAAGGGTCAGGGCTCTGGCTACTGCGACTGGTTCCAGAATCTCAACTTCGGCGGACAGTCTCCCTGCGGCGATCCTTTCTGGTACGAGGGCTGGAACGGTCACTATAATCTTGTAAAGCTGAACCTCCGCAACGTTGGCGTATGCGACCATATCATCGACGCTGTAAACTACTGGATAGAGTCCTTCGGCATCGACGGCATCCGCTTTGACGCGGCAGACTGCATCGACTTCAATTTCTTTAAGAGAATACGCGATTTCTGTAAGGGCAAAAAGTCTGATTTCTGGCTTATGGGCGAGATCATCCACGGCGATTACAACCGCTGGGCTAATCCGGAGATGCTGGATTCCGTTACCAACTACGAGTGCTACAAGGGTCTCTACAGCTCTCACAATGACAAGAACTACTACGAGATAGACTACTCCATCAACCGTCAGTCCGGCGCGAACGGCGGTATCTACAGGAATATAAATCTGTACAATTTCGTGGACAACCATGACGTTAACAGACTTGCAAGCACGGTGAACAACCCTGCATACCTGCCCCTTATCTACACGCTCATGTACACAATGCCCGGCATTCCCTCCATTTACTACGGAAGTGAGTACGGTATTCAGGGACGCAAGGAGAACAACTCCGACGACGGTCTGAGACCCTGTCTCCACCTGGCTGATATGGAGCGCGAGAATACGGCTCTTTACAGCCATATCGTAAAGCTGGGCCGTATCTACAAGGCTTATCCTGCCCTCAGAACGGGCGGCTATGAGCGTATGCAGATAACAAATCAGCAGCTTCTCTTCAAGAAAGCTCAGGGCGATCAGACAGTTTATGTTGCTCTCAACCTTGCAGATTATCAGTACGATTTCAATTTTGGCACGCACCTTCCTGCCCTGGTTGATGTGCTCAGCGCAAACCAGATACAGGTCGAAAACGGCAATGCGCATATCTCCATGCCGCCGTTCTCCGCTATGATAATCGTTTCCGACGACATCGTGAACAACGAGCCGGAAGCTGCTCCTGCACATGAGGAAAAGCTCCAGGAGACCGAGGTCGTTATTGGTGCGCACTATCGCCACTACAAGGGAGGCGAGTACGAGGTCATCGCTCTTGCCCGTCACAGCGAGAATAACGAGGAGCTCGTAGTCTACAGAAGCGTGAGCGACGGAAGCGTATGGGCACGTCCGAAGGCTATTTTCTGCGGAAAAGCCGGCGACGGAACAGTTCTCAGATTTGTAAAGCTCTAAGAAAATGGACACATCGAAAAATCCGCTTAAAAGGCTTTCCTCGTTTCAGATAATAATTATAGGCTTTTTAGCCGTGATACTCGTCGGTGCATTGCTCCTCATGCTGCCCTTCGCCTCCCGTGAACCGGGCTGCGCAGGCTTTGAGGACGCATTGTTCACCGCCACCTCCGCTACCTGCGTAACAGGTCTTATCACACAGGACACTGCGACCTACTGGACGCTGTTCGGGCAGATAGTCATTATAATTCTGATACAGATAGGCGGACTTGGCGTAGTCTCTATAACTGCGGCATTCGCCATGCTTTCGGGAAAAAAGATCGGTCTTATGCAGAGGAGTACCATGGCTGACTCCATATCCGCTCCGCAGATGGGCGGTATAGTCCGGCTCACCTCCTTTGCCATACGCATTACGCTGGCAGTCGAGCTTATCGGCTGCCTGTTGATGATGCCCTCCTTTATCGGGGAGTTCGGCGCGGCAAAGGGTATCTGGTACTCGATCTTTCATTCTATAAGCGCATTCTGCAATGCCGGCTTTGACCTTATGGGCGCACGGGAGAAGTTTTCCTCCCTGACGCTGCTTTCCACGAATATCCCCATAAATGCGGTTATCATGCTGCTTATTATCATCGGCGGAATCGGCTTCCTGACCTGGGACGATATCCGTGTGCATCGGCATCATCTGAAAAAATACCGCACTCAGAGCAAGGTCATTCTTGCGACGTCTGCGGTCATCACGATCCTTCCGGCTGTTTACTATTATTTTGAGTTCGGCGGCGAAAAGTGGGGGCTTTCCGGCGGCGACAGAGTACTTGCGGCTGTTTTCCAGGCGGTAACGCCGAGAACTGCCGGCTTCAACACCGTTGACCTTAGTATGCTCAGCGGCACGGGCATGATAATTATGATGACGCTCATGCTCATCGGCGGCTCTCCCGGTTCAACGGCAGGCGGCATGAAAACCACAACTGCGGCTGTTCTGGCAGGTTCGGCTGTTTCCGTGTTCCGGAAGAAAAACGAGACCTCCTTCTTCGGCAGGCGGATAGACGACAGCACCGTGAAAAATGCGGCGGCTATCCTGCTTATGTATCTCGTCATTTTCCTGTCCGGAGCTGCCTTTATCAGCAGTTTTGAGGGTATTCCCATACGTGAATGTCTCTTCGAGACCGGCTCGGCTATCGGCACGGTAGGTCTGTCGCTGGGGCTGACTCCTACCCTTGGAACGGCGTCTCACATCGTACTGATGATAATGATGTTCCTGGGGCGTGTGGGCGGCCTTACAGTGATATATGCGGCAATGACAAACAAGCATACCAACGTTTCAAGACTTCCGCTGGACAGCATAACAGTCGGATAATGAGGTAATTTACATGAAATCAATTTTACTTATAGGTCTCGGCAGATTCGGCAGACATATTGCCATGAAGCTGAACGAAATGGGCGTAGAGGTACTCGCCGTTGACAGTGACGAGCAGCGTGTGCAGAACGTGCTGGATTACGTTACAAACGGCGTTATCGGCGATTCCACTAACGAGCACTTTATGAGATCTCTGGGAGTCAGCAATTTCGACGTCTGCATCGTGGCGATAGGCGACCATTTCCAGAGCTCTCTGGAGACCGCAAGCCTGCTCAGCGAGCTTGGCGCGGCAAAGGTTGTGGCAAGGGCGGCTTCTGATGTTCACGAGAAATTTCTGCTGAAAAACGGCGCCGACGAGGTAATATACCCGGAGAAGCAGCTTGGCGCATGGACAGCCATAAGGTGCAGCTCCACCAGCGTTTCCGACTACATCGACCTTGACGGCGACAAAGGCGACTATGCTATATTTGAGATCGCAGTTCCCGAAAAATGGGACGGAATGACGGTCATCGAAATCGACATACGAAAAAAATTCGGCATAAACATTCTGGCGCGGAAGGTAAACGATTCCCTCGACCCGAACATTACGCCGGATACGGTTCTGAGAAGCGGCAGCAGCCTGCTTGTCCTCGGAACAGAGACTAATATACGCAAATGCTTTAAATTATAAAGATAACCGGGACTCAGATTTTTTCCGAGTCCCGGTTTTTTTCGAGGAGGTCTATTTGTCAGTGTTCTGAATATAATTTCTTGAAGTCCGTAGGCGTGCAGTGCTTTATCTCCTTGAAGATGCGGTTAAAGGTCGTAAGGCTCTTGAAGCCTGCCATCATGGCGACCTCGGTCACGGACAGCTCCGGGTCAAGAAGCAGGTGCTCTGCCGCCTTTGTACGCCGCGCATTTATGTAGCGGAGATAGGACATGGAGTTGAACTGCTTGAAGATACGTGAAAAATGGTACTTGCTGTAGCCGGCGACCTCTGCAAGTCTGTCAAGGGTTATATCGTACATATAGTTTGTGTCGATGTATTTCATAACGGCGCTGAACTTCTCGTTGTACTCGTCAAGCTGTACGTCGTCGCATTCCAGAAGCGTCTTGCTTCTTGAAAGCTGAAATTCCCGGACTGCCGTCAGCAGCGTCACCAGAGCCGTGAAAATTTTCACATCTGCGATCTCGGAGCTTTTACGGTTCAGTGAATAGACGTCCAGCATAGTTTTCTTTGCAAGGCTGTGCAGCTCTTTGTCAAGCTCTTTATTGATAAGAAGCGGCGAGGTCAGACTTCTCATTATCTGCTCAACAGCCGGAACGCTGCAAAGAACCGAGTTGTCGTATTGCAGGATAAGCCTGTGACCAGGAATTGCAGGCATACTGTGCAGCTCCGCCGGAGGAATTATAAGCACATCGCCAACGGGAATTGCATATTCGATCCCGCCAACTATGACGCTGTAGCTGTTTTCCAGCGGCATCAATATCTCCACGTCGTTGTGCCAGTGAACGGGGTATGCTTCGTTGTCATAGTTGTCATGGAGCAGGAAAGAGCGCTTGCTGCCATACTCCACAGTTTCATAGTCACCGGAAAGATGCTTTATCATCTGTACCGCTCCTTTCACCAAATATTGCTGTTTGCCAGTCAAAACAGCCGACCTGCTGCAAGTATCTGTCTCCTATATTATACATCATAACTGGTAATTTGTAAATACCAGCCGAAAATGTTTGTTGAGTTCATACAAACTGCGACAGCAATATTTGGTCAATAGTTCAACTTGATGAAAAATATTACAAATGGTTACAATTGTCGAAACCCCTTGAAATTTGTGACAATTGCGTGTAAAATAGTATGTAGGGAAAGTATATAAATTTTTAATAAGTCCTGTGGGACTGATATAGATAGAGAAAAAAGAACAAAAGAAATTAAAGGGTGATTACATGGTTTTCAGCAGTCTGAAGTTTATCTTCCTGTTTCTGCCGATTTTCCTGCTGATTTACGGCTTCGCGCCTAAAAAAATGAAGAACGCAGTCATATTCGTAGGCAGCGTTATTTTTTACAGTATGGGATTCCAGGACATGGGCTTCAAGAGTATGCTTCTCTATTCGTCGCTGTTTTTGCTTACAGTGCTCTTCAACTTCATTATCGGAGAATTTATCCAGAGCTTCCGGAAAACCGCTAAGATCTGGCTCATATTGGGCTTGATATTCAATTTTATGTGGCTGTTTTTCTTTAAATACACAGGCTTCCTGCTCGGAAATGTCAACAGTCTTTTCGGTGCGGATCTGACTGTGAAAAATATAATCCTGCCTATCGGAATAAGCTTCTATACGTTCCAGAACGCGTCCTACATAATCGACGTATACCGTAAAAAAGCCAGGGCGGAAACGAATCTCATAAATTACGGCGCATACATAAGTATGTTCCCGCAGCTTATCGCAGGTCCGATCGTCACCTACAGCACCGTTGCGGAGCAGCTGAAAAAGCGTTCTCATACGATAAAACACGTGGAGGACGGCTTGATGACCTTTACTATCGGTATGGGCTATAAGGTTCTTATTGCCAACCAGATAGGCGGTCTGTGGAGCGACCTGACCGGGATCGGCTATGAAAGTATCTCTACGCCTCTTGCCTGGCTGGGAATTATTGCCTATTCATTCCAGCTCTACTTCGATTTCATGGGCTATTCCTTCATGGCTATTGGTCTCGGCGAGATAATGGGCTTTACTATTCCGAAAAACTTCGATTATCCGTACCTCTCCGTTTCAATGACAGAGTTCTGGAGAAGGTGGCACATAACCCTTGGAAGCTGGTTCAGAGAGTATGTCTATATCCCGCTTGGCGGCAACCGCAAGGGAAAAGGAAAGCTTGTCCGCAATATGCTGATAGTCTGGGCGTTTACCGGACTGTGGCACGGCGCAAGCTGGAATTTTGTCCTCTGGGGACTTGTGCTTTTCGGTCTGCTTATGCTGGAACGCTTCGTTATCGGCGATTTTCTGAACAAATTCCGGTTTGCTGGACATCTGTATATGATATTGGTGATACCGCTTACCTGGCTGCTCTTTGCAATTACGGATTTCAAGGAGCTTGGACTGTATTTCGGCAAGCTTTTCGGAATCGCTCCGGAAACAGGCGTTATCGTAAACGATGCTGATTACGTGAAATACTGGGGAATATACGGCAAATATTTCATTGCCGCGCTTCTCTTCTCAACACGCATCCCCGAGCTGTTATATAAAAAGATAAAAGGCTCGCCTTTCTGCTCGCTGCTGCTTTTAGCGGTATTCTGGGCGTGCGTTTACTGTATGTACAAGGGAATGGACGATCCGTTCTTATATTTCAGATTTTAAGTGTAGAACTGCAAGAGGAGATAAAGATGAACAAATTAAAGCAATGTACATATACCATTCTTCTTATGGCGACCTGCTTTGTCGCTTCGCCGTTTATGATAGG
Source organism: Alistipes sp. (assembly GCA_023667265.1). GTDB lineage: Bacteria > Bacillota > Clostridia > Oscillospirales > Ruminococcaceae > Ruminococcus. The sequence continues at coordinate 224,822 of JAMPAJ010000001.1, forward strand.
AAAGATATGGAAGTCAAGTTCCGAGGCTAAAAAAGAGGTTGCCGTTCCTCCGCCGTCGGTGAATGTGCAGACCGTAACTCCCGGTGGCAGCGAGCCTTCGGTTACAGATGTTCCCGGTTTGCTCCCGGAGGCTACGGCTTCCGGGATTCCCGAGCAGACGCCGGGGGACGGTATAGCCGTTCAGCCGGATGATAGTCAGCAGGCGACATCTCCTGCCGCGAATGTTACTTTTGTCCAGGCGGACACGAGCTATTTCAGCGACGCCCTGTTTATCGGTGATTCCAGAACAGTTGGCATAAGCGAATACGGAACGCTCAGCAACGCCGACTTCTTCTGCTCCGTAGGTCTGTCTGCTGGACAGATCAACAATGAAACTATTGACGGCTTGACATTTGACGAGAAGATAAAGGCAAAGCAGTACGGCAAGGTCTACGTTATGCTTGGCATCAACGAGGTAGGCAACGATTTCGAGTATACATATACCGCTTATCGTGCGATCGTTGAAAAGATAAAGTCGAATCAGCCCAATGCCATAATCTACGTCCAGGCGAATCTTCACGTTGCCGCGTCGGCACAGACAAACTATATCACGAACGAGGCTATAAACTACCTGAACAGTCGTATCGCGTCTCTGGCTGACAACAGCAAGGTGTTCTATATTGACATCAATCCGGTCTATGACGACGAAAGCGGCAATCTCACCGAGGCGTATACCTCCGACGGCGTGCATCCTTTAGCGGCGTACTACAAGCAGTGGTGCGAATGGCTCTGCGCGAATACCGTCCCCACAAATGTCTTTACTCCGCAGGAGGGCATGGTTCCATAATGGCATCTCTAAAAAATAAGGACTTCATGGTTTTCCATTGAAGTCCTTTTTGCTATTTCAGAACCGATATTTTGGATAGTGTCAACACGCACTATTTAAAAGCATTTTTTTCAGCAGGCAAAGATCGTATGCGTCAAGTATCCCGTCCTCGCATAAGTCAGCCGCCTGCCAGTTGGGGAGTGTGGTTTCTTCTGTTAAAAGCCAATTTTGCAACATAACTACATCCGAGACAGAAAATTCGCCATCGTCATTAATGTCTCCCGGAATTAAATTTCCTTTTGATGTATAATCTCCTAATGATACAAATGATATGTCATTATCATTTGCATATTTTTCTGCACTGGAATTGTTGTATCCGTATATTATCAAATCATTGTATGGTGAAGTTCCCAAATTTGCAATATTGCAATCAGGGTTATAAATATATATTTCTTTTAATTTAGAACAGTTTGTGAAAGAATTTGAGCCGATAGAATTGACAGATTCAGGTATTTCTATTTTTTCCAGTTTTGTGCAGTTTAAAAATGTTTTTTCTCCTATTGATTCAACAGTTTCAGGGATTTCTATAGTTATCATAGATGTTTTTGTTTTAAACGCACCATCTCCGATAGAAATAACTTTATAGTCGTCAAGTTTTCCTATTCCGGGAATATAACCATCTTTTAAATAAGACGGTACGGAAATATCAGCGCTTGTATCAAGGCAAGAGGTTAAGATCGCAGTTTTATCAGCACAGTTTAAATAAAAACGAAATTTATCTGTTGAAAAATCGTAATTTCCGGTGTAATTGCAATTTTCGTCATCGGGGATAACTTCAAAGTTTCTTGAATATTTTTCAGCGTAATATTGTGCGGTGGAATCCGCATAGCTGCGTATTGTTGTCCTTGAATAGAATGTTTCTTTGTCATCGTAAATATTACATAATTTGTTTTTTATTGTTACTGTTTCTAAGTAACGACAATAAAAAGAAGATCTTCCGATATAATTTACCGAACTGGGAATTTCAATACTCGTTAAACCAGAGTAATCAAATGCACGATCCTCAATTTTCAGAACAGAATCCGGAATATCAATTGTTTTTAAACTTTCACAATTATAAAAAGTACAATCTTCTATTTCTGTTATACTGTCGGGCAATGATACATTACTTAAATATTCGCAGCCATCAAAAGCATATTCTTCAATTGATGTAACAGTGTTTGGTATAGTTACGCTTCTTATATTATCATTTCCATGAAAAGCAAAATCTCCTATTGTATGAACGGTATCCGGAATAATTACATCGCCTTTACAAGCCTTTCCATTAAGAAGAAAACCATTTATTATTACAAACCCTTGAGAATCTCTGTATTTGTTTAACCAAGTATCAGATGCCGCTGGGTAGTCTTCAATTACAGTTACTGATTTCGGAATCGAAAAATCTTGTAAATTTTTTAATCTGCTAATCGCACATCCACGAATTGCAGTAAGGTTATTAGTCAAATTTGTTATTGATTTAAGTGAATAGCAATTAGCAAAAATACTAGAAGGAAGTTCCGTGATATTACTTGATAATCTTACTGTTGCCAACCGTTCGCAGCTTGCAAACACACTTACGCCAAGCGTCGTCACGCTATCGGGTATGAATACTGAGCCTAAATAGCAAGCAGCTACAAAGGCTTCGTCTTGTATTACTGTAACAGGTTTGCCATTTATGCGGGAGGGTACAGTTTCGTGAAAAGATTCTCTTGCAGGGCCCCATTCATGAAAAGATTCAATTTCGATATGGTCCTCATATTCTGAATAAATGTACCATCCGTTAGCAGTATCATATTCACCTGTTGGCATTGCTGCATAGACTTTTATATTTGATGGAAAAAAAGAGAAAAGCATCATCATTAATATTGTAACGGTTGTAACGGAATATCCGGCTAATTTTTTTATCATAATTAAAACCTCCGTTTTAAAAAATGCTCGCATATTATTTATGAATACAGGTTATCAGATCAGATTTGTAAGCTGTACATCCCTGAAGCTTTCGGCAACAGTGCTGCATACTTTGGCGTAGAAGCCGCTGAGCTCCAGAGTCTCCGCGCAAGCCTTTGCCTGGGATTCGCTGTGGAAAATTCCGAAAACTGCCGAGCCGCTTCCGGTCATAGCTGCCGAGCCTGCATCGTGTCTCAGCATCTCAGCCTTTATCTCAGCCACCGAGTTCAGCTTTATAGCCTCCTCGAAAATGTTTCCGACAAGCTTATATGCAGTCTCGGGAGCAGAGCTTATTTCCTCCGCTATAGCCTTAGCATCCGGGTGTACTGGGTTCTCCAGAGCGTCCACCGCTCCGTATGCAGCGCCTGTGGAGACGCCCTCGCCGCCCTTTGCTATAACAAGGATCTGCTTGTCATAATCGGCAATTTTCGTTATTTTCTCGCCGATACCCTCAACATAGGCAGTACCTCCTGTCAGGAAAAAGGGTACGTCCGCACCGAGCCTTTCCGGGTGAGCCAGGCTTCTTCCCGTCATTTTCCGGAGACAGAACAGGACAGCCGCAGCGTCTGCGCTTCCGCCGCCCATACCTGCCTGTGAGGGGATCTTTTTCACGATATGTATTTTGCAGCCCATGTCCAGACCTGTCTCCTCGAGAAAAGCCGCCGCCGCCTTGAATGCGATATTCCGCTCGTCGCAGGGAATCTCGTCCACATCGGCAAATTCTGCCGGAACATCGCAGCTTATCCCGATTCCGTGAAGCGTGTCGGAGATCTCGACTGTGACCCTGTCGTAAATTCCGACTGTCTGGAAAACGCTTTCTATGGTGTGATAGCCGTTTGGCAGCCTTCCGGTCACGTCCAGAACAAGATTTATCTTTGCCGCTGCCTTTACAGTGACTGATTTATGAAAGGGAATCACTTTTTCTCCTCCTTCAGTCGTTTCAGGAAGTTCTCGATACGCGTGAGAGCCTCCATAAGGTGCTTGAGGGAATATGCGTAGGATATGCGGATATATCCCTCTCCGGAGTCGCCGAAAGCGCTTCCGGGAACTACAGCCACCTTTTCCTCGTAGAGCAGTCTTTCGCAGAACTCCTCGCTTGAAAGACCGGTGCTCTTGATGCAGGGGAACACGTAGAACGCGCCTTCCGGGTCGAAGCAGGTGAGACCTATCCTGTTAAACTCGTTAACGAGATAGCGGCGGCGTACATTGTACTCGTCGACCATTTTCGCAACCTCTTCGTCGCATGAATTGAGAGCCTCAATAGCCGCATTCTGGCTTATATACGGGCTGCACATTATGCCGTACTGGTGGATCTTGAATATCTGGTGGATTATCGGCTCGGGAGCAGCCACATAGCCAAGCCGCCAGCCTGTCATGGCATACGCCTTTGAAAAGCCGTTGACGTATATAGTCCGCTCCGCCATATCCGGCAGCTCGATTATAGAGAAATGCCGTCTGCCGTAGGTCAGCTCCGAGTATATCTCGTCGGATAACACCATTATATTGGTATCACGGAGCAGCTCCGCTATCGGCTCTAAATCCTCCCTGGTCATTATCGCGCCGGTGGGATTGTTGGGGTAGGGCAGTATCAGCAGCTTTGTGCGCTCGGTGATCTTCCCCTCAAGATCTTCCGCGGTAAGCTTAAAATTATTTTCGATTCTGGTTGGCACGGATACGGCAACTCCGCCCGCAAGCTCCACTAAAGGCGCATAGCAGACAAAGCAGGGCTCGACTACAAGCACCTCGTCGCCGGGGTCGATCAGTCCGCGCAGGGCAAGGTCGATAGCCTCAGAGCCGCCAACGGTGACGATAAGCTCATTTTCCGGATGATAGCTGACACTGTGCTTTTTTTCAATACGCCGGGAAATCGCTTCCCGGAGCGGCATAATGCCAAGATTCGGGCCGTAGACGATGTGCTTCCGCTCCAGGACTTGTATTGCAGCCTTGCGTATTACCCATGGTGTGGAGAAGTCCGGTTCGCCTACGCCCAGGGAGATAACGCCCTCCATGGTTGCGGCAATGTCGAAGAATTTCCGTATGCCCGAGGGCTTGATGCTCTTTATTTTGTTTGACAGAGCTTTCTCGTAGTCTATCACCTTTAACCCAAACCCCTTTCATCGGTTTCCTCATCGTCGATGAAGATACCTTTTTCCTTGTATTTTTTGAGAATAAAGTGGGTGGAGGTGGAGAGGATCCCTTCGATCGTAGCCAGTCTTTCGGAAACGAAAAATGCCACGTCTTTAAGGTTGTTTCCCTTTACCTCAACAGCCAGGTCATATGCGCCGGAGGACATAAGATTCACGCTTTCGACCTCGTCGTACATCATTATAGTTTTTGCGATATCGTCGAAGCCGCAGTCTCTCTGGGGAGTGACCTTCAGCTCGATAGTTGCATAGACCGTGGATTTGTCGAATTTATCGTCGTCCAGGATAACGCTGTAGCCCCGGATAACGCCATCGTTCTCCAGCTTGTGGATCTCTTCCGCCGCCTGCTCCGGTGAAATACCCAGAATTTCGCCCAATGCGGTGTTGGAAATACGGGCATTCTGCTGTAAGATCCTGATTATCTCGTTTTTCATTATATCAGTTCCTTTCTATATTTTAATAAAATGCGGTTTTCTCTCTTTGAAGTAGCATACCGTGTCGAAGCCGGCAGCCTGGGCTATAGCCATACCGTCGGAAATATTTGAGCCAAGGTCTCTTATCTTATGGGCGTCGGAGCCTACGGAGATCACCTCGCCGCCAAGCTCCTTGAAGAGCTTCACATATTTCAGCGACGGGAAGCAGTTCCCGAAGCCCTGCCGCAGTCCGGAGGTGTTTATCTCGATGCCCTTGCCATTTTCCGCAAGAGTCCGCAGACTTTCGGCAATAAGCTCATCGGCGTGTTTAAGATCGGGGGTTATTCCGTTGCGTATCTTCATGTACCGCAGACAGTAGGTGAGATGACCGAGTACGTCGAATTTTCCCCAGCGGCACATATTGTATATTTCCGTAAAATAACGAAGGAGCAGGTCGTCTATTTCCTCGTTCGTCATGTTGTAGTAGTTTATGTAATAGAAATCCTTTTCGCCGGGAAGCTGGTGCAGCGAGCCGATGACGAGATCCAGACGAGGATCGCTTACCGCCTTTTCGGCAATTTCGATATCAGCAAGAGGCTGTCCGAGCTCTATGCCGCACAGGAGATTGAAGTCTCTGTATTCTTCTTTCAAAGCAGTGACTGCGGAGAGAGACGCTTCAAAGTCATCTTTATAGCCGAAATAGTCGAAAAGCTCCAGATCCGCGCCTTTTTCCGCATAATATTCCTTGTCGAACCAGGCGCTGCATTCGCAGTGGTCGGTAACGGCATAAGCGGCAAGCCCGAGATTTTTCGCCTTTTCGATCATTCCGACAATATCCGCCTCGGAATCCATGGAATACTGTGTGTGTGTATGACAGTCGATCAACCGCATAAGAACATACCTCCTGACTTCGTTCTTTACCCATTATACCATATTAACACAAAAATTGCAACCCACGCTGAAAAATATTACGGAAACCATTTTTAAATGGATAACCGGAACACGTACAGTGAATTTGATAAAATATATTTTGAAAATTGATTTCCGTGATATTGAGATTTTTTTCTTGCATTTTTACCGGAATTGTGGTACAATAAGGATATATCGCTTTTTTGACAGGAGGTTTAATATGCTCAATGCCGATATAAAGGATCTGAGCTTTGTCTCGGATCACGACGGACTGGAAATATCTGCTGTTATGGCTGTTCCGCCCGGTGATGTACACGGTGTGGTGCAGCTTGTTCATGGTATGAACGAATATAAAGACCGCTACTTCGACTTTATGGACTACCTTGCAGAGCAAGGATTCATCACGGTCATCCATGATAATCGCGGTCACGGAAAAAGCATCTGCTCAGAGGATGACCTCGGGTTTATGTTTAAAGACGGAGGCGAAGGCTTTGTCAGCGATATCGCCCAGCTGAACGGAATTATCCACGAGCTGTTCCCTGGACTGCCATGCTTTATGATAGGTCACAGCATGGGCTCTCTCGGAGCACGGTGTTTCTTAAAGAAGCACGACAACGGCATAAACGGACTTATTCTCCTCGGTTCGCCGTCTTACAGCCGGTTTTCCGGACTTGTACGCGCTATGAACAGCGCACTGGTACAGGGAGATGCAAGCCGCTTCCGCAGCGAAAAGGTATACGAGATCTCGGAAAAGCTGTTCAACAAGGATTTCGGATCAACGCCCCGTTCCTGGATATGCAGCCGTAAGGAGGTCGTAGAGGCTTTCAATGCCGATCCGCTCTGCAATTACAAGTACACCCTTAACGGATACGAGAGTCTGCTCTGGCTCTTGCAGCAGTGCTACAGCAAAAAGGATTGGGAAGTCAGAAATCCCGGTCTGCCCATACGCTTCCTCTCAGGCAGGGACGACCCGGTAATGACCTCTGAAAAGAAATTTTTCAGCTCTGTGAAAAAGCTGGAAAGCGTTGGCTACGAGAGCATTTCCCACCGCCTCTTCGACGGTATGCGTCATGAGGTGCTCAACGAAAAAAATAATCTTGTGGTATACCGCGATATAGCAAAGACCCTGTTTTCCTGGATAGACCGGATAGAGGGCTGCAAACCGACCGTAACCGCAGATAATAATTGACAAGGAATGATAAATAATGGATATTAACAAAACACTGGCACAGGAATTCAGTCTCCGGCAGGAGCAGGTGGACAACACCGTCGGACTTATCGACGAGGGCGCGACTATCCCTTTCATCGCGCGTTACCGTAAGGAAGTGACAGGCTCTCTTGACGATCAGATACTTCGTGAGCTTTCCGATCGCCTGAACTATCTCCGGAATCTGGAGAAACGCAAGGAAGAGGTGCGCACCGCTATTACAGAGCAGGAGAAGATGACTTCCGAGATCGAAAACGCTATTTCCGCCGCAGTCACCCTCGTTGAGGTGGAGGACATCTATCGCCCGTTCAAGCCCAAGAGGCGTACACGCGCAAGCATTGCAAGAGAAAAGGGTCTCGAACCGCTCGCACAGCTCATTATGGAACAGGCGAACGGCATTTCTCCCGAGGGCGAGGCTGCCGCTTTCGTCAGCGAGGAAAAGCAGGTTCCCGACGCTGCCGCCGCTATACAGGGCGCAATGGACATTATCGCCGAGGATATTTCTGACGATGCAGAGCTGCGTAAAAAGCTCCGTCAGGCTGCTTCCGACAAGGGCGAGATAGTCTCCAAGGCTGCCGACGCCGAAGCTGAAAGCGTATACATGAACTACTATGACTACTCCGAGCCTGTTTCAAAGGTCGCCGATCACCGCGTCCTTGCACTGGACAGAGGCGAAAAGGAGGGCTTCCTCAAGGTTTCCCTTTCTCTGGACGAGACGGCTGCTACGGATATTATTCTCGGAAAATACGTCAAGGCTAACAACGCCTGCGGAGAGCTTGTCCGGGCTGCCGCAGAGGATGGCTATAAGAGGCTTATCTTCCCCTCTATCGAGCGTGAGATACGGTCGGAAATGACTGCGAATGCCGCGGAAAGCTCGATCAAGGTATTTGCTTCAAATCTCCGACAGCTCCTCCTCCAGCCGCCGCTTAAAAACAGCGTTATCCTCGGACTCGACCCCGGATACAGAACAGGCTGCAAGGTCGCTGTTATCGACGCCACCGGAAAGGTCGTTGACACAGCGGTTATTCACTGCACAAGCTCGAAGGCGGAATATGACCGCTCCAAGAAAACAATTAAAGAGCTTATCGCAAAGCATGGCGTGACCACAATTTCTATCGGCAACGGCACGGCTTCCCGTGAGACCGAGCAGTTTGCCGCCGAGGTCATAAAGGAAATTCCGCAGCAGGTAAGCTACATGGTCGTAAGCGAGGCTGGCGCTTCCGTTTATTCCGCTTCAAAGCTTGCGGCAGAGGAGTTCCCGGATTTCGACGTTACTCTGAGAGGCGCAGTTTCAATTGCACGCCGTCTCCAGGATCCTCTTGCGGAGCTTGTAAAGATCGAGCCGAAGGCTATAGGCGTCGGACAGTATCAGCACGATATGCCCCAGGCGCGTATGAACGAGGCTCTTGGCGGCGTTGTTGAGGACTGCGTAAACTCCGTAGGCGTTGACTTGAACACGGCGTCACATTCGCTGCTCTCCTACATCTCCGGAATAAACGCATCTGTTGCTAAGAACATCGTGGCTTATCGTGAGGAAAACGGCAGATTCACCGACAGAAAAGAGCTTCTTAAAGTGCCCAAGCTCGGCAAAAAGGCTTTTGAGCAGTGCGCAGGCTTCCTGAGAGTCCGTGAGGGCAAAAATCCCCTTGACAACACAGCCGTTCACCCGGAAAGCTACAAGGCTGCCGAGGCTCTTCTTACCGAGTGCGGATTCAGTCTTACCGACGTCTCCCAGGGCGGAGCTGCCGGAATTTCTGAAAGGGCGGAGACGGCTGGCATCTCCAATATCAGCGAAAAGCTGGGTATCGGCGTACCTACCCTGACGGATATTATCGGCGAGCTGAAAAAGCCCGGCCGTGACCTCCGTGACGAGCTTCCGCCTCCTCTGCTGAGAAGCGGCGATATCATGGAGATAAAGGATCTGAAGCCCGGTATGGAGCTTGTGGGAACTGTCCGCAACATTATTGACTTCGGAGCATTCGTCGATATCGGCGTCCATGAGGACGGTCTCGTGCATATTTCTCAGATATGCAGCCGCTATATCAAGCATCCTCTCGAAGCCGTAAAGGTCGGCGAGGTCGTAAAGGTCCGGGTGCTGGAGGTCGATGTGAAGCGCAGCCGTATCTCCCTGACTATGCGCCTTGACGACAACGAGAAAAAGTCCGGTGGAAAACCGGATAACGGCGGACGCAGAAGAGATCGCAGACCGAGACAGGAGGAGCGAGGCTTTGATCCGTCGAGAATAAGCAACAGCGCATTCAGGATCAAGAAAAAGTGATGTACTTCGTCTACATGATAAGATGCAGGAGCGGACGGCTGTACACTGGGATAACTACGGATATGGAACGGCGTTTCAAGGAACATTCCGGATCAGACAAGGGCGCGAAATTCACCCGTTCCGACCCTCCCAAGGCTATAGAGGCGGTGTGGAGCTGTGAAAACAGAAGCATCGCCTCCAGGCTGGAATACCGGATAAAACAATTGAAGCGAAGCCAGAAGCTGGCGATAATCAGCGACGATCGTGCTTTCGGGGAAATTTTCCCGGAATTTGCCGGCGGGGAGCCCCCGCTGGCAGGTCACGTGACCGCGAGTAGAACTCGCTGATGTATCAGCTGTTGGAATCGTTTCCGCGAGCGATATAATAATTGAAATTTATCACCGCGTATTGTTATTTTTAAAATATTATGATATAATAATATTGTAATTGACAAAAACCTTTCGGGTGACTGCTTATCTGTCATCCCTGAACGGAGAATATCTATGAATTATAAACGTATAAATCTCGGCGATAATATCGGATTTTCCACCATTATCGACGAAAAATTCAACACCTGCTCCGTCAGCGTCAAGCTTATTACGGAGCTTTCGCCGGAGACGGCTGCGGCGAAATATCTGGCTGCGGATATCCTTTCAATATCAAACAGCAGGATACCTACCCTTGCCGGAATGAACGAGCGGCTTTCCTCCTTGTACGGCGCGTCTGTCGGCTCGTCATGCACCTCACGGGGCGATCTGCAGCTGGTAACTCTTTCGGCTTCCTGGCTCAATGACCGCTTTGCTATCGACGGTGAAGGCATCACGGCGGAAATGCTGGAGATCATTTGCGACTGCCTTTTCTCTCCCAACATTGTTGACGGAGCTTTCGAGGAGGAAGCGTTCAATATAGCTAAAAACGACCTGCTCGACACCATTGACGGTCAGATCAACGACAAGAGAAGCTATGCCGTTTCCCAGCTTCGCAGAAAAGCCTTCGAGGGCGAGCCTGCCGGCTATCCGGAAACCGGTACGCGGGAGGATGCCGAAAATGTCACCGCCGTCGACGCATACCGGGTCTATCAGGAACTGCTGAAAACGGCGCAGGTTGAAATTTTCTATGTTGCCAACGAGGAAAACGACTCAGTGGCGGAGATGTTCAGAGAAGCCTTCTCCAAAATAGAACGCTGCCCGGGATCATATAAATTCCGCACTCCAAGTCCGGTTAAGGCTGAAACAGCTGTGGTCGAGGAAATACTTGACGTGCGGCAGAGCAAATTTGCCCTGGCGATGAAAAGCAGCTCCGACGATATTTTCGCCCTGAAGCTTTTTGCCGTAATACTGGGCGGAACTCCTTCGTCAAAGCTCTTCATGAACGTCCGGGAAAAGCAGAGCCTCTGCTATTACTGCGCCTGCCGATACAGTGAAACAAAGAATTATATTCTCATCGACTGCGGCGTAGAGCTTGATAAGATACAGGCTGCCCATGAGGAAATACTTCGCCAGATAGACGATATGAAGCAGGGCAATATTACCGACGATGAGATCGGCGCGGCTATTCTTTCTCTCGAAAACGCCTATCTGGCAGTCGGCGATACCGCTTTCGGCTCTATCAGCTGGTACTTCGACGCCTTTTGCAGCGGCGAGATCATCACTCCGGAGGAATACTTCCGCAGAATATCCGGGGTAACGAGGGAAAGGCTTATGGCTGCCGCAAGCTCGCTGACCACGGACACAATATATAAAATGCTGAGCAGGGAGGAAACGAAATGAGCGAAAACGTAAAGGAACTTCTTGTCAGCCGGAAAATCGGTGCGTCCTGCATACACGTAAAGCATAAGAGCGGTCTTGATATCTATATCAGCGAGATGCCGGGCTTCAGCACGGTACAGGCTCTTTTCGGCACAAAATACGGCTCTGTCAATACAGTGTTCAAAACCGCCGGAGATGCGGAGTACACCTCCGTTCCGAACGGTATCGCCCATTTTCTGGAGCATAAGCTGTTCGAGAATGAAGAATGCGGCGTGTTCGAGCTTTACGCTAAAACCGGCGCTTCCGGAAACGCATTTACCTCCTTCGACAAGACCTGCTACCTCTTCTCCTGTACGAAAAATTATACGGAGAATCTGCGCATACTGCTGGATTTCGTCCAGAAACCGTATTTTACCAAGGAAAATGTGGACAAGGAGCAGGGCATAATCGGTCAGGAGATACGAATGACCAACGATCGTCCGGAATGGCGTGTTTTCTTCAATCTGCTGAGGAATATGTATCACGAGCATCCTGTAAAGATAGACATTGCCGGAACAGAGGAAAGCATCGCGCAGATAGACGCGGAGCTGCTCTATAAGTGCTACGACACGTTCTATAACCTGAACAACATGGTACTTTCCGTTGCCGGGAACGTAAATGCGGATGAGATCCTTGAGATCTGCGACGAGCTGCTTCGTCCATGCGAGGACAAGGGGCTGGAATGTGTTTTCCCGGATGAGCCGGAGGAGATCGTTTCCCCGGAGATTCGCGAAAAGCAGCCTGTAGGCGCATCCATTTTCCAGCTTGGCTGCAAGTGCCTTCCGGCGGAAAAAGGCGATATAAAAAAGCTTATGGCGGCAACTATAGCCATTTCTGTCATCGGCGACGCTTCCTCTGAAATGTACGGCAGATTGCTGAACGGCGGTCTGATAAACTCAACCTTCGGAGGAGAGATATTCAGCGGCGACGGTTATTTCTCCGCCATTTTCAGCGGCGAATCATCAGATCCGGAAGCCGTGCGCCAGGAGATCCTCAGCGAGATAGAGCGCATCTCCCGGGAGGGTGTAGACGAAAAGCTTTTCAACAGAGTTCGTAAAGCTCTCTACGGCTCTCTTATCCGCGAGCTGAACAATGTGGGAGCTGTTGCAAGTCTGATGATAAACAGCGCCATGAGCGGGTTCAAGCCCTTTGACGCCATAGATACGGTGTCGGAGCTCAGATCTGAGGACATCCTCCGGTTTATCCGCGACGAGCTGAAAAAGGACAGATTCGTGCTGTCCGTTATAGAAAGGATGGATGACTAAGTGACTGAAACAATAAGAGATCTGACGGAGATCCAGTTCCCGAAGCTGGGCTGGACTTTCCACATCGACCCCACGGCGTTTACGATTTTCGGTATACGTATACAGTGGTACGGACTGATAATCACCCTGGGACTTGCTCTGGCTGTACTGTACTGCTTCCCGAAAATGAAGCGGTTCGGCGTTGACGCCGACAGAGCGATCGACGCCGTATTAGGCGGCGTTATCGGCGGAATTGTCGGCGCAAGGCTGTATTACGTCATATTTAATTGGAGCGACTATAAAAAAGATACCCTTGGCGCGACTCTGAAAGCAGTTATAAACACCCGGAACGGCGGACTTGCCATTTACGGCGGAATTATCGGCGCAATGGCTGTGGGTCTGCTGATATGCAAGCTGCGGAAAATCAAAATGCTGCCTATGCTGGATATAAGCGTTCTCGGCTTCCTTATCGGTCAGGGCGTCGGACGCTGGGGCAATTTCTTCAATCAGGAGGCTTTCGGCTGCAACACCGACTCCTTCCTGGGTATGACAGGAGGACGTATCCAGGCAACCGTTATGAACGGTATGCAGATGGGCGAAGAGCTGTACGCCAGCGGAATGGTCATGGACTGGACAAAACCGGTCCACCCCTGCTTCCTCTATGAATCGCTGTGGTGCATACTCGGATTCGTGCTTCTTTCCACTTGGTCAAAGCGGAGAAAATACGACGGACAGATCTTCCTCATGTATCTTGCATGGTACGGCGCGGAAAGATTCATGGTAGAGGGACTCCGTGCAGACAGCCTTATGATAGGCAGCATAAGAGTTTCCCAGGCGCTTTCGGCTGTTATTTTTATAGCAAGCGTGATAATACTTATCGTTATGGGCTTCAAGGTCAAGCGCGATCCGGAAAGCTATGTGCTCTACGCAAATACGGAGGAGTCGCGGCAGCTTATCGAGGAATCCAGGCGTAAAGCCATGGGTATGAAGGGCGCGGACGCCTATGACAGAGACGAGGATGAGGACGATGATATCGGTATTCTTCCCGACGACGATGATAACGACGAGCCGGAGGACGAAAAGGCTGAAACTCCGGCTGAGGATAGGTCTGAAAAAGAGGCAGCGGACGGCGGAAATGAGTCGTCCGGCGACAATGCTGCCGATGAAAATAAACAGGAGGGTAATTAAAATGGCAAACATTATTGACGGAAAGGCTGTTTCCGCAGCTGTAAAGGCTGAGGTTGCAGAGGAGACTGCAAGATTAAAGGACGAAAAGGGACTGAAGGTCGGTCTCGCTGTTGTTATCGTAGGAAACGACTCCGCTTCGAGAGTTTACGTAAACAACAAGAAAAAGGCTTGCGAGGCTGTTGGCTTCCAGTCGTTCGAGTATGCCCTTGATGAGAATACGACTCAGGAGCAGCTTCTCGATCTGGTAAACGTACTTAACCGCGACGACAGAGTAAATGGTATCCTGGTTCAGCTTCCGCTTCCCGGACATATTGACGAAAAGGCGGTTATCAATGCGATCTCTCCGGAAAAGGACGTTGACGCGTTCCACCCTGTAAATGTGGGAAAAATTATGATCGGCGAGTATTCGTTCCTGCCCTGTACTCCCGCCGGAGTTATGCGTCTTATCGAGAGCACCGGAGTTGACATTACCGGAAAGCAGTGCGTAGTTATCGGGCGCTCCAACATCGTCGGCAAGCCCCAGGCAATGCTTCTTCTCCAGAAGAACGGCACTGTAACTATATGCCATTCCAGGACAAAGAACCTCAAGGAGATCTGCAAATCAGCCGATATCCTCGTTGTGGCGATCGGTAAGGCGAAGTTTGTTACCGGCGATATGATAAAGGAGGGCGCAGTTGTCATTGACGTCGGCATGGACAGAGACGAGAACGGAAAGCTCTGCGGCGACGTGGATTTCGAGTCTGCGGAGAAGGTAGCAGGCTATATCACTCCTGTTCCCGGCGGCGTTGGTCCTATGACTATCGCAATGCTTATGAAGAACACGCTGACAGCGGCAAAGCAGCAGGCTGGTATCTAATTTGAGCCACACTGGCAGTCCACATGACAGCGCGCGGGAAAATTCATAATTTATGATAATTATAGCGCGAAACTGGGTTTCCAAAGGGACGGTTGTCCCTTTGGTAGAGTCCAGAGGCGACGCCTTTGGCAGGGTATGGGACAGAGTCCCATATCGACGGAACGTCGATGATGCCTTTAGGCGCCCTGCAAGGGGTGAATGCCAAAACAGTCCAGTGGACTGTTTTGGGAGAGGGGACGCTCTGCAAGAGAGAGCGTCCCCTAATACTTCCACTGCAAATCCACAAAGAAAAAAATTCTCCCATTTTTTTCGGGGAGAAAATCTCTTCTTGTGTAAAAATCTAAACGGGAAATTTATAGGGAACGCCCTCTCTTGCAGGGCGTTCCCTCTTTTGTAACAGTCCACTGGACTGTTACAAAATTCACCCTTTGCGGAGCGCCTGAAGGCATTATTGACCTGCGGTCAATATGGAGCGCTGCTCCATACCTCGCCAGAGGCTCTGCCTCTGGACTTCGCAAAAGGGTCATTGACCCTTTTGAAACCCGGTTTGTCGGCTTCGCCGACGTGAGAATCTGATTTATTCTGCAAATAAAAAGGTCTCCAAACAAAACCGGAGACCTTTTTTTTGCCCTTATGAAAAGCATATCGGAAATTTCAGGGATTTTTTCGCTTTTTTCGGGTGTTATCTGCCGGAATGAGATGGTATAATAATTACAGATAAAGGGAAAGAAAAATCAGATATCCAAAGGAGATGCAGATCATGGCAGATAACACAAAATCTAAATCACAGAAAGAAGAAAAGAAGAGAAAATCGAATTTACTGGAATGGATAATTCTTATAATTCTTATCATACTTCTTTTGCTGAGTCTTACAAGATGTCAGGGATGCTCGAACAACGGCTTGCCCGACCCGGATTTCGGAGATACCAGAATAGCGGAGGTTCCCGATCCGGACGTTCCGGAGACAGACCCCAACGCCAGAAGCTATATAGAGCCTGTGGCTGAAAAGACGGCTGAAAGCGGCAATATCACCATTCCGGGCTGGAATACTCTGAATATCCCGAAAAATGAGACAGAGGTCGCTGTTGATCTCTATAACCCGGAAGTTAATGCCGGACGTTATCAGATGACCTTTGAGTTTCGTCTTCCGGATGACAGCGAGCAAGGGTATGAAGTGCTGTATAAGTCGGGACTTGTAGATCCGGGACTTCATATCCAGAACATAACGCTTTCACATGGACTGGAAGCAGGAACTTACGAGGCGACTATCCACGTTCAGCCATATAAAATGGACGAACAGAAAACCGCTACCAATAACGCCGATATGGCGGTAAAGTTTATAGTTGAATAAAAAGCCGTCTAACAGGAATAAAGGCTTTTTATATAAAAATTACCGACTCAAGGCAAATAAATTGTGGAGGTATCATTATGAAGAAAATAAATGTTTTATTGTCAGCTCTTACACTGGTGATCACAGCGATAACATCGATGACTTCATTGGCGGATGATGCAGCTAAGGTACAGTCAGGCGATACAAAGATCGAAATAAAGGCTCCGTCTGAGTACTATATCACCATTCCCGAGGGCAATGCAGTTCTCAAGGAAAAGGACAAGTTAACGGTCAATGCATACGCATTCATCGAATATGGAGAAGAACTTGCCGTTTCAGTTACAAGCGCAAATACCTGGAAACTTACAGGCAGCAAGTATCATGAAAACCAGGCGGCTATCCCATACGAGGTATTTTGCGGAGACAAGGCCCTTATACAGAAAACCGAGGAAATACTTGTAGTTCCCTATGATACTGCCGGATACCAGAAAGAAGCTACACTTGTGATTGAAAATGTTCCTGAAGCAACGTATGCAGGTACATACGAGGACACGCTCACTTTCAATACCGAAGTCAGAGAGGTTACTTCTCCGGTGGCAACAGTTGAGAGAAGCTCAGATACGGGAACTGTGTAGGAAATCAAAATATAAAGCCGCAGCTTAAAACTGCGGCTTTTAGTCTGTCAAAATAACTGATCTCCTCGGAAGCTACCGCGCATTGTCTGCCGGCATTGTGCAAAAAACGGCTGAAAATCAGCCGTTTTTTTATTGCTTTATCCAAGCTTCGCGTCAATTCTCTGAACCTCCAGAGCATCGAGAGCCGTAACTCCGCCGCTGCAATCTACATCGGCATTGTATTCGCCCTGGGGTGTCAGCTGATACTTGTCGGGATTGCCGATATACTGGAGAATCAGTGTAGCATCTGCGATATCTACTTTGCCGTCGTCGTTGGCATCGCCTTCGATAGCGTTGTAGAGGTCGATCGTTACGCCGCTCGCTACCTGATTCGGAGTCTCAAGACGGAATGAAACAGGGCAAACACCGAACTTCTCATAAACCTCCAAGGCAGTTTCCAACTGCTCGGCGCTTGTCACGCCGGGACACGCTCTGACATCTCCGTTTTCATCAAGCTCACCAACGCCCTTTTCTATGACATAAGCTGCGATTTCATCAAACTGGTCGCCATGCAAACTACGATCATAACTCAAAAACGAATGGAACGTTATGTTTTCAAGATGGCAATAATTTTTAGCTATCGTATAGCCGCTGATCAGCTCTTGTTCTTTCAGTCGTCTGCATGCTGCTACACTTATCATATCATTGTCTTCGTTATTTCCACTGCCTACGACAGAATAATATGGAGTGCCGTCATCAAGCTTGCCCTCTTCTATTAAATAGGGAGTATAACGGCTGAGAATATCAACAGATGCAAAAAACTCCTGTAGACATGAATCAACCTGTTCTACTGAAACGCCGTCCGCCAGGGTGATACATTCTTTCTCATAGTCCAACGGGCGAACCCAGTACAAAGTTATCCATGATTTCTTTTCGTTATTGAAATATACTACTTCTGGTTTATCCAAAGTGCCGTCCTCAAACTGCTGACTCCACTCCGCACATTTTTCATAGAGAAAGCTGTATTTTTCGTCAAGAGGAGTTAACCCTTCGGTCCATTCTGCGATAACGCTGTCCGAATTAGAAGCCGCACCCAGATTATCCCGAGGAGGAAGTGCCGCCGACGTAGCAGGTATCAATGATAACGCAGAAATTGATGCTGCTGCAAAAGCAGAAAGAAATCTTTTCATAAGCTTTTTATTCATAACCCTTCTCCTATCAATAGTTTATATTTGCTGTGTCAGTAAAAAACTTCAGTATATAAGGGTTTATTCTTACACCTGCATTGTTTTTTCCGTCAATCATTCCAAGCGTGTGGATTCCAACTACGGTATAGTACATCTTACCATTAATTCGTTCAACAGCATATATCGGACCGCCGCTGTTTCCGCTTGACGAATCGTAGGTCACATAAATAAGACCATCTTTGAGATTAAGAATCGAGCCTAATGATAATCTCTCATCATGATTAGTTTTATCATTAATCTGCGTTGAGTTATTGAGTTCTAACGGAAAACCGGCTGTAGCAACAGTAAGCCGGTAATCATCAGCATAATCGGTTACCATGCCAAGATTAAATGACATATACTCTGTTAAGTCCTCCTCAACAGTGATAATTGCATAGTCCTCCTTATCACTGCGCCTTGCCTCATACACATAGTTTCTGGGAATATGGTATTCTACAGGCGTAAAAGAAGTTGGCTGACCGTTGTTGTCAAAAAGAAGAATATTGTCAATTTTGTAACCGTAATTATTATCGGCATCAAATACAACATGAGCTGCCGTGGCTATCTTGTGTTTTCCAACAACAAAACCTGTGCCAAGATAACCATAGTAACTTTCAGAACACATTATCTTTGCAACACCGCGATTTGAATAATCTTCTATTCTGTCATCAGTACCGCCTATAATAGCCTGAGTTTCTGCTGTTGAGCCTTGAGTGTTGCTGCTGTTGGTAACAGACAGCGCATAAGTTCTTAAAAGTGTCCCTGTCTTAGCATCATATGCCGCATACCTTTTCGATGATTCTGACGACGATGCAGCCTGCATCAGGCTATCAGGAGTTTCTGACTGAGGCTCTACGCCTGCATCATAATACTGTACGCGTATTGCGTCAGGATCGCTGACAACACCGTTGTCGTCAATGTCAAGCTGTGTCAGATCCGAGGGATCATACTTTCCGGCAAGGGTCTGATAGATGTAGGTGGCGTCCGCCATATCAAGCACTCCGTCACCGTTCGGGTCTTTGTTGGGTTTAGTAACAGCAGCCGAAGAAATCATTGCTACGGCTGCAGCGGACGCTGTCAACAGAGACGCGAGACATGAAATAAGTTTTTTCATTGTAATTTCCTCCAATGCATATTATTTTTTCAGATGCAACAAGAAAAGCCTGATTTTTGACTTTCCAACAGCCATGTTCCACCTACCTACATTATACAATATCTTCCAAAAAATGTCAATCGGCATATTTCATAAAAAAACGCCCATTCATAAGAGACGTTTATCCATATTATCCAACAAGCCCCTTATCTATCCATAATCTCATCAGTTTCCCGCCATAATAAAAGCCGCAGCTAAAAACTGCGGCTTCTATTATGCAAAACAAGTATTTATGATCGTCTGTATATCGTTTCGATATTTACAGAAATTTTCCAGCTGTACCGTTAACTCCCTTTCCCTTTCAAGACATTCATCAGCCGTCTTGTTCGGGAAATTTTTGTTTCCGCCGTGATAGCGTACCGCAAGCTCCCGTATGATAAGAACTATGCCGGAATAAAGAGATCCAACCTCCGCAGCCGTGATAAGCCCGTCAAGCCCCTCTGCAAAGCCCTCGGTGATCTCCTGTACAGTCTGCATATCAAAGACTTTCGTAGTCACGGAACGTATCATATCGCCGTAATCTGCGCATATATATCCACGCATTGCGGTATCAAAGTCAATGACTGTGGTTCTTCTTCCTGAAATTATATTGTCCGCCTTTGTATCGCCGTGGATGTTTCTCAGCGGCAGGGACATCTCAAATCTATGGAGCTTTACCGGAGTTTCAAACTCGATATCACAGGAATTGACGATTTTCAGAAAGCGTCCCACAGCATAGCCATGAGCACGGTTTATGCCCTCATTCTGCGGATATTCCTCGATATACGGATATATGCGCCATATTTCGCCGTCAAGCTCCGCATAATTCTGATCGCCGCAGGAAAGATAGTGAGGTATAGCGATGATCTCTTCGCCCCGGAAAGCCTCTTCAATGCGCGAAATATTCCGCATTATTATTTCCGGTTCGGGAAAAATAGTCCTGTTAAGGGACTGCAGAATGTACTGCCCGGAGCTGCACGTAACGCGGCAGGTCTTGTTTATATGACCGGAGCGCACCTCGCTTATATCGCTTATCCCGGCAAGACCGAAGCGCTCCGCAATTTTCCGTAATTCCATTAGTTTTTCAGGCTGTGCATAGGCGCAGGTATACGTCCGCCGCGGTTAATGAACTTCGCCGCCGATTTTTCCTTAATGGGCATAACAGGACCGCTTCCGAGAAGTCCGCCGAACTCCAGCATTTCGCCCTCTTTTTTTCCTATGGCAGGGATAAGACGAACGGCTGTGGTCTTTGTGTTGACCATGCCTATAGCGGCTTCATCGGCGATAATTGCAGAGATCGTCTCGGGAGCGATATCACCGGGAACTACTATCATATCAAGACCAACTGAGCATACGGCTGTCATTGCCTCCAGCTTCTCCAGGCTGAGAACACCTGCAACAGCGGCATCTATCATGCCTGCGTCCTCGGAAACAGGAATAAATGCGCCCGAAAGTCCGCCGACAGTTGAAGAAGCCATAACGCCGCCCTTTTTAACTGCGTCATTGAGCATTGCAAGGCAGGCTGTTGTGCCGTGTGTGCCGCACTGCTCCAGACCCATTTCCTCCAGGATATGCGCAACAGAGTCGCCGATAGCCGGAGTCGGAGCAAGTGACAGGTCAACGATGCCGAAAGGCACGCCGAGAAGCTTGGATGCTCTTGCGCCGACAAGCTGACCCATACGAGTTATCTTGAACGCGGTTTTCTTGATAATATCCGCCAGCTCGTTTATAGAAGCGTCAGGATATTTTGCAAGCGCCGAACGCACAACTCCCGGACCGGAAACGCCCACGTGTATCTCGCAGTCAGGTTCGCCTACGCCGTGGAATGCGCCTGCCATAAAGGGATTATCCTCAACGGCATTGCAGAAAATAACAAGCTTCGCCGCACCGATACAATCGCGGTCGGCAGTTCTCTCCGCAGTCTCACGAACTATCTGACCCATAAGCTTTACCGCGTCCATGTTGATTCCGGACTTTGTCGAGCCGATGTTTACT
This sequence comes from Alistipes sp., assembly GCA_023667265.1. Classification (GTDB taxonomy): domain Bacteria; phylum Bacillota; class Clostridia; order Oscillospirales; family Ruminococcaceae; genus Ruminococcus. The sequence goes on from JAMPAJ010000001.1 coordinate 245,915, forward strand.
GAGGAACAGATATTCTGCGTCACGTCAAGAGCCTCCGGGATAGAGCGGATAAGAGCCTCGTCGCCGGAAGAGAAGCCCTTCTGGACAAGCGCGGAATAGCCTCCGATAAAGTTTACGCCGCAGGTATCAGCTGCACGCTGGAGAGCCAGTGCAAATTTCACCGGATTTTCTCCTGGGCAGGCGGCTGCCAGCATTGCGATAGGCGTTACGGAAATACGCTTGTTGACGATCGGGATGCCGTACTCCTTTTCGATCTGCTCGCCTGTTTCAACAAGCTTTCCAGCCTTTGAAACGATTTTATTGTATATCTTTTCACAGGCTCTGTCAATGTCCGTATCTATGCAGTCCAGGAGAGAAATACCCATAGTAATGGTGCGTATGTCCAGACACTCGTCCTGTATCATACGGATAGTTTCTAATATGTTATATACGTTAAGCATCTGCTGTTTCCTTTCTTCATCAGATATTGTGCATGGAGTTGAAAATATCCTCGTGCATTGTATGGATAGAAAGTCCGAGACTTTCGCCAAGCGATGTCATATCGTCTGCCAGCTTTGCGAAGTCGCAGGTCATATCGGTGATGTCCACAAGCATTATCATAGCGAACATATCCTGCATAACGCTCTGTGTGACCTCTATAACATTTGCGCCCATTTCAGCGCAAATTCCGCTGACCTTGTGGAGAATACCCACATTATCCTTGCCTATAACAGTAACTACAGCTCTCATATTTAACCTCCGTCAGAAGACATCTCCGGCAAGTATATGTACGGCGATGTCAAAAAAATAATTTACACTTTATTATAACATATAAACTGCAAAATTGCAACCCACGCGGAAAAAATATTGATTTCAAATATTTATATCGCGAAATTGCCGGCGGAGGCTCTCCGCTTATAACATATAAACTGCAAAAATGCAACATTCGCGTGAAAAAATATTGATTTCAAATTTTTATAGCTCCGTCAGCCTTTAGCTGTCAGCTTTTTATTTTCGATCTCGGCATATCTACATTTTTGCGGACGAAGTCTCATAGCTCGCGGAATATTTACGTCTGCAAAAAATATTAGTGAGGTACGAACGGCAACGTGAATCGCCCGCGGGGGCTCCCCGCCGCCGCCGCCCGCTAAGTTCACACAGCTTTCATAATGTGAAAGAATGATGAAAAAAACTTTACCAGATTTATATATTCGGGTCATTTTTATTTCACAATGGCAGGATATAATAACATCATCAAAGGCGAAAGGGTCTTTGAGATATAAAAATTAACAAAAGGAACGTGATCATAATGAACGATAAGAAAGAATATAATTTCGGAATTGAATCCATAGAGGAAGCAGGAGGCGCGGCTCCCGTAAACGATGCTCCGCAGAAGCCGAAAAAGCACATAGCGGCAAAAATAACAGCCTCGCTTCTCGCTATGGCAGTTGTTTCCGCAGGCTCGATAGGCGTGTACAGCAGAGTTGCCGGAAGCGGCAATAGCTCGTCCAATGAGATAGTTGAGGAAAGCAGGGAGAATATTTCCGTTTCCGCCGACGCAATGAGTGCGATAAAAACAGAAAAGCACGGAAAAACCGAGCTTACGACAGAAGAGGTCGTTGAAAAGGTGCTGCCCTCTGTTGTTGGTATCGAGTCGGAGTTTACAATGGTCTCCGACAACAGCTATGACGATATTTTCAGCGGCTTCGGCAGCTTCGGAAATTTCGGCGGCTATGGCAATTACAGCCAGCAGGAGCCGGAGGAAAAGACGTCGATCGGCACAGGTACTGGCGTTATTATCGACAAAAGCGGCTACATCGTAACAAACGCTCATGTTATTTACGACTCGCAGTACGGCGCGGAGCTTGCGGACAGCGTCTCTGTTATCGTCGGCGGAGAGGATACCTATGATGCCGAGGTCATCGGCTATGACACAGACTGCGATCTTGCAGTCCTGAAAATCGACGCAGACGGACTTATCGCAGCTGAATTCGGCGACAGCGACGCCTTGAAGCTTGGAGAAAGCGTTACGGCTATAGGAAATCCCCTGGGCTTTGAGCTGATGAATACAGTCACAAACGGCATAGTTTCGGGACTTGACAGAAATATCACAATTAACGACAAGACTATGAACCTTATCCAGACAAACGCAGCTATAAATTCCGGAAATTCCGGCGGCCCGCTTATCAACAAGTATGGTCAGGTTATCGGCATCAATTCCGCGAAGATGTCCTCAACCTACTCCGGAGAGGCGTCCATAGAGGGAATCTGCTTTGCGATCCCGTCAAACAAGGTTTCCGACGTTGTTGACGACCTTATGGATTACGGCTATGTGACCGGCAAGCCGCAGCTTGGAATGACCTGCCAGGATGTAACGGAGGAGATCTCCGAGATGTACAATATGCCTGTGGGAGTATGCGTTTTCGAGGTCACAGAGGACAGCGCCGCAGACAGAGCAGGTCTGAAAAAGGGCGATATCATCACTGCTGTTAACGGAAAGACAGTGACTACAGCCAAGGAGCTTAACGCTGAAAAGAATCGCCACGAGGCAGGAGATGAAATAGAGATAACATATATCAGAAACGGTAAGGAAAGCACAGTTACTGTTGAGCTTGATGAAAAGGCTCAAGAAGAATAATAAAAACCGCACGAGAACAATTGTTCTTGTGCGGTTTTTTGTGTCAGAGAATAAAACAGATCAATCCGCTGCATCCGTCGTTGATTATCCTCTCCAGCGTTTCCTGGAGCTTCAGACGAGCGTCCATGGGCATTTTGTACAGCTTGTTGTGAAGTCCTTCGTTTACAAGCTCGTGGAGGGATTTTCCGAAAATATTGCTGTTCCATATTCTCGTCGGGTCGTCGTCGAAGCCGTCGAGGAGGTACATTATAAGCTCCTCAGACTGCTTTTCCGAGCCGACTATCGGAGAAACAGCGGTGTTGATATTGGCTTTCATCATGTGTATGGAGGGCGCGGAGGCTTTCAGCTTTACGCCGTATTTTCCGCCCTGCTTGATGATCCGCGGCTCTTCCAGAGTCATTTCCTCCAGCTCGGGCATAACGATTCCGTATCCCGTTGCCTCTACCTCTTCAAGAGCCGGAGCGATCCTGTCGTATTTGCGGCGAATGTCGTTCAGCTCCATAAGCAGCGGCAGCAGGTCGCTTTCGCTTTCCAGCTTCAAGCCCGTTGTTTCGCCAAGTATCTTGTAGAACAGGCTGCTGTCCAGCTCTGCTGTTATGGTTACCGAGCCTTTTCCCAGGTCCATTGAGGTGGTTGCCGCGGAAACGATATGGGGACAGGTCGACATAGCCTCCGCAGCCGAGCCTGCCTCCCGGACAAGGCGGACGCCCTTTGCAGCCTCACGTATGCAGTCCAGTATCTCCGAACGCAGCCAATGTCCCTTTTCCAGCGTATTTATCCACCTTGCCGTGCGGATATTGATCTCCCGGACAGGGAAGCTGTAGAGTATCTCCTTGATAAGCATACGAATATCGGCTTCGTCAAGGCTCAGACAGTTTACCGGCACAACTGTGGAATCGTACTTATCGGAAAGCTCCGCAGCCATTGCCTTTGCCTCCGGAGAGGTGGGATTAACGGTGTTCAGTATGACGACATAGGGCTTTCCGAGGCTTTTAAGCTCGCCGATGACGCGCTCCTCACATTCCTCGTATTCGCTTCTCGGAATGTCCGAAATGCTGCCGTCGGTCGTCACTACGAGTCCGATAGTGGAGTGGTCGGTAATGACCTTTCTTGTGCCGATCTCCGCCGCCATATTGAATGGTATCTCCTCGTCGAACCAGGAGGTCATGACCATTCTCGGCTGCTCGTTTTCGATATAGCCCATAGAGCTGGGGACAATGTAGCCCACGCAGTCGATGAGCCGGACGTTAAAGGAAGCTCCGTCGCCAAGGCTGACTTCCACAGCCTCTTCCGGAATGAATTTTGGTTCTGTAGTCATTATGGTTTTTCCCGCTGCAGACTGCGGCAGCTCATCGACGGCGCGTTCACGCATGAACTGGCTCTTGATGTTGGGAATGACGAGCGTTTCCATAAAACGCTTGATAAATGTGGATTTTCCCGTTCGTACAGGGCCGACTACTCCTATGTAAATGTCGCCGCCTGTTCTCTCGGCAATGCTGCTGTATATATCTTTGCTCATAATATCTCCTTTAGAACCTGTCTTATTGTGAAGACCGGTTCTTATTTTATCGGTATGAGAAGCATACTTCCCTTTTCAGTCTTGTTTTCTGTAAGCTCGTTCTCTTCGGCGATAGCGTCTACCTCTGTGGCAAAACGCTTGGCAATGTCCCATATATCCTCGTTTTCGCCGCAGAAATAAAGCTTTATAGCATAATCTCCGTCACGCCCCTTTTTCACGGTATCATCTATGGTAATCTCGGTTATTCCGCGTATACCGCTGCTTCCTGCCGCATAGAGGCATACCGTCGCATCTGCCCTGGCTGTAAGCTCGCCCTCGGCTGAAATGTTGTAGGAGACGGTGATATTTCCGGGTTCGGCAGTAACTGTCTGTCCGGAGAGGTCGTCGCCCAGCTCAAAGGTTTCCTCAAAAGCCTCGTCCCTGTCGGGCATGATAACAGCTCCGGATTCATCCTCCGCCGCCATAGAATAGGTCAGCATACCGGAGATAACTACAGATTTTCCGTCGCCGCCGACATGAGTGTTGATGTTTTTGGGGCTGCACCACATAGCGAAGATCTTTTTCGGCACATCGTCGCCCTTGAAAAGCTTTGCGGTGTGGCGGAAGCTTTCCCGGTATACCGACGGCACCTGTTCAGCCGGAATAAGCTCGCGGGACATATCGCAGGGATAGACCGTGGAATAGGCGTCCGTTACAGCCATAAGCTCCGCAGGCTTGACGGCGCGGCAGCGTATACGCAGCTCCGGTTCGAGCCGGAGGGATCTGTTCGCCCCGTTTTTATCGGGAATGGGCGTTACGGCGCAGCCCATTATCTCCGCCTCGACAGTGCAGATAAATGTGTCGTCAACGCCCTCCATGTCCACTATCTGGCTGAAGGGCAGGGAAATTTCCGCTGATTCTATGCCGTTTTCGCAGGAGTAGAGCAGGGTCACGGCAGCTTCACCCTTGACGAGAATTTTTCCGGAGATAAGCTTTTTTTCACAGTCGCCGACAGTACAGCCAGTGCGGATAATGCCGATAATATCAGGCTGCGCGGAGGTCAGCTCCATAGTCTCGCAAAGCTGTATCTGTTTCTCCGCGGAGAGCTTTTTTGCGGCATACCGGACAGGTATTTTTTTTAGCTGGATATTCATTCCGAAGGCGTCGCTTACGATTTCCCTGGGCTTTTCTCCGGTGACGGCTATCTGTACGGAAACGGCGCCCCGAACGTCAAGCCGCCTCTTATTTACTGCCCGGAAGTTCACATGATCGGCTTTTGCCGTAAGCCTTATCTCTGGAGCCTGGGGCGTGCCGCTCAGTTCAATGGTTTTTGAAAAGCTCTGACGCTGTGAGATGCACTGGAGAGGCGCGCCGTTTTCGCCGGAATAAATTAAACGGATGTCGCAGCAAAGCTCGTAGGACAGCTTGTCGCCGCTTATGCTTCTCTCAGTGACGACCGGACACAGCTCGCAGCGGATAAGGCGGAAAACGTCCGGGTAGTAGTCCGGCAGAATATAATCCAGCTCCACGCCGTGCTCCTGAATACCGCTGTAAACCGTCTCCGCTGACGAAACGGTCTCCTTGTTTATCTTGAAATCCATATTGTTCCTCCTTTTTGGCTTTGTAACAGTATATTCTGCCGGAGAAAAAGATATGCTCAGTTAAGCCGTTATCTGGAAAAGTTGTAATACTAATCCCCTAAAATCCGATAGACATCGGCTTTTAGGGGAGCGCCTGCTGCGCAGGCTACAATCCTCTACGCCGCCTACGGCAGCTAAATTTCGATAGCCATAGTCTATCGAAATTAAGAACTTGTTCTCATAGGATATTGCACGCGTCCTTTCGACAAATTCTGCCGATTGCCGCGTTGAAAAAGCTCACCATACGTCAGTATGCTTTCACTTTTTCGCCTTGCACTCGTCAGAATTGTGCTCGAAATTCCACGCACAATTCCTATGAGAACAAGTTCTAAGAGGATTGGTATCAATTTGTATAATAATGGTTACAAAGTAAAAATATTACTTGACAATTCCGGAATTATAACGTATAATATTAGTATACTGATTTTGTATTAGGATGCAGAAGGCATCGGAAATCGTATGAGGACAGTTTCTTATATGAACAGGAGGATAAACAAATGGGAATTTTTTCAAGAATAGGTGACATCCTGAAGTCAAATATCAACGATCTTCTCGATAAGGCTGAAGATCCGGAGAAGATGGTAAAGCAGATCATTATTGATATGCAGAAGGAACTGACTGCCGCTACACAGAATTACGGCAAGGCTAAGGCAAGCGAATATACAGCAAAGAAGAGAATGGACGACGCTGTCAAGGAGTCCCAGAAGTGGGAGGCTATGGCTAAGACTGCTCTTGGTCAGGGTAACGCCGACCTGGCTAAGCAGGCTCTTGCAAAGAAGGTTTCTGCTGATGAGCAGGTGACCGCATATACTGAGATGTACGAGTCGATCTCGGCTCAGACGGACGCTCTCGGCGATCAGGTCGAGGCTCTCAAGGCTAAGCTGGAGGAGGCTAAGGCAAAGCAGGCAATGCTTATTGCTCGTTCACAGATGGCTGATACAAAGAAGAACCTGGCAAAGAGCTCCGGAAGCTTTGACGGAAACAGCGCAATGGAAAAGTTTAACCGCATGGAAGAAAAGGTTCAGCGGAAAGAAGCTGAGGCTGACGCATTTACTGAGATAGCAGGCGGAAATGACAGCGACCTTACAAATGCTTTTGCAGACCTGGAAAAGGACGCAAAGGTCGAGGCTGAAATGGCACGTCTTATGGCTGAAATGAACGGCGGAGCTGCACAGGACTGATAAAAAATGGAAAGAGGGAACAGCTATGAGCAATAACGAGACGACGATCAACAAAAAATTCACTAAGATGGCGCTCTCCATCGCCGGAGTAGCTTTCGTTGCGGTCATTTCTATCATATTGATAGTTGGCAAGAATCTCTCTTTTAAGACCGATGATGCCGAGGGTGAATACGATGTCTGCGGTATCGGTGCGTGACCGGACAGTATGACTGAATAACTGAACATAATTTAAGGCTGACGCAGTAACTCTGTGTCAGCCTTTTTCGTGTATATACCGTGATATACAAAAAGGAACGCCCTTTGCAAAGCGTTCCCTTATGAGTCAGGTCAAATATGCATACCGCCCTTGGTATAGAAATTGTTCTGAATAATAAGCGCGCAGCCGCCAAGGAAGTTGTTCTTGCCGTCGAGCTTGCTGAGGACGACTCTGTCAGCGATCTCCTCGCTTACAAGGCGTATCATTTCGCGCTTGATATAGTCGAACTGCTTCTCGTTTATCTTGTAGTTGTGAAGAACTATCTTCTTTGCAAAATGGCTGATAGCTATATTATTGATAAGTACGGTGTATTTTGCGATTATGTCGTCAACAACAGTTTTTACAGGCTCTTCGCCTCTCATCAGCGCCATGAAAACGTTGTCCATATTGATCTTGTTCTTGTCGCCCTCGGTAAGGTCGAAGAGCAGGGGAGTCCTGTCCTTTGAATAAATCTCGCAGATAGCAGAAAGCATCGCATTTCTGGACAGCTCAGCCTTGACGGAGCCGTTGGGATAGCCCTCATAGCTTCTGCCGTTGGGACATACAATAAAACGCTCGATCATAGACGTATATGAAACGTAGTCGCTTGAAAGCTCGTTCTTGTTTACGATAGCAAGGTTCACCTGGTTGCCGTTGTGCAGGAAAGCGGTGTTTGTCTGATAGCCGCTCTGTGACCGGAAATCATTGCTTGCCAGAGCCATAAGACCGATAGCGTTTCCGCAGTTTATATCTATGTCAAGACCGCTTGAGAGCTTGTCGATGAAGCTGCTGAAATCAAGAACGCCGTCCTTGTAGAATATTTTCAGCTTTCCCCACATAGAGGGAACGACGCCTACGCCGAGACCGAGGATCTTGTCCTTTGTGAGGGCGCTGTTCTCGATCATTGTGTTGCTTGCTTTTATTATGTAGTTGATGATGTCCTTGCTTGTGGTCCGCTCGTCGATAACCATGCTGGATTTGTCGAGAATTTCGGAATTAAGGTTAGTCAGACCTATGCTGACCTCTTTTTCGTCAACGGTAGCGCCAAGTGCAAATCTGCTGTTAACGTTTATGTCGATAAGAATTTTTCTTCTGCCCTTAGTGAGCTTCTCGGCATTGACCGGCGCCTCTCCGATCTCGACGAGAACGCCCTCTTCGATCATTTCGTTTGTTATGATAGTAACGGCGGCTCTTGTGATCTCGAGCGTGCTTGCCACGTCAACTCTTGAGATCGGGCCGTATTCTCTGATTATCCGCAGGATCTGCATTCTGTTGCGTCTTTTCAGATCCAGCTTGCTGATTCCTCTTTTTTCCATTTGCATAAACTCCATTCTTAACCTATATATAATTACAACGGAACAAAGGCAACGCCGTATTTGTATATATTATAACACATTAGATTCAAAAAATAAACCTTTTAGGAAACATTTTTATAAAAATCAGCGTTATTTACAAACTCAACCGAAATTTTTTGTTAAAAATTCCGTAAATTTAACCGCCGCCGGCAAGCTTATTATTGACAGTATGGTTCCGGCGGTGAAGATCTCCGATGAGTATAAATAATTCTTGCCGAATCTGAGGCATTGCAGGGTACACATTGCTGCCGGGGGCGAAGCGGCCGCCACAAGAACTACGAGTGCAGCTTTTTCGCTTATAGGAAGACCGGCGAGTCCGAAAGCTAATATTACAGGAAGAATGACCAGCCTTATCAGACACGTCCGGTATACGCCGGGCTTTTTCAACATTCCAAGAATACTGGTCTCCGCCATGCTGACGCCGGAAACTATCATTGCAAGAGGTGTGTTCAGGTCGGCGACATAGCCCAGAACCTCCGCTGGAAGCTCCGGCAGCGAAAATCCGGTGAAAAAAGCGATAAGTCCAAGAACTATGGAAATAATGGTCGGGGAGTAAAATACTTTTACGATGCTTTTCATATCGCGCTGTCCGGTGAGCAGGACGATGCCGTGAGTCCAGACGACCAGGTTGAATACTGTGATGAACGCTGTAAGGTAGAATACGCCCTCCATGCCGAACATTGCGCGCGCCAGAGGTATACCCATAAACGCACAGTTGGAGTAAATTGCTGAAAACCGCTCAATTTCAGTCTCTCTGCCCTCCTTTGCCGGTATAAACAGGTATACCGCCGCTATCATCAGCAGAAAAGCCGCTGCGGAAAGTCCGAAGCAGATCAACAGATTTTTTACAAGCTCCGGGCGAAGCTCTGTCTGATACGACATGAAAATGACTACCGGATTCACAATTTGCAGCACAAATTTTGAAAGCTCTCTGTTTCCGGAAGAGCTGATTATTTTCGCCTTCCCGCATATAACGCCCACGAGCATGAGCATCAGCATAATAAAAGATTGTCTCAGGATTATTCCGGACATATACTCAACTCCGTTTTAAGAAATTGCCTTATGTTTACTTGAACCTTGCGGCTGCCTCGATGAATCCGAAGTCGTCGCTTTCAAATTCCGTACATTCGGGACAGTATTTCCAGCCGCCGTCCTTCAGCTTTGCAACGCAGAGCCACGCTGTGACAGTATCCTCGCTGCCGTTTTTCTTTTTCAGGGTGAACTCGACCTCCACCTCGTAAGCCTTTTTCACCTCAATGCCGTATTTTTCCTCGTAGAAATCCTCGACCTTTTTAAGATTACTTCCTGCAAGTCTCTGTCTTGCGACGATATCAGCACTGACCTTTTTGATTTTGGCGTCTTTTTTTGCTTTCTTGATAAAGCCGTTTGTTACGTCCAGGTACATATCCCAGTCTATTCCGGATTCGCTCGCACGATTCCGCATAACGCCCTCGGAAACTTCGTTGAACATCGCTTCCACGGCGTAGCTTGCGTCTTCTTTATTGATAGCTTTTATCATGCTCTTTATAGGCTTTTTATATGCCCCTGTAAGCGAGCCGAACCCGAGGAAAATCAGCAGAACCGCCAATACGCAGACAATGACCGCAGCCAGTATCCTGTTCATTTTACTGCGGAAGTCTCTATGCTTTGCAAGAATGACCTCCGGATCGTCGGCGGGGAGACCGTCAAGCTCCGGAGCTTCTTTTTTCTTCCTTTTTTCAGCTCGTTCAGCCTTTTTCTGAGCCTTTTTTTCAGCTTTCTCCTTTTCTTTGATCTTGCGTTCCTCCTCCTTGTCGGCGAGGATCTTTTCTTCCTCAACAGGATCTAACTGCGTGCAGAAGCAGTTGCCGTTTTCGTCCAGCTCCATGCCGCATTTTGTACAATATGCCATATTTTGACCTCCGGTATTATTCCTTTTTTTCGCTGTGAACGCCCATGAAATAGCCGACCATAAAAACAATCGTCGGGACTGCGGCAAGCGGCAGCATTATCATTTTCTGCTGCGGCGTAAGGGCGGCAGAAGAAGCGTTCGGGTTTATCATGTTATATATCTGTAAGAACCAGCCGTTTATCAGCTTATGCCAGCGGTAAAAATCAAGGCTGGAGAATTTGAGTATCAGCCAGCTTATTATTCCGGGCGTTGACGCGGCAAGTCCCATGAGCCATGGCGTCACCGGAGAACGGTCGGCAATTCCGGCACGTTGATTTTTCACATCCTCCCGGGCTGATTTATATGCAAAGCTGCCTAAAATGCACATTAGTATTCCGGAGGTGCATACGGCTGAAATAAAGCGAATAAGCTCCGACGACGAGCCGGCAAGGGTCATACCGATAAAAAGCGCCAGAATATCCGCAGCAGCTGTCATGACAAGTGTTTTTAAAATTTTCATTATAAATTCCTTTTTTGACGGATAATATGAAAATATCCGCAAATAATAGTCGCGAGGTGAATGAAATGGAAGACGAAGATATGAAGATATACGTTCCCGGAAGCTGTTCTGCGGAGCCTCGGGGAAGCGATACCGACGAGGTGAAGATCTATTCCGCAGCAGGCTCATCTCCGGCGGAGCAGTCGGCGCATTTGCCGTAGAAAACTGTCTGGGACGGGTCGATGATAAAGCCGTGATGCTCGGCGATGTGGCGGTTGATGTCCTTCAGCTGACCGCAGCTAAGGTGTATCAGCCTTCCGCAGCGGAGGCATTTCAAATGAAAATGCTCTTTACATTCCTTATTATTTTCAATATATTGATAGCAGGCGCAGGTCTTGCCGTCTATCACGAATTTCCGCACAAGTCCGGATTCCACGAGACGGTCAAGCTGGCGATATATCGTGGCAGTTCCAACGGGAGTGCCCTCCGATCGCAGATATGCGCTTATTTCCTGAACGCTGGTGTGCTTTTCACTGTTGCTGATGAGAAAGTCCATCAGCTTTTCCTTTTGAGAGGTGTTATACCCCGATTCTTTTTTCAAGCCTCATCCTACCTTTAATTACACTGTTTTATTCTATTTTACCACGGCAATTATATTTTGTCAAGACGGGGCGAAAAATATCAATGTAAATAGCTTTTAGTCGTCAGCTATCAGCCTTTAGCTAATAAAAAGCTAATTGCTAATGTCTCTATAAAATAACTTGCATTTTTGCAAATTATATGTTATTATATAATGTAGGCAGACCGTTTAGGAGAATTTTTCCCGGAAGGTCTGGTGTAAAGGAGTGGTTTTATTATGAATACAGATAAAAGAAAGGTCGTTCTCATCGGAACGGGAATGGTTGGAATGAGCTTTGCCTATGCCCTTGTCAATCAGGGCGGTATATGCAACGAGCTTGTTCTCATCGACGTGAACAAGAAAAAGGCGGAGGGCGAGGCTATGGATCTCAACCACGGTCTTGCTTTCGGCAAGTCTAATATGAAGATCTACGCAGGCGAGTACACGGACTGTCACGACGCCGATATAGTTGTACTTGCGGCAGGAGTCGCACAGAAGGAGGGCGAGACACGTCTCGACCTGCTCCAGCGCAATGCGGCAGTTTTCCGTTCGATCATCACGCCGGTTGTAAAATCCGGATTTGACGGCATTTTCCTTGTTGCCACTAACCCTGTCGACATTATGACACGTGTTACCTACGAGCTTTCACGCTTCGGAGCATCGCGCGTTATCGGAACTGGTACGTCTCTCGATACGGCGCGCCTTCGTTATCTTCTGGGCGACTACTTTATGGTCGATCCGAAAAATATTCACGCCTATGTTATCGGCGAGCACGGAGACAGCGAATTTGTTCCCGTATCGCAGATGATGCTTGCAACAAAGCACGTTACGGAGATACTTGCTGACGAGCGCAACGGCTACTGCATCGAGGACATGAAGAAGATAGAGGAGCAGGTGCGGACTGCTGCATATAAGATAATCGAGGCAAAGCGCGCGACCTATTACGGCATCGGAATGGCTATAACGCGTATTGTCAAGACTATTCTCGGGGACGAGAACAGCGTTGTTACCGTTTCAGCAAAGCTCTGCGGAGAGTACGGCAGCAGGAATGTGTTTATCGGCGTTCCCTGTATTATCGGCAGAAACGGCGTAAAGGAGATACTGGAGCTTTCATTGACAGAGGAGGAATCGAAAAAGTTCAAGGAGTCTGTTGAGATCCTTGACAGGGGATTTGAGGGAGTAATTTAAGTATGAGGAAATTGAGAATCGTCTCTGCGGCTGCCGTTATGATGATTACGGCGGCTATTGCAGGCTGCGGAAGCGCGGAGGAGAAGGCGGAGAAGAAAAATATCACGCTGCCGGAAAAGCCGGTATCGCGCAGTATGCCTTCGATGATGATAGCGGCAGATACCATACAGAGCGAGGAGTGGTACGCCCAGTTCTGCGAATCCATCATGAACTGCGAATCGGAATTTTTCGTAAGCGGTAAAATTTCCAATAACGCTGTCGAGGGCGCACTTGCGCTTATAAAAAGCGACCTGCCGGAGTATTTCTGGCTCGGATCTACATATTCGGCGGTGACAGCGACGGACGGAGCAAAGGTAGAGGTGGAGATAAACGACGACTTCGATACCGAGGATATTCCCGATATGCTGGCGGAGCTTGAGGCGGCGGCAAATAAGTGCATCGCCGGTATTCCCGATAATGCCGATACGTATGAGACAGTTCTCTACGTCCACGATTATATTGTTGAGAATACGGATTACGATTACGCGGCGGTAAAGGCGCATAAGCGCGGACTTGTCCACTCGGCATACGGCTGCCTTGTTGAGGGAGACGCTGTCTGCGAGGGCTATGCCGAGGCCTTCACCTATATTATGAACGCTGTAGGCATAGAAAGCGGCGTATGCACAGGCTCAAATCATGCCTGGAATTATGTTAGGATCGACGGCGATTACTACTGGTTGGACGCGACCTGGGATGACGACGGAGGAGAGCCGAGGCACGAATATTTTCTCTTCAACGATGAACAGCTTCTGCGTTCAAGAACCTTTGATTACGTTCAGGCATATGTGCCGGAGTGTACGGCGGTTAAGGAAAATTACTATGTGAAAAACGGATTCTTTTTCGAGAAATACGACGAGGACGCGATCATCAGCTTTATCGAGGACAATATAGACTCTGGAAAATGCGAGATGATGTTCGGCAGCTTTGAGGAGTATGAGGCGGCATTCAAGGCTCTTTTCGCCGAGGACAAAATAAAAAAGGCTGACGGCGTTGGCAAATATACATATTACTACGACAACAGTATGTACACCATAAGGATCAAGAGCAATACAAAGTGATTCGGAGCAGATCAATGGCAAAGAAAAAAATATCTGTTCTCATCGGGGCGGCAGTTCTGCTTACCGGCTGTACCTTTAAGATAGGGGACAGGGAGATCTTCTCGTTCGGGGAGAACGGAAGCATAAATACTGTGGGTACTCCCGCTTCTTTCGATGAGGTATACGACGAGGTTCTGGAATGTCTGGAGGACGGCGGGACGCTCATTGAGTTCAGGCGGAATCTGGACAGCGATGTGGTATACAAGGCAATGAACGCGGTGGAGCAGGATCACCCGGATCTGTTCTGGGTAGACGGCTACACCATAACCAACAGCTCCACCGGACGAAAGGGAACGCTGGAGATAGACCTGATCCATGACGTTGACAAGGACGAGCTCCTGGAAATGCGCCGGGAGCTTGAAGAAACGGCGGAAAGCGTCATTGCCGGTATCCCGGGAAACAGCTCCGACTATGAGAAAATGCTGTATATCCATGACTACATAGTGGAAAACACGTCCTATACCCATAACAGGGTGGGATATTCCTTCAACGGACTCTGGGGCACGGCTTACGGCTGTATCGTTCAGGGCGGCGCTATATGTCAGGGCTATGCGGAGGCTTTTAACTACTTCATGAAGCTTCTGGACATCGAATGTGGAATGGTAAGCGGAACAGCAGGAGATACTGGTCATATCTGGAACTATGTGAACCTGGAGGGCGAATACTACTGGATAGACGTGACATGGGACGACCCCGACGAGCAGGGCGACTTCGGAAATGACATTCTGCACAGCTATTTTCTGGTGGATGACGAACATCTGCTGAGAACGCGGGAAATAAGCAGCGAGGACAACTTCTTTGTGCCGGAATGCAGCTCAATGAAGGAGAATTACTTCGTCAGAAACAGAGCATTCATCCGGGATTACAGTCTTGAAGCTGTGAGAGACGCGCTTCTTGCCTCTCCTGCGCCCGGTAAGGCAGAGATAATGTTCGGCAGCAAAAATGCCTATGACGAGGCTCTTGAGGATCTGATGGAAAACGAGCGGCTATGGGAATTGAGCGATTATGTGGACATAAGCGACACTGTTGAATATACGGCTGACGAGGATATGTACATTATAATGCTAATAACCAATTAACCTACGGATAAATCCGCCGTCTATACTGCGCCTGCTCTGCGTCAAACGCCCTTGATCAGCCCCAGTCTATTCAACGGCTTTATACATAGAACAATTGGTTATTAGTATAAAACTGAAATATTGATGAGGTGAAAAATGAGTGAGAAGAAAAAAACCGCCGTTAAGGAGACGGCGGCAGAGGTGAAAAGCTCCAGATACGGACTGGAGCTGCTTTCAAAGTACCGGAGTGCGATCATGGGAATCGCAGCATTGTGGATACTGTTTTTCCACTTATGGCAGAAGCAGGTCACCGAGCTGGGAAAGCTCTATGATTTCGAGAGCTACATACAGCGGATAGGCTTCTGCGGAGTTGATATTTTCCTGTTCCTTTCGGGAATCGGACTTGTATTCGCCATCGGAAAATCAAATATTTTCAGCTTCTATTACAGGCGGCTGAAGCGAGTATTCCTGCCGTTCTTCATTGTCGGACTGATACGCTGCATAACCGAAGAATGGCTGCCGGATATTTTCTGGAAAAACGTACTGGGAATAAACTTCTACAAGGTGAGTATGTACTCGTTCCTGTGGTTTGTTCCGGCTATCATAACGCTTTATCTGCTGTTTCCGCTTTATTGGAAGCTGTTTTCGCGGTCGTCGAACAAGCTTGTTTTCACTGCGGCAATGTTTATCCTCTGGGCTGGAGCGTCGGTATATTTCCGGGCAGATCTGCGAGAGGATCTCTACGGCTTCACAAACCGCATACCCGTGTTCCTTTTCGGCGTATATGCAGGCTGGCTGACGAAAAACAAGAAGATCGAATTTACAAAGACGACTTGGTTTATGCTGGCAGCGGTGCTTGCTACGGGACTTTACTATGCTTACATGGCAAATATGCTGGGTTGGACGTTTATTGTGCCGGTTTCCAACTGTTCGTTCCCGAATATGCTCATTGCAGTAAGCTTTCCATTTGTTATTGCAAAGCTTCTGGATATGCTGTGCAATATTCCGAAGGCAGGCATAATCGGAAAGGTTATTAACAAATTCTTCGGATTTTTCGGAATGTTCAGCCTTGAGCTGTACTGCGTGCAGGAGTGGCTTGGAGGAAAGGTGCTTGCGGAAATGGCGGAAAAGACTCCGCAGGAGAAGAATCTGATGATTTTCCTGGTCTCCACGGTCGCAGGAGTTGTTTTGTATCTTGCGGTCAAGTATTTCTGGGTGCTTCTGGAATTTGTTGTTCAGAAAATCGCAGGCGCGGTAAAGAAGAGCAGGGCGTCGGCGGAGGAAAAGTAAACACCGGGTTTCAAAAGGGACGGTTGTCCCTTTTGCAGAGTCCAGAGGCGGCGCCTTTGGCAGGGTTTGGGACAGAGTCCCAAATCGACCGTAGGTCGATGATGCCTTCAGGCGCTCCGCAAAGGGTGAATTTCAAAACAGTCCAGTGGACTGTTTTGAAAGAGGGAACGCCCTGCAAGAGAGGGCGTTCCCTGATACTTTTACAGCAAATTCAAAAAAATTCCTTATATTATACAAAAACAGGCAGGGAGAAATTTTCCCTGCCTTAATTGCTTTCTTCAACATCAATAAGAACATATTCCGACTTACAGCCTGTCTTAAATGGAATAGCCCAGCCTGAAATTCCGCTTGTTACCACGAAATCAGTGCCGTCCCTCCGCTCTGTGCCGTAAGCACGGTCATTTGCGCCGATGAGCACACCGATATATCCGGCTGGAAAAATATGTCCGCCGTGTGTATGACCGGAAAGAACAAGATCCGCACCGCCTGCCGCCTCCGAAGCATAGTCGTTGGGCTGATGATCTATGACGATCTTATAGCTTTCCTCCGGCAATCCGGCTGTCAGCTCCGCCATAGTCTTTCTTCCGCCGGAGGCTTCCTCGCTTTTGTCCTTTCTGCCGATAATGCAGATATTTTCGTCGATCATAACGGCTTCATCCATAAGGACTGTCACGCCGTTTTTCTCCAGCTCTGAAATAACGTCGTCGATGGTGAAATCCCGTCCGCTGCTGAAATAGCCCTTATCATGGTTGCCGAGAGAGTAGAACACGCCGTATTTCGTCCTGATATTGCCAAGCGCCTCGCACGCCCTGACCATGTCCTTGCGCTCGCTGTCATCGTCAACGAAGTCTCCGGCAACGATCACCATATCAGGCTCGTCCGCGTTTATCCGCTTCATCTGACTGGTGAACTGGTCTCCGTCCAGAGTTATTCCAAGGTGAGAATCGGCAACCAGAGCTATGCGAAGCCCCTGGTTTCCGATGCTTTTATCCGTCTGGAGATCGTAGTCAGTCCTGACAACGGCATGAGCGAGAAACCAACCTATAGAAAGATAGACAGTCGTCACCAGAAGCGCCGCTGCTCCGGCATAATTCCGCTTTGGCTTTTTCTTCCGGCAGCGTGATATGAACGCCGATACCGCGTCTGCGCCAAGCCAGAAGAAGAAAAGGTGGATGAGGACTATCATGACAGACCAGATGTTGATAAGCGCCCATATTCCGCCTATTACCGCTATTGCGGCGGCGGAAATGAGCCAGGACGATATTTTGTGATCCTCACTCAGCTTTCTCATGAAGCCGAATCGGTGAAAGCCTGCTGTCAGGTAGATAAATCCTCCGACAGAGGCAAGAAGTACCAGTCCGGCAATGATCAGCCACATTAGTCCTTGATAACGTCCTTGATCGCAGCAAGCAGCTCGTCGTATGTCTCAAAGGCAGGGTACTGAGGATAATCCTTCTTTATCTGCTCGGTGCTTCTGAACAGGAAGCCTGCCTTGCTTGCCTGTATCATGCCAAGATCGTTGAAGCTGTCGCCGCTTGCAATAGTCTCAAAGCCCATGGACTGGAGAGCCTTTACTGTTGTAAGCTTAGACTTTTCGCAGCGCATTTTAAATCCGGTGATCTCGCCGTTTTCTGCCACTTCAAGAGTGTTGCAGAAGATAGTAGGCATACCGAGCTTAGCCATGAGAGGCGCAGCAAACTGTGTGAACGTATCGCTTATGATGATAGTCTGGCAAATCGAACGAAGCTCGTCCAGGAACTCCTTTGCGCCGGGCATAGGGTCGATCTTTGCAATAGTCTCCTGGATCTCCTTCAGTCCGAGACCGTGCTCCTTCAGAATGCCGATACGGTATTTCATGAGCTTGTCGTAGTCCGGCTCGTCACGGGTGGTTTTTTTCAGCTCCGGGATACCGGTCGCCTCTGCAAAGGCGATCCAGATCTCGGGCACGAGAACTCCTTCAAGGTCAAGACAGGTTACATACATTGACATAATAATTCCTCCAACTAAGGCAGAACAGCTGTACAGCCGGCTGCCAAAAATTACAGCTTATCGCTTTATAACTATTATACCACTTTTTTTTATTATTGTAAAGAGGCTTTTTTCATTGAATTTTTTTAAAAGGGAGTATATGATGAACGCTTTTTTATACCAATCCTCTTAATTTCGATAGATAAGGCTATCGAAATTTAGCCGCCGTAGGCAGCGTAGAGGATTGTATGAGACGGCAATCGGCGTAGCCGATTGTAGCCTGCGCAGCAGGCGTTCCCCTAAAAGCCGATGTCTATCGGATTTTAGGGGATTAGTATTATTTGGTATAATTGTTGACATTTTTTGTATGAAGTGTTATAATATTATTGGGCTGATATTATCCGCGCTGAACAGCATCAGCCGCCTTATCCATTGCATTGAAAGGAGCATCACCCTTGATATTCATTACCGGCGACATTCACGGAAGCTTTGACATAAGTAAGCTGAGCACAAAACGATTTCCGGAGCAGAAAGAGCTTACCCGTGACGATTACCTCATTATCTGCGGTGATTTCGGACTTTTGTGGGATGATTCCAATGAAGAGCTTTATTGGCGGAGGTGGCTCGAAAATAAGCCCTGGACTACGCTCTGGATCGACGGCAATCATGAAAATTTCGACCTCCTGGAGCAGCTCCCGGAAGAGGAATGGCACGGCGGTATGATCCATAGAGTGTCAGATCATGTCTTTCATCTTTGCCGCGGCTATGTGTTCGACATTGACGGCAGGAAGATCCTGGCTTTTGGGGGCGCGGAAAGTCATGACAAGGAATTCCGCAAGCCCGGCGTGTCTATCTGGGAGCGTGAAATGCCATCTGATGAAGAGTACAAACGAGCCGTGGATTCGCTGAATAAAGCCGGGAACAGGGTGGACGTCATTATTACTCATTCGCTTCCGGAAAGAATACAGTCGGAGCTTTTTCCGCCTGAGCGGTACGGCACCAACAAGCTTACCCGTTTTTTCGATGTCATAGACCGTATGATATCATTCAAGCTCTGGTTTTCCGGACATTATCACCGGACAATGGATTACGATGCAAAGCATCATCTTATTTTTAACAGCATAGTAAAATTAACGGCTGACGGATTTGAAAGTATCCGCACCGAAAGAATACTGGAGGATATATGAAAACCTTGAAAAAAGTACTAAGCCTGCTGCTCTGCGGAGCTGCTGCGGTTTCTGCAAATGCTGCTGCTCACGGAAATTATTTTACTGCTGATGCGGTTTATGTTTCCGGTTCTGTCGACGGTATCCTGGACAATACGAAAAGCGCCTATAAAACTTATATCCATTGGGAATACAATAAGGCGGCGACTCTGGCAAGCGGTTCTAAAGTTGCGGTCTATGATGTGTGGGGAAAATACGACACGGCTAAATTCGATTCGTCGGATAAATTTGCAATTACTTCGCCTTCGAGCTATTATATTTCTTCGATAACCTGTATTCTTTATAATAATGACGGCTCTTACGTCAAGCCGAAAATAGTAGGCTTCGAGCCGGGACAGGCTGCGTTCTGCACATTTTACTTCCAGAAGAACGGCGTTTATACTTCGTATTCAAATTCCACATCCGGCGGTCAGGCGAAGAGCAGCATCGACGTTGTGGAGGTGGTTGACCCAAAGGACTCCAGCGATAAAACCGCGCCTGTTATAAACGCTGTTATAACGGCTGCCAACAGTTCGTATGCGTCCGTGAATATCGAGACAGACGAGCTGAGCAGTCTGACTGTAAACGGCAAGACCTACAGCTCATGCACCGGAGTTGATGTTAATTTCTCCAGCAACGGCACATATACGATCTCGGCAACTGATGTGAACGGCAACACTGCCACAAGGGATATTGTTATAAGCTCGATCGGTGGAGCACAGCAGGTGACTACAGCGCCTCCTGTTACTACGACAAAGCCGGTAACTACGGTTCAACCGACAACCACGGCAAAGCCGGTAACTACGGTTAAGCCAACAACAACGGCAAAGCCGGTAACTACGGTTCAATCAACAACAACGGCAAAGCCGGTAACTACGGTTAAGCCAACAACAACGGCAAAGCCGGTAACTACGGTTCAACCGACAACCACGGCAAAGCCCATAACTACGGTTCAACCGACAACCACGGCGAAGCCGATAACTACGGTTCAACCGACAACCACGGCAAAGCCGATTACCACAGTTAAACCCACCACAACTGTACCCGTAACAACAGCGACACAGTCGCCCTCCGGATATGGAATTGTACCGCCGGATTCTGCACAGTTAAAACCGGGAAATACGATCACTCTGCAATATACTGCCGGAACGCCGCAGGTCTACTGGCTTGAGCCTTCCGACTATAGTATGGTACAGATCTCGGGAAATAACGTTACCCTGCAAAAAGAGGGTACAGTCACCATTACTGCTCATTGCGCCGATAATGTGGACGTTCAGATAACGCTGACCGTTGCAGGAGAGGCTCAGGCTGCGACGATTGGCGATGTTGACGGCAACGGAAAGATCGACGCCTCAGACGCTTCCTTCGTTCTCGTAGCTTATTCGCAGTTATCGACTGGACGCGGCTCAGGTCTGGAAACCTGGCAGGAGACAGCCGCTGATGTCAACGGCGACGGTAAAATTGACGCCAGCGACGCGTCAGATATTCTGGTCTACTATGCAGCTGTTTCTACGGGAAAGACGCCGACATGGAATAAGAAAAACTGAATGTGAAATAAATTGCGGCATGGGAGAGCTCCTGTGCCGTATTTTTTGCCGCTTTTCAGCATAAACTTTAAGGCAGCACCGCACAAAGCACGTTTTAGACGGTCTTTTGGCGGCGCTGTCCTATATCTTACGTAGAGGAGCATCAGATATGAATAGAATCAAAAGAAAAATCGTTCTCGGAGCATTGCTGTTCGGCAGTGCAGCAGCTGTTATTGCCGGCGGTTCATTGATTTCCGAAAAGGGAAGCGCCGTTCCCGCTTTCGCCGACAGCCTGGCGGAGGATCTGCCTATTATTGTTCTTGATGCAGGGCACGGCGGGATCGACGGCGGCTGTACATCAGCGGAGGGCGTGCCTGAAAAGGGGATAAACCTCAGCATCTTGCAGCGTCTCAGAGATATGCTTGTTATTTCAGGATTTCAGGTCGAGGTCACGCGAGACAGTGATATTTCTATTCATGACAAGGGAGTTGAGGGCATAGCGGCGCAGAAAAGCTCTGACATGGATAATCGGCTGGAGCTGTTCAACAAGTACGACAACGCTGTATGTCTGTCGATCCATCAGAACCAGTTTACTGATTCCAGGTATAGCGGAGGACAGATGTTCTATTCCGGGACTAATGCTGACAGTGAGACGCTTGCGAGGTGTCTGCAAAAGAATTTCGGCGAGATCTTGCAGCCCGATAATGACCGTGAGATAAAGCTTTGCGGCAAGGAATTGTTTTTGTGCTATTACAGCAATAATCCGACTGTCATGGTAGAGTGCGGATTCCTTTCCAATCCGGAAGAGGCGGCGCTGCTTAATACTGAGGAGTATCAGCAAAAGGTGGCGCTGACGATATACTCCGGATTACTGAATTATCTCGATCTTTAAAGGCAATAAAGTCAACGTCTCGTGTTCCCTGTGAGGTGTTGACTATAAGAACCTGTGTTCATAAGATAAGCCGCACGTATTTTCGGCAAAATTATGCTTGAGGCAACACCGCATAAAGCACGTCTGACGACTTTGCACGTCATCTGCTTGCAAATTTTCCGTCATCTTACACAAAAACTCCTTGACATACGGCAGTATGCCTGCGTCGTTTTTATGCAACCTGACAAAAAATTTGACTGCGCATCTGCCGTACAATCTTTATGCGGTGCTGCCTTGAAAATCCGAACATCTTCTCTATGAACACAGGTTCTAAGTTACGGGCTGCCGCGTTGTTAATTGCGGCAGCCCGTTTTGTCAGTCGATTTTTTTGTTATTCATTTGTCTCGTTTGTATAAATCGTATTTTGGGCGTGATCTGAATCAGTGGAGTTCGATGACATAACGGATGCCGATTCCAAAGCGGCAAGACGTTCGTTCACGGAGGGTTTATACGGTTCGTAGTCAGAATCGGTTATATTGGCATAACGAAGCATAGGATAGAATGTGAGACCGTTCATAGTGATGTTCTTTCCTATACGAAGTATTATGCGGACAAACTGATTTGACGTATTGAAAACAAATCCCTCACCAGTGTCCGCACCGAGTCCTGAATATGATTCCGATGCATTTTTTTTGCTGTGTACGGCTATTCGATAGCTGCTGCCTGAACCTCCTGACGGACAGCCTGTGATGATCATATTGTTGTTTTTCATATTCTGCGGAAAATCGGTCCAATCATTTATGATGACCTCAGTATCCGCTGTAGAGGTGCCGTTGGCTGATAGTGATCCGTCCGTATTTACCGTAAAGGTAACGCCGTTTTTTGTCTGCGATACGGCAGTGTTTTTAAGCAGATTTTTGGCGGTATAGCCTAATGCGCTGCGATCAAGCATTAACTGGCTGTATACCTCGGAGGCTTGTTTAGCATAGTTGTTTGACGCAAGCTGAGCTGCTGAATAGATCTCGTGCAGATTCATTTTATCACCTCCCCATCAGCATACCAATTTCCGTTTCCGGCGAGTACGGCGAGCTTGTTTTCTGTAATGATAAGAGCAGATGAGCCTTGTAGAAGTATTCTGCCGTTGATGACATTGGCTTTAGGCAGTTCAGCTGATGTGTCAATATCAAGCTCTGCGATAAACGCCGGACGTTTCTCTCCGTTTTCACCTGTCACGAACCTGATGAATTTTTCATTTCTGATGGTAATCATTTTAATTCCTCCATGATATAGTTTGATTTGAGCGACATTTGAATATAAGCCTTCCCCTCCCGGATACAAATTTAAATGTCCCTTCATATAAGGGCTGAAAATATGGCTTTTTCAACAAAAAAACATTGATTATCAAATGATGTTTACAAAAAAATTACAATTTGAATGCTTATTTGTAGAATAATAGATATAGGATGCTGCCGGAGAACGGATTCTGAATATATCAATGGCGGCGCACAATTTTCGTGCGGTGCTGACCAAGAAAAGTCGATACCCCCAATATGAGGGCTGCCATTAAAATAACAAACGAATTTTGGGTGAAAAATTGTTCACGTTTCACATAAAAGAAAGTAATAATGCTCTTTTTTTTTCAAAATAAGGACTTGAAATCTAAGCATATTTATGTTATAATTAAGAGGAACATAGTGCGATTCTATGCACTAGAGAACAAACTAAAACAAATTGACCTTAATTAACAGACCAGTCGATTTTGGAATATGTCTGCAGCGTATACCGCGGCAGCAGATCATCGTATATGGCACACGGATCTTGAAACAGTTGAGTTTTTCGGCGGCTGGGCATAACATACAAGGAGAACTATATCAAATGAAAGTAGTACTGTTAGCAGGAGGATTCGGGACAAGAATTTCTGAAGAATCCCAATATAAACCGAAACCAATGGTCGAGATCGGAGGAAAACCGATAATCTGGCATATTATGAAGGGCTTCTCCGCTTACGGATTCAACGAATTTGTCATATGTGCCGGCTATAAGCAGCATGTTATCAAGGAATGGTTTGCCGATTATTTTCTGCATAACAGCGATATTACTTTCGATTTTACCAACGGCAGGAACGATATGCTTATTCATAACCAGTATTGTGAGCCTTGGAGAGTTACGGTTGTGGATACCGGACTGAATACTATGACAGGCGGAAGAATAAAACGCATACAGCCCTATATCGGAAACGAACCTTTTCTTATGACATATGGCGACGGCGTGTGCGATGTCAATATCGAAAAGCTTGTGGAATTTCATAAAACTCATGGAAAAATAGCTACGCTTACTGCTGTGATACAGGAACAGGAAAAAGGCGTTCTTGATGTAGGAGGCGATAATGCAGTGCGTGCTTTCAGAGAAAAAAGCCGCAATGACGGTGCGCTTATCAACGCTGGTTATATGGTGCTTGAACCGCAGATCTTTGATTATCTTGACGGCGACAGCTGTATTTTTGAGAAAATTCCTCTTCAGACGCTTGCACAGAAGGGACAGCTTATGTCGTACAAGCACAAGGGCTTCTGGCAGTGTATGGATACAAAAAGAGAAAAAGATATACTCGAAAAAATGTGGAATAACGGCAGTGCTCCGTGGAAAGTGTGGGAAAATTAATGTTCGATATGAACTTCTATGCAGGGAAAAGAGTTCTTGTAACGGGACATACGGGATTTAAAGGAACTTGGCTTTGCAAAATACTGATAAATGCCGGAGCGCTGGTTACAGGCTATAGCCTTGAACCTCCGACAGTTCCGAATCTTTTCAGTTTGTCTGGCATCGAATCCGGAATGAACAGCGTTATCGGTGATATACGTGATTTCGATAAGCTCAGACAGGTGTTCGATGAAGCAAAGCCGGAGATCGTATTTCATCTCGCCGCTCAGCCGATCGTGCGCGACAGCTACAATGATCCAAGGTATACCTATGATACCAATGTCATGGGTACGGTCAATGTGCTTGAATGCGTGAGACTCTCGGACTGCGTGAAGAGCGTGCTGAATGTTACTACCGATAAGGTTTATAATAACCGTGAATGGTGCTGGGGCTACAGAGAGGACGAGCCTCTTGACGGATTTGATCCCTACTCCAACAGCAAAAGCTGCTCGGAGCTTGTTACTCACAGCTATATAAACAGCTTTTTCAGCGGCGGTACAGTGTCTGTTTCTACGGCACGCGCCGGAAATGTTATTGGCGGCGGCGATTTTGCCAACGATAGAATAATCCCGGACTGTATAAGAGCAATGCGGGATGGAAAGGATATCATCGTCCGCAATCCATTGTCTACAAGACCATATCAGCACGTCCTTGAACCGCTTTTCGTGTATCTTATGATAGCGGGCAGGCAGTATGAGGATAAACGTTTTGCAGGTTACTATAACGTAGGTCCTGATGACTGCGACTGCGTTACTACGGGAGAATTGGCTGATCTTTTTTGCGAATACTGGGGAGAGGATGCAAAATGGATAAACGTTTCCGAAAATAATGCCGTGCACGAGGCTAACTTCCTTAAGCTTGATTGCAGTAAAGTTAAGTCCGTGTTTGGCTGGAGACCGAGATGGCATATTCGGGAATGTATGGATATGACCTGCCGCTTTGGCAAAATACTTCTGGGCGGCGGCTGTATTCCCGAAGAAATGGACGCAGAGATCAACGAGTTTTTCAAAACAAACGAAGCATGATGAAATTATTGATAGCAGGCAGCTTTAAAATAAACGATGAGCGAAGGGCTTTTTTTAATTCGCTTGGCTTCAATGTGATTTTTATGCCCAGAGAAGATTCAGAGTTTGATACAGATGTGTCTGATGTCGACGCTGTTATCTGCAACTGGCTATTTGTCCATCATGATATAAAACAGTTTAAAAGTCTGAAATATATCCAGCTTCTGAGTGCGGGTCTTGACCGCGTTCCGCTGGATCATATAAAAGAGAAGGATATCATGCTGAACAATGCCCGGGGTGTATATAGTATACCAATGGCAGAATATGCTGTAGGCGGAGTTTTGCAGCTTTATAAAAAGGCTCGTTTTTTCTCTCGTAATCAGCAGGAGCATATCTGGCTGAAAAACCGTGAGATCCTTGAATTATCTGACAGTACTGTTGCCGTTATTGGCTGCGGAAGCGTTGGGCAAGAGACCGCTAAGCGTTTCGGCGCTTTTACAGAAAATGTATACGGAGTTGACCTCTATCCGAATGATTCGTCATTCTTCAAAAAGGTTTATCCGCTGGCTCAGCTTGATGCAGTGATTTCCAACAGTGATATTGTTGTTCTTACTCTTCCGTTAACGGAACAGACGAGAGGTATGTTTGGAAAAGAGCGATTAGCGGTAATGAGAAAAGACGCGGTTATTGTCAATATTTCCAGGGGCGGAATTATTGACGAGGAGGCTCTTGCGGACGCGCTGGAAGATCATATCGGCGGAGCTGTACTTGATGTTTTTGAGGAAGAACCGCTTCCGTCAGAGAGCAGACTGTGGGAAATGGAAAATGTTATAATCACGCCGCATATATCGTTTCAGTCAAATAAAAACGATATGCGAATGTGGCAGGCAATATCTGAAAATATTAGGCGCTTCGCAGGTGAAAGGAATAGATCGAATGAATAAAGTCAGTGTTCTTGACTGTACATTGAGAGACGGCGGATATGTAAATAACTGGGAATTTGGTGAGAAAAATATCCGCTTTATAAGGGAGAAGCTCGATGAGGTCCGGGCAGACGTGATTGAACTTGGCTTTATGCGCAATGAACCGTATCAGGCTCATCGCTCTATTTTCAATTCAACGAGGCAGGCGGCAGATATCATAGGACGGAAGCGAAAAAGCGCGCTTTATGCTGTCTTGGTAGAAATGGCGAATTATTTTCCGCCTGAAATGCTCTCGCCTCGTACGGAAGAAGGCCCGGATTTTGTTCGGTATTCTTTTTGGATGCGCTGTCTTGACGAAGCGTATGAGTATGCTTCACACATTGTTGATAAGGGATATCATCTTGGCGTGCAGCCAACAAGAGTCGAGCAGTATTCCGAAAAACAGTTTGCCGATATGTGCGAGCGTTTCAGCAGGATAAGACCCTATGCAATATATATCGTCGATACTTTCGGTCTGCTCACAAAAGAGCAGCTTATCAGGTATGCCCGTATAGCTGACGAATATGTTGACAGCGGTATAAAGATCGGCTATCATGCACATAATAATATGCAGCAGGCATTTTCAAATGCGACTTCTTTCGCCGAGCTTGATCTTAAACATGATATTATCATTGATGCGAGCGTTTATGGAATGGGCAGAGGCGCAGGTAATCTCAATCTTGAGATGCTCTGTAATTATCTTAATACATTCAGGGGCGGTTCATATGATCTGAAACCTGTTTTTGAGATATGGGACACAGCCTTGAAGGAGATATACGGCAGGCTGCCTTGGGGATATACTCTTGAGTATTTTATCACAGCGGCAAATCAATGTAATCCGAATTATGCTTCATATTTTATGGATAAAGGTCTGAGTATTGCTGATTTCAGCAGAGTTATAAATTCGATTACGGGCGATGACAAGTTCCTGTACAAGGATGAAAAGGCGGAGAATTTCTGCCGCAGATGCTTGAACGGAGAAAGCTGATAATATGCATAAGACCGAAAAAAACGGGATATATTCCCTTGTAGATATTGTTAAGGTGCTTTTGGCATTGCTTATTCTTCTCAGTCACTTCATCAATGAGTATGCCGCAGGAAAATTGCCGCGTATTGTTGATCTGTCAGTGTCTGTGTATATTATTGCTGTTCCCATGTTTTTTGCGTACAGCGGATATTTTCTGTTCAAAAAGCTCTATGTTGTTGATGAAATTGAACAGAGGCGATGCTTAAAGGATTACTGTGTCAAAATATTGCGGCTTTACGGTGTATGGTCTGCGGTATATGTGCTGTTCAAGATTTTTACATGGATACGATTTGCGCCGGAAAACGGAGAAATAATATCATATATACACAGAGCGATCGTATATTCGACCTATAATACGATATGGTATCTTCCGGCTTCGGCGGCAGGCGCGGTAATGGCATATTTTTTCCTGAAAAAATTCGGAAGCAGGGGAATGCTTATTACAGCCGCTATTTTTTGCGTTCTTGGAGCGATGGGCGACTGTTATTATAATATTACCAGCTGTATTCCGATAGTCGGAAAGATATTTGAAGTGTATCTGAAAATTTTCATTACTTCAAGAAACGGTATATTTAATGGATTTCCGTATATTGCACTTGGTGCTTTTATTGCACAGCTCCGATCGCGCGACGAAAAGACATATTATGGAATTTTTAACAGATGGTTTTTCCTGTCAGCTGCCTCCGGCGCGGTGTTTATCGGAGAGGCGTTATTTGCGAAAATGATTGTTGGATCAAACAATTCCAATACCATAATAACTTTGTTCATATTTACCTTTTTTGCCGTTTACTGGAGCATTACAAGCGTTCAGCCGGCTATAGACAAAAAGCTTTCCGGAAACCTGAGAAAAATGAGTACGGCGATATTCCTGTCACAGCGTCTTTTTTTAAGCGCGCTTCCCGGACTTCTTCCCGGTACTGTCTTCTCCGTTTTACTTGCAGAAAAAGGCTGGATGGTCGGACTTTGCTGGGTAACGGTATGTACGATCGCGTTTTCAGCGCTGCTGATACTTCTTTCCGGAAAAATCAAATTTCTGAAATATTTTTATCAATAAAAATTTTCGGCAGGTCTGAAATATACATTATATATGCGCAGGACTGCCAATTGTACACTAAGACAGGGGAATAAATATGTGGGTGGTATATCATAGCAGCGATAAATTTGCAGAGGTCACAGCTGTTTCAATGACCTCGCTGTTTGAAAATAACAAAAGCTTTGACGAAATAAATGTATTATATATTGAGAAGGAAATGTCCGGCAGCAGCAAGAGGAAGCTCCGGAGCATTGCGGATAAATATGGACGAAAAATAGAATTCGTCGCAATGCCGAACTGGTCGGAGAAACTTGATATAAAACTCTCCACAACTAAAAAAGGATGGCTCGGATTTGGTTATAACAGACTTTTTATTACTGAGCTCCTTCCCGAGGATGTCGACAGAGTTCTTTATCTCGATTCCGATACTATCATAGAGGGCGATCTGACGGAATTGTGGAATCTCGATTTTAAAGATTGCTATATAGCCGGCGTAGATGACTGTCTTAGCGTCAGGTATGCAAAGCTTGTAGACCTTCCGGATAATGGGACGTACTGTAATTCGGGAATGCTCCTTATGAATCTGAAAAAATGGCGTGAGGACAATGTAAAACAGCGTTTTATAGATTATATATATGAAAAAAATGGTTTCTTTGTTTTTAATGAGCAAAGCATTTTGAATCATATTTTTGCCGGACGTATTTATA
Source organism: Alistipes sp. (assembly GCA_023667265.1). GTDB lineage: Bacteria > Bacillota > Clostridia > Oscillospirales > Ruminococcaceae > Ruminococcus. Next base: position 275,101 of record JAMPAJ010000001.1, read on the forward strand.
TTCTTCCGCCGGAGTATAATACCGTGACTATCGTATTTGCCCTTGAATATAAGGAGATGCATACCCTTAGAATGCCGAGAAATTATTCGTATACCGAGGAACAGTATCTGAATGCAAGAAAAAATCCTAAGATCGTTCATTATACAGGACTTTTTCTTGTGCCGAACAGACCTTGGGAAGCAGGAAGCACTCATCCTCATCTCAATGCGTATATCAAGTATAAGAAGATGACTCCGTGGGCGGATTCTCCGTTTATGGCGGATAATCGCGGAACAGCGGTAAAGCTTGGACAGAAGCTGTGCCTTGCCTTGCCAAAAGCCGTTACCCTCAGAAGCGTATCGCTGATATATAATTATCTGAGACCGATCATGTTTGAACGGAAACGAAAAAAGTTCTTAAAGACAGGCAGGTAAGCGTAATGATAACACCAAAACAGATAGCAGAAAAAACTATGTCGAGTGAAAAAAGGGCAAGTGCAAAAAATGACCTTTTCGCTTTTTACATAGGAAGACCTATTTCGTATGTATTGACGATCCCGTTTTTGTACACCAATATACGCCCTAACACCATTTCGCTGATTTCGATAATTCCGCAGATAATAGGATTTATTCTTTTTTATCTTGCTGAAAACAAGTCGGTTCTTGTCATAGCATGGCTTATGTTCTTTCTCTGGAATCTCCTTGACGGTGTTGATGGCAACGTTGCGAGATACAAGAAGGAGTTTTCAAAACTTGGCAGCGTTTATGATGCTATGAGCGGATATCTTGCTTCAGCCCTTTCGTTTTTCTCGATGGGAATTGCTGCGGCGCATTTTGACAACATATGCGATTCAATCCTTCCCATGGACAAGGACGTCTATCTCGTCCTCGGAGGTCTGTCGGCGCTTTTCACGCTTTTTCCGAGACTTATAATGCACAAAACAATTTCACATTTAATGGACAAGGAGTTCACAAAGGCCGTTTCAGATCGTTCGCATTTCAGTCCGTTAAAAGTGATCGCTTTGAATCTCAAATCCACTACCGGCGGAGCCCAGGTATTGATGCTGGCGGCGATACTGACAAATACCTCAGATGTATTCACAGTTTTCTATTTTATGTTTAATGCTCTTGTTATGCTTGCGTCACTGAAATCTATTTTAAAGGAGAAATAATATGAATTATGCGGTTATAATTGCCGGAGGTTCGGGTCATAGAATGGGACAGGAGATTCCTAAACAGTTTATTAATGTATATGATAAGCCTGTTCTCGTATATACGCTTGAAAGTTTTCAGAAACACGCTCAGATCGACGCTATCGAGGTCGTTTGCATTGACGGCTGGCACGATATTCTATGGGCTTATGCAAGGCAGTTCAATATCACAAAGCTGAAGTGGGTCGTTTCCGGCGGTGAAACAGGTCAGGAGTCTATACGTAATGGTGTGTATAATCTCGAAGGCATCGCTGCTGAGGACGATATAGTCATTATACATGATGGTATTCGTCCGCTTGTTGACGACGCTGTTCTTTCAGATGTTATAGTAAAGTGCAATAAGTACGGAAATGCTGTCACATCTATGCCATATAACGAGCAGATTTTTGTCGTAGATGATGATATTTCTACTATAAAATACATCCCCAGAGAGACTTTGAGGCGCGTTTCGACTCCTCAGGCATATAAATTCGGAAAGTTAGACAGTGCATATCACGAAGCCTTTGAAAAGGAAATTGGCATCTATGGCTCGTCATATACCAATACGATGATGGTGGAGCTTGGCGAAAGGCTGTACTTTGCTGCCGGCTCAGATAAAAATATAAAGCTTACAACAAAGGATGACCTGGAGTTGTTCAAGGCTTATATCAAGGCTGACAAAGATACATGGCTTAAATGAGAGGAGAATATTATGAGACTGCTGAGCAACGACATCTATATAAGCGATGTTAAAATGGCTGCCGGATGTGGAATAAATTGGGATAAACTCAGGGATTCTTCTATTGTTATCTCGGGTGCGACAGGTCTGATCGGAAGCTTCCTGATAGATACAATTATGTATAGAAACAGAAATAGTGGTCTGAATTGCAAAATATACGCGCTTGGAAGAAGCTCCGCAAAGGCAGAGAGCAGATTTTCTGAATATATCTCGGACGATAGTTTTGAATTTGTGCAGTGCGATATCTGCAAAGCTGAGGATATTGTAATTGATGGCGATGTTGACTACGTTTTCCATGCTGCAAGCAATACGCACCCTGTTGCCTATGCAAGCGACCCTATCGGAACTATTACCGTCAATGTCATTGGCTTGCAGTCGCTTCTCGAATTTGCACGGCAGCACAATGTAAAACGTTTTCTGTTTGCCTCGTCTAATGAGATATACGGTGAAAACAGAGGCGATTCTGAGAAATTCAGCGAAGATTACTGCGGATATATTAACAGTAATACGCTGCGTGCCGGTTATCCGGAGAGCAAACGTGTCTCTGAAGCTCTTTGCCAGGCATATATCAAGCAGTATGGCATGGATATAGTAATACCGAGACTTACTCGTTCTTTTGGTGCAACTATGCTTAATACTGATACGAAGGCAGTTTCACAGTTTATTAAAAAGGGCGTAAATCGAGAGGACATTGTTCTAAAAAGCAAGGGCGATCAGTTCTATTCGTTCACATATGTTCCTGATGCCGTCACAGGCGTGCTTTACTGTCTTACCGAAGCGTTGTGCGGAGAAGCATACAATATTTCAACAGAGTCGTGTGACATAACTCTCCGGGATCTTGCTCAGCTTATTGCGGACTATGCAGGGACAAGGGTTATTTTTGACATTCCGGATGAAACGGAAGCTCTCGGTTTTTCAAAGGTCACAAAGGCGATACTCGACAGCTCCAAGCTGAAAAAAATAGGTTGGACGCCATATTTTGACATAAAGACAGGGATTGAACATACGATTGAAATTATGAGAGCAATGGAGGAAATGTCATGAATAAGATACTTACAATATCCATCGCCGCTTATAATGTCGGCAGATATATAAGAGAAACCCTTGATTCTCTTGTTGTGCCGGAAATCCTTGATAAGCTTGAGGTATTTATTATAGATGACGGCGGAAAGGACGATACCCTTGCCATAGCACAGGAATATGCCGATAAATATCCGGATGTATTTTTCCCTGTTCATAAGGAGAACGGCGGATATGGTTCTACAGTAATGTGGAGCGTTGAGCACGCTTCAGGCAAGTATTTCAAGCTTCTTGACGGCGACGACTGGTTTAGTTCTGAAAGTCTTGCAAAGCTTGTAAAACGCATGGAGAAATCTGATGCAGATGCCTTTGTTTCAAATACGGCAAAGGCGGTCGACGGCGAAAAATCGCACGAAATGTACGAATTTACCCATGAGCTTGATGGCAAGAAAATAACTATTGCAGAAGCGGCTAAGTATCCTGTGGTAGCTATGTGGGCGTATGCTTTCAAGACTTCTGTCGTAAAAGAAAACTTCCGTCCGCTGCCGCTGCATACGCTGTATACCGATCAGATATATGTAATGTATTCTCTTTGCGGAGTCGAGAATATTGAATATTTTGGCGAAGTTATATACAATTGGAGACTCGGAAGAGACGAGCAGAGCAACAGCATAAACAGCATTCGCAAGCATTATCGTGAGATTATTGACGTGGCAGATATCATAAATGAATTATATACGGAAAAGAAAAGCAGCGATTTGTCAGGCGGACTTCCATATATGCTTAAAAGAGCTGCAGCGTACTATTCCAATTCAATCGCAATGCTCCTGAAGCTTGAAAAAACAAGCGAAAACAAAAAGCTTATCGTTGATTGGGAAAAATCAACAAAGGCTAAGTATCGGGATATTTACGATGCGGCAGCTGCGGCAAAGAAGCTGCTTCTGCTCAGAAAATCAAACTATCTTTCATACAAATTCATATGATAAAAATACAAGACTCACATTAAACGCAGGTTTTTAAAATGAAAATTAAAAATACGTTCAGTCTTAAAACATATGAAGTGTTTTTCTTCGCTGCATATGGGATATTTCTATTTTTTTCCACGCTGAGTACATCTCTTTATTATAAGTATTTCAGCGGCGGAATATATTCCTTGATAATTCTTATGTGCATGATGATAATTACAGTCGGGGAAATTATACACAGCGGAAACCACAATTTTAAAAAGCAGGCGGCTATTGCGGCGGCTGCTTTGATATATATTGTCGTTTCTTATACAAGCGGATCTTTTTTTACGACTATAGGTCTTATTCCGTTCTTGTTGATTTCGGCGGCTCGGATAGATTTCAGAAAAATTGCAAAATTTACGGCTATTGTATCTTTTGCTATATTGGTTTTCGTTATTTTATCTTCAAAGATTCATATTATTCCGGATCTTACAGTTCATTCGGACAGCGGCAGAACAAGAGAATTTCTCGGTTTCAGATTTCCGTTGAATGCACCGGCGATTATGTTTAATACCACTGCGCTCTGGCTGTATTACAGAAAGGATTCATTGAAAATTATTGAGGCAGCCGTTTTGCTGCTGATAAACCTGTGGTTGTATAAAAAGACAGATTCTAAACTTTCTTTTGTGTCGTCTGTAATTATCATAGCAATATTTGTATTGTTGTGCATTGTCATGAAATCTGCGGAGGATTTTCTCGTAAAAAGGAAGAAACTGACTTTCTTGCTGGCATCTTCTTTCGTTATTGCGTTTACTTTTTCTATCTTTGCTGCTCTGGCGTATGATCCCGACAAGGATTGGATGAGATCGCTTAACAGAATGACCGAGGATAGACTTGAATTTGCAAGTATATCTCTTAAACAGTATGGTGTAACGCTGTTTGGAGAGGATATTCCCTGGGTCGGTTATGGACTTGATGATTCAGGAAATTTAGCTGCGACAGTATATGCAAAATATTTTTATGTTGATAATATGTATATTCAAGTAATGCAGCGATATGGCTTGATCTTTATTGCATTCTACATTATATTCAATACAATGGCGATGTTTAAATGCCGTAAAAATAAAGATATTTTTATGCTTCTTATAGTTTCGCTTATCTGTATGAAGTGCATAATAGATAATCTGTCGTTCTATATGTATTATAACACTTTTTGGTTCATTATAAGCTGTCAGCTTCTGAATCGAGTTAAATTTAAAGACACATATGTATACAGATACTTTATGAAAAGAATCAGAGCAGCCCATACTCGGCTCTGAAGAGTTTGGAACAACCTGTTACGGAGGTACTTAAATGAGAAAAATCTGCGTCGTTACTTGGTATAAAAGTCCTAATTACGGAACCCAGCTTCAATCTGCTTCTCTCTGTAGATACCTTGAGGAACAGGGCTTGGACGTATGTATACTGCACAGCTTCAAGGTAAAGGAATACCTGATAAAGCATCCGAGTCTGCTGTATGCACGTGTTAGGATGAAGCTTCATAATAAGGAAAAGGAGAAGTTTTTTCACCCGACACCTTATGAGATAACGCCTGAGCAGCAAAAAAACATCGACAGATATATAAAAGATAATTTCAAGCCTGTTTCTGTCAGAACAATGGCTCAGTGGAAACAAATGATAAGCGACAAGATGATGTTCATTACAGGCAGCGATATTATATGGCAGCCGGCGCTGGGCGTTCCAAATAAGATGTTCCTTGATTTTGCACGCTTTGAGAATCTTACACGTGTAGCTTATGCTTCGAGTACCGGTGCAAAAACGCTTCCGGAAAAATATAATAAATATTATAAAAAGCTTCTTAGCGGATTCAAAGCAATAAGTACAAGAGAAAAGAACTCGGCTGATTATTTTTCAAAGCTTCTCGGCAGAAATGTTGTAAAGGTTATTGATCCTACTCTGCTGCATGATAAGGATTTCTATGATAACTTTGCAGCAAAAGCACAGCTTGGGAATATTCAGGATCAGAAATATGTCCTCTGCTACTTTGTCATGGAGGATAAACGCTACTGGGATTATATGAAGCTTGTAACAAAAAAATACAGTGGTTATAACATTGTTGTACTTCCTATGCACTATTCTGACGAGAAGAAAGAATATACCGTTGTGAAGCACGGCACGGCGTATGAATTTATCAGTCTTATAAAAAATGCCGAATTTATCGTCACAGATTCGTTCCATGCAGCAGTGTTTTCTTTTATTTATGACAAGGAATTTTACGTATTGAAAAGATCGCGCTCCGATGAGGATGAAAAGTTTAATGATCTTGTAAATAAATACGGTCTTGAATCAAGAATCATAAAAGATGAAACAGCTTTTGAGCGAAATACAGATACGGATTATTCCAAAGGAAAGCAGTCGCTTAATGAGGACAGAAAGTTCGCATACGATTTCCTGAAAAATGCTCTGGATCTGTAAAATAATACTGTTTTAAACTAAAAAGAGTAAGTGGAGTATATATGAATAAGAAAAATTCTCTTGCAAAAAGCACGTTTATAATCTCAATAGGTACTTTTCTGCCAAAACTTGCGAGCTTTATAACGCTTCCAATACTTACAGGATGTCTTACTAAAGAACAGTACGGTACTTATGACATAATAACCGTACTTGTTTCTCTGTATCTGCCGTCGCTTACTCTTCAGTTGAAATCCGCAGCTTTCAGATTTCTCTTAGATGTTAGGGAAGATAAGGAAAAGCAGAAGAAAATAATTACAAATATCTTCTCTTTGACAGTGCCTATATCGGTTATTTCTCTGCTGATACTATTTATATTTCTTCCGGGGGCATCATCAGCTGTAAGACTATGGATATGCGGCTATTATCTTGCAGATATCCTTGTAAATACCGTAAGGCAGATGGCAAGAGGATTGGGAAAGAATCTTGATTATTCAATAAGTGCTATTATAAGCGCCTTGGGTAAAATGATCTTCGCGGTTATATTTGTATGGGAACTGAAATGGGGACTCATCGGAGGCATTATAGCACTATGTCTTGCATGCTTCATGTCTCTCATATATATTGTTTTCCGTCTAAAGATATGGAAATACATTGATATGACGTTGGTTGATAAGGACGTTACGAAAAGTATGCTTGGTTATTCATGGCCGATAGTTCCAAATGAAATGTCACTGTGGGTTATGAATATGTCTGACAGATTGATCGTCACAAATGTTCTGGGAATCGCTGTAAACGCCGTATATGCAGCGGCTACAAAGATTCCGCAGCTTATAAATCTTGCTCAGAGCGCTCTTAATCTTGCGTGGCAGGAATGCGCCGCTCTTACCGTAAAGGATAAGGATTCAAATGATTATTATACGGAAATGTTCGACACTATGCTCAGATTGCAGGGCGGAGTTTTCGGCGTTGTTGTAGGTTCTGCGCCGATACTTTTCAAGATACTGATAAAAGGTGCGTATGAAGATGCTTATGCACATATACCTATACTTTGTGCCGGACTATTTTTCTCAGGTATGGCAATATATCTCGGTGGAATATATCTTGCATATAAAGCGTCAAAAAGTGTTGGATTAACAACAATAGGAGCAGCTGTTGTAAACATAGTTGTCAATATTTCACTTATCAATTTTATCGGGATATATGCGGCGTCCATCTCGACATTAGTAAGCTATATCTGTCTGTTTATATTCAGATCCGTTAATATCCGCAAACTGGTAAAAATAAAATATAATTTCAAAACACTTACAATTATTTTACTTATAATGTCCGTAGAGGTTATAATGTTTTATCAGGGAACGACTATGTTTAATATCATCAATGCAGTTTTCGGATATTCTGTATGTCTGATACTTAATAAGGACATTATTAAAGCAATGTTCGTCACTATCGGTAAGAAGTTTAAACGCTCTTAACAAAAGGAGGATAAAATGGAATTTATTGATAAACTTAAAAGAACTAAGCATAATACGATAAATTCATTTAAATATATGCGTTCTGTTAATGGTGCAGTTTCAAAGGAGCTTTCGGCGCTTCTTCTTTGTCATGCACTGGAGAAGGGCATGGGTATTCCGAATGTAAAAAAAGGCTATGGAAGGGAAAAAACAGAAAAGCTGACGGGTATCCTGCTTAAAATGGCAGAAGATAAAAAAACAGAAACCTATACATTCAAGGAATGTCTTGCGATCCTGAAAGCCTATTTTGATTACCAGGAATCGGTCGGCGTAGATGTTTCAGAGCTGAAAGCAAAGGCTGAACCTCTTCTTTCAAAGTATACAACGGAATACATCGGCGGTTATAAGGTTATCGAAAAAGACGAGCTTCTGACAGGTACAAAAATTGATTTTGAGCGCTTTGTTATGTCGAGACACTCGATGAGAACATATTCCGACGAGCCCGTTTTAAAAGAAGAGTTCCTTAAAGCGGTGTCTCTTGCCAAGAGAGCTCCTTCTGCCTGCAACAGAGAACCCTGGAGAGTCTATTATTCGCTGGATAAGAAAAAATGCAGACAGATCGCTTCGGCAGTTCCTCCGCAGAGCTTTCTTGACGAAATCCCTTATTTCTGCGTTGTTACAACGGATAAATCGCTCTTCAATGCAGGAGAAATTAATCAGTGGTACGTAAACGGAGGTATATTTCTCGGATACCTCGGAATGGCTCTGCACAGCTGTGGAATAGGAAGCTGTATTTTTCAGTTCCCTATTTTCTCTGATACCGCTTCAAAGCTGAGAACAGATATGTCGATTCCAAAAAATGAGGAAATTATCGCAGTTGTCGGATACGGAAAATTTGCCGATAAGGCTAAATGCATCTGCGCTGACAGGCGTCCGGATGAGGATATTGCAGTTTGCAGATAATGACCCTCTCCAAAACTGTCAGCGTGATGTAAGGGAACATTGGAGTTCCAAGGAAATATTGGGCAGATAAGTCTGAAAAACTTACCGAAAGGAATTATTATGAAATACGATTATTTAGTAGTAGGATCAGGTCTTTACGGCGCTGTATTCGCTCACGAAGCAAAAAAAGCTGGTAAAAGCGTTCTTGTTATAGATAAGCGTCCTAATATTGCAGGAAATATTTTTACTGAAAAGATCGAGGGCATAAACGTTCACAAATATGGTGCGCATATATTCCACACAAACAATAAGGAAGTATGGGAGTATATTACTCAGTTCGCCGAATTTAACAGGTTCACTAACAGTCCTGTCGCCAATTATAAAGGCGAGCTTTATTCGATGCCGTTCAATATGTACACATTCAATAAAATGTGGGGTGTCGTTACTCCCGATGAAGCTGCTGAGAAAATCTCCGAGCAGCGCAGAGAAATTTCAGGTGAACCGAAGAATCTTGAGGAGCAGGCAATAAGTCTTGTCGGACGTGATATTTATGAGAAGCTCATTAAGGGATATACCGAAAAACAATGGGGTCGTGATTGTAAGGAACTTCCAAGCTTTATAATTAAACGTCTGCCTGTTCGCTTTACCTTTGATAACAATTATTTCAACGCTCTTTATCAGGGTATCCCGATTGGCGGATATACTAAGATGATCGAAAATATGCTTGACGGAATCGAAGTTCGTCTGAATACAAATTATCTGGAAAACAAAACGGAGCTTGATTCTCTTGCGGATAAGGTCGTATATACAGGCCCCATTGATGCATATTTCGATTTCAGTCTTGGAACGCTGGAATACCGTTCAGTCCGATTTGAGAATGAACTGCTTGATATTCCGAATTTTCAGGGCAACGCCGCCGTAAACTATACTGATCGTGAAACGCCTTGGACACGTATTATTGAGCATAAATGGTTTGAATTCGGAAAAGATACTGATGGAAATGATCTGCCCAGGACAGTGATCAGCCGCGAATTCAGTTCCGAATGGAAACCCGGAGACGAGCCTTACTATCCTGTCAACGATGAAAAGAACGGTATGCTTTACATGGAATACAAAAAACTTGCCGAACAGGAGAATAACGTGATTTTCGGTGGCCGTCTCGGAGAGTATAAGTATTACGATATGGACGCAGTAATTGCTGCTGCGCTTGCAAAATCAAAAGAGCTTCTGAAATAATCGGCTCTTTATGGATAACTGGAAATCTGTACCTGAAAAATAAAGCAATACAAAAAATGCAGCATCATAGTTGCCGTTTCAGTCCGGATCTGAGGCAAATAAAAAACCCCCGTTCATTGACGGGGGTTTTTGTAATAGTTAGAACCTGTATTCATAGGATAAGCCGCACGTATTTTCGGCGAATTTTGCCGATTGCTTCGTTGAAAATCCTTGCCATACGTCAGTATGCCTTCGGATTTTCGCCTTGCACTCGTCAAAATTATGCTCGAAAATCCGCACATCTTCCCTATGAATGCAGGTTCTTATTTCTATCAGGAAACATCCACACTAAAAGTAAGCGTATCAGCGAATGTACCCGCCATTTTTGCTTCTCCCACGGAGAGAACGGTAAGCTTTACGGTTCCGCTCTCTACGCCTTCACCAATGCTGAGAATGGTTTCTGTATTGCCTTCAATTAGAGCTGCCGTATCGCCGAATCCCATGCTGTAGCTTATACAGTCGTTGTTTTCCGGGTGTTTTTTGTCGTTCAGCGTCCAGCCGTTGAAGCTTGTAACTGCGACATTTAGCTTTTTGCCGAATGGTATCTTGACGTTATTTGCCGTCAAATCAAATGTCTGTCCCTCAGCAAGAGAACCTGTGCCCTCTGGAATTACGATCTCATACGACTCGTTAACAGTTTTTCTGACTATCACGTTTTTGCCATTTGAATTTATATCCGGATCTTCAGAAGCTCCTGGTGCAGCCGTAGTCGTAGTTGTTTCAGTCGGAGCAATTTCTCCTGAGCTTACAGTGCTCGTTTCAGTCTGCTGTTCAGTTACAGCAGCTTCGCTCTCGTTTTTAACGATAAAGGTTTTGCTTGTCAGATTATTCTGGGAAACGAAGCTTACGGAATCTTCCGTCGCGGTAATGCGGACGTCAACAGGATTTCCCTGAAGATCTTCAGCCATTACTGAACCAAGCTCCATTATATCCGAGTCCTTAAAGAGCGGCTCTGGATCAGCCATATAGATATTCAGGATATCTGTATCGTCGTGATAGCGGTATTCAGTGATTTTTGTGTTGTTTTCTTGATTGAATCCGAATGAGACCTTAGCGTCAGCGGCGGTCTCAACTCTGAGACTCATCTGGATCGCAGTGATGCCGTCTTTTCCGGCATTTTCTGACGCAAGCGAAACGCTGTTCGATTCGTCGATCATGATACTGCTTTCTGCTTCGGATTCGGCAGCCCCTGCATTCAAAGCTGCAAGGGTACCGATCGTAAGAGCAGAAAACAAACATATAATAAGCTGTTTTCTCATATTTTTGCTCCTTTACTTGCCGAAAGTGATGTCGGGGAGTGTCTCGGGAACGTCCTCAAACAGTGAGTCGCTGACAAGACGCTGTCCTTCGTTTGTAAGGGCGTTATTTACTCTGTACAGTTCAACGCGTACAGTCTCGGGGAGCTGCATTTTCTTCAGCTGCTCCGGTTCTATCCAGTAGATCCATGTGCCGTCGGATACATTTGCGATATTGCCTGCTTCTGGAACATCAGCAAGAATTATCTGCTGAGCCACAAGAGCATCATCCTCAATGCCGCCTACGATATTGCCGTCTCCGTCATAGAGGATGACCACATTGTAAGCAGGGCTGCCTTTGTAAGAGCCTGTGAATACAAGTGAATCCCCGGGGATCACATCTTCGTCCTTGTCGCCGTATTTATAGTCGGAGGAGAGAGTTCCGATAACAACAGCTTTTTCCTCTCCGGCTCTGCGGAAGTCAACATTGTCGCCTGTGGGAGCAAGTACGTCGATCTCAGCGATGGAAACTGTTTCGCCCTTCCGACCTGTAAGCACGAGCTTTACAGCGTCTGTTGAGTATGTGCTGATGTATTTATCGTCGTCGTTTGCGAAGTAAACTGTTTCGCTGCCGTGGAATGTGCCCTCTGCTGCAAGTATCCATTCTTTACCGATCAGAACGTAAGCCTCATATACGCTTGCCGGCTGTCCTTCGCCAGCTGTATATTTCAAGCCCGTAGCTGTAACGGTCTTGTTGAAGTTGAGTATTATTTCTGCGCTGTCCTTGGTGAACTGGGGAGTATAAGCTGTGTTCAGGTCGTTGTCGATAGCCTTTTCTGCGGGAGCGCTTGCGATAGGATCACAGGGCATTTCCTCTGTAGCGCTGCTGACAACAGCGTTTTCGTTGAGACCGTCAACGCTTATAGTCCAGTTTTTCTTGTCCATGCTGCCGTCGTGTTCGATCTTGACCATTTTTGTTGTGAATGAAGCCGAACGGTTAAGGTACTGGTCGATAAGAGTAACCTTGTAGAATACAGCACGGTTGTTCATTGTAGTAACTGTATCTGTGAATGATGTGGTTGTAGAGAAGCCAACGGGTATCTCTTCGATCTCGCCGCCTGAAATAGTGCAGCGGATGATCTCGTAGCCCAGTATATCGCTTTCGGGAATGTCAGCAGGAGTAAATCCAAGCTCTACCTGGTTTGCTGTTTTACCGATGCTTATGGAAACGTCTTCTATTGCGGAGACTGAGCAGTCAGTTCCGAGAACGCTTCCTGTGCCGTTCAGCGCGTAAACTCTTGAATCGTCGTTTGCGAAGAATATAGCTCGCGTTTCCTTTTCAAACTGCGAAGCGTAGGCTATAGTTGCGGAATCGGGAGTTTTGCCCCAGCGTCTGAAAAATTCGAGAACATCCTTATTAGCTGCCGCGCAGGCAAGTCTCATAAGGTTCTGGTCTGTGCCGCCGCCAAGGGTAAGCTTTACGCCTCCGGGAGCAGGAGCAGCGTCAGGGTTTCTGGAATAAGTATCAACTCTTGCATAGAAGAGATTGTTAAGCTGATCGTTGTAGTTTGAATATGTCTTATAGTTGAGACCGCTGTCATAGGCGAGATGCAGCTGCCAGTACATACCGAGCTGAGTAGCGATATTAGGGCAGTTTCCCTTTGTACCGGAGGTTACCTTGTTGTAGATATTCTGATACTGGAAACGCATACCGGCGTTTGTGTCCTTAGCCTGAGCGAGCTGTGCGAAATAGTTGTTTGTTATTTCGGCAACTACGTATGTGTTCTGGTTTATGCAGTGACCGATCTCGTGAGCGATACCCCAGCCGAAGTAATTTCCGCTTACATATTTTCCGTCCTCATCCGAAACGATGGGAACACCGCCTGCAAGACTGCTTGACGAGCCCCAGCCTATACCGATATGGTTGCCGGAAGCGTACATGAACGCGCCGGAGAACATACGCTGATAGCGGATATTGAGATGACCCTTGGGGATACGGTTTAAGTCGGTGGGAGCGGAAGCGTTCAGACCCTTATGCTGATAGAAAAGATACATCATATCTTCCATTGCTGTCATAGAGTTGACAAGCTTTTCAGCACGCTCTTCAACAGTGCCGTTACCCAATCCTGCGAGTATCTGCGGAGCGGGAAGCGAGAGCATCATTGTGTCGAGGAGGATATCTGATGCGCCTAAAATGCAGTTCTGACGGTCGTAAGCGAACTTTACGTTTCTGTTTGTTGAATTTGCGTGTAATTCGTCGTGGAGCGCTTCCATGTCCGGAACAAATTTGTCGAGCTTCTCGACGTATTCCACAGCTCTTTCCATACGCTGTTCCTCATCTGTGACATTGTAGAGGTCGAGTATGGGTACTTCCGTACCGCCGCTTACACGTACTGAATATCTGTCGTTGGCGTTATTTGCCTGATACTGGATATACAGTGCGCCGCCTGCTTCATAGCCGGAGCTTACCTTTGCGCCCTTGGGAATAGTGAATGTATTCGCACCAACCAGGAGATTAGCTCCGGATGTTTCAAGTGCGTTTGACTCGGAATTATACTGTGTGCAGATAAGTCGCAGGTTTGTAGAGTCGCCGGTTTTCTTGGTATTATGACCGACATAGACTGTTATCTGCTCGCCTGCGGGAAGCGAAACTCCCAAAGGCTGCCATGCATTGAGACCGCTGAAGCCGCGTCCCGTATCAACTGTAGTAATACCATTGTGGATCTCAATTGCACTGTTTATCTTTTCGTCATTGAGTATCTTTTCAGCTGTCAGAAGCTCTTTCAGCAGAGCCGCTTTATTGAAGTTTTCTTCGCCGAACTCATCGGGAGTATTCACCTTAGCGCGCAGCTCGTCAATAGTTTCCTGAGTGACCTCGTCTTTCAGTACTGTGTGAAGATCGTCCACATACAAAGCCATTATTTCATTGTAAAGCTCATCGTAATGGTAGAAATAAACCTCTGAAACAGTGATGTTATTTATAGACGCGAGACTGTGAGCGAAAGCTATCTGTATCTTCTTTGCGTTTATAGCGTATGGAAGCTTCAGCATATAATAAACTCTGCCGTTAGCGTCCTTCATTGTCTGTACGCACTGTATCCTGCCGGTAAGGTGAGCAACGTTGTTTTCATCCCACCACTGTATCTGCTGGTAGGTGAAATTCATACTGCCCATAGGTCTCCACCAGGCGATAGTGTCGAGCTTGTATGCCTGGTCAAATGTGTATGTCAGACCTCTTGTGCCGAGAGCGTTATAACCGCCGTCGTCCCATGTGCCCTTTGAGTAGTAGGAATACGGATCGTTGTCAACAGTTCCCCAAGCGGTATTGTCATTGCCTTCGTCAAGCTTGCTGTCTGTCATAGAGCCGCCGCTTCTTGTTGCAGCAATGATATGAGAGCTTCCGGGAACGCCGTTTTCATCGCGGTTTATCATGTTGTACCTGGGCATCTCCGCAGCGCTAAGATCGCTTGTTGATGCGGAACAGAGAAGCGATGCGGGACTTTCTCCAAGCTCATTGACGCCTGTTACATAAATTTCGTATTCTGTAGCGTTCTCAAGATTTATGATAGTATGCGTGGTGCCCTTGATGCCGCAGATCTTAGTGTACTCATCATCGCTGTCCCTCAGTCTGTAGTAGACGTTGTAGGACTGTGTATCATTCATATTTTTCCAGCCTACGATCACGCTCTTGTAATCGCCTGTGGCTGAAACATTGTCGGGCTTGTCGGGGCGCTTATTAGGCTTTGGAGTAACGTCGACCGATTCGCAGTAACCGCTCTTCCACGAGCCGTTGACGGACTGTACGCTTACATTATACGTCGTGTAATTCTTTATTTCGTCTCCGCCGAAGGATGTAACGACCATTGAATTTGTTACGGCGTTTACAGTTTCAGAAACAGTACCCTGAGTTATCGTTACCTCATATCCCTTTACGTTCATGCAAGGCTCCCAGCTTATAACGAACTGTTCGCTGCCTGCCTTTGCCTGGAGATTTGTGGGAATATCCATTTCCGGTTCAGGAATACGGCTTTCCATTCCGTTTACAAACTCGACCTTGCTTATTTCAGCAAGATTGTTATTATTCTGCATTCCGACGATCTTGAGAGTGACCTTTTTCACCGCTATCTGTGTGCCGAGGTGAACGTGGATATTACCGTTTTCGTCAACTGAAGCATATGCGTTGCTTTCCATAAGCAGATAATCTACGTCCTGACGCATAGGAACGGTTTCGGTATGTTCTTCGCCGTCCTCACCGATATAGGTAACAGCAATATCGGCGTCTGAAACGGGATTTTCGCTGCCTGTTTCAAAGGTGATTCCGTCAACGACGGTATCGTCTTCCTCTGAAAAATCAAATCCGATAGTTACGGGATTTTCCTCAGAGATCTCGCCGCCGCCAGCAGGAGTTATAGTCAGTATACCCTCACCGGCAAGAACCTCTTCCAGCGAACCGGTAATAGTTGTATTTTCGTCTGTAGTATCAGCTTTTATCGAGGCAGGGGAGATAAACTCTTCAACATATGCTCCGGTATATTTGCTGTCCTCGCGATAGCTTTCAGCGAGAAGCGTCAGGTCTGTGAGGTCTGTTGAGCTGTCGTAATTAAGATCGGTGTAGTTGTCCTCCTCAACGACAATTCCGTCAATTTTATTTACCAGAATATCCTTGTCGCTGTCATCGACCTTTCCGTTTCCGTCAACGTCTCCCACCATGAGAACACCGGGGTGAAGTCCGCCCTGTTCGTAGGTGTAGCCCTCGCAGAAACCGGCGGTAAGCCTTACGGAATAAAGCTTCTGCTTTACGTCGATAGTATGTTGATAGGCTGCGAATCCGGGAGCGTTTACTTCGATGGTATACTCGCCGTCCACAAGATCATTGAAGCTGATCTTTTTTTCCTCCGATCCGCCGATGCTGAGCGTTTCTTCCTTAACTTCGCCGTAAGCGTCGGTCAATGTTACAGTAAATTCAACGCTGTTTTCAAGCAACAGAGCTGAAGTCATTGAAACATCAATTTTTCCTGCTGCACTTACTCCTATCACATCTGCCGGGACTATTGCTTCACTTTCATCCGAAGCGGGAGGACTGTTCTTTACAGCTCCGGCGATGTCGGCAAAAACTGCGCCTGCATTGATCGCCTGGGGAAAACTGCATACCATGGATAACGCCAGTAAGAAAGCGGCTTTTCTTTTAAAGCTGCGTTTTTTCATTATATCTTTCATAATGACTTTCCTTTCTTAGAGTCTGTTCAGCATCTCGGCGTGTGCGGATTTTCGAGCGTAAATTTGCCGAAAAGACGTGTGCGGGGAGATGCTAAACAGGCTCTTGTCCGGCAACTCACATCAAATAATCTGCAACTGGCTGTCATACTTTTCGGATCGTTCTCTGTCCGAGATATCCGGTAAGGCTTAGACCCTGCAGCTTTGCGTCCTTACTTTTCAATAAGTTTGCCAAGAATTTTTTTGGAAGCATCTTGCATTTCTCTGTGTGCCGTCCTTATAATCCTATTATAGCTTTTTTTCCCGATAAGTCAATAAGTTCAGCGCACCTCCGCTGTTTCAAGGGGGAATTTGACTGGATTTTTATGGGTTTTCAGAAAAAAAGAGAACCGGTTCAATTCCGGTTCTCTCAGGGTAATATATCAGTCTAAGCATACTATTCTTACAAAATCATATTCCTGGGTCGTAAATGTGATATCAACAAATGCGTAAATTTTTCCATAGACTTTCACATGCTGAACAGAAAATTCGTATGTCAAGGAGGACGACGAAAGCATACTGTCGTATGGTGAGAAGGATGACGCAGACAGACGGATTTTCTGTCAGCGTTACTGGATAGTATGCAATAGAGGCAAGTATAATTACAATAAAAAAATCGCTGCAACAAAACGAGCTTCTGATGCAGCAATTTTTAAGGCAGCACCGAACAATTTTCGCGAGGTGCTGCCTTAGATCAAAGTATACCCATTTCAAACTTCTTTTCCAGAATTTTCATAACGCTTTCGTCGATGCGTTCAAATGTCAGCCTTCCGGAATTAACTGCGGTTATAACGCCCTCTACTGCTTCTGTAAGATCATCCGGCATAAGAATGATATCGCAGCCGGCCTCTACCGCCATAACAGCAGCCTCACCGCTGTCGTAATATCCGGTTATGGATTCCATGCTGTGAGAGTCGGTGATAACAAGTCCGCCGAAGCCAAGCTCGCCTTTAAGCCAGTTTGTAACTACAGTAGGGGAGAGATCGGCTGGAAGAGCCTGACCGTCAGACTGCTCCGCTGCGAAAACCATCTGGTGTCCCACCATGACAAAATCAGCTCCGGCGTCGATTCCGCCCATAAAAGCCGGAAATTCCGCAAGCTTCAGCTGATCGTAGGTACGGTCAATGTAAACCGAGCCGTAGTGCGTGTTGCCGCCGCCTGCCCCAAGTCCCGGGAAATGCTTCAAGGTGCTGCATATATCCTTTGAAGCGAGTCCACGGATGAAAGCGGAGGTCATATCGGAAACTACCGTTGGATCGCTGCTGAATATCCGCGAGCCAAGCTCGTTGTACGGATTCAGGTTCACGTCCGCCACGGGAGCAAAGTCTACATTAAAGCCGTAATCCGCCAGATATTCGCCGATAGCCGCGCCTGCCGAATAGGTTTCCCAGGTGTCGTTGAGACTTCCGTAGCTGCTCATATCGTCGGTGTAACAGATGCCGAGGGAAGAGCTTACTCTTGTGAGAGAACCGCCCTCCTCGTCAACCGTCTGAAAAACGCCTGCACCCTCGCCCTGCGCAAGCTCCTGCGTATCAGCGAGAAGCTGTTTCAATTGGTCGGAATATGAAATGTTGCTTGAAAAATAGATAAATCCGCCTACAGGGTATTTTTTATAACATTCCTTGAACCAGTCGTCCATATATGTAAAGCTGTAGTAATCTGCCAGGGCTTCAGGAGTCACGATCATCATCTGGCATACCTTTTCTTTAAGATTCATGCTGTCGAACGTACGCTGAACGTCGACCTTTACGCCTGTGCTCTCAACTGTTTCCGGAACGGAGACCGGCTCTGTGACGCTTTCACTTTCCTCCATATCCGCGGAACTGCCGCTCTCAAAGACGTTGACTGCCGAAAGCTCCACGTCCGGGCTCGCCTGACCGCAGGATGCGAGGCTGAAAACAGCCGCTGCAAGTATCGTAAGCTTTAAACGTGCCAAGGCTTTTTCCTCCTTTTAATGAAATCAAACGCCGCGTCCTCACCCTTTTCCGCGAGAAGCGTAAGCAGAAATTCGAGCCTTTTCGAGGTGGAAGCCTCAATTTTCCGTCTCGGCTTTGCACGCAGGAAATATTCCAGAGGACAGCGTTGATCGTAATTCTCCTTGAGGTATATTTTTGAAGCCGCGACCCGGTCGCAGAACATTTCATAGACAAAAACGTCGGGCATACGCACAGGCTCCATAAGCCCTGTTTTCGGGCAATAATCAGTCCAGTACTCGAAGTGGTGACGATTTCGTCCCTTATGGTGCATCCAGGCGCGTGAAAAGCCGCTAAGCTCTCTTTCCGCCTCGTTGGGGCTTCTGTTTCCCTGGAAATATATGACGCCTGGAATAAACTCCGCAGGTGAAAATTTCGACAGGTCGTGGAGCAGTCCCCGGAGGGGAATACCTGCCCGGAAGCAGTGCCGCATGACCATATGCCGATGTTTAAGTACAGTAGTCAGATGACCGAAAAAATTTCTGATAAGCATTTTAAATTCCAACCTTAATTCAAATCGAGTACGCTGTCCTTGATAATAAGACTTCCGCTTATCATTTTTCTTCCTCCGGAAAATCCAGGGTCTGACAGCTTTTTTTCCATAAGAGAAACGGTTTCGGAAGCCATTTTATCGAGATCGACTTCTACAGTTGTAATGGCTGGTATGCAGATGTTTGAAACCGTATAATTGTCGTAGCCCACAACGGAAATATCCTCCGGAACGCGTATCCCTTTGGAGCGGAGGGCTGATATGACCCGGAAAGCCGTTTCATCGCTGTTGCAGACAAAGGCTGTGGGCATTTCTTCCGGAAAATTCATCCGGTCGAAGAGCGTTCCCGTGTCGTCGCGATCCTCAAGCCGCCATTCGCTGCGGTATTCGAGCCCGTTCTCCAGCAGGCATTTGATATAGCCGAGAAAGCGGTCGTTTATGCTGCTTGTGGCATTGATAGTGCCTACGAATCCGATTTTTTTATGACCTCTTTCAACAAGGTGGTCGGTGAGGAGATATCCTCCGTGATAGCTGTCGGAGTTGACAGAATCCACATTGAAGCGGCTGTCATAGAAGTCCACGAAGATCAGTGGATTTCCGATTCCGCTGAGCTTTGCGATATATTCGCGTTTAAGCTGCCCGATAACGAGAACGCCGTCAACCTTTTTCTCCAGAACGGTATTGGGGAGAACGCATTTTCTCTCGTTTTCTCTGGTGATGCACTCATAGACTGTAAGTACGTTCATAGCGGAAAGTCTGTTGGAAATATTGGCTGTCAGCTCCCAGTAGAAGGTACCCTTGAAGCCAACAAAACGCTCCGAGGTAAGAATCGCGACGGATCTTCCGAGACGCGGCGGCTCTGATCTTTTTCTGGAAGCGCCTGTATTAGACGGCTTATAGCCCATTTCCTCCGCAGCTTCGCAGATCTGTTTCCGCATTTGTTCGCTGACGCCGTCGCGTCCGGCAAGGGCGTTTGAGACGGTAACGACGCTTACGCCGATCTTATGAGCTATATCTATCATTTTAACACCGTTCTTCATAGACAGCCAGACTCCTTAATATTAAATATACATTAATTATAACATAGTTTAATTAAAAAATAAAGAGTAGATTTATTTTTCGGCACATCTATTAATTTTTTTAGTTGAATTTGGTGTATATGTACAAAGCAGAACGAAGATATCAATACCAGAGATATCAGGGGACGCTCTATCTTGCAGAGCGTCCCCTCACTGAAAACAGTTCACCGGATCGTTTTCAGATCCATCCCTTGCAGAGCGCCTGAGGGCAGGATCGACCTGCGGTCAATATGGAGCACTGCTCTGAATCTTGCCAAAGGAGCATTGCCCCTTTGGAATTCCGATGCTGATAATTTTACTCTACAGGATAATTTCCGCCGTATCTCGGCAAATATGGATAGACCTCCTCATAGCTTTCGGAAATAGTCTGAGGGTCGTTGTTTGCCGGAACGATCCCCGTCATATCGCTCCAGGAAGCCGAGGGAAAAAGGTACTCCATACCCTCTGTATCCGGTTCGGGAACAGGTATTTTCTTTTTGTTCATAACATACACCTCCGTAAAATTATTAGATCTCCTCGCAGATCTATTATCTGCCGCTTTAAAAAAAATATTCTTGACGCAGGTCGATATTTTAAGATTATTTTAAGAATGAAAATATATAATCTAACCATAGACAACGGAAAAACCGAAAATATAATCAAAGGAGTATGGTTTACAATGAAAAATTCAAGCAAAAAAGGTCTTTGGGCGGGACTTTCAACTGCTGTTGTTGCTGCGGCAGCTGCGATCACTGTGACGGCTGCTTCAGCCTCCGCAGCCGAAACGCTTTACGGCGATGCAAACTGCGACGGAATCGTTGATATCGCCGATGCGACAGTTATCCTCCAGTATATAGGAAATGCCGATAAGTATAAGCTTTCCGCACAGGGCGAGGATAACGCCGACGTTTACAACCGCGGCGACGGCATCACAGCTATGGACTCTCTTGCTATCCAGAAGTACGACGCAAAGGTCATTCCCGAGCTTCCCGAGTCGTGGAAGGATCAGCAGCCGGATCCGGCGGCAGATGTAACATATATCCACCTTAACGGCGCTTCCGCATCAGTTGAGGGCGAGAATGCAGCTGTTGAAGGTTCAGTTGTCACTATCAGCCACTCCGGCTCGTTCTATGTTGACGGAACCCTTGACGACGGACAGATCGCTGTAAATATTCCCGACGAGACAGTTGACGCCGGAACGGTAAAGATCTTCCTCAACAATGCAAATATCAACGGCAGGAGCGCGCCTGCGATTTACGTTATTAATGCGGAGAACACATCGGTAAATATTGTTGACGGCACGGTCAATACGATATCTGACGGCGATACAGCCTACGCGGGAGATTTCCTTGGAAAGGCGGTTATCGAGGCAAAGGACGACATCACCTTCAAGGGCGGCGAGCTTGGCACGGGCGTGATCAATATCACCGCCAATACCCAGGACGCTGTTTCCTGCAACAACGATATTAAGTTTACAGGCGGTACAGTCAATATCGACACTCTCAACTCCACGGACAAGACCGACGCGGTAAAGGGCAAGACCTCTGTTACCGTAAAGGATACGGCTGTTGTGAATATCGACGCTGAGGGCGACGGACTGAAATCCTCAAAGGGCAGCGTTGCGATCGAGGGCGGAAACGTTTCTGTAAAGGCAGGAAACGACGCTATCCAGGCACAGACAACTATTGACATCAGCGGCGGTACAGTTCTCGGCGGCGGAGACCGCGGTCTGACGGCTGTAGATGGCATCAGCATCACAGGCGGAACTGTTATAGTTACGGCTACTGACAATCAGGCTGATACTGCAATTATGAGCGGTACAACACAGGGCACAATGGTCATGAACTTTGTTGCATCCTCTGAGACAGACGGCTGCTGGAAAAAGGCGAACGCTCTCCAGGGCGCAGGAATCAACGAGGAGTATTGGATTAAGAAATATGCCTACGCAGTTATCAGCTCTCCGGAGATCAAGGCTGGCGGAACATATAATTTCACTAACGTATTCGCAGTAGCAGCTGCAACTGTAAACGGCTCTGTAGATTTCATTCAGACAGGCACTGTAACGATCTACGACAATGTTGACCCGACAGGCGACAAAACAAGTATGCCTGTACCTCCCACAGACGGCACATACACGGTAACTCTCAGCGGCGCGTCTATCCAGTCAGACGCTCCTGCGGAGGTCGCTTCAGTTGAAAACAACAAGCTTACTATCACTCAGCCCGGTACATTTTCCGTTGCAGGTGAGGCAAAGGAAGTCCAGATCGTGGTAAATGTTGACAAGACGGCTTATCCCGACGGCGTTGTGGAGCTTGACCTTGTAGGCGCTGATATTACAAATACTACTACCTCTCCCATATACGTGCAGTCCGTTGGCGACGAAGTGCAGATCGTCGCCAAGAGCGGCACGGTAAACACGATATCCGACGGCACGGCTCACAATGAGACATATACTGATTCCGACGGAAACGTGAATACTGTCGAGGGTGCGATCTTCGCAAGAGATGATATAAAGTTCAAGGGCACAGGCTCGCTCACTGTCAACGGCAATACAGACGACGCTATCGTGTGCAAGAACGATGTCAAGATCTTTAACGGAAGCCTGACTGTAAACGCTGTTGACGACGGCATCAGAGGCAAGGACAGCGTTACTATCGGCAACAGCAAGGACACTGATTTTTCAACTCTTAACCTTGTCGTAAAAACTCAGCAGGGCGACGGAATCAAGTCCACAGCGACAGATACAGCCGCAGACAAGTCCTACGGTATCGTTACGATAAACGGCGGTACTGTTGATATCAGCTCCTATGCAGACGGCATCCAGGCTGAACAGGATTTCGTTATGAACGGCGGCGAGCTCAGCATATACACATATCAGGGTTCAGGCTTTACAGCGAGCGGCTCTACAGGCAGCACAGGCGGCAATCAGGGAGGTCCCGGCGGCTGGGGCGGCATGGGCGGAGGTATGCAGGACGGCAACTCCAACAAGACTGACATTTCAGCTAAGGGAATCAAGGCAGTAGGACTTTACGACGCTGCCGGAACAACATACCAGAGCGGAGGAAATATCACGGTAAACGGCGGTACGATCATCGTTGACAGCTCCGACGATTCGCTTCACTGCGCAGGTCAGCTCAGCATCCAGGGCGGCAATCTGAAGCTTTCCTCTGCCGACGACGCAGTTCATTCCGACAGTGACGTTATCCTGGGCAAGCAGGGCGGCGCAGCGGCTGATTTCAACATCTACGTTCCCAAGTGCTACGAGGGCATCGAGGGAAATAACATCTACCAGAAGAGCGGTACGGTCATCGTAAAGGCTGACGACGACGGTTATAATGCAGCAGGCGGCTCCGACAGCTCCGGCAACGGCAACAACATGGGCTGGGGTCAAGGCGGCTGGGGCGGCGGTATGAGCGCCGGCTCCAATATTATCGAAATTACAGGCGGAATCGCAATTTGTCAGTCTGCAAGCGGCGACCACGACGCATTCGACTCTAACGGCAGCATCACAATGTCCGGCGGTGTTATTATCGCAAACGGACAGGAGTGCATCGACTGCGACGGAACAAAGAATACAAGCGGTTCTGTCACTGCTGAGTGTTCATCACAGGGCAACGGCTCTATCGCTGCAAATACGCTGTTCACAATTGCTGACGGCAGCGGAAATATAGTTGTTTCATTCACGACAATGCAGGCTATGGGTTCACCCTCTCTCAACGTTTCCGGATATTCCTGCTACACAGGCGGAACAGTAAGCGGAACAAACCTTATCCAGACAGACGATAATGTAAAGGTATACGCAGACGGCACGATCACAGGCGGAACTGCCGTAAGCGCAGGCTCAGGAAATCAGAATCCCTGGGGCGGAAGATAATATCGGAGAGCCGATAACACCGGGTTTCCAAAGGGACAATGTCCCTTTGGCAGAGTCCAGAGGCAGCGCCTCTGGCAGGGTTTGGGACAGAGTCCCATATCGACCGTAGGTCGATGATGCCTTCAGGCGCTCTGCAAGAGAGAGCGTCCCCTTATTATTCCTGGTTTTGATATTCCTCGGCATAATAAAAGGCAGGGAAGAAATTCCCTGCCTTTTGGCTATATTCGTTGCTGTTTATAAACTCAACTGGTTAACATCGCCCATATCCTTAGCCGGTTTTCCTGCCGAGGGAACCGACTTCACATGATATTTTTCGAGACCTGCTGCGGCTTCCGGCGGAACTATCTCCGCGGAGGCAAGCAAGCCGTTTTTCCGCAGAGTCATTACCTGGACACCCTGAGAATCCCTTGTTGCTTTCGGGAGTATCATTGCAGTGTTAAAAATAAGCGCATGACCCGTAGTGCTCCGGAGGAGAATATCGGCATCCTCATGCACAAAAACCGCTGCCGCGAGAGGCGACTTATCAGAAAACGCCTTTGAAAGCTTTTTTCTGTTGGTCTTGGTTTCATAGGCGTTTACAGGTATCTTTGCTGCCTTGCCGTTTTCAAAGAAGAACAGCATATATCCGCTGTAATCCGTGGTGGGTATCATGTATTTCAGACTCTCACCCTCGTCGAAGCCAAGCTTTGCCGGGATATAATCGCCGAGAACGCTTGCCTTGCTGTCCTCAAATACGCTTACCCGGGACTTGTACGCCTGTCCCTTATCCGTAAAGAAGATCAGCTCAGCTTTGTTGGTAGATTCGTAGGTGCTGCTTATGAAATCGCCCTCTTTCAGCTTTTGCTCGCCGCTCATTCTGAGGGATTGAGGAGTTATTTTCTTGAAGTAGCCGCTGTCGGAGATGAAGAGGTGAACAGGATAGTCGGGAGTATCGTCGATATCCTCCTCTTCCTCAATGTCGGTGATATAGTAGAACTGTGTTTTTCTCGGCTGACCATAGTTTTTGATAACGTCCTTCAGCTCGGAAATTATAATTTTGCGGATCTTGTTTTTGTCCTTGAGGACTTCCTCCAGCTCCGCAACGTCATTTTTCAGCTGGTCAACGTCCTCGATACGGCGGAGGATATACTGTCTGTTGATATTTCTCAGCTTGATCTCAGCTACATATTCCGCCTGTATCTCGTCAATGCCGAAGCCGATCATCAGGTTGGGCACGACGTCGTCCTCGTTCTCCGTTTCACGGATGATCTTTATTGCCTTGTCGATGTCCAGGAGAATTTTGGCGAGAGCCTCAAGGAGGTGGAGCTTTTCCTTTTTCTTTTGCAGATCGAAATATGTCCGCCGCTTTACGCACTCCTCGCGGAAGGCTATCCATTCTGTCAGGATCTCCCGGACGCCCATGACCTTTGGCGTACCCGCGATGAGGATGTTGAAGTTGCAGGGATAGCTGTCCTGGAGCGGAGTGAGCCTGTACAGCTTCTGCATAAGCTTATCCGGATCGACGCCTCGTTTCAGGTCGATAGCTATTTTAAGACCGTCGATGCCTGTTTCGTCGCGGATATAGGACACCTCACGGAGCTTTCCGGCTTTGACAAGATCGACAACCTTTGACTTTATCGCCTCGACGGTGGTGCTGTAAGGGATCTCTGTGACCTCCAGGCAGTTTGAAGCCTTGTCATAGCCGTATTTGCACCGCAGCTTTATGCTTCCTCTTCCGGTATCGAAGACCTTGTTCAGCTCAGCCTCATCATAGAGCAGGTAGCCGCCGCCGGGAAAATCCGGGCCTTTCAGCGTGCTTATGATATCATGGTCGGGATTTTTCATCAGCGCGATCGTGGTCTCGCAGATCTCCGTCAGATTAAAGGGGCAGACATTGCTTGCCATTGATACCGCGATACCGGTATTCGAGTTTACCAGAACTGTCGGGAAGGTTGCCGGAAGCAGCGACGGTTCGGTAGTAGTATTGTCGTAGTTGGGGACGAAATCCACGGTGTCCTTGTCGATATCGCGGAAAAGCTCGGCGCATATACGCTCCAGCTTTACCTCAGTATAACGGGAAGCAGCGGCTGACATACTGCTTGAATACTGCTTTCCGAAGGTTCCCTTTGAGTCAACGTAGGGGTGGAGCAGGGCTTCGTTTCCCCTGGTAAGACGAACCATAGTCTCATATATCGACTGGTCGCCGTGAGGATTCAGCTTCATAGTTGCGCCGACGACGTTTGCCGACTTGGACCGCTCCTTATCCTGGCTGAGGAGACCCATTTTGTACATGGTGTACAGTATTTTCCGGTGCGATGGCTTAAAGCCGTCTATCTCCGGCAGTGCGCGGGAGATTATAACGCTCATGGCGTAGGGCATATAATTTTTTTTCAGTGTATCGGTTATTTTTTCATCAACAACACTGCCGGAGCCTTCGATATATGCTTCGTGCTTGAAAGCGGCAGGTTTCTTTTCGGGTTGTTTTTTTCGGGGCATTTCAATTACTCCTTTTATAGTTTGATACTAATAACCAATTGTTCTATGGATAAAGCCATTGGATAGACTGCGTCTAATCAAGGAAAACGACCGCAGGCAGGCTGTCGCCTGTCAAGGTTGTTTGACGCAGAGTAGGCGCAGTATAGCCGGCGGATTTATCCGTAGGTTAATTGGTTATTAGTATAAGTACTGAACGGCAATGCGGTTTTCAGGCTGACTGTCGAACAGATAGAGTGCGAAAATGAATATATATTCCAGAGGCTTCATGAGAAAATATACAATATCGGCGCGGAAGGGCGATGTAATATGGCGTGAGACCGGATATCCGTACTTGTTGTAGAAGCCGCGCACAGCCTTATGAAATTTCGGAAGCTTCTCTGCGATCAGGTCTTCAAAGGCATTTGCCGCGAGAAGCTGTCTGTTGACGACTATCCTGTGACCAAGACGGTTTCCGAAGCGAAGAGGCTTTACTATTTTTTTGTGACCGCCAGCTGCCACGGTGCAGAGATAGTGACCGTCGTATTCCAGCGGCGGAGGTGGTATCTGAGTTGAAAAAGTCCAGTCGGCAGTCATTGTAAACGCCTTTATGAAGCCGTCAGGACCTTGTCCGAAGATAATTGACAGGATCTCCAGAACTGCGGCAATAGGGAATACCAGAATAAAGCTGAACAGTGTCATAGTCGAGATCTTAGACATAATTTTTCCCAGCCATGCGCCGAATCCTGTTCTGTAAACAGTTTCACGCTCCTGTGCAAGCCGGACGTGCTCTGTGATATGCAGTCTTATACGCCGTATCGCAAGCAGGAACACATTTGCGAGATAGAAAAGGCAGAAAATGTGTAGCCATTCAAAGTTTTTGGCAAGCTGAATGTACAGGAAAACGGCGGCAGTCAGTCCGAGTATCGTGCAGGCTATCGCCGAAGCCGCAATAAACGGCGGGATCTTTCCCGGCTTCATCAGACCTAAAAGGGTAAGTCCGATAAAGCCGAGAGCTATGGCAGTCCATATTATCCATTCATATTCGCTGTGAAGAAAATTATGGTAGGAGTAGATGCTTATTGCTTTGTCATAGTCGCCTGCCGCTATTTCTCCTGAAACTTCGTACGCTAATGAAAAGCAGAAGCATGACATAAAAGCGCCTGGATACAGCCCCAGAATATCCAGCAGGATCTCCGGATGATCCGATTTTCCAAAGGTTTTACGGACATTGATATATGACAAGATCAAAGGTAAGATAATGAAAAAAAGACTTAAAATTATTAATCCGATCATATACCGCCTCAGCTTATATCAGCCAGCTCCAGATAATCCGCGCCGTACTGCGAAATATAGTCCTTTCTGCCCTGGAGGTCGTCTCCGAGAAGTATCTCAAAGATCTCGGCGGATTCCTTTATATCGTCGGTGGTGACTTTTATCAGTCTGCGCGTATCAGGGTTCATTGTAGTCAGATTCATCATATCCGGCTCGTTTTCGCCGAGACCCTTTGAACGCTGGATGGTATGCTTTTTTGTGCCTATCTGTTCAAGAATACGCTGCTTTTCAGCCTCGGTATAGGCAAAATAGGTCTTTTCCTTGGTGTTTATCTCAAAAAGCGGCGATTCCGCGATATATACATAGCCCTCCTCAATAAGAGTGGGAGTAAGCCTGTACAGCATCGTCAGCACAAGGGTGCGTATCTGGAAGCCGTCAACGTCCGCATCGGTACATATAACTATCTTGTTCCAGCGGAAATTGTTTATATCGAAGGTGGAAAGCTCCTTGTTGGCCTTGGAGTTTACCTCCACTCCGCAGCCAAGGACCTTGATAAGATCGGTTATTATGTCGCTCTTGAAAATTTTGGAATATTCCGCCTTGAGACAGTTCAGTATCTTTCCTCGTATAGGTATTACCGCCTGGAACTCCGCGTCACGGGCAAGCTTTACCGAGCCGAGAGCCGAGTCGCCCTCCACGATATATATTTCGCGGCGCGTCACGTCCTTTGTGCGGCAGTCAACGAATTTTTCCACGCTGTTGGCAAGGTCGATAGTGCCTGTCAGCTTCTTTTTCATGTTGAGCCGTGTCTTTTCCGCGTTTTCACGGCTTCTCTTGTTCAGCAGCACCTGTTCGGCGATACGTTTCGCCTCGTCGGGATTTTCGATGAAGTAGACCTCCAGTTGATGCCGCAGGAACTCCGTCATTGCTTCGCGGATAAATTTGTTTGTGATAGCCTTTTTCGTCTGGTTGGCATAGGAGGTCTGGGTCGAGAATGAGGACGAAACAAGCACGAGACATTCTTCAATGTCCTCGTACTTTATTTTGCTCTCATTCTTCTGATAGCCGTTGACGGATTTGATATAGCTGTCGATCTGCGCTGTGAAGCCGCGCTTTACCGCCTCGTCGGGAGAACCGCCGTGCTCCAGAAAGCTGGAATTGTGGTAATATTCCGTGAGCTTCACCTTGTTTGAAAAAATCAGCGCAACGTCGAGCTTTACCTTATACTCCGGCTTATCCTCTCTGTCCTTGCCCTTTTTCTCGGCAGTCCAGTGCTGAATGGTCGTCAGAACGTCCTCTCCGGCGATCTCCGCAACATAGTCGGTTATGCCGTTTTCGTAATAAAATTCATTTTCCTCAAAGCCGCCAGCCTCGTTTTCCATACGGAAGAGGAACAGTATACCCGGATTCACGACTGCCTGACGTTTCAGGATATCAAAGAAAAACTCCCGGGAGATATTTATATCTGTGAATACCTCAAGATCGGGTCTCCAGCGCGTTTTTGTGCCGGTCTGCTTCTTTTTGCAGGCTTCCTTTTTAAGACCGCCAACGTTATTGCCCTTTTCAAAGTGGAGATTATATTTATAGCCGTCGCGGATGACCTCAACGTCCATAAACTCTGACGAAAACTGAGTTGCGCAAAGTCCGAGGCCGTTAAGTCCAAGGGAATATTCGTAGGACTCGGCGTTCGCGTCGTATTTTCCGCCTGCGTAAAGCTCGCAGTAGACAAGCTCCCAGTTATAGCGCTTTTCGTTGTTGTTGAAGTCAACGGGGCAGCCTCTTCCGAAGTCCTCGACCTCTATATCATGGTTCCGATAATAGGTTATGACGATCTTATTTCCGAAGCCGGCACGCGCCTCGTCTATGGAGTTGGAAATAACCTCAAAGACGGAGTGCTCGCAGCCGTCCAGACCGTCCGAGCCGAAGATGACCGCAGGACGCTTACGAACCTTGTCCGCGCCCTTCAGCATAGTAATGCTGTCGTTTCCATAATCCTTTTTCTTAGCCATTTTGTGTCCTTTCTTTCTTCTCATTTCAAATCAAAATCAGATAGATTATACCATTTTTTCCTGGTTTTGTCAAGGCGGATACAGCCTTACTTTAAAACGGCAACGTCCCGGAGACTGCGGTTTATAGCGTCAGTTCTCGTGCCCACAAGCTTTTCCAGCTCCTTGTCCGCGAGTCTGAGCCGGTTTCTTGCAGAGTTAAGCACCTCCTCAAAGGACTGGAACTCCGCCTTGGCAGACTCTAATATCTTCCAGACCTCTCCACTCTTTTTCTGTATCGCCAGCGTCCGGAAGCCCATTTGCAGGCTGTTCAGCATTGCCGCCATTGTGGACGGACCGGCGATATTCACTTTGTAGTCGCGCTGGAGGACTTCCACAAGCCCCATATTCACGACCTCGGCGTAAAGTCCCTCAAAGGGCAGGAACATAACGGCGAAATCCGTGGTATACGGCGGACGTATGTACTTTTCGGCTATGCTCTTTGCGCATCTTTTCATTTCGGCGTCGAGGGCGGATCTGCGTTGTTTAAGCTGTACCGGATCGCCGCTTTCGTATGCCTCGTTGAGATTTGCGTAGGTGTCTCCGGGAAATTTCGAATCTATGGGAAGATATACCGGAGAACCGGATTCAGCACCGGGAAGCCTTACCGCAAAGTCCACCCGTTCCCTTGCACCGGGCACAAGGGCGACCTGCTCGCCGTACTGCTCCGGGGCGAGGATTTCGCTTAAAATAGCTGAAAGCTGCAGCTCGCCCATAATTCCGCGGGTCTTTACGTTTGACAAAACGCTTTTCAGGTCGGAGACTCCGGAGGCGACAGCCTTCATCTCGCCGAGACCTGCATAGACCTCCGCAAGCCGCTGGTTGACGGCTTCAAATGATTGGGAAATTCTGTCATTCAGAGTTTTTTGCAGCTTTTCATTGACAGTGTTGTTGATCCTGTCAAGGCTTTCACGGTTTTCCCTGGATATACGCTCCATGCTTTCAATATTGGCACATCGTATTTTGTCGAGACTTTCCCGGTTTTCGCTGCTGAGATTTTTCATATCCGCTTCGATCTTTTGAAGAATATCCGCAGAACGGCTCTGCTGGGATTCTATAGAGCTGCGGAGCTCGCCGCCAAGTGCGGACAGCTGGTTGACCATAGATTCTCCGTTTATAGAGGTCTGCTCCAGGATAAGACGTGTGCGGCTGTCGGAGGTCTGCCGCAGTATCTCCATCTGCTTTTTCAGCTCCAGGAGCTCCTTTTTTCCGGAATTGTTTTTCGTCTGCGCAATTTTCAGTACGAGCATAAGCAGAAGTATGAGAAGTCCCAGCCCTGCTACACCTGTTATAAGCTGTAAAATATCCATAATATCACCTTTATAATTATTTAATATAACATTTATTATAGCATATAATTGGCAAATTTGCAACCCACGCGGAAATAAATTACGATTAAAAATTTTTCAACGCGAACTCGCCGGCGGAGGCTCTCCGCTTATAGCATATAAACCGTGAAAATGCAACATTATCGTTGAAAAAATATATGCTGAAATTTCTCTTTACAATTATTGCAATTCCACGTTTTTTGTGATATAATTATTAATGAAATTAATTTGAGTATATGGAGGTCTTGTAAATGCTTGCAAATTATCATACGCATACACGGCGCTGCAAACACGCCGAGGGCAGCGACCGGGAATTTATCGAAGCTGCTGTCTCACACGGTATGAAGGTGCTCGGCTTTTCCGATCACTGTCCGTGGATATTCGATGACGGCTATGTTTCGGGAACACGTATGCTTCCCTCGGATTTAGACGGCTACTTTTCATCGCTGACCGACCTGAAAAAGGAGTATGCCGGGGATATTACAATATATATCGGATTTGAGGCTGAATATATCCCGGAGCTTATGGAGAAGCAGAATAAGCTGCTTGCGGATTATCCCGTGGAATATATGATAATGGGTCAGCATTTCACACATCCGGAGGCTAATGCGCCGTTTACCGGCTTTGCTACAACTTCTGAGGCAGAATTGGCGGAGTATGTTGAGCTTGTCATACAGGGACTTGAAACGGGAAAATATAAGTATGTGGCACATCCCGACCTGATGAATTACGTTGGAGACGACGATATATACGTTCGCCACTACAGCAGACTTTGCAGATATCTTGCGTCGCGGGATATCCCTGTGGAGATAAACCTCCTCGGCGTAAAGGAGGGCAGGCACTATACGAGCGAAAAGTTTTTGAAAATAGCCGCAGAAGCCGGAAATACGGCAATAATCGGCTGCGACGCTCATTATCCGCCGTTTCTCACAGATACCGCAGCAATGGAGAAATGCCGCAGACTTGCCGAAAAATTCTCTCTGAAGCTCGTAGATTATCTTCCCGGTCTTGAACCGCGATAAGAGCGGCTGTCAGATATTGTTCTAATAAATTGCTCTTGACATCTCGCACAAATGCTGTTATAATAGAGCAAACAAACTTTTGAAGGAGAGAAAAAATGAACTATTTCAATCAGGATCAGGAATCTGTACTGAAAAGTCTCGGGACGACCCGTGAAAATGGTCTGACTGATTCTCAGGTAACTGAAAGCCGCGAAAAATACGGCGAAAACGTCATATCAGAGGAAAAATCCAAGAGCCTGCTTACGATTTTCCTGGAGCAGTTTGCGGATCTGCTGGTAATAATTCTCATCGCAGCATCCGTCGTTTCTATGATAAGCGGCGAAATCGGCTCTACCATCGTAATTCTGGTGGTTCTGGTCATGAACGCCGTTCTGGGTACAGTCCAGAATGTCAAGGCGCAGAAATCCCTGGCAAGCCTTAAAGCTATGGGTTCTCCCAATGCCAGAGTTATAAGAAACGGCGAACAGTGCGAAATTCCTGCAAGCGAGGTCGTTGTTGGAGATATTCTGCTTATCGAAGCCGGAAACGTTGCCGCAGCCGACGGACGGCTACTTGAAGCGGCTTCATTGCAGGTCGATGAAAGCGCGCTGACCGGAGAATCGCTGTCAGTTACCAAGTCTACGGATACTATCACCGGCGAGGAGGTCGCCCTGGGAGACCGTGTGAATATGATATACTCCGGCTCAAACGTTTCAAACGGACGTGCCGTTGCAGTTGTTACAGGCGTCGGCATGAATACGGAGATCGGAAAGATAGCCTCGCTCATGCAGAGCGCAAAGAAAAAGAAAACGCCTTTGCAGGTGAGCCTGGACAAGTTCAGCACGATCCTCTCATTTGCGGTCATCGGAATTTGTATCGTGGTATTTTTCATGACATGGCTCATCAACGATAAAGAGCCGGTGGACGCCATGATGTTCGCTGTAGCGCTGGCTGTTGCGGCTATTCCGGAGGCGCTCAGCTCGATCATCACTATTTCGCTTGCTATCGGCACGCAGAAAATGTCGAAGCAGAAGGCTATTATAAAAGACCTGAAGGCTGTCGAGGGGCTGGGCTGCGTTTCAATAATATGCTCGGATAAGACCGGAACGCTGACTCAGAACAAGATGACCGTACGCGATCTGACATATCCCTCTGAGGCGGCGAAAAATGAGCTGCTTCTCGCTATGGCTCTCTGCAACGACGCTGCAATGGCTGAAAACGGCTGGCTTGGCGACCCTACTGAAACTGCGCTGTCGGATTACCTTGGAAACGACGAGTATATGCGTATCAGAACAGATCTGCCCCGTCTTGACGAGCTGCCCTTTGACAGCGACAGAAAGCTTATGACTACCGTTCATTTCTCCGGCGGCGAGAGATTTGCATATACCAAGGGCGCAGTTGATGTGCTTATGTCCAGGTTCAGCTTTATTATGGACGATGGCGGTATCCGTCCCATTAACGAGGACGATAGGGTCAATATCAAGGCGGCTAACCTGAACTATTCCAATAACGGTATGCGTGTTCTTGCCTTTGCAAAGAAAATCCTGAAAAGCGACAGTGCTATCACGCTCCAGGACGAATGCGAATATATCTACATCGGACTGACCGCTATGACCGACCCGCCGAGGGAGGAGAGCAAGGCGGCTGTTGCCGAGTGTATTTCTGCCGGTATCAAGCCTATCATGATAACAGGCGACCACAAGCTTACGGCAGTGGCGATCGCCAGGGAGATCGGCATATACAAGGACGGCGACATGGCTATGGACGGCAATGAGCTGAACGCCGTTTCGGACGAGGAGCTGGATAAAAAGCTTGATAAGATCTCCGTTTATGCCCGTGTTTCGCCGGAGCACAAGATACGCATAGTTGACCTGTGGCAGAAGAGAAATAAGGTCGTTTCCATGACTGGCGACGGAGTAAACGACGCTCCTGCGCTGAAAAAGGCGGATGTGGGCGTTGCAATGGGCATCACCGGAACCGAGGTCTCCAAGGACGCCGCATCTATGATCTTAGCGGACGACAATTTCGCGACGATCGTAAAGGCTGTGGCAAACGGACGCTGTATTTACACCAATATCAAGAACGCTATCAAGTTCCTGCTTGCAGGAAATGCGGCGGCTATTATCGTTGTTCTACTGACTACAGTCCTCAATTTGCCGCTGCCCTTTAATCCGGTACATCTTCTTTTCATAAATCTTCTGACGGATTCTCTCCCGGCGCTTGCATTGTGCATGGAGCCGATGCTCCCGGATGTTATGAAGAGCAAGCCTCGTTCCTCCGACGAGTCTATTCTCAACAAGGAAACGTCGGTCTATATTGTGATACACTCGGTCATGATCGCAGCCTGCGTTATGGCAGCCTTTATGTTCGGCAAAAATTCCAGCGCCGACCCTGTTGTTTCAGCAGGAATGGCAAGCACAATGGCATTCGCAACGCTGTGCCTGGCACGTCTTTTCGAGGGCTTTGACAGCCGCGGAAGGTACTCTCTTGCACGTCTGAAGATCATGACAAACAAATTTTCTCTCGGCGCATTCGGAATAGGTCTGGTTCTTCTTCTGGCTGTTCTGATGATTCCCGGCTGCCACGGATTCATGAAAATTGACGATGCTTTCGGCTGGATGAATCTGCTCCAGGTAGTTGGTCTTGCGTTTATTCCCTTTGCCCTTACTCAGCTTGTGAGAATGATACGCGAATCATCCAAGTGGTACGGAATATTAAAGTACAGCAAGGATCTTTTCGGCAATAGATCAAATGAAAAGTAAGCAATAAAAATGAGTTCAAAGGGAATTTTCCTTTGAACTCATTTTTTATTTATTCTGTCGTCGCTTCTGCATTATCTCCCGGAATTGCCGGGTTTTTTTCTGCATAGTCGCGGAAGCAGATATTCAGGTCTACCGCGGCGTCGATACCAGGAACCGTGCCCTCCGACGAGTACTGCCAGATGTCATATTCGTAGTAAAACGACGGAAAACTGCTGAACTCCGCGAGCCAGAATTCATAGTCCCTGACTCTCGGCAGATCGAGCTTATTCATCGCCGTTGAAGTGTTCTGGTAGATCATGGGCGTATATCCGGCTGACTTTACTCTTTCGCAGAATGCCACGCAGCAGTCCGCAAGAGTCTCCACGGAAACCGAATCGGTGCGAGCCTGGTCGTTATATACGAGCTCCCAGTCAAACGCCACGGGATATGTAATGTCGTAGCCTTCGATCGCGTCCAGAACCGCGTCAGCCTCCTCTATAGCTTCGTCGGTATTCACCGCCTGGGAGTAAAAATACACGCCTACGTCGATACCTGCCGCCGACGCGCCCTCAAGGTTTGTGTGAAGATTGCTGTCGATCGTGATAAGTCCTCCGCCGTATGACCTGTAGCCCACGCGCACAAAGGCAAAATCCACACCAGCCTCCTTGACCTGCTGCCAGTCGATATCACCCTGGTGCTCGGAAATGTCGATGCCGACAAATGAGGAAAGACCGCCGCTTCCGTTATACCTTATAAATCCGTCAGCGTCCTTTTTCAGGTCGTTTACAGTAACGGCGCTTGCCGGAACATCGGCATAGACCGGGATAAAGGTCTCGCCCATAGTGCTGTTGTGGAGGAGTATCTTTCTGCCGTCCATCTGATAGAAGGTCTCCTCCTTTTCTATGACAGGTCTCACTCTTGTCTGCGGCTTGGCTGATGCCGGTACAGATCTGTTGCGGACTGCCATAAATCCGATTATTATAATAAGTATCAGGATAACTACAGCCTCGGCAGCGGAAATAACCTTCAGTCCTTTTCTGTTTATTTTCATTTATTAGTCTCCTTTGGTACAGTAATATATATATATATTTTATCATATAAATTGCAAAATTGCAACCCACGCGGAAAAAATTTCCGTTGATATTAATTTTTACGCGAACTTGACAGCGGGTGCTACCCGCCGCTTGAAATTTCAGTAAAAAAGTGATATAATGAAGGCAGCACACGAAAGGAGCATTTCTATGGATTTTTCCAGACTTGAAAAAAATTTAACTGATAACATAAAAGAAGCTCAGCTAAAGCTTGGCTTCGACAACCACCCCATGAGCCTGAATTATATGCAGACATCCCTGAATCATTTGCTGGGCAGTCCCTGCGGTCAGGCTGACCTTGACGAATTTTCCGATTTTGTGTCGGAGCGGCTCGGAAAGCTTTCCTACCGGAAAATCAAGGACGGCGTCTGCATCACCGTTCCGGAGAAGGGTACAGCCTATGTCAACAGCCTCGCCAAGGGATATGAATTTCTCACCGAGCTGGTGGCGAAGGTACGCTGCCACGGCATTTCTCTGGATGAGACAGTAGATATTTTCAGAAAATATTCCGATAATGTGGTAACTGAGGGCGGAAACGGCGAGGACTTCGACCTGCTTGTTTATTTTGCAGATCAAAGTCCCGATGAATACTTGTATTGTCTGACTGCCGAGCCATGTATGGGCGGCGGCTGCCACGTGATATACCACCGCTTTATCCGCGAGGATTATGAGGATATAGGGTTCTGAGCAGATAAATACGCCACAAGACATTCCGCAAATTCGCGGTACATATAGAGCGAGCCCAGCGCGATAAGCGGAAGTCCGTGCTTTTCGGCATATTCCGCTGCGCCTTTTACGGCGGTTTTCATATCCTCACACGGATATGCAGTGATTTTCCGACTGCTGAAAACCTTTGCAAGCGTATGACAGTCAAGTGAGCGCGGATTATCCGGTTCAACGGTGAAGGCGGCGTCAATGAATTTCCCCAGCATTTCGGGATAAAGCTCATACTCCTTGTCCGCCATAACGCCGATGAGCAGAACTATTTTTCCGTGGATGTACTTGTCCAGAGTCGCCGCAGCCTGACGGATCCCGTCGGGATTGTGCGCGCCGTCGTAAATGACAAGGGGCTCTTCGCACATTATCTCGAATCTGCCCTGCCATATGGCGGAGGAAAGTCCTGCTTTCACAGCTGAGTCCGGTATCTCCAGTCCTTCTGCCCGAAGAATTTCCACAGCGGTGAGCACGTTTGCGCAATTGTACCGCTGATACGTACCGGAGAGCCGCATTTTCACCTCGCCAAAATTTGTATCAGTCAGATTCATTCCGTGTATATTTTCCTCAGTCACTGTGAGTCTGCCGTTATCAGTAACAATGAGCCGTGAGCCGCTGCTTTCGGCTCTTTCCTTTATAATTTCAAGGGCGGTCAGGTCGTTTCCGCCGAAAAGGACAGGTCTGCCGGACTTGATTATCCCGGCTTTGCAGGACGCGATCTCCGCCACTGTATCACCCAGAAACGACGTGTGATCCAGGGCGACGTTGGTTATAACGGAGAGCAGGGGAGCAGCTATGACGTTAGTGGAGTCGGTGCTGCCGCCCATGCCGCATTCTACAAGCGCAATATCACATTTTTCACGGCAGAAAAGCTGAAACGCCGCCGCTGTGAGAACTTCAAATTCCGTGGGCTTATCGCTTTCGCACTCGCCCATAGCCTCGCAGACCGGAATGATCTCGCCCATGATCGCCGAAAATTTATCCGCTGACAGCTCTTTTCCGTTTATGCGGAAGCTGTCGGTAACTCCGGTCAGCCCGGGGGAGGAAAAGCTGCCCGTTTTATATCCGGAGGCGGTCAGGACTGCGGAAAGCATCGCCAGAAATGAGCCTTTTCCGTTTGTTCCGGCGATATGAATGGTTCTGACCTTGTTCTGAGGGTCGCCAAGCCGCCTGCAAAGCTCCGTGATACGTTCAAGTCCGAGCCGGCTGCCGCGGAGAGACGCGATTTTAAGATAATTGAGAATTTCGTCGTGATGAGCCATTTTACGTCCTTCCTCTGCTTCTCTTCAGCTTGTCAAGCTGAGCTGCAAACGCCTTGTTGGAGATAAGCATATATATCGCTGTCACCTCGATAACACCGATGGCGATGTACGTTGGTATCCGCCATGCAAGAATTTTGAACGGCGTTCCGTAGTAAAGCCGGAGACCTATGGATTTGATTATCATAGAACCGAGAATGTGCGAAGAATAGACCGATGCGATAACAGAAACGATGTCGGGAGCTTTTTTCAGCAGGGCTGCAAGAAGTCCGGATGAAAAGCCGATGGTAAATGCGCCGAGGGTAATGAAGGGATTGATGGCATATCCTTTAAGGAGACAGCCTATAAGGTCGGCGGCTGCTCCGACTGCTCCGCCCACGAAAGGGCCGAAGAAAATTCCGGACATGATCACCGGAGTATTTTCCAGGCTTATGCGGATATTGTCGCCGATAGGTATCTGCATATACTTTCCGAGAACGATGCTCAGGGCTATGAAAAGTCCCGAAACTATCATAACGCGGAGATTGCCGAAAAGTCGTATGCTTCCGGTAAGCTTGTTTTTTGCTGTGCTTGTTGTCATAAAAAAACCTCCTTTTCCACATCATAGGACAAGAAGGTTCTAAAAGCCTGGTTATGTCATATGAAGCGGGATGCAAAATGTGAACCGCAAGGCAAATGTACATCAGCCTTTTCGTCCCGGTGACAACTCCCCGTTCACCAGGCACTTCACGAACACATTTTTACTCTTCAACGCAGGATCTCTCCTGCATGACCCATTATACAACCTTTAGGTCGTATTGTCAAGCGCATTGACAATGTTTGTGGCTTATCAACAGTTTCAACGGAGCTTTCAACAAATTTTTGTTGATTTCAGGGAAATATTTCCGCCGTATTTTAGGACTTTTAAGCTTTAACCTGATGTTGTGAACTATTACCATTATTGAATATACAGATTTGTTATATATTACGAAGTTTTTTTGAAAAATAATTTAAATCTTTTCTTTTCCGGCATTGTATGTTATAATTATAATGATATTCTGGAGGTGAGATATTGGGAAAAACTCTGTTTATTTCCGACCTTGACGGTACGCTGCTCAACAGCGGTGCGGAGCTGTCGGAGTTTACTGTTGAGACGATCAACAGGCTTACGGCGAAGGGTATGTATTTTACATATGCTACGGCAAGGACGGTATACACGGCTTTTCCAAAGACGGAAAGGCTGAATATAAGCGTGCCCTGCATACTCAACAACGGTTCAAGCATTTACGACAGCCGGGAGAAAAAATTCGTCAGAAAAGCGTTTATTTCCCGGGGAACGGCTGCCCGGCTCATCGGGGCGTTCCGGAAAAATGACGTTGGCTGTATGATGCTGAAATTCAGCGGCGACACGCTGCTTCAATGCGTTGACGGCTATATCAACACCCCGGGAATGCTCGCCTATATCGCCGAAAGAAGGGCGGGTAAAACAAAGCGGTTTATTGAGTGTGACGACATAAGCCGGGAAAACGACGGAACTGCCGTCTATATCACCGCAAACGGCGCTTATGAAAAAATGCTTCCGGTCTATCAGGCTGTAAAGGAGATACCCGGTGCGGACTGCGCATTTTACAAGGACAGCTATACCGACTACTGGTATCTGGAGACGTTTTCCTCGGAGGCTTCAAAGGCGAACGGCGTGAAATTTCTCCGGGAGCGGTACGGCTTTGACCGTGTCGTCGCATTTGGAGATAATCTTAACGACCTGAGTATGTTCTCTCAGGCGGATGTTAAAGTAGCCGTGGAAAATGCGGTCGGGGAGCTTCGTCTTGCCGCCGATCACATTACCGACACAAACGATAATGACGGCGTTGCAAAATTTTTGAATGAACAGGCTGATAAATTTATTTAACATAAAAGGGGAAAAATTTCAATGAAAAAATTGATGTTAGGAAATGCGGCTTTTGCCAGAGGTCTTTATGAGGCAGGCTGCAAAATAGTATCGAGCTATCCCGGCACACCCTCTACCGAGATAACTGAGGAAGCCGCAAAATTCGAGGAAATATATGCCGAGTGGGCTCCTAATGAAAAGGTTGCAATGGAAACGGCTCTCGGAGCTTCCATAGCAGGCGCAAGAAGCTTCTGCGGAATGAAGCACGTCGGACTGAACGTTGCGGCAGATCCGCTGTATACTGCGTCCTACACCGGAGTAAATGCAGGCATGGTCATCGCAGTTGCCGACGATCAGGGTATGCACTCCTCACAGAACGAGCAGGACAGCCGTCATCACGCTATCGCGTCTAAAGTACCTATGATAGAGCCGTCGGATTCCGGAGAATGTAAGGAGTTCGTAAAGCTTGCTTTCGAGCTTTCGGAGCAGTTCGACACGCCGTTTATCGTGAGAATGTCAACACGCGTCGCACATTCTCAGAGTATCGTTGATACCAATGAGCGGCAGGAGCTTGAATTAAAGGAATATGCGAAAGATCCACAGAAATATGTTATGATGCCGGCATTTGCAAAGACTCGTCATGTCCTTGTCGAGGAGCGCACACAGAGGCTTGTCGAATATGCGGAAACATCGCCTCTTAACCGCGTGGAAATCTCGGAAAATGCCGAGCTTGGTGTTATCACCAACGGCGCGGCTTATCAGTATGTGAAAGAGGCTCTCGGAGACAGAGCTTCCGTGCTGAAGCTTGGCATGGTGAATCCTATGCCTGTACAGCTTATCAAGGATTTTGCCGCTGAATACAGCCGTATTGTCGTAGTCGAGGAGCTTGACGGCATTATCGAGGAGCACTGCCGCAATATCGGCGTGAATAACGTTGAGGGCAAGAATATTTTCGGATATATCGGCGAGATAAACCAGGCTGTTATCGCCGAAAAGCTCCTGGGCGAAAAGAAGGAGTTCACGGATATCGGGGAGAATGTTCCCGGACGTCCTCCCGTTATGTGCGCAGGCTGCCCTCACCGCGGACTTTTCTACTGTCTGAAAAAGCTCGGGATCACAGTCTCAGGCGACATCGGCTGCTATACTCTTGGCGCGGCACAGCCCCTTGCGGCGATCGACACAACGATCTGCATGGGAGCTTCGATCAGCGCGCTTCACGGCTTCAATAAGGCTCGCGGCGCCGAGTCCGAGCACAAGACAGTCGCTGTTATCGGCGATTCCACGTTCATGCACAGCGGTATGACGGGTCTTGTAAATATCGCCTACAACAACTCAAATTCCACAGTCATTATCCTGGATAACTCCATTACAGGCATGACAGGTCACCAGCAGAATCCCACTACGGGAAAAAATCTCAAGGGCGACCCTGCTGCGGCTGTTGACCTGGAGAAGCTTTGCCATGCTATCGGAATCAACCGTGTACGCGTTGTTGACCCGTATCACCTGGCTGAAACGGAGGCTGCGATCAAGGAGGAGCTTGCGGCAGATGAGGCAAGCGTTATCATCTCACGCCGTCCCTGCGCGCTTCTGAAATATGTTAAGCATAATGCTCCGTTCAAGGTAGACGCCGAAAAGTGCATAGGCTGTAAAATGTGTATGAGACTGGGCTGCCCGGCTATCTCGATAAGAGACGGAAAGGCTGTTATCGACCATACACAGTGCGTAGGCTGCGGAATCTGTAAGGAACAGTGCAGACCCGGCG
The DNA here is from genome assembly GCA_023667265.1 of Alistipes sp. GTDB lineage: Bacteria > Bacillota > Clostridia > Oscillospirales > Ruminococcaceae > Ruminococcus. The sequence goes on from JAMPAJ010000001.1 coordinate 316,514, forward strand.
CTATAGAGGGGTGACTGCAATGAATAATGAAATATACGACGCTTTCTCCCAGTGGCTCGACAATATTCTGGAAAGCAGCGAAATGCCGGCGGAAACAAAGGCTTACTGCTTCAATCTCTATGAGGAATCTGTGGAGGACTGCGTGTACGGCGTTCAGCTTATTGCGGCTGATGAATTTGACGAGGAGGACGGCGACTGGGCTTGCTCAGAGGTCTGGTCCTCTGAGGAGGATATATTCTGCGTGGAGCTTTCCGACGAAAGGGAAAAGGACTGGAAGGCTGCCGAGTCTCTCATAAGGGCTTGGGCAGGGGAGTACCTGAACAGCGGAAAATACGGCGGTATCCTCCGTGAAAAGCCTGTTGGGATAGGCTTTGTTGACGGAGAGCTGTCTCTCATAAAAAAATAAACTAAGGGTGATAATATGGAAACTAAATCAATTATGATAGTCGGCGTAGGCGGACAGGGTTCACTTCTCGCCTCAAGACTTCTTGGAAACGTACTTCTCGCTCAGGGCTTTGACGTAAAGGTCAGCGAGGTACACGGCATGAGCCAGCGCGGAGGCTCTGTCGTTACATATGTAAAATACGGCGGCAAGGTCTACTCTCCGGTCATCGAAAAGGGCGAGGCTGACGCTGTCATTTCCTTTGAGATACTCGAGGCTGCGCGCTGCCTGCCCTATCTGAAAAAGGGCGGAAAGCTTATAACCTCAACTCAGCAGATCGACCCTATGCCTGTTATTACAGGCGCGGCTCAGTATCCGGAAGATCTCACGGATAAGCTGAAAAAAGCCGGTGCATATCTGATCGCCGTTGACGCCCTCTCTCTTGCGGAGCAGGCGGGCACGGCAAAGGCTTCAAATGTAGTGCTCATGGGCGTTCTTTCGGCACAGATGAATTTCCCGGAGGAGCTCTGGCAGAATGCTCTGGAGCAGTGCGTTCCGGCTAAGTTTCTGGAGCTTAATAAAAAGGCTTTCGAGCTGGGAAGAAATGCAAGAAATTAACACGATGAAAAGGCTGATAACAGTGTTCGCGCTGATCATGACCATGGCGGTGGGCTGCGGAGAAAAGGCTGAATCTGCACTTCTGACAATGGAGGCGCTTACGGAGCTTAACGGCGGTATCGCACCGGAGATCTCGTATCACAATGACGGAAGCATACGTGAAATATCCGGAAAAACGGCGATAAGTCCGGTTACAGATGAAAAATCGGCATACGACGCCATATATGGGATCTCGGGCATTTTAGGAATCGACGACCCGGAAAATGAGCTTGTCTTTGAAAAAGTAAGCGAGGGACGTGTGTCGAAAAAGTATGTCTTTGCCCAGTATTACAAGGGGATCCCGGTCATGGACGGTTCGGTGTCCATTATGGCTGAAAACGGCACCGGATATGCGGAGAGCATTTTCAGCTCTTATGTGGATGTTGGAAATGTGATAACCGAGCCTGCTGTGACGAAGGAAGAGGCTGTCAGGACGGTTGCCGAAAGCTCTGGGAATGCTGTAGACGGCGAGCCGGAGCTGGTCATCAGGGAGGACAGGCTTTTCTGGAGCGTTACTATGCTTACAGAACCGCCGGAGCAAGTGTTTGTAAACGCGGCTGTTAAATAATTCAGAACCTATGTTCGTAGGGGAAATGTGCGGCATCTCACGAAGTCGTGGGGGTGCCGTAAAAATATATCAAGGCAGTATCGCACGAAGATTGTTCGGTATTGCCTTAAGTCAAAGGAGGAAATCATGGCAAACTATTGGAATCAGGAAATCGAGTGTATGTCCCGGGAGAATATGAAAAAGCTCCAGGACGAGCGGCTCGCGGCACAGGTCAAGCACGTTTACGAAAATGTGAAGTACTACCGTGATCTTATGGACGAAAAGGGCGTAAAACCAGAGGATATCAAGGGAACGGACGATCTCTGCAAGCTGCCCTTTCTTTCGAAGGCTGATCTTCGCGACGCTTATCCCTACGGTCTGCTGGCAAAGCCTCTGGGAGACTGCGTGCGTATCCAGTCCACCAGCGGAACGACAGGAAAGCGCGTTGTTGCATTTTACACACAGAACGACATCGACCTTTGGGAGTACTGCTGCGCCCGTGCTATCGTGGCTGCCGGCGGAACTAACGAGGATGTCTGCCAGGTGTGCTACGGCTACGGTCTTTTCACCGGCGGCCCTGGACTTAACGGCGGTTCGCACAAGGTCGGCTGTCTTACACTGCCGATGTCCAGCGGAAATACCGAGCGTCAGATCTCGTTTATGCGCGATCTTGGTTCGACCATTCTTTGCTGTACGCCATCCTATGCCGCGTATATCGGCGAAACGCTCCATGATATGGGCTATACTGCCGACGATATAAAGCTGAAAGCAGGCATTTTCGGAGCTGAGCCCTGGACGGAGGAGATGCGCCGTTCGATCGAGGGATCTCTGGGAATAAAGGCTTATGATATCTATGGTCTTACGGAGACAAGCGGTCCCGGAGTTTCCTTTGAGTGCTCGGAGCAGACCGGTATGCACATCAACGAGGATCATTTTATACCCGAGATAATTGACCCTGAAACAGGTGAGGTGCTTCCCGAGGGCGAGGTCGGCGAGCTGGTTTTCACCAGCATTACAAAAGAGGCGTTTCCGCTGCTGCGCTACAGAACCCGGGATCTCTGCGTTCTTAGCCGGAAAAAGTGTTCATGCGGCAGAACCCTCATTAAAATGAGCAAGCCCATGGGCAGAAGCGACGATATGCTCATCATCCGTGGAGTAAACGTTTTCCCGAGCCAGATCGAGACAGTCCTCATCGAGAAGGGCTACACGCCGAACTATCTTATCGAGGTCGACCGTGTGAACAATTCCGATACTCTCGATATAAGCGTCGAGAAAAATCCGGCTATTGAGGAAGAGCTCCCGGCTCAGGAAAAGGCTCTGGCTGCTGCTATGAAAACAATGCTCGGAATAAATCCGAAGATACATCTGGTTGAGCCGAAGTCCATCACACGAAGCGAGGGCAAGGCTGTCCGTGTAATTGACAGACGTAAGCTGCATGATTAAAAAAGATTATTTGCCGGGGCAGGAATTTCCATGCCCCGGGCGTTTGTTAAGGAGAAATAGAAGCCTGTCTATTATGTGCTCTTGCCAAAATCAGAGCTGTATTTTTGTGAATTTATACAATGCTGAGAAAAAATCTGTCAAAGCCCTTGACAACTTTCAATAAAAAATGTATAATAGTATGTATAAATGTGTGGCTTTGGCTGCAACAGCGAAAATTATATCATAGGAGTGATAAGCATGGGTCTTATTGATAAAATCAGCGGAGTCGGAAAGGGCGTTTCCGACAAGACCAAAAACATCTCTGAGGCTAACAACCTGAAGAGAAAGATTCTGTACGAGGAGGAGCGAATCGTTGAGATCTTTACCGATATCGGTAAGAAGTACTACAAAAATCCCAACGAGGATCCGGCAGCTCTCAAGGTGCTCTGCGACGACATCGACACAAGACGCAGACGTATCAAGAAGATGAGATTCGAGCTTAACGGCATCAGAGGCTATAAGATCTGTCCCAAGTGCGACGCAGAGGTAAACGAGAGATTCCAGTTCTGCGGACGCTGCGGCGCAAGACTGCCCGAGATGGAGGACGATGATTTCATGTCCCTGGAACCCAATGACTACTATACAGAAAGCAGCAATCAGTTCTTTAATGCCGATTCAAACAAAAACTATTAATAGAATGTCGGGTATCTCATGAGCTTATGCGGATGCCTGATGTGCTGTGAACAAATGGCTGTCGCGGTTTCGGGACAGCCGTTTTTATGATTGGATTATACTGTATGAAATTTATTGAGTTGATTCTACTTTTAGTTTTTTATAATATTATAGCTGTCACAGACCTGTCACAGCTTCCCATTGCCGCGAATATTGCGATTATAGTCATATTCTCATTGGCATATATAGTAATTTTATTCAGAAAAGAAAAAATGCCGGTAAAAAATTTCCGGCTGGGTATGCTTGAAAGCGGTACTAAGCTGCTGTGGCTGTCCGGCGCGGCTGTTATCCCGGAGATCGTGTTTCTTGTTGTGTATGCGCGGCTCACCGGAACGGTGCATCTTATCCTGACCGCTCTGTTCGCCCTTGTATTTGATTTCATAATCTTTATGACCGGATTCATAAAAACTGCTGTCGGCTCGAAGCAGGTAAAACCGCTTTCCTATATTCCGCTGCTGCTTTTATGGTGGTTTCCGGTGGTGAACCTTGTGCTCATAAGGAAATTCTATAAGGCGGCGCGGAGAGAGCTTATTTTTGAGCTTGACAGGGAGGAGCTCGAGTCTGCACGTTCCGAAAGTGAAATATGCAGAACAAAATATCCTATAGTTATGGTTCACGGGATCTTTTTCCGCGACTGGCAGCTTATGAACTACTGGGGACGTATCCCGGCAGCTCTCATACGCAACGGAGCCACGATTTTCTACGGCGGACAGCAGTCGGCGCTGTCGATACCCGACAGCGCGGCGGAGCTTAAAGAAAAAATACTCGGGATCATTGCGGAAACAGGCGCTGAAAAGGTAAATATCATTGCCCATTCAAAAGGCGGTCTCGACAGCCGTTATGCTATAAGCGCCCTGGGACTTGATAAATATGTGGCGACGCTTACAACTGTAAATACGCCGCATAACGGCTGTGATATGGTCGACTACCTTCTGGCAAAGATCCCGGATAGGATCGTGCATTGGGTCACAAAAAAATACAATACCGTATTCCACAAGCTCGGCGACAAGGCTCCGGATTTTTTTGCAGGGATAAATGACCTGCGTCCGGCGTCAATTGCTTCTCTTGAAGCAGAAATGACCGACTCTCCGGATGTGAGCTACAGAAGCTGTATGTCGATCATGAAAAACGCCTCTTCCGCCGGTTTCCCGCTTAATATGGGATATAGGATAATAAAAAAGCTCAACGGCGAAAACGACGGTCTCGTATGGGACAGATCAGCGGAACACGGAAGCTTCCGCATGATAAAGCCGCCCGGAAAACGCGGTATAAGCCACGGCGACATGATAGATCTTTTCCGTGAGAATATTGACGGATTTGACGTCCGTGAATTTTATACCGGGATCGCGGCTGAGCTGAAAAATCAGGGATATTAGACCTCCATTATCAGCCGAATCTCCGGCGGATAATTTTTGTAAGGAAGAATGCCGGAATACACAGAAGAAACCAGAGCGCCGAGAAAAACGGGCATATCTGTCCCAGCAGATTGAAGGGCTGATCCGAATAATCCCACACGTGCCAGCCCATTATTATATTGTCAAAGACGCCTACCGCAAATTCCAGTATCGTTATGATAGCTGAACCTGCAAGACAGCTTTTAATAAGGGTCATGGCTTTTCTGCCGTTTATCAGATGAAGCAGAGTGAGAGCAAGCCCTCCTGTGAGACACATTGTCCAGTGCGTGTAGCCTCTTGCGGCTATCTCCACAAAGGCGTAAATAAAATAACCCATAAGAAAAGTAAAAATATACTGACTGTATTTCATATACATAACCTACCTTTTGGGATTATTTTGCGATAAAATACAAAGAATATACTACAAAAGAAAAATTAATGATAGGAGCTTTACAAATGCGAAAAAGCTGCATTATTCTCCACATTTCCAGCCTGCCGTCAGAATATGGCATCGGCAAAATGGGCAGACACGCCTTTGAATTTGTGGATTTTCTTAAAAAATCGGGAGTCAGGTGCTGGCAGATACTGCCCCTTTCCCCCACAAGCTACGGCGATTCTCCGTACCAGTCATTTTCCGTAAACGCCGGAAATCCCTACTTCATCGACTTCGAGATCCTCGAGGGCGACGGTCTGCTTGAGCGCGAGGAATACGCCGGCATCGACTGGGGCTCTGAGCCTGACAGGGTTGATTACAGCGTTATTTACGACCACTGCTTCGACGTTCTCCGCCTGGCGTATTCAAGATTCAAGCCGTCGAAATTTCCGGAATACAAGAAATTCTGTGATGCTTCAAAGGAATGGCTGGAGGAATATGCGCTGTTTATGGCTCTCAAATTCAAAAACGGCGGAAAAGCCTGGTACGAATGGGATAACGCCATTGCCATGCACCGTCCTAAAGCCGTTGCGGAGGCGAAAAAAGAGCTTAAATCTGATATTGGCTTCTATAAGTTTATCCAGTTTGAGTTCAGCCGCCAGTGGAAGGCTCTGAAGGTATATGCAAATGACAGCGGCATCGAGATCGTAGGCGATATCCCGATCTACTGCGCTCTCGACAGCGTTGAGGCGTGGGCTGACCACAAGCTTTTCTGGTTCGACCGGAAACGCCGCCCGGTCTGCGTGGCAGGCTGTCCTCCCGATGAGTTTTCTCCTACCGGACAGCTCTGGGGAAATCCACTTTACGACTGGGAATATCATCAGAAAACTGGCTATAAATGGTGGATCGACCGTATCGCGGCAGCAGCGTCGCTTTACGATATAGTTCGTATAGATCATTTCCGAGGCTTTGAAAGCTACTATACCATTCCATACGGCAATGAGGACGCGACTGTGGGCGAGTGGAAAAAAGGACCGAATCACGAGCTTTTCAGACTTGCGGAGGAGAAGCTGGGCAAGCTGAATATTATTGCGGAGGATCTTGGCTTCATTACGCCGGAAGTCCGGGAAATGCTTGATAAGTGCGGATATCCCGGAATGAAGGTGCTGCAATTCGGCTTCAGCGACGGCGAAAACGAGCATCTTCCCCACAATTTCACAACTACAAACTGCTTCGCCTATACCGGAACTCACGATAACGAGACGCTTAACGGCTGGGTAGAGGCTATGGATAAAAAATCTCTGAAATTCGCTAAAAAGTATCTGAATGTCAAGAAGAAGCAGGACATTCCTATGGCTGTTGTGCGTCAGGCATGGGGAAGCGTGGCGGAGGTCGCTGCGGCTCAGATGCAGGATTTCCTGGACAGCCCGAAAAGCGCGAGAATGAATACACCCTCGACTCTCGGCACAAACTGGCAGTTCAGAGCGTCGTCGGAACAGTTTACCGACGGACTGGCGAAAAAAATCAAAAAGCTCAACAAAATGTATAACAGATAACGGAGGCAACATAATGGATAAAACAATTTTTATTGAGAAATTCACCGGCAGGCTGCCGAAGGATATAAAATCCGCAACACCACAGCAGCTTCATAACGCTCTGGGCGATACCGTAATGGAAATGTATGCCGGAAAGTGGGATGAAAGCCGTCAGAAGCATCTTAATACCCGCCGCGCAGCTTATCTGTCAATGGAATTTCTTGTGGGACGAGCTGTGTACAACAACCTGCTCTGCCTTGGGATATATGACGAGGTGAACCAGGCTTTCAACGAGCTTGGACTCGACCTGGCAGACCTTGAGGTCATCGAGGACGCCGCTCTCGGAAACGGCGGACTCGGCAGACTTGCGGCTTGCTTCCTTGACAGCGCCGCTACGCTGGATCTGCCCCTGGACGGCTACGGTATCCGCTATAAATACGGACTTTTCAAGCAGTCTATCGTTGACGGCTATCAGTGCGAGGACATCGACGACTGGACAAAATACGGTGATTGCTGGTCGAAACGATGCGAGGAGGACACAGTCCTCGTTCAATACAACGGTCAGACCGTCAGGGCTGTTCCCTATGATATGCCTGTTTTCGGCTGCAAGACCGATAATGTGGGCACGCTCCGCCTCTGGCAGGCTGAGCCGGTAAAGGAGTTTGATTTCGACACCTTCAACCGCCAGGATTACCTGGAGGCTTCAAAGGAAAAGATACTGGCTGAGGATATTTCACGCGTGCTCTATCCCAACGACGACACAAACGAGGGAAAGAAGCTTCGTCTTAAACAGCAGTATTTTTTCAGTTGTGCGTCATTGACGGACATTATCAAAAAGCACAAGGCTCGCTTCGGCACATTGGATAACCTTGGTGACTATATTTCGATCCAGCTTAACGACACACATCCGGTAATTTCGATTCCCGAGCTTATCCGCCAGCTTGTTGACGAGGAGGGCTATTCCTTTGCAGAAGCCCTGAAAACAGCCAAAAAAGTTTTCAACTACACGAATCATACCGTTATGCAGGAGGCTCTTGAAAAATGGTGGGTCGGTCTTGTTGAGGAGCTGCTTCCGAGAATATACAGCATCATTATCCAGATCAACGAGGAGCTTATCGCCGAGATGTATGCGGCTGGCGTACAGAAAGATAAGATCAACCGTATCAAGATCATCAAGGGCGAGCTTATCCACATGGCGGATATGGCGTGCTACGGTTCAAGCCACATAAACGGCGTGGCGGAGATCCATACCCAGATACTGAAGGATACGGTTCTTGCTGATTGGTACAGCATCTATCCGGAGCGTTTCCGGAATGAGACAAACGGCATAACCCAGAGACGCTGGCTTGGTCTCTGCAATATGGAGCTGTCTGCTCTTATCACAGAGCTTCTTGGAGACGACGGCTGGCTTGTTGACCTCGACAGGCTCAAGGAGCTTGCAGAATATGCAGAGGACGAGGCTGTGCTCCGCCGCTTTATGGACATCAAGAGAACGAAAAAGGAGCAGCTTGCGGCGTTTATTGCGGAGCGTGACGGCGTTGAGATAGATCCAGATTCGATCTACGATATCCAGATAAAGCGGCTTCACGAGTACAAGAGACAGCTGCTGAACGCGTTTTCGATCCTCTATATTTACAATGGCATCAAGGACGGCAGCATAAAGAGCTTTACTCCCACAACATTTATTTTCGGAGCAAAGTCAGCACCCGGCTACAAGCGCGCCAAAGCCATAATCAAGTTCATTAACGAGATAGGCAGGATAGTTTCCTCAGATCCGGAGACCAAGGATCTTATCAAGGTGGTTTTCGTTCAGAATTACAACGTTTCATATGCCGAAAAGCTTGTTGCGGCTGCCGATGTTTCGGAGCAGATCTCAACGGCAGGTACGGAAGCGAGCGGTACAGGCAATATGAAGCTGATGCTCAACGGCGCGGTCACACTCGGAACATATGACGGTGCGAATATCGAAATTGTTCAGGAGGCAGGCGAGGAGAACAACTATATCTTCGGTGCAAGAGTAGAGGAGCTTGAGAAGATCGTTCCAGAGTATGACAGCCGTAAGATATTTGCAGAGAATCCGAAAATAAAGGCGGTCGTGAGCACGCTTATCGACGGAACTGTTTCCGACGGCGGAAGCGGAGATTTCCGGGAGCTGTACACCTCGCTTCTTGACGGTGCAAGCTGGCATTCGCCGGATCATTACTATCTCCTCGGCGACCTGGAAAGCTATGTTCAGGCGAAGCTGAACACAAACGCGGACTACAGCGGCAACCCTGTCGCTTTTGCGAAGAAGCAGTGGATGAATATGTGTATGGCGGGAAAATTCAGCTCCGACAGAACTATAGCGGACTATGCGGAGAATATCTGGAACATCACTAATATTTTGTGAGGATGTTAATGTACTGCTAACGAAAATTATCAGATCATCAATGTGCAGTAAGCAGCCGTTAGCCTTTAGCTGATAAATACCGGTTGCAGATAAAAAGCTGACAGCTAATGGCTAACGGTTCTATAAAATGAGAACAAGTTCTGAAAACGCAGAAAGGAAAGGCTGACATATGGGCAAGAAATCATGTCATGCAGGACACAGGGAACGGCTTCGTCAGCGGTTCATACGCTTCGGAGCAGATTCTCTTTTCGATCATGAGCTTCTGGAGCTTCTGCTGTTTTATGCTATGCCGCGGCGCAATACAAATGAGATCTCCCATAGACTTATTGATGTATTCGGCGATTTAAGGAGCGTACTCGAAGCTGCGCCGGAGGAACTGAGGAAGGTCGAAGGGATAGGCGACGCGACGGTATCGTTTATTGATCTCATACGTCAGATGAGTGATGAATATGGCTCGGATGAATGTGCCCGGGAGATCATGTCGTCCTGCGAAAACGTCTCCGAGTATCTTCGCGGTCATTTTGCAGGAGCTGCTGATGATCTGTGCATTGCGCTATGTCCTTCAAACAACGCTAAGTTCATGTTTATGAAAAATAAGCTTTTCGAGTCGGAGAAGGAGCTGAAAGCGATCGTGGAATCTCTTGTTATACGTCAGTGCGACAGCATTGTCATAGGTATCAATCACGGATCGGCTCCGGCTGTTCCTGACAACGTGGATTTTGGCGTTTTCAAGCTTCTTTCCGAAACTCTTCTGCCTCTCGGCATAACTGTTTCCGACTGTATTATTATCAATTGTAACGGTGCTTTTTCCCTTAGATGCAGCGGTGCTGTTTAGCTGTAAAGTATATATGAATGGACATATCATCAGATCTTAAAACTAAATTTTTAAAGGACGGTTATAATTCCCTCACGCAGGATGAAAAACTTCTGCTTCTTATTTCTTATTCGGAAACGCAAAAAAATATCTCTAATGTAATGGAACGTATAGTCGGTATCTGCGGCGGTACAGCCACGGCAGTTCTGGCTGACGTTCATTTTCTTATGAATGAGTGCGGCTCTAATATACAAAGCGCTGTTTTACTTAATCTTGTTTTGCAGCTTAAAAGAAGATGCGAAATGAATGAAATTGACAAGATCGAACTGAATACCGCCGAAAATGCAAAGCTTTTCTTTCAGAAATTTATGAAGGGAAGAACACAGGAGGTTTTTGCCGGAGTACTTGTTGACAAGTGCTTCGGGATAAAGTGCTGCGAGATACTTGATCACGGCAGCGTCGACGACGTGAGATCAACGTCGAGAAACGCAGTAGCTTTTGCCTTGAAAAACAAGTCGAACAGTATCTTTATATCTCATTGTCATCCAAACGGCAGCTGTACGCCTTCGGACGCGGATTATGAATCCACGAGAAGGATCAGAAACGCGCTTGCCACTGTCGGTATATCTCTGGTGGATCACATAATAACCGGTGTGGACGGTGTATTGTCTCTTCGTCAGGAAAACAGTCAGATCTTTGAGGAAAATAAAAGGTATACTACATAAGACGCTGTATCAACAGCCGATGAGTCAAATTGCCTGAACGAAAGGAAAAGTAGAAAATGAAAGAAAATGTCAAAACAAATAAAAAGAAGATAATTCTCATTGTTGTTGGAATTATCGTGCTGGTCGGTTTAGCTGTGGGAATGTGGTTCATTTCCCGGAATTTCAAGGACGAGCCTGTGGATGGCAGAAAAAATATCACTCTCCAGGTCGTTTCAGAACGCGACAGCTACAGCTTTGAAGAGAAGTATGAAACGGAAGAGGCATATCTTGGCGATTTTCTGGACAAAGAGGGAATAATAGGCTTTGATACAAGCGAATACGGGCGTTTTATAACCTCGGTAAACGGTTATGAGGCAAGCAGCGACGACCAGTCTTGGTGGTGCGTTATAGTCAACGGAGAATCGGCTGTAACAGGTGTTGACGAAATTGCCGTCGAGGATGGGGCGAAATACGCTCTTGAACTGAAAATAGGATGGTAAATGGCAGGAGAACAGCGGTCAGGGCTGCACGTATTGCGGTGCTTGGCGCACTGCTCTATGCCTCGCAGGTCTGTCTGTCCTTTTTGCCGAACGTCGAGATCGTGACGCTTCTCATCGTTATTTTTACCCGGAGGCTCGGCAAAGATGGTACGGCAGCCTGCTTCGTTTATGTCTGCCTGACCGCTCTTACATGGGGCTTCGGCATATGGTGGTTCACCTATCTGGCGGTATGGCCGTTGTTTTCGCTTTTGGTCTACATCCTGCGGAAATGCGGTGATCCTCTGGTTTGGGCTATAATCAACGGCGGCTTCGGACTATGCTTCGGAGCGCTGTTTGCGATTCCTTATATTTTCGTTTCCCCGGCATATGCTTTCAGCTATTGGGTGAGCGGCATCCCCTTTGATATTGTACACTGTGCAGGCAATTTCGCAGCTGCGCTTCTGCTGTTTAAGCCCCTTGACTCGGCTATGAAAAGAGTTATGACGCTTCAAAAAAAATAACAGATCCGGGACAGGATGTCCCGGATCTTGTTTATACAGCGTCTTACAAAGTCGTCAGACGTGCATTGTATGGTTCTGCCTTTATGCTGCATTTTCTGATTTCGCAGCTCCTGCATTGCCTGGTATATCGCCGTATTCCTTGCGGCTTTTTTCTATAATTACGATCTCCGTGGCTGATGCTTTTCCCGGAGCTGCCGATGCAGGCGAGAGCATTGCGGCTGCGCAGGCTGATGCGAATGCGGTAAACTTTCTGAACGTAGCTTCGTTTCTCATATAGACTCCTCCGGATAATTATTTTCACGTTTATGAGCTTGCGGCTCAACTCTTTCACTGATTACATTTTAACATTATTTTCCGTAAAAAAATACCCGAAAAAGAAGATGAAATACCGTATAATTACGACAATATTTCAAAGTTCCTGCTGCCCTCGTCCGGAACTGAGCAGAAGCTCTGATCTGTAATTTCTATATATCTGTCGTTCATCAGCCCTTGTATCAGCATATCAATATTTTCTTCGCGTCCCTCCGCTTCGAGCTCTACAGTACCGTCATACAGATTGCGCACATATCCGGTCACGGAGTGGAGAGCGGCGAGATGCTTTGCCTTCCAGCGAAAGCCTACGCCCTGTACATAACCCCGGAAAATATAATGACGTCTCATCTTTGTACCTCCTTGTAATTTGCAGATTTTCAACAAATCTATTATACAATGTTTGCGGTACGATGTCAATAATAGAACCTGTATTCATAGGATAAGCCACACGTATTTTCGGTAAATTTTGCCGATTGCTGCGTTGAAAATCCTTGCCATACATCAAGTATGCCTGCGGATTTTCGAGTCTCGACTGTCGTCTCGGTCGGTGCTTCTGCTTCGCAGAGGTGTCCACTGGACACCCGCACCCTTACACTCGGCAAAAATATGCTCGAAAATCCGCGCATCTTCCCTATGGATACAGGTTCTCAGAACCTATAATCCTTTATGATAGTTTCACCGTCTATGATTATCGTGAGAAAATGGTCTTTTTTGTTGGAATCTAACCCGTTAAGACCGGCGTTTTTGATGATTTCCGGATAGTCCTCAAAGGCCTCGTCTAAGTCCACATATCCGTTGATTCCGTCGATTCTTCCGGTGGAGGATTTCTGCCACATACCGTATGCGCCGTCATAATCCGGTCTGTCCGTATCATAGTCGGCTACCCAGACGGCGTATCTTCTCCGGATATTTTCGTCTGCGTAGTCGGTCAGGTTGTCAGCGGACATATATAGCCCGACAAAATATCCTGCGCTTTCGACCCTCTCCAGAAATGTCCGGATAATGCTGCTCACTGCGTTTTTTCCGAGGCTGAGGATACGGCTGTCCTCCACGTCATAATATATCGGGTACTCAAACCTCCTGCCCCGGATAATGGACAGACAAGCGTCTGCCTCTGCTCTCGCCTCCTCAGGCGTTACAGCGTAGCTGAACCAATACGCGCCGCAGGGAATACCGCGGCTCCCCGCACCTGCGTAGTTAGCTTCAAATTCCGTATCCTTCTGGCTGGCGAGCCGTCCGTAGCCTGCGCGGATAATTACAAAATCAGTCTCTACACGCCGCCAGTCTATTCTGCCCTGCCATTGTGAAACATCAATTCCGTTTGCCATTATATCGACCTCCATAGGGACAGCATAACAGCGATCATACATTTTTTGCACGACTGTTGTGCAGCGCTGTCCGAAGTATTTTTTCAGTATATGCCGGCTCCGGCAGAAGTGTTACAGAAACAATATGTTAAAATAATAAAATAAAATTTTGCTATTGACATTTAACTTGTAATGTAGTATAATAGTTAAGTAATAAATTATATGGCGAGGTGTGGCTCAGTTTGGTAGAGTACTACGTTCGGGACGTAGGGGCCGCAGGTTCAAATCCTGTCACCTCGACCATATCAAAACGCAACGATTGATACAAAAATCGTTGCGTTTTTTATTTTGCCTGAAACGCCGAAATAGCGTAGATTTCGGAACTCAGAGAAACGGCAGCTAATGGACATATCGTTTCTTTGTACCAAAAATCAAGAGGAAAGAAACGATAGACGAGTACAACGAAACGATTCCTTCTATGGTTGCATTTTTTCGAGGTGGTTGCATGATTTTCGTTTCTTTGGAGTTTGCCGTTTCTTTGCAGAAAATCATAAAAAATAGTGAACCGAACCAGTAAAAAAGAACAGTGACAAAAAGGACCTCCTATGGTATAATA
>JAMPAJ010000001.1:330797-403320 GCA_023667265.1 Alistipes sp.
ATTTCAAGGGTCGTTACTTTTTTCTTGCATTGTTCAATTTTCAAGGTGCTGTGCTTTGAGTTTGGCGACTCTCTCGCCTTCTCTATTATATCACATCTTTTTGAATTTGTCAATACCTTTTTGAAAGTTTTTTCAAATTCTTTTTCGTGATATCCGCTCGCTCTTCCGAGTCAGCTTTTCTATTATATCACTTTCTGAAGCTTTTGTCAAGTGCTTTTTGGAAATTTTTTCAAATTTCTTTTGCTCCCTTTCACCTCTCCTCACTCAGGCTCTGTAAAACGTCTTTTCCATGCGTTCAGATCTTCCTGACTAAGTCTTGGCTACTCAGCTCTTTACTCGACCGCCGCTCCCGACAGCTTTATTATTATATCACCTTTTTGCTGTTTTGTCAAGAAAAACAATTTCAAAAATTTTATGCTTTATTTTGGTAATTATTACCACACAATCTTTTTATACTTTATATTGCACTCTACGTCCTCCCTGTAATTGCAGAAAATACAGATTTTAAATTTTTCCGCGTGGGTTGCAAACTTGCGAATAATATGATATAATAAAAATGAAATTTACATTTTAATTCTTTCTACTCTTATTATGAAAGGAGCTCATAAGAATGAGTGTTTTTTCTATTGCAAGGAAGCTGCTTTCAACTGCCGATACGATAAACGCGCAGAAAACTGAGGATATCCAATGCGTACATCGCAATCTTACTCTTCGAGGACTGACTATTCTCTGCACTCTTCACCCCTATGCGGCAGATGTTTTTGAGCCTCAGCTAAAGATCCTTGTCGCCTACTCCAAGCGCCCCGACAGCAAAGGCGACTACGAAAACGGCATGGGCAGGCACTATTATTGTGCCGGAACTGCAGGCGGAAAAGAGCGTCACCCTGTAAATTCTTATTATAGAAACGGAATTGGAAATCTCTCTAAAAGCGCTCGTGTGATGTTTGAGGAGGATCATACCATGGCGGTTACAATGTATCGTGCTGGATTCCATGACAGAGCAGCAGCATTTCTTGGAAGAGCTATTCATATGCTCTCGGATATGTGCTGTCTTCCTCATGCCGCTTCTATGACCTATTATTCCACCGGAGCGACATTCCATAAGGGATATGAAAAGCTTGCCGAGGCACTTTATCCTGAATTTGTTCCGCTGACTATTCCAGCCGCACTTCCGGAGCTGTTCAGCTTCCGCAGCTCGTTTGCTGAGGATATAAACCGGATCGCTCTTGAAACTGCAAGGGGACTTGCAGATGTAAAGGCCGATCCGGAAAATGCCGTGATCTCCCACCTTATACGCACGGAGCGTATCGTTGCGGCATATCTTCTGCGTTTTTACGAGGACATTCGCTCATCGGACAGAATTTCCCATTATATAGCCAATAACTCAGGCTGTCGGCTGCTTCGGGGGACTGCTCCGCTTACGGCGCGTATCACCAGAAAAGGCGTGACATTCCACGGCGTAAATCCGTCGCCCGAATCCGATATCAACGTAACATCGCGAACCTTTTACGCGGCGCACCGTCACGACGGACTGTTCACTCTGTCGCCTGTCAAGGACGATAAAGGCAGAGTGCTGGAAGTCCGCAGCGGAAAGCTTGTATGGGCAAAATTCGACCCGGTACACGGCGAACAGTTATTCAGATTATAGGAGTTAATTAAATGAGTATTCTTAATGTTGAACACGTAACACACGGCTTTGGCGCACGCCAGATCCTTAACGATGCCTCGTTTCGCCTGCTCAAGGGCGAGCACATCGGACTTGTCGGCGCAAACGGCGAGGGAAAATCCACCTTTCTTAATATAATAACGGGAAAGCTGATGCCGGACGAGGGAAAGATCGAATGGTGCAAGCACATCAGCACCGGTTATCTCGACCAGTACAGCACCCTTGAAAAGGGGCTGACTATAAATGACGTCCTTCACCAGGCTTTCGATTACCTTGCGCAGCTTGAACAGGAGATGATCGCCATGTATGACAAAATGGCGGACTGTTCCGAGGATGAAATGAACGAGCTTATGGAGGAGGTCGGCGAGATACAGAATATCCTGGATTACAGCGGATATTATACAATAGACGCAAAAATTTCCGAGTTTGCAAACGGTCTCGGTCTCGGCGAGATCGGGCTTGAACGGGAGGTTTCTGAGCTTTCTGGAGGTCAGCGCGCAAAGGTACTCCTTGCAAAGGTACTGCTGGAGAATCCCATGATACTTATTCTTGACGAGCCTACGAACTTTCTCGACGAAAACCATATAGCGTGGCTCAAACGTTTTTTGCAGGACTATGAAAACGCTTTTATACTTGTGTCTCACGATATTCCGTTCCTCAACGACGTCGTCAACGTTATATATCATGTGGAAAATGCCGTACTTACCCGATACACCGGAGATTACGACAACTTTATAAGAATGTACGAGCTGAAAAAGCGTCAGCTTGAGCAGGCATACGAGAAGCAGCAGAAGGAAATTGCCGATCTCGAGGATTTTATTGCCAGAAACAAGGCGCGCGTGGCTACGACAAATATGGCGAAATCCCGGAAGAAAAAGCTGGACAAAATGGATATCATCACCCTTGCCGCAGAAAAACCGAAGCCTATCTTCTCGTTCACCAAATCCAGAACGCCGGGACGGGTAGTTATCGAGTGCAGCGACCTCGTTCTGGGTTACGGCGAACCGCTGACACGTCCGGTATCGCTGAAAGTGGAAAACGGACAGAAAATAGCTATCAAGGGCGTTAACGGAATCGGAAAATCAACACTTCTGAAAACGCTGTTGAAAATCATCCCTCCCGTGTCCGGAACGGTAGAGCACGACCAGTTTGTGGAGATAGGCTATTTTGAGCAGGAAGAGGCTGCCGACAGCCGGACCGCGCTACAGACTATCTGGGACGAATATCCCTCAATGACAAATGCGGAGGTCAGGGCTGCTCTTGCGAAATGCGGTCTTACGACGGAGCATATTACATCGCAGATGAAGGTGCTCTCCGGAGGCGAAAATGCCAAAGTACGGCTTTGCAGAGTCATGCTGAAAAGCATCAATCTACTTGTGCTGGACGAGCCTACCAATCATCTTGATGTGGACGCAAAAGATGCTCTGAAAAAGGCGATACAGGAATTTAAGGGAACCGTTCTCATTGTAAGCCATGAGCCGGAGTTTTACATGGACGTTGCCGACGATGTGTGGAATCTGGAGAACTGGACGACTAAAATTATATAATACTAATCCCCTAAAATCCGATAGACATTGGCTTTTAGGGGAACGCCTGCTACGCAGGCTACAATCCTCTTAATTTCGATAGCCATAGTCTATCGAAATTAAGAGGATTGGTATAAAGCAAAATGCTGCCGCAATTAATTTTGCAGCAGCATCTTTTTTTGGGCTCAGACTCCGCTTTCGCCATAGTTTGAAAGCACGCGTGCGGACGGGTCGTTAACGTTGCAGCCCTCCCACTCCTTGTTGGGCATCCAGAAATCAACGACCATTTCGCTGTTGCCCGGATAATATTTCTCAAAGATCTCACGATACAGCAGCGATTCCTTGGTAAAGGGTCTGGAATGGCTGTATTCAGCCGATCTTGCTTCAAATTCCTCCTGAGTATACTGCTCCTCGGCGTACATTTTCAGATAGTCCACCATAGAATGACCTACAGCGTCGGAGAATGCAGCTTTTTCGCGGTACAGGATATCGTGAGGCAGATAGCTGCCCTCGAAAGCGTGACGGAGAAGATACTTGCCCTTGTTGTACCTGTTGAGCTTTATCTCCGGGTCGACTGCCATAACATACTTCACAAAATCCAGGTCGCCGAAGGGCACTCTCGCCTCCAGAGAATTTACTGAAATACAGCGGTCTGCGCGGAGCACATCGTACATATGCAGCTCATGAACACGCTTCACGCTCTCTTTCTGGAACTCGGCAGCCGACGGCGCAAAATCAGTATACTTATATCCGAAAAGCTCGTCGGAGATCTCGCCTGTCAGAAGCACCCGGATATCCGTCTGCTCATGTATCGCCTTGCAGAGAAGATACATACCCATGCTTGCACGAATAGTAGTTATGTCATATGTTCCCAGCAGCCTGATAACAGTCTCCAGAGCGTTCAGCACGTCGTCCTTTGTGATGATGACCTCTGTGTGATCGCTGCCTATGTAGTCAGCCACCTGCTTTGCGTATTTCAGGTCGATAGCGTCGGTATTCATACCGATAGCAAAGGTCTTTATGGGCTTATCGCTCTTCTGCTGGGCTATTGCGCATACCAGGGAGGAATCAAGTCCGCCGGAAAGAAGAAAGCCTACCTTTGCGTCTGCCGCAAGACGCTTTTCAACTCCGGCAACAAGCTTGTCATGAATATTTCTGCAAACCGTCTCAACATCGTCGTGTATAACCTCGTCAACAGCGGTAATGTCGCAGTAGCAGACAAACTCCCCGTTCTTATAGTAATGTCCGGGAGGAAAAGGCATTATCTTATCGCAGCATTTCGTCAGATTTTTAGCTTCACTGGCGAAAACCATGACACCCTCCGCCGTTTTGCCGTAATAGAGCGGACGAATGCCTATCGGGTCACGGGCAGCTATAAATTCTCCGCTTTCGCCGTCATAGATCATGCAGGCGAACTCCGCGTCAAGCTTGCCGAACATATCCGTGCTGTACTCCTTGTACATAGGCAGAAGTATCTCGCAGTCGCTGTCGCTCTTGAATGTATATCCCTTCTTTTTCAGCTCCTCACGCTGTTCAAGAAAGCCGTAGATCTCGCCGTTGCAGACAGCATAGCTGCCGTCAAGCTGAAAGGGCTGCATTCCCTCCGGTGTGAGACCCATAATGGAAAGCCGCTGAAATCCCAGCACACCGTCGTTAAGGTCAATGATCCTGCAATCGTCAGGACCTCTTGAGATCGTCGCTTCAAGTCCCTCCGTCACATATCTCATACCCTCGCTGTCTGCACTTTTTCCGCAGAAGCCCATAATTGTACACATCTTAATTTCCTCCCAAAATGGCAAGCCTCCGCTTACCCGTGAATTTTCTGATCGAATTTATTTTTCTGGCTCGCTCCCGAAACGTCAAGGGGATACGCTCCGGTAAAGCAGCCTCTGCAAAAGCTCTTTCTGTCCGCAAGCTCACCCAGTCTCTCAACCGGCAGGTACGCCAGGGAATCCGCGCCGATAGCCCCGGCTATCTCCGCCTCTGAGCTGTATTTTCCTGCAATGAGATTTTCCTCGCTGTCGATATCCGTTCCGAAATAGCAGGAATGAAGAAACGGCGGCGACGAAATACGGACGTGTACCTCCTTCGCTCCTGCCTCCCGGAGAAGCCTGATTATCCTTGCGCTTGTCGTGCCGCGGACTATGGAATCGTCTATCATTACAACACGCTTGCCTCTGACAGTCTCCTTTACGGCGTTCAGCTTTATTTTAACTGCATTCTCACGCTGAGCCTGCTTGGGCTGGATAAAGCTCCTGCCGATGTACTTGTTCTTTATGAAGCCGATACCATAGGGTATGCCGCTTTTTCTCGAATATCCCAGCGCGGCGTCAAGCCCCGAGTCCGGAACACCGATAACGATATCCGCATCCACGGGACTGCATGACGCAAGTATCTCGCCTGCCCTGACTCTTGCATGGTGGACTGAAACACCCTCGATGACAGAATCCGGACGTGCGAAATAAATATATTCAAAAATACAAATGTTATTTTTTTCACGTATGTGCGTGCCGATGCTCCTCATTCCGTCCTTGCTTATAACGACTATCTCGCCCGGCAGAACGTCCCGGAGAAACTCCGCGCCCACAGTTTCAAGAGCGCATGATTCAGAAGCGGCAACATATGCGCCGTCGTTCGTCACGCCGATACATAACGGACGGAAGCCGTCGGGATCGCGGAAAGCTATCATCTTTGTAGCCGTCATGATAATGCAGGAATACGCGCCTTTCAGCT
This sequence comes from Alistipes sp., assembly GCA_023667265.1. Classification (GTDB taxonomy): domain Bacteria; phylum Bacillota; class Clostridia; order Oscillospirales; family Ruminococcaceae; genus Ruminococcus. Next base: position 336,723 of record JAMPAJ010000001.1, read on the forward strand.
TCGGCATTGCGTGCTCCACAGCCTCTTCCGTTGAGTGGCATTTCAAACGCTCCCGGACGACGGCATAGGCGATAGCTTCGGTATCGGAGGTGCCGTGAAAAATAGCTCCCGTCATTTCAAATTCCCGGCGCAGTTCAGCGGCATTTATAAGGTTGCCGTTATGAACAAGGGCAAGATTTCCCTTGACATGGCGGATAACAAGAGGCTGGATATTATTGGGATTCTTCCCTCCGAAGGTGGAATAGCGCACATGACCCACAGCCATATTGCCTGTTCCAAGCCTGTCAAGCTCCTGTCTTCCGAAAACCTCGGATACAAGACCGTCCGCCCTTTTATGACTTATTACACCGTCGTCGCAGACCGCGATCCCGCAGCTTTCCTGACCGCGGTGCTGAAGGGCATAAAGCCCGAAATATACTGAGGAAGCAACGTCGGCGTTCTCCTTTTCAAAAATGCCGAAAACTCCACATTCCTCGTGAATCTCATTTACCATAACATCAACCTTATCACATATACTGCTCGTTAATTTTTTCTATTATTTCCAGCGCTGCCGCCGACTTCTTTTTTCGGTTCTTCATAGCGTACTGCTCCAGATAGCTGTGAGCCTCCTGCTCTGTCATTCCCCGGAACTCCATAAGCCGGAATTTCGCCATATCTATGATTTTTATCTCATCTATTTTCCGCTCAAGACGCACGGTTTCCTCATACATGGCATATGACCGCCGGAGAGCCGTATTCACCGCCTTTACGACCTGATACAAGACCTGTCTGGAAAAGGGCTTGGCAACAAGTATGATATCGCCCCTGTCAGCTCTCGGACTGACTTTTTCGTAATTTTCACTCTTTATCAGCACCATACAGCTTGCCGCGGTGATCTCAGCCGCATACTCCGCAAGCTCTATTCCAGCCTCGTCAACAAGAGGACTATTTATAAGCACAAGCTCAAAATCCCTGCTTCCGCTGAGTATTTCTCTTGCCTGACGGGCAGAATCGGCTATTGTGACCTTACAGCCGAAGCACTCTTTTAAAAAAAGTGAAAGCGTGTCCGCGGCTGTGCCGGCGCTGGAAATTACAATAACTTTCTCCACCGCAAACCTCCGTTAAAGACTATAGAAAAACTTCTTTTCTTCATACTGCTCTTTATCGTATTCAGCGGAATATTCCTTCCATTCGTCCCCGGCATTCTTTATTATTTCGCCAAGAAGCTTCTCCGGAACGTATTTTTTCAGGAACTCCGAGGACTTCGCCTCCTCCGCAGCCTCTGAAAGATCGCAGGGAAGGACAGGATAATCGGTTCTCTCTCCGGAAAACTCCTCCGGAAGCTCCATTCCCTCGTCAATGCCCTCGAGAGCCGCATAGATAAGCAGCCCGAACACGAAATACGGATTGCACACGCAGTCCGGCGCCCGCAGAACAACAGGAGCTTCACCCTCTGTTTCAAGGTTAAGCTTGATAAGCTGCTCGCGCTCCTCTCTTGACCAGGCGATATATCTCGGGATCGAAAATTCGCCGAAGCGCCTGTATGAATTGACAGTGGAATTGGTGAAAAGAGTGTATTCTCTGATATGGTGCATTATTCCGGCTGTTGCCATACCGATATCCTTTAAATTGTCAGATGGCGCAGCGCCGTCGCCGAAGAAATCGCTGTCTTTGAAAACGTTTATGCCGATGTGCATACCGTTTCCGCACTCATTCCTGACAGGCTTAGGCATAAAGCTTCCGTGGATGCCGTGCTGCTCCGCAACTGATTTGACTGCGGACTTAAAGCTAAGGAAAGTATCGGCAGCTTTCAGCGCAGAGGAAGCATTGAAATCTATCTCATGCTGACCGCGTCCAGCCTCATGACGCGAAGAGACAGGATGTATGCCCATCTGCTCCAGCGTAAAGCACACGTCTCTGCGGAAATTCTCGCCCTTGTCGTCAGGGGCGATATCACAGTATCCAGCATAATCATGAGGAATTTTTGTCGGCATTCCGCTTTCGTCCCTGCGGAAAAGCATAAATTCGCTGGAAGTGCCGAAACGGAAGCACCAGCCTTTTTTCAGTGCGGCTCTTGAAGCCTGTTTAAGGAAATATCTGCCGTCACCCTCAAATGCCGTTCCGTCGCCGTATTTTATATAGCAGAACATACGAATGACTCTGCCGTGCTGCGGTCTCCAGGGCAGGACGCTCATTGTCTGAGCGTCTGGGAAGAGATAGAGATCTCTTCCTCCTGCAATGGAAAATCCGCATATTTTCTTTGCCGTTATTCTCAGTCCCCGTTCAAAAACCGAGGTCATTTCTGAAGAAAGAACGGAAATATTCTTCATTCTTCCCTTGATATCGCAAAAAGTAAGCTTAACAAATTTTACATCGTTTTCGTCTATATACTGCAAAACTTCGTTTTCTGTGTAAACCATAATTATCTCCCCGTCTGACCGTCAGCTTACAGGTTCGTATAACCCATAAGATATTCGTCGGCTTCTTTTGCGGCATCTCTGCCCTCGCGGATAGCACGAACGACCAGCGACTGACCGATGTGCATATCTCCGGCGGTGAAAACCTTTTCAACGTTTGTCCGGAAGCTGCCTGTTTCCGTAGAAACATTGCTCCTGCCGTTCAGCTCAACGCCGAATGCCTCGGCAATATAATTCTGCGCGCCAAGAAATCCTGCGGCAATGAGACAAAGCTCGCATGGGATGATCTCCTCGCTGCCCTCTATCTCCCTGGGTATCATTCTTCCGGACTCCTCATCCTTTACAAAATTCAGACGAACCGTCTTTACCGCTGAAAGCTTGTTGTCGCCGTCCTTTATAAATTCCTTTACCGTCGTGCAATAGCGTCTCGGATCGCTGCCGAAAACAGCTGCTGCCTCCTCCTGACCGTAATCAGTCTTGCAGACTCTCGGATACTCCGGCCAAGGATTGTTCTCGGCTCTCTCATCCGGAAGCTTCGGCATCATTTCCAGCTGCACGACTGAAGCGCAGCCATGTCTTACAGATGTGCCGACACAGTCGTTGCCCGTATCGCCGCCGCCGATTATTACAACATTCTTGTCCTTGGCGGAAATATAGCTGTCGTCAGCCATAGCGGAATTGAGCAGGCTTTTAGTGGTTGACTTTAGGAAATCAACGGCGAAATAAATTCCCTCTGCATCTCTTCCATCAGCCTTTATATCGCGGGGATTGGACGAACCGCAGGCAAGGATAACGGCGTCCGACCTTTCAAGAATATCATTTGCAGATATATTATGACCAACATCAGAATTTACAGCGAACTGCACACCCTCTGCCTTCATAAGCTCCACACGGCGGTTTATCACGGATTTTTCCAGCTTCATATTAGGTATTCCGTACATGAGAAGTCCGCCGGGTCTGTCCTCTCGCTCATAAACCGTTACAAAATGACCTCTCTTATTAAGAGTGTCAGCAGCCGCAAGACCTGCCGGACCAGAACCTATAACAGCGATCCTCTTTCCGCTTCGCACCTTCGGTATCTCCGGCTTGATAAGTCCTTTCTCAAAGCCGTATTCAATAATGGCATTCTCGTTTTCCTTGACTGTAACAGGGTCGCCGTTAAGTCCGCAGGTACACGCCTTTTCGCAGAGCGCCGGGCATACTCTCGAAGTAAATTCCGGAAAATTATTTGTCATGAGAAGCCGCTGTACAGCCTGCTCCTTATGATCTCTGTAGAGGAGATCGTTCCACTCCGGAATGAGATTATTGAGCGGACAGCCTGAAACCATGCCTCTCATCATCTTGCCGTTCTGGCAGAAGGGAACTCCGCAGTCCATACATCTTGCCGCCTGCGCCTTTCGCTCACTGTCGGTCATGGGCTTGTGAAATTCGTTGTAATTCTTTATTCTTTCAAGAGGCTGAAACGCCTCATTGTCGCTTCTCTCAAAATCAAGAAATCCAGTAGGCTTTCCCATTTTTTATGCCTCCTTCTTAGTTATATAAAATGCTTCGATCTCAGCCTGTTCGCTGCTCATGCCCTTTTCCTCCAGGGCAACAACGGTGCTCTGGATCTTTGCATAGTCGTGGGGCAGTATCTTTTTGAAGCTGCCGATATATCCTGCAAAATTGTCGAGTATACGCTTCGCCTTTTCAGATCCGGTAGCGTCGAAATGCTCCTGAATGATGCCTTTCAGCTCCATTATGTCGTACTTGTTGGTAACAGCCTCAAGGGAGACAAGGGACTTGTTTATCTTCATGTACAGATCTCTTCCCTCGTCAAGGACATAGGCGATACCGCCGGACATTCCTGCTGCAAAGTTTTTGCCTGTCGTGCCAAGGATAACTGCACGTCCGCCGGTCATGTACTCGCAGCCGTGGTCGCCGACGCCCTCGCATACAGCCGTAGCTCCGGAATTGCGGACGCAGAAACGCTCGCCTGCGATACCGTTGATGAACGCCTTACCGCTTGTTGCGCCGTAAAGGGCAACATTTCCGGCGATAATATTCTCCTCAGCCCTGAAGCCCGAGTTTTTCGGAGGATAAAGCACCAGCTTTCCGCCGGAGAGACCCTTTCCGAAGTAGTCGTTGCTGTCACCGTTAAGCTCCAGAGTGAGACCCTTGGGGATAAATGCGCCGAAGCTCTGTCCGCCGCTTCCGCTGCACTTTACTGTAAAGGTGTCGTCAGCAAGGGTGTTGTCTCCCCATTTTTTCGTGATTTCCGAACCGAACAGCGTGCCAAGGGCACGGTCGGTATTCTTAACATTTATCTCAATAGTTTTCTTGGTCTTATTTTTCAGTGCAGACGCCAGCTTCTTCATGATGACCGTCTCGTCCACTGTCTTCTCCAGCTCGAAATCGTAAACGTCGTCAGCTCTGAAGCACTGACCGCCGCCGTTGTTTTCAACAGAGCCGCAGAGGATCTCGGAGAAGTCGATGTTTCCGCTTTCCGACTTCTTATAGAGCAGGTCGGTGCGTCCGATGAGCTCGTCAACTGTCCGGATGCCAAGCTTAGCCATGTACTCTCTCAGCTCCTGCGCAACGAAGTGCATGAAGTTCACGATATACTCCGGCTTGCCCTGGAAACGCTTTCTGAGCTCCGGATTCTGCGTTGCGATTCCCATGGGACAGGTATCAAGGTTGCAGACACGCATCATCACGCAGCCCATAGTCACGAGCGGAGCTGTAGCAAATCCGTATTCCTCCGCACCAAGGAGAGCCGCAACAAGAACGTCCCGTCCTGTCATAAGCTTTCCGTCGGTCTCGATAACGACTCTTGTACGGAGTCCGTTCATCATCAGCGACTGGTGCGCCTCCGCAAGACCTATCTCCCAGGGCAGACCTGCATTATATATCGAGCTTCTCGGAGCTGCGCCTGTTCCGCCGTCGTAGCCGGAAATAAGGATAACCTGTGCGCCTGCCTTAGCAACGCCTGCCGCAACAGTTCCGACGCCCGCCTCGGAAACGAGCTTTACGGAAATTCTCGCCTCCTTATTGGAATTTTTCAGGTCATAGATGAGCTGAGCAAGATCCTCGATAGAGTAGATGTCGTGGTGAGGCGGAGGAGAAATGAGTCCCACGCCGGCTGTGGAATGACGGGTTTTTGCGATCCAGGGATAAACCTTTCCGCCGGGAAGATGTCCTCCTTCGCCGGGTTTAGCGCCCTGAGCCATCTTTATCTGTATCTCCTTTGCGGAGACGAGATATTCGCTTGTAACACCGAATCTTCCGGAAGCGACCTGCTTGATAGCGGAGCAGCGTTCCGATTTCAGACGCTCCGGAGCTTCGCCGCCCTCGCCGGAGTTGGATTTTCCGCCGATGCTGTTCATTGCGACAGCCATGCACTCGTGAGCCTCCTGAGAAATAGAGCCGTAGCTCATTGCGCCTGTCTTGAACCGCTTGCAAATGCTCTCGACTGACTCTACCTCGTCGATGGGAATGCCGCCGTTTTCATCAAATCTGAATCCGAGCAGGCTTCTGAGAGTGAGCTCGTTATCCTCGCGGTTTATAGCGGCGGAGTACTCCTTGAAGAGCTCGTAATCACCTGTTTTCGCAGCCTGCTGGAGCAGGTGGATAGTCTCGGGAGTATAGAGGTGGTCGCTCTTGCCCGAACGCAGCTTATGACTGCCTGAGCTTGTAAGCTCCGGACTTACGTGAAGTCCCAGCGGATCAAAAGCGCAGTTATGGAGCTTTTCGGTACGTCTGCTTATATCATCGAGGGTTATTCCGCCGATACGGCTTACTGTACCTCTGAAATATTTATCAATAACAGTCTCGGATATTCCCACAGCCTCGAAAAGCTTTGAGCCCTGATATGACTGGATAGTGGAGATTCCCATTTTAGAAGCTATTTTTACGATTCCGTGGAGAATTGCGCTGTTGTAGTCAGCCTCGGCTGCGTAGAAATCCTTATCGAGCATACCGGTATCAATAAGGTCGCGGATAGTCGCCTGGGCAAGATAAGGGTTAACTGCACAAGCGCCATAGCCCAGAAGCGCCGCAAAATGGTGGACCTCTCTCGGCTCTGCGGATTCAAGGATAATAGCAACGGCAGTACGCTTTTTCGTAGATACGAGATGCTGCTGGAGAGCCGCAACTGCAAGCAGCGACGGTATAGCCGCACGGTACTCGTCCACATCTCTGTCGGACAGAATGAGGATATTCGCGCCCTCACGATATGCCTTGTCAGCTTCGATAAACAGCCTTTCAATAGCTCTCTCCAGAGATGTGCCTATATAATATGTGATCGGGATAACAGCCGTTTTCAGACCGTCCACCTTCATGCTCTTGATCTTCAGCATATCCGTGCTGGTAAGAATGGGATTTTCGACCTTCAGAACATGGCAGTTCTCCGGCTTTTCCTCAAGGATATTGCCGTCCTCGCCGATATACGTGCTCGTATCCGTAACGATCTCCTCACGGATGGCGTCGAAGGGCGGATTTGTTACCTGGGCGAAAAGCTGACGGAAATAGTTGAAAAGAGGCGGATCCTCGCTGTCGAGGGGCGGAAGCGGAATATCCGAGCCCATAGAAGCAATAGGCTCGCCGCCGTTTTCAGCCATGGGAAGAATGCTGCTGCGAATGTCCTCATAGCTGTAGCCGAATGCCTTCTGGAGCTTTTCCAGCTCTTCGTGGGTGTAGGTCTGCACGCCCTTGTTAGGGATATGCAGCTCGTGGAGTCTTACAAGATTGCTGTCAAGCCATTCGCCGTAGGGCTGGCGTGTAGCGTAGTAGCTCTTTATCTCGTCATCGTCAATGAGACGCTTCTGCTTTGTGTCCGCAAGAAGCATCTTTCCGGGACGAAGTCTGTCCTTTTTCACTATCATCTCCGGAGGAACGTCTATACAGCCCGTTTCAGAGGACAGGATAAGGAATCCGTCGGAGGTAAGGCAGTAGCGCGAGGGTCTTAGACCGTTTCTGTCCAGAACAGCGCCCATAACGTCGCCGTCGGAGAACAGGATAGACGCAGGGCCGTCCCAGGGCTCCATCATTGTAGCGTAATACTGGTAGAAATCCTGCTTCTCCTGGGAAATTGTACGATTGTTTTTCCAGGGCTCAGGAATGGTTATCATAACGGCAAGAGGCAGCGGCATACCAGACATCACCATAAATTCCAGCGCATTGTCAAGTCTTGCCGAGTCAGAGCCGTTGGCGTTTATAGCCGGCAGGATCTTGCTCATATCGTCGCCGAACGCCTCGCAGTGTACCGTTTCCTCACGAGCAAGCATTTTGTCGGCATTTCCGGTGATCGTATTTATCTCGCCGTTGTGGACGATAAGACGGTTCGGGTGAGCCTTCTGCCAGCTTGGCTGTGTGTTGGTGGAAAAACGGCTGTGAACCATAGCGATCGCCGACACAAAAGCGTCATTCTGGAGGTCGCTGTAGAACTTTCTCAGCTCATCTACCAGGAACATACCTTTGTATACAATAGTACGGCTTGAAAGCGAGCACACGTATGTATTTTCGTTAGCCTGCTCAAAAACACGTCTTGCAACATAGAGACGGCGGTCGAAATCAAGTCCTCTCCGGCAGTCGTCCGGTCTCTTCACAAAGCCCTGCATGATACAAGGCATACTGTCAACAGCCTTCTGTCCGAGAACTCCGGGGTCTGAGGGAACCTTGCGCCAGCCGAGGAACTCCATACCGCGCTTTTTCAGAATGATCTCGAACATCTTCTTCGCCTGATTACGCTTCAGCTCGTTCTGAGGGAAGAAGAACATTCCGATTCCGAAATCTCCGTCATCTCCGAGCTCAAAGCCCAGCTTTTCAGCCTCCGCTCTGAAAAATCCGCAGGGGATCTGTGAAAGAATACCAACGCCGTCGCCCGTTTTGCCCTCGGCGTCCTTACCGGCACGGTGTTCGAGCTTTTCCACTATAGTAAGAGCATCCTCAACAACACGTCTTGATCTTTCACCGTTTATGTTGACGACAGCGCCTATTCCGCAGTTGTCATGCTCAAACTGGGGACGGTAAAGTCCCTGTCTTTCAAACGGAGCTTTTTCTCTGAAATCATCCATTGATCTCACGCCTTTCATTTAATACTTTATAAACAATTTTCGGTGTTCGCGTACCGCTCATTCTCCCCGAACCGGCATCAGCCCCATTGCTGTACCGTGCATACGCGAATAAAAATAAACAATAAAGGACGTCCGCGACAGACAATTAGCCTGTCGGGAACGTCCTTGTTCTTATCTATTCTATCATATTATTCCGCAGATGTCAAGCGCTAAAATGACATTTTGTTTATTTTGCCGATAACTCACTATTATTTTGTCGAAAAGTCAACGCTTTATGTAAAAATCAACAAATCAGAAATTTTTTTGCAAAACCACTTGACAATTTCTCCGGAAAGGAGTATAATAGCATTGTAAACAGCAAGGGCGCTGCGAGATCTTACGGAGATTTTGTAGCTCCCTATTTTTATGCGCATATTGTACACAATGGGGTGTATGGCTTTCTGGTTTATTCGGAAACTCATACGCCTCTTTGTATTAATCAGGCTGTAAGAAAGCCCGCCCATTGCGGTGGGCAAGGGAGGTAAACTTTATGACTCATTTAGCACAAGCGGCTGCTGGAATTTCCCAGGAGATAGCTGAGTTCGTACAGAGTACGACCGACAGCAAGATCTTCGGCGTCTGGTTTCTGATAGCCGTTGCACTGGTATTCTTCATGCAGGCAGGCTTTGCCATGGTAGAAACAGGCTTCACCCGTGCAAAGAACGCCGGCAACATCATTATGAAAAACCTTATGGACTTCTGTATCGGTACAGTAATGTTCATTCTCATCGGATTTGGTCTCCTCCTCGGAGAGGACGTGGCAGGCTTCATCGGCAAGCCCGGATTCGATCTTTTTACAGCATATGACAACTTCGATTTTTCAAACTTCGTATTCAATCTTGTGTTCTGTGCCACAACGGCAACTATCGTTTCAGGAGCTATGGCTGAAAGAACCAAATTTATTTCATACTGCATCTACTCCGGCGTAATAAGCGCCCTCATCTATCCCATCGAGGCACACTGGATCTGGAACTCCGACGGCTGGCTCTATCAGCTTGGATTCCACGACCTCTCCGGTTCATGCGCTATCCACATGGTGGGCGGCATTTCCGCCCTGGTAGGCGCAACGATACTGGGACCCAGAATCGGCAAATTCTCCAAGGGCAGCGACGGAAAAACAAAGGTTAACGCTATTCCCGGTCACAACCTGACGATCGGTGCGCTGGGATGCTTCATCCTCTGGTTTGGCTGGTACGGCTTCAATCCCGCAGCTTCACAGTCTGTTGAAATGCTCGGCTCTATCTTCCTTACAACAACGATCGCTCCAGCCGTTGCAACTGTTGTCTGCATGATCTTCACATGGCTGAAGTACGGCAAGCCCGATGTTTCTATGTGCCTTAACGCATCGCTTGCAGGTCTCGTCGGAATCACGGCAGGCTGCGATGTCATGGACGCTTTCGGCGCTATCTGCGTCGGCGTTGTATCAGGACTTCTGGTATGCTTCGGCGTATGGTTCCTTGACTATGTCCTCCACGTTGACGACCCTGTAGGCGCAGTTGCAGTTCACATGATGAACGGTCTCTGGGGTACAATTGCAGTTGGTCTCTTTGCTACTGATAAGGCTCCCGGATTTGCGATCGCTCAGAACAGCGGCGCAAGCGGAATCGCTGGAAAGGGACTCTTCTACGGCGGCGGCTTCGAGCTGCTGGGTAAACAGTGCCTCGGCGTTCTCGCAGTAGGCGCATGGACAGCAGTTACAATGATAATAGTTTTCCAGGTCATCAAGCACACAATTGGTCTCCGCGCTTCCGAGCAGGAGGAGATCCTCGGTCTGGACGTTACAGAGCACGGTCTTATCAGCTCCTATGCAGACTTTGCTCCTTCAATGGGCGATATTTCGATGCAGGGCTACACTAAAGAGGACGCTAAGAGCGTTGTCAAAGTTCCTGTAGACGAGGCTGTAGAGGTCAAGAATTATGTTGCTCCATCTCAGGACGGCAAGCCCAAGATGACAAAGGTAGTCGCTATTTTCAAGCAGCAGAAGCTCCAGGATTTCATCCAGGCTATGGAGGCTATCAAGATCACAGGTATTACAGTCACAAACGTTCTCGGCTGCGGAATGCAGAAGGGTCAGCAGAAGTACTATCGCGGTACTCGTATCGAAATGAACCTGCTGCCTAAGATAAAAGCAGAGATCGCGATCTGCGCAGTTCCCGTTGACAGAGTCATCGACTCCGCAAGAGCAGCGCTCTACACCGGAAACTACGGCGACGGAAAGCTCTTCATCTACGACATCGAAAACGTTGTCAAGATCCGTACAGGCGAAGAGGATTACGCGGCGCTCCAGGACACTGACGAGGAGAACAAAGTCCTCATGGGTTCTGTAGATAAATAAGCTTTAATCGGGCACGGCGGCTTCAAAAAATATTTTAATATAAATTCTCCCATAAGCCGCTGTGTCCTTGATTAATAAAATTTTGTAAAAATGGAGAAAAGCAGATGTCAGCAAAAACAGCAAAGTATATCTTTGTTACAGGCGGAGTCGTTTCGGGACTCGGCAAAGGCATTACGGCAGCTTCGTTGGGTCGGCTGCTGAAACAGCGTGGCTACAGAGTAACCATTCAGAAATTTGACCCCTACATCAACGTTGACCCGGGCACAATGTCGCCCTACCAGCACGGCGAGGTTTTCGTGACCGACGACGGCGCTGAAACAGATCTTGACCTGGGACACTATGAACGCTTCGTTGACGAAAATCTTTCGGTACACTCCAACGTCACCACCGGAAAGGTCTACTGGAACGTCATCACAAAGGAGCGCAGAGGAGATTACCTCGGCGGAACAGTCCAGGTCATCCCTCACATAACAAACGAGATAAAGAGCAGAGTCTACAGCGCAGCGGACGACGCAAATGCCGACGTGGTCATCACGGAGATAGGCGGAACTGTAGGCGATATCGAATCCACACCCTTTCTGGAAGCTATCCGTCAGGTGGGAACGGAGCAGGGACGGGATAATGTGACGTACATACACGTTACCCTCGTGCCGTATATCGCAGGCTCGGAGGAGCTGAAATCCAAGCCTACCCAGCATTCCACAAAGGAGCTGCTTTCCATAGGCATCCAGCCGGACATCATCGTATGCCGGAGCGAAATGCCGATCCCGGAGGATATGCAGGCAAAAATTGCGCTCTTCTGCAACATACGCAAGGAGGACGTGATACAGAATCTGACAGCGCCCTCTCTGTATGAAGTTCCGCTGTGGCTGGAAAAAGAGGGACTTGCAGATTCCGTGTGCCACCACCTCGGGCTGGAAAACAGGACTCCCGACCTTGAAGAGTGGACGGAAATGGTTCATAGAGCCGAAAATGCCCACAAAAAGGTCACTATCGGACTTGTCGGAAAATACGTTGAGCTTCACGACGCATATCTTTCGGTTGCTGAGGCTCTGCGGCACGGCGGTATCGTCAATGACGCTGCCGTGGATATCAGATGGATAGACTCAGAGGATATCACATCTGAAAATGCCGCAGAAAAGCTGGCTGGCTGCAACGGCATCATCGTTCCCGGCGGCTTCGGAAAACGCGGTATCGAGGGCATGATCGAAGCTATAAGATATGCCCGTGAGAATAAAGTACCGTTTTTCGGAATATGTCTTGGTATGCAGATGGCTGTCACGGAATTTGCACGGCACGGTGCAGGTCTTTCGGATGCCAACTCTGCCGAGTTTGCCGACACGGCACATCCTGTTATCCATATCATGGAGGAGCAGAAGGATATTTCCGATAAGGGCGGCACAATGAGACTGGGACTTTATCCCTGCCGGCTGGACGCCGACTCCAGATGCCGTGAGATATACGGCAAGGAGCTGATATACGAGCGTCACCGCCACAGATACGAATTCAACAACACCTTTCGTTCGGCTCTTACAAAGGCAGGCTTGAAGATAGCAGGTCTTTCCCCGGACGAAAGACTGGTAGAGATAGTGGAGCTTCCCGATCATCCCTGGTTTATCGGAGTTCAGTTCCACCCGGAATTTAAATCCCGTCCGAACAAACCACACAAACTTTTCGCAAGCTTCATCAAGGCTTCGCTGGAAAATGAATAAAATGAAATGAGGAGAATTATTATGGAAAAGGTTACAGATTACTTTGGTTCAATGGTATTTGACGACAGAGTTATGAAGGCTCGTCTCCCCGAAAAGGTTTACAAAAGCCTGAAGGAGACTATCGACAAGGGCACGCCTCTTGACGCTTCCGTAGCTGATTCAGTCGCTTCTGCAATGAAGGACTGGGCTATCGAAAAGGGCTGCACCCACTATACACACTGGTTTCAGCCGCTTACAGGTCTCACAGCCGAGAAGCACGACAGCTTCATCACACCCTCTCCCGACGGAAGAGTTCTCATGGAATTTTCCGGCAAGGAGCTTGTAAAGGGCGAGCCTGACGCTTCATCCTTCCCCTCCGGCGGACTCCGCGCAACATTCGAGGCAAGAGGCTATACGGCATGGGATCCTACATCCTACGCATTCATCAAGGACGGCACACTGTACATTCCTACTGCGTTCTGCTCATATACAGGCGAGGCTCTGGACAAGAAGGTTCCCCTCCTCCGTTCGATGGACGCTATCAACAAGCAGGCTCTCAGGATCCTGAAGCTCTTCGGCAACGACAAGGTCCAGGTCGTAAAGACATCCGTAGGTCCGGAGCAGGAATACTTCCTTGTACCTGCCGAGCTGTACGCTCAGAGAAAAGACCTTATCATGAGTGGACGTACTCTGTTCGGTGCGATGCCTCCTAAGGGACAGGAAATGGAAGACCACTACTTCGGCACTATCAAGCAGAAGGTTTCCGAATACATGGCTGACCTTGACAAGGAGCTCTGGAAGCTCGGAATCCTTGCAAAGACAAAGCACAACGAGGTTGCTCCTGCTCAGCACGAGCTTGCTCCTATCTACAGCACTACCAACATCGCAACAGACCATAACCAGCTTACAATGGAGGTCATGCAGAAGGTCGCAAAGAAGCACGGTCTTGTTTGTCTGCTCCATGAAAAGCCCTTTGCAGGCGTAAACGGCTCAGGTAAGCACAACAACTGGTCTATCAGCACCGACACAGGAGTTAACCTTCTCTCTCCCGGAGATACGCCTCACGAGAACGCACAGTTCCTCCTCTTCCTGGCTGCTGTTATCAAGGCTGTTGACGATTATCAGGATCTGCTCCGTCTCTCTGTTGCAACAGCAGGAAACGACCACCGTCTCGGCGCAAACGAAGCTCCTCCGGCAGTTATTTCTATTTTCCTCGGCGATGAGCTTACGGCAGTTCTGGACGCTATCGAGAATGATACTCCTTACGGCGGCACAAAGAAGGAGAGAATGCAGCTTGGCGTTGACGTTCTTCCTAAGTTCCGCAAGGATACGACCGACAGAAACAGAACATCTCCCTTCGCATTCACAGGAAACAAGTTTGAGTTCCGTATGCTTGGCTCTTCAAACAGCATCTCATGCGCTAACATCCATCTGAACGCAGCAGTTGCCGAGGTTCTGAAGCAGTTTGCAGACGAGCTTGAAAAGGCTGAAGATTTCACCAGCGCACTTCATGAGCTTATCAAGAGAACTATCAGAGACCATAAGCGTATCATCTTCAACGGCAACGGCTATGACGATGCATGGATCGCAGAGGCTGAGCAGAGAGGTCTGCTGAATCTGAAAACAACTGCCGACGCTATGCCCCACATCTGCGACAAGAAGAATGTGGATATGCTGACAGCTCACGGAATCTTTACCGAGGCTGAGATCTACTCACGCTGCGATATCATGCTGGAGAACTACGTAAAGGCTGTGAACATCGAAGCTCTCACCATGATCGACATGGCGCGCAAGGAGATCATCCCTGCCGTAACAAGATTCACAGCCGATACAGCATCTGCTGTCTCCGTAAAGAACAGCGTTGTATCAGTTGCCTGCAAGTATGAGAAGAGACTCATCACAATGCTCTCCGATCTCATTGATGAAATGGACGAGGCAACGGCAGCTCTGGAGGGCGCAGTTGCAGAGCTGAAAACGATCGACGACACTATCAAGGCTTCTGAGTTTGTACGTGACAGCCTGCTTCCGAAAATGGATTCCCTCCGTGCGGCAGCAGACAAGGCGGAAACAGTTACATCCGAAGATTACTGGCCTTTCCCCACATACGACAAGCTGCTCTTCGGCGTTAAATAATCGACATCTACTTTTCTCCCCATAAAAATTCCCTTCTCAGAGCATCAGGCTTTGGGAAGGGAATTAATTTTTGCGGGCAGCCCCTGCTGGCAATTTCACGTAGCCGCGCGCTACGAGCGGCGGGTAGCACCCGCGGGCAGTTCACGTGACCGTTCGTACCTCACTAATTTGTTTTGCGTTCAAGTTCTTTCCGCGTGTCCGTGTAATTCAGAATATAATATAATAGCAACATCCCCAAACGGCGTATTGGCGTATATTTGGCTATATTTCGGGGAAAATGGCGTATACCCATGGCGTATGGTATACGTCTGGCGGCGTATAAATATACGCCATTTTGTTCAGTATACGCCTTATGAATACGCCGTTTTTGCCTATTCTATGGGATTTATACGCCTATACGCCATTTTTTTAAGTTGCTATTATAAACAGATGTTAGCTCTTGCGAAAATATATACGGCATACGCAGCATACATCAGCAGCATCGCCACTCCGTGACCGCGTACAAGCTTTTTCTTCGACGCCGCAAAAACAAGCACCACAAGGCTCATGACGATGAGAATGGCAATATCCACAATATTTTCCATGGAAAAGGCGATGGGTGAAATTGCCGACGCTATACCGAGAACAAAGAGCAGATTGAAGATATTCGAGCCTACAACGTTGCCCAGAGCCATATCCACCTCGTTTTTCCGGGCAGCAACGATCGACGTTACAAGCTCCGGAAGACTCGTTCCTATTGCCACTATGGTCAAACCGATAAGATTGTCCGACATACCGAATTCCCGGGCAATATCCGACGCGCTTTCTACTACCATTTTTCCGCCGACGGCGATTGCCGCAATTCCGCCTATCATAAAAATAAGCAGCTTCCAGACGGGCATAGACTTGTATTCTTCATCTTCATCCGCCTCCTCACGGGACTTTCTTGCACTGAAAATCATAAGCAGCAGGAATCCCACAAAAAGGGCAAGGAGAACTGCGCCGTCAAGATGACCCACCGTCATCCCAAGGGCGCCAAGTCCCATAAGAAGTCCGGCGGCAGCTATGGAGATCGGAAAATCCCTTTTCAGCGTCGCCTTATTTATAGCCATAGGACAGAGTATCGCGCAAATTCCGCATACGATCATGAGATTGAATATGTTTGAGCCGACCGCATTGCTTACCGCCAGTCCGTTCTTGCCTGCAAGCGCGGCGCTGACGCTGACAGAGGTCTCCGGGAGACTCGTTCCCATAGACACTATAGTCATACCTATTATAAGTGAAGGAATTTTCAGCATTTTCGCCGCAGCGGAGCTTCCGTCCACGAAAAAATCCGCTCCTTTTATAAGAAGAACAAAACCAACGACCAACCAAACATACATCATACAGCTATCACCTGTCTATCCAAAATACATCCTTTTTATTATAACATACTATCCCCGAAATTGCAATAGTCGCGGAAATAAATTTCAAAAATTCATCTGGCCCGCAGAATATCTACGTCCGCACAAAATATCAGTGAGGTACGAACGGCTATGTGACTTGCCAGCGGGTGCTGCCCGCCCGCCGCAAAAATAAACAAATTTTTTTATCATATCTAAATAAAAAAATACAATTCACAGAAAATTTAAAATAAGCAATTTTTCCTTGAAAAAAGTCGTTTTTTGTGATAAAATGTAAAATGGTGTTTGGGGACTTTTTCCCTTAACAAAGACTAATTTTCGGCGGAATACTGCTGTCTGCCGGGAATAAACGGAGGTAATTGTATGTTGGCAGCACAAATTTTTGCCATAATTATCTTTGTCGTGATGTTCATTATGATCGTCCTTGACAAGATAGAAAGGCATTACGTAACACTGGGCTGCGGTGCGCTCACTCTTGCTGTGGTTTTTGGCATATGCATGAGAAGCTTTTCCGCATTCTGGGACACACTGGCGATCAAGAATTTCGTTAGAAAGGATTTCTGGTATCAGGTTACCGAAAGCGAAAGCAAAGGCATTAACTGGGCGACTATTCTCTTCATTGCCGGCATGATGGTAATGGTAGAGGGCATGGCAAAGGCAGGATTTTTCCGCTGGCTCTGCATGAAGATCGCATTTTTAGTTAAGTGCAGAACTATCCCGATATTTATAACATTCATGATAATGTCTGCCGTTCTTTCAATGTTCATCGACAGCATCACCGTTATCATGTTCCTTGCGGCGGTTACTATCGAGCTTGCACAGCTCCTTAAATTCAACCCCGTACCCATGATCCTTTCCGAGGTCTTCTGCGCTAACCTCGGCGGCTCGGCAACTATGTGCGGAGATCCGCCCAATATCATCGTAGGAACGTCGCTGGGCTTCTCCTTCTTCGACTTTCTTACGAACACAGGCTTGTGCGCAGGTATCTGCCTGGTATTTACTATTGTTTTCTTCTACTTCGCATTCAAAAAAGAGCTGAAGCAGAACGAGGGCGAAGCTGTTGACATTTCAAAGCTCCCCTCTCCTTCATCAGCAATTACGAACAAAAAGGATTTTGCCGTAAGCTGCGTTATTTTTGGACTTGCTGTAATTCTCCTTGTGACTCACTCTATGACGCACCTCACCGTTGCAACTATCGGTCTCGGCATCGCAGCTCTGACCTTGATAACTGCGGGAAAGGACGCTCTTGGTCTGCTGAAAAAGGTGGACTACAAGACAGTCGTTTTCTTTATCGGTCTGTTTATCGTCGTAAGCGGACTTGAAGAGACAGGCATTCTCGAATACATAGCCGATTTCATCGGAGAGATCAGCGGCGGAAACGTTTATATCATGGTCGCTATTATTCTCTGGATCTCTGCGATCGCAAGCGCATTCGTGGACAACATTCCCTTTGCCGCAACAATGGTTCCCGTTATCCAGAGCCTTGCAGCCTCGTCAGGAGTTCCGATCGCTACTCTTGCTTGGACGCTTTCTCTTGGTACAGACATCGGCGGAAGCGCAACACCTATCGGCGCGTCCGCAAACGTTGTGGGCACATCCGTTGCTGCAAAGAACGGCTATCCCATAAGCTGGGGAAGATACTGCAAGAAGCTTGCGCCTGCGACAGTAATGGTACTCGCTATTTCAACTGCATATATATTTGTAAGATACTTATAATAAATAAACTGATGATACAAAGGAGGTTTTCAATATGTCACAGGTTATCGTTTCTGTGGGAAGAGAATTCGGAAGCGGCGGACGAGTTATCGCCGAAGAGCTTGCAAAAAGACTCCAACTCCCGATCTATGACCGTCACCTTATTCTGGAGATCGCAAACAAGACCGGTATGTCCGCCGAGGACATCGAAAAGCTTGACGAAGCGCCAAAGTCGAGGCTCACTTCCCGGCGTGTAAGAGGTTTCAGCAACTCCATCGAGGACAATGTTGCGGAAATGCAGTTCAACTTCATTCGCCAGAGGGCGGAAGAGGGCGAATCCTTCGTCGTAGTAGGACGCTGCTCCGAGTCGAAGCTCCGTGATTTCGACTGTCTCTGCTCGCTTTTCATTATCGGCGATATGGATAAGAAGATCGAGCGTGTCATGGAAGTCTATGGCATGGATAAGTCCGAGGCTAAGAGCTTCATTGAGAAAAAGGACAGAAAGAGAAAGCGTTACCACAACTACCATGTAAGTCTCCACTGGGGCGACTCCAGACTGTACGACCTGACTGTTAACAGCAGCCGTCTCGGAATCGAAAAAACAATTGATTTCCTGGAGGAATACATCCGCAGAAGAATGGCGGCTGACGAGAATAAATAAGAACAGGTTCTAAGTGCAAGAAAGAACTGCTGCGATCGCAGCAGTTCTTTTCTGTTATGCGGTATTGCATAAAAAATCCGACAGACCTTGTCTGTCGGATTTTTGTATGATTATGAATTGCCGTATCCTACATATTCTGATCTGGGATTTACATAGACCTCAAATCTGCCTTCAATTCCGTCGCAGAATATGAAGCTGTTGTTCACCAGCGTCTCTGCCCAGTACTCATACTGGTCTGAGAGACAGGGAATTATAATAAAATCATACTTGTCAGGATTTATTATCGCGCCGTTTTCATCAATGTCGTAGCCGTCAAAGATGTAGGCGTGCTTGTGGTCGGCAATGTGAGGGATCAGGAATGTGTCGGTGCCGATAGATGCCTCAAGCGGCAGATCGTCAAGCATCTGCTCTACCGAGTTAAGGTATTCCTTGTTGTTCTTATTATACTCCACATAGCCGAGATGCTGGGTGCAGGTGCCTATAGTCATTATCATTGCAGCCGTGCCCAGGATAACGGGTATATCGTGCTTCGACCGCTGACTCATGTCGTCGAGGTTTATGATGCACATATAAAGCAGCATTACAACAGGTCCGAAGATGTACTGGAAGTTGACGTTTGCAGCATATCCATAGCCTGCGCCGATAACCAGATTCATTACGATAAAGGGTATCATAAGCAGATAGCGGCGTATCTTCTTCGTAAAGAACGGAACAAACATCATAGGCGCCATTACCTGTATAAAGAATATCCGTGTATCGTCCCGGACAAGGAGACTGAACAGGTACGCAGGATCTGCGATAACATTCTTTACGACCTCTGCAAGACCGCCTGTCTCGTCGATCATCAGTATGCTGAATCGTGTACTCATCATAAACTGACCGTCGCCGTTTTTCGTGAGCCAATCGGTAATGAACATCATATAGCCCATCGAAAGCAGAGCCATTATAATGCCGTGTATGCGCTTTGCACTGCCCTTATGCTCGAAGAACATATACATGGCGATGCAGGCAACGTACAGCGGACAATCCTCCTTGACGATGCACACGAGAGCCGACATGATATAGAACATGATATAATTCTTCCGGTCGACCGCCCAGAGCAGCCACATGATAAGCGTCGGCAGGAACGCATTCTCGTGAAATTCATAGTAACACGGCGCAACAAGTCCGATGCTGAACGCATATGCCATACACATGAAAATCAGCGAAAAGCCCTTCATGTTGTGGCGTTTTGCAATGAGAAACAGCGGAATCACGCCGCCCATTGCGAGAATAGCCTGGCTGACCAGCAGCGTTTCCGGCTTTGGTATGAGCTTGAATATCGGAACCAGGGTATAGAAAATATACGATGCATGGATGCGGAAATGCGACATCAGAACGTCACGCTCGCTGGAGGTGACAGCCGTTCCGTCAGTTATGAGCGAGTGGTACATCTGTACGAAAAGTCCGAAGTCGTGAGCAGCCGTTCCGAAGTTCTGGTGCTTGGCTACAGTCGATATTGAGATAAAATATGCAACAAGTCCCGACATGACGAGTACGACGATACCGCAGACCCACCAGGGAATCTTATCGAATATTTTCCGGGATCTCAGCGTTCCGAGGCAGTAGTAGATGAACGCACAGGAGACCATCATTACGCCGAAACTCAGGTTGAAATCATTGGCGCGCCACAGAAGCGTGAAGTCGAAATAAAAAATGGCGGCAATGGCGAGCACCTGATCCTGAATACAGTATTTCTTCGGTATGACCAGGTGAATAACCGACATTAAAATAAACGCGCAAGCCATAAGCAGGAAGGTCGTTCCTATATTGACCTTTGGCACGAAATCGCGCCAGCCTGCCACAGCGGTAATATTATCCGCCTTGATTCTGACTATATTTACAGCCGAAAAGAAGAAGAATACCGCGATAAACCGGACAAGCAGCATACCTGGCAAGCCCATTTTTTTAAGCACCGCGGAAACCTTTCCCATAGCGGCGTTTACCGGCTGCATACGCTCTTTGATAAGATCGAGAAGCGTCGGTTCTCTTTCAAGAACAGCTTCTCCGTTTTCTGAGATCTGCACCTGCTCGCCGTCATCCTGCGTATTTTCCGCCAACCTGTCCTCCTGAACCGAATCTGCCTGTTCCAGCGGCTCCACCTTCTCCCCCGCCTGCCCGGACAATGATTTGTCATTTTCAGGCTTCGGAGCACTTTTTTTATTCTTATTTGATTTTTTACTCATTCTATCCTTCCTCAACTAAAGATTTTTCTTATATCTAAAGAAATGCCACTATAATTATACCAAAAGCGACCTATAATGTCAAGGGAAATTCACAAAAAAAGCACTGCCATCCGACAGTGCTTCTTATATTTGCAGATCTGTTAATCAGCGTCAGCATCGTTTGCGCCGATCTCGGTCTGTTTTGCGATCTCCTCGTACTCTCCTGTTGCACAGGCGTCAACGAACTCCATAGCATTGGTATCGTAGTAGAACCATATCATGAATGCTGCAAGACCGGAGTTGTTCTTGATGCTGATATAGCAGTCCACAGTATCGCCCTGCTTGCAGGCAACATTGCTTGCATAGAGAATGTACTCGCCTGTCTCGGCAGACATATCCTGCGCATCAATAGCACCGTTGTTAACTCTGATAGTACCGTTTGAGACCTTGCTCGGCTTTACGGAAACGCCGGCAATGGTAGAATACTGCGGAACGAGTCTCAGCGTATAGTCGCCGTCAGGAGCGTCGTCCTTTACCTTGAATGTGATCTTGAGCATCTCGTCCTCGAAGTACTTGTTAACATCGCCCGAAATATCAAGCCACATAGCGTATCTGCCTTTTTCGGCAGGAGTATAAGGAGCATCTGTCTCCTCCTGAGCAGCCTGTGTGGGTGTTGACGGAGTCTCTGCCGGCTTAACAACGATCTGGGTAACGACTGCGACCTCTGTAGCGGGCTCTCCTGCTGCGTCTGTAGCCTGTTCGCCGCTGGGCTCGGTAACATATACGACCTCTGTTACGGGCTCACCTGCCGCGTCGGTAACTTCCTCAATGACCTCCTCTGTGGCAGGCTCAGCGCTTTCAGCCTCTGTAGCCTCGGCAACCGGATCGGCAGCGTTGAGATTCAGCGTAGTGTCGCCAACCTCAATATCAACGCTCTCGTCATCGACGCCGAACTGAAGAGGATAATACTTTTCACCCTCTTTAAGGCTGGTCTGATCCTTACTCTTATCTTTTGCACAGCCGACAAGCCCTGTCATGGCAACTGCAAGAACTGAGACCAATGCAATAATTCTTTTTCTGATATTCTTCATGTTAAACTATCCTTTCGGTAATCTGTTATTCGGGCAAAACATATGGCATCTGCCGCACAATCTTCGTGCTGTGTTGCCATATGCCCTTTTCTCTACCTACTATTATACACAAGTCCGATTCATTTGTCAAGTCTGTGAGAAAATTGTTATCAATTATTCACTTTGCTGTCACATTTCTGATAAACAAGGCGTATAATAGCTTTTGGAAATAGTATTTTTACAGCTCGCAAAAGCACTTGCAATTCTTCAAAATATATTTCAGAACCTGTCTTCATAGGAAAAAACGAGTGGCTCATATTATAAATACAGGCTCTTATAGTGGGGCTGCCTCTTACTGGCAAGTCCGCGTTCAAAAAAATTGTAACTGAAAAAATTTCACGCGTATGTTGCATTTTTGCAGTTAATATGTTATAAGCGGAGAGCCTCCGCTGGCAGTTTCACGCTGTAATTTTTTTAATTCAAATTTATCCCACGCGTGGCTTGCATTTTTGCAGTTTATATGTTATAATCTAAATATGAAACTATCTGACAGGAGGATAAGTATGCGATCTAAGGGAACTAAAACAATCGCCGAAAACAGAAAGGCACGCCACGAATACTTCGTTCTTGAATCATACGAGGCAGGGATCGAGCTTGTGGGAACTGAGGTCAAATCCATACGCCAAGGCTCGGTCAATCTGAAGGACGCATGGTGCTCTATTGATAAGGGAGAGCTTTTTGTCCGCGGTATGCATATTTCGCCCTATGAAAAGGGCAATATATTCAATCGCGACCCTATGCGCGTCAGAAAGCTGCTGATGCACAAGCGTGAGATCAATAAGCTGTTCGGTACAGTAAAGCAGGACGGCCTTTCTCTTATCCCTCTGAGCATTTACTTCAAGGATTCAAAGGTAAAGCTTCAGCTTGGACTTTGCAAGGGTAAAAAGCTATATGACAAGCGCGCGGACGCAGCCAGGCGTGACGCAAGCCGCGAGATAGACCGGACTATGAAAAGCCGTAATCGCTGAGAGGAGCTGCCTATGATAAAACGAATTGCCGCTTCACTTTCCGCCGGACTTATTTTTCTTGCTTCGGTGGGATGCAGTATGACTAAGCGCGACCTTGAAAAGACTGAAATTACTACGGAGGTTCCGGTCGTAATGACATTTCTCGGAGATTCCATAGCTGCCGGCTACGGTCTCGACGGCTATACTGCGTCCGATAACTACAGCTGCCCGGATTCCTATGCCAATATACTCGGAGAACGGTACGCCAATGAGCTTGGAGACGATATTCCGCATAAAATGTATAATTTAGCGGTTTCAGGCGATAAGACCTCAGACCTGATGGCTCACCTTGAAACAGACGAATTTTCCGACGCTCTCGGGCAGAGCAGCGCAGTTGTAATATCTATCGGAGGCAACGACCTTCTGGGAGTTATTTTCGACGCACTGGAGAATATAGGTCTGTCCGCAGAAACAGGAGAATTTGACCTTGATAGTATAAATATTTTTGCGGCAGCCTCTGCGCTGATAAGTCTGGAGGAGGACATTGATAAAGCGCTGACGTCATTTGAGGATAGCATTGCGGCTGTGGCTGAATCGGTGCAGGAAAAAACTGACGGAGATATTTACATACAGACTCTGTATAACCCGTTGGAGGTTTTCGACAGTATCCAGATGCTGACGGATTTTGCCAATGAAAAGATCGGCAGATTGAATGAAATAATAAAAAGCGGCTCCGCGGAATACGGTTACAGAGTGATCGACGTTGCGTCTGAATTTGAGGGCAGAAACGGCGAGCTGACGAGAATAAACAGCTTTGATATCCACCCGGATGAGGAGGGGCACGCCGTTATTGCCGAGCTGGTCGATAAGTCCCTGAGAAGCAGGAGATATACTTTTGTTATTGAGGAATACGGCAAGCCGTATCTTCCTCTGTCAACAATAATGCTCATTCTTGCCGGATTATGCGCCATGCTTGTTGTTGTGTTCATTGCGATCCCTAAGCTTTTCAAAAAGCACGAGCCGGAACAGGAAAAATAGAAACAGCAGAACGCCCTGTTTTTTCAGGGCGTTCCTTTGCATTTTACAAAATAATATAATTTTTGCTTGCATATCCAAGGTAGTCCCGGTAGCTTACGACATACCATCCCTCATATTCTCCGTATATGAGAACTGCGCTGTTATTGGGGATCCTGCCGATTATGCTGCCTTCCATTGAGGGATAATTACGTATATTAAGATTTCCTCCTCCTGTGGAGACCATGCCGTAACGCGGCGTTGCAGGCGGAATAAAGGGGATTCCGAAGTAGTCGCAGAGAGAGACTGCAAGAACTCGTGCAATAGCCTCCAGATTGTTTTTCAGCCATGCTTCGTCGGCATAGTTGTCATGATAGCCAAGCTCGCAGAGCACTGCAACGGCGCGCGTATTCAGCACCTCTCCCAGATTTGTGGCAGGGACGGCACGGCACTTTTCCGGCAGCGGATAGATGCTTTTCAAATTATTGGCTATGATATTCGCAAGGGCTTCGCTGAGACGGCTTCGGGGTGCAAAGTACACATCAATGCCCCGAAGCTTTCCGGCAAGACTTTCCGGAGCAGCATTTGAGTGGAGAGCAAGGTGGACGTCATAATTTCCTGCATTTGAATCTGCAATTGCGCCCTGAACATTCCTGTCAGGATCGTTTCTCGTAAATGCAATACCGCAGGACAGCAGATAGGGCTCCAGCTTGTCGGCAAGAAGATTCATATACAGCTCTTCATTGCCCTCTGTAGCATATTTATTCCATTCCTGAGTTGAAGGACTTAAAAATATCTTTGGCATATTATCACCGCTTTCTTTTTTTCATTATATGCACAGGATTTATAAATTGACAAAAAATGACCGCTGCATTTTTTTCAGCGGTCATTTGTTTTTTATAAGAAATTATTCGCTTCTGAGAGCCTCAACAGGATCTTTGCGCTTTGCCACGCCGGAGGGGATAAGTCCGGCAATAAACGTCAGCAGCATACTGATAGCGACAAGTATAACTGCGCCTGCTGCAGGAAGCGTTGAGCTGAGTCCGTCAAGGTCTGTCAGCGTGTGGATAATGAGGTTGATCGGAATGTTAAGGAGCAGCGTTGCACCGATTCCGATAAGTCCTGCGCACAATCCCACAAGAAGCGTCTCCGCATTGAATACAGTGGAAACGTTGTGCTTTGAAGCGCCGATAGCGCGAAGAATACCGATCTCACGGGTACGCTCCAGAACGGAGATGTAGGTGATAATACCTATCATGATGGACGATACGACAAGCGAAATTCCTACAAATGCTATCAGCAGATAGGAAATACCGCTGATAATTGCAGTTATCGACGACATAAGAAGCGCAACCATATCGGTGTAGTGGATAACATCCTCTTCAGCCTTGCCCTTATTGTAACGCTCGATAGCGTCGGATATCTCATCCTTGTTTTCAAAGCTGTTGGTATAGATATTGACGGAGGACGGATCAGTCATATCGGCAACGCCGAGCTGCTTCATAATATCCTCGTGTGTGTAATCGGAGATCTCCTGCGGTGTAAATTCGTCGCATACGAGTGCGTAAACGTCAGTTGTAAGCTTAGCCTTGTCAAGGGCGGCGGCAAGCTCTTCATTTGTCATAGGAGCAAGCTGTGCCTGAACCTGCATGGCATATTCCTGTACGATCTGAGCTGCAACAGCTTCACGGGCAAATTCCACGACCTGCTCATCGGTCATAGAGTCGAGATAGCCCTTTATCTGTGACGCGTCAATGCCGTATTCGGCAGCATAGACCTCTTCTATCTGCTTGATAAATTCATCCTTATCGAACTCCTCCATCATCATATCGACCTGCATCTGAGTCTGCGACGGGTCGGGCTGAGACATGGCGAAACGGTAGATCTCTGCCTTTTTGTCGTTGGAGGCGGCTGCAATGAAATCCTTGGCGATCTGTGCCTTTTCCTCTGGAGTGGGTTCAACATAATCGTCCGTCATGAACTTTGTGCCGGTTATCAGGTCGTTTTCAGTGTCCGAAGCCTGCGCCTTAACAAGGGCAGATTCGTTTGTTTTATTGATAGCATATTCCGTCAGCTCTGCGGTGTATCCTACATAGCTGCTTATCATACGACCTTTCGCGTCCTCACTGGGACGGATAAAGCCTACTATCTTCAGCTCTGTTCCGACATCGTTGGAGGTGTACAGATAATCCATTCCGGTATCGGTAGCCGCCAGATCTGTGCAGGAGGAGCTGCCCTCGGTGTACTGATATGTCTCATAGGGAAGGATCATCTTGAACTTCTTATTCATAATATCGTCAAGCTC
This sequence comes from Alistipes sp., assembly GCA_023667265.1. Lineage (GTDB taxonomy): Bacteria > Bacillota > Clostridia > Oscillospirales > Ruminococcaceae > Ruminococcus. The sequence continues at coordinate 362,708 of JAMPAJ010000001.1, forward strand.
CCACTCTGTCTGACCGTAATCAGCGATAGAAGTATCGCTCATAACGTCCTGAATGTGCTGTGAGAACATTTCCGGATCTTTAAGTCCCATAGCGAAGAGGATAAAGTCGGGTATCTCGTTATTTTCCGTGAGCACCACAACTACCTCATCGTAGCTGTCGGGCCATTCGCCCTTTACAAGCTCATACTGGCTCTTCACCATTTCATGAACTCCTGTGCCGTCCTCGTTGGGCATCATTTCCTCCATTACATTAAAGCCCATAGCCTTCATCTGTGAGGACATATCGCTTCCGCCCATCATCTGGCTCATCATCGGGTTGTCGTTCATTCCGAAGGCGTCGGCATATAAATTCATGAAATCGACCTTGATTATCTCGCCGTCCGGAGTTTCAGTGTAGACATTCATAGGAATGTCGTAGGTATAATGGAGAGCTGTGGAATATTCAGCAATCTGCTCATCCGTATCAAGAAACGCCTTGAAGTCCTTCATGTTATTGATCTGCTTTGCGGAGGAGTTAATGGAGTTGAACATATCGTACACCATCGTATTGGCGTACAGCTTATCGTCGGCAAACTCCTTGTTCTCCTGCGCCTGCTGGTTTTCCATCATGGCGTTGAGCATACCGGAAGCGTCTGCATTTTCACGATTTATCTGCAAGGGATACGAAGAAAGGGTTTCTTCCTGTATATCGTTGATGTAGTTGTTGATTCCGGTCGAAAGAGAAAGGATGGTCGCGATTCCGATAATACCGATAGAACCTGCAAAGGCCGTCAGGAAGGTACGTCCCTTTTTCGTAAGCAGGTTATTCAGCGAGAGTGAGACCGCAGTCGGGAAGGACATGGACACACGTTTTTTCTTGCCTGTCTGTTCCTCCTTTGGCTTTGAAGCCATAATCTCGGCAGCCTCTTCGTCGGAGCAGGGATTGCTGTCGTCCAGAACCTTTCCGTCCTTGACCTTGACGATACGATTTGCGTAGTCCTCGGCAAGCTCAGGGTTATGAGTTACCATAATAACGAGCTTATCCTTGGCAACCTCCTTCAGCAGCTCCATTACCTGGATGGAGGTTTCGCTGTCCAGAGCGCCGGTGGGCTCATCGGCGAGGAGAATATCCGGGTTATTTATAAGCGCACGTGCGATAGCCACACGCTGCATCTGTCCGCCGGACATCTGATTCGGTTTCTTATGAAGCTGATTTCCGAGACCAACCTTTTCAAGCGCTTCCTTGGCGCGTTTTTTTCTTTCGGACTTTGATATTCCGGAGATCGTCAGTGCAAGCTCAACGTTAGCGAGAACGGACTGATGAGGTATCAGGTTATAGCTCTGGAAAACGAAGCCGATAGAGTGGTTTCTGTAGGCGTCCCAGTCCCTGTCCTTATATTTTTTTGTAGAAATACCGTTGATGATCAGGTCGCCGGAGGTGTACTGATCAAGTCCTCCTATGATGTTGAGCATAGTGGTCTTTCCGCAGCCAGAATGACCGAGTATAGCCACAAACTCGTTTTCACGGAAGTTAATGCTGACACCGTTGAGCGCGGTTACGACATTTTCGCCGCTGCCGTATTTCTTAACGACATTTTTCAGTTGAAGCATAGTTTTTATCCTTTCTAAATAACAATTCGCTTGATAATTAAACGACTAATTTTATTATAGCACTTTGACGAATAAATGTCAATTGGTTTGGTAATATTTCACAGAACTTTCATATTTAAATAAACTATCGTAAATTATAAGCATCTCAGTGGATAAAACAAAACGGATGCTCTATACGGAGCATCCGCGATATAAATTACTTCATTCCGTAGCTTTTAAGCAGATTCTCGATCTTAGCGTGAGGATCGAGTATCTTGCTGATTGAAACGTCGTGGTTGATAGCCTCGATAAAGTATGCGATATACTTTGAAACGTCGACCTCGTGGAACCAGGGACGGCTGAGCAGCTCGGGGCTTCTGTAAGTAAGATTTGTACCCAGAACACCGCCGATAACGCCCTCTTCATAAGCCTTGTCGAACTTCTCCAGACCGTTTGTGAAAATAGCATAGGTAGCGTATGTGAAGATCCTGTTTGCCTTTTTCTTTTTCAGGTTATATGCAAGGTCAAGCATTGACTCGCCGGAGGAAATAATATCATCAGCAACGAAAACGTCCTTTCCCTCAACGGGATTTCCGAGGTATTCATGAGCGACAATGGGATTTCTGCCGTTTACGATAGTCGAGTAGTCGCGTCTCTTGTAGAACATACCCATATCAACGCCCAGAACTGATGCGTAGTACATATTTCTGTTAAGTGCGCCCTCATCGGGAGAAACGATCATGAACTTGTCCTTTGTAAGCTGGAGATCCTTGAAATCATGGAGCAGACACTTGAGTACCTGATATGTGGGCATAGCGTTGTCAAGACCCATAAGCGGTACAGCGTTCTGCACACGTGGATCGTGAGCGTCAAAGGTTACGACATTTGAAACGCCCATCGACTCCAGCTCCTGCAAAGCCCAGGCGCAGTCCAGAGACTCGCGGTAGCTGCGTCTATGCTGTCTGCCGCCGTAGAGAAGAGGCATGATAATGTTGACGCGGTGAGCCTTGCCGCTTGCAGCCTGGATAATACGCTTGAGATCCTGATAGTGGTCGTCTGGAGACATAGCGTTCTGGAAGCCGAAATAGTCATACTTTACATTGTAATTACCCACGTCCACGATAATAAAGAGATCCTTGCCTCTTACTGTGGACTTGATGAGACCCTTTCCGTCGCCGGAGGAGAATCTGGGGCACTGAGCTTCAATGAGAAAGCTCTCTGTGTCGTTGCCTGCAAGCTTTGACCAGTCAACGAGGTAGTCGTTGATCTTTGCGCCAAGCTCGGTAACGCTGTTCATGGCAATAATGCCAAGGGGCGGAGCGCTGATCTCACTGTCGAATAAATTTTCACTTGAAGCGATCATAAATTAATTCCTCTCATTTTTCATTTTGACTTTGGCAGCGCCGTGACGGTACTGCTCTATTTCAACCTCCGCTTATTTGCAGAAGTTTTCGATGTAGTTTTCAATATCGCTGGCGATTATCTGCTTTGCGACGTCAGCGTGGTCGATCTCGTTGACTACAGTCGTTTTATTTTCAAGTTCCTTGTAAACCGTGAAAAAGTGCGTCATTTCGTCGAAAATGTGCTTAGGGAGCTGTTCGATGTCCATATACATATTATAATTAGGGTCGTCGAAGGGAACTGCGATGATCTTATCATCGTGGCGTCCGTTGTCCAGCATTCTGATAACGCCGATAGGGTAGCACTTCACAAGCGTCAGCGGCATAAGCTTTTCCGAGCAGAGAACAAGCACGTCGAGCGGGTCGTTGTCGTCGGAGTAGGTTCTTGGAATGAAGCCGTAGTTTGCCGGATAGTGGGTAGATGTATGGAGGATCCTGTCCATTTTTATGAAGCCCGTTTCTTTGTCGAGCTCATATTTGATCTTACTGCCCTTTCCGATCTCAATAACAGCGTAGAAATCATCGGGGCTTATTCTTTTCGGATTTATATTGTGCCAGATATTTTTCATAAAAGCAACTCCTAAAATCTTTTCTCTATTTTAAGTATACCATGTTTTTGAGATTTGTCAATATTAGCTTAAAGTCTTTGTCAATTTTCGTCGAAATAACGAAATTTTTAGAGTTAAAAAAAATTTTTTTGGATTTTACGCAGACTGCTTTTTCGCTGTATTGCAAGGAATGGAGACAATGTATATTTTATTTTCGCGCCTCAGCCCTTGATTCGGCATAATCAGTAAAAACACACATTGAATATACAATTTGTATAAATTTATGTACTGAATATGAATTAGATTAAAGAAGTTAATATATAAAAACTATTGATTTTTTTGTAAAAATGTTGTAAAATATATACAGATGAAAAAATGGGATGATTTTTAGTTTTGAATCTGTCGTGTTATTTGTTACGATGCCAAAGGAGAGTGAGAACTTTTGAATAAGAGAAAAATTGCCGTTATCGTTGCTGGCATCGACGAATCCTACCAAAGCAGTATACTCCGGGGAATACAATCTGCCGCCGCCGAATGTTCATTTGATTTTTATGTTTTTGCTTCCTTTACCGGCATGATGAATAACGAGGCTCACGACTACGGCGAGTTGAATATCTTCAAGCTTCCGGATTTCAGGGATTTTGACGGTGCAATACTGATGACAAATACTATTGATTTTCAGCCTGATGTAAATAACATTCTGGAGCAGATACAGAGTGTAGGCATCCCTGCCGTGAGCATCGACAACGATGTTGACGGACTGTTTCATATCGGTATTGACAACAAGACAGCTATGCGTGAGATAACCGAACATTTCATAAATGTCCATGGTTTTACTAAATTCAACTATATTTCCGGCCCAAAGGAAAATTCTGAAAGCGCGGCACGTCTCAACGCTTTTCTGGAGGTTCTGGCGGAGCATGACCTGACTATTGACGAGGAGCGTATCTTCTACGGGGACTTCCGTGCGCCGACGGGAAAGGCGGCGGTCGAGCACTTTCTGATGAATACTCCGTATATGCCGGAGGCGATAGTGTGCGCCAACGACGTTATGGCTGCCGCTGCGATCAATCGGCTTTTCGAGGCGGGATATAAAATTCCGGAGGAAATAGCCGTTTCCGGATTTGACAATACATTCAGCAATCACAATTTCCGCATAGAGCTGACCTCTGTTGAGCGTCCGCTGCTGCTATCGGGTCAGCTCGCCTGCCATATGCTGTACGACCACTTCAACGGCGTGGGACAGTACAGAAGCAAGATACTTAATATGTCAACACGCTTCACCGAAAGCTGTGGCTGCAAGGACAGCGCCATTCACGACATTGCAGAGTATAAGGAGCTTAATATCACCAATTACAGCCGGATCGAGACTATAAACAACTATATGTCCCTGTTTAACCAGCTTTCCTGCGAGCTCCACGGATGCAACGCCTTTGAGGATTATATAAATTCGCTGAAAAAATTTGTAGTCTATATGAATCCTGGCGAGTTTTATTTCTGCCTGTGCGAAAACTGGACGGATGAGTTTATCGACGACGACGGAATAGTGACAAAAAACAGCGATATCCCCAAGACATACACCGAGCGTATGCTTGTGCCTATAGCCTACAGCAACGGAGAATTTTACGAGGTGGATTCTATTATCCGGCGGAAGCTTATTCCCGATGTGCCGGTGAAAAATGAATCCGATAAATTCTACTACATCCTGCCCCTGCATTTTGCGGAGCGGTGTCTGGGCTATATGGCTATCAACAACTGCCATGTTTCCCTGCATAACGCCATGTTCCAGTCCTGGTGCATCACGATAAACAACTCCCTGGAGAACATAAGAAAGCTCAATTCTCTTGATTACGCCGTGAAAAAGCTTGGGCGTCTCTACGCTCAGGATACCTTTTCCGGTATTTACAACAGAAACGGCTTTGTTCTTGCGACGACGGATATTTTTAACGCCTGCGCTGAGGAGAACAGGAGCATCATGCTTATGTTCATAGACCTTGACGGACTGAAGGGGATCAACGATACATATGGTCACGCTGTCGGAGATGAGGCTATTCGTGCGGTGGCTGATGTGTTGTGCCGTTCGTGTACCGAGGGCGAGGTTTTCTGTCGGTTCGGCGGAGATGAGTTCATTGTTTTTGCTGCGGATTATCAGGATGCCGAAGCAGATCTGCTGACTGCGAAGATCGAGGAGAATATAATCTGGTTCAACAGAGCAATGAACAACGATTTTGAGCTCAGCGCAAGCACTGGATATGTTATTGCAGTGCCGAAAAAGGGCGATGATCTGTTCCGCTTTGTCACTGAGGCTGACAAAATAATGTACGATACAAAGAAAAAGAAAAAGCTTTCAAAGCATCTCCGGCAGCAGACAGAGCAGTGACACGTTGTGCATTATGCACAATTGGTTGCTGAGATGAAGCCGGAAAATCAAGATAAATAATTTGCTGACCGATTAAATTTCGTCAGATTCAACAAAAGTATTATTATTTCGAAAACTTTTCTTGCAATTGTTGTGGAAATATGATATAATTAAATTGATGTATTCATTATTTATTAAAAATCTGCAAGCATACGGCGTGCAAAGCTGACAGACGTGCTTTGTGCGATGTTGCCTTGAATAGGCGAATTAATCGGAGTGATAGATTATATGAAATTAGTTAAATGTTCAGAGGGACACGGATATGATTCCGAAAAGTTCGACAGCTGCCCCATGTGTGCAAGGGCTGCGTCGGGTAAGAAGGTAAAGGTAGTGAAGGTAAAGGCTGCAAGGAAGCCTGAGCCCGAGAAAAAATCAGAACCTCCGAAGTCTGAGGTAAAACCCGAACCCGAGAAAAAGGTCGAGCCGCCCAAGCCTGAGGCAAAACCTGAGCCTGAAAAAAAGGTCGAGCTGCCCAAGCCCGAGATGAAGCCTGAGCCCGAGAAAAAGGTCGAGCTGCCCAAGCTCGAGGTAAAACCTGAGCCTGAGAAAAAGGTCGAGCCACTCAAGTCTGAGGTGAAACGCGAACCTGAGAAAAAGATCGAGCCTCCAAAGCCCGAGTTAAAGCCAGAAATTGCGAAAAAGCCGGAAATACCGCAGATCGTCGATATCGAGCCTGTGCCTGTAAAGCAGACTTCAGAGGTGAAAAGCCGGGAGGATCTGTACCAGGATAAGGATATTGAGCAGGTCGAGGCTGTTGAGATCGACGATGTGAATAATATGGCGCTGGGCAAGAACGGCACGCTGCTGATAAAATATTTCGGCACAAACGAAGTCATCCATATTCCCGACGGCGTGGCTGTGATCGGAAAGTACGCTTTCCGCGGCAATGAATCCGCGAAGAAGATCGTCATGTCGGACAGCGTTAAGACCGTCGATAAATTCGCTTTTGCTCACTGCGTAAATATCGAGGAGATCGTATTTTCCAGCAATCTGGAAAGCGTCGGTGAGAATGCGTTTCTGAAATGCAGGCGTATCAAGGAGCTGGATTTCCCTAATTCGCTGAAAAATATCGGCAAGGGCGCGTTTGCGAGATGTGCTTCTGTCCGGAAGCTTATTATTCCGGCTCAGCTGAAAAAAATAAGCGATCTCAGCTTTTTCTCCTGCCGTAATCTGAACAGAGTCATCCTGTCAAATTCCGTTGAAGCTATCGGAAACGCAGCATTTTCGGAGTGTTACGGCTTGAAAAAGATCGTTATGAACGATAATCTGTTGTCAATCGGTGAAAGCGCCTTTGCATGGTGCCGCTCGCTGGAGGAAATAAATATTCCTGCATCTGTAAGGGTGATAGGAAGCTGGGCGTTCTATGGCTGCGGAAGGCTGACTGATGTGCGTCTCAGCGTCCAGGTCAAGGATGTCCGTGACGACGCTTTCTGCGGCTGTGAAAATATATATAACGTTCATGTTGCGGAACTTGAAGGAATTGATTATAACCAGACGCTCGTGAAAAAGAGCCATAAGCTCATAATCCGCGTACTGAAACAGGTCAATCGTAAGAAAGCCGAGCGTTATGCCCGTGAGCATAATATAAGCACGCTGTTTATATGAAATGATATAATTAAGGGGACGCTCTATCTCTTGCAGAGCGTCCCCTCTTTTTAAACAGTACCTTTTGAAGCCCAGTTTTATCAATTCTTCGGCTTCTTGAAAAGCTGCCTGATGACCAGCGCACCGCCGGACAATGCCATACCGAACATAATAACGTAAACATAGCCGCTTGTGGGGCGGAACGTCACCCGGGTGCTCATAATGACGGCTGTCAGCACGATTATTACTCCCACTGCACAGACGATCCAGCCGAAAATTTTCCGCTCCATAAGAAAAAGCATCACGATACCGATGAACAGCGGAATAAAAATCGCGCCGTTAGGCACATTGAACGAGCCAAGCCGGAATACGCCGTAGCCCCAGCTGCTGGATACTGTCAGATTGCTGAAAATCATATACAATCCGGCAGCTAACAGAAGCAGTCCGCCGAAAAATTCCAGCAGATCGTTGCGCTCCTTCGGTTTTTTGCCGTTCAGTTCCCGGAGTTCGTCAAGAGCTTTCTGAAGCTCACGGTCTGTTTTATCCTTTTTTGACATATCATTCCTCCCGTTTCGTCATTACTTCGTGCCGAAAATACGGTCTCCTGCGTCTCCTACGCCGGGAACGATATACTTGTCCTCGTTGAGACCACGATCCATAACTCCGGTGTAGATCTCAACATCCGGGTGAGCTGTCTGAACCTTCTCAACTCCCTCGGGAGAACAGATAATGCACATAAACTTGACATTTCTGACGCCCAGCTTCTTCATTTCCTCAATTGCGGCAACGGCGGAATGACCGGTCGCAAGCATCGGGTCAACGATGATAACGTCACGCTCGGCGATATCGTCGGGCATTTTTGAGTAGTACTGCACCGCTGTTTTTGTGTCAGGCTCTCTGTAGATGCCGATATGACCTATTTTTGCCGCAGGAACAAGAGCTGTAACGCCGTCTATCATTCCGAGACCTGCACGGAGTATCGGAACGAATGCCAGCTTTCTGCCGGAGATCACCTTTGTTTTTGCAACGGCAACAGGCGTTTCGATCTCGATCTCCTTCAGCGGCAGGTCGCGCGTAGCCTCGTAGCAAATGAACATGGCTATCTCCGAAACCAGCTCACGAAATTCCTTTGTTCCTGTGTTTTTGTCTCTCAGAAGAGAAATTTTGTGCTGAACCAGCGGATGGTCGATGATATGTAATTTTGACATAGTAACACTCCTTATTTATTTTCCAGAGCCGTTATAAGATCGACTCTTCTCTGATGTCTGCCGCCCTCGAAGCCTGTAGTGAGGAAAATTTCTGCCAGCTCGCAGGCAAGTCCGCAGCCGAGAGTCCTTGCACCCATGCACATTACATTGGCGTCGTTGTGGAGACGTGTAAACTTTGTTGAAAAGGAATCCGAGCACAGAGCGGCGCGAATACCCTTGATTTTATTTGCGGCGATAGACATTCCGATGCCTGTTCCGCAGATGAGGATGCCTTTTTCACATTCCCCGGACGCCACGAGACCGCAGACAGCCTCCGCCATGTTGGGGTAGTCGCAGGGCTCGCCGTCAGTGCCCATATCCTTAAACTGGAAGCCCTTTTCCATAAGAGCCTCGATCACGGCTTTTTTCATTTCAACACCGGCATGGTCACAGCCAATTGCTATCATTTCAATTACTCCTTATTTGTTTTTTCTTCCAGATCTTTTTCAGCCTTGACCTTCTGGAGATACGAAACCTCCAGTTCGTCGGCAGTGACAAATTCCTTTGACATCGCTCCAAGGCAGATACCGCAGGCATTTTGCAGCCGTCCCTGAGGCGGCGCGATGATAAGCATCGGCGAGCGGTATGTCATGAAGAAATCCGCCGCACCGTCGCCGCAAAGCAACACTTCTGTTCCATTAAAAGCAAGAAACTCAGCCAGCTCGTTGCAGCTTATGAGCTTCTCTTCCATAAGCGTTTCAAGGCAATATCCGTCGCTTTTGTATACTCCGACATAGACAAGCTCGCCTCTCGCCTTCATTACAGAGCATATGGTTCCCTTATGGGCAATATTGTTATAAGCCAATCCCTCGAGGGTCGAAACTCCGCAGCATTTGCAGTCCAGAGCAAATCCCATAGCCTTTACTGCCGCAATGCCGATACGCAGTCCGGTATAGCTTCCTGGTCCCTTTGCCACGGCGATAATATCAATATCGGACACGTCTTTCCCGGTCTGCTCCAATATGCTTTTCACAGCCGGCATAATGACCTGTGAATGTGTTTTTTGGGTATACAGCGAGCTTTCTCCGAGAAAAACATCTGTCTCCGTATCGAAAAGCGCGGCAGAAGCAGTTTTTCCGGAGGTGTCAATTCCAAGCATCAGCAATGCGTCCGCCCTCCTCTATTATGATCTCCCTTTTCAGGTCGGACAGGGAATTTATCGTGATATAAATAGTATTTTCCGGCATCGCATAGGCGATATTTTCCGACCATTCGATCGCAGCAATATTGTCCGAAAAATCGTAGTCGTAGAAGCCGGAGGATTCAAGGTCGTCTTCGCTTGAAATGCGGTACATATCGAAATGGAAGAGACTCATTTTCTCGCCGACATATTCGTTTACCAGGGCGAATGTGGGCGAGCTTACGTTGTCGCCGAGTCCAAGACCTATTGCAAGACCCCGGGTGAACGTGGTTTTTCCTGCGCCGAGCCCACCCTTGTATGCGATGAGATCTCCGGGCTTAAGGAGACGTCCAAGCTTTTCCGCAGCCTTTATTGTCTCCTCCGGATTTTGGGTTATTATTTTTATCATATCAGAACAGTCCTGTGATATTTCCGTTTACGTCGCAGTCAATATTGAGCGCAGAGGGCTTTTTCGGCAGTCCAGGCATCGTCAGGATGTCCCCGGTATAGATGACAACAAAGCCTGCGCCTGCGGAAACTCTCGCGTCGCGGACGGTAATTTTGAAACCCTTTGGCTTGCCGAGAAGAGCAGGGTTGTCGGACAGGGAATACTGCGTCTTTGCAACGCATATAGGCAGATCGCGGAATCCGATGCTCTCGATCTCCTTGATAGCCTTTTCAGCCTGCGTGGTATAGGTTACGCCGTCTGCGCGGTAAATCTCCTTTGCAAGCCTCTCGATCTTCTCCTTGATCGACAGCTCCGTGCCGTAAATAGGACGGAAACGCTCGGCGCTGTTCTGCGTCAGCTCGATAGCCTCGCAGACCTTTTTCGCAAGATCTGTGCCGCCCTCTCCGCCTTTTGCGAAGACCTCGCACATTGACACCTCAACGCCCATTTCCGCGCAGAAATCCTGGACGAATTTCACCTCGGCGTCGGTGTCTGTATGGAAGCGGTTGATAGCAACGACCACAGGCACTCGGAATTTGTGCATATTTTCGATATGTGTCCGGAGATTGACGATGCCCCTTTCCAAAGCCCACATATTCTCCTTTGCCAGCTCATCCTTCGGCACTCTGCCGTTGTACTTCAGAGCGCGGATAGTAGCCACCAGAACTACGCAGGCAGGCTCAAGACCGCTCTTGCGGCACTTTATATCGAAGAATTTTTCTGCGCCAAGGTCAGAGCCGAAACCAGCCTCGGTGATGCAGTAATCGCCAAGCTTGAGAGCAAGCTTTGTCGCGCGGACCGAGTTGCATCCGTGTGCGATATTGGCGAAAGGCCCGCCGTGGATGAAAGCAGGGTTGTTTTCAAGCGTCTGAACGAGATTCGGCTTGAGAGCGTCTTTCAGCAGGGCAGTCATAGCTCCAGTGCAGCCCAGCTCCTCGGCGAAAACAGGCTTTCCGTCGAGATCGTAGGCAACGAGAATATTGCCAAGTCTCTTTTTGAGGTCGCCAAGATCAGTAGCAAGGCAGAGGATAGCCATGACCTCGGAGGCAACTGTAATATTGAAGCCGTCCTCACGGGGAACGCCGTTGGCTTTTCCGCCGAGTCCTACAACTATATTTCTGAGGGCGCGGTCGTTCATGTCCATACATCGCTTGAAAAGGATACGCCTCTGGTCGATGCGGAGCTCGTTTCCCTGCTGTATATGGTTGTCGAGCATAGCGCAGAGCAGGTTGTTGGCAGCCGTTATAGCGTGCATATCACCGGTGAAATGGAGATTTATGTCCTCCATCGGCACGACCTGCGCATATCCGCCGCCGGCAGCTCCGCCTTTTATTCCGAAGACAGGTCCGAGAGACGGTTCACGAAGGGCGAGTACGGCTTTTTTGCCGATACGTCCCATAGCCTCCGCAAGACCTACGCTGACGGTGGTTTTACCCTCTCCGGCAGGAGTGGGGTTGATAGCGGTGACGAGAATGAGTTTGCCGTCCTCGCGAAAAGCCAGCTGTGAGAAAAGGCTTTCGGAGAGCTTAGCCTTGTAGTGACCGTAGGGTTCAAGGCACTCTTCACTGATCCCGAGATCAGAAGCGATCTCGCTTATTTTTTTCATTTTCGTATTCTGAGCGATCTCTATATCTGAAAGCATAGACTAACCTCCATTTGTATCAAAATGTATACATTTATTATAACATATATTTTGAAGAATTGCAAGTGTTTTTGAGAGCCGTCAGCTATCAGCCATTAGCTGTCAGATTTTTATTTGCAATCGGTATTTATTAGCTAACGGCTATATGACTTGCCGACGGTGACTCTCCGCCGCATAATGGTAAAAAAATTTATTTTTATAAAATCTCTTGATTTTAATGTCATAATGTGTTATAATGATTATTGTTAATGGAGATGTATCGAAGTGGTCGTAACGAGAACGACTCGAAATCGTTTTGTCGGTGAAGAGCCGGCACGTGGGTTCGAATCCCACCATCTCCGCCAAGGTCAAGCCCTCACGGGAGGCTCTGTCTGAGCTTTTCCGTGGAGGGTTGTTTTGTACCTGTATATCAGGTATATCATACTTACCTCTACTGCCTAAGAAAGGATATATATGGACAGTTCTTTGATATGGAAAACCGCTCTTGTCATACTTATGATGGCTTTCTCCGCGCTTTTTTCAAGTACGGAAACCTCCTATTCCTGCGTAAATAAAATGCGGCTGAAGAATTATGAGGCACAGGGAAACAAAAAAGCAAAAAAAGCGTTGCAGCTTGCGAATAAATTCGACGACGTGCTCACGGCGGTACTCATAGGCAACAATGTCGTCAATATCGCTACCTCCTCCGTGAGTACAGTTATATTTATCAGCATCTTCGGAAGCAGCGGCGCAGGTATCTCAACTGCTGTAGTAACAGTTCTGGTTCTCGTTTTTTGCGAAGTTCTGCCGAAATCCTACGCAAAGAGAAATGCCGAAAAGCTTGCGCTGCTCTTCGCCGCTCCCCTCTCGGTTCTCGTGACTATCCTCAAGCCCTTCGTTAAGGCTCTCAATAAGCTCTCATCATTTTTTAAAAGCGAGGAAGCCCCTACGGTTACAGAGGACGAGCTGAAATATATGATCGACGAAATTGAGGAAGAGGGCATAATTGAGGAACAGGAAAGCGAGCTGGTAAAAAGCGCTCTGGACTTCGACGAGACTACGGTCAATGAAATTCTCATTCCGCGCGTGAAAATAATCGGAATTGAGATCACCGACTCTATCGACGAGATCAAAAACGTGTTCAGCCGTGAAATGTACTCCCGGCTTCCGGTCTATGAAAAAAGTCTTGACAACATTATCGGCATTATCACCAACAAGGCGTTTTTCAAGATGCTCACAGACGGCGGCAGCGATATACATACGATAATCCAGGAAGTGCCGCACATCGCCGACACCAACCTCATCAGCTCCGCGATGAAATTTATGCAGAGGGCAAAGGTTCACCTGGCGGTCGTTACCGATCAGTACGGCGGAACTAAGGGAATTATTACCCTGGAGGACATTATCGAGGAGCTTGTCGGCGAGATATACGACGAGGACGACGAGATAATCAATAACATAGTAAAAATCGACGATAACAAATACGAGGCTCTCGGCGAGACTGCCCTGAGCGATCTGATCGAACTTCTGGAGCTTGAAGAGTCTGTCATCAGCACTGACTACACAACGGTAGGCGGCTGGGTGACCGACGTTATGGAGCATATTCCGGATGCCGGAGAAACGGCTGAAACCGGAATTTTCAAGCTGACTGCCCTCGAAGTGAACGAAAACAAGGTCACAAAAGTCCTTATCGAGGTTTCCGAAGCTCCCGGAGAGGAAGAACAGGAATAATATAACGGCTGATGCGGAGTAAAATCTGCATCAGCCGTTTTTGTTTATAGCTGTTTGGAGGATTAGTATTATTCTGAAATTTTCTTGTTGCTTTTAATAATTTTCATCATCACGAGCGCGATAGCCGCCAGAAGAACAATTGTTGTAAAAATGCTTCCCTCTATGCCGAAATCGCCGCCCGTCAGCAGCGCTGAGCCGCTTGAAGCCGTAGTTCGCAGAACAGATTCAGTCTCCCCTGTTCCGCTTACGCTGATACCAAAGACGCAGCCCTGGGTGAAATTCCATATAAAATGAATGGCGCAGACGCCCCAGATGTCGTCGAAGCAAATCATATAAAGTCCGGCAAACGCGCCGAAAAGGGCCAGATTAAAGAAAACCAGCAGATTATATCCGGGATTCGCAATATGCGCCAGACTGAACGCTGCCGCACTGACGCCTACCGCTATGACCCAGTGAAAACGTGAACCGAGAGTATTCATGAAATATCCGTGGAACATGAACTCCTCACTCGCGCCCTGTATCAGAAACCCCAGGAAAAACAGCCCTATTGCGCCGTAATTCACGTTTTTGCAGACCGTTATATCAACTGCGCCGCAAAGCCATGAAATGCCCACAAGAGCAGACATCATAATGATACCCACAATAAAGCCCTGAAAATAATGAGCCGCCGCCTTTCTCTTCCGCAGACCCATTGAGCTGAGATGACGAGCCTCGATAAAGCGGCAGTATATCAGGCTTCCGGCAATGGCGAAAGCAGTACAGAAAAGAGTTGGGATGAGGTATTTCTGCTTCATGCTCACCTCTGTGGATATCTCGGTAATGCGCTGGGTATCGGCATTCACTCCGAGCAAGCCCTCCTCTGATATCCTGCTCATTATCTCCGGCATTGTCATGATCGCCGGAATAACGGACTCCAGAAGCATGACAACAACGAATACGGCAATGAAGATCAGAATGTTGACTATGATATTTTCCGAGGCTGAGGATTTTTCCGCCTCCTTGAACATTTTAGGTTTAAGCTCCAGCATACCGTCCTCCTATTTTAGCGGCGTAACATTGTTAAATACGGCGTAAAAGCGCACCGGAATATGCTTATCAATATGACATTTACCGAAAAACCATTTCTCATATCGGCAGCTGTTCATTATTTCCTCAAAGAGGGCATGGACCTCTATGCGCTGAAAAACGTCGACTCCAAGGCAGACCTTTACCGAGGCAGGCGGCTCATGAGTTATGACGTAGTCAACGCTGCTGCCGTGGGCTTTCAGATTAGCCAGTGCGTCCATGATCTCCTCGTGAGTAGGCTGCTCGCGCTCCCACCATTTGCTTTCGCTGCGAAATTCTATATCCTGGCTGTGTCCGCCGCCAAAGGTGAATATTTTCTTGTTTTCAATGGTGTAGATCTGACCGCGCATAAGGTGGACTATATTCGGCGCGATAAGCCGCGCTTTTCCGCCGTTCCACTCCGAAACCGGAAAAGCCTCCAGCAGGTCGAAATTCTCATGGCAGCCGTCGATGAATGCCACGGTATAATCAAGAGCAGCCAGCTTTTTCAGCACAGCTTTCTCCTTTTTCGAGCCGTTCCAGATAAAGCCGAAATCGCCGCATACGATCAGCGTATCGCCCCGGCGGAGCTTTTTGAACTGTGAGTCCTTGAATCTGTCAATATCGCCGTGGGTATCTCCTGTTACGTAAATCAATTTTGTTTCCTCCGTCTATGTACGAGTTATGGAATAATTATAACATATAATTGGCAAAAATGCAACCCACGCGAAAAAAATATTGATTGCAAATATTTATAACGCGAAATTGCCGGCGGAGGCTCTCCGCTTATAACATATTATCAGCAAAATTGCAAGTTATTATGTATAGAGAGCACGCAAACCAATTTTAAGATATATCCGGTTAAATATCCTAATAAAAAGTCCATGAACAAATATTTCATGGACTTTTATCGTATGAACACAGGTTCTTAAAGTTGACCGTTTTTCTTACGCATCTTGGCCTCTCTCTTCCGCTCCTTGACAAGCGCTGAAAACGCCTTCTGATGCTCGGGAATAAAGCCCAGGCGGATGTTTTCATTTTTACTTGTGAGAAATTGTATAAATTCGGAGATCTCGTCCTCCCATTTCTTGCTGCCTCTTATATGAATAACAAATGTACCGCCATTTTTCATCGCAACATTAAGCTGGCTCTGCTTTGCGACCGGAACAAAATAAACGCTGTATGACTGAGTCTGCTTATACACCCAGAAAATATCGTCATAGAGAACGCCGCCGTCGTTGTATACAAAGCCGTTCTGACCGACAGCTATCTTCATAAGAGGATAATCTGTCCGTCCCTCATCAATGTCGTTGAAATACTGATCATTTCCGGCTTTCAGGACATCTCCCGAAAATCTCCGTCTATTAGCATTTACCACGAGATTCACCAGCGCGACAATTGTAAACACCCACATCAGGAGAGCTAAAAATCCGGCATAATCAATTGTAGGCGCCAATGCCGTCAAAGCTATTGAAAATATCAGAGCTGCAAAAAACAAAACGATCCAGATAATAAGACGCTTGTTGTATTTATCATATTTGCTTTGAAAATCCATATTAATTCTCCTGTTTTTTTGCAGCGCCTCTGATTGCCTTTACAGGACACGCAGCGGCGCATATTCCGCAGCTTGTACACAGGTCGTAGTTGATAGACGCATGGTTATCGGTAACGGTGATTGCCTTGCTCGGACACTTCTTTTCGCATATCCTGCATCCGATACAGCCGTTGGAACAGGAAAGCTTCGTCGCCTTTCCAGGCGCAGCCGAGGAGCAGAGAACGTCTACGGTCTTTGATTTCGGCTTTATGGAAATCAGCTTGTTTGGACACACATCGGCGCACTGACCGCAGGCCCCGCAAAGAGCAGGGATTATTTTTGCAACACCGTTGATAATTTTTACAGCATCATGCTCGCATACAGCGGCACAGTCGCCGAGACCGATACAGCCGTACTTGCACATTCCGTTTCCGCTGTAGAAGCGTTTTACCGCCTTGCAGGACTGGACACCGTCAAAATCAAACTGCGGCTTTGTCGCATTGCAGTCGCCGTTGCAGTGGACTACAGCCGTCATAGGTATAACATCCGCAGCGGCAGTTCCAAGTATCTCCGCGATTTTTACTGCAGCGTCAGCTCCTCCTGGACGACAGAGATTCGTCGGCGCACCGTTGTTGACGATGGCGTCGGCATAGTCCGCACATCCGGCATATCCGCAAGCTCCGCAGTTTGCCTGTGGAAGAGCGTCGCCGATCTTTTCCACACGTTCGTCGACCTCAACATAGAAAACCTTTGCTGCAACTGTCAGCAGAATGCCTGCAAGAATACCGCAGCCGCCCAGGATAAGGGCAGGAATAAGATAAGTTGTCATCACATTACCTCCTCTCAGTTGAACAGTCCTGCAAAGCCCATAAAGCTTACAGATACTATCGAAGCGGCGATAAGAGTTGCCGGAACGCCCTTGAATGTATCGGGAATGTCGGCATATTCAAGCTTTCTGCGTACTCCCGAGAAAATAACCAGAGCCAGCATAAAGCCAAGTCCTCCGCCAAGAGCATTAACGACGGAGTTTACAAAGCTGTAGCTATTGTCGATATTCAACACTGTTACGCCGAGTACGGCGCAGTTTGTCGTAATAAGCGGCAGATACACACCGAGCGACTTGTAAAGCGGCGGAAGAAGCTTTTTCAGCGCGATCTCCACCAACTGAACGAAAAGCGCGATGACCAGAATGAATACAACGGTGTCGAAGTACTCAAGCCCGTTGGGAACGAGGATGCCGTGATGTATCGGGTATGTAACGACAGTCGCGCAGATCATAACGAAAGTAACCGCGATTCCCATGCCTGTGGCGCTGTCGAGCTTTTTTGAAACGCCCAGGAACGGGCAG
Organism: Alistipes sp.; assembly: GCA_023667265.1. Lineage (GTDB taxonomy): Bacteria > Bacillota > Clostridia > Oscillospirales > Ruminococcaceae > Ruminococcus. Next base: position 380,321 of record JAMPAJ010000001.1, read on the forward strand.
ATACCCATGAATTTCGCCAGGACAAAGTTATCTGTCAGCATGGCTGAAAGAAGAATGACTGCTAATGTTTTCATGCCTGTTCACCCTCCGTTTTATCGCATTTGCCTGACATAGGGCAGTTTTCACAGCCGCCGCATTCGATCTCCATAGGCGGCTTTCTGTTTGCTATCTTATTTACAATTGCAATTATTACGCCCAGGGTGAAAAATCCTCCAGCAGGCATAATGAAGAGCAGCATAGGAGTTTCGCTTATACCCGGGATAGTCACTCCGTCCCAGCCGATACCCAGCATTGTTCCGATACCCTTCATCCAAGTGCCTGCACCAATTATTTCGCGGACTGAGCCCATGAGGAACAGAGCCAGCGTGAAACCAATGCCCATTCCCACAGCGTCGCAGGCAGAGGCGACAACGCCGTTTTTACTTGCAAACATCTCTGCGCGTCCGAAGATAATGCAGTTTACCGTGATAAGCGACAGATAAATTCCAAGGCTGTCGTAAAGCACCGGAACAAAGCCCTCAAGCAGGAAGCCGATCAGTGTAACAAAGCTTGCGATAATGACGATAAAGGCGGGTATACGCACCTTATCCGGGATAATTTTTCTCAACGCAGATACAACTATATTCGAGCCGAGAAGAACGAACGTAGTGGCAAGACCCATTCCTATTCCGTTGGCTGCCTGAGTTGTAACGGCAAGAGTGGGACACATTCCCAGAAGCATGACAAGAGTAGGATTCTCCTTGATAATACCCTTGCCCAGCTCTTTTCCAAGAGATATTTTATTCTCCGCCATTTAATATCGCCTCCTTATTTTCATTATATACACGAAGAGCCGTATCAACAGCCGCTGTCATGCCCCGGGAGCTGAACGTCGCTCCGCTTATTCCGTCTACCTGTACGCCGGGCTCGGTCAAGCCGTAAAATTCCTCCCGGAACTCAGGGACATCGCGGACTTTAGAGCCAAGTCCGGGAGTCTCGCCAAGTGAAACGAACTCGATTCCCGAAACTGCGCCGTTTTCATCAATGCCCACAAGGATATTGATACCGCCCTTTGAATATCCGTCGGCAACGACCTGTATAGCCGTTTTTCCGTCGGGAGTAACGGCGATCGCTTCAATTGAAGACTCTCCGAAATCGGTATCAAGGAGCGTGCTGTCAGTCTTTCCGAAGAGAGTTTCTACGCTCTGGCTGAACCGCTGTTCCTTCTGCCGGGAAATATTTTCCTTAGTCAGCTCATGGGCAAAAACCAGCAGAGCCGAAGCAATGACGCATATGATCGTCAGAATAACAGGCGGCATTATATTTGCTTTCATTTGCCCTCAGCCTCCTTCTTCTGTTTTTCATATTTTCCGCCGAACGCCTTAGTGCGCGTCAGCTGCTCGATATACGGCGTAAGCACGTTCATAAGCAGGATACTGAAGGACACGCCCTCCGGCAGCGAGCCGAAATGTCTTATAATGAACGTTATTATTCCGCAGCCCAGACCGAACACGATCTTTCCCTTTGTAGAAATAGGAGTTGTAGCGTAGTCTGTAGCCATGAAAAATGCTCCGAGGAAAACTCCTCCGGCAAGTATCTGATACAGCGGATCATCGCCGGCTATCCAGGAAAGGAGCGCAAGGCTTCCGATAAAGGAGACCGGAGCTGCAAGGCTGATTATCCTACGTGCGGCAAGATAAAGTCCGCCGGCAAGAAGCGCAAGCGCGCACGTCTCGCCGAGACAGCCGCCTGTATTTCCCAGGAACATATCAAGGTATGACGGCAGAGCGTCGCCGTCTCCAAGGGCAAGAGGCGTTGCTCCCGTAACTGCGTCCGCACCGTCCTTGTACCAGAAAGGAACGACCCAGTTTGTCATTGCGCCGCCAAAGCTTACCATAAGAACGATCCTGGCTGTTATCGCAGGATTTGCAAAATTCTGTCCCAGACCGCCAAAGAGCTGCTTCACAACAACAATAGCCACGAAGCTTCCTATCACAGCCATCCAGAGCGGCAGCGTCACCGGCAGATTCAGCGCAAGGATAAGACCCGTTACAACTGCGGAAAGATCGCCTACCGTGTTTTCACGCTTCATCAGCTTTCTGCACAGGAATTCAAATATAACGCAGCTTACGACTGTCACAGCAGTCAGCAGAAGCGCGCGGAGTCCGAAAATAACGCAGCCGACTGCCAGCGCCGGAATAAGCGCGATGCAGACATTAAGCATTATTGTTGAGGTTTTTGTGTAATTCTCGTCGTGGGGCGACGGAGAGACCATAAGTCGATTCATGCCTGTTTACCTCACTTTCTCGGGATCATTGCCTTGGCAAGCTGATTTGTCTCCGCAAGCTTTCTGTTTGCAGGACATACAAAGGTACAGCTTCCGCAGTTCATGCACAGCATGACCTTAAGGGCTTTCAGATCCTCAATGTCTTTGATTTTATAAGCCTTGTCGATCTCCGCAGGCATAAGTCCCATCGGACACACTCTCACGCAGCGTCCGCAGCGGATGCAAGCCGAGGTCTGACGCTCGTCGTAATGATCGAAAGCAAGAAGCGCGTTTGTGGTTTTCATTACCGGCATATTGATATCCGGGATCGACATTCCCATCATAGGGCCGCCGGAAATAAGCTTGCGTATGGAATCGATATCAGTCTTGCAGAACCGGAGGATATCAACAAAGGGCGTTCCCACCTGCGCAAAAACATTTTTCGGCTCACCCACAGCGTTTCCGTCAACAGTAATACGCCGCGTCATAAAGGGCATACCTGTCTTGCTGTATCGGTAGATAAAGGCTGCCGTTGAAACGTTGAGAACGATTACTCCCACGTCCGAGGGCAGCTTTCCCTCCTCTACTATCCTGCCTGTCGAGTTGTAAATAATTACCTTTTCCGCACCCTGGGGATAGGCTGAGGGCAGCGTCACAATGTCGATAGTATCGTCATTTTTCGCCATATCCTCAAATTTTTTTATAGCCTCGGGCTTGTTTGCCTCAACGGCTATCTTTGCATTTTTAATTTCCAGCCGTTCCTTTACAAGCCTTATTCCGTTCAGAACATCATCCGTATTTTCCATCATTTCGCGGTAATCGGCAGTTATGTAAGGCTCGCACTCCGCGGCGTTGATGACAATGGTGTCGATAGGAGTTTTGGAATTGAGCTTGATATGCGTCGGGAAGCCTGCGCCTCCGAGACCGCAGACGCCGCTTTCGCGAACTGCCTTAATGAAGCTCTCCCTGTCAGTGATGACCGGAGGCTTTACTTCCTCGCTGACTGTCTGCTCGCCGTCGGGCTCGATCTCCACCGCCTTGCAGACTGCTCCCATGGCCGTCTGATAGTCGGTAACAGCGGTCACCTTTCCCGAGACTGTGGCGTGTACGGGAACGCTGAAAGCAGCCTGTGAATCGCCGATCTTCTGACCGACCTTCACATAGTCCCCTACCTTGACAAGCGTGTCGCATGGCGCACCCATGTGCATCGACATAGGCAATATTATTTTAGATGGCAATGGCAGCTGTACCGTAACGCAGTCTTCCGTATTTTTACGGTGTTTCAGCTTTATACCGTTTAGCTTTTTCATGTGCTGTCTCCTTATCTGAAATTTATTTTGACTTATATTGACATCGTCTATAGCTATTTTACGCATATAATATAATTATACAATACTTTTTGAAAAATTGCAATACTTTTTTTGCATTTTTCGCGGCGAGCGGGTAGCACCCGCTGGCAATTCACGTAGCCGTTCGTACCTCACTAATTTATCTTGCAGACATAAATATGCCGCGAGCCGGAAAATATTAATCGCACACAAGAGTCTAACAGCTAATAGCTAACGGCTAATGACTTCTTAACAAAATACTTGCAATTCCGCAAAATATGTGTTATAATAGAAATAATAACCCTCACCCTACAAATAAGGAATGAAAAATATGAAGCTATTGAAAAGAATAACCGCAGCTGCGGCGTCAGTTCTGGCTTTTCTGCCATGCCTCAGCACCGGAAACGCAAGCGCTGTGTCCTTTAATATGCAGTCCTCTCTCTACAGTGAATCGGCGATACTGGTAAATCTGGACTGCAACACAGTAATATATGAGAAAAATGCCGATACTATGCAGATGCCCGGTCCTCTTGTCAATATTATGACAGCCATTGTCTGCATCGAGAACTGCTCCGACCTTACTCAGGAAATAACTGTGAACGAAGACGTTTACTCCGACCTGTACAATATACAATATAAGGACGATCTGCGATATGCCGATATATATGACGGCGATGTGCTCACCTACTACGATCTGCTGTATGCTATGATGCTCACCTCTTCCGTTGAGGCATCCTCCACAATAGCCTATAACATCGGCGGAGCAAGCACTGCTGATTTTGTCCAGCTGATGAACGACAAGGCTGCGGAGCTCGGACTTTCGTCAACTCATTTCACCAATGCCACCGGAATGTACAGCGCAGACCAGTATACCACAGCCCGGGATATGGCTAAGCTGACGCAGTATGCCCTGAAGGTTCCGCATTTTGAGGAAATAAGCACTGCTTACGTCCGTGAACCGTCGATCCGCGACCCCGAAAATCACCCCGACCGCGAATCCTGGAAATGGTATCACTCAAATACGATGATGGATTCCGAAAGCGACAAGTACTACTACGCCGGAGCGAAAGGCATTAAAACCGGAAATCTTGAAATGGGCGGACGAAATATCGTCGCCATGGCAAGCCGCGACGGCAACAATTACCTTGCCGTTGCCATGAAAGCGCCTATAAACGATTCCGAGGGCGACGTTGCATTTTATCACCTTGACGACGCCGAAACCATGTTTAACTGGGCGTTCAACCACTTTTCCTATAAGGTCATCCTGCCGGAAACTGCGGAGCTTGGAGAGATCCCGGTAAGCCTTGCTGACGGAAACGATTACGTTCTTGCACGTCCAAAAGAGGAAATTTCCATGCTCTGGGTGGACGATGTTGACGTCTCGCTGATAAACCGCGACAATATCCAGTGGAATACGGATTCTCTGCAAGCGCCTGTGAAAAAAGGCGATCTGCTGGGAAAAGTCACTCTCGAATACTCTGGAGAGGCAATTGCCACCGTTGACCTGATCGCGGTCTCGGACGTTGACCGTTCCGCAATGAAATATAACATCTACGCGGCGAAAATGTTCCCGAAGTCTAAATGGTTCAAGAAGGCTTTTGTCATAACCGGTATTCTCTGCGGCATATACATTCTCCTCTGCATCTACGCATATGTGCTGTTCAAGCAGCGCCAGAAGCCGGTGAAGCCGATCTACGCCGTGCCGAAGGTCAAAGGCAAGAAAAAAAATAATAACGGAAAAAAATAGCTATAAAAATCGACCCTCCGGAATTTTCTCCGGAGGGTCGTCTTCATCATGTATTTTTATCTACCTGGTGGAACTTTTTGAGATTGCCGATCTTCTCGTTGCGCTCGTCAAGAATTTTCTCAACATCAGACCACTCGAGCCCCTGGTTTACGCAGAGCACCATTACGTGGTACAGCAGGTCGTTTATCTCGTTCATCAGCTCGTCGTTATCGCCGTTTTTAGCCGCAATTACAGTCTCTGTAGCCTCTTCGCCGATCTTCTTGCAGATCTTATCCACGCCCTTATCGAAGAGATAGCAGGTATAAGAATTTTCCGCAGCTGTGCCGTTGTCGTACTGAGCCTTTCGCTCCTTGATAACGGCAAATATTTCCTCATAAAGTGTCATATCATTCTTCCTCCGTGTTATATATTTCGTTGAAAAAGCAGCTATAGCTTCCCGTATGGCAGGCAACCCCAGTCTGCTCGACGTTCACAAGCAGCGTATCGTTGTCGCAGTCGCCGTAAATGGACACTACTCTTTGCAGATGTCCCGAGGTCGCGCCCTTGTTCCAGTACTCCTGTCTCGATCTGCTCCAGAACCAGGTATATCCCGTTTCGAGAGTCTTTTTAAGGCTCTCCTTGTTCATATATGCCAGCATCAGCACTGTTTTTGTGTTGACCTCGTAGCATATCGCAGGGATAAGCTCGCCTTTTACAAAGAATTTATCCAGGTCGTTCAAATCTATTTTTACCATTACGCTTTCTCCCTTATCGCACAATTACTCCCTTGCCGCGGCAATATGCCTTGACCTCCTGAACTGTCAGCTCCTTGAAATGGAACAGCGACGCCGCAAGAGCTGCCGTTGCTCCGGTTTTCTCGAAAACCTCGGCAAAGTCGTCTATTTTTCCTGCTCCGCCGCTGGCAATTACCGGAATACTGCAATTGTCACAGACTGCTTTCAGCATCTCGATGTCAAAGCCGTTTTTCGTACCGTCGGCGTCTATAGAGTTGAGGCATATCTCCCCTGCTCCGAGATTTTCAATGGTGTGTACCCAGTCGATGAGGTCGATTCCCATATCAACGCGTCCGCCATTTATATAGACAGTCCACTTTTTTTCGTCGATCTTCTTTGCGTCAATTCCTACGCAGATGCACTGGCTTCCGAAAATATCCGCTCCGTCCTTGATAAGCTGCGGATTTTTTACAGCCTGGGAGTTTACTGAAACCTTGTCTGCGCCGGCTCTCAGGGTCTCCCGAATATCGTCAACTGTCTTGATACCGCCGCCTACTGTCAGCGGAACGAAAACTCTCTTTGCCGTCTCACGCACAACGTCCAGGAAAACGCCTCTGCCCTCGAAAGAAGCCGTAATATCGTAGAAAACGATCTCGTCAGCGCCCTGCCTGTTGTACTCCTCCGCACATTCAACAGGATCGCCAACGTCGCGTATACCCTCAAAATTCACTCCCTTTACCACCTTGCCGTTACGCACGTCAAGGCATGGGATTATTCTCTTCGCAAGCATATTACACCTCCGCATATTTAATGGCTTCTGCAAGGTCGAGCGTGCCCTTATAAATAGATTTTCCGCAGATAGTGCCGTACAAGCCCATTTCCTTGCAGGCGATAATATCCGCCATTGTGTGTACTCCGCCGCTTGCCACGATATTTGCGCGGCTGCCCATAGCGTCTGCAAGGGCTTTAAGCTGCTCCCGGTTTACGCCGCTGAGCGTGCCGTCCTTTGAAATATCCGTAAAGATAAAATACTTTACGCCGACCTCGTTCATCTTTTTCGCCAGCTCGATATAGTGGACATCAGAGCTTTCGAGCCAGCCCTCGGTCGCAACCATTTCGTTGACCGCGTCGATTCCCACAACGATCTTCTCGCTGCCGAATTTTTCAACGGCGTCGCTGACAAGCCTCGGATCTTTAAGCGCCACAGAGCCGAGTATTACCCTTGCGATGCCCATATCCAGGTACTCCTGAATAGTTTCAAGACTGCGGATACCTCCGCCAAGCTCCACCTTTAAATTGGTTTTCTCCGCAATATCAGCGTATATCCTTGTGTTGACAGGTCTGCCCTCTTTCGCGCCGTCAAGATCTACCATATGTATCCATGACGCACCTGCGGCTTCAAAGCTCTTTGCAGTTTCAAGGTGATTCTCCGCAACCTTTTCCACAGTGCTGAAATCGCCCTTGAACAGCCGCACACAGCAGCCGTCCTTTATATCAATAGCAGGAAAAATAATCATATCAGACCTCCGAAGCTTTTAAGAATTTTAAGTCCCGTCTCGCCGCTTTTTTCCGGGTGGAACTGCGCGCCGTAAACATATTTTCCGTCATAGACAAGCGCCGGAACTCTTCCGCCGTATTCACAGTATGCCGCAATGTTTTTATCGTCACAGTGTGCCTTGTATGAGTGGACAAAATAAACGTATTCGTCATCGCCCACATTTTCAAGAAGCGGACAATCGTTGAGTTTTTCCAGCTTATTCCAGCCCATATGCGGAATTATAAGCTCTGGCTCTTCGATCTTCCGTACAGAACCGCTTATCATTCCAAGCCCGTCACATTCCTGGAACTCATAGCCCTTTTCAAAAATAAGCTGCATTCCCAGGCAAATTCCAAGAAAGGGCTTTTTCCGCGACTCCTCCTTAACAGTATCGGCAAGTCCGCTTTTATCCAGCATCTCCATAGCCGCCGGAAAAGCTCCTACACCGGGAAGAATAACAGCGTCCGCAGACCTTATGCTCTCCTTGTCGGAAACAAGTCTGCTCTCGAACCCCAGGTGATCCAGGGCATTTTTAACACTGAAAATATTGCCTGCGCCGTAATCTACAATTGCAATCATTACAGAACTCCTTTCGTGGAAAGCGTTGTGCCGTCGGAATTGAATGCCACGGCTGCTTTCAGTGCATGAGCCGCCGCTTTGTATACAGCCTCTGCCTTGTGATGGTCGTTGCTGCCGTACATCAGGTTTATGTGCAGCGTTATACCTGCATTAAAGGCGAATGCCCGGAAAAATTCCTCCGTCATGCAGAGGTCATATCCGCCGCAGCTCTGATTTGTAAAATCGCAGTTGAACACAAGAAAAGGTCGGTTGCTCAGGTCAAGACTGCACATCGCAAGGCTCTCATCCATCGGGATATAAGCCGTTCCATAGCGGACAATTCCGGATTTTGCGCCTAAAGCCTCGTTCAGAGCCTGTCCGAGCGCGATTCCGGTGTCCTCAATTGTGTGGTGGCAGTCGACCTCCAGATCGCCGAGGACCCTGATATTCATGGATATGCCGCTGTGCTTCGACAGCGCCGTCAGCATATGATCGAAAAAGCCGATACCTGTTGAAATATCCGACTCTCCCCTGCCGTCCAGCTCCAGATGCACACGGATGTCGGTTTCCCGGGTCGTGCGGGTAATTTCCCCTGTTCGTACATTATCCATTGATGATCTCCTCCAATGCCCCGAAGAGCTTGTTCATCTCGTCGTCAGTTCCTACGGATATACGCAGATAATCGCCTATCACAGGCTTATCCCAATAACGGACGTAAATGCTGCGCTTTTTCAGCTCGGTGAAAATTTCCTTTGCCGGCTTTGCACCCGGCTTTGCGAAAATGAAATTGCTCTTTGAATCCGGAAATGTGAAGCCCAGCTCCGAAAGCCGCGCCTTTGACCGCTCACGCGTATCGACGATTTTTTCTACAGTTGAACGGAAATACTCCTCGTCCTTCATTGACTCCGCTCCGCAAAGCTGGGTAACCGTGTTCATAGTGTAAGAATTTATTGAAAACTTCACGTCGTTCATATATTTTATCAGCTTCTCGCTGCCCATTGCGAAGCCGATACGCATACCAGCCATAGACCGCGACTTTGAATAGGTCTGTATCACAAGCAGGTTGTCGTACTTATCAATAAGCGGCAGACAGCTTGCATTTTCCCCGGCAAAATCAATATAAGCCTCGTCTATCATCACAACGGAGTCCGGATTCGCCTTGACGATCTCCTCTATCATCCCCACAGATTCAAGAACTCCGGTAGGCGCATTGGGATTCGGGAAAATTATTCCGCCGTTTTCGCCCATGTAATCCCGGGGCTCTATGGTAAAGTCGCTTTTCAGAGGCATCTGCTTATAGGGTATGCGGTGTACGTCAGCCCACACATCGTAGAAGGAGTAGGTAATATCTGGGAAAAGCACAGGCTTGTCCGAACCGAAAAATGTCATGAACGCCATTGATATAACGTCGTCAGAGCCTACGCCCACAAATATCTGCGACGGCTTCAGCTTATACCGCTCCGCTATAGCTCCGACCAGAACTGATGCCTCCGGGTCAGGATAAAGACGCATACGCGAAATATCAAAATTCTCCGTAACAGCCCGGACTCCGGGTGCAGGCGGATATGGATTTTCGTTGGTGTTAAGCTTTACCGCATCGCTGTCCTTTGGCTGCTCGCCCGGAACATACGGGACGACCCTTCTCACATTGGATTCCCATTTCATATCATTCATTTGCATCACCAATTATTCAAATCTTACCTTGATTGCGTTAGCGTGTGCCGTAAGTCCTTCCTTTTCAGCAATATATACGATGTCGTGGCAAGCCTCCTGGAGCGCGTCTCTTGTGTAGTAGGTATAGCTGATCCTCTTTGTGAAGCTTGAAACTCCTAAAGGCGAGAAAAATCTTGCCGTGCCGCTGGTGGGGAGGACGTGGTTCGGCCCTGCGAAATAGTCTCCCAAGGGCTCGGAAGCGTAATTCCCAAGGAATATCGAGCCTGCGTTGTCAAGACTGCCAAGCAGCTCCATGGGATTCTCCATGAGAACCTCAAGGTGCTCCGGAGCTATCTCATTAGCAAGCTCAACACACTTTTCACGGCTGTCGGCTATAATTACCGCGCCGTAGTCGCCCAGGGATTTCTCGATTATATCCTTACGCGACAAATACTCCTTCTGACGGTTAATCTCGGCAATTGTATCGTCTGCCAGCTTTTCGCTTGTTGTGACCATAATTGCCGATGCAAGAACATCGTGCTCAGCCTGTGACATAAGGTCGGCAGCTGCAAATTTCGGGTCTGCTGTATCGTCGGCAATAACAAGTATCTCCGACGGGCCAGCTATCATATCAATATCGACAACGCCGTAAAGCAGCTTTTTGGCTGTGGCAACGTAAATATTTCCGGGGCCGACAATTTTATCGCACTTCGGGATCTCCTCCGTGCCGTAAGCAAGGGCAGCGATAGCCTGCGCGCCGCCGGACATAAACACCCTGTCGACTCCGCAGATAGCCGCCGCAACGAGAATATCCTTGTTCGGCGTGCCGTCCTTTAAAGGAGGAGTTACCATGACGATCTCCTTGACGCCGGCAATTTTCGCAGGTATCGCGTTCATAAGCACGCTTGAGGGATAAGCCGCCGTGCCGCCGGGAACGTAAAGTCCCACGCGTGCAAGTCCGCGGACACGCTGTCCGAGTATCACGCCGTTATCCTTGGCATTTATAAAGCCCTGCTCCACCTGACGGCGGTGAAAATCTGCGATATTCTCCTGCGCGTTGAGAAGAGCGTCAACAAATTCCGGGTCAGCCTCTGTAAGCGCGTCATTTATGATCTCACGGGGCACTTCATAATACTGCGGCAGACTTCCGTCAAATTTCAGCGTATAATTCTTTACAGCGTCGTCGCCGTTTAAGCGGACATTCTCGATTATTTCGGAAACAGTCTCCGTAACTCTTTTATTCGTTTCTCCCGCACGTCTGTTCAGCTCAGCCAAAAAAGCCTTTTCATCAGTGCCGTTTGCGTAAATTTTTCTCATTTCAGATCAGCCCTTTCTCATAAACTTGCCTTGATAAGCCCGATAAGCTTTTCAATTTCAGCCTGTCTCATTTTCAGGCTGACTGTATTCACAATAAGTCTTGCGGAGATAGGAGCAACGTCCTCAATTACCTCAAGACCATTTTCTTTAAGCGTCGTACCTGTCTCCACAATATCGACTATTCCGTCTGCCAGACCAAGAATAGGAGCAAGCTCGACCGAACCCTCTATTTTGATGATATCTGTGTCCATGCCCTTTTTCTCGAAAAAGCTTCTTGCAACGTTCGGGTACTTTGTAGCGATCGTCTTGACGCCGTAGCCGCTGTAGAAATCATAGCCCTTTTTGGACGCCAGCGCAAATTTGCATCGTCCGAAGCCGAGATCGACAAGCTCGAAAAACTTGCCTTTCATCTCCATTATCGTATCCTTTCCAACAACGCCCATGTCGCACACGCCGTGCTCAACATAGGTGATAACGTCGTTTGCCTTTGCAAGAATTACCTCTAAATTTGCATCGGGAACAGGAAGGATAAGCTTTCTGCCCTTTTCGCGGACAGCCGTACAGTCAAATCCCAGCTTTTCCAGAAGTCCCACGGTATCCTTTTCAAGTCTGCCCTTTGTAAGAGCTATTCTGATAGGCTTGCTCATTATTCTTCCTCCTTATCCACGACAACTATCTTGCCGATCTTCTTTTCCCTTGCGTACTCGCGAACGGACTCGATGTCGCCGAACAGAGCATTTTCCACAACGAGCCCCTGCTCACGGAGCTTTCTTGCAGTCTTTAATGCTGCGACCTCGTAGCCCTCCTCAGCAAAAACAACAGCGTCGGCGGCAGGCAGCTGAGGCAGCTCTCCGTCCTTTTCGAGGACTTTCTGGATAGCGTTGACATTTACCGCAAATCCGACCGCAGGAATGTCGTCTCCGAAATCCGAGATCAGTCTGTCGTAGCGTCCTCCGGAGATGACCTCCGCACCGTGACCCTTCATGTAGCCTTTGATAATAAGTCCTGTGTAGTAGTCAGTCTTATTGACGAGTCCCAGATCGACTGTAACGTTGCCCTCAGCGCCGCAAAGCTCCTTTGCATCGCAGTATATCCCACGAAGCTCGTCCAGGATCTCCTTGACACTCTCGTCGGGGATAAGCTCCTCAGCCTTTTCAAATACCTCTTCTCCGCCGAATAGAGCCGGAAGCTGCTTCAAGGCGGCTGTTACCGAACTGCTGCCCATACCGTCAAGCATATCGTTAAGAGCTGGGAAATTCTTGTTTTCGATAAGCTTTCTGATACTCTCCTTGTCGGCGTCGTCTGCATCAAGCTTTTCCACAAGTGCCTTGAATATGCCGATATGTCCTATTTCAAGGGAATATTCCTTTCCGAAGGCATTAAGAGAATCAACGGCAGCCGAGATAACCTCCAGGTCAGCCATTTTCATCTCCGAGCCGATAAGCTCGATACCAGCCTGGACGATCTCGTCGCTTCTGCCCTTCAGAGCCGGCTCTGTACGATAAACAGTCTGGTCGTAGCAGAGCTTCAGCGGCAGTTCAGCCTCACGGAGTCTCGTTGCCACAACCCGTGCGATAGGCAGCGTGGAATCCGGGCGCATTACCATAAGTCTGCCCTTGCCGTCAGTGAGCTTGTACATATTTTCCTGGGGGAAATAACGTGATTTCAGGTTAAAAACGTCGAAGAACTCCAGTCCGGGAGTTATTATCTCGCTGTATCCTCTGCTTTTGAAGAGTTTAAGCAGCGTATCCTCGATATTCCGTCTTAATATGCACTCGCCGAAGAGCAGATCCTTTGTGCCCTCCGGGGTGATGAGATCGTAGTTTTTCATAATTTCAAACACCTTTCAAAATCGCTTTAGCGTGCTAATGTGATAACATGATAACATATTAATATAAAAAAGTCAAGTTAAAAGAACGACATCTGCGTAGATTCAGGCAAATCGCCGAAAGCATCTATGCTTCTCAACATCTCAATTGTAGTTTTTGACACACCGCTCTGCTCCTGAAACTCCTCAACAGACATAAATCCACCCTTCTGAGCAGCCTCATAAAGTCCCCGGGCAGCATTTTCACCTACGCCGGACATTGCCGAAAACGGGATCCGCAGCTTTCCGTCCTCCAACAGATAATCCACGGCATGAGACTTGAACAGGTTGATCGGCAGGAACTCATAGCCCCGGGAGAGCATCTCGTTCGTTATCATCAGAATATCGTACAGATCGCTTTCCTTTTTGGATCGCTCGTTGCCCTTTGCCTTCAATTCCTCTATTTTAGCCCGGACAGCGTCCTTGCCCTTGACCGCCAGTTCGGCGTCGAAGTCCTCTCCGCGGACGGAGAAATATGTGGCATAATACTCCAGCGGCTTATACATCTTGAACCAGCCCAGCTTTATCGCCGCAATAACATAGGCGGCGGCGTGTGCCTTCGGGAACATATACTTGATTTTCAGACAGCTGTCAATATACCAGTCCGGAACATCATGGCTTTTCAGCATCTCGATTATCTCCGGAGTAAACTGCTTTGAAGCCTTTCCCTTACGAGTCCATTCCATTATCTGAAACGCCATTTTCGGTTCGACGCCCTTGTAGAGCAGATAGGTCATGATGCTGTCACGGGTACCGATAACCTCTGAAATTGTACACGTACCGTTTTCAATAAGATCCTTTGCATTGCCGAGCCATACGTCCGTTCCGTGGGAAAGTCCCGAGATCTGGAGAAAGTCTCCGAATTTCGTGGGCTTCGCGTCAAGAAGCATCTGAATAGTGAAATTCGTTCCCATTTCCGGTATGCCAAGGCTTCCCGTCTTGCAGTATATCTCCTCCTCCGTAAGTCCGAGAGCTGAACAGTCCGTACACATCTGGATGACCTTCGGGTCAGTTGTCGGGACGTCCTTTATCTTTATTCCGGTAAGATCCTCCAGATGCTTGTACAGCGTAGGTACAACGTGTCCCAGCTCGTCAAGCTTCAGAATGGTATCGTGGAGGGAATTGAAGTCAAAGTGGGTGGTGATCACCTCGGAATCTGCAGAATCCGCCGGATGCTGAACCGGAGTAAAATCGTATACCTCATAATCAGAGGGCACAACCACCATGCCTCCGGGGTGCTGACCGGTAGTTCTCTTGATGCCGGTACAGCCGATAGAAAGCCGGTTCATCTCCGCATTGTTAAGGCATATGCCGTTCTCCTCACAATATTTTTTCACATAGCCGTATGCCGTTTTGTCCGCAACGGCTGATATAGTACCCGCCTTGAAAACGTTTGTCTTACCAAAAAGCTGCTCCGTATATCTATGCGCCCTTGACTGGTATTCTCCGGAGAAATTCAGATCTATATCCGGGGCCTTATCTCCGTCAAATCCAAGGAAGGTCTCAAACGGAATATCGTGTCCCTCACGTATCATATCAGCGCCGCATTTCGGGCAGCTTTTCGGAGGCAGATCAAATCCGGAGGAGTATACTCCGTCCAGTACAAACTCACTGTTCTTGCAGTCGGGATTCGGGCAGATGTAATGGGGCGGCAGCGGATTTACCTCGGAAATTCCAGCCATAGACGCCACAAAGGACGAGCCGACAGAGCCTCGCGAGCCGACAAGATAGCCATTTTCGACCGAGTTCCACACGAGCTTCTGCGCAATAATGTAAAGAACCGAGAATCCATGCTTGATAATGGACGACAGCTCACGGTCGAGACGCTTTTCCACCAGCTCCGGCAGCGGATCGCCGTAAATTTCATGGGCTTTTTCGTGGGTTATGCGGACAAGATCTTCCTCCGCGCCTTCAATAGTCGGGGTAAATGTACCCTTTGGAATAGGACGCACAACCTCCACCATATCAGCAATGGCATTTGTATTTGTAATGACGACTTCTTTCGCCTTTTCCTCGCCAAGATACGCAAATTCCGCCAGCATTTCATCGGTAGTGCGGAAATAGAGCATCGCCTGATTTTCCGTATCGCGGAAGCCCATTCCGGCAAGGATGATCTTCCGGTAGACCGCGTCCTTCGGGTCGATGAAGTGTACGTCGCAGGTCGCGCAGACCGGTATACCCAGCTTGTCGCCCATTTCGATTATCTGTCTGTTATATTCCCGGAGCTCCTCGTCGTCGCGTGCCGTGCCCTCGCGAACCATAAACTCGTTATTGCATATGGGCTGGATCTCCAGATAATCGTAAAACTTAGCAAGGCCCTCCAGCTTCTCCTCCGGCTTAAATGCTATCATCGCCTGGAAAAGCTCACCTGCCTCGCAGGCGCTGCCGAAAATAAGACCCTCCCGGTGCTCTATAAGCTCCGACTTCGGGATCAGCGGCTTTTTGTAGAAATAGTCCAGATTGCTCAATGATACAAGGCGGTACAGATTTTTCAGACCTGCCTGGTTGCGGACGAGAATTATCTGATGATACGATTTAAGCTTCTTTATCTCAATTTCCTCTGTCAGCTCATTCAGCCTATCCACATTCGTCCAGCCGCGCTGATTTTTCAGCCTGCTCAGCAGCTCGATGAAAATTTTCGCCAGTATCATAGCATCCTCGTCGGCACGGTGATGCTCAAAGCTGCCCAGCTTCAGCGCCTTAGCCACATGATTCAGTCTATGACGTCCCATTTCCGGCAGCATAGCCTGACAGAGAATGAGGGTGTCGATGTAATTGTACTGGAAATCAATGCTTTGGCGTCTGCACACCGCATTTATCATAGTCGTGTCGAAATCAGCGTTGTGAGCCACAAGCACAGGCGAATCGCCGCAAAAATCCATGAACTGCCTCAGAGCCTCGGCTTCCTTTGGCGCATTACGTACAGTTTCGTCAGTAATTCCGGTAAGCTCCGTTATTTTTTCCGGAATGTGCATCTCCGGATCAACGTATATCATGAAGCTGTCAACATTCTGCATATTCTTGACCTTGACAGCCGCAATGCTTGTCAGCCTGTCATGGGCGAAGCTCAGTCCTGTCGTTTCAACGTCAAAAACGATGTACTCGCCGTTGAAGTCCCTGTTCTCCTGCTTTTTCAGTATCATTTCACGGTCAATGTCGTTGACGACGTATGCTTCCATACCGTAAATGACCTTGAAATTCTTCGGCATATTGTACATACAATCGGGAAATGCCTGTACGCAGCCGTGGTCGGTTATCGCCATCGCCTGGTGTCCCCATTCGGCTGCACGGCTGATAAGCGTTACCGGATCGGTTACGGCGTCCATAGCCGACATATTGCTGTGACAATGCAGCTCGACGCGCTTTTCGGGATATGTGTCTTTCTTAGGGACGCGCTTTACCTTTATTATGGAATTTGCGCTCACGCATATATCGTGGGCATATTCGTCATAGTCGATCTTTCCCTGCACAAGGACAGCCGTTCCCTTTTTCACGGAGGAAAGCTTTGCAAGCTCCTCCTTATCCGCCGCCTTCACGAAGGATTTTACGAGAACAGAACCGCTGTAATCGGTAATGCTGTAGTTGATGACGGTGCTGCCGTTACGCAGCTCCTTTTCCTCCACGGCGAAAATATCGCCTACAACAACAACGCCTGTGCCAAGCTCCTTTACAGCCTCCCCTATCGCTATAGGGTGCTCACGGATAGATCTGCCCTTGATTATTTCCGCCGATTCCCTGTCAAAGGTCATATCGGTATTCACGCTGTCCAGAGAAACTGTGGGTACAGCTGCAACTGCAAGCTCCTCGTGGGTCTCCTGCTGAACGGGAGGCTCCGGCTGGATATAAACCGACTGCTCCGGCATCGCAGACTCCTGCATTTCCTCGAATTTATCAACAGTAAGCGCCTCTCCGCCGTTCAGCTTAACGGACTTGCTGACGCCGAACTGGTTGTATATCATCTGTGAAAGCAGACGGCAGAATCCGCATCTTTCAAGCATATCACGTCCGCCGTGGCAGAGGGAAATGTCTATCTCCTTTTCATTGAGAGCTATATCCGCATCGTCCAGAAAGCCGTTGATAAGCGATACCTGCCGCTTCAGAAGCTTCAGAAGCTCCGGTATCGCCTCGACTGATAGCTTTTCTCCGGGATATCTGGGATAGAGGGTCACGTCCTCCACCTGTATGCCATTTGCAACGGCATTTTCAAAGCCGTAAACATCAGCCGACGCGAGAACCTCCGGAAACTCCGCAAAAAATGAAAAGCGCTTTAAGTCCTTTGTATATGTAAGCTTATAAATCGTTCCGCCTTTGACGCTCTCCGGCAGCTCGGAGCAGTATTCCGATAAAAACTCGGACAGATTTATTTTCATTAAAGTCTTTCAACCTCCGCAAGAAGCTCCGGAACAATGTCCTCTTCCTTGATCTTACGCTGTGTTCCGTCCTTTTTGAAGATAATGGCGCAGCCGTCGCCGCCTGCAATTCCGATATCAGCCTCGCGTGCCTCTCCAGGACCGTTGACAACACAGCCCATAACTGCCACGGTGATGTCCTTTTCGCAGCCGGAAAGAGCCTCCTCGACACGCTTCGCCGTGCCGATAAGGTCTATCCTCGTGCGTCCGCAGGTCGGACAGGAAACAAATCGTACGCCGCCTCTTTTTCCGACGCATTTAAGAATATCCTTCGCTGCAGCTATCTCCTTAACAGGCTCGTCTGTCAGGGAAACACGTATGGTCTCGCCTATGCCGTCGCACAGAAGCGAACCTATCCCAACGGCTGATTTAATAAGTCCAAGACGCTCTGTTCCTGCCTCGGTAACACCGAGATGAAGCGGATAATTGCATTTTGCCGCCGCAAGACGATAGCAGGCTATCATTCTGTTTACGTCGGAGGATTTTATGGAGATGACAATATCGTCAAAATCGAAGCGTTCCAGCAGAGCCGCGTGGTTCATTGCGCTTTCCACAAGCGCCTCGGGAGTGGGAGAGCCGTATTTAGCCAATATCTCCTTTTCGAGCGAGCCCGAATTAACGCCGATACGGATAGGAAGAGCTCTTGCCCTGCAAGCGTCGACAACTGCCTTTACCCTGTCGAGTCCGCCGATATTTCCCGGATTTATACGTATCTTATCCACTCCGGCAGCGGCAGCCTCGACGGCAAGCCGGTAGTCGAAATGGATATCGGCTACAAGAGGGATCCTTACAGCCTCTTTTATCGCAGGGATCAGCTTAACTGCATCCATATCCGGGATCGCCGCACGGATGATCTCGCAGCCTGCCTTTTCCAGCTCCACCGCCTGCTCCACGCTGCCCCTGATGTCATATGAGGGAACGTTCAGCATGGACTGGATATAAATATGATTTCCGTCGAGGACGCATCCTCCGACCTTTACAGGTTTTACGTTTCTCATAGCAAACTCCTTTAACTGAATAATCTTACTATATCGTTGAATGTCACAAATATCATAAATCCTATGAGTATCACTACGCCCGCCAAAGTAACATAACCCTCGTGCTCCGGCTTTAACGGCTTTCCGCGGAAGATCTCCACGATACAGAACAGCAGCTTGCAGCCGTCAAGACCGGGGATGGGCAGCAGATTCATAATGCCGAGATTTATGGTTATCAGCGCCGTCATGTAAACGAGCTGGAAGAAGGCGTCTCCTGCACTTTCGGACTGCTTGGTGGTCTGATTTATCGTCGAAACGATTCCCACAGGGCCCTGCATATCGTCCGTATCAGCCTTTCCTGTGATAAGCTGTTTCAGGGAAATAACAACTATATGTCCCATAGACCTGAAAAAATTCCCGGACGCTTTTATAACGCTTCCCGGCGTTTTTTTGACATATTCAACGCCGAAATCGTAAACGCTGCCTGTTCTTCGGTCACGGAAGATCACGTCGTTAAGCACAAGCTTCTCACCGTTACGTTCAACCACGACCTCGTGCTTCTGCTTTTTGGAAGTACTCTGAACGAAGTCGATGTCGAGAAGAGTATATATGGATATCCCGTCAATTTCCTTTATGACATCGTCGTGGCGGAGTCCCGTGTGATAGCTTTCGGAATAGTAGAGTATCTTGCCGCTTGAAAGCTCCTCGCCGTAAAATCCGCCTATCCGTGTCGTAGGTATCGAGGTGAACATACTCAGCATTATTATCAGCGTAACGAAGCCAAGAATGAAATTCATTCCTGCGCCTGCAAAAAGTATCAGCATACGCTTCCACACCGGAGCTTTGCTGTACGACCTCGGGTCGTCGCTTGCGGTATCCTCTCCCTCAAACTGGCAGAAACCGCCTACGGGAAGAAGCCTCAGACTGTACTTCGTCTCGCCCTTCTGCTTCTGAAGCAGCTTTGGTCCCATACCCACGGAGAACTCCAGCACCTTTACCTTGCACAGCTTTGCAACTGCAAAATGACCAAACTCGTGGACAGTAATAATAATGCCGAAAATCAGCAGCGCAATAATAATACCCATATTCTTTCTCTCACGTAACCTTTCTTACGGCTCTCAGCCGTTAATTATCTGCCTTACATAGTCTCTTGCCGCCCTGTCCGCAGCAATAACGTCCTCGTAGCTTTTTATGTCGGAATAAGGGAATTTCTCCATAACTGAGGAAACTATTTCGCCTATCCGGATAAACTGTATCTCATCATGGAGGAACGCACGGACAGCCTCCTCGTTTGCAGAATTGACAAGGCAGGGATAAGCGCCTCCGCGGGTTATTGCCTCTATCGCCGCGCGCAGACACTTGAATGTCTCAAAATCAGGCTTCTCAAATGTAAGCGTGCCATAGTCGGTCAGGGACAGCGGCTTTGTGGGGCACTCAACTCTGTCAGGATAGAGCAGCGAATACTGTATCGGGATCTTCATATCCGGCACTCCAAGCTGTGCAATAACCGCGAAGTCCTTATACTCAACGGCAGAATGGATAACGCTCTGGCGATGCACTACAATTTCGATCTGCTCCGGTTCAAGGTCAAAAAGCCACTTTGCCTCGATAAATTCCAGCCCCTTGTTCATCAGCGTTGCGGAATCAATGGTTATCTTGTTTCCCATATCCCAGTTCGGATGTTTAAGAGCCTGAGCCTTTGTGACATTTTTCAGCTGCTCATAGCTGCAGCCGAAAAATGGTCCGCCGGAAGCCGTAAGGATAATTTTGTTGAGCTGCTCGCGCTTATTGCCCTGAAGGCACTGGAAAATAGCCGAATGTTCGCTGTCCACCGGATATATCATAACGCCCTTTTCCTTTGCAAGGGATGTTACGAGCGTTCCGCCGGCGACGAGAGTTTCCTTGTTTGCAAGAGCAACGTCCTTTCCGGCATTTATGGCGGTCAGCGTGGGAAGAAGTCCGACCATTCCCACGACCGAATTAAGAACTATGTCGTTTTCCTCCATAGCCGCTATTTCGCACAAGCCCTCCATGCCGCAGAGCACCCTGATATTCGTATCTGCCAGACGGCTCTTAAGCTCGCCGTACTTCTCCTCATTGTATACGGCGACGCACTCCGGCTTGAATTTTCTTGCCTGCTCCTCCAGCATATCCACGCTGCTGTGTGCGGCGAGAGCAGTTATTTCAAGTCCGTGTTTTTCGCAGACCTCCACGGACTGCGTACCGATCGAGCCTGTAGAGCCCAGAATCGCAACTCTCTTCATAATATTATATCTCCTTTATGTAAGGATAATTCTATTCAGGGAATATTTGGTGAAAATATTCCGAAAATGCAAAAGGCAACAACAGTCGCCTTTTACTTTTTATCATATGATATTCGTAAGCTTGATAAAAGCATAAAACGTAGGCAGGACAAAAAGAACGCTGTCAAATCTGTCCATAAGTCCGCCGTGTCCGGGCATTATCTTTCCGTAATCCTTGAAGCCGATCTGCCGCTTTACCATTGACGCTGACAGATCTCCCACTGTTCCGATAACCGCGCATACCATTCCCAGAACGGCAACAAGAATGTAGCCGACTGTACCGAGCTCCAGCGGATAGTCGGTTATAAATCTGTTGTACACGAAAAATGCTGCCACAAACACGACTGCAGTTGAAATAATACCGCCTACGAAGCCCTCAATTGTTTTCTTCGGGCTTATTTCAGGGCAAAGCTTGTGCTTTCCAATGGCAACGCCTGTGAAATATGCTCCGGAATCTGCTATCCACGCACCGCAAAGACCCATTACGAGCAGAAATACGCCGTGCAGCGGACTTTCCGAATCAATACGCACAATTGTTGACATAGCCTGGGGCACAAGCGTCATCGAGGCAAGCGCAAAGAATATCTGGCTGTACTGTATCTCCTTGTGCTTTCTGAGCCACACAGCAAATACAGCGAACGCACATAGAAGAGTCACCGCAAAGGCTGCAATATGCCTTTTTTCTGTTTGAAGAATAACACTGGGATAAAATGATATGGTATCGAAGTTAAAGCGGTAAATGAAAGGCATCAGGATACCGCATATCTCAACAGCAGCAAGTATGGGAATATACTTGTGAAGCTTTACCGCGCGGAGCAGCTCGAACAGCATTATCGCTATGACTGCGGCGGTAAATATCGGGAAAACAATAGTATTGTGCAGAACGAGAGCAGCTACAACTATCGCAGCGCCCACCGCAGCGGAAATAATACGTGTCAGCAAGTCACACACCTCCGAAACGACGCTGCCGCCTGTTAAATTCTATCAACGCCTTGTCAAGCTCGGCAGGTGTGAAGTCAGGCCACAAAATGTCCGTGAAATAATACTCCGCATAAGCGCACTGCCAGATAAGATAATTGGACAGCCGCAGCTCGCCGCTTGGACGAATAACAAGGTCAACGTCAGGTATTCCTTTGGTGTACAGCTCATCCGCAACAGACTGCTCCGTGATATCCTCCGGAGCAATTTCGCCGTTTACAGCCTTCTGCGCAAGAATACGCGCGGCATGGGCGATCTCGTCGCGACCGCCGTAGTTCACTGCCATCATCAGATTCATTTCCGTATAATGAGCCGTATCCTCCTCAAGCTTTATCATCTTTTCACGCAGATCGTCGTCAAATGCAGACTTATCGCCTAAAAAAATCATTCGTGTATTTTCGGAGAGATGCTCTCTTACGTCCACAATATACTCCCGGAACAGATTCATGATAGTCTGCACCTCGTCGTCAGGACGCTGCCAGTTCTCGGTGGAAAAGGCGTAGAACGAGATATTTTTTAAGCCGATGTCCTTGCAGTACCGGACTATCTTCTTGAAGTTCTTCGCACCCTCCTTATGACCGAAAGGCCGCGGCAGACCGCGTTTTTTAGCCCATCTGCCGTTTCCGTCCATAATGAAGCCGACGTGTTCCGGAAGCTGCTGAGGCATTTCGATGGACGCGCCTTTTTGTTTTTTACCGAATATTGCCATATTTCACCATTAAACAGTCATTATCTCTTTTTCCTTCGCTGCAACAGCCTTATCAGCGTCAGCGCAGAATTTATCAGTGATATCCTGAACCTTCTTCTCGCAATCCTTCAGGTCGTCCTCTGTGATCTCGGAATTTTTCTTCATTGCCTTCAGCTTATCCATAGTATCGCGGCGGATAGAGCGGATAGAGACCTTGCTGTCCTCGCCGAGCTTCTTGATGCTCTTACACAGCTCCTTACGGCGTTCCTCAGTAAGCTGCGGGAAAGCAAGCCGGAGCACGTTTCCGTCATTTGTGGGATTGATGCCGATGTCGGAAGCCTGGATAGCCTTCTCGATGAGCTTGAGGCAGGACTTATCCCAGGGCTGGATAACGAGGATACGAGCTTCTGAAACGGAAATTGCAGCCATCTGGTTAACAGGTGTGGGCGCTCCGTAGTAATCTACGAGAACCTTGTCCAGAACGGCAGGATTCGCTCTTCCGGCACGGATAGCGGCAAACTCCTTGTCCAGAGCATTAAGGCTCTTAGTCATTTTTTCCTTTGCATTATCAATAGTCGCTTTCATAGTAGTAATTCCTTTCGGTTTATATTTTAGAACTTATTTTAGGCAATACCGCACAAAGATTGTGCCGGAGATGCGCAGTCAGATTTTTCGTCAGA
>JAMPAJ010000001.1:403420-457898 GCA_023667265.1 Alistipes sp.
ACCTGTGACCCTCTGCTTGTAAGGCAGATGCTCTCCCAGCTGAGCTAAACCCCCATGCAGCCATTTATTGTCGTCTGTGCTTTAGTGCTTTTCGTCACGCCCCTGACGACGATATTTATTATATCACATATTTTTCGTTTTGTCAAGGGTTTTCTGAAAATTTTTCAAAAAATTTTTTAAGAGTCGATTTTTCCCGGATAATCGGGAAATTCCAGTACTTTTGAAGTCGGATTTTTTATTCGCCAGAAATATTTTTTATATTTAACTTTTAAATCGATCAAAAAGATTCCGGAGCCGCACAGTTCTCCGGAATCCTTATACCCGCCGCGCATTATCAGAAAATAAACGGCAAAGCCTTATATTCGCCTAAAATATAGCGCATAATAACCTTAGCGTCCGCCTCAGTTATAAGACCGTCGCGGAAACAGTCCGCAGCGGCGATCTGAGCGTCGTTGAAATAAACAGGAATATTATTTGTCTTCTTATATAAATAATCAATCAAAGCTGCGTAATCATAGGCGTCGATGACGCCGTCGCCTGTGATGTCGCCGTCCGCCTGCGGATCAATAACGTAGCGCGACGGAATGTACTGATCCGGCAGCTCCTCGTCGCAGATAACAAAGGTCTGCTCCCAGTACCAGCCGTAAGCGCTGTTCTGCTCGTAGGCGCAACCCATTCCCATATGGGTGATCTCAGGATTGAGCATTACCTCAAAATGCTTTTCAGAATCCTTCCACTGCTCCATAGTCGCCTCCGGAGTACTGCTTCCGGCGGCGATATTCTCGAAAATAACGCCGTATGGCACGAGATTATCATCAACGATCGTGGAGAATTTTGAGCCGTCAGGACGCTTATGGTTGAAATTCTGGGTTATCTCCCTCGCTCTCGTCATTGCGGTATCGTTCAGATACGGCACGACATATACCGGGTCAAGCCCATATTCCGCCCGCAGCTCATTCACCATATAGCACAGCTCGTTCGCCATGTCCTTCAGCTCGCTTTGAGTGACCTGCGCCGCATTCGCCCTGCCTACAGGCGTCGCCGCGGCAGCCGTAAACATAATAAGCGCGGTCACAGCTCCTAAAATTTTTCTTAAAACAGTTGTAAAAAAGCTTTTATTTTCCGTCATAACGCCGCACCTCCGGATCAACAATATACACACGGTTAAACCTGTCCCAAAAGTAGGTTTCTTGAAGTTGTCTTGATTATACCATATTATCGCGGAATTTTAAAGGGTTTTCAGGAATTTTCGTCACCTTGCACAAACACATTCTGCGTTTTGCACAAAGAAAAATATACTTTGAGTAATAATGATTATTAACTATCTGTTATGTAATTGTATCATATTTTTAAATTTTTCCATTGATTTTTTATATGCCCGTCACAAATGGAAAATCACTGACAATGCTTGACAAAAACAATGCAATATGATATAATATGTATCTATGTAAGCACAAACAGGAGCAAGTGCCGTGGGCACGAATTTCACTTCTGTTTTGAAGCCCTCAGGGCGATACTTTCAGGAAAGGAGTAGGCTTGCAATGAAGAATATCAACACCGAATCTAAGATAAGAGAGGTAGCCGAGCGAATTAGACTCACTCGCGAATCCGTGGGCTTTACTCCGGAGGAAATAGCTGAAAAGTGCGATATTTCCACATACGAGTATCTGGCATACGAGGGCGGAGCAAAGGATCTCAGCTTCAGCTTTATCTATAAATTCGCAAACGCAACAGGCGTGGACATCACCGACCTTATGGAGGGCGAATCCCCCCATATCAACAGCTTCGACATCACAAGAGCCGGCGAGGGTCTGCCCATCGCAAGAAGAAACGGTCTGGTGTACCAGCGCCTTGCGCCTAATTTCAAGAACAAGATCGGCGAGCCGTTCCTCGTAACGATCCCCTACGTTGACGAGAAATTCCGCGTTCCCCACACTCACACCCACGAGGGTCAGGAGATGGACATCGTCGTAAGCGGTCAGCTTAAGGTTCAGGTCGGCGACAATGTGGAGATACTCAACGAGGGCGATTCTATCTACTACGACAGCTCCGAGCCTCACGCAGAATGGGCTGTAGGCGGCAAGGAGTGCAAATTCTACGCCGTTGTTTTCGGCAGCAGATCGGCTCAGCAGGCTATGCAGCATCTCGAGCCTGCCGTCCTCCCCGGCGTTACAAATTTCGACCTGGCAAAGGTCGAGAATCCCGTGGCAGAGCGCTTTGTCGAGGTGGATACCGACGAAAGCGGCGCGATGAAGGCTATCCGCTTCAAGAACGTGGAGACGTTCAATTTCGGCTTCGACGTCGTGGACTTCCTTGCGGAAAAGAATCCGGACAAGACCGCTCTCATATATGTCGCCGACGACCTCAGCGACAGAAAATTCACATTTGCGGAGATCAGGAAGTACTCCAATATGACGGCAAATTACTTCCGTTCCATGGGTATAAAGAAGGGCGACAAGGTAATGCTCGTTCTCAAGAGACACTACCAGTTCTGGTTCTCGATAATTGCCCTGCACAAGATCGGCGCAGTCGTTATTCCGGCTACAAATCAGCTTGTTCAGCACGACTTCACCTACCGTTTCAAAGCAGCCGACGTTAAAGCTATTGTATGCACGGCTGACGGCGATGTTGCACACCAGGTAGACCTGGCTGTCGAGGAGTCCGGCATGAACATCACGAAGATGATAGTCAAGGGCGAGCGCGAGGGCTGGTTCAGCTTCGACGAGGGCATCAAGGGCTGCAGCGACGTTTTCGAGCGTCCCACAGATCCAAAGGAGCTCTCCTGCGGTCACGAGACGAATCTGATGTACTTCACATCCGGTACGACAGGCTACCCGAAGATCGCGGCACACAGCCATTTGTATGCACTGGGACATTTTGTTACGGCGCGCTACTGGCACAACGTTGATCCAAACGGCATCCACCTTACCATCTCCGATACCGGCTGGGGCAAGGCGCTCTGGGGAAAGCTGTACGGACAGTGGCTCAGCGAGACCTGTATTTTCGTTTACGATTTCGAGCGTTTCCACGCGGACAAGATACTGCCTATGTTCAAGAAATACGGCATCACGACATTCTGCGCTCCGCCGACTATGTTCAGATTCTTTATCAAGGAGGATCTGTCCAAGTACGACCTCAGCAGCATAAAATACGCTACCGTTGCAGGCGAGGCTCTTAATCCGGAGGTTTACAACCAGTTCCTTAAGGCTACCGGCGTAAAGCTTATGGAGGGCTTCGGACAGACTGAAACAACTCTGGTTATCGGCAACTTCGTAGGCATGACCGCGCGTCCCGGCTCGATGGGTAAGCCCAATGTGCAGTACGACGTTGATATCGTTGACGCTGACGGCAATCCCGTAAAGCCCGGCGAAACAGGAGAAATCGTCATCCGCACGGACAAGAATACGCCTCCCGGACTCTTCCTGGGCTATTATAAGGACGAGGAAAAGACGAGAGAAGCGTGGAGCGACGGCATCTATCACACGGGCGACACGGCATGGAAGGACGAGGACGGCTATTACTGGTATGTCGGACGAGTTGACGATGTTATCAAGTCCTCCGGCTATCGTATCGGGCCTTTCGAGATAGAAAGCGTTATCATGGAGCTGCCCTATGTTCTGGAATGCGGCGTATCCGCTGCGCCCGACCCCATAAGAGGACAGGTCGTAAAGGCGTCTATCGTGCTTGTAAAGGGCACTGAGGGCACTGAGGAGCTTAAAAAGGAGATCCAGCAATACGTAAAGGAGCACACTGCGCCTTATAAGTACCCCAGGATCGTAGAGTTCCGCGACGAGCTTCCTAAGACGATCTCAGGAAAGATCCGCAGAGTTGAGCTGAAGGGCTAAGGCGAGGCAGCCCCCGCGGGCAATTTCACGTAGCCGCGCGCTACGGGCGCTAATTTGTTTTGCTGACGCAGATATGCCGCGTGCGATGGGACTGTATCTTAAAATTAAAATATGTAGGGACACGGCGCGCCGTGTCCTTTTTTTGTCATCAAAAAATTAAAATCTATGTCCGTTATATTATCCATGTCTACCAGAAAATCAGTATCTTTCAGAATATTCATGCAACCCAAGGCGGACACGGCACGCTACGTGTTTTTTAAGAATTTTCTTCGCTCGCGGCAATATCTACGCCACTCGATAAATCAGCGAGTTTGCTCGCGGTCACGTGAATCGCCCGTGGTGGCTGCCCCACCGCCGCCTCTGGACTCTGCAAAAGGGACAACCGTCCCTTTTGAAACCCGGTGTTTTATATTAATTACACATAAAATAATACTATTCTGCACAGCATTTTTCATAATGTGCAAAATAGTATCGCATTTTAGATATTATTATGCACTATTATATTTTTCATTTCGGTTGACAAAAAAAACTTTGTTTGGTATAATATTCTTATAGAAAATAATTACTAAAGTAGTAATTGGTTGTTATAATTAACTTTAAGGAGGATTTCAATGAAAAAGCATAAACAGCTCCGGGCTGCCGCAGGCGTTCTCTGCGCCGCCCTGGCAATAGGCTCAATTCCGCTTATCCCCTCGGCGGATAATACAAGCGGCGCTGAGATCGTTATGGGCGACGTTAACGGCGACGGACGCGTCGACAGCTACGACGTTGCTCTCATCAGACAGATCACCCAGAATATCGGCTCCTTTACCGACGCTCAGAAAATTGCGGCAGATGTGGACGGAAGCGGAAGCATCGGCGCTATGGATCTGAAAATGGTTTCAGATTATGTGCTCGGTCAGGACGTCAGATTCGCAACTCCCACCGAGCCGACTACCGTTCCGACTACGGAAGCTCCTACTCAGCCGCCTACAGAACCTCCCGTTGAGGCTGTTCGCTATTACGCAGTAGACGCCGAAATGTACGACGGCGTGACGGAAACATCAAATGCCGGCTATGCAGGCGACGCTTACTTCAACTACGATAACGAGATCGGCGGATACGTCGAGTGGACTGTCGAAGCTCCGGCAGACGGCAATTACACGGTCGATTTCCGCTACGCAAACGGTACGGACGTCAACAGACCGGTCAAGCTTATCATAAACGGCGACCGCGAGTACGGTCAGTACGTTGACTTCAACGGCACTGGCGCATGGACAACATGGGCTGACCAGACTGCTACAGTCGAGCTGCGCGCCGGTACGAATACTATCAAGGCTTACGCTACGACCCAGAACGGCGGCCCTAACGTGGACTATATCGAGATCAGCTCCACAACAGATGCCGCGCCTCACGAAAAGGCTGTCCGGGGCAAGCATATGGAGAACCTCGACCGCGGCGTTGCCTCCGCTCATGCCAAGAACGGAAACCTTGTAAGCTGGAGACTCCTTGCAACAGACAACAGCGAAACGGTGTTCAAGCTCTGGAAAAACGGTCAGACCATGCTCGGCGAATTTACCGTGGACGACGTACAGAATTACTTCGACCAGGGCGGCTCGGCTACGGACTGGTACACCATTGACGTATATGTGAACGGCGAATGTACGGAGTTCGCTCAGGCTTCTACCAATTTCACCAATACAAACAGCGGTCAGAGCGGCGCTTACTTTGATATCAAGCTCCAGCAGCCCGCTGATATGACTATGCCCGACGGCACGACCTGTTCCTATGAGGCGAACGACTGCTCCGTAGGCGACGTTGACGGCGACGGACAGTACGAGCTTTTCGTTAAATGGTATCCCTCAAACGCTAAGGATAACGCTCAGAACGGCTATACTGGAAATATTTATATCGACTGCTACAAGTTCGACGGCACTCGTCTCTGGCGTGTAGACCTGGGTAAAAATATACGTGCAGGCGCGCACTATAACCAGTTCCTGGTATATGACTTCGACGGTGACGGAAAGTGCGAAATGATGGTAAAAACCGCCGACGGCACAGTCGACGCGGCAGGAAACGTCATCGGCGATAAGTCGAAGGATTACCGTTCCGCAGCAGGAAGAATACTCGAAGGTCCTGAATATCTTACTCTCTTCGACGGCGCAACAGGAAAGGCTCTCGATACCGTTGACTATAAGCCCGGCAGAGGCGACGTTTCCGCCTGGGGCGACAACTACGGAAACAGAGTTGACAGATTTACCGCCTGCGTGGCTTATCTCGACGGCGTTAACGCTTACGCCTGCTTCGGACGCGGATATTACACACGCTCCGCAATGACTGCATATTCCGTTCAGAACGGCAAGATCAAGGAATACTGGGCATTCGACACGGGACATAACGCTTCTGTTGCCGGATACGGAGACGGAAACCACCACTCCATGGCTGCCGACGTTGACGGCGACGGCAAGCAGGAGGTCGTTATCGGTTCTCTCGTTCTGGACGACAACGGCAAGGTGCTTCACACCTCCGGACTCGGTCACGGCGACGCTATCCACATCGGAGACTTCGACCCCAATAACCAGGGTCTTGAGATATTCCAGTGTCACGAAGAGGGAGAAGCGGGCTACGGCGTATCTCTCCGTGACGGTAAAACCGGAAAAATGCTGTTCAGAGAAGAGGGCAATTCAGATACCGGAAGATGTATCGCCGATAACCTCGTCGCAGGCAACGGCGGAGCTGAAATGGTCGGCTCTCACAACGCCAATGTCTACCTGGCAGCAGGCGACCACCAGCAGGTTCTCTCCTGGTCTGATATTACAAAGTGGGGACAGAACTCGCTTGTTTACTGGACTGACGTTGCCGAGCGTGCGGTTCTCGACAGAACAATGGCTGATCAATACGGCAAGGGTCGTGTATTCACCGGAGACGGCGCAGGATACAACAACGGTTCAAAGTCCAACGCCTGCCTTACTGCCGATATTTACGGCGACTGGCGCGAGGAAATGCTGTTCCGCGTCGGCACTGACACGATACGCGTATTCACCACCACCTACACCAGCCCGTACAACATCTACTGTCTCATGCAGAATCCCCAGTACCGCGTGCAGGTAGCCTCTCAGAACAACGGCTATAACCAGCCGCCTCACACTGATTTCTACCTGGATTCCGTTGATTATACACGTCCGGAGGAACAGGATATCTGGACAAACTAAAATAAGAACAGATCCTGAATCAAAAAGCTGCTGCAATGTATAAAACATTGCAGCAGCATTTTTTTGCAATACCGCACAAATTTATCAGACGAGCTTTGTGCGGTGTCGTATTATGTCACTTTGGCAAACACCGCCGTCACGGAAAATTCGCTTCCGTGCAGCTCCGCGTAGACGTCGCCGTCCATTTTCTGCATCAGCTTTCGGCAGATGTACAGTCCAAGTCCGCTTCCGCTGATATTCGCAGCATTTTTTCCGCGGCAGAAGCTGTCGAAAATTCCGGGAAGCTCCTCCGCAGAAAGGGTGCAGCCTCCATTAGCGACTGTCACAAGCCGGCAATCCTCCTCTTCCGAAAAGGAAATACGTATCTCGCGTCCGTCGCCGTACTTGACAGCGTTTTCTACGAAATTCTGCATTACCTCCTCCGCGCGGTCGATATCTCCGGAGAGGATAACGTCGTCAAATTCGCCGATACACAGCCTGGTCTTTGTCAGCTCCAGCTTATCCCTATAATATCCGCGAAGCCTTTTTATCAGCTCTGACAGGTAAAACTCGCCCTCTCTCACCTCGAAGGAAAGGAAATCATCCCGTGCCGCGGTAACTATCCGGGTCAGGTATTCTTCGATCTCGTCAGCCTTTGCATTTATATTTTCAGCCACCTGACGCTTTTTCTCCTCCTCGGTATACAAGCCCCTTGACAACGCCTTTGCGGAAAGCTTTATGGCGGAAAGCGGCGTTTTTATGTCGTGGGAAAGGGACAGAAGAAGCAGCTTTTTTTCACGCTGCAGGTCAAGCTCATGCTGCTTACGGGATTCAAGATTTTCACGGAGAAGATCGAGTCCCCAGACGAATTTCCCGAAATACCGGCTTTTTTCCTGTTTCAGAGGAGCTGTAAGATTTCCCTTTGCAAGCTCCTCCGGCACGCTGCGAAGCCTCTCGAAGGGCGCGACGAGCCTGCTCCGAATATAGAACAATATTCCCAGCAAAGCCGCCGACATTACCACGATGATAACGTTTACCGTCAGCCGCAGCCTGCCGTTATTTCCGGGGACATCATAGTCGAAGCGGTACAGCCTGCCGCCTATTTCCCGAACGGCATAGCCGCTTTCGCCCTCCTCAAAGCCGCTTTCAAAAGCCTCCGCGCCTGTAACGTACTGACAGCCGGAAAAATCCGTATCGTCAAGCCCTTTCTCCTCGATTTCGCGGCAAAGGCGGCTTATCTCCACAAGGTAGGGGCGGTTTCTGCTGTCCTCTCCTCTGCCGGTGATCAAGTTAGCCGCAATAAATATCAATACTATAAAAGCCGCAGCAGCAGCTATAAGTCTGTTAAAGCTCTTCATACAAATTTATACCCCACGCCCCAGACGGTCTGGATATGCTCCGGCTTTTTCGGGTCGTTCTCTATCTTCTGCCGAAGCCATTTTATATGAACGGTCAGGGTCTGCTGCTCCGAAAAGCTGTCGCTTCCCCATATTCTGTTGAATATATATTCCTTTTTCAGGGTCTTACCCTTGTTTTCCATGAGCAGGAGGAGCAGCTCGAACTCCTTTGCGGTCATGTCGATCTTCACATCGCCTTTGTACGCCGTTTTCTCCGACCTGTTAAGCCTCAGCTCGCCGTCGGAGATCTCGTCGAGGGCGTATCTGCGCTTGAAAATGCCCTTTATCTTGGCTGTCAGGATGTCGATGTCATAGGGCTTTTCAATATAGTCGTCCGCGCCGGAGATGAGTCCGTTAAGCTTGTCCTCCTTTTCCGTTCTTGCGCTGACGATAATGATAGGCGTATTGTCCTTTTCACGTATTTTCCGCAGCACGCCGAAGCCGTCGATCCCCGGCAGCATTATATCAAGCACAACAAGCCTTGCGCCGTATTTTTCGTACAGCGACAAGGCTTTCTCACCGTTATCCGCAATGGAAACGGTATAATTCTCAGATCGGAGGAAATCGCAGAGAAGCTCCGCGATCTCCTTGTTATCTTCTACTATCAATATATCAATCATTCGGTTAAAATCTCCTGGTTGTGCCGTGTCCCTACGAATTAATAATCTAATATTTTCGCTCGCGGAAACAATTACATCCGCAAAACAAATTAGTGAGGTACGAACGGCTATGTGAAACTGCCCGCGGGGGCTCCCCGCTACCAGCCCATTTCCATGAGCCAGGTGTTCAGGCTGCGGTCTCTGTCGCGCTGGGATCGGGTCTTATCTATATTATACTCCCCTTTTATGTTTCCGTCAACTATATATAAAACTCTTGTGCATCTTGCGGCTACCTTTGCGTCATGAGTAACAAGCATGATCGTCGTGCCCTCCTCGTTAAGCTTCGTCAGCTCATCCATTACCTCAACGGAGGAATTTCTGTTAAGCGCGCCTGTGGGCTCGTCGGCAAATATCATGCCGGGCTTGTTTATCAGGCTTCGGCAGATGCAGGCACGCTGGAGCTGTCCGCCGGAGACCTCGTTTATGTCGTTGTCAGCCGTGTCGATTATTCCAAGCTTTCTCATGAGAGCCTGACCGCGCTCAACTGTTTCCCTGCGGCTCTCCTTAATTTTTCCGGACTGCACCGCCGGGAGAATGATATTGTCCAGGACTGTGAGATTTTTCAGCATATACATCTGCTGGAATATAAAGCCCATTTCCTCAAGACGAAGCTGCGCAAGCTCCTTTTCGCTCATCTTAGCGATATCCCTGCCGCAGAATCTCACCTCTCCGGCTGTGGGCTTATCCATTCCGGAAACGCTGTAGAGCAGCGTGGATTTTCCCGAACCGGAGGGACCCATAACTGCCACCATCTCGCCCTCGGAAACTGTGAAGCTTACGTTTTTCAACACGTTGTTCTGCCTCTTGTTGATAACATATGTTTTGCAGAGTTCCTTGACCTCTAATACTTTGTTCATAGTTTTTCTCCTTTCTGTCGGGGCAACGCCCACGGGCAATGAAAATTGTTTCTGTAGGGACACGGCGTGCCGTGTCCGTGTGTGAATATTCCGAATGTTTGTATTATCCCGATATGTTCGGGAGCGGACACGGCACGCCGTGTCCCTACGCATTAATAATTTAATATTTTCCGCTCGCGGCATATCTGCGTCTGCACAAAATATCAGCGAGGAACTCGCGGCTACGTGAATTGCCCGCGGGGGCTGCCCCGCCGTCGCCTCTGAACTCTGCAAAAGGGACATTGTCCCTTTTGAAACCCAATTTTATTTTGATTTACTACTCTATACCTCTAATTTCCCCAGTAGTGATCTTCCTCGTGTACCGTGCGGAGATGAGTGTGAAGAGCGCAACTGCTGCCAGTATCACTGCCGGGTATATCAGGAATATCTCCAGCGGCTTATAGGTGAATTTTATGCTGTCCGCGCCGAGCATACCCAGTATCGGTGCAACTGTAACATTCGTGAGCGGTATCGACAGCGCCGCCGCAAGGAGCACACCCAGAACTCCTGCTATGCACATTCTGTATACGTGATGTGCAATGACCGTGCTGCTCTTGAAGCCCAACGCCTTTCTCAGAGATATCTCTCCGCGCTCCTTTTCAATAAACGAACGCTCCATAAGCACCGCCACCAGAGCTGCAACTATTATCGCCAGAACAAGCACCAGCAGGCTCACGCTCTGGATAGTGTCGCCGACTCCTGTGACCTCGCCGACAAAGTCGCCTGCGTTCTGAACCTTGCAGCCGAAAATATCATCCATGCGCTCTATACGCTCCTCGATCTCCTTTCTGCCGGGAGAATCCGTGAAATCTGCCATCATGCCCATATTGCCGACAACGTCGTTTTTGTCATACTCAAAGGACTCATGAAGCCGCACTC
Source organism: Alistipes sp. (assembly GCA_023667265.1). Taxonomy (GTDB): domain Bacteria; phylum Bacillota; class Clostridia; order Oscillospirales; family Ruminococcaceae; genus Ruminococcus. The sequence continues at coordinate 414,267 of JAMPAJ010000001.1, forward strand.
CCTCGCCCATATTCGACATGGTCTGGAATATGGCAGTGACGATAAATTCCTTTTCTCCGCCGCTGAACTGCGCCGTGATCGTATCGCCAATGTGTGCGTCAAGGCTTTCGGAAACAAGAGTCGTTATCGCGACTTCGTTTGCATTTGCAGGAGCTGTACCCTCCAGATAGCTGTAATCCGTAGTTTTATTTCTGTAGCCGTAGAATGTATTAGATCTGAACGTCTTATCGCCCTTTACAAAATTAGGTTTCAGTATGAGTTCAGCCGAGATGTGCGCCGGCATACCCTCGTCAGCCATTGTCTTTTCATATTCAGGAATTTTATCAACATCAACTTCGGTGATATAGGCATCGCATTCCTTTACACCAAGGGCATTTGCAATGCTTCCGCTGTTCAGGGTATTGGAGCTGTTTACCATTATCAGTACCGGAGAGAGCACGAGGGTGATTATGATAACGATGCTTATATATCTCTTAGGGCTGCTGAAAATGTCGTTGAGTGCAAGGAAGCCTGTTGTGCCAAGCCTGCTCCTGCCAAGGCGGATGACGCTCTTTTTGCGGTAGCGTTCCCCGGTCTGACCGCTTCTGATAGCGTCAAGAGGAGTAGCCTTGCTGACCTTTCTGGTGCAGCTGTAGCAGAAGAGAACAATAATAGCAACAACAGCCGCAGAGCATATGATGTTGACCAGGAATCCGCCGCTGCTCTCCATGACCATGACCTTTGTAACGCTGCTGAGCATCATCTTTCCGAAGGGTAAGCTTGCCGCAAAGCCGACGATCGCTCCGATAACGGCAAGACCGAAATATTTGACGATGTACAGCGTCCTTATCTTGTAATTCCGGATTCCGATAGCCTTCATTACGCCGATCTCACGGAACTCGCCGGAAAGGGTGAAGTTTATTGTAAATCTCAGCACGATAAATGCAGTTACTATAAGGAGTACGCTTACGATGAGCATTGCCGCGGCGATGAACATATCGAGGATGTATGTCATTTTTATCATGGAGCGTCCTGCGGAAAATGCTACCTTTATATCGCTCAGCTGCTCGTCAACAGTATTTCCGTCGGCTGTCATGATGCCGTAAAGCATACCTTTATTTTCATTCTCGATTCCGCTCTGAATTATTTCATCGTAGTCCTCACGGGAGAGCATTATCCTTTCATTGCCCATCATAGCCGAGCCGAAAACAGCGTCCTTAAAAGTTCCGGCTATCTCGAACTCTTTTTCAAAGCCGTCGATTTTCAGTGTGACCTTGTCGCCGGGGTCGCCGTCGGTTTTGGTCGAGATGTAGATTTTTCCGCTTTCAACTCCGTCGATCACATCGTTATTCTTGCCGAAATATTTCATGGAGCTGCTGCCATAGGGAAAGACAAAGCCTGTGCTGGTGTCTTTGAGAATAGACAGGTTGCTGCTGTCTATACCTATCAGAGGCTCTGCGCTGTAGCTTTTGATATCGTCGATGCCGTCCAGTATCTCCTTTTCGGCGTCGGCATCGCAGCCCAGGACTGCCACGATCTGGTCGGGCATATTGGCTTTATCAAAGTAGCCGTCAATACCTCCGAAGACGGCGATGATATTATTCATGCTGCTGGACACGAACATAGACGCCAGTACAATGAACAGCAGGACTATGCAGTTCAGCGTTTTCTTTCGTTTAAGGTCTTTTTTGAGGATGTTCAAATACATTTTCAGTGCTCCTTTTCTTGGTGTAATCATATTCTATCATGGAAATTATTAAATAATCCTTAAATGCGGCGGTGGGGCAGCCCCCACAGGCAATTCGCGGAGAAAATTTCGTCTGATGATATATCAGCGACCGCAGGGCGCGGTTACGTGAAACTGCCAGCGGGGACTCCCCGCTGAAAATTTTCCGCATGGGTTGCTTTTTTGCGGAGCATATGGTATAATTAGAGTGAGAAAAAATGCCGTAAGGCAGTTAGGAGATATATTATGGAATTTCTCGAAAATCGAGAGCTTTCATGGCTTAAATTCAACAAACGCGTGCTGGAGGAGGCTTCTGCGCCGGAAAATCCGCTTCTGGAGCGAATTTCCTTCTCAGCGATCTATCAGAGTAATCTGGACGAATTTTTTATGGTGCGCGTAGGCTCGCTTACAGACGACGCCAAAGCCGATGACAAGAAAAAGGACGGAAAATCAGGAATGACGCCGTCCCAGCAGCTCGACGCAGTATTTACCGCCGTTCGCCGTATGCAGCCTATGGTGGAGGAGACCTACCGGAAAAATATGGAGGAGATGAAAAAGCACGGCTTCGAGCACGTCGCCTTCGACACGGCGACTCCCGAGGAAAAGGCTTTTCTGGAGCTTTATTTCAAGCGCGAGATAAAGCCGTTTATCACAGGTATCGTCATAAACGACGCACTGCCCTTTCCGTTTCTGAAAAATAAGGAGCTGTACGCCGTGGTACACCTTAACTCCAAAAAGGGCGTTGCCGTAGGAGTCGTTCCGGTAAGCCGCGAGCACAGCGACAGGATGATCCCTCTGGCGAACAACGGCAAGCGGTTTATCCTTGAGGAGGAGGTAGTGCTGCAATTCGCCCACCTCATGTTCAAGGGCAGCAAGGTCAGCGACCGCGCCCTTGTGCGCGTCACCAGAAACGCCGATATTATGGTAAATAACAAGGGTGCGGATTTCCGCGACCGTATGGAGGAGCTTGTTGCAAAAAGAAACAAGCTCGCGGCGGTGCGCCTTGAAATTTCCGACGAGTTCAGCCGCGAAGCCCTGGACTATATCTGCAAAAAGCTGAAGATCAAAAATGTCCGCGTTTTCAACTCGCATATTCCTCTCGATCTGTCATTCCTATTCAGATTGCAGGAGCTTGACGATGCTCCGGAGCTGCACTTCACGCCGAGAACGCCGCGAAAATCCGCCGCTCTTGCGGATAATCGTTCTGTTTTCGCCCAGGTCAAGGCAAAGGACATTCTCCTCAGCTATCCCTTTGAGTCCATGACCACAGGCTTCATCCGTCTGCTGGAGGAATCTGCCTCCGACCCCAAGGTCACATCTATCAAAATAACCCTGTACCGCCTTGCACGGAACAGCAAGGTCATAAGCGCACTCTGCACAGCTGCGGAAAACGGCAAGGACGTACTTGTTATGATCGAGCTGCGCGCGCGGTTCGACGAGGCAAATAATATAGAATGGTCGAAAATTCTCCAGAAAGCAGGCGTAAAGGTAATTTACGGCCCGAAGGAGTTCAAGGCTCATTCCAAGCTCCTGCTCATCAAGAGGCGGAGCACCGGGGACAAGTTCGACTACGTTACACAGGTGGGCACAGGCAACTATAACGAAAAGACCTCGGCAATTTATACAGACCTGATGCTCCTCACCGCCGACAGAGATATTGCCGCCGACGCCGAGGCTGTTTTCGACGCTCTGAACCGCGGCTGCTTTGTGGAGGAGACACGGAAGCTCCTGGTCTCTCCCCATGCCCTCAGACCTCAGATACTCGCCATGATGGACGAGCAGATAGCTATTGCGGAAAACGGCGGAAAAGGCTATATAGCCGCAAAGATAAACTCTCTCAACGACTCAGCCATAATCAGGAAGCTTGTTCAGGCTTCTCAGGCTGGAGTCAGGATCGAGCTTATAGTCCGCGGTATCTGCTGCATTATTCCGGGAGTTCCGGGATATACGGAAAATATCACCGTCCGCAGCATTGTAGGCAGGTTTCTTGAACACAGCCGGATATTTATTTTCGGCAGGGACGGCGTGGAGCAGAAAATATACATCGGCTCGGCGGACTACATGAGCAGAAATACTATCCGGCGCGTGGAGGTCGCTGCGCCTGTTGAGGACGAGAGACTGAAACGGCGTATCCGGGAGATGTTCCATGTGCTGCTCAGCGACAATGTCAAGGCGAGAAATATGCTCTCCGACGGCACATATGTCCACGTACAGCCCGGCGACGGAGAAGAGCCTGTCAACTCACAGGAATATTTCTACGAAGAGGCTTACCGTCGGCTTGAAGCAAAATCGGCGCGTCAGGAGCGCATGAAAACCGTCCGGGAGAAAAAGACCGGAAAAAAACGCGCTCCGGCGAAAAAGGCTGCGGAAAAAAAGCCTGCAAAACGCCGCGGCAGACCCAGGAAAAGCTCTGACGAAGCCTGATGTGATAGCGTCTCAAAACAAAAAAAGACTTGAAAAATGATTTTTTGTGTGGTATAATAGTAGTATTGCACGAATCAATACTATTCAGGCAATACCGCAAGCAGACAGCGTGCAAGCCGTAAGACGTGCTTTGTGCGGTGTTGCCTTAAATTAGGGGATTAAAATGATTGGTTTTTATAACTATACGGTTATTCTTACATATATGAGCCTCATTTCCTCCGTTGTGGGAATTTTCCTGGCAATGGGAGTATGCGGAGGCGAACCTCATCCTACGGCGGCTATAATCTGCCTTATGGTGTCGGGACTCTGCGATATGTTCGACGGCAAGGTCGCCCGGACTAAGAAAAACAGGACTGAAGACGAGAAAAAATTCGGCATACAGATAGATTCGCTCTGCGACGCTGTCTGCTTTGGTATACTTCCGGCGGTTATCGGATATGCCGTGGGTCTTGACAGCTGGGTGGACGTGCCTGTACTGGCTCTGTTTCCCCTGTGCGCCGTGATAAGACTTGCATATTTCAACGTTGCGGAGGAATCCCGGCAGAAAAAGACGGAAGAGGTGCGGAAGGTATACGAAGGACTTCCCGTCACAAGCGTTGCGCTGATACTGCCGCTGCTGTACAGCTTCCACAAGGACATCGGCAGCTGTTTTCCGCAGGTCTACGGCGTCGCCATGCTGGTTATCGCAATCGCGTTCATCACAAGATTCAAGGTGAAAAAGCCGGGAATGAAAACTATGCTTGCATTTATCGGCGTAGGTTTTGTGGAATTTGTCTGGCTGCTTTATAAGACTAAGCACAGATGATAATAAAATGGTGATAATAAAAAAGAGGCAGGGTTTTTCCTGCCTCTTTTTTAAATTTGCAGACGAGGTTACAGGGGACGCTCTCTCTTGCAGAGCGCCTAAAGGCATCATTGACCTGCGGTCAATATGGGACTCTGTCCCATACCCTGCCAAAGGCTCTGCCTCTGGACTCTGCAAAAGGGTCATTGACCCTTTTGAAACCCGGTGTTTATGCCTGCGCCGGAAATTTATTTTGCTGACTGCAATAGACCTGTTCGAAAACTGTAGAAGTGCCGAATGACTCAGGATTTTTTTCGTCAGGCAAAGTCAAATTTTTGCAGGAATACTGTATGTATTTCAAGAAAATTTGACAAAGCATGACGAAAAAAGACGAGGCAGGCGGTACTTCGGAGGTTTTCGAACAGGTCTAATTATTCTTTCACATAAACGCCCACAATTTCCGCAATATATGCCCTGTGATAGGGATTTGCGTCATTGCCGAAGAACCTCTCCGGAATACCGTCGTCGGTGAGAAAGCCCTTCTCCTCCAGGTCATAGCTGTACAGCTTACGGCATACCAGCACCATATCCGCCTGTTCAAAGCCGACACAGCCCTCAAGCTCCGCCGGAACAAGCCCGGTCTCCGCCATTTTGTCACAGTCTCTTCCGGAATGTCCGCCGCAGAAAGACAATGCGCTTCTGTACTCCTCGCCGAAAAACGATGCGGTAAAGCAGTCGGACTCTTCAATAAATCCGTATGTATAGCGGTTCGGACGGATATAGCAGGTGAGCACGTTCTTGTTCCAGAGCACGCCTGCCTGTCCCCAGGACGCGGTCATGGTGTTGAAGCTGTCCGGCGTTCCGGCTGTAACGAGCATCCACTCCTTGCCTATTTTGGTGAAAGGCTGGAAATTCAGCTCCGAAATCTCGATTTTCTTGAATGACATAAAGATCCTCCTTGCGACCTGAAGCAGGTCAGAATTTATTAAAGGCGATGCCGCCTAAAAAAACTTATATCAGACATATTGATTATATTTTCCAAGCTCGGATTTATACCGCAGCCTGAGCTTGTCTGTGATAAGGGCGATAAACTCGGAATTTGTGGGCTTTCCCTTTCCCGTGTCCACTGTGTAGCCGAAGAAGGAGTTTAAAGTGTCCACATTTCCCCTGTCCCAGGCGATCTCAATGGCGTGGCGTATCGCACGCTCGACCCGGGAGGACGTCGTATCATAAATTCCGGCGACCGTGGGATACAGCACCTTTGTGATGCTGTCCAGCATTGATTTATCCTCAACGGAACGAAGTATCGCCGTTCTGATGTAGTGGTAGCCCTTGATATGAGCCGGCACGCCAAGCTGGTGTATAATATCGGTCACGACGATCTCCATATCGTCGCTGAAGCTGTCCGCCTTGCTTCCTATAGCCTCATTCAGCGCCCTGCAAAGCTCCTGAACGGTATATGGCTTCTTCAGATAGCACGAACAGCCGCTTTCCTCAGCCTGACGGCGGACATCGCCGCTGTCGCAGCTTGAAACGACAACAAACGGAACCTTGCTGCTGCGTTCGCGCGCTCTTCTCATTATAGTAACGGCATCGCTGTTATCCGAAGAAATATCGAGGATCACAGCGTCCGGTCTGTCCTTGTCTATTGATTCCAGTATCGTTTCGCAGTCCTTCTTTCTCGTGTAAGCGAACATACCCTTTTCCCGGAGCATATTCGCCATGCTCACACCTGTCCAGGCTGTATCGTCGCCGATAAGCACCTTGATTTTCTTGTCCATTTTTTCCTCCTGTTTCTACTGCCCTCCGTCAATTGCGGCGGACTGTTCCGGCAGATATTATACCTGCCGTCTTTATGTTTTATTTGGGATTTCTTCCCATATTCTATATTATCATATAAAATACGCTCGTGCAAGAGAAAACGCAGTCACAGTGTGTGGAAAATCCCATTATCTTATCGAAAAAAGGTGTGCGGCGGCGGGAAGCCCCCGCGAGCGATATTAACAGGAGATATTAATATTGGGAAAATTTTTTCGCGACTGTTGCAATTTTGCTATTTATATGATATAATATAAAATGAACATTCATACTCTCACTGCATCAGTGAGCACACTACGAACAGAAAGGATCAGAAATGCTTCACGAGAAATCATGCGGAGCTATTGTTTATCGTAAGTACCACGGAAATACCGAGATACTCCTTATAAAACATATCAACAGCGGCCATTGGTCTTTCCCGAAGGGTCATGTTGAGCCGGGAGAATCCGAAGCCGAAACGGCTGCCCGTGAGATAAAAGAGGAAACCGATATTGACGTTATGATCGACCCCACATTTCGTGAGACCGTTACCTATTCCCCGAAAAAAGACACCATGAAGGTAGTCGTCTATTTTCTGGCAAAGGCGAAAAACGTGGAGTTTCATCCCCAGGAGAACGAGATCGCTGAGATACGCTGGGTAGACATATCCCACGCCGGTCACATCCTCTCCTATGAAAACGATAAAACAATAGTCATGAAAGCCAAATCCGCGATCAAGGAAATCCACTGAACGAAAAACCGCACTTTTACGTGCGGTTCTTTTCATTTTTCAGCGCTGATATTCTCAACAAATTCAGTGATATGATCCATACACGATTTCAGCACGCGGTTGTTTTCGCTGGACTTCTTGCATATCATTATATCGCAGGTTTTCAGTATCGCCTGCGAACATTTCTTCGCAATCATCGGCGTAGTCACAGGGATCATCGGCAGCCCGGGAGAGCTCCACATATACGCGTTTTTCACAGTCGCCAGCATTATCATCTTGCTTCCGTTGTCATACACGTATATACGCTTCGGGGCGCTGGCGTTCTCATAATCCGGATTGATGTAGCTTCTGTCAAAGACGCTCATCTCGTCGTCGGCATGAACTATTTCCGGATACTTTTTCAGTTCCTCGAGCGGAATATCGTCAAGCTGTGCAAGAGGGTGATCCTGCGACATTATCGGAGCCATACTGAACTCCGCCAGCTTCCGGGCATTTATCTTTCTTGCAGCCATCTGCTCCATAAACACGTCAAGCTGATTTCCGGGAACGCGGAAAACGCCTATATCCGCCTTTCCGGTGTTCACGTCCTCAATGACCTTGCTGGAAATATTCTCTATAAATTGCAGAGAGATCTTGTCCTCTCCGGAAATAGAGTTTACCCACTTGCCAAGGGCAACAGACATATATGCCGAGCGAACGGAGGATATGCGCACCGATACGCCGTCCTCTCCGCGGTTTGTATAGTCGTTTTCAAGGCTGTGCATACTTTCAACGATATCCTTTGCCCGGAGGAGGAAGCTCTCGCCCTCGGGCGTTATGACCATTCCGTTTGGCGTCCGCCAGAAGATCTGCATACCTATTTCAGATTCCAGCTCCTTCAGGGCGATGCTTATATTCGGCTGCGCCTGATACAAATTTTTCGCCGCAGCCGTTATGCTTCCTGCATGAGCTATAGCTATGACGTATTCCAGTTGCTGCATTTTCATGTTTATATCCCTCACATTGCTTGCGCACAAATTTTCGTTATCAATCAGAAAATATTATACCATATATTTTTTAAGTATTCAATAGATATTAAAAATTTATATTGTATAATTTTGTGAGATAACACATAGAAATCCCGGGATAATATATACAAATCGTAATAAAGAGCAGCTATTTTCCCTTTTGGAGACCAACGCTTGCAAATTGGTGATTGTTAAATATACTAAATTTATATTTTCCCTTGACAAGGGGCTGAATATGGTGTATAATAAATCTCGTTGGTGTAAACCTTTTTTGTATTACACCAGGCGTTTAGGAGACGGCTATGGCAAAAAAACTTGAATTTGTAATGCTTCTTGACTGCTACGGCGAGCTTCTCACCGAGTATCAGAAAAATATCATGGAGCTGTATTACTGCGAGGATCTGTCCCTTGCGGAGATCAGCGAGCCTCTCGGCATCACAAGACAGGCTGTGCAGAATATGCTCCGCCGCGCCGAAAAGCTCCTTCTGAACTACGAGGAAAAGCTGGGCTTCGCAGAACGTCTTGAAAAAATGCGGCGCTGCTTCGGAAGCATCCGCAGTGCGGCAGATGGTCTGGACGACGATTCGCTGAAGCTGCGCATAGAAAACGAGATCGCAAAGGGACTTGAGCTTCTTTAAAAGGGAGGGAACGTATGGCATTTGAAGGATTATCCGAAAAACTGAACAGCGTCTTCAAAAAGCTGAAATCACGCGGAAAGCTGACGGAAAAGGACGTAAAGGAGGCTATGCGCGAGGTAAAGCTCGCTCTCCTTGAAGCCGACGTAAGCTATAAGGTCGTAAAGGACTTCGTAAGCAAGGTTTCCGAGCGTGCCGTCGGAGAAGAGGTTCTCAACAGCCTTACGCCTGCCCAGCAGGTCATAAAAATCGTTAACGAGGAGCTGTGCTCGCTTATGGGCAGCAGCAACTCCAGAATAAATTTCGCCTCAAAGCCGCCTACAGTCATCATGATGTGCGGTCTGCAGGGCTCGGGTAAGACGACCCATGCCGCAAAGCTGGCAAAAATGCTGAAAAAGGAAGGACACCGTCCCCTCCTCGCCGCCTGTGATATTTACCGTCCGGCAGCTATAAATCAGCTCCAGGTAGTCGGCGGAAAGGCTGACGTAAAGGTCTTTGAAATGGGGCAGACCGACCCGGTCATCATCGCTAAAAAGGCTCTCGCCCACGCTAAGGACTACGGTCACGACGTTCTTATCATCGACACCGCAGGACGTCTGCACGTTGACGAGGCTCTCATGGACGAGCTGAAAAAAATCAAGGAGTTTACTTCTCCCGACGAGATAATGCTGGTCGTGGACGCCATGACCGGTCAGGACGCCGTCAACGTTGCCAAGGCTTTCGACGAGGCTGTGGGAATTACCAGCGTGCTCATGTCAAAGCTCGATTCCGATACGAGAGGCGGTGCGGCGCTTTCAGTTCTGTCCGTTACCGGCAAGCCTATCAAATATGTGGGAATGGGCGAAAAGCTGGACGATTTCGAGCAGTTCCACCCGGAGCGTATGGCTTCGAGAATACTTGGAATGGGCGACGTGCTCACCCTTATCGAGAAAGCAGAAAACGTCATGAGCCAGAAGGAAGCCGAAAAGCTTACCAAAAAGTTCAAGGAAAATAAGTTCGACATGAACGATCTGCTCGACCAGATGCGGCAGATACGCAAAATGGGCAATATGAAGTCCATTTTAGGTATGTTCCCCGGAGTCGGAAGCAAGATCAAGGACATGGATATAGACGACAAGCAGTTTGTGAGAATAGAAGCGATCATCACATCTATGACGACGGCTGAACGCGAAAAGCCCTCTATCATAAATCCGTCACGGAAGAGACGTATCGCGGCTGGAAGCGGCACTAAGGTCGAGGAGATCAACCGCCTGCTGAAACAGTTCGAGCAGATGCAGAAGGTCATGAAGCAGTTCACCGGCAAGAACAACAAAATGAACCTGAGAAAGGCAAGAAAACAGCTTGCAGGAATGAATTTCGACAAAATGACGGGAAAGGGCGGAGGAAATCTGCCGTTCTGAGGAGTTCTATAGATTTCACGCGTTAAAACGCTTGAATATACACAATAAAAATATTTCGGAGGTGAATACAAATGGCAGTAAAGATCAGACTGAGAAGAATGGGCGCTAAGAAAGCTCCTTTCTACCGTGTAGTCGTTGCAGATTCCAGATACCCCAGAGACGGAAGATTCGTTGAGGAGATCGGTTACTACGACCCCACAAAGGAGCCCTCTGTTGTAAAGATCGACGCTGATAAGGCAAAGGATTGGATCGCAAAGGGTGCACAGCCTACAGACACAGTAAAGGTTATCCTGAAGAAGGAAGGTATCCTTTAATCGCTTAGCTAAGGAAGAGGTGAGACTTTGTCTCAGCCTCTGTTCCGAAAGCTTACCGGAGGTTAAAATGAAAGATTTACTTTATGCAATTGCAGCAGGTCTCGTTGAGGACAAGACTGCTATCAAAATTGTTGAGGACGAACCGGACGAGGAGGGCGTTATAAACTTCCACCTTTCCGTTGCTCCCGACGACATGGGCCGCGTTATCGGCAAGCAGGGCAGAATTGCCAAGGCGCTCAGAACTATTATGAGAGCCGGAGCTGCCAAGAAGGATCTCAAGGTTGCCGTGACAATTGAATAATTTATCGGGGCTGATCTCTCAGCCCCTTATTTTATAGAGGTAAAAAATGAACATTACAGAAAGCGAAAAATCAATACGTCAGGCGTTCGGGAAGAGCATCTGGACGAAATTCCGCCGGGGAATACGGGATTATCGGCTTATCTCTCCAGGCGACAAAATCGCCGTCTGCATCTCCGGCGGCAAGGATTCAATGCTAATGGCGCAATGCCTGAAGCACCTGCACAGAAACGGCGAGATCCCCTTCGAGCTCGAATTTATCGTCATGGACCCGGGCTACAGCGCGGAAAATATGGCGAAGATACGGGGAAACTGCGAGATTCTCGGCATCTCCCCGAAATTTTACAGGACGGAGATATTCAGCTCCGCCGAAAAGTCCCCGAAAAATCCATGCTTTCTCTGCGCAAGACTCCGGCGTGGATTTCTTTATAAAACGGCGCAGGAGCTGGGCTGCGGAAAGATCGCACTGGGACACCATTTCGACGACGTTGTGGAAACAATTCTCATGGCGATGCTCTACGGCTCGCAGATGCAGACAATGATGCCCAGACTTGCGGCTGAAAATTATCCCGTCGAGGTCATAAGACCGCTCTATCTCGTCCGTGAGGCGGATATAATCGGCTGGGCAGAGCATAACGGGCTGGAATTTATCCGATGCGCCTGCAAAATGTCGGAAAACAGCGATAAAAGCTCCAAAAGGGCTGAGGTGAAGGAGCTTCTCCGTCAGCTCCGGCAGACAAACCCCGGAGTTGATATGAGCATTTTCAGAAGCGCGGAAAATGTGGATCTGCGGCGGATAATCTCCTACCGCGACGGCAGTGAGCGGCATTGTTTTCTTGATAAATTCAGTGATTGACTTTTTTGGCGAAAAATGGTATAATGAAAGAATAACAACGTGGAAGAATAGAATTATCAATCAACTCCGAGGTGCAGAATGAAAAAGAAAATGTCAATGGGCAAATTTATTATAATAGTCGCGCTCGTCATGGGCGTTCTTACCGTGGCTCTTCTCTATATTCAAGGAAAACAGGCAAAAAATAACACGTATATCAACATAGACCCGGAAACGATGCAGCTTATCCAGCTTGAAGAGCCAAAAGCAGGCGCCCCTATAGCTATCGTTGACACGACTCTCGGCGAGTTCCGCTTCGTTCTCTATCCGGAGCAGTCTCCTAATGCCGTTAAAAATTTCGTCGAGCTGGCGGAAAGCGGCTACTATACCAACACCTACGTTTTCAATTCCGACAGCGGCGCATACTCGGCTGCCGGAAGCAAGCTGAAAAACGGCGAAATGCCCGAGGGCTACGACGTTTCCCGTGAGCTCGTGGAAAGAGAGCTGCACCAGGATCTCTGGCCCTTCAGAGGCGCGATATGCAGCATGACCACGACCATCGACCGAAGCTTCGGCGAAAGGATATTCGGCGGCGGAACATACTACAACGGCAGCCGTTTTGCAATAGTAAATTCTATCGAGTTCACCGACGAAATAAAGAAAGAGCTTATGGACAGCTCCCAGGATAAAGACCTCGGACAGGCTTTTATCGACAAGGGCGGAATACCAAATTTCTCCCAGCAGCTTACCGTTATCGGTCAGACCTATCAGGGGCTTGACGTGGTGGAGACTCTTGCAAATCTTGAATCGGAGAACAACGGAACTTATATGCTCCCGAAAGAGGATATCATGATAAATTCCGTGACCATTTCCACATACGAGCCGGAGGAGGATACGGCTGAAAATGAAAAAACTGCCGAATAATTAACGTTTTTCTACCGCTTTATCCTGCGGCAATCATTAATTATTACCAAAATTTTAAGGAAACTATTTACAAACTGGCTTTTATGTTGTATAATTAATAGTTGGAGTATCAGAATAATATTGCAGACAGCACGGCATGATAAAAAAGCTGTGCCGTCCTTAAAAAGAGGTTTGATAAAATGAATATAAAAAAGAAAATTCTGGCTGTTCTCCTGTGCGCGCTGACAGCCGGCTCGGTTCTGACTATGACCGCCTGCGGCAAAGATAAGGACGAGGAATCCGTCGGCTTCTCTGCAGAAGAAAACGCGGAGATAATGAATTACACAGCTCCTAAAAACGGCGACAAGGTCGTCGAGATAACCTTCAAAGACTACGGAACAGTGAAATTCCGCCTGTTTCCGGAATATGCCTCAAAGGGCGCGGAGAATTTCACTAAGCTGGCAGAAAGCGGCTACTATGACGGTCTTACCTTCCACCGCATTATCCAGGACTTTATGATCCAGGGCGGCGATCCCCTCGGCAACGGTATGGGCGGCGAATCGACCTGGGGCGGCAAGTTCGAGGGCGGTGTAAACGGTCACCTGATACACGTTCCCGGAGCCGTCGCATATGCAAACTCCGGCAGCACCTCCACGAACGGCAGCCAGTTCTACATCGTTACAGGCTCTTCCGTAACCGACGCCGATATGGACTCCATTGCTTCCTATACCGGAGCTGAGTTTTCCGAGAATCAGCGTAATCTCTACAAGGAGGTCGGCGGTACGCCAAGCCTCGACGGCGGCTATACCGTTTTCGGTCAGGTGTACGAGGGTCTGGACATAATTTTCAATATCCAGTCCACCGCCACAGACGCGAACGACAAGCCTCTCAATAATGTCGTTATGGAAAGCGTAAGGATCACAGAGTATAACGGCGAGGAGCTGAAATGGCGTATCAGCGACTATGACTGGCAGCCGACAGCCCCTGTGAACTATACAGAGCCGCAGATCGGCGAGAAGATAGTCTCCATGAAAATCAAGGACTACGGCACTGTGAAATTCAAGCTTTTCCCGGAATATCTTCCGGATGCAGCCGAGAATTTCTTCCAGCTTGCTGAAAGCGGCTACTATGACGGTCTCACCTTCCACAGAGTTATCAGCGACTTTATGATACAGGGAGGCGATCCCCTTGGTACGGGCATGGGCGGCGAATCAGCCTGGGGCGGCTCGTTTGACGGCGGAACATACGGCTCTTTGCTCCATGTTGCCGGCGCGCTGTGTTACGCAAACTCCGGCGCGACCTCCACTAACGGCAGCCAGTTCTATATCGTGACCGGAATGGAAATGAACGATACTATTTTCGCCAACGCTGCCGGATATTCCGAAAGCAAAATGGAAACATATTTAAAGGCAGGCTACGGCTATCCCTATCTCGACGGCAACTACACCGTTTTCGGACAGGTCATCGACGGTCTCGACGTTGTATTCAGAGTTCAGCAGACAGAGACTGACGACAGCGATAAGCCCCTGAACGACGTTATCATCGAGTCCGTGACAGTTGAGGAATACGACGGAAGCCCGGTAAAGTGGTATATAAGCGAATATGACATGACAGAGCCTGCAGCAGAAGCTCCCGAAGAGGACGAGGCAGGCGGCGAAGCTTCAGATGCGGAAACGACAGAGGGAGAAACAGAAGATACAGATACAGCTCCCGACTCTGCTGAATAAACAGAACACGAGATAAAGGCAGCATCGCACGAGGATCGTGCATCAGACGCGCTTCATGCGGTGTTTCCTAAAAACCGGGAAAAATTAGAGTTCCCGAACTAAGGAGAGAATTAAGTGGATAAGTTTATTATCAAGGGCGGCCGCCGGCTGACCGGCGAGGTGACCATAAGCGGAGCGAAAAATGCCGCTGTAGCCATTCTTCCGGCTGTTATTCTGTCGGACGAGCCTTGCGTTATCGAAAACGTCCCGAATATAAGCGACGTAAATATCTGTCTGCACATACTTACTGAAATGGGTGCAGAGATAACAAAGCTTGACGCCAATATTTACAGGATAGACCCTACAAAGATCGACAAACACTGCGTGCCCTACGAGACCGCAAGAAAAATGCGCGCTTCTTACTATTTTCTCGGCGCGCTTCTGGGCAAATTCGGCAGGGCAAGAGTGTCTATGCCCGGAGGCTGTCCTCTCGGCGACAGACCTATCGACCAGCATCTGAAAGCGTTTTCCTCTATCGGAGCGGAATATACCCTTAGCCAGGGCATGATCGACCTCCGGGCGGAAAAGCTCCGGGGAAGCCAGATATTCTTCGACGTGGTAACGGTAGGCGCGACCATGAACGCCATGCTTGCAGCCGTAAAGGCTGAGGGACTGACAGTCATCGAAAACGCCGCTAAAGAGCCCCATATCGTTGACCTTGCAAACTTCCTCAACTCAATGGGCGCGAATATCATGGGCGCAGGTACCGACGTTATAAAGATACGCGGTGTGGAGCGGCTCAGAGGTACGACCTACGCCGTTATCCCCGACCAGATAGAAGCAGGTACGTTTATGGCTGCCATTGCGGCTACAAAGGGCGATGTTCTCATAAAAAACGTCATTCCTAAGCATCTTGAATCCATAACGAAGAAAATGGAGAAAATAGGTGTGAATATAGAGCAGTTCGACGACAGCATCCGTGTCTGGGTGGATGGACCTCTTGTAAAGGCAAATATCAAAACTGCGCCGCATCCGGGATTTCCCACGGATATGCAGTCACAGATCGCCACGCTGCTGACTCTTGCAAAGGGGACGAGCATCATCACGGAAAATATCTGGGATCAGCGTTTCGGCTATGTTGACGAGCTGCGGCGTATGGGCGCGGATATAACGGTAAACGGCAAGGTCGCCCTGGTCGAGGGCACTGGAAAGCTCATGGGCGCACCTGTAAAGGCGTGTGACCTCAGAGCCGGAGCCGCCCTGATAATCGCAGGTCTTGCGGCAAGCGGCGTTACGGAGATCGAGGATATTTTCCACATTGAACGCGGCTACGACTGCATGGAGGGAAAGCTTCGCGCACTTGGCGCGGATATTGAAAAGGTGAGTATTCCGGATACAAAGGTGAATACTAAGAAATCTGCGGTATAATAAAAAATCGGCTGTTGCATGAATTGCAGCAGCCTTTTTGTATCAGTTCTTCTTTTTGCAAAATTGAATTGAATTTGCCAGGGTTGTTTTAGGGGACGCTCTCTCTTGCAGAGCGTCCCCTCTTTCAAAACAGTCCCCCGGACTGTTTTGAAATTCACCCCTTGCAGAGCGCCTGAAGGCATCATCGACGTTCCGTCGATATGGAGCTCTGCTCCATACCTCGCCAAAGGCTTCGCCTCTGGACACTACCAAAGGGACATTGTCCCTTTGGAAACCCGGTTTTTACGCTTGCAAGAGTGGTTTATTGTGCTGAAATAGCTATACTTTCCCCGTATCTCACTACTGTCTCGGTTCCCTGAGCTGAATTTGCCAGTATATCGCTGTCCGGAACAACTTTATCCTTCTCAAAAAGAAGAACTATCGTCGAGCCGCCGAACTCGAATCTGCCCTTTTCCTCGCCCCGGCGTATTTTTCCGGAGCTGTGAAGATTGCATATCCTGCCCACCATCATCGCGCCGACCTCGACCTGCATAACGTCGCCGAAATTTTCCGTGCAAAGCAGCGTACACTCCCGGCTGTTGCGCTTGTAGATGTTGTATCGCTCCAGAGCTATCGGATTTACCGTGTGCAGCTCGCCTGGAATAAACCTGTTCACCGTTTTGGTGCCGTCGTCAATGTAGCAGTAACGGTGATAGTCGTCCACGTCAAGGCGGAAGATCATGCACAGTCCGCCCTTATATCGCTCCGACGCTTTTCTGCTTCCCGTCAGCTCAGCCACGCTGTAGCTGGAAGCCTTGATATTAAAACGGCTGTTTTCCGTTATTTCATAAACTGTAAGCTTTGAATCGCAGGGGCTTATCAGATGCGTATTTTCCATGTCTACAGGACGCACGTCCGGCTTGATCCTCCGGGTAAAAAACGCGTTGTAGGAGCTGTACCTCTCCGGCTGGAAATCGTCCATATTTATATTATTGTTCCTGATAAACGAGCCTATCATAAACACGGACAGCGGTGAATCCATGAATTTTCCGACAATTTTCGACACTATAGGCGCAGTCAGCCCTTTCAGGATAATGCGCCCGGGAACAGTCCTGTACAGCAGCTTCAGCGCCCTGCCCTGGCGCCTGTTCTCCGGAATGATATTTCCGCTTCTGTCCTTTATCATAGCCTACCTCTTCGCGTTAACAAGCATGAGCTTGATCCTGTTTTCCTGATTTACCCGCGTCGCGCCGGGATCGTAGTCAATGGCGACTATATTTGCGTTGGGATTTTTGTCCTTGATGACCCGGGACATTCCCTTTGCCACGATATGATTCGGCAGGCAGCCGAAGGGCTGGGTGCAGATTATGTTCTCCACGCCGGACTGCGCCAGAGCTGCCATTTCCGCCGGGATAAGCCAGCCCTCGCCCATGACCACGCCCTGATCGATATACTCGTCGGCAAGATGGCGAAGATGCTCGAAATCATGGAGCGGATCGAACGAGCCCTGCTCCTTCATGATCTTTATAAGCTCCTTCTGCTTCGAGTAGATGAGCTTGTAGCCAAGCTTGAAAGCCTCGGTATTAAGGCTTTTGCTGTCATATTTTTTCGCATCGTTGAAAGTTCCTGCGGCGCAGTACATAACGAACTCCAGCAGCGACGGAACGACCGGCTCGCAGCCCTCAGAGATGAGGAAGTCCTCAAGGTGATTGTTTGCCAGCGGCGAATACTTGACGTAGATCTCGCCTACGATGCCTACCCGGATCTTCTTTTCTCCGGTCTGCTTTATGGCGGCGAAGTCGTCGAGGATAGCGCGGTAGAACTTTTTCGTTTTCATGAACTTAGTTCCGCCGGACTTGAACATATCGCCAAGGAGCTTCTGCCACTTGTCGAGAACAGCCTTTGACTCGCCGGGCGTCACCTCATAGGAGCGGCACTTGTTGTAGCAGGTCATGAGCAGATCGCCGTAGAGCACCGCATACAGCATTTTCAGGAACATGGGCGCGGTTATCTTAAACGCGCTGTCCTTTTCAAGTCCGCTGAAATTCAGCGAAACAACGGGGACTTGCGGAAAATTCTTTGCAACAGCCTTTCGCAGCAGATGTATGTAGTTGGACGCACGGCAGCCGCCCCCTGTCTGAGTGATAAGAAGGGCGGTCTTATCCGGGTCGTATCTGCCGCTTTTAAGAGCGTCCATAAACTGACCTATGACCAGCAGCGCAGGATAGCAGGCGTCGTTGTGGACATTTTTCAGACCCTCGTCAACAACGGCATGGGAATCATTGGTAAGCAGCTCCATTTTATAGCCCTTGCTCTCGAAAATGGCTATAAGCAGCTTAAAATGGACCGGCAGCATATCCGGCACAAGGATAGTGTGGGTCTTTATCATATCCTCGGTAAATTTTACGTATTCTGACATTTCTCTCCTCCGGATCCAGAACCTGTTATCATAGAAGCAGCATCCTATGATAACGAGTTTTTATTGTCAATAGCCGCAACAAGGCTTCGCAGTCTTATCCTTGCAGCTCCAAGGTTGTTTATTTCGTCGATCTTAAGCTGTGTATACAGCTTTCCGCCACCCTCGAGAATACTCCGCACCTCGTCTCCGGTAACGGCGTCTATTCCGCAGCCGAAGGACACAAGCTGTATCAGCTGCATATCCGGCTGGGTGGTGACATACTGCGCCGCACGGTAGAGACGTGAGTGATATGTCCACTGGTTCAGAACTCCAAGCTCCGGAACATGACCCAGATGAGCCACGCTGTCCTCTGTGACGACTGCCATGCCGAGGCTCGTAACAAGCTTGTGTATGCCGTGGTTTATCTCCCGGTCGATGTGGTAGGGTCTTCCGGCAAGGACGATTATCTTGCGGCCCTCGGCGCGCGCCTGGGCGATTATCTCCTGCGCCTTTGCGGAAATATCAGCCTGATACTTATGATAAGCCTCAAACGCCTTATCTGCGGCATTTTTTATCTTTCCGCCGATATTGAAGTCCTTCAGCGTCTCTTTCATAACGCGGATAATATTTTTCCGGTTGTTCATGTCCATGTAGGGATGACGGAAATTCTTATCGTTGAGCCGCAGGTTGTTGGCCTTCAGCAGCTCGGGATAGTAGGCGACTACCGGGCAGTTGAAGTGGTTGTCGCTTTCACCCTCATCTAAATTATAGCTCATGCAGGGGTAGAATATGAAGTCCACGCCCTTGTTCAGCAGATCCTCAACATGACCGTGAGCAAGCTTTGCCGGGTAGCAGACCGTGTCCGAGGGAATAGTATGCTGACCCAGATAATACATATCCCGGGAGCTTTCCTCGCTTATGACGGTCTCAAAGCCCAGCTCCTTGAAAAATGTGTCCCAGAATGGAAGCTGCTCATAGAAGCTGAGGCAGAGAGGAAGTCCCACCTTTCCTACAGGTCTCGCAGGCTGATGTTCCCCGGCTGCCGCAAGGATACTGTTGTACTTGTACTCGTAGAGGTTGGGGATACTGTTCTTTTTGCCCTTGCCTGCGCCTCTTTCGCAGCGGTTTCCGGAAATGAAGCTTCTGCCCTTGCCGAAGCTGATTATATTCAGCTGGCAGTTTGCGGTACAGCCGCCGCATTTCGCCGATTTTGACGTATATGTAAAGCCTGCCAGCTCTTCTCCGGAAATGAGGGTGGACTCGCCGGTGGAATTTTCTTTTGCATAGAGTGCGCAGCCCAGCGCTCCCATAAGTCCGGAAACAGCCGGACGGATAACGTTTCTGCCCAGCTCCTTTTCAAACGAGCGGAGCACTGCGTCGTTGAGGAAGGTTCCGCCCTGGACGACGATATTTTTTCCCAGCTCATCGGGAGAATTGGCGCGTATTACTTTGTAGACAGCGTTCTTGATGATAGAGGAGGAAAGTCCGGCGGAGATGTCCTCAACAGTCGCGCCGTCCTTCTGAGCCTGCTTTACGGAGCTGTTCATGAATACCGTGCAGCGTGAGCCGAGGTCTACCGGGTTCTTGGCGAAAAGTCCGAGCCTTGAAAACTCTGCGATGTCATAGCCGAGAGCCATGGCAAAGGTCTGGATAAACGAGCCGCATCCGGAGGAGCAAGCCTCGTTGAGCATGATGCTGTCTATGGTGTGATTTTTTATGCGGAAGCACTTGATGTCCTGTCCGCCGATGTCGATGATGAAATCCACCTCCGGACAGAAATACGCCGCAGCCTTGAAGTGAGCGACGGTCTCTACGATGCCGAAATCTACGGCAAGACCGGCTTTTATCAGATCCTCGCCGTAGCCTGTGACGGCAGAGCCTTTTATGGTAATATTGGGGTTCATGGATTCGCGGATCGTTTTCACCTGCGCTGCGATCTTATCCAGCGGCTGACCGAGATTCGAGGAATAATGGTGATAGAGGATGCGTCCGTCTCCGGTGATGAGCACCAGCTTTGTGGTAGTCGAGCCTGCGTCGATTCCGAGATAGGCGTCGCCCTCGTAGGTGCGTATGTCCGCATAGCCAAGGTCATATTTTTTATGACGCGCGATAAACTCGTTATATTCCTCCTGAGAGGCGAAAAGCGGCTCGCCTGTAACGATGCTGTCGGAAGCCTTTGAATCAACGATCTTCCCGGTTATCTCATCTATAGTCAGCGCCTCTTCACTCTGTGCGCCGTAAAGAGCGCAGCCGTAGGCTACAAATACAGGACCGTCCTCCGGGAACACAGCGTGCTCCTCGTCGAGACCGAGAGTTTTGACGAACGCCTTTTTCAGACCGCTGAGGAAGTGGAGAGGGCCTCCGAGGAAGAGCACCTTTCCCTCGATAGAGCGACCCTGCGCCAGACCGGAAACAGTCTGGTCGACAACAGCCTGAAAGATACTTGCGGAAATATCCTCCCGGCGCGCGCCCTGATTAAGAAGCGGCTGGATGTCGGATTTCGCGAAAACTCCGCACCGCGACGCGATAGGGTAGACCTTTTCCGCTTTCAGGGACAGCTCGTCAAGCTCGTCGGCGGTAATTCCGAGCAGGGTAGCCATCTGGTCGATGAAAGCTCCCGTACCGCCTGCGCAGGTACCGTTCATACGCTGCTCCACACCTCCGGTGAGGAAGATTATCTTAGCGTCCTCGCCGCCAAGCTCGATAACCGCGTCGGCGTCCGGCGCTTTTTCCTTTACAGCCAGAAATGCGCAGTGGACCTCCTGAACAAAGGGGATATCCGCGGCATTTGCAAGTCCGAGTCCGGCAGAACCGGTAATGCAGACGGTAAAGCGCGCCTCCGGATAGCTTTCGGCAATAATGCCCAGCTGTTCAACGACAGTTTCCTTTACCCGGGAGAAGTGCCGCTGATATTTTGAATAGACGATCTTATTTTCCTTGTCGGTTATGACGGTCTTGACAGTGGTAGAGCCTACGTCAATGCCCAGTGAAAAATTATTCCCCATACTTTACCTCGTAATACATCGAAATTTGTCGAAAAATGATACATATATTATTATAGCATAATAAACGAGAAATTGCAAGCCGCGCGAAAGTGAATTTAAAGTGAAAAATTTTGCCGAAAA
Organism: Alistipes sp.; assembly: GCA_023667265.1. Classification (GTDB taxonomy): domain Bacteria; phylum Bacillota; class Clostridia; order Oscillospirales; family Ruminococcaceae; genus Ruminococcus. The sequence goes on from JAMPAJ010000001.1 coordinate 435,732, forward strand.
CTGTTGAAAATTCTGGTATCAAGCTTGATCTTATTTTATTTTTCGCCGAATTTGAATTTTTTATAAAAATCCTCTTGATTATTGGAAAAAAATATGGTATAATAATTCTATCAGAACGCAAGGAGCTGTTTTTCATGGATATTAAAGCTAAGATCGACGAGCTTGTCGATAAGGTGAAGAACGATAAGGATTTCGGAAAAAAATTCAAGGACAGTCCCATAAAGGCTGTTGAGGGCGTTATCGGGATCGACCTCCCTGACGACCAGATCGAAAAGGTAGTGGACGGCGTCAAGGCTAAAGTAAAGCTGGACGACATCGGCGATAAGGTCGGCGGTCTGCTCGGTAAGCTAAAAAAATAATTCGGACAGCGCTGCGTGAAGCTCATGCGGCGCTGCGTTAACGGGCCTGTAGCTCAGTTGGGAGAGTGCTGCATTCGCATTGCAGAGGTCGGGAGTTCGAACCTCCTCAGGTCCACCAGCAGCGAGTCTTGCAGACGTTTTGCTTGACTCGCTTATTTTTTATTAGGATATAGATATATATAATGGAAAATACAACTAAAAGCATCGTTTTAAAAAAGCTTCTGGAAGCCGGGGAAAATTATATTTCCGGAGGCGAGCTTTCAAGAAGCCTCAATATCAGCCGCAACGCGGTCTGGAAAGCCGTAAAGGCTCTCGAAGCCGAGGGCTTCGTCATCGAATCGGCGACCGCAAAGGGCTATCGTCTCGGGAACGGAGATATTCTCCTGCCGGAGCTTATCTCCGGCAGAAACGCCGTTATCCTGAGCGAGACCGATTCAACCAATAATTACGCGAAAAAGCTTGCCGCAAAGGGTGAAGCGGCAGGAACTGTCGTTCTTGCGGAGACCCAGATCGGAGGCAAGGGCAGACTCGGCAGAAAATTCGAGTCTCCGAAGGGCAGCGGTTTGTATATGAGTATGATCCTGCGCCCGAGATTCGATATTTCCCTCAGTCCGCTTATCACATCGTCGGCGGCTGTCGCTGCTGCGGAGGCTGTGGAGGAGCTTTGCGGATGTAGGGTCGATATAAAATGGGTAAACGACCTGTACGTCAACGGCAAAAAAATATGCGGCATACTTACGGAAGCCTCGCTGAGCATGGAAATGAACTCTCTTGAATACGCTGTAGTAGGCATCGGCATCAACACCGCCTCCCACGATTTCGGAGAGCTTGCCAGCCGGGTTACCGACCTGGAAAGCGAAACCGGAGTCCGGGTAAACCGCTGCGAGCTGTGCGGAAGGATCGCAAATCGGCTGGAATACTGGCTGGACAATATGGAAAGCCGCCTTCACCTCGGCGAATACCGCCGCCGCGAAATGCTTACCGGTCATATGATAACCGCCAGCTTCGGCGGAAAAACAATAACCGGAAAAGCCGTTGGGATCGACGAAAACGCCAATCTTACGGTCGAAACAGAAAACAACGGAACGCTGACGCTCACCTCCGGTGAAGCCAGCCTGATAAGAAAAATTTAAAAGAGAAACAAAATGAATAAATATAAAAAGCTTGCATTCAACACCGTGATATTCGCGATCGGTACATTCGGCTCGAAGATACTGGTCATACTGCTTACACGGCTATACACGAAATATATCGACCCGTCCGGCATGGGTCAGAAGGATCTGCTCGAAACGGCAGCCCTGTTTTTACAGCCCATTTTCACCTTTGCTCTCCAGGAGTATCTCATACGCTTCGGGCTGGACAAAAATTACGATAAAAAGGCGGTTTTCACCACCTCGGCAGTTATCACCTTCGCCGGAATGCTGGTGATGGCGCTCATTGTGCCGGGACTGCGGTTCGTCTCCGCCCTCAACTTCATAAAGGGCTACTCCATGCTGCTGACGCTGTACGTCTGTATCTCGTCCCTGCGTATGCTGTGCGCGCAATTCGTCCGGGCGCGGGATATGGTGCAGCTTTTCGCCCTCGACGGCATACTCGCAACACTTTCCCTGCTCGTCTTTAACCTCGTCTTCATCGCAGGCTTTAAAATGGGCGTAAAGGGCTTTATGCTGTCGGTCATCCTCTCCGACCTCTGCTCGTCGGTTTTCCTCATCGTTTTCGGCGATCTGCGGTCGTTTTTCAAGCTGAAAAATTTCAGCAGCCCTCTTGCAAAGGAAATGATGACCTATTCCCTGCCTCTTATCCCGACTATTGTCATGTGGACGATAACCGGGCTTTCCGACAGAATTTTCATCAAAAATATGCACAGCAGCCGTGTTGAGCTCGGTATGGATCAGGTGGGACTTTACGGCGTGGCGAACAGGATACCAAATCTTATCTCCATGGTCTCCACTATTTTCTTCCAGGCTTGGAATATGTCCGCCATAACCGAAAACGACTCCGCCGACAGAAACCGCTTCTACCAGCGCGTTTACAGCGCATATGAGGCTATACTGTTTATCGCCTCCGCAGGACTTCTGCTGCTTATCAAGCCTGTGACGGCTATAATCACCAACACAAGCACGTACCCTGAATACAAGACAGTCTATCTGTTCACGCCTATACTCGTGGCGTCTGTAGTATTCATGTCCCTTAACCAGTTCCTCGGCGGTATCTACACCGCCACGCGCCACACGAAAAACAGCTTCTGGACGAGCCTTGCCGCCTGCTCCATAAACCTGGTAATGAACTTCTTCCTCATTCCTGCCTGGGGAATCCAGGGCGCTGCCGTGGCGACGTTCCTCAGCTATTTCTTCTGCTTCTGGGCAAGGATCATCGACGCAAGATATTACGTTCCCTTCAAATACAAGGGCAGTCGTACCCTTGCGAATACGGCGCTTATTTTTATGATGACCTGGGTCATTATCGGCAAATTCAGCCTGCCATATCTCTGGCTGTTTATCCTGTTTATCATGGTGATGATGCTGAATTTCCGCCCTATGATGACTACCGTTCAGAAAATGCTGAAAAAATAAATGCAGCACCGCACAAAGACTACGCGTCAGACATTCTTTGTGCGGTGTTGACCTTATAGCCGAAAGGAGTTACCTCTATGCCTACACCTCACAACAATGCTAAAAAAGGCGATATCGCCAAAACAGTCCTCATGCCCGGCGATCCGCTTAGAGCTAAATTCATCGCCGAAAATTACCTGGATGACCCGGTCTGCTACAACGAGGTCCGGGGAATGCTGGGCTTCACCGGAACATATAAGGGCGTTCCCGTATCAGTTCAGGGCAGCGGAATGGGCATGCCCTCTATCGGCATCTACTCCCACGAGCTTTTCAATGAATACGGCGTGGAGAATATCATCCGGGTCGGCACAGCCGGGGCTATTGCCGATACTGTGGAACTTCGGGACATTATCATAGGGATAGGCGCAAGCACCAACTCCAACTACGCCGCACAGTACAGACTGCCGGGGACATACGCTCCTGCAGCGTCATGGAGGCTGATTTCTGCGGCTGCGGAGGCTGCGGAAAAATCCGGCTGCACGTATCACGTTGGAAATATTCTTTCCAGCGACGCCTTCTACGACGACGCTGACAGCCTTTCGGACTGGGGTAAAATGGGAGTTCTTGCCATTGAAATGGAGGCGGCGGCTCTCTACATGAACGCAGCGCGCTCAGGAAAAAACGCCCTCTGCATACTGACGGTGTCCGATTGTCCGCTCAAAGGCTTATCGACTACGGCGGAGGAGCGTCAGACGACGTTCCGGGAAATGATGGAAATTGCACTGGAAACAGCTGTGGGAGCTGCCCCGCTTTTTTCGTAAAAAAACAAATAAACTCTTGCATTTTTTTGAATTTTGTGTTATCATATATATTGGATAATAAGGGCAACGGTATTTACGCTGCCTAAAATAAGGGAGATTTTATATTATGCCTAAAAAAACAGACATTAATAAGATCCTGATAATCGGTTCAGGACCTATCATTATCGGTCAGGCGTGCGAGTTTGACTACTCGGGAACTCAGGCCTGCAAAGCCCTCAGGAGTCTCGGATACGAGATCGTCCTCGTAAATTCAAATCCTGCAACTATCATGACAGACCCCGATGTTGCGGATATCACTTACATTGAGCCCCTTAACCTGGAGCGCCTCACCCAGATAATCGACAAGGAGCGTCCGGATGCTCTTCTCCCCAATCTGGGCGGACAGTCCGGTCTTAATCTCTGCTCCGAGCTGGACAAGGCAGGCGTGCTCGAAAAGTACGGAGTAAAGGTCATCGGCGTTCAGGTAGACGCTATCGAGCGCGGCGAGGACCGTATCGAGTTCAAGAACGCTATGTCAGAGCTGGGTATCGGTATGCCCAGAAGCGAGGTAGCCTATACCGTTGACGAGGCTGTGAAAATTGCCGAAGCTCTGAAATACCCCGTTGTTCTCCGTCCTGCCTACACCATGGGCGGCGCAGGCGGCGGAATGGTGTACAACGTCGACGAGCTGAAGGTAGTCTGCGCACGCGGACTCCAGGCTTCTCTGGTAGGACAGGTCCTCGTTGAGGAGTGTATTTTCGGCTGGGAGGAGCTTGAGCTCGAGGTTGTCCGTGACGCGGCAAACAACAAGATAACTGTCTGCTTCATCGAAAATATCGACCCTATCGGCGTTCATACAGGCGATTCCTTCTGTTCTGCTCCTATGCTGACTATCCCCGAGGACGTTCAGCTGGAGCTCCAGGAAATGTCCTATAAGATAATCGAGTCTATCCAGGTCATCGGCGGCTGCAACTGCCAGTTCGCCCGCGACCCCGAGACGGGACGCATCGTAGTTATCGAGATCAACCCAAGAACCTCGCGTTCCTCCGCTCTCGCCTCAAAGGCCACGGGCTTCCCCATCGCTCTCGTTTCCGCTATGCTCGCCTGCGGTCTGACTCTTGACGAGATACCCTGCGGAAAGTACGGCACTCTCGATAAGTATGTTCCCGACGGTGAATATGTCGTTATCAAGTTCGCTCGCTGGGCATTTGAGAAGTTCAAGGGCGCAGAGGACAAGCTGGGCACGCAGATGCGCGCAGTAGGCGAGGTAATGAGCATAGGCAAGACATATAAGGAGGCTTTCCAGAAGTCTATCAGAAGCCTTGAAACCGGAAGATACGGTCTTGGCTTTGCAAAGAATTTCAATGAGATGACAAAGGACGAGCTCCTTGCCCAGCTCAGATTCCCCACAAGCGAAAGACAGTTCGTTATCTATGAGGCTCTCCGCAAGGGCGCGTCTATAGATGAAATTCACGAGCTTACAAAGATAAAGCACTACTTCCTTGAGCAGATGCTGGAGCTTGTCCAGGAGGAGGAAAAGCTCCTGACGATGAAGGGCAGCGTTCCGGAAAAGGACGTTCTGAAACAGGCGAAGCTGGACGGCTTCTCCGACAGATACCTCAGCTCTCTGCTTGAGGTTACAGAAGAGGAGATCAGAAACGCGCGCATCGGCTTCGGTATCAAGGAGGCATGGGAGGGCGTTCACGTAAGCGGCACACAGAATGCAGCTTACTACTACAGCACATATCACCTTGACGAGGACAACAGCCCTGTAAGCACAGACAAGCCGAAAATTATGATCCTCGGCGGCGGCCCTAACAGAATCGGTCAGGGTATCGAGTTCGACTACTGCTGCGTTCACGCCGCTCTTGCACTGAAAAAGCTGGGCTTCGAGTCGATCATCGTAAACTGCAACCCCGAGACTGTTTCCACAGACTATGATACCTCCGACAAGCTCTATTTCGAGCCCCTGACTCTGGAGGACGTTCTCGCTATCCACGATAAGGAAAAGCCCGTCGGCGTTATCGCACAGTTCGGTGGACAGACTCCTCTTAATCTTGCAAACGACCTGAAAAAATACGGCGTAAATATCCTGGGTACAACTCCGGAGACTATAGACCTCGCCGAGGACAGAGACCACTTCCGCGCTATGATGGATAAGCTGAATATCCCCATGCCCGAGGCTGGAATGGCTGTCAATGCGGAAGAGGCTATCGAAATAGCAAACCGCATCGGCTATCCTGTAATGGTTCGTCCCTCCTACGTTCTTGGCGGACGCGGAATGGAGATCGTTCACGACGACGAGATGATGTCTGTATACATGAACGCTGCTGTCGGCGTAACTCCCGACAGACCTATCCTCATCGACCGTTTCCTCAACCACGCTACAGAGTGCGAGGCCGACGCTATTTCCGACGGCGAGCACTGCTTTGTTCCGGCTGTTATGGAGCATATCGAGCTTGCAGGCGTTCACTCCGGCGACTCCGCCTGCATACTGCCCTCAAAGAATCTGACGGCTGAGCAGGTCGCAACTATCAAGGACTACACCAAGAGAATTGCCGTTGAAATGAACGTATGCGGTCTTATGAATATGCAGTACGCTATCGAGGGCGACACGGTTTACGTGCTGGAGGCTAATCCACGTGCTTCAAGAACAGTTCCGCTGGTTTCCAAGGTCTGCGATATAAACATGGTAAAGATAGCGACTGAGATAATCACCTCTTCTATCACAGGCAAGCCCTCCCCCGTTCCGGAGCTCAAGGACAGAAGGATCAACCACTACGGCGTCAAGGAAGCTGTTTTCCCCTTCAATATGTTCCAGGAGGTCGATCCCGTTCTCGGCCCTGAGATGCGCTCTACCGGCGAGGTTCTGGGTATTTCCAAGTCCTTCGGCGAGGCTTACTACAAGGCGCAGGAGGCTACAAAGACAGCTCTCCCCTGCGAGGGTACTGTTCTCCTGAGCATCTGCGACAGAGACAAGCCGGAGCTTATCGACATCGCTAAGGGCTTCTGCGAGGTCGGATTTAAGATACTGGCTACTCACAAGTGCTACAAGCTTCTTGTTGAGGCTGGCGTTCCCTGCGAGCGTATCTTCAAGATCTACGAGGGCAGACCGAATATTGCCGACGAAATAGCAAACGGCGAGATACAGCTGATAATCAACACTCCTGCCGGAAAGTCCTCTATCCACGACGACAGCTACATCAGAAAGGCTGCTATCAAGCACCGCATCCCCTATATCACAACAATGGCGGCTGCTAAGGCCTCCGTTGAGGGAATCAAGGCTATCAAGCTGAACAACAACATCGAAGTGAAGTCTCTCCAGGCTCATCACGGAGATATTGAATAAACTGAAATGTAAGAACAAGTTCTAAAATAATACCGCACAATGTATATTCAGCATTGTGCGGTATTGCATATGGTGATAATTATGATAAAAGAAATTTTAAACCAGAGCTCCTGCGCAAATTGCCGGATGTGCTGTATCTTCGACAGGTACGATATCTGGGAAACACCTGTTTTTGACGCTGAAACAATGAAAAAGACTCTGGAGATTAATCCGGAGTCGAAGTTTGCCGCTGTTAGCGGCGGTTATGTTATAAATGCCGGAGAAATTGCCGACGGCGAGCTGTTCCGCTGTCCTGCACTTACAGATAAGGGCTGCGCCTTGGGAGACGATAAGCCCTTCGACTGCCGTATCTGGCCTTTCAGGGTAATGAACCATCAGGGCAGTCGGGTGATTGCCGTTTCCTCCCTTTGTGAAGAAGTCCACAGTCAGGATCACCAGGCGCTGAAAAGCTTTCTGGAAAAGGGTCTGGCAGATACGATCTTCCGCTATGCCGACCAGAATCCACAGATAATCAAGCCGTTTTATGGGAATTATACGGTTTTGATGACGGATAAGAGCCGTTAGATGTTAGCAATCGTCTTTTTAAACGCTAAAGGCTATAAAAAAAGTCCCTATTTTTAGGGACTTTTTTTGGAGCTTGTGACGGGACTCGAACCTGCGACCTGCTCATTACGAATGAGCTGCACTACCAACTGTGCTACACAAGCATATTAACACTTTTTGCAAATTCAACATATATATTATACACTATTTCTTTTATAATGTCAAGTACCGGGATAAAATAAAATTATATAACTATTGCGGCGGGTAGCACCCGCTGGCGATTCACGTGACCGCGAGTACCTCGCTGATTTGTTAGTTAGCGAAGATATTCCGCGATTGAAAAATTTAATCCTGAAATTCTATCCGCAAATATTGCATTTTTGCAGTTTATATGTTATAAGCGGAGTGCCTCCGCCGGCAATTTCGCGTTGAAAAATTTTTTATCGTAATTTATTTCCGCGTGGGTTGCATTTCTTGATGATATATGTTATAATTAGTCGATAATGTTTTACGAAAGGCAGGCTCGGTCAATGGAAAATATCGTAAGCTTGAAAAATATAATCGTCGAATTTGAGGACGGCGAACAGATTCTTAAAAATATATCGCTCGATATAAAGGACAAGGAATTTGTCACGTTCCTCGGCCCGTCGGGATGCGGAAAAACCACAACTCTCCGCATTATCGCCGGATTTCTCGAACCAAACAGCGGCGACGTTTTCTTCGACGGACAGCGTATAAACGGTGTGCCGCCGCATAAGAGAAACGTCAACACCGTATTTCAGAAATACGCGCTGTTTCCGCATCTTAACGTTTACGAAAATATCGCCTTTGGTCTGCGAGTGAAAAAAATACCGGAAAAGGAAATTGTCCGCAGAGTAGGGGAGATGCTTGAGCTTGTAAACCTCATGGGCTATGAGAAACGCTCCATAAACAGGCTCTCCGGCGGTCAGCAGCAGCGTGTTGCAATCGCACGAGCTCTTGTAAATCACCCTAAGGTGCTGCTTCTCGACGAGCCCCTCGGCGCACTTGACCTGAAGCTGCGAAAGGAAATGCAGATAGAGCTGCGCAATATCCAGCAAGAGCTTGAGCTCACCTTCATCTACGTCACCCACGACCAGGAGGAAGCCCTCACCATGAGCGACAGCATCGTTGTCATGAACAACGGCTCTATCCAGCAGATCGGCTCGCCTACGGACATATACAACGAGCCGGTAAACGCCTTTGTCGCCGACTTTATCGGAGAAAGCAACATCATAAGCGGAACTATGCCCGGGGACTGCCTTGTGGAGTTCAACGGCAGACAGTTTGAATGCGTTGACAAGGGCTTTGCTGCCAACGAAGAGGTCGACATTGTTATCCGCCCCGAGGACGTGAAGATAACAGCTCCCGGCAAGGCAAAGCTTACGGGTATCGTTGAATCCGTTGTATTCAAGGGCGTTCACTATGAAATGGTTATCGACGGCGTAGATCTGAAATGGACTGTACACTCCACCAAGGCTGAGCCTGTAGGAGCTATGGTTGGCATGGACATCGCGCCCTTCGACATACATATCATGAAAAAGACGGAGGAATGATGTAACATGAAAATGAAGCTGAAATTTTTCTCCGCACCCTATCTGGTATGGATGATAGTTTTTATCCTCGTGCCGCTGCTGATGATAGCGTTCTTTGCTTTCACCACTGAGGACGGCGGATTTACGCTGAAATATATTTCCGACGTGGGACAATACGCGAACATCTTCGTCCGCTCAATATGGCTTTCCCTCATCGCAACAGCCATATGCCTTGTTATCGCCTATCCCGTGGCATTTATCCTGTCGAGGATGGAGAAGCATAAGCAGGGGACTATGCTGATGATCGTAATGCTGCCCATGTGGATGAACTTCCTGCTGAGGACTTACGCCTGGATGACGCTGCTGGGCAACAACGGCATTATCAATAATCTGCTGGGGATGATAGGTCTCGGACCGTATAAGCTCATAAACACCTCTGCGGCGGTCGTGCTCGGAATGGTGTATAACTATCTGCCCTTTATGATACTGCCCCTGTACTCGGTCATGGAAAAGATCGACAAGAGTCTTTTTGAGGCTGCGGAGGATCTGGGATGCAGCGGCGTACAGACGCTTTTCCGCGTTGTCGTACCGCTTAGTATGCCGGGAATAACCTCGGGCGTCACTATGGTTTTCGTACCGGCTATTTCCACGTTCATTATTTCCCGTATGCTGGGCGGCGGCTCGAACCTGCTCATCGGCGACCTTATCGAGATGCAGTTCCTCGGAAATGCCTATAATCCGCATCTTGGAGCGGCTATCTCCTTTGTGCTCATGGTAATTATCCTTGTTATCATGACTGTCATGAACCAGTTTGACCCTGACGACCAGGTGCTCATGTAATGAAAGGCGGTGTGCAAAATTGAAAAAACTTGGCAAGCTCTATCTTATTCTCGTACTGCTGTTTCTGTATGTTCCTATTTTTGTGCTGATCGTCTTTTCCTTTAACGAGACGAAGAGCCGGAGCGTTTTCAGCGGCTTTACGCTTGAATGGTACAAGCGGCTTTTCCACAACAGGATCATTATATCCTCGCTTATCAACACGATACTCATTGCAGTTGCCGCAAGTATCGTCTCCACAGTTCTCGGAACTCTTGCGGCTATCGGAATAAACAGCATGAAAAAGGTGCCGAAGGCCGTCGTGATGAATGTGACGAATATGCCTATCATCAATCCGGAGATCGTAACGGGCGTTTCCCTTATGCTGCTTTTCGTTTTCTTCGCGGCGCGTATGAACCTGGAATTTGGCTTCGTTACGCTGCTTATTGCTCATATCACCTTTGACGTGCCCTATGTCATACTGAACGTCATGCCCAAGTTCAAGCAGATGAATCCGCATATTTACGAGGCGGCGCAGGATCTCGGCTGCGGACCTTTCAAGGCTTTCCGCAAGGTCGTTCTTCCGGAGATAATGCCCGGCGTTATAAGTGGATTTCTCATGTCCTTCACCTACTCTCTTGACGATTTCGTTATAAGCTATTTCACAAGCGGCTCGACCTCACAGACGCTTCCTATCACCATATACTCCATGACCCGCCGCAAGGTCTCACCGGAGATAAATGCCCTTTCGACTCTGATATTCATTGCCGTTGTCATTGTGCTTATCGTGAAAAACGCCATTGAGTCAAGGGCTGCAAAGAAAAGCGGCATTGTATGAGGCAAGACAGTCTGAATTTTTTCTAAAAGGAATTACTTACATGAAAAAAACTTTATTATTATTTTTAGCCGCCGCAATGAGCTGTACAATGCTTGCCGGATGCGGCGGAGAAGCTGCCGTGGAAACAGATGAAGAGGAGGATTACACACAGACTCTCACTGTTTCCGATCCGGAATACTATTCAAGGTTCAAGGGCAAGGGCATCTCAATAAACGTCTATAACTGGGGAGAATATATCTCCACAGGCGCGGAGGAGGGCACTCTTGACGTTAACGGCGAGTTTGAAAAGCTCACCGGTATAAAGGTCAACTACACCAACTTCGCCACAAACGAGGAGCTGTACGCGAAGCTGAAGGGCGGCGCGGCGTCATACGATGTTATCATCCCATCCGACTACATGATAAGCAAAATGATAAAGGAGGATATGATACAGCCCCTGGATTTCGGGAATATCCCCAATTTCGAGTATATAATGGAGAACTTTCGGAATCAGGACTACGACCCGGAAAACGCCTACTCCGTGCCCTATACCTGGGGAACTGTCGGAATCATTTACGATACCACCATGATCGATATCCCGGAGGAGGAGATAGACTGGGATCTGCTCTGGAACGAGGATTACGCCGACCAGATACTGATGTTCGACAACCCTCGCGACGCCTTCGCCATCGCGGAGATCATGCTCGGCTATTCCCTTAATACCGAAGATCCCGAGGAGCTCCAGCAGACGGCATATAAGCTGCTCAGCCAGAAAAAAATCGTCCAGGGCTATGTCATGGACGAAATTTTCGATAAAATGGGCGCAGGCGACGCTCTTATCGCGCCGTATTACGCCGGAGACGCGCTGACTATCATGGACGAAAACGAGGATCTGAACTTCGTTGTGCCCAAAAGCGGCACTAACCTCTTCGTGGACGCTATGTGCATCCCGACTGCGGCACGTCAGAAGGAGGCTGCGGAGATGTACATAAACTTTATGTGCGAGCCGGATATCGCCTACTCAAATATCGACTATATCTGCTATTCTACGCCGCATCAGGGCGCATATGATATGCTTGACGAGGAAGTACGGGAAAGTCATATTTCCTATCCGAGCCAGGAATTTATCGGCGCAAATACGGAGGTTTTCGTCAATCTCTCCGACGAGGCGAACCTGAAAATGCAGGAGCTCTGGACTGATATGAAGTCCGCTGAGGACGAAAACACCAACAAGTGGATAGCGCCTATCTTCCTGATCTTCTCATTCCTGCTCATGGCATTTGTGCTCATACGGCGTCATATTAAAAATAAAAAGGACTTGTTTTAATTGTTTCTGGAAAATTTAAGATTCAGCTTCAACGCCACAGTTCCGGTCTTTCTGATGATGGTTTTCGGCTGGTTCTGCGACAAGATAGGACTTTTAGACGACCATACGACCTCGAAGCTGAACAAATTCACATTCAAGACCACTCTTCCTGCGCTTCTCTTCGCCGACCTTTCTTCTGCGGATTTCCGGAAGGTCTGGGACACCGGATTTGTGCTGTTCTGCATTGCCGCAACTCTCGTCAGCGTGGCTCTGGCGCTGGTCTATTCCCTGCTTCACAAGGACAAGGCTGAGCGCGGAGAGATAATCCAGGCGGCGTACAGAAGCAGCGCGGCTGTACTTGGTATCGCCTTTGTCAAAAACATCTACGGCGAGGCGACTATGGCTGCGCTTATGATAGTCGGAACTGTTCCGCTGTACAACATCATAGCCGTGACCGCGCTCTCCCTGACCTCACCGGAAAAAAACAGGAGCAAGAAAGCTCTGCTCCTGGACACATTAAAGGGTATCGTTACGAATCCCATTATTATCGCCATTGCCCTTGGTATTCTCTGGTCGCTTTCTGGGCTCAGTCAGCCTGTTATCATGGAAAAATCCATTGGCTATCTCGGAAATATGGCGACTCCGCTGTCGCTTATTGCTCTTGGCGCGTCATTCAAGACGAGAGAGGCTAAGGGAAAAGTCGGCGTGACGGTGGGAATAGCGTTCATGAAGCTGATCCTCTTCTGCGGAATTTTTCTGCCCCTGGCGGTACTGGCTGGATTCCGCGGCGAAAAGCTTATTGCGATACTTGTCATGCTTGGAAGCGCGACCACTGGAAGCTGTTTTGTCATGGCGAAAAATTTCGGGCATCAGGGCACAATAACGGCATTTGCGGTCATGCTGACTACGCTGTGCAGCGCGTTTACCCTGACGACATGGCTGTTTGTGCTGAGGACGTTGAATTATATATAAAACCAAAGCACAACAAACCTCCCTCGCAAGCATAAACACCGGGTTTCAAAAGGGTCAATGACCCTTTTGAAACCCGGTGTTGTCAGCTGCGCCGACTTGAGACTCGGTCACTTGCAATTGTCCGCGTCTGGAATCCGCCTTAAAAAGAATATCCTTCCGCTGAACGGCGGTATATCCATTGTCAGCATATGCCTGCCGCCTTTGTCCTCCGCCTTGTATTTCGTTTCGCCAACAGGCGTTCTGCCGCTGAAAATTTCCCAGTCGGAATCAAGCAGCAGCGACTCCCGATAATCCCCGATCTCTACCTCATATCCGCTCTGATACCAGTCGGAAAGATTGAAAACTCCAAGTATATCCCCTGCCGCACTCTTTCGGCGTATAGCATAAATGCACCGATCTGCCGAATCGCAGTCCGACCACTCAAAATTAGTCGGATCATAGTCATAATGAAGCGCGCTGTATTTCAGATATATCTTGTTGACCGCCTTCGTAAACTCCCGGAATGAGTCGTGTGCCGGATATTTCAGCATATCCCAGTCCTGCTCACGCTTCTCGTCCCACTCGCGAAGCTGCCCGAACTCGTTGCCCATAAAATTAAGCAGCTTTCCCGGATGGACTGCCATGTACATATAAAGCGTCCGTGCCTGCGGAAATTTCTCCTCATAGCCGCCGTTCATCTTCTGCAGGACCGTCGCCTTGCCGTGAACAGTCTCGTCATGAGAAAGGGGCAGAATGAACCGCTCACTGTAGAAATAGACCATGGAAAATGTAAGCTTGTGGTAGTCGCGGCTGCGGTACATCGGAGCGCTCTGGAAATATTCAAGCGTATCGTGCATCCAGCCTAAGTCCCATTTATAGTCAAATCCCAGTCCGCCCTCAGAAACCGGAGCTGTTACCTTTGGATAGGACGAGGAATCCTCCGCTGCAAGAATACACGAGGGAAAACGCTCTTTAAGACCGCTGTTCATGTCCCGGAGGAACTGCATTGCAAAACGGTTTTCGCCCTTGTATTCCATGCCGTTCCAGTATATCATATTTTTTATCGCGTCCATTCGCAGTCCGTCGAAATGATACTCATCAAGCCAATATGCTGCCGCCGACTGCAAAAACGAGCGGACTTCGCCCTTTGAGTGCATAAAATTCCGGCTTCCCCATTCGTTATAGGCGGCTTCGTCGTCGGGAAACTCGTAAAGCCGCGTTCCGTCGTACTCGGTCAGTCCATAGTGGTCAACGGCAAAATGAACCGGAACAAAATCCATTATCACGCCTATCCCACGCTTGTGACACTTGTCAACCAGCTCCATAAGCTGCACAGGCGTTCCGTAACGGGAGGTCGGTGCAAAAAATCCGGTTATCTGATAGCCCCAGGATTCGTCGCAGGGATGCTCGGAAAGAGGCATAAACTCGATGAAATTGAAGCTGTTTTCGGTGACGTAATCTATCAGGCTGTCGGCGATCTCGCTGCAATTATACCACTCGCAGCCCTTTTTCTCCGGATCCTCGGGCTTTTTCCACGAACCAAGATGCACCTCGTAAATATTCATTGGCTTATCCTTGCAGTCAGTTCTGCTTCTCATCCATCGGCTGTCTCCGAAACGATAGCTGAGACTGCGGATGACCGAGCAAGTGCCCGGACGCAGCTCGCTTCCATAGCCGTAAGGGTCGCAATGGTCGATAAAATCGCCGTTTTTGTCGTATATGCGGTACTTATAACGCATACCCTCCCGCGCGGCAGCGAGTTCAAGCTCATAGAAATTTCCGTCAGCCACGGATTCCATAGGAATATCCTTCCATTCGCTGAAATCGCCGATAACCGAAACCTTTGAGGCATTCGGAGCATAGGTGCGGAAAACAAATCCTCTTTTCATCGGGTGAACGCCAAGGTAATTGTAGGCATCAAAGCATTTGCCGCGGTAAAAATCAAAAATATCCATAAAACCACCTTATTGTTAATAAAATTTAGGATAAATTTTGCCGAATATAGAAAAATCCTCTTGACAAAAGTATTATAATATACTATAATATATTATAAGGCGATTTACTGAAAATTTCAATAATCAATTTTAAACTATCATCGTTTATGCGACTATAGTTGTAAAAAATCAAAAAAGGACGTATATCTTATGGATCTTAGAATTGAGAAAACAAGAAATTCTATCAAAAATTCATTTTTGCAGCTTCGTTCCAAGAAGCCACTGGAAAAAATTACTATAAAAGAGCTGGCAGAAATGGCGAAAATCAATAAAGCGACATTCTATCTTCACTACAGAGACATCTACGACCTTTCGGAGACTCTCGAACGGCGGGTGGTCTGCGACTGCCTGAAAAACGTGGAAAATCCAAAGGATATTCTCGGAAATGTGGGCAAATTCATCCGCGATCTCGAGGATTCCTTCAATGAAAACGAACATCTTATAAAAATTCTCTTTGAAGGCACGAGAAGCAGCAGCTTTACCTCACTTTTTGAAGAGGAACTGTACAAGATAATTTCGGAAGCCTATCCGGATTACGTGCCTACGCTGGAAAGCCGCATGAAGACGACTTTTTTGATACACGGCGCATATTATACTTATTTTAATTATATCGACCAGGGCATAAAGCCTGTTCTGAAGCTGCTGGAATCTCTTTCCAGCGGAATCGTTAATTTTGAAAAACAATAACAACACCGGGTTTCAAAAGGGACAACCGTTCCTTTTGAAACCCGGTATTTTCGGCTTCCACGCTTAACCAATCAGAGCTTTTCGCATTGCTACCATATCATAAGCATCCGTTCTGCCGTCTCCGTTCATATCCGCACCAGCCATCTGCTCGGCAGTCAGCTTTACATCCCCAAGAAGATAGCCCTGGAGAACGACCGCATCTGCAATTGACAGCCTTCCGTCACCGTTAAGATCGCCGTTTCCGGGGCTCTGCGCTGTTCCCACCTGAAACGTACCACTGACAAGCTTATAGGTATTGCCGCCGCTGTCTGTCGCCTCGACCAGGTACGCATAGCTGCCCTCGGTCAGCTTGTTAAACAATATATCATCGTCAAATTCCGCCAGATCAAACGTTATTCCGTTTGGCTCAGCCGTGGACTCATAATACGCCTTTGAGCTGTCGGAGCTGTAAACTCCGGCTTTGACCAGCGTAAGCGGAAGTGCGGAGCTGATTTTTCCCTTGACCGAAAATGACGCGCCGACATCCATATTTCCCGTAGGACAGGTCTCGCCGCTTATTGTTACGGATGACTGGATATCCCCGGTACGCTTGATAAATTCCATTGAACAAAAGCCGGAAACTCCGTTGCAGACAACGTGCGCCCACTGCGCGCTCGCTCTGGTAACGGTAAATTCCTCTCCAGGCTGTATCTGCCCCACAACGCCGTATTCCGAGCCGTGTCCGCTTCTGATGTTCAGATATGACGTAACTCCGGTCGTGGTATAAATCCCTGCGTACTCCGCTGAGCAGTCACAATCCGCGCCGCCGGGGTCGCCGCCAGCCGTGCCGTTGAAGGTAAAATAGCTCAGCGGATCGTAATAGGTCACGTCAGGATAGCCGCCGAGAAGACTGTCGCACACGCCGAAATGCAGATGATCTCCGTATGCCACGCCTGTCTGACCTACGCCGCCTATGACCTCTCCGGCGCTTACGACCTGTCCAGCCGAAACGTTCATGCTGCTGCAATGCGCATAAAACGTATAGACTCCCAGTCCGTCATGCCGCAGGATTATAAGATTGCCATAGTCGCCCATCCAGCTGGCAGACACGCAGACTCCGCCGTAAACCGCATAAATATTTGCACCTGCATCAGCCTCTATATCAATTGCATTATGTCCTGTTCCGCCGTTGTTGCGGTTAGCGTCGAAATAGCAGGTCACACGCTGATAGCTGCTGTCAAGAGGCCAGACGCAGGAGACCGCTGCCCTTGCGTCTATACCGGAAAAGAAGGTCATTCCCGCCATAAAAATACACGTGAGAAGAGCTGCGGCAGACTTGAAAAGCCGTTTCATCAATATGCCTTTCCCCAGTATACCATGTGCTTTGCAGGCTTTCCGCAGCAGACGCATTTACCTGCGATCTTCTCCTGCATAAGGGGAATACAGCGTGAGCCGACGCCGGTCTTTTCCTTTACCTCGTCCTCACAGGCTTCCTCGCCGCACCACATTGCCTTGATGAAGCCGTCTCCCTTTTCTTCGAGAGTGCTGACGATCTCGTCCATATTCTCGCAGGCGTAGGTTCTGTTGTTCATATTGTCGAGAGCCTTTGCAAACATTCCGTCCCGTGCCTCCTCAAGCTTTGCAGCAACTGTTTCCTCCAGCTTTTCAAGGGGAACGATAACCTTTTCGCCGTTCCAGCGTGAAGCGATAACACACTGTCCGTTCTCGATGTCCTTAGGACCTATCTCAACACGGACCGGAACTCCCTTCATCTCATACTCCGAGAACTTCCAGCCGGGAGAATTTTCGCTGTCGTCCAGCTTAACGCGGCATCCGGTCTTCGCGAGACGCTCTTTGAGCTCGTTAGCCTTGTCGAGAACGCCCTCCTTATGCTGTGCGATCGGAATGATAACAGCCTGGACAGGAGCGACAGCAGGCGGCAGAACGAGTCCCTCGTTGTCGCCGTGAGTCATGATAACCGCGCCGATAAGACGTGTTGTAACGCCCCAGCTTGTCTGATGAGGGAAAACTCTCCTGTTTTCCTTGTCCGTATACTGAATATCAAAAGCCTTTGCGAAGCCGTCGCCGAAATAGTGAGACGTACCAGCCTGGAGAGCCTTTCCGTCGTGCATGAGAGCCTCGATAGCGTATGTAGAAACGGCTCCGGCGAACTTGTCGGATTCCGTCTTTCTGCCCTTTACAACAGGCATAGCCAGCGCCTTTTCGCAAAACTCTGCATATACGTTGAGCATTCTCTCCGTCTCCTCAACAGCCTCCTCAGCAGTTGCATGGATCGTGTGCCCCTCCTGCCAGAGGAACTCACGTGAACGGAGGAAAGGACGCGTAGTCTTTTCCCAGCGAACGACGCTTACCCACTGGTTATAGAGCTTGGGCAGGTCGCGGTAGGAGTGAACGATATTAGCGTAGTGCTCGCAGAAAAGCGTCTCTGAAGTCGGACGAACGCAGAGACGCTCCTCCAGCTTATCGTTGCCGCCGTGAGTTACCCATGCGACCTCCGGAGCAAAGCCCTCGACGTGATCCTTTTCCTTCTGGAGCAGACCCTCGGGAATGAACATAGGCATACAAACGTTCTCATGACCTGTCGCCTTGAACATACCGTCGAGGATATGCTGGATATTCTCCCAGATAGCGTAGCCATAGGGACGAATTACCATACAGCCCTTTACGCTTGTGTACTCGACAAGCTCTGCCTTTTTGCATATATCAGTATACCACTGCGCGAAATCCTCGTCCATCGAGGTTATCGCAGTAACCATTTTTTTATCCTTTGCCATATTAAAAATCCTCCGTTAAGAATATTTTCCAATGCTTCTATTATAACATATAATCTGTAAAATTGCAAGACGCGCGGAGAAAATATTGTTTGTAAATATTTATAGCGTGAAATTGCCGGCGGAGGCTCTCCGCTTATAACATATAATCCGGAAAATTGCAACCCACGCGGAAAAAATTTTGATTGTAAATATTGATGATCTGATAATTATGGCTCGCGGCATATTAACGTCTGCACAAAATATCAGCGAGGTACTCGCGGTCACGTGAATCGCCAGCGGAGGCTCTCCGCCGTGAATTGTCAGCGGGTGCTACTCGCAAAAGGGACATCTTTTTTCAAGATGTCCCTCTTGTATTATTAATCTCCGCTGAAACCGTCAACAATGTCGCTTACCGCGTCGCCTGCACCGCTGATAATATCTTCGCCTGCGCTTTCAACGCCGTCCACAGCGTCGTCTACTCCGTCACGGACGTCGCTTTCGCCGTCGCGGACACTGCTGTCGTCGCTGCGGCTGCTGTCGTCATGACGGCTGCTATCGTCGCCGCGGCTGCTGCTGTCGTCACGGCTGCTATCGTCATGACGGCTGCTTTCTTCGGTAGAGGCATCGCTGTTCCCATAGTCAAAGTCGCTGAAATGGGATTTTCCGTCGGAATCAACATTGCTGTCGTCGCCGCAGCCCACCGACATAAACGCCAGGGAACAAAGAGCCGCTGTAATCAAAAGCTTTTTCATAAACTCTTCCTTTACAAATATTTTTCAAAATTTATTGCAGAATGGTTTTCCACAATGCTTTTTTATTATTCTCTCTTTTTCCCTTTTTATCCACATCATTTTCAACTTTTCGATACTGTAAAAATCTGTATATTTCGTACCTCTTTCCACACTTTCAACCAAGTTTTCAACAATTACCAAGATTCTCAACGGTCGTTTCAACACACTGTTGAAAAACTATTGACACCATTGTGGAGAATATTTTGAACTATTTTGCTGTGCGATCAGCTCAAAACGCTCTGTTATGAGCACAATTCTACTATCGCTTCCGCCATTATCTCAGCGTTTTTCAGCAGATTTTCCTCGGTTATGAACTCATCAGGACTGTGCATATTTCCGTCCTCGCCGGGAAATTCAGCTCCGAAAGCAACTCCGCCGGGAATCTCGTGTACATAGGTTCCGCCGCCGATAGTCAGACACTCGCCTTTTTCCCCCGTCACTTTCTCGTAGACCCGGAGAAGCGACTGGACAAAATCGCTGTTTTCCTCGGTATAATGGGGCTCTACGCCCTCGCAGCAGTCTATCGTCAGTCCTGCTGCGGAAAATTTTTTCTCCAACATCCCAAAAATCTCACGCTTAGTCCTATCCATGGGAAATCTTATATCCACAGCTCCGGCAAGCCTGTTTTCCACAGTATTCAACATTGATATTACACAGGTCAGATTTTCTGGTATATCGCCGAAAATCGCTGTTCCGCCAACATCGCAGTGTGGAAAAATCTGTTGAAAACCTTTCAAAACTTTGCTTTCTCCACAATAGTCCTCCAGGAATTTTGTAATCGCATTCTCACCCTTTTCCGGAGTTGACGCATGAGCCGATTTTCCCTGATATATCCGGGTTTTTCCGCCCTCGGTCACTTTGCAGCTTCCCGGAACGGCGTTTATCACCTCGCCTGCCGAGATTTCAACATCCGCGTCCATAGCTGTTGAAAAGTAAACTCTCAGCATTCCCTTTTCTCCGTTTATAAGCGGATATTCGCCGTCGGGCGTGAAAACCATTGGCGGCAGCTCGCGCTTTTTCCGATAATATGCAATATCCGCCGAGCCGTTTTCCTCGTTAGTGCCAAAAATCAGGCGGACTCCCTTTTTCAGCGGTATTCCCAGCTCCTTTACAGCCCTCAGCGCGAACACAGACGCCACGGCAGGACCTTTGTCGTCTATCGCTCCGCGCGCTATCAGTCTGCCGCCGGCGCGCTTCAGTGTGAAGCAGTCCGCTCCCCAGCCGGGAACAACGTCAAGGTGAGTCAAAATTCCAAGCTCCGGCTTTTCGCCATGATCCGCATAACCGACGTAATTATCAACGTTTTCCACCTTAAAACCATATTCGCCGCAGCGGCGCAGCATTAGCTTCAATGCACGTGCCGGCTCAGCTCCGAAGGGACATCCCTCCTCCGGCTCGCCCTGGACGCTGGGTATCGCCGTAAGCTCCGCCAGAAGCGATATCATCTCCTCCCGGCTCTCTTCAAGATATTTACGAATTTCAGTCATTTCTAACTCCTCTCTCCTTTCCCGAAAAAGCAAAAGACCGCAGAAAACTGCGGTCAGATGCTCCGTAGGTGTTAACTACGAAATTGAAAGAAAGGATAAATATGAAAAGTGGTAATTTCAATAAATCAGTTAACAATAGACTTTTCAGTCTCCTTGTCGAAGAGGTGGATTCTGTTAGGATCAATAGCAACCTGAATCTCATCTCCGGGTCTTGCTGTAGTTCTGGGACTAACTCTTGCTGTGAGGTTGTTGCCCTCGCAGGTCAGGTACAGATAAGTCTCAGCGCCCATCATTTCTGTCAGCTCAACATAAGCTGTGATAACGCCTGTTGTAGCGTTGGACAGGTACATCTCCTCGTCGTGGATAGACTCAGGACGTATACCGAGAGTGATCTCCTTGCCAACGTAGTTAGTAAGCTCGTCGTTTACCTTTGACTCAGGAACGATGATCTGGTACTTCTGACCTCTCTGGTTCTTGTAGTCATCTGAGCCGAACTCAACGATAAACTGACCGTACTCTTCCTTAAGTACAGCGTCGATGAAGTTCATCTGAGGTGAACCAAGGAATCCGGCAACGAACTTGTTTACAGGGTTCTCGTAGAGGTTCTGAGGTGTATCTACCTGCTGAACGAAACCGTCCTTCATACAAACGATTCTGTCGCCCATTGTCATAGCCTCAGTCTGGTCATGAGTTACGTAGATGAAAGTTGTACCCAGCTTCTTGTGGATCTTAGAGATCTCGGTTCTCATCTGCGCACGGAGCTTAGCATCCAGGTTGGAGAGCGGCTCGTCGAGGAGGAATACCTTAGGCGAACGAACGATACAACGACCGAGAGCAACTCTCTGACGCTGACCACCGGACATAGCCTTAGGCTTTCTGTCGAGGAGGTGAGTAAGGTCGAGGATCTTAGCAGCCTCGTTTACCTTTCTCTCGATCTCATCCTTAGGAACCTTACGGAGCTTGAGTCCGAAAGCCATGTTATCGAAAACTGTCATGTGAGGATAAAGAGCGTAGTTCTGGAAAACCATCGCAATATCTCTGTCCTTGGGCGCGATGTCGTTTACGAGACGATCGCCGATGTAAAGCTCACCCTCGGAAATTTCCTCAAGACCTGCGATCATACGCAGAGTAGTTGACTTACCGCATCCGGAAGGTCCAACGAGAACGATGAACTCCTTGTCTCTGATCTCCAAATTTACATCTGTTACAGCAACCACACCGCCGGGGTACTTTTTATAAATATTTTTAAGTTGTAAACCTGCCATTTAATTTTGTCCTCCAGTTCATTTTTCTTGCCAATACCCTCAACACAGTATCAGCTATAATAATATAATACCACTTTTTGAAAAAAATTTCAAGATACTAAATTGCCAAACTTACAATTGCTTGTTTAGGGGAAATGCCGAAAA
>JAMPAJ010000001.1:457998-489861 GCA_023667265.1 Alistipes sp.
ATGCCGAAAAAATTTGAGCAAAAATCGTCAAAATCCAGCGGTTCAAATAAGTTTTCAACATCTTTGTGCAACAATTCCATACACTCACCAATTCCCAGTTTTTCGGGCAAAACAAGTCCTCCAACTGTAACGCGCATCAATTTTTCAACGTGATTTTCAACAGCGGCGAACATTCGTTTCACCTGGTGATACTTTCCCTCGTGAAGCTCGATAAATGCCAGTTTTTCGCAGTTTTCAGCGTTTTCAGCCTGTCTGACCTTAGCGGGAAGGCACTGTGTTCCGTCCTTTAGTCTGATGCCCTCTGCGAATAAATTAACATAATTACTTTTGAAAGGCCTGGCAAGTTTCACAATATAAATTTTCGACACATGACTCTTAGGCGACAGCAGCCGATGAGCCAGCTCGCCGTCGTCGGTTATCAGCAGCGCGCCAAGAGAGTCCTTGTCAAGACGTCCTGCCGGAAAAAGTCCTTTTTTTCGCAGATTCTCCGGGACAAGCCCGAGCACGCTCCCGCCGTCGCCGTCCTCGGTGGAGCTGACATACCCCTCCGGCTTATTCAGCAGGATATAGCGGTGCTTCTGACTGGCTACCGACTGCCCCGAAACCGTCACCTTGTCCAACTCCGGATCAATTTTCGCGTCCGTCTTTTTCACAGGCCGATCGTTGACCGAAATTCCGCCTTTTGACGCTATTTCCCTGATCTTGCTGCGGCTCAGCTCAGTGCGTTCCGAAATGAATTTGTCCAATCTTATCAAGCTCATTTTATCTCCTTTTGGTGGATGATCAGAATATCTGCATAATCATATTGCGGCGGTGAATAATATTTACAAATAATGGCAGCAGATCTTGCGCTGCCTTGATTCAGGAGGTATTTATGTCCAAAAAATTCTTTCTCGGCTTCGTAACAGCCGCAATAATAATAAGCGGTGTAATACTTATTTTCCCCGAAAACAAGACTGATCCCATACCTTCAAGTTCCCCGGTCAACGCCTCGGACGCCGACAGCCGGGTGAGCTATTTTGCATCTCACGGCTGGGATGTAGAGGAAATTTCGTCAAAAGATATTACTATTCCCTCTGACTTCTCCGAAAGCTATGAAGCCTATGCCGTTATCCAGGACAAACAAGGACTTCCGCTCCGTGAATATGCCGGAAAATCGGCAAAAATTTACGTCTATAAGGTCAACAACTACAGCCCTGACAATAAAAAAATGCTTGCGGAGCTCCTGGTCTGCGACGACACCGCCGTGGCATCCCTTGTGTACGGCGAAAGCGACGGTGATCTGCGGCTTTCAGTAAGCTGACCGGGTCCCGCTCTATCGTTGTTCCAGATCGCTGATAATTGCCACAAAGCTCGTAATATCGGTAAAATCCTCGTACACCGAGGCAAACCGGATATAAGCGATAGGATCGAGTCCTTTTAGCTGTTCAAGCACCAGCTCGCCGATCTCCTTTGATTTCGCTACATTTTTCAGCGCATTTGCAAAATAGTTTTCAACATTATCCGCGATTTTTTCTACCATTTCAATAGTTACCGGACGTTTTTTTATAGCATTAAAAATTCCGGCGATCAGCTTGTTGCGGTCGAAGGGTTCATAGCTGCCGCTGCGTTTTTCGACCATCAGCATGGGCTTTTCCACTGTTTCAAAGGTCGTGAATCTCGCGCCGCATTTAATGCACTCGCGCCGCCGCTTGATGCGGTCGTCTTTCGGTCTTGAGTCCACGACTTTAGAATCCGGAAATCTGCAATATGGACAAATCATAGCTAAATCCACCTACTCATTTTAGTTGTTATTGCTAATTTTTCTGTATTGTTCTGTCATTTTCAGCAGCCTGTTATAGCTCGTAATAAGCTCGCTGATGCCGCCGAAGCCGCTTCTGTACAGCTCTATTATAACAGAGACGTCCGGATTGAATCCGTTCAGCTTCTCGAAAAATCGCTTGAAATTGAAGCTGCCCTTGCCCAGAAGCAGGCAGTCGCCAAGCTCGCCGTAGTCGCTGACATGGACATGGACTATATTTTTGCCGGCAGCGTCCAGGAAAGCGAAAGGCGTCTCCCCTGCGCGGACCGCCTGTTTTGTATCGAGAACAAAGGCAAACTCGCTGCCCAGCATTGCCGAGATCTCCCGGATAAACGCAGAAGAACGGCTCTGACAGCGCGAAACATTTTCCACCGCCACGGTCACTCCGAACTCCTGACCAAGCCGATAGAGCCGGGAATATCGCTCGCAGTATAATTCCTTTCCCCGGTCAGCCTTTCCGCCGTGGAGCACAAATATTTTTGCGCCGAGGATATTCATAGCTTCAAAATACATTTTGTAATATTCCAAGCCGTCCTCAAGTCGCCGGCTGTAGTCGGAAAATATCATCAGCGGCTCAATTTCGCTAGTGTACGGGTGCAGAGAGGTGCAGCCCATATCGAATCTTTCAAGAATATTCTTCAATTCACGCACGAATCTTTCTTTCAGCTCAGAGTGCGTATTTACGAATATTTCCACATTTCCAACGCCGTTTACCGCAAGCTGATAAAGCGCGTCCTCCAGCGGCTCTGGGTAGAGACACGCAGTCGAAACTCCCACCTGCAAAATTTTCACCTGCCTTCACATATTTACATACTGTAATTATAGCATTTTTTTGAAAATAAGTCAAGCTATTGACAGGCTGTTTACATTTTGTATATTTGAACATAAAAATCACCTCCGCATATTATATTGCAGAGGTGATTTTTATGCTTCGCGAATTATTACTGTCAGTTATAATTTCAATCGATATTTTCCTTGCATCTGTGGTTTACGGCTCGGCAAAAATCAAAATACCACTGGTTTCCGCCGCCATTATCAGCTCCGTAAGCGCGGCGATCTTCGGCGTCAGCACGATGCTTTCAAGCCTGCTTGAACTCATAATCTCCCCCGAGATTTTCCGCATCATCAGCTTCATTATTCTCACTTTTATCGGCACAACTGCCATTCTGAAAAGCCTGTTCCGCAGCTTCGTCCGCCGGCTCAGTCAGCGCGGTGAACTGTCCTGGAAGCCCGGTTCTGCCGGGATCGTCATAAAGCTCTATCTGGACGACACCGCCGTCGATCTGGACTCCTCGAAAACCCTTTCGCCCCTTGAAGCATTGACCTTCGCCCTGACAGCTGCCCTGGACTCCGCCGCAACCGGATTAAGCTGCGGACACATCGGAACAGACCCGGTAATTTCGGCTGTTTTCGCCCTTTTTATCGGCTATGCGGCAATTTTCACCGGAAGCCTCCTCGGACGCCGTATCAGCTCCGCAAGCCGGGATTTTTCCTGGGTCGGGGGCGCGGCGCTTATCGCCTTTGCTATCTTTGATTTTGGCAATCTCTAAAAAACTGTTTGATTAAGCAAAAATCAGATAGGTACGGCAGTTGCAAGGAAAGTCCTCGAAGGCGTGCTGTCGCGCTCCGAGAGGGCTTGACGAAGCCAATGCCGTGCATAGCTGATTTTTGTCAGAAGAGGTTTTTAGAGATTGCCTCAGTCAGAGTATAAAAATATTTACCTCCGGCGGATCAAACAGGCGCAGCTTGCCGATTCCGGCAGATACCGCTACCTTTGTTTTACTAATTGTATAAATTCCCTTGCTGTACTCAGGAAAAAGCCTTCTTTCCGGGGACAGCAGCCCGACTCCGAAAAGCCGCACCAATCCGCCGTGAACGTGACCGCTGAAAACATTGTCCGCTCCCCATTCCGCGTAAACCTCGGCAAACAACGGATTATGGGCTAAAAGCAGGACATTCTCCCCTTTTGGTTCACCTAATAACGCCTTCATTTCTTCGATCGTCAGGCTGTCAAGATTTTTATATCCTCCGTTTTTTTTATACGTTGTGTATTTTAGCTCTATGCCGTACACCGAAAAGCTCCTGCCTTTCAGCTGTATATGCGCACAATCGTTGCGCAGCAGCCTGACGCCGCTTTTCCTCAGTATCTCGAGAAATTCCGACTGTTTTTCGTTCGAAAGGCTTTGCTCGTGATTTCCAAAGCACATATAGACGTCCGCGATCTCTCCAAGCCGCCGCAAAAGGCTGCAGCACGCCGAAAAATCAGTCTCATAACGGGAAACGAGATCTCCTGTTATGAATATCGCATCCGGCTTTTCACGCGACGCCGTACGCAGTATTTTTTTATTATACCGACTGTTATTTCTTCCGTGGCAATCTGATATCTGCATTATTTTAACCTCCGGCGAACCGTCAGAAAGCGCCGAACGCCGCACCAGAAGAAGCAAGGTATTCTCGACTATCGCCCATACCAGGACTGCTGCAGCAACTGCGAGTATAATATAGATCATGCTTTTTTCCTCTTGTCCATCGCCTTCAGTATAGGAATGTCGATTATACCGAAAATTGCAATATACAGAGAGGAGATTATAAAGCGGCTCGTATACAGCGAAATAAGCTCTCTGACTGTTCCGCTATACTCCAGCTGCGGATCAAACGTGCTTATATCCGGGGACGACAGAAAGATTGCCCCGGTCACGCATATGCTGAAAATCAGTGGAATTATCGCCGAAAATACATATACAAACTTTCTCGGATAGCTCTCTCCGCCGCCGTCAAGCTGCACGAAATGGTACATCATACAAAGTATCAGCGGCGTGAAAAGTGCAATATACGGAGAGTAATCAAGTTTATCCAGCGCGAACCAGTTCACCCACTGAGCGAAAAGGCTGAGCAGCGATATCACCGCCGCCGACAGCGGGCTTTTGCGGAATCTCAGGAAAGCAATGTCGTTTTCATTCATCGTCCGATTCCTCGGGGTCGGCTTCGATCACGATCTCGTTGCGCTCCTCCTCGGCAGCCTCCGCCTCAGCCTGGGCAAGCTGCTCCTCGGTAAGCTGTTCCACCTTTTCGGTCTCAGCCGTATCGTCGCGCTCGGTTCTGGTGAATGCGACAACCTTCGCGCCCTCGCCAACGCGCATAATACGCACGCCCTTGGCAATTCTGCCCATAGTGCGTATGTCGTCGGCATGAACTCGGATAATTATTCCGTCGCTGGAAACCATGATTATATCGTCGTTTTCGTCAACTATCTTAATGCCGCATACCTTGCCGCGTATCTCGTCAGTCTTGTAATTGTGAAGTCCGTAGCCGCCGCGGTTCTGGATACGATAAGTTTCAAGCTCAGACCGCTTGCCATAGCCGTTTTCCGTCACTGTGAGCAGCGAAGCGCCCTCCCGGACTCTCGCAACTCCCACAACATAGTCGCCCTCCCGGAGACGTATACCCTTGACACCGTGGGCAGCTCTCGAAAGCGCGCGGACGCCTGTTTCCTCGATACGGATAGCCATTCCGTTTCTTGTGGCAATGAAGATCTGCTCGGTTCCGGAGGTCATACGAACTCCGGCTATCTCGTCGCCATCGTCAAGACCAATGGCAATAAGACCGTTTTTGCGGACATTTCTGTACATCGACAGATTGGTACGCTTTATCTTTCCGTTTTTCGTGACGATGGTTATATATCTCTCGTCGCTGAAATCCGTAGTCTTTATCATCGCCGTGACCTTTTCATTTTCGGTCAGCGGCAGCAGATTTATGAGATTAAAGCCTCTTGAAGCCTTCGAGCCGTCGGGTATCTCGTAGCATTTCAGCTTGTACATGATGCCCTTGTTCGTGATGAATAGGATGCTGTCATGAGTTCCGCAGATGAACATTTCCTCCACGAAATCCTCCTCGCGCTGCTTCATTCCGGTGATGCCCTTTCCGCCGCGCTTCTGGGACTTGTACTCCGCAACAGGCATACGCTTGATATAGCCGTTGTTTGTCAGAGTCACAACGCACTCCTCCACGGGGATAAGGTCTTCGATATCCACCTCGCCGCTTACGGACTCGATGTCCGTCCGTCTGGGGTCGCTGAACTTCCTGCGTATCTCGTTCAGATCGTTCATGATTATCTCATAGACACGTCTGATATTTGCCAGGATGTCCTCATAATCGGAAATCGTATTCAACAGAGCGTATAATTCGTCTGTTATCTTCTGGCGCTCCAGACCTGTCAGCGCGCCGAGACGCATCTGCACGATCGCCTCAGCCTGCTCTTCGGAAAGTCCCATTCTGTCTTCCATGTGATGAACGACGCTCATATCGTACTGGGTACGGTCGAGAAGAGCCGACATATCCACGTCCTTGAAACGCTCTATCATGCGGCTTTTTGCCTCCGGGATCGTGCTGCTGCCGCGGAGAATAGCGATGACCTCGTCAATATGATCCGTAGCCAGAATGAAGCCCTGGAGAATATGCGCCCTTTCAAGAGCCTTTTTCAGCTCAAAGCGCGTTCTGCGCTGGATAACGTCGACCTGGAAATTCAGATACTCCGTCAGCATCTGTTTCAGCGTCAGCACCTTCGGCTCGCCGTTTACCAGTGCAAGCATAATTATACCCACAGTATCCTGGAGCTTCGTCATGGAGAAGAGCTTATTCAGCACTATCTGCGGAATAGCGTCCTTTTTCAGCTCGATAACGATTCTCATACCGCTCTTGTCGGACTCGTCGTTGAGGGCATAGATACCCTCGAGACGCTTATCCTTGCAGAGCTGGTTAATATTTTTAAGTATCAGCGTTTTGCTGACCATGTATGGTATCTCGTCTACGATTATGCAGTTTCTGCCCTTTATCTCCTCGAAATGAGTGCGGCTGCGGAGGATTATCTTGCCTCGTCCAGTACCGTATGCGGCACGTATTCCAGCCTTGCCCATGACAATTCCGCCGGTGGGGAAGTCAGGACCCTTGATGCATTCCATAAGCTGCTCCATGGTGCAGTCGGGGTCGTCAATGAGAACCTGCAAAGCGTCGATAACCTCGCCCAGATTGTGAGGAGGGATATTTGTAGCCATACCGACCGCGATACCCGTCGAGCCGTTGCAGAGCAGGTTCGGGAACCGTGAAGGCAGCACGACAGGCTCCTGGAGACGATCGTCGTAGTTAGGAGCAAAATCTACCGTGTCCTTGTTGATGTCCTGAAGCATATTCAGGGTCATCTTCTGCATTTTTGCCTCGGTATAACGGTAAGCAGCCGCCTTGTCTCCGTCGATGTTACCGAAGTTTCCGTGACCGTCCACAAGAGGATATCTCATGGAAAATTTCTGTGCAAGGCGGACAAGGGCGTCGTAAACGGAGGCGTCGCCGTGTGGATGGTAACGTCCCAGAACCGCACCGACTGTGTCCGCACACTTACGGTACTCCTTATCCGGCGTAAGTCCGTTTTCATGGAGCGTATAGAGAATACGCCTGTGTACCGGCTTCAATCCGTCGCGAACGTCAGGCAGCGCACGGGACACTATGACCGACATAGCATACTGGAGCATTGAATTTTCCATTTCGTTGACAATTTCGGAATGAATTACCTTTGAATTATCGTTGTATAACACGTTAAACCTCCCGAAAGATTATTATTAAGTCTGCTTTTTCAGACACCGGAATTTATCGACCTATGGTCCATATGGGACTCTGTCACATACCCTGCCAAAGGCGCTGCCTCTGGACTTCGCTCAAGGAGCATTGCCCCTTGAGAATCCCGATGTTTTTATTTGCTGCTATAATTTTTTATGCCGCGGACAATCTCCAGCTCTTCCTCTGAAAATCCGCTTTTCGGCACTATGTAATAGACCGATCTGTCCTGAATTATCAGGAATAACCGCTCTTTTTCAATTATTGCAAGCCTGTCGTCCACGGGCAGGACTGTTGCCTCGGGAGCTTCATATTCGTATTCGTCATCTTCATACTCCGACAGCTCATCGCAGCCGCTTTCCTCGTATACAGTGGATATGCGCAGCTCGTTTTCCCCTATTTCAAGGCGGTATACCGTTCCGGAGCTTTCGGAAAAGCCCTCGACTATGCTCCGCCTGAGCCTCCGGGGATTATACCACTCCCGGAAAGCCAGAGCAAGGCAGACCATAACAAGCAGGTACGCCAGCAGATTGTCCGGAGCCTTCACCGCTCCGTAGACGAAATCAGCCGCCAATATAAGGAAAACCGCCATGAGGATATATGCTTTCGGATAGACGAATTTTTTTTGATATGCCCTGCAGCCATCAAGGAGAATATCGCTTTTAAGGCTGTATTCTTTCGTTAATTTTATATTTTCCAATTTTTCTCTCCGCCGGATAATAGCTCTGAAAATCGCTTATACATCCAGATTCTGAACAAATTTTGCGTTCTTTTCGATAAATTTCTTTCTCGGCTCGACATTGTCGCCCATGAGTATCGAGAAAACCTCGTCGGCTTTCAGCGCGTCCTCCATTTCGACCTTGACGATAGTACGTCTCTCCGGGTCCATGGTCGTCTCCCAGAGCTGGAGCGGATCCATCTCACCAAGACCCTTGTACCGCTGTACCTGGGGCTTGTACTTGCCTTCCTCGGAAAGCTCGGCGATAAAGCTGTCGCGCTCCTCGTCGCTGAATGCGTAACGCTCCTTTTTGCCTCTCCACACCTTGAAAAGCGGCGGCTGTGCGATATACACGTTGCCGTTGGAGATGAGAGGACGCATATAGCGGAAGAAGAACGTAAGCAGAAGCGTTCTGATGTGCATACCGTCAACATCGGCATCCGCCATGATGATGACCTTGCCGTAGCGTAGCTTTTCAATGTCGAAATCCTCGCCGATGCCCGTTCCGAGAGCCGTTACCACAGGAGAAAGCTTGTCGTTGCCGTATATCTTGTCTATACGCGCCTTTTCAACGTTGAGCATCTTGCCCCAGAGGGAAAGGATCGCCTGATAGCGTCTGTCTCTGCCGTCCTTGGCTGAACCGCCGGCTGAATCTCCCTCGACGATGTAAATTTCGGTGTATCTGTTGTCGCGCTCGGAGCAGTCGGCAAGCTTTTCCGGCATCGACGCGTTTCCGAACGCGTTCTTTTTACGCTCGGCGTCGCGGGCTCTCTTTGCAGCCTCTCTTGCCCGGAGAGCGGACATACTCTTCTCGAAGATAAGCTTTGCCGTTTCCGGATTTTCCTCCAGGAAATTCATAAGCTTCTCCATGACAAGCTTCTCGATAAACGGCTTGACCTCGGGATTTCCGAGACGTCCCTTTGTCTGCCCCTCAAACTCGCACTCCGTCAGCTTTACGGATATGATAGCCGTAAGACCCTCCCGGACGTCCTCGCCGCTCAGCTTTTCCTTTTCCTTCAGCAGGTTCATTTTTCTGCCGTATTCGTTTATTACCTTGGTAAGGGCGGTCTTGAAGCCGGCTTCATGGGAGCCGCCGTCCTTGGTGTGGATATTATTTGCAAATGAGAGGATTATCTCGTTGTAGCTGTCGTTGTACTGGAAAGCGATCTCGCCGAAGGAGTCGCCCTGAGTACCAGAAATATAGACAACGTCGCCGCTTATGGAATGGAAGCCGCGGGTCTCGTGGATATGATCCACAAACTGGCGTATACCGCCCTCATAGTGAAGCGTTTCGGTTCTCGGCAGGGCATTTTTATCACTGTCCGGCTGAGTCCGTGAATCTGTAAATGTTATCTTGATCCCGGCATTGAGGAAAGCCTGTTCCCGGAGGCGTTTCAGCAATATCTCGTAGTCGTAGACGGTCTGCTCGAAGATCTCGCCGTCCGCCTTGAACATAACGCTCGTTCCGGTCTCGGAGGTCTTGCCGATCGCTTTCAGCTCCTCGTCATAGTGACCTCTCTCGAACCGCTGGAACCAGACGTTTTCGCCGTCCCTGACAGTGAGCTCCAACCACTCGGAAAGCGCATTTACAACGGAAGCACCAACGCCGTGGAGTCCGCCGGAGACCTTATATCCGCCGCCGCCGAATTTTCCTCCGGCATGGAGGATAGTGTAAACGACAGTCGCCGCAGATATACCCTCCTTCGGGTGTATTCCTACCGGGATTCCTCGTCCGTTGTCGGAAACACGGATAATATCGCCCTCGAGTATCTCAACCTTTATCTCGGTGCAGTAGCCTGCAAGAGCCTCGTCGATGGAGTTGTCCACTATCTCGTACACGAGATGATGCAGACCGCTGGGACCTGTCGAGCCTATATACATACCGGGTCTCTTCCGGACGGCTTCAAGTCCCTCCAGAATCTGTATGTCGTTTTCGTCGTAGTTGTTATTCTGCTGACTCATAATTACCTCCCATAAATCAAAAACCTCCGCCGCCCGAAATACGCTTTTTCAGCGTACTTGCGGCAAGCTGGGATATATATATTCTGTCCTTTGTGACAATAAACGTTTTCGGCAGCTCATATGTTGCCGTAAACACCTTTTTTTCTTTTTGAGCACGGTCAAGGAGCTTTTTTGTTATTCCCGTTACCGTGGTGTTATCCATATCAAATATGCCGATTATTTCACGCATATCCACGGAATATCCGTTGCCGATATGCAGATATATCATTTTTTTCATTCCGTTATCTCTCCGCCGCTTATGCGGATTATTTTTCCCTGCATTTCGGGAAGGATAGCTGCCTCGTTAGGCGTTGTGATAAAGACCTGCATATCCTTGATTATCTCGAAAACGAACCGCTGGCGGCTTTCGTCGAGCTCGCCCATTACGTCGTCCAGAAATACCACCGGGGCGTCCTTGCTCCGTTTCATGAAGATCTCAGCCTGGGCAAGCTTCATTACAAGCGCCGCCGACTTTATCTGCCCCTGAGAGCCGTAATCCTTTGCAGCAACGCCGTTTATCTTTATGGATATTTCGTCCCGGTTAACGCCTGCATGGGTAGAGCCTGTGCGGATATCATACTCCGCCGTCTCGCGAAGCCTGTTGTAATATTTTTCAAAGGCTGCCTCGCCGCAGGGCTCGCTGAGATCCTCCGGCTTATAGACATTCGAGCGGTATTCAAGCTCCAGCAGCTCTTTTCCGCCGGATATCGTACTGTACAGCCTGCCGCATATCTCGTTTATTTTTCTGACGTATTCGTCGCGCATATAAGAAATGATCGCGCCCTCGTGAGCCGCCTGCCTGTCCCAGACCTCAAGGGCGGACGCCGGGGTCTCGCCCTGCATCACGGATTTCAGCAGGGCATTCCGCTGATTCATTATCCCGTTGCTTTTGTTTATATGAGCAACAAAAAGAGGATTCAGCTGAGAAGCCGCCATATCTATGAAATTCCGCCGTTTTTCCGGCGAGCCTTTGATGATATCCACGTCGTCGGGGATAAAGGCGATGCACTTGAAAACGTCGAAAAGCGCTCTCGTGCCTTTCTGCTTAACGCCGTTAAGGACGATGTTTTTGCCGATATTCGTGCCCTTTGAAAGCTCGAACTCTATCTTCTGCTCCCGGACGGCGTCTCTTATCCTGATCTTCGAGGACATACGGCTTCCGTCGAGGGCGATGCAGTCGCGCTCCTTTGAGCCCCGGAAGCTTTTGCAGCCGGAAAGTATCCAGAGCGCCTCCAGCAGATTGGTCTTGCCCTGTGCATTCTGACCGACTATTATATTATACCGGGAGTCCGGGGCGAATGAGATATTTTTCAGGTTCTTGAAGCCGTCTATCTCGGTATAGGTTATCAGCAAACTACCTTTACCTCTTCTCCGTCCGCAAGTGAAACGACGTCTCCGGGACGTATTTTTTTGCCGCGCATGGTGCAGACCTCGCCGTTGACCGAGACCTGACCGTCGAGGATGAGCATTTTCGCCTCTCCGCCCGAGCCTGTCAGGGACGCGAATTTCAGGAGCGCGTCGAGCTTTATAAATTCGGTGGTTATTTTAATTTCTTCCATTTTTGACCTCGGAAAAGTTTACTTTTTTAACTGGATAGGCATTACAAGGAATATATAATCCTCTCCCATAGGCGGCAGGATCTCGATGACCTTCATTGCGCCGTTTAAGCGTATTCTTACCTTGTCGCCCTCAGCAGCCTTCAGAGCTTCCAGAACAAGACGGTTGTTGAAGCCGATAGTCACGGTCTCACCTGTAATATCGGCAGAAATAGCGTCGTTTACCTTGCCTATGCCCGTCTTGCAGCTGAGGCGCATGAGACCTCCGCCAATTTCGCAGCGGACAGGGGCTTTGTTCTTATCGTCGATGATGTATGAGCAGCGCTCAAGGCAGGTCGCGAAGTCCTTTTTGCTGACGAAAACCTCTGTTTTGCACTCGGCAGGAATACTCAGCTTGTAGTTGTGGAACGCGCCCTCCAGGAGACGTGAGATCACGTAGCAGTTGTTTATCTCGAAGATAATGTGGCGGTCGTTTACGCTTATATTGCAGAGCTTGTCGGAATCGTCGCGGATAAGTGTAGAGACCTCCTGGAGCGCTCTTTTTGGAACGACAAAGTTGAAGGTCTCGGCGCAGTCCGTCTTTTCGTTTCTTATGGCAAGGCGGAAGCCGTCGATAGCGACCATTGTAAAGCTGCCGTTTTCGATGTCGAAAAGCTCTCCGGTGAAAATAGGCTTTGTCTCATTTGTGGATACCGCATAGCTTGTCATATTTATCATTGAACGCAGGGTAGCCTGATTTACGGAAAAGCTTCTCTTTGAGTCGATGACAGGAAGATCCGGGTATTCCTCCGCAGAAATAACAGAGAATGAACATTCGGTGCTGTCGGAGGCAAGGGTGATGTTGTTGTTTTCGTCAAGGCTTATAACGATATCCTCGCCGGACATCCTTCTGACGAACTCGCTGAAAAGACGCGCTTTCAGAACAAATTCGCAGCTATCCTCCGTTCTTGCGTTTATAGCCGTTCTGATGCCCATTTCAAGGTTATAGGCTGTAAGCTCAAGCTGACCGGGAGTTATCTTTACTTTGATACCCTCGAGGGCTGCGATAGTGGATTTCTGCGGTACTGCTCTTGAGACGTTATTGATCGCCTCGCTGAGCTCCGCTGTTTTGCATATAAATTTCATTTGTTTTGTATACCTCCCTATGGTATATTTGAGCGAGACGCTCTATGTAGAATATCCGGAAACGTGAGGCTTGCCGGATCTGATTTTTTGGCTGAGCCGTGCTGACTGAGCTGTGATGTGTTAGCTTAAATTATAATAAGTTAAGTTATGATAAATAAAATATGATAATATATATTAAGATATAAATAGTAGTAGTAGTAGGGGCGGTGGAAAAGTCAGTACAGGCTTTTTCTCCCTGTAAATAGCCGCAAAAATGTCAACAGACCGTTGTTGTCAAAATGTGGGAGATGTTGGAAAGTTTTTTATCCGGCAAATTTGTGTTGACAAGGTTGATGTTTGTGGAGTTGAAGTTTAAGAAAAGTGGAGAAATTTGTGGAATCGAAAATATTTTAATTTTTTCTGTCGGAATTGTTAACATTCTGTAGAATGTTGAAAGTTTACTCGGTGGAAAATATTTCCGGAGATATCCGTATCTCCCCAGGAATAAGCCTGAAAAAGTATTCAACGGACATTTCAACAGAGTGTTGAAAACCTGGTGGAAAACGTTGATATCAACTTTTCAACGGTTGAGTTCGGGTAGAGAAAAAGTTGAGATTTTTAAAGCGTTGGGATTTAAAAAAGTTGATATTTTTTGAGATGACCATGTTTTTGCTCGACCGGAATTTCTCTCAGGGGACGCTCTCTCTTGCAGAGCGTCCCCTCTTTTCAAACAGTCCACCGGACTGTTTGAAAATTCACCCCTTGCAGAGCGCCAGAAGGCATCATCGACCTGCGGTCGATATGGGACTCTGTCCCATGCCCTGCCAGAGGCGTTGCCTCTGGACACCGCCAAAGGGACAATCGTCCCTTTGGAAACCCGGTTTGTCGGCTTCGCCGACGAAGGGGGGAATTATGCTTTGCTCTTATCACGGATGTTCTTTATAATATCCGTAACAAGATTGTTCAGGTTCGGATCTTTCTGGATCGCCTCGCTTACGCTGTTTACCGAGTAAACGATCGTGGAGTGGTCGCGTCCGCCAAACTCCGTTCCGATAGATGCAAGAGGCATCTGTGTTATTTCCCGGACAACGTAAATGGCTACCTTACGTGCAACGGAGATCTGCTGCGAACGCTTGTTTGAACGCAGATCCTCCGGTGATACGCCGTAAACCGTGGAAACCTCGGATATGATCTTTTCAACGGTGATCGGGATAGGCTGCTCGTCGGTAAGCACGTCGCGGATAACGCTCTGCGCCATGGAAATAGTTATGGGGCTTCCGGCAAAATGATTCAGCGCTTTAAGCCTGATAACCGCGCCCTCAAGCTGACGGATATTGGATTTCAGACGGTTCGCCATAAACTCCGATACCTCCGGAGGCATTTTCAGCTCTAAAAGCTCGCTCTTCCGGGAGATAATTGCAAGCCTCGTCTCAAAATCAGGCGCGGTAATATCGGCAATAAGTCCGCCCTCAAAACGGGTCCTGAGTCTGGCTTCAAGAGTAACGAGCTCCTTCGGCGGCTTATCAGAGGTAATTACGATCTGCTTGCCCTCCTGGTGAAGCTTGTAGAAGGTGTGGAAAAATTCCTCCTGCATCTGTTCCTTTCCTGCGAAAAATTGTACATCGTCAATAAGAAGTATGTCGGCATTCCTGTATTTTTCGTGAAAATCAGATACAAGCTTTGTTTTTATCGCGTTTACAAGGTCGTTGCCGAAGGCTTCGCTTGTTACGTATACGATGTTGAACTCCGGATGAGTTCTTCTGACTTCATTTGCGATAGCGGTGATGAGGTGAGTTTTTCCCATTCCGGAGGGACCGTAGATAAACAGCGGATTATAGCCGGAAATCTCCCTTTCGCCGCAGTTTTTCGCTACTGATTTGCTGCACGCAAGGGCAAAGCTGTTGGATGGGCCTTCGATGAACGTATCAAAAGTGTAGTCATAGTTTGCGAATTTATATGACTGCTCCAGCTCGGCGTTTTTCTGGTCAAGCTCTGCGTCCGTTGGAGGAAGCGTCTTTTCCTCCTCGTCAGTTTCAACATTTATTATAATGTTCACGTTAAGCCCGAGAACGTTGAGAAACGCGTCGCCGAGGATGCCGGCATATGTAGTCATAACGATGTTTTTCTGGAAATCCGTGCCTACGCTGAAAACAGCGTCAGAGCCGTTGAAGCTTACGGGAGTGAGCGGATCGATCCATGTTTTTACGCCTATTGCAGGGATCTTATTATTTTCCAGGCAATATTTTTTAACATTTGCGAATACTTCTTCAAAAGAATTCATTGTTGACCTCCGATTATTAGATTTATGACAGCGAAAGTGTTAATACTAATAACCAATTAACCTACGGATAGATCCGCCGTCTATACTGTGCCTGCTCTGCGTCAAACGCCCTTGATCAGCCCCAGTCTATCCAACGGCTTTATCCATAGAACAATTGGTTATTAGTATAAAAATAACGATACTCTCCTATAATACATAATACATTATATCATATTTCTGTTGAAAATGCAAGTGCAAAAGCATAGAAAAAAAGAAGAAAATCAACACCTAAATTGACACATTGTTGAAAACTGTGTTGATTCAACTCCAAAATGTCGAAAAAGAGGTTATTGTGGTGCAGTAAAAGGGGAAGAGCGGTGTTGAAAAAGCTTGTTTCAGCACGAAATGAACCGCAGACCACCAAACTTTCAACAGCTAAATCAACTTTTCAACATATGGTTCAGGTGGAAAATGAGGAGAAGCTCCGGCGTCTCAAAAATAGTCTGAGCCGACGTGCCTGATGCTATTTTCCGCCGCTCTAAGACTGTGACGAATATTTCGGTTGAAAATCGGCTGATATTGGTAAAAATAGTCAAAAAATCGGAAAATGAAAAAAAAATTTCAAATTCCACTTGACAGATTTATGTTAATATAGTATAATCTTATAGTGTAATACGCAGATAGATTCGCTGCGAATGATTGTAAGTTGAGCCCGTTACGGGTTTTTACGTCATCATATAGAGAGGAGGATGTTGAATATGAAAAGAACATATCAGCCCAAGAAGCTCCACAGAAAGAAGGAGCATGGCTTCATGAAGAGAATGGCTACTAAGAACGGCAGAAAGGTTTTAGCTCGTAGAAGATCTAAGGGCAGAGCAAGATTAACTCACTGACGACGCTGACCACAAAAATACGTTTTTGTGGTCTTTTTTGTTAATCCCTTATTTCTCGGGCAGGTGCGGTATCGCCCGGCTCCTCGCCCGTGCTAATTTGTTTTGATATGCTTTATACTTTTACACTTAATGAAAACAGGATCTTTCTTTCGCTGTATAAAAAGGGAAGATTTATCGCTTCAAAATATTCCGTTGTCTATCTCAGACCAAACGGCAAGTCCTATAACCGCTTCGGCATTACTGCCGGAAAAAAGATAGGAAACGCCGTGTGCCGGAACAGAGCAAAGAGACTCATCCGGCTTGCCTACAGAAACGCCGAGGCGCGGCTTCCCGTGGGAATGGATATCGTTATTGTGGCGAGACCAGGCATACTGGGTATAAAATCTACCGAATATTCCAATTATTTCGAGAAATACTGCGTAAGAGACATCGAAAAGAATTTCAGAAGGCTTTCGGAAAATTCAAGGTCATCACCGCGCAGGAACTGATCTGAGAGAATACTTATGAAATACCTGTTTATGGCTCTTATAAGGTTTTACAGAAAATTTATTTCTCCTCTGACCTCCGCTAAATGCAAATATTATCCAACGTGCAGCTGCTATGCGCTGGACGCTCTTGAAAAGCACGGCGCACTGGGCGGATCGGCTCTTGCTATATGGCGGATATTGAGATGCAATCCCTGGTCAAAGGGCGGAATAGACCCTGTTCCGGAAAGGTTTACCTTTAAGGTCAGGAAATACGATTATTCGGCTTTTGGCGGAAAACCGCTGTCCGAAGCGCTTTCGGACGATGAAGGAAAGATCAATAAGACAACAGAATGAAAGGAAAGATTGGATTCTTTCCGCTTAAAGAGAGGTATTAAAATTGAATACATTGTATAATATTATCGGTCTGCCGTTCGGATACCTTATGCGGCTTATTTATATGGTCATTCCGAACTACGCATGGGCTATAATCATTTTCACGCTGGTTACTAAGCTCCTGTTTTTCCCTATCAGCTATAAGACCCAGAAGGGCGCTGCGAGAATGAGGCTTATCCAGCCGAAGATCGAGAAGCTGCAGAAAAGCTATGCAAGCAATCCTACGCTGCTGCAGCAGAAAACTCAGGAGCTTTATGCTCAGGAGGGCTATAATCCGATGGGCTCATGCCTGCCATCCGTTATCCAGATGCTGCTGCTTTTCGGCGTTATCGACGTTGTTTATAAGCCTATAACTCATATCCTCCACATGGGTAAGGATGTTATTTCAGCTGCCACAGCTAAAGCCTCCGAGCTTGTCACTACCCTCGGACTTAATATCAACAGCGGTAAAGGTTTCGATACCGGAAATCTCCGTAACGAGCTGTTTACCATGGAGATACTGGAAACTCACCGCGATGAGTTCGGCAGCATAAGCGGCGGATTTGCGGAAAAGGTTTCTGAATTTACCCAGCATTTCACGCTTTTCGGGGCAAATCTGGGTCAGACTCCTACTATGCACCCGGATTCCTGGAATAAGGAGGCAGTAATACTTGCTCTTATTCCCTGGCTCGCAGGTCTTGCGCAGCTTCTTGTTTCACTTTATTCAATGTACTTCCAGAAAAAGACTAATCCCACTCAGCAGTCTGGAGGCGGCTGTATGGTCATCATGATGCTCCTTATGCCGATACTCTCTATCGTATGGGGATTCAGTCTTCCTGCCGGCGTCGGCTTCTACTGGATATGGTCGTCGCTCTTCTCGTTCCTTATAACGTTCTCTCTGAATCAGTATTTCACGCTTGAAAGAATTACTGTCATCAACGAAAAGGAAAAGGAAAAAGCTCGCGTTTATGCGGAAAAGCATCCGGAGAAGAAAACCTTTATGCAGAGAATGCTTGAACAGCAGGCGGCTCTTGAACAGCAGAACGGCGGAGTTAAGCCGAACGGTGAAAAAATGTCGCGTTCCGAGCAGAATAAGGCTAACCGCGACGCTATCAAGGATGCACGCCGCCGCATGGCTGAAAAGTACGGCGATATTTACGACGAAAACGATGATAACGACGATTAATTTACCGGAGGTTGAATATAATGACTGAGATTTTTACGGCGAAAACAGTTGAAGAAGCTAAGCAGATGGCTGCGAGAAAATTCGGAAAAAAGCTTAGTGAGATAAGATTTGAGGTTATAGAGCAGGGGAAGAAGGGCTTTCTCGGTATCGGTCAGGTCGACGCAAGAGTAAAGGCTTCCACTGTCGACGCTCCTGTACAGCCAAAGGCTGCCGCTCAAAAGAAGGAGACGGTTGTAAAGGAGGCTCCGAAAGCTCCCGTTGTAAAGCCTGCCGAGGAGAAAAAGGCTGAGCCGGAAATTGCCGAGGCTGCTCCTGTCGTTGAGGTAAAGAACGAAGAGCCTGCCGCAGAGGAAAATGCGGTCAAGGCTGCTCCTGCTGAAAATCCGGATAAGGAGTCGGAGGAGGAGTTCTCTATGGACGATCTCACTCTTATCGAGGACGAATCTCAGCTCCACCCCAAGGTAAAGATCGCAAAGGACTACATCACGAGCATCCTCAGGGCTATGGACGTTGACTGCACCTTCTCGGTTTATCAGAACGAATCAGGCGCAATTGTAAATATCGAAAGCGACAACAATGGCACGATCATCGGCAGAAGAGGCGAGACTCTTGATTCTCTCCAGTACCTCTGCTCGATCATTGCAAATAAGGGCGATAAGGATTATTTCCGCATCACGATCGACTGTCTCGGCTACCGCAGCAAGAGAAAGGAAACTCTTATACAGCTTGCCGCAAAGGTCGCAAGATCTGTCACAAGAACAGGCAGATCGCAGCAGCTTGAGCCTATGAATCCTTACGAGAGACGTGTCATCCATTCCGCAATTTCCGAGATCGAGGGTGTTTCATCACGTTCTGTCGGCGAAGAGCCCTATAGAAAGATCATCATTTCTTCTACAAATCCCAAGTCCGGCACAGGCAGAAGAAGAGGCGACTCCAAGGGCGGTCACCGCAGTGACAGAAGAGGCGGCGGACGCGGCAGAGATCGCCGTGAGCCTATCGAGTCAAGACCTATTGATCTCTCAACAAGCTTCGAGAAGGACTATAAGAAGCCGAAGCCGGAGGATTCAATGGAGGGCGGTCTCTACGGCAAGATCGAGTTCTGATGCTCTAAAATTTAGTTGATACGGGACGCTCTTTTTGAGGGCGTCCTTTCTTTAAGGAGGGATAATATGTCCACAATTGCTGCAATTTCCACGCCTAATGCCGTGGGCGGAATTGCCGTTATACGTATTTCCGGGGAGGATGCGATTAAAATAGGACAGCGTATCTTCAGCCCTTCCGGCAGCAAGCAGGTCGCGGATATGCCGGGGTATACCTGCGCATATGGTGACGCAATGGACGGTGATGTGCGGATCGACGACTGTATTCTGACGGTTTTCAGAGCTCCCCACAGCTACACCGGAGAGGATACGGTGGAGATATCCTGCCATGGCGGACTTTTTGTTTCTCGGAAGATTCTCCGTACTGCCCTGAAAAATGGCGCTGAGCCTGCCGGTCCAGGCGAGTTTACAAAGCGCGCGTTCATGAACGGCAAGCTTGATCTGACTCAGGCAGAGGCGGTAATGGACGTGATCTCAGCGAAAAGCGATGGTGAGCTGCGGATGGCTGAGACTCTCCGGGAGGGCGCTGCGTATAAAACTGCGAAGAAATGTTCGGATTCGCTTTTGCGTATTCTCAGCGGTCTTGCCGCCTGGACGGATTACCCAGACGAGGATATTCCCGAGGTTGAGCCGGAGAATCTGCTTCGGGAGTTGAGGGATGTTTGCGGCGATCTGTGCAGGCTTATCGAAAATTACGACAGCGGAAGGATCGTCCGTGAGGGCGTTTCTGCGGCGATCGTGGGCAGACCAAATGTTGGAAAATCGACGCTTTTCAATTGTCTCAGCGGCTGCCAGAGGAGTATAGTAACTGAGATAGCGGGCACTACCCGGGATGTGGTTGAAGAGACTGTACGCCTTGGAGATATTGTTCTGCGGCTTTCTGATACTGCCGGAATCCATGATACTGATGATAAAATTGAGGGTATCGGTATTGATATTGCTCTGAAAACAGCGGCTTCTGCGGAGCTTGTCATTGCAGTTTTCGACGGGAGTTGTCCTCTTATGGCGGACGATTTGAGTATTATTGATAGTCTGAAAAATCGGAATGTAATTGCAGTTATCAACAAATCCGACGTCGGGATCGTTATAGATTGTGATGAATTAAATAGACGCTTTATACAAACTGTATATATTTCTGCCAGAGAAAATAACGGTATTGAGAAGCTGGAAAACGCTGTAAAGGAGGTTTTTGCCTTTAATTCGGAGTGTTTTTCATCTGCTACTGTCGGTAATGAACGGCAAAAAAAATGTATCGAGAGCTGCATCCTTTCGCTAAGTAATGCGATCGAGGCTATCGGATCGGGCGAGCTTCTGGATGCTGTGAATGTTTTAATTGACGATGCGGAGTCGCAGCTTATGCAGCTGACCGGAGAGAAGATCACGGACGCCGTGGTGGATGAGGTTTTTTCGAGATTTTGTGTTGGAAAATAATGTTTCACGTGAAACATGAGAGTAGGTGATGTTATGTCGTATAAAATGGGTGATTTTGATGTGATCGTGGTCGGTGCTGGTCATGCCGGAGTTGAAGCCGCTCTTGCCTCTGCAAGACTTGGCTGCAAAACCGCTATGTTTACAATTTCTCTTGACCAGATCGCAAATATGCCCTGTAATCCGTCAATCGGTGGTACAGCTAAAGGGCATCTTGTCCGGGAAATCGACGCATTAGGCGGAGAAATGGGGAAGGCTGCCGATAAATGTATGATTCAGAGCAGAATGTTGAACAGGGGAAAGGGACCGGCTGTACATAGTCTGCGCGCGCAGATAGACCGCGTTAAATACCACGATTATATGAAGCATACCTGTGAGAATCAGGAAAATTTGTACATAAAGCAAGGCGAGATATCGTGGATAATTGTGGAAAATGGCAGAATAGTCGGCGCAGTTACTGCCCTTGGAGCTGAATACTCGTGTCGGGCTGTTGTAATCGCTACCGGAACATATCTTAAAGGAAAAATTCATATCGGCGAGGCGTCCTACGAAAGCGGTCCGGATGCTGCGCTTCCGAGCATTGGATTGTCCAATAGTCTGAGGGAAAATGGCGTTGAACTTAGAAGATTTAAGACCGGTACTCCATGCCGGGTTCACAGGAGAAGCATTAATTTTGACGCTCTTGAAATACAGAATGGTGATGAGGATATCGTTCCTTTTTCATTTGAGACTGATGCTGATGAGCTTCATAATCTCATGCCATGTTACATTAGTTATACAAATAGTAATACTCATAGGGTGATACTTGACAACCTTGACAGGTCGCCATTATACAGCGGACGGATAGAGGGCGTAGGGCCGAGATACTGTCCGTCAATCGAGGACAAAATTGTCAGATTTTCCGATAAGCCGCGGCATCAGCTTTTCATTGAGCCGATGGGACTTACGACTGAGGAGTACTATTTGCAGGGAATGTCCTCGTCGCTGCCGGAGGATGTACAGCTTGCGTTTCTGCGTACTATCGAGGGACTGGAGAATGTGGAGATCATGCGTCCGGCGTATGCAATTGAGTATGACTGCTGCGATCCGTTGCAGCTTTTACCTACTCTTGAGTTTAAGAAAATCGGCGGTTTATATGGAGCCGGGCAATTTAACGGCAGCTCAGGCTATGAGGAGGCGGCTGCACAGGGGCTTGTTGCTGGAATTAATGCGGCATCGAAGCTTCTTGGCAGAGATCCGGTGATTTTTGAGCGTTCAGGCTCTTATATCGGCACTCTTGTTGATGATCTTGTTACAAAAGGGTGCAGCGATCCGTACCGAATGATGACCTCAAGAAGCGAATATCGCCTGATTTTACGTCAGGATAATGCAGATCAGAGACTTATGCCTATTGGTGCGGAGATTGGGCTTATTCCTAAGGAGAAAATATTGTCCTTGAATGAAAAAATTCGTCTTACTGAGGCTGAAATTAAACGTGTTTCACGTGAAACAATTTCGCCCAGCGAAGAGCTGAACGAATATCTTACAAGCGTCGGTACATCGCCTATAACG
This sequence comes from Alistipes sp., assembly GCA_023667265.1. Taxonomy (GTDB): domain Bacteria; phylum Bacillota; class Clostridia; order Oscillospirales; family Ruminococcaceae; genus Ruminococcus. Next base: position 480,040 of record JAMPAJ010000001.1, read on the forward strand.
ACTGGTTGTAAAATTGCTGATCTGATTCGCCGTCCGCAGGTCAAATATAACGATATTGCTATTTTTGATTTGAATAAACATGAGCTTCCGGCTGACGTTCGCGAGCAGGTTGAATTGCAGATAAAGTACAAGGGTTATATCGAAAAGCAGCTTATTCAAATTGAACAGGCACGTAAGCTTGAAGAGAAGAAACTGCCTGAAAATACGGATTATAGCCAGATTCATGGCCTAAGACTCGAAGCTGCGGAGAAGCTTAATAAGATACAGCCGGTTTCAATTGGACAAGCATCAAGAATATCCGGCGTTTCTCCGGCGGACGTTACAATGCTTATTGTATGGCTGAAAAAGGAGGAAAGTTAAAATGCTCCCCGATTTCGAACTATCTTGCTCTGAATTTAAGAAGCATAATCTGTCTTTGACGCGTGAACAATATGATAAATTTAATGAATATGCGAATTTTTTGGTAGAGTATAATGAGAATGTAAATCTTACGGCGATTACAGATCCTATGGAGATACTTGTCAAGCATTTTATTGATAGCTGTTATATACTTAATCTTGTTGATATACCTCGAAATTCCAGCATTGTGGATGTAGGAACAGGTGCCGGTTTTCCTTCGGTTCCGCTTAAAATTATGCGTCCCGACCTGGAGGTTACACTATTGGACAGTCTTGCGAAAAGAATATCCTTTCTGGAGCGGCTGTGCGACAGGCTGAATTTTGAATGTCGATGTATCCATGGTCGGGCGGAGGATATTGCTAAACTCCCGGAATATCGAGAAAAATTTGATTTTTCATGTGCAAGAGCAGTTGCTAATCTCTCGGTTTTGGCAGAATATTGCCTGCCTTTTGTAAAGGTAAACGGTTGTTTTCTGTCCTTGAAAGGCCCTAACGAGGATATAGCATCCTCAGAGGCAGCGATTTATATTTTAGGCGGAGAAATACACTCCTGCAATGATTATACTGTAAATTCAGATGAACGAAGACTGATAGTTACAAGGAAAATATCGCAAACCTCGACAAAATATCCGAGAAAGAGCGCTCAGATTAAGAAGAAATCACTCTAAAATTTGCATTTTGTGTGCGGAAAAGTGCTGAATTGTCGAAATTCAGCACTTTTTTAATATAGAAAATATTTCCGAAATGTGATATAATAGTATCAGAAGATAAAAGTGCTTATAAAAGGCATCTATCGTCTAAATATTATTATGAGGTGTAGAACATGACAGGAACATTAAATTTAACTAAGCAGACAGAGAAAATTTTCAGCGAGGAGCTTGATGTGATGACAGCGGAGAATCATTACGATTTATCGGCGAAAAACGGCAATTTTGCCGCCGCTGATGGCTTTGAGAACTATTTGGTCAGACGTTTCTCAGAGACGGAGGATGAGCGTGAATCGGAAATCTGGGCGCTTGTGAAGGATATCCAGGGGCATGGAATGAATTTCTTTGAAGAGGCTTTGGCAATTTCAAGTCTTATCCGCCATTATGGTCTGACACAGGAGGACGCTGCTCAGAAGCTTGGCAGGGCGCAGAGCACTATCGCTAATAAGCTCCGGCTGCTTCGACTTACTGAAACTGAACGAGATTTGATACTTTCCAATGGTCTGACGGAACGTCATGCGCGTTCGCTGTTGAAGCTGGCAAGCACAGAGGACAGAATGGTTATGCTGGAGCGTATAATTGGTGATAACTTGAATGTTGAGCGCACAGAAAATGTTATCGAGCATTACATTGGCAGACAGAAGGTGCGAAATTCGTATAAGAAACGCTCAAGTATTGTTCAGAATATAAAATATTTTGGCGATACTGTAAGCAAAAATATCAAATCCATGCAGGCAAACGGTCTTCTGGTCAACAGCGAGGAAATAAGAGAGGATAGCTACATAGAATACAGGGTGAAAATTTTTCTTAAAAAATAAGCCTGTCATATATTGTTTGTACTGAATATGGAGTGTTCCACGTGGAACGTTTCAGGCTGTTTTATGATGTTTCACGTGGAACATTTCGTGATGCTCCAGATGTTATTTTAAAAATGTTTCACGTGAAACACTGAAAAACGTTTCACGTGAAACATTTTTATTGAAAAAATCAGATAAAATAGTAAATTTCTATTTACAATAAGCTGAAATTGTGATATAATAAAGATATGATACTAAGAAAGGATGATCCTATGGGTAAAATTATTTCTGTTGCAAATCAGAAAGGCGGCGTAGGTAAATCAACAACGGTTGTTAATCTTGCTGCGTTTCTTGGCTCTAAGGGAAAAAAAGTGCTCTGTATAGACTCTGACCCCCAGGGAAACGCCACGACAGGCTTTGGAATAAAGAAAAGAACTGTAGAACATACGACATACAGCGTTCTCATCGGCAAAGTGAGGATTCAAGAGGTAATAATTGAGACCGAATTTAAAAATGTCTCAGTTATCCCAGCCACAGAAACTCTCGCCGGAGCTGAAATTGAACTGGTGAATATGGAAAATCGCGTGAATCGGCTGAAAATGCAGCTTCTCAGTGTTAAAGACGACTACGATTTCATTCTTATCGACTGTCCGCCTGCTCTGGGTTCGTTAACGATCAACGCACTTGTGGCAAGCGAGAGTATAATTGTCCCGATGCTTGCGGAATTTTACGCGTTAGAGGGACTTTCTCAGCTTGTGAACACAATAAAAATCGTAAAAAATAATTACAATCCCGCACTTGAAATTGAGGGAATCCTGTTTACTATGTTTGACGGCAGACTGAATGTGGCAAATGATGTCGTTGCAGAGGTAGAGAAATATTTCCCGAATAAGGTTTTTCAAACAAAAATTCCCCGAAATGTGCGTATTTCTGAGGCTCCCAGCCACGGAAAACCTATCATGTACTATGACAAGACATCAAAAGGCACTGAATCTTATACGCTTCTTGGTCTTGAGCTTCTCGGCGAGCCTTTGGAACTGCCGCAGAAGAAGCGACGCGGAATTTTTTCATTTAATAAGAAAGGCAGTGAATAAAAATGGCAATTGGCGGATTAGGGGCAGGTCTCGACTCGCTCTTCAGCGATAATTCCAGTAATGTCCAGGTCAAATCTACCTTGCGGACGTCTGAAATTGAACCAAACAGAGAACAGCCGAGAAAGCATTTCAGCAATGAAGCGATTTCGACTCTGGCTGACTCCATAAGAGACCACGGAATGCTCCAGCCTATAGTCGTGCGTCCTCTGGATACCGGCGGATACCAGATAGTTGCTGGTGAAAGGCGATGGCGTGCGGCACGAATGTTAGGTCTGGACGAGATACCGGTGGTAATTAAGGAGATTTCCGATTCCGAGACAATGCAGATCGCGATCATTGAGAATTTGCAGCGTGAAAATCTGAATCCCGTTGAAGAAGCAAACGGCTTCAACGAGCTTATCGAGAAGTACGGTATGACTCAGGAACAGGTCGGAAAAATGGTCGGCAAGTCACGTTCAGCAGTGGCAAATTCCATTCGTCTGCTTGGACTTCCGAAGCGGGTGCTGGATATGGTCGAAAACGGCAATCTGTCATCCGGACACGCCAAGGCTCTTCTCGGTTTCGAGGATGAGGAAATGCTTCTGGCGATCGCAAATAAGGCTTCGGAGGGCGGAATGACCGTGCGCCAGGTTGAAAAATTGGCACAGAAATCAGAGGAAGCCAAGGAAACAGCCGGAAAATCGGACAAGCAGATAGACAGCTATTTCGTTGAAATGGAAATTTCTCTGCGCGATAGATTGGGCCGTAAGGTAAAGGTCGACTATGGCAGGAATAAGGGCGCGCTTATCCTTGAATTTTATGATAAAGAGGATCTTGCTGCACTGGCTGAAAAGCTTGTCGAAGAATAAAAAAGGAGTTATATTATGCTTGATATTAAATTTTTGAGAACAAATCCTGATATTGTTAAAGAAAACATCAGAAAGAAGTTTCAGGACGAGAAAATTGAGCTTGTTGACAAGGTGATCGAGCTCGACGAGCAGTACCGTTCCACAAAGACCACCTGCGACGAGCTGCGCAGCCAGATGAATAAGATCAGCAAGCAGATAGGCGGACTTATGGCTCAGGGCAAGAAGGAGGAGGCTGAGGCTGTCAAGGCTGAGGTTTCTGCAATCAAAAAGCGTCTGCCGGAGCTTGAGGATCAGGAAGTCAGGCTCGAGGCTCAGGTTCGGGAGATAATGCTTGTTATCCCGAATATAATCGACGAAAGCGTGCCGATCGGCAAGGACGACAGCGAAAATGTTGAGGTCGAGCGTTTCGGCGAGCCCTTTGTTCCGGAGTTTGAAGTTCCCTATCACACGGAAATTATGGAGAATGTCAACGGAATCGACCTGGATTCCGCAAGAAAAACCAGCGGAAACGGCTTCTACTACCTCTGCGGCGACATTGCGCAGCTTCAGAGCTGTATTCTCAGCTATGCCCGCGACTTTATGATCGACAAGGGCTTTACCTACTATATTCCGCCTTTTATGATTCGTTCCGACGTTGTTACAGGCGTTATGAGCTTTGCTGAAATGGAGGGAATGATGTATAAGATCGAGGGCGAGGATCTCTATCTCATCGGCACATCTGAGCACTCCATGATCGGTAAATTTATCGACACTATCATTGATGAGGGCGAACTTCCAAAGACGCTGACAAGCTATTCGCCCTGTTTCCGTAAGGAGGTTGGTGCGCACGGCATCGAGGAAAGAGGCGTATATCGTATTCACCAGTTTGAGAAGCAGGAAATGATAGTTGTCTGCAAGCCGGAGGAGAGCATGGACTGGTTCCACAAGCTTTACAGCTATACTGTTGAGTTTTTCCGCACACTTGATATCCCTGTCCGCACACTGGAGTGCTGCTCCGGTGACCTGGCTGATTTAAAAGTTAAATCAATTGACGTTGAGGCGTGGTCGCCGAGACAGAAGAAGTACTTCGAGGTCGGAAGCTGCTCGAACCTGGGCGACGCTCAGGCGCGCAGACTGAAAATCAGGGTAAAGGGCGAGGACGGAAACAAGTTTTTCGCGCATACGCTGAATAACACCGTTGTTGCGCCGCCGAGAATGCTTATCGCTTTCCTGGAAAATAATCTGAATGAGGACGGCAGCATCAGGATCCCCAAGGCGCTCCAGCCTTATATGAGAAAGGAAATTATTTCCGTTCCCGATAAAAAGTAATACTAATCCCCTAAAATCCGATAGACATCGGCTTTTAGGGGAACGCCTGCTACGCAGGCTACAATCGGCTACGCCGATTGCCGTCTCATACAATCCTCTACGCCGCCTACGGTGGCTAAATTTCGATAGCCATAGTCTATCGAAATTAAGAGGATTGGTATAAGAACAATGGAACGCTCTCCAACCGAGAGCGTTCCATTATTTTTAGGCAACACGCCGTAGTGAGCTGCTGCTTGTCAATATTTTATCTCGTCATATTATTGCCGCTGTCTCCCCATTTGGCAGCAGTACACATACACATTGTCATCATTCCAACAGTTCCGCCGATGACGCTTCCAATAAAAAATCCAATCATAAAAACACCTCCCGATTCTATTATGTTCAGAATCGGGAGGTTTAATCATAAAATCGGGTTTCAAAAGGGACAATGTCCCTTTTGCAGAGTCCAGAGGCGGCGGCGGGGCAGCCCCCGCGGGCAATTCACGTAGCCGCGAGTTCCTCGCTGATTTGTTTTGCTGACGTTGTTGTCTCCGCGAGCGAAGAGAACATACAGCGGTAAACACTGGGTTTCAAAAGGGACAATGTCCCTTTTGCAGAGTCCAGAGGCGGCGCCTTTGGCAGGGTTTGGGACAGAGTCCCATATCGACCGCAGGTCGATGATGCCTTTAGGCGCTCTGCAAGAGAGAGCGTCCCCTGATACTGCTTCAGTCGCTTCAAAAAGATAAAATCAAAGCTTCACATTTTTATAAGAACATCTTATAAATTATCTATTCTTTGCGCCGCATATTTTCCGGAATTTTATAACTCCAACAGCTTTATAATATCCGCTTTTTCACAATATCCTACGGAGGTTTTATGGATCACGCCGTCCTTAACGACTACCAGCAGGGGAATACTTTCGCAGCGAAATGCCATGGCAAGCTCCGGCTCTTCGTCAACGTTGATCTTGCCGACCTTTACTTTTCCCTCAAACTCAGCTGCGATTTCCTCGACCGCAGGAGCAAGCATCATACACGGTCCGCACCAGCTTGCCCACAGATCAAGGAGCACAACGCCCTTGTAATTTCTAACCTCAGCGTCAAAATTTTCCTTTGTAATTTTTATCTCAGCCATATTATTTCTCCTTGTAGTATAGCATACAGTGGCAGAAGCCCTCAAATTCCGGATCAGCTATCTGCTCACGAAACTCCTTACACATACACTTGTTTTCAGGAGTCTTAGCAAGTCGGCATGGGCAGTAGCCGTCTTTCAGCTTCAAGCCCTCCTTGACTCTCGCCACTACCTCCTTGTCAGGATTAAGCGTTATTTTCATTACTTCATAAGCTCCTCAGCCATGGCAGAGATCTGCTCCAGATTTGCTGCATTTACGGCAGATTTAATTGAAACAGTTGTCTCTGTCCATGTGATATTCTTGGATTTCTCAAACCTTGTCTTGATGCACTTGGCAGCAGTTGCGGCCCAAGAGCCGTTTTCGATGATACCGATAGTTCTGTTCTGATAATTTCTCTCAACAAGGCTGTGGACGTACTGCTCCATGAACGGGAAAAGCTCGCCGTTATAAGTAGGAGTCGCAAGAACAAGCTTGCCATAGCGGAAGCCGTCCTCCACGCACTCAGCCATATCCTCACGGGCAAGATCGGCAATTGCGACCTTCGGGCAGCCCAGCTCAAGCAGCTTGTCTTTAAGCAGCTCAGCAGCCCTTTTAGTGTTGCCGTAAACCGATGTGTAGGCAATGAATACGCCATCGCTCTCTACGCCATAGCTGGACCAGGTGTTGTAGAGTCCGAGGTAGTAGGGGAGATTCTCAGTGAGGATAGGTCCATGCAAAGGGCAAATGATGCTGATGTCAAGGTTTGCAGCCTTTTTCAGCAGAGCCTGAACCTGCGCGCCGTACTTTCCGACGATTCCGAAATAGTATCTGCGAGCCTCGCAAGCCCAATCCTCCTCGACGTCAAGCGCGCCGAACTTGCCGAAACCGTCGGCAGAGAAGAGAACCTTGTCTGTACTGTCATAAGTCACCATAACCTCCGGCCAGTGGACCATAGGAGCCATAACAAAGTTGAGCTTATGATCTCCCAGCTCAAGAACGTCGCCCTCAGCCACGGTAAGCGTATTTGCAAGCTCGAGCTCCGGGAAAAAGGCTTTGAGTATACCAAAGGTTTTTGCATTTCCAACGACTGTACATTCTGGGTATGCCTTAATAAAGCGGTCGATGTTTCCGGAATGGTCGGGCTCCATATGCTGAATTACCAGGTAGTCGGGTGATCGGCCCTCGAGAGCTTTTTTAAGGTTGTCAAGCCAGGGCTCGCCGAAGTTAACGTCTACCGTGTCCATAACAGCGATTTTCTCGTCGAGGATCACATATGAGTTATAAGCCATACCATTGGGCACATCATACATTCCCTCAAAAAGATCGACCTCGTGGTCGTTCACGCCGATGTAAACGATATCCTTTGTTATGTTATTCATTTTACATTCCTCTTTCCTTGTCCCGGAGAGAAATCATCTCAGGGATATTATGTCCTGCGGCAAAATAAAAATTCCAATTGCAGCTACAATAATTATAGCATATAAACTGCCAAATTGCAACCCACGCGGAAAAATATTGATTAAAAAAATTCATAGCGCGAAATTGCCGGCGGAGGCTGCCCGTCGTGAATTGCCGGGCAGTAAGCTCCACCGGAGGACTCCCCCGATAATTATGCAAGAGCCGGTTTTTCCCTATTTTCAGGGCGGGGGAGTGGGGGAGAGGAGGGCGAAAGAGGTGAAAAGCTGTTAATACAGCTCCGGAAAGCTGTTTCACGTGAAACGAAAAAATGCACAATACAAAATGCGGTGAAAACGATTTGATTGTTGATTTTTACGAAATTGATTTTTTTTTATTTTCCTCTTGACAATTGCTGAAAAATGGTGTATAATAATTAAGTCGCAGGTCAATAGATACTGCAATGTGGCGGCATAGCTCAGCTGGCTAGAGTACTCGGTTCATACCCGATTGGTCATCAGTTCGAATCTGATTGCCGCTACCATTTTTTAGGCCCGTTGGTCAAGAGGTTAAGACATCGCCCTTTCACGGCGGAATCATGGGTTCAATTCCCGTACGGGTCACCATTCAATATTCTCGGAAACAGCGTAATATCGTTGTTTTCGAGTTTTTCTTTTATACTGAAAATCCACTTTGTTCTTTATCTGTTCTTTATTTTGAAAATGCGGAGGTCATGAGCCGAGGTCAAGCACCTTTCGGCTCTTTTTTGCTGCTCGAAAAATCGAGTGCCGAGCTGACTGCATCGGAGACTTTCGCTCTGGATTCCTCCAACATATGACAGTAAATATTACTTGTTGTAGAAACCGTCGAGTGCCCTAACGCTCCCGATACCGTCACAATATCCACACCCTGATTGACAAGGAGCGAAGCAAACAAATGGCGGAAGCTGTGCAATCCATAAAAAGGAAGATTATGCTTTTCGCAAAACTCACCAAGCCAGAAATAAGGAGTGCCGTTCTGCATCGGCTCACCATTCCATTTGGTGTAGAGCCTGTCCGTTTCCACCCACTTGTCACCGCATTTTAGAGCCTGCTCGTCCTGTTCCGCTTTGTACTCTTTCAGCATATCCATGATAGCCTGCGGAAATTTCAGCGTTCTCTGCGACTTTCTCGTTTTGGTGGTATCGGTGTAAACACCCTTCTTTGCTGTGTAATTGCTTGTTCTGCGGACACTGATAATGTTGTTCTCAAAGTCCACATCTTTCCATTCCAGACCGAGCATTTCACCACGGCGAAAACCGCTGTAAATCATCAGATTAAAGAAAGTACGGTACTTCAAGGGTTCATCGTTCAGCAAAGTGAGGAACTTCTGCACCTGTTCAGGAGTATAGATTTTCTTTTCATTCTGCTCATTTTTAGGCAGCGTGACCTTTGAACAGGGATTTTCGCTCACCACGCCCATTTTCACGGCATAAGCGAACACATCAGACACGAAGCTGAGATTGTGGCGGATCGTTTTCGGTGCAAGAGGTTTGCCCGTACGCTCGTTTGCCCCCTCTTTAGACAGCGAGTTGACAAACGCCTGTATCTGTCTCGGAGTGATTTTGTCCATTCTCATGTGACCGATCGCAGCGTACACCCTCTTGCGGAGCTGGAGCATTCTCTCATATGTAGTATTGCGAAGATTAGGCTGTGCATATTCCTCAAACCACTGCTCGGCGAACACCTCGAAATTGATAGCCTTGCTTTGATAGCCCATGTTGCAGGATTCCTCAAACATAACTGCCTGTCTGTTCAGCTCTTTTTCGATCTGTCTTGCTGTCATTTTCGGCTCAGGTTTCCAAGTCATGGACTGTATCACCTGTTTGCCTTTACTGTCGTAGCCACAGCTCACTCTGATCGAGTAACTGTCACCACGCTTCTGAATAGTTGCCATAATATAAAACCTCCAGTTTCATATCACAGCGTACCTTTCCATTACCATTGTAGCGCAATATTTCGGCATTGTCAAGATATGCTGTGATATTTTTCTATTGTTCTGCTTTATTCTAAAATGTTCTTTCTTGTGGTGCTGTTATATCTGAATTTCTCATAGTCAGACCTCAGCCCACAAGCGGAGATAAACGCCATAGCCTTACGGAGCTTCTCACGGTCGGAGATTTGCTGTGTCTGCTTATTTAGCTTCT
>JAMPAJ010000001.1:489961-534257 GCA_023667265.1 Alistipes sp.
ATAATTGTCCTCCTTTTCCCTTTTAGCCAATTATAACATATTTTTGTGTTTTTTTATGCGGTTGCCCTGGGTTCGCGTGCATAGACACTTGACATACGTATAATAATGTGGTATAATATTTATAGATTTTCGGGGCAGGGTGAGATTCCCTACCGGCAGTATAGCCTGCGAGCCTTCGGGTTGATCCGGTGAGATTCCGGAGCCGACTGTGAGTGCATATTTGCACAAGTCAGGATGTGAGAAGATCGGCTGATTTAAAATTTTATCAGTAGAGTTTAAGCCCCGTATAAGAGACTGCGCAGTTTCTTGGGGGCTTTTTGTTTTGGAGGTGTTTATGTTCCGGGAAGAATTTATGGCGGAGGCTTTGTCTCTGGCAAAAAAAGGAATGGGTTTCACCTCGCCGAATCCAATGGTAGGTGCAGTAATAGTCCGCGACGGAGAGATCATCGGCAGAGGCTATCACAGAAAATGCGGAGGGCTTCACGCCGAGCGTAATGCCTTTGCGGACTGCGACAGCCGCGGCGTTGACTGTAGGGGCGCGGATATGTATGTAACTCTGGAGCCCTGCTGTCATTTCGGCAGGACTCCTCCCTGCACAGAGGCGATAATAGAGCATGGCATAAGCCGCGTATTTATTGGCTCGTCAGATCCGAATCCTCTTGTGTCCGGAAAGGGCGCTAAGATACTGAGAGAGCACGGGACAGAGGTATTTGAGGGGATACTAAAAGAGAAGTGTGACGCTGCAAATAAGATTTTTTTCCACTATATAACTACGGGACTTCCCTTTGTCACAATGAAGTACGCTATGACCGCAGACGGTAAGATCGCCTGCTTTACCGGGGATTCCAGGTGGATAACCGGCGAAGAGGCGCGGCTCAACGTGCAGCGTGACAGGCTGAGACATTCGGCGATAATGGTTGGCGTGGGAACTGTTCTGGCAGACGACCCGATGCTGACCTGCCGTCTGGAAAACGGCAGAGATCCGGTGCGGATCATATGTGACACGAATCTGAGAACGCCTCTGGACTGCAATATAGTCCGGACTGCCGCGGATATTCCGACAATTATCGCTCACTGTCACGGCGACGGCGGCGTGTACGAGAAACTTGGCTGCCAGACGGTCGTTCTTCCGGAGAGAGACGGTCATGTTGACTTGAAGGCTCTTATGGAGTATCTGGGCAAAGAGCGGCATATTGACAGCGTTCTGCTGGAGGGCGGAGGAGAGCTGAACTATTCCGCACTTTCCGCCGGGATCGTCAACAGCGTACAGACGTATATTGCTCCGAAAATATTTGGCGGAGCAGATGCGAGATCTCCGGTAGAAGGAGCGGGCGTGCCGCATCCCGGCGAGGCTTTCATGCTCGTGGACAGAAAGCTGACTGTCTTCGGCGGCGATATTCTCATAGAAAGCAGGGTGGAATATGTTCACGGGAATAATTGAGGAAACAGGTATCGTCAAAACAGTCCGACAGAGCGGCAGCTCGTCGTTTATCCGTATACAGGCGGATAAGGTGCTTCAGGGCACTCATATCGGTGACAGTATCGCCGTAAACGGAGTCTGCCTTACGGTAACGGCAATGGACGGCGGCTTGTTTCAGGCAGATGTGATGAACGAGACTCTTGCGCGTTCATCTCTGGATGAGCTCAGCGCCGGCAGCCGTGTCAATCTGGAACGCGCAATGGCTGCAGACGGACGCTTCGGAGGTCACATCGTATCCGGGCATATTGACGGCACAGGCGTGATAACCGCCATTGAAAAGGACGGTATCGCCGTCTGGTACACCATATCGGCAGATGCCGGGATATTGCGCTATATCGTTGAGAAGGGCTCGATCGCGATCGACGGTGTAAGTCTGACTGTGGCAAGAGTGACAGGCACAGATCTCAGCGTGTCGGTCATCCCGCATACAGCCGCAAATACGATCCTCCCGACAAAAAAGGTCGGCGACCGCGTAAATCTTGAAAATGATATTATCGGGAAATACGTTGAAAAACTGATGCAGCCGGGAAATATCACGGCAGTTCCGGAAAAAAGCAGGATAGATATGAAATTTCTTGCCGAAAATGGTTTTTATACCAATCCTCTTAATTTCGATAGATAAGGCTATCGAAATTTAGCCGCCGTAGGCGGCGTAGAGGATTGTAGCCTGCGCAGCAGGCGTTACCCTAAAAGCCGATGTCTATCGGATTTTAGGGGATTAGTATTAGAAAGAGTGATAGCAATGTCTGAATTCAGATACAATACTGTAGATGAGGCTCTTGAAGCCCTGAGAAACGGGGAAATAATCCTTGTGACTGACGATGAGGACAGGGAAAACGAGGGCGACATGATATGTGCCGCAGAGTTTGCAACTACAGAAAATGTAAATTTTATGGCGGCACACGCCAAGGGTCTTATTTGTATGCCGATGAGCATAGAATTGTGCAATAAGCTGCACCTGCCGCAGATGGTCGATTACAACACCGATAATCATTCTACGGCATTTACGGTTTCCATAGACCATGTGGAGACGACTACGGGAATTTCTGCGGCTGAACGCGGATTTACCGCAAGAATGGCTGTGTCTGACGAAGCAAGGCCGGAGGATTTCCGCAGACCGGGGCATATGTTTCCTCTTACGGCAAAGAAAAACGGAGTTTTGCAGCGTGACGGTCATACCGAAGCAACGGTCGATCTGATGAGACTTGCCGGCTTGAAGGAATGTGGTCTCTGCTGCGAGATCATGCGTGACGACGGAACTATGATGCGGTCGGCGGAATTGCAGGAAAAAGCGGCTGAATGGGGACTGAAATTCATAACTATCCAGGCTCTGAAGGAGTATCGCAAGGTTCATGAAACATTTGTCGAGTGTGCGGCGAATACCAAGCTTCCGACGAAATACGGCGATTTCCGTGCGGTATGCTTTGTAAACAAGCTGAACGGCGAGCATCACGTTGCACTTGTGAAGGGCGACATCGGCGACGGTCAGGATATACTCTGCCGCGTTCATTCCGAATGTCTGACAGGCGATGCTTTCGGCTCGCTTAAATGCGACTGCGGACAGCAGTTTGCAGCCGCAATGACGCAAATTGAAAAAGAGGGCAGAGGAGTGCTGCTCTACATGAGGCAGGAGGGACGGGGCATAGGCCTGGTCAATAAGCTTCGTGCCTATGAGCTCCAGGACAACGGTATGGACACTCTCGACGCAAATCTTGCTCTCGGTTTCCCCGGCGATATGCGCGAGTATTATATCGGCGCTCAGATACTCCGGGAGCTGGGCTGCAAGACGCTTCGCCTGCTCACCAACAATCCGGATAAGGTCTACGGACTCAGCGGCTTCGGACTTGAAATAAAGGAACGTGTCCCGATCCAGATGGACGCCACCGCCTATGACCTTTTCTACCTGAAAACAAAGCGCGACAGAATGGGACACATTCTTGATTATTGATTTAAAAGGAGTTTTAACAATGAAAATTTATGAAGGTTCAATCATTCCAAAGGATATACGCATCGGCATTGTCGTTGCACGTTTTAACGAGTTTATCACGAGCAAGCTTCTGGGCGGCGCAATTGATACGCTTAAAAGACACGATCTTTCCGAAGATTCTATTGACGTGGCATGGGTGCCCGGAGCGTTCGAGATACCGCTTATTGCCCAGAAAATGGCTAAATCCGGTAAATACGACGCTGTTATCTGTCTTGGAGCGATAATAAGAGGCTCGACCTCTCACTATGATCTTGTCTGCAACGAGGCTGCAAAGGGTATAGCGCAGGTCTCGCTGAACAGCGATATTCCGGTCATGTTCGGCGTGATAACAACAGAAAATATCGAGCAGGCTATAGAGCGTGCAGGCTCGAAGGCAGGCAATAAGGGCAGCGAGTGCGCAGAGGGTGCGATCGAGATGATAAACCTTATCCGGGAGATCGAGGATTAAATGGCAAACCTGATCTTTGACTACGACGGCACGCTCCACCAGTCCATGAAAACATATGCTCCGGCGTTCCGGGCGACCTGCAAATGGCTGTCGGACAACGGATATATGGCTGAAAAGGAATACACGGACAGCGAGATAAGCTACTGGCTGGGCTTTAATTCCACGGATATGTGGAGCAGCTTTCTGCCGGACGCCGATCCGGAAATACGTGAAAAAGCACGTATCATGCTTGGCGAGGATATGGGACGGCGCGTCGAAAGGGGAGAGGGCTCGCTTTTTCCTCATGCGGAGGAGGTGCTTGCAGAATTGAAAAGTCGCGGGCACAGGCTTATTTTCCTCAGCAACTGCCGGATAAAATATATGGAGCGTCACAGACGCGTGTTCGGACTGGACAGATTTTTCGACTATTTCTATTGCTGCGAGGAGTATGATTTTCTCCCGAAATACCAGATATTCCGCCTGTTCAGTCTACAGCACGAGGGAAAATTCATTGTAATAGGGGACAGATTCCACGATATTGAAACAGCTGTGGAAAACGGCTTGGCTTCAATAGGCTGCGGCTATGGCTATGGCAGAGACAGCGAGCTGTCGGCGGCAAACATAATTGTGAATGATATAACGGATATTCCGGCGGCTGTTGAAAGGCTGGCTGGCGAGGGGTGAATTTTATGAAAAAACGGAGATTATTGGCGGTTTCCATGGCTGCTGCGCTGACTCTGTCAGTCGTCTCATGCAGCTACGGCTATGACACATCAAAGAGCAGAAGAGATAGATCCTCTGATTCCGACGATAGTGAAAAGGACAAGGGAACGACAGAGTTCGATTACGAAACGGCTGATCTGGAGGCGTTCAACGAGGAGGTAGAAAGACTTCTCAACCTTATAAAAGAGCCGGACAACCAGGACGAAATACAGGAATGCATTGACGGACTTATCAAAGCGTCAAACGCTGCCTCAGACGCTATGGGTTATTCCGGTATTGCGCAGAATCTTGACTGGTACGACAGCGAGCTGGAGGAGGCGTATGACGCCGACTGTGAAGCGCTTTACGTCATGATAAACGGTCTGGGGTATGCCTTTTCAAAGGGCTACAAGTCAGATGAATATTCTGCACTTTTTGAGCCTTATATCTACGACGAAGAGCTGCTTGAATATTTTGTCCAGCCCGGAATGAGTCTGAGACGTGTTGAGGGCTATGCTTCTGTAGATTATCATGTTTCCGACGAGGTTCTTGACGACTATTACGACATAGCATATGACAAGGATCTTGACGATGACGAAAAGAATCTGAAATGTGCGGAGGTGTACCTGGAGATACTTTCCCAGTATGAGCCGGAGAGCTTCTACGACGGCTTTTATCGTGACTATTCGCCGGAGGATATCACGGAGCTTGCGCAGTATATAAAGAAAACGCTTATGCCTGTCCAGGATGTGCTGGCGGATAATTTTGAGGACAACAAGTATTCTGACGACGTTTTCGATGATCCGGTACTTTACGACGAGCCCTTTGAGCTTATACGTGAATATTCGGCAAAGCTTTCGTCGGATATCGAGACCTCTGCCGACAGGATAAACGATGAAAAGCTGTATTCCGTAGGTACGGGAAGCGGCTGCTATACCGGCTCGTATACTATTGATCTTCCGCTGAATAACAGTGCGCTTGTTTACGTCTATTCCGACGATACTTATTACGATCTCCAGACCTGCATACACGAGTTCGGGCATTTCCATTCCTCTTTTTATGACGATACAAATGCGTATATGTCCAGGACGAATATTGACATTGCAGAGATACAGTCCCAGGGCATGGAGCTGCTCTTCATGCAGTTCTATGATGATATTTACGGAAATCAGGCAGACGCTATGAAGCTGCTGAAATTCTACGATATGGCGGAGGTCATAGTGTCCAGCTTCCTGATCGGAGAATTTGAGTATACGGCGCTTACAAAGGCGGAGGAAATGTCTCCCCAGGACGTTATCGACCTGTATGAGGACATAATGGGAGAATATGCGGAGGGATATCCCTTTTACTATGTAAGCCATATGTTTGAGCAGCCGGGATATTATATAAGCTACGGCGTTTCAGCCCTGGCGGCTCTGGACATTCTTGACGACTGTATCAACGATCCGGTAAAGGCTGTTGAAAAATACGAGAGGATCTCAAAAGTTCCTGCCAACGATATAAACAGCACCTTCCGCTCATCTCTTTCCGAATGTGGATTTGAGGACGTGCTTTCAAAGGCATATATTGACGAGATAGCGGCGGAATTGGAGCAGATATCAAATGACCTCAGCTGATAGGAGTAAGATGAAAGAAAAACGAGAATCGGGAATAGAGCTTCTGCGAATCATTCTTATGGTACAGATAGTGTTCCTTCACATCTGCGAATACGGCGGCTATAAGGTCAACGCTCTGGAACTTGGCGAGACCCATAAGCTGCTCTACCTGGGTCAGTGGCTTCTCTGCCGCTGTCCCGTGCCGCTGATGTTTATGCTCACCGGCTATTTTACCGGTTCGCGGGAACTGCGGCTTAGCCCGACTGTGAAGAAGTGCATCGGTATTCACAATACCATGTGGTTCTATTCGATCGCTATAACATTATTCTGCGTCGCAATAGGTGCGGCAGGCATTGCGATAGACGGCTTTGTCAAGCCCGACGGCTATGATATCTGGCGTATGTTCCTGCCCTTTCTAAGCCGGACATGGTACTTTATGACGCTGTATCTTATGCTCATGCTGCTGTCGCCGTTCCTGAATATGTGTCTCACGCGTCTCGACCGGAGATACTATGGCTTCCTTGTGGGCGGACTTTTTTTCCTCCTGTGCATCTGGACGAATCTCCAGGCGATCAAAGAGGTGGGAAAGGTTTTGTCCCTTAGCAAGGTTGTGACGAACGGAGCTGGAAAATCCCTGTATATGGCGGTTTTCATGTATATCCTCGGCGCCTGGGTCAAGCGATCCATCAAACCCAGAAGAGGAGTGGACTTCGCTCCGCTGCTTGTATATATTGCACTCTGGCTGCTGAATCTGTGGCTGTCCAGCGAGGCGAAGTGGTACGAAAAGCTGTACGAACGCTCCGATAATCCTATCGTAATAGTTCAGTGTGTTATGCTTCTGCTGTTTTTCCGCAGCCTGCATTTTTCGTCAGGCATTATCAACGGGATATCCCGGTGCAACATTGCGGTATATCTTATACATGAGCATCCCCTCATGCGTAATATGCTCTGGGCGCAGTATTCTTCATTGGGCGTGCCAGAGTACTACAACATGAAAGCGTATATTTACATTGTGTATATATGGGCTGTATGCCTGCTCGTATACGCCGCCTGCAACGGTATTGAACAGCTACGGCTGCTTCTCCTGAAAGCTTTCAGACGAAAACCGAGAAATGATACCAATCCTCTTAATTTCGATAGATAAGGCTATCGAAATTTAGCCGCCGTAGGCGGCGTAGCCGATTGTAGCCTGCGTAGCAGGTGTTCCTCTAAAAGCCGATGTCTATCGGATTTTAGGGGATTAGTATTAAAAGGCTGCTGCAAATTGAATTGCGGCAGCCTTTTGGTTTTATTGATTTACCCGTATGCTCTGTATTTCGTCATCGCTGAGAAATCCGGAGAGATCGTCAGTCTCGTTTTCTGTCTCATTCCCGGTTCCGTCTTCAATAGCGTCGGCTTCCGGTTCATTGTCTATTTCTTCAATGATCTCGATAATAACGCCGTCGTCAATTGTTTCCTTATCACAGGGAATCTCCTCTGCCGGAACAGTCGACGGACAAAGTCTGAATATCCTCCATCCGGTCTTTTCGGCAAGCTTGTCATATGCCGTGCAGATACCGTAGCCTGCAAAGCCGATCATCATTATGAAATACGGCATGGAATATTGGGATTTCGCCTCCGCAAGCAGGTGATACATCATACCGCCGAGAATGATAAGGGGCAGCATAATACTGAGAAAATTCTTGTTTTTCAGGCAGGCAAGGAGTCCAATAAGACAGGCGGCGAATATCAGCTGCGAGTATATGTCCATATACCGCTTTGTTTTTGTTATTCCGTCGCCGCAGACCCAGCTTGCAGCTTTTCCCTGATCGTCGTAAAAGGCGCGGACCTGGTTGTTCCAGATGCTCTGATATGAGGTCTCGTTCCACTGGGACATAAACTTTCTGTAGAAGAAATTGTGCCGGTACTGGGGATTATTCTTAAAGAAATCAATGCGTTCCTTTATGCCGTCAACGGCTATTTCGTGTGTTTCCTCCGGATCGTAGTTATGCCATTCATAGGAGTACACGGTATATGTCGGCGTATACCAGCCCGGGGCATTTTCAGCCTCGCGCAGTCCCATATTGAACCATGCGGAAAACGGGATAGCCTCTCCAAGGTCGACTCCGGCGCGCTTCTCGTAATTGCTCTTCACCAAGGGATTGATGCTCAGACAGACCGCAAGAGTTGCCGCCATAAAAATAATGTCGCGGATAAATTTTTTCCGCTTGAACATCGCCACAAATGTTACTGCCATAACGGCTACAAGAATTATAAAATTGTTGGTCTTTATCATTACGGAAACAGCCAGGAATAATGCAGAGAACATTCCGTAGACTATTGCAAGAACAGGCTTTCTGTTTTGCAGATACAGCACCAGAAACAGGACTGAGAAAATGCCGAAAGTCATACCCGGTATTATGCCGTAGAGGAAGGAGCAGAAAATAAGGGGCTGCGCGGCAAATAAAATAAGGAAAAAGGTGATGTGGCGTACGCGCTGATCCTTGAATATCCTGCTGTTGATGAAGATCAGTGCGCCGTATGACGCGGCGAGGAAAACAACGTTAAGCGCTTCCAGGAACAGTAGATTTTTGATCTCCATGAATTTCATTGCGATACGGATTATCGTTTCATTGAAGAAAACGTAGCCTAACTGGAAGGAATAATCCCGGAAATACCGACTGTCCAGGATGCTGAAAATGTCGTGGGCGAAGTCCTGAGCCGCCATAGTTACCCAGTAGGAGTCCTCTGTAGGGGCTGATTGCGAGGAATATACCCAGATACAGCCGAGAACTATTGTCCATACGGCTGCCACGGAAATTTCAGCCCATATTGGAAGCTTTTTCAGCAGCGGCATGACAAGAAAGCAGATCATGGCGCATAAAAGAAGCCATATTATATTGCCGACAATGCTGTCATAGTAATAAACGACAGCCTCGATCTGATAACGCATTCGCCAGACCACAGAGTCCGTATCATTTGCATATACCTCCATTCCGGTGGTGGAGAAAATGCTGCCGATTGACAGAATGCCCATAAAAATGATCATAAGGACGCTGACGACTATTCTGCCGAAGGACATAAATCCGTTGTCCTTATCGAGAATAGACGGCTTTGTTGGATTTTTTGTCATATGCTTTGACCTCTCATAAAGAATTATTGACAGGTTCTGATAAATTATTGTCCTGCATATTCAGTATAACACGTTGACCGTCTTTTGTCAATCGGAAAAAAAGATTTATTTTTCTCTTGACAGAGGCGTTTTTTTCGTGTATAATAAAATGTATGTAAAGGCGACGATGAAGAGGAGTAGTTGTCCGGCTGATTTCAGAGAGCTGCCGTATGGTGCAAGGCAGTATGAGGCGGACAGTGAAGTAGCTTCGGAGCTGCACGGGTGAAGGCGCTTGCTGTGTAGTCCGTGACGTGTTCTCACGTTACAGGGAATGGAGTGCGGCATTTTTCGCCGAATTCAGGTGGTAACACGGACAGATCGTTCGCCCTGAGCCTAATGGTTCGGGGCGATTTTTTTACCCCGGAAAATAAAAAAAGGAGTATTTTTATGGCAAAAGAACTGGCTAAGTCCTATGATCCCAAGGATTTTGAGGACAGAATTTACGCAGCGTGGAACGAAAAGGGATGCTTCCGCGCAGAGGTCGACCCAAAGAAAACACCCTATACTATCGTGATCCCTCCTCCGAATATTACCGGACAGCTTCATATGGGCCATGCCCTTGATGAGACTCTCCAGGATATCCTTATTCGCTGGAAGAGAATGAGCGGTTATTCGGCGCTGTGGCTTCCCGGAACAGACCATGCAGCTATTGCGACAGAGGCAAAGATCGTCGAGGCAATGCGCAAGGAGGGCGTAACCAAGGAGGATCTCGGTCGCGAGGGCTTTATGGAGCGCGCCTGGGAATGGAAAAAGCAGTACGGCGGACGTATCGTAGAGCAGCTTAAAAAGCTCGGCTCTTCCTGCGACTGGTCGCGCGAGCGTTTTACAATGGACGATGGCTGCTCAAAGGCAGTCAAGGAGGTTTTTGTAAAATATTACGAAAAAGGTCTTATCTACCGCGGCGAGCGTATCATCAACTGGTGTCCGAAATGCAGGACCTCCCTTTCAGACGCCGAGGTAACATATGAGGATCAGGCTGGTCATTTCTGGCATCTCAGATACAAGATAAAGGACAGCGACGGCTATCTGGAGCTGGCGACGACACGTCCGGAGACTCTTCTTGGCGATACGGCTGTTGCAGTAAATCCCAACGACGAGCGTTACAAGAAGCTGGTAGGCAAAACGGTGATACTTCCTATCGTTCATCGCGAAATACCTATCGTTGCCGACGATTATGTTGAGATGGATTTCGGAACGGGCGTTGTTAAGATAACTCCTGCTCACGATCCTAACGATTTCGAGGTGGGACTTCGTCACGATCTCCCGGTCATCAACGTTATGAACGACGACGCCACTATAACCGACGATTATCCCAAGTATGCAGGAATGGACAGATACGAGGCGAGAAAGGCTATCGTAGCCGACCTTGAAGCCGAGGGCGCACTGGTCAAGATCGAGGAATACAGCCACAATGTAGGCACCTGCTACCGCTGCGGCACAACTGTCGAGCCCAAGGTCTCAACACAGTGGTTCGTAAAGATGAAGTCTCTGGCACAGCCGGCTATCGACGCTGTAAAGAACGGCGATACGAAGTTCGTTCCGGAGCGTTTTGACAAGATCTATTTCCACTGGCTGGACAATATCCGCGACTGGTGCATCAGCCGTCAGATATGGTGGGGACATCAGATACCTGCGTTCTACTGCGACCAATGCGGCGAAATGGTCGTAACAAAGGAGGACAGGGCGGTATGTCCCAAGTGCGGAAAGCCCATGAGACAGGATCCGGATACGCTGGATACCTGGTTCAGCTCCGCTCTCTGGCCTTTCTCAACTCTCGGATTCCCCGACAAAACAGAAGATCTGGACTACTTCTATCCCACCAATACTCTCGTAACAGGCTATGACATCATCTTCTTCTGGGTCATCAGAATGATGTTCAGCGGACTTGAAAATATGGGCAAGGTTCCCTTCGATACAGTTCTTATCCACGGTCTTGTCCGCGATTCACAGGGACGTAAAATGTCAAAATCCCTCGGCAACGGCATTGATCCGCTGGAGGTCATCAGCGAATACGGCGCAGACGCACTGAGATTTATGCTCGCAACAGGAAATTCTCCCGGAAACGATATGCGTTACATCGACGACAAGGTGAAGGCTGCGCGCAACTTTGCAAATAAGCTCTGGAACGCTTCACGCTTCATCATGATGAATCTTCCCGAGGACTTCGAGTTCAGCGGACTTCCGGAGAAGCTGGAGCTGGAAGATAAATGGCTCATCAACAAGTTCAACAAGCTTGCGAAGGAGGTCAATGAAAACCTCGAAAAATACGAGCTTGGCGTGGCATCCCAGAAGATATATGACTTTATCTGGGACGTTTACTGCGATTGGTATATCGAGCTTACAAAGCCAAGAATACAGGCTGGCGGCGAGGCAAAGGCAACGGCTCAGGCGGTTCTCGTGTGGGCAATGCAGGGTATGCTGAAGCTGCTGCATCCCTTTATGCCGTTCATCACCGAGGAGATCTGGCAGGTTCTCAACAATGAGAAGTCCATGATAATCCTGGAAACATACCCCGCATATGACTGTTCAGTTGATTTTTCAGCCGAGGAGAAGTCCTTTGAGAAGATCATTTCCGCTATAAAGGCTGTAAGAAATACGCGTACAGAGATGAACGTACCGCCCTCAGTCAAGGCAAAGCTTATCATCGAGACTGACGAGCCGGAGCTCTATATGGCATCATCCGCATTTTTCGAGAAGCTTGCATCCGCTTCTTCTGTCGAGGCAGGGGCAGCTGTTGAGCATGAAAACTGTGCAAACGCTGTAACAGATGCAGCAAGAATTTTTATTCCTATGGACGAGCTTGTTGACAAGGAGAAGGAGACGGCGCGTCTGGAAAAGGAAAGAGCAAAGGTTCAGAAGGACATTGATTTCCTCAGCGGAAAGCTCAATAATCAAGGCTTTATTGCCAAGGCTCCGGAAAAGCTTATAGCGGCTGAAAAGGCAAAGCTTGCGGCTGCCGAGGAGAAAATGGCGAAGATCATGCAGTCTATCGAGGCTTTTAAATCGTGACAAGAGAAGATGTTTTCCGATATGCCAGGGAGAGATACGGCACTTCGCCGGATTATCCCTGGGAAAGTACTCCGGACGCCGCGGTTTTGCGCAAATCAAATAAGAAATGGTACGGGCTTGTAATGAATGTGAAAAAGAGTCGTGCAGGTCTTGAGGGAGACGACTGCATTGATATTCTCAATGTCAAATGCAGTCCCTTTGTCCGTGAGATACTTATCGGAGAGGGAAAGGCTGTTCCGGCATATCATATGAATAAGCGTCTGTGGATATCGGTCATTCTTGACAGAGTCTCGGAGCAGGAGCTTCGCGGCGTATTGGACGAAAGCTATGATATTGTAAAATGATTTTTTCTATCGGAACTTATTTTGCAGTCAAGGAGAAAATAAAATGATAAAGCATATTGTAATGTTCAGGCTTAAAGCCGTCGGGGGCATGACTGAATACGAAAATGCCCTGGAGGCAAAAAAACGTTTTGACAAGGTCATAGAGGGCGTGGAGACGCTGAAAAGGGGAGAGCTGGTCATCAATTCGCCGGAAGCTCCCGACAGTAATTACACCATTGCTCTGCTATGCGAATTTGATGATATTGACGGGCTGAACGCATATCAGGTTCACCCGGTACATAAGGAATTCGGCGCTTTTATCGCAGGTATAAAAGCAGACAGAGCTTGTATCGACTACGAGCTTTAAGGAGTTGAAAATGACTGATTTAAAAGGAAAATGGGCGCTCATCACAGGCGCGAGCAGAGGTCTTGGACGTCTTGCAGCCGTAAAAATGGCGGAGCAGGGCTGTAATCTCATACTTCACAGCAGAAATTCTACTCATTGCCAGGAGGTATTGGAGCAGGTAAAGGCTCTCGGAGCTGAGGCGTACACCGTTCAGGCGGAGCTGTCGGACATGACGCAGGTGAAAAGGATGCTCGCTGAAATTGACGAAAAGGGCACGCAGGTCGACGTTATTCTCAATAATGCCGGTCTGCAGGTGATATACAGAACAGAATTTCTCACCACTCCGCCGGAGGATTACGAGACCAGCTTTGCCATAAACACGATCGCTCCGATGATGATATGCTACCACTTTATTGACGGTATGGCACAGCGTGGCTTCGGACGTATCGTAAACACCACAAGCGGCATTGATCTCGAGCCTCAGCAGGCAGGCTATTCTGCAAGTAAGGCTGCCCTGGACAAGGTGACACGCGATCTGGGTTCGGTTTATAACGGAACTGACGTTATTATCAGCCTTGCCGACCCTGGATGGTGCAGGACGGAACTGGGCGGTCCGAATGCCCCTAATTCGCCGGAAAGCGCGCTGCCCGGAATCCTGGTGGGCGCATTCGTGAACGACGGCAGATCCGGCAGACTTTTTGCGGCGCAGGAGTTTTGCGGCATGACTCTCGAAGCTGCCGTGGAAAAGGCAGAATCCCAGGCTGCTCCGTATTAAAATGAATATTGACGAGACAATGAGCTTTATCAGCTCTTTCAGCAAATCAGGAAAGCCTGTCAGGGACTTGTCCCGTGCTGAGGAGCTGATGAAACGTATCGGAAATCCGGAAAAGCAGCTGAAATTCGTACATATCGCCGGAACGAACGGCAAAGGCTCGACGTTGGAGTATATCTCAAATGCCCTGATATTATCCGGATACAGAACCGGGCAGTTTACATCGCCGTTTATACTGCGGTATAATGACAGAATACGCATAAACGGCGCGGAAATTGACGACGCTTCACTGTGCAAAATTGCGGATATTGTGCGGCAGAAGGCGGATTCACCGGACTATTCCCAGTTCGAGATAACAATGGCGATCGCGCTTCTGTGGTTTCTACGGGAAAAATGCGATGTGGTGGTGCTCGAATGCGGCATCGGCGGATTGCTTGACTGCACAAATATAATTCCGCCGCCGCTTCTGGCTGTAATAACATCGGTTTCGCTGGATCATACGGCGATCTTAGGCGATACCGTTGAAAAAATTGCAGAGCAGAAAGCCGGGATAATCAAGAGGGGCTCGATAACCGTTCTGTCGGCGGATAACAGCAAAAGCGTCTCAAAAATCGTAAGAAAGACAGCGGAGAAAAAAGGAAGCTTTTTTGTTCAGCCTGTCCGGAGCTGCATAAGGGTGTGCGATACAATTTCAACTACGTATCTTTCGTATAAAAAATCCTTCACGACATACAAATATAAGCTTTCAATGGCAGGGGCTTGTCAGGTTAACAATGCTGTAACGGCGATAGAGGCGTGCTTTTGGCTGAAAACACGTTATGGATTTGCAATTTCCCAGGAGAACGTCGAAAAAGCTCTTGAGACGACCAGAGTAAAGGGCAGGATGCAGTATATTTACAACGAGGATTTTCCGACTGTTCTTGTTGACGGAGGTCATAATCCTGCCGGTATCCAGAATCTTGCCATTGAACTGGCAGGCTGGAAAAACATCGGAAAAAAGATGTATATTATTATGGGGATGGTTGACACTAAGGACTTTGAGTACGGCGTTCTCACTGTATCGCGGTATGCCGACAAAATGTTCTGCGTAGATGATTTTGCATCTAATTCAGTGGCTGCCGGGCGTATAGCGGAGATCGCCGGAGCGAATACTGAGACGGAAATATGCGGCTCACTTCCGGAGGCAATCGAGAAAGCCGGCGCGCTTGCAGCAGAAAATGACGGCTTGGTTGTTACCTGCGGTTCACTTTATCTTGCAAGCGAGTATCTGAATTGGCGTGAAAATAAATAAAAACGCGGCGAAAAGTTAGCGCAGAATTGTTATAATATACAAAGATTTTGCGATATTTAATTTTAGCTGAATAAAGTCTTGCAAAAAATTGCCATTAGTGATATAATTTTTTTATAAACTGCTTTAGCAGAATTTTTAAAAGGAGGTTTTTTAACAATGGCGTTAAAAAATCAGTATCTTATCGATCTTTTGGAAACAGTTAAGAAGAGAAATCAGGGTGAGCCCGAGTTCATCCAGGCAGTAACAGAGGTTCTCGAGACTCTCGAGCCTGTGGCTGAGAAGAGACAGGATCTCGTTGATGCAGGCGTATTCGACAGAATCGTTGAGCCTGAGAGACAGATCATGTTCCGCGTTCCCTGGGTTGACGATAACGGCAAGGTACAGGTAAACAGAGGCTTCCGTGTACAGTTCAACTCTGCTATCGGACCATATAAGGGCGGTATCAGACTTCACCCTTCTGTATATCTTGGAATCATCAAGTTCCTGGGCTTTGAGCAGGTATTCAAGAACAGCCTTACAACTCTGCCAATGGGCGGCGGCAAGGGCGGTTCTGACTTCGATCCTAAGGGCAAGTCAGACGGAGAGATCATGCGTTTCTGCCAGAGCTTTATGACAGAGCTCTGCAAGCACATCGGAGCTGATACAGACGTTCCTGCCGGCGACATCGGAACAGGCGCAAGAGAGATCGGCTTCATGTTCGGTCAGTACAAGAGACTCCGCAACGAGTTCACGGGCGTTCTCACAGGTAAGGGTCTTACTTACGGCGGTTCACTCGCAAGAACTGAGGCTACAGGCTACGGTCTTTGCTACTTCACAAACGAGATGCTCCAGGCTAACGGCAAGAGCTTCGAGGGACAGACTGTTGTAATTTCCGGTTCCGGTAACGTTGCTATCTATGCTACACAGAAGGCTACACAGTACGGCGCAAAGGTCGTTGCTCTGTCTGACTCCAACGGCTACATCTACGATCCCGACGGAATCGAGCTTGAGCTCGTTCAGCAGATCAAGGAGGTTGAGCGCGGACGTATCAAGGAGTATGTTGACAGAACATCTCACAAGAACGTAACATACACTGAGGGCTGCAAGGGTATCTGGACTATCAAGTGCGATATCGCTCTTCCCTGCGCTACACAGAACGAGATCGACGGCGAGTCTGCTGCTATCCTCGTAAAGAACGGATGCTACTGCGTTTCTGAGGGTGCTAATATGCCTTCGACTCCCGAGGCTATCGAGACTTACCTGGCAAACGGCGTTCTCTACGGACCTGCTAAGGCTGCTAATGCCGGCGGTGTTGCTACATCAGGTCTCGAGATGAGCCAGAACAGCGAGAGACTCTCCTGGAGCTTTGAGAAGGTTGACGAGCAGCTTCATGACATTATGAAGTCTATCTTCAAGTCATGCGACGAGGCAGCTAAGGAGTACGGTATGCCCGGAAACTATATGGCTGGCGCGAATATTGCAGGATTCCTGAAGGTTGCTGAGGCAATGAAGGCTCAGGGCTGCGTTTGATCAATAATTACAGCTTAATAAAAATTATCCCCTCGATTTTGATTCGGGGGGATTTTTAATGAACAATTAAAGATTTTACGAAAACCGGGAAGTCTCGAACTTTCCGGTTTTCGTCATTTCTGTACTATCTGACGAAAAACTCTGACTGCGCAACTGACGCGCAAGCTTTGTGTGGTGTCGCCCTTAATATGTGTTAAAACTCACTTTAATTTTCCGTATTGCTCATCTGTCACAGCTTCCAGCCACTCATTATAACCGTTTTCACCTGGAACCTCGATAGCCAGATGCGAAAACCAGCTGTCGGGAGCTGCACCATGCCAGTGCTTTACTCCCACCGGGATATTGATGCAGTCGCCGGGATTCATTTCTACCGCGTCCTTGCCCCATTCCTGATAATAACCTCTTCCGGCAACGCACACAAGTATCTGTCCGCCGCCCTTATCCGCATGGTGAATATGCCAGTTGTTGCGGCATCCCGGCTCGAAAGTTACATTGAAGATGCCGACCTGCGAAGTGGAGACTGGAGCAAGATAGCTCTGACCAACGAAATACATCGCAAATGCGTCGTTTGGAGCTCCAATCGGGAATACCATTTCCGCTGCATGAGCTGACTTTGCGTCATTGGCAGCCTCAGTTTCCGACCACACTTCCTTCGCCATATTGAAAACAGCCCATGCTTTTGGCCAGCCTGCATAAAATGCAACGTGGGTGACAACAGCGGCTATCTCTTTCTTTGTTACTCCATGAGCCTTGGCGTTTTCGAGGTGATATTTCAGTGAAGAATCCGTCACGCCTGACGACATGAGCGCGACTACTGTGATAATACAGCGTGTTTTCAGATCAATATCCTGATTGTTCCAATTCTCCCCAAACAGCACGTCGTCGTTAAAATGAGCGAAATCCGGAGCAAATTCTCCGAGAGCATTTTTTCCCGCGGTCTGTACGATTTTTTCCATAAAAATGCCTCCATTTTTTCGGATCATAATAAATTAATTCTAAAACAAGCTCTTATTGCAAACCTCTTTTATAGTCATGATCCGCCTCCCAAAATCTTCTAATATTATTATATACCTTAGAGATAGTGCTAAGTCAATATGTATTTGGGATTTTCGTATACTTGCACAATTTGTATATACGATAATATGCATTATCAACAAATGGTTAAAACAAAAAAATATATAAAACCGTCGTCTTTTTTCGTCCTAAAAATCACTGTATAATAGATGCAATTTTTCTCAGACCGATAAAATCCTGAAAAATGTTTATGCTATAAAAAACAGATGGTTCTTAGAGGCTGCCATATATGAAAGGACATTTTTTATGAAAAAACTATTATCAATTACTGCGGCGTGTTTGTTGCTTTGTTCTGTAACTTCCTGCTCCGAAGCTTCGGAGGATACTGGCTCGGCAGCGGAAAACCTCACACAAATGGCGGCATTAAAATCTGCCGATATAAACATGGCGGATGATTTTGACCTGGTGATCTGTAACAAAAGTAGAAAAAACGACATACTCATTTTCGGCAGGCTGAGATCGGGCGAATACGGCGGATATATTACAAATTCCGAATTTTCAGAGAAAAGAAGCTTTATTTTTGAGCCCCAGGAGAACGAGGAAATTAAATCAGCTGCGCTTTCCGAAATCGGAAAATCAGCCGTGCTTACCGTTCTTGACGGCGAAACGTTTATATATATTTTTAACAGAGACGGAAATTTAACAGACACTATCAACTGCGGAGAGCTGATTTCGGAATCCGATTATTTTGCCGATATAATTTCCTGCGATGAGGAATTTTATATTGCTCTTTCCCACAATACTCTTGTTTTTGCGGATGAAAACGGAAATATTTCGGAAAACAGCGACGTAACAAATAAGATCATATACGGACTTTTCAACAATTCCGAGGGTGTTCCATGCGTGCTTTTCAGCAGCAGCGATAAGCTGACCCTTGCCGGACTTGACCGGAACGGGATAACCGAACAGGTTCTATGCGACGATATCGGCTCGACAATAAATGCTGTCGGCACAGGAGCAGGAGAGCACCAGCTTTCGGCAGTATGCAGCGACGGACTTTACGGACTGAAAGAGGGGAAATGGCTTAAAATAGCTGATTTTTCTGAGAATGATTTCAATGCGCATAACATAATATCCGTTATTATGACGGCGGAAAACGAGTATGTCATCACTCTTCACAACGACGATATGACATATGAAATGCGGCTGCTTTCTGAGCGTGATATTTCTGAAATAAATCAGAAAAAAATCATAAAAATGGCGAACGTCACCGGCGGAAACATGGATATTTACGACCCTTCCATAAAAAAATTCAATTCTGAAAATGAGGAATATAAAATCGAAATGATAAACTATGCCTCTGATGAAATTGATTACGAGCAGACGATAAACGCTCTGGAGCTTGATATTCTTGCGGGAAATGCTCCTGATATCGTGAGGTTTATCCCGGATATTCCAGGGACATATTTTGTTGACCTGTATTCGCTTCTGGATAATGACCCGGAGCTGAGACGTTCCGATTTCGTCGAGGGATTTCTTGAGGGGATAGAATCCGACGGCAGGCTGCTGCGAATTACTCCGACATTTTCTATAAATACCTTGTGCATCAAGGATAAATTTGCAGAGGGACTGAAAGAATGGGATCTCGGGCAGCTTGACAGCATTTGCAAAAAAAAGGCTGGCGATATGGGCGTCATTTCCGGCGAAGATATATTCAGCCGTACAGATATGTTCATGCAGCTTTTCAATTACCGTGAATTTGCAGATCTGAAAAACGCTTCCTGCAATTTTGATTCAACCGAATTTATTGATAGAATGAAATTTATGAACGACAACCAGATCGGATGCACAGGCTCGACCGACGGCTGTGTTCTTAGCGCAGATGAGCAGATATTCGATTTCAGAAATGACAGATATCTTCTGATAAATGCCAGAATAAGCAGCTATCGTGATCTCAAGATATATGAACAGGTCTACGGCGGCGAAGCCTGCACATTTATCGGTTGTCCGTCGGACAACGGAAACGGTTCGTACTGCTCTACAGCTTCCGGTTACAGCATAATGGCTGATTCTCAGTATGTTGACGGCGCATGGGATTTTCTGAAATATTATCTTTTTGAGGAGGATGACGCCTCTCTTTCTGGTTTTTCCGCACTGGAATCAAAATTATCAGACGAGCTTGAATATCATAAAACTCTGCAAACATACGAAGATCCAGAAACAGGCGAGCAGGAAAACATTGATCTTTACGCTGCGTTTGAGCCGGGTTCCTCAGAGCCGATGATTATTGCACTGGAGCCTTTTTCCGATAAAAAGGCGGCTGAATACAGTGGATTTGTTCACAATGCTGTGAAAAATTCCTGCGCCGCTGATGAGGAGATACGCAATATCCTCAAAGAGGAAATGACATATTATTTCGAGGGAGAGCGTTCAGCCGAAGAAACTGCGAATATTATTCAAAATCGCGTCAGCATTTATGTAAGCGAGATCAATTAGAGCGTTTGCACTACCGCTTAATGCCCGACCGACGGCAGTTTCGCGCTGTAAATTCTTTAATTCAAATTTATCTCCGCATGGGTTGCATTTTTACAGTTTATATGTTATAAGCGGAGAGCCTCCGCAGGCAAGTTCGCGCTATAAAAATTTGAAATCAATATTTTTTCACGCGAATGTTGCATTTTTGCAGTTTATATGTTATAATAAAAATGTATGAACGGACGTTCTCAGCCCTTTCGGAAAGGAATATAAACCAAAATATGAACATGAAAAAGACATCTGTCACACATCAGATAGCTTTTGTTGTGATGATCGTAATTGCCGTTGTTCTCTTGTTTGTGAGATTTACAATACAGACAAGCACACGTATCGAAAATCAGAATAAGGAATACGCTGCCGACGCTGCACAGCTCAAAATGGAACATATCGACGAAGAGTTAAGCAATGCGCTGCGTCAGATAAAAACATATGCGTATTTTGTCGGCGAAAGTCTCGAAACTCCTGAAATTACAGCGGAAATGCTGAAAAAAATGGAGGAAAGATCTTACTTCGATGCAATTATGTATACCGATGCAGACGGTATTGACTACGCTTCCGATGGTCGTACCGCCGATGTTACAAAGAGATTTTTCTATCAGGACGGAATCAAGGGGAACACCAATATTGAAATAATTTTCAATCCGCACTTTTTCGTCAATGAGACTGTAGCGTGCTTTTATACGCCCGTTGAATTTGACGGCAATATAATCGGTGTTCTCAGAGGAGCTTTTTTATCCGAGGAATATATGAAGAGTATGCTTGATACTTCATATTTCGGCGAGGATGCGCATGTTTTTCTTTGTACGCCTGACGGTAAAGTCGTCGCAAGCTCCGACGGTACGGCTTTCGGCGCCGATCTTAAAGATATATTGATCGAATCAAATATGGT
Organism: Alistipes sp.; assembly: GCA_023667265.1. Classification (GTDB taxonomy): domain Bacteria; phylum Bacillota; class Clostridia; order Oscillospirales; family Ruminococcaceae; genus Ruminococcus. Next base: position 510,992 of record JAMPAJ010000001.1, read on the forward strand.
TGACATTGATACAGCTGATAAAGTACAGAAAGCCCTGGACAACGGCAGTACGGATGTTTTTTCATGCGACGGCGAAAGTATTACAGATAATGTCAGCGTTACATATCTTACAAAAAATGATTTCGTATTTGTTCAGACATTTCCCAAAAATATTACCCAGAATATGATATCAAAAGGAACCTCTGCCGGAATCCAGCTCGAGATCCTTCTTATCGCCATATTCGCTGCCTATATTGTTGTACTTCTCGTCATTTCAAGACGCAGACGCAAAAAACTTGAAAAAGAAAACGAGCGGTCGAATTATGTTTTGAAGGGTCTGAACACTCTCTTTTCCTCACGCTACCTGACGATCAACCTGGAAAACGGCAGGTATTCCTATACCGGCGGTGTCCGTACAATGAGTAAAGACCTTCCTGTGGAAGGTTCGTATGACGATATTCTGAAAGTCCATTCTGCCGACATTATCGGCGAAAAGGACAGAGCCTCATTTATGAAGCATTTTCAGATATCTTCACTTATCGAAAGTCTGTCCGACACCGACGTATTCACCTATGAATGTCATGTTGAACGTTCAGGCAAGGAGCTTTGGGAGCTTTTTATCTGCGTTTGCCTGGAGAGAAATGACGGCAGGGCTTCAAGGATACTTTTTGTACGCCAGGATAATACCAAGCTTAAGCTCCGCGAGCTTCGGCAGGAAAAAGAAAGATCAGTAATGAACCGCAAGGAGCGCCAGTATCGCATAGCTATTGCGGCATCGGCTTTTTCTACCTTTGAATTTAACCTGACCAAGGATGTTGTAGAACAGGATATTACCAGAATGGTCGACGGAGAACGCGTTTCGCTGCTGGACAAGATCGGGCTTGAAGTTCCATGCTCTGCGTCGGAATGCTTTAACAAATGGAGATCGTTTATTCTTGACGAGTTTATTGACGAATATGACAATGCTGTAAACCTGGACAATCTGAAAAAGCATTTTGAGGACGGAGAATCAGAAGTCACTGTAGATTATTGGGGACGAAAGTCCGGAAATCAGCAGATGTGCGTGCGCCAGTCGTTTATTATGACGAGAGATGAAAATACCAACGATATCATGGTTATGGTAGTGTCTAAGGACATTACGGCTCAGGTGAGGAAACAGCATGAACAGACTCAGGCTCTCCAGGAAGCGCTTATGCAGGCTCAGCACGCAAATAAGGCGAAATCCACATTTCTATCAAATATGTCCCACGATATACGCACGCCTATGAATGCGATCATCGGCTTTGCCACGCTTGCCGCAGGTCATATTGACAATAAGGCGCAGGTGCAGGATTGTCTGCAAAAAGTCCTTTCGTCAAGCAATCATCTGCTCAGCCTCATTAATGATATCCTGGATATGAGCCGCATCGAAAGCGGCAAGGTGCAGATCAAGGAGCAGGAATGTAACATTTCCGAGCTTACGCATAATCTGGTCAATATTATTCAGCCGCAGGTCAAGGCAAAGCAGCTGGATATGTTCATCGACACCTATGACGTCGCGAACGAGGACGTTATCGCAGATCCGCTGAAGCTCAGCCAGGTGTTTGTAAATCTGCTGAGCAACGCTGTAAAATACACGCCTGCCGGAGGGGCGATCAGCTTCCGTATACAGCAGCAGACTACATTCCACCACGGCTATGGAGATTATGTATTTACCGTCAAGGATAACGGAATAGGTATGTCGAGAGAGTTTGTGGAGCATATTTTCGAGCCCTTCGAGCGCGAGTCCAGCGCAACAAAATCCGGTATACAGGGAACGGGACTCGGAATGTCGATCACTAAAAATATCGTTGAAATGATGGGCGGAACTATTTCTGTTGAAAGCGAAAAGGGTAGCGGCAGCGAATTCAGAGTCGAGCTTAGTCTGAAGCTTCAGGATGTAGAGAAAAAGGCTGCTCAGATACAGGAGCTTAACGATCTGCGCGCCCTTGTAGTAGACGACGACTGCAACAGCTGCGAAAGCGTGACTAAAATGCTGAAGCAGATCGGAATGCGCGCCGAATGGACTATTTCCGGCAAGGAAGCGGTGTTCCGCGCCAGAAGCGCATATAACGAGGGCGATTCATATCATACGTTTATTATTGATTGGCAGATGCCCGAGATGAGCGGTATCGAAACAACACGCCGCATACGCGCCGCCATAGGAGACGATGCGCCTATAATTATCCTGACAGCATATGACTGGACGGATATTGAAGAGGAAGCAATGCAGGTGGGCGTTACCGCATTCTGCGCAAAGCCGCTGTTTATGTCAGATTTGAAATCCGCGCTGCTGTCAGCTAATAATCTGAATAAGCAGGAAGAGCCGGCGATTCGTGAAAGACCGGATTTCAGCGGAAAAAGGATTCTCCTTGTAGAAGATAACGAGCTGAACCGTGAGATCGCGACGGCTATTCTGGAAGAAAGTGGATTTATAGTTGAATCTGCGCCTGATGGAACAGATTCAGTTGAAATGATAGAGCGTGCCGATGAAAAATATTACGACGCTGTGCTTATGGACGTGCAGATGCCGACGATGGACGGCTATGAGGCTACGAGGACAATACGCACACTGCCGAGAAACGATGTAAAAACGCTTCCGATTATCGCGATGACGGCAAACGCCCTGGAGGAGGATAAGGAGGCGGCTTTGAAAAACGGCATGAACGCCCATATCGCAAAGCCAATTGATATTGATAATTTCCTTAGTGTTCTGGAGAAATTTCTGAAATAAGGCGGTATAAAGAACAAAAACGCAGCGTTTAAGGGCGCTGCGTTTTTGTTATGCTATTTTATTTCGATCCTCTTAGACTGCGGGATCTCTTTTTCTCTTTTTGGCAGAGTGAGACGCAGTATTCCGTTGGTGTACTCGGCGTCAATAGAGTTTTCGTCGATGTTGGATATATCAAAGCTTCGGCAATATGAGCCATAGCTTCTCTCCCGGCGAATATAATTTCCGCTGCTGTCTTTTTCGCTGTTTTCAGCGCTGCGCTCGGCGCATAGGGTGAGCGTGTTTCCGCTGATGTCAATTTTTATATCGTCTTTTTCAAGACCAGGCATTTCACATTCGAGAAGATATTTATCTCCCTCGTCTCTGATATCGGTGCGGCAGTGCGTTACCGTGCCCGAACCTTTAAAAAAATCCTTTTCAAAATCTCTGAACGGATTCCATAAATCATTCCGTTCAAACGGCATTGATCCAAACATATGATCCTCCCTGATAATTTATCATAGTATGCGGCTATAGAAACTGTCTCATATCGACTGCAAGCCTTTCCTCGATGTCAATAAGCTTTTTTGATATATTCTTTGATTTCTCGTCTGCTGCCTTATATTGGTTCATATACCGTGACAGGGATTTTATTCCCATATTGCAGCCGTCGGTAATGAACGCGGCAACTGCGCTGTCCGATGAATCTACCGCAAGCTTGACATTCGTCTTGAACCATTCCATTCCCTTTGCCATTGCGGGCGGCTCCTTTCCGTTATCGTGATAGCGGTTAAGAAGCTCCTGCATATCATACTTGATTTTAGTGTGCTCTTCAGAGCTGTCGTTGATTATCCTTCTCATTTTGTGATTTCTGACATATCTGACAGAATCGTCAAGAGACGAGATGCCCATTTTTATTCCGGCATCACATTCTCTTAACAGCTTTATTGTGTCCTGCTCTATCATATTGCTTGCTCCTTTTTATAGACTTCAAGGGAAGTCCGCAATTTTCTATTCCTTATTATGTCCGGAGCAGGACAAAAAATTCTTTGTATCTATTTTCCATATAAAAATGCACCGCGTTTTCTTGCAGTGCATTTTTATGTTATTATTTAAGTAAAGACGCTATTCTTGTTCTTGATACGCCATGAGCGCTTTTATCCGGCTTCATGCCACGCAAACGCTCATAAACCGCCTTTGTGAGATAACAGTCCGCAATAGAACGATGCTCTCCCTTTGTATCAAGCTTGAAAAAAACAGACAGATTCTGTAGTGAACAGCTTGTGTCAGAGTCAAAACGCATTTTCGCATAGGGCAGCGTATCAAATGTGTCATTATCTACATTTCTGTCAAGCAGCATGGAAAAATAGCGCCTTATGATAGGCATATCAAAACGATTGATGTTGTGTCCCATGATTATGTCATTTCCGATAAAGTCAGCGAACAGCGGAAGTACGTGCTCAATACCTGGTGCATTCTTCACCATGCCGTCGGTTATATGGTTGATCGCTGTGGAACGCGGATCTATAGGTTTCCTGGGCTTTACGAGATATTGAAATGTATCGACGACCCTGTCATCACGTACACGCAGCGCTCCGATCTCTATGATCTCAAGAGTCTGGATGCCAAGACCTGTTGTTTCAAGGTCGAAAATAGTGTAATTATCCATTGTTCAGCTCCTTGTTTGCTCGGACTTGAAATTTATGACAACACCGCACATCAACTCACAAATTCTGCTTGAAAATCTGCAAGCAGATGTCGTGTAATCTTCATGCGGTGTTGCCTATACCGTTTGAAATGATTATTTTTTTACAGTCCATATCTGTCTTTTCATTTGTTTCTTTTTTCTACTAAAACAGAAATAGCAATATCCAGAACAGCCTGGGCAATAAGATAGATTCCGGCAAACATCCATAACGCTCTTGAAGTGTCGAAAGGATCCGTGATTATTATAATCGCACAGATAATCGAAATCAGAGAATTTATACCTACCCATATCCATACCTTGTTTCTCAGACGCTTCATAAGAGCGGCAAATTCTATTTTCTGTATTCCGTATACCAGTATTGCCACACCGTAAAGAAGCGTCAGTATAGGAAAGGTCAGCAAAAACCACTCAGCTTTGAAAATGCAGAAGATTCCGGCGATTAAGCTAAGAAGCCCTTTCGATGCGTTACGCTGCTTGTATGCGTCCATGGCGTCCGCTTTAAAAAATACAATTATATTTTTTATTGCAAAAAGAACGAGAAAAATTCCGAACGCAATAATAATTCCCTTGGTGAATGCGTCCGGCTTGCAAAGCAGAAGAACGCCTATAATAAGCTGAACAATTGCACCAATTATGTTTTGAAATGAGTTTTTTAATGTATTCATATCTCTTGCCCCTTTGAAATTGATTGATGTATCTATTATATCACATTCACAAGATTAAATCAAGTGTAGAAAATAGTACCTTATTGTAATTTAGTTTATTAATTGATATTTCTCGGCAAATTTCGCATTTCATTGATAAAATAAATTGACGGTATCAATTTCGATAATTATATCGGCTCATTACTGCAAAAAATATGTGCATAATTACTCTTGACTTTTGGCGAATTTTATGATATAATCTATTCATAGATTTGGTTTGACCTGGGGCATTAGCGCAGTTGGGAGCGCATCACACTGGCAGTGTGGGGGTCAGGGGTTCAAGTCCCCTATGCTCCACCATATTCGCACCTAACGAATGATACAATCGTTGGGTGCATTTTTATTGTAAAAAAGCAGAGAAATAAGGCATTTTCGGCTTATCATAAAACTATAACAGCCACAGTGAGGTAAAAATCACTGTGGCTTTTTTCTTTTTGTAGTGTAAAATAAAACGTTAGCAAGTAATCGTTTTATTTTTAAAGGCTAACGTTTTATTTTTGAGGCTATCGTTTTCTGATTGAAAACGGCGTTGAACTGTACCCCGAAAATGGGTTATAAATTCTATAAAGCAGGAATGAGTGAAAATTCGTCTGGATCACTTTGTTCGATTACAAAGGTTGTTTTTGTATTATCAAAAAAGTAATCGGGATCAGATGTCTCTATTGAGCGTGTTTCCGAGCTATTATCATGTGGCAGCTGTCTCCATTTGCATTAGCTTTCCACAAGATATAGCACGGCATTTATTAATTTTCTCTTTTTCCATTGTTTATCTGTAAAAATTGGTACAGCTTCTTAAATTATATGCATTTGTTATGTTTATATTTTTGATCTATTATTAATAATAATTTATTGTATTAAAAAGTGCTTAGAAAGTGAATTGTAAATCAATTAAGTACAGACTGCATATCTTGTCCTTTTGGGGAATTCTTTAAAATAATTTTTACCATTCTATTAGCAGCCATATTAGACTCTGTATAATCAGTATCTTCTTTGGAACCTTTACCATATACTATTAAATTTTCACCATTTAAGGAAAATTCAGTTATTAAAAGTTCTTTTATGACACTTGCTCTATCTTCTGAAATTTTAATTGCATTTTTTTCATTTCTATAGTCATCATCGGCGGCCGTTCCTACAAGGTAAACTTTTTCATTAGTTAATTTTAAATATTCAGCAATTGGACGTAAAGCATCAACCGCTTCTTGATGACTACAATTTAATTCTTTATGCTGATCAGTTCCTTCTTTCGCTGGTTTAAAGCCAATTTCTACATACAGTCCATTATCTGGTATTTGAAAACAAACAGTTGAAACAGGAAAATCGGAAGACCAATTTTCATTTGTATTATTTACCTCTTTAAATTTTACAGTTGCTCCAGCACGTTCTAAAATTTTTTGCCATATTTTTTTCAATATAGATTTTTTCTCAGCACCCAACGGATCTTGCTTTCCAGATACTTCACCTATACCATACCACTCAATTTCAGTATTTTTCAAGTCATTTAGATAATATTCACCTATATGTAATGATTCAATTTTATTTTCTATAGCACCATCATCCGTACTTGGAAGTAAAAGATTGAGCCATTCTGAATCACAAAAAGATACTTCGCCGCTTGTACTGAATCCAGTATCACAAATTATAATCTTCTTTTTTGCTGTTTCATCGTTGTTATTTGAAAAGAATTTACTTGCCTCATCAATTGCAGCAAATGTATCCACCTCTGAAGAATCTATTTGAAGACTTTCTATAGCGTCATCAACTATATTCTTTATACCATTTTTATCTTTTGTATCAAAATAATATTGTTCCCACTGAGTTATATTATTTTTTCTCCAACGTTCATAATTTTTGTCATTAATAATATCTGTTATATCAACATGTACAACAGATGGATTACTATCAACTTCAATTAACATCAATTTTGAATCTCTTGATGCCACATATATGTCTTTGATATCATCAGTCAAATCTGGCTGTATCTTTTTACTGTTTTGATGCTTACCATAAATTATCGCCATATTTGTTGGAATAGTATTGTTGCTAATCTCACTACCACTGGATGTACACGCACTAAAAGTTGAACAGATCATAATTGCAATAAAATTTAAAATAAAACTTCTGTTTTTATTAACCATAAATGCACCTCTATATATTAATTCGTTTTATTTTGCATTTTTAAAACATAATCATCTACATAAGCATCAATTTGCTCAAAAATCATTGTCTTCCATTTATCGATTAAGTCAATGTTGTTATCATCATTATTATTAACATTTGCATTATTATAAAGCTCGTTATTCTCATCTTCATATCCTTTAATAATAGCCTTTAAATTTGCTTCTTGTGTTTGTAATATCGCAAGTCTTTTTGATACATTATGTAAATCAAATATATACGGATCACAAGATAAACAACCAGCTGATAAAGTTACTAAACTTGTAATCAATGGAAGAATCATCATAAAGTAAGGAAAATTTTCATATCCACCAGCATAGTCTGTTGAATCTATTTGACTTAATCTCATTATCAAATTTATTACAAATCCAGCAATAAATGCGGCCCCAGCAAAAACAAGAACGAGCCATATTAAAGGAGGTTTATGTTCCTTAAAATATGTATCTTTGCTATCTTTTTCTTTATCATACGATGTGCTTGCTAATCCATGTTTAATCAAGCAAAGTGCATATCCAATAAATATTGGAGATACATCAAATGCTACAGCCAGACCAAGTATTATTGGAATGGTGGTAATAATATTATCAATATTAAATATATCGATAAAATCAGTAATACCATTTGCTTTACATACAAGTTCAGCAAATCCTGCTGCATCGCATATCATGGCGATTAGTGTCAACCAAAATGTTATACCAATCTTTCCTTGCCATGGCATAGTAATAGTAGTTTCAAGATCCTTCCATTTAATCTTTATCTTGCTCATTTTCATTTACCTCCTTATTATTTCTAGCACCAAACATGGAACTTTGTGAGAGTAGTATTTCAATATGTTTACGATCTTCTTCAAGTACTTTAATTTCCTTTTCTATATTTCCAAGACTAGTCTTAGCTCTTTCATATTCAGATCTTCTTATACTAGCTTTATCATGAATGTGTTGTTTCTGGCTTCTTTTCTTATTCTCCCCATTATTTTTCATAAAAGCGGCATAAAACTCAACTTCTGATTTTAACATTTCTTTAACAGTATCAGGATTTACGCCTTGATCAATCATTTTTCTTATTCTTTTTTCCATTTTCTTTATGTCAGGCCTTTGAAACTTTTTGTCATTGTCAAATGGTGAAACCAACTTTTCAATTAATCCAATTGTACTATCCGAACTTTCTATAATTACATCTTTTTTTGCCATTGTAGATCCTCCTTTAGAAATATTTAAACTAAATTCGCATTATTTTGTCTATAAGTGATATTTTATAATTCTACTTTACCAAAAAAGTCGAATTATGTCAAGCGATTTGGCACAAGGTGCAAATTTCAGGCAAATCATGACGAAAAACCTCGGTATTAGACTGGAAGACAGTCTAATACCGAGGTATAACTTTATTTTTTCCCTTTCGAATTATCCTCAGATTTCAAAATAAGAAGAATAGTATCAAATAAATACTTCTTATCCTTCTGACTGAAACCTGAAATAACATTAACCATACTGCCCAAGGACATATTAGAAGCCAGTTTTTCATTGAGTTTCCGATATTCAACCTTATTCTGACATCTTCCAAGCAGATAATCCACCGGAACATGGAAATAATCAGCGAATTTTATCAGCATAGCAGCACCGGGAGGAGTAAGCCCTTGCTCATAATGCGCTAAAGTGCTCTCACTGATATTGAATATTTTAGCAAATTCTTTCTGTGTAAAACCGCTGTTTTTTCTTAGTTCAGCTAATGTGCTGCCGATGATGTTATTCAGTGATATCGAATCTGATTTCATGTCCTCGCTCCCAGTAATGTGATGATACCTAATTATAATATAAAATACAGTTTTATTGTTGGAATCAGCATTATTTTTGATGATTAAGCATAAATATGTAGATTAACAATGAGTATTTATACTGTTAAGCGTAGTATTTATACAGTTAGAGAAACTAATGATAAACACGATAAAATTGAAAGAAGCTCTTGCAAATTGCGCCAAATAAAGATATAATAGGAGATAAGTTCAATGCTTGCCGAACAAATCAAATGGGAGATGATATGAATGCGAATCGCAGTATGTGATGATAATACTGTTATGCTGTCAAAATTGAAGGGAATAATTCATGGTGCTTTCTCTGTTTATACAGATGCGTTTGAGATATTGACTTATTCTTCCGGAACATTGTTGCTAAATGCACACAAACAGGAAGCCTTTCAAATAATATTTTTAGATATTGATATGCCAAAAGTATCCGGATTTGATGTAGCAAAAACACTTCGTGATGATTTTTCAAATTGCTTTATCATTTTCATAACCAGTCATTCCGAACTGGTATATGAGAGTATGGATTTCCAGCCGTTTCACTTTATTCAAAAGAATTGTGAGATTTCAATAGAAGAGAGTATGTCCAGAATAGTGAAAAAACTGATGAAACACATGAAGCAATATGAAAAAGTAATTCTGGAAGATAAGGAATCCGGCAGACATGCTGTCTATATTCATGATATCATGTACATAGAAAGTGAGAAGCATTATTTAAATTACTATATCGCCGGAAGAAATGCTTCTATTAAGAAAAGAGGAAGCATAAAGGAATGCGAAGAAAAGTATGAAAGATATGATTTTGTGAAAATACATAAGAGATACTTGATTAATCTTAGATATTTAGCGGATTTTGATGGAAGCAAAAATGAAGTAACAATCAGTAAAATTGACAAAAAACTAACCATGAGCAAGAATTACAAGAAAAATGTTGATGAGAGATATACGCTGTACTTGAGGTCGATATTATGAGTGTACTGTGGGATTTATTTGAAATCACCGTCAATTTCTTTCAAGGCTTTATCATGATATTTTTCGCTTATGCTTACCTTGGCGACAAGAACAACAGAAAATTCTTGAAGAGCGGTGGAGTCTTGTTTGGTATTGCATTAGCAGCTGCAATCTCCATACTGGATTATTATATGGTATTTGAGAATTTTTATGCGCTTCTGTATATTGTAATCATCTTTTGGTATGCTGCGGCTAGTTTAGAAGGTACATGGCTAAAAAAGGCGTATGCATCTGTTCTGCCAGTTCTGATTGTACTTGTTCCATCTGCATTAATTTCAAATTTTACAGCGTTTCTTTTCAAAACAAGCTTGTATGATATATGCTCGAAAAAAACTATTGATCGGTTTATCACAGTTATTGTTGTACAGTTTGCGATAATTTACATTATGGCTTTTCTATTGAAAATACTGAAAAAGAATGAAAACGGAAAAAATTCGCTGGCAGTTACAGAATGGGCTTTAATATCTTCAGTTCTTGTGATTAGTATTATTATCGGAGCATTTCTGGATATGTTGTCATTAGAGGGGATATCTCATGGAAGCAGAAGGTATTTGGTGTTTTCTCTGGCTGGAATCATATTGATCAATATTGTAGTTTGTTACTTAGTTGTAGACTTGGGAAGAAAGAATACGGCAATGCGTGAAAATGAGCTGCTTCGTATTCAGCAGGAGTACAACAAACAGTATGTAGAAAATGCAGATACAGAATACGATTTGATACGAAAAATGCGACATGATTTTAGAGACAACTATTCTGCATTGTACACATTGCTTGCTGATGGAAATGTAAAGTCAGCAATGCAGCATATTGAAAAGCATTTGGATAAGCTAGTGAAAACAGAAACATTTGTACATACTGAAAATGATATTGTAAATGCAGTGATCAACAGTAAATTGTCAGCTGCGAGATCATTTGGAATAGAAGCGACATGTCTGTCTGTTTCGGCTTTTCATGAAGTTGATGATATTGATCTGTGCAGACTGTTGTCCAATATGCTGGAGAATGCGATAACGGCCTGTAATTCCAGTCAAAGAGGGGACAAGCAGATTTATTTGAAAATTAGTTCAGATGAGTACAAGTATATATTCAATCTGAAAAATACAATCGATGATTCTGTTCTGAAAAAGAATCCGGCTTTGAAGACAACCAAGAAGGAGAAAAGTTCGCATGGGTACGGTACAAAGATCATACGTGATATTGCAAGAAAATATCACGGGAAGTGTGATTTTTATGAGGAGGATGGTTTTTTCTGCTGTAGTGTGACGCTAAGAAGATGAGAATGAATTTTGGAGTGATATTGTACTTGAATGGTGCGATATCACTCTTTCTTTGTCCTGATTTGCCTGATTTTTGCACCTTGTGCCAAAACGCTTGACTTTTTTTGTCGAGTTTGGTAAAGTGAAAATGTTGGATGCATATGTAGTTAGGACAAGAGATGTTGTAGGCGCAGTTTAAATTCCTTTCATTTTATGCTGGATATTTTTTGTAAAGTATGGTATAATGAAGATGATTCAATCAGGAAAACCACTGTGTTATGGCAACGGATTACTATATGGCTATAGCACATGATTTATATAACTAAAGTGTTATGTGCTTGAAACAGATGAAAAATATAAACTGATTTGATGAGGTAAACAGTATGGATAGCATATGGTTAAGTATCATAATACCTGTATATAACCCGCCAATGGATTTGTTTGAAAAATGCATAAAGAGCGCGTTGAAAATTACCATTCCAATGGAGATTATTTTAATTGATGATGGGTCTAAAGATTCTATTCATGAGTTTTGTTGTAGTATGCAAAGCAACAATATCCACTGCTTTTCTCAGCAAAACAGAGGAGTTAGTGCTGCAAGAAATTTGGGAATAGAGAAGGCACGAGGTAAATATATCTTCTTTTTGGATGCGGATGATGAAATATCATCAGAATGGTGTGAGTTTATCAATAAGCAATATAAGCAAATAACAGGTGATTGGGTATTATTTGATGTAATTGGGCGTTTCCCAAAAGATGATACATTTCTGGCACGAGAAGTATTCAAACAAGATTTAAAAAAAATATCAACTAAGCAAGTTTCGATGATTATGACTCAAAGTGCTGCTTTAAACGAGTGCTGGGGAAAACTGATTTCAAGAGAATTTGTTGCGAATAATCATATTTGTTTTCCTAAAGGTATAAGCTGGCTTTTATGCTTTAAGACAATATGAAAAATACCACAAAGAAATTCGTATAGTTCTATACCAGGCTCTACATGATTCAGGTATTCTTGATATTGTCGAAAAACTGCTTAAAGTTCTGTATCCCGGATATTACAGCGATAAGGTCTATAAAATTTACAGTCTGAGAAACAATATGTCTGCTGCGATAGAGGACGTAATATTTCATCTGAATAAGCAGATTATGATCGTGCTGAGATATTGCTTTCCTTTTACTGAGATGTCGGCTTCGGAGCTGGAAGAAAAAGCGGAGAATAATCATTTTCATGTATTGGACAAATTGAGAAATTCGTGATACAATATAATCATACTAAACATATAAGAATAATAAAAATCACGTCTGCATTTAAAAACATTAGAAATATTGGGGAGGGAGAGAATGTGAAAAGTATTTTATGCTTTGGCGATTCAAATACATATGGACTGATTCCGAATACAAACGGAAAGTATCCTTTCGGAGTTCGCTGGACGAGCGTTCTGGCACAGAAGCTTGGTTTTAAGGATTATCATGTGATTGAAGAAGGATTATGCGGCAGAACTACAATGTTTGATGATCCGCTTCGTGACGGACGATGCGGAGTGAAAATATTGCCGACAATTCTTGAAACGCACTCTCCCATAGATTTTACAATTATAATGCTTGGGACAAACGACTGTAAAACGATATACGGTGCTACTGCGGAAATCATAGCCAAAGGTGCAGCAAGATTGATAAATCAGGTTCGTTCCATTGCAAAAGACAGTGAAATTCTTCTTATTTCTCCGATCCATCTTGGAAATGATGTGAAGAATTTTGACGCTGAATTTTCAGATGTTTCTGTGGAGGTTTCTAAAAATATTACCGGTGCATATAAGAAATTTTCTGTAATGGAAAAAATACATTTTCTTGACGCAGCAGCCTTTTCTGAACCAAGTGGTGATGATCAGGAACATTTGAATGAAAATGGTCACAGATTTCTTGCAGAAGCAGTACTAAAGAAAGTCTTGGCAATATTATAATATATAGACATATGCAGTTGTGCATTTTGCTTTCTGTTATAGTTCGATGATCATAATTAAATAATGATGTTGTATTTCAGAGCATAACCATTCAGCCATGTGGCTTGAATGGTTATGCTCTTTTTTTGCTATTCTATGTTAACATAAAGTTTACAAATATTTTTTCAGAAAACTTTCTCATTTTGATGTGCGGATTGTGTTCTGGTATAGCAAAGGGGTGAAAAATGCCAAAAAGCTCATATCTGCAAAGGAGGGATGAACAATGCAAACTTTCCCTGAAACAGAGAAGCGAATATGTGCAATGTTTGATTCCTTCTGTAAAAAAGTCATACGGAATTACAGCAGAAATCTAAAAAGAGCTGCAGCCAACCAAAGAAAACATTTCAGTACAGGAAGTATGTCGGTACAGTATTTGCTGAACTCTCTGACAATTGAGGACAAACGCCCGTCAGAGCAATATGTGATATATTTAGGAAATCATCCGTGTATCATTGAAAGTGAACTTCTATACCATGCTCTAAAAGATTTGAAAGAAAATCAGAGAAATGTTCTTCTAATGGACTATTGGCTGTCGATGACAGACGAAGAAATAGCAAAAAGACTGGAGGTTACAAGACGCACGGTATATAACCTGAGAAATCGTGCGTTCAGCAAAATTCGAAGATACTATGAAAATCACGGACGAGACCCCTGAATTGAGCTATAGCTTGATTCAACAAGCCGTCTGCGGTGAACCGCAGGCAGTAGAAACAATTTTACATATTTATGACCAGTATATCAATTCCATGGTAACGTTTGAGATGACGGACGTGAATGGAAATACAACGCAGAAAATTGATGAAGATATGAAGATACAGATTCAGATGAAACTCATAGAGTCGATACAAACAAAATGGAGGAATTTAATTCAATGATACCAACAGACATATTTGAATTTGCCTACGTACCGGATTGGTACGGGCAGTTAGAAGAACTTGCCGCAATGGCACTGCCTGAGCCTTGGAAGTTCAAGAAACCGATAGCAGCAACAAAAAATACAGATACGCCCATATTAGAGCGATATATCAACATGATCTTTCGCAAGATGAGCATTGATTACAATACAACCCCAGATGCAGCAGCAAAGTTTTTTCATATAGAGAACGAGTACGCCTGCTTTCACACAGGCTTGTATAATTATCGCTACAAAGCAATTTATGGCTGTTTTGAACGCAATAAAAAACTTGATACGACATTCAAATGGTATTTTCGTGGATTTTGTGATGAGGTATCACCGAGGATGAAATATATTGAACCGCTGCCGGAAAGGCCAAGTTATCCGATGATACAGAATGGTATCAACTTTAATCCTAGGTGGTCAATCAGAGTGAATGTGGAACATATTCTGGGGGATGCAGAGAATTTAGAACGCATTCCGGCTAAGATACGCAAAGCAAAGAATCTGCCGCTTCTTCTTGAAACAGCGGTAGAGCTTGCAAGAAGAAAGTCTGTGGTAGAACCAAGTATCATTGTTCCGCAGGGATACCAGAACAGATTACAGTATCTGCTACCTATATGCCTAACAAATATGGTCAAGCCTGATCTTGCCATGACGCTTTCTGTTATGGACGGATACTATCTTGGAAATACCTGTCTGACGCTTGAAATGGCTTACCTGAATGCAAGAATGATCGCACGCCCGACAGCCGGATGGCTGACTGATTTGGTAAAATAAGCACTACATATAAAATCAGAGAGTCCGACAAGCTGCACTGAGTTTGTAGCTTGCCGGACTTTTTTATTTTTGAAAATCGTTAATATAAGCGTGGATTCAGAACTTAAAATTTATAAATGTGAAACTTTTGTGAAATATTTTCAAACACGTCAGGTTATGTCAGGGTTGCGTTGTAGAATGAAAATAAAAGATGTGGAAAGGAGGACAGTGCATGAATGTGATTGAAAGACGTCTGGAAATTTTGCGAATAATGAATGCAAAGAGGAAAAGTAATGTTACAGAACTTGCAGAAACATTAAATGTTTCGACACGAACAGTCCAGCGTGATATTCAGGCACTCATCACTGTCGTACCCCTTGTCTGCATCAGCGGAAACGGTGGAGGTATTCAACTGCTTGATGGCTATCATCTACACAGTAATATTTTCACCAAGGAAGAAGTAGATGTTGTAAAAAGTGTGATGACATATGCTAATGAACATGAAAAAAAGATTTTAACAGAGATGTTAGAAACATATGCTTCTTGTTATTGTCCGAAAAAAATACATAATCAAAAAGGAAAATGAAATGAAAGAAATCCTAAAAATCCCGATCAAAGCAAGCCTGTATCAGCATCAGCAGAATGCCTGCAAATTTGCTTGTGAACGTTTTGGAATCCTGCCGTCAGAAGTACACAGCAACGGTGTGGCACTACTCATGGAAATGGGCTGTGGCAAAACGATTACTAGCATTGCCATTGCAGGACTCATGCATCAATACAAACATATCAAAAAAATTCTGATCACAGCGCCGCTGTCAATTCTTGGTGTGTGGGAACAGGAATTTGCACATTTTGCAGACTTTCCATATCAGCTGACAGTTTTGAAAGGAACAAGTTTTCAGAAGAAAGAGCAGCTATCCAAATTGCATGGAAATGCCCTGCAAATCGCTGTAGTCAATTATGAATCTGCTTGGAGGCTGGAAAAGGAACTGCTTGCTTTCAATGCAGACCTCATTATTGCAGACGAGGCTCATAAGCTGAAAGAAAACCGCACTTCTCAGTCCAAGGCAATGCATCACTTAGGCGATAAGGCAAGGTACAAGCTGCTCCTGACAGGCACTCTTATCACAAATAAAGAAATCGACGTATTTTCACAGTACCGTTTTCTGAACAGTGATATCTTCGGGACAAGCTTCTACGCATTCCGCAACAGATATTTTGATATGTGCGGCTACGGTAATCACATTCCTGTTTTCAAAAAGCAGATGATGAACGATTTCCTGCAAAAATTACACTCCATTGCCTATCGTGTAACGAAAGCGGAATGTCTTGACTTACCTGAAATTACGGAAGAGATACGCACCATAGAGTTAGAATCGAAAGCAATGAAACTATATAAGCAGCTTGAAAAAGAAAGCTTTGCAGAGCTTGCGGGTTCGGAGGTTTCTGCAATGAATGTTCTGACAAAAATGCTCCGATTATCGCAGATGACGGGCGGTTATCTCACCGATGATGAGGGCGATACAAATTCAGTCAGCACGGCAAAGCTGGAGGCTCTTTCTGACATTCTGGACACCATGCTTGCCGAAGATAAAAAGCTGGTCATCATGGCAAAATTTGTGCCGGAACTGAACGATATTCAGAAACTTCTTGAAAAGAAAAATATCGGTTATGCTTCCGTGCGTGGCGGTATCTCTAACCGTACCGAAGAAATCCGAAAATTTCAAAATGATACAGACTGCCGTGTATTTGTCGGGCAGATCGCAGCGGCAGGACTTGGAATTACACTGACCGCAGCGTCAACGATGGTGTTCTATTCGCTTGATTACAGCATGAGCAATTTTGAACAGGCAAAGGCAAGGATTCACAGAGTATCGCAGACTGAAAATTGTCTGTATATCTACCTTATCGCAAAGAATACAGTAGATGCAAAAATCCTCCGTTCTCTGCGTGATAAGGTAGATCTGGCACGAACTCTTGTAGATGATTATCGGAACGGATTTGATCCGTTTCAGGAAAAGGAGGACTAAAATGGAACTTAAAATGTATGAGCTTGCGGAGCAGCTGAAACAGCTTCGTGAGGAGAAAAAGGACGCAGAACAGCGTGTTAAGGACATCAATGCCGAAATCGACAAGACAGAATATGCACTGGTTCAGCTTATGGCAGAAACTGAAACGCAAAACTTCACCCGTGCAGGAACGATGTTCTCATTGACAACCAAAACCCGTGCATCCGCTGTGGCAGGGCATAAGGACGAGCTGTATTCTGCTCTGAAAGAGAATGGATTCGGCGAGCTTGTTTATGAAACTGTCAACGCCAACAGCCTGTCAGCCTTTGTCAAGGAACAGATTTCTGAAAATCAGGATACCGTTCCGGAATGGCTGAACGGACTTGTAAACGTCTATGAGCAGACCTCTGTGTCTGTCCGCAAATCTACGAAATGAAAGGAATCAGAACTATGAAAAATGAATTGATGGAAACAAACAACACAGGCTTTCTCGTTTTGCAGGATTTCGACCTTGCCAATGTTATGAGCGAGGAAATGGACGGTCTTTCGGCTACTTTTGAGCGTATCAAGATACCGTCTGGCGGTGGAATCATGTTTGAGATTCCCGGCGATAACCCCGATGAACCCGAAACTGTCAAGGAATTTTCGGCGGTTATCCTCTATCAGCATTCTCTGAACGCCTACTATGAAAGCGAGTATCAGGGCGGCTCTAATCCTCCAGACTGCGGCAGCTATGACGGTCATAACGGCGAGGGTGATCCCGGCGGAAACTGCGATGTTTGTCCGCTGAATCAGTACGGTTCAGGCAAAAACGGCGCTAAAGCCTGCAAGAACCGCCGCCGTCTGTATCTTCTCCGTGAAGGTGAGATTTTCCCGATGATTTTATCGCTGCCCACCGGCTCATTAAAAGCATTTACACGTTACCTCATGCGTTTGATCCCGAAGTACAAAAACTCCAACGCTGTGGTAACCAGATTTACGCTGAAGAAAGCGTCGAGCAACACAGGCATCAATTACAGTCAGGCGCAGTTTGCAGTAGAACGTGCCTTGTCGCCGAAGGAATATCAGCTGATCTCTGCCATGACGGAACAGGTCAAGGCACTCAGCAGAAGCGTCGGCTATGAAGCAGAAGACGCATTAAATGTTGATCCCGAAACAGGCGAGATCATCGAACCTCTGAATTAAGGAGAATGTCATGGATAATTACAGATGTGCAACTTCGGTGCAGGAAATACAGGAATATATAGGCAATGCGGAGATAGTCGCTTTCGACTACGAAACATCGCCGGACGAGCCTTACCGAATGGAAGAAAAAGCTGCTCTTGACCCGCATAAGAGCCATATTGTGGGGTGCAGTTTTTCTATTAAGGAGCATACAGGGATATACGTCCCTGTTGCTCATAAAATCGGTGAAAATATTGATAATACGTCGTTTTTCAATTTCCTGCATAGCTTTCTCACAAGCAAAAATATCATCAAAATCGCACACAATATCGCTTTTGAATCTGCGATGTCCTGTCATCAGGACATCGTGATTCAACCGCCTGTTTATGATACGATTTGTGCCGCACAGATGACCTTGAAAAGCAATTATGAATTTCGCAAACTTGCCGACAGCGGTCTGAAAAGACTGGCGGCGGAGCTTTGCCATGAGCCCTTGCCAACGTTTACAGATGTTACAAACGGCAGGCATTTTGATGAACTGAACGCACAGAATTCCGAAACGGTACGTTACGGTTGTGCAGACTCCGATTTTGCACTCCGCCTGTATCATATCTTCAATAACTGGTTTGACCGTTTTCTGCCGAAACATCGGTATATTGTGGAACAGATAGAATCTCCCACAGCGGTGTATCTCGGCATTATGAAGCATAACGGTGTGCCGGTTGATGTAGACCTGATGAAATCTCGTCAGCAGGAAGCACAGCAGCAAATGCAGCGTATCAGGAACGAGATTAATATGCTCATCGGCGACATAGAAATCGGCGCAAATTGCAGTACAAAAGCATTCAAGGATTATCTGTATCAGACCTTGAAACTGCCTGTTATGAAAGTTACTGCGTTAAATAAAGAAGCGGCAGATGATGCCTCTATGATCATGCTGAAGGAATGGTGCGATGTCAATCGTCCGAAACTTTCCACATTGTTTACACTTGTGCAGGAATACAGAAAGTGGGGAAAAATCAAGTCCACCTACATTGACGGATATCTGAAATATATCAATTCCACAACAGGCAGGATTCACCCGGATTTCTTTGCACTTTCTACAGAAACGGGAAGAATGAACTGCCGGAATCCAAATTTGCAAAATTGTCCTCGCAAGAGCAACGACCCTATTGGGGTTCGTAACTTTATCAAAGCACCGAAAAATCACTTGATTCTGTCGCTTGATTTCTCGCAGATCGAACTGCGTGTAGGAGCATTTTATTGCCGTGACAGAACCATGATGAACACCTACAAAAACGGCGGAGATATTCACGCTGCGACTACTTCCGTTATCTTCGGCTGTACTTACGAAGAAGCACAGGACAAGCATCGCAAGGAGTATAAGGAACAGCGTACCATAGCCAAAAATGTGAACTTCGGCACATTCTACGGACTCTTTCCGAAAGGTCTGCAAAGTACGCTGAAATTCAAGGCAGGCGTAGAAAAATCGGTTGATGAGTGTTCCGCAATTATTGTAAACCTAAAAGCCGGATACCCTGCACTGACAACATGGCAGGAAGAAACAAAACGAGATGCCGCAGGAAAAATGTATACAGAAACATGGCTCGGCAGACGACGTTATCTTCCTAATATCAGAAATGATAGCTGGGGATTGAAATCTTTTGCGGAACGCTGTTCCTTGAATACTCCAATTCAAGGAACAGCGGCAGATATTCTGAAACTTGCGATCGTCCGCATTTTAGAGGGACTGCCGTCACGCCCGTGGCTGAAACCAATATTGCAGATCCACGATGAACTGACATTTATTATTCCGAAAGAAAATCTCAATGAATCAGTGCAATTTATCCGTAAATGTATGGAACAGCAGCCGTTTCCTGAGTTTGACCTGCCGCTTGTGGCGGAGGCTTCTGCCGGAGAAAGTTTTGGTAATTTAGAGGAACTGGAGGGATGAATTTGGCATCAACGCACAACAGCGAGGGATATTTCTCGCCCACAGAATTTGAAGCAATGAAAAGAATCGAGACCGAGGAACGAAAAGCACGGCGTTTAGCCGCTTTTCGCCCTCTGGTATATATCTGCTCGCCCTATCGTGGAAATACAAATGAGAACATTGAAAATGCACGGAAATACAGTCGTTTTGCGGTCAGAAATCACAGCATTCCTTTTGCGCCGCATCTGCTTTTTCCGCAGTTTATGGACGACACTCTCGGAGAAGAACGTCAAACGGCGATGTTTATGAATTATGTCATGCTGACCAAATGCGTGGAATTATGGGTATTCGGCGGCAATATTTCTGAGGGCATGGCTCAGGAGATAAAGTGGGCAAAACGCAGGCATATGCCGATTCGTTATTTCACGGAAACAATGGAGGAAGTCTTATGAATATATCGGCACAGGACGTCATAAACGTTATGTTTAATCCCGATGATACGGTGAATCTGCGTGTTTTTGACGACAGAAAAGAGGGTATTTTTACAGGTGCAAAGCTGTCCGTAGAAGCCGGAAAATTCTTTGCTGTAGAATCTACCCTGAAAGAGCATAACAAGAAAAATCATGGTATTTTTTTCGTGGTGAACTCCGGAGGTCAGACCGATGACAGCATTACCCGCATCAATGCGCAGTTTGTGGAAATGGATGATAAGACTTTCGATGAACAGCAGGCGCTCATCGACGCATTTCCTCTGCCGCCGTCTATGGTTATCAGAACAAGAAAATCTTTGCATACATACTGGTTTGTAAAAGATGTAAATGTGGCGAAGTTCCGCCCGATTCAAAAGTCTCTTGTGCAGAATTTCGGCGGAGATCCTGCCTGTGTCAATGAAAGCCGTGTCATGCGTCTGCCCGGATTTTATCACTGCAAGAAAGAGCCTGTTTTGGTGGAGTGTATTTCGTTTCATCCGGAGAGACGGTATACACAGGAGCAGCTTGCAGAGGTTCTGCCCAATGTGAAATCGGAAACACCGAAGGAAGAACTGCACGGTGAGCAGAAAGGTATTCATATCGTAGAAGCGGAGTGTGATTTTATCAAATACTGCCGTGACAATGCAGCATCACTGCCGGAGCATGACTGGTATGCAATGATTTCAAATTTAAGTGTATTTTACGGCGGTGCAGAGGTGATTCATCAATATTCCAAGCCGTATCCGAGCTACTCCTTTGAAGAAACGCAGAAGAAAATTCAGCATTTTCTAAGCAGCGGTACAAAACCCATGACCTGCCGCACGATTGCCGAAAAAGGCTATCAGTGTCTGAAATTAAAAGAGGGGAAGTGTAAATGTAAATCCCCGGCTGCTCTGTGTTTTCAGCCTCTCACAATAAACGGAATCCGTGTAATTTTGCGTCAGCAGCAGATTCAGAATGCGGTCGTAGAGGATCTGCAAACCGCAAGAAATTTTGTATCCGATTATCTTTACAACGTGGACTGTGTAACGGCGGAATCTATTATCAATTACGATTTGAAGCAGTATTTTGGTTTCAAAAATGCAGACATTAAGCCGCTGCTCTCGATGCAGAAGGAACTTTACAAGACTTTTCTGAGCAAGTCGGAAACTAAAAAACATCAGTCGGGTATGGACATTCCCGACTGGTACGAAATGACGGAACGTGGGGCGAAATTCCTGCCCGGTGTTCTGGCGGAATATATGACGCAGAATGCACCTGTCTTTTATGCGGCGGAGCAGTACTACTGCTATGAAAACGGTGTGTTTCACGGAATTACGGAATTGACAGCGAGAAATATGGTGCGTGAGAAAATGATGACAAGATACACAAAGCTCTCTCAGATAAATGATACCGAAGGGCAGTGGAAAATGCAGGTGCAGAAGGATATCAGGGAGCTTAATCCGAATCCGTACATCATCAATGTGCAGAACGGGCTTTACAATGTGCTTGACAGTATACTTTCCGAGCATACGTCAAAATATCTGTCAACGGTGCAGCTGAACGTCCGATACACTCCCGGTTCGGAATGTCCGAAATTTATGAAATTTCTGCATGAATCGCTGGAAAATGACCAGATAGCACTTATTCAGGAAATGCTGGGTTACTTTCTGATTCCTGTAAATCATGCACAGAAATGCTTTATCATAGTCGGAAAAGGCGGTGCAGGAAAATCCGTGCTTCTGCGTGTTCTTAATGAACTGCTGCTTGGAAAAGAGAACGTATCCAATGTGGCATGGCAGGCGCTCAGCGACCGTTTCAAGACAGCGGAGTTATTCGGAAAATGGGCAAATATCTGTGCGGAACTGCCTACAAAGGGCATCGAGGACAACGGTATTTTCAAGGCTTTGGTCGGTGAGGACTATCTGACGGTAGAGAAGAAAAACAAGAATCCGTTTTCATTTCAACCTTATGCGAGACTGTTATTTTCCTGCAACAGTATACCGAAGAACTACGGCGATAAATCGGAGGGATTTTACCGAAGGCTCATTATTGTGCGGTTCAATCATTCAGTGCCGGAGGATAAGCGTGATCCCGAACTTTTAGAAAAATTCCGTTGCGAAGCGGATGGTATATTTCTGTTTGCTTTGGAAGGTCTGCATCGTCTGATGAACAATCATTTTCAATTCTCCGAAACAAAAGCCAATCGTGAAGAATTGCAGAAATATCGTGAGGACAGCAACAGTGTGCTTGCTTTTGTCAGGGATTGCTGTGAACTGAAAATGGATGCGGAGGTCGGCAGAGCAGAATTCTTTGACCGATATAAGTCGTACTGCGACAGCTGCGGTCTGACGCCGTTCAGCCAGCAGAACTTCAACAACGAGATTGAAGCCAATTATCCAACTGTGGTGAGGGCTGCTGACAAGCTCGGAAAACGACGTACATGGAGAGGAATTCGTTTTGCGGAGGTTTTAAAATGATGAAAATCATGCCACGGAATAGTCTGCGCTGTTTTCTGACAGCATTTACAGGCTTTACGTGAGATTTCTGTAATCCTTTCTATATTTACTATTATATACATATATCTATTTTCTTGTTTTTTATGATTATAATAGTAATTTACTTGTAAAATCAGTAAAGAATGTAAACGTTAAAAATGGGCAAGTAAAATTTCATAAAACAATCAGCCTGTATC
>JAMPAJ010000001.1:534357-561798 GCA_023667265.1 Alistipes sp.
GCTGCCGCTACCGCTTTCGCTGTACGCAGAAAAAATTATGAGGATTAAGGGTTGAGGTTTGGAGTGATATTCCAGAAAACGCCAGCAGAGAAAATCTGCTGGCGTTTTATTTGTGTCATAGAGCCTGTTCAGCATCTCAAAGCGTGGGTACATGGAAATAAATAGCGACCTGATACCAAAAAACCTCTGAGCTTTCGCCCAGAGGTTTTTGAAATATCAATTAGTCATTTCCGTACAGAGTTGTGAGACGTGTAAGGTAATCATAACGATCCTTAGCGTTTGCAACAGCTGCATCGAAGAGCTTCTCAGCGCGCTCGGGGTTGGAGCGTGCAAGTGAGTTGTAACGAACCTCGCCCATGAGGAAGTTCTTGTACTCGTCGGTGTTAGGAGCCTTAGAGTCGAGAATGAAGGGGTTCTTGCCCTCTTCCTTGAGAGTAGGA
Source organism: Alistipes sp. (assembly GCA_023667265.1). Taxonomy (GTDB): domain Bacteria; phylum Bacillota; class Clostridia; order Oscillospirales; family Ruminococcaceae; genus Ruminococcus. The sequence continues at coordinate 534,798 of JAMPAJ010000001.1, forward strand.
TTATATCTGTAAAGGTGCCAGTAACCAGCCTCAACAGCCTTCTTCTCCTCAGCCTGAGCTGTAGCCATACCTGTCTTGATACCGTGGTTGATACAAGGAGCATATGCGATAACGATAGAAGGTCCGTCGTAAGCCTCAGCCTCAGCGAATGCCTTGATACACTGGTTCATGTTAGCGCCCATAGCAACGTGTGCAACGTAAACGTAACCGTAGCTCATTGCGATACCAGCAAGATCCTTCTTCTTAACTACCTTACCAGCAGCAGCGAACTGTGCGATAGCGCCTGTAGGTGTAGACTTGGAAGCCTGTCCGCCTGTGTTGGAGTAAACCTCGGTATCGAATACCAGGATATTAACGTTCTTGCCGGAAGCGATTACGTGGTCGAGACCGCCGAAACCGATATCGTAAGCCCAACCGTCACCGCCGAAGATCCACTGGCTCTTCTTGGAGAGGTACAGCTTCTCAGCCAGGATAGCCTTAGCGTCGTCGCAGCCGCAAGCCTCGAGAGCAGCAACAAGCTTGTCTGTAGCAACTGCGTTAGCAGCGCCGTCGTTATATGTGTCGAGGTACTCGTCGATAGCAGCCTTGACCTCGGGCTTCTCAGCCTTTTCGCGGATAGCGAGAACCTTGTCAGTAACTCTCTTTCTCAGTGTCTCCTGAGCAAGGTACATACCGTAGCCGAACTCAGCGTTGTCCTCGAAGAGTGAGTTGCTCCAAGCCGGACCTCTGCCCTGCTTGTTAACAGTGTAAGGAGTTGAAGGTGCAGAACCGCCCCAGATAGAGGAGCATCCTGTAGCGTTAGCGATCATCATTCTGTCGCCGAAGAGCTGTGTAACGAGCTTAGCATAAGGCGTCTCACCACAGCCTGCGCAAGCGCCGGAGAATTCGAGGAGAGGCTGTCTGAACTGTGAGCCCTTGACTGTGTCAGCCTTGAATTTAGCAGCAACTTCTGCCTTCTCGTCGATAGTTACGCCGTAGTTGAATACATCCTGCTGATCCATCTGTGAAGCGATAGGCTCCATAACGAGCGCCTTATTCTTAGCAGGACAAACGTTAGCGCAGACGCCGCAGCCTGTACAGTCAAGAGTAGAAACTGTCATAACGAACTTGAGATCGCCGATAGCAGGCTTGAAGTCGAGAGACTTTGTTGCAGCGGGAGCAGCAGCAAGCTCATCGGGAGTCATAGCTACGGGACGGATTACAGCGTGAGGACAAACGTAAGCGCACTGGTTACACTGGATACAATTCTCAGGCAGCCAAGCGGGAACCTTTACAGCGATACCGCGCTTCTCGAAAGCGGCAGAGCCCTGGGGGAATGTACCGTCAGCCATGTCGACGAATGTAGAAACAGGCAGCGTATCGCCCTTCTGAGCGTTGCAGGGGATCTGGATATTGTTTACGTAATCCTGGAGAACCTTGTCATCGCAGGTTACGGCAGCCATACCCATCTGTGTATCGGCAGCGTCAGCCCATGCAGCAGGAACGTCGATCTTAACGATGTTCTGGTGACCGGCGTCGATAGCGTTCCAGTTCTTCTCAACAACGTCCTGACCCTTCTTGCCGTAGGAAGCCTCAGCAGCAGCCTTCATGTAGCCAACAGCCTCCTCGAAAGGAATGATATTAGCGAGTTTGAAGAATGCGGACTGGAGAATGGTGTTGATACGAGTACCCATACCTGTCTCTTCGCCCAGCTTTACGCCGTTGATGGTGTAGAAGTTGATGTTGTTCTGTGCGATATATCTCTTTACCTGACCGGGGAGGTTAGCCTCGAGACCTTCCATATCCCAGATAGTGTTCAGGAGGAAAGTACCGCCGGGCTTGATATCGGAAACCATATCGTACTTATTGATGTAGCTCTGGTTGTGGCAGGCTACGAAGTCAGCCATATTGATAAGGTATGTAGACTTGATAGGAGTCTTACCGAAGCGGAGGTGAGAAATTGTTACACCGCCGGACTTCTTTGAGTCGTATGCAAAGTAAGCCTGTGCATAGAGGTCTGTGTGGTCGCCGATGATCTTGATAGAGTTCTTGTTAGCGCCGACAGTACCGTCCGAACCGAGACCCCAGAACTTGCAGGCTGTTGTGCCGGCAGGAGCTGAATCGGGATTCTCCTCGAGAGGAAGTGACAGGTTTGTAACGTCGTCCTCGATACCGATAGTGAATCTCTTCTTTGTCTCGTTCTTGAATACGGCAACGATCTGAGCGGGAACAGTGTCCTTGGAGCCGAGACCGTAACGTCCTGTGAATACGGGAACGTTGTTGAACTTAGTATCCTTGAGAGCAGCTACAACGTCCAGGTACAGAGGCTCGCCCAGTGAGCCGGGCTCCTTTGTTCTGTCGAGAACGGAGATTCTCTTTACTGTGTCGGGAATTACTTCAACGAGCTTCTCAGCAACGAAAGGTCTGTAAAGTCTAACCTTAACGAGGCCGTACTTGCCGCCCTGAGCGTTGAGGTAGTCGATAGTCTCTTCGATAGTCTCGTTTACGGAGCCCATAGCGATGATGATATGCTCAGCGTCAGCAGCGCCGTAGTAGTTGAAGAGCTTGTAATCTGTACCGATGAGCTCGTTTACCTTGTTCATGTAGTCCTCTACGATAGCAGGAAGAGCGTCATAGTACTTGTTGCAGGCCTCGCGAGCCTGGAAGAAGATGTCGGGATTCTGAGCAGTACCGCGGAGAACAGGTGTCTCGGGGTGGAGAGCCTTGTCGCGGAATCTCTGAGCAGCGTCCTTATCGAGGAGGCTGTAGAGAGTCTCGTCGTCCCATGTCTCAATTTTCTGGATCTCGTGTGATGTACGGAAACCGTCAAAGAAGTGGAGGAAAGGAACTCTGCCCTTGATAGTAGAAAGGTGAGCAACAGCGCCGAGATCCATAACTTCCTGAGCAGAACCGGAGCAAAGCATAGCATAACCGGTCTGACGGCAGGCGTAGATATCGGAGTGGTCGCCGAAGATGTTAAGCGCGTGTGAAGAAACGCAGCGTGCAGAAACGTGGATTACGTTGGGAAGAAGCTCGCCGGCGATCTTGTACATATTAGGGATCATCAGGAGGAGACCCTGAGAAGCAGTGTATGTAGTTGTGAGAGCGCCTGCTGAAAGCGAACCGTGAACCGTACCGGCTGCACCAGCCTCAGACTGCATCTCAGCTACTGTAACAGGCTGACCGAAAAGGTTCTTCTTGTCCTTAGCAGACCAACTGTCGGTAACCTCAGCCATAACGGAAGAGGGAGTGATGGGGTAAATAGCGGCTACGTCGGTAAAGGGATATGACACCCATGCAGCAGCGTTATTACCATCCATGGTTTTCATTTTTCTTTTGATTGCCATTGGTAATGACCTCCATTAAAAAATTTTCAGAACGTTCCGGCAGAGGGAAATAATATTCCGAAGCTGCGGAGCCGTCCGGAAGTTTGTGAAGCACGGTGGCGTGCTTTCGTTCATACGCCGGAAAAAACGGCACATAACCTCATCTAATATTATACCACAACAAGCCTTTCTTGTAAACCGTTTTTTAGCAATAATAACAAATTTGTGTTAGCTAAAGCAAACTTATATGTATATATTTTTGTGAGATGTTAACAAAAACTCGTTCGTGATATTGTAAAAACCAACAAATCGAAGCGGATTTTTGTTTTTTTTCCGGATTTCACTTGACTGTTTTGCCAAAATAAGGTATAATGTCAATAGTGATATTTAATATTGAATTATTTATCACTCGTTTTGTTGTCTCCTTTCTTTTGTTCTACACATTTTTATTTTTTATTTTACATTAAAGCCTGTTCATGAGAATGGGCTTCTTTTTTCTCTTTTGTAATCCCTTATTTGTAATTTTTATCACTGTTAGAAAAAAACTTCTGCAATTTGTTCGGTTGCAGAAGTTTTTTATGTTTATTCAAATGTCAGCGTCTCCAGCATAAATTCCATATCCGGAACATATCCGCTGTAATCCTGAGAGCCGTAGAAGGACGCAGCCGCAATGAAATTGTTGCTGTAGACATAATATCGCCATACGCCGTTTTTACTGTATATATCAACATCATTCCTGTTGACGGTGGTCGGCTTTATGTCGTATGGCTCGCGTATGGAAAATGCCGAATGCCACGCAATATCAAGTCCTCCGGTCTGTCCGTCGGGAGTAAAGCGGATTCCCCAGTCGGTGAAATCGCCCTCGGTCGGGTAGTCTATCTCCTTTGCGCTCCAGCCCTCCGGCACAAGAACCGAAAATGCAAGATCGTTTTTGGTGAAGCTCTGAAGCGTGCAGCTTTTCTCCGCCGCCTCCGTGACCTTTACCGAGTATGCTTCCTTTGCCTGAGCCGGGTATGATTCCAAAAGATATCCGTCGTAGGTTATGAGAACCTTGTCGCCGACCTTGATATTATCCGCTTTCACGCCGCTTTTGAAGCTGACGCTGATCTTTCCGAGGTCGGCTTCGTTTATGAGCAGCGTTTTTCCGTTATTTTCATAGACCGTGCCCTCGAGATAGTACACGTCCTCCTGAGCCGTAGCCGCTGGCTCGGTTCTGGTCGGAGCTGCGGTCGTTGAAGCAGGGGAGGGGACGTCTGCCTGCGACGCGCCGATTTCAATATCGGAGCTGTCCTCCTGTGGAGAATCTGCCTCTGCTGAGTTCCCGCTGTTTTCCTGAACCGAGTTTTCCGGAGCGTCTGCTGACTGAGCTGCGGTGCTGTCCTCCAGAACTGCCGGGCTGCTTTCACCGTTGTCCGTCCGGACTTTTGGCAGCGTGACTTTCGCTTCCGCAGTCGCTGTAACTATGCCCTCGCCGTCGTCATTGGGAACAACGGCAGTATCGGGAGCGGTATCCTTTCCGCAGCCTGCCGCGAGCGCCATAGCCGAAACAGCCAATGCCGCCAGTATTTTTTTAGGATAACTCATAAAAACACTTCCTCATCAGAAATCTACTCTGTCGATCTCTGTAATTGTATCAATATCTGCTGAGACAAAAGTGCTGCCGCTTACAGCATAGACATAGTCGCCGATATATATGGCTCTTCTCAAAAAGTCGTAGGAATCCCCGAGCTCGATGCTGATCTCGCCCCGGAGGGTAAACACGCCGTTCTCATAGGAGAAGAACATATATTTTGTATTGGCTGTCATAGAATAATCTGCGCTGTAATCGTAGGTGACGATCGAAACCGGCACGCCGATAAGGTTCTTTTCCGGAGCGATAAGCAGTGCTTTTCTTTCATATCGAGCATCTGAACTTACAGAAGTGTACCTGTCGTAATCACCGTCGTTCCGAAGGTTGGAGATGTAATAGATACCCTCCTCCTGCAGATCGTATACGTCGGAATTGTTGAACATAACGAGCTTGTAGCCGTCCTCAATGGCGTTATCGTCTGCGCTTATGCCGAAGCCCAGGAGATGCTCGCCGTCCCACTGTTCCATATAGGTGCTGAATCCGTTGATATAGAAATCGTCGGTGATAAAGGGATTTGCAGGATCGCTCAGATCAATGGCGAAAAGCGGATCTGTCTGCCTGTATGTCACCACATAGCCCATATCTCCCTGGAAGCTGACGGATTTTATACTTTCGTTTTCGCCGAATCCGGTAACTGCGCCGACCTGATTCAGGTCCATATCCAGAACGTATACGCGGTTGTCCTGCTGGTATACGCTTGATGTGCTTATCCAGCCTGTTCTTACCTCCTCATAGCCGGAATATGTTGCGGCAACGCGGAGATAGCCGTTATATTCGCTGAGCGAGAACTGGTCGTTTACAGCGCCTTCAACAGTGGCGGAGGCTTCCGGAGCTATGCTTCCTCCGGCGATGGAGATGCGTGTAATGTCCGTATTCTGCCAGCCTACAGCCGTGTACATATTTTCAGCCGAGCAGTACACTGTTCCGGTATAGCCTGCGAGAGCCTTTGTCTCTTTTGCAGCCGCCTGTCCCTCAACAGTCAGGTCGATGCTGCCAATTACAGTATAACTCAAAATATCGCCGTTGTCAAGAGGGTCGTGGGGCATGAGGATATCCTCCGGCGGGATAAGCTCGCAGGTATCCATGCCGCACTCCGGAATATATGCGGAGGTGTCCTTCCAGTCGTCGATCATGTTATAATCATAGGTGTCATAGGTTGAGACGAGGAACATATATCCCTCAGGAGAAATGCGGACATCGGAATAATAGCCGTCCTGGTAGTATACATTGAGAAGCTGGGGTTCATCCTCGCAGCTGTAGAATGCCGCAAAGCTGGTGTCGTCTCCGCAGTAGTAATAGCAGTCGTCGCAGTAGTAGTCGGCGTATTCGCTTGTAGTGCCGATAACTGCTATCATGCCGTTGTAGAGGTACATATCAAATACGTTCACGTTTCCGGTCCAGCTTCCTTCGCTGTCCGATTCCATGACTGCGTCTGCAATATCAATAGTATATGCGGAGGTGAAGCTTCCGCTGTCAACAGCCGCAATGTTGAGTCTGCCGTTGCTGTTGTCGAGAGAGTAGATGCGCTTGCCGTCGGTTTTCACAATATCGGCTTCAAGAACGCCGTCCTCCTGATTGTGGGTCTCGGAGTATTCCGTGTCAACGTTTCCCTCGCCCTTTGCTTCCGTTTCTATGCCGTTGGTTGCGAAATCGGCGCCGTCATAAGAATCCTCGGGAATTGCGTCGTCAAAAATTTCGGCGGAAGATGAGGATGCGAAATCCGCATCGGCAGTTTCATAGTAAAAATCCGTAGATTTCCTGTCCTCATAAGCTTTTTCCATAAGCCTATAGACCTGTCTGTAGCTTCTTGCGCCTTTCATGTAGGGCTTTTCATAGACGATCTCCTCATCCCCGGCTGTGCTGCTGTCATCACTGGCTGTGTAAGCGCTGCTGTCCGGATCCTCTATACCTGAGACCGCCGTTTTCTCGTTATTATCTCTTGACCGCAGATAGTTTACGGAAGCCGCGCCTGTTCCTGCAATTACCGCACAAGCCGCTGCCGAAGCTCCGATCCGTCCCCAGACGGAAATATTTCTCCGCTTCTTTTCATGCTTTTTTGTGACTGCCTTTTCGTCCAGCATTTTTTTCATGTTTTCCGGACTTACGGCTTCGGGTATTTCGATCGAGTCGAAGTAATCCTTTATCTCGTTATTTTTCTTCTGGTTCATAGCTGTATTTCCTCTCTTATCGGGTAAGCTCTGCTCTTAGCTGCTGCTTTATGCGGAAGAGCCGTGAGCGGACTGTGCTGGCTTTAAGGCTGAGTATATCCGAGATCTCCTCACTTTTATAGCCTTCGATGACGGACATGGAAAGAATGAGCCGCGACTGCGGATCGAGCCTTTCAAGGGCGTCCTTCAGATCTACGGACAGCTCCATTCCCTCGAATGTAACGTCCGCGGAAACTGCCGATTCCTCGTCATTCTCTGTGTATTCAAGAGCGTCGGCGAAATATTCGCGCTGCTTGCGCTTGATCTTTGCCGATAATATCCGCATTATCCAGCTGCGGAAGGATTTCTCGTTTTTCAGCTTTCCTATGGAGCAGAAAGCGTCCAGCACCGCGTCGCTTATGGCGTCGCAGGCGTCGTGCTCGTTCCGCAGGCAGTACATAGCGATCTTGTACATATCCTTATATATGGTTTCATAAAGTCTGGCAAAAGCCGCGGTATCGCCGCTTCTTGCAAGCTTGATATTTTCGCTGAAATCATTGCTTGTCACAAAATCAGCTCCTTTCATGAATCGATTCAATAATACAGTGTCATTAAAACCAGATTTTGTTGCATTGTTTTTTTAAATTTCAAAAAAATCGGGACGCTCGTTTTTGAAACGTCCCGATCAAATCATTTTAATTCTAAGTAATCATTCATCAACTTCCGTGCGTATTCTTCGGTCTCGTCATAAGAACCGCCTTTGAGGTAAATATTGCGCATTGAGGTCATGAAGAATGTCAGCGCGTCGCTGTCATAGGGCGTTGTCAGTCCGGAATTGTTTATTGCAAGCGCATTTTTTTGAAACTCCCACAGATAATTCTGACCGCTGAGATTTTCTGAGACCTCAGCCGGGATCTTGATATTTCCGTTATCTATTGCATATTCCATTACGTCGGCGTTATTGACAAACTGCCCCGTAACGCTTGCATTGTACATCATAGAACCTTCGTCGATGCAGGTGTAGTAAATGAGAGACTGAGCCAGATCGCCGTTATCCGTGGCGGGATTTACGACTATCGAGCTGCCGCCCCAGTAGAATGGCTGAGGTCCTTGGCATATCGCCCATTCGCCGTATGTGTTGCTGCCTGACGCCTGCAATAAAAAGCTCCCGAGACCCCAGTCTGCCGTGAAGTAGCCCACAGTTTCCATTTTTTCGCCGGATTCAAGCCATTCGTATGACCATTGCACGTTCTTTGAAACGCCGCCTATGTCCCAGAGATTTTTAGCGGTATCAGCCATTTCACGGCAGAAATCGTCAATGTTCAGCTGACCGTCCATTACCCAGGGTCTCGTTCTTCCCTGATCGTAGACGAACATAAGTCCTTCCAGAGAATCAGCCAGCGCCACCTTGCCGTCTGTTATACCGGAGATAGCTTCCGCCGACAGCATGAATGATTCCCAATCACCTATAAGCGCTTGCATTTCCTCCGGAGAGGTAACGCCAAGATACTCCTCTGCAAGCAGAGTGTTGTAAGCGAACGCGCCGGGTGAGACTATGGGAGAGGATGCGGTAAAGTCGCCGTAGATCGACGTTCCGAGCTCTATTGTGTATGGATATGCGCCGCTGAAATGCTTGTCATTAAAACCAAGGTCGCTCATAGGCGCGGCTTTGCTGTAGTCGTCGATAAAATTATGCGCCCAGCCCGGCTCGACGATATAAACGTCGATGTCGTCGCCGGAAATGAACATCCGGTCGATTCTTTCAGAAGCGTCGTAGCCGGAGCACTCCAGTGACATAAAATTTACCATTGACGCGTCAATGCCGGAAAATTCAATCCAGTTGTTGAAAATAGGATTCAGCTCATTATTTGCCGAAACGATAGTGAAGCAGGTCGTGCCGCCCTGTGAAAGCTTTAATTCTCCGATAGGCTCGACTGCGTTGGGGAACTGTACGGCAGCTGTTGTGGTAGTCGCCGGAGCAGTCGTGGTTGTCTCCGCAGTTGTAACGGGAGCTGTGGTGACTGCCTCAGTGGGAGCTTCATTCTCCTGCTCCTCGACATAATAGTCGTATATCTCTTCAAGAGTCATGCCTTTGTATTCCCTGGGGATGCGTCCGTCGGATTCCGCTTTTTCGTCGAAATCATCGGCATAGAAAAATGTGATATCGCCGTTTTCTACGATCATCAGCCACTCGCTGTCGAAATCCTCTTCGTCCTGTATTTCCTTGCGGTAGCCGTTGGCGTCGTCGCCGTAGCAGTATTTTCTTCCGGAGGAGACAATACCGTTGAAGCCGGGGTCGATTATATCCTCAGCCGCGTCAATAAGGTCGTCGATGTTGTCGTTCTCCTCACGTCCGCAGGCTGTGGCGGAAAGGAGCATACTGACTGCAAGGGAAAAAGAAATGAGTTTTTTCATATTGTGTCCTCCTGAAAAATTGTATTGCGTCATACGTTAACCCCATTATATCATCCGCATCATGAAAAGTCAAGGAAATATCTGAAATGTAAAATTATGTAATAGGTGTGCAATAATTTTTTTCTTGACATCCAAAGGATCGTGTGATAAGATAATAATATAAAATCATAAAAAACGTTTGGTTAATGAGGAGGTCAAAATGGAAAAAAATGTAACAAGAGCAGCGGCAATATTATCGGCATGCTTCATATTTTCAGCATTTGCCGTGTCATGCAGCGAAAATACCGGGAAGAAAAAGGACAGCTCCGAGGCTGAGCCGGAAAAGACGGCATCCGGTATTTCCGTCAGCCCTGAGGATTTCTCTGCAGCTGTTTTCTCGGATGTTGGCAGCGACGGACTGTACGAGGAGTTCGACACGCTTTTTGCTGCTGCCGGAGCGGAAAACCCCTTTGTTTCAAATATAGGATATATGGTGGACGACGATGTGCTGAATATCAGCTGGCTGGGCAACGACGATCCGTTCAACAGCTTCGATCATATGTTCAGCTCAGCCACCGGAAATACACCTGATTATGAGGACAATTTTATTCCAAAGGCTTATTTTAAGGCTATTGACGTAACGTACAACTATAACGAGGATATAGTTCAACTGGACGAATACGCGGATTATATGCTTTTTCAATGCAATGAGGGCGTAGGAGACGCTTATGTGAATGTTGAGTTTACTATGCAGGAGACGGGCAGACTTTGCTTCAATATAGGCTCTGAGTATTACCGCTCCTGCAATGTCTGGGTCTCCAATACCAAGGACGGCGGCGAATTTACCGATTTTTCGTCTGTGATCGGTTATTACGGAGTGAATGGTGTCGGACACGTTATAGACGCAGGTACCTTTAATAAAGGCGAGGAGATACAGGTGCGTTTTACTATCATCTCGGATAACGGGGGAGGAAATTATTCCGGAAACGAATATCTTATGGTTAGAGAAAATTCGGGCTTTAATTTTTACTATGCTGACGAAGCGGCTCTGAATGAAGATCTGGAGCAGTTTTCGGCGCAGCCCTTTGTCCTTGATGAGAAAGCGTCCTCCTATGACGAGTTGGTCGGAACAGTTACGGCAGAGGACGGAAAAATACTCATGACCTGTCTGCCCTATGACCAGGAGCATGAAATAAAGGTGGACGGCAGGAAATTCGACAGCCTTGTTGACGAAAACATGAAAAATGGTGACGGAGACGAGGGTGAGGTCGTTGTTTTCGGCAGGTTTATAGGCTTGAAGCTGCCGGAGGGCGAGCACGAGATCGAGATCAGATCCACTGAAGAGCATGACGAGGAGTATAAGGCTGCCGAAGAATTTACCAGGCTTATTTATGAGGACAACGAAGAAAAGCTTTTGAATGTCATGTTCCCGGAGGACTTCCTATCAGAGACGGATGCCGGGGAGCTGACCGACTGGTTCGCAATAATGACTTCTCCCTTTGAGGAGCATTATCCGGAATGCAGGCTGATCTCAAAGAGCATCCGGAGGATCGGCGATGCAAGTGAAAAGGAATTGTCAGGCGTCGATAATTTTTACCGCGAAGCCTATAAGAGATTTGATGTTGACTATTACACATCCGGGATCGAAAAAGCTTCAAAATATCAGCTGATACTCGAATATGAAAACAGCTCCGGCGAAACAGAAAGAGCATATCGGCTCGTTTCTGCCGCCGATCTTAACGGCAAATGGTGCTTTTATTTCTTCTGATACCGTCCCGTACAGCCGACAGGAACAGGTTTTTTTGAAAAATTTAAAATTATGTCATTTTTGTCTTGACTTATTTTAGCGAAAAGAGTATAATATTAGTGTACGACAATTTATGTTGAAAATGGAAAAATTAACATTTTTAGCATATAATATTATATTGGAGGTTTTTTCAATGAGCAGAGTTTACAATTTCAGCGCAGGTCCGGCTGTACTTCCTGAGGAAGTTCTCAGAGAAGCAGCAGACGAAATGATGGACTATAAGGGCTGCGGAATGTCCGTTATGGAGATGTCCCACCGCTCAAAGGTTTATGATAACATCATCAAGGAGGCTGAGCAGGATCTCCGCGATCTTATGAACATTCCCGATAACTACAAGGTACTCTTCCTTCAGGGCGGCGCATCACAGCAGTTTGCAGCAGTTCCCATGAACCTTATGAAGAACAAGAAGGCTGCTTATATAGTAACCGGTCAGTGGGCTAAGAAGGCTTACCAGGAGGCTCAGATGTACGGCGAGGCTGTTGCTGTAGCTTCTTCGGCTGACAAGACCTTCTCCTATATCCCGGACTGCTCAGATCTTGACATTCCCGAGGATGCAGACTATGTTTACATATGCGAAAACAATACTATCTACGGAACAAAGTTCTGGGAGCTTCCCAACACAAAGGGCAAGGATCTCGTTGCAGACGTTTCCTCCTGCTTCCTCTCAGAGCCTGTTGACGTAAGCAAGTATGCTGTTATCTACGGCGGCGTTCAGAAGAACATCGGACCTGCCGGCGTTGTTATCGCTATCGTTCGTGAGGATCTTATCACAGACGACTGTCTCCCCGGCACTCCTACAATGCTGAAGTGGAAGACACAGTCTGACAACGATTCTCTCTACAACACACCTCCCTGCTACGGCATCTATATCTGCGGCAAGGTATTCAAGTGGATCAAGAAGATGGGCGGTCTCGAGGCTATGAAGGCTCTCAACGAGAAGAAGGCTGCTATCCTCTATGATTTCCTGGATCAGTCCAAGATGTTCAAGGGCACTGTTGAGAAGAAGGACCGCTCACTGATGAACGTTCCTTTCGTAACAGGCGACGACGAGCTGGACAAGAAGTTCATCGCAGAGTCTAAGGCTGCCGGCTTCGAGAACCTCAAGGGTCACAGAAGCGTAGGCGGTATGAGAGCTTCTATCTACAACGCTATGCCTATCGAAGGTGTTGAAAAGCTTGTTGAGTTCATGAAGAAGTTCGAGCAGGAAAATTCCTGATTATATAAAGAAAGAGGTTAGTGAAATGTTTAACGTACAGACACTTAATAAGATCTCAACTATCGGTACAGATATTTTCGACAAGAGCAAGTATGCTATCGCCGACGACTGTGCAAATCCCGAGGCTATCATGGTAAGAAGCGCAAAGATGCACGACATGACCTTCGGCGATAAGCTCCTCTGCATCGCACGTGCAGGAGCAGGCGTCAACAATATCCCTGTTGACCGCTGCGCACAGGAGGGTATCTGCGTTTTCAATACTCCAGGCGCAAATTCAAACGCTGTTAAGGAGCTCGCGATCTGCGCACTTCTCCTTTCATCAAGAAAAATCGTAGAGGCTGCCGGCTGGGCTGCTTCTCTCAAGGGCACAGAGGACGCTCCCAAGACTGTTGAGGGCGGAAAGTCCAAGTTCGCAGGTCCCGAGATCAGCGGAAAGACTCTTGGTATCATCGGTCTTGGCGCTATCGGCGGAAAGATAGCAAACGCTGCCGAGGCTCTTGGAATGACGGTTATCGGCTTTGATCCCTATCTCTCCGTAGGCGCAGCTCTCCAGATGGATCCTTCTGTAAAGGTAGTAGGCGACATCAACGACATCTACAAGCAGAGCGATTACATTACTATTCATATGCCTTACACAGCTCAGACCAAGAATACTATCGACGCTGAGCAGATCGCGATGATGAAGGACGGCGTTCGTCTCATCAACCTGGCGCGCGGCGAGCTTATCAACTCACAGGCTGTTGTTGACGCTATCAAGGCTGGCAAGGTAGCTAAGTACGTTACAGACTTCGCTGATGATATTGTTCTCGGCGAGGAGAATGTTATCGTTCTTCCCCACCTCGGCGCTTCAACGCCTGAGAGCGAGGACAACTGCGCAGTTATGGCAGCAGAGGAGATCATCGACTACCTGGAGAACGGAAATATCAGAAACAGCGTCAACTACCCGAACCTGTCAATGAACGCTGTCGGCACAAAGATCTGCGTTATCCACAAGAACGTTCCCACAACTATTGCTTCTATCACAACAGCAGTAGGCAACGAGGGAATCAACATCGAGAACATGGCTAACGCAAGCAAGGGCGATTTCGCTTACACAATGCTTGACGTTACAGGCGAGGTTCCTGCTTCCGTAGAGGGCAAGATCAACGCTGTTGACGGTGTTGTAAAGGTAAGAGTCATCACTAAGTAAGCTATAGTTAAGAAGCCCATGAGCAGTCATGGGCTTCTTTTTTCTGAAAATATGATCATAATTTCTATAAAAGATATACCGAAGGCTGAACAGCACCGCCACGCCTGGGGACTTCTCTGTCAGTGCCTAAAAAGACGAGGGATAGCTTTTTCGGAGGCTGATGTTTTAAAAGGAGCTCATGGCAAGCCGTATCTTCCGGCGCATCCGGAGCTGAGCTTCAATATCTCCCACGCTGAGGGAATAGCAGCCTGTATAGTATCGGACAGAGAATGCGGCATCGACTGCGAGCCGGTACGTCAATATCGTCCGAATGTGATGCGCCGGGCATTTTCGGAGGGAGAGATCGCTCTTATTGAAAATTCCGACGAGGAGGAGAGAGATCTGCTCTTCTTTCGTTTATGGACTTTAAAAGAAGCCTATATCAAGGCGATCGGAACGGGGCTTTCCTTTCCTATGAAGGAGGCGGAGTTCAGCTTTTGCGGCGGCAGGATAATCACGGACATACAGGGCTTTTCGTTCAGGCAATATACTGCCGGAAATAACAGCTTTGTAATTTCGGTTTGCGAAAGTATGAACAAATTGTAAATATTTGACGGCGATATTGACAATTGACTGAAAAAGGTTTATACTAATATTAGCACTCTAAGCGATTGAGTGCTAATATTATTCTGTGGAGATGTTTAAAATGGAAACAAAACAGTTCAAAGCCGAATCTAAGCGTCTTCTTGACATGATGATTCATTCTATTTATACTCATAAGGAGATCTTCCTCCGCGAGCTCATTTCTAACGCCAGCGACGCTATAGATAAGCTCTATTTCAAATCCCTGACTGACGATAAGGTCGGTCTTTCCAAGGATGATTTTGCTATCTGGATAACTGCCGACAAGGACAGCCGTACACTGAAAATCACTGACAACGGTATTGGTATGACCGCCGAGGAGCTGGAGAATAACCTCGGTACTATCGCAAACAGCGGCTCTCTTAAATTCAAGACAGAAAATAAGCTGGACGAGGACAGTCAGATAATCGGTCAGTTCGGCGTCGGCTTCTATTCAGCGTTTATGGTTGCAAAGAAAGTGACCGTTATCACTAAGGCTTACGGCTCGGATAAGGCTTACCGCTGGGAATCCGAGGGCGTTGACGGCTATACGGTTTCCGAGGACGACAAGACTTCTGTGGGAACTGAGATAATTCTTGAGCTCCTGGACGACACTGACGACGAAAATTACGCCGAGTTCCTCGATACCTACCGCATAAAGGGTCTTATCAGCAAGTACAGCGACTATATCCGCTTCCCCATAAAGATGAATGTCAGCCATAGCCGCCCGATAGAGCAGTCCGAAGAGGACAAGGCTGCCGGAAAAGCTCCCGAATATGAGGATTATATTGAGGTGGAGACCCTCAACAGCATGGTCCCGCTCTGGAAAAAGAGCAAGTCCGAGCTGAAGGAGGAGGATTATAAGCACTTCTACACCGAGAAATTCTATGATTATAACGAGCCGCTGAAATATGCTCACGTGGTAAACGAGGGTATGCCCAGCTACAACGCTTTGCTCTATATCCCGGCAAAAGCGCCTTATGATTTCTATTCAAAGGAGTTCAAAAAGGGATTGCAGCTGTATTCCAACGGCGTGCTCATCATGGATAAGTGCGAGGATCTGCTGCCGGATCATTTCGGATTTGTAAAGGGTCTTGTGGACAGCGAGGATCTGTCGCTGAATATCTCCCGTGAAATGCTCCAGCATGACAGACAGCTGAAGATCATCGCAAAGAGCATTGAAAAGACCATTTCCAGCGAGCTGAAAAAAATGCTTTCCAACGATCGTCCGAAGTATGAGGAGTTCTGGAACGCTTTCGGCTTGCAGCTGAAATTCGGCGTGTACAGCGGCTACGGTATGAATAAGGATAAGCTTCAGGATCTGCTGCTGTTCACATCCTCACAGGGCAAGCTGGTAACTCTCGACGAGTATGTCACAGCAATGCCCGAGGAGCAGAAGTATATCTACTACGCAACAGGCGCAAGCGCTGCACGTATCGAGCAGCTGCCACAGACGGAGCTTGTCAAGGACAAGGGCTTTGAGATCCTTTACCTGACCGACGATGTGGACGAGTTCGCGGTCAAGATGCTGATGAAGTATAAGGAGAAGGAGTTTAAAAATGTCTCCTCCGACGATCTGGGTATCGAGGACACAGAGAAGCAGGAAGAGGTCAGGGCTAAGGAAGAGGAAAGCGCAGATATGCTCAAATCTATGGCAGATGCCCTTGACGGAAAGGTCGCTAAGGTCGTACTGTCAAAGAGACTGAAATCGCACCCTGTCTGCCTTACAAGCGAGGGCGAAATTACCCTGGAAATGGAAAAGGTTCTCAGCTCCATGCCAGGAAATGACGGTCAGGTCAAGGCGCAGAGAGTGCTGGAGATCAACCCCGGTCACGAGATCTTCGGTAAGCTGACGGCTGCCTCCGCAGACAGCGAAAAGCTTGGCAAATATGCAAAGCTGCTGTATACTCAGGCTCTTCTCATCGAGGGTATGCCTGTTGAAAATCCCGTTGAATTTTCAAATCTTATCTGCGAATTGATGTAAATGCTGATAAAAATACGCGCCGCACAAATTCTGTGCGGCGTTTTTTCTTGACTTTATTATATACTTGTGATATAATTCTTTTATAGGGAAATATTCCCAAAAATTATTTAAAACAAGGAGGAAAGAGTATGAATTCTTTCAAAAAGTATGTAGCTGAGTTCATCGGCACAATGGTGCTCGTTATTCTCGGCTGCGGAACAGCCATGCTGGTTGGCTGCGACTCGGCTTCCGGCTGCGGCTATATTCTCACAGCCTTTGCTTTCGGTCTTGTGATCGTGGGCATGGCATACTGCATCGGCAACATTTCCGGCTGCCACATCAACCCGGCAGTGTCGCTGGGCGTTCTTATCAGCGGAGGAATAAAGTTCGGCGAGTTTATCGGCTATGTTATTTCCCAGTTTCTTGGCGGTTTCGCAGGAGCTGCGGTTCTCGGCGCGATCTTCGGTCTTGGTAAGGTCTCGGACGCTACAGGCGGCTACGGTTCGAACGGTCTTGCAGGCGTAAACGGAAACGCCCTCGCAGGTCTTATTGTTGAGGTAGTCCTCACTTTTGTGTTTGTGATGACTATTCTCGGCGTTACCTCCAGAAAGGCTAAGCACGGTTCCTTCGGCGGACTTATTATCGGCTTCACGCTTACTCTGGTACACATCCTGGGAATCGGTCTCACAGGCACATCCGTAAACCCGGCAAGAAGCCTTGGTCCTGCTATTATGGCTGCTTTTGACGGCAATACAGCTCCTATGGGCGATATCTGGGTATTCATCGTCGGACCTCTGGTAGGCGCGGCCCTTGCGGCATTTATTTATATGTACCTGGAAAGCTCAGTTCCTGAGCCTGCAAAGGAAAAGGTACAGCCGGCTCAGCAGGGTTCAAGAAACAAGAATAAAAAGAAGTGAGCAATTTTTTACATAGAAAAAGCCCGAAAGCGGTTTTTGACTGCTTCCGGACTTTTTTTGTTGCCTTAAATGCGTGAATTGAACATGAGCCTTAATAGTTTAACAAACAGCTTTACTATACATCCGCCGATATGTATATACACCATAATCCGGATAATGTCAATAGAAATGCCATAGTATTTTCGACTCAGCATCCAAAATACCATGGCAAATTCCTGTATGATCATCTGTCCGGTATACGACAGGCGTTTTTGCACTATTCCAGCTGCTTTCCGAGAAATCTGGCGGCTGCGGTTATAAGGCTCTTGTGCAGATCTCCGGCGTCTGTGTGCTTCTCTGAGGTGAGAAACGCCACTGCTCCGGAAACATCTCCGCCGTTTAAAATCGGAACAGCGGCAATTGCCGTTCTGTCGAGACCCTCGGCAGGGTAGAAGCTGTTGCTGCCGCCGTCGGGACAGAAAAACTGACCCCTGTTCTCCATGACAGCTTCAAGCTGCGCCGACACACGCCGCTCGGCAGCCTCTCTCTTAGGGATACCGGCTGACGCTACCACGTGATCTTTATCGAAAACTATTACAGGGCAGCCGGCGGTCTTATACATGACGTCGGCCACGTTGGCGGCATTTTCACACATCTCGCTTATCGCCGAGTATTTCTTGAAAATGACCTCGCCCTCGCTGTTGGTGTAGATCTCAAGCGGATCGCCCTCACGGATACGCATAGTGCGTCTGATCTCCTTCGGGATAACGACCCTGCCAAGATCATCTATTCTTCTTACAATTCCAGTTGCTTTCATATATTACCTCCGCAATTTTTTTTGCAGGGTTATTATGTGAGATTTTTTCGGAAATATTCAGAGGCGGATATCCGTATGAAAAATTGCAATTAATTTATTTCCGCGAGTGTTGATTTTTTACAGATTATATGCTATAAGCGGGGAGCCCCGCCGGCAATTTCGCGTTATAAATATTTGCAATCAATATTTTTTCCGCGTGGGTTGCAATTTTGCTGTTTATATGTTATAATAAAGACAGCCGGTTTCATTTGCCGGCAAATCATATGATTGGAGTGACTTTTTATGTCAAAGAAACCCTTTTACATCACTACCCCTATTTACTATCCTTCCGGCGATCCGCATATCGGACACTGCTACACAACTGTTGCCTGCGATTCCATTGCCCGGTTCAAGCGAATGCAGGGGTATGACGTAATGTTCCTTACCGGTACTGACGAGCACGGTCTGAAAATCGAGCAGAAGGCAACCGCAAAAGGCGTTACTCCGAAAGAATTTGTTGACGAGATCGTGGGCGAGTTCAAGCGTCTCTGGAGCTTTATGAATATCAGCTACGACCGTTTCATCAGAACTACAGACGACTACCACGTTGAAACAGTACAGAAAATTTTCAAAGCCCTTTACGACAAGGGTCATATATACAAGGGCGAATACTCCGGCAAATACTGCACACCCTGCGAAAGCTTCTGGACGGACTCTCAGCTTGACGAAAACGGCTGCTGTCCCGAGTGTCACCGCCCTGTGACTATGGCTAAGGAGGAATCCTATTTCTTTAAGATCTCCACATTTGCCGACCGCATCGAAAAGCTGCTGACGGAGACGGATTACCTCCGCCCGAATAACCGCGCAAACGAGCTGGTAAACAACTTCATCAAGCCCGGTCTCGAGGATCTTTGCGTTTCCAGAACGTCCTTCAAGTGGGGAATACCCGTTTCCTTCGACGACAAGCACGTTGTCTATGTATGGATAGACGCCCTCTCAAACTACATCTCAGCGCTGGGCTATATCAACGGCAAATACGATGATTTTGAGAAATACTGGCCTGCCGACGTTCACATGGTCGCAAAGGATATCATGCGTTTCCATGCTATTATCTGGCCTGCTATCCTTATGGCTCTTGATCTCCCTGTTCCGAAGCATCTGGCTGTCCACGGCTGGATCACCTTCAACGGCGAGAAAATGAGCAAATCACTGGGCAATGTTGTCGATCCCTTCGTCCTGGGTCAGCGTTACGGCTGCGACGCTATCAGATACCATATTCTCCGTGAAATGGCTCTCGGCTCTGACAGCTCTTTCTCCAACGAGATAATGATAAACCGTATAAATTCCGATCTGGCCAACGGCTTCGGAAACCTGGTTTCCCGCACTGTTGCAATGGCGGACAAGTACTTTGGCGGCACTCTTCCCACAGATCGTGAGGCTGCCGACATCGACGAGGACTTCAAGTCCGTCGTTCTGGACGCTGTTTCTAATGTTGAGAAATACATTGACGAGACGAAAATAAAGCAGGCTCTGGAGGCAATTTTTGTTGCAGTTGACCGTGCCAACAAGTACATCGACGAGACCGAGCCCTGGAAGCTTGGCAAGGACGAGACAAAGAAGGCGCGGCTTGCCACAGTTCTCTACAATCTGCTTGACGGTGTCCGCATAATCTCTACGCTCCTGAGCTGCTTTATGCCCGAGACCATGCCGAAGGTATGGGAGCAGATCGGCGCGGCTGAGGCAGACACTGCATACGAAAAGCTCTCTGTATTCG
The DNA here is from genome assembly GCA_023667265.1 of Alistipes sp. Lineage (GTDB taxonomy): Bacteria > Bacillota > Clostridia > Oscillospirales > Ruminococcaceae > Ruminococcus. The sequence goes on from JAMPAJ010000001.1 coordinate 554,515, forward strand.
GCGTTCTTCCCGAAAATGTAACTGTTCACAAGGGCGAGATCCTCTTCCCGCGTATCGATGTTGACAAGGAGATAGAGGAGCTGAACAATATCATAAAGAAGAACATGGAGGCTGCACAGGCAAATCTTTCTGCCGAGGAAAAAGGCGAGACGGCTGCCGAGGAAATCAAGCTTGCTCCGGAGATCTCAATTGACGATTTTGCCAAGGTTGAGCTGCGATGCGCAAAGATACTTTCTGCTGAAAAGGTAAAGAAGTCGGACAAGCTTCTCTGTCTCCAGTTGGATGACGGTATGGGCGGACGCCAGGTAGTTTCCGGCATTGCCCAGTACTATACGCCGGAAGAACTGGTTGGAAAGAAGATACAGCTTGTGGCTAATCTGAAGCCGGTAAAGCTTCGCGGAGTTGAAAGCTTCGGCATGATAACGGCTGCGGATACTCCCGACGGCGTTAAGGTTCTTTTCCTTGACGACAGCATCCCGGTTGGGAGCAAGATCAGATAGATCCATAATTTTCAGCTTGACATTTTCAATGAAATGTCGTATAATCATAAGGCAGCATCGCATAAGGTACGCCTGGCAGATATGCAAAGGATCTGCTTGCGTATTCGGCAAAAGCTCTATGCGGTATTGCCTCGAAAATCCACGCACAGATCATATGAGAACAGGTTCTTAAACACAAACTCCAACGGAGGTAACTTATGAAAAAAATCCTTTCTGCAATTTTTGCCGGAGCTCTGGCGATCGCTCCTCTTTCGGCAGCTTCTGCTTCGGCGGAGACCTATGGCGACGAAATGAATATCACTGTGTTTGGCGACAGCATAGCTTCCGGCTATGGGCTTGGCGCGAAGGAGTACAGCTATCCGCAGATCTTAGGCGATTACTACAGAGCAGACGTTGAGAACTATGCCGTTTCCGGCTATGACACAGAGGACGTTCTGGAGCAGATAAAAAGTCTGACCGGAGCGCAAAGGTCTGAGCTCGCCGATTCCGACGTGATAATTCTGTCTGTAGGCGCAAACGATATGATACAGTATTCCTCGGTCTATCTGCTGAATATGGCTGACAGGATAAATACGCTGAAATCCGGTTACACGGCAGCCGATATTCCCGAAGAGCCGTCCTTTGCCGACGTCAAGAGAATGATAGATACCGACGCGTTCAAGGCGTATGCAGGAAATCCCTTTAACGCTATCACGATAAGCGACGAGCTGCAAACGCTCCGTACAAACCTGACCGCAAAGGTCGGTGATAATAACGACGTGATCTATGACAAGGTCATCCAGCAGGAGATAGTTCCCGGCATTGAAGCTATCGTGGCGGAGATAAAAGCTGTAAACCCGAACGGACGTATAATTCTCCAGAATGTCTACAATCCGCTTCAGTTCACCAAGGAGTTCGAGGCGGCTAACTTTACGGGCAGCTACAAGACTGTCATGACTCTTATGAAGACCACATTTAATCTTGTTACCAAGGATTTCGACCAGCAGCTCCGTGAGATAGATGGCGTGGAAATTGCGGATGTTCTCACCGATTTTTCGTCCTATTATATGGACGACACTACAGCTGCGGAGTATCGCTTCGGCTGGTATTTCACGAATGTGCAGGCGGCTGACCGCGACGATATGGACGTACACCCGAACCAGGCAGGACATCTTGCGATCGCAGCAAAGATGATAGAGGTCATCGGCAAAACGAAGGATGACGGCGGACTTCTGAACCTTACCATGGCACAGCTTGACAACAAGGCTGAATACCCGTCGATCGCTATGCAGGCCTATAATAATGCGGCAGGTTCTTATGCTCTGGGAGATGTTGACGGCAACGGCAGGATAGACGCTTCGGACGCAGCGTCGGTGCTCGTGGAGTACGCCAGCGTGTCTACGGGAAAAGGCTCAACACTGCCGGAAAATTTCCAGAAAGCAGGAGACGTTGACGGCAACGGCAAGGTGGACGCTTCGGATGCGGCTTCGATTCTCGTGTATTATGCGAGGGTATCAACAGGAGAAATAATGACATTTAAGCAGATGTTAGCGAAATAAAACGATCGGGATTCCGGAGAATTGCTCTTTGGAATCCCGATTTTTTCAGATGAATTTACTGATGAAATAATAGATAAATCCGTACAAAAACGCACTTGCCGTTCCGTACAGGATAACCGGACCTGCTATGGTAAATATTTTCGAGCCGACGCCTGTTACCCAGCCCTCGGTTTGTGCTTCTATGGCTGAGGAGCTTATGGAGTTGGAGAATCCTGTTATGGGCACCAGCGTTCCTGCGCCTGCGTGCTTCGCCAGCTTCTGATACCAGCCCAATCCTGTGAAAAGCGCGCTGAGTGTAACCAGTATCACCGACGTCCACAGGGCGGCGTTTTCCTCGGAAAATCCGCCGGCTGTAAAGGCGCTTCTGATAAGCTGTCCGATTCCGCAGATCCCTCCGCCGACCGCAAAAGCTGTCAGAGTGTTTACTATAACATTGGATTTCGGACGCGCTTCTTCCGCCATTTTGCTGTACATCTGAGGCGTAATGTTCATTTTCATCCTTCCTTTCTTATACTTGCCTCTATTGCAAGCTATCCAGTAATGCTGACAGAAAATCCGTCTGTCTGCGTCATCCTCCTCACCATACGACAGTATGCTTTCGTCGTCTTCCTTGACATACGAATTTTCTGTCAGCATCCTTTGGACATTTTGCAATAGAGTCAAGTATAGTAACATAATCATATTATTTCTGTTTCTTTTCAAAATATACATTCGGCGGTGGGTGGCACCCGCGGGCAATTCACGTGACCGCGATAGCTCGCTGATTTATTTTGCAGACGTAAATATACCGCGAGCTGTAATAATTTTAGATTTAAATTTATTTCCGCGAGTGTTGCAATTTTGCTGATTATATGATATAATATTAGTAACAAAATCCCGGGAGCTTTTCCCGGGCTGATCTGGAGTTAAAATATGAAAAAATTACGTACAGCTTCTTTGCTCCTGGCGGCAGCCCTCTCTTTGACTGCCGTGGGATGCAGAGATAAAAATGAGAAGTCCGGGATCCTCGATTATGAGTGGAGCAATGTGGCTATCGGCGGCGGCGGATACATCACCGGAATCGTCTATAATCCCACGGAAGAAGGGCTTGCCTATGTCCGTACCGACATTGGCGGAGCTTACCGCTTCGATAAGGAGCAGGATAAGTGGGTGGCTATTACCGACTGCTTCGGCGGCGACGAGTGGAATCTCATTGGCATCGAGAGCATTGCGACCGACCCGGTAGAGCCTAATAGGGTTTACTGTGCCTGCGGAACATATATGAACGAGAACGGCGCAATTATGGCGTCCGAGGACTACGGAAAAACCTGGAAACGCTTCGATCTGCCATTCGGCTGCGGAGGCAACAATTCCGGCAGAGGTACGGGAGAACGGCTCAAGGTTGACCCGAAGGATAACAAAAACGTTTACTTCGGCTCGCGCAAGGACGGCTTATGGAAATCTGCAGATTACGGCGCGACCTGGGCAAGGGTGGAGACTTTGCCTGTTGATGGCGATTATATGCAGGAGAGCTGTTCTATCGGCATTATGTGGGTCGAGTTTGATCCCAACAGCCCGGATATGTACATCGGCGTGGCTATGACCGACGGCAACTGCGTTTACAAGTCTCCCGACGGCGGCGTGACCTGGGAGGCTCTTCCCACAAATAATCCGGGAATGTATCCTCTTCAGGCGGTAATTTCCGAAAATGGCAAAATGTATCTCGCCTACTCCGACACTGCCGGTCCTAACGTTGACCCGAAAAACGGCGCAGTTTCAGCTCTCGACCTTGCAAGCGGAACATTCAGCGACATTACTCCGGAGGCGGGCGACGGTCACTACGGCGGCTACGGCGGCATCACCCTGGATATGCAGGCTCAGGACACTATCGTTGTCACATCTCTGAGCTTCTGGGACGACAGAGGTCATAACATCTACCGTTCCCAGGACGGCGGCGCGACATGGGATGCCCTGTATACGGCGGATGAGAAGAATTACGTTATGGACGTTTCCGAGGCTGACTGGCTAACCTGGGGCAGGGAAGAGGCTTCTATCGGCTGGTGGACTGCCGCAGTTGCCCTCGACCCGTTCAACTCCGACAAGGTCAGCTACGGTACGGGCGCAACGCTTTACTCCACGGAAAACCTCACAGACCTGGGCAGCGGAACGCCTGTGACTATCGCTTTTGACGCCTACGGAATTGAGGAAACGGCTGTTTTTGATATGGTATGTCCGCCATATGAGGAGGGCACGCCCCAGATGTACTCGATCATGGGCGATCTTACTGGATTTGCGCATCTTGATGTTGCGAAATGTCCTGATGACGCGCATTTTATGAAGAACGGCAATCCGACTTCTGTGGACTGCGGCTGGCTCAATGGAAAATGCGGAGTTTACACCAGCGAGTCCAACAAGTCCCTTAATTACACTACCGACGGCGGAGCTACCTGGAATAATATCAGGATTTTGCCGGAGAAGTCCAACGGCGGCAGTGCGGTAATGTCAACTGACGGAAAAATCATTATATGGACGCCTGCTTCTCTTACCGGAAAACCCTATGTTACGCCGGATTACGGTAAGAACTGGTATTACTGCGAGGGCTTGGGCTACGGCGCAAATGTCGTGGCGGACAAGGTGAATCCAAAGAAATTCTATGCGGTAAGCGGCGGCACATTTTATGCCTCCGAGGACGGCGGTTATACATTTGAGCCTACCGGAGCTGTTCTGACGGATAATGCGCGGCTCGTTCCCGTCGGCGATAAAGAGGGACATATCTGGGCGTATAACAGCTCATATCCCATGTATTCCGAGGACGGCGGAAAGACGTTTACGGTGCTGAAAACCTGTAATGCAAAGGCTCTCGGCTTCGGCGCACCCAAGAAGGAGGGCGGATACCAGACCATTTACATTATGGGCAACAACAATGTTGAGGGCGTAGACGATCCCCAGGGCGACGGTATTTACCGGTCTACGGATAAGGGACAGACCTGGCAGCGGCTCAACGACGAAAATCACCTTTTCGGCAACCTGACCCCTGAAATAAGCGGAGATTACGAGGTTTTCGGCAGAGTCTACTTTGCAACTAACGGCAGGGGTATCGTAATGGGAGACCCGGCGGAAGAGGAGTAACGGCATATGGAGGAAATCGTTTGATACTAAAACTGAAACCATTTCTGAGATCCGCAGTCTGGGGAGGACAGCGGTTGAAAAACGAGTACGGCAAGATTTGTGAACTGCCGAATATATCCGAAAGCTGGGAGCTGAGCTGTCACCCGGCGGGGATGACTGGTGTTGAGGGCGGAGGAACTTTAGCCGGACTTGTGGCTGCCGAGCCTGAAATACTGGGAAGCGGCTGCGAAAAAATGCCGCTCATGGTAAAGCTTATCGACGCCTGCGACGATCTTTCGGTTCAGGTACACCCTACGGCAGAATATGCGGCAGCCCATCCCGGTGCGGAGAGCAAGAATGAGTTGTGGTATGTCCTGGATTGCGATCCGGATTCACACATTATACGAGGCTTTCGGGAGAATATGACCCGGGAGCAGGTGAGAACGGCTATAGCGGAGGGTACGCTTCTGGACAAGTTGAACAATATCCCGGTAAAAAAGGGCGATGTGTTCTACATTCCAGCCGGAACTATACACGCTATCGGCAAGGGATGTCTTGTTGCAGAGATACAGCAGAGCTCCGATACCACTTACCGTGTGTACGACTACGGCAGAGGTCGGCAGCTTCATATTGATGAGGCGCTTGAGGTTCTGGAGCTGAGAGCTGCTCCTGTCCCGGAGCAGACGCCGGGACAGGTTCTGGCGGACTGCGGCTATTTTAAAGTTTGCAGAGCGGACATTGCAGGGGAATCGGAGCTGATGTGCAGCCGCGGTTCCTTTACACATCTGATCATAGAAGAGGGCAAAGGAGAGCTTCTGGAGCAGAGCAAAACGTCCGGTATATCTGGAAAAAAAGGCGAAAGCTTTTTTATATCAGCCGGCACGCGCTGGCAAATCAAGGGTAAATGCAGTGTTATATACACTGTAAAGCAATAGACCAAATAAGTTTAACGGAGGAAAAGAATGAAATATTATGTAGGAATTGACCTGGGCGGTACGAATATCGTTGCAGGCGTTGTGAACGAGGAGTACAAGATCATTGCCAAGGCAAGCACCAAGACAAACTGTCCGCGTCCGGAAAAGGAAATTGCCGATGATATGGCAAAAATGGCTGTTCAGGCTGTGGAGAATGCAGGACTGACTATGGAGCAGATAGAGTGGATAGGAATCGGTACGCCTGGCATTGCCAACAGCTCCACCGGAATAATTGAGTACTCAAATAATCTGGGATTCAGAAATACGCCTATGGTCAAGTACATCCAGGAGACTATCGACAAGCCTGTTTTCATTGAGAACGACGCAAACGCGGCTGCTTACGGCGAGTATGTTGCCGGAGCTGCCAAGGGCGCTAAAAACGCGGTGTGCATTACTCTTGGTACAGGCGTGGGCGGAGGAATTATCGTGGACGGAAAGATCTATGCAGGTTCAAATTTTGCCGGAGCTGAGATAGGTCACACCGTTATCGAAGTTGACGGTGCACAGTGCAGCTGCGGACGTAAGGGCTGTTTCGAGGCATATTCTTCCGCAACCGGACTTATCCGTATGACTAAAGAGGCTATTGCTGTTGACCCTGATGGAATAATGGCGAAAATGGCAGAGGAGAAGGGCAAGGTTACGGCACGTACATCCTTCGATTCTATGAGGGCTGGAGATGCCGGTGCAAAGGCAGTTGTTGACAAGTACATCAAGTATCTGGCTGCCGGAGTTACCAACACGATCAATATCTTCCAGCCTGATGTACTCTGCATCGGCGGAGGCGTCTGCAACGAAGGAGATCCGCTGCTTCTGCCCATGAAGGCTCTTGTGGAAGCGGAGGTTTACACAAGAAATTCTGAAAAGAACACAAAGATAGTGATTGCTGAACTGGGCAACGACGCCGGAATTATCGGCGCAGCTTTCCTTGGAAGGGCTAACGGATAAAACTACATAAAGGACGTGCTGACGCTACATATCAGCGCCGGGAATCCAGAAAAACTCTGGATTCCCGGCGTTTTTCTTGTTGAAACCGCATAAAAAGCCCTCACAGCCGAAACTGTGAGGGCGATTGTTTTATTCAGTTAAAAAGTAATTCCGAATTACTTCTTCTCAGCGATAGCAGCCTGTATCGCTTTCCGCTATCGCAGGAGTAAAATCCTCAAAATCCGCACTGCCTTTTCTGCC
>JAMPAJ010000001.1:561898-565959 GCA_023667265.1 Alistipes sp.
TTTAACCTTTTTCTGTTGCTTTTATTTGTTTCTGTTTAGATTAATGACATTAGCCCGTACCCGCCCGCAATCAAGAAAGCAATCGACGTTTTGCAGACGAAGGTCGGCAGAATTGCGCCGAATCTTTTGGAGCGTGATTTCAAGGCAGATCAGCCGAATCAGAAGTGGGCGACCGACGTGACAGAATTTGCATTGTTCGGTATTAAGCTTTACCTTTCACCGATCATTGATCTATTCAACGGCGAGGTCGTAGCATATGATCTCAGCTATCATCCGAATCTGAATCAAATCACGGATATGCTGAACAAGGCATTTGCGAAGATTCCTGATGATACAGGACTGATCCTTCACTCCGATCAGGGTTGGCAGTATCAGCACAAACATTATCAGAAAATGCTGAAGGATAAAGGCATCCGCCAGAGTATGTCACGAAAAGGCAATTGCCTTGACAATGCCTGTGCAGAAAACTTCTTTAGCCTGTTGAAAACTGAGCTTCTCTATCTGCAAGAGTTTGATTCTGTTGAGCATTTCATTGCTGAATTGCACGATTATATTGATTGGTACAACAACAAGCGCATCAAGCTTAAACTTGATGGTTTGTCTCCCACTCAATATAGGCTCAATGCGGCATAAAAAGCGACCAAGATTTCTCTTAGTCGCTTTGCATAATTTCCTTTATAAAACTTTGTCTAACTTTTTGGGGTCAGTTCACAATTTCCATTCAGCCGGGATTTTCTGTATATTGACAACTGCCGTCCGATACTGTATAATAATTACGGACAGCATCGTTTGCAGGGTTCATAGCCCTGTGCGATCAGATCGTCACGTGAACCTGTATATTCCATTTTGTTGGAATCATTCATCTGACCGACGCTCGAGCAAGACGGATAGTGAAACTTGCCTGTATTGGTGTTGGCGATATATGTCTGACTTACAGGCTGCTGCACAACAGGAGGTGCAGGCGGATCAGTCGGTGGCTCTGTGGCAGGCGGAGCAGTGGGAGGTTCAGTTGCGGCAATCAGTGATTCACTGTCACCGCTGCTGTAATCAATCCTGATATCCGGCTGTGCGTTGTAGCAGAACACATTGAAGCAGATATCATCGTCCTCAACGGACAGCCCCTCCATCAGAACACCCGTACACAGCAGATTATCGCCCTCAAATACCGGCGTTACACGGTACAGCACATGATGCTGCGTAGCCTTGATGTAGTCGGCGGTCATATTTTCAAAAGGCAGTATACCCTCTGTGTTCAGATAGCGTGTGCCGGTGATGAGATTCTGGACGTTCGCATTTTCTCCTGAAAGCTGATAACCGATCAGGTGACAGCGGTTGTAAAGATATTTTCCGTCCACATTGTCGTACTTGACAGAATGCCATCCGGACGGCTTAACACTGCCGATCTCACCGCGTTTTTCAGTCGGCATAATATCCGTGCCGATGCAGGCATACGCCGTTCCGCACCTGCCGAGCTGGTCGAGTTCCGAATACAGCTCGAAAGAAACGGTCGTTTTTTCTTCTTCGGAAAAATACGGCTGATTATCGTTTACAACAATGTAGGGTTCTCCGCTGAAGGCAGGGGTTTTTTCGATGTCGAACTCCGCCGCCGGAACCGGTTCTGACGGAATGACAGGCTCAGTAACAGCCGTTTCGGTGACCGCAGCAGACGGAACTGTCGCCGCTTCCGTAGATTCTTCCGTGGATATCTCCTTAACCTCTTCCACGGTGGACGTCGCAGTCTCCGGTGAATTTTCGGATAAATTTGTCGCCGAACAGCCTGTGAGAACCAGTGCAGAGAGCAGTAAAGCAAGCAGTTTTTTCATTTTACATAAACCTCCTCGGTAATGGTATCATGTGCAGTTCCCTTGAAATCTGTCGTGCTGATAAGGCGGTACTGCGACAGATCAATGCTGAATTTCAAGTCTGACGGATAGCTGCGATTCCAGCGGTAGAGAATAATTTTCTCAAACGAATATCCCGATATATCGCTTGTTTCCGCAAAGCAGTAATCGTTCTTCGCCTTATCCGGAAAATTTTCATCGACCATAATATCGGCGGAATCGGGAAACAGCTTTCTTGAATAAGCATTCATCCAGAGCCTGCCGTCCGCAATTTCAAGAATCCGCTTAGTCAGCACACTGTCCTGACTGAGCCGCCGATGATGAAAAGCCATTCCGTTTCTTTCGTCAATAGTGACAATCAAAATCAAGGGTGTTGTCCTCCTTTGAAAAATATTTGGCAGATATTTCGTAGAATTTGGAATTCAACGAAAAATTGCAGCTTTCAGGATCATTATTGCTCAGAAATTGACCGCTAAACGCTCCATATATTTTATTTTCTGCTCCAGCGAGGAATGCACGTAGCGGTTCAGCGTTAATTCTATAGAGGAATGCCCCAGTAATTCGGAGAGTGCCTTCACATCGAAGCCCAGCTTCATGCAGGTCGATGCGGATTCCGGTGGTCATAGAAAGAGCCACTCCAAGAGTGGCTCTGTTTGGGTTATTAAGGATATATTTCTGCAATTTTTCTTGCTCCTTTTTAGCGATAAGCGTATTTTACGAAATTCACATCCGATACTGAGCAGATCATAGGTAATACCGCACGAAGATCGTGCTTCAGATTTTTCGTCAGGTTGCATAATAATGACACGGAAATCTGTCGGATGTAAAGGATTTTGGTTTAAGATGACGGAAAATATGCAAACAGATGATGCACAAAGTCGTTAGACGTGTTTTGCGCAGTATTGCCTATATGCTTGATATCGTTTTTGTTATTTTCAATCTCATATGCAATTCTATTATATCATATTATTTCACACATTTCAATAGAGATATCATAAATATTCACATATAAGTCCCCTTGTATAGTATACAATATAATACAAGGAGGCGATTTATAATGTATGAAGAGCAGTTCCCGATACGCCTGGCTAAACTGAGAACTGAAAAGGGCGTGTCGGCGAGAGATATGAGTTTGTCAATTGGACAGAACGCTGGATATATCAACAATATTGAAAATGGCAAAGCTCTGCCGTCAATGTCTGGATTTTTCTTTATCTGCGAATATCTGAATGTCACACCGCAGGAATTTTTTGATATGGATTCTAAACACCCTGAATTTCTGAATCAGACAATTGAAAATATGAAAAAACTTAACCGCAGACAGCTACAGAATATTTCCGCAATTATTGAGGATTTAGTGCAAAAATAAAAACCGGCTCTAATTGTCTGACTTTTTATTTTACGATTCATTGCATTTTCATACTCTATACGCACGTACTTTATGTGTCTTATATGATCTCATCACATCTGGGATAGTATTTTTTCAGCTCAAACCATTTAATAAATATAAGAAAACCGCTGTATATCATATTGTTCGCGATATACAGCGGTATATTATTCTGACAGTTGAACAGATTTGAAAGGAACGTACTGATACGAAAAATATATGGGCGACGCTATGTTTCAGAAAACCTATACGGACAGCAATTTCCACCGACACAATACGCAGGATATGAGTAAAACGTTTTACATCACAGAACATCATGAGCCGATTGTCAGCCGTGAAATCTTTGAGGCCGTCGGAGCATTAATTCAGCAGAGAGCCGCAGAAAAAAGCGTGGTCAGGGGAAACGGAAAATATCAGACAAGATACGAATTTTCGGGAAAAATCATCTGCGGAGAGTGCGGCGGTACGTTCAAGAGAAGGATCCACGACCACGGTTCAGAAATTGCATGGGTCTGCACTACGCATATTGACGATATCCGGCAATGCTCCATGAAATATATCCGTGACGACGCTCTGAAAGCTGCAATTACGACCATGGTAAACAAGCTGATTTTCGGGCGGAAACTGATTCTTGCTCCCTATCTTGCCGCACTCAGAAAACATAATGCCAATGAAGCGGAAATTCAAAAATTGAAATCGAAACTGAAAAAAGAAGCAGATATGTTGATGAAATATCAAGATGAATTTATTGAGAAAATCGTTATTTGTGATCGATAAAATATAAAAATTTAAGTTTTTGATGCTATGGTTATAATATATATAAAATCAAAATT
>JAMPAJ010000001.1:566059-582406 GCA_023667265.1 Alistipes sp.
CGCCATAGTATTTTGAATCTATAATCAAAATACTATGGCTAAAAATTTCTATATGAGTATCGCTCTTACGTTCAAACGGTTTTTGCTATTCTTTCAGTTCGCCTTTTTTCATTCGTTCAAAATAGCTTTTTGTCTCAGACGTGACGACTCCCGACAGCGCCAGAAGAGCAATTACATTCGGCACAGCCATAAGTCCGTTGAAAATATCTGCAATGTTCCATACAGCCTCGACCGTCATATACGGGCCGATGAATACAGCGGCAATATAAAGTATACGGAAAATTACTGTCATCATGCGGCTTGAACCAGTCAGGTATGAAAGGCATCGCTCTGAGTAATAGTTCCAGCCTAAAATAGTAGTAAAGGCGAAGAACATAAGGCACATCATCAGCAAAAACGATGGAAGCTTTTCCGCAAACGGCAATCCGTAGCCAAAAGCAGCGCTTGTGATCTCCACACCCTCAAGTGTACTGTCCGGAGATGCAAATCCTGAAATAATTATAGTCAGACCGGTCATGGTGCAGACAATTATGGTGTCGATGAACGTTCCTGTCATTGTTACGAGACCCTGCCGGACAGGCTCCTTCGTCTTAGCTGCAGCCGCCGCAATAGGTGCAGAGCCAAGACCTGCTTCGTTTGAGAAGATGCCTCTGGCGATACCATTCTGCATGGAGGCGATAATAGTTCCGAGAACACCGCCAGCCATAGCTTTGATACCGAATGCGCTCTTGAAGATCTCTTCAACAGCACGAGGGATCTCAGCAAAATGGCTGAAGAGAATGGTAAGGCAGCACAATGTGTATATAAGTATCATAAGCGGAATAAAGATCTCTGAAACTTTTGAGATAGACTTGATTCCTCCAATGATTATCAGAGCAACCAAAACAGTCAATATCAGTCCGACAACCACCTGCGTCACAGTATATTCAGATCCTAAGAGAGAAATTGTATGCGCTTTTTCCGGGTCAAAGAAGCCGTTGGCAGCCTGTGTGATACTGTTTACCTGAGTAAACGTACCGATTCCCAGCAGTCCTACAAGAACTCCGAAAACAGCAAACAGCTTGCCAAGCCATTTCCATTTGCTGCCCATTCCGTTTTCGATATAGTAGAAAGGGCCGCCGAGCATTTTTCCGTTTTTGTCGACTACTCGGTATTTAACAGCGAGGAGACCTTCGGAATATTTGGTTGCCATACCGAACAGAGCCGCCAGCTCCATCCAGAAAAGCGCGCCTGCTCCTCCGGCCTTGATAGCTGTTGCGACGCCGACTATATTTCCCGTACCGATAGTCGCGGAAAGAGCGGTACAGAGCGCGCTGAAGCTGGAAACCTCGCCCTCGCCGTTCTTTTCCTTTGCCACCATATATTTAAGCGCAAGTCCCAGCTTCCGGAACTGAACTCCTCTGAGACGAAATGTCAGGAAGATGCCGCAGCCTAAAATAAGTAAAATTGTAGGCACACCCCAGACTATACCGTCGATTCTTTGTGTTAATTCAGTAAATTTTCCCATAAAATTGTCACCTGAAAATCATAAACATATTAATGCCCTAAATAAACGCCTGCTTTTTGAGAATAGAGGAGATTATCCGGGCAAGGACTGCCATATAGTTGATGTCCGACACAGCCCATTTTTTAAATCGTCCGATGTAGCAGAACGAGACCATTCCCTTTACAACGGAATCGTCAGTCATGAGATATTGCACAGCTCCGCCGATTTTCTCGTCCGTAAGCTGTTTAAAGGCGTCGTCATCCCGTCCTTCAAGCTCGTTGACGTTATCTATAGCAAATACGCCGTCGCCGGAAAACCGCTCTGTATAACCGTTTTTCAGCAGATATGCCGCGTTTCTTGAAACTGCATTTCCGCAGCTAAGAATAAGGCTCATATCTTTCCCGGCAAAAACGCAGATGTCGTCGATCCTGAATTCCGAGCGGATCTGCTCCAAAAGGACAGAAATATCCGGCGGTCTGCCAAAAACGAGGCTTTCCGCAAGATCAGCCACAAACGTGAGCTTGTCGTTGCTGTCCTTCCCTCCGGAAAGATAGGCGATTTTATTTTCAATATCCTTCTTTACCTCACCATGCTTGTTTATGTCATATATAACATATCGGTTTCTGCCCTTTTCCTGCGCTATATACAGCGCCTTATCCGCCTGCATAAAAAGCTCGTCGTAGTCTGTGCTGTCGATAGGATAGGTGGAAATACCCATGGAGCAGGTGAGTCGGAAATTCTCAAATCTATCTGCAAATGCAAGCTCCGTATTAGTCCGTATCGCACGAAGAATACCGCGCAGATCCTCCTCGTCGCGAGTATTTTCGATCACAATAAGAAATCCGCCGCCGCTTATTCTTCCGGCGATACCGCGCGTACCGAGTTCTTTTTTGACAATTCCAGCAATCGTATAAATTACCTCGTCTCCGAAAAGATGTCCATAGCTTGTATTGATATCCGTAAAATTGTCAATATCCAGGATAACGAAATTAACGTTGCCGGAGGGCTTTTGCGCCAGGATCTCCATGGCAAAGGACGTTACCGCTCTTTTGTTCAGCAAGCCGGAAAGCGAGTCCTTGTTAGCTTCAAGAGCCAGATTCACATCCTTTGAACGCTGTCTTGAAGTCACAACTGAGATTATTCCGCTGACTTTTTTTGTTTTAGGGTCATCATAGCGCGTTATACCCTTGAACAGGCACATTTCCCGGGTCTTTCCATGAGTAAGGATAGATGTCTCAAATTCATAATCGAACCTGTACACGCCGTTTTTTATGTCACGGCAGAGTGTGTTGAAAGTCTCAATATACCGCGACAGCACCATTCCGCGTTCAATGGAGCTGTTCTGCCACTTTTCCAGCTCCTCGTCCACCAGTATATTTTCACGGCAGCAGTCGAACATATAAATTCTTATGCGGCGGGTCTCGAAGCTATACTCAAAGGCAAGGTCGGAGGAAAGGCTCAGGACATACCGGTATTCGGAGATTATTCTTTCCTTCACGGCGGCGAGCTTTTCGAGAGACATTACATCGCTGAAATCAATGATATACAACGGATCATCGGTTTCACGGTCAAGCTGACGCACAGAGGCGAGGATCCACCGCAAAAGACCGTTGATACCTTTCATTCTTATAACAGTTTGCAGAGTCACACCGGGAGCGGAGTTATTCAGACAGTCCTCCAGCCTGTGAAAGTCCTCGTCGTTAACTGTGCGGCGGATAGAGTAGATAACGTCATTGCCGAAGTAGCTGAAAAAGCGCTCGTTTCCGCTCTGGGTGTGAAAGCTTTTGTCTACGATAACACGTCCGACGCTGTACAGCTCGGCGCCTGTTTCCATATTTTCGCTCAAATAATCACCTCTTTTTCAGAATCGTTATCATTTTTACCGGATAATAAGATCGGTCAGAAATGTACCGATCGACGCCGAAACTGCGACGACAATAAGGGGAAGGTCGAAAAAGGCGAGCACTACAGCGATGACAGTTCCGACTGCTGCTGTTATAATATTTCCGGTGCTGTAGAAAATTTCGGGGATCGCCATAGCGCCGAGTACAGCGTATGGGATATATTTCAGAAAGCTGCGTATGTACCGGGACTTGATTTTCCGCCTGAAAAAAGTAAGCGGAATCATGCGTATAAGGTATGTGACCAGAGCCATCACGAAAATGTACAGCGCTAATTTCATGCCTCTCCAGCCTCCTCATCATTGACCGGAAACAGCAAAGCGCCTATAGCTGCCGCAATAATAGCGCTTATCATCACAGAACCGCTGAATGAACCAAACTTCAGCACATATCTGAGAAAAAGCATCAGAATTACAGAAACTGCAACAACTGACAGAATTTTTTTATTCTTTCTTGCCGGGGGAACGATTATAGCTATAAACATTCCGTAAATCATTATCCCAAGAGCCCGGGTAACTGCTTCAGGAAGCAGGCTTCCGGCAGACGCACCGAGAAAGGTTCCGAGGATCCAGCCCAGAGCCGATACAAGAATGACGCCGTACATATATGCCGGACTCAGCATCCCTGGCTGCGAGGAGCACACGGCAAAAATTTCGTCGGTAATACCATATGAGGCTGCAAGTCTGTGACCTGTAGTGAAGCTTTTATCCAGCTTCTGGGAGAGGGAAAGCGCCATAAGTGAGTAACGTATGTTAATAGTAAGCTGCAGGAGTATCATTTGCAGCAGCGTCCCGCTTTCAGCAATAAGCTTTATTCCGGCAAGCTGTCCGGCAGAGGTGAGATTTACGGCTGAAATGACCGACGATGAAAAAACGCCAAGTCCGGATTCAACAGCCGATATTCCAAAGCCGAAGGAAACAGAAAGATATCCAAGCATTATTGGTATTCCGTGGGTCATTCCACGGAGAAAATTTGATTTTGATTTCAAATGCAGCATCCTTTCGTTAATTCTTTATCAAACCATTCCGCACCCGGTTCTCTGACCGGGAAACACGGCGAATTTATTTCTCTTCGCTGATATGAAGGATACGCGCAATAAGATGACGCAGTTCCTCCATATCTATAGGTTTAGGGAAATGCGCATTCATGCCGGATTTAAGAGATTTCTCCCGATCATCCTCGAAAGCGTTTGCAGAGACGGCGATAATCGGAATACCGGATTTCTTCGGGTCATTGATTGCTCTGACAGCCTTTGCTGCACTGTAGCCGTCCATAACAGGCATCTGTATATCCATAAGTATTATGTCATAAAGTCTGTCAGTCAGCCGATTCACCTTATCAACCGCCTCCTTGCCGTTAAGAGCAGTATCAACTGTGCATCCGCAATGTTCAAGCATAGCCTTTTCGATCTCCATATTTATGGGGTTATCCTCGACCAGGAGAATATACAGCTTTTTCATGAAGTCCGGATCGGCGAGCCTGTCTGTACTGTTGTGCTCGTGCTTTTGCAGCGCCTGCAAAGGAAATGTAAGTGTGACTGTAAAGACGCTGCCTTTCCCGGGTGTGCTGTCAACCTTTATAGTACCGTGCATCATGTCAACTATATTTTTTACAACAGCCAGCCCCAGTCCGCTTCCGAAAACGCCGCTCATGGTGCTGTTTTCCACACGGCTGAAAGGCTTGAAAACCGACTGGATAAGCTCCTCGTCAATACCGCAGCCTGTGTCGTGAACTTCAAAGGTGTACGTGCCGAAGCCATCGGGTGAATCCTCTGCCTCCAGACATCGCAGACTGACGCTTCCGCCCTTCTGAGTATATTTTACAGCATTATCAAGGATCTGATACAGCACCTCTTCAAGACGTATACTGTCAGTACAAACGTCAAATTCATTTATACCGTCGACATCATAGTTCAGCTGAATATTCTTATAGTCTGCATCAGGAGAAATACGCTCTATAACTGCCGTTATCAGTTCGTCAAGACTACATTCGACACGATTAAGCATAGCCTTTCCTGACTCGATGTGTGTAAGCTCAAGAGTTTCAGTAACGATTTTCAGAAGCTGACGGCTGGATATACGTATATTTTCCAGATATCTCATAAGCTTTTCTTCATCCGTATGATCGGTTCTGATAAGCTCTGTAAAGCCGATAATGCTGTTCAGCGGCGTGCGGACGTCGTGAGAAATATTGTCCAGAAACGTCTGATGTGCAATATTTGCGGCATTTGCCTCCTGCAAAGCCATTTGAAACAGCCGCAGCTTTTCTTTTGCGTCAGTTATGTCCTTTGCCATTGCAAGGGAAATTATTTCATCAGTAGAATCGTTTTTTCCGATCAGCATTACAAGCTGGAAAAATCGGCTTCTGCGCAGTCTGTCCAGCATCTGCAGCTCAAGGACCTGCTCCGGCTCACCGTTTTCATAACATTCAATAAGCTTCTCCCTGTCAAACCGTTCAAGGAATTTTTCCTTTTCCTCTAATATGAGATTGTCCGCCCAGTATCGAAGAAATTCAGAATATTTTGCGAATTTTGGTATATTTACAAACTCAAACAGATCTGCTATCGAACCGTCCTCGGACTGACCTGCTGCGGAAATAAAGGCGTCGGTAGTCAGATCGACCTCGAAAAAGACGTAGGCGTCATTCAGAATTGCCTTCTGATACTGACTCTGCCTTGAGACGATTCTCTTTAATTCGATGTTAGTGCGTTCAAGCTCGGCTATTCGCTGCTTCAATTGTTCCGCAGGTATATTTTCAACAGCGGAATTGTTGTTTAGTTGCTGCATTTATATTCCTCCGATCAATCATATTTTCACAACTTACATTATACAATAATTCTCCGGATTTGTCAACATAAAGAAAAAGCTCCCGAAAAAATCGGGAGCGAGTAACTTCTTTGAACAGTATTTTTTTATTAATAGAAATAATTCCGATAGCCGTCTCCGTAGAATCCGAGATATCCTTCTGTAAAGGATCCGGGCTCATTGAAGTACAGTGAAACGGCATCCTTAACGCTCTGTGTAACGTAACCGGAGAAATCTCCGAGGTAAACGTAAGCAGACGAACCGCTGAACTGATATGGCTGTGTGAGAACTTCAAGAATAGTGTTGGGATAGAGAGAACTGTAAACTCGGTTCATAATAACCTCAACCACTTTAGCCTTGTCGTACTCGTTTATCCAGTTGCATCCTGCCTCATGGGCAACTGCATTGCAGAGAATGATGTATTCCTCATCTGTGATAGGAAGAGCGTTCTGACTTCCGGTATCAGAACCCGATACTTCAACCTGCTCCGGCTGAGGCTCTGTAGCCTCCTCGGCAGGAGTCTCGGGGT
The DNA here is from genome assembly GCA_023667265.1 of Alistipes sp. Taxonomy (GTDB): domain Bacteria; phylum Bacillota; class Clostridia; order Oscillospirales; family Ruminococcaceae; genus Ruminococcus. Next base: position 572,780 of record JAMPAJ010000001.1, read on the forward strand.
AATCCCAGGAGGGCTCTTCGTAAACCGGCTCGTCATAAACCGGTTCATTATAAACCGGCTCCTCATAGGCCGGTTTATCGTATACAGGCTCGCTGTAACCATAATCGTAAACTGGAGCTTCTGTATAGCTTTCTGTGGGAGCTTCCGTAGTACTTTCAGGAGCGGCAGCAATGCTGACCTGAACCCCGGAGAGTGACAGGGAAGCGTCCATATAAAACGTGTTGTTTTCTGTAGTTGTTGTGACTGCACCGACCGCAGTAGTGGTGCTTGCCATAGTTGTAGTAGTGATCTTGCTTGTAGTGGTAATGGCTGTTGTTCTGATAGAAGTTACTGCAGCAACATTTGACATTTCTTCGCTATTTACTTCGTAAATGTTTTTCACGTCATTGCTCGGAGCGACTGAACTTACAACCGGCGCTGTTGCACACACACCGAAAAGTCCGCCGAAAATGCAGGTGGAAACTCCTCCGATAATAAGCGCTGCAAATTTAGCTTTTCTCATCAACTCATCCTTTCCTCGAAAAGCATTCATTATTTGCCCGTAAAGTTCATCACGGGACTGTAGTTATCTTACCATATTTCGCGGGAAATAGCAACACTTTTGAAAAACTTTCCGCTTTACGCCCAAAGAACGCCCTCGACACAAAAGCCTTTTTGGTTATTTTGCTGTATATTTCGTGAATAAATTGTGAATACAGAATTATTTTTTGATGTCAAAAAAACCTCATCCAGGCAAGGATTGTTACCATTCCGTAACCTGCTGACGCATAATATCATTTACAAAATGTATATCAGAAATAATTTTACAGCTTTTTAGATAAAATATCATCCTTACGTTTGTGCAATCTGCTTTAAAAAAATCTGATCTGATTACAAGTTGTATTAACCCGGATTTATTCATGTGTTATCATTTTGTAACGAAAAAGACGTGCCGATCAGACATAATTTTACAATGGCTTTCGTCATTTTGTATAAAAAGGCGGCTCCGAGCGAATCAACTCAAAGCCGCAATTGTTATTGATTTATTTGCCCAGGCTTTTCCTTTGCAGACGCACATCATCGCCCTTGAACTCAAGACAGGTGTACATAGTAACGACACGAGAGGCAACCTTGCCGCCGTATCGGTCGGAAAGCTCTCTGTAAGTCATATTTGTGTTCATTATTACAGGTTTTTCCTTGATCAGCCTTGAATTTACAATATTATAGATCACAGAATTATAAAACTTCGATTCATACTCCGTGCCCAGATCGTCGAGGATAAGCAGATCGGCGGCTAATATCTGGTCGAGAGTTTCTGTGCTGTGCTCATAGCTGAAATGCTCCTGCTGAATTTTTTGCAGCAGACTGATAACAGAGTCGTACACCACAGAAAAGCCTTTCTTGATGACCTCGTTCGCTATAGCGAGGGAGATATGCGTCTTTCCAAGACCCGTGTTTCCGAACATAAGAATACTCTCAGAATGAGCGTGAAACTGTTCCGCATATGTCTTTGTATAGGCGAGAATACGCTCCATTGCACGCTGGTCGTCGCCCTTGTAATACGACAAGCTGAACGAATCAAAGCTCGAAAGCCGCAGCTGCGACTCGGCATTGAGCTTTTCGGCTGAGAGCTTTGAGAGTATTTCTTTCAGGCAATTGCAGTATGTACTTCCGATATATCCTGTATCGCAGCATTCCGGGCAGGTGTGACGGACGTTCAGGTAGTCGGCAGGGTAGCCGCGGCTTGCGAGGAGATGACGTGCCATGCTCTGAGCTTCGAGATTGTTTTTTTGCAGCTGCTGGATCTTTCCGGAAATATCCTCCTCCGGAGATGAGGAGATCAGTCGCAGAAGATTTCTTCCGGTATTGTAAAGAGCGTCGTTTATCGCTTTTATTTCCGGAATTTTCTCGTTGACCTCGCGTATGCGTCTATCGTTCTCTGCGTTTGCCGCCGAGCGCCGCTGAGCGAGTATTTCTTCGGCACGTTCAAATATGACCTGTTCCATAGTCTACCTCGTTATATATTATTGATAAAAGCTTTGTATTTTTCCGGGTCGAAGCCGTCAGAATTGCCCTTAGAGTCGCTTTTTCTGCCTTTACGGAATTCTTCTTCCCCGGCTTTTACGTCGTCGGGAGTTTTGTAGTTGCTCTTGCTCCATGATACCAGAATACTGTTGATATAGTCAAAAGAAAGTTTATTTATCTGCTCCAGGGTTCTTTCATATGCGAGGTGGATCAGGGGAGTGCTGTATCCGGCTCTTTGCCAGCTTTCAATAAATTCCTGCTGCTTGGTCGTAGGAGCATGGTTCATCTCGAACATCCGCTTTATTTCCCCGGTGAAGCTGTTCTGCGCGTTCATGCGCTCGACCTCATCCTGGGCGGCAGCAAGGGAGTTTATTTCCATTTTAGCCCACCGTTCCGCAGTTCTTTCAATTTTGTCAACACTTGTCTTGCCTATCATCGCATGATAATTGACCAGTGTAACAATAACCTCCTGCTTTAGTCCGAGATAGCTGTACATCCATATAAGACTGTTCTGCATGGCATGATTCAGCTTTCCAAGGATCTGCTCGGTAATTTTGAAAACATCGGAAATATCTGGATTTTCCCTCATCATTTGAGAAATAACAGACGGCTGATGGTCTGTTTTTTTCGGAGGAGGGGCAGTCTGCACTTTTTTTTCAGCAGCGTTCACAGCCGGAGAAGCAATTACAGTCTGCGGAACAGGCTGAACCTTTTGCGCAGGCGAAGTCATGACAGTCTGCGGCGAAGCCTGTCCCTCGGGAGAGAGCACATTCACCTGCTGCCAGAAGAGCACCGCTTCTTCCGCCTGTACGGGAGTTATACCTACAGCCGCGGCGATCTCCTCAGAAGTTACCGCCTTTCCAGAGTTCCTTAGAATGAACAGAAGCGCCTTTATCTGCTCCCCGGACGCCAGCCGCAGAAGATTGTCCGCTACAATGCACGGCACGCCGAACATAGTTCCCCATACACCGCAGTTTGCTTTATAATCCATAGAAATCTCACCTCGTATGTTCATGTTCGTTTATCTGATCCACCGCCTCAGTAGAATCCAGGAAATTAAACAGACAGTCCAGAACACGGCTATATGCCGAGCTGTTCAGGTGTAGTCCGTCTCCTCCGGCGTAATCATAGCTCAAAGCGCCGGTGCCGAGATCCTTAAGAGCGGCGTTTGCGTCGAAAAATAGCACCCGGCTTGAACCAAGGTCGTTTATAACGGCTTCAAGAGCTGCGTTAAACTCATTTATCGTGTCGTTTGTAGTATAATAATTGCCGTCAGACACAGGAGTGATCGTACCCACAACAATTGTTGCAGTAGGCACGTGCGCGAGAACGTCCTCTGCGATCCATCGGATATTCCAGGCATAATCTCCTGGCGTGAAGCTGTAAATATCATTCATTCCGATAGATACATAATAAAGAGAGGAATTTGCATAGGCTGCTGCATCTATAAGACCCATAGCGCCTCCGCCCAGATCGAACGTGTAGCTTCCCATATTCCAAACTGCCAATGACTCTTTGGCAATATTATGCTGGGGCGGAATATATCCGTAAGCGTTGAAGCCATATGCTATGGAGTCGCCGATAATAACGAGCCTGTCCTGATAAAAAACGCTGTTAGCTGATTCTCCTGCGGAGAGATATTCATATTTGTATACAGGCGCTTCTTCGGAATCTCCGTTATCTGAGACCTCCGGAACACCAGATGCGGTTTCTTCACCGCTTTTTTCTGCGGCAACAGATTCCGCAGTTGTTGTCGTATACGCAGCTTCTGCAGAGGTGCTGTCTGAAATTCCGGAGGTAGAAACAACGGTTGCAGCTGTTGTAGAAGCCGTTGTACAGGAAGTGGATTCAACAACAGCCTCTCCTAAAGAAAATGCGCTCATGGTTATTGTATAGTCGGGAGCTTCTTCCTCCAGCTGTATGAACGAGTCGGCTGTAAAGAAAACTATAAAAACCGAACACATGACCGCCATGACAGGCAGTACAGGCGAGCCGAAGAAAAAGCGCAGAAAGTTGCTGAGAAAATTTTTCATTAGAGCCTCTTGAATTTAGAACCTAAGGCAGCACTGTACAAAGTCGTCAGACGTGCTCTGTGCGGTGTTGCCCTAAATATCTTATTAGAAAAGAAAATCCCGCAGGTCGGAATAACCTGCGAGATTGGAGCTGATGATCGGACTTGAACCGACGACCTACGCCTTACCAAGGCGTTGCGCTACCGACTGTGCCACATCAGCATCAACAATAAATATTATACAGCATCCCATTAAAAATGTCAATACCAATATACATATTTTTTTATTTTAACCAAAAAAAGCCTTGACAAATACTCGATTGTGTGTTATTATTTAAAAAACGGTGAACGGATAAAGTCTGCGGCGTGTCCGATACAGAGAGCCTTCGGTCGGTGTGAGAAGGTGAGGTGCTGTGGAAAAATACATCCGGGAGTTGCGGCGGTGAAAAGGGGAGTAGTCGTTGCCGGGTCTGCCCGTTACAGCTCTTGAGGTCGGGTTTCCCCGATAAAACGAGGTGGTACCACGAGTTATTTCGTCCTCGTACAGTCTTTAATTGTAGGAGACTGTACGAGGATTTTTTAGTTGGTGATCGAGATGAAAACAATTCCGGCAAAGACCATTTTACAGAAAAACCAGTCATCGGACTGGTTCGGAAATGATTATAATATGAATTTGTACCGCGGCTGCTGTCACGGCTGCATTTATTGCGACAGCCGTTCGGAGTGCTATCATATTGATGACTTTGAAACGGTCCATGCAAAGGAAAGCGCTCTTTCGATACTTAGCGACGAGCTCAGAAGGAAGAAACGCACTGGTATTATAGGAACCGGAGCAATGAGCGATCCGTACAATCCTTTTGAGGAAAAGGAGCTTTTTACACGGCGGTCGCTTGAACTTATAAACGCCCATAATTTCGGTATAACGGTAATTACGAAAAGTCCGCTGATAGTCCGGGATATTGACATATATAAGGAAATTTCAGAACATTCTCCCGTGCTCTGTAAAATGACGATCACAACTGCTGATGATAGGCTTTGCAGGATGATAGAGCCGAACGTATCTGCGACATCCGAAAGATTTGAGGCGCTTGCGGAAATGGCTGAAAACAAGCTGTTTACAGGTATAACACTTATGCCTGTGCTCCCGTTTATCAACGATACAGAATCCAATATCAGAGGTATCGTCAGAATGGCTCATGAATGCGGAGTCCGTTGCATCTATCCTTTTTTGGCGTTACGCTGCGTAATAATCAGCGTGAATATTTTCTGAATGAGCTTGGGAAAAAATTCCCGGGAAGCGGACTCAAGGAGCATTATATTCGATATTTCGGAAATCAATACGAGTGCGTGAGTCCGGATGCCAATAAGCTTTGGAAGATTTTCACAGAAGAATGCGACAGATTTGGCATACTATACGATATGAAAAGTATTATTTCCGCTTATCAAAAGGGCTATGGAGATATGCAGCTTTCATTTTTCTGACATATACGGGGTTGATAATATGAGAATACTTGTAACAGGCGGAACGGTTTTTGTCAGCAGATATACCGCTTCGGAAAATATGTGATGATAAGCTCGAGCGCAATTTATTCTGAAACACTTGCACAGCCCTTCACAGAGGAGCAGGAGTGCGTATTCAACGTCTACTGGGAATCTTACGGCACCAATAAAGTTTCAGCTGAGTGGTACAGAAACAATCGTGAACTGGTAGTCCGGAAGGATTATTTACAGTATATAGAAAATAATTTTAATAAAGGAGAAAAAATATGACTACTTTTGAAGAACTGAAAAGAAGAGGTCTGCTTGCACAGCTGACCGATGAAAAGGAAATCGAAGAGCTTGTGAATGCAGGCAAGGCTACGTTCTATATCGGTTTCGATCCGACTGCGGACAGCCTTCATGTAGGTCACTTTATGGCGCTTTGCCTGATGAAACGTATGCAGATGGCTGGAAATAAGCCGATCGTGCTTATCGGCGGCGGAACAGCTATGATAGGCGATCCGTCAGGAAAAACAGATATGCGTAAAATGATGACTCCTGAAACGATCCAGCACAACGTTGAATGTTTCAAGAAGCAGATGAGCCGCTTTATCGACTTTTCAGAAGATAAGGCGATCGTCGTAAATAATGCGGACTGGCTTATGAAACTGAATTATGTTGAGCTTCTCAGAGATGTCGGCGCGCATTTCAGCGTAAACCGTATGCTAAGTCACGAGTGCTACAAACAGAGAATGGAAAGGGGACTTACATTCCTGGAATTTAACTACATGATAATGCAGAGCTATGATTTCCTGGAGCTTTTCCAGAAATACGGCTGTAATATGCAGTTCGGCGGTGATGATCAGTGGGCAAATATGCTGGGCGGCACAGAACTTATACGCCGCAAGCTGGGCAAGGACGCTTATGCTATGACGATAACGCTCCTTCTTAATTCCGAGGGAAAGAAAATGGGTAAAACGGAAAAGGGCGCGGTATGGCTTGATCCGGAGAAAACATCGCCCTACGAGTTCTACCAGTACTGGAGAAATGTAGGCGATGCCGATGTTATCAAGTGCCTGAAAATGCTGACATTTGTTCCTGTTGAACAGATAGAAGAAATGGAGAAGAATATGGAGGGCGCACAGTTCAATAAAGCTAAGGAGCTTCTTGCCTATGAGCTTACAAAGCTGGTTCACGGTGAAGAGGAGGCTGAAAAGGCTCAGTCGGCTGCAAAGGCTCTCTTTGGCGGAAGCGGCTCTGATGCGAATATGCCTGTTGCTGAAATTGATGCTGCTGACCTGACCGACGGTTCCATCGGACTTCTGAATCTCCTGGTGAAGGCTGGTCTTGCACCGTCAGTTTCCGAGGCTCGCCGACTCGTTCAGCAGGGCGGAATTACTGTAAACGACGCGAAGATCACTGATGCGAAAGCACAGATAAAGCTTGATGTTGAAGTAATTGTCCGCAAGGGTAAAAAGGCGTTTAAAAAGGTCGTTGTTAAGTAATTTGAGATTATAACAGATAAAGCTGTATATCTTATATCTCGGGTCCTAAAGCAAGTTCAAAAATGCTTTAGGATCCTTTATTTATTACTGTTAAAAATTTAATATTCACGCGCGAGTATATCTCCTAATTGCACCAAATATCACTTTGGTGTACGTAAAATCTTGTATACTGCTATCAGTATTCAACACAACAAAGGAGGAACAAAAAATGAGCAAAGAAGCGGTGACTTACTATGAAGCTCAGATAAAGAAAGCGACAGAGCAGAAAGACAGAAAATATATGGCAGCGTTAAGCTGGCAACTGCACTCTTCAGCACTCAGAGGTGCATTAACGAGGGAAGAAGCGAAGCAGCTGCAAGCTCAAAGAACCGACGCGGAAGAAAAACTGAAGAAGGAGTAAAAAACAGCTCCGCCAAAGATAAGAGCAAATGGCAGAGCTGGACAGGTGATATAAAGCGTACTATCAATATCATATCACAAAAGCCAAAAATTGTCAACATGAAAAACTACATTCAAAGAGGATCAGACCAGCATCAAGAATGGTATCGGGCACCGTACCACATCTTACAAGTCCGCGGACTAAGCAGCACCGCCAAAAGCCTATTGTGCATCATGATAGACAGGCAAAATGAGGACTTCACCACATCGGACACAATTTCAACATACGCGGAATTGCTGAACGTGTCGGAAAGCTCTATCAAAAGAGCCGTAAAGCAGCTAACAGACTATGGCTACATCACGCGGAAAAAAAGAACCGGAAGGGGAAGCGTATACGAATTGTATAACCTTATAGGGCAAAAGGGGGACAAGTGAGGAAACAGCCGCCTTGATTGCTCGTGCTGGCGGCGTTGTTCTGCCGCCCGATTCATCTATCCAAGTACCAGCTGCGCTTGCGCGCAGTGCGCTCCGTTGTCGCGCGCCCGGGCTCGCTCCGGCGGCTTCCGCCGCGCTCCGCTGGGGGGGCAAAGCACCCCCCGTCCCGGGGGCGGTGGGGCGGTGGGTGCCTGCTTCGCTCCGCTTCCGTTCTGCCCCCCCGCGCGGTGTTCGCTGCGCTCACAGGCACCCACCTTTGGTGGGTGCTTTTTTAAAAGACAGGGAATCGGCGCTATTCGCGCCGATCGGACGCTATAATGTCAAGAAGATATGCAAGAGTAGTTTCTATCCTGTCATGCCCCAGCTTAGCTTGAACGCTGCCAACGCTGCCAGACTTGCGGAACTCATCACAAGCATAACTCTTCCGGCACGAGTGCGGAGCGACACAGCCGGGCAACCTCAGAGCCCGGGCAGCACGCTTCAAGTCCGTCCAGACCGCTTGACGCGTGCGGTGACGCTCTGGACTCTTAGCACCTTCAAAGACGTACACCGCGCCAGCCTGAGCCCTCAGACGTGCGCACAGCGCGTCCCCGATGTACACGCGCTTATGCTTGCCCGTTTTACTTTCCTCAACTGTAAAACGTCTTGCAAGCTGTTCTGTGCGGATGCTGAGGACATCAGAGACGCGGAGACCAGTGCGGAGCATAACTTCAACCACAAGGGCATTAGCAGGCATCAGAAGCCGTTCCAGCACAGCCCAGGTGCTTGCATCAGCTGAACGTGTTCGCATGATATCACCACCTTTCACTAAAGGGCGAAAAAGCCGCCCACCGAAAGGGAAAAGGGTTGTTTAGGGGAAATCGTTCTAAAAAAGTTTACAAACAGCTTCCGCCCGGCGGCGTGCTCGGCTCTGTCCCGTGGCGTGCCGTGCCCTCCGCTCGCAAGCTCCGCTCTGGGCATCGCCGCGCCGTGGTCCGTCGCCGGCGCGCCCCTCGGGCTGTTATTCCTCAAACACCGCTCCGCGGTGTGGCAAATAGAACGGATATTTTCCACATTGAAATACCACCGTTGCGCCGCGTGCTGGATACGTGCTACGGAGGTTTTCCACCACGAGCGCGCTAATACCTACGGTGTCACCAGCCTGGAAGTTTTCCACATCGAGCGCGCTAATACCTGCAGTGCTGCCAGCTCCGGAAGTTTTCAACAGTAGAATATAATTCAACTTTCTGACCTATCAGATAGGTCACTTTCGAGCTATCTGATAGCTCACTATTGACCTATCAGATAGTCCACTTTCGCCCTATCAGATAGGTCACTTTCGACCTATCACTATATATAATAAGACTATTAAGACTTTTAAGACTTTTAAGACTACTAAGACTAATTAAGACAAACAAATTTTTATCATAAAATAGTTGACAAGATGATATCAGTATGGTATAATAAATAATGGAAGGAGGTGTGAAGCATGAGTAAGTGCAAAGACAGATGGAACAATGACCACTACGACCAGATTCTTTTCCGTGCCGGAGCTGGCTCAAAGCAGTTAATAAACATGCTGGCGGAAATCAACGGACTTTCAACAGCTGCTTATATACGATCGCTTATAATCAGAGACGCTCAAGAAAAGGGGATAACTCAGATTTCGGAAGCACTGGGTGGCAGCGTACAAGCTCAATCTGAAATCATGGGAAAGCTAAATGATTTCACCAAGAAAAACCAATTGCACCAAATATAAGTTTGGCGCAATTGGACGGTGTTTTCAACATTTCTTTAATTTAAGCAGCAGCAAAATATGCCCGGTAACCTCATTGA
>JAMPAJ010000001.1:582506-632772 GCA_023667265.1 Alistipes sp.
CTATCTGATCGGAGGGCTTTTTGTTAAATATTATAAGTTTGGCGCAATTGGACGGCGGTTTCAACATTTCTTTAATTTAAGCAGCAGCAAAATATGCCCGGTAACCTCATTGAACGTTTCAAGCCGTTGAAGAGCGCATATCAGTTCCATGCAGTCTGCGGCATCAATGTTCCTGAACCGTATGTTGTTCTGGAGCTGCCGGACTTCCTGTTCCAAGCTGACCCGGTTGTTGTATATGTAGCTGCATATGAGCGTTATCTCTTTCTGTGTCATTCATACACCATTACTCTCTGAGGTTCATCATCAAAGTCAACATAGCAGAGAATACCGACATCATTGCCCCAGTGACATATCTCTTCGCCAATAAGACGGCTCAGATACTCAGCTCGTTTACGTGCTGCTTCGTATGTTTGGAAGTACTCTTCCTCAGTCTGATAGTCAATAACCTGTCCTGTGTCCGGGTCAATAATTTCAATGAAAAGGGACACTTCATAAACGTATTCAGTAATCATTTTGATCCTTTCTCCTTTTCGTTATCATCAAGTCCATGCTCCTTGAGATAATCAAGAATAGCGTTACCGTTTGCATCAGCCTGTTCTTTGAGCGACTTGTACTTGGGATTCAGCTCTTTTCCCTTCCGGGATTCGTTGATATTTGACAGGAAGTTATCAACACCTACAATATCAATATATGTGCTGATCGCTCCGCTGAGCTGTTTATCAACATAGTTCAGCAGATTTTCGATCCTGTAATCATTCTTAGGCTTATTGAAAATAGAGCGGGAATCGGCAGAACGGATGAAATCCAGCCAGTAAGGAGCAATGGCAGCGCGTCTCTTGTTGCTGTCGTCGGTCGGAACGATGTACCTGAGATATTGGTTAAGTACGTCGAAATAGCCTTTTTCAACAGGGGTTTTAAGCATAAGGAATCCAACAGCGTTTTCCTGACGAAGCTGAAGCTCACAGCGAACCCAGTGAGCGAGGTACTCTTCGGCGTGCTGCTCTTTGAGCTTATCATAAATTCTGATGAAAACGGAAGATTTATTACTGCCGTGACAAACTGACGAGCCTTTAGAGCCTTTGATAACATTCCAGTCCTTGAAACGTGAAACATAGTTCTCACGAAGAGTTTCGGAGCAAAGGTTGTCAATGTCAAGGACGCCTTCAAAATCATCGTAGGCAATGTCAAGACGTGTAAGGTTCATTTTTCGCTTATCAGCGTCCAAGGAGTAGTTTTCAAGGATCAGATCAAAGATCCTGCCATAATCGGCGGAAGAATATTCTTCCCAGTTTCTGAGACCTTTGCCGGACATTTCAACGCAGATGCCTTGATCGCCGTTTGACTTGGTAAAGCCGTCGTAGTAGATCGCGATACCGTCAAAGTACAGTGATTTTTTGTAGAAATAGCGACCTTTTTCCTGTTCCGTGAAGCGGACGGTATCGGGACGGAAGTCCAGCAGGTCGAGAACCTCTGATAATGAATGTATTTTCGTAGTGAAAGAAAGCCAGTCGTAAATTATTTCATTCTGTGGTTTAATTTTCATCCGGGTTCACCTCCAGCAGATCATCGTCCTTGGTATTATTCTGCTTTAAAAGAATGGGATTCACAGTTTTGTGCAAATACCGCTCCAGGCAGAAGGTGCAAAGACAAGCGCGGATAACACCGAACTTAAATTCACAGATCTCTCTTTCTTTTAAACATGATGGGCACATTGCCTTATCTATTCTTGCCATAATAGATAACCTCATTTCTTTAATTTTGTGTTTTGTACGTTGTACCCACCTGATTAGCACAGGTGGGTCAACCGTTTTCAACAGAGTTTTGTTTTAGCCAGGGTCGAGGGCAGCCCCAGAAGGGGCAGCCCTCAACCCTGACGACGTCTCCGCTGAGCCTTCTTGAAAGCCTTCTGACTTTCTTTGCTTCCGTCAAAATATTCAGTTGATACGCCTTGATTTCTGAGAATCTCTTCATCGGATAAGTACTCCTTGGTTAAAAGACCTTTAATGAGATTGGAAGTATCATACAGCTCTCTGTAGAAATCTTTCTGAATACAGACATACGTTTCAATAGGTCGCATACGGTAGAGCCTGTTGAGCTGATGAGCTTCGTACTCGTCGATATCGTAGGTCAGAGCGGTGATCTTCCGGCTGAAAGGATGTTTCCTTTGACAGCTGCAATCAGTCACCGTCGCCGTTATGTCTCTGATCTGTTTATCAAGAAGATTGAATCTCTGAACGGTAGCATAGATCATCAATCTGCGTTTGCGAACCTGACAAAGATGCTGGAACAAAGGCTTGGGAACGCTGTTCTTGCCGCTTGAAAAGTCACGGCTGTTAAACAATGTTCCGATCTCGTCAATGAGAATAAGACTGTTAGGAGGAGCATTAAGAATGTCCTGAGCTGTATTCAAAGGTAAGATCCTTGTATGCTTCGGAAAGTTTTTCAGCTCGTAATTTGTAATAATAGTGACCTGTGGATATTTACGGGCTATCTTGTACGCTTTAATAGTCTGGAGCATGGTCTTTCCTTGACCGAATTTACCTGTAAAAAGGTGTATTCCCCAGCCGTCAAAAAGCTTTCGCTTGCGGAAGTAGAAATATATCAGATGATCGTAGATCTGATAGTAAAGATACATCGGAAAGAGGAAAAGGTTCTTGAATAATAATGCTATCAGATACATTACAAGCCTCCTCTGAGTCCGCCTTTGAGCAGACAGTACATGAACTTAGTGAACCAGTACAGGAAGAACAAAGCAGCTCCGAATTGCAGGCACATCGTTAAAGCTTCGTACTTGTGTATCGGAACATAATCAAGATCACAGCCAAGAATCGAAAAAAGCTGATGTATCGGATTGTCCGGATCCGGCTTCATGAGCTGGGGCAGTGTGTGGATCAACTCCCCTGCTTCTGTCAGAACCTCTCTCAGATCGTTCATCTTCGATCACCTCGCTTTCAGATAGGAATATGTCCGGCAGCTTCTCTGCGCTTCCGACAACCTTAACTCGTTCCTCTCTCTTGTGCCATTTGATAACATCAAACAGAAATATGAAAAACGAGCCGGCAGCTCCTACGGAAATACATAGGAGCAGCAGACTTAACATTAATTTTAATAATGTCATTTTTATCACCTCATATATCGAATAATTTGCGGACAACATATATTATTATCGCTAATACCAAAACTCCGATCAGAGCTTGCATGATCGTGAAACTGAACGGAGAAAATATTAACCTTGTATTAAAAAAGCTGATAATCATATCTATCAATAATTTTATGTCGGACATTTTAACCTCCTAAGAAAAAAAGGAACAAAATAGATTCCAAACAAACTTGAAAACAAATACAAAAATAATAAGTCCAAGGATAATAAACAGAAAATCAGATGAAAAGAAATCGCCGTTGAAAATGCTCTCCATAATACCTACAAACGATTTTCCGAGAGAAGACATATCAAATAAATTGCTGCCGAAAACATCAAATATCAGATCTGTAACGCTGGTGAACAAAGTTTTTAACGCATTAAAAAGAATTTCAAACAATGAAGAGAACGCATCGACTATCCATTGGAAAACTTCTCCGATAGCATCTGTCATTATCTGAACACCACCTTGACTAAGCAAATGACTACAAGACCAGTAAAGCCGAAAGCAATAGCTGATGTAACACCTGACGGAAGATAATTAAAAATAGAAGTTAAGAACGAGAAGAACCCGGAGACCGAGGATGATAAGGAGCTGTAAGAGGTAGATGTGATAAGATGCGACTTGCCGCCGTTGTACTTAATGGAATCAACTCCGGTAGGATTGTTATACCAGGAATCCGGATCGTTGTACAGATCCTTGCCGGTGTAATCAACATTACCATCCTCATCCAGCAATGCGTTATACGAATATCTGTATTTATCATAATAATCAGAGCCGTTAAAGGGCAAAATTCCGTTTGATGAATCATCGGGGTCATACTTTACATCGCTGTATTGAAGCATTCTGAACGCTGATAAATAGACTAAATTAAGCGGAGTGGCTTGGTTCTCCATTGTATCCGGCAAAACAGTATACATTTCAGTAGCATAATCGCCTTCGACCTTCTGGGCATAAACCTCAGCGTAATAATAGTGGTTTTCAACAAGATTTATCTGGGAATATTTGAAATTTACTACTACAGATTCGCCAGCTGGAACATAATGCCAGGAAGAGGCTTTATTTACCGTTTGAGAATAATTCTTGTGAAGCGCTTCGCTCTCCAGAGAATGTGCATATACCCATTCATTGGAATAGTATACAAACGGGCGGAATTTAGAATAATAATCTACCTTTGTATCAACTAAAGCTCCCATGCTTTCATCGAATTTATCGCTTTCTTCTTTGTCTCTTATCGAAAAACGATACTGAATAGCAAACTTATTGTTATTGGTTATTTTCATCTTAAAGCCAGCTGAATAAGATGTGTTATTATTCTGATCAACTGACTTTCTGTTTACATCGCCGCTCAGATCAGGCGTGAATTTAACATCAACATTCAAATCAGATGAGACAAAATTAAAAGGCACTAACGGAAAATCATCTATATTGGTATCCTGATACAAAATGTAGTATTCGGAGTAGGTCGGAGAAACAAAACTATCATTTAATGATGTATAAATAGCGCATCTTCCGTCTGACTTATTATAAAAGAAATTTCTGAAAACATCGCTTCCGGAGGAAGAAAAAGAAGATGGATCAGGAACTTGCTTATCAGAAGCATCAAAACGAAATGTAAATTTATATCTGCTGGCAATACCGGAATCATATATGTAATAATCTGAAAAGCTTGAATTATCAACTCGATAATTTGGTTTGAAAAAATACACGGAACATACAACATCACAAGTGCCAGAGCCATTTATGTAGTGATTGTAGCTTGATTCGGATAAAGATACTTCGTAATAATATTGATCTTTAACATAAGATTTAGAATCACAGTAATCGTAAATTTGATTCCAGATATCATGACCAAAGTCAAAGCTGTTAAGAAACGAATCGGAATAAAAGTATGACATATCATAATCAGCTGCCGAAGCCGTTCCGATCGGAATGATGTTGAGGATAAATGTAAAGATGATCGGAAGAATTATAAGTATCTTTTTTATTCTTTTTTTCAACAAAAAAACCTCCTGTCCGACTTGAACAGGAGGAAAAACTCAGCATTAAGCAACTGGCAAGCTTGCCTCCTGCCAAGTTTAATTATAAATTATCGCGTCATCAACCGCCAGCGTGAATAACTCTGCTGAAGAGACCGATACCGGCGCCGGCAAGAGCAATTCCAACGAAAGCCATTGCGAGAGGACTTCCGGTTATCATGTTTACAGCAGAAGTAAAAAGAGTGGTAACGTCAGTAAGTGCATCTGCAACCGTTCCGCCTGCTGCTACAACGGGAGTCATATCCATTTATAACACCTCCTTCTCTGAAAGTAATGTGTGTTATTCTTCTGCATTCTAAGGTGGATGCAGAGATCTGAACAAGATCATTGCTTATTTACCTTGTCGAGGACCTTGAAGCCGTTGATCTCAAAGCCGTCCTTGGTCCTTCCGAATGTAAACTCTATCTCTTTGTTAAAGCAACGGGCAAGAGCCATGTTGAGCTCAGCTTCGGTAGTATTCTCAGATAAGCCAAGCGACTTTTTGACCTGTGCGGACTTCATTTTCTTCTCACCTACAGCTAATCCGAACTCTCCGTCCACCATATCCTCGTCAGTTGCATATCGAAGTGTACGGTTAGACCAGGGAATAACCTCTCCTGATGTCTTGGACACTATCTCTCCGCTCATTGCGAGAAATCCTATTAGCTTTATCATTTTTCTTCTCCTACCCTGTCGGTTATGGGCAACACCGTATTTCTGCCACTATCGGCTTTGTGGCTCGCCGTGTCTGGGGATTTGTCCCCCGGCTTACTACCATCAGACTTACTCTGTGATTCAGCCGGGAGATCAAAGGGTTAAGTAAGATAAATTTGATTAGCGATTTATCTTAGTGTAAGAAAATAAATTTTTTTGTCTTACAAATACAGTATACCATGTAAGACAAAAAATGTCAAGGGCGGTTGACAAAAAAATTGAAATTCGTTATAATTAAACAAAAAAGGAGTGATTAAATTGGATAAAATGAAGTACAATGAATCCCAACAAAAGACAATACGAATGGAAAAAGATTTAATTGAAAAAATAGAGGAACTCAGAAAAGGTACAGAGAGAGACTTTAGCAAACAAGTAAAATTCATGCTGAGAAAGTATATAGAATTTACAGAGAAAAAATAAACAGCGGGGTATATAGGATGGAGTTTTTGAAAGAAGTAATAATTATAGTTTTAGTAGTTGTACTCGTTTTGATCTTGGTTACAGGCAAGAAAAAACAAAAGGTGAATAAACGAGAAAAGCAGGATTATGAACCACAACAAAGCTTCTATGAGTTCTTCCCATATCAGAAGAAATATCTTCTTACAAAAAACGAATACAATTTCTATAAAAAGCTTGTTCCGATAGCAAATAAATACAACCTACAGATATTGACGAAAATAAGACTTGCTGATTTAGTGGAGACAAAACCAAACTTAAACCGTGTTGACAGCAATGCATATTTCAACAAAATAAAGTCTAAACATATTGATTTTGCTTTAGCACACCATATGGCTATAGTTATGTTGATCGAGCTGGACGACAGCAGCCACCAGTATCAGAGCAGAGCGGAACGTGATATGTTTGTTGACGATGTTCTCCAAAGATGCGGATATACCATTATCCATACATATGGAAATACAGATCAAATCGACTACGAGGCAGGCGTTTACAGAAATTACGCTTGTGAAACACAATAACAGCAGCTCGAACGAACTCCCCTATCGCAGATCACTAAAGCTGCAGCCTGTACAGCGATCGTTGAAAGCTGTAAGCGAGCCATTGAAAGCTATGGAAAGCCATTGAAAGCGTTGAAAGCCGCTCCGTGAACTGCACGGCTTCCAACACTTCCAACAGCTTACCACATCTTTCAACAACTCACTTAAGAGCTTCCAACAATTTCGGAATGGCTTACGCCGTCTCTTATCTTATCTCATCACAGCATAAAGGCAAAAGCCCTCCTATCTGATCGGAGGGCTTTTTGTTAAATATTATAAGTTTGGCGCAATTGGACGGTGTTTTCAACATTTCTTTATTTCCTTAAATTGAAATTACTCCTCGTAGGTTGAAATTTTGCCGATCATATGATATAATTAGTATGACAAATATTTTGTATCAGGAGGCAAACAGTTGAAGAAAAGACCAATTATAGGCGTTGTAGGCTCACAGGTAGCTCATAATGAGCAAAAGCAGATTCTGAACGGAATTATTTCCCAGGCACAAAAACTGAATATTGATACGGTCATTATATCAAATGTGTATAACGGCTCCAGATTTGAGCCGTCAATGGTTGCCGAAAATCAAATATATGGATTGGTTGCGGCAAATGTTTTTGATGGACTTATTCTGACACCAATGGTTTATGAACAGGAAATGAAAGAAAGAGTCTTTAGTGAACTTGAAAACGTCGGAATCCCTGTTGTTGCTGCAGGCGTAGACGATGAGATGATTGACAGCGTAAATATAGATATTGTAAAGGATTTTGAAAGGCTTACCGACCATTTTGTCGACGTTCACGGATATACTGACATCGCTATACTCACAG
The DNA here is from genome assembly GCA_023667265.1 of Alistipes sp. Lineage (GTDB taxonomy): Bacteria > Bacillota > Clostridia > Oscillospirales > Ruminococcaceae > Ruminococcus. The sequence continues at coordinate 590,201 of JAMPAJ010000001.1, forward strand.
GTCCGGCCAGCGTTGAGACCTCTGAAGAAAGGGTAAACGGATATCGGGCATCTCTTGAAAAGCATGGCATCCCTTTCGACCGAAATAAGGTCTATTATGGGGATTTCTGGACCTACAGCGGTGAAAAACTGGCAAAAAAATATATAATCGGCGAATTGAAAATGCCTCAGGCATTGATCTGCACAAATGAATTTATGGCATTCGGACTTATCGACACACTCATGGAAAACGGTATAAATATTCCGGAAAAAATGGCTGTTGCCGGTTACGAACATGTCAACGAGCGTATTTTCCATGTCCCTATCCTTACTACCTGTCTGCGATCAAGATTTGAGCTTGGTGCGGCAGCAGTAAAAATACTGTATCGTAAAATGACCGGAGAGATGACCGCAGATACAGAAATAACGGAGGATTTTTCAGGAAAAATCATAACCGGAGACAGCTGCTCATGCGGCGCTGAGACAAAAGCCCTGATTTCAGAGCTTGCTCTTTTCCGCAATGAACGATACTACAGCATGATGAATTTGTGGGGAATTTTTGAAGAACGGCTTACGGAATGCCGTTCAGTTGAAAACTACTGTGAGGTTCTTGCCGGATTTACATATCTTATACATGATGTAAAAAAAATGTATCTTTGCCTGCGCGACAGTTGGTGTGAATCAGATCTAAAATATATGAGTGAGTCGTCTCTTATGATGTGTTATCCTGTTTACGGCTGTGACAGCGGAAGGGAGAAATTCGAGTTTTTCCAGAGATTACGGATATTCCCTGAATATGTCCCTGAGCAGGACGATCCGTCAGCATTTTATCTATGTCCGCTGTGTTTCGGAGATAGGATCTTCGGTTATATTATTCTGCAATATGAAGCTCCCAATGGATACGATGACGCTTTCAGAAACTGGCTGAAGTCAGCGTCGCAGGCATTGGAATTTCTTCGGATAAAAAATGATGTTAAGCTGCTTATGGAATATCAGGATATGTCTGTTTTTTACGATTCAACTACAGGCTTATGCAATAAGAAAGGTTTCAGGAATAACCTCGAATATATTTCAGAAAAGAGCGCGAACAAAAAAATACTGATACTTCTGCTGAAAACCCGGATTTTTACACAAAAGGTCGATTTTGAAGCGACGGCAGACAAGGTTAAGGACGCAGAAATGACGGCTGACGTTATACGTCATCTCAGCGGCGGAGACAGTGCAATATGCGGAACACTTGAGCCCGATCTGTATATCTTTGCGATTCCCGGAGACGGATATGATGAAAGTACGGCTCAATTCCTGGAGGATAAGGCTAAAACGCTTATGCTGCGTAAAGATTCATATATCAGTAATAACGGAATTGATTCCTTTTTATGCAGCTGTATATGTGTCGGAGCTTCTGATTTCGACTATAATAGAACGCTCGATGCGCTTAACGAACGCATTTCTGCGCAGCTCAGAAGCCTTTCTGAAAAACGTTCATTACCAAATTATGGAGACTTCGCAGAGTTTCGCTGTAAGATATATCTCGATCCGATTGAACAGCCTGATATTGATATTGCCTGCCGAAGCTTCCGTTGCAGTACAGGACATTTCCGCCGACTGTACAAAGAACGGTTTGATATAAGCTATCATCAGGATATTATAACATCCAAAATTTATCTGGCAAAGTATCTGCTTATTACAACACGACTTGATATAACAGCGATAGCTGAAAAGTGCGGATACGATGATTATAAGTATTTTCTAAGGCAATTCAAGCAAACAAGCGGAATCACGCCCAGCCATTACCGCAATATTATCTTCTGAGCTGAACAAAAACATTGCGGTTCATGGTCGTCGATCATGCCGATCGCCTGAAGATATGAGTATATAATAGTAGAACCGACAAATTTCATGCCGCGCTTTTTTAAATCCTTTGAAACCATATCTGAAAGCGGCGATGTAGCTCGGATGATACTATCTCTGTTTATAATAATTTTTCCAGAGGTAAAATTCTGGATATATTTTGCAAATGAACCAAATTCCCTTTGAATATCCATAAATATTTTTGCATTTAAGATCGCAGCCTTTATTTTCAGCCGATTGCGGATTATACCTTTGTCAGAGAGAAGCTCTTGAATTTTCTCGTCGGAATAATCAGCAATGATCTTATAATCAAATTGATCAAACGCCTTACGAAATGCCTCGCGCTTATTTAGGACGCATTCCCAGCTAAGTCCTGCCTGAAAGCTTTCAAGAACCAGCATCTCAAAAAGATATGTCTCGTCGCCTCCTGGCTTGCACCATTCGTTGTCATGATATTCTATATAAGTCGGATTATTCAGATTGACCCAGCTGCATCTTCTTATATCATTCATATTAACCTCCACATCATGTAAATGTTAAAAATTGATATGGATAAATTATAGCATATAATTGGCAAAATTGCAACCCACACAGTCTTATTCTTATTGTTTAATAGCCGTGACTTTTCAAGCGGCAAGAACAGCGTTGATGTAATTATACAATAGAAAAATCGTCTGCCAGATGACGCCCTGACAGACGGTTTGTTGTTATTATTCGCATAGCTTCTGAAAATCCTCTTCGCTGATTATGGCGATCCCAAGAGACTTTGCAGTCTTGTTTTTAGACGAATTTGAGGAAACGTCGTTATTTATGAGGTAATCAGTCTTTGAGGTGACGCTTGAGGTCACCTTGCCCCCCTTAGACTCGATAAAAGCCTTCAGTTCATTTCTATTTTTCCAGATGTGGACAGCTCCGGTTACGACAAAGGTTTTTCCGGCAACAGGAGAATCAGCTTCGACAGCCTCCGTCTCCGCAATTTCAAGCTCCTTGATAAGAGAGTGAAACTCCGCCAGATTATCAGGATCGCTGAAAAACTTCACATACTCCCCTGCCAGAACTTCACCAATACCGTCAATTGCCGTCAGCTCCCCGGCAGTCAGCTCTTCAAGTCGTTTAACCTCCGGGTATGCTGCGCAGATAAGACGCGATGCCGCCCTGCCAATATTGGAAATTCCCATAGCATACAGCACACGGCTCAGCTCAGTATGCCTCGACGCCTCGACGGCGTCTGTCATATTCTGATAAGACTGCTCCAGAAAGCCCTTTGAAATGATTTTATCCTTATGCTCCGACAGGTGGTAAAAGTCCCGGAAGCTGTCGAGAACGCCTTTATTCACAAGCATCTCAATAGTAGCTGTTGACATTCCCACGATATTCATTGCGTCACGCTGGACAAAATGCTCAAATCTTCCTATCTTTTTGGCAGGACAATTATAATTGCCGCAAACAAGAGTTTCTACGTCGTCGTCAGAAGTGCATATCTCAGTTTTTTCGCCGCAAACAGGACATTTATCAGGTATTTCAAGTGTATCGGAGCCTGTTTTATTTTCAAGGATCTGAGGAATGATCATATTCGCCTTATACACGGAAATTGTGTCGTTCAGACCCAGTCTGAGCTGTTTCACTATGCTCACATTATGAACCGACGCCCTCGAAACAGTCGTTCCCTCCAGTTCCACCGGCTCAAAAACTGCTACCGGATTCAACAAACCGGTACGGCTTGCTGACCACTCAACTTCAATAAGCCTTGTATCAGCAGTCTCGTCCTTCCACTTAAACGCGATCCCGTTTCTTGGAGCATGGGAGGTCTCACCAAGACTTATTCCGTATGCCACGTCGTCGAGCATGAGAACAAGTCCGTCAGATGGGAAATCGTTCAGAGCAACGGCCTTCTCAAATTCAGCAACCTCGTCACCCAGATCTGTTTTATCCACCGTCACGCCGTGTACGCACTGAAATCCCATTCCCGCAAGCCATTCAAGCCGTTCCGCGAAGGAATTTTCCTCGTATCCCTGTGCTGAAACAAGATTGAAGGCAAAAAAATTTACATTTCGCTTAGCAACGACCTCAGAATCAAGATTCCGGACAGTTCCCACGCAAAGATTACGCGGATTTTTATACCTCGTCTCCTCGTCAAGCGAATCATTGACCCTGTCGAAGTCCTTATATTTCATCAAAGCCTCGCCACGGACGATGATCCTCCCCGGGAATGAAATTTTATGGGGAATACCGATGATATGACGTGCATTTGCAGTAACGTCCTCTCCGACTTCACCGTTTCCGCGAGTTACAGCCTGAACCAGGGAACCGTTTTCGTAGGTCAGAACTATGGTCAGACCGTCCAGCTTCCAGCTGAGAAAGCCCTTGCTTTCTCCGAGCCAGTCGGTCAGCTCGTCAATACTTTTTGTTTTCTCCAGTGAAAGCATTTTCGACGAATGCTTCACCTTTTTCAGCGAGGACGATACCTCGTATCCGACATTCTGTGTTCTGCTTCCGCTGAGAATGACGCCGGTTTCCTTTTCAAGCTCTGTCAGCTCGTCGTACAGACTGTCATATTCGTGGTCGGACATGATCTCGCGCCCGGTATTATAATAGGCGTCCGAAGCCTTATCAAGGAGCTCGTTAAGCTCTTTCATTCTTGTGATTTTATTATTCATATCATTCACCTGATATATTATAACGCAATATAATTACAAAGCACTGTAATCGTGCCGAAATTCGTCGTTTTCTTCAAAACGACAGCTTTATTATTATACCACATTTTTGCTATAAAATCAAGTAAAAATTGAAAAAATCTACAAATTGTTTAAATATTTGTATGAATAAACAAAAGCGACATAAAAACTTTAGATCATTATCCAATTGCGAAAGTTCTTTATTCATGGTATAATAATTTATAGATAATACAAATGGTTAAAATTCCCGTGAGGATGCAGTTCACGGTAAAATCTATCGGGAGTTGTCTGTGGGTCAGGGCTGTCTGAGCTCTGTCCCTTTTGTGACTCAGGGTTGTTAAGGTTGTAACGATCTTGTGGGAACTCCCATTTTAAGCATTGATACATTTTTAAGACAAACTGCATTTTTGCAGTATTGTCTTAATGTTGAACTGCTGAAAGAAATCATAAGCAAAAAGGGTAATTACTTGCCCGGATGTGACTGGTTAGCGGAAATAGCCGCTTGCAGAAAAGGAGAGTTTTTATGAAAAACAAGTTACAAAAATCACTTGCTGCACTTTCAGCCATTGCTATGGCATCAATGTCTCTCGGCATAGACTGCCTCAGCAGTGCAGCATACACAGCCCAGGGAGACGCAGTTGTTTCCTTTGCGGAGAGCACAGTAGGGGTAATAGGCAACAGACCAAACGCTGTTACAGATTTCTATGGAGTAGTCTGCGACTGGTGTGCTATGTTCTTATATTACTGCGCCGCAAATGTTGGATTGGAGTCAAAAATCCCGTATTCGTCGTATTGTGATGACGCCGCAGATGAAAATGGCAGTTACGCCGGAGGCGTAACCTTTTTCAAAAACAGGAACAGTTTCTACTATTCTCAGTATAATGGCGGAACATATGTTCCTGAGCGTGGCGACGTCATTTATTTTGACTGGCCAAACGCCTACGGCTATAGGGATGGCGTGGCGAATCATACCGGATATGTCAGGAGCGTTTCAGACGGGTATGTGTATACCTGCGAGGGAAATGCCAATGATATGGTGCAGAACAGGTGCTACTCACTTTCTTCCCCTGATATTCTTGGCTATGGACGTCCCGACTACGACAACAGCGCAGTTGTTCAGACACCTGCATATCAGCCGCCTTCCACACCTGCTCCTGAGCAGCCAACTACTGAACCGACTCAGCCCGGCGCCGCCGGAAACGACGTCTCCCCTGCTGAAACGGTAAACCCCGGATATGGCGCATTGACCTACACTGTCACAAGCGATATCGGAGCATGGATAAGGTATAACGCCGGCTTCGGAGACAACAAGATCGGCATCGTCAGCACAGGTACGGTTCTGGTGAGCGACGGACAATCCGGCTCATGGCTCCATTTCAACTCTGTTCCCATTGAGGGCAGCTCGGTCTGCTATAACGGCTGGATAAACATTACCACCCTCACCGCCGGAAATATATCCTGTGGCGATATTTCCCAGACTACGCAGCCATCTGCTCCGGTGACAAGCCAGCCCTCAGTCAACGGCGGAATCCTGGAATACGGCTACATTTCCTCCAATGTCGGAGCGTGGCTGAGAAGCGGCACATATTTCGGCGATGACAACAAGCTGGGCGTACTGGACAGCGGTGCGAATATCGACATATACGGCTACAACGGCGAATGGCTCTATGTTGGCGCGTACAGCTACGGCACATATACCTACGGCTATGTTCACGATTCCACAGTACAGCGAGGCTCGAATACGGCATATGAGAATGTCAATGGCTGGGAGATCGAAAACTCCTACGGCTCATACTGCACGATCATGAGCAGCATCGGAGCTAATTTCCGTCAGGATCCCAACGAATATTCAGATATAATCTGCGTTCTGCCGCAGTACAGCAATGTTGAGGTAATGAATACATACGGCGAATGGGCTTTCGCAAGAGCTTACATCGACGGCTATGATTATCCGGTTTACGGTTACATCAACACCTGCAATTTCTGATGTAATGAAAAAGTCCTGGAATTATTTCCGGGACTTTTCTTATACTTATAAACCTCGTTTTTCCATTCTCAGAGCCTGTTTTGTATCTCAGCGCGCGGATGATTTACGAGCGTAAGGACATTGCGGTGAGATACAAAACGGACTTTTATCCACACATTTCTATTTTCAGCATTTGTGAGCCAAGAGCTTCATACGCCTGCTCACAATCATATTTAAAGTAAGATACGATCTCATCCTTCGCCATAGGATCGCAGAAATAATAAAATTCCTCATCATATCCGATAAATAACAGCGCGTGTTCGGGACATATAAAGGTGAAGTATTCACCGTTCGGCACTATCCAGCTATTCCCCTGCCACGGCTCCTTCATTCTGACAGTTGCCCATATCATAACAGGCACTCCGTTGGCGATATATTCTTCAGCCGCATATTCCAGCGATGTGCCGTATTCGGTCGCGACATAATATTCCTCCGGCAAAGCCAGCGAAATTGCATCACGGATAACAGTTGAATAGCATCCGTAGCTGTCGGACGATCTTGGGTCGCCGATAAAGCTGAACCACGGACTTTCGGCGTACATATAGCCGTCGTCTCCGAGCACCGGCAATGGCGAACATGGCAAATAGCTGTCTATAAACTCGTCGACAGAAATATCAATTCCGTAATAATTCATCAGCGACACTGCCGAAACGCTTTCGCAGCCCGTCGGATAGAGATCGCCCTGGTATATATGGGGCACATCGTCTATGATATAGGACGAGGGAGACGCCCTTATCCAGCCATCCTCGGTTTCAGTCTCCTCTTTTGTTATGCTTCCGGTGAAAAGATCGTGCCCTGTATCAGAAGCTCTTTCTGTTGCCATAGCCTGGCGGCGTTCCCTCGATATGCTGTAGCTTTCACGCCCTGCTTCGTTATAATGTCCGCAGCCTGAAAAGCATAATGCCGATAAAACCAAAGCTGCCGCAAAAATGATTTTCCTCTTTGTCATATTTAAACATCCTTTCCGTATGTCTAAATAATAACACTTCAAAGCATCGAAAAATCATCCTTGCGGCATCATTTTTGCATCAATTTACAAAAGAGAAAATTCTATACCATCAGTACCGATATATGTCTGGAAAAAATAAAATCCGTCGTTCTCCCGCACCGTCGTATTATAGACCATTTGTATATCTCTGACAAATCCGGTGTCATGTTCTATATATGACATATACAGGTCCTCCCGGAATTGATTATCCATTACGTCATAGTATTCCTTGACCAGCTCGAACAGAAAGGACATTATGTCCATAAGATCGGCTCTTATATAATCTTCGGGATAATCATTTATTATAAGTGAGAGATCCAGCAGCCCAAGAGTATCATCGTCAAGAATAAGCCTGCATACATTGCCATCAATATTCGCAACAACATACCATATCGTACAGCTTTCATTTAAATATTGTTCTGTGCAGTCCACAGGCAGCATACTCTTTATTTCCATTTTATTCAAATCAACATGATCGAAGCCTGCATCCTCTTCATACTCATAATCTCCGTACACATCAGACGCTTCCCAAGAGTTCGGACCATTGATAAGCTTTTCACATATCAGCCACGTCTCAGACTCTATCTCTTCAACTGTATGTTTTGGGGACAATGCTGCTTTTCTTTCGCCATTTTGAGCTATATATGCTTTCTGACCCAAAGAAACGTCGCTTCTCAGCTCAAGCGTTACAGGAGTATTTTTCTCGGTAATAACAGATTTTGCATCCTTGTCCATATAGCTCAGGAACAGCTCCGGAATGAAAAGCATTATAACAAGCACCAGTGCTGTCAGAATAATCAGTATAAGATGCTTGGCCGCTCTGCTTAATTTCATACCACACCGCCTTTCAACTCGATAACGACCGCAGTTCCCTTGCCCAATTCGCTGAAAAATTCCATTGTGCCGCCGTGAAGCTCCACAATTTCTGAGCACAGCGCAAGTCCGAGACCTGCTCCGCCCTGTCTTCGTGAACGTGATTTGTCAACGCGGTAAAACGCTTCGGTTATCTTTTTCAGATCAGCTTGGGGAATGCCTCTTCCGCTGTCCCGTACAATTATGCGGCAGCCTTCCTTTGTCATATTCTGTCGGAGTCTTATTCTTCCGCCGGCTTCCATTGCCTTAACGGCATTGTCAATAAGATTTATCAGCAGCGATTTAAGCAGATCAGGTTCTACAGAGCAGCTGCCCGGCTCTGTCTGGATCGTCATATATACGCCGCAGCTTTTAAGCTTAGGCTCTATCGCCGCTGCGATCTCGTCAATAAGCTGGGAAATATTAGTCTCCGAGAACGAAAAATCACGCTTCTTCAACACAAGCAGATCGAGAAGCTTGAATGAAAGCCTTTCAAGCCGCTGTCCCTCGCGGAAAATATATTCAGCACATTCTCTCCGCTCCGACTCCGGAAGCTCGCAGCTTCTGATAAGGTCGGCATAGCCGATCATCGACGTCATCGGCGTTTTCAGTTCGTGAGCAAAGCTTCCCATGAAGCGTTCCTGCTGCTCCATGGCGTCCTGAAGCTCCTGTATCTTTGAAGTCAGCGACTCAGCCATTCTGTTGAAATACAGGGAAAAAGCCTCCATTTCGTCTCCGCTCTTCACTCTTGCCCTGACAGAAAGATCGCCGTCTGCTATACGCCTGGAAATCCGTGAAAGCGTCCGCATAGGCACTGTTATAAAATGCGCTGAAAGAAACGATACAACAGCGCTGAGCACAACAACTGCCGCATACAGAGCGCGGTATATCCTTATCTGATCTCGTCTTGCCGTATACAGCTCTTCGATATTAACGGCTGCGTCAAGATAAAGCAGCGTATTTCCCGCGTAGAAAGTCCCGGTTATCTGACGGAAATGAACGCCGTCTATCTCGGCTGTCTTAACAGCGCAGTTCATATCCGTGCAGCTCTTTTTCATTTCATCATCAAAGGGAAAAGCTGTATTATACAAGAAAATCTGTTTTTTCTCATCTGTAAGCCTGAGAGCGTCCCATTCTATATTATGCCGGCTCAGAGCTGTCAGAACATTTGCCACGTCTGAAACATTGGTCTGGTCGCTGACAGAATTGACAACCGACAGCATTGACTGCATGGAGCTGTAGCTCTTCAGTGACTTTGCCTTTTCAATATCCAAAGAATTTCTGAATGAAAAAGCAATGAGCAGCGCGCCGCCGATGCCGTATATAACGGATGTCAGAATTATCATGCAGAACGTCAGCTTTGTACGGAATTTCATATTTTAACTCCCAATTTATAGCCGACCTTCGGAATCGACCGCAGCTCCTTTTCAAGTCCGACCTTTTTCCGGAGCCGCTGGACATGAAGATCGACAGTCCTGCTTGTGCCGTCGTATTCTCCGCCCCAGACGCGCTCATAGATGGTCTCGCGGTACAGGGCGATATTGGGATTTCCGGCAAAAAGCAGGAGCAGCTCGTATTCCTTGTTCGTCAGCGGTATCTCGACTCCTCCCCTGCTTACAGTCATGGAAACCGTGTCGATCTCAAGTCCGCATATTTCGATTTTCTCGCTGAGCTTGTTATATCGGCGGAGAACCACCTCCACCCTCGCCACAAGCTCAACGATCTCAAAGGGCTTGACGATGTAATCCTCAGCGCCCATTCTTAGACCTTTTACCCTGTCGTTCACGGCATTTTTCGCAGTTATAAAAATCGTAGGTATGCCTATGGATTTGCTGTATTCCAGCAGCTCATATCCGTCTGCTCCCGGAAGCATTATGTCCAGCAGGAGCAGGTCAAAGTGCCGGCTTTCAAGAAGATCTGCCGCCTCGATGCCGTCATAGACGCAGGTACAGCTATAGCCGTACTTACTCAGGCTCATGCGTATAAGATTTGCGATCGGCTCTTCATCCTCAACTATACAAATATTTATCATTCTGTCCATTCCTCTTCTTTTTTGTATATCGTACCTCGTGGAGGTCTATTGTAATAGCTGTAGTATACATCAAAACTGCATCATTTTTGTATCTTTCTTCCCATGACGTTGACTGGCAGTGTCTAAAAAAGCGACCATTTAAAAATACGGTCGCTTTTATGTTTATATTCAGCCCAACTGCTTTATTGCCGAGACAGTCTGCATATAATCCGCCTCAACCAGGGGCATAAGCTCTCCAGCCTCCGCAATATTGCCGTTTCGCAGAGCCTCTGTTATCCGGTTGCTGGATTCGTACAGCTTTGTGAAGCTGAGATTCTGGCACACGCCTTTTAGCGTATGAGCCTCACGAAATGCCTCGTCGTACTTCTCAGCAGCTATGTCATTTTTTAAATTCTGGAAACTGCCGTCATCCAGAAATTTCATCACAAATTTATGAACCAGCTTCTCCGTCATGAGACGTGTCAGCACGTTATCATAATCGCCCTCAAGTGCGGCATAACATTCTTTAAGTGTCATCGTTCAGTTCCTTTCACACAGTCGGCGATCTTACCAACTGCTCCCATATATTCGGATTTTTTATTCCATACCGATCTGCAGATCATCCTGACTCTGCGCTCCTCGCATTTCAGTCTTAAAATGCAGCTTATCTCAGTTCCAGGATCCTCCGGAGTCGTTTTTCTGAGCCTTGACAGCAGCTCGGTAAGGTCGTCCTCGGATAAAGCCTCTCTGACAGCGTCATCGTTCAACGGATCGTTTATAAGCTCTTTTTCCGCAAGCAGACCGCTGTTATTCGGATATACCGTAAGCATTGACGGCGACGCGATGTATTCAAAGTACATATCTTCTGAAAGCGACGAAAAAAAAGCGTTTTTCATACGCTCATATTCAAGCAGATCTATAGTTTTTTCCGAAACTGAAAGATCCTCATACTGCGCAAGATCGAGGGAAATATGCTCTCTGCCTGTGATGTACAGGTCGGCTTTTTTCTCATTTCTGTTTCTCAGGATAGCCTCGGAGGATTTTTCAAGACATTCCAGCAGCAGCGGATTGAACGCGCCGCACTCGCCGTTAAGTATCATTTCCAAAGCCCTTTCATGGGAAAATGCTCTCTTGTAAACACGCTCGCTTGTCAGGGCATCGTAAACATCCGCAAGAGCCACTATCTGAGCCGGCAGCGGGATATCCTCTCCCTTTAAGCCGTCGGGGTATCCGCGTCCGTCGTACCGCTCATGATGCCACCTGCATATCTTGTAAGCTACCTTCACAAGGGGCTCATCTTTGTAATTTGTAAGCTGATCCAGCATAGACGCGCCGACGATCGAATGTGTTTTCATTATCTGAAACTCCTCGTCGGTAAGTCTGCCGGGCTTATTAAGGATATGATCGGGAATGGAGATCTTTCCTATATCATGAAGAGCCGACGCTTTTCCGATAAGGGCAATATCAGCCTCTGAAATTTCATACTTATCTGTAATTAGAAGAAGCTGCCTCAGCAGAACCTCCGTAAGCATCTGCACATTGAGGACGTGCATTCCGCTTTCGCCGTTTCTGAATTCAACGATATGGCTGAGTACGTCGATCATAAGGCGGCTTTCCTTTTCTTTTTCATATATCTGGTCTGCAACCATGCTCACAAGACGTTTTTGCTTTGCGTAGAGCATAATAGTATTCACAACTCTGTGACGAACGATAAGAGCGTCAAAGGGACGTGTGATAAATTCAGTTATTCCCATATCATAAGCTCTGCGCATTGACGAAACCGAGTTGTCGGAAGAGATCATAATTACTGGAACATTGTCTATCCAGTGATTGCTGTTCATAGCGGCAAGAACGCCGTATCCATCCATGACCGGCATCACGATATCCAGAAGAACAAGGGAAATACTGACGCTGTCCCTCTGTAAAATGGCGACGGCCTCCGCACCGTTTTCAGCCTCAATGATATCGTACTCACTTCCAAGCATTTCAGACAGGATATTACGGTTCATTTCGCTGTCGTCCACGATCAGAACCTTTTGTTTTTCTCCATCACATCTGCTCAAAAAAACGCCTCCTTTCCTCTATATTTTAATTATACCACACTGTCAAATATTTGTCAATAATAGCAAGCACACTAAAAAACCGCGTTTTTACCTGAAAATTACGATCTTATTTGAGTTCGGCAATTGTAACGCCGTCCTCACCCTCGCCATAAACGCCAAGCCGGAAGGATTTTACCGAGGGATGCGATTTCAGCCGCTTATGAACGGCTGCACGGAGCAGACCTGTTCCCTTGCCGTGTATAATGGATATGATTGAAATATTCGACATAACAGCCTGGTCGATAAACGAATCAAGCTGGTAAACGCCGTCGTCACAGGAGCAGCCGCGTATGTCAAGTTCCATTTTACCTCTGCGTTCAGCTTTGATACCTACCCTGCCGACATTTTTTTTCTGCTTGTTGACAGGCTTGTTTCCTACTGTGACCTTTGCCGGCTCTTCAAGTCTCAGGCGTGATATGTTCATTTTCGTTTTCATTATGCCCATCTGGACAAAGACAAAATCGCTGCCGTCAGGTTCGCCGGAAACTATCCCCTTTCGCTGGAGGTCAACAACATAGACCGTATCGCCGCGTCTGAGCTTTCTCGGCAGGACATAGCCCTCATTGGGATCAGCCGCATTTACGGGGTTAGCTATATCGTACATCCTGTTGAAGCTTTGTCTCGATCTCGACTTAATTCCGGAGACATTGGAGCTGAAATCCTTTTTCTCCTTTTCCTTCCGCAGCTTTTCGAGTTCGTCGATCAACTCGTTGGACTGTGCCTTTGTCTGCTCAATTATAGTCATAGCCTGCAATCGTGCCTTTTCAAGCTCTTCAGCCTTAGATTTTTCCAGAGCCTCGCGCTCAGTCCGCATTTCTTTCTCATGCTCGGCAGCCTTTGCTTCCAGAAGTCTTGCTGAGTCGCGTTCACGTTCAAGCTCGATACGAGCGCTCTCCAGCTTTCCGATAACCTCTTCGAGACGTGAATTTGCATCGCTTACGCTTGCTTTCGCCTCGGCTATGATGTCCGCAGGCATACCAAGGCTTTCCGAAATAGCAAAAGCGTTGGATTTACCGGGAGGACCGACAATAAGCCTATAGGTCGGGCGCAGGGTCCCGATGTCAAATTCACATGAAGCGTTCTGCACATCCGGCGTATCAATTGCGAATACCTTCAGCTCCTGATAATGAGTTGTGACCATAAGCCGTGCGCCATTGAAAATAAGCCGTCTGATTATAGAAACGGCAAGCGCCGCGCCCTCTACCGGGTCTGTTCCCGAGCCGAGCTCGTCCAGGAGCACAAGGGAGTTTTCATCGGCAGTCCCAAGAATTTCGATAACCTTGTTTGTGTGGGACGAAAAAGTGGACAGATTATGCTCGATACTCTGACTGTCGCCTATATCCACGAGAATGTGTCGGAAAATTGATATACTGCTTCCGTCAGAAACCGGGATAAGAAGTCCGCACATGGTCATAGCGGCAAGAAGTCCGGCTGTTTTCAGTGCCACTGTTTTTCCTCCGGTATTCGGACCTGTTATAATAAGAGCCTGGTAATCCTCTCCAAGGGAAAGGTCGATGGGAACTGCCTTTTTCTGGTCAAGAAGAGGATGGCGTGCCTTTTTCAGGTGCATTTTTCCGTCATCGGTTATCCGGGGCATGGTGCATTTCAGCCTTGCGGCAAGATTTGATTTTGCAAAGTAAAGGTTCAGTTCGGCGCAGACCTTGTAATTTTCACATAAAATATCGGCGTAATCTCCGCATTCGGCGCAAAGCTCCCGGATAATACGCTCGATCTCCTCCTGCTCCCTGCCCTGGAGGATACGTATGTCATTGTTAGCCTCAACAACAGCTATGGGTTCTACAAAAACAGTCTGTCCTGTGGCTGACGTATCGTGGACAAGACCGCTGACCTGACCTCTGTGCTCTGTTTTTACGGGCAAAACAAATCTGCCGTCTCTTATTGTTACGCTGGTTTCTTGAAGATACTGCTGAGTAGTCTTGTTTTTCACCATTTTATCCAGAGTTTCACGGAGTTGCATTTCCGCGCGGTTTATTTTCCTTCGTATAGCTGCAAGCTCCGGACTGGCAGCGTCAGAAAGCTCGGTTTCAGATATAATAGATCTGTCAAGCTTTTCAAGAAGCCAATCGTTGGGTGCAAGCCGTGAAAAAAGGTAGTCGAGTTCCGTCTCAACATTTTCGCAGCTGCGATACCATTTAGCAAGTCCGCTTATCTGCCGCAGCATAACCGCAATATCCATAAGATCGCGGAGAGATATTACAGCTCCCGTTTTTGCCCTTTTCGCAGACACAGAAATATCCTTGAACGAAGTAAAGGGCGGAGTGCCATATTGGATAGACAGTTCAAGAGCACTGCTTGTTCTCAGATTCTCGCGCCGTACAGCCGCAAGATCGCTCTGCGGACGAAGAGCAAGCGCCATTCTCCTTGTCTCATCATTTGAAGCATGGCTGGAAAGCATTTCAAGTATCTTGTCAAGCTCTAATGTTTTAAGATATTTATTCATATTATTCGATCATTCAATGATTTATAAAAATCAAGAGTGTTGAAACTCCTTTCAAGATGTGATAAAATATAGTTTTCTGCAAATACCGACAACCTGTGCATAGATTTTTCAGAAAGCTGGAAATTAAAAAGCCTGTTGAAATCTGCAAGAACGATATGGCGGACAGCAGAAAGCACAGGCAGCTCCATTTTGAAATCATTTTGTCGCTGTTTTCTGAGAGCGCAGTCCGAACATACAAAAGTGCCGCCTTTTACTGAAAAATACAACTCTCTCGGTTCAAAAGCGCAGCAGACGCGACAGCACACAATATACGGCATGAATCCTATTTCTGACATAAGCCGGAGCTCAAAAATTGATTTCAGCATTTTTTCACTTCTGAGATCATTTTCCAGAAAGTGGAGCGTATTCAGAAAAAGACGCATAACATCGCCGCTGTCGGTGCGTTCCGCAACGGCATAACGCAGTATGTCGGCAAAATAAGATGCAAGAGAAAGCTTGGTGAGACCATTTCTTAAATTGTAAAAAATATGTATAGGCTCGGCGCTGTTGAGGCTGAGCCTGTCTCTTGAATCGTTTATGCAGAATCTGGAATAGGCAAAAAGCTGCGTTGAAGAGCAGGCAGCACCGGTAATTTTCCGTGCGCCTCTGACAGAGACCTCAAGCAATCCCCTGTCCTTGGTAAGTATATCTATAAACTTACTCTGCTCTCCATAGGGCTTTTCTTTCAGAACGATTCCTTCAAGTGTTATCATTGGTTGTTTCCTCTGCCTTGTATATAAGATAGTCCTTAACGCTTCCGCTCCTGACAAAATTTTCCCAGAGCATATCATCCGACTTCTTCTGCATAATATCACCTCTCGGCAATATTATCTGCAAAAACGATGAAATAATAGTTGGGATTATTTGTCTGAGCGCCTGATTACAGCTTTTCCGATAATCCGAAGCTGCGTATCAGCCCCTCGCGGTTGCGCCAGTCCTCTTTTACCTTTACCCAGCACTGGAGATTTACCTTTATCTGGAAAAAGTCCTCCAGCTCGATACGTGCTGCCGTAGAAGCTTTTTTCAGCATAGCGCCGCCCTTTCCGATGACGATTCCCTTGTGTGAATCCCGTTCGCAGTAAATCACCGCAGAAATATCGAGGATATCCTTATCCTCTCTTTCGCTCATCTGTTCAACGCCGACTGCGATACCGTGAGGGACTTCATCCTTCAGCAGTTCCAGGAGCTTTTCGCGTATCATTTCAGCTGCCAGGACTTTTTCGGGCTGGTCGGTTATCATATCGTCTGGGAAAAAGTGGATAGACTCCTCGGCAATTCCGCAGATCTCATCTATCACCAGATCTACGCCGTTGTTTTCGGTAACGCTTACCGGAATAACCGCGTGAAATTGAATTTTCTCCGACAATTCGGCTATAGATAATGCGACATCTTCCTTATTCCTGAGCAGATCGATCTTGTTCAGAACGAGAATGACCGGCATACCTGACTGATTTAAGGATCTAAGTAAATTAAGCTCATGCTCATTGATTTTTTTTGTACAGTCCTGAACAAAAACCACAGCGTCAATATCGCTTACGGATTCCTTCACTGTATTCAGCATATGTTCGCTGAGCTTGTTCACAGGCTTATGAAGTCCCGGCGTATCGAAGAAAACAAGCTGCGTATCGCCTATATTGCGTATACCGGTTATTCTTGTCCTTGTTGTCTGTGACTTGCTGCTGACAGCTGCGATCTTCTCGCCGACAATAGCGTTCAGAAGTGATGACTTTCCGGCATTTGTGCGGCCGGCGATAGTTACAAAGGCTGTTTTCGACATTATACCTTATCTCCCCTTATGACAAAAGTTGCGTCTCTGGAAATGCCAAGCTTTTCGAGGACAGATTCCTCCTTCTCACGCATGATCCGCTGGTCGAGCTGGCTTGTTTCGTGGTCGTACCCAAGCAGGTGGAGCATGGAATGAACAGTAAGGAAGCCGATCTCCCTCTCCAGGGAATGACCGTAATTCTGAGCCTGTTTAACAGCCGTCTCCAGAGAAATGACAACATCGCCGAGCTGAACGGCATTTGTCTCGGGATTTATCTCGACTGTTCCGTCCTCGCCTGTCAGCGGAAAGGAAAGAACATCGGTCACGCTGTCCTTATTTCTGTAAATTTTATTGAGATTCCTGATTTCATTATTGCTCACGAAGGAAACGCTCACCTCGGCAGACTGGGCGAATTTTTCAGTGGCAAGAACAGCCTGACAGCATCTTCTTATAAGGAGTCTAATTCCGACAGGGACTTTCACCTCGGTCTGATTATTTTTTACATATACTTTAATCTTAGGCATGGTTTTTTCTCCCTTCATTATATTTTTCATATGCCTTGATGATATCCTGTACCAACTTATGACGTACAACATCCTTTTCGGAAAATCTGTGTATATTGATATCGTCGATACCCTTTAATATCTTTATTGCCTCAACAAGTCCCGACCTCTTTGTATCCGGCAGGTCGATCTGCGTTATATCGCCGGTTATTACCATACGACTTTCATTTCCGAGACGCGTCAGGAACATTTTTATCTGCTCAGAGGTTGTATTCTGCGCCTCGTCAAGAATAATAAACGCCTCGTCGAGCGTCCTTCCTCTCATGTATGCGAGAGGTGCGACCTCGATTATCCCTTTTTCCATGTAACGTCCGAAGCTGTCCGCGCCGAACATATCAAAAAGAGCGTCATAAAGCGGACGAAGATACGGATCGACCTTGTCCTGCATATCGCCGGGAAGAAATCCAAGCTTTTCGCCAGCTTCCACAGCCGGTCTTGTAAGGATTATTTTCTTGATCCTATGCTCACGGAACGCTTTCACCGCCATGGCTACTGCAAGGTAGGTTTTTCCTGTGCCGGCAGGACCTACTCCGAGAACTACGGTATTATTTTTTATTGCTTCGATATATCGTTTCTGCCCCACTGTACGCGGGCGGACGATTTTTCCCGAAGCTGTCACGCAGACGCCGTCGCCTCCGAGCTCCTCCAGCTGCTGTTCCGCACCGTCCGCAACCATTGACGTTACATAGCGGATAGTCTGTCCGTTCAGAGGATGTCCGTTCCTGCACATAGCCACAAGAGCCTCCACAGCCTTCGCCGCCTCTGAAAGACCGGGCTCGGAGCCTATGATCTTGATATTGCCGTCCCGGTTGACGACCATAACGTTATATTTTTCCTCAATATGACGTATATTGACATCAAGCTGACCGAACAGTTTTGAAAGCAGCTCCTCGCTGTCTATTTTTATTATTCTGTCTGCCATCAGATCTCTCCCTTCTTATCCGCTTCTTCCGGAAAGACGCTTGTATTCCCCAGAGAAGTATTCGAGTAGGCGTCAACGCCCGTGACCTCCTTGACTACCTTTATATAGTCGGGAAAGAAGATCTCCTGCTCCGGGTCGTCGAGCTCCAGCTCAAGAATTGCGAGCGAGTGTGAAAACGGATAGATGTCAAGCTCAAAAAGCTGAGCTTTATAAAGAAACCTGAGCCGCGTTTTTTTTACAGGTCTGAGCTCCTCCCTGCGCTGTGCCGTAAGACGCTCATACTCCTCGCTGCTGATCTCAAATTCAGTTTCCTTTCTCACCTCGGCGGAGTAGAAAATTTTCTCGGTGTAGACGTAGGACAGCACGCCGTTTTTGCATATTTTCCTGACTCTTCTCTGGGAGCCGTCTTCACCGTCGTTCAGATATGTCTGAAGTATGTCCAGCCTTTCAGTAATGTTGAGCTGCTCAGTGTCAGGCATCTCAACAAGGAACTTTCTTTCAATTTCCATATTGCTGTTCATTAAAGTTATCACCGCTTATTTTCAAGTATCTCATCCTTGGCAGCGCTGCACGGAGCGTGTCTGCCGCATGATATTTGTGTGATGCTGCCCCGGGATTTTCTGATTCAAAATTATCACAATATACATTATATAACTTTTTTTGAATATTGTCAACAAAAATCCGATGAATTTTTTTTGCAAAATGGAAAATCTTCATAGTTTTTTTAAAACACACCTATATAAGTGTTATATTCCCTATATCCGCAAGGAAATTATTATATATGCTGAATATTTTTTTGCCATATTCCGGTTCCGGGCTTTGGAAATTAAGATTGCCGTTGTTTTTCAGCTTAAATTCCAGCTTCAGACCGTTTGCAGAGATTTCCGGGATACATTCCAGTTTTTCAGCGAAACAGTCGATGAAGTCATAGGCATATTCCAAAGATATATTCTCAGCCGATCTCACATTCATCGGCACGCCCTTTTCAATTATGTCAAGGATTATTTCAGCCTTTTTTTCGTCAGCGCGGTAGCTAAGCCTGATTTTACCTGCGCCCTCGGTTACGGCGCGGCGAACATAAAGTATCATCAGGCAAAGCAGCATATCCTTGCACGTTTCGATGCATACGATCTCTCCAGGAACGAAACTGATAACGTTGCTGTTCAAACAACGGTCACATTCTTCTGAAAACTCGGTAAGCAGCTGTTTCAGTCCGATCACCTTAATTTCAAATTCTTCATCATTGCAGGCTCTCTTAAGATTCAGAAAAATATCCTTTTTTTTCATAGGCTGACAGCACTGATTAAGGATCGAATTGATAGAGCTGCTGATCATTTCATCGGTGCGTTTTTCCGCCGGAGTATTTATCAGCTCCATGCAGATCGAACTGATGATCGAAACGTTGAGCCTATCCTGATAATCGCTGTTATCCAAAAAGTCTCTGATAAACTTATCCTTGAAAAACTCCGCAAGCAGTTTCTTGTTAAAACCCATAATACGGTACGCTCCTTTGCAATAAGAATTAGTGTGTGTGTTGACCACGTCCGAAACGTTCGGGTCAAGGCAATGTCCGAGACAATAACGCAAAACGAAGGTCTGCGGATGACGAATCCGCTTGCGTGCTTTTGCTGTATCACAAAAATTCCCGATATGCGGCATATAACTACGCCGTCTTATGCAATCCAACAAAAAACTGACTGTGCATTTCCAGCACAAGCTCTATGCGATATTGCCGCGAAAAAATAATCACATATATATTATACACCATTTTTGTGAAAAATGGAATACTATAATCGAAATAAAACAGTTGTGAAAAATCAACAAAATTTCGTGTTCAAAACTGTTACATTTGTTATTTTATAGGTAAATTTGTTATTTTTTTATCTAACCTCTTGCAAAATTTTTCCGGATAGTGTATAATATACTTGTAATGGTTCAGAGTTGAATCATAATGTAAAAATCAGGAGGTAATATCCAATGTCAGTTAAAGTTGCTATTAATGGTTTCGGCCGTATCGGTCGTCTTGCATTCAGACAGATGTTTGGTGCAGAGGGTTATGAGGTAGTTGCTATCAACGACCTTACAAAGCCTTCCATGCTCGCTCAGCTTCTCAAGTACGATACAGCTCAGGGCGGCTACTGTGGAAGAATCGGTGAGAATGTTCACACTGTAGAGGCTGATGACGAGGCTGGTACAATCACAGTTGACGGCAAGACTCTGAAGATCTATGCTATGGCTAACGCTGCTGAGCTTCCTTGGGGAGAGATCGGTGTTGACGTAGTTCTCGAGTGCACAGGCTTCTACTGCTCTAAGGCTAAGGCTCAGGCTCACATCGACGCAGGTGCTAAGAAGGTTGTTATTTCTGCTCCCGCAGGCAACGATCTTCCTACTATCGTTTACAGCGTAAACGAGAAGACTCTCACAGCTGATGACAAGATCATATCTGCTGCATCATGCACAACAAACTGCCTCGCTCCTATGGCTAAGGCTCTCAATGACTATGCTCCTATCCAGAGCGGTATCATGAGCACGATTCACGCTTACACAGGCGATCAGATGATCCTTGACGGTCCTCACAGAAAGGGCGACATGAGAAGAGCAAGAGCTGGCGCTGCCAACATCGTTCCTAACTCAACAGGCGCTGCTAAGGCTATCGGTCTCGTTATCCCCGAGCTCAACGGCAAGCTCATCGGCTCTGCTCAGAGAGTTCCTGTTCCTACAGGTTCTACAACTATCCTTACAGCTGTTGTAAAGGGAGCTGACGTTACAGTTGACGGAATCAACGCTGCTATGAAGGCTGCTGCTTCTGAGTCCTTCGGCTACAACACAGATCAAATCGTTTCTTCTGACGTTATCGGTATGAAGTACGGTTCACTCTTCGACGCTACACAGACAATGGTTTCCAAGATCGCTGATGATCTCTATGAGGTTCAGGTAGTTTCCTGGTACGACAACGAGAATTCTTACACATCACAGATGGTAAGAACTATCAAGTACTTTGCAGAGCTTGGCTAATTAAAACTGAAACAGCAATAAAGGGACTGCATCAGAGCAGTCCCTTTTCTATTGCATTTATCAGCGAAGGCGCCTTTAATTACTGCATCTTGTAGCTGTTTATCATCTTCTGAACCATTCTGCCGCCTACAGAACCAGCCTCACGTGAGGTAAGGTCGCCGTTGTAGCCGTCCTTCAGGTTAACGCCAAGCTCGGAAGCAGATTCCATCTTGAATCTCTCCATAGCCTGTCTGCCCTTTTCTGTCATGATGCCGTTGTTGTTACCGCTTTTATTACTCATTTTTAAATTCTCCTTTAAGATAATTGTGATGCCGTGATAGTATTATTACTCGTGAGAATGTAATTATCAGAGGTAATATTTTGCAAAGGGAATATAGACTTTTTGACTAAATATTGACCTGTGTTTTTTAGTGAAAAGTGCCTTTGAAATATTTCTTTGAAAATGTTATAATAATATTGTGAATGATTGTTTTCATATTATTGTTGTAAGGCGGCGATTTGTTTTGGATTATAAAAACGGCGAATATGTTATCTATAACGGAGTTGAGGTATGCAAGGTCGGAGACATTGTACTTCGCGAATTTAACGGAGAGAAAACTGAGTATATGACATTATATCCTACAGATATAAACACGACTATTTTCATTCCGGCAGAAAAAAGCTGCACTATGCTTCGTCATATTTTGTCCCGGGAGGAATTGCTGAAAATTATTGACATGATCCCGGAAATAAACGAGCATAGCTGCGATAGCAATATCGACTTTGCCGAGGCTGTAAAAAGCGGAGATCATAAGAGTATTCTTGCGGTTATGGGTTCGATCTATGCAAGAGGTCAGAAGCGCGCCAGGGACGGAAAAAGTCTGTTTAAAACCGATCGCCGAAATTTTGATACCGCCAAGAAGATCATACATAATGAGATCGCATACTCATTTGGTATCAAGCCTTCTGAGGCTGAGAAGTTCATCAGCGACCGTATTGAAGAAAACAGAATGAAAAAGTAAAGTATTATTTGACAAAATTTGTGAAAAAATGCCTTTGACATAAAGGCTAAAATTTGATATAATTACTATTGTTCACAGCGTAGAATTTATCAGCGTGAGGCGATTTTTGTCGTTTCACGCTTTTTTACGCAAAATTATCGAAAGGTTGTTTTATATGCCAAGAAATCAATTTCAGCGAATGATTTTCGCACTGCTTACTGTTATAGTAACAGTTCATGCCTACGTTTTCTACAGTCTCTATGTAGTAAATGGCAGCACATTCCTTGCGCTTAATCCGGATGCAACAGGTGTTCTGGACGCTATCGGCAAAATGGGCGGCGTTTATATGCTGGGACGCTCAATGCCAATCCGGTCGGTCATTCTCATCGAATTTGTCCTCGCTTATCTTCTGGAATGTGTCCTTGGAAGCCCCTGCTCATTCAAGCTTGCCTGCAAGGTTTTCAATCCCAGAGAGACTCACCCGGTACTTTTTGAAACCGCTATAATCTGCGCAACAGTCGGAATTATGTGTCCTTCAATGAGCCTTATTGCAGCGTTCCTCTACTATCCTTACTATGAAGGCTTCAATTTCATCACACTTCTTGCAAACTGGCTTAAACTGGTCTGCTACAATCTTCCCTTTGCATATTTCTCACAGCTCTTCTTCATTCAGCCCCTCATCAGAACAGTGTTTAAGTTCCTTTTCAGAAAGGACATAGCTTCGAGAAAGTAATACATTCTGACAAATAATATGAAAAAACTACCGTACCTTCCTTAGGTACGGTAGCTTTTGCTTTATCGGATCCAATTCATCCATAAATAAATTTCCATCTGAAATCTCCGTTACAGATATTGCGTTCAGTTTCCTCACAGGCATTTTTGATTTCCTGCGCCTTTTCATCTGAATAGTTATTTTCCGCATACTGAGCCTGTTCGTATGGATATGAAAACAAAGCAGTATTGACGTTTTTAGCATACGATTCAAAATCGTCGGCTATCTGATAAGAATAATCTGAATTATTCCTATAGAGAATAAACAAATCGCGATTGTCATTTGCCTGCGTCATGAAGATATTATCTAAATCCTCTGTACTGTATAACGAATAGCTTTCAAAAGTATTTCCAGTTACATCCACTTTGTATATCCTCTTTTTATCTCCGGACAGATCCGAAGAGCCGGAAAACAACATCTCATTTTCGGAAACATTTGCATCAAATTCATAAAGATGATAAACAGCCGGGAGAACAACATTAAAATCATTTCTATTGCGGCGGAATGAAAAGTATTCATACCGATCATTAATTTCCGCCTGAATAAAATAATAGTCATTACAAATTTCAAGATCAAATATTTCAAAATAATCGTTGCCGAAAAAATTATTCAGGTCAATTTTTTCCCTGCGGGAGGAATTATTATCAATATTGATCCTGAGCAACTCTGCATCACGTTCCGATTGTAAAACCAAAATAACATCGTCATATGAATATGACAGTGCAACAGGAGAAATTAAAATATCGTTGTCATTAGTATGTCTGAATATCTCCTTTGTTTCGTTCGAGTTAAGATCATAATACTTAACGACCCAATCCTGCGTATCAGCTTCATAATAGAAATATGCAAAGCCGTCCTCCCCCACTGCCGTTACGTACTGCACAATGTTGTGTACATCGTATTCATCCGCAATTTTAACCGAGCCTTCCTCGACATCGTAAATTACGACCTGCCCCTTTGAGGAATTATCAGTCAAACACGTATTCAGCGTTACATAATATCTGTCAGATATTATCTCGATATTATTTTTATATGAGGCAGTAAATGGAATATCAGATATTTTTTTGTAGGAGTTTTCTTCAGGATCAATCACGCCAAGCTCAACGAAATTTATTTTATCCTTCGGAAAAGACTCAACAACAATACGATCGTCAAGCCAATTTGCTGATATTATCGCTCC
Source organism: Alistipes sp. (assembly GCA_023667265.1). Lineage (GTDB taxonomy): Bacteria > Bacillota > Clostridia > Oscillospirales > Ruminococcaceae > Ruminococcus. The sequence goes on from JAMPAJ010000001.1 coordinate 614,381, forward strand.
GTTAAAGCTTTCATCAAGCTGTTTCAGTTCAATTTCATCAACGCAGATCGTTTTCTGCGAAACTTCCTTTAACAGAATGGGATCTTCTTTTGTGACAGTCAAGTTAACAGCTGAGATGTTTTCCACATCGACATTATTGACTGACTGAGAATCTGATTGTTCGTTTTTGCAGGAAGCCAACATCACAAGAGCACAGCAAGCTACAACGGCGTAAGCGAAATTCTTTTTCATATGAAATTCTCCTTTACATAAGGGAGCATTGAGCCTGTTGCTGATCAATCATAATATTTGCAAATGAATAAAATAAACAAAATTAAAAAACAATCCGCCTAAACTCTTGCTTAACTTTATTCATATTATATCGTTTTTTTAAAAAAATGTCAATGCTTTTTTCTTTTTTTGTAATAAGTCACAAACGTCAGTAGAAATCAAAAGATTCGCTTGTTAATTCTCATACTATCTTTTTCCATTTCTGTTTGAAAAGAATAACCGAAACCACTGCCGTCAACAGCTCCGCAATAGGAAATGTTGTCCAGGAAAGCCAGGTCACATCAGGATTTTTTGATGCTGCCGCTGCGAATAATATTGCAAACGGAAATACAAATACGACCTGCCTGCCAAGTGAAATTAGCAGAGACTGTATTCCTCCGCCGATCGCCTGGAAAATACCCTGAAATGCTATGTTTATCCCCGCAAATACAAAGCAGATCGAAATAATTCTCATCGCAGAGATACAGAGTGACTGCGTTTCGCCGGAAAGTCCGAACAGCCCCGAAAATGGAACAGCTAAAATTTCAATAGCGACAAATCCGGCAAGCATTATTACAGCTGTGTAAATATGACCATATCTGATACATTCTTTCATACGGCTCTTATTTTTCATTCCGCAGCTGTACGCCGTGATCGGCATAATAGCGTCACGCATTCCGAATGCAGCAAACAAAAGAAACTGCTGTATTTTATAGTAGAGTCCATATGCAGTTACCATTGCCTCGCTTATTCCCACAAAAATCAGATTAAGACCGTACGTCATAACAGAAATAAGCGCCTGGGAGACGATTGCAGGAATACCGATTGAGTATATTCCTTTGATTATGCTAAGCGATGGTCTGAGATAGCAAAGCTTGTTCCGGATCTCAGTGTTGACCTTGAAATGAAAGATCAATGCCATACACAATGAAACGATCTGACCTGCAACTGTCGCTAAGGCTGCTCCCTTTACGCCCATTGCAGGCATTCCCAGCAATCCGTAAATCATTATCGGGTCCAGGATGATGTTTGTAACTGCTCCGGAGATCTGGGCTATCGTCGAATAAAGAGAATGACCCGTGGATTGCAGAAGTTTTTCGTATACTGCAAAAAAAGTCATGCCGAAGGAGAATATGCAGCAGATTTTAAGGTAATCTGTACCCATTTCCGCGATAACAGCGTTTTCAGTCTGGGAACGGATATATGCGCCTGCGCCGAAAATGCCGAATATAACAAAGAGTATCGTTATCACAAACCCCAGAAATGCGGCATTTCCGGCTGTTCTGTTTGCTCTTTCACGGTCGTTCATTCCAAGGCTTTTTGCTGTCATTACATTCGCGCCAACTCCTGTTCCGATTCCAACGGCAACCATAAGGATCTGCAGCGGAAATGCCAGAGTCAATGCGTTAAGGGCAGCCTCGCCGTTTTCTTTCATATTCGAGACAAAGGCGCTGTCCACAATGTTATAAACTGCTTGCAGGACCATGGAAATGATCATTGGTATTCCCATTGAAAGCATCAGCTTTTTTACCGGCATTTCAGCCATTTTGTTCTGTTTGTTTTCCATAATTTCACTCCTGACAAAAAATGCGTGCAGCCGTCAAGCTGCACGCATTAGTTTCGTTATTCGATGCAGCTGTCAGTGATTGGACTTACGCTGAAAGCTACACATCATATGTATTATAACATTATTCTCAAATCTTGTCAAGGTCGCTTCTGACGAAATTTTTCATCAGCTGCGGCAAAAAATTTGTCTGATTTACTTTTTGTCATTGCAATGACATTTTCCTGAACAATTTTTTGAGCTTGGGCAGCCGATACAGTGCTGTCCGTTTTTCTTCGCCCTGATAAGATAAACAGAAATCGAGATCACAATCGCAAGAACGATCGCAATGATTATAATATTTTCCATATCAAGCCTTTCCGAGTGCATACTCAGACTTCAACTCGCGGTTTGAACGGTTGATAAGATATGCAATGAATCCGACGATGGCAAGTACAATTACAAGTCCCACAACTGCGCCTGCAACGCTCAGTGACGAAGGATTTGTGATAAGTGTGCCTATGGTGTATACCAGGTAGCCGATCGTGTAGCCTGTTGCCATCTGGAAGCCGATTCCGCCCCAGAGCCACTTTGCCGACTTCATTTCGGAGTTCATAGCTCCGATAGCTGCAAAGCAGGGAGGTGTAAAGAGGTTGAACATAAGATATGCCAGAGCCGCAACCTTTGTGATAGCCATGATACCGGCTGCTGCTGTGCCTGCGCCTTCCATAAGTGCAAGCTCTTCTGTATCAATGAGATTCTCAAGTCCAACGAAGCATACTGCAAGAGTTCCTACAACGTTTTCCTTGGCGATAAAGCCCGTAACGGCTGCCGCTGCAAGCTGCCAGCTCAGCACGCCGACAATTGGGAAGAGAACGTAAGCAAAAGGTGATGCGATAGATGCGAGTATAGAAGCGTCTGCTGTCTCTGCAACATGGAATGACCAGTCGAATGTCTGCATGATCTGAACAGCTGTATTACAGAGAAGGATAATTGTTGCTGCCTTTACTATGTAAGCCCATCCACGGCTGCACATTGATTTGAATGCGCCCCAGAGAGAGGGAACCTTGTACTCGGGAAGTTCGATAATGAAGAAGGACTTTCTTACCTTGTAGCCTGTGATCTTGTTGATAAGAAGAGCGCCAAGGAAGATGAGAGCGATTCCGGAGAAGTACATTACTGCGCTTACCCAGCCGGCGTCGTCAAAGAATGCGCCTGCAAAGAGAGCGATAACAGGAATCTTTGCGCCGCAGGGCATCATAGGTGTGAGCATCGCTGTTGCGCGGCGCTCACGCTCATTCTTGATAGTACGGCTTGCCATGATTCCGGGAACGCCGCAGCCGATACCGATTACGAAAGGAATAACCGACTTTCCTGAAAGACCGACTTTCTTGAATATCGGGTCAAGGACAACCGCAACTCTTGACATATAGCCGCAGTCCTCCAGAAGGGCGATCAGGAAGTACATTATCATAACGAGCGGCAGGAAGCCGAGAACTGCAATAACGCCGCCAATGACACCGTCTACAAGAAGGGCGGAAAGCAGAGGAGAAGCGTTTTCAAGAAGTCCGCCTACCCACTCCTGGAACTGTTCCAGCCAGCCTACGAGCGTATCGGCAATGAACGGGCCGACCCAAACCTGCGAGATCTGGAATACAAGGAACATTACAACGGCAAAAATCGGAATACCCAGCCATTTATTGGTCAGTACGCTGTCGATCTTATCGCCTGTGTTCTCGTCCTTTGTAAGAACCTTTCTCGTCTCGACCTGACTGACAAGACCATTAACGAAAGTAAAACGGTCACGATCGGCTTTTTCAACTACCGCCTTATCTGTAAGGTCGATATCGCCCTGCTTATAAGGAGCGTTCTGCAGTTTGCCAGCCTGCTGAACTGCCGCCTTTACAACCTCAGACAATCCCTCAGACGCGTTGGCAGAGGTCTTGATAACCGGACAGCCAAGCTTTTCAGCAAGCTTTACCTCATCGATCTTCGTTTCCTTTTTCTTGTTTATATCGTCTTTATTCAGCGCAACGACGACCGGGATACCCAGCTCCAGAAGCTGTGTTGTAAAGAAAAGGCTTCTGCTGAGGTTTGTGGAATCCACGATATTGATGATAACGTCGGGATTTTCCTTCTTCACGTAGGAGCTCGTAATGCTCTCTTCGCTTGTGAACGGGGACATTGAGTATGCGCCGGGAAGATCGACAGCAATAAGCTCAGCTCCTGCCGTATACGATTTCTTGATCGGGTGCTCCTTCTTGTCTACGGTAACACCCGCCCAGTTTCCGACCTTTTCGTTTCGTCCCGTCAAGGCGTTGTACATGGTCGTTTTACCCGAGTTCGGGTTGCCTGTCAAGGCAATTCTCATAGTAAATACCTCCTATATTTGTTATATATAGCTAACTGATAAGCTTAAAATAAAGGTTTGATTTTCTCAAACCTCTATAGCATCAGCTAATTGCTTGTCAATGTTGTACCTGGCGTCCTTTATAGAAACAACATATCCGCTGTTTTTCTTGGAAACAAGGGTTATTTTTTCTCCACTGTAGCATCCGAGAGAAAAAAGGAATGAAATCAGCTCCTCGTCGTCTGCGTTGATGTTCTTTATGGTATACTCCTGACCATCTGCGGCGTCTTTAAGTGTCATCGTCTCACTCCCAACATTAGGCAACCTCTAAAAACCTCTTCTGACAAAAACCAGCTATGCACGGCATTTGCTTCGTCAAGCCCTCTCGGAGTGCGACAGCACGCCTTCGAGGGCTCTTCTTGCAACTGCCGTACCTATCTGATTTTTGTTTAACCAAACAGGTTTTAGAGCCTGCCATTAATCTTTCAGTATTGTTATTATACACTAATACTCGAAATTTGTCAATACCGGGAAATCATTTTCGGTGATTTGAAGTAAAGTTAGTGGATGTTAACATTGTTTTTTGTTATATCGCACAAACGAACGCCAACAGAAATTAATCATAACATTGCATTTTTGTCATGAAAAAGCAAATAATCGCGTAATTTTTCATTTTTTCCTTGCAATGCAGACCGAAAAATGGTATAATATATTATGTATGTGATTAAATTACAATTTCAGGAGAATTATCATGAATAATACCTACTATGCAAAACAGATCAACGACATTGTTGCCGAGGTCAAAAAGGCTGTTATCGGCAAAGACGCTATTATTATCAAGACTCTTTTAGCTATTCTTTGCAAAGGACATATTCTCATCGAGGATATTCCCGGAGTCGGAAAAACTACCCTTGCACTCGCCTTTTCAAAGGCGCTGTCTCTGGAGCATAACCGTATGCAGTTTACTCCGGACGTGCTGCCCTCGGATATTACAGGTTTTTCCGTTTTCAATAAGCTGAAAAATAATTTCGAGTTCCGTCCCGGAGTTGCATTCTGTAACCTTTTTCTTGCCGACGAGATAAACAGAACCTCCAGCAAGACACAGTCCGCTCTTCTTGAGCTTATGGAGGAGAAAAGTATCACAGTTGACGGAAATACATATAAGCTTCCGGAGCCGTATACTGTAATAGCTACTCAGAACCCTATTGGTTCGGCTGGAACTCATAATCTTCCGGATTCACAGTTAGACCGTTTTATGATAAAGCTCAGCATGGGATATCCGGATTTCAACGACGAGGTCTCTATTCTCAAAGCTAAATTCAGCTCGTCTCCTCTCGAAAGTGTAAATGAAGTCGCCAACGAGCGGACTATTACTGAGCTTCAGGACTATATTTCAAATATATACATCGACGACAGAGTTTATGAATACATTGTTCAGCTTTCTGCCGCAACAAGAAATCACCCTATGATAAAGCTTGGAGTCAGCCCAAGAGGAACTCTCGCTCTTATGCAGATCTCAAAGGGTATCGCCGCAGCTATGGGACGCGAATATGTTATTCCGGAGGACGTTTCATATATTTGCAGCGATGTCTTCGAGCACCGCATAATGCTCAATTCCAAAGCCAAGCTTTCGGAAATGACGTCTGCTGCTGTTATCGCCGAAATTATCAAGGCTGTCCCGGCGCCAGGTATCGCAGAAACAAGGTAACGCCATGCTGATGATGAAAATTTTCTTTGCGATACTGATACTCGCCAGCATCGTATTTTACGTTATGTATCTGTGGGATTTCGCTGTCGTACTGCTTATCGTAATGATAGCCATACCGCTACTTATGCTCGTAATGGGACTTGTCGCAAAGCACAGCATACATATAAAAATGATTCTTGACAGTACCTCGGCAGCAAAAAATCGCAGCTTCACGGTTCAGCTTATCATTGAAAACCGCTGCATATTCCCTGTGGGAAAAGCCGAGACCAATATCGAGTATTTCAACTGCTTTGACGGCAAGAAAAACAACTTTTATATGCTGCTGCCTATTCAGGAGCGAAATACACAGAGCGTTGCTTTTAAGCTGAATTCAAAATTCTGCGGAATGATAAATATCCGCTGCTCTCATATCACGATTTACGACCCACTGAAAATATTCAGATTTAAAGTACCCTGCAATGAAGTAAAAGAGATTCCTGTTCTGCCGGAGGGACATGAGATCGGCGGACAGGTCTGCTTCACTGACAGGGTAAATAATGAAAGCAGCCTGTTCTCCGAGCACAAGCCAGGCGACGATCCGTCGGAGATCTTCGACCTGCGAGGCTATAACCCCGGAGATAAGCTGAACCGTATCCACTGGAAGCTGAGCTCCAAGAAGGACGAGTTTATCGTAAAGGACTACAGCCTTCCCGTTGACGTTCCGTGTACTGTTTTCCTCGACCTGACCTATGATAATAGCTCTGAATATGCTATGCCGGTCTATGACACCCTGGTGGAGATGCTGATCTCCATGTCTACATTTCTTCTTGAAAACGAACGGCATCATAGCATTGTTTTCTTCAATGCCAGAAACCAATGCTTTACCGAGAAGACCATAAGGGATATGGATACTTTGGCGGAGGCGGTTCAGCTGCTTATTTCCTCTGCCTCCTGCAATATCCCATGCCAGTCTCCTGAACTATGGTTTGCGGACAATGGTGCGCTTTCACTTTCCTCCTTTATCTTTATTTCGGCGTCGCCGGAACAAAACGTTATGGATCATATCGACGATTCGGTAGACGCGGACATTAAAAATGCTCTGATAATTGCACCCTCTGCCGAAAAGGCATCCGAGCTTTCAGCCGGATATGCCAATATCTCTGTGATCCCTGTTGTTATCGGCAAAATTTCATCATCAGTCAAGGATATTGAGGTATAATATGAAAAAAAACATACAGAAAAGCAATGGTATTGCCGTATGTGACAGTATCGTAATGTCCGTTAAAAACAGGCGCCCTAATCTCCGGAAGGTCGAATCGTGCCTGATCGCTGTTATCGGCTATATTTCAACTATAATGGTGTTTCTCACCATGTTCCGGTTCAGATACAATGAGGCTGCTCTGCTGTTTTCCGGTATTTTGTTCTCCGTTGTGTATATTCTTCTGTCGCTTTCACGCAGAGCTGCTCTTCCGGGAATTATCGTCTCGCTGCTTCTTGGCGGAGGTATTGCACTGAAATTCCTGGATTCCGCATCTCTGGGATACAAGTATGTGTTTAACGTGATTTACAAGGCGTCCTATCATACAGACATTGAATACTATAAATTCCTTAAACGAGGACTTGAAAGCGACAGCGTGACGGCATTCTTCATTGTATGCGCATGGCTGCTTGCCGTGATAGTATATGTGTTTACCATATATCGCCATCAGCCATTGCTCCCTATCGTGGTTTCCTTCCTCATTCTGGAGATCGGATTCTATAACGGTCTTGAAGTCTCGATTTTCTGGGGGATGCTCCTCATAGGCTTCCTCTTTGCAAGCCTTGCTATGAGTACTATCGACGGCGGCGAATATTACGGAGGAAATGCCGGATTTGTCCGACGCGACAATATTTTCTTCCCGAAACGGGAAATGCGCCTTAAAGTTACCGAAAAATGCGGTCTTTTCATTATAGCCGCCGTACTTGCAATTGCCGGGATTTCCTTTGGCATACTAAGGGCTGCCGGATATAAGAGAAGCGACGACCTTAACAGAAAGCGTCTTGAGATCCGGGACGCGGTCGCGTCGTTCAGCATGGAGGACATTGCCAGCAGTATTTCTGACCTAACCGCCGCCTTCGGTCTGGATCTGAAGCTGGAAAAGCACAAGCTTGGCAATATCGCGTCCATGAAATACAAGGACAAAACAGACCTGGAGATAACCATAGACGGAAAAATCGACGGCGCTGTTTACCTGAAAGATTACACAGGCTCGGTTTACGACGACAATGAATGGACATCGCTGTCCGGTTCCGCTTATAAAAACAATATTTTCGACGACTTTTACAACGAAAAGATCTATCCACAGGATTTTCCGTTCCGATTTAACAAGCTGATTTTTACAGACGACGCCGACAGAATACTTACAATTGATTCAAAACTCAACGGTAACAAGACATATGCTCCGTACGGAACTGACAATGTAGGCGGACTTAAATACGACGAGGACTGCGGAGTTGAGCCCAAAAACAAAAAAGGCGAATATTCATACCGATTCAGCCATGTTGATGCAGAAGCAGTTGCACAGACTCTCTATGAGCCGTCGGAATATTATATTTCTCTCGACAGCATCGGCGATGATGAATGGTACGACAGACTTTTTGATTACGGTGATGACAACGGATTCCTCAATTCTCAGGACGAGCTTGTCATAAACTCTGAAATACCATTCAGAGATATTATCTATGGAAATCCTGCTCTTGTTATGACGCAGATGCTGGAGCAGAAATACAAGGATTTCGTCTATGACAATTACCTTCAGCTTCCAAAAACAACGGCAATGGAGGAAGTCCGGGCTGAATTTTCAAATATTCTCGATCATTCCGGAGATGCCAGAGACGCAGTTGATAAAATGCAGGTACTCGGAGCTCTGCGGACGCAAACCTCTGAAATGGCTGCGTATTCGCTGAATCCCGGAAAAACCCCAAAAAACCGTGATTTTGTCAACTACTTTCTGCTGGAAAATCACAAGGGATACTGTACTCATTACGCTACGGCAGGCGTAGTGCTTGCACGTATGGCTGGTATTCCGGCAAGATATGCAACCGGATATGTCATTGTAGGAGACGATTTCAGTGACGGCAATCTCAACTCCGACGGTTCGTATACCATAGACGTTAAGGATAACCGCAAACACGCCTGGGTTGAGGTCTACCTTGACGGCTACGGCTGGGTTCCATATGAATTTACCGCAGGATACTCAAACCAGAGTATAGACACATCGACAACTACAACCTCTGTTGTGACAACCGCGCCTGTAAGTACCGAAACCACCGCTGTAGACGAAAATATCTCAACTACCAGAAACAGCGATACTCAGACTACAGGAACTGGTCGTAAGAAGTCGCCGAAGCAAACCACAGCTGCTGCTACAAATGTCGGCGGAACAAAAACTGCTGAAAACGCAGGCGTCGACGAGACCAACAGCAATGACGGCAGCGGTTTCAGACTTCCTTCGGCGGTCAAATACGGAATTTACACAGTGCTTCTCATTGGCGCTGCTATAGGCGCTGTGCTTGCAAGGCGGAAAATCTTGATAATTCTCCGCAAAAAGCATTTCAGCCATGGCAATTCCGCCTCACGTATGCACCATATGCATAGGTACTTGGAACAAATTTTTGAATATGCAGGTATAAAGCGGCAGGATATGCAGCTTGTGGAATATGCCGGATATGTTGAAAAGATAGCCGGCGATACCTATTTTACAGCCGGAAGCTTTGCTGAGTTTACCGACACTGCGCTGCGGGCTGCATTCTCAGAAGATCCGCCGGATAAGAACGAGCTGGAAAAATGTATCAAGCTGACGGAGACTACAGCCGCGGCAATATATGAAAAAATTAAGAAGATAGATAAATTCAAGATGAAATATATATCCTGCCTATTCTAAAAAACAGAACATGGCTGCTGTAAAACTACAGCAGCCATTTTTCATTTTTAATCAGCTATAAATGCAGCAAATGCCTTGTATGCCATATAGAGGTCCAGCTTTGAGATAACCTCATAGGGCGCGTGCATTGAAAGCACCGGGACTCCCATATCAATAGTGTCTACGTTAAGATTGGCAATATATGCAGCAACAGTTCCGCCGCCGCCTGCATCGACCTTGCCAAGCTCTCCTGTCTGCCAGATGACATTTTTGCTGTTCATAAGACGGCGGATGCGTCCTGCAAATTCAGCCGAAGCATCGGAGGTTCCCGATTTTCCGCGTGAGCCCGTATACTTCGTAATGCAAACGCCCTTATTGACATAAGCACAGTTGTTGCGCTCGTTTACTTCGGCAAATGTCGGGTCAAACGCAGCGTTAACGTCAGCCGAGAGGCATTCTGATGCGGAAAGGACGTCTCTGCCATTTGAGCCGAGAGCCTCGGCAATATCGGCAATGAAATATTCAAGATATGCGGAGCAGAGACCTGTGTTTCCATCGCTTCCTGTTTCCTCTTTGTCAGTCAGGACTGTTACCGCCGTATGTACGGGGGCATTGCAGTCAACAGTGGCAGCCAGTGCAGGAAATGCGCAGCAGCGGTCGTCATGTCCGTATCCGCCGATAAGACTTCTGTCGAAGCCAATGTCGCGAGCCTTGAAAGCAGGAACAGCTTCGAGCTCCGCAGAAATAAAGTCGTCCTCAGTGATACCGTACTTGTCAAAGAGGATGCTCATAATATTCAGCTTCACAGCCTCGCTTGTCTCATCCTCACGGAACGGAATTGAGCCGATAAGCAGGTTCAGATCCTCTCCTTTTATAAGCTTTGTCGCAGGACGCGTCATCTGCTCTGTCGCAAGGTGAGGAAGCAGATCGGTTACGCAGAATACAGGGTCGCTGTCATCCTCGCCGATATTGACGTTCACAGTCGAGCCGTCAGCCTTGATAATAACCCCGTGAAGCGAAAGAGGTATCGTTGTCCACTGATACTTCTTGATTCCGCCGTAATAATGCGTCTTGAAAAGCGCCAGCTCATTGTCCTCGTACAGAGGATTCTGTTTCAGGTCAAGTCTCGGGCTGTCAATATGCGCCGCACAGAGACGGACACCCTCAGCGATAGGCGCAGTGCCGATAACAGCTGCGACAATGGACTTTCCTCTGTTGTTCCGATAGATCCTATCTCCCGGCTTAAGCGGCATATCCTTTTTATACTCGATAAATCCAACGGATTCCAATGTTCTGACAGCCTCAGCTGCAGCCTCTCGCTCTGTTTTGGCGATATCAAGGAAACGCTTGTAGTTCTCTGCAAAGGCAAAGACAGCCTTTTCCTCTTCGGAATTGATTTTGTAATAACCGTTTTTCCGCTGCATAAACAGCTTCTCTTTAAGCTCCTTTGAAACGCTTTTCTCGTTATTTTCTGACATAGCTTTCTCCTTTCACGCATAAGCCGTTGCTGGGCGTATGTGATTGTAATAATATTTTATTTTGTCCGAAACCTCCTTGGATATACAGTAAACATTATCCAAAGAGTCGTTATTTTCAATTATAAAGTCGGAATGATCGGCAAAAAACTCCACATCAAGCTGAGAATCCATTCTGTCATGTGCCTGCTTTGCCGTCAGACCGTCACGACTGATAATACGACACTCCCGAAGCTCAGGATCGGCAATAACGGAAATAATTATTTCGCAGAAATCATCGGCTCTGCTCTCAAAAAGCGTGGGAGCGTCAAGTAAGATCAGCTTTTGCCCGTTATCCGAAAAATCCTTTATCTGCCTTAATATTTCGCTCGTAATATACGGATGGATAATTGTGTTAAGGGTCTCCAGCTTTGTTTTATCCGTGAAAACAATATTTCCCAGCGCTTTCCGGTTCATCGTTCCGTCAGGATTCAGTATCTGCTTACCGAAAATATCCGATATCTCCTCCAGGCACCTGCTGCCCTTTTCCACTACCAGCCTTGAGATATGATCCGCATTGATAATTGCAAATCCATTCTTCTCAAAAACTCTGGAAACCGTGCTTTTCCCTGCACCCGTCTGACCAGTCAGTCCGACGACCATAACGTCTATTCCTGTCATACCCTTATCACCTCGAATCCCGCCGCTCTTATGAGCCGATTATAAACTGCAAGCCCTACACCGTCCTTTGAGGGCGCACGAACATAGACCTTTTCTGCGCCGATATCGTCCAGATCACGAAGGCGCTGGAACAGAAAATGCGCCTGCTCCTCGCTGTCCGCACCATATGTAACGTATCTGTAGGGAAAATCCTCCGCATCGCCGTCAAAAATCAGAGAGTACACATTATCCCCGTCATTTTCAGAAATATATTTTATGAAACGGTCAAGCTCACCCTCAACCATGACAACATCTGCCTTTGGTGAATAGTGCTTATATTTCATACCTGGAGAAGCGGCAATACTACCCTCCTCCAGCTCTTTTAATATAGCCGGGTCAATTATAACATCCTCGCATATTTCCAGAAGCATTTCCCTTGTTACAGCTCCCGGGCGAAGGATCCGCACAGAGCTTTCACCCTCGAAGGAAATAACCGTGGATTCAACGCCGAACCTTGACTCGCCGCCGTCAACGACAGCCGCTATCCTGCCTTTCATATCGTCCATAACATGGACGGCACAGGTCGGGCTTGGAAGTCCGGAAATATTTGCCGAGGGTGCGGCAATTGCGCAGCCCGAAAGCTGGATTATCCGGTGCATGACCGGGTGAGACGGAACCCGTATTCCAACTGTATCAAGTCCGCCGGAGGTTATCATAGGTATTCTGTCATTTTTCGGCAAAATCATTGTGAGCGGTCCGGGACAGAAACGCTCTGCAAGTCTATATGCAAGCTCCGGGATATATCTTGTATACTTCACTGCCTCGGAAAAATCGGCAAGATGCACTATAAGCGGATTATCGGCAGGTCTGCCCTTAGCCGCAAAAACAGCCCTGACAGCCTCCTCGTCAGCGGCGTTCGCACACAAGCCGTAAACCGTTTCCGTAGGAACAGCCACCACATTTCCGCATTTTATAAGCTCGGCAGCGGCAGCAATATCCTCGCCGCTGTCCTTTAAAAAAATTGTATCTGTTTTCATACTTCTTTGAATTATGACTCCTGACTTGCAAGCTTAGCCGCCTGATCCGCCGTTGCAAGTGCGTCAAAAACCTCGTCTAAGTTCCCGTTGAGCATATCCTCCAGACGGTAAATTGTAAGTCCTATGCGGTGATCTGTAAGTCTGCCCTGCGGAAAGTTATAGGTACGTATTCTTTCGGAACGGTCTCCTGTACCGACCTGCATTTTTCTCTCAGAAGCGACCTTTGCAGCCTGCTCCTCCTGCATCGCCTCATAAATACGGGAGCGCAGTATCTTCATTGCCTTATCCTTATTTTTATGCTGGCTTCTCTCGTCCTGACACTCAACAACAACATTAGTCGGCAGATATGTTATGCGGACTGCGGATTCGGTCTTGTTGATGTGCTGACCTCCTGCTCCGCTTGCACGAAAATAGTCGATCTTCAAATCAGTGGGATTTATTTCAAGCTCTACCTCGTCAGCCTCCACAAGGACTGCAACTGTAACGGTGGAGGTGTGTATCCTTCCCTGTGACTCGGTTTCAGGCACACGCTGAACACGGTGAACTCCGCTTTCGTATTTTAGCCGGGAGTATGCGCCGTCGCCCTCAATGGAAAAGCTGATCTCTTTGAAGCCGCCAAGCTCTGTAGGCTGAGCATTGAGAACCTCCTGCTTCCAGCCCTTTGACTCCGCATACATGGTATACATACGATAGAGGGAATTTGCAAAGAGCGAAGCCTCCTCACCGCCTGCGCCGCCTCGAATTTCGATGATAACGTTCTTGTCGTCATTCGGGTCTTTGGGAAGCAGCAGGATCTTCAGCTCCTGAGAAATGTTCTCCATGGCATCCTTGCTTTCCTCCAGCTCGGACTGCGCCATTTCCTTGAAATCCTTGTCAAGACCGCCTCCGTCAAGCAGCTCTTTAGCCTCGTTATAGCTGTTATGCGCCTCTCTGTATTCACGGAATTTCTCGATAATGGGCGTCATATTCTTATATTCCTTCATCAACTGGGCATACAGCTTATTATCGCTGACCGTTTCAGGGTCGGAAAGACGCCGGCTTATATCCTCGTACTTTTCCTCCATTGCCGCAAGCTTTTCAAACATATACATTTTCCTTTCATATATTATATTCTGAACGTACTCTGCGGCTAACCCTCAGTCTCCCGTCGGACTTTTTTAATGCTCTTCTCGATTTTAGCACGAGGAACGAGAAATTCCCGTCCGCAGCCGGCACATCTGAGGCGAAAATCCATCCCGGATCTCAGCACAAGCATTTCATTAGCGCCGCATGGATGCTGTTTCTTCATTGTCAGAACGTCGTTAACGCGAATATCCACTTCCTCACTCCTTTCAATATAACCACCTCTATAGATACAAGTATAAAAGCGTCCATTAACCATTATACCCCAAAAAGAAAACAAAATCAATATCCCCGACGCATATTTTTTTTAATTTGTGTAAAAATAATAAAAAATCACAGCTATAATGGTCAATACGAACAAAGGAGAAAAATATGGTAACAAGAATTACGGCAGAATTTGAATCCCCGGAGTCCGCAGAGCTGGCTCTGAAACGCATTCGTGAAAACATCGTCGGAGTTTATTCCACAAGCTACGTTTACAATAAGCAGTCCGACAAGGCTGAAAGACTTCGGGGCAGGGATATTTACACCATAATGCCCACAGCCGTCGTGACGCAGAATTATCTTACGGGAGTTTTAGATTCACCGGCATCTGTCGACTCAATTCCCGAGCCGTCGCGGAGCAGAAAAACCACGGTTTTCATTGTCTGCGACGGCAGCGGAACAGGCGAAATATCCTCTGTTCTGACAAATTCCGGAGCGGTCAATATAGATTCTCCGGCAATATGAATATTCCATAATACATCCGAATATGATTTATCAGACCAGCTGTCAGCAGACTGGTCTGCTACGAAAAATCATACGGAGGTAAAATCATGGAATACAGAACAAAATTCAAGCCGGAGGGCTGTCTTTTCAAAACGACCGAAAATCTGCGTTATATTTCGTCAGTTCAGGGAATGAGAGAGGCAATGGACTCCGACAGGATCCTTGAAGCTCGTGTGTCGTTATGCAACGGCGATCACGACCTTATCGTCGATTTTCCCTGGGGAAAGGGGATAATTCCCAGAGAAGAGGGAGCTCTTGGCATAAGAGAGGGCATGACCCGTGATATTGCCCTTATATCGCGGGTCAACAAGCCTGTCTGCTTTAAGGTGACTGGAATTGCAGAAGAAAAAAACGGCGCAGTCACCGTCTGGCTTTCCAGAAGAGCTGCTCAGGAGGAATTTGCACAGGAAAGGATCAGAAATTTCAAACCCGGAGATGTCATCGAGGCAAAGGTCACTCATCTTGAACAATTCGGCGCATTTGTAGATGTTGGCTGCGGCGTTGCGTCCATGATCCCAATTGATGCGATATCGGTGTCGCGTATATCTCATCCTTCTGACAGATTTGTACTTGGGCAGATGATACGGACGGTCGTTAAGGCTAAGGAGGGCACGCGGCTGTATCTGACTCATAAGGAGCTTCTTGGCACATGGGAGGAAAATATTCAGAGCTTCCACGTAGGCGAAACTGTTTCGGGAATTGTCCGTTCCGTTGAAAGCTATGGAATTTTTGTGGAGATCGCGCCTAATCTTGCCGGACTTGCAGAGCTGCGCAGCGATGTTTTTCCGGGGCAGAGCGTCAGCGTGTACATAAAAGCGCTGATTCCGGAAAAGATGAAAGTAAAACTGGTTATTGTCGATATATGCGAGGACAACAGCGAAAGCAGAGGCTTCACCTACTTCACTGACGCTGACTACATCGCCAGCTGGAGCTATTCGCCTAAATGCTGCCGGAGAGAGATCGTATCGAATTTTCAATAGAAAATGACAAAAAAGCCGCCTGAAAAAGGCGGCTTTGCATTATCATGGTTTTCTTAGAATGCAATTTCCTCTGCAATGTGATGCAGCTTCTCATCATAAGGCTTCTTCATGGAGAGCGCCTCCTGAATATCGTAATCCACGATTTTGCTGTCCTTGATTCCGACAACTCTGTTGCCTATGCCCTGCTCAAGGAGCTCGACAGCATAGTAACCCATTCTTGTAGCCTCAACTCTGTCTCTCAGTGTGGGGCTTCCGCCTCTCTGAACGTGACCGAGAATAGTAGCCCGAGCCTCGATTCCAGTCTTTTCCTGGAGTGTAGTTGCGATCTCCTGAGAATGACCGATACCCTCGGCAACAATAACTACAAAGTTCTGCTTGCCCTTAGCCTTTTTCTCAAGCATCGTGTTAGCGATAGCGTCAAGGTCGTAAGGAACTTCCTTTGTGATTATATCAGTAGCGCCGCAGGCAATTCCCGTGTTTACAGCGATATGACCAGCGCCGCGTCCCATAACCTCAACAACGGAGATTCTGTCGTGTGACTGTGATGTGTCGCGGAGCTTGTCAACAAGCTCCATAGCTGTATTCATAGCCGTATCAAAACCGATCGTATAGTCTGTGCAGGAAATATCGTTGTCGATAGTTCCAGGGAGACCGATGCAGAGCATTCCCATTGCGGAAAGGTCTGCTGCGCCTCTGAATGAACCGTCGCCGCCGATAACAACGAGACCCTCGATGCCGAGCTCATCACACTTAGCCTTAGCCTTAGCAACGCCCTCCTGAGTTCTGAACTCGGGGCATCTTGCCGTATAGAGAACAGTACCTCCCTGATGGATGATATCAGACACGCTTCTTTCGTCCATGGGCACGATATCGCCGTTGATGAGACCGTTGTAGCCTCTCTTGACTCCATAAACCTCCATGCCCTTGCTGAGAGCAGCTCTTACAACAGCTCTGACAGCAGCGTTCATACCGGGAGCGTCGCCGCCGCTTGTAAGTACGCCAATCTTCTTGATCATAAACACTTCTCCATTCTGCTTACCGCATATATTGCTGCCTGTTACGGCTTATACTTCATACATCTATATTTTACATCTTTTTACCCGAATTGTCAAGAGGTAAACAATTAATTTTATATCCAGCGCGCATTTCCGTCATTCTGCACAAATACCGCTGTTGAATCGTTTGCTTTCTGCAATCAAATCAACCCGATATTCTCCGGTGCGATAAAACTGCCAAGCATTTCAATTGTCTCAGGCTTTATTTCAAGAGATATGCGGCTCTTGGGACGAACCATTTTTTTCATATCCGTAAGATAAAAGCACACCTCTGTTTTTCCACCGAATCTGGCAGACGTTCTTGAAAGCTGATCCATCGGTGCATTGTCCGAGGAGATCTTAATGCATAGCCGCATATTTGCAGTCATTGAGCCAAAATCCTGTTCAGCAGCAACATTTCCGCATATTACGCTGATCTCATCGTCTTTCACCGAGACCTTGCCGCTGATATATACAATAGTCTCCTCTGTCAGCTTTGAGTCGACAAGCAGATAAAGCTCCGGAAAAACTATAACGTCCATCTCTCCCGACTCATCGGAAATATTCAAAAAGCACATTTTGTCGCCTTTTTTAGTTGTGTGTACCTTTTTCCCCTGAATAATTCCCATAAGCTTTACAGGAAAGCCGTCGCTTACCGAGCCATCAGCAGCAAGCTCGGCTATACCGCGCACTTTGAGCAGACTGCCCAGCCAACTGTATTCCCACAGCGGATTACCTGTGAGATATATCCCGGCAGCCTCCTTTTCCATTGCAAAAAGCCGTTTCCGGTCAAATTCCGGCTTATACGGCAGCTTCATATCTGCCGGTTCGGCGCTTACCGAATCAAAAAGTCCGAGCTGACCGTCGATAACTCCTCGCCTTCCCTTTCCTGCAACATCCATGAGCATTTCATAATTTTCCAGCATCTGACGCCGATTTGCTCCAAGACCGTCAAAAGCGCCTGCCATTATCAGATTCTCCAGCGCCTTTTTATTCAGTTCTCTTCCGTTGACACGTTCGCAAAAATCCTGTAGACTTGTATATGCTCCGTTTTCTTTTCGCTCAGAAATAATTCTGTCCGCCAGTCCGCTGCCGGCGTTTTTTACCGCAAGCAGCCCGAAATACAGCCCTTTCCCGTTGTAAACAAAACCTTTTTCGCTCTGGTTGACATGAGGCGGAAGAACCTCTATGCCATTCTTGCGGCAGTCTGCAATGTACTCGGTAAGACGATCTCCGCCGCTCATGACGCTGGACATCAGAGCCGCCATGTATATTCCGCGGTAGTGACATTTCAGATACGCCGTCTGGTACGCCAGATAGGCATACGCCGCTGCATGAGATTTGTTGAAGGCATATGATGCAAAGCTGACCATTTCGTCAAATATTCTGTCCGCCGTCTCACGGGAAACGCCGCTTTCCACAGCTCCCGCAACGAAGCTTTCCCGCTCCTTAAGCATCTCCTCATGCTTCTTTTTCGCCATAGCACGACGTACAATATCGGCATGACCGTATGAATATCCGGCAAGCCTGCGGCAAATTTCCATGACCTGCTATAGTGATAGGTAATCCTTTGATATTATCTCCAGATTTTCCCCCACTCCACACC
>JAMPAJ010000001.1:632872-740796 GCA_023667265.1 Alistipes sp.
TGTAAACCATGGCTGGCTTGTCATGGATTTATACGACCAATTTTATTATAGTAGGAGGAATAAAAAATGAACATGGCTGCCGGAATCCAGAGGGCTATTGATTACATTGAAGAGCATATCGCCGACGAGCTCGATTACCGCGAGATCGCAGGGCAGGCAATATGCTCGCCGTACTACTTTCAGAAAATATTCGGCATACTTTGCGGCATTACAGTAGGCGAATATATTCGCAGCAGACGGCTTACGCTTGCCGGAAATGAGCTTACAAATCCAGATACGAGGGTTATTGATACTGCGCTGAAATACGGCTACGAATCCCCGGAAAGCTTCACCAGGGCTTTTACAAAATTTCACGGGATCACGCCCTCGGAACTCAGACGAACAGGCGGCAAGCTCAGGGCATTTTCCCGATTCAGGATCAAGATAATATTGAAAGGCGGTAATTCTATGGATTACAAAATCATTTCAAAGGAATCGTTCACGGTTCTTGAACGTATCGAACAGCACACTGTCGCAGGCGAGCAGAACAAAAATACCATTCCCGATTTCTGGGACAGAGCGAAAAGGGACGGAACTATCAGCACACTTCTGAAATACGCCTCGGACAGCAGCTTGCTCCTTGGTATCTGTTACGGCAGCGGACACAGCGACTGCGAGTATTTCGATTATGGCATCGCTGTTCAGTGTGCGCCTGATACGACAGCACCGGAAGGCTTTCGGATAAACACGATCCCTGCCAGACGCTGGGTCATATCCGAATGTACCGGGGCTATGCCTGACGCGATACAGCTTCTGTGGCACGAGCTCTGCACGGAATTTTTCCCTGCGTCAGACCTCAACCCTACATATGAAATGGATATAGAAGCATATCCCGACGGCGACATGACAGCCTCCGACTACAAAAGTCAGATATGGATCCCGATTTCGGATAAGTAGTACAACACAAAAAGCCCACAGTGATTTCTGTGGGCTTTTTGTATTTATTATCAGATCACGCCTTCTCGGAATTGATAAACATATCGTAAATCCGTCTGATAGCCTCGGGCAGATCGCTTTCGTTGACGCCGATGATAACGTTCAGCTCGCTGGAACCCTGGTCGATGAGTCTTACATTGATACGAGCGTGTGCCATAGCCGCAAATACCCGTGCGACCGTACCTCTTGTGTTCTTCATTCTGCGTCCTACAACGGCAAGTATAGCGATACCGTCCTCTATCTCCAGATGATCGGGCTCAACCTCGCGTCTCAGCTCAGCCAGAACCTTTTCGCGGACAGGCTCAAGCTTATCGCTGTCAACGGTAATGCTCATGGTGTCGATTCCCGAGGGCATATGTTCAAATGAAATTCCGTTGTTATATAGAACGCTCATAACCTTCATTCCGAAACCGATCTCGTTATTCATCATAGCCTTTTCGATATTGATGGTGCTGAATCCCTTTTTGCCGGCAATACCGGTGATAGTGTGACCAAGGCTTTCGCAGCTGAAATCGTAGTCGTTAGACACGATCATAGTGCCCTTGTCCCCGGGCTTGTTTGTATTGCGGATATTGATAGGTATACCGGCGGAACGCACAGGGAAAATAGCGTCCTCGTGAAGAACTGACGCGCCCATGTATGCAAGCTCGCGAAGCTCACGGTAGGTAATAACGTCGATCGCCTCCGGATTTTCAACTATTCTCGGGTCGGCAACCAGGAATCCGGAAACATCCGTCCAGTTCTCATAAATTTCGGCGTTTACGGCAGCGGCGATAATAGAGCCTGTAACATCAGAGCCTCCGCGGGAGAAGGTCTTGATGATGCCCTCAGTGGTTTTGCCGTAGAAGCCGGGAATAACAGCGTTTTCCAGTCCCTTCATACGGCTGCGGACAGCCTTTACCGTGTCGTCCAGAAGAAGCTTGCCCTTGTTGTCGAAAACGATAACGTCGGCAGCGTCCACAAAATTGAAGCCCAGGTATGCAGCGAGTATCCTGCCGTTCAGGTACTCTCCGCGGCTTGCAGCATAGTCTCTTGCCGGACGTTTTTTCAGCTCGGCAGTGATAGTATCGAACTCCTCATCAAGGCTCAGGTTCATGCCCAGATCGGTGATAATACCGTTATAGCGGTCTTTAATAAGCTGAAACTGCTCGGTAAAATCCACACCGCTGCCGGCAAGCTCGCAGCAGCTGTAGAGCATATCGGTCACTTTTATATCCTCAGAAAATCTCTTTCCGGGAGCTGAGGGAACAACATATCTTCTTTTATCGTCGGACTTTATAATATCGGCGACCTTTCTGAACTGATTTGCGTCAGCAAGTGAACTTCCACCGAACTTAACTACTTTATTGGCCATTGTAAAAACCTACCTTCGTATATTGTTATAAATGTATCAATATATATTATATCCCTATTTCCGGAAAAAATCAATTGACAGAACAGCAGAAAAAAGCAGTCTTACGGCTGTTTTTTTGGCGAATACGCTTGTACGGCGGCGAGTCGCCGCTGGCAATTCACGGCGGGGAGCCCCCGCTGGCGATTCACGTGACCGCGAGTAACTCGCTGATATTTTGTACGAACGCAATCGTCTCCGCGAGCGATATTAAATTGGGAAAAATTTTCCACGACAGTTGCAATTTTGCTGATAATATGTTATTATGTAGACAGCAGATGATCTGGTCTGCAAAAACCAGAAACGAGGTGCTCATATGAAACAGCTTACTCCGAAATTTCCGCATATTCTCCATGGCGGAGACTACAATCCCGAGCAATGGCTTATGTACCCGGACGTCCTTGAGCAGGACATCGCACTTATGAAGCAGGCGAATATCAACGCCGTCAGCCTGGGCATTTTTGCATGGGCTGCACTTGAACCGGAAAAGGATAAATTCGATTTTGAATGGCTGGACAATATAATAAACAGACTCTACGAGAACGGCATTTACGTCGTCCTCGCCACGCCGTCGGGAGCGCGTCCGCAGTGGCTTGCTCAGGAATATCCGGAGGTGCTCCGGGTCAACGCACAAGGGCAGCGTATGCTGTACGGTCATCGCCATAACCATTGCTATACCTCTCCGGCATACCGCCAGCGCGTGCGTATCATCGACACGAAGCTTGCCGAACGCTACGGAGCTCACCCTGCCGTTATTCTCTGGCATATTTCAAACGAATTTGGCGGAGAATGTCATTGTCCCCTTTGCCAGCAGGAATTTCGCGGCTGGCTCAGAAATAAATATAAGACCCTTGACGCTCTGAATCACGCCTGGTGGTCGAATTTCTGGTCGCACACCTATACAAGCTGGGAGCAGCTTCATAGTCCAAGCTGGATCGGAGAAACTGCGATACACGGTCTTGATCTGGACTGGAGACGCTTTGTAACAGACAGGACTATCGACTTTATGTGCTGCGAAATAGACGCTGTAAAGGCGGCTGCACCGGATATTCCCGTTACCACGAATATGATGGGTATGTACGCCTACGAGCTGAATTACTATAAATTTGCGGAAAAGCTGGACGTTATCTCCTGGGACTGCTACCCCGACTGGCACAGTACGGAAACTGACAACGCCCACACCTCCCGGAACGAGTCGCTGTCCCACGACATGATGCGTTCGCTAAAGGGACAGCCTTTTCTTATGATGGAATGTACGCCATCCACCACAAACTGGCGGAAGTACAGCAAGCTCAAAAAGCCTGGTATGCACGAGCTTTCAGTCATGAACGCCGTTGCTCACGGTGCGGATTCGGGAATGTACTTCCAGATAAGACAGAGCAGGGGCAGCTGCGAAAAATTCCATTCAGCGGTCATTTCCCATACCGGAACAGCTGATACACGCACATTCCGGGAGGTATCACAGACCGGAGCCGATCTGGAACGTCTGTCTGAAACAGTGTACGGCGGTGAAACTCCGGCAAAGGCTGCGATAATCTTCGATACGGAGAACAAATGGGCGCTTGACCGCTGTCAGGGTCCAAGAAACGCCGGGCTGGACTATTTCGGGATAATACAGAAATGCTACGATTATTTCTGGAAAAACGGAGTGGCCGTGGATATTATCGACAGTTCCTATGAGCTCGGCAGCTATAAGCTGGTAATTGCGCCTATGCTCTATATGTTCCGGGACGGCATACAGGACAAGCTCCGCGATTTCACCAGGAACGGCGGAATACTCTTCACCACCTGCTTCACCGGAATCGTCAATGAGACTGATCTTTGCCTGCTTGGAGAGGCGACGGAGGAAAAGCTTTCCGATGTCATGGGCTTCTGGACGGAGGAGACCGACTGTCTTTGCGACGGAGAATACAATGGAATGAGCTTCTGCGGCAGGGAATACAGATTGTCGGAGCTTTGCGAAATTATCCGCCCTACGACCTGCGAGGTACTGAGCGTCTATACGAAGGATTTCTACAAGGGTCGACCTGCGCTTACAAAAAACAAATTCGGGGACGGCGCTGCGTATCACCTCTGCGCCGGCGCTGACGAGGATTTTCTCTACAGCTTTATCGGCAGACTGTGCAGTAAAGCCGGACTTGAAAGCGCATTGGGAACTGATATCCCCGACGGCGTAAGCGTGACATACAGGGTATGTCAGGGTGAAAAGCTCGTATTTGTGCAGAATTATCACGGCGACGACGCTTTTGTTCCGCTCAACGGCGTATACACAGACGTGCTTTCCAGCGCAGAATACAGCGGAAAGCTGATCATAAAAGGCTATTCATTTGCAATACTGCGGCGGGGAGTTCCTACTGACAATTTCACGACGGGAGCCCCCGCCGGCAAGTTCGCGCTGAGATAAATTTAAATTGAAATTTATTTCAGCGCGGGTTGCAATTTTCCTGTTAATATGCTATAATAAACTAAGAATTTACTATACTGCGAAAGGAGGCTGTTATGCTTCCAAGGAAAAAAATAATGCGCGCTGTCATTGCTGCTGTAATAATGCTGCTGGTGGCGGGTGGAATCACAATATATATACACAGCCTCCAGGCAGCCACTACCGCGAATATCACCTCACTTGTACGGGAAATGGCTGAACATAATATGAACAGCATAGAAAGCGAAGTAACGGCACGTTTCGATCAGCTCGGCTATATTATGGACAGGCTCTCGTACTCAAAGCCGGAAACTATAACCGATCTTTGCATGAAGCTGAACGAGGAAAGCGCGTCAAGATATTTTGATAAGCTCTATCTTATCGACGAAACCGGACGCTCCTACTCCTCCGCCATGCTCATAGATGATGCGGAGCAGAAATATGTGGATATGATACTTGCCGGAGAGGATCGTTTTGTTGTCCGTCAGGACGAGACAGCCATGCTCCAGTCTACCAGCGAATCCATTGTGTACGGCGTACAGACTCAGCCCTTTGCCGTAGAGGGGATCAGATTCGTCGGCATAGTCGGGCGCGTCAACATACGGTATCTGGAAAATCATCTGAAGGTGAGCAGCTTCGACGGAAGAGGAAGCACGTTTGTTATCACTCAGGACGGCAACTATATCCTGAACGAAAAGCGTTCGGCAGGCATCGGAAAAACAGATAATCTGTTTGCAGAGCTGGAACAGACCATGAGCAGACAGGAATATGAGGCTATCCGGAAAAAAATAGAGACTCAGACGGACTTCGTTTCCAAATTTTTCTGCCAGACTCACCAGACCGTCGAGGTCGCCTGCTTTATTCCCATGGAGCACTACAACTGGACTATAGTCATGCGCGTGAGCGAAGAGGTCTTCAACGAACAGACTGCACAATTCGTGCATATGTCCATGACCATGCTTATCGTTGTAGCCGCTCTTATGGTGATACTTACCATCATTCTGTACAAGATGCGTATGCGCGAGGCAAGCGCCCGGCTTGAAGCCAGATCGAAAAGCGAGTTTCTCTCGAATATGTCACACGAGATACGCACTCCCCTGAACGGCATTATCGGACTTAACGAGCTTATGATAAGAAATCTCGGCGACTCCGAAAAAATGAAGGATTACCTCGACAAATCCTTCTCTGCAGCAAACTATCTGCTGTCTCTTATCAATGATATACTGGACTACTCAAAAATTCAGTCCGGAAAGGTGGAGATCATAAGCGAGCCATTCTCCATCGAGGATATGACAACCTCTATCGAGAATATAATACGCAGCAGATTCAATGAAAAGAATATAACATTTACAATTGATAAAAAGCTCCTCTGTCCCTTTGTTGTCGGCGATGTGATGCGTATTCAGCAGATATTGATGAATATTCTCGGAAATGCCGTGAAATTTACTGACAGAGACGGAACTGTCGTATTTGAAATTGTGCAGACCCGGCTGGATAACGGCAGAGTCAGGACGAAATATTCCGTAGCGGACAACGGCTGCGGCATAAGCCCGGAGTTCCAGAAGCGTATTTTTGAATCCTTCAGCCAGGAACGCGGCAGAAACGACGAATCCGTAAAGGGAACGGGTCTCGGAATGTCCATAAGCTCTACGCTCTGCAAGCTGATGAACAGCGAGCTTACCGTAAAAAGCCGCCTTGACGAGGGCAGCATCTTCAGCTTCGAGCTTGAAACTCCCATAGCAGATGCCGCGGCTGTAAGCAGACCTGCTGAAAAGAAAGCTTCACTTGCCGAAAAGCGCGCTCTCAGGATACTCATTGCGGAGGATAACGAGCTGAACGCGGAGATCCTGACGGAGCTGCTGACGGCTGCCGGACATACTGCCGACTGCGCTTCCAACGGCGGAGAGGTCGTGGATATGTTCAATAATTCAGAACCCGGATACTACGACCTTATCCTTATGGACGTGCAGATGCCAGTCCGCAGCGGCATGGAGGCTTCAAAAATCATCAGAAGCGCAGACAGATCCGACGCAAAAAGCATATGTATTATCGCCTGCACGGCAAACGCCTTTCTGGAGGACGAAAAAATGGCTCTCGAAAGCGGCATGGACGGCTTTATCACAAAGCCGATCGACGTGGGCAAGCTAATGGATAAAATATCAGAAATAGGGACAGGTGAATGAAATGAAGTTCAAGATCATAACACTGGCATTGTGCGCCGCCATGACAGCGGCAGTTCTTCCGGGATGCGGAGAGAAACCGGCTGAAAAGGAAAAAGTCACGCTGAATATAAAGCTGCCTCCGCTTACTGTGGCAAGCCACGATTCGGATATAGTCGATGCGTATTATATGCTGGAAAACGCGGCAAACGACTTTGCAGAGCAGTATGAGGACGCTGACGTGACCGTAAACATTGTAAAGTTCGAGTACGTTGACGAAAACGAATTCATAACCGATTCGTTCGGTACGGAGGACGCTGCCGACCTGCTGTTCGAGGGATACTTCAATATGTCCGGCTACGTTCACACGGGCAATGTTGTCGCCCTTGACGATATTATTTCAGAGGAGCTTCGCAGCGACATTTACGATTCCTGCTGGAGCATGAGCCAGGTGAACGGAGTTACATACATGCTTCCCTACTACAGCCTCCAGAACACTCTCAGCTTCAACAAGGATATGTTCAGACAGTACGGTCTTGAAGAATATATCGGCGAGCCGGAAACGATACAGAGCTGGACTCCCGATGAATGGGAAGTTATCCTGGACACTCTTGCAGAGGAGCTTCCGGAGCTTTCCTATCCGATGATGATGTATGCGAAAAACGAACAGGGCGACACTCATATAATGGCATTTTTGCACGCTTTCGGATGCAGTCTCTTTACAGAGGACGGACATTTCGCGGTCAATACACCGGAGGGCATCAAGGCTCTTCAATGGCTCAAAGACGGCTACGACAAGGGATATTTCCCGGACGGCTGCGAGAATATGGAGATAGTAGACTGCAACGACCTTTTCACACATAATCAGCTGGCTATCCATATCGCGAACAACGCCTCTGTTTTTGATTCCTCTGTCGATGTGGGCTATGTAAATTTCCCGACTCTGGACGGCAACGGCTGCAACACATCATTCCTCACCGGATTTATGGTTTTCGATAACGGGAATGAAGCCAAGGTAAAGGCTGCGAAGGAATTTTTGAAATATTTTTACAGCCAGGAGAAATACATGGATTTTGCCGAGGACGCTATCCCTGCGTCAAAATCGGTAAGCGAGCGTGACAAGGAGTACCTGTTCATGGCTGACGAATACGCAAGAAATTCCCAGTATACCGTGGATATAACTCATAATAATCCGAACTGGAGAGGCGTCCGCGCCACATTCTATACGCACATTTACGACCTGCTTTCAGGAAATAAAACGCCGGAGGAGGTCGCTGCGGATATCGACACATTCTGCAATGCCGCAATCGACGAGGGCTGGGCGGAAAGTAAGCTGAATGACTAAAAACCGGGTCTCTTATTTAACGAAAATTTGAATTCAGGACACAGAAAAATCTCCCCTTGTGAAAGGGGAGAAATTTTTATAACCGAAAAAATAAAACCAGAAGTTTATAAAGGAACGCCCTCTCTTGCAGGGCGTTCCCTCTTTTCAAACAGTCCACTGGACTGTTTGAAAATTCACCATTTGCGGAGCGCCTAAAGGCATCATCGACCTGCGGTCGATATGGAGCGCTGCTCCATACCTCGCCAAAGGCGCCGCCTCTGGACTCTGCCAAAGGAGCATTGCCCCTTTGGAATCCCGATATTAAATTATCACGCCTTGCCGCCCTGTCTGCCATGCTTTGCACGGGATATTACCAGAACCAGCGCGAAAAGCGCTGCGGCAAAAAGGAGCTGTATTCCGAAGCAGATAAGCAGATTTTTTGCGTCCGACGAAGCCTTCGGTGCTGTAATGATCTCGCTTGCACGAACGTACCAGTACGCCGGGAGAAAACGCGATACAGTCAGTATGCCGTCTCCGAGCAGGCTCAGTGGAACAAATGCGCCGCACAGGAAGCTCATTCCCAGCGAAATCGATATGCCGATGACATTTATAACATTCTCCGCAGGCTTAAGGGATGTAACAAGAAGCGCGATACCTGCTGAAACAAGGGCAAAAACGAAGCTGTTCACAAGATGCAGACACTCTCTTGATGTAAAAGCGAATCCGTTCACGGCGAAGAGAATAAAATTGACCAAAGCCCACAGCCCTGCCGTATAAACCGCACAGCCAAGGAAAATTTGCAGAGTCTGGGACGTTGCGCTAAGACAGGAGCTTTCCATTCGCTTCCTCACCTCTTCGCCCTTGAGAACAAGAAGTATCGGACAAAGCACATCCACCAGAACTGCAACGAGAACAAATGTCAGCGACTTGTACATGATATTGATACGCGTCTTTCCGCCGGTGAGAGTCTCCTCGCTTCCGCCGTTCTCTATCTTCACATTTACCTTTGCCGAAGCCAGTTCTGCGCCCTTTTCCAGCGCAGAGGTCATGTCATCCCCGCTTGCAGTACAGCCGCGGACTGCGGAAACATACTCGTTAAGCGTGCTCTCGAAGAATGAGGCATAAAAGGTGTTTGGGTCTTTGTAATTCTCGAAAAGCCCCGATGTTTCGCCCTTTGCCAGCTTTTCGCCATAGCCCTCTTTAATGATAAGCACATACTGCACCTTCTGGTAAAATAGCTTATCGAGGATAACCTCCTCGTCGTTTTCTACCTCAGTCAGTGTGTGGGTCGAGGCGATAAAATCCGTCAGCGCACGGCTTGCCTCAGAATTATCCTCGTCGATCACCGCTGCCGTTATCTTTGTACTTACGAAGCTTTCGCTGCTGTTATCGGATGTTCCGCCGTTGAGCAGACCTACCGCGACCATTATCATCACGAACAATACGGCTACTCCAAGCTTGCTCTTCGCTATCTTCATAAACACATTAAAGACTTGCATATTTCTTTCTCCTTATCATTAAAAATCCGCCAACAGTGAAAAGTACGATTATAACGAGCAGCGTCACTATTTTTTCAATATATTTGTCATAGTCCCGGTACAGGTTCAGGCAGTAGAAGGAATCTGATATGACCGCTGCCGGATTGATCTTGTTGATTATCGGCGCGTGCTCCGCGATCACAGGCTTTATATCGCCTACCATAAGACCGCTGAGCGCGCAGCATATCATGGAAACGCTCATAGACAAGCCTGTTTTTGCACCTAAGCTCATAGTGCCTATGGAGCCTACGAAGAAGCCCATTGAAACGCCTGCGCAGCCGCCTAAAATTCCCGAAAGGTAGACAAGGGGCAGCCTTGAACCAAAATCAACTCCGAGAACGAAGGCAACATAGCTCGCTGCAATTATCACGCAGACCGTCTGCTCGATAAAGCTTCCCAGCAGACCGGCGGTTATCTTTGTCAGCTTGTTTACCGGGCTGACGTTGTTTCTTGCTCCAGACGCCGAGAGATTCGCCTGATTTTCTATTGCGATATGAAGTCCGGTCATCGAACCGAACATTCCGACCATTGCTATGAGATTGTAGAAATACTGAATATACACATCGGTATTTCCGTCAGTCAGTGGTATAGCGCTGTTCATATCCTCGCTGATGTTCATAGCTTCGATCGCGGCTGTAATATTCATAGGATTTTTTTTCACAGCCTCTTTTATAACGGATTCGCGGGTCGTATACTGGCGGACAAAGCTTTCGATGATAGACTGCTCAACCCCCGCTGTATCGGCAACTCCCATTGAAAGTCCGTCCTCGTCAACATAGATTATACCCGAGACCTCGCCGTTTTCCAGCATTTCTCCAGCCTGCGACCCATCTGTATAGACAGCCTTGAACAGCGATTCGTCAGTACCTGAAACAGTCGTCATTACCCCATCGAAAATTTCATTTTCCACATTTTCGACAACGGCGACCGGAATTGCGGAAACCGTCTCGCTGCTGTAGATATTTCCGAATGCGATCTTGAAAAATGTACCCAGAACAATGGGGAAGATCATAAGCCAGATTATAAGCTCCTTATTCCGCAATCCGACCTTCAGCTCATATTTTAAACTGTGAAGAAACATATTCTATCTCCTATTAATCCTTATCTCGTAATTCTTTTCCGGTAATTTCCAGGAAAACGTCGTTCAGCGTAGGCAGCTCTGAATAAACTCTGCCGAAATTCAGGTTATCGTCCTGCAAGGCTCCGAGTATACGCACAAGATTGTGCTTTCCGCCGGAGCATTTTATCTCCAGCCTGTTCTCGTGACAGCCTGCCTCGTAAACATGAGGCAGCGAACGCAGCTTATTGATAGTCGCCTCCGGAACATCGGAGATCTCGATCTCCACAGTCTCCGTGTTCTTTATCATCTTTTTCAGCTGTTCCTTTGTGCCCTCGGCGATTTTCCTGCCCTTGTCCATAATTACTATCCTGGAGCACAGCTGCTCGACCTCTTCCATGTAATGGGAAGTGTAAATGATAGTCGCTCCGTCCTGATTCAGCTTCTGTATGCCCTCGAGGATATTGTTTCTGGACTGCGGATCAACGGCGACTGTCGGCTCGTCGAAGATTATAAGCTTCGGCTTATGTGCAATTCCGCAGGCGATGTTGAGACGTCTAAGCAGACCGCCGGACAGCTTTTTCGGGAAGAATTTTTCAAATTCCTCAAGCCCGACAAATTTTACAGCGTCGTCAACATACTGTTTCCGCTGCGCCTTATCTTTTATGTACAGACCGCAGAAGTAGTCGATATTCTCCCGGACGGTCAGCTCATTGAAAACTGCTACATTCTGCAAAACAACGCCGATATTCCGCTTTATATCATAGCTTACCGGCGTCATTTCCTTGCCGAACACCTCGATCTCGCCCTTGTCGAAGTCGAGCAGTGAGAGCAGACAGCTTATAGTAGTTGTCTTGCCCGAGCCGTTAGGACCGAGCAATCCGAAGATCTCGCCCTCTCTTATGTCCAGGCAGAGGTGATCTACAGCGATGAGATCCTTGTATCGTTTAACCAGATTTTCTATTTTTACAACAGTTTCAGCCATTTTTTTGCTCCTTTCAGATTATGTTATAATTATATCAGATTCAGAAGCAAAAGTTAAGTGAACAGCGTCATGAGTTTTATATGACAAATGTCATATATCTATTTCTGGTTTCATATATCAGCTGTGGAAGTATTAAGGGAACGCCTGAAGGCATCATCGACCTGCGGTCGATTTGGGACAGAGTCCCTTTTGAAACCCAATGTCGCGCTATAATTGTTATTGATTTGAAAATTGTTCACGCGGCTGTTGCAATTTTCCTTGATATATGATAAAATATAAGTACAGATATTTCGGAGATGATAAAATGAACAAAATTATAGACAAACTGCTTCTCTTGATTTTGTGCATCGCCGCTTCCTCTTTTCTCACAAGCACGATGTCTGTCATCGTGCCTCTTGTCGTCCTGATTTTCTCCTGCCTTTTGCAGTCCTCGGCAAACAGCCGCTTAAACGCCGCTCTCACCTGGCTTTACTGCCTTGGCTGCCTGCTGATACCGATGCTCTGCTGCGGCTGCGGAATGATTTTCTACGACATCGCCGGCAGCCGGAAATTCTACCGCGCCGCTCCTATTGCCCTGAGCCTTGCGATCAATATCAGCTCCTTTTCCGCGGTACAATGGGGAATTATGGCTTTCGCTCTCCTTCTTGCCTTTATTTTGCAGGTACGTACCGACAGCCTCTCCCAGACGGAAACCAAGCTTATCCGGCTTCGTGACAGCTCGGCGGAGACGGAGATCCTGCTGACGCAAAAAAATAAGCAGATCATGGAGCATCAGGACAGCGAGATCTATATGGCTGCCCTGAAAGAGCGAAACCGCATTGCGCGCGAGATACACGACAACGTCGGACATCTGCTCACCCGGTCGATATTGCAGGTGGGCGCTCTCACCGTCATATGCGGCGATGATACGCTGAAAGAGGCGTTGGGCAGCCTTAACGAGACGCTGAACACGGCAATGACAAATATCCGCCAGAGCGTTCATGACCTCCACGACGAATCCGTTGACCTGAAGCTTTCGCTCACAGACTGCCTTAAAGCTCTTGAAAACAGCTTTACGGTGACCGCCGACCTGGACGTACCGGAAACAGTGCCGAGAACCGTGAAGATCTGCATTATCGGGGTTGTAAAAGAGGCGGTTTCAAATATAATCAAGCACTCCAACGGCAGCCATGTGTGGGTCAGCGTCCGGGAGCATCCGGCGTTTTATCAGGCTGTTGTAAAGGACAACGGAAGCTGCACGGAAGCTGTTAAGGAAAACGGCATCGGGCTTATAAATATGCGCGACAGAGCCGCGGCGGTTGGCGGAATCGCAACATTTTCCGCAGAGAAAAGCGGCTTTAAGGTCTTTTTATCTATTCCAAAGGAGGCATAAGCTTTGATAAAAACAGTTGTGGTTGACGACGACAAGCTTGTCAGCCTTTCTCTGAAAACAATACTTGAAAGCGGCGGTGAGATCTCAGTCGCTGAAATAGGCTCAAGCGGCAGCGAGGCGATAGATCTTTATGAAAAGCACGCTCCGGACGTTATGCTCATGGACATACGCATGAACGGGATGACGGGAATTGAAGCCGGTGAAAAAATACTGTCTGCCCATCCTGACGCGAGAATACTCTACCTCACCACCTTTTCAGACGACGAATATATTGTAAAAGCGCTGAATATGGGTGCTAAAGGCTATATTCTCAAACAGGATTTCGAGGGTATAGCTCCGGCGGTCTCCGCAGTAATGAGGGGACAGCGCGTGTTCGGAGACGAGATAATGACAAGACTCCCGGAGCTTATGCAGAAAAAAGCGGAATTTGACTTCGCTGCTCACGACATTTCGGAAAAGGAGCAGGAGATCATGGTGCTCGTTGCCCGTGGACTTAGCAACAAAGAGATTGCCGCACAGCTTTTCCTCAGCGAGGGTACGGTGCGGAACTATATCAGCGGCATACTCGACAAGCTGTCGCTCCGGGACAGAACGCAGCTTGCTGTCTTTTACTATACAAAATGCAAATAGGAGATACATAAAATGTTTGAACCATACAAAAGAAGAGTTTATTATTACGAAACGGATAAAATGAGCATAATGCACCACTCAAACTACATAAGGATATTTGAGGAGACCAGAGTTGATTTTCTCCGGAAGGCAGGTATGCCCTTTGAGGACATTGAAGCCAGGGGAATACTTATGCCGGTTCTCTCGGTGGAGTGCAGCTACAGGCGTCCGCTGCGGTTTGACGAGCCATTCGCGGTATATTTGTATATTACGAAATTCAACGGCGTGCTGCTTCACGTCAACTACAGGGTGGTCAACAGCGAGACCGGCGTGCTTTGTGCCGAGGGCAGCTCCTCGCACTGTTTCACCGATGAAAACTTGAAACCTATCCGCACAAAAAACGCATATCCCGACATCTATAAGGTTTTCGATGACTATAGAAAAGAATGCGCTGATGATTCACGGCAGTAAGCCCCCCGCTGGCAATTCACGGCGGGGAGCCCCCGCTGGCAATTCACGTGACCGCGAGTAGAACTCGCTGATCTATCAGTTGACAAGATTATTTCCGCGAGCAATATAATTGATAAAAATTCACACACAATTGTTGCAATTTACGGTAAAATGTGGTATAATAATTATGATTAAACCGTGCCGGAGGTTCGCACAGCAAAGGAGCATATAAATGGCTATTACAGAAGCGGTAGAAAACTACCTTGAAACAATATTGATCCTATCCAAAGCGCAGCCCGATGTCCACGCCATCGACATCTGCTCGTATCTTGGCTACTCACGCCCCACTGTCTCCATTATACTGAAAAAAATGCGTGACGAGGGACTTGTAGAGGTCAGCAGCGAAAACCATATCACACTGACGCAGACCGGAAGAGATGTGGCTGAGCGCATTTACGACCGCCACAACACCCTTTCCGCGTTCTTTATTCTCCTCGGAGTTCACAAGGATCAGGCTCTTGAGGACGCCTGCAAGGTGGAGCATGACCTGTCCGACGAGACATACAGCCTTCTGAAGCAGCACTATCAGCAGCTTCTCGGCGAAAAATAAGGAGGCAGCATGGAGAAATACGACAGCCTCCGGAGGGAAGCACCTGTATTTGTTTATAGATCCTACAAAATAACCGAGACCCCGGACACCGTGGAGATCGACTATGTCTTTGATTTTCCCGGCAGGGCTGAGTTCCACCCCGGCTGGTCTTTCCCGAAGCCGGAAGTATTTTCCGCGGAAAATGACCGTGTTCTGGAGCGTCTTGCCTTTTCGCTCGGCATGGCGGAGGCGGTAAGCTACTGGAAGGCTTTCTGCTCGCCTGTTTTTCGGGTCGAGTGCGGCGAGCTTTCCGCAGATCAGGTCGAGTGGTGGAAAAAGCTCTATTTCCTGGGACTCGGAGAATTTTTCTATGTCAACGGCATTTCCGCAGACAGGAACGGATTTGTTGACATTCAGTGCAGCGGAAAATTCAACTGCACAGGCGAACCAGGGCTGCCGGAGCTGAACGGCTGCCTTGTGCCCATCGGCGGAGGCAAGGACTCGGCGCTGACGCTGGAGACGCTGACACGTGCCGGAATGAAATGCCGATGCTACGCCATAAATAAGCGTAATTCCATTTCGGAGACCGTTCGCACAGCCGGACTTCCCAAATCTGTTCTGCTGACGGCAAAACGTCGCTTCGACCGCTCGCTTATCGAACTGAACAAGCAGGGCTGCCTTAACGGTCACACTCCTTTCAGCTCCGTAGTCGCGTTTTCAGCAGAGGTAACGGCGTATATGAATCGGCTGAAATACATTGTCCTCTCCAATGAGGACAGCGCCAACGAGAGCACCGTCGCAGGTCAGGAGGTCAACCACCAGTACTCCAAAAGCTTTGAGTTTGAGCGTGATTTCCACGAATACGAGGAAAAATATCTCGCCGACGGGATATATTATTTCAGCTTTCTCCGTCCGCTGGCGGAATTTCAGATCGCGAAAATGTTCGTCAGCCATAAAAAATATCTGCCGATCTTCCGCAGCTGCAACCTCGGAAGCAAGGTCTCTCCGGACATATGGTGCGGAGAATGCCCGAAATGTCTGTTTATCTGCCTTATCCTCTCCCCTTTCCTTGGCAGGAGCGAGCTTGCAGAGATTTTCGGCAAGGATCTGCTGAATGACGAAAATATGCAGGAATATTTTACCGAGCTTATCGGAAAATCGGAGCATAAGCCCTTTGAGTGCGTAGGAAGTATTGCCGAGGTGCAGCTTGCAGTCTCGCTTGCCATTGAGCGCATGAAAAAAGATGGCGAAGAGCTTCCGCTGCTGTTTAAGATCTACGAAAAATCAGGACTTTACCAGCCGGAGACAATATCCCAGCGGAATGAAGCCGTATGCAGGAACTACAGCGGCAGCAATCTTCTTCCGCCGGAATTTGCGGCTATTCTGAAAAAAGAAATGGAGCGGCTTTTGTGAGCAATACAAATAAATTTACCGAATACATTAAATCATATACCGAAAACAAGTCCGTCTGCATACTGGGATTCGGGCGCGAGGGCAAGGCGACCTATGAAATACTGGCGAAATACTGCTCTCCTGCAAAAATTTCAGTTGCCGACCTGAATACGATCGACAGAGCGGCAAGCGGTCTGCCGGAAAGCGTTGAGCTTATTTGCGGCGAGGGCTATCAGAAATGCCTGGACAGCTTCGACATGGTTTTCAAAAGCCCCGGGATCGTTATGGAAAAGCAGCCCAAGGAGCTGAAGTGCCTGATAACCTCCGAAACACAGGTTTTTTTCGAGGTGTACCGTGAGCAGATAATCGGCATCACCGGAACAAAGGGAAAAAGCACCGTCACCTCTCTCATATATCACATTCTGAAGGAGAGCGGTCAGGACTGCCGTATCGCCGGAAATATAGGTATCCCGGTGTTCAGCATTGCGGAAGGTATGACGGAAAATACTCTTGTGGTGTGCGAGCTTTCCTGCCACCAGCTGGAATATATGACTGTTTCTCCCACCTGCGCCGTTTTTCTCAATCTTTTCGAGGAGCACCTCGACCATTACGGCACTATGGAACGGTATCACAAGGCGAAGAAGAATATCTTCACCCATCAGCAGGACGGCGACTGCCTGCTTATTGCAAGCGAGATCGCACCGCGGCTGTCCAACGCCTATGTTCACACCATTTCCGCCTCCGATCCCAAGGCTGATATTTACGTAAGCGGCGGCATCGTGGACAATAACAATAACGGCGACACCTATATCATCCCGACGGAAAAAATCAGACTTCTGGGCGTTCACAATCACTACAATATCGCTGCGGCGCGTTTTATTACAGCGCCATTTGTGAGCCGGAAGCAGTTCGAGACAGCCCTGTGCTCCTTTGATCCGCTTGCTCACAGACTGGAGTTTGTCGGAAAAATCAAGGGACTGCGGTGGTATGACGATTCTATTTCAACAGCCTGCGCCACGGCGATCGAGGCGGTCAAGAGCGTTCCGGACTGTGGAACTATCCTGGTCGGTGGAATGGACAGGGGAATAGATTATGCGCCTCTGGTGGAATTTCTGGAGCAGTCGGACGTGAATGTCATCTGCATGGAGACCTCCGGAAAGCGGATATACGGTATGTTCAAGCCGTCGGAACGGATATGCTTCGCGGAGCATCTTGAGGATGCTGTGAAGCTGGCAGCGGAGATAACGCCTGCCGGAAAAAGCGTGGTAATGTCTCCGGCATCGGCAAGCTATGGTATATTCAAGAATTTTGAAGAGCGCGGAGATGTGTTTAAGGAGCTGGTGAAAAAACTAAAATAATGATAAAAGAGGTAGGGAAATTTCCCTACCTCTTTTTAAGCAAAAAATTTGCACGGGGAATTTATAAGGGAACGCCCTCTCTTGCAGGGCGTTCCCTCTTTTCAAACAGTCCACCGGACTGTTTGAAAATTCACCCTTTGCGGAGCGCCTAAAGGCTGCATCGACCTGCGGTCGATTTGGGACGCTGTCCCAAACCCTGCCAGAGGCGCCGCCTCTGGACACTGCAAAAGGGACAACTGTCCCTTTTGAAACCCGGTTTTATGGCTGCTCCAATTTTTTTCTATTTAAATATAATAAGCAGCACCTGCGAAACTATTACCACCGAGATCAACGCTGCCGGATATGTCGCAGCATACGCTGTCGCTACATCCTCCGTGCCTGCGGAGCTGATAAGCGTGCCAAGCGCAGGTGTCGAGGTCATTCCGCCTGTTATCGAACCAAGATTGTTCAGCAGATTCAGCTTCAACACGTACTTTGCGAAGAAAAAGCCGATAACCATCGGGAAAATCGTCATAATAACACCGTAGAGGAAGTAAACAGGCTTGAAATACTCCACAAACCTTGCTCCTCCGGCTACGCCTGCACCAATAAGGAACAGCATAAGTCCGAATTCGCGGAATACCTTCAGCGTGCTGTCCTTTGGCATGATGCTCACTGAGCCTATGCGTCCGAAATGTCCGAAGATCAGCGCTGTAAACAGGCAGCCGCCCGTTGTTGTCAGTGAGAAATTGCCGAATTTTATCGAGCCGACGAAAATTCCGATAACCGCTGCAAGAGCAAATGGCATGAAGCCGAAATCGTCCATGTGAACAAGCTTTCCCTTATACTCTTTTTTGCTGCCCTTTGAGTCTGCCGCAACGAGAAGCTGACGCTCCTTGTTCATGTCAGCTTTCAGGAACTTCGGCATAAGCTGAACAAAAAGTACAACTCCGATAACGCCGAAAAGATATGCGATACCGTAGCCAACAGTTACGAGATCCTCCAGCATTGCGCCGTTTGCCCTGTCTGCAACAGTCGCCTTTGCTGCGGAGAATGCAGGGGTGCTCGTGAGAGCTCCGGAGAGAAGTCCCACAAGGATCGAAGCCATATCCTCAGTAGAATCATCTGAAAATGCCTTGTTGATGAAAATACATCCGCCGCAGGCAACACCTGCCGACACGATGACCACAAGGGCGATGAGCACATAGCTCTTGAAATTCTTTTTGAAATTGGCAAAGAAATTCGGGCCTGCAATAAAGCCTACGGAGGAGACAAATAGTATCAATCCTATATTTTCCACGACCTTCAAGGCACTTTTTATGAAGCTTTTTCCCTCGACCATAAGCTGCGCGCCCATGTCGCTGTAGAAAAAGCAGCCGTAAAGCAGAGCGATGATGAAAACTCCGGCAGTTCCGAGAGAAATTCCTTTAATGTTGATCCTTCCCAGAAGATAGCCTACCGCGGCAATGGCGAAAATAGAGAACATAAAAAATGTTATTTCTTTAATGGAAATGGAAAAATCACCAATGGTAATAATATCCATAATTCAGATTACCTCTTTTCATTTTTTGACTTTTTTCACAAAATCATTTTGACGCAAATGGACGGCAGAGCTGGTCTGCCGTCAAATTATTAGACCTCCTCGGAAACTAACGTGTGCTGGATGCCGTAAGATTTTAGTGATAGGCAAGGATTACGACGAAGGCGGGCTGTCGCCCTCCAAGGAGGAAGACGACGCATATCGCTAAAAGATTATGGCAGACAGTGCGCGGTAGTTTCTGAGGAGATCTATTATGCGTTATTTATCTTTTCTTGCGTAGTGAGGAAGAAGCATAGGTGAAACAGTCTCCCCTGCAGCTCCAGCCTCGTTAAGCTCGGCATTGAAGCTGTCGATGTGAGCAAGGGTCAGCTTCTCCGGAACTGCGGTATCCTTAGCCTTTGCAGCCGCATTCTTTCCTGCGTCTCTGCCGAATACGATAACATCAAGCAGCGAATTGCCCATGAGTCGGTTTCTGCCGTGGATTCCGCCTGCGACCTCTCCTGCTGCGTAGAGATTTTCAACATCTGTTGAGCAGTCCACGCTGATATTCAGTCCGCCATTCTGATAGTGCAGAGTGGGATAAACCAGGATAGGCTCTTTTCTGATGTCAATGCCGTACTTGCCGAACATACGCATCATGGCAGGGATCCTCTTTTCGATAGTGCCCTCGCCGTGAATAAGCTCGATCATGGGCGTGTCAAGCCATACAGCCTTGCCGAGAGAGGTCTCAACGCCCTTGCCGCGCTCCTTGCACTCACGGATTATTGAAGCTGCCGTAACGTCGCGGGTCTCCAGAGGATTCATAAATACCTCGCCGTCGATGTTGACCAGCTTTGCACCGAGAGAACGAACCTTCTCCGTAACAAGCGCGCCGAAGATCTGCTCGGGATAGCCTGTTCCGGTGGGATGATACTGGAGTGTGTCGGCATAGAGAAGTCTTGCGCCCACACGATAGCCCAGAATAAGACCGTCGGCTGTTGCTCCGTAGTGGTTGGAGGTGGGGAAGCCCTGATAGTGGAGTCTGCCTGCGCCGCCGGTGGCGATAATAACCGTCTTTGCACGCGCAACGAGCAGCTCCTTTGTCTCCATGTTCATGAGCACTGCTCCGGCAGCCCTTCCGTTCTCGTCCAGAATTATCTCAACTGCCGCCGTAAAATCAATTACGGGAATACCTCTGTTGAGGACCTCGTCCCGGAGAGTACGCATTATCTCAGCTCCGGAATAGTCCTTTGCCGCGTGCATTCTCTTGCGCGACGTACCGCCGCCGTGAGTTGTGACCATTGTTCCGTCGGCTTCCTTGTCGAACTCAACTCCAAGCCTGTTCAGCCAGAGTATAGCCTCGGGAGCTTTTGTTACGAGATTTTTTACAAGCTCCGGCTTTGCAGCAAAATGTCCGCCGCCGAAAGCGTCTATATAGTGGATAGCCGGGGAATCGTTGGGCTTATCTGCCGCCTGGATACCGCCCTCAGCCATCATTGTATTTGCGTCGCCGATACGGAGCTTTGTGACGATCATAGCCTTTACTCCGGCTTCGTCAGCCTCTATAGCTGCCGAAGCTCCTGCTCCGCCGCCGCCGATGATGAGAACATCCGTTTCATAGTCGGGGCTTGACAGGTCGACGTCAGCCGCGCTGATACGGCTTTTGCCCTGAAGCAACGCCGCAAGCTGGGTGGGGACCTTTTCTCCCTTGTTCACTCCGGCAGAAAGAACCGTAAACTCGTCCTGCTTATAGTCCGGGTGGAACTGTGCAAGAAGCGCGTCCTTCTCGTCAGCCGTCATTCTTCTCGGTTCAAGCTTTGCATTCGCCTCGCGCTTCTCGGCAACGACCTTTGCAAGCTCGTTCAGCTTTTCAATTTTGTACATATCCGCAGCCTCCTTACTTCTCGATTTCCCGGGTATTATAAAGCTCCTTGATCTCCTCGATCGGCTTCTGCATAAGACCCTCGATAAGCTCTTCAAATGTGCCGTCGTTTATCTCTTTTACTCTGTCCTCGAGATGGCCGCACTCCGGAGCAAGATACTTGCCGTTGAGACGACGCGCAAGCATAGCTACCTGGGGATGCGAGATTCCGGCAGGACAGCGTGAGGAGCAGACTCCGCACATTACGCAGTCGAAGCTGAGCTCTGCGCACTTTTCATACTCTCCGCGCTGAGCATATGCAATGTACTGCATAACGTTAAGCTCCTGAGTACAAGCCTTTGTGCAGGCGTTACAGCCGATGCAGGCGTAAATTTCCGGATAAAGCTGCATCATTATCTGCTCTGTAGGCTTTATCTCCTCGATATTATATATCTGCTTTACAAGCGGGAAGAAGGGCAGAGTTGCAACATACATTCCCTCCTGCACCTCAGTCTGGCAGGCAAGACAGGCGTTAAGCTGCTGCTGACCCTTGATCCTGTAGATAGTAGCGCAAGCGCCGCAGAAGCCGTTTCTGCATCCGCAGCCTCTTACAAGCTCATATCCGGCATATTCCATAGCCGTCATTATCGTAAGACCTGCCGGCACTTCATATTTCTTGCCGAACAGATACACATTTACCATATTATCCATGATATTCTCCTTTTATCAATACTCGTCGGGCAGCTCGTCAAGCTGGTCAAAACGGAAAACGGGACCGTCCTTGCACACATACTTGTGACCGATATTGCATCTTCCGCATTTGCCCACGCCGCACTTCATACGCAGCTCCATTGTGGTGTAGACCTGAGTTTCGGTAAAGCCAAGCTCCTTTAAGCCTGCAAGCGTAAACTTTATCATGATAGGAGGTCCGCAGACGAGAACCGTCTTGTTAGTCGAAGGGTTAAGCTCCTTGACGTAGTTCGGAACGAAGCCAACGTGTCCGTCCCAGCCCTCCTGGGGATTGTCGATAGTGAGGTTGACCTGGATATTCGGGTCGGCAGACCACTCGTCGATGATCTCCTGATAGTCCACAAGGTCGTCCTTTGAGCGCGAGCCGTAGACGATCTGAACGTCGCCGTAGTTTGCACGGTTGTCACGAACATAGTTGATAACTGAGCGAAGGGGCGCAAGACCGATTCCTCCGGCAACAAAAAGAAGATCCTTGCCTTTAAGCTCGGTCTCTACGGGGAAGTAATTGCCGTATGGGCCTCTTATTGTTATCTGCTGTCCCACGTCCATAGCGTGAAGCCATGACGTAAGGCAGCCGCATTTCTTGATGCTGAATTCCATGTATTCCTTGTTTGTAGGCGACGATGTAATGGAAAACATACCCTCGCCTACCCCGGGAATGGAAAGCATTGCGCACTGTCCGGGCATATGCTCGAAAACCTTGCCGCCCTCCAGTGCGTTTACACGGAAGGTCTTTACGTCGGGAGTGTCCTGGCGTATATCGGTAACAACGCCTATCAGCGGAATTAAAGTATCGTTATTCATTTACTTGACCTCCAGTGCTTTCATTACCTTGACAATGTTCATAGATATAGGGCACTTTGCAAGACAGCGTCCGCAGCCTACGCAGCCGAACTCGCCGTTGTTGTTCGCAGGAAAATACACGAGCTTGTGCATGAATCTCTGGCGGAAACGTTCAAGCTGTGACGTTCTGGGGTTGCCGTGTGCCATTTTCGTGAAGTCCGAGTACATACAGGAATCCCAGCAGCGGAAACGCTTTATGCCGTGTCCCGTGTCGAAATCCCGGATGTCGTAGCACTGGCAGGTAGGGCAGACGAACGTGCAGGTGCCGCAGCCGATGCAGGCTTCGGAAAGCTCCGCCCATTTCTCGGAATTAAAGTGCTCGTTAAGCTTATCTCCGCCGAAGGAATCGGTAGAAAGGTTTGCAAGAGGAAGCTTCTTCATGACGCTTCTCGCCTGCTCCTGAACCTGGGCAAGCTTGGCGGCGTCGCCCTCTTCCAGGAGACCTTCGATAGATCTCACAAATGCCGCACCCTTTTCCGTGCGGTCAAGGAAGAAATAATTCTCACCGTCGGAAAATACCGAAACATCGCCCTCCGGAACTGTCGGGTCGATGCCAAAGGCCGTACAGAAGCAGGTCTCCGCAGGCTTTGTGCAAGCCATGGTTACGATAGTTCCGTGATCGCGGCGGTTTTTATAGAAGCTGTCCACAGGGTCGCTTAGGAAAACCTTATCCAGGATGCCGAAGCTTCTCGCGTCGCAGGCACGGACGCCGAAAACGACGAAATCCTCGTTTTCCTCGCGGATATCCTTTACCTCGATGCTCTTGCCCTCGACCTTAAATTCAGCAATATTCTCCGTCTGTGGAAAGAAAAAGTCCTTTGCGGAGCGAACCGTGTTCAGCGCATTGCTCATAGTCATGCCGCTTTCGTATTTTTTATACTCAGCCGCATTCGGCTCACGGTCAATGGGGATATAGAGAGTCTGCTTCTCCGCGATAGCATCGAACAGCTCATTAAGCCTTGAAGCCGCAATTTTCAGCATTACTCAGCACCCCTTTCATGTACGATCGAAGGCTCGCAGTCCTCCGTGTTATAGTCGTTCAGCGGCGCTCTGGACGTTGTGTCTGCGCCAGCCTGATATTCGCCGTAGAGGCTGTTTATGTCCTTGATGAACTTTCTGTTCAGCAGGTGGAGCGGAATATTCTGGGGACATACTCTTGAGCATTCTCCGCAGTCGGTGCATCTTCCGGCAACATGGAACGCCCGGATTATATGGAACATATTCTCCTCGAAGCTGTCCGCAGCCGCCTTCTGGCTCACTCCGGAGCTGGGATTGTCGAAAACGCAGCTCTCGCAGGTGCAGGCAGGACAAACGTTCCGGCAGGCGTTGCAGCGAATACACTTTGAAAGCTCGCCTCTCCAGAAGTCATAACGCTCCTGTGCCGTCATGTTCTCCAGCTTTTCCACCATATCGAAGCGGTTGGAGTCCAGCACGTC
The DNA here is from genome assembly GCA_023667265.1 of Alistipes sp. Classification (GTDB taxonomy): domain Bacteria; phylum Bacillota; class Clostridia; order Oscillospirales; family Ruminococcaceae; genus Ruminococcus. The sequence continues at coordinate 656,881 of JAMPAJ010000001.1, forward strand.
GCCCTCTTCGCCCATAAGCTCGTCATAGGCAACGTGCTTCTTGCTCTTGCAGCTCTCGCACTTGCCGCTTATCGCCTCGTAGAAGGGCATGGTCTCCGTGCCGTAGATAGTCTCTATTTTCAGGGTATAATTCTCGTTCCTGACGGAAAGAATACCGGTTATGCCCTTTGCCCTGATCTTCTCGACGTCGATCTTCGGACCGCCGGGGATTCCGATAACATAGACATTTTCCCGGATGATCCTGTGCTCCTTTACAAGCTGATTGAAGCTGTATGTATCGCAGGGCTTCAGAAAAGCGAGTATTCTGCCCTCTTTCCGGGATTCCTTTACCAGATACTTTGAAACGTTCGCCTGGGTCAGGTCGTCGCAGACAAAGTCCTGCTCAAGTTCCTCTGCTGTATTGAAAACAGCAGGCGTAATATCATAAGCAAATTCGCCCCTTTTCCAGCCCATGACGCGATCGACCGTGCCGTCAGCCAGAAGCTCCTTTGCGCGCTTTATTATTGCTTCCTGCATCTCAGGTCCTCCAATCTTCTGTTGGGTCCAAGCTTCTTTACTTCGTCAACAAAGCTGTTCATAACAGCGGCGAACTTTGCGCCCTCCGCTGCGGAGACCCATTCAAGACGTGTTCTGTTTCGCTCGATACCTAGGAAATCAAGCATACTGTAGAGAAGCGTTATCCTTCTTCTTGTGAAGTAGTTGCCCGATGTGTAGTGGCAGTCGCCAGGGTGGCAGCCGCAGATGATAACGCCGTCCGCACCCTTCTGGAAAGCGCGGAGAATGAACATGGGATTTACTCTGCATGAGCAGGGAACTCTGATTATCTTTACATTTGCCGGGTAATTAAGTCTGTTAGTACCCGACAGGTCAGCGCCCGCATAGGAGCACCAGTTACAGCAGAATGCAACGATAACAGGCTGAAAATCATTATTTACTTGCATATTGCGTCTACCTCCGCCATGATCTGACTATTTGAGAAGCCGTTCAGGTCCATAGCTCCCGAAGGACAAGCTACCGTACAAGCGCCGCAGCCCTGGCATACGGCAGGATTAACGCTTGCAACACGGCGTATCGCCGTAGTTCTGTCGGGCATCCTGAACTCCTTATCCTGATATGTGATAGCGCCGTAGGGGCAAACCTTTTCGCAGGACGAGCAGCCGTTGCACATAAGCTCATCGGAATGAGCAACGCATGGGTTGCAGGTGATGCTGTTCTTTACCAGCAGACCGATAGCCTTTGCCGCAGCAGCGCTTGCCTGAGCAACAGTTTCGGGAATGTCCTTGGGTCCCTGACAGGCGCCTGAGAGGAAAATTCCTGCGGTTGCCGACTCTACGGGACGAAGCTTCGGATGAGCCTCGGTAAAGAAATCGTTGGTGTCCATCTGTGTGGTCAGCATAGTCGCAAGAGGACGAGCCGTCTTATCCGGCTCGATAGCCGTTGCGAGAACCACCATATCGGCATTTATATGAAGCTGCTCGTTGGAGAGCAGGTCGGAAGCCTGAACGTCGATCTTACCGTCCGACTTCGGAGTTACCTTTCCGACCATTCCCTTGATGTAGTGAACATCATACTGCTCAACGGCACGGCGGTAGAATTCGTCGAAATTCTTTCCCGGGGTACGCACATCAATGTAGAATACGTACACCTCTGTATCGGGATATTTCTCACGGATAAGCATAGCGTGCTTTGCAGTATACATACAGCATATCTTCGAGCAGTAGGGCTTACCCTTTTCGTCGTCGCATCTCGAGCCTACGCACTGAACAAAAACGATAGTGTGGGGATGAGTTTTGTCCGAGGGACGGAGAAGCGTGCCGCCGTTAGGACCTGCGGCATTCATAAGACGCTCCAGCTCCAGAGACGTTACAACATCCGGACAGAGGCTGTAGGCGAACTCGTTGTACTTGTTGGGCTTTATGGGATTGAATCCGGTAGCTACAACGATCGCGCCGTATTTCTGCTCAACGAATCTGTCCGTCTGCTTATAGTCGATAGCTCCCACAGAGCAGACCTTTGAACAGATGCCGCATTTGCCATTTTTCAGCATCATGCAGTAATTCGGGTCGATAGTTGCGACCTTCGGAACAGCCTGTGCAAAGGGAATATATACTGCTGTGCGGTTGTCGAGACCCATATTGAACTCGTTGGGAACTTTTTTCATGGGGCATTTTTCCGTACAAAGTCCGCAGCCGGTACACTTTGTCTCGTCAACATAGCGAGCCTTTTTCTTGATAGTTACAGTGAAATTGCCCACGAAGCCCTTGACGTCGCTTACCTCGCTGAACGAGTGGATAGTGATGTGTTCGTTCTGGGCAGCCTCGACCATTTTCGGGGTAAGGATGCAGGCAGCGCAATCCAGCGTCGGGAACGTCTTGTCTATCTGCGCCATTTTTCCGCCGATAGTAGGCTCTTTTTCAACAATATCAACATCAAAGCCTGCTTCCGCGATATCCAGAGCAGTCTGGATTCCGGCGATTCCTCCGCCGATAACAAGGGCTCTCTTTACGACAGGGCTTTCTCCGGCGGTAAGCGGCGCGTTGAGGTGAACCTTTGCAATGGCGGCTTTTCCGAGAATTACCGCCTTATCCGTAGCCGAAGCAATGTCCTTGTGGATCCAGGAGCACTGCTCGCGGATATTGGCGATCTCCACCAGATAAGGGTTAAGTCCGACGGATGCGGCTGCCTTTCTGAATGTGTTTTCGTGCATACGCGGTGAGCAGGAGCAGACAACAACTCCTGTGAGCTTATGCTCTCTGATCGCGTTTTTCACAAGATCCTGTCCCGATTCGGAGCACATATACTGGTAATCCTGGGAGATAACGACTCCCGGCTCATGAGAAAGAGCCTCGGCAACAGCCTTTACGTCTACCGTAGCCGCGATATTTGTTCCGCAGTGGCAGACAAAAACACCTATTCTCTGCATATTGTCTCCTCCTTACTTCGTATATTTTCTGAACGCCGTAACGATAGCCTGCTGCGGCAGATCCTCGTCCAGCATATCGGGTATCTGGTCGGGTGTCAGGTGATTTCCGCCCTGCTTACGTACAGCTGCAAGACGTACAGCCTCTACCACCTTTGCCGGCTCGACGCCTCTGGGGCATCGCTCAACGCAGGCAAAGCAGGTCAGGCACTTGTACAGCGAATCAGAGCTGAGCAGCGGCTCGATATTTCCCTTTTCCACCATGTAGACAAACTGGTGAGGATGATATTCCATCTCGTCGTAGGAAGGGCAGGTCGCGGAGCATTTTCCGCAGCGCATACACTTCCTGACGTTTACGCCGCTCGTTATATTTATCCATTCTTTATCGAATTTATTCATTGCTTTCCTCCTTCAGACCCAGAGCCTCCGCAAGAAGCTCTGTGAAGTAGTAAACAGGCATATCGCTGCCGGAATTTTTCTTCAGGTTATACAGGCAGAGCGGACAGGCTGTAATTATCATTTCTGCGCCCATGTCCTTTGCGGAAGCCATGACAGCTCCGCTTCTCTTTGCCGCCTGAGCCTTATCCTCCATTGCGATATAGCCGCCGCAGCATTCGTTCCGCTGTGCGTATACCACGGGAGTTCCGCCGACAGCCTTGATGAAATCCTCCATTATCGTTGGATTTTCCGGATCGTCCATAGCAAGCGCCTTTGAGGGGCGGAGAAGCAGGCAGCCGTAATATGCGGCGATCTTCTTTCCCTTGAGCGGATTCGTAACCTTAGCCGCAAGGTTGTTGAAGCCCACAACGTCCCGGAGCAGCTCCAGATAGTGGAGCACCCTTGTCTCGCCCTGATAAGCCTCTTCAAGTCCGAGGTACTGCTTTACCTTGTTCGCCATAGCCTCATTCCGGGAAATATCGTAATTTGTCTGCTTTATAACATTGTGGCAGGCGGAGCAGACGGTAACAAGTCCCTCCGAATCCTTAGCCGCCATAAGAGTTCTCACGGCGGAGAGCTTTGAGCCGACCTCGTTTGCCGCCGTGGAATACGCGCCTCCACAGCACTGCCAGTTTTCCGGCTCCACAAGCGAAATGCCCAGAGCCTCCGCAGAGGATCTTGCATATACGTCAAGGTCCTTCGCCTTAGTCCGCAGCGTGCAGCCGGGATAATATGTAAAAGTCTGCATAAAATCAACCTTTCTGTTATGGCAATCTCTAAAAAGAGGTTTTTAGAGGCTGCCTTATGCCATTTCCTCGGGGTGGAATACCTCGTCGAATTTTTCAGCCGTAAGGAAGCCCAGCTCAACGCAGGCGTCCTTCAGGGAAATATTGTCCTTGAACGCTTTCTTGGCGGTCTTTGCGGCATTCTCGTAGCCGATATAGGGATTGAGGGCAGTAACGAGCATGAGAGAATTGTAGAGATTGTGGTGCATTTTTTCTCTGTTCGCCTTGATGCCTACAGCGCAGTTGTTGTTGAACGCCATGATCGACTCCGAGAGAAGTCTTGCGGACTGGAGGAAATTATAGGCGCAGACGGGCATGAAAACATTCAGCTCGAAGTTGCCCTGTGAAGCCGCCATTCCCACAGCCACATCGTTGCCCATGACCTGTACGGCAACCATAGTCACCTGCTCGCACTGCGTAGGATTGACCTTTCCGGGCATGATAGACGAGCCGGGCTCGTTCTCTGGAATAAAGATTTCTCCGAGACCGTCTCTCGGACCGGAAGCAAGCCAGCGCACATCGTTCGCTATCTTCATCATGTCAGCCGCAAGAGCTTTAAGCGCGCCGTGAGCAAAGACGATCTCGTCCTTTGAGGTCAGTGCGTGGAATTTATTTTCGGCAGTTCTGAAATCCTTGCCTGTAAGTTCGCTTACAGCCTCAGCAGCCTTTTCGGCAAAGCCCTTGGGAGCGTTAAGACCTGTTCCGACGGCAGTTCCGCCCAGAGCAAGCTCTTTAAGCTCTGCACAAGCGGCAGCTACCATCTTCTTATCCTTTTCAAGAGAGCTTCTCCAGCCGCTTATCTCCTGAGAAAACTTTATGGGAGTAGCGTCCTGGAGATGAGTACGTCCGCTCTTTACGATGCCCTCGTTCTCCTTTTCGAGACGTCTGAATGTGGCGATAAGAGTATCAACAGCCGGGATAACCTTATCCTCGATGGCGATAACGGCGGCAATGTGCATAGCTGTGGGGAAGGTGTCGTTCGATGACTGGCTCATGTTAATATCGTCGTTGGGGTGAAGCAGCTTAGAGCCTGCTATCTCATTTCCTCTGTTGGCGATGACCTCGTTTGCATTCATGTTCGACTGCGTACCGCTGCCCGTCTGCCATACGACAAGCGGGAAATGGTCGTTAAGACTTCCGCTTATCACCTCGTCGCAGGCGGCGGAAATTGCAGCCAGCTTTTCATCGGTCATTTTCTCCGGCTTTAACTGATGATTCGCGAGAGCCGCAGCTTTTTTCAGTATACCGAAGGCGTGGGTTATCTCCCTGGGCATAGTCTCGATGCCTACGCCGATAGGGAAGTTTTCGTGACTGCGCTCAGTCTGGGCAGCCCAGTACTTGTCGGCAGGCACTTTTACCTCGCCCATAGAGTCATGTTCAATACGATATTCCATTTTACACTACCACCTTATCTGTTATTCTTCATTTCCGGAATTATCCGATGCGGATCTTAACCGGTATGAGAGAGTCGCAAGGCTGTCGCCGAGATGAACGTTTTCCACCGCAACATCCTTGTGATTTATTTTCAAATCGTAGTGGGTAAAGTTCCAGAAGGCCCTTATACCCATATCTATAAGCCTGTCGGTCTCCCTTGCAGCCGCCTCCTTCGGGATGCAGAGAATCGCTCCGACTGGATGATTTTCCCGGCAAAAATCTTCAAGGCTGCTTGTATCTGAAATTTTCAGATCGCCTATTTTTTCTCCCACCATTTCCGGGCTGGAGTCGAAAATTCCTATAAGCGCAAAGCCCTTGCTTTCAAAGTCAATATGTGCCGCAATAGCTCTCCCCAAATTTCCGGCACCAAGCAAAATCATGGGTGTAGCCTTGTCAAGCCCCAGTATTCTGCCGATCTCGGCTCTGAGTCCGTTGACGTTATAGCCGTAGCCCTGTTGTCCGAAGCCTCCGAAGCAGTTGAAATCCTGGCGTATCTGCGAGGCGGTAAGCCCCATTTTCTCTGCCAGCTCCCGGGAGGAGATGCGGACGTATCCGTTCGCCTGGAGTTCGCCCAGAAAGCGATAATATCTGGGAAGTCTCCTGATAACGGAATTTGATATTGTATTTTTAGACATTTCTATCCTTTCCAATTATACCAATCCTCTTAATTCCGATAGACAAGGGCTATCGAAATTTAGCCGCCGTAGGCGGCGTAGCCGATTGTAGCCTGCGCAGCAGGCATTCCCCTAAAAGCCGATGTCTATCGGATTTCAGGGGATTAGTATTACACACAGAGACTGTATGGGCAAACAAAGCTGCCCATACGTCACTGAATAAAACTGCCTGGCAGTTCTTACATCATTTTGTCAAGATTCTTCTTGATCTCCTCAAGGAAAGTCTTTGAATCTACCTTTCTCTTGTTTTCAAGCTTCGAGATGAGGTAGAGGTCGCCGGTCATTACGCCGTTTTCGATAGTTTCGATAGTAGCCTTTTCCAGCTTGTCTGCAAATTCGCAGAGCTCGGGAGTTGCGTCAAGCTCGCCTCTCTTGCGGAGCGCGCCGCTCCATGCGAAAATAGTTGCAACAGAGTTTGTGGATGTCTCCTCGCCCTTGAGATACTTGTAGTAATGACGCTGAACCGTACCGTGAGCAGCCTCATACTCGTAAATGCCGTCGGGCGAAACGAGAACGGAGGTCATCATGGCGAGCGAGCCGTAAGCCGTAGATACCATATCGGACATAACATCGCCGTCATAGTTCTTGCAGGCCCAGATATAACCGCCGTTCGAGCGGATAACACGCGCTACAGCGTCATCGATAAGTGTGTAGAAATACTCTATGCCGGCAGCCTCGTATCTCTCCTTGTACTCGTTGTCATAGATCTCCTGGAAAATATCCTTGAAGCGGTGGTCATACTTCTTGGAGATAGTATCCTTTGTTGCGAACCACACGTCCTGCTTCAGGTCGAGACCATAGTTAAGGCAGGCTCTTGCGAAGCCGGCGATGGAGTCGTCCAGATTGTGAAGTCCCTGGATGATTCCGTCGGACTTTGCAAAGTCGTGGATAAGCTCACGTGTCTCCGTGCCGTCGGGATTTGTGACCACAAGCTCAGCCTTGCAGCCCTTTTCAACGCGCATTTCGGTGTTCTTGTAAACATCGCCGTAAGCGTGACGGGCAATTGTGATAGGCTTTGTCCAGGTCGGGATATACGGCTCGATACCCTTTACGATAATGGGAGTTCTGAAAACAGTACCGTCCAGAGCAGCTCTGATAGTACCGTTGGGAGACTTCCACATCTGTGTAAGGTTATACTCCGGCATTCTTGCCGCATTAGGAGTTATCGTAGCGCACTTTACCGCAACGCCGTACTTCTTTGTAGCCTCGGCGGAGTCGATAGTTACCTGATCCTTTGTCTTTTCACGATATTCGAGTCCAAGGTCGTAGTATTCGGTATTCAGCTCAACATAGGGAGTGAGAAGAATATCCTTTATCCACTTCCAAAGGATACGTGTCATCTCGTCGCCGTCCATCTCGACGAGGGGTGTTTTCATTGTTATTTTTGCCATTGGTTTATACCTCCGAAAAATTACTATCTGCTTTTCTCCCCGAAGCAGCACATCCGGAAAGATGTGCAATGCTGGCTCAGATAAGCGGTATTATCATCACGATGATAATGATGCCGAAGAAGATCATTCCGCCGATGTCGGTGATTTTCTGGAACAGACTCCATTTTCCGCCCTTTATGTGCCTGTATGTGTTGATACACCAGAACACGAACATGAGAAAGACGAAAAATATCATCAGCTCCGCCGTACCCTCCGCCCGGGAGGATGCGTTTATTGTAGTTGTAGTTTCATTCATTCAAATCAATATATTTAAAAGTCCAAGCCCGAGAAGATGCGCCGGATAAAAAATATAAAATACCCATTTTGTGCATTTTCCTCCGCCCTTTTCGCCGTTGTAGCACAGCAGAAGAGCCGCTGGAAGATAAATGCCCAGACCTATGGCGCTCATTTTTGCAAGCTCCCGATTTTCCGCAAGCATCTCCAGGAACGGAATAAGCTTGAAAACGGCTGCCGCGATGCAGAATCCGGCGATCTGGGTCTTCCGGCTTTCCCGTGCAAGCTCGAATACACAGCAGTATACCACAGCTTCCGCGCCCCAGTCGCAGTACCCGGCTGCCCAGGCAATGAGGAGCAGGAGCGGCAGCTTCAGACCTGTCTGTATCCTGTCATAATTTATAACATGGACTGCCAGCAGGCACAGAAAAAGCGTGGCTATCATGCTGCCCTGGCGAAAGACGAAGAGGCTTTCCTCGCTTTTCAGGTTGTAGGCGAACTGCGATATAACGGCAAAAACAGCCAATCTGCCGAAATATTTTCTGAGATCCCGGGTGTAGTGATAGCCCTCGGTTATGAAAAAACACATGACCGGAGCGGTTATCCTGCCGATAAATCTCAGCACGATGTACCAGAGGGTATCCGAGGGAACAAACAGGCTCGCGGCGTGGTCGATAAACATTGCCGCAATGGCGATATATTTCAGCTCTGCACCTGTAAATCCCTTGCCGATACCTTTCATCTTACTTCATAGACTCTCTTGTGTAATCGAGAAGTCCTCCTGCAAGAATTATATCCTTTGTACGTCCGGAGAGCTCGCAGAGAACGGGGATCTCGGCTCCGTTTGTCTTGTTAATAACAGTGAGCTCGGTCTTGCCCTCGGCGATGTCCTTTCTTACGTCTGCAAGAAGGAGCTGGTCGCCCTCGTTTATCTTGTCGTAATCAGCCTCGTTTACAAAAGTAAGGGGCAGGATTCCGGCATTTATAAGGTTAGCTCTGTGAATACGCGCGAATGACTTTACGAGAACAGCCTTCACGCCCAGATAGAGCGGTGCGAGAGCCGCGTGCTCACGTGAAGAGCCCTGACCGTAGTTTGAACCGCCGACAATAATGCTCTTTCCAAGTCTCTCGGCGCGCTTGGGGAAGCTTTCGTCGCAGACTGCGAAGCAGAACTGTGAGATCTTCGGAACATTTGAACGGAGAGGCAGTATCTTTGCTCCGGCAGGCATAATGTGGTCTGTCGTGATGTTGTCGCCGACCTTAAGGGAAACAGGAGCGTCGATAGTCTCCAGCAGAGGAGCTGTCTCAGGATAGGGCTTGATGTTTGGTCCGCGGAGTATCTCAACGCTGTCCATCTCCTCAACAGGAGCGGGCGGAACGACCATATTGTCGTTTATCGTGAACTCCTCTGGCAGCTTGAATTCCGGCATATCGCCAATCTCTCTCGGGTCGGTCAGCACGCCTGTAACAGCGGAAATAGCTGCCATTTCGGGAGATACAAGGTAGATCTGACCGTCCTTTGTTCCGGAGCGTCCCTCGAAGTTTCTGTTGAAGGTTCTAAGGGAAATACCCTTGGAATTAGGCGACTGTCCCATACCGATGCATGGACCGCAGGCGCTTTCGAGAATACGTGCTCCGGCGTCGATAAGAGTAGCAAGAGCTCCGTTTTCAGCCATCATATTGAGAACCTGCTTAGAACCGGGAGCGATCGCAAGAGAAACGTCCGGATGAACAGTCTTGCCCTTGAGGATATGTGCTACCTTGAGCATATCGAGAAGTGAAGAGTTTGTACATGAGCCGATGCAGACCTGGTCGATCTTCAGGCTGCCGATCTCCTCAACGCTCTTTACGTTGTCGGGAGAATGAGGGCAGGCTGCCAGCGGAACAAGCTCGCTGAGGTTGATCTCCAGCACCTCGTCATACTCGGCGTCCTCATCGGCGGCAAGAGGAACCCACACGTCCTCGCGGCACTGAGCCTTCAGGAACTGCTTAGTGATCTCGTCCGACGGGAATATAGAGGTTGTAGCGCCAAGCTCAGCGCCCATATTTGTGATAGTTGCACGCTCGGGAACGGAGAGAGTCTTTACGCCCTCGCCGACGTACTCGATTACCTTTCCTACGCCGCCCTTAACGGACATACGTCTCAGCACCTCGAGGATAACGTCCTTTGCTGCTACCCAGGGGCGAAGCTTTCCTGTAAGCTCGACCTTTACGACCTTGGGGCAGGTTATGTAATATGCGCCGCCGCCCATAGCAACAGCAACGTCAAGTCCGCCTGCGCCAATGGCGATCATTCCGATACCGCCGCCTGTAGGAGTATGGCTGTCGGAACCGATAAGAGTTTTTCCGGGAACGCCGAATCTTTCGAGGTGTACCTGGTGGCAGATACCGTTGCCGGGGCGTGAGAAATAGATGCCGTGCTTTTTTGCAGCCGAGCCGATGAAGCGGTGGTCATCTGCATTTTCAAAGCCGCTCTGGAGGGTATTGTGGTCGATATAAGCGACGGAACGCTCCGTCTTTACTCTGGGAACGCCCATAGCCTCAAACTCCAGATAAGCCATAGTACCTGTAGCGTCCTGGGTAAGAGTCTGATCGATCCTGATCCCGATTTCCTGACCCTTGACGTATTCGCCGTCAACGAGGTGAGCCTTCAGGATCTTTTCTGTAAGTGTTAAACCCATTATAATCATTCCTTTCGGTTTACCGACCCGGCGGACACAGCAGACGGGCACGGTTCTGTCGAGCATGGTCTTAAAGATGCTCTATACATATATTTTACTACATTTCGACGACTTTGTCAATAAATAAACAATGTCAAAATTATCATTAGGCGGTTTAGTTGTTAGCACAATAAAACAGCTCCGGATATCCGGAGCTGCCGATAGCTGTTTTTTTGAAAATATTATGTCATGCTGTGGGATAGACCGTCGTTGAAAGACTGTCCGCTGAAACGACATTGTAGCCCTTGTCAACTTCCTCGAAGGTAAGATCGCCCTTATATGCCACATTTCCTGTCAGATTGACAACTGTGTTGTCCTCAGAAATCGCGAAAATGTTGTAACAACTGCCGACCTCGAACAGAGCAGCCTTGCCTTTTTCTAAAACCTTATTAAGCTCTTTGGCATAGGACTGCGAGCTGGTTCATATAGGCATTCCCACCGCTTCGTCTACCTTGCTGGTCATCGAAATAATGCCGAGGCACTGATTTTCGTGAACGATGGGAAATTCCCAGCCGTCTGTACCGTCGATATACTCGCTGCCGTTGAAATACGCGCTTTTTAACGGAGAGATCGCCACAGCGTCGTCAAATGTACCGTTTGAAAGCTGCAACGGATTATCCGGATCGCGGAAATCTTCAAAGTACATCTCGAACCACTCTGAATCTGTGATATCAGTGTAGGGAATATCACGTTTCTCGCTGAACCGCTGAGCTATATATTCCTCTGAAACTACTTCGTCGTAGTCTGTCTGTAAGCCGTCTCCAATCATATAATCGTCAAACGATTCAGGATTTTCTGGCTCGATACCGGTTAATCTGAGTTCTGTTAAGTTAGGATCGTTAGTATCGACGTCTATCAGATATTCCGGTTCCTCCTTTCCACAGGAAACAAGTGAAAGGACAGCAGTAGCCGCAAGGATCGCAGATAAAATCTTTTTCATAATAATTTCTCCTTACAAAGTGGTATTCCCACAAAGTACACTTTGACACATAAATTTCAGAACACTTCTGCTCTAATTCAATTATATCATAATAAATATACCATGTCAAGGAAAATTATATAGAAAAAATCGCTAAAATCCCGTAGATTCAACACTCAAAAGCCGTTATATCGTACAATCACACATCATTTCTGATAATATCATCCAGCGTCTCGCGCTTAACGGCAATTCTCGACTCGCCGTTCTTCACGAAAACGACTGCCGGCTTCTGGAGTCTGTTGTAGTTTGAGGACATGGAGTAGTTGTAAGCTCCGGTCGCACATACCGCAATAATATCTCCCGATTCTGCGTGCTGGAGCGGCATATTCTCGCCGATAAGGTCGCCGCTTTCGCAGCATTTTCCGGCGATCGTAACTCTCTCCGTCCGCTCCTCGTTCGCCTTGTTGGCAACGAGAGCCTCGTATTCGCTCTTGTACAGGATATATCTCGGGCTGTCCGCCATACTTCCGTCTATGGAAACATACGTCCTTATGCCCGGTATCTCTTTTCTTGCACCTACGGTGTACAGCGTGATTCCGGCTGGCGCAGCGATCGAACGTCCCGGCTCTATGTAAATGAACGGACGTGTGATGTCAAGCCGCTGACACTCCGAAGTTACGACAGCTGCAACGCGCTCCATAAACACCTCGAAGGGCTGAGGGTCGTGGCTGTTCAGATACTTGATACCGAAGCCGCCGCCCAGGTTCAAGCCCTTTATCTCATATCCCAGCTCAGTCTTTATCTTCGCGATAAGCTCCAGCATAACCTTAGCAGCTTCTTCAAAAGGTTCGATGTCGAAGATCTGCGAACCGATATGACAGTGGAGACCGTACAGCTCCACATTTTCGCAGGCTATAGCCTCCTTTACAGCCTCGTATGCCTCCCCCGTCTCCAGTGCAAAGCCGAATTTGCTGTCTATCTGTCCGGTTTTTACAAAGTCGTGCGTATGAGCGTCGATGCCGGGCTTTATTCTGAACATGATATGCGGCTTTTTACCCTGCTCTGCGGCGATTTTCTCCAGTCTGTGCAGCTCGCTGATATTGTCCACGATGATATGTCCTACTCCTGCCTCTACGGCGTAGCTCAGCTCCTCGTCAGTCTTGTTGTTGCCGTGGAAGCCGATCTTCGTCACGTCAAAGCCAGCCTTTACAGCCGTGTACAGCTCGCCGATGGAAACAGCGTCGAGACCAAGTCCCTCGCTGCCGACTATACGGCACATTTCCATACAGGACAGCGCCTTGCTTGCATAGTGGACTCTGCCCTTGTCGCCGTAGAATTTTCTGATGCTGTCGTTGAAGCGGCGGCAGCTTTTCCGCACAAGCTCCTCGTCCATAACATACAGCGGCGTACCGTAGGTCTTGGCCAGCTCGACAGCGTCAACTCCGCCGATAGTCAGATTGCCGTTCTCGTTTACTCCTAAATTTTCAGATACAAATTCCATTTTTAACATCCTTTCAGTCAGTTACGTCTTCGACGATCTCGCGAAGCTCCTCAACGCCCTCTCCCGTCATAGAGGAAAAGGGTATAACGTGCATATCCTCAAAGCACGGTATTTCGGTCTTGAACGCCTCCATACGCCGCTCGCGCTCGGTCTTTTTCAGCTTGTCAGCCTTTGTAAGCACAAGCACAAAGGGCATTTCCGTGTCTATAAGATAGTCTATCATTTTCAGGTCGTCCCTGGTTGGCGCATGGCGCATATCCACAAGCATGAATACAAGCCGCACGTCCCGTCCGGAGCTGAGATAGCCGTCTATTAGCCCCGACCACCGCTCCTTTTCGGACTTAGATACCTTTGCGTAGCCGTAGCCCGGCAGGTCAACGAAGAAAATATCCTCCAGGCTGTAGAAATTGATAGTTGCCGTTTTTCCCGGCACAGAGCTTACCCTTGCCAGGTTTTTTCTATTGAAAAGTTTATTTATCAGCGTGGATTTTCCAACGTTCGAGTGCCCTGCAAAGGCTATCTCCGTCCCGACGTTTTCAGGTATCTGGGAAAAAACGCCGTATGACGCGTAAAAATCCGCCTTGTTATAATTAAGCTTCATCAGCCGCCGCCTTTCTCCTTCTGCCGCGTCTCTTCTTTGTCTCCGGAGCATTTTCCCGAACAAGAGCCGCCGAAAGCACGTCCTCTATATTTCTGGCAAAAACGAACTTCACGTCATTTTTCACCGTATCGTCGATCTCTTCAAGGTCAGCTCTGTTCTCCGACGGAATGATGACTGTCTTTATTCCTGCTCTGTAGGCAGCCATGGATTTTTCACGCAGTCCGCCTATAGGAAGGACTCTTCCCAGCAGAGTCACTTCGCCTGTCATAGCCACATCTCCCCGAACCTTGCGTCCGGAAAGCGCGGACACGAGCGCCGTAGTCATAGTTACGCCTGCCGACGGGCCGTCCTTTGGAACAGCGCCCTCCGGAGCGTGAATGTGTATATCCTTGTTCTTGTGGAAATCCGGGTCGATGCCGTACTTGTCCGCAAGACTTCTGACGCAGCTCACGGCTATCTTGGCGCTTTCCTTCATAACGTCGCCGAGAGAACCGGTTATCTCGGTCTTTCCGGTACCGTTAAGGATAAGAGTCTCCATTGGCATGATAACTCCGCCCACAGCCGTCCATGCAAGACCGTTTACAACGCCTACGCCGTCGCATTTTCCGGCAGCTTCCGGAAGATACTTTCTCGGGCCAAGCCAGCTCTGAAGCTCCGAAGCCTTGATTGTCACACGCTTTATTTCGCCGTCGGCAAGCCTGCGCGCCGCTTTTCTGCAAAGGGACGCGATACGCCGCTCCAGACCGCGGACGCCTGCTTCACGGGTATAGCCGTCGATAAGCTCGTTCAGCGTCTTATCCTGGAATTTCAGCTGCGTGCCCTTGATACCGTGCTCGCGCAGCTGCTTAGGCACAAGGTGATCCTTTGCAATATGAAACTTTTCCTCCGCCGTATAGCTTGGCAGCTCGATTATCTCCATTCTGTCCAGAAGCGGCTCGGGAATGTTTCCGATATTGTTTGCCGTCGTGATGAACACCGCCTTGCTCAGATCGAAGGGTATCTCCAGGAAGTGGTCGCGGAACGAAGAATTCTGCTCACTGTCAAGCACCTCCAGCATTGCCGAGGACGGGTCGCCCTTTATGTCGCTGCAAAGCTTGTCTATCTCGTCGAGGAGGATAAGCGGATCTGACGTTCCTGCCTGATTTACAGCCGAAATTATACGTCCGGGCATTGAACCCACATAGGTTTTTCTGTGACCTCGTATATCAGCCTCGTCCCGCACTCCGCCCAGTGAGACGCGGACGTACTCCCTGCCCATCGCTTCGGCTATGGATCTTGCTATAGAGGTTTTTCCGATGCCGGGAGGGCCGGCGAGACAGATTATCTGTCCCTTCACATCCGGATTCAGCGTGTGTACAGCTAAAAATTCAAGAATACGCTCCTTCACTCTTTTCAGACCGTAGTGGTCGCGATCCAGTATCGTCTGCGCCGTATCGAGCGACACCTCTGTTCCGGTATACCTGCCCCAGGGCAGCTCCAGCACGGTGTCAAGATAATTCTTCACAACAGCAGCCTCCGGAGACATCGGTGAAAGCCTCTGCATTCTTTCCGCTTCTTTAAGCAGCTTTTCACGGCTCTTTTCATCGACTTTAAGTTCCAGTATCCTGTTTATATATTCAGCGTTTTCCTCAAATTCATCGCTTTCGCCAAGCTGCTCCTGTATTGCGTGGAGCTGCTCCCGGAGGAAGTATTCCCTCTGTCCCTTATCAATACTGTTCTGAGCCTGCTCATTGACAATGCCCGCTATCTCCAGTATCTCCGCTTCCTCGGAAAGGCTGGCGATGAGCTTGAACAGCTTTCCGACTACCGTAGGCTCTTCAAGCATACTCTGCTTTCTCTGGTAGCTCAGATCGCAGCTTGAGGCAGCCTCCTCGAAAAGTCTGCAAGGGTCGTCCTCAGCCTGAACAGACATCACCAGTTCCCTGGGCATATTCGGGAAATACGAAGCATAGTTTCCGAAAGCGCTCTTGAGAGAACGCACGACAGCCTCGACCTCCTCGTCCCTGCACTTCATCTTTCTGTAATTCGGCATACGTCTTATCTTAGCTGTGAGACATTCGCCGTCGTCCATAAGCTTTACCAGCTCAGCCTTGCGGATACCCTCGACAATGACCTTGAGACGGTCGCCCCTTACTCTGAGAACCTGCTTTATTTCGGCTATAACGCCTATTTTGTAAAGGTCGTCCTCGGCAGGGTCATTGTTCTTGTGGTCGCGCTGGGTAACAAGAAAGAGCTTCTTACTGCCGCTCAGCGATTTCTCGATGGAAGCGACAGATTTCTTTCTTGCAGCGTCGAAATGCAGCACCATATTCGGAAATGCGACGACGCCTTTCATTGCCACCGCATAAAATATTCTGCTGTCTTCTGTGATCTCATTATTTTCTGCGGTATCGCTGTTTCTCATTTTCTCTTCCATATTGATTATCCTCCTTTTCCGAGCCTCTTCACACATGATTACTTTTTAACTCTCTTATTATACTATATCTGCAAAAAAATTGCAAGTGGTATTTGCTGTTTTTTTCGATTTTGGCGCATTGCCTCCGCCGGCAAGCTCGCGGTGGGGCAGCCCCCACGGGCAATTCACGTGACCACGATAGCTCGCTGATTTATTTTGCGGACGTAAATATACCGCGATCGATATTTATCGCTCTATAAAATAACTTGCAATTTTCCTGTTTATGTGCTATAAGTGGGGAGTCCCCGCTGACAAGCTCGCACTCAGAGTAATTGTAATTGAAAATTTTTCACGCGTATGTTGCAATTTTCCTGTTTATGTGCTATAATACTGGTATAATTATTCTACCAAGGAGGTACTGCTATATGGATAATACAAATCTCCTGCTGTGCGCGGCTTCTGCGGCAGCTCTCGATATATGCGCTCTTGTGCTTCTGCTCACGTCCTACAGTGAGAAAAAAACCGGCAGAAAAAGCTGGAAAAAGATCTCGTCGGATATGGAGCTCGCCTCTCAGAGCAGAGTTTACGACCTGGAATGTGACGAAATTCTTATCGGCAGACACGCCTCTGCCGACATAAGGCTTCAGGATATGTCAGTGTCACGCTATCACGCCATGCTCAATGTCGCCGACGGCAAATGGACTATAACCGACATCGGCTCAAAATCCGGGGTCTACGTCAACGGCGTTCTTGTAACGCGCCTTCTCCTCCGCGAGAACGACATTATCACCCTTGGAAAATGCCGGCTGATCTTCAGAAAAAGGAGGGCTTCCCGTGACTAATCCTGTTTCATACGTATTTTCCTGCATCTTTGTACTGCTTGCTCACGGCGCAATGATGATAAACGTTTTCGCCAACGGAAACTACGCCGACGTCAACGACGTTTTCATCCTCGGAGCGGCAGTCCTCGGGCTCGACGCGGTCTATTTCATCGCAATGCCCTTTTTCCGCCAGCGTACATACGCTATTGATTTCATGCTCCTGCTCATCATAAATATGAGCGTGATCTTCCAGTCCTGCTTCGGAGAGATACACTTCAATTTCAAGCATTTCATCACCGGTATCGCAGCCCTTGTGTCCTGCCGCATAGGGTATGTGCTATGCCGGAATCACCGCTGGATTGAGAACAAGCGGAAATTCATATGGGCTGGCATCGGCATACTTATGGTGGTGATCCTGCTCTTCACCGGAAGCCGCAGTATGTGGATAGATCTGGGCTTTATGACGATACAGCCATCAGAATTCATAAAACCCCTGCTGGTGCTCGCCTGCGCCTGCTCCATTTCAGAGCAGCAGAATAAACGCCGGCTGATGGGCTTCAACGTTGTCTATGAAAATCTTATACTCTTCGGCATCGTTGCAGCGGTCATTTTGTTCCAGTGGTGGTGCCGCGACCTCGGAAGCATCCCCACGTTTGCGGCGATATACTTTGCCGGCTTTATGCTGCGTATATGCTATCCGAAGGCAAAATTCTCGAAGAAAACTCTTATCATCACCGGAATTGCGGTAGGTGCGGCGGCTGTAGCTGCTGTTTTCCTCGCTCCGGAGTATGTCAAGGCGCGTCTGTTTGCGGATATCTGGAACGATACCACCGGCAGCGGCTGGCAGCAGTCTCAGGCTCTCATCGGCATTGCGGAGGGCGGCTGGTTCGGAAAGGGTCCGGGAGAGGGCTGGCTCTGCAATATCCCCGCCTATGACTGCGACATTGTTTTCTCCTCGATCTGCGAGGAATGGGGACTTCTCTACGCCATAATGACAGTGCTTATGCTGCTTGTTATGGTCGCAATGCCCCTGGTCAATCCGCCCCGTTCCTACTTCCACGGAACTATGTGCGCAGGAATATGCGCGGCATTTACGGTGCAGATGGCGCTGAATATATTCGGTTCATGCAACCTTATTCCCTTTACAGGCGTTACCCTGCCCTTTATCTCCTCCGGCGGAAGCTCCATGATGACAAGCGGCTTCATGATAGGTATGCTTGTGGCGGCACAGTCTCCGGTGTTCAAGCCGATCAGGACTAAGCCGAAGAAAAAGCCGGATACGCGTGAAAAGGCTGCAAGGAGGTGGGCAAGATGAAAAGCATAAAGAGATGCCAGTTTCTCATTACCGTTTTCCTGCTGATATTCATTGCCGGAATGGCGGTGCTTGTGTTCAGGATCGTCCGAGAATCGCCGTTTTATATGACATATTCCGACAATTACCAGCTCGGCATGGTCTACGACAGGAGCGGAGACGTACTCTTCGACGGCACAGGCACAGGAGAGTATGAGAAAGACCACTTTATCGACGTCGGCAACTTCATCGGCGACGATAAGGGGCAAATGGCGAACACCCTTGTTGCGCGGAATATCGACAAGCTCAACAATTACAGCTTCTCCGCCGGACTTGTGAAGCAGGGCGGAAAGGCGGCTATCTACACTACTCTCGACCACGAGGCGAACCGCGCCGCATACAACGCGTTCATGGACGCAAAGGGCTGTGCAGTTGCCTACAACTACAAAACCGGAGAGCTGCTCGTCTGCACAAGCCTGCCCAGCCTTGACCCTACGGAGGGCTATGAAAATATCGAAAACATGGAGTCGGGCACGCTTATCTCAAAGGCTTTGTACGGAACTGTTCCCGGCTCGACCCAGAAAGTCCAGACGGTCATCACGGCAATGGAGATAATGGGACCCGAGGAGCTTTTTGCAAAGCGGTACAGCTGTTCCGGCGTGTACACCAACGGCTCGGGAAAAAATATCGACTGCCACAACCAGTGGGGACACGGCGAGCAGGACATCCAGCAGGCTGTGGAAAACAGCTGCAATCCGTTTTTTGCGCAGCTTGTTGAGGATCCGGATATGCCTCTCAGCAGCGTGAAAAACGTGTACCGGAAGCTGGGATATGCGGTAAACGGCGACGAAGCGGAGTATTTCCTCATAGACGGGATAATCTGCGAAAAGGCGTCAACAACTCTTGAAAAATCCACGGATTTTGCGACCCAATGGGGATGTATCGGACAGGGAGATACCCTTGTAAGCCCGATGCAGCTTATGATGTGGCAGAGCGCAATTGCAAACGAAAGCGGTATCATGACCATGCCTCACGTTATCAGCAAGGTGACGGACGTTTATGGAGACGATGCCGAGGTCATGGGCACGGAGTACAGCGACCGGCTTTTCAGCAAAAACACGGCGCAGTCGGTAAAGCAGATACTGCTTACTAACGGCGCAAACCATTACAGCTCGTCGATACCTGGCTATAAGCTCGCTATAAAGAGCGGTACGGCACAGGTCAAGGATGGCGCAGAGGAAAACGCGCTGCTTACCGGATTTGTCGACGAGGCGGATTTTCCGGTGGCGTTCTGCGTGGTTATGGAGAATAAGTACAGCACGCCTGCCGTTGCGGAGAATATTGTTGCGGCGATGCTTAATGCGATAAGAGAAAATTTTTACGAGTAAAATATTATATGTCTCTTAGGCAGGGTTTGGGACGGAGTTCCAATCGGCGAAGCCGAAGCATTGGGTTTCAAAAGGGACAATGTCCCTTTTGCAGGGTCCAGGGGCAGCGCCCATGGCAGGGCATGGGACAGAGTCCCATATCGACTGGAGGTCGATGTTTACTTTAGGCGCCCTGCAAGGGGTGAATTCAAAAACAGTCCAGTGGACTGTTTTTGAAGAGGGGACGCTCTGCAAGAGAGAGCGTCCCCTGAAATTTTCACAGCAAACTCACAGCCCTTCAATCGTGAAATTCAACAAATTCGCATATGAAAAATATACACAATATATAAAATTCGCAAAATCCTCTTGTAATATTGAAAATAATATGTTATAATATAAACATGAAATTTTCATTTCATATTATCTTCCATAAGGAAGTCTAAAGGAGGACGATTCGTCTATGAAAACAACCATTACAGCTAAGAAAATGCAGGTTCCACAGAATTTTGCCGAATATGCGGAGAATAAGCTTGAAGCTAAACTCGGTAAGTTTTTCGGCGATGAAGCTGATGCGAAGATCGTAATGTCCGAGGTGAAGAACCAGATCGTTCTGGAGCTTACCGTTAAATATAACAGCATTATTTACCGCTCCGAGCGTAAGGCAGCGGATAAAAACGATGCCCTCGACGAGGCTGTCGACAAAATTATCCGCCAGATCCGCAAGAATAAGACCAGAGTTGAGAAAAAGCTGAAGGATACCGCCTTCAAGGAGTCCTTCGCCGAGCCTGTCGAGGACGTTTCCGGCTATGAGGTCATCAAGGAAAAGAGGTTCAAGCTCCGTCCAATGGATGTTGAGGAAGCTATCCTCCAGATGAATCTTCTGAGCCACGAGTTCTTCATGTTCCTTAACGCAAAGTCCGGCGACGTTAATGTTGTCTATAAGCGTGCCGACGGAAATTATGCCGTGCTCCAGCCTGATATGGACTGAATGGCATCCTTTATGACGGATGCTATCTGAATCAAGAGCAAGAATATGCGGAGATATTTCGTCTCCGCATATTTTAATTTAATATCCAATTCAAGGAGAAATAATAATGGACAAAAATAAAAAAACGATCATTGAAAAGAGAATTTTTAAAACAGGCGAAAATCTGAAAAAGAATAACATGGAGTTTTACTATGCTCCTGCCGCCGCTGATGTAAAGGCTATTCTCTCCGGTCTGCTGAAACCGGGCGATGTCATCTCCCACGGCGGCTCGGTGTCAATGGCTGAGTGCGGTATTCGTGAGCTCATCCAGTCGCCGGAGTATCAGTACCTCGACCGTTCTGCCGTTCCTGCGGAGGAGGTGGAAGAGCTGTACAGAAGATCCTTCTTCGCCGACGTGTATATCTCCAGCTCCAACGCCATAACCGAGGACGGCGTGCTCTACAATGTGGACGGAAACAGCAACCGCATCGCCGCCATTGCCTATGGCCCGAAGTCGGTGATAATAATTGCCGGATATAATAAGATCGTCCGGGATCTTGAAGAGGCTGAGATACGCGTGAAGAACACGGCTGCTCCACCGAACTGCGTCCGTCTCGACTGCAAAACGCCCTGTGCCGAGACCGGAGAATGTATCTCCCTGAGAAACAGCGGCAGGCAGATCTCCGACGGCTGCCGCGGCGACGGTCGTATCTGCTGCAACTACCTGATCTCCGCCCAGCAGCGGCATAAGGGTCGTATCAAGGTCATTATCGTAGGCGAGGAGCTGGGATTCTGATAATATGAAAAAGGTTTTTGCATTATTAGCCGTTATTGCCGTAATATGCGGTTCAGCGCCTGCCTATGCGATTCCGGCAAACGCTGTCGAG
The DNA here is from genome assembly GCA_023667265.1 of Alistipes sp. GTDB lineage: Bacteria > Bacillota > Clostridia > Oscillospirales > Ruminococcaceae > Ruminococcus. The sequence continues at coordinate 678,265 of JAMPAJ010000001.1, forward strand.
GCGGCAACTATGAATGAATACTACCAGCAGGAGGAAGAGCAGTTTCCCGACCCCGACGCGGGATATTCGGAGGTAACGGAGGATGATCTGGTCTTTCGTTTGTACGACGATTACGCAGTCCTTGCGGAGTGCAAGGACACCGATGTGACAGAGGTCGCAATTCCAGGCGAGATACAGGGGCTGCCCGTTGTCGGCATTACAGGTGAACCCTTTTATTACTGCGGAGGACTTACTACTATCATCCTGCCTGATTCCCTGCAATATTTCGACTGGTTCGACATGACCTCCACTACATCCGGAAACAGCGAAGATGCTTTGCCCTTGATCTCAAAGGTCATTGTATCGGAAACAAATCCATATTTTACCCTGTCGGAGGGTATTCTTTACAGCAAGGATATGAGCACAGTGATCGGATGTCCGCCGGCTATGGATATGAGCGAGCTGAAGATCCCGGCTCAGGCAGAGAGCATCGGCGACTACGCATTTTACGCCTGCTATAAGCTTGAAAAGGCAGTCATCCCCTCGACCGTAAAGCACATAAACAACGGCGCATTCCTCGCCTGTATCAACCTTAAAACAGTTGAAATTCCCGAAAGCATAACCTCTCTGTCCGGCTATATGTTCTTTTTATGCCACTCTCTTTCCGAGGTCGTTTTCCATGGCGATATCGAGAAGATCGGATTCGACGCTTTCAATGAATGTACGGCGCTGACGAACTTTACTATTCCCGATACCGTGACATATATCGGAGCAGACGCCTTTGAGGATTCCGGCTGCCTCGAAAACAGAAACGGCGTTCACTACGTCGGAGATTGGGTCGTGGGAAGCGACACAGATATCAAAGAAGCCGTAATTCCAGAGGGCACGGTGGGAATCGCCGAAATGTCGTTCTTCATGAGAGATCAGCTTGAATTGCTGGACATTCCGGAGTCCGTAAAGTATATCGGAGATCTGCTGTTCCCGACCCTGAGCGGAAGCCGGACATTGGCTGAGATACACTACAGAAGTCACACCCTCGGCGAAAAAGCGCTTACCTCAGTAAGATCTGCCGCTGATTTTTACATTTATGACCCCGAATGCGAAATATACGACAGCGAAAAGACCATTCCTGCTACCTACAGGGTAACGATTACGGACGATGCGCAGACGAAAAGCGTCGTTATACACGGATATGAAAATTCCACAGCACAGGCATATGCCGAAAAATATGGCAGGGAATTTGAAGCTATCGGGGATAATACGCTTATCGGCGACGTAAACAAGGACGGCGTGTTCGATGTGGCTGATTTAGTCCTCGTCCAGAAATGGCTTCTCGGAGACGGCGGTACAGAGCTTGCCGACTGGAAGGCTGCCGATTTTTGCGCGGACGATAAGCTTGACGCCTTCGATCTGTGTCTGATGAGGCAGGAGCTTGTGGTATCTGAGGAGGATACACGGGACGACGTACTTGGAGTTGATGTGAAATGAACGTTTTCAGCGCTTACCAGGTTTTCAGCTTTTTCGTGATATATTCGTTTTTCGGTTGGTGTCTCGAGGTGGTCTATCAGGCTGTTGAACACGGAAAGTTCATAAACCGCGGCTTTCTCAATGGGCCATACTGCCCTATCTACGGCTTCGGAGCGGTGATAGTCGTCTCGGCTCTGCTGCCCATAAGCGATAATATCCTGGTGCTGTACGTCGGCTCAGTCGTCCTCACCTCCGCTCTGGAACTGGTGACAGGCTTTGTGCTCGAAAAAATTTTTAATCAGCACTGGTGGGACTACTCCGACGAAAAATTCAACATCGGCGGGTATATATGTTTAAAATTCTCGCTTCTCTGGGGTGTCGCCTGCCTTATCGTTGTCAGGATTATACATCCCATTATCTACAGGTTTGTAGACTGGATCCCCCATACTCTGGGCGTAATTCTGCTTTCCGTTATTTACATCGGATTCGTCAGCGACTTCATGATAACGGTTTCGGCGATACTTAAAATCAGGAAGAAAATACGTATTCTGGAGAACATTTCAGCTGAAATGCGTAAAATCTCCGACAAAACCGGGGAAAAGCTTTTCAGCGGAGTCGAAACTATCCGCAGTAAGAGCGAGGAATGGAACGAGAAAAATGCCCAGCTGAAAAAACGGCTGGAGGAACTTGCCGCAAAGTACAAGAAGCTTTCTGAGGAAAAGGGCTTCAACGGCAGACGTCTGGAGCATTCGTTCAGAAAGCTAAGGCTATTTGGTGATAAAAATCCCGAAAAAACGAATAAAAGCGATGATGAAAGCTGATTTAGATATACAATATGTTAGCAGAGTATAACATATGGATATTATTCTTTTGTTAAAATCACTTGATTAAAAATAAGAAATGTTGTATAATATTATTGTATGTGGGGCGGCTTGTCTGCTCTAATATTTGAAAGGAGTATCAAATCATGATTTATTCTCACGAAGTTGAAACAATGTGCCCTATCGCTCAGGGCGTTGCTCACGGTGCAGCTCCGATCCCGGAAGAGGCAAAGTGGGTCAAGGCTAAGGAGATCAAGGACATTTCCGGCTTTACACACGGCATCGGCTGGTGCGCTCCTCAGCAGGGTACCTGTAAGCTCACCCTCAATGTTAAGGAGGGCATTATCCAGGAGGCTCTCGTTGAGACTATCGGCTGCTCCGGTATGACTCATTCCGCTGCTATGGCTTCTGAAATTCTTCCCGGCAGAACAATTCTCGAGGCTCTCAATACAGACCTTGTCTGCGACGCTATCAATACAGCTATGAGAGAGCTTTTCCTCCAGATCGTTTACGGTCGTTCACAGTCTGCTTTCTCCGAGGGCGGTCTCGTTATCGGCGCAGGTCTCGAGGACCTCGGTAAGGGTCTCCGTTCACAGGTTGGTACTATGTACGGTACTCTCGCAAAGGGTCCCCGCTATCTGGAAATGACAGACGGCTACGTTACAGGTCTCGCTCTCGACGAGGACAACCAGATCATTGGCTATAAGTTCGTTAACTTCGGCAAGATGATGGACTTCATCAAGGCTGGCGACGACGCTAACACAGCTTTTGAGAAGGCTCAGGGACAGTACGGCAGAGTTGCTGACGCCGTTAAGATCGTTGATCCCAGAAAAGAATAAGGAGGACACTTAAAATGGCTTTATTTGAATCATATGAGAGACGTGAAAAGCAGATCCTTGACGTTATCAAGGCTTACGGCATCAACTCTATCGAAGAGTGCGCTGATGTCTGCAAGGAAAAGGGTCTGGACATCTACAAGCTCGTTGAGGGTATTCAGCCTATCTGCTTCGAGAACGCTAAGTGGGCTTACACAGTAGGCTGCGCTATCGCTATCAAGAAGGGCTGCACAAGAGCTGCTGACGCTGCTGCCGCTATCGGAGAGGGTCTCCAGGCATTCTGCATCCCCGGTTCTGTTGCCGATCAGAGAAAGGTTGGTCTCGGTCACGGTAACCTCGGAAAGATGCTCCTCGAGGAGGAAACAGAGTGCTTCGCATTCCTGGCTGGTCACGAGTCCTTCGCTGCTGCTGAGGGCGCTATCGGTATCGCTGAAAAGGCTAACAAGGTTCGTCAGAAGCCCCTCCGCGTTATCCTGAACGGTCTCGGAAAGGACGCTGCTCAGATCATCGCTCGTATCAACGGCTTCACATATGTTGAGACAGAGATGGATTACCATACAGGCGAGGTCAAGGAAGTATTCCGCAAGGCTTACTCCGAGGGTCTCCGCGCAAAGGTAAACTGCTACGGCGCAAACGACGTAACAGAGGGCGTTGCTATCATGTGGAAGGAAAACGTTGACGTTTCTATCACAGGTAACTCCACAAACCCCACTCGTTTCCAGCACCCCGTTGCAGGAACATATAAGAAGGAGCGCACAGACGCTGGCAAGGCTTACTTCTCAGTAGCTTCCGGCGGCGGTACAGGACGTACTCTCCACCCCGACAACATGGCTGCAGGTCCTGCTTCCTACGGTATGACTGATACTATGGGACGTATGCACTCAGACGCTCAGTTCGCTGGTTCCTCTTCAGTTCCCGCTCACGTTGAGATGATGGGTCTCATCGGTATGGGTAACAACCCGATGGTTGGCGCAACTGTTGCTTGTGCTGTTGCTGTTGAAGAGGCTATGAAGTAATATCTATATAACAGATAATCCCCTGGATCACGTGTTCGGGGGATTTTTTTGCGTCCGAAATTCCGGCACAACAGGGCACAAAAAAGCTGCTGCAAAAACGCAGCAGCCTCTCACCATGCTCTTAGCCCAAAAGGTCTTCAAGTGCCTCGGCAGTTTCATAAATTGCGTAGTGAACTTCGCAATATCCTTTCTTGTAAACCTCTTCGTCGCAGCCGTCCTCTTTACAAGTTCCGCAGCCAACGAGAGCAGTCATCATTACGGCACCCAGTGCCAGTACAGCAAAAATCTTTTTTTTCATTTCAATAAACCTCCGAAAAAAATTGAGAGCAAGTCTCATTTCATTACCTTATTATCATATCATATAAAATGTCGAATGTCAAGAGATTTTTTAAAAACAAATCAGAAAATCTGCCCAAAATCAACAGCGAAAACTTGTGCACAATTACCTAGAAATGGCAAAAAAGACTGCCGCAATATTAATGCAGCAGTCTTTTGTTTTCATTTATAATTGTCCAGATCATTGAATCTTATGGGGAAATCAGTCTTTCCGATAAGCTTTGCATCGTACATCTGGATAGCCAGAGAGTCCATAGCTGTAATGCCGCCGCCGTTATCAACAACATCGGCATTTTTCAAGCCCTTAGCCGAGATCTTGTACTTATCGGAGTTTCCGATATACTGGAGTATCAGCGTAGCATCGGCGATATCCACGACTCCGTCGCAGTTCGCATCGCCCCAGAGAATATCGTCAGCCGGAGCTGTAACGTCAGCCTTAGTTCCGTCCGGCTCAACGCCCCAGACAAGCTTTCCGTCAGCATAAAGGGTGATCTTCTCCGTGATAGCAGCGGCATCGTTGTCGTCCTCGAAGCTTACGAGATCGCCGTAGCTGTAGTCGTTTGTAGAATCCCAGACAGTGTCATAGGTCTCCTCGTTCATCTTGTTCAGCAGACCGAACTGGTACACACGGCTGCCGTAGAAATCGCAGTTCTGCCACGAAATTTCCACGTAATATGTGCCGTTGTCGTCGTATTTTACAGGGTCGGAGATAAACGCCTGGTTCTTGCCGTCAGTGAAGCTCTTCTCCTGATCGTAGTCAACGCGGGTGTAGATGTAGCTTATATCCTCGCCCTTTTCAAGCTGCTCTCCGATATTGAAATAATATCTTGCTTTAAGGTCGCTCTCAAATTTCGGAGGATTTACAGTTCTGTTGTGAACCACAATTTTTATCTGGATGCCCTGGTCGTTTTCCTGGGATTTACCGCCGGAGATGTAAAGTCCGGTGGGAAGCGGATCTCCGTTCTCGTCGACCTGGTCATAGCCGATAGCATTTTCGGACATATCAAAATCAGGAATAACATAGTTTTTATCGGCAAGCTCCTTGCCCTCCGCGCCGTAATAGTGGTAAAGACCTGCAAGATCGCCGCATATGGCAGCGTTATAGTCGTCCGTTACCTCGTTGTAGATGTAATCCTTGGTGATATCCGAGTGGAAATCGTCCAAGTCAGGACCGCCTACAAGCGCGCCCCAGAGAGTGTGTACCTGAGTTACAGGATCCTCCATGCTCTGTGTCGCGGAGCAGTGTGAAGAACGGTGGTGCGGCTGAGACGCAAAATTGCTCTCATATCCCACGATATAGGCATATCCCATGGGGTTGTCTCCCAGGATATATTCCATCTGATCTCTCGCCCATTCGGCAAAGATCATGTCGCCGGTCTCCTTGGTGTAGACCATAGCCTGCAATCCGGCAGCCGTATTGTAACGTGCGCTTCCGTAGCCTGCAACAACAGCATAGCCCTCGGGAGACTTTGCGATAAAGTTTCCGTCGTTTTCCGGCAGATCAGGGATAGTTGCAGGGTCGATGATCTGATCCCAGATAAGGTCGTCCATGCCGAAATACTTGTGAGTTGTGGTGGGAACGTAGTAATTTGCGGTTTTCGCAGTTTCCTCGTCAACGCCCGACCAGAATTCCAGATTCCAGCGGAAAATGTACCAGTCACGGGCTGTATTCGTAACAGGAGCAAGCTTTGCGAAAACTCCGCCCCAGACTGTGTCCCAGCAGTGTACCCAGATGTTCTGCCAGCAGTTTCCGGTGTCTGTCATGATACGCTTCATATAGCCCACATACGGATGTGCGCCCTTGTCGTTTGTGATCGTCTCGTCGACAGCCACGATATCGTCGATGTAGTCATAATTTTCTGTGCAGTAGTACAGCCATACAGCCGCCCACGCCAGCTCGTCATAGTCATAGCTCGAGGTGTAGAAGCCGCCGTCATAGCCAAGGCTCGTAGCCGTGGGAGTTGTGCCTATCTCCCATTCCTCGGTATGGGTCTCAACGGCAAAATCGTAGAGAGCAACGGCGTATTTCAGGCATTTCTCCGCATAGTCCGGGTCGCTGTCCTTGAAGTTGAGGTAGTTGACCGCCAGAGATGCCGAAGCTCCGGCGCACTGATCCGAGGCAGGCATTTCGCGTGTGGCGAAGTAAGCAGGACGCTTGACCCCGCATGAAGAGGAAGCGACGTAAGTGCCGTCGACCTGGAGCTCCGGGGGACACCAGTAGTTATGGTCGTTGTTGCCCTCGCCCACCTGATAGCAGTAAGCGACAACATTTCCGTCGTCATCCATGAAAGTGGCTTTCATGAAATAGTCGTTTATCCAGCGCAGCTCGTCCTCAACGTGCTTGTCGAGACCGAGTGCTTTATAATCCTCCGGGAACTCATAATATCCCCAGCCGAGAGTCGAAGCGGAATAGCTGCCCGGCAGACCAAATTTAACGTGGTCTCCGGCATCATGCCAGCCGCCGGTAAGGTCGAGAACTCCGTCGCCGTCGGGGTCGAGGTATTTGCGGTTTTCCTCGATAAATTCCGGGGTCATGTTCACGCCCTCGTAGAGACCCTCCTCGGCGCTTGCGCCGCCGTCTCCCTCGCCCTCATAAGAGCCGAGACCGTTATCCTTGCCGTCGTCCTCGCCGCCGTCGCCCTTATTCACCGTGGGCATGGGGTTCATGGTTTTCAGCGGAATTTCGGCGTCCTTGACATGGCAGTTTCCCCGCCAGGAGTAATATCCGTCGTCGGCGACCTCATCGCCGCACTTATTGGCGTCGTAGAAGCAAAGACCAAGCTGCAGAGCTTCCGCGAAATTCTGACAATTGTTGGGCTGCTCCGGAGTGATAACAGCGGCATTTGCTGTCACCGCAGTTCCGGAAAGCAGCATAGCGGCGGCTGAGATAAGAGCTGCCGACCTTTTCAAAAGGCTGCTTTTCTTCATATGGATTTCCTTTCGTTAATAATATTATCAAACGGCATTGTTCATCACAAAACGCCCTTCTTTTTAAGTCTGTCAAAAACAATGCTGTAGCCGTCGCTGCCGTCCTGGAGCGAGCGGTTAACTCTGCTTATTGTAGCCGTACTTGCACCGGTTTCTGAAACGATGCTGTTGTAGACGCGGTGCTCGTCAAGAAGCCGGGCAACGTGAAAACGCTGAGCAAAGGATTTCAGCTCGATGGTGGTGCAGAGATCAACAAAAAATTTATAGCAGTCGTCAACTGATTCCAGTGTAAGGATAGCCTCGAAGAGCTTATCCATATTCTCTGATTTGATTTTATTGTTCAAACTGATCTCTCCATTCTGCCGTACAAACAGCTTATTTTTCAGGTAAAATCAGATCTTAGTCCGACACTTCACCTACAGTATATCATACCACAAAATAAACAATTTGTAAATAGCAATTATTAAAAAAATGTAAATTTGTGAAATATATCCAATGTCCTGCGCCCTGGTATGGTGCTTTTGACAATTGGATATTATCATTAAATAATTCTCAGACTTGTCCTAAACTCAAAAAGAGAGCCGAAGCTCTCTTTTCATGACCAGACCGATAAGCCGGGTTCTGTCGTGTGCGGCAATTTATCTACGCTTACCGTCGCCGATAAGCTCAAGCCGTCATTACCCTGTATCCCCCGAGCAGGAGTTAAGACACAAAGTACCAATAGACGTTGCATCGGGTAGGGTTTACATAGCTATGCAGTCTCCTGCACACTGGTGAGCTCTTACCTCGCCTTTCCACCTTGACCGCGCCGTTTCCGGCATGGCTGAATATCTCTGTTGCACTTGCCCTAAGGTCGCCCTCGGCTGCCGTTAGCAGCTACCTTGCTCTGTGATGCCCGGACTTTCCTCATAAACTTAACGTTTTCCGCTGCCGCATAGTCTGCTCATTATTAATTATATCATTTTTCGGGACATTTGTCAAGACCTTTTTCAGATCAGCCCGAAATGCTTCAGCGCATTATATATCCCGTCGTCGTTTATGGCTGTGGTTACGTAGGAAACGTAGGGATAAATACTCTCTGCGCCGCCCATGGCAATGCTGTTCGGCACTGCTCTGAGCATGGGAAGATCATTTGCGCTATCGCCTATTGCGTAGGCGTTTTTCAGCGGAATATCCAGCATTTCCAGAATTTTTTCAATCGCCGTGGCTTTGGTGAAGCCCAGAGGCACGTTTTCATAAAATCCGCCGCCTCTGTCTATAATATCGAAATATCCGCCTATATCCCGTCGGAAACGCTCCATGTCGCAGCCGGGATTCTCCCAGATAACGAACTTGTCAAAGCAGAACTCCGGATCGTCAGCACGACGGTCGACAGGTATTCCGTCGTCGACGAAATCGGCTAAAAATCCGTCTAAACCGGAGTTATGTACAGCCGTATCATCGAAGAAGTATCCGTCACGGTGCTCATAAACCGGAGTTACACCGCATTCCCGGAGTATCCCGGCGATTTTCCGGCAGAAGCTCTGTTCAAGACCGTTATAGAGCAGCACCTCATCCTTGTACTCGATATACGTTCCGCAGCCGCATATATAGCCGTCAAATCCCAGCTCCCGAACCTCCCGGCTCACATTGAAAATAGTCCGCCCTGTATTTATAAACGTAATACAGCCGTTTTCCCGTGCCTGAGCTATCGCTTTCCGTGCGCTGTCCGGGATGCTTCGCCGCCGATCCTCCGTAACGAGAGTGCCGTCAATGTCGAAAAAAATTGCAGAAGTCATAGTAATATCAAGTCTCCTCTGTTTTTTGAATACAGACCAAAGGTCTAAGGGAATGCCCTCTCCTGCAGGACTCCGCCTCTGGACTCTGCAAAAGGAACCAGTCCCTTTTGAAACCCGATTCAGGCTATACTGCTACGTTCTCGCCGGGAACCAAAGCGAAAACTCCGCGCCCTTATCGACCTCGCCATACGCCTCAACTCTGCCGCCGTGACGATCCATTATCCGCTTTATCAGGGCAAGTCCCACGCCGCTGCCCTCAAATTCCTCGTCGGAATGAAGCCGCTGGAACACCTGGAAAAGCTTGCCCGAATAGGTCATATCAAAGCCAGAGCCGTTATCCCTGATCTTTATAACGCTGTAGCCGCTCTCTCTCCTGCCCGTCAGCTCGATGACCGCCTTTTCACGCTTTGAGGTGTACTTTATTGCATTGGAAAGCAGATTTTTCAGCATAATGCCCACCAGCACCTCGTCCGCGTCGACCAGCGGAAGCTCTCCAAGCTTAAACTCGATATCCCTGCCCTCCGGCTCAAGCTCGTAAAGGTCGTCGAATATATTCTGTGCGATGCCGGAAATGTCGATATGATGAACATTCGCCTTTACATTGCACATCTTCGAGAACTCGAAAAGACGCTCTATCATAGTCTTTGTCTGAGTCGCCTTTGAGACTATCATGTCCATTATGGTCGCTATGCCGTCGTCGGCGTCATCGCCAAGCTCCGAACGCAGCATCTCTATAAGCATATTTATAATGTTGAACGGCGCTTTCAGATCATGTGAAACGGCTGAGCAGAACTGCGTCAGCTCGTTGTTCATTGCCGTAAGCTGCCGCTGCTGATTGTACACCTGCAAATGGGTCTTTATCCGGGCGAGGTATTCCTCCTTGATAAACGGCTTTTTTACGTAGTCGCAGCCGCCAAGCTCGAAGCCCTGGACTATCATTTCCGGACTTGTCTCAGAGGTCAGAAAGATTATGGGAATATCCCTCGTCCGGTCGTTTGCTTTTATCATGCGGCAGACCTCAAGTCCGTTTATATCCTCCATTTGTATATCCAGAAGTATCAGATCGGGAATACGCTTCTCCAGAAAGCGTATAGCAGCCTTGCCGCTTGACGCCGCAAATACGCGGTAGCCCTCGGCGCGGAGAAGCGTTCCAGAATAAGCGATATGGTCGGGCATATCGTCGACTACAAGTATTTCAGCATAATTTGTCATATCCAATTCCTCACTTTGTCAGCTCCGCTTTGAACTTCGAGGGCGTAACGCCTGTCAGCTCCTTAAACACCTTTGTGAAATAGTCGACAGAGGAATATCCCAGAATATCGCTGATCTCATAGGCTTTATAGTTTCCCGTGCGCATAAGCTCCTTGGCATATTCGATCTTCACACGCGAGTAGAACTCGTGAAAGGTGACGCAGAAATGCTGCTTGAACAGCTTTCCGAAGTAGTCCTTGCTGTAGCCGTGAGCCTCGGCAATATCCTCAACGGAAAAAATCTCGCCGTAATTTTTCGAGCAGTACAGCGCGACCTGGCTCACAAATTTATTCGTATCTGCGGAGACTTTAAGCTGATTGAGGATCACCTGCACTCCCGGCTCGATCTTACTCTCGGCGTTCATCTCGTCGATGCGCTTCTTAACACGGAGCAGTACCTCCTCCATTTTCTTCTGGTCAACGGGTTTCAGCAGGTAGTCGAAAGCCCCTAGGATAAGACCCTGCCGTGCATATTCAAATTCGTCGTAGGAGCTGGCGAAAATGACCGGAACGGTATTCCCTTTTTCGCTGAGGGTACGGAGCATCTCGATACCGTCCACAAAGGGCATCCTTATATCCGTGAAGATCAGGTCGAACTGCTTTTTCTCCAGCAGCTCCAGAGCAGCCTTGCCGTTTGCAGCCTCCGCCGCTATTTTAAATCCGCACTCAGTCCAGGTTTTCATTTTCGAGTAAATAAAACGGAGAGCCGCATCGTCCTCCACCAAAAGAACCTTATACATTTTCGTACACCTCCCGGTTACTGATTATTTCCAGAAAATCGTATGCCATAACGGCATTTTTCAACTGCTCAAACACAGGAGCAGTCATATTTTTTTCAAAGCAGCAGATATTTTCCGAGAAAAGCTCCGCCGCGTACACGTCGAAATCCTCGCAAAGGGAAAAGAATTTCTCACGAAGCTCCTGCCAATTCGTCTCCACGCAGAGCTTCTCCGCCTTTTCGCTAAGTCCGGCTCGCTGTCTTGCGACCTCTTCAATGGTGTCCTGCCATATAGCCGTGAAAATATCGAGGCTTCCGCAGCTGTTCTGCCGGAGCTCGCTGCCCAGAGTACAGGCTATCCTGTAGAGCCTTTTGCAGAACATATTTCCGGAAATACCGACGATGTTGTGGAGTATCTCACGTGCGCCGAGGTAGTTTCCGTTCCACACATAGTCACGGAGAGCCGTGCAGTCGTTTCCGTGGATATTGAGAAATCTGTCAAGAAGCCGCAGCACAGCCCTTTCGTCCTTCATCACGGCAAGAAGCTCGTCATAGGCAAAGAGGGAATCCGAGTCAGCCTCCTCTTTTTCTCCGGGCATTTCAAGGGTGAGATACCTGCCGAGCAGCTCTTTAAGGTCGCTCATTTGCAGCGGTTTAAGGAGTGCGCCGTTCATGCCGCTTTTTTTGAACTGCTGATCGTCCGGGTCTATCTTATCGGCAGACAGGGCGATGATCGGCGTAGAGCTGTCCGTTTCCCTGATAAGCTCAGCAGCCTGAAAGCCGTTCATATCGGGCATCTGGATATCCATAAAAATCATAAAGAACTTTTTTTCCTGTACAAGTCTGACGGCAGCCGAGCCATTATCGGCAGTCACGACGGTAAGACCGCAGCTCTCCAGCATTAGCCGCTGGATCTCCAGGGTAATTTCGTTGTCATCGACTAATAGAAATTCCAAAACCAAGACCTCATTTCTATTTTATTTCTTTTATTATATAATTTTTGCAGGCGTTTGTCAAGGCAAAGACAAGATTAAAACAGCAAAAAAAATTGGGCTTCAAAAGGGATGGTTGTCCCTTGTACGTGCGAAATTTCGAGACACACAAGACGGACACGGCGTGCCGTGTCCCTACATAATCAAATTTCTTCAATTCGCGAAGAAAACCTCGTCTGATGATATATCAGCGACCGTAGGACGCGGCTACGTGAAATTGCCAGCGGGTGCTACCCGCCACGCTGAAAGAGGCTGCATAATTGCAGCCTCTTCATGTTATGTTATGTCGGCAAGGAGAGGTGGAAGCCGACGGCAGATTTCTTCCGGCGGCTAATTTCTCTCTGCCGCCGATATATCAGGTTTTCTATCCGGGAAATGCCTGTCCATGACTCTTTGTCGCCTTGACTCTTTTTCATTCACTCATTCAAGGCATTTCCTTTTCTGTTATTATAATACCATATCCGCCGCGGTAATTCCACCGTAATTTTCCGTGATTTTACCATATTATTCCGTGATTCAGCTTTGCTACATCTAAGGAGACGCTCTCTCTTGCAGAGCGTCTAAAGGCATCATCGACCTATGGTCGATATGGGACTCTGTCCCATACCCTGCCAAAGGCGGTGCCTCTGGACTCTGCAAAAGGGACCAGTCCCTTTTGAAACCCAATTTAATGGGCTCCCCGCCTATGCTATCTCTATCTCCAGTCCCTGGGTGCTCTCAACCGTAAAGGGCTTATCAGTTCCGGAAACTGTTACGATCAGCTTATCGTGATCTCTCTCGACCCTGATATCCGCAGCGATCTCGCCGTCCTTGCTGTAAACTGTAGTCTTTGCAGCCGAACCGTCAGCCATATTGTAAACAACTATCCTCATGTTGTCCGCATAATCATATTCAACGCTCTTCTTGAAATCGCCGTAAACCATGATAGAACCGGGCTTTGCATAGAGCGGCAGTCCGAAGTAATCGTATGTTCTGGTGTACCACTTTCCGCCCTCAAGCTCCTCGCCGGTCTGGATATCCGTCCATACTCCGCAGTCCGGGAGGTAGAAGCTGCACTGTCCGTCCTCGCTGAATACAGGCGCAACGAGCAGACTGTCGCCAAGCATATACTGTGTATCGACAGTAAGAGCCGCCTTGTCGTAAGCAAAATCCACAACCATGGCGCGCATCATGGGCACGCCGGTCTTGTGCGTCTCAACAGCGCTGCGGAAGAGGTAGGGCATCATTCTGCCTTTGAGCTTTACGAAATGGCGTGAAACATCGCAGCTTTCCTCGTCAAAGCTCCAGGGCACGCGGTAGGAGGAGTTGCCGTGATAGCGCGAGTGAGTGGACATAAGTCCGAACGCCGTCCAGCGCTTGTAGAGATCGGGGGAAGCCGTAGCCTCGAAGCCGGAAATATCGTGTGAGAAGAAGCCGAAGCCTGAGAGACAGAGGGAAAGTCCACCGCGGAGAGTCTCCCACATGGACTCATAATTTGCAAAGCAGTCGCCGCCCCAGTGTACCGGGAATTTCTGTCCGCCGACAGTTGCAGACCGGGCAAAGAGGCAGGCGTTGTTCATGCCCTTTGCCTCCTGGAGAGCCTCGAAAACTGTCTTATTATAAAGGTATGTATAATAGTTGTGCATCTTGTACGGATCGGAGCCGTCGAAGTAGACAACATCGGTAGGGATACGCTCGCCGAAGTCGGTCTTGATAGCGTCCACACCCAGCTCGGCCAGCTTTTTGATCTGGTTTGCGTACCACTGGCGCGCCTCGGGATTTGTGAAGTCGATAATGGCAAGTCCCGGCTGCCACAGGTCGCACTGGAAAACAGAGCCGTCCTTATTCTTGATGAAATATCCCTTTTCCATGCATTCGTCGAAAATCGGAGCGCGCTGTCCAACGTAGGAATTTATCCATACGCAGACCTTCAGGCCCTTTTCTTTAAGTCTGGAAATAAAGCCCTTTGGATCGGGGAACATATCGTTGTCCCACTCGAAGCTGCACCACTGGAACTCCTTCATCCAGAAGCAGTCAAAGTGGAAGACCTCCAGAGGGATATCCCTGCGCTCCATTTCGTTGATAAAGGAGGTCACAGTTTCCTCGTCATAGCTTGTGGTAAAGGAAGTAGACAGCCACAGTCCGAAAGTATATGCAGGCGGAAGAGCCGGCTTTCCGGTGAGGTCGGTGTATGCTTCAAGGACATTTGCCACTGTCTCGCCGCCGAAGATGAAATACTCCATGCGCTGTCCCTGTACTGCAAAGGAAACCTTTGAAACGGTCTCGGAGGCGACCTCAAATGTAACGTTTTCCGGGTGGTTCACGAACACGCCGTAGCCTCTGGAGGAAACGTAGAAAGGGATCGACTTATAGCTCTGCTCGGAGCAGGTGCCGCCGTCGTTGTTCCAGACCTCCACAGTCTGACCGTTCTTCACGAAGGTCGAAAACTTCTCGCCGAAGCCGTAGATGTACTCGCCCACGCTGATACCCAGCATCTCCCGGATATACGTATTATCGCCGTTATCCGACTTTGCAAAGAAGCGGCCGCCCTCCTCTGCTGTCTTTTTATTTCTGGTGAACCAATCCTCCTCCTCGATGAGAGAGGTCGTGCGCCAGCCCTCCTTTGTGAGAAGTCTGTCGTCGTACCAGTAGGATATCTCGTAGCCGCCGCCCTGGCAGCCGATCTTCACCTTAGTTCTGCCGGAGATCAGCTCATAGCCGCCGTTTTCCAGCTTATTTACAACAGGTCTGAAGCCTGGGTCCTCGTAAAGCTCAAATGCGGGAGCTTTTTTCACGGCGCCCTTGAAATGCTCGATAGAGACCTTGATGCTGTTTTCAAGGGTAGAGGTGAAGCTGATAGTGAGCATAGGTCCGCCGAGAGTCATTCCGCGGTTGCCTATCCACTGATTTGTGGCGTACACAGTCACAGAGGTCTCGTCAGCCTCAACGGTGTACATCTGGGTTGCGTAATTAACGCTGTAGCCCGGCTTATTAAGCCAGAATCCGTCTGAAATCTTCATAAATTTTTACTCCTTAAAGCCGCCTGCCTAAAGGCGGAATAGTTTGCAGGATAATTATAACACACAATCGACCAAATTGCAATAGCCGTATGGAAAATTTTAATAGTCTTTACAAACAAAATTGTTGATAAAGTCATTGACACATTTAATTATTTATTGTATAATATAGTCAGTAATCACATTTGGGAGGTACATAACATGATCTACAGAAAATTTCAGGACATCAGTCTGTCCGGACTTGGTCTGGGCATGATGCGGCTGCCTGTCATCGACGGTGACGATTCCAGGATAGACGAGGCGAAGGCTGCTGAAATGATCGACTGCGCCATGAAAAACGGCATCAACTATTACGACACAGCCTGGGGCTATCACAGCGGAAATTCCGAGTTCACAGCCGGAAAATTCCTGTCCGGCTATCCCAGGGATAGCTATTATCTCGCCTCTAAATTTCCCGGCTATGACAACTCGAATATGCCGAAGGTTCGGGAAATTTTTGAGAAGCAGCTTGAAAAATGCCAGACGCCCTATTTCGATTTTTACCTGTTCCATAACGTCTACGAGGGAAACATCGACGACTATCTGAATCCGGAATTTGGTATTCTCGACTACCTTCTCGAGCAGAAGGCAAACGGCAGGATAAAGCATCTCGGCTTTTCTGCACACGGCGATATTGACGTGATACAGCGGTTTTTAGACGCTTACGGCGAGCATATGGAATTTTGCCAGCTGCAAATCAACTACATGGACTGGCACTTCCAGAACGCTAAGGAAAAGGTTGAGCTGGTGAGCAGATACAACATTCCGGTGTGGGTCATGGAGCCTGTCCGGGGAGGCAAGCTTGCCGACGCACCGAAAAAAATGAAGAGCATTATGAAGTCCATGCGTCCGGATGAGAGTATTCCCGGCTGGGCATTCCGGTTCTTGCAGGCGATACCGGAGGTCACGATGGTGCTTTCCGGTATGTCCGACATGGCGCAGCTTAAAGAGAATATCGCCGTATGGAGCGAGGATAAGCCACTTAACGAGGAGGAATTCAAGCGCATCGTTGCCCTTGCGGACGAGGAGACGAAGCTCGGCGGTCTGCCCTGCACAGCCTGCCACTACTGCACGAGCCATTGTCCGCAGAATTTGCCGATCCCGGAGCTTATCGCCCTGTACAACGAGCATAAGATAACGGGCGGCGGCTTCCTTGCGCCTATGGCAGTGGGCAGTATGGAGGAGAACAAGCGTCCGGGAAACTGTATCGGCTGCCGGAGCTGCGAGCAGGTATGTCCTCAGCAGATCGAAATTTCCGCTATGATGAAGGATTTTTCGGCTATGATTAATATGTAAAGGAGTTTTTATTATGTCAGCAATTTCAAAAACAGCGGAAAAGCCGCGTCTTTCCGTAAAAATTCAGACTCTTGCGGCAGTTCTCGCCGTTATCGGAGCAGTTGCCGTTCCCCAGCTTTTCCACGTTATGGGCGCGGTTTCCGGACTTGGCACGTCTCTCGGCGAAACGTTCCTGCCCATGCACCTGCCTATCATACTGGTGGGACTTCTTGCTGGGCCCTATGCCGGCGCAGCTTCGGGACTTCTCGGCCCTCTCGCAAGCTTTGCTCTGACAGGGATGCCGGGACAGGTCATGCTGCCCTTTATGATGATAGAGCTTTGTGCATACGGAGCTTTCGCAGGTCTGCTGAGAAACGTGAAAATGCCCAATATCGCTAAGGTATTCGCGGCTCAGGTCGGCGGACGCCTTATCCGTGCCGCTGCAATCCTGATCGCCGTTTACGCCCTCGGAAACGAAAGCGTCAAGGTTGCTGCTATCTGGAGATCTGTAGCAACAGGTATTCCCGGACTCGTTCTCCAGTGGAGTCTGCTTCCGCTTCTGATGTACAGGATCGAAAATCCGAAAAGGCATGAGAAGTGATATTGAAAGAGCGGTCTCGCTGCTTGGTTCCTGCGGCTGTACGCTTGCGGCAGTCTGCGGCGATGATGAGCTTACAAGCTGCGAAAGAGGCGTAAAACCGCTTTTAAGGCTTCTTGACAGCGGAAAAAGCCTTCGGGGATATTCCGCTGCCGACAGGGTCATAGGCAAGGCGGCGGCATTTCTCTACGTTCTGCTCTCCCCTGCTGAAGTTTACGCCGGAGTCATAAGCAAGCCGGCTCTCGAAACGCTGAAAAGCCACGGGATAAACGTGAGCTATGACGTCCTCGCCGACGCTATACGAAATCGCGATAATACGGGCTTTTGCCCCATGGAAACGGCCGTCATCAACGACACCGACCCTGAAGCTGCGCTTGCCCATATCCGGGAAAAGCTGCGCAGCCTATCGTCTGCAAAATAAAGAAAAGGCAGTTCCGCACAGAGATCGTGCAGTACTGCCTTAATTTTTTATCTCCAGAACTCAAACAATCTTGCAAACGCCATGTAGTTTGCCTGCCATTCGGTATTGAAAAGCTCGGCAGGCGGATAATAGCTGTAAACCTGGATGAAATTCATCACAAGGCTCACGGCTGCAGCAATTATCATTGCCGAATTGGTGTGACGGCACATTTCGTCGCTCGCCTTGCCGTGAATTATATAACAGATGATAAGCGCTCCGAGAATAAGCTGCCATGCGAAATCCACGCAGTATCTCGTGCCGTAGCCGCTTTCCCATATCGAGAAAATGACCGCAAAGGGGCAGGCAACGCACACAGCAAAAACTATCAGCGCATATAATTTCCTGTTTTTATTCTCAGTAAGCCTGTACGCCCTTGGGAATCTGAAATACGCCAGTATCGGCAGAGCGCGCCAGAGAAGTCCGAGAGTCGCTCCGGTTGCCACGAAATAATAGCCCTGGGGAATAAAAGTGTGCGCATAATCCGCGGTAAAAAACGGAAACTGCGGCGTAAATCCTGGCATTGCAAGGAGATAGGCAAAAAATCCGATAAACACAAAATGAGTGTGATATTCGGAATTAATAAAGTCGTTTATAGTCAGCGAATACTGGATGCCGAAGTCAAGGACGCTGCCGAAGCGCGCGTAGTTGTACCACATCTGGATCGAACCGATGAGCACATAGGGAAGCAGCGCGCAAAGCAGATAGGGCAGGTAATATCTGACCTTCGAGCCTTTCGCATAGCTCTTTTTCAGCTTCATGAAGCCTGCGAACACAAAAATCATCGCTGCAAGGCAGTACACTGCAAGAGTCGGTCTGCAAAGCACACCCATGCTCAGGAATATTCCCGATATGGCGAGCCTCCACCTGATTATCTTTCCCTCGCCGATAACCCCGGAGCTGATAAGGAAATACGCTCCGCCGGTAACGCACAGGAAGCCGGAGGTCTGGGCTATCTCGTAGAAATTCGGGTTGTAGAAATTGAAGAAAATGCCTGTCGAAGCCTGCATTATCACCGCTCCCAGCAAAATGAGCGAGCCGTGTGTGTTCCTGAAGAATTTATTCACGAAGCACAAATACATTTTCGTCAGGAAGAATATTCCCAGTACGCCGAAGAGCCAGACTGCCCATACCGCAGGGAAATAATAGCCTGTCAGCATATGATACGGCAGGAAAAGGACGAGCACAGGGGCTATTCCGTAGTAGGAGTAGATCTTCCCCTCGAAGAGAAGATGATCCCAGGGATATGTCCAGAGTCCTGCACGCTGGCTCTCGTCATAGGGATTTTCCAGCGCAAGCAGCTCCGGGTCTGCGTCGTAAAGGTAAAGCTGACCCTTTTCGAAGGCGTCGACGATTTCCTGGCTTATCTGGTTGCCGGAGGTCGACATCAGGTCGGCGGAAATGCTGTGCTCCGGATTCAGATAGCGCGACATATTAGCGATAAACAGACAGCCTAACATGAGAAACGCCGTAAATGCCCATATTGCCGTATTTACAGTACGTTTCCGCTCTTTGTAGGGTCTGCGGAGAAGCTGCTCCGAGCAAAGAGCGTACACAGCAACGCTGCCTAAGAACATGAACCAGAAGCGTATCACAGAAAAATGCAGCCTGATCGGCACATTGACCGCAATGCTTTTTATCGTTATCGTCTCGTCGTCAGCCGGAGAAAATCTGATGCGGAGATCATGGACGTTTCCCGAAAAATTGCAGGGAACGGTGCTTGTCCGTTCGTATCCCTTTATCACCGTCGCCTCCGCGATACCATAGCGGTAATCCTTTGAGTAAGTATCGTCGGTGATGTCGATAGCAAAAAATGACGAACTTCGCGTATCTGATTCAGCGTCTATCGTCAGAGTTCCCACGGGCATTTCAATTCCCGTAAACTCAATGACAGCTGAACCGCCTGTAGATTTTCCGGCTGCGCTGTCGAAACCCACCACTGCCGCCGAGCTGAGATCGAGAGCTTTTTCCTCATATTTGCTGTTCAGCAGATGTGCGGAATTGATATTGAACACAAAAAGCTCAAACGCCGCGCATACCATAAACGACCGGGAAATGAATTTCAGAAGCCCCGAAAATTTTCCGGTGACTTTTATCCTGTTTATTTCCAGAGCAATTCCGGTAATAACTATTTCCAGCAGCGAAACAAAGCGATAGCCGCTCATTCCCGATATTCTGCAAAGATCGAGAACAGCCATAAGCAGCATCACGCCCTCACAGCCGAGAATGAATTTTCGTATTTTTGCGGTCTTTCCCTCGCCGCGACTTGAGGTGAGCATAAAAATACCGACTCCTGCGGCAATGAAAGAAAGAATATTTATAATGAAAAATATCAACGACATTTTTATAACTCCTTACAGAAAAGGGCTGCTGCATATCCTGCAGCAGCCCTTATATATATTACTTCAATTGTTCTTCTTTTTCTTATCTGTCTCTGTTTCAGACTCCTCGCTGTCCTCAGCGTCGTCGTCATCGTCACGCTTTTTCTTTTCGATCCTCTGCTTGTTCCTTCTGGTGTCGGAAACAATAGCTGTAACAAACGCGACACCGAAATAAACAACAATACCGAAAGCCTCCAGGAGCACCAGCGGCATCTTCGCATTGCCGATGATACGCGAGATCTTGTTTGAAGTCGTGTTCGACGCCGGAACAAGAACATTGTACGCATTGCTGAAGGTTACGTTCTTGTAATAGTCCTCAGATGTGTCGCATACCAGCTCGACCAGAGCGCTTACTCGTTCATCGAGAGCCGCCAGGTCTTCCTCAAGCTTATTGATCTCATCCTGAGTCGCCATCATCTTGCCGTCGCTGAGAGATTCCTGTCTGTCCTTATAGAAGTTGATCTGCTGCTTGGTCTGTGCAAGCTGTGTGGAGATACGGTTCTTCTGGGCGAACATATCGTCGTACTGCTGAGATGTCAGCGTAGACTGTGTATTAGTGTCCTCCGTGCTGCCGAATACTATGATCTGATCCTTCTGATAAGCCTCGATCGAAGCCTCGAGAGCCTTGAGAGTTTCCTCGTACTGAGCCTTATCTCTGCCCAGAGCCTTTATTCTGTACTCATAGTAAGCAAGAGCCTGATCCTTGTCCTTTGTAATATTATTTACCGTAATAAACGAGGATATCTTGTCAAGCTCTATCTCCTCAACAGTCTTTATCGACTGATAAAGGTCGGAGAAGGTATAGCCTGTAACCGAAGAACGGAACCGTGTGTCGTCCTCGTCTGCAAGCTGCTTAACATAAGTTTTCAGTGAAGAAAGACTGTTGGAGAATACGTCGATAGCCTCATTGTAGTCGTAAAGTGTGTAGTCAACAGCGGCAAGAGCGTTTCCCACAGCCTCGTTGTAGCCGTAAAGCTCGTAAAAATAATCGGTATATGTGTTCAGGATGGTATTCAGAACGCTTACAGCCTCTTCGTCTGTAAGGCTTGTACCGGTGTAATCGAAATAGACCTCATATTGAGTTGCGAAATAGGTGGTCTCCAGGATCTTCTCCGCAGCGCTGATAGAACCGTTCGTCGTATTGTCAAGAACATCGTAATAAACATTGAGACGCCGGAGAGCGTCATCAGGTATCCTTCCATCAATGGTGATTCCCTCACGGATCGGTTCAAGCTGATCCATATTGATACCCAGTTCTGTAAGAGCACGCTCGATAACGGCGGGATTCTTTACAGAGTAAACGTCAAATTCTCTGCCATTGGGGTCGAGACCCTTTTCAACTCCGTCAAAGGAGAAGCTTATAAGAGCCGTAAGCCGCGGCTTTGTGACCTGTGTTGAGATGCCTGAATAACCGAAAGCGATCCCGATAAATACAACCACTGCAACAAGCCAGATCAGGAAATATTTTTTCAGTTTCTTAAACAATGTAGAAAAAGAAATTATGACCTCGTTTTCCTCTTCCTTGTTATTAATGGTAATATTCAGATTGCTTGTTTCTTTCTTAGCCATTTTTACCTCCGGAAAAATATAATATTTCAGTTTATCATCTATATAATATCACGTTGAAACACAAAAGTCAATAGGCAGAAAAAATTTCCGCTGATTTTTGGGTGTTTTGCCTAAACAGCGGAAATTTTGCTGTCAATTTTGTATATTATTCAAAATATATCTCTTTCAGTTCAAATTCTCCGTCAACGTAGAATCTGATCGTAATATCGAATTTATCCCCGGTTTTAGCCGCAGCCGCAGGAATATCCGTCCATTCTCCGCAGGGAACAAGGCTTATTTTTTCTCCGTTTATCTCGGCGGTTCCGCTGCCCGAGCCTCTACAGCAGATGCCGATCCTCTCCGGAGCTCCGGAAAAATATCTGTACCGCACAAGTACGTCTCCGGAAATTTCGCCGATAAACCGCTCGTCTCCCCTGTTTGTCACATTTGGAAAGCTGTTCCCGAATATCCGGTTTGAACCGTGGGGCATTTTTCCGTTTGTTATATGACAGGCGATCGCGGCAGGATAGCGTCCCTCCGCACGAAGCCAGCCGTCGTTAAGACCGCAGCTGGTCAGCTCCGCCTGAGCGATAGTACCGTCAGCCGCAATATAGATCTTCTCCGCACACGCCTGTCTGCTGTAGTCCGATTTATGCGTCAGCCTGTGGTAGAACACGTACCACTGTCCCTGTATCTCAATAATACTGCCGTGAGTCGTGCCTGTCATATTCATGCGGCAGCTGTCGTCCACGCCGTTTACGCCTACGTCGCCGTTGGAAACCAGCGTTCCTCTGAACTCGAAATCACGATCCGGGTGATCGCTTACGGCATAGCAAAGCTCATGGTTTTTCTGTGAGGAATAGATGAAATAGTATTTATCGCCGACTTTACGCATGGAGCTTGCCTCGAAGAACTCGTGCCCTCCGAAATCCGCCTCATAGGGGATAATATGCTTCGGCTCTTCCCTGACCGTAAGCATATCGTCCTCCAGCGTCACCATACACGCGCCGTTGACATTATCGGCAGTCGAAAGTATCTCCTCCGCCGTCTTGTCATAGCGTTTCATTACATCCGACAGCTTAGCGCTGTCCGCCGCAAGAATATCGTTTGTCTCGTTCATATACTGTGTGCCGTAGTATATGCGTATCGTACCGCCGTCGTTGAATGCGCACGGGTCGAAGCAGACGTATTTTTTCATGGGCGTTCCGTCGGGATAGCGGACATATCCGAGATATTCATATTTCCCGGCAGGCGTATCGCAGACGGCGACAGAAACAGGTCCATAATAGCCGCCGAAGCCGTATTTCCCGGAAAGGCAGTAGTACAGATAATATCTGCCGTCATTGCCCTGAACAGCGTCGGGAGCGTACATATATTTCCGCTCCCCGCAGTAGTCCGGGTCTTGTGACGCGCTGTAGATAACGCCCTCGCAGCGCCAGTCAGAAAGATCGTCTGTCGGAGCAGACCAGACAGTATAGTCGTCCATACAGAAGGTGCTGCCGCCCTCCCTGTCGTGAGAACCGTAGAGGTAAACTCTGTCACCGAAAATATGCGGCTCTCCGTCCGGGATATACTCATAAAGGGGCAAAAATGGATTGTAAACTTGTTTTTTCATAGCTTTTCCTATTTCTTTGTTCAAATAGTATGACCCTTAGCCCTCAGCACATCAACAACGCTGTCAACGTATTTGCGGCATATCTCCTCAGTCTCAGCCTCTGCCATAACGCGCACCAGCGGCTCTGTTCCGCTTTCACGCACCAGCATACGTCCCGTTGAGCCAAGCTCCTCCGAAGCCTTTGCCACGGCAGCCTGAACGTCCGGGTCAGACTGCGCGGCAGCCTTATCCTTTACCCTGACGTTGACAAGGACCTGGGGATATTCCACCATAGGCGCGGCAAGCTCGCTGAGCTTCTGCTTCTTTGACATTATCACCTGCATGATCTTCAGACTGGTAAGTATGCCGTCGCCTGTCGACGCATATTTTGAGAAGATGATATGACCCGACTGCTCGCCGCCGAGACAGCAGCCGTGCTCCTTCATATACTCATAGACATATTTGTCGCCTACAGCTGTTTTTGCATAGTCGATGCCTGCCTCTTCAAGAGCCTTAAAGAATCCGAAATTTGACATTATCGTGGCAACTACGGTATTGTTGACGAGCTTCTCCCTGTCTTTCATATATCTTGCGTAGATGTACAGGATATGGTCGCCGGTTATGATATTTCCCTTTTCGTCAACGCAGAGACAGCGGTCGGCGTCTCCGTCGTAGGCGAATCCGGCGTCGAGACCGTTTTCCACTACGAACTTCTGCAAAACCCCGATATGCGTCGAGCCTGCATTGTCGTTGATATTCACACCGTTAGGAGTGTTGTTGATAACGTAGGTCTCAGCTCCGAGGGCGTCGAAAACAGCCTTCGCAATGTTCCAGGCTGCACCGTTTGCGCAGTCGAGACCGATCTTCATTCCCCGGAACGAATATACTCCAAGTGAAATAAGATAGCCTATGTATCTGTTTCTGCCGGAGACGTAGTCCACGGAGTTTCCGATCTTCTCGTTCCTTGCAAAGGGTATCTCATCCCAGCTCTGACCAAAAACCTCAAGCCTTCCGTCAAGATAATCCTCAACAAGGTTTATCACCTCGTCCTCCATCTTCTCGCCCTTGCCGTTGATAAGCTTCAGACCGTTGTCGTGATACGGGTTATGGCTTGCAGAGATCATAACGGCGCAGTCAAAGCCGTCGACCCTTGAAATATACGCAACAGAGGGCGTAGTTGTAACGTGGAGCAGATAAGCGTCCGCACCTGAAGCCGTGAGCCCGCCCGCAAGCGAATACTCGAACATATAGCTTGAGCGGCGCGTATCCTTGCCAATGAGGATGCGTGCCGGTGAATCGTCGCCGTTTCTCTTTTTGAGCTCCCCATAGTACCAGCCGATGAAACGGCCTACTTTATATGCGTGGTCGGCTGTAAGATTTTCATTAGCCGTACCTCTGAATCCGTCTGTGCCGAAGTATCTTCCCATAATAGTTCTCCTTAATAGAATCTGTTGATCAAGCCCACAGGCTGCTATGTACATTGTAACATATAAGATCAATATAGTCAAGGCAAAAATTGCGGAATATTACAGAACCCAATTTTCGGAATTGTTTCCAAAAAAATATATACGCAGGGACAAGGCGCACTATGTATGTCCCTTTTGGAACCTGACGTTTAGCTTTAATAGATAAAACTGTTGATTTTCTGACATGGAATTTGTTGTAAACGCTGAAAAAGAATAAAACTCTTGACAAACGGGAACAATAGTGGTAAAGTTATATTAGCACTCAAAGAGCAAGAGTGCTAAACAGTGACGAACTTGGCGAAAGGTTGTGATAGATCGTGGATGACAGAAAGCTGAAGGTTCTCGCTGCTGTGGTTGACGAATATATCAGAACCGGCGAGCCTGTCGGCTCCAAGGCTGTCGCTAAAATGGAACATATCAATGTCTCCGCGGCTACTATCCGCAACGATATGGCTGCCCTCGAACAGCTCGGCTATCTCGAACAGCCACACACCTCCGCGGGAAGGATCCCCACATATTCCGGCTACCGGCTCTATATCGACGAGCTTATCGCTCCTCCGGAGCTTTCCGGTGAGGAGAAAATACGGCTCGACGAGCTGCTTGGCGACGAGAATACTCCGGAGGAGCTGCTTATCCAGAATGCGGCGACTGCTCTTACAGAGCTTACTCAATGCGCTGCGGTAGTTGCAAATTCCGCTCCACGCTTCTCGGTCATATCAAAGGTAGAAGTGATACCGACGGGAAAACGCCTTTACGTTATCCTGCTGATAACCTCGAACGGAAGCATAAAAAATAAGGCCTGCCGGCTGGAATTCGACCTCAGCCACGAACAGCTCGATTTCTTTACGCATTATATAGACGAAAACCTCAGCGGCGTCTCTGTAGAGGAGCTCAACGAGGAAATGCTGGATAAGATGATAACTGCGGTCTCGGCATATATGGTCAGCCTTTCACCTCTTGTAAAGGGCATCTGCGAGCTTTCCGCAGACCTGAGACAGCAGCAGCTTACCGTAAGCGGCGGTGAAAAGCTCCTCTCCTGCGAGGAACTGGATAAAATGGAGGTCGTGCGGTTCATCGAGCATAAAAACGAGCTTACAGAGCTGCTGGACGATTCCTTCAGCGGCATACAGGTAAAATTCGGCGCAGGCGGAACCTTTGCCATAGGCAACTCCAGCATGATCGTCTCTAAATACCGGAAAAAGGGAAGGGAAGCCGGTTCGCTGGGAATTATAGGGCCTATGAGAGTGAATTATAAAAAAATTATTCCATATGTTGAGTATCTCACGCATAAGATATCGGCTCTTATGTCAGAGGATAAAGATACCGGGTCCGACGAGACCCAGGGAAAGGAGCAGTAATGGACGAAAAAGAGTTGAATATCGCCGAAGAAAGCGATATTGAGGAAGAGAATACCACGGCAGAAGCAGCCGATGCCTCTTCCGAGGACGAGGAAGACGCCGTAAGCGAATACAACGACGTTGCGGCACAGATCTCAGAGCTTGAGGAAAAGCTCGAAAAGGCGACGGAAAACCTCTACAGGGTAAACGCCGACTATGACAATTTCCGCAAGCGTACAGCAAGAGAAAAGACTGAGACATACGCTAATGCAACGGCAAAATGCGTGGAGGGTCTTCTCCCGGTCATAGACAGCTTTGAGCGCTGCCTTGAAGCTGAATGCTCCGACGAAAATTTCAAGAACGGTCTGAATATGATCGCTAATCAGCTGGGCAAGTTCATGGCGGATATGAATGTGACCGCTATCGACGCTCTCGGCAAGGAATTTGATCCCAATTTTCACAATGCAATGCAGCAGCAGAGCGGCACTGATTACGCCGCAAATCATGTCTGCGCCGTCTACCAGAAGGGCT
This sequence comes from Alistipes sp., assembly GCA_023667265.1. Taxonomy (GTDB): domain Bacteria; phylum Bacillota; class Clostridia; order Oscillospirales; family Ruminococcaceae; genus Ruminococcus. The sequence goes on from JAMPAJ010000001.1 coordinate 704,608, forward strand.
ATATGCTTGGCGACAAGCTTATCCGTCCGGCTCTGGTGGCTGTGGCAGCGGACTAAATCACTGCATAAAATATAAAGATTTCTTTGGAGGTAATTAAAATGGCAAAGATTATCGGAATCGACTTAGGTACAACAAACTCATGCGTAGCCGTTATGGAAGGCGGTCAGGTCGTAGTCATCCCTAACAGCGAGGGCGCAAGAACTACTCCCTCTGTTGTAGCTTTCACAAACAGCGGCGAGCGTCTCGTTGGTCAGGTTGCCAAGAGACAGGCTATCACCAACCATGACAGAACGATTTCTTCCATCAAGAGACACATGGGCTCTAATCATAAGGTAAATATCGACGGCAAAAACTATACTCCCCAGGAGATCTCAGCTATGATCCTCCAGAAGCTCAAGGCTGACGCTGAATCATATCTGGGAGAGCCTGTAACAGAGGCTGTTATCACCGTTCCCGCTTACTTCACCGACTCACAGAGACAGGCTACAAAGGACGCCGGTCAGATCGCCGGTCTTAATGTAAGACGTATCATCAACGAGCCTACTGCTGCCGCTCTTTCCTACGGTATCGACAAGGAAGAGGAGCAGAACATCATGGTATACGACCTGGGCGGCGGTACCTTCGATGTTTCTATCATCGAGATGGGCGAGGATATCCAGCAGGTTCTCGCTACGGCAGGCAACAACCGCCTCGGCGGCGACGACTTCGACCAGCGTATCATCAACTGGATCGTAGAGGAGTTCAAGAAGAGCGACGGAGTTGACCTTTCCGCAGACAAAATGGCTGCACAGCGTCTCAAGGACGCCGCTGAAAAGGCTAAGATCGAGCTTTCCTCCACAACAACCTCAAATATCAATATTCCCTTTATCACTGTTGACGCTTCCGGCACACCTAAGCACCTCGACCTTACACTGACGCAGGCTAAGTTCAACGAGCTGACAGCCGACCTGGTAGAGGCTACTATGGGACCCGTAAGACAGGCTCTCAGCGACAGCGGTCTTTCCATTTCAGAGCTCGACAAGGTACTCATGGTCGGCGGTTCTTCAAGAATACCTGCCGTTCAGGAGGCTGTTAAGAAGCTCATCGGCAAGGAACCGTTCAAGGGCATCAATCCTGATGAGTGCGTAGCTCTCGGCGCTGCTTACCAGGGCGGCGTTCTCGGCGGAGACGTTGAAAACGGACTCCTCCTCCTGGACGTTACTCCACTTTCACTCGGTATCGAGACAGCCGGCGGAGTATGCACAAGAATGATCGAGAGAAACACTACTATCCCGAAGAAGTATTCGCAGGTGTTCTCAACATATGCCGACAATCAGCCTGCCGTTGACATCAATGTCCTCCAGGGTGAGCGTGAGTTCGCAAGAGACAATAAGCAGCTCGGAACCTTCCGCCTCGACGGAATCGCTCCCGCACCGAGAGGAATCCCTCAGATCGAAGTAACCTTTGACATCGACAGAAACGGTATCGTTCACGTTTCCGCCAAGGATCTCGGCACAGGCAAGGAGCAGAATATCACTATCACATCCTCAACAAATATGTCCAAGGAGGACGTTGAAAGAGCCGTTAAGGAGGCTGAGCAGTACGCTGCCGAGGATAAGAAGCGCCGTGAGGCTGTTGATACAAAGAACGAGGCTGAAAACCTGGTATTCCAGTGCGAAAAGGCTCTGGCTGACTTCGGCGACAAGGTTTCCGCTGACGAAAAGGCTGATATCGAGCAGAAGTCCGCAGCTCTGAAGGCTGCCTGCGAGGCAAACAATACCGATGAGATCAAGACTCTCAAGGACGACCTCCAGAAGGCATTCTACGATCTTTCCGCTAAGATCTACCAGCAGGCTAACCCCGACGGACAGGGAATCGACCCGTCACAGTTCGCAAATATGGGCGGCGGCGAGGCTGATACAAGCTCCTACGACGATGGTGTTGTAGACGCCGACTTTACAGAGGTTTAATTAAAAATAATTTTTCAGGGCGGAGAACATTCGCCCTGAATGTGCAGGCAATACCGTGCAGAGCCGATATGCGGTCTTTGTACGGCGTTGCACTTATATCTGGAGAATAGAATATGGCTGATAAAAGAGATTATTATGAGGTGCTGGGACTGCAAAAGGGCGCTTCCGAAGACGAAATAAAAAAGGCTTACAAGAAAAAAGCACGTGAGTTTCACCCCGACCTGCACCCGGACGACCCGACCTGCGAGGAAAAAATGAAAGAGGTCAACGAGGCGTATGAGGTGCTTTCCGACTCCGATAAGCGTTCGCGCTACGATCAGTTCGGTCATGCCGGCGTTGATCCCAGCTACGGCGGCGGAGATATGGGCGGCATGGGCGGATTCGGCGACCTTGGCGACATTTTCGAGAGCATTTTCGGCGGCTTCGGCGGTTTCGGCTCCGGACGCTCGGCGGCAAATGCAAACGCTCCAAGACGCGGCAACGACATCCGCGAATCCGTCACCGTCGAGTTTATGGAGGCGTGCCACGGCAAAAAGGTCGACCTGAAGATCAATCGGCTTGTTGCCTGCGACGCTTGCAAGGGTACGGGTGCGGACGCCGGAACATCCTCTGAAATATGCCCGGATTGTCAGGGCAGAGGCAGCATAAAGGTGACTCAGCGCACGCCCATCGGCGCGATATCCTCAACGAAAACCTGTCCTCATTGCAGCGGCAAGGGCAGGATCATCAAGAACCCATGCGCAAAGTGCCGCGGCGTCGGAAGAGTTCGTGTGCAGAAAACTATCAATGTCACAGTTCCAGCCGGAGTCGACGACGGAAGAACTCTGCTTATTTCCGGTCAGGGCGACTGCGGAATCAACGGCGGTCCTACAGGTGACCTGCTGCTGACGATAAATGTAAGACCTCATTCATTCTTTACGCGCGACGGCAGCGATATACGCTGTGAGATCCCGATTACTTATATGGACGCCGTGCTTGGCACAGAGGTCACTATCCCCACCATTGACGGCGATGTAAAGTTCAACCTCAGCGAGGGAACACAGAACGGCGATACTGTCCGGCTGAAGGACAAGGGCGTAAAGCGGCTCAAAGGCAATACGCGCGGAAATCAGTACGTGACGTTCTATGTTGAGGTGCCGAAGAATCTGAATAAGAAGCAGAAGGATCTGCTCCGGGATTTCGAGGCATCGCTGACCGAAAAGAATTACGCTAAGCGTCAGAATTTCTTTGAGAAAATCAAGGGTTTGTTTAATAAATAATTTCCATGATAAATAAAAAAGCTTCCGGCTGAAAAATACTCAGTCGGAAGTTTTTTTGTTTCTATTTTCGATACGACCTTTTCACCAGCTTTTTCAGCCTGTCGGCAGTTTCCTCCGGAAAAATCGTTATAAATGTTACTGCCTGCGCCCTTGCGTCCTCCGGCGGCAGCTTCAGAAACCTGTGGAAAAACGCGTATATCTCGTCGTAATCCCGGAAAATCTCCTGGATCGCGTTTTCACCCTCCGGAGTGAGCACTACGCTGTTGCAGAAATCCTCATACACAAGCCCTGAATTTGCAAGACACCGCATGGTCTTGCTGACGCTTGCTCTTGAAACGCCAAGATACCGCGAAATATCAACACTTTTCACGTCTTCCTTTTCCGCGGAAAGCTCGCGTACAGCGGCAAGATATTTTATCTGTGCCGAACAGTATTTCATATCCTCAGCCCCTTTACTTGTCGGAATCTATAAGATGCCAGTAGCCTTTGAGATAGACAGCTCCAGAAATAACAGTCAGAGCCGTCGAGATCCAGATAAGCCCCGGAATTACCCAATTGTCCACAGCCTTTATCATTACGTCCGGGAACGGTATCGAAAAGTCGTGAACGAGGCTCAGCCAGGCAAGGGAAAAGACTATCGCTGTCATTGTGAAGGCGGTTTTCAGCTTTCCCCACATTCCCGCGGCAACGACAACTCCGCTGTCCGCCGCAAGAAGCCGAAGTCCGGAAACCATAAATTCCCTGGCGCTTATAATGATGAGCGGTACTGCGCTCATTTTTATCTCCGGCAGTTCTACAAAAACCGTCAGTGCCGCAATGACAAGCACCTTGTCCGCCAGTGGGTCGAGAAATTTTCCGAAATTTGTTACAAGCCCTCTGCTCCGGGCGATTTTTCCGTCAAGAGCGTCTGTTATGGACGCCGCCGTGAAAATCACCAGAGCGATCAGGAAATGAAAGGGCAGCTTCAGATAAACAAACAGCAGGAAAAACGGGATCAGAAAAACTCTCAGCAGGGTAAGCTTATTCGGCAGATTCATTCTCTATCACCTCACCCATTAAGTCATAATCAAGCGTATCCGTGATTTTCAGCTTAACATAATCTCCCACAGTCAAAGGCTTTCCGGAGGTGAAGAACACTTTTCCGTCAATATCCGGAGCGTCATTTGCCGTCCGTCCGAAGAAACATTCGCCGAAGCGGTCGTAGCCCTCGACTACGGCGTCAAGCTCCTTATCCAGGTATTTTTTATTGTTGTCATAGCTTATTCCAAGCTGCTGCTCCATGATAATATCGGCACGGTGAGCGGCCGTCTCCTCCTCTGTCTGATCCGGGAAGCAGGCTGCCCTTGTGCCCTCCTCCGGCGAAAAGGGGAAGCATCCCAGTCTGTCGAAGCGAACCTCCTGAACGAACTCTGCAAGCTCCTCGAACTGCTCCTCAGCTTCTCCCGGGAAGCCGGTAATAAGGGTCGTACGCAGGATAACTCCCGGTATCTTCTCACGGATATGGCTGAACAGAGCTGCAAGCTTTTCACGGTCTCCCCATCGGTTCATACGGCTCAGTATATCGCCGTTGCAGTGCTGGATAGGTATTTCCAGATATTTCACCAGCTTCTCCTCCGAAGCGATCGTGTCCAGCAGCTCGTCTGTTATGCGCTCGGGATAGCAATAGAGAGTGCGTATCCATTTCAGACCGTCGATCTTACAGAGCTCGCGGAGCAGCTCCGGAAGCTTCGACTCGCCGTACAGATCCTCGCCGTAGCGCGAGGTGTCCTGCGCGATCACCACAAGCTCCGTCACGCCGTTTTCCGCAAGAGCTCTCGCCTCTGCAAGAACGTCCTCCATAGGCACGCTGCGGAATTTGCCGCGTATCATGGGTATAGCACAGTATGTACAGCAGTTCGAGCAGCCCTCCGCCACCTTCAGATAGCTGAAAAACGGCAGGGTGGAAATTATCCTCTCGCCTGTCATTTCCGCGTCAAGCTTTTTGCCGAACCGCACCACACGCTCGCCAGCCATGACCTCGTTGAGAATATCCACAATGTCCTTGTTGTTGCCGATGCCGATAACAGCGTCCGCCTCCGGGAAAAGCTCCGCAGCCTCCTCCCTGTACCGCTCTGTAAGGCAGCCGGTGATTATAATTTTTTTCAGTGTGCCGTCGGCTTTAAGCGCCGCAAGCTCCAGTATGGTTTCTATAGCCTCTTCCTTTGCGGACTTAATAAATCCGCAGGTGTTGACCACCGCAATATCCGCAAGTCCCGGCTCTGTAACAAGCTGGTAGCCGCTCTTTTTCAGCTTATAGAGCATCCTCTCGGAGTCCACAAGGTTTTTCGAGCAGCCCATTGATACTAATCCTACCTTCAATGGCATTTCTCTGTGCTCCTTTTATGAGAACAAGTTCTCATTCTCAAAATATTCTTTAATGGCTCTGTTTATGTCGTCAAAGCCGTAGCCGTACCGCGCCAGAGCCGCTTTAACCTTTTCAACGGCAGCCCTGTCCGAGCCGCCGCCGAGCCTTCCGCCGTACTTTTCCGACATAAGCCTGAGCAGATTCTCGTAGAACTGCTCCTCGTAGACGCCGAGAAGCTCCTCCGCAAGACCGCTGTCGATGCCCTTAGCCGTAAGCTCCCGGCGCGCGCGGTAATATCCGTATTTTTTGCCCTCCACAAGCCGCCTTGCAAGCTTTTCGCCGTAGCGTCTGTCGTTGATAAGCCCAGCCTTTGCAAGCTTTTTTATGACCTCAAGACAGAGGGCTTCATTTTTATATGTATTTACCAGCTTTTCAAAAAGCTCCTCCGCCGAGTAATCACGGTAGTCAAGGCAATACAGCGCGTACTGATACGCCCTGCGGAAGTTGGAGGCACGTATTACATTTTTCAGCTGCTGACGATCTATCTCCATATCCTTTTTCAGCCCGAAATCGGAGATTATGTCGATATGCAGATAAATTTTACGCTCATAGTCCAGCTCCGCCTCATATGTAGTGCCCTTGTACTTTTTAAGCTCCGTAATTTTCATCAGGAATTACTACTCGGCAGGCGTGAACTCATCATACTGGTCGTCGATGCTGTCCAGCAGGTCGAGATCTCCCGGCTCAGGCGCAGCGTCCGGAGCTGCGGCAGCTTCCTCGGCAGCTGCCGCAGCCTTGCCCTTCTTCGCCTTCTTGTCTTCTTTTTTATTCAGAACGCCGAGCTCCTCCTTGCGTGCAAGCAGCTGCTCCTCGATCTCCTTCATAAGCTCGGGATCATTTTTCAGCAGCTCCTTGACATTGTCGCGTCCCTGACCCAGCTTTCTGTCGCCGTAGCTGAACCATGCGCCGCCCTTCTTCACGATCTCAAGCTCTGTTGCAAGGTCGAGGACCTCGCCTGTTCTGGAGATTCCCTCGCCGTACATCATATCGAACTCTGCCTCCTTGAAAGGCGGTGCGACCTTGTTCTTTACGACCTTGCAGCGAGTGCTTGAGCCTATTATCTGCGAGCCGTCCTTGATAGCCTCGCCCTTTCGTACCTCGATTCTTACAGAGGCATAGAATTTCAGAGCGCGTCCGCCGGGAGTAGTTTCCGGGTTGCCGTACATAACGCCTATCTTTTCACGGATCTGGTTAATGAAAATTGCCACGCAGTTGGACTTTGAGATCGCTGCCGTAAGCTTTCTCATAGCCTGGGACATGAGACGCGCAAGCTGACCGACGTGCTGGTCGCCCATTTCGCCGTCAATCTCCGCGCGGGTAGTCATAGCGGCGATGGAGTCGATGACAATAACGTCGATAGCTCCGGAACGGATAAGAGCCTCTGCAATTTCAAGAGCCTGCTCGCCGCTGTCCGGCTGCGATACGAGAAGATTGTCGATGTCAACGCCGAGCGCCTTTGCATATACGGGGTCAAGAGCGTGCTCAACGTCAATAAAGGCGGCTTCTCCGTCCATTTTCTGCGCCTGAGCTATAACTGAAAGGGCAACAGTTGTCTTACCGGAGCTTTCAGGACCGTATATCTCGACAATTCTTCCTCTTGGCACGCCGCCTATTCCGAGAGCCATATCCAGGGTCATAGAGCCTGTGGGGATAGCGTCAACGTTGAGCACCTTCGTCTCTCCGAGCCGCATTACCGTACCCGCTCCGTATTTCTTTTCGAGCAGCTTCAGCGCGCTGTCAAGGGCGGTTTTCTTGTCCTCCTTAGCTGTTACCTGTACAACAGCCGGTTTTGATTTAAGTTCCTTTTTAGCCATTTTCGTCCTCCGCTTTCATAGCAGAAACGGTACGGATGATACCTCCGCCGTCCCTGCTGAATGTCATATTATCCAAGCCGTTTCCGGCAAGTATTTTTCCGATCGTATCATGCTGTCCCATGCCAAATTCATAGCACAGACATCCGCCGCTTTTCAATTTATTTTTCCAGAGCGGAGTCATAGCCCGGTAAAAATACAGACCGTCGTCTCCGCCGTACAGCGCATTTTCCGGCTCACGGCGAACCTCCTCCTGAAGCTCGTTCATCTCCTCCGCCGTAAGGTAGGGCGGGTTGCTCGCAATAATATCGAGTTCCGGAAGCAGCTCCGCCGTATCCGACGCGAGCACATCGCCCCTTATTATCTTTATATCCAGCGCATTAAGCTCCGCGTTTTTTTTCAGATAGCCAAGAGCCTTATCCGAAAGCTCGACTGCGTATATCTCCGCCTCCGGCAGCTCCTTTTTAAGGGCAAGGGCTATACAGCCGCTGCCGCTGCACAGATCGGCTATTTTCGGCGAATCCAAACCTTTTTTCCGGCATATCCGCAGTACCTCCTCAACAAGGGTCTCCGTGTCCTGACGCGGTATGAGCACGCCCTCCCCTACCTTTATCGGCAGACTCCAGAACTCCCACTGTCCCAATATGTACTGCAAGGGCTGTCCGGAAAGCCGCAAAGCCGTCATACGCCGTATTTCAGCCTCTTTCTCAGGCGGGATCTCCTTCCGTCTGTCTGACAGCGCCCAGCGCTCTTCAAGAACGTCCTCGAAAATACACATTACGTCGAAGCTGCTGTCGGGTATCTCCTGCTCCGCAAGAGCCTCAACACATTCATCAAAAAGCTCTCTTCGGGTCATTTTACCACTTATCCTCCGACTTGTCGGCAGGTATACAGGGCGTAAGCGCTGCGATCGCAATTTCTATCATACTGTCGTCAGGCTCACGGGTGGTTATCCTCTGCATAGCGAGTCCGGGAGCTGAAAGTATTTTCGTAAACAGGTTGTCGTGAGTTCCGGCAAGGCGTATGCACTCGTAGGAAATGCTGACGACAAGGGGAAGCGCACAAAGGCTGATAAGAGATCTCTGCCACCACACAAGCCCTTTCGGAACGAAGCACATAACAAAGATGCCGATTATCAGAACGATGAAAATGAAGCTCGTTCCGCAGCGTTTATGGAAACGCGACTGCTTCCGGATATTCTCAACGGTAAGGGGCAGCTCCGCCTCGTGGCAGGCTATGGTCTTATGCTCCGCGCCGTGGTACATATACTGACGCTTAATGTCTTTCATGAGGCTCACAAGCCACATATAGAGGACGAAAAGCGCGATCTTCACAATGCCCTCCAGCACCGACCGAAGTATGCCCGATCTGTCGACGCCGGGGATGAAATTGACGATAAGCTTCGGGGCGAAGATAAACAGCGCCAGAGCGACTGCGACGCCAATGAAAGAGCCTATGAGCATTACAACGTCGAATATGCCCTTGCTGAGCTTTTCGTCGTCGTCCTTCCTTTCCGGAGCAGCTCCCGGCTCTGCGCCATCGACGGTCTCCGGAGAACCGGACGGCTTCCTGTTCTCCTCGTCCTCTTCCTCGACCATCTGCTTTTCCGCAGATTTCATAGTGTATCTGTAGCCCTTTATAAGCGAGGATATGAAGTTGAAGCAGCCTCTTACAAATGGTGTTTTCTTGTACCACGGAGCTTTTTTTCCGTTGTTTTCGTCCCAGACCTCAAGGTCGACCGTCCCGTCCGGAAGCCGGCACGCCATTGCGCCCTTTTCCGGGCCGAGCATCATAATGCCCTCGATAAGAGCCTGACCGCCTATTTTCGACTTGAATTTCTCGCCGCTGACTTGTTTGTTTTTTGCCATATTATTTCTCCGTTACGCTTAATTTCTTTTTTGCGGGCAGGGTGATAGTGACCGTAGTTCCCTTGCCCTCGCCTTCGCTTGCTATATCGAGCCGTCCGCCGTGCATTGCGATGATCTCGTCTGCCACGGCAAGACCGATGCCTGAGCCTCTTCTGGTGTGATTAGCCTTGTAGAATTTGGTTTTCACCCTTGCAAGGTCAGAATCCTTGATGCCGCAGCCCGTATCGGCAACGGCGACCATAACTCTGCCGCCCTTTTCCTTTGCCGTGATCGTTACGGTATCGCCTGGCGAGGAGTATTTCACCGCGTTGTCGATAATGTTGATAAAGACCTGCCTTATCCTGTTCTTGTCGCCGTAGACGAAGGGCAGCATCTCCGGCTCGTCGTATATGATGCGGATATTTTCGCGCCGTGCCTTGTCGCTGTAGATGAGCACCGCGTCTCCGAGCTCCGCAAGAATGTCCAGATTCGCCTTTTGCAGGGAAAAATGACCGCTCTGCATACGTGAAAAATCAAGAAGCTCCTCAACCATCTGCGAAAGCCGCTCGGTCTCGTTCACGATAACGCCGACGCCCTTTTTCATGGTATCGGGGTTTTCACCGCCGTCCACCATAAGCGTCTCCGCCCAGCCCTTTATAGCCGTAAGAGGAGTTCGCAGCTCGTGGGAAACGGAGCTTATGAACTCGTTTTTCATTGCCTCCGCCGAAGAAAGCTCGTCCGCCATATGGTTGATAGAGGTGCAGAGCTCGCCTATCTCGTCCTCGGTATTATTCTGTATACGCACGGAGAAATCGCCTCCGGCATATTTGCTCGTGATGCCGCTTATCTGCCGTATAGGCTTTACGATAGAGCCGGCGAAGAAAAAGCCGGTGGTCAGGATTATCAGTATTATAGCCGCGCAGACCGCCGTGACCACAAGGACGAAGCCGCGTATGGTGCTGTCTATCTCCGTAAGGGACGTGACCATCCGCAGAGAGCTGTACTCGCCGTTATATGGCGAAAGAGCCATAGAGACCGCGAGAATTTTCTCGCCGCCGGAAAGTCTGCCGACATAGCTGCCCTCTCCGGTTTTCATTGCCTGCTCATAGTCCGGCATGATCATTCCCGAATCCGGAGAAAAGCCCGAGGAGGTCAGCACGACTCTGCCCTTGGAATTTATCGCCATAAGCTCTATTTTATCCTTTTCGTTAAAGGTCTCCAGCGTATTCCGCACCTCAGCCGAGAAATTCGCAGAGCTGTCCTGGGAATGGACGGTGAGAACGCTTGTAACAGCGTTTATCTTGGATATGAGATACTGCCTTGCGGAGCTGTAGTAGTAGCTGTGTACCGCATAAATTACCGTAAGCTCGATAACAAACAATACCAGCACTACGACACCAAGGTTATTGAAGAGCCACCGTCTGGTGATACTTTTTTTAGCCATTACTGAACGTCATTCCATTTATAGCCGTAGCCCCAGATAGTGATTATATACTTCGGGCTTGAAGGCTCTTCCTCGATCTTCATGCGTATCCTGCGGATATTTACGTCAACTATTTTGTCGTCGCCGTAATAGCTTTCTCCCCAGATATGGTTCAGAATACTTGCACGGTCGAGAGCCGTATTTTTATTGTTCATGAAGTACTCGAGGATCTGATACTCCACCTGCGTAAGCTCGATAGTTTCGCCGTTTTTCGTCACAGTGCGGCTTTTCAGGTTCAGTGTGAAAGGGCCGCTTTCTATGACCGAGTGCTTCTCGTTCTTGATGAAGCTCATGCAGACGCGGCGGTATATGGCATCCACTCTCGCGGTAAGCTCCGAGGGTGAAAAGGGCTTTGTGATATAGTCGTCCGCGCCTATCATAAGACCGCTGACCTTGTCCATTTCCTGAGTCCTTGCCGTCAGCATGATAATGCCTATGGTAGAGCTTTTCTCGCGTATTTTCTTGCACACCGTAAAGCCGTCGATGCCGGGCATCATGATGTCCAACAGCACAATATCGAAATTGCCGTGTTCCTCGTCAAAGGTTTTCAGAGCCGCTTCTCCGCAGTTTACGTCAACAACCTCATAGCCTGCCCTTTTCAGGTTTATGACGACAAATTCACGTATAGTGTCCTCGTCCTCGCATATCAGTATTCTTTTCATTTTTAAGCACCTCGCTTTTTCTCTTTATGAGAGCCTTTATCCTTGTATAGCGTGTTCTTAGAGCCTGTTCATTATCTCAACGTGTGCGGATTTTCGAGAAAATTTTGTCGAGTGCAAGGAGAAAAAGTGAAAGCATACTGTCGTATGGTGAGCTTTTTCAACGCAGCAATCGGCAAAATTTGCCGAAAAGATGTGCGCGGGGAGATACTGAACAGGCTCTTAATCAGTAAGCCGGAATCCGAGTGCCGCCTCCGTCTCTGTGAGAGACAAGCCGTCATCTGACGTATCCGACGATATACCGGCAAGAAACGCGGTATTCCCCTTTGTACTCAGGAGCACATATCCGGAGGACAGCCTGTCCTCTCTCGAAGCCTCGTCGGAGGAACAGTATATCCGCAGCAGCTCGCGCCCCTGTTTTTCGCCGTCATATGTGCAGACGACGATCTCCTCGTTTACCGCATCCCGACGTACAGTCACCTTATCCCGCCATTTTTCCGGGAAAATGAACATATATCCGTCGCCTATGCTGTAGTATGACGTGTATTTCCGCACCCTTACGCCGTTTTCGTTGACCTTCAGCCAGTCCGTGAGCAGAAGCTGCTCACCCTCTGTAGAGCCCTCATAGCCGGGAGCAAGAGCCTGTACCGGGATCTCCAGCATCCCGTCGCCGTCAACGTCCTTTGACACGCAGCCGGAGGGACGCAGGGTGGAATAGGACTCCTCCGCATCGGAAAACGCCCTTTTCAAGCCCTTTCCGTCCATGTAGACTATGTCCGTCTGTATATATCCCGTGCCCGAGGCGGCGTCGATATACAGCCCTGTACAGCCGTTTTCAAGGCTGCCGTAGCGTATGCTGTCAAACTCCGTAAAGGCGTTGCTCAGCTCTATCCTGTACCTGTGATAGATGCCCTCCGCGTCCAGCTTATATGACTCCGCAGCCGCCGGGTCGCCGTTTGCCGAGCCTTTAAGGAGAAGAAATTCCTTCGTGCCGTCGGAGTCAAGATCGGTCACATCCATAAAGGAGTAGGAATCGGAAAAGGTTTTCTCCAGCTTCCCCTCCCCGTAGCTGTAAACTGCCGCTGTCTTTTCGGAGCGGTTTATGAGACTGCTGCCGATTATAAGGTTGATACGGTCGTTTTCGCCAAGCCGGGAGATCATGACGCGCTCGATCTCCGTACCCTCCGCAGGGGTGTCGTACACCGACCGCCACTTTCCGCTGTCGCTTCTGTCGAGAATATTGATCCTCAGCGTGTTTTCCGGAGCTGCAAGGCTGTTTTTCTCGTAGAAAACAACAGCCTCGTTTCCGCCGTCGCCGTCGATATCCTCAACTATAAAAGCGGAGAGATATGTTCCAGACTTGGGATATTTCAGGCTTATAGCCTCGCCAGCCGCATCGGTCAGCGCGCTGTATATCTGCTCCTGCTCGATACTGAGCTTCGGCGGAGTCATGAGCGTGTCGATGCTCGAACCGAAGCTGCATCCGGTAAGCAGCAGCGCGGAAAGTCCGGCAGCGGCTTTTTTTGCCGATCTTATCATATATCAGATCAGTCTGTTTCTTTTCTGTCAGCCGGCTTGACGTAATTCAGCTCCTTTGCAACAGCCTTGTACGCCGGTCTGATTATTCTGTTTCCTGTCAGCACCTCTTCCATTCTGTGCGCCGACCAGCCCGCCATTCTTGCAACGGCGAAAAGCGGCGTGAAGAGCTCGTCGGGGATGCCAAGCATACGGTACACAAGTCCGGAATACATGTCCACATTTGCGCACATCGCCTTGTCGCTGCCCTTGATCTCCTTGAAGATCTCGGGAGTAAGTCTTTCCACTGTTTCCAGCAGTCTGAATTCTGCCTCTATCTCCTTGCCCTTTGCGAGCTCGAAAGCCTTTTTCTTGAGGATAACGGCTCTGGGGTCGGAAACGGTATAGACAGCGTGACCCATGCCGTAGATAAGACCTGAACCGTCGTTTGTCTCGCGGCGGATGGTTCTGCGCATATAGTCGGCGACCTCTCCCTCGTCCTCCCAGTTCTTTATGTTAGCCTTGAAGTTGTCCAGCATATTTATTACCTGGATATTCGCGCCGCCGTGACGAGGGCCTTTAAGAGAGCATATTGCCGAAGAGTAGGCAGAATATGGGTCTGTTCCGGAGGATGTCAGCACACGGCAGGTAAATGTTGAGTTGTTTCCGCCGCCGTGCTCAGCCTGGAGCATAAGCAGACGGTCGAGCATCTGCGCCTCTTCCTTCGTATACTGTCTGTCGGGACGAAGCAGAGAAAGGATAGTCTGCGCCGTATTCTCCTCATATTTTATCGGGTGCATTATCATGCTTTCGTTATCAAAAACCCGGCGTTTCACCTGATACGCGCTGGACATGATGACGGGCAGCTTTGCGATAAGGCTTATAGCGGTTTTCATTTCGTTTTCGAGAGTTTTGCACTCGCAATCCTCATCGTAGGAATAAAGAGCCAGAACTGAGCGCGCGAGCTTGTTCATAATATTCTTCGAGGGCGCTTTCAGGATCATATCCTCCACGAAGCCGTTTGGCAGATCGCGGTTAAGGGATATGTAGGTCGTGAAATTCTCCAGCTCCTTTTCCGTCGGCAGATAGCCCATGAGGAGCAGGAAAACGGTTTCCTCGAAGCCGAAGCGGTCCTCCTCCTCAGCGTTGTTCACCAGATCGTTGATATTGTAGCCTCTGTAGATGAGCTGACCGGGGATCGGCTCGACCTCGCCCTCGTTAAGGACATAGCCGTGAACGTTGCATATTTTAGTAATTCCGGCAACAACACCAGTACCGTCGCTGTTTCGCAGACCTCGTTTAACATGGTATTTTTCGTAAAGCTTCGGGTCAATTGCGGTATTTTCCGCCAGCGACCTGCATAGATTTTTAATGTGAGAGTTCGAGTATATCGACGGCATAGTAAATCACTCCTATAATTTATTCATAATTAATTATACACCAAATCCGACCATATGTCAACATTTTAAATGTGACAGACAGATAAAATTTGAGGTAATGCTATGAAAAAGATCGCTGCTGTAATTTTTCTCGTTGCTGCCGGAGCCGCTCTTCCGGCTGTTCCAGTACTGCTTTCCGGTGCGAAAAACACGGAAAAGCCGCAGGATATCGTACTGAAAGAATATATTTTCGAGGACGAGCAGCCGGAAGCTTCCGTATTTTCCGACCAGCCCTACAAGATACTTGACATAAGCTCCGGCATAGTCATGGAAGTGCCTGTCAGGGATTACGTCATAGGAGCGGTATGTGCGGAGATGCCTGCAGCTTTCCACGAGGAGGCTCTTAAAGCCCAGGCTGTCGCCGCCCACACCTATGCGGAACGTCAGCGCGCCCTTGCAGCGGTTTCTCCCGACCCGACGCTACTCGGAGCAGACCTTTCCAACGACACCTCCAAATACCAGGGCTACTTCACCGAGAGCCAGATGCGCCATTTTTTCGGGGAAAATTACGACCTGTACTACGAAAAGATAAGCAGCGCCGTGGACGAGGTGCTGCCCTACGTCCTTACCTATGACGGCGAGCCCATAATCTCTGCCTTTCACTCAATGTCCTCCGGAGTTACGGAAAGCGCTGAAAACGCATGGGGAACGGCGGTGGACTACCTTATCCCAGTTGACAGCGAATACGATATGGCAGCTCCCAGGTACACGGAGGAGGTAAGCTATGAGACGGATTTTCTCCGTCAGAGGCTGGAAAAGGTGTTTGAGGGTGTTCAGTTGGGGGGAAAAGCTGAAAACTGGGTCGTTCCTATGGAAATTTCGCCCTCTGGAACAGTCCTGACGGCATCCGTGGGCAATTTGCAGGTGACGGGCGGCGATATCCGGGAGGCTCTCGGGCTGCGCTCCGCCGATTTTGAAGTCAGTGCGGAGGGTGATACGGTGATCTTTACCACTCATGGCTACGGACACGGCGTAGGTATGAGCCAGTACGGTGCTAACACAATGGCGAACGACGGCAGCACCTGGCGCGAGATACTGGAGCATTACTATGTAGACGTTGCCATAACAAAATACGAAAGCGATATGTAATATAGTCTCATCAAAAGCGTATCTCCGGGTACGCTTTTTTCTACATCCGGCTTTTTATGTCATATTCTGTTCATAAAAAAGTACTATTTTTCATTGACTGTATTTCAGAATTATTGTATAATTGAATTACAGACAAACTCAGAAATTATATCCAGGAGGTCGATCATGAACAAAACTATAAAACGCTCCGCTGCCGCTCTTGCAGCTATGGCAGTTGTTTTTGCCGGAAATTCCGCTTATTCCGGCGGCGTTTCTCATATCTCCAACGCCGATGCCGCAGGTCAGCTCATCGCATTCCCCGGCGCTGTCGGTGCAGGAAAATACGCTACAGGAGGACGCGGAGGAGAAGTCTACCACGTCACCAACCTCAACGACAGCGGAACAGGCTCGTTCCGTGACGCCGTAAGCAAATCCGGACGTATCGTCGTTTTCGACGTAAGCGGTACTATCGAGCTGAAAAGCAATATCCTCTGCCAGAGCAACGTCACTATCGCCGGTCAGACCGCTCCCGGAGGCTCTGGTATCACTCTGAAAAACTACAAAATGGGTATGTCCGGCGACAATATCATCTGCCGCTATATAAGCTCCCGTCCCGGCCCTGACGCCGCTACAAGCTCCGGCAACGACGCCTGGGGCGGAGCGAAGGGTTCTAAATCCATTATCGACCACTGCTCCATGGGCTGGACAACGGACGAGCAGTGGGGTCTCTATTCCAATAATATGAATTATACAGTCCAGTACAGCGTCCTCGGCCCTGCGGATTCCTGGGGCGGTCACAAGAAGGGTCTCCACGGCTTCGGTCTTATGATGGGCAAGGGCGACCTGACCTTCGACCACAATCTGATAATCCACAACGTTTCACGTAACTTCCGCGGAAAGGTCCAGGGCACGTATACCGCCGATTTCACCAACAATGTAATATACGACTGGGGCTATCAGACAGCTTACGGAACTATCGGTCATCTGAACTACGTCAACAATACCCTGAAAGCCGGAAACTCCACCACAGGCGGCTATCACTGGATGTACGTGGACAGCGGCACGTCTCCGGAAAATTTCAAGGTTTTCTGCGAGGGCAACCAGCTCATCAACAAGGACGGCACGTTCCACGCCATAACGAACGACAACTGGTCCGGCGTAACTGTAAAAGAGGCTATCGGCATCACCAAGGACGACCTGTACTCCGCCTCCCATTTCACCACAATGGTGAACGGCGAGGACGTTTCCTCCGTCAATGACGTGGAATCTGCACAGGCTTCCTACGAGCACGTTGTAAGCTACGCCGGAAACGGTATCGCACCTGATAAAAGAACAGCTATCGACCAGCAGTGCGCCTATGAGACCCAGACCGGAACAGGCTCATGCTCCGGTACGGCGGCATACGACTCCACCAAAACAGACCTTGACAAGTACAGCATCCAGTGCGGCGTTGTCTACGAATATCCCTCCGCAGTCCTCACAAAGGAGATAACCGACAAGGACAACGACGGAATGGCTGACGACTGGGAACTTGCAAGAGGTCTCGACCCCAACGATCCCTCCGACTACGCCGGCGACTACTGCGGTCAGGGCTATATGAACATCGAGTACTACATCAACGACCTGACTGTCAATTCCTTCCCCGAGGGCGTTGTCACACTCTCGCCGGAATCTACTCCCATTCCTGCTATTTCCGCTTTTGAGACGATAGAGGCGGAGTCCTACAGCGACCAGTATGGCATACGCACGGAGGAGCTGACATCCGGCGGTCAGAACATCGGCTTCATTGAAAACGGCGACTATACTATGTACCGCAAGGTCGACTTCGAGGACGGCGCAAAGAGCCTCAGGCTTCTCGCCTCCGGAAATGCAGCCATCGTTAAAATTTATATCGACTCTCTCGACAGTGTAGCTGCCGCAACGATCAATTTCCCCGGAACAAAGGGATTTTCCGATTATCAGGAGTTTGAATTCAACATTCCGGCGATCTCGGGAACTCATTCCCTTTATCTCCAATTTACCGGCAGCGAAGGATACCTGCTGAACATCGACAGCTTTGTATTCGGCAGAGAATCGCTTCCCCTCAACGGCGAATTTTTCAAGAACGTTGTTGTAGCTGAGCAGGCTGCTCCGAGCTCGTGGGCTATCGGCGGAAATGCAGCTGTCGGCTCGAATGTTTTCGGGGACAGGGCGTTTACGATCACTGCGCTTCCGGACTGTCTCGCAGGCGGGGAGATACTTATGACCTCCTGCGACGCCAAGGGAACTTCCGGAGATACAGCCGCTTTTACAGCAGGAAAGGACATGGATATTTACGTTGCCCTTGACAACCGCGTTGAAGCTGTTCCGGATTTTCTTGCCGGTTTCACAAAAACAGACGACACTGTAACGATCTCAAATGATGTTGTTTTCGACCTTTATAGGCGCAGCGCCGCTGCCGGAGAGGCAATCACCCTTGGCAGCAACGGTCAGACTTATCAGTGCGTGAATTTCACGGTTTTTGCCGCGCCGAGCCGTGAACAGATAACCGAGCCGGGAGACGTGAACCTTGACGGCAGAACGGAGGTTGCAGATCTTGTTGCGCTAAGCAGGCATCTTCTGTCGGCAGAGCCGCTTTCGGCAGATTCGCTTGCGGCGGCAGACGTCGACGGCGACGGAGTAGTTGACGCATTCGACCTTGCAAGGCTGAGACAAATCATTATAGCTAAGCTGTAACAACAAATCTCCCACGCGTGGAGAATACAGACCAACGAAAAGCCCAAACGCGACACCGGGTTTCCAAAGGGACAATGTCCCTTTGGTAGTGTCCAGAGGCAACGCCTTTGGCAGGGTATGGGACAGAGTCCCATATCGACGGAACGTCGATGATGCCTTCGGGCGCCCTGCAAGGGGTGAATCTGAAAACAGTCCGGTGGACTGTTTTCAGAGAGGGGACGCTCTGCAAGAGAGAGCGTCCCCTTTTGTACTTCCACAGCAAATTCACAATCAATAGAAAGCGTTATATGTTAGCACATATTAACAAAATTCGCGTTTCCGATAGTTAACATCTTAACAATTCCTGTAATTTTGAGTTATAATAATAATAGGAAATTTTCGGAGGTGTGCCCTTGAAAGAAGTTGAAATATTTTCAGACGGCGCGTGCAGCGGCAACCCCGGTCCGGGAGGCTACGGCGTTATCCTCCGCTTCGGCGGACACGTCAAGGAGCTGTCCGGCGGCGAGGCTCATACTACAAACAACCGTATGGAGCTTATGGGCGTTATTGCAGGGCTTTCCGCCTTGAAAGAACCTTGCAGCGTGACTCTTACCACCGACAGCAAATACGTGGTGGACAGCGTGACAAAAGGCTGGGTCTACGGCTGGAAGAAGCGCGGCTGGATAAAATCCGACAAAAAGCCTGCCCTTAATCCCGACCTCTGGGAGCAGCTTCTCGGGCTTCTGGACAAGCATAATGTGACCTTCAACTGGGTCAAGGGTCATGCCGGTCATCCCGAAAACGAACGCTGCGACCAGCTTGCAGTTGAACAGCGCGATCACTACTCAAAGCAGGAGAGATAGAAATGGAAAAAAGATTTATTTATGCCGATAATGCGGCAACTACAGCAGTTTCCGAGGAAGTCCTCAACGCTATGCTTCCTCACTTCCGCACAGCTTACGGAAACGCTTCAAGCATATACGAGCTCGGCAGAAATGCCCAGAGAGACGTGGAAAACGCCCGTGCAAAGGTGGCTGCGGCTATCGGTGCAGAGCCAAACGAGATCTTCTTTACAAGCTGCGGCTCGGAGTCCGACAACTGGGCTATAAAGGGCACGGCTGAACGTCTCGGCAAAAAGGGCAAACAGCACATCGTAACCTCCGTATTCGAGCATCACGCAGTGCTCCATACTACGGAATATCTGGAAAAACAGGGCTTTGAGGTAACATATGTCCCCGTTGACGAAAAGGGACTTATCAACCCCGAGGACGTGAGAAACGCCATTCGCGAGGACACGGCTCTCGTAACTATTATGTACGCCAACAACGAGATCGGCACAATACAGCCGATCGACGAGATAGCCGCGATCTGCAAGGAGAAAAAGGTCCTCTTCCACACCGACGCGGTACAGGCTGTTGGTCATGTTGAGATAGACGTACACAAGCAGGGAATTGATATGCTCTCCCTGTCCGGTCACAAAATTCACGCGCAGAAAGGAATCGGCGCGCTTTATGTCCGCAAGGGCGTCGCTCTCCCCAACCTTATCCACGGCGGCGGTCAGGAGCGGAACAAGCGTGCAGGCACGGAGAATGTTCCGGCTATCGTGGGACTTGGCGTGGCTATCGAGTCCGCCTGCCGAAATATTGCCGGGAAGGCAGCTGTTATAACTCCCAGAAGAAACCGCCTTATCGACGGCATCTTACAGCTCCCCTACACCCGTCTCAACGGCGACAGGGACAAGCGTCTGCCGGGAAATCTCAATATTTCCATCGAGGGAATCGAGGGAGAATCGCTGCTGCTTATGCTGGATATGTACGGCATCTGCGCTTCGTCCGGCTCGGCCTGCACCTCCGGTTCGCTTGATCCTTCCCATGTTCTGCTGTCTATCGGCTTGAAGCATGAGATAGCTCACGGCTCGCTGCGTCTTTCAATAGAAGAGGACGTTACCGACGAGGATGTGGACTATATCCTGGAGGTTATCCCGAAGGTAGTTGAAAGACTTCGCTCCATGTCTCCTGTATGGGAGAAGATGATGAAGGGAGAAAGCTACGAATAATGGGGATCTTCGACAAGCTTTTCAACCACGACGCAGAGACCGACGACGAAAAAGAACTGCGGGAATACGAAGCGGTCTACTCGCCCGCTTCCGGAGTCGCCGACAACACCTACTCGGAATTTATCGTAACTGACACCGATGTTCTGAAGGAGACCGGACTTATCGTTTCCGGAACAGTTACGGCAGGCTCGTTCAGAGCAGGCGACAGGATAATTATTGTAAGCCCGGGCGCTGACGCTGTCGAGACAAGGATAGTTGCAGTACGGCAGTTCGGGAAGATGCGCAGCACTGTTTCCGAGGGCGCAAACGCCGGACTGCTGCTGAACGGCATTGACAGAAAGCAGATAAAGAGAAATGATTTAATAAAAAAAGTTCTTGATTCAAAGGAGAATGATAGCAATGATGTACAGTGAAAAGGTAATGGACCATTTTTCAAATCCCAGAAATGTAGGCGAGATCGAAAATGCTGACGGCGTAGGAGAGATCGGCAACGCAAAGTGCGGCGACATAATGAAGATGTATCTGAAAATCGACAACGGTGTAATAACCGACGCGAAGTTCAAGACCTTCGGCTGCGGCGCGGCTGTTGCAACATCGTCTATGGCAACGGAGCTTATCAAAGGCAAGTCTATCGACGACGCGCTGAAGCTTACCAACGACGCCGTTGTTGAGGCTCTTGACGGTCTGCCGGCTGTTAAGATACACTGTTCAGTCCTGGCTGAGCAGGCGGTACGTTCGGCGCTTTCGGACTACTACACAAGACAGGGAATTGATCCGCTTCCTATTGTCGGCGAAATTCATATGCCAGAAGAATAATTCAGAAACAAAAAGGACTGCCGCGGCAGTCCTTTTTTTGTATTCTATTTATTCCTGAGCCAGAATTTCCTTGTAAAATTCGGAATAATCCGTTCTCTTCTGCTTTGTGAACTCGATAGCAGTTCTCGGATGCTGGTTCAGAAGTCCGGTCATCATGTACTGGAAATCATATCCCCATACCGCGCCAGCCTCGCGAACCTCCGGCATATGCTCCTCAATGAACTGAATGGTGGGATATACATTATACTTGGGATTCTTCAGGAAGCCCAGAAGAAGCTCCATAGCACAGTTTCCTGCGCCTCTTCCCATTGCGGCATATGTAGCGTCAAGCCAGTCAACGCCGTCTCCCACAGCCTCAATGGTGTTGGCAAACGCAAGCTGCTGGTTGTTATGAGCGTGCATACCCAGCTTCTTGCCGTATTTATCGGCATATTCCTTGTAAAGCTCGACAATTCTTGCAATCTGCTCCGGATAAAGCGAACCAAAGCTATCAACGATGTAGAAAACGTCCACAGGAGACTTTCCGAGGATCTCCAGCGCAGCCTTGATGTCGGATTCTCTTGCGTTTGAGATTGCCATGATATTGCAGCTTACTTCATAGCCCTTGCTCTTTGCGTCCTCGATCATGCTTACGGCAGTGGGGATCTGGTGGAGATATGTAGCCACACGAACGAGATCAACAGGGCTTTCGCTGCGGTCATGGATATCGTTCTTGTAGTCGCAGCGTCCGACGTCAGCCATAACAGCAAGCTTGAGGTCGGTATTATTTTCACCGACGATAGAGCGGATATAGTCGTCGTCGCAGAACTTGCATGGACCGAACTTGTCCACGTCGAACATAGCCTTATCGCCCTTATAGCCGAACTCCATATAGTCCACGCCAGCGCGTATATTGGCGAGATAGAGGGCTTTTACGAAGTTATCGGAGAAGCGGAAATCGTTTACGAGACCGCCGTCCCGGAGGGTAGCGTCGAGAACCTTTATCTCGGCTCTGTAATCCATAAGCTTTGAAACATCTTTTGACATTTTACTCTTCCTTTCAGTTTGCACTTTCACTTTAAAGCGCAAAAGCGAATTTGTATTACTCGAATATTATATCACTTTCAGAAGAATTTGTCAATAATTTCCGGATATATTCAATATATTTGATTAATTGCGGTAGATTACTGCGCGACCTCAAATTCAGCGTCGAAGCCTATTTCCTCTCCGTCGATGTCAAATGTTTTGATGATACGGTATTTTCCGGGATCAAGGAGATTGTCGAAGCTTATCTTCTGCTCCGTAGTATCCTTTGATCTGAGCGTAACAGCCACGGACAGCGACATACTGTTGAACTCGGTCTCGTACCAGGTATCGCCGAAAAGCTGCTCAACAAGGAAATCCGTACCGTAAAGCAGATCGTTGTCGGTGGTATTTGTAATGGAGATAGTCATGCCCGTGTTGCGGACTGTTTCAGGTTTTACCAACAGCTCTATCTCCGTTCTGCCGCTCTGGGTGTAGCTGGATACAGGAAGCTGTATTTTGCTCGATTCTTCGGCAGTTTTCTTTTTTCCGCAGCCAACGGATAAAACTGTAAGCGCTGCAAGTCCGGCAGCTAAAAAAGCTCTTGAAAATTTTTTCATAATAAAAATCCTCCCCAAAAACTATGCTTATACTATATTTATATTATAGTATATTATCATTAGTTAGTCAAGTGTTTTATGCGAACAGACCACGGAAATCAATTTTCGGAAAATAACTGTCACGCAGCGTGCCGCATTCAAATTATCCACCTCATGTGCACTTTATAGGTTGTGAATTTTTTGTTAATATGATATAATGTGATTGCAATCAAAAAAACCGTAAAATAATATGTTCTAAGGGAGATGATCTGATTGAACAGGAAAAAAATCGCTGCGGCCGCCGTGTCCGCACTCTGTCTTATGAGTAATTTCGCAGTCATGCCGGAGTTTGCCGGTATGCAGACCTTCGCCTCCGAGGCTGTAAACAACACCTTTGAGGAAACCTATGAGGGCTGGCATCACACCGAGGACGAGGAGCTGCTCATCCCGACCGAGGGCGTGAACGGTACACGCGGTATGCTTGTAACAGGAAGAAATACGCCGGAGGAGGGCGCTGCGTCCTCAAAGGGCTTCTACCTCTGGGGAGGAACTGAGTACGATTACAGCGTAATGGTCAAAGCCGACACCAGCGAGACCTTCCACCTCAGCCTTATGTATAAGGACATGGAAACAGACGAGGCGACCACAGTTGAGCTGGACTCCGTAAAGGCTGAGGCTGGGGAGTGGACTGAGCTTTCCGCAAAATTCAGAGCTCCGGCTGACACCTATGAATACGAGCTGACTATAACCACCGACTCCGTCAACGACTTTGTCTTCGACAACGTGGTGATAACTACCAAGGACAAAAAAGGGCTGGAGGCGAGCGCTGCCGAAGGTAACGGTCTCAAGGATGTTTTTGCAGGCTACGGCTTCCGCATGGGCAATATTTTCAACGGCTCGACTATAAATAATTCCGCTATCCAGGCAACTATACTCAAGGACTGCAACGCCATCGAGTGCGAGAACGAGACCAAGGCGGATGCGGTTCTGGTGCAGAGCGGTTCTACTAATACCAACGTCAAGGTCAGCCTCAACAGATGCGCGGCAATTGCGGATTTCTGCGTCAAGAACGATATCGCTTTCCGCGGTCATGCCTTTGTATGGCACAGCCAGACTCCTGCCTGGTTCTTAAAGGAAAATTTCGACGGCAGCGGAAGCTGGGTAACGCCCTCTGTTATGGATCAGCGTCTCGAAAGCTACATCAAGAACGTTTTCGCGGCATTTGAAAGCCAGTATCCTACGCTGAATCTCTACGCCTACGACGTCTGCAACGAATGTATCTCCGACGACGCCACACGAACTGCCAACAACGGCGGCGCGCGTGAACCCGGCGATAACAACGTCGAGGGCGGAAAGTCCGCATATGTGGCTGTTTACGGCGACAACAGCTTTGTGGAGAAGGCGTTTACCTACGCAAGAAAATACGCTCCCGAGGGCTGCCAGCTCTACTACAACGACTACAACGAATACTGGGATCACAAACGTGACTGTATCATCAATACTATCCTGAAGCCTCTTTCGGAAAAAGGTCTCCTGGACGGTATGGGTATGCAGTCTCACATAGACGCGGCTCACAACACATTCTCCGGCACGGTGAATTACCTGAACGCGATGGATATGTACCTTTCGCTGGGAATCGACGTACAGGTCACGGAAATCGACGTTTCCATCGACAGCAGCGCAGGTCAGTCTCTCCAGACTCAGGCTGAGAAATACAAGAACATCGTTCAGCACATAGTCGAGGCTAACACCAGCGGCAAATACAAGGGCAAGGTCACCCTCTTCCAGGTATGGGGTCCGAACGATGCAAACACCTGGATATCCGGCGATAAGAGCCCTACGCTTTACGACAAGAGCAACAACGCAAAGGCGGCATATACAGCTCTCATGGACTACGGCAGAAGCCTGCCCGAGGGTCCCTATGACGATTTCGACTCCCCTGCCGTAACGCCTGAGCCTAACGAGTATGGCTGGTGGTATCAGTGCGGTTTTGAGAACGGCGACGACAACTGGACTAACAGAGGCGGAAGCAATGCCGAGGTCTCAACCGAGGAGCACTACACGGAATGGGGCAGCCACTCTCTTAAAGTCACCGACAGAACATCCGCATGGATGGGCGCAAGTCTTGCTCTAAGCCCGTCTGTTTTCAAGTCCGGAGAGCCATACAGCTTCTCCGCCCACGTTAAGCAGAACTCCGGCGAAAACGTCAGGTTCATGATGAAGCTGGAGTATACGAATGCTGCCGGAGAGACGAATTACAGCGAGATCGCATCGGTGACCGCACCCTCCGGCACATGGGCACAGCTTGTAAACAAAAGCTACACTATCCCCGAGGGCGCATCGAATATCAAAATATACATCGAGACCGAGGAGTCTCTCACGGACTTCTATATCGACGAGGCTATCGGCGCAGTTGACGGCATAGGCATCGCCGGCGAGGGTCAGCCCGATCTGCCTGTTGACATTTCCACGATCATTCTCGGCGACACGGACATGGACGGCGTTGTAACTGCCTTCGATATGGTAAGCCAGCGCAAGGCAGTTATGGGTCAGATCACGGACGCGGCTGTGAAAAAAGCTGCCGATGTTGACAGAAGCGGCACAGTTGAGGTGAACGACCTTGTCCTTCTGGAGCAGTTCCTCCTTGGCAAGATAAAAGAATTTCCCGATAACAGACCTGCTATCGACGTAAGCGCGCTGGAGGCGGCTTTCAGTGGAGTTTCGATCAACAGCTCCTGGAAATCCGAAGGCGAGAACAACGTGCTCTGGACTCAGCGTTTCGGCGCAGATCCGGGCTTCATGGTGTACAACGACAGACTTTACGTATTCACTACAAACGACGCTGCAGAGTATAACTCAAACGGTGAAATACAGGTAAACACCTACAATTCCGGCACGATAAACTGCTTTTCGTCAGCAGACCTTGTGAACTGGACAGACCACGGCGCTATCCCGGTTGCCGGACGCAACAGCAGAACTGAAAACGGCGCGGCTAAGTGGGCGTCATACGCATGGGCTCCAGACGCTTGTTGGAAGAACATCAACGGCAAGGACAAATTCTTCCTCTACTTCGCTGACAGCGCAGGCGGAATAGGCGTTCTCACTGCCGACTCGCCAGAGGGACCCTACACAGACCCCATAGGCAAGGCTCTGATAAACAAATCTACGCCGGGATTCAGCGACGTTGAATGGCTCTTCGATCCTGCCGTTCTGGTGGACGACGACGGAACAGGCTATCTCTACGTGGGAGGCGGCGTGCCCTCCGGCAAAGCTGCCGATCCCGGCACGGCAAGAGTTGTCAAGCTCGGCGACGACATGACATCGCTTTCCGGTCAGTACGAGAGACTTAATCCGCCCTATCTCTTCGAGGATTCATCAATTCTCAAGGTGGGCGACACCTACTACTATTCCTACTGCACAAACTGGAGTACCAGCGGAAATCCCTACGGCTTCGGCAATGCTGAAATAGCTGTAATGACCTCCACCGATCCCATGAAGGGTTTCACCTACAAAGGCATCGCTCTGAAAAATCCCGCTTCCTATCAGCTTGACGGCGGCGGAAACAATCATCACTCTATCGTCGAGTTCAAAGGCAAATACTACGTGCTCTACCATAGCCGGAATCAGTCCAGAGCTATGGATATCCAGGCAAAGGCGACTGACGGAAGCATTGACCTGGGCGGAAATTACCGCTCCTGCCACCTCGACGAGGCGACATTCAGCAACGGTATGTTCACGGCTTCCGGTTCAATGAAAGGCGTTTCTCAGATCGAGACCCTGAATCCATATGTTACTGTTCAGGCTGAGACAATGTCCAGCCAGTCCAAGGGAATCCAGACATCCGGTCTCCAGAACACCAAGGTCATGGGCAAAAAGGGCGAATGGACAAAGGTAAGCGGCGTGAACCTTAGCAAGGGCGTAAGCGAGATCAAGGTCAACGCTGAAGGCTCCGGCATCATAAGGATATGCGCAGGCTCTCCCAACGGCGACGTTATCGGCTACGCAAACCCTGCAACCGGCGAAAGCGTCGTTGTTAACAGAGTTTCCGGAACTAAGGATATTTACTTCGTATTCAGCGGAGATGTGGAGTTTGACTCCTGGTCGTTCTCATGAGATTTGACATACGATGTTCGTTAGTTTACGAGGAGGTCTATTATTTTCCGAAGCCGTTATCTGCACAATCACGGTTTTGGTGAATGATATATAGAAATTTGTTGTAAGGGACAAATCAGAAAAAGCACTGCCTCGGCGGTGCTTTTCTCGTTATCTGAGTACGCGGAGAAGATTTTGTCTGACCATTAATAAGCGAGTTTAGCCGCTGTCACGTGAATCATCGACGGGATTTTCGCGTTCAAATTGTCCACCTTATATGCACTTTATGAGTTGTGAATTTTTTGTGAATGATGTATAATATAAATAGAATTTAAGAACCTGTATTCATAGGGAAGATGTGCGGATTTTCGAGCATAATTTTGACGAGTGCAAGGCGAAAATCCGAAGGCATACTGACGTATGGCAAGGATTTTCAACGAAGCAATCGGCAAAATTTGCCGAAAATACGTGCAGCTTATCCTATGAATACAGGTTCTGAATAATTTTCACGTCAGCACCGCACGCGGAATATTTTCGTCAGACGATAAATCAGCGAGTTCTGCTCGCGGCTGCGTGAATCGCCGGCGGGGGATTCCCGGGAGAGGATGATTATTTTGAACTTAAAAAAATTAGCAGGCAGATTTATCTCTGCCGCAACAGCCGGAATTATGCTGGCGGCAGGCTTCTCTGTTATGCCTGTAGGCAGCGGCAGAATCGAAGTCGAAGCGGCAAGCGACGTAACTGTCGACATTTCCAAGGAGCACCAGCTTATCCGCGGCTTCGGCGGAATCAACCATCCGGAGTGGACTGGTCAGGACATGACCGCCTCACAGCTCCAGACCGCTTTCGGAAACGGCGCAGACGAACTTGGACTTACGGTTCTCCGCGTTTTCGTCAACCCCGACAAGACTCAGTGGTACAGAGCTCTTCCTGCTGCACAGTATGCAACGGAGCACGGCGCATATGTTTTCGCCTCGCCCTGGGAACCGCCCTCGAATTTAGCAGAGTCCGGCGGCTCGAACGGCAAGCTCCACCTGCCGAAAGCCAACTATGAGGCTTATGCAAATCACCTCAACGACTTCGGCACATACATGAAAAACAACGGCGTCGATCTGTACTCTATCTCAGTGCAGAACGAGCCGGATTACGCCTCGGAGTGGACATACTGGTCTACCGACGAGGTGGTGGACTTTATGGCGAATTACGGTCATCTCATAACGAGCACACGGCTTATGTCACCGGAGTCCTTCCAGTATTCCCCTGACGGCGCATCCTGGATATCCGGCGGCGACGGCGGCAAACGATTCTACACCAAGATCATGAACAACGCCAAGGCGATGGAAAACTGCGACCTCTTCGGCACACATTTCTACGGCACAACAAGGGATTGGATGGATTTCCCGGCTCTGGAAAACAGCGGCAAGGAGATATGGATGACCGAGGTCTATGTCCCAAACAGCGAGGCTGATTCGGCAAACAGATTTCCGGAAGCTCTCGACGTTGCAGAAAATATCCACAACGGTATGGTCGTCGGAAATATGAGCGCATATACTTGGTGGTACATACGCCGGAGCTACGGTCTCATGGACGAAAGCGGCAAAATCACCAAGCGCGGTTATATGATGTCGCAGTATTCAAAGTGGATACGCCCCGGCTATATCCGCGTTGACGCTACGGAAAAGCCCGAAAGCGACGTGTTTGTTTCAGCTTATAAGGGCGGCGGAGACAAGGTCGTTATCGTTGCCGTAAACAAGGGAACTACCGAGTATAACAAGAATTTCACAGTATCCGGCGGCAGCATCTCCGACGTTGACCGCTACAGAACCACAGGCAGCGCAAACCTTGAAGAAACAGCGGATATGGCTTATAACGGCAGTACGTTCAACGCTCAGATACCTGCTCAGTCCGTGTCTACCTTCGTCGTTACTCTTTCCGACGCCTCCGGTATTCCGGACACAAGCGGCGATCTTCCCGGCGACGTCACAGAAGAACCGAACGAGTACGGCTGGTGGTATCAGTGCGGATTCGAGAACGGCGACGACAACTGGGTAAGCCGCGGCAGCAGCACAGCCGAGGTCTCCACAGACGAGCACTACACGGAATGGGGCAGCCATTCCCTCAAGGTCACAGGCAGAGAGAAAACCTGGAACGGCGCGTCTCTCGCCCTTAAATCAAGCATTTTCAAGTCCGGAGAATCCTACAGCTTCTCCGCCCACGTTGAACAGAACTCCGGCGAGAACGTCAAATTCATGATGAAGCTGGAGTATACCAACTCCGACGGCGATACCGGCTACAGCGAAATCGCCACTGTGACCGCGCCCTCCGGCGCATGGGCTCAGCTCAGCAACAAGAGCTACACTATCCCCGACGGCGCGACAAACCTTAAAATCTACATCGAGACAGAGGAATCTCTCACGGATTTCTATATCGACGAGGCTATCGGCGCAGTTGACGGAACCTCTGTCGCAGGAGAGGGTCAGCCCGAGCTTCCCACAGAGCCTGCGACCGCACCCACAACCAAGCCTGTCGACTTTATCCCCGGAGATATTGACGGCGACGGAAGGGTTTCGGCTTATGACATGACCGCCATGAGAAAGGGCGTTATAGGCAGCTTCGGCGGAGACGCTGCGGCTCTTGCGGCTGATGTTAACGCTGACGGTACGGTCGATGTTGCAGATATAGTGCTGCTGGAGCAGTACCTGCTTGGCAGGAATGTCGATCTGAAAAGGGCGGCGGCATGATTCCCGATATCTTCTGATCATCCCTCAGGTGGGGAAGCCCCACTATAAAAAAGCAGCACCGCAGGTTTTCCTGCGATGCTGTTTTTCTTTTTTGTAAATCCGGATAAGCCGATTTGATACAGTGCTCCAAACCCATTGAGCACTGTATAGCGGTGAACCTGATACTGAAGGTTCTCCGCAGCCATAAATTGAACGTTCATTGTGCAGATTGAACACTCAATTTATCGCTCCCCCTTTACTGATTATATTATATCACGTCACGCCCGGGAGCGATACATTAAAATTCCGTGATTATCCTATAAAATGCAGACAATTGAAAGCAAAGCTGCCAAAAGTCCGAAATTCACAAGGGAGAAGATCAGCATATACCGCCCGGTTTTCGCACCGGAGGACGTGCGGTAAAACTGAAATGATATAAGACTTGCAAGGGACGCGATTATCGTGCCGAGTCCGCCCAGATTCACGCCCATAAGCAGCTTTACGCTGTTCTCCGTGAAGCCGCTCAGCATAACTGCCGCCGGAACGTTGCTTATGATCTGGGACAGTCCTACTGAAATAAGCAGTTCCCTGCCCTCCATGACAGACCGGAAAAATCCGCTGACCGCCTCGACTCTGGCTATGTTTCCCACGAACACAAAGAAGCAGACAAATGTTGCAAGCAAGCCGTAGTCGGCTTTAAGAAGCAGCCGACGATCGGTCGCCAGCGCTCCGCAGACCGTAATGATAAGGCACAGCCAGTCCGGGATCACGCGCAGAACCGTCAGCAGGCAGATCGCGAACATAACCGCATAAACGCCCAGAAGTCTGCCCCGGACTTTTTTGTTTTCACCAGCTCCGGCAGTACACGCTCTCTTCGGAAGCAGCATACACAGCAGCATCAGTCCCAGGAGACTCGCTCCGGTAAGCGGCAGCATCGTGCGGAAAAAATCGCCCATAGTCAAGCCGTACTCCGAGTAGATATACAGATTCTGGGGATTTCCTACCGGCGTCGCCATACTTCCGAGATTCGCAGCCGCCGTCTCCAGAACTATCGTGCAGATGCGGCTTTTTTCGTCGTCAATGCCCTCGTATATCAGCAGCGTGAGCGGAACAAATGTAAGAAGCGCAACATCGTTTGTCACCAGCATCGCCGAGAAAAAGCATACCAGCGTCATTATCAGCCCCAGCCTGCGCAGATTTCCGGCGCGCTTCAACAGAGCGGAGGATATGCTCTCGAAAACTCCTGCCGCCCGGAATCCGGCAACAGTTAGCATCAGACTGAAAAGCAGTATCAGTACCTGGGTATTGCAATAGCCCAGATATTCTCTGTCCGGCGGCACGAAAAACGCCGTCACTACAGCCGCGACAAACGCCGCAGTCAGAACAGGCTGACCTTTAATAAAGGATATTATCTTATTCATTGCCTTTTCTCCGCACATATTGAACAATTTCATCCAGACATTCCCCAGGCATACCGTTGTTGGAGAAGCGTCTGGTTATTCCGGCTGCAAGGAGCTTCTCCTCTGAAAAATCTTCGGCATCCGCGAGAAAACGCCTGCAAAGCTCCGCATACTTCGGCTCAGTCTCCTGCCTCTCCCGTTCAAGAGCCCGGTACAGCCGCAAGCCGTCCTCCACCTCGATATACAGCGGAACAAGCAGCTCTCCGAAATACTTTTTCAGGGCGGAATAGGATTCAAGAGTGCCTATCCCGAGACAGCTTTCACGGCTGAGGTCAACGCTTCCCACGGCGGTAAAATACGTCCATTCGCCCTGGACTGTGTTGTACGTCCGGTATTCCAGCACCGAGCCTTCGTCGCGCATCTGGCTGAAAGCATCGCGGCTTACGAAGTAATATTCCCTGCCCTCCTGCTCGTTTCCACGCATAGGGCGTGTGGTATATAATATTATCGGAGCAAGCTCCAGCCTCTCAAGAAGCCGGCGGAAAATAGTGTCCTTTCCGCTTGAGCTTTTGCCTATCAAATAGAAGATATGGTTCATGTTTCGTCCTTTTACATTTTGTTTTGGTTGATGTTTACACAAATATCTCCCGTTTCAAATATAATGAATAAGGAGGTGCATTATGGATAAATTTGTTTTAATGGCATTAGTCGCAACAACGGGCACGTGGCTTGTCACTGCTCTCGGCGCGGCAATGGTAGTATTTTTCAGGTCTCCCGACCAGAAGCTGCTGAATCTCATGCTGGGCTTTGCTTCCGGAGTTATGATAGCCGCAAGCTTCTGGTCGCTGCTCCAGCCGGCTATCGAGCGTGCGGAGACGAGCTCTGATATGCCTGCCTATTTTGTGGCGACTGTGGGATTTCTCTTCGGCGCTGTCTTTATGTGGAGCTCCGATAAGATCGTATCATTTACGCAGAAAAGGGTCAACAGCAGCCAGGGCAAAAGCAATGAAAGGCTGAACCGGATAATAATGCTCGTTCTCTCCATTACCCTGCACAACATACCCGAGGGTCTCGCAGTAGGCGTTGCATTCGGCGCTCTGAAAAATACGCCGCTCACAACAGAGGGTCTTATGGGCGCGATCACAATTGCCGTGGGGATCGGTTTGCAGAATTTTCCGGAGGGCGCGGCAGTTTCCGTTCCACTGCGCCGGGAGGGATATTCCCGGAAAAAAAGCTTTTTTCTTGGTCAGGCGTCGGGTATCGTCGAGCCTGTAGCCGGAGTTGTCGGCGCGCTGCTTGTGGTCTACGTTGAGGTTATACTCCCCTACGCTCTTTCCTTTGCGGCAGGCGCAATGATACTTGTGGCGGTACACGAGCTTATCCCGGAATGTCAGAAAAACCAGAAGGCACAGCCGTATTTCGCTACAATGGGCATTGTTTCCGGATTTGCGGTAATGATGCTGCTGGACGTTATGCTGGGCTGATACCTGCATGAGAAATCCGCATTGCCGCAAGCAATACGGATTTTTTTCTGGTTATATTATATCATATAATTAGCCAAAAAGCAACCCGCGCGGAAATAAATTTAAAGCATTATTGGACTAACATCGAAAAATTCAGGATAATGTGAAATATAATATCATAAAAATGGTATTATATTTCATTGTAAATTTTAAATCAATATGTTATAATTAAATAAAAATCCGTATATTTCAATATGGATAGAAGGAGGAGTTTATGAAAATCAAAAAAATTCTATCGGGAGTTCTGGCGGCAGCTATGATCTTAGGCAGTCATGCAGCAGCCGCATTTCCGCAGACCGACTCGCTTGCTGTCGCAAACAAAAGCCGTGTCTCCGTTCACGACCCGTCTGTATTCAAGGACGCCAACGGTACATATTACATTTTCGGTTCGCATATCGACGCGGCAAAATCTACCGACCTGCAAAGCTGGAAGACATTCACAAACGGCTATGCCGCAACAAATAACGCCATTTTCGGCGACCTCTCAAAAAATCTTGCAGGAGCTTTCGCCTGGGCTGGCGAAAACTTAGAGGACTGTGAGGGCGGCTTCTCCGTATGGGCGCCCGACGTAGTATACAACCCGGATTACATCAATAAGGACGGCTCAAAGGGCGCGTACATGATGTATTTCTGTACCACCTCGACCTATATACGCTCGGTCATCGCCTTCGGCGTTTCACAGAACCCCGAAGGCCCATACGAGTTTGTTGATACGCTGATCTATTCCGGATTTACCAAAAACGACAGCTACGCCACAAGCTCTACCAAAAACGTAAACAGAAAATACACCTCAACCAACGTTGACGAGCTTATTGAAAGCGGTCAGGTCACAATGAACAACAGCTGGTTCAGAGGCGACTCGTTCAATAACCAGCTCTTCCCCAACGCCATCGACCCGACAATATACTACGATCCTGACGGAAGAATGTATATGACCTACGGCTCGTGGTCGGGCGGTATCTTCACACTCGAAATAGACAAAACGACGGGAAAGGTCATTCACCCGAAAACAGGCACTACCTCCGACGGACGGCTCGTTGACAGCTACTTCGGCACGAAAATTTCCGGAGGCTACGGCAAATCCGGAGAAGGTCCATTCATAGAATACAACGACGAAACAGGCTATTACTACCTTTGGGTAACATACGGCGGTCTTGCTTCTGAGGGCGGCTATAATATGCGTGTTTTCCGCTCAAAAAATCCCGACGGGCCTTTCACGGACGCGGCAGGAAATGCAGCTGTTTTAAACTCAAATTCCAATCTGGACAGCATCGGACTGAAGGTAATGGGCAACTATAAATTCAGTTCCCTCAGTCAGGCGTATATGGCTCCGGGTCATAACTCCGTTCTGAAGGACGACGACGGACGCTGGTATCTCATCAATCACACCAGATTCGACGACGGATACGAGTTCCACCAGGTTCGCGTCCGCTCTATGTACTTCAACAGCGAGGGCTGGCCTGTGGTCGCGCCCTATGAGTACAGCGGAGACGTGATCTCCGACGGCGGCTACAACGTTACGGATATTGTTGGCGATTATGAGTTCATCAACCACGGCAGCGACACAAGCAAGACTATCCATAATTACGTCAATATAAAGCTCAACGAGGACGGCTCTATAAGCGGAGGAGCTTCCGGAACTTGGTCTCAGGCTGAAGATTCCGCACAGGCAAGCTTTGTTATCGACGGTCAGCGTTACGACGGCGTATTCCTCGCGGCTCAGGACGAAACCGGAAAGGAAAAGAAGGTAATGTCCTTTACGGCGGTCGGCAGCAACAACCAGACCGTCTGGGGCGCGCAGACAAATGAATATACCGGTACTGACCGTGCCGGACTTACAGACCACACTAATTCCGACAGCAGTCTGGTGTATAATGCCGACAGGGTCACGGGCACAAACGGAGTGAAGAATATCGGCGATACGGAGCTGCTCAGCGGCGTGTCCTATTTTATCTCAAACAAAAACAGCGGTCTGCTGCTGGAGGTCGAAAACGGTCTCACGGCTGAGGGTACGAACATCCAGCAGTGGGAGAAAAACATAGGGCCTCATCATGAATGGCGTATTACCGATATGGGAGACGGCTACTGTAAGATTGCCCTTATGTCCGACGAAGCTATGGCGCTTACTGTTGACGGAAATGATGAAACCGACGGACTGAATATCAAGCTTTCGGAGTACACCGGCGCTGACAATCAGCTCTGGAAGCTTGTAAAGGACGGCGGTTATTACGGAATAGTTTCAAAATGCTCCGGCGGCACGGCTGGTCTCGACGTATTTGAGTGGAGCACCGAAAACGGCGGCAACATCAATCAGTGGAATTTCTGGAACGGCGACTGTCAGCTCTGGAAGATAACTCCCGTTTATCCGGCTGTGAACGACGGAAAATATACTCTTCGCAATGTAAATTCAGGCAAGTTCGTTTCTGTGAACGGCGGCAATGTTCAGCAGGATAAAAACGCTGAAATATGGACGATTTCAAGCCTCGGAGACGGCACATACTCCATAGCGGACGGCAGCGGAAACGTGCTCACAGTTGACGGCGGAAACGGCAATGACGGAAACAACATTTCAGTTACACCCTACACCGGAGCGGCTGCTCAGAAATTCAGTATACAGTGCAGCAGCGACGGTTCTTACTCAGTACTCTCCGCAGTCTCAGACGGTACAGCCTGTCTCGACGTTTACGAGATAAGCATGAACGACGGCGCAAATATCTGCCAATGGAATTTCTGGGGCGGCGACGGACAAAAATTCGTCATCGAGCCTGCCGCGGAGAAAAAAGCTCCCGAAAAGGTTATCGGCGATGTAAATGCAGACGGCGAATTTAACGTGGCTGACCTTGTAACGCTTGAAAAATGGCTGCTTGGTTCAGGAAAGCTTACCGACTGGACAGCCGGCGACCTTTGTGAGGACGGCAAGATCGACGCATTTGATATGGCGATGATGAGAAAGCTTATCGTTCAATAAAACAAGAAATCGGACGTTTCTGAATTTGAAACGTCCGATTTTTTGCGGCGCCGTATTTATATGACAATGCCCTCCAGACGTAGAAGCGACTCTTTTTTGTCGATGCCGCCTGCATAGCCGGTAAGACTTCCGTCCGAGCCAACAACACGGTGGCATGGCACGATCACGGATATTTTATTTCTTCCGACAGCGCCGCCGACCGCCTGGGCGGACATTCGGGCAATTCCGCATTTTTCCGCAAACTTTCGGGCTATTTCTCCGTATGTCGTGGTTTTGCCGTAGGGAATAGCACACAGAAGCTTCCAGACCTCTTTCTGGAACGCAGTGCCTGTAAGGTGCAGCGATATTCTGAAATCAGGCTCTCTGCCCGAAAAATAAATGTCCAGCCAGCGTTTTGCAGCCGTAAGAACTGACGTTTCAGATATCATGGCTTCCATGCACCCCTGAGCAGGGAAATATTTCTGCCCCTCAAACCATACTCCCGTAAGACCAATGTCGTCGGCTGCAAGGAGAATTTTCCCAAGCGGCGACTGATAATCAGCTGTATATTGCATTTTTACCTCTTATTTTTTCTCTTGAAAGCTCTGTGAGCTGTTATATTAGTTAAATTATATCATATTAACAGGAAAATTGAAACCCACGCGGAAATAAATTTGAACCTAAAATTATTGCAGTGTGAATTTGCTGGCGTAGGCTCTCCGATCATATCATATAAACAGAGAAAAAGCAGCCATATTGATAAACTTGATTATTTATTTTTCCCGCGTAATAATATTGAACAAAAACTCCCCCGGAATCCCGGAGGAGTTTTTTAGTATCACCAAAGAAATTCAACCCTTAATCCTCATAATTTTTTCTGCGTACAGCGAAAGCGGTAGCGGCAGC
>JAMPAJ010000001.1:740896-801729 GCA_023667265.1 Alistipes sp.
CGAAGACGATACTTGGCTGGCGACGGCCTGGGAAATTATTTCAATGCCGGCACATGGAACTGCTACAGTTTAAACTGTAGCAGTTTTTTTATGTCAGAATTACGTATAAATAAGTGAAAAACGGACGCAGTGCGTCCGTTTTTGAAATTAGTAGACTTAATTATACTGTCCATTCGTCCTCGATAACAATTTCAGGAAGCGATCCAATCACCTTGGCATCGTACTTCTGAATTGCCAGCGCGTCGAGGGCTGTTACGCCGCTTCCGGGGTTGTAGCAGTCGGCATTTGCAGCCTGTTCTGGCGTGAGTCCGTATTTATCTGCATTTCCGATAGCCTGGAGTATCTTCGTAGCATCGGCGATATCAATGACTCCGTCAGTGTTTGCGTCGCCCAGAAGAGTTGCTTCAACGGGTGTGCCGGTATCTGCCTCTGTGGTTACAGGCGGAAGTGTCGTTACCGGAGGAGCTGTGGTCGTTGGGATGTCGGGGATCTCGCGTCCCTCTATGATCGAATAGTATGCAGGCTTAGCCTTGTATTCCGCGTCGAAAAGCAGAGGATCTCTATTTGCACGCCAGCTCTGATCGTCGGTCACGCCCCAGAAAACAACGGCTGAAATGCTGTCCTTCTGAGCGTAGATGCAATCCATGATCTCCTTGTAGTACTGAGCCTGCTGCTCGTGACTTTCAGCAGTTGGATGTTCAGCGGTGGTAACGTCAAGCTCTGTGATCTGAATATCGAGACCGGTCTCGCAGAACTTGTCGAGAGCCTTCTTATACACGTTAACTGACGGGAAAGCGTCGCTGCCGTTGCGCGCGTCAAGGTGTGACTGCATACCGATTCCGTCCAGAACGCCCTTCTCGTTAAGCTCCAGAGCCATTTCTATGATCTTATTTGTTTTGTCGGTCATATACTCATTGTAGTCATTGTAGTACAGCTTGCAGCCCTCGGGAGCGTATTTTCTTGCGAATGTAAAAGCAGACTCGATAAACGAGTTGTCGCCGTAAACCTGTACCCAGGCGGAATTGCTTGAACCGCTTGAACCCTGCTCGCCGGGATTACGGGGCGTACCCTGGTCTGTCCACGCCTCGTTTACAACGTCGCAGGCATAGAAGTCGATATCGGGATACAGCTTTACCAGCTCCTCAAAATAAGCCTTGATATAGTTCTCCATACGCTGAGTCATCTTCTCGGGAGATACCCAGTCGCCGTTATTATCATAGCCCTCCTTGAAGAACCAGTCAGGAGTCTGGCTGTGCCATACAAGGGTGTGGATACGAACGGGAATATTATTTTTCTGGCAGTAGTTCAGGAAAGGC
Organism: Alistipes sp.; assembly: GCA_023667265.1. Taxonomy (GTDB): domain Bacteria; phylum Bacillota; class Clostridia; order Oscillospirales; family Ruminococcaceae; genus Ruminococcus. The sequence continues at coordinate 742,213 of JAMPAJ010000001.1, forward strand.
TTTGCTGCGCCAAAGGAAACCTGTGGAACAGTGTCATCGCCGGTCTCCTCGAAATAAGCCTGACAAGCGGACTGATTGAGTACAGCGTCGGGCTTCATTTCATTTCCGGCAGTAAGGGAGCCGCTGAAATGCTTCTGAATGAGATCCATAGTGGGCTTGGAGCTGAGGTTGTTGGGAGTAATTGCGTTGCCTATCTTGAATGCGTCGGCAAAGACGGCGCTGAGGGATGGGATATCCTGCTCAATTTCCTCTACGGGAACCTGAGAAACGACAAACTCGTCGATATAAATATCGTCCTGACCACCCTCGAAGTAAACGTAAACGTCGCTCTGCTCGTCGGTAAAGCTTACCTTAGTGAGGGGGAGAGTTACCCAGCCGTCCTCAGCCGGATAGTTGGACTGATTAAGGTTCTGCACCAGATTCTGATACTTCGTTTCGCCGTCAGAGGTGTTGTACTGGAAGCTGAAAATTGCGTTTGTGTAATATTTTCCCTTTATCTTAGCGCTGATATAATATTCGGTGTAAGGCTCGAGCTTGTCGTCCAGGCGGAAAGCAGGGCCGTTCCAGTCCTTGGAGCGTCCGCTGGCGAGCATAGAGCTGCTGCCGCTTGTGGCGTTGTCTGTGGAGACTGACAGCTGAGTTGTGTCGTTGTCGCCGCGGTTTGTGAAGTAGGAAACGTCGGCTTCATCCTCAAAATCGAAGGAATAAATGACCTTTCCGATGTCTGTTTCGCCGTCTGCCGCCATAGCGAATGGTGCAGCGGACACAGTAAGAGCAGCGGCGAGGAATCCGGTAGCCATTCTGCTTATGTGCTTTTTCTTCATTGTGATCATCCCTTAAACTAAAATTTCAGGCAAGAAGCCCGTCACTATCATTTTATCACATTTTAGCACATAAGTCAACTATATAACACAAATTTCACAATATTTGATCAGAATGGCGACAAAAGCAAGATTTGGTTATGAAAAAAGCGTCCCTCTTCATAAAAGAGGGGCGCTTGTAAATTTCTAAGAAGCTGTGTTCAGAGGGAAAGTCTTATTTCAGAGGCAGATCGGAAGCCTTGATAAGACCTGCGTCAAGCTGCTGAACCGTCAGTGAATCGGCAGCTGTAATGCCTGTGGGAGCGCATACATCAGCGTTCTTCAGACCCTGAGTCGAGATCTTATACTTATCGCCGTTGCCAAGGTACTGGAGAATGAGAGTTGCGTCTGCGATATCAACGATACCGTCGCAGTTTGCGTCGCCGTAGAGAAGATTTGTTGACGGAGCAGCTGTTGTGGGAGCGTCCGTCGTGGGAGGTGTAGATGTGCCCTCCTTGTGGAGAACTATCTTCTCAATTGTAACGCCGTCGCCGTGAGGCCAGAATACCATAGCCTTTACAGTAGAGCCTACATTTGAGGGGATCTCGTATTCGATCTCAACGACCTTGCTTGCGGGAACGGAAACGTTCTCGAAGTCTACCTGTTCCCAGGCAGAACCTGTCCAGGTGCCGAACGCGCCGGAAACGTTGTTGTCTGTGGAATTTACCTTGAGGTAGAGAGTTGCCGATTTTGCGCCGTTGGGTGAGAACTCAGCGTAGTTGTTTGTCTCGCCGTCGTCGCCCTTTTCTGTGCCTACTGACATATCGGCAGGGAGAAGTGTCACGTCGTTGCCCTGTGAAGGAGTCGTAGCAACAGCCTTTGTAGTTGTGGGGGTGTCCTTCTTTGTTGTAACAGCGGAGGTAACAACAGTCTGTGAAGCGTTGGGGTCGTATTTGTCAGTCTTTACAACGATAGAATCAATTGTAAATGTTCCGCAGTCTATCCACCAAACGCCGAATTTCAGCTCGCCGTCCGTGGTGTTGAAGATAGCGGCCTGGGATGCGGAAGGCTTCCAGGTGATGATGCCCTTGCTTCCGCTGATAGTCTGTGACATATCTGTGGACTGTGTCCAGTAGTCGGGAGACTGATTTGTAGTAGAGCCGAATGCGCCCTCCCACTTTCCGATATTTCCGGTAGCGGAGATATTTACCTCAACAGACTCAACTGTCTCGTCGAAGCTTACGCCGAGATCCTCCCACTTGAAGCCGATCATCTTATCGTCGGCAGGAAGCTGGCTGTAATCAATAGTCTTGTTGGGTGTTATCTCGTACTTTCCGGAAGAACCGGAAGGGTTCGGGTTTGGTGTAGGCTCAATAACAGTTCCGCCGCCTGCTTCGCCGTTGTAGATCTTTGTTACGCCGGGGATTGATGTAACAATTGTTGACTTAGAGCCTGTAAGCTCGTAAAGACCGGCAGCAGCGCCGACGAGACCGGCGTTGTAGTCGATAGCTACCTCGTTGCAGACATAGTCGTTCATGTCGTCAACATAAGAGCCGTTTGCGTCGGTAGGACCGCCTACCAGCGCTCCAACGAGAAGCTTGGAGTTAGCGCCTACGGACTGGGGGTGATTTTCGCCGTTGAAATCTTCATATGAATTAAAGCCGGAAGCTGCTCTGTGGTGGGGATTCTTTGCTGAATTGTCGGCAAAGCCCACGATGAAGCAGGTATTTGCCGGGTTAGAGCCTGTGAGGTAGTCCATCTGACCCTTAGCCCAGGTCGTGAAGTCGGCGGAGGAGTTCTTTGAAGCTACGAGAGCTGTGTACTGTAAGGAAGCGTTAAGACGCGCGCTTCCCCACTTGTCAAAGAAGGTGTAGCCGTTGGGAGTCTTGCTGTTGATCTCGCTCTGGATGTAGGAATTTACCTTGTTCCAGTTTCCGGTGATATGCGCATAAACGCAGGCAGCGCCGAGACCGCGGTTATCCCAGCTATCAGCCCAGCCCAGGTACTGTGTCTGCTTGGAAGCGCAGTCATTCTTGTAGGACTCGTCGTTTGTAGCGATGTAGAGCCAGCCGGCAGCGTTTGCCTGCTCGTCCGTACATCCGGATGAGCTGTAGAAGCCTGTAGGACCGTCAGATGCGACAACGTTGTACTGAGTTGAGAACTTGTAGAGAGCCTTAGCGTATTTCAGATCCTCCTCGTCTCCGAAGTTGATGTAGCTCAGAGCCAGGGAAGCCGCATAGTCGGCGGCAATATCTGACGCTCCTGCGGAAGTCCAGTACATCTTGCGCTTGCCCTGCTTGCTCTCCTGATTTTCGGGAGTGCCCCAGTAAGCGTGGTCAACATATCCGTCCTCTTTCTGGTAGAGAAAGCTTGAGACGGAGTCGCCGCTGAGCTTTGTAGAAGCCTTAAAGAAGTCGTTGAAGTGATCGGAAACGACCTTCAGGTGCTCTGCCTGACCTGTAGCGTTGTAAGCGTCCTTAAATTCGTAGAAGCTCCAGCCAAGCATTGACGCTGTAAAGCCCTGAGGAAGACCGAACATAGCGTGGTCGCCGGCGTCGTGGTATCCGCCCTTCACCTCGTCGCTTGTGTGGCAGTCGTCACGCCAGGAAAGAGCCGCGTGCTCGCCGACCTGATCGCCGCACATATTAGCGTCGTAGAAATAGAGGGAATACTGGAGAAGCTTTGCGTAATCGTCGGTGGCTGCTGCTGCGTTGAGAGAGGGTGCAGCTGCGGAGAATGAGCCTGCAACAGAAGCGGCAGCCATCATTCCGCTGAGAACCAGGGACTTGATCTTGCTTAATTTGTTCATTATTATCACACTGCTTTCTTTATGGATTTCAAAGATGAGTATGCCTATAATACGTCATACCTATATTATACATAATTTTTTAACATTTTTGGTTACACAATGGTTACACGAAGGTTACAATATTGTAAAAAGCACTGCTTTTTTCATAAATTCTACCTATTAAACTAAATTGCGATGTATCTTTTATATAATATAACGGTAATTTTATTTTACAAAATATCATATCGGCTGCAAATATGTATAAATTGTTAATGAACGGTCGAAAATAATATGCGGTGCAAATCTGATTTTACAGAAACTCACCGCATATTTAATAATTATACTAATTTGATTTAATCAAAAGTGGCGTGTGTCCCGATAGAATCAAGGGGAAGCTGATCGGGGGTTATCAGCTTTGCATCCAGCATCTGTATTACCAGGGAATCCGAAGCCGTCAGACCCTCGGGCTTGCAGACATCTGCATTCACCATGCCTGCCGGGCTGAGAGTGTACTTATCGCCGTTTCCGATGTACTGGAGGATCAGAGTCGCGTCTGCAATATCAACAATGCCGTCGCAGTTTGCATCGCCTAAGAGAACATCGGACAGCTCCGGCGCAGTTGTTGTGGTCGTTGTAACAGTCGTGGCAGCAGTAGTTGTCGTTGCAGTTGTCACCACAGGCGGAACGACCTCGCCGTTAGCGGCTGCGATCTCCTCGGGATAAACTGCGATATCGTCCGCGATTTCGGCAACAACGCTGCCTGTGCCGTATGCGCTGTACAGACCTACAGCTGCGCCTACAAGACCTACCTGATAGTCCAGGGCGACCTCGTTTGACGTAGCGTCCTTGGCGTCCAGCTTACGGAACGTGCTGAAATCAGTGCTTGTAGGGCCGCCGCAAAGGGCTCCGTAGAGTGTGTGGCTGCCGGGAATACTTGCATAGTCGCCGTTCCAGTTGTTGTATGCCGCCCAGTCGTCGCCTGCGTTGACATTTGAAGCTGCGCGGTGGTGGGGAGAGGTTGCGGAAACGTCGTTATATCCCACAACAAGACAGACGTTGGCGTTATTGTCGCCGAGGATCATGTTTGTCTGCTTTTTGCACCATTCGCTGAAATCCGCACCGCTTTCCGGGTGCTTTGAGGCGATGAGCGCGCAGGTCTGCATAAGGGTGTTATGGCGTGCGCTGCCCCAGGAGTTCATAACGTAGAACTGGTTCTGATTGCTGTTTACGACTCCGCGGATATAGTTGACGGGTTTGTCCCAGTTTCCGGTGATCTCGGCATTTATAATAGCCGCGCCGAGCCATACGCCGCCGTAATAATAGTCGTTTACCCAGTCGTTAGTGGTGCTGGTGTCCTTGCTGTTGGCGTCGAGATATTTCTGCTCATTCGTCGCCAGATACATCCAGCCGGCAGCCCAGGCGATATCGTCCTCTACGCTCTTGTCGGAGTAGGTCTGCTGATCGTAGGTCATTTTTCTGTTCTTTGCGGCAAATTCATAGAGAGCCGTGGCATATTTCAAGTCCTCTTCGTTGCCGAAGTTGATGTAATTCTGTGCCAGCGCAGCCGCATACTGAGCCGCAGTATTGCTTGCGCCGTCGGTGGTGGAGTAATATTCATTATTTCCGCGTGCGCCCATAAGCTCGGGAGAACGCCATTTTCCATGGTCTGCGCCGTCGTCGCCGATCTCGTAAATGAAATTGGTAACATTTCCGCTGCCGTCAAGAGTAGTACACTGCTTGAAGAACAGGGCAAATTCGTCGGTGATATCCTTCAGGTGGGCGTATGTGCCGGTTTTCTGAAATTCGTCGGCGTATTCATAGTACAGCCAGCCCAGGGTCGAAGCTGTAAAGCCCTCTGTCAGACCGCAGATAATACCGTCTCCGGCGTCGTGGAATCCGGAGGTGATAGTTGCGTGGGGATGACAGTCGCCGCGCCAGGAGATGTGAGTTTTTTCGCCTGCGCCTGTTCCGCAGTAGTTTGCATCGTAGAAATAGAGGGAATACTGGAGCAGACGCGCGTAGTTGTCCAGATCAAGGTCTGCCGCGGAGGTCGAGAGGGTAGTTCCTGCAGCAGAAGTAAAAGCCATCATAGCCGAGGCAGCCATGGCGGCGATTTTTTTTGTTATTTTCATAGAAAATCGTCCTTTCATCGGGAAAATCCGGTATATATATTAATATTGTATCACTAATTTGATACATATTTGTTAACAAAATATGTACGATTGGCTGAAAAATGCAAAATTCGGCAAAAATATCAAATTTGAGAGGAAATTTTGGTTAGATTGGATAAATGGGAAGGGTTCTTTTGGTTATTGGGATTTCCTGGGGATATTTAAGGGGACGCGGCACATTGCCTCTTTGGAATCCCGGTGTTCGCGCTTAGATTGTCGTTGATCGAAAAATTTCCGCGTGAAATATTCGTTGCGCAAATGTTGCAATTTTCAAGCTATTGTGATATAATGTCAATATACCTGCGAGGAGTGTGACATATGCCAAGATTTTTTGTTCAGAATATAAATGAAAACGACATTTTTCTTTCCGGGGAGGATGCCCGGCACATCGGAAGATCCCTCCGCATGAAGCCGGGCGAAAAGCTGACCGTCTGCTGTGGCGGCATAGATTACGACTGCGAAATTTCCCGGATCACCGGCGATATTGTCTGCCTCGGGCTTTTGGAGAAGCATCCGTGCCTTGCAGAGCCGACTGTAAACGTGACCCTTTTTCAGGCTGTTCCGAAGCTGGACAAGCTGGAATTTATAATCCGGAAATCCGTGGAGCTTGGTGTGAACCGCGTTGTCCCGGTACTGACGAGAAGATGCGTCTCGCGCCCGAAGGAGGCTGATTTTGAGAAGAAGCTGTCCCGGCTCAATAAAATTGCTTCCGAAGCCGCGATGCAGTCCGGACGCGGAATAATTCCGGAGGTCAGCGGCATAATGAGCTGGGACAGGGCTCTGAAGGAAGCGGCGGCTCTCGACAAGTGTCTGATGCTCTACGAGGGTGAAGGCGGCAAGCGGTTTTCGGAGGTGGAGCTTGACGGCGCGAAAAACATCGGACTTATCGTCGGCAGCGAGGGCGGCTTCGACGAATCCGAGGTCAACGACGCTGTTTCCGCAGGCTCGGAACGCATCTGGCTGGGAAATCGTATACTTCGTTGTGAAACTGCACCAATTTCCGCCCTGTCAATTTTGATGTTTTTAACAAATAATGTGTAAACGGTTGAAATTCTGGAAAAAGTATGTTATAATGTAATGTGTGACAGTACTGCGAAAAGCTGCCGAGCGGTTTTTCGCGGTCTGCCACTGATTATCGGAGTTGGTCGCAAGCGCTGCGGTAATGGCAAAATTAATTCTTGCGAAGAAAGAGGAATTAAAATGAGTAAGTTTTTAACAGGTCTGTTTATCGCAGGCGCGGCTGTTGCAGCAGGCGTTGTGGTTTCAAAGGTTCTCAACAGCAAGAAGGCAAACGATGACTATGATGATTTTGACGATTTTGATGAATTCGACGATATGGACGAACTGACAGACGAGGCTGCCGAGGCTCTCGAGGAGGCTGACGAGGTAGTTGAAGAAGCTGCCGAGGCAGTTGAGGAAGCTGAAGAAGAGGCTGCTGAGGAAGAATAATTTTCCGGACATCCCGATTTTTTCGGGATGTCTTAATTTTACGACTAATTACGGGGGGGATTTGTGCAATGTGCCGAAAAATAAAAAAACTATTGACAAGCCGCACTGAATCTGGTATAATATAAAAGCTGTCGAGAACAGTTGTTGAGCGGTCGGCAAATTCCGAGGCGTAGCTCAGTTTGGTAGAGTGCTTGCTTTGGGAGCAAGATGCCGCAGGTTCGAGTCCTGTCGCCTCGACCAGAATATCCGCGAAAACGTGTTCGCAAATTTTTTCAAAAAAGTTTCAAAAAAAGCTTGACAAATGAAAAAAAGTGTGATATAATTAATAAGTCAGTTAAGCTGGTGTAGCTCAGTTGGTAGAGCAGCTGATTTGTAATCAGCAGGTCGGGGGTTCGAGTCCGTCCACCAGCTCCATTTTACCGAAATTTCCGGTAAATAAAAAATAATAGTGGGAGAGTTCCCGAGTGGCCAAAGGGGGCAGACTGTAAATCTGTTGCTTTTCAGCTTCGGTGGTCCGAATCCACCCTCTCCCACCAGTTTCTTTAATAACCTCAGTAAATTCCGCTTTGGCGGATTTTTTTATGCCCGGAAATAAAGCGCATTTGCCCGGAAATAATACTGTGTGTGAAGAAAAAATCGGCTTTTTTGACTAAGAACCTGGGGGCAACACCGCACGAAGCGCGTTTGACGACTTTGCACCGTGTTGCCCTGAGATCAATGCAGGCTCTGTTTGGAGGAATTATAATGATAAGAGAAGATCTGAGAAACATCGCAATTATTGCTCACGTTGACCACGGCAAGACCACTCTCGTGGACGAGATGCTTAAGCAGGGCGGAGTTTTCCGCGAAAACCAGACCGTTGCGGAGCGCGTTATGGACTCCAACGACATCGAACGTGAGCGCGGAATCACTATCCTGGCGAAAAATACATCCGTAATGTACAACGACATCAAAATAAACATCATCGACACTCCCGGACACGCGGATTTCGGCGGAGAGGTAGAGCGCGTCCTGGAAATGGTCGACGGCGTTCTGCTCCTTGTTGACGCCGCCGAGGGCCCTATGCCCCAGACTCGTTTCGTGCTTTCAAAGGCTCTGGAAATGGGACATAAGATAATCGTTGTCGTAAATAAGATAGACCGTCCCGACGCCCGTCTCGACGAGATCGGCGACGAGGTGCTGGAGCTTCTCCTTGACCTTGACGCAAGCGAGGAACAGCTTGAATCTCCTATCCTCTTCTGCTCCGGACGAAGCGGAACGGCTTCCCTCAGTCAGTACGAGGCAGGCACGGATCTGAAGCCCCTTTTCGACACGATCATCAACTACATCGAGCCGCCGAAGGGTGAGGAGGAAGAGCCGCTGCAAATGCTCATCTCCTCTATCGACTATAACGAATATGTGGGCAGAATAGGTATCGGACGCATTGTCCGCGGCAATATCAAGGTCAATCAGCAGGTCACTGTCTGCGACTACACCGGTGCAAAGAAGAATTATAATTCCAAGATCGTTTCGCTTCTCCAGATACAGGGACTCCAGCGCGTTCCGGTAGATACTGCGAAAATGGGCGATATTGTGTGGATATCCGGTATCGACGGCATAACTATCGGCGATACTATCTGCGCCACAGATACTCCCGAGCCGCTGCCCTTCGTGAAGATAAGCGAGCCTACCGTCGAAATGACGTTCTCCGTAAACGACAGTCCCTTTGCCGGAAGAGAGGGCAAATTCGTCACATCGCGCCAGCTTCGCGAAAGGCTCTTCAAGGAGCTGCTGAAGGACGTTTCACTCCGCGTCGAGGAGACAGAGTCCACCGACTCGTTCAGAGTTGCAGGACGAGGCGAAATGCACCTGTCTATCCTCATCGAAAATATGCGCCGCGAGGGCTATGAGCTGGCTGTTTCAACTCCCCGTGTACTTTACAAGGAGGGCGAGGACGGCAGAAAGCTTGAGCCTGTCGAGCGCCTTGTTATCGACGTTCCCGAGGACTGCGTCGGCTCTGTTATGGAGAAAATGGGCACCCGTAAGGGCGAGCTTGTTTCCATGCACCCCCAGGGCAGCCGTATGAGGATAGAGTTTCTCGTTCCCGCAAGAGGTCTCTTCGGCTATAAGAGCGAATTTTTGACAGATACTAAGGGCGAGGGAATCATGAGCCATGTTTTCGAGGATTACCAGCCATACAAGGGCGACATCGACCGCAGAAGCACCGGTTCGCTTGTATCCTTTGAGACCGGCGAGGCTGTAACCTACGGTCTGTTTAACGCCCAGGAGCGCGGACAACTCTTCATTCCTGCCGGAACGCCTGTATACGAGGGAATGATCGTCGGCGCGTCCCCGAAGACCGACGACCTTGTTGTAAACGTGTGCAAGAGAAAACACCTGACAAATACGCGTGCCAGCGGAAGCGACGACGCACTCCGTCTCGTTCCCCACAGAATACTCAGCCTTGAGGACTGCCTGGAGTTCCTGGCTGACGACGAGCTGCTGGAGGTAACTCCCGAAAGCCTGAGAATCAGAAAGCGCATCCTCAGCAACAGCCAGCGAGCTAAGATGAGAGCGAAGGGCTAAGACAACACGCTAAATTTCATTCAATTTTCACAGTAAAATCATATTGCTCCTATATTCCGGAGGTATAATTATGAAAACGAGAATTATTGCCGCTGCTGCGGTATCGACAGCCGTCCTTTTTACGGGCTGCGGAGATAAGGCTTCGGAAACTGCGGGATCTCCAGAGATTTCCGCGGTTGTCTCAGAGGAAGCTGCCGAGACAACGGAGCAGCCAACAGACCGCGTGCCTGTTATTGAGGAGTTCACTGATTTTGAGTACGAGATCATTGACGGAGCTGCGGTGATTACAAAATATACCGGAAGCTCCAGGGACGTAGCTGTGCCCGGTGAGATAGACGGCGCACCTGTTTCAAAAATCGGATTTTACGCTTTTGAGGCGAAATTTCTGGTGGAGACCGTGACACTTCCGGAAAGCGTGACCTGCATTGACGAGTATGCCTTTATGGACTGCTCGTCGCTGAAAAGCATAAACATCCCCGAGGCTGTCACCGCTGTCGAAAGAGGCGCGTTCGTCGCCTGCACAAGCCTTGAAAGTCTGGATATCCCGGCAAATGTGGAGTACATCCGGCAGGAGGCGTTTACCGCCTGCGAGGGTCTGACTTCACTCACGGTAAACGCTCCCGATCTGGCGTATGAGGACTGGGGACTTGAAACGCTGCCGGAGCTTACGCTTTACGCACCGGCTGATTCCGCAGTTTTATCCTGGGCGCAGGAAATGGGACTGTCGGTATCGGCGCTATAGGAGGAATTATGAATATATTGAAAATGGCGGCATTTCTCGCGGCTGCCTCTTGTCTTGTGAATACGGCAGGCTGCGGAAACGAAGAGAAAGCCGAAGCCAGCAAAACAACTACGGAAATAGGCGAGCTTATCACTCCGGCGGAGGACAGCGAGGACTATTCCCTTGGCTCATACTATGAGGACGAGTCGGGAATAAAGCTCTATTTCGGCGACGATGCCGTTTCTCCGGACGTTGTTCAGGCGCTGAAAAATTATTTTATCGCGTTCCAGGACGAGGACTTCGACTCATATAAGGCTAATCTCGCCTCGGACTACGCGGAGCGGTACGACGCCTATTTGCAGGAAAATTACAGCTACGACCTGCGTCATTCCTTTGAGCTGCAATGCCAGTATCTCCGGGAGGATATGATAGCCGACATCTACGGCGGATACGATGCTGAAAACACGGAAAACTATACAGGAGACTTCACCATAACGCGTATCCGTGTCGAAAGTCCCACGCTTAACGGCGAAGAGACGGTGGAAAGCCTTACAAAGGACTTTTTCTCTTATCTGGACAGCTCCTTTGATATGGATTATTACACCTTCGTTTCGGAGCAGGCGGACAGCCTTGAGTACGTGACATTTTTCGTTATGGCGGAGGGCGAGGACGGCGAGGAGCGTCTTATCGTCAGCGAAATGGACATTGTTTTTGCGGTCAAGGACGGAAAATACTATGCTTTCGGATAAGGAGTGAAAATATGAAAAAAATTATTGCTGCCGTGCTGGCTTCATTCATGGGCATTACGGCTTTCACAGCCTGCGGAGACAAGGAAGAGGGCGCTTCCGAAAGCGGTATGCTTGGCGCAGGCGGACAGGACATTCCCGAGGACTATGTCGCTGACAGCGATGTGCTGGAGTACGGCGCTTCTGTTGTGGAGCTGAAACCGGCGACAAATGAAAATGTCAAGGTCATGATAAGCTTTGACAAGAGATATTTTTCCGAGGAGGAATACGGCGCGATCTACGCGGTCTCGGACTATATCGCCGCAATAAACGACAATGACCACGAGCTTATCGGCAAAGTTTTCTACGAAGGCTATCTGGACTATGCTGCCGACCAGACCGGAGTAGGTGATTCGGATGCTTATATCGACGCCTTTGAGGCCGATCTGGCAGAATCTCTGGGCGAGGGCTTCAATATAGATTACATTGATGTTTCCGCCTGCTACGATTCGGAGGACAGCGCGTCCGCAAGATATTTTGATTCGGTAGACGGTGTTCTGACGGAGCTTTCCGGCGAAGAGATACTGGACAAGGTGGATTACCGGAGAATGGTGGAGATCGGCGGGAATACGACATATAAATCGCCGACCGGCAGCTATATGTTCGTCAATCACGAGAGTCCGTTCATGCTCTGTGTATACAGGATCGACGGAGAGTATTATTTATTCTAATCGTGAAAAAACAAAACCAGGAGTTTATGAGGGAACGCCCTCTCTTGCAGGGCGTTCCCTCTTTTCAAACAGTCCACCGGACTGTTTGAAAATTCACCCTTTGCGGAGCGCCTGAAGGCATCATCGACCTGCGGTCGATATGGGACTCTGTCCCAAACCCTGCCAGAGGCTCTGCCTCTGGACTCTGCAAAAGGGACATTGTCCCTTTTGAAACCCGGTGTTTATCTACAGCAAAAAAGGTAGGGAGATCCATCCCTACCTTTTATTATTATCTTATATTCCGGCAGAATAGTTAGGAGCTTCCTTAGTGATATAAATATCGTGAGGATGGCTCTCCTTCAGTCCTGCGCCTGTAATGCGTACAAACTGTGCCTTCTCGTGAAGAGTGGGAATATCCACGCAGCCGCAGTAGCCCATTCCTGAGCGGATTCCGCCAACAAGCTGGAAAATAGTATCTGCCAGCGAGCCCTTGAACGGAACTCTGCCCTCAACGCCCTCGGGAACAAGCTTCTTTGCGCCCTCCTGGAAATATCTGTCTGTAGAACCGTTAGCCATTGCGCCAAGGCTTCCCATGCCGCGGTATACCTTGAACTGTCTGCCCTGGTAGATCTCAGTCTCGCCGGGAGCTTCCGCACAGCCTGCAAGAAGCGAGCCGAGCATAACGACGTTTGCACCGGCAGCAAGAGCCTTTACGATGTCTCCGGAGTACTTGATTCCGCCGTCGGCAATAACCGGAACACCGTACTTCTGAGCAACACAGGCTACGTCGTAAACAGCCGTGATCTGGGGAACGCCGATACCTGCAACTACACGTGTCGTACAGATAGAACCGGGTCCGATGCCGACCTTAACGCAGTCCGCGCCAGCCTTGATAAGATCTTCGGCAGCCTCGGCAGTAGCGATATTTCCGGCAATAACGGGAGTATCCGGGAATGCCTCCTTGACCATGCTCAGACATTTCAGGATATTTGCGCTGTGACCATGAGCGGAGTCGAGAACGAGCACATCAGCCTGAGCCTCGATAAGAGCCTTTGCGCGGTCGAGCACGTTAGCAGTTACGCCGATAGCTGCGCCGCAGAGAAGTCTTCCGCGGTCATCACGTGCGGAGTTGGGGTACTGCACGGACTTTTCGATGTCCTTTATTGTAATAAGTCCCTTGAGATAGCCCTCGCCGTCAACGATGGGGAGCTTCTCGATCTTGTGTGAACGGAGTATTTCCTGAGCCTGTTCCAGAGTAGTTCCCACGGGAGCTGTTATAAGGTTGTCCTTTGTCATAACGTTGGAGATCTTCTCGGAAAAATCTGACAGGAAGCGCATATCTCTGTTGGTGATAATGCCGACAAGCTTGTTGCCTGCGTCCACGATAGGCACACCGGAAATGCGATATTTGCCCATAAGCTCGTCTGCGTCAGAAACAAGGCGATCCTCTGTCAGCGAGAAAGGATCAACGATAACGCCGTTTTCCGAGCGCTTTACCTTGTCGACCTCTTCAGCCTGCTGCTCGATAGTCATGTTCTTGTGGATAATGCCGATACCGCCCTCACGCGCAATAGCTATAGCCATACGGGAGTCGGTGACAGTGTCCATAGCGGCTGTCATGATAGGTGTATTGAGAGTAATGTTTTTGGTAAGTTTTGTTCCCAGATTTATCATATTAGGCGTAACATCGGACTTTGCAGGAATCAGAAGCACGTCGTCGAAGGTAAGACCTTCTTTCCGGAATTTGCTGTTCATGTCAGTAAGCATAATAATATTTCCTCCTTCACCTTTACTGCGGCAAATTAACAGTACGCCGCAGTTTAAACTTACAAGCAAGTTTATTAAATTTTATTATATCATTTTATTTCCCGATTGTCAATATCAAAAACAAATCCGGATTTTATTCTGATTTTGTAGAAGTTGACAAATCAGAGTATATCACCAATATATCGGAGGCGTCAGAGGCGTCGGTCTTTCCGTCGCCGTTCATATCTCCGACGATTTTTTGTTTTTTCGTGAACATCGAGGGAACTCCGGTGGACAGCCTTGAATACTCCATCAGCACAAAGGAGGCGTCGGAGGCGTCTACCTTGCCGTTGCCGTCAACATCTCCGGCATTGTAATTATCCGGGTCGAGGAAATCTATTCCGGACTCCGCCGCATATTTTTCCGCAGCGCTTCCGGTCTTTCCCTGAATGAGAAAGCCGTGGACCGGAACTATCGAGCCTGAGTGAGGGTCAGCCTCGAAGCCGAGGGAGTTCGCGCCAAGCTCCGTCACCGTTTCCGGCAGCGTTATATCGAGCGAAGTGCAGCCGAAAAATGCGTCTGCGCCGATTTTCGCAAGCTTATGAGAAAGCTCCGCCGTTTCAAGTCCCGGACAGGCGAAAAAGCAGTCCTCCGGCACATTTGCGACGCCCTTTGCCGTAACCGATCTCAGAGCCGTGCAGCTCATGAATGTGCCGCTGCCGATGCTCGTCACAGAGTCGGGGAAAACCGCCTCCTCCAGGGAAAGGCAGCCTGCGAAGGCGTTTTTTTCCACAGCCGTGACTCTGCTGCCGTTTATGGTCTCCGGCATGGTCAGCCTGACCAGCGCATCCGGGTTTTCCACGGAAATAACGGTAATAGTATTGCTGTCGCCGTTCAGGGCGTACTCGAAAATGACGCCGTCCTGCTCGTACACGTAATACGACTCATTTGCGGCATTTGCCGCTGCCGGAGCTGCGGTCAGGACTGCCGCTGCCGCAATTATACTTGTGATCTTAAATTTCATTTCTGACTATCCTTCCGCTTATCATTACGACCTCCGGCTCGGACATAATGTCCAGCGGATCGGCGTCTTTTTTGTATATCTGGATATCCGCGTCCATACCTGCCGCGATTCTGCCGACTCTGTCCTCTACGCCCAGTATCTCTGCCGCAGCGGAGGTAAGACACCGCAGAGCCGTTTCCCTGTCCAGTCCGCCCTTTACCGCAGCGGCGGCGGAAAGGGGAAGATACTGTATCGGAATTACGGTATGGTCGGTGCATATTGCCGTAAGTACGCCGTTTTTCGCAAGCTCGGCAGTATTTTTCAGTTCAAGCCCTCTCATCTCCGGCTTGCACCTGTCGCATATAACAGGGCCGCATATAACGGGGATTTCCTCCTCTGCAAGAATATCTGCGATCTTATATCCCTCCGTGCCGTGGATTATGACCGGGTCGAGGGAAAATTCCTTTGCGATGCGCATTGCCGTGCAAATGTCGTCGGCGCGGTGGCAGTGGAAGAAGGCTTTCTGCTTCCGCTCAAGCAGGGGCATGAGCGCCTCGCAGCGGATGTCGTATTCCGGCGGTTCGTAGTTCTCGTTGTCGGAGTAGTAGCTGTCCATATCGTGGGCGTATCTTTTCGCCTTGTACAGTCCCTCGCGGATAATCGCCGCCGTCGCCATTCTCGTGACCGGGGATTCGTCCCTGTCGTTATATACACGCTTGGGATTTTCGCCAAGGGCAAATTTTATTCCGCAGCTTTTTATGACCATGTCGTCTATGCGTCTGCCGTCGGTTTTTATGGCGCATATTTCTCCGCCGCAGGCGTTTGCGCTTCCCGGACATGAAGCCGCAGAGGTTATGCCGCGCATTCTCGCCTCGGCAAAGCAGCGGTCGAAGGGATTTATGCCGTCAATGGCGCGCATCTGAGGAGTAAAGGGGTCGGAGGTCTCGTTGCAGTCGTCGCCCTCGAAATCCAGCCCGTCCTCGATGATGCCGAGGTGAGTGTGCGCGTCGATGAAGCCGGGGAGGAGAGTGCCGCCCTTCGCGTCGATAGCGTCCACGGGAACGATCTCCGGACAGCCCTCGCCGTATGCCTTTATAACGCCGTTTTCGGTCTCAAGCCAGCCGTTTTCCAGGGTCTCTCCTGCCTTGTTGAATGTCAGGATTTTCGCATTGTAGATCAGCATATGATCCTCCGCTCAAAGATTTTTCACAGCATCGACGATAAGCTCCGCAGTCTCCATGGGGCTGCCGTTTGCGTCAATGCGTATGGTGGAATGTTTCATGTATATTTCGTGGCGCGTATCGAACCGCTGACGAAGCTCATCCTTAGTGGAGGATGCCGCAATGGGACGGTTTTTGTCGCCACGTATACGCTCGTAGCAGGTCTTGAAGTCCACGTCCAGGAATATCACCGCTCCCGCTTCAGCCGCCGCCTTTGCGGATTCGGGATTAAGCATCGCGCCTCCGCCGCAGGCAACGACAGTCTTTTTTCCGCAGAGTGCTCTTATCACATCAGCCTCCGCGCTCCGGAAATAGGGCTCGCCCTTTTTCTCGAATATTTCGGGAATGCTCATTCTCTGCTCTTCCACGATGACCTCGTCGGAGTCGCAGAAGCCGCAGCCCAGCTTCTTTGCGGCAAGCTTTCCCACAGTAGTTTTTCCGCAGCCCATAAAGCCGCACAGAAATATAGTCATAGCAAATTTCCTCCGGTTATTTTACAGCGTCCTCGACCTCGGTGATGATAGCCGAGATGTCGGAGCTGTCAAATTCTCCGCCGTACCACAGCTCGTGAGCCTTTACAGCCTGGTAGACCAGCATTGCCGCTCCGCCCACAGCCGTTCTTCCGAGTCCGCGGAATTTCTTCATAAGCAGCGTTTCCTTGGGGTTGTAAATTACGTCGAAGCAGCTCAGGCAGTTTTCTATGACCTCGTCGGAAACGGGACAGGCGTCGATCTTCGGGAACATTCCGACGGGAGTCGCATTGATAAGCAGGTCGAACTTACCCTCGATCTCGGAAACAAGACAGATCCTTACGGACGCGCCGCCGCACTTTGAAAGTATCTCCGCCATAGCAAGCTGCGCCGTCCTGACGTCCTGGGGGATCACGGCGATAGTCAGCTCCGCGCCGTGGAGAGCCGCTTCAATAGCGATCATTCTTCCTACGCCGCCGCAGCCCAGAAGCAGGACTTTTCCGCTGAGAGGAAGAAGCTCCGCAGAACGGATAAAGCCGTCGCAGTCGGTGTTGTAGCCTGTCATCACGCCGTCGCAGTTTGCAACGCAGTTGACGGAGTTATATCTCAGTGCGCTTTCGCCGAGCTTGTCCGTCATGGGAATAACGGCTGTTTTATGGGGAATCGTAATGTTGAAGCCCTTCATCTCCCGGAGCGTCTGCTCCTTTGAAGCAAGCTCCTCCGGCGCGATGTCGATAAGCTCGTAGCTGTAGTCGGTAATGCCGCTGAGGGAGAAAAGCCGATTGTGTATCAGAGGCGACATGGAATGACCGAGAGGATGTCCGATAAGTCCGTATTTATCCATTTATAACAGCTCCTTCCAGCGACTCGAGTCCTGCGAGATTTTCAACGTTCATGGCGGTAACGCCTGTCAGAGTCTTTTTCACAAGTCCGGTAAGAGTCTTTCCGGGACCGAATTCGATAAATGTGTCTGCGCCGTCAGCCTGCATAGCGTTGAGCTCGGAGACGAATCTTACAGGGGAAACGATGTGCTTTGCAAGAAGGGACGGCATATCGCTGAGATCGGTCAGCTCTCCGCCTGTCACATTCGAGTAGTATTTC
The DNA here is from genome assembly GCA_023667265.1 of Alistipes sp. GTDB lineage: Bacteria > Bacillota > Clostridia > Oscillospirales > Ruminococcaceae > Ruminococcus. The sequence goes on from JAMPAJ010000001.1 coordinate 759,682, forward strand.
ACGCCGGGAGCTTTGAACTCAACGGTTTTTGCGGCTTCATAGAATTTATCGGCTGCGGATTGCATCAGCTTGCTGTGAAAAGCTCCTGCAACATTGAGAGCTACGACTCTCGCCTTTAATTCCGCAAATTTTTCGCTTACCTCAGCGATGCCCTCCGGAGTTCCGGCGATGACCGTCTGCATAGGAGAATTGTAGTTTACGGGTACGGCGTAGTTTGAAGCGGCTGCACATATTTCTTCGATTTTTTCGGGAGAAATCTTCATGACCGCAGCCATTGCGCCCTTATTTTCCGCAGCGGCAGTCTCCATAGCCTCGGCACGTGCCTTTATAAGACGGAATCCGTCCTCGGGAGTTACCATGCCGGATATGACGAGAGCGGCATATTCGCCAAGGGAATGACCTGCCACGCCCTGGAACCCGAACCCCTTTTCCATAGCAGCCGTAATTGCCGCGAGAGAGGTCAGCATTATCGCCGGCTGGGCGTTGGAGGTTCTGGAAAGCTCCTCCATAGGGCTGTCGAAGCAGATTTTTTTCATGTCGCGTCCGAGAATATCGGATGCCATGTCGTAGAGGGCAGCCGCCTTTGGAAATGTCTCCGCGATGTCCCTTGCCATTCCGGGAGTCTGAGAACCCTGACCGGAAAAAAGTGAAATTATCATGTTTTATCTTCCTTTCTGATATATAATTTTCAATAATCTTGCAATTAATCTGCCGGTGAATGTGCAATGTCTTGTTCAAATTGACGATTTTTTTGAATCGACTATTAAAATAGACAAAATAACCTTGCAAAATACCCGGAAATGATTTACAATATATATTGTATAGTATTTTTTTCAGGATGTCTTTTCACCCTGCCATATATAACTATAACACATTTTTGTGAATATTACAACTGTTTTTTTGCGAATCAAAGAAAATCCGCAGAAAAATCTCAAAGGAGCAGCAAATGGGCATTAACATTTTGGGCATGGGCAGCTATCTGCCGGAGCAGGTACTCACAAACGACGATTTCAAGAAATTCGTGGACACAAACGACGAATGGATAAGAACGAGAACGGGCATACAGTCGCGCCATATGAGCGGCTGGGAGCCGGTCTGGTATATGGCGAAGCAGGCGGCGCAGGCTGCCATAAGCAAGGCTGGCGTAGACCCCGATGACATCGGTCTCGTTATCTGCACCACCGTTACGCCGGATTTCCTTACGCCGAGTACCGCAAGCATAATCCAGTACGAGCTGGGGATCGGGAATGCGGCGGCTTTCGACCTGAACGCAGCCTGCTCGGGCTTCGCTTATATGCTGGACACTGCAAGAAGATTCCTGGAGACCGACAACGGTCTGAAGTACGCCCTTGTTGTTTCAAGCGAGGCTCTGTCACGGTTCGTGGACTATGAGGACAGAGGCACCTGTATTCTCTTCGGCGACGGCGCGGCTGCTGCTGTGATCGAGAAAAGCGACAAGCTGTACTCTTCATTCCTCGGCTCTGACGGAAGCGGCGCAAGAAAGCTTTTCGCAAGAAACTGCGCTGTTGCGCCCCAGGTAAAGGTTGAGTCCGACTTCGACGACGGATTCCCGGAGAAGCCGATGCACCAGCTCTACCAGGACGGCAGAGAGGTCTATAAGTTCGCTGTAAAGGCTCTTCCGAGGGCGTTCAGCAATGCGGCGGGGAAGATAGGCGTTACAAGCGCCGATATCGACTGGTTCGTTCCGCATCAGGCGAATATCCGCATCATCGAGACAGCGGCGAAAAATTTAGGCGTTTCAACAGATAAATTCATCGTTACCGTAGACCATCACGGCAATACCTCCAGCGCGTCCATACCGCTGGCGCTCTGCGAGGCTATCGAAAGCGGAAAGGTCTGCCGCGGACAGAAGCTTGCTCTCGTAGGCTTCGGCGCAGGTCTGTCCTATGGAAGCGTAATAATCGAATACTAAGGAGAAAAATCTTATGAAAACTAAAATCACAGAACTGCTGGGATGTGAATATCCCGTTATCCAGGGCGGTATGGCATGGGTGGCTGAGCATACTCTTGCCGCTGCCGTATCAAACGCAGGCGGAATCGGTCTTATCGCCGGAGGAAGCGCGCCTATCGACTATCTCCGCGACCAGATACGCAAGTGCAAGGAGAAAACAGACAAGCCCTTCGGCGTGAACATTATGCTCATGAGCCCCAATGCCGACGATCTTGCACAGCTCTGCATCGACGAGGGCGTGGCTGTCGTAACTACCGGAGCAGGCAATCCGGCAAAGTTCATTCCGGCATGGAAGGAGGCTGGCATCAAGGTAATCCCCGTTATTCCCTCCGTTGCTCTCGCAAAGAGAATGGAGCGTGCAGGCGCGGACGCCGTTGTTGCCGAGGGTACTGAATCCGGCGGTCATATCGGCGAAAATACTACGATGTGCCTCGTTCCCCAGGTCGTTGACGCACTGGAGATCCCCGTTATCGCAGCCGGCGGAATCGCAGACGGCAGAGGAGTTGCCGCATCGTTCATGCTCGGAGCAGAAGGCGTACAGATAGGCACACGCTTCCTGGCTTCCGAGGAGTGCCAGATACATCCCACCTTCAAGGAGCTCGTTGTCAAGGTCAAGGACACCGACAGCGTCGTTACAGGAAGATATACAGGTCATCCCTGCCGCAATATCAAGACAAAGTTCTCCAAGAAGCTTGCAAGCGGCGAGCGCGACGGCTCTCTGACTCCCGACGAGTTCGAGGAGCTTACACTTGGATCGCTGAGAAAGGCTGTACAGGACGGCAATCTTGAGGAGGGCTCGTTCCTCTGCGGCGCTATCGCTGGAATGATAAGCGAGGTAAAGCCCTGTGAGGCTATCGTCAGGGAAATTATGGAGCAGGCTGAAAAGCTGCTGAAGATATAATTATTACGGAGGTTTTTATGGCTACAGCAATCATAACAGGCGCATCCCAGGGAATCGGCGCCTGCATCGCAAAGAGGCTGGCTAAGGACGGCTTCGACGTTGTTATCAATCACTATCCCAGCGACGGCGACAAGGAAAAGGCTCTTGCCGTTGCAGAGGAATGCCGCGGCTTCGGCGTAAAGGCTGAGTGCTATGCGGCTGACGTTTCAAAGTTCGACCAGTGCGAGGCTATGGTAAAGCAGGTCAAGGCTGATTTCGGCGGCATCGACGCTCTCGTCAACAATGCCGGCATTACAAAGGACGGACTCCTTGCCCGTATGAAGGAGGAGGATTACGACGCAGTCATCGCAGTCAACCAGAAGAGCGTTTACAATATGCTGAAGCACGTCTGCTCGGTAATGATGAAGCAGCGTCACGGCAGGATCGTCAACGTTTCATCGGTTGCTGGTCTTTACGGCAATCCCGGTCAGGTGAATTACTCCGCTTCAAAGGCGGCTATAGTCGGTATGACAAAGACCGTTGCAAAGGAGTTCGGCTCGCGCAATATCACCTGCAATGCAGTCGCTCCGGGCTTTATCCATACTCCTATGACAGACGTTCTGTCCGAGGAGCTGAGATCTAAAATGCTGGGCGCAGTGGCTCTCGGCAGATACGGCGAGCCGGAGGAGATCGCTTCCGTTGTAAGCTTCCTGGTATCCGACGACGCGTCCTATGTAACAGGTCAGGTCATCGAGATCTCCGGCGGACTTTCAATGTAACGGACGACCAGAAAAATAAAAGGAAGAGAGAGTATATGAGCAGAAGAGTAGTTATAACCGGTCTCGGCGCGGTGACGCCTCTTGGTACAGGCGTTGAGAAGTTCTGGGACGGCATAAAGGCAAACAAGATAGGTTTCTCCTATATAGACGCTTTCGATACGGAGCGCACGGGAGTTAAGATCGCAGGCGTTGTCCGCGACTTTGACGAGACTGAATATTACGGCGTAAAGGGCTGCTTCGAGAAAAAAGAAGCAAGACATATGGAGCTTTTCACTAAGTATGCAGTCGTTGCGGCACACGAGGCTATGGTGGACGCAGGAACTGATTTCTCCGACATCGACCCTTACAGAGCTGGCGTTATCGTAGGCTCCGGAATCGGCGGCATCGACCTGACGCTGTCGGAATACAGCAAATATCTGGAAAAGGGTCCTAACCGCGTTTCCGCATTTTATATCCCCATGATGATAAGTAATATGGCGGCAGGCACTATTTCTATGAAAACAAAATTCATGGGTGCAAACTACGACGTTTCCACAGCCTGCGCGTCTGCGACCCATTCTATCGGCGAGGCGTTCAGAAAGATCAAGGACGGCTATCTTGACGTATGTCTTGCCGGAGGAACGGAGAGCACGAATGTTGAATTCACATACGCCGGATTCGCAAATATGAAGGCTCTCACAAAGAGCGGCGACCTGGAAAGAGCCTCCATACCCTTCGATAAGGAGAGAAACGGCTTCGTTCTGGGCGAGGGCAGCGGAATCCTCGTGCTTGAGGAATACGAGCACGCCAAGGCTCGCGGAGCTAAGATATATGCAGAGGTTGCCGGATACGGCGCTACCTGCGACGCATATCACATGACGTCGCCTATGCCTACGGGCGAGGCTGCCGGAATGGGTATGACCCTTGCGATGAACGAAGCGGGTCTTGCACCCTCGGAGATAGATTACATCAACGCTCACGGCACATCGACAGGTCTCAACGACAAGTACGAGACAGCGGCTATAAAGCTTGCCTTCGGCGACGACGCCAAGAACGTGAAGATAAATTCCACAAAGTCCATGACAGGTCATCTTCTCGGTGCGGCAGGCGCTGTAGAGGCTATCGTCTGCGCGAAGTCTATCCAGGAGGATCTTATCCATGCAACTGTCGGATATAAGGTTTCCGACGAGCTTTGCGACCTGGACTACTGCGTAAACGGCAATGTTCAGCAGGAGGTAAACGCTGTCCTCTCCAATTCACTTGGCTTCGGCGGACATAATGCGACCCTCTGCTTCAGGAAGGTAAAGGATTAAGGAGGTACGGCTATGGATAAAATTTATGGTGTAAGCATGGAAAGCGTTGAGAAGCTGGCGGAGCTGGTTTCGGAAAATGAGCTTTCGGAAATAACCCTGGAGCAGGACGGCTGCAGGATCACCGTCAAGGGAAAGAAATGCCCTCCGCCTCCTCCCATGATGCCTATGCCTGTGGGTATGCCGGCTGCTGCCGCTCCCGCAAGCGCTCCTGCCCCTGAGGCAAAGGCTGAAAAGGCTGTCGAGGGCAATGTGGTCAAGTCTCCTATCGTGGGAACGTTCTATCAGTCTCCCTCTCCCGACAAGCCGCCTTTCGTAAAGGTGGGCGACAAGGTGAAGAAGGGCGACGTTATTATGATAATCGAGTCCATGAAGCTGATGAACGAGGTGCAGTCCGAGTTCAGCGGCACAGTCGAGCGCATCCTTGTGACCGACGGTCAGGCTGTTGAGTTCGACCAGCCGATAATGATAATCAAGTAATACTGATCCCTGAAATCCGATAGACATCGGCTTTCAGGGAAACGCCTGCTGCGCAGGCCACAATCCTCTACGCCTCCTGCGGCGGATAAATTTCGATACTCATAGTCTGTCGAAATTAAGAGGATCGGTATAAATACCGGACGAAAGGAGAATAACATGGCAGAGGTTTTAATGAATAAAGAGCAGATAATGGAGATAATTCCCCACCGCGACCCGTTCCTCCTCATTGACGAGGTACTGGAAATGGAAGTAGGCGTAAGGGTAAAGGCAAGAAAATATATCAAGGAGGACGAGTTCTGGTTCAAGGGTCATTTCCCCGACTATCCCGTAACTCCCGGCGTGCTCATGATAGAGATGCTTGCCCAGGCAGGAGCTGTATGTATGCTTTCAAAGCCTGAGTTCAAGGGCAAAATCGGTCTCTTCGGCGGTATCGACAAGGCAAAGTTCCGCAGACAGGTACTTCCCGGAGACGTGCTTGACCTGGAGGTCGAGATGATCCGGCAGAGAGGCCCTGTGGGGACGGGCAAGGCTCTTGCCTCCGTAAACGGAGAAAAGGCTGTTTCATGCGAGATAACCTTTGTTGTTGCCGACGGCGATAAATAATAAGGACATCGCTCAAAAAGGAGTACAATATAAATGTTCAAAAAGATTTTGATAGCAAACCGGGGCGAGATAGCAGTTCGTATCATCAGAGCCTGCCGGGAGCTGGGAGTCCGCAGCGTCGCCGTATATTCCACGGCTGACAGGGAATCGCTCCATGCGCAGATCGCCGACGAAGCGATCTGCATCGGACCTCCGGCAACAAAGGACAGCTACCTGAACATGAACGCCGTTATCCAGGCTGCCGTGAACTGCGGCGCAGAGGCGATACACCCGGGCTTCGGATTTCTCTCCGAAAATGCGGAATTTGCGCGTCTATGCGAAAAAAGCGGCATCGTGTTCATAGGTCCGTCGTATAAGTCCATCGAAATGCTGGGCGACAAGGCTGCGGCAAAGGAGACTATGGCTGCGGCAGGAGTTCCGGTAATTCCCGGCTCAAAGGGCGCGGTCAGAAGCATGGACGAGGCTAAGAAGATTGCGGAGGAGTGCGGCTATCCCGTACTTGTAAAAGCATCTGCCGGAGGCGGCGGACGAGGCATCAGACGCGTTGACAAGGCGGAGGAGCTCGAAGCTCAGATCATCGCCGCTCAGCAGGAAGCGAAGAATTTCTTCGGCGACGATACCGTTTACATCGAAAAATTTCTTGTGAATCCCCATCATGTGGAGATACAGATAATGGCGGACAAAAAGGGGAATGTGATCTACCTCGGCGAGCGTGACTGTTCAATGCAGAGGCGCAACCAGAAGATACTTGAGGAGTGCCCCAGCCCGATCGTCAGCCCGGAGCTGCGCAAGCGCATGGGCAGGGCTGCTGTTACTGCGGCTAAGGAGTGCGGCTACTATAATGCCGGAACTATAGAATTTCTCGTGGATGAAAACCGGGATTTCTACTTCATGGAAATGAACACCCGTATTCAGGTCGAGCACCCCATAACCGAGGAGGTAACAGGCTTCGACCTGGTGAAGGCGCAGATAGAGGTCGCCTGCGGTCAGCCTCTGCGTATAAAGCAGAGCGATGTCAGCCTTACAGGTCATGCCATAGAGTGCCGTATCAATGCGGAGAATCCTTCGCAGAATTTCCGCCCGTCACCGGGTACGATACGTGCGCTGTACGTCCCCGGCGGTCCGGGAATACGTATCGACGGCGCAGTTTACCAGGGCTATACCATTACGCCCTACTATGATTCCATGATAAGCAAGCTCATCGTTCACGGCGCAGACCGCGACGAGGCGATACGGAAGATGCGCTGGGCGCTTTCGGAGTTCATTGTGGACGGCGTGGATACAAATATCGACTTCCAGCTGGAAATAATCAAGCAGCCAGAATTTCTCAGCGGCAATTACGACAACGGCTTCCTTACAAGATACATGGAAGCTAAGAAATAGGCGGTGAACCAGATGTTTGAAGACTTTTTTAACGTTGTCAAGCTTCGCTTCAACGGCGGAAGCGAAGAGCCTGCGCCTACCTATAAATGCCCCAGATGTCAGGGAACATATCCGCTGGCGCGGTATGAGGAGCTGTATAAGGTCTGCCCCGAGTGCAATTACCACGGCAGACTGACCGCTCAGGAGCGTATAAAGATAATCGCCGACAAGGGCAGCTTCCGAGAGTTTGACGCGGAAATGGAGAGCTGCGATCCTATAAATTTCCCCAACTATAACGAAAAGCAGGAGGAGCTCCGGGAGTCCACAGGACTTAAAGACGCCATTGTCACCGGAGAGGCAGCTATCCGCGGTATCCCGGCTGTTATCGGCATTATGGATTCGCGATACATGATGGCTTCCATGGGCAGCGTGGTAGGCGAGAAGATCGCCCGCGCCTTTGAGTATGCCACGGAAAAGGGACTGCCGGTGATAATGTTTACGGCTTCCGGCGGAGCGCGTATGCAGGAGGGTATCGTGTCCCTGATGCAGATGGCTAAGACTGCCGGAGCGGTGCAGTATCACAGCAACGCAGGAGGACTGTATATAACCGTCCTGACCGACCCCACAACAGGCGGAGTTACCGCGAGCTTTGCATCCCTTGGCGACATTATCATTGCAGAGCCGAAAATTCTCATCGGCTTCGCAGGAAGACGCGTCATCGAGGGCACAATGCGCCAGAAGCTTCCGGATGATTTCCAGCTTGCGGAGTTCATGCAGGACAAGGGCTTCGTTGACATGATAGTGGAGCGGAAACGGCTTCGCGCTACACTTGCAAATCTGCTGAGTCTCCACGGCTACAGCAAAAAGGAGGTCTGAATCTTGGATAACCAGAAAACAGCTTGGGAAAGCCTGGCTCTTGTCCATATCAAGGGCAGACCTACCGTAAGAGACTATATTCCGCTTATTTTTACGGATTTTTACGAAATGCACGGCGACCGCCACTACGGCGACGACCACGCCATTATCGGCGGCGTTGCGCGGCTTGACGGCAGACCGGTCACAATAATCGCACAGGTAAAGGGTCGCGATCTCCAGGAGAATAAGGACTGCAATTTTGCAATGCCGCTTCCGGAGGGCTACAGAAAGGCTCTGCGCCTTGCGAAGCAGGCTGAAAAGTTCCACAGACCTGTTATATGCTTCATAGACACCCCCGGCGCACACGCCGGCATGGAGGCTGAGGAGCGCGGTCAGGGCGAGGCTATCGCCAAGAATATCGCGGAGTTCATGACATTGAGAACGCCGATCGTCTCCGTAGTTCTGGGAGAGGCAGGAAGCGGCGGTGCGCTTGCCCTCGGCGTATGCGACGAGCTTGCAATGCTTGAAAATGCACAGTATTCCGTAGTGTCGCCCCAGGGCTTCGCAAGTATTCTCTGGAAGGACGCTTCGAGAGCGGAGGAAGCGTGCAATATCATGCAGGTCACGGCGGCTGATATGATTCGTCTCGGCGTTGCAGAGGCGGTAATTGAAGAGCCGATCGGAGGAGCACATAACGATTTAGACAAAATTTCCGAAAATATTAAAGAATATTTGGCAGGTAAAATTGAAGAAAAATGCGAAAAAGATATTGACGTTTTGCTAAAAGAACGGTATACTAAGTTTAGAAAGATCGGTGAGTTCACGGAATGATCCGGTTTTAGAAATAATCCACAAAAGGAAATCAAAAGACGGAGGTATTATTTATGGTTTTCAACAAAGTTAAGGAGCTTATCGTAGATCAGCTTGGCGCAGAGGAAGATGCAGTAACAATGGAAGCAAGCATTCAGGACGACCTGGGCGCAGATTCACTGGACATCGTTGACCTTATCCAGAGCATCGAGGACGAGTACGATCTCTCAATTCCCGACGAGGCTGTTGAGTCTATCAAGACAGTTGGCGACATCGTTAACTACATCGAGAAGAACACAGACGCTGAGTGATTCTTACTAAACGTAATCTCTAAAGCGAAACGGAGAGCACATATGCTCTCCGTTTTTTATTTTCATTTATTTGATAGTTTCCGTAGATTGTTCGAGATGAATTTTCGCCAAGTTGAAAAATAGTCTTTTGAAAAGCGTGAATTTAGTTATATTTATGTTGACTTTTTAAAAAAATATGGTATAATTTATAAAACAATTTTTATGCTTATGGAGGAAAGGAAAAAATGTCTATAAAATTAATAGCTATAAAATGCCCCAGTTGTAATGCGAATTTAGAAATGGAAAAGGGCAGAACGGAGATGTTCTGCATATATTGCGGTACAAAGGTTATGCTATCGAATGACAACGAACGTATTTACCGTCGTATTGATGATGCTGAAATTCTAAAACAGAAAAATAAAAAATTACAATTAATACTTGAAGATAAAGAAAAAAATCGTAAAGATAAAAGGAAAGAAAGTCAGAAGAAAGGCGCGAGTATTTATTGATCTTTATACCAATATTATTATTCCTAATACCTTTAGCAATGCTTTATGTGCCTGATTTTGTTGGAGATATAAAGGAGAAAATTGCCATAAATGATGGAAAACTTTCAGCAGGTTATTATAAGGATTATAAGGGAGAGAACTATCAGAAAGCTCTTATAACACTTGAATCGATAGGGTTTACCAACATTAAGGAAATTGATTTGGAAGATGAAGGATTTTTAAAAAAGGACGGTGATGTTGTGTCAATTTCTATTAATGGTAATGAATATTTTGTATCAAGCGATTATTTTGAAAAAGACGTACCAATCGTTATAACTTATCATTGATTTTACACAAGAATAGATATTTCACAAGAATGTATATATCTTCGTTGGGTAGAAAAAACTTGTTTTTTATATCCTGAATGAAAAGAAAAGGCAGGGAAAACATCCCTGCCTTTTTATAATATTGCTATTTTTTACGAATTCATTCCCAGCTCTACAGCCTTGAAATTGTTCTCGATAAGCTTTGCCTTAGCCGGAGGAACGATCTTCTCGATCGCCTTTTTGAAGGTGTCGAGGGTGAAAAGATTGGTTTCCTTTAAAAGCTTTCCGAGGAGAATGATATTTGAGCCGCCTTTCAGCTCGTTATCGTCGGCAAGCTGCGATGAGGGAACGGCATAAAGCTCGATATCCGTCCGCGTGCAGTCGTTTTCGATAAGAGTGCTGTCATAGAACACCTTTCCGCCGGGTCTTACGTCAGCGGTGAACTTGTCGAAGGAGGGCTGGTTCATAGCCACCAGAATATCCGGTGTCAGTACAAGAGGAGAGCCGATGGGTTCGTCGGAAATGCAGACGGAGCAGTTAGCCGTGCCTCCGCGCATCTCAGGACCATACGAGGGAAGCCAGGAAAGCTCCTTGCTGTCCATAAGTCCGCAGTAGGCAAGGATCTTTCCGGCGAAGAGTACGCCCTGTCCGCCGAAGCCTGCCAAAAGTATCTCAGTTGCTGCCATTACTTATTGCCCTCCTCTTCTGTAGTATCCTTGTAAACGCCGAGAGGATAATAGGGTATCATCTCGTCCTGGAGACGCTTGATAGCCTCTGTAGGCGTAAGTCCCCAGTTTGTGGGGCAGGTTGAAAGAACCTCAACTATAGAGAAGCCCTTCTTTGCCTTCTGATTCTCGAAAGCCTTTCTGATAGCCTTCTTTGTCTCGCGGATATGGGGAACTGTATCAACAGCAACACGGTGAGCATAAGCCGTACCTGTAAGGGTAGAAAGCATCTCGCAGACTCTTACGGGATAGCCGGCAAGCTGCGGATCGCGTCCGAAAGGAGTTGTCTGCGTCACCTGACCCGGAAGGGTCGTAGGAGCCATCTGACCGCCCGTCATGCCATAGATAGTGTTGTTGATAAATATAATAACGATATTTTCGCCTCTTGTTGCGGAATGGACTGTCTCGGCAGTACCGATAGCGGCAAGGTCGCCGTCGCCCTGATATGTAAAGACGAATTTATCGGGATTTGTACGCTTCACGCCTGTAGCGACAGCCGGAGCTCTTCCGTGGGGCGCTTCGATCATGTCGCAGCCGAAGTAGTCATACGCCATAACCGAGCAGCCAACGGGGCATACGCCGATAGTGTCGCCCTCGATACCCATTTCGTCCAGCACCTCGCAGATAAGTCTGTGAACTATGCCGTGGGTACAGCCGGGGCAATAGTGAAGCGGAACATCAAGGAGCGATTTTGGTCTTTCAAATACAACAGCCATTACTCTGCACCTCCGACTTTTTTGATCTCTGCCAGAACCTCGGCAGGAGTGGGGATAACGCCGCCTGTACGTCCGTAAAATTCAACGGGCTTCGAGCAGTTTATCGCAAGCCTGATATCGTCGATCATCTGACCCATAGACATCTCAACGCTCAGGAGCTTCTTTGCATTTTTAGCAGCCTCGTTGATCTCCTTTACCGGGAAGGGCCATAGTGTCTTCGGACGGAAAAGTCCAGCCTTTATGCCCTGGGCTCTTGCCTCGTTAACGGCGGATTTTACAACTCTTGCCGTTGCTCCGAATGCGCAGAGGAGGATATCGCAGTCCTCGGTAAGATACAGCTCAGCGTCGGTTTCCTCAGCCTTTATGGCGTCATATTTCTTGAAACGCGCCGTAACTGAATCCTCCAGCTCGTCCGGCTTTAAGTAGAGAGAATTGATTATGTGATGCTCGCGGCTCTTTCCGTGACCGTTTGCAGCCCAGCCGCTTTTATCGTGGGCATTTGCGCTGATCTCCGGGAAGGAAACAGGCTCCATCATCTGACCGAGGAGACCGTCGGCTAAGATCATAGCCGGTACGCGGTACTGGTCAGCCTTATCGAATGCCTTTACGACCATGTCGACCATTTCCTGGACGGAAGCGGGCGCGAACACGAGGATGTGGAAATCGCCGTGACCCATAGCCTTTGTAGCCTGCCAGTAGTCCGCCTGTGAGGGCTGGATACCGCCAAGTCCCGGGCCGCCGCGCTGCACGTTGATGATAACGGCAGGAACGTCAGATCCGGCAAGATAGGAGATTCCCTCGCTTTTCAGGGAAAGTCCCGGAGATGATGACGACGTCATGGCGCGGACGCCTGTGGAGGCTGCACCGAGAACCATGTTTATGGCAGCGATCTCGGACTCAGCCTGCAAAAATACGCCGCCAGCCTTGTGCATACGCTTTGCCATATATGCGGCAAGCTCTGTCTGAGGTGTGATAGGGTAACCAAAGAAGCACTTGCAGCCGGCTCTTATAGCCGCCTCGGCGAGAGCTTCGTTGCCCTTCATAAGGTTTCTTTCCAAGGTTTTCATTCCTTTCTGTATCGGCAATACCGCATAATTCCGATGCGGCGCTGCCAAAAATTATTTTTCAATTATAATGGCACAGTCAGGGCACATCGTTGCGCACATGGCGCAGCTGATGCAGGCGTCCTGGTCGGTGCAGACTGCGTAAAAATAGCCCTTCTTATTACGTTTTTCCTTTTGCAGGGCGACTATTTTCTTCGGGCAGGCGGTCGTGCATAGTCCGCAGCCCTTGCAGCGTTCTGTGATAACGGTCATTTTAGTCATATTTTTCACCACCTTTTCACCGGCTGGATTTTATTACTATAATTCTATAATTCCCACAGCGGCTTTACATAGACCTTTATGGGAAGAATATGCTTCTGATCTGCAGCTTCCGCAAGGCTGCACAGCTCCTCGGGATATGTTGTCCATTTAAGGGGCAGATCTGTTTTTACCGCAACGGCATTTGCGAAATCCGCCGACTGTGCAATTATATCCGCCGTTGTCTCAGCTCCCAGGTTGGTATTGTTGACAACAGCGGTATGCTTCATGCGGGACGCGGTTTCGATCTCGTACATCAGCTCAACAGCGGCATCTGCGGTCTCCGTAAGGCTGCGCCGCTGGTTTATGACATACAGCATCTCCGGCTTTTCCTCGGCGGAATTAAGAGCCCCGGCGTATCTGCCAAGGGCGAAAGCTCCGGCGTCGTCGCCGCCAACGTCGATTATCAGGCAGCCGCCATTAGCTGTGACCTCATGGGCGAGCTCGGCGATGTCGAACTGTACAGAGGGAACGTCAAGATTGCTGTTGGCGAAGTCTGGAGCAATAAGCCTTATTCCCCGGCTTTCAAAGAGCTGCCGGAAATCGGCTGTTCTGAAATAGGGATTTACCAGGTCAAGGTCAACGACTGTGACGCCGGGAAATTTTTCCGCAGCCATCAGAGCGAGGTTGACGGAGAGATTTGTCTTTCCCGTGCCGTAATGTCCGGTAACGACAGTAATTTTCTTCAAATTCTTCACACCTTTCAGCGGAACAAAACTGCTCCAAGGGCAATGCCTCACGAAGATCGTGCGGCGCTGTCCAATATATATTATAGCACTTTTCCGGAATAATTGCAATAGTAAGAAAAGATTATGTTGAATATTGCGAGTTAGGCGATGCGAACAAATTGAAATATACCTGATATTGTAGGGACACGGCACTCCGTGTCCCTGCATATATAAGGTTTAACCAAATATATTCTGAAAATTGATTTCCGTGAATTTGTTCCGCGTGGGTTGCAATTTTGCAGTTTATATGATATAATAAAAATGTATACGCATTTGATATTATTTGAATTATTACCTACAGGAGGCATTTATGTCTGAAACTTTGTTAAAATACAACGCGCCTGCCGAGAACTTCAACGAGGCGCTTCCCGTCGGCAACGGCAGAATAGGCGGAATGATATTCGGCGGTGCGGCTCAGGAGCTCATCCGGCTGAACGAGGATTCCGTCTGGTCGGGAGGACCTCGTCACCGCATAAATCCCGACGCGAAAGAGGGACTTGAAGAGGTACGTCAGCTTATAAAGAACGGCGATATCCCGGCTGCGGAAAAGACGGCTTTCGAGAAGATGCAGGGCGTAAGCCCCAACAGCCGCCATTATATGCCTCTTGGCGATCTGAATATCAGCATGAGCCTTGACGGCAAAGCGCGCAATTATTCCCGCAGACTTGACGTTGCACAGGCTGTTTCCACAGTTGATTTTACAGTAGAGGGCAAAACCTACACCAGAACGGTTTTCTGCTCCGCTCCCGACCAGGTCATGGTGGTGGGCGTGACCTGCGATACGCCCGGCAGCGTTACGCTGGAATGTGGTCTTGACGGCAGAGACGACTATTACGACGACAACCGTCCCAACAGCCCACGGTCTGTGCTCTACACCGGCGGCACTGGAAGCCGCGACGGCATCTTCTTTGCAGCTTGCCTGGCTGGAAAGGCTGAGGGCGGCGAGCTGCGCACAGTCGGCGGAAAGCTCTCGGTCAGAAATGCAGATTCGGTTATGCTGGTTCTCTCCGTCCGTACAAGCTTTTACAGTGAAAATTACATCGAGTCCGCCGAGGTGGACGCTGAAATGGCTCTGGACTGCGATTTTGACGAGCTTCTTTTCCGCCACGTCAGCGACTATCGGGAGCTTTTCGATCGCGTAGAGCTGAATTTAGCCGACAACAGCGGCGAGAATCTCTCCGAAATGACCACAGACAGGCGGATCTTCCGGCTTAAAGGCGACCAGCTTGACAGCACCGACTGCGAGCGGCTCATCCATGACAACAAGCTTATCGAGCTTTATTTTAACTTCGGACGCTATCTCATGATCTCCGCAAGCCGTGCCGGAACGCAGCCTATGAACCTTCAGGGAATCTGGAACGAGGATATGTGGCCTGCATGGGGCTCGAGATATACCGTGAATATCAACACGGAGATGAACTACTGGTGCGCCGAAAGCTGCAATCTCTCCGAGTGCCACCTGCCGCTTTTCGACCTGCTGGAGCGCGTCTGCGAGAAAGGCAGGATAACCGCCCGCGAGATGTACGGTATCGACAAGGGCTTCGTCTGCCACCACAACACTGATATCTGGGGAGATACTGCGCCCCAGGATATGTGGGTGCCTGCCACTATCTGGGTCACGGGCGGAGCATGGCTTGCCCTGCATATTTTCGAGCACTACGAGTATACCCTTGACAAGGAATTTCTGGCTGAAAAATATCACATAATGAAAGAGGCTGCGGAGTTCTTCACGGAATTTCTCATTGAGGACGGCGAGGGTCGTCTTGTGACCTGCCCGTCTGTTTCGCCGGAGAATACTTACCTGACGAAGGACGGCGTAAAGGGCTGTCTCTGTATGGGACCCTCAATGGATTCCCAGATAATCACAGTCCTTTTCAGCGACGTCATAAAGGCTGCCGGGATACTCGGAAGGGATGAGGAGCTTGCGGAGAAGCTGAAGGGGCTTCTTGAGCGGCTTCCCCAGCCGAAAATAGGCAAGTACGGTCAGATACAGGAATGGGCTGAGGACTACGACGAGGTTGAAATAGGTCACCGCCATATTTCGCAGCTTTTCGCGCTTCATCCGGCTGATATCATCACGCCGTCAAAAACGCCGAAGCTTGCGGACGCGGCAAGAGCTACACTTGTGCGGCGGCTCATTCACGGCGGCGGTCATACGGGCTGGAGCTGCGCATGGATCACCAATATGTGGGCGCGGCTCTATGACGGCAATATGGTCTATGAGAATCTGAAAAAGCTTCTGACCCATTCCACAAGCCCGAATCTTCTGGATATGCATCCGCCGTTCCAGATAGACGGTAATTTCGGCGGAACTGCGGCGATCGCGGAGGCTCTTTTGCAGAGTACAGCCGGAGAGCTGGTGCTTCTCCCGGCTCTTCCACAGGAATGGCAGCAGGGCAGCGTCCGGGGACTCCGGGGCAAGGGCGGCTTTACGGTAGACATTGAATGGAAGTCCGGAAAGCTCAGCTCGGCAGCGATATATTCGGAGTCCGGAGGAGAATGTCGACTCCGCACAAACTGTGTGGCAAGCATAATCTGCGACGGCGAAAGCGTCGGCTCACGCATCGAGGACGGCGTAATAATCTTTAACACTCAGCCGGAGACAAGGTATACTGTCAAGGCGTAAGGAGCAATAATGTTAAAAAAACTGATTTCTGTATTAAGCGCGGCTGCCATATGCCTGACGGCGGTCACAGCCTGCGGAGATAAAAAGAAAAAGGAAATTTCCGACGGGGATATCGTCATAAACGAGGTCGAGCCGGACACCACGGCGGCATCGGAGACCGGAATGGAAATTCCGGCGGAGACTTACCCGGATTACCCCATATCCTACCCGGAAATTGAAAAAAAGCGGACGGGCGATCTCTATGAAGCCGAGGATGCCTGGATGACGGAGGATCTGCGTGTCGACGCGCCTGTTTCCGTGGAAAATACGACGAATACGGACTCCGGAGATGGCACGGCTCAGCCTAAGAAAAAATTCAGCGGCGACGGCTATGTCACCGGATTCAGTCCTACGGGAAGCTCATTTGTGCTGTTCGAGGCGGAAATTCCCACGAACCAGCACTACGACCTGTCGTTCAGCATTTCCTCCACCCGTCTCATCGACTGCCGGGTGACGGTGAACGGCGAGGAGATAAGTACCTTCAAGACCATGAATGACGGCGAGTTTACGCTTATCACCCTGTACGGAGTTTTCCTTACGGAGGGTACGGCGCAGATAGAGCTTCGTCCTCTTGCCGGAAATATCAAGCTGGACTATATGAAGATCGCAAATAATACGTCTCTCAGCTCTATCCGCTACGACGCGGAGGGCAAGCCGGTCAACGAGGAAGCCGGGGAGTCTGCAAAGGAGCTGCTGGAATTTCTGACGGAGGTTTACGGAAAATACACCCTGACCGGACAATTTGCATCGGACGAGACAAACGGGGAGCTGGAGCTGATTTTCCAGACTACCGGAAAATACCCGGCTATCCGGTTCTCGGCGATGCACAACACCGGAAGCTCCTTCGACAGCACCTTCAAGGACATTGACGCCTGCGCCGAGTGGTACAGAAGGGGCGGCGTCGTTGGTCTTATGTGGTACTGGGACGCTCCGTCGGATTCTCCGTCGGTCTACGCTTCGGAGACGGATTTCAAGCTTTCCGACGCCGTTACGGATATCGACATTGCGAATATGACTCAGGAGGAGATCCGCGGACTTTTTGCCGAGGGTAAAATTTCGGAGCAGTGCTACGGCCTTATCCTGGACATCGACAATATGGCAGGACAGCTCATGTCTCTGAAAAACAAGGGCGTGCCTGTGTTGTGGAGACCTCTTCACGAGGGCAGCGGCGAATGGTTCTGGTGGGGCGCAAGCGGCGCTGACGCCTATAAATGGCTGTGGGATCTGATGTACCGCCGCTTTACGGAATATTTCATGCTGGACAACCTCATCTGGATATGGAATGGTCAGAGCGAGGATACCCTTGTTGACCCGGCGACCTTCGACATCGCCTCCCTGGACATTTACCTTGAAAAGGATAAGACCTACGGAAGCCGTTATGAGCAATTTCTTGCTCTGCAAAAGCTGGTCGGCAGGAATAAGCTCCTTGCCCTCAGCGAGTGCAGTACGCTTCCGGACATTGACACCTCGTTCCGCGACAATGCGGTGTGGTCGTTTTTCGGCTTGTGGTACGGCAGGTACCTTTGCGGTGAGGACGGAGGATTTTCCGAGGAATTTACGAAAAGGGACGATTTTGTCCACGTTTACAACTCCGACGGCGCGCTGACTCTTGACGAATATATAAAGCTGCGGAACGGCGAGGAGCTTGTACCGGAGTACGACGAGACTGTTACTACTGCGGCAAAGCCCGTCACGACAACAGCTGCGGCGACAACGACCGCGGCTGCACCATAATTTTCAACATTTGGAGGTGACAGTGTTGAAAACCGAACAAAAAATAAAGATCAATATTTCAAGAGACCAGCTGGAGCTGACTGAAAAAATGCGGAACGCCGTTATCGACCGGGAGGTGCGGACGGTTAGCTTCAAGATCTTCGGGACGCTCATTCTCACGCCGTTTTCCGAAAAAGAGGATATTTTCCTGCTCATGGAGAAAGAATTTCCGGAGTTGTCCACGGATAAGGCAGATTTTGCACAGCTCCGGTTGCTTGCGGAGGAAGAGGCTGCCGGAGCAAAGGAAAAAAAATGCTCGCCTGCGCTGGCGAGGATATATGAAATAATCGGCAAAAAATGCCATGCTGATCGGGAGATACTGGAAAGGGCGATGGAGCGCGAGTGCCAGCTGCTGCTGAAGCTTTGCTTTCCCCGGAATTTCGGAAAAATGCTCTTCGGAGAGGCTGTCTCTGCCCGGAAAAAAATAATCGTCACCGCGGACACAGTCTATCCCAGGGACGTGGTTATAAAGCTTCTGGAGAGCTGCGGCTGCGTCGGGTACAGCACCTTGCTCATCACAAATGAATTGGATATCCAGGAGACCAGAAATCTGGCTGTATACCGCAAAATTGCCGACAAGGCAGGCTGCTCCGCGTCAAAGCTGCTTCACATTGGCGGCGACGTTGAAGCGGACGTGGAAATTCCGGTAATGAACGGCTCGCGTGCGCTGCTTATGACCGATGTTATGCTGTCGCTGAACCGTTCCGGGCGTATGTACGGATGGCTGCGGTCGGAGCTGGTATATGATTTCGACAGGGCGGAGTGCCTTGGAATACACGGTATACTGGGACTTTACGCCGCCTACGTCTTTGATATCCCGCGGCAGAAGCTGCCCCAGAGCGATTTCTGCGGAAGTCCCTATTATCTGGGTGCGCTGGTCTGCGGCTCGCTGATTTTGGGCGATGCTCCGGAGGCAGAGGGATTCCAGGCGAGGCTTGCGGAGAGCATGGGCAAAAATGACGAAATGAAGCGAGGCGGCGAGGATATGGCGGCGCTTTTCGCTGCACATTTTGACGACCTTGCAGAGGAGCTGAGCCGTGAGGGCTTCACACTTCCGCTGAAATTCCTGGCGGAGCACGGTATGCCCGTGGACAGGCAGCTTTTCGGAGCGCTTTTGTCGGAATCGGAGATGAAAGTCTGGGCAAAGACTGCTGCGGCGTCCGAAGCGGATGTGGTCAGGGAAAAGAAGCGTGAGAAAAACGCAATGGAGCGGCTTGCGGACAAGATGTTTCCCCCGGGCACAAGGGTGCGGAATATTGCGGATAATATTATGATAAAGCTGAAAGGCGGAAGCAGGCTGTAACGATCGATATTAAAAGAAAATTCAAGCCCCGAGGTAATTCTTGATAATTACTTCGGGGCTTGTTGTTCTCATCAGCCGCCTATCCAAAGCAGGCAACCTCTGCATATTCATAGTCGTTTGTGCAGAAAGTGAAATTCGCCATAGCGTAAATTTCGCCGTCGACTACTTCGTATTTTACCTCATAGCTGTAGTCGGTTATAGCGTCATAACTGCCCGCCTTGCTGTCGACTTCTTCGGCGATATATTCATCTATCTGAGCCTTGTAGTAATCTACGTCCACGTTTTCCTCAGGCTCATAGTACGTAACGTCCATAATGCGTAGCTGGAACGAATTGGAAAAATCCATTTCTACGAAAACTTCCTTGCCCTCCGGATTTTTTCCGGTGACAATATACAAATACGGAGAATACTCGCTGACCTCCATATCAGAAACGATGTCGGTGGAAGCCTCTGCCGCCTCAAGTGAAATTTTCATCATTTCAGCCTCGTGACCCACAGCCGCTTTGGCAGCCGCTTCACGATTGTCGCGGCTCTCGCAAATATCGTCAGAGATAGCATCCCGATTAAAGAATTTTCTGAACCTTCCGTCCTTATCGAAGTAAAAAGCTCTGCCGTCAGTGTTCAGATAAAGATCGTAATAAAGCGGCTCAGGAAGATAATAGTGATAAAACCCATCCTGATGCGATTTTCCCACATATGTCAGATCAGAGGTATCGAAAATATCGCTTTCTCTGATACTCTCATAAGCGTTTCTCCGACACTGCGCCTGTCTTACAACACCGGAATCTTTTTCGAGATTATATAAAGGAGCTTTACGTTTAAGATACTCCTCCATTTCACTGCTAAGCGTGATTTTCTCTTCAACGGCAACAAGATTTTCATCAGACGAATCGTTCAGAGAAAATCCGACCTGCTCACCGCTTTCCTTTCCGCAGCCAGCAAGAGCAAAAATCGTAACAAACAACAAAGCAATAATCTTTTTCATAATAGCACCTCAATTCATATTAAACGAGAAATCCATGTAACCGAGGGTTACACGATTGTGAACATTTGCAGGACTTGCACTGTCCATAACATTACCAAATCTCTTGCGTGCTTCGTCTAACGCTTTTGTTAACGTCATATTTGGGTCACTTGCCATAAGTTGAAAAACAATTTCAAAATATCTTTCTCCGCCTGCTACTTCATTAGCAAATCCAGTTACACAATTCGCTCCGGATTCATATGCAACTTCAACAAGACTTCGTCTGTCAGCGGCGTCCTCGGCGCTGTGGCAGCTGATAAAGACAATGTAACTATTGCTGTTCGCAATAGGGCTGACGGCTTGAGAGCGATATTGACCGCTCGGAACATTTTCTGAGTACATTCTTGCACCGACAGGCTGACTTATAGATATAAATCCCGGTCCTCCGTGTCCGTGATAAACAGTAATGCGGTTGACTCCCGTTGTAACATACGGCTGATTCCAATGCGGAAGATCGACTCGTTCTGTATCATATCCCATTTGCCGCATATAATCGACGCAATTGTCAACCATTCCGTTATGTGTGTCATCTAAATCATCTGCCGTAAGGAAATACGACGCGTGTCCGGACGACGCCGGCTCAAAGAACCAATAGCACCTGTGCGTCAACTGTGCCTCCAGCACGACCTTGCCCTGATTAACGCACAAATATCGTCCGGTTTTCCTGCTCTTGATGTAATGTCCCTGCAAAGTTGAATACACATCAAAAATAACACTTGAATCAGTATAACTGGTGGTGGTGAACGAAAGCTGGTTTGAATCCGATACAGTCAGGCGATAGGAATTAGAAAGCGTGGAGCACGTAAAAGTAATCGCATTATAGCCGTTAGTGCCAAGATAGAAAATCTGATTTGCATTGCCGTTCTGCCTTGAAGTACAGCTAAAGCTGCCGTTATACGACATATACTTCAATGTGTCTGCATTTTTCAGACGATAATAACCTCCATCTCCGTAGAGAGCTTAAAATTGCCTTTGCGTGTGAAGTGCCGAGAGTCATAAAAGATATCTTTTCTATATTATACCAATATATATTATTTATGTCAACAGTTGTTACAAATTGTAATTGTTTTTGTGAGTTATTATATATCGAACTGCTCTGAATTGTAACTTCTCACAAAAAAGGACTGCGTTTGCAGTCCTTCAGCCTATCTGAATATCAGCTGTTTTTTGTGCTTTTTTATTCTTTCATCTCAGCCGCAACAGCCTCGAACTCCTCGATAATTTCCTTTTCGGGAGCTTTAGTTGCAAGGGAGACGATGACGTTTACAAGCAGTCCCGCAACGAATGCCGGGAGAAGCTCGTAGATACCGAATACGCTGGGAAGCGTGCCCTTTGCCGCCATATCAGCGATAACGAACTTCCAGAAGAATACCATTGCCGCGCCGCCCGTAAGATAAGCGACTCCCGGGAGACCCATAAGCAGCCAGCTGCTCATGTCCGAAGCCTCCGCGCTCATAGCGGTGACGATAGGGCCAAGCTTTCGTCCGCCAAGGTAGAAATCGCCGACGTTGGAGTTTTTCTTTGAGAAAACGACTCCGATGATCACCATCATAGCCAGATAAGCTATAATGGTGATCATGATGATGATTGTTGATGTACTCATTTGCACGCTCCTATAATTTGTTTCTACATTTACTATTATAAACGATTTTTAACAATACGTCAATAATATTTCCAAATTTCTTCAATATTTTTCTGAATTTTCTCTCTGAGCAAAAAAATTCCCTGAATCCTTGCAAAAACATTATATATCGTATAAGCAGCGAGCCGCTGCCGGCGATTTCGCGGTGGGGCAGCCCCCACGGGCAATTCACGTGACTGTTCATTCCTCACTGATTTATTATCAGACAAAATTTTCTACGCGGCTGTTGCAATTTTCCAGGTTATATGGTATAATATAATGGATAATGGAGTTGTAGGCTCTTTTTTTGCTGAAAATTCCATAATGATAAAGGCAGCGCCGTATAAAGCTGCCGTAAAAATTCGGGAGATCCCGAAAGGAGGAACAAAATTGGCAGCAGCTAAAGCTATCAGCAAGAAGCCGTCCTATGCCGTGGAATACGGCAGCGCGGCAAAAACAAAGTGGAAGCCGCTATACTATGCGGCGGCATTTCTCATTCCCGCCTTGCTGGTTTTTATCTCTTACGTTATCTTCGGAGTATATCCCTTCGGAGAACGTTCGGTGCTGACCCTCGATCTGAACGGTCAGTACGTCTACTACTTCGAGAATATCCGCAAGTCCTTCTGGGAGGGCGAAAGCCTTCTTTACAGCTGGTCGAGAAATCTCTCCGGCGGCTATCAGGGCGTAATAGGATATTACCTCGCAAGTCCGTTCACGTTTATCGTCATACTCCTGCCGCGTAAGCTTATCGTGGAGGCACTTATGCTCATGCAGCTATGCAAGATAGGAGCCTGCGGACTGACCTTCGCGGTATTTGCCCAGAAGTCAAAGGGCGTGAAGCCGCTTAATTCCGTGATCTTCGGTACGATGTACGCGCTTTCCGCTTTCATGGTCATCCAGCTCATCGACCCCATGTGGCTGGACGGCCCGATCTTCCTGCCGCTCATTATACTCGGCGTGGAATATCTGGTCGACGACGGCAGAAAGCTGAACTACATCATCCCCACGGCGCTGATGTTCATTGCCAATTTCTACATCGGCTTCATGGTAGCCATGTTCGTGGCGCTGTATTTCGTCTACTATGTATTTTTCGGCACGAACAGAAAATTCAGGAACGTCAGCGACCACCTGAAGGTCTGGGGAAGAATGATACTTGCAACGGCAGTCGTGCTCATGTGCAGCTACATCATGATAATGCCCGTATACAACGCCCTTGCTCTTGGTAAGTTCGACTTCTCCGTGCCGGACTACAGCTTCAAGACCATGTTCAATCCGGTTGAGCTGCTGCCGACCCTTATGCCGAATCAGTACTACTCCGTCAACGTTGACGAGGGTACGAGAATGTACGGCAGACCGGAGATATACTGCGGCGTGCTGGCTCTGGTACTTGCACCGCTGTACTTCTGCAACAGGAAGATAAGCCGGAACAAGAAGATCGGCAGCGGACTGCTCCTCTTCGTTATGTTCTTCTGTATGTGGATAAAGCCGCTGAACATGATGTGGCACGGCGGACAAGACCCGAACTGGCTGCCCTACCGCTACTCGTTTATCGTGTCGTTTATCCTCGTGGCTATGGCGGCGGAGGTCTTCGCTAATCTTGAAGATTACAAAATGAGCCTGAAGGTCCCTGCGGCTGTATTCGGAGGCATCGCTGTTCTGGCGTTCATGTTCAGCACCATGATGCCCTCCTTCAACTATAACGAGGAAAAGTACAAATATGTCGCCACAGCGCCATATACTGATTCAGTGCAGATAAACGGAGAAACGAAAAACCATCTTTTCCTGGGAACTATAGTTTTCGGACTTATCCTTGCCGGACTCTACCTCTATCTCGTCTACCTCATGAGCCACGCAAAGAGCCGGAAACAGAAAAACGTCATTTCTCTCATCCTCGCCGGAATCGTTATCTTCGAGGCAGGCTATAATACCTTCGATACTATTTTCAAGATCGACAAGGAGGTCTACTACTCCTCAAAGGCTTCATACAACGAGATAATGTCCGCCCCGGAGGTCATGGATGAACTGGAGAAGATCGACAGCGGCTTCTACAGAAGCGAAAAGACCTTTTTCAGAAACTCCAACGATAACCAGGCATACGGCATCAAGGGAATCTCCCATTCGAGCTCGGTCATGAACGCGCGTATAATCAAGTTTATCGAAACTCTGGGTTATTCAACAAAAAGCTACGAGACCAGATACGACGGAAATACGCCGATAGCGGACTCGCTGCTCGGAATCAGATATGTCCTTGACGATCCGCTTCTTACTGCGGACAGCAATAAGAAGCTTCTCAGCCCCTATTACCAGAAGATAGGCTCGACTACCTATCAGAGGGAAAAGGAGCAGCGTGCCGTTGACATTTACGAGAATCCGGACGCTCTGCCGATAGGCTTTATGGCTGACGACGATATTCTTCGCCTCAGCTTCCTCGGCAATGACAATCCTTTCAACAGCATGAATAACTTCCTCAGCTCCATGACGGGAAATACTCCCAGCTATGAGGGCGCTCTCCAGCCGAAGGAGTATTTCTACCGGGCAGCCACAGGACAGTACACCGTTCACAACGCAGGCGATCAGTACGAGCCTTCCTCCGACCCCAACAAAATGGAGGTCGTTCTTAACGAGTGCTACGAGACGGATTATGCCGGACAGCACTGCTACAACGCCAATGCCGGAGCGGTTGACCCGACGGTAAGAGTTCATATCACAGCGCAGTCCTCCGACTACCTGTATATGTACCTTAAATCCGATAATCCCAAGAAGTGCAATCTCTGGGTATCTACGGAGAAAAACGCTGAAACAGGCGAGTTTGAAAATTTCAAGGGCTACGGCTCTTACTATGACGGATATGATTACTCTATCGTAAATCTCGGTTCGTTCGAGCCCGGTACTGAGCTTGAGATACGTCTTACTATCCTCCAGCAGGACAAGAGCGGCGCAAACGAGTATATCATGATAAGAGATTTCCAGTTCTACCACTTCAACTACGATATGTTCCATGAGGACATCCAGACGCTTCAGGAAAGCCCCTGGGAGCTCGATATGGACAAGACCACAGGCTCTCACCTTGTGGGCGAGGTCGACGCTAAGGAGGGACAGGTGTTCTATACGTCTATTCCCTACGAGCCGGGCTGGACTATCAAGGTCGACGGCAAAAAGGTCGAGCCGGCATATATCGACGAAAAACCGGAGGAAGGCGGCGTGAGCATAGTTTACAACGATCCGGAGGCGGCAGAGGGAAGCGTGGTCGTTCTCAATGCCTTCTGGGGAATCAAACTTTCCGAGGGTCGCCATACCGTTGAGATGAGCTACTCTCCTCCCGGATTCAAGGCTGGCGTAGTTCTGCTTGTACTGGGAATAGGCGTGCTTGTGCTCTTCTATATGTACGACAGAAAGAACAATAAGGTGCTCATCGACAGAATAAAGGCGCGCGAGGCGAAGAAAAACGGTCTGACCGCCGAGCCTGTGCAGGAAAAGAAAAAGGTGCAGATAATCAAGTCGAAGGGCGCTGTCGCGGAGGTCGAGCTGAACGGCAAAAAGCCTGAAAAGGAAAGCGATGATGCAGAAGAACCGGCAAAGCAGGAGGCAAGCTCCGATAAGCCGGAGGAGAAGAAGCTCTCCGAAGCGAAGAAGCCTGAACCAAAGAAGAATCAGCAGGCGAACGCCGCAAAAAAGCCAAATAACGGCGGAAAAAAGAAGAATAATCACAAAAAGAAGAAAAAATAAGAGCTTGTTCTGATATGTTTACTGAAAGCTGCTGCGGTGTCTGGAACTGTGGCAGCTTTTTTTCTTGGGCAATACCGCACGAAGATTGCGCGTCAGATGCGCAGTCAGATTTTTCGTCAGATTGCATAAAAACGACGCAGGCATACTGCCGTATGTCAAGGAGTTTTTGTGTAAGATGACGGAAAATATGCAAGCAGATGGCGTGCAAAGTCGTCAGACGTGCTTTGTGCGGTGTTGCCCTTGACATATTTTTCAATATATAATATAATATTAATATGCAATTATCGAAAGGAGTTCATATTATGGACAGGCTTTATAAGATCACTATGGGTAAGGCGATGTGCGCTGTCGATTTAGGCGACGGCAGCGAACGCGGCGAATACGTTAACCAGGATTATATTCTGAGAAAGCTGGGCAGACCTCACCGCAGTATCTCCCTCATGTACTGCTACTACCCTCTGGACGAGCAGTTCCCGGCAAGAATTTCCGAGGCGATGAAGGACGCCGACGTTTCGTTCCAGTGGGACTATCCCTATGACGATTATTTTCCCTATACAGGCGGCGTCAACGGCAATACCGAGGGCGAGCCCTTTCAGCAGATGCGCGATGTGCGCCGCCACGGTCAGGACGTCACCCTGACTCTTACTATCGACCCGCACGTTACCGACGAAATGCTGGCTGCTATCGGAGAGGATCTGAAACCATTCGGCAGACTGATGCTCCGTATAAACCATGAAGCGACGGGCAACTGGTTCTCGTTCAATAAGCGCGCCACATATCAGGAGGTGGCTGATTTTTACTGCCGTGCTTCGCGTATAATCAAGGAACACGCGCCTAACGTAAGAACTATCCTCTGCATAGGCGGAGTTGAGGATCTTTCAAAGGACGAGATCGTCATGGAAAAGGAGTTCTCACAGGCTGTAAGGGAGACGGATATCTGGTCGGTGGACAAGTATATGTCTCTCCACTGGGGCTGGCCCTTCGACGTTGCAGAGCCGGGCGGAACGTCCCACAGCAGAAGCGCGGTGAAGGATACCTACGATATGACAAAGGCAAGCTATGAGCGGTATAAGTACATATGCGGCGGCGCTGAGAAGCCTATGGTAATGTCAGAGTTCAACTCCGACGGCGACGTTACAGGCGCATATGAGCAGGCGGAAATGGTGAAGCTTTTCTGCGATATGCTCAAAGAGGACAGCGATAGGTGGTTCGACGGCTTTACATTCTATCAGTTCCGCGACCGGGGAAGACTGGGGCTGGAGATCGAAGACCCCAACAATCCGGACGTAGGCATCGAGCAGCCTGTTTTGCAGACCTATAAGGAGATAATCCACGACGACTGGTTCAAGCCAACCATAACTCAGGGCGATGAGATAAACCTCCCCGTTACACTCCGCTGGGGAGGCGCAGAGGACGCCGAGGGAATCGCAATCCCGCTTCATTTTGAGAAAAATCCTCATTTCTGCGAGCTGGTATTCGAGGATGACTCAAATCTTATGATAGAGCTGAACGGAATGTGGTTCTACAAGTCCCCGAAGGCAAAGACCATCGACCTTATGTCCGCATTTTTTGAGAAGCCTCTGGATGGCGCGGCAGATATGACGCTTAAAATTTTCGCTCCTCCTGCAACGGGCGAAAACGATCTTTCGGCTGAGGACGGGCTGATGAATTATTATTATACCCTGGAAAGACTGCCGAAAATACGTATTCTTACGTCTCCGGTAGAGCCGAGCAAGGATAAGTGATAAGGGGAACGGAGTATAATGAAAATATCAGCAGTAATCGCCTGCGGCGGAAATTCTTCACGTATGGGCGGTGTAAATAAAATTCTCCTGCCTCTGGGCGGCAGTACCGTCATAGGACATACTCTGCTTGCCTTTGAACGCTGCGAAAGCGTGGCGGAGATCGTAGTTGTCGCAAGAGAAGCCGATATTCCGGCAATTAAGGCAGAGGCGGAAAAATCCGGGATCACAAAGCTGAAGGAGTGCGTCACAGGCGGTGCGACGCGGCAGGAAAGCGTGTTCAACGGCGTCCGCAGACTTTCGGCAGATACCGGGCTTGTCGCCGTCCACGACGGAGCTCGTCCGCTTATACGCAGCGAATTTATCGAAAAAGCGGCAAAGGATGCATCTGTTTTCGGAGGCGCAGCCGTGGGAGTTCCGGTAAAGGATACGATAAAAATGGTAGACGACGGTCTGATAATCGACACGCCGCCGAGAAACAAGCTGTACATCACCCAGACTCCGCAGATCTTCAAGCGCAGGCTGTACTTCGAGGGCATCGACTTCGCCCTGGAGCACGAGCTGGATTTCACCGACGACTGCCAGCTTGTGGAAGCGATAGGCGGCAAGGTCTACATGACAGAGGGCGACTATACCAACATCAAGATAACAACTCCCGAGGATATCGAACTTGCGGAGACGCTTCTGAGGTGTCGGAAATAAACCGGGAGGAAAAATTATGTTCAGAATAGGTCACGGATACGACGTACACAGACTTACAGAGGGCAGAAGGCTCATACTCGGAGGAGTGGATATTCCCCATGATACCGGACTTTTAGGGCACTCCGACGCAGATGTGCTGCTTCACGCCGTTATGGACGCAATGCTCGGGGCTCTCGCCCTTGGGGACATCGGAAAGCATTTTCCCGATACCGACGAGGAGTATCGGGGCGCGGACAGCCTGAAGCTGCTGAAGCGAGTGGCTGAGATATGCCGTGAGGAGGGCTATACAGTTGGAAATATAGACGCAACGGTCATTGCTCAGGCGCCTAAGCTTGCGTCTCATATCCAGGCGATGCGCGAAAATATCGCAGAAGCCTGCGGCTGTCAGGTCTCGCGGATAAGCGTAAAGGCGACAACCGAGGAGAAGCTTGGCTTTACCGGCGAAAAGCTGGGTATTTCGGCTCATGCTGTAGCCCTTATGACAACTGCTAAATGAGAAAAAGATTTTTAAGTCCGGCAGGGACTTTTATCCGGGCGCTGCCGCATTTTATAGCCTTTGAGCTTATATATAAGCTACTGCTGCTTTCCCTGGGCGCGCCGCTGCTGATGCTGCTTCTGCGGATAACAATGAAGGCGGCGAACGTGAACTACATCTCCGACGAGCACGTCTGGGTATATCTGAAAAATCCGGCGACTATAGCTGTTCTGCTGCTTTTTCTGCTGTTCGTAGCCGTATGCTCTCTTGTAGAAATGGCGGCGCTTACCGCCTGCTTTTCCTGTTTCGGAAAAGGTCGGAGGCTGACTGTTCCGGGAATGTTCCGCAGCGGCTGGGAAGCTCTGAAAAAGACGTTTCACGGCGGATTTTCGGGATTCCTTAGATTTGCCGCCTTTATGCCGCTTATACAGTTCACCTTGTCCTCCGGCGTGTTTATGATGCCGCTGCTTCCGCTTCTGCGTTCGGCATGCCGGTCGCTTGATATAAGCGGAGGGATAGCCGTTGCCGTATATGTTCTTCTTGAGCTGATGCTCCTTATGAGCCTTATCAGCTCCTGCTACAGCCTGCATTATCTCATACTGACAAAACGCAGCTTTAACGAGGCTATCCGGGAAAGCAAGCGCGTAAACCGGGGAAAGCGGCTTGAACACGCCGTTTCCGTTGTTGCCTGGGGCGTGTTTATGCTTGCAGCTGCCGCGCTTATCACATTTCTGGTAAGCTTTGTAGTGCTGCTTTTCATAAAGGGCTTCGGACACCCGAGAAAAGCGCTTATATCTTCAATGAAGGTGATGCGGTATGCGGCTGACGTTTTTGCCGCCATTGCGTCGTTTCTGGCAGCTCCGGCAGTTATGTGCAAGCTTACGTGCAGCTTCTTCGACGAGGTTTCCGGCGAGGAACTTACCATGCCGGAAAGAGGCACGAAAAAATCCGGCAGATTAAAAAGCGCCGCAGTCATGATGACGCTTATCTTCATAACCGGGATGCTGAACGTTTCCTACCTGAACGGCGTGTACAGGGGAAATATCAGCCTTAACGTGGGAATACTCTCCCGGACGCAGATAACGGCGCACCGGGGATTTTCCGCAATTGCGCCTGAGAATACAATGTACGCCTTTCGGGAGGCTGTGGACATCGGCTCGGACTATATCGAGCTTGACGTGCAGCTTTCCGCCGACGGAGAGGTGGTGGTCATACACGATTCAAAGGTAGACCGGACTACCGACGGCACGGGAAAGGTCGAGAATATGACCTGTGCCGAGCTACAGGAGCTTACGGCTGCGTACAGGTACAGCAAGGACGAGGTCTATTACGATGCTAAAATACCGCTGCTTTCGGAGGTGCTGGAGGAGGTCGGCGACGATATTCTGCTGAATATCGAGATAAAGGACGCCGGGAATACTGCGCTGACTGCGGAAAAAACGGTTGAACTTGTCCGGGAATACGGACTTGAGAGCGCCTGTTATATAACGTCGTTTTCGTATAATGTGCTGAAAAAGGTCAAGGAGCTTGAACCTAAGATAAAGACCGGACTTATCGCGAACACGGCTGCCACGGCGTTTACCAGGCTGGAAAACATTGACGCTATAAGCATAAATTATCTTATGGCAAGTCCCTCGGTCATTAACACGGCGCACCAGAACGGCAAGCGTGTTTTCGTCTGGACGGTGGACAGCGAGGACGATATGAAAAAGATGATCGCCATGGGAGTTGACAATATCATCACAAACAGACCTGACAGAGCGGCAAAGCTTGTGTATTCGCGGAATATCGGCAGCTGGGTGCTGAATCTGCTGGAGACTATTTTCACATAAAAAGGGCGCTTTGCTATGAAACGCTTTTAATTCTTTTTTCGTTAACATATAAACTGCAAATTTAACTGTCAGCCTTTTATTTTGTAATTGGTATTTATTACATTAAAATATATCCTAAAAATTGATTTCCATGAGTTTGCAAAAAATCTCTTGACAACAGCGGAAAAATGTGATAAGATAAGAGTATATCAAAACGTTGAAGAGGAAGGCTTGTTCCGGGTGATCCTTTCAGAGAGCCGTGCTGCTGCGATACGGCAGGGTCTGGAATGTTGGCATACCGCCTCGGAGTGCGCCTAATAAGCGCCGGCTTGCCGCCGTTATATGGCATTTGAGGTGCGTGTTTACGCATGAATCAGGGTGGAACCACGGTCATTACCGTCCCTTGTGCTGCTTTTTGGCTGCATAAGGGACTTTTTTGTTTGGAGGTGAAAAAATGAGCAATATCAGATACAACGAGGAGCAGGAGGCTTACGAGCTGCCATATAAGCTATGGGAGAATAGTATAATCGTCCGCTTTTATACGGATTCAGAGGAGAATATACTTGACAATCTCAGTGAAATAGCCGTGAAGCTGGAGACCATAAACGGCAGCAAAAAACGCCTTGCCCGTATGATCGCCGACGAGGGGATATACGAGGGAGCAGGGGAGACCCTGGCGAAGGAGCTGGTTATGAACAGCATTTATGTGGATATTGACGAAGGAGAAATTGTGGTCTGCTTCGTTGTTTCAAGCAGTGACGGCTATATGAAGCCTCAGAATGTGGAGCTGTACGGCAGCGACCTGGAAATTACCGGGGAAGCAAGTTACTGACAAATTATATTAAGGAGTGTTAAAAATGATAGAATTAAAGCTTAAAGACGGAAGCGTCCGCCAGATCGAAGCAGCTCAGCCTGCCGCAGAAATTATCAAGGGAATCGGCATGGGTCTGTACAAGGCAGCCTGCTGCGTAAAGATCAACGGAGAGGTGAAGGATCTCCGCACTGTTGTTGACGGAAGCTGCGATTTCGAGGTCTGCACATTTGACTCAACAGAGGGAAAAAAGACATTCTGGCACACAGCGTCCCATATTCTGGCGCAGGCTGTAAAGCGTCTCTATCCCAATGCCAAGCTGGCTATAGGTCCGGCTATCGACAACGGCTTCTACTATGATTTCGACCTGGAGAAGCCCTTTACTCCCGAGGAGCTGGAGAAGATCGAGGCTGAAATGAAGAAGATCGTCAAGGAGGGTCTCGCTCTGGAGCAGTTCGAGCTGTCCCCGGAGGACGCGATCGCAAAGCTTAAGGAAATGGACGAGCCATATAAGGTCGAGCTGTGCGAGGAGCACGCAGGCAAGGGCGAGCCTATCTCGTTCTATAAGCAGGGCGAGTTTGTCGATCTCTGTGCAGGTCCTCATCTTATGACTACAGCTCCGGTAAAGGCGTTCAGGCTTCTGTCATGCACAGGTGCGTACTGGAGAGGCTCGGAGAAGAACAAGATGCTGTCACGTGTATATGCGACGGCTTATCCCAAGGCAGCCGAGCTGGAAGCCGATCTGAAACAGCGCGAGGAAGCAAAGCTTCGCGACCACAACAAGCTCGGACGCGAGCTGGAGTTCTTTACAACAGTTGACTGCGTCGGACAGGGTCTGCCTATCATTCTTCCCAAGGGCGCAAGAGTTATCCAGACGCTCCAGAGATGGGTCGAGGATGTGGAGCAGAAGCACGGATATCTGCTGACAAAAACTCCCTATCTGGCAAAGAGAGAGCTGTATAAGATCTCGGGACACTGGGATCACTACCTTGACGGTATGTTCATTCTGGGCGACCCCAACGACGAGGAGCACGAGTGTTTCGCACTCCGCCCCATGACCTGCCCGTTCCAGTATCAGGTCTACCTGAACAGACAGAGAAGCTACCGCGATCTGCCTATGCGGCTGGGCGAGACCTCAACTCTGTTCAGAAAAGAGGATTCCGGCGAGATGCACGGTCTTATCCGTGTACGTCAGTTCACGATCTCAGAGGGACATCTGGTGCTCCGTCCCGACCAGCTCGAGGAGGAGTTCAAGGATTGTCTGGAGCTGGCAAAGGAGATGCTGGGAACAGTCGGCTTGCTTGAGGACTGCACATTCCGCTTCTCACAGTGGGATCCTGCAAATCCCAAGAATAAGTATGAGGGAACAGCTGAACAGTGGGAAGAGGCTCAGTCGGTTATGGCGAAGATACTCGACCACCTGGGCGTAGAGTACACCATAGGCATTGACGAGGCTGCATTCTATGGTCCAAAGCTGGATATCCAGTATAAGAACGTTTACGGCAAGGAGGATACCCTTGTTACGATCCAGATAGATATGCTTCTGGCGCAGAAATTCGGCATGGAGTACGTTGACGCAGACGGAACTAAGAAGATGCCCTATATTATCCACAGAACGTCTCTGGGCTGCTATGAGCGTACACTTGCGTACATGATCGAGAAGTATGCAGGAGCATTTCCTCTGTGGCTTGCTCCGGAGCAGGTGCGCATAGTTCCTGTTGCAGATCGTCACCTTGACTATTGCCGTGAGCTTATGGCGAAGCTTGAAGCCGCAAATATCCGCTGCTCTATCGACGACCGTGCGGAGAAGGTCGGAAAGAAGATACGTGATGCACGTCTGGAAAAGCTGCCTGTCTGGGTAACAGTAGGAGACAAGGAGCTGGAGAACAGCACGGTTTCCGTAACATCCAGAAGAGAGGGCGATCTTGGAGCGATGACACAGGCAGAGCTTATTGTAAAGCTGCTTGATGATATTGCTAATAAGGTAAGATGACGGTGACAAACACCGGGTTTCAAAAGGGGCAATGACCCTTTTGCGAAGTCCAGAGGCAGAGCCTCTGGCGAGGTATGGAGCAGAGCTCCATATCGACGGAACGTCGATGATGCCTTTAGGCGCTCCGCAAAGGGTGAATTTTGTAACAGTCCGGTGGACTGTTACAAAAGAGGGAACGCCCTGCAAGAGAGGGCGTTCCCTTGTGGGGCTGCCCCCACGAGCGATTCACGTGACCGTTCGTACCCCACTAATATTTTGTGCTGACGTAGATATGCCGCGAGCGATATAATTTTCCTCCCCAAATAAAAGGGGAGGATTTTTTCTGTTTTTTTGAATTTGCAGTGAAAATATTAGGGGACGCTCTCTCTTGCAGAGCGTCCCCTCTTTCAAAACAGTCCACTGGACTGTTTTGAAATTCACCCCTTGCAGGGCGCCTAAAGTATATCATTGACCTACGGTCAATATGGGACTCTGTCCCATACCCTGCCAAAGGCGTCGCCTCTGGACACTACCAAAGGAGCATTGCCCCTTTGGAAACCCGGTGTTGTCGGCTTCGCCGACTTAAAAGCTGTATTATTCACCTTTTTTATCTTCATTCTCAATGTCTCCGAGCATTTCAGCCCCGAGATCATTAAGAAAATCCGCCACAATAAACCTTGGACGCTGTTTCACCTCGGAGTATATCTTTCCGACATATTCGCCGATGATACCAAGCGCAAGAAGCTGCAATCCACCGATAAACCATATCGCGCACATGGTGCTCGACCAGCCGAGTTCGCTGCATCCGGCGATCTTCACTATGAGCGCCCATATAATGGCGAAAATGCTCACAATGGACATTATAACGCCGGTAGAGGTGATGAGCTTCAGCGGCTTTGTGCTGAAGGACGTGATACCGTTTATGGCAAAGGAAAGCATTTTTTTCAGAGGATATTTGCTCTCTCCGGCAAAACGCTCCGCTCTTTCGTAATACACATTGCAGCTCTGGAAGCCGATAAGGGGCACCATACCGCGGAGGAACAGATTTACCTCCCGGAAATTGGCAAGCTCCTGCAAAACGCGGCTGCTCATGAGACGGAAATCAGCGTGGTTATAGACCACGTCCGCGCCCATGATCTTCATGAACTTGTAGAAGCCCTCCGCTGTGAATTTCTTGAAAAAGGTGTCGGTTTTCCGCGCGCTTCGCACGCCGTAGACCACCTGGTTGCCCTCATGGTATCTGATGACCATTTCGTCAATGGCGTTTATGTCGTCCTGCAGGTCGGCGTCCATTGTGATAGCCATGCTGCAAATGTCCTTCACAGTCATGAGACCCGCGAGGACTGCGTTCTGATGACCGCTGTTCTTTGCCAGATTTATGCCTGAGAAAAACAGCGGATCGGCAGCGTGAAGCTCCTGGATAATGCTCCAGGTCTTGTCCCTTGAGCCGTCGTTTACGAAGACTACGCGGCTGTTCCGGGAGATGAGCTCACGCTCCATAAGCGATATATATTTTTCCTTGAGCCGTTTTGCCGTCTCGTGGAGTACCTCCTCCTCGTTGTAGCAGGGAACGACCATATACAGAGTTTTTTCGTCAGTCATAATTTTCCCCTCGCTCAGAGCTTGTTTTTCTGATCCTCGATCATTTTCAGCAGATCGTCAACGGACATATCCGACGGGCTTTTCTTTGAGGCGGAGGATCTGCTCTTTCCTAAAATGTCTGAAATATCGGGAGAGCTTGATCTTTTCGGAGCTGCCTTCGGTGCGGCTGTTCTGCTTTCGGAAGCACCTCTTGAAAGCTCGGCGACCTGTGCCTTTGAGAGAACGCCGGTGTTGTCGGAAATTCTTGTAAAGGACGCTGTGTTGCCGCCCTCGGCCTCGGCGGTCTTTCTGAGCATTTCTTCTCTCAGGGCGTCCGCCGTGGGAACGGCAGATGTCTGCATACCGGGATTTCTTGCGGCAAATGCCGACTCGGCAGAAGTGCCCTTCTGAGCCTTGAACTGCATTGTACGTTCTTTTTCACGCTGATAGGGAGAATCGGGATTCACCTGCTTCTGGGAGAAATTCTCCGCAATGGACATTTTCTTTCTCTCAAGCTCGGGCTTTACGCCGATGTCGGAATCGGGCTCGTAAAGCGGATCGTTATTTTTAGCTCTGCCGTTATCCTCGTCGTTTTCATCCTCGTCCTCGTCGTACTCGTAGAAGTCGTATCCGTCGCTGTCCTCGCTGTGCTTCGAGCGTGCAACTGCGGAAATAATGAAGATAAGGAGAAGCAGTGCAGGTACAGCCAGGAGCACGATGATGCCTGTCATGCTTTTTGCAAACGTAATGAAGCGTCCCAGCTCCAGGCTCTCAGGATAGCCTGTGCAGACAGCCGCGATGCTGCTTTTTGTGATCGCGCCGGAGCTGTCCTCGTGGAGAGAATCCTTTGTGTAGTAAGCCTGCGCGCCGTTGTCGGCCTCGGAAATAACTGTGATGCTTCTGAGGCAGAGCTTTTCCGGGTTATCGGCAGGGTAGCAGAGGACGATATCTCCGGTGTTTATAGTGATGCCCTCCGCGTCCTTGGCAATGAGAGCGGCGCCGGTAGTAATATCGCCGGCCATGGGGTTATCGTCGCCCACGAGATAGATATGTCTGCCGAAGAGCGCCGGAGTTTTTCCGCCGGAGAATAAAATATTTGCTCCTGCGGATACTATAACAGCGGCGATGCAAATAATTGTCACCAGCAGCTTCAGGAACGAAAATCTCTTTTTCTTTTCCATTTTTGTGATTCCTTTCTGAATTTGTTTTTTCTGAGCTGCCGTTTTTTCTCTCTCTTCGGCGGCTCCAACCGAAGCGCGGTCTCTGCGCTTCGTATATTACTTCTTATTATACCACATAATAATAAATATTTCAAATGTTTTTTGCGTTTTTTTGAAAGTTTTATTATTTAATTTATTAATCTGCTTTTTAACAGCTCTGTACTTGTGGTAATTCACAAAAAATCCGCGTAAAAAACCGCATATTAGTTATATTGCACAACGCACGAGATTGCTTTTAGTTAAAATGCAGTCTCTTTTCAGTAAAATGTAAATTCCGTTGAGAAATATTTGTGAAATTATACAATTGAAAAAAAATGCGAAATGTGGTAGAATAGTACTATACCCTGTGTACAAGGGATAACGGCGGCTTTTCGCGTATTTGCGGAAAATGTGTTTTTGTCGCATTGGAATATTCCCTTGGAATTATACACATAGTTTAAACGCCGCATACTCGGCAGATAGGAGATTTTATTATGTCAACATCCAAGACTCAGATCCTTGACAAGATCAAAGAGGACTTCCCGAAAAAGCTCCAGGCTCTTTACAGCGTAACTCCCGAGGAGGCTTCCGATAAGCAGGTCTATCAGGTTCTTTCTTCCGTCATCGTTGATATTCTCGGTGCGAAAAGACAGAGCTTCATCAACCATACTCATTCTGTAGGCGGAAAGCAGATCTACTACCTCTCAATGGAATTTCTTATGGGCCGCTCACTTAAAACAAGCATCTACAACCTCGGCATCGCAGACGAAGTACGCGCGATGCTGAAGAAGCACACTATCAATATGGACAAGGTATTCGAGCACGAGCCGGACGCAGGTCTCGGCAACGGCGGTCTCGGACGTCTTGCCGCCTGCTATCTCGACGGTCTCGCTACAACAGGCTTCCCGGCAATGGGCTACTCCCTGTGCTACGAGTACGGTATTTTCCAGCAGAAGCTGGAGGACGGCTGGCAGACCGAGCTTCCCGACAACTGGCTCCCTGGCGGCAGCGTATGGCTCGTTCCCAAGCCCGAGCTTGCGATCGAAGTTCACTTCGAGGGCGATCTCCAGGAGTACTGGGACAATCAGTACCACTACATCTCCCATGTAAACTACAATACAGTTGTTGCAACACCCTATGATATGTACGTTTCCGGCTACGGCGGCGAGGGCGTTTCCGTTCTCCGTCTCTGGTCGGCTAAGGCTCCCAGCTTCAATATGGCTGACTTCAACGAGGGCAACTACGCAAAGGCTCTTGCACAGAATGCAACTGCAAACGCTATCTCCAAGATACTCTACCCCAACGACAACCACGCCGAGGGAAAGAGCCTCCGTCTGAGACAGCAGTACTTCCTCTGCGCAGCTTCTATCGGAGATATCGTAAACAGCCACATGATGGTCTACGGCACACTTGAAAACCTTGCGGAAAAGGTAGCTATCCACATCAACGACACTCACCCGACGCTGGCTATCCCCGAGCTTATGCGCGTTCTGCTTGACGACTGTGGCTACGGCTGGGATCAGGCATGGGATATCGTTACAAAGACCTTCGCCTACACTAACCACACCGTTATGGCTGAGGCTCTGGAGAAGTGGGACGTTAACCTTGTAAAACACGTTATCCCGAGAATTTTCTCTATCATTGTTGAGATAAACAACCGCTACTGCCAGTCTCTCATGGAGAAGAACGGCGGAGACAGCGCAAAGACAACACGTATGTCCATCATCAAGGACAACATGATCCACATGGCGACTCTCTGCGTTGCGGCTTCTCATAGTGTAAACGGCGTATCCAAGCTTCATTCCGAGATCATCAAGGAGTCGGTATTCCATGAGGAGTACGAGAATACGCCTTATAAGTTCAAGAATGTAACAAACGGCATCGCATACAGAAGATGGCTTTATCAGTCCAACCCCGGTCTTACAAAGCTGCTCTCCGACACTATCGGCGACAAGTTCATCAAGGACGGAGCTGAGCTTATCAGATTCAGGGATTTCCAGGACGATGCGACTGTTCTTCAGAAGCTTTCCGATGTAAAGCAGGAGAACAAGAAGAAGTTCGCAAAGTATGTCAAGGCGCAGAGCGGCATCGTTCTGGACACAGACAGAATTTTCGACGTACAGGTAAAGCGTCTCCACGAGTATAAGAGACAGCACCTGAACGTTATGAATATCCTTGCCGATTACGCATATCTGCTCGGCAACCCCGACGCGCCCTTTACTCCCAAGACATATATCTTTGCTGCAAAGGCTGCTCCCGGCTACTACCTTGCAAAGCAGATCATCAAGATGATATGGGCGATTTCTGAGGAGATCAGAAAGAATCCAAAGATCAGCCAGAAGCTCCAGGTCGTATTCCTGGAGAACTACTGCGTAACTCTGTCCGAGCACCTTATGCCGGCTTCCGATATTTCTGAGCAGATCTCTCTTGCCGGAACAGAGGCTTCCGGTACGGGCAATATGAAGTTCATGCTCAACGGCGCGGTAACGCTTGGTACTCTCGACGGAGCTAATATCGAGATCAAGGAGGCAGCCGGCGACGACAATATCGTTATCTTCGGCATGACGACTCCCGAGGTAAACGCTCTCAAGGCAAGAGGCTATAATCCTAACGAGTACTTCAACAACGACGGCAGGATCAAGGACGCTATCGAGCGTATGTACCACGGAATCAACGGCTGTACCTTCAACGACGTTGCAAACTCCCTCAAGGATCGCGACCCCTATATGGTTCTTGCTGATTTCGACAGCTACAGAAGGGCACAGGCATATATCACCGAGTGCTACAACGACAGGATGAAGTGGGCTAAGATGTCTCTGAACAACATTGCCGGCGCAGGAATTTTCTCCGCAGACCGCGCAGTTACAGAGTATGCCGACAACATCTGGCACCTGAGATAAGATCGCTTTACAAAATTCCCCTCTCAGAAATGGGAGGGGAAATGTTTGCAACCAGAAAAAGCACAAAAATATTGTCGAATTGGAGAGAAATATTATGAAACCTATCTATGATACATGGAATCTTGGCTATAAGTCGGTTTTCGGCGCGGTCAGACAGTTCGAGACCTGCCGCTTTTCTATCCGGCTCTCAAAGGATATAAGACCTGATTTTCCGCCTGTTATCGTTCTTTTCCGGACAGGCTTCAAGGAGCGCTTTCTGCCGATGAGCGTTTCCGCCGAGGAGGAGGACTGCTTCGTCTACAGCTGCGAGTTTACGCCGAGATACAGCGATGTTCACTACTACTACTTCTCATACACCAGCGGCGGCACGCGTCACTATATCAAGCGCGTCAACTGCCATGAGGGCGCGGAGACCGAAGGAGGTCTTTTCCAGCTCACGGTATACGCCCACGACTACGAGACTCCGGATTTTCTCAAGGGCGGCGTTATGTACCAGATCTTCCCCGACCGCTTCTGCAGGAGCGGCAAGCCCAAGGAGAATATTCCGGAGGGCAGAGTTCTCCGGGAGGACTGGGAGGGTACGCCCTGGTATAAGCCCGATCACAACGGTCACGTGTGGAACAACGACTACTTCGGCGGAGATTTTGCCGGAATACAGTCAAAGCTGAAATACCTGAGCAGCCTCGGCGTTACCTGCATCTACCTGAATCCTATTTTCGAGTCCCACGAGAACCACCGTTACAACACTGCCGACTACCGGAACGCCGATCCGCTTCTCGGTACGAACGACGAGTTCGCAGAGCTGTGTGCCGAGGCGAAAAAGTACGGCATATCGGTGATTCTCGACGGCGTTTTCTCCCATACCGGAGCTGACAGCCGCTACTTCAACAAGTTCGGACGCTATAAGGACGAGCCCGGCGCATATCAGTCAAAGGACAGCAAATATTATAACTGGTATTCCTTTATCAACTACCCCAACGAGTATGAGGCATGGTGGGGTATCGACACTCTGCCGAATGTATGGGAGAATAACGAAGACTACACGGAGTTTATCTGCGGCGAGGAGGGCGTGCTGAAATACTGGCTTGACAAGGGCGCGGCAGGCTTCCGTCTCGACGTTGCGGACGAGCTTCCCGACCAGTTCCTGAACAATCTGAGAAAGTGCGTAAAGAGCTACGGCAAGGATAAAATAGTTATCGGCGAGGTCTGGGAGGACGCGTCCAACAAGGAGAGCTACGGCGTGAAGAGACGCTATCTCCTGGGAGATCAGCTCGATTCCGTTATGAACTATCCTTTCCGGGAGGCGATAATCAGCTTCGTCAAGGGCGGTCAGGTCAGGGATTTCATCTACTCTATAATGACTATCCTGGAGAATTATCCTCAGCCCTCCATCGACGTGCTGATGAATTTCGTGTCCACTCACGACATTGAGAGGGCAATAAACCGCCTTGCAGGCGACTACTGCGACGACAAGAGCAAGGACTGGATGGCAGAGCGCTATCTCACTCCGGAGCAGTATGCTCAGGGAAAGAATATGCTGAAGGTGGCGATGGCTCTGATGTTCTTCCTCCCCGGCGTTCCCAGTATCTACTACGGCGACGAGGCAGGACTCCAGGGCTATAAGGACCCGTTCAACCGCAGGTGCTACCCCTGGGGCAAGGAGGATCAGGAGCTTATCAGCTTCGTTTCGGAGCTCAGCCGCGTAAGAAAGTCCATCCCCAACATGAAGAGCGGCAGGACATATTTTGTCATCAACGACGGACAGACTATCGACGAGCGGCTTGTCGGCTTTACAAGACAGGGCATGGAAGATTATATCGTATTCGTAAACCGCTCCGGCGACGAGGTAACGGTAAGCGAGCTGTCGTCAAAGCTCGGACGCTTTAAGGACTTCAAGCCCTTCAACGGCAGCTATGAAAACGATACCCTCACAGTTGCGCCCTACGGCTATGCGATCATACGCGCGACTTTTGTGAAATAATTTTTCGGAATATGTATTTTTTAAGATTATTTTAAGAAAAGGGTAATATAATATGAGAGGATCAAGGAGACGGGTTTACAGAGTC
Organism: Alistipes sp.; assembly: GCA_023667265.1. GTDB lineage: Bacteria > Bacillota > Clostridia > Oscillospirales > Ruminococcaceae > Ruminococcus. The sequence continues at coordinate 800,717 of JAMPAJ010000001.1, forward strand.
CCTCTCCAAACAAATCCCCCAATTCCCCTTCTATATTTATTGGGGCAGCGCTGTTGGTTTTGTGCTGCGCTGCCCGTGATCTCTTCTGACAGTACCTGTTCATTTCAGGTACTTTTTCTTTTTGCGGTGTTGCTCTTACAGCCCGAAGCTGATAGAAAGCGCGGTATTCACCTTGTCCATGGAGTTGAGGTCGAGCTCTCCCATTTTTTCGCCGAGCCGCTTTTTGTCGATAGTGCGTATCTGCTCCAGAAGGACGATGCTGTCCCTGGTGAGACCGCAGTTATCCGCTTTCACCTCGATATGTGTGGGAAGGCGGCTTTTGTCGTGACGGCTCGTTATAGCTGCGGCGATGACTGTGGGACTGTGCCTGTTTCCAACGTCGTTCTGGACGATAAGTACCGGACGTACTCCGCCCTGTTCCGAACCTACAACAGGGCTGAGGTCGGCGTAATATATTTCTCCTCTTTTAACGGACATAATAAAAACTCCTTTCGGTTTTGTGCTGCCTATATTATTGAACCTTTTTTCGGAAATATACAGGTTTTATTTGTATGCTGATGAAATCTTGGTGCGATTTTGGGTGGCGGGCCCCGCCGACAATTCACGTGACCGCGAGTACCTCGCTTATTTTTTTTGTAAAGAAAATTATTTCCGCGGCTGTTGCTTTTTTGCAGACAATGTGCTATAAGCGGGGAGTCCCCGCCGACAATTCACGTGACCGCGAGTACCTCGCTTGTTTTTTGTAAATAAAATTATTTCCGCGGCTGTTGCCTTTTTGCAGACAATGTGCTATAAGCGGAGAGTCCCCGCCGACAATTCACGTGACCGCGAGTACCTCGCTTATTTTTTTTGTAAAGAAAATTATTTCCGCGGCTGTTGCTTTTTTGCAGACAATGTGCTATAAGCGGGGAGTCCCCGCCGACAATTCACGTGACCGCGAGTACCTCGCTTATTTTTTTTGTAAAGAAAATTATTTCCGCGGCTGTTGCTTTTTTGCAGACAATGTGCTATAA
>JAMPAJ010000001.1:801829-817763 GCA_023667265.1 Alistipes sp.
TTGTAAAGAAAATTATTTCCGCGGCTGTTGCTTTTTTGCAGACAATGTGCTATAATATAATATGTTAAGCTGTACATAATGCTATTGCAGCTTAACGTCTATCGGATTATTCAAGGAGGTCTTTTGTATGGGAAATAGTAAAGGCGGAAATAAGATCGCGGTTCTTGGTGCAGGAAATGTAGGAGCGACCGTGGCATATACGCTTGCCGTTGCGGGAACCTGCTCGGACATAGTGCTTATTGACATAAACAAGGAAAAGGCAAAGGGCGAGGCTATGGATATTCGCCAGGGCGTTTCATTCAGCCACAACGTAGAGGTTTTCGACGGCACATACGACGACGCTGCCGGTGCAGATATCGTCGTTGTAACCCTTGGTCTTGCTCGTAAGCCCGGACAGACGAGAATTGATCTTGCCCAGGCAAACGTAAATATAATCAAGGATGTAATGCCGAAAATCGCCAAGGCTGCTCCGGACGCCATATATATCGTTGTCAGCAACCCTGTTGACATTATCACATATGCGATACTGAAATGCACCGACCTTTCGCCGAATCAGGTAATGGGCTCTGGTACGGCTCTGGATACCTCGCGTCTCCGTTCGTCTATCGCAGATCATCTGGACATAAGCCCCAACAGCGTTCACGCCTATGTTTTCGGCGAGCACGGCGATACATCCATGATACCATGGTCTATCACCAATATCGCCGGAAGCTCTATGGAGGAATACTGCGCAGAGCAGGATCACCGTGAGATCGACGAGGAAGAGATAATCCAGGAGGTCCGCAAAGCCGGCGGCGAGGTGATCAAGCGCAAGGGCGCGACATTCTACGCTATCGCACTGACCGTAAACAAGCTCTGCGACGACGTTCTTAGAGATTCAAACAATATCAGGACAGTTTCGACGCTTATCAACGGCAGATACGGCATTAACGACGTCTGCCTGAGCCTTCCTGCCGTTATCGGCGGACACGGCGTTGAAAAGGAGGTCTCGCCAAATCTGACCGAGGGCGAGATCGAAAAGCTCCGTGCCAGCGCCGACGCTCTTAAAGCTGTTATTGCAAGCCTTAATTTCGAGAGGGAATAAAATGAGCTTAAACGACACACCCTCCGGAGAGCGGCTGCACATCGGCTTCTTCGGCAGAAGAAACGCAGGAAAATCAAGCCTTGTAAACGCTGTTACAGGTCAGGAGACTGCGGTTGTTTCCGACGTTAAGGGAACAACCACCGACCCTGTCTATAAGGCTATGGAGCTGCTTCCTCTCGGTCCTGTGGAGATAATAGACACGCCGGGCTACGACGACGAGGGCGAGCTTGGAGAGCTTCGGGTCAAGCGTACCAGGAGGATTCTTGCAAAGACGGATATTGCAGTGCTCGTGGCGGATATTTCCCGTGGGATGGGCGAGTGCGAGGAAGAGCTTGTCCGGCTTTTTAAGGAGCGCGATATCCCCTATATTACGGTATATAACAAGTGCGACGGCGATATGGAGACGCCCGTAGGCGAGAATGTCATCGGCGTAAGCGCAAAGGAAAACCGGAATATTTTTCAATTAAAGGAAATGATAGCCGCGCTGGTAAAAACAGGCGGTGTACAGCGGCGAATCGTCGGCGATATGATAGAGCCGGGAGACGTTGTGGTCCTGGTTACGCCTATCGACGAGGCTGCGCCAAGGAGACGCATGATCCTGCCCCAGGTTCAGACGCTCCGGGATATTCTTGACAGCGGCGGAATTGCCGTTTTCACTAAGGAAACGGAGCTGGAAAAAACGCTGGAAAGCCTGTCTGCTCCGCCGAAAATGGTAGTCACGGACAGCCAGGCATTTGCTATGGTAAGCAGGATCGTGCCGGAAAGCGTTCCCCTTACGTCCTTTTCAATTTTAATGGCAAGGTACAAGGGATTTCTGGAAACTGCCGTAAAAGGCGCGGCTGCCATAAGATCGCTGAAGGAGGGCGACAGGATAATCATATCCGAGGGCTGCACCCACCACAGACAGTGCGGCGACATTGGCAGCGTGAAGCTCCCGAAGCTGCTGAAAAGGTTTACGGGCAAGGAGTTTGACATACAGCTGACCTCCGGACGCGATTTCCCGGAGGAGCTTTCCGGAGTCGGGCTTGTTATCCACTGTGGCGGCTGTATGCTCAGCGAAAGAGAAATGCTGTACCGGAGGCGGACTGCCGAGTACCAGAACGTGCCCTTTACAAACTACGGCATTGCGCTGGCGATGTTTAACGGCATATTGAAGCGCAGTCTCGGGATCTTCCCGGAGCTTGCGGAGCAGGTATGACGGCTGTGAAAAAGAGACTGCCCTATATTATCCTGCTGGTGATATTGATAGCTGTTGAGGTTATGATCGCTCTGACGCAGCACGGCAATATCCTGCGCAATTACGGCGGCGATACGATAGTCGTATGGGCGGTATACTGCCTTTTCCAGAGCATATCCGGCGGAAAGAACGATCACTATGCAGTCCATATCGGCGTGATGCTTTTTGCGTTTCTGGTTGAATTTTTGCAGCTTGTTCATTTTGTGGATATCATCGGACTTGGGGATATACAGTTTTTCAGGACTCTCATCGGAACAAGCTTTGCGGCGGAGGATCTGATAGCCTACGCCGTCGGAACGGCTGCAGGCTGTCTCGGAACTTTTGTTTACGGCAGGATCGCAGGCAGAAAATGAATATTTCCCGCGGTATTCTCATTATTGGTGAATAAATATCCGTTAATTTGGGAATATTTATCGCAAAAATGAATATTTATTACAAACCTATTGACAATATCAATTTATCGTGTATAATATAATTATTGAATATAATTCTCAGGGAGGAATTTACAATGAATAAAAAAGACATCAAAAAGGTCGTTCTGGCATACTCCGGCGGTCTCGATACTTCTATCATCATCCCGTGGCTGAAGGAAAACTACAATAACTGCGAGGTCATCGCTGTTTCCGGCGACGTAGGACAGGGAACAGAGCTCGACGGGCTCGAGGAAAAGGCTATCAAGACAGGCGCTTCAAAGCTTATCGTTGCCGACCTCAAGGAGGAGTTTATCCAGGAGTACGTTTACCCCACAGTTCAGGCTGGCGCTATCTATGAGAACAGATATATGCTGGGTACTTCCTTTGCACGTCCTATCATCGCAAAGAGAATCGCTGAGATCGCTCTTGCCGAGGGCGCAGACGCTATCTGCCACGGCTGTACAGGAAAGGGAAACGATCAGGTTCGTTTCGAACTGGCTATCAAGGCTTTCGCACCTGATATGGCTATCATCGCTCCCTGGCGTGAATGGGATCTGAAGTCCCGTGACCAGGAGATCGACTACGCAGAGGCTCATAACATTCCTCTGAAGATCAACAGAGAGACAAACTATTCTAAGGACAAGAACATCTGGCACCTCTCCCACGAGGGTCTGGATCTTGAGGATCCTGCAAATGAGCCGCAGTATGAGAAGCCCGGCTTCCTTGAAATGGGCGTTTCTCCTATCGACGCTCCCGACAAGCCTACATACATCACACTTCACTTCGAGAAGGGTATCCCCACAATGCTGGACGGCAAGGAGCTCAACGGCGTTGAAATGGTAACTGCTCTGAACAAGCTGGGCGGTGAAAACGGTATCGGTCTTGCAGACCTGGTCGAGAACCGTCTCGTTGGTATGAAGTCCAGAGGCGTTTACGAGACACCCGGCGGCGCTATTCTCTATCACGCTCACGAGGTTCTCGAGACTATCTGCATCGACAAGGAAACTGCACGTATCAAGCAGTACCTGGGCATCAAGTTTGCCGATATCGTATACAACGGTCAGTGGTACACACCTCTCCGGGAGGCTATGACCGCTTTCGTTGACAAGACGCAGGAGACTGTTACAGGCGACGTTCGTCTGAAGCTCTACAAGGGCAACATAATCAACGCCGGCGTAACTTCACCCTACACCCTCTATGATGAGGAAGTTGCTACCTTCGATGAGGATGAGGTTTACGACCAGAAGGATTCCGCAGGATTCATCAATCTCTTCGGTCTCCCGATCAAGGTCAAGGCTAAGCTGGATCAGAAGAGAAACAACAAGTAATTCACAATTATTTTACAGGCAGGGGAGGCGAAATTCTCCTGCCTGTTGTGGTTTATTATGCTTTTCGATAGCGTCAGGGAATTTGTCTCCCTTGACGATGCCATAAGGCATAAATAAAAACACGACAGTGATAGGAGAAAATTTATGGCAGATATGATGTGGGCAGGACGGTTTTCCAAACAGGTGGATGAGGGCGTAAACGCCTTCAATTCGTCCATTGCCTTTGACGGACGTATGTACCGTCACGATATACAGGGCAGTATCGCACACGCGACTATGCTGGGCGACTGCGGAATAATCACAAAAGAGGACAGCCTTGAAATAATCGGCGGACTCAAAAAAATTTTAGCTGATATAGATTCCGGCAGCCTGGAGCTTGACCCCAATGCCGAGGATATCCATATGTTCGTGGAGGCGGAGCTTACAAAGCGGCTGGGTGATGTGGGAAAGCGCCTCCACACCTCGCGTTCCAGAAACGACCAGGTAGCTGTCGATCTGCGGCTTTATCTCCGGGACGAGGTAAAGGAGATATGCGGACTTGTTGTGGAGCTGATAAAAACTATTATCGGCATCGCTAAGGAGCATACAGAGACAGTAATGCCCGGCTATACGCATCTTCAGAGAGCGCAGCCTATCACATTTGCCCATCACCTCATGGCGTATGTGTGGATGCTTCTCCGCGACCTGGAGCGTTTCAGAGACGCAGCAGGCAGAATGAACTACTGTCCTCTTGGCTGCGGCGCGCTTGCAGGCACGACCTATGCCACAAACAGACAGCAGACCTCGGAGCTTCTGGGCTTTACTGCGCCTATGGAAAATAGTCTTGACGGCGTTTCCGACCGCGACTACTGCGTGGAGCTGAACTGTGCTATGTCGCTGCTCATGACTCACCTTTCGCGTTTTTCCGAGGAGATAATTCTCTGGTGCTCATGGGAGTTCAAATTTGTTGAGCTTGACGACGCCTTCGCAACAGGCTCGTCTATTATGCCCCAGAAGAAAAATCCCGATGTTACAGAGCTTATCCGCGGCAAGACAGGACGTGTGAACGGCGACCTCGTAACGCTGCTCACTATGATGAAAGGTCTGCCCCTTGCCTATAACAAGGATATGCAGGAGGACAAGGAGGCTATTTTCGACGCCGTCGACAACGTAAAGCTCTGCGTCAAGACCTTTACTCCCATGCTTGCGACTATGCGCGTGCTTAAAGATAATATGCGCAATGCTGCCGCCCGTGGCTTCATCAACGCCACAGACTGCGCCGATTATCTTGTAAAGAAGGGTATGCCTTTCCGCGACGCTTATAAAATTACGGGAACTCTTGTTGCGCTCTGCATCGAAAAGGGCTTGACTCTTGAAACTCTGCCCCTGGAGGAATACCGCGGAATGACCGAGCTTTTCACGGAGGATGTGTATAACGCCATAAGTCTTGACGTATGCGTAAAAGAACGTCTTTCCTACGGCGGTCCGTCTCCCGATGCGGTCAGAATACAGATAGCAAATGCAGAGGCGGCTCTGGAGAAATTCTGTAAGGCATGAAGAAAAAGGACTTGATATTCACCCTTGGTCTTACTTTGCTCATGGGCGTGATATGGATACTTGGTGAGCTTGTAATGGGGCTCTGGGTAGCGGTCATACCCTCGGCGCATATTTTCTGGCTTGTGGGTATTGTGCTTGTCACGCTGATGATCAACGTGTGGCATAGCTTCAAGGAGGACGAATCCGGGAACGCCGATGCTCCGAAGTCGAAATATGAGCGAAAAGCAGCCAAGAGAAAAAGCAAGAAAAAATAAAGGCAACCTGATGAAGCTCCGGCTGCGCATCTGCCTTAAGGCAGGTTTTCAGGGATCGCCTGAATAAGGAATGATTTTATGGTAAAGGTATATATTGACGGTCAGGAGGGCACTACCGGACTGAAAATAATGGAGCGCTTCCAGGGACGAGACGACATTGATATCGTCCGCATAGCCGAGGATAAGCGAAAAGACCCGGCGGAGCGTGCAAGACTTATAAACAGCGCGGATTACGTTTTCCTCTGTCTCCCCGACGACGCCTCCCGCGAGGCCGTTTCCTTCATTGACAAGGATAACGACCATGTCCGCATTATCGACGCGTCAACGGCGCACAGAACAAACCCTGCCTGGGCATACGGCTTTCCGGAGCTTTCCGCTGCCCACAGAGAGAAGATCAGAACGTCGAACAGGGTCGCCGTTCCCGGCTGCTATGCAAGCGGATTTGCGGCGATAGTCTATCCTCTCGTGCACAACGGAATTATTCCTGCGGAGCATCCCGTGTTCGCCTATGCCACTTCCGGCTACAGCGGCGCAGGAAAAAAGGCGATCGCGGTTTACGAAAGCGATGAAAAGCCCTTTGAGTTCGGCAGCCCGAGACAGTATGCGCTGTCTCAGCAGCACAAGCATCTCCCGGAAATGCAGGCGGTTTCAGGGCTGACATATAAGCCTATGTTCAATCCAATTGTCTGCGATTATTTCAGCGGAATGGTAGTTTCCGTGCCAATACAGACCAGAACCCTCGCAAACGCCGTTACAGCGGAGCAGGTGCATGAGATGTACCGGAAGCACTACGAGGGCGCAAAAATGGTAGAGGTAATGCCGCATATGAGCCTTGAGGAGCAGAAGAGCTTTTTCCTGGCTTCCAATACTTTAAGCGGTCAGAACAAGCTTGAAGTCCACGTTTTCGGCGACGATGAGCAGATACTTCTCTGCGCGCGGCTGGACAACCTTGGAAAGGGCGCAAGCGGCGCGGCAGTTCAGTGCCTGAATATTATGATGGGAATCGACGAGACAACAGGACTTGTATAATCGGGAGGACGGCTGAAATGGCAGATCCAGGGAAAAAAGCCAAGGTCATGGAGACCTTTTATTTCATACTTATGACGCTGCTTGTCTGCGGATTCGGCTTTTTCGCCTACTGCAAGCTTACCGGCAGCAGCATCCGGCTATTCGGCAGACTTTTCGGATGCTACAGCCTGGGATTTTTCGCTGTGCTCCTGCTTCTTATCGTCCGCTCGGTAATGGTTTTCATCAAAACTGGAAAGAAAATGAACTACAGGCTTTTTCTGGATATTTCGGCGGTCGTTATAACCCTGTTCTGCCTGATAAACTGTCTTGCAACGGATATAAAAGCCTCCGGGACGAAGGATATACTGAAAATAGGGGACAAAAACAGAGTTATGCTCTGCGAATCGGTTTTCACCGACGAAAACGACGTCGTGACAGAGGTGCGCATCGACGTTTACAGCATTAACGGCAGACTTTGCCGGAAGCTGGGTGAGATCGACGAGACCCTGTTTTCGGTGCGCTGTGTTGAGACGGACAGCTACAGATATTATATCAGCGACGACGGCAGACAGCTTACCCTGGAATGTCTCTACGGAGCATACGGAAACGGTACTTATTCGCTTACACCGCAGGCTGATACGGGTAAGCTTACATATATTTTTGAAATAAAATAGACCTTTTTGATTTTAGAACCTGTTCTCATAAAGGTCTGGCAAAGGATGTGTTTATATGAAAATGATGGTTCCACCGGAACTGACTCTGGTCGAGGGCGGCGTGTGCGCAGCCAAGGGCTTCAAAGCAAACGGCATACAGTGCGGACTTGCTCATAAGCCCCTGACGGATACGGAGAAAAATTCTGCTGCGGCAAATAACGCTCTCCCGGCGGCAAAAAAGAAAAATGACCTGGCTCTTATCGTTGCCGACAAGGAGTGTACGGCTGCTGCGGTCTATACTACGAACAAGGTAAAGGGCGCGCCCATTCTTGTTACAAAAGAGCATATAAAGGACGGAAAGGCTCGTGCAGTCATCGTCAATTCCGTCAACGCCAACACCTGCAATCCCGACGGCGTGGAAAAGGCTGAGAAAATGTGCGAGCTGGCTGCCGCTGAGCTTGGTCTGAAGCCGGAGGATATTATCGTGGCTTCCACAGGCGTTATCGGACAGGTGCTTCCCATCGAGCCTATCGCCAACGGAATGAAGGAGCTTGCGGAGGGCTTGACCTACGACGGAAACAGCCGCGCTCTGGAGGCGATCATGACCACTGACACGCGTCCAAAGGAGATAGCTGTTGAATTTGAAATGGGCGGAAAGACCTGCACTATGGGCGGTATGCTCAAGGGCAGCGGAATGATACACCCGAATATGGCGACTACGCTGACATTTATCACAACAGACGCCGATATTTCCGCGGAGCTGGTTCAGCAGGCTCTCAGCGACTGCGTGAAAATAACACTGAATATGGCGAGCGTTGACGGCGACACCTCCACAAACGACATGGTATGCGTTATGGCATCGGGAACGGCAGGAAACAAAACTGTTGTCAGCGAGGATGAGGATTACGGCAAATTCCTTATGGCTTTGCATTGCATCATGACTAATCTTGCCCGTATGATGGCGCGTGACGGCGAGGGCGCAACAAAGCTCATCCAGTGTATCGTTACCGACGCCGATTCTGACGAGACAGCGCGTATAGTTGCGAAATCCGTTATCTGCTCCAGCCTTTTCAAGGCGGCGATGTTCGGCGAGGACGCAAACTGGGGACGTATTCTCTGCGCTATCGGCTACGCACAGGCAGATTTCGACGTGAACAAGGTCTCCGTTGAGATAGCTTCGGAGCAGGGTGCCATAACAGTCTGCGAAAACGGCGCAGGCGTGGAATTTTCCGAGGAAGAGGCTAAGGTCATTCTCGGCGAGGAGGAGATCGGCATCTATATTTCTCTCGGCTGCGACGGCGACGGCTCGGCAATGGCGTGGGGCTGCGACCTGACATATGATTACGTGAAAATAAACGGAGATTACAGAAGCTAAGGAGAGATAATGTTCGGACGAAAAAAAGATGATGAGGAGTATATCGCTCCGGTAGAGGAATACCGGGACGACGGCGAATACAGCGGAGAATACGACGGCTATAACGGCGGAGACTGCGCGGATCACAGCCATGGCTCGACCTATGACGTCAAGGAGTACCGGGACGACTGCGGAAGTCATGACCATGGACAGACCTATGAGGACTACAACGCCGAGCAGTCCGATTATGACAATGCAAGCGACGTAAAGGCATGGTTTTTGCAGCTGCTTGAACCGGGGGAGAGCCTGATCTGGTTCGGGAAAACGGATAAGGATGCGAAAACCTCGGAAAAAGGCACGCCTGCGGTGATGCGGCGTATGTGGCACATCTGGATAGGCTTAAATATATTCATGGCGGTAATAACGGTGATATCCGGGCAGTTTGTCGGACTTTTCGGGATAATCCCCTTTGCGATGTTCGGATTTATTTTTCGTATATTCGGCGGAGATGTCACAAACTGGAGCTACGCCATAACCGACCGCCGTGTAATTACCCTGAAAGAGAACAAAGTCTCTTCCGACTATTTGTGGCACATCAGAGGGGTACATCAGTTCACCTCCCGGAACAACAGGGGATATATCTCGTATCAAAGAGTAGCGCCCTCGGAAAACGGAAGGGTCGTGACCTCCACAAGCAGCGGAATTTTCGGCATAAACCAGCCCTTTGCGGTGTATCAGCTTCTTATCAGTACTATTGGGCAGCAAAGAAGATAACCTTGGAGATGAGATAAATGGAAAATACAAGCAGAATTTCAAATACGGAGAAGTCGCAGATACTCATTGACGCGCTTCCGTATATTCAGAAGTACAACAACAAGATAGTTGTTATCAAGTACGGCGGAAACGCTATGACAAACGACGACCTTAAAGACGATGTTATGGAGGACTTGGTTCTTCTGTCGCTGGTGGGCATCAAGGTCGTTCTCGTTCACGGCGGCGGTCCGGAGATAAACGATATGCTGAAAAGGCTGAATATCCAGAGCCGCTTCATCAACGGACTCCGCTATACCGACGAGGACGCTATCGACGTTGTTAAAATGGTTCTCGCCGGAAAGGTCAACAAGGAGCTTGTACAGCTTCTTGCACAGCACCAGGGCAGCGCGGTAGGACTTTGCGGAATCGACGGCGGAATGCTCATTGCCGAAAAGAAAACGGCCTCGGACGGTCAGGATCTGGGCTTTGTCGGGGAAATCACAGAGGTAAATCCCAAGCCTATCCTGGACGCCCTTGACAACGGAAATATCCCTGTTATCGCCACAGTTGCGACAGACCGCAGCGGAAATACATATAATATAAATGCAGATACGGCTGCTGCAAGGATAGCGGCGGAGCTTGGAGCGGAGAATCTCATTCTCATGACAGATATAGCAGGACTTCTCCGTGACAAGGACGACCCGGAGACTCTTATCCCGAAGGTGAACGTAAGCGAGGTGCCCTATCTGAAAATGCAGGGCATTGTTTCCGGCGGAATGATACCTAAGATAGACTGCTGCGTCGAGGCTGTCCGCAGAGGCGTAAAGGGCGCTGTCATCATCGACGGCAGAGTTCCGCACTCTATACTCATTGAGATACTCTCAAACGAGGGGATCGGAACACAGTTTGTTTAAAACATCTTACCAGTGAATAAAAAATTTACAAAAATGATTAACTTATATATTGATTTTGCATATCAATAAGAGTTATAATTATTATGAACGTTGAAAGGTTGATACCATATGAATACAATTGATAAATTCAACGACTATGTTATGCAGTCCTACGGCAGATATCCCCTTGTCATGGAAAACGGCTCGGGAAGACGCTGCGTTGACGAAAATAACAAGGAATATATCGACTTCGGCAGCGGTATCGGTACTAATTCGCTGGGCTTCTGCGACGAGGAGTGGACAGAGGCTGTCTGCGCGCAGGTCCGCAAGCTCCAGCATAATTCAAACTATTACTATACGTCGGTCCAGGCTGACTTCGCTCAGCAGCTCTGCGAAAGCACAGGCTATAAGTCGGCGTTCTTCTGCAACAGCGGCGCGGAAGCAAACGAGTGCGCCATAAAGGCGGCAAGAAAGTACAGCTTTGACAAATACGGCAAGGGCAGACATAATATCATCACGCTTGTAAACTCGTTCCACGGCAGGACTATGGCGACTCTTTCCGCTACGGGACAGGAGGTTTTCCACAACTATTTCTTCCCGTTCCTGGAGGGCTTCGTAAACGTTGAGGCAAATAATATCGACGACCTGAAAGCAAAGCTGGACGACACCGTATGCGCCGTTATGCTGGAATATGTCCAGGGCGAGGGCGGCGTAAATAAGCTCGACCAGACCTTTGTTGACGCGGTATATTCCCTCTGCGCCGAAAAGGACGTCCTCGTTGTTGCCGACGAGATACAGACGGGTATGGGACGTACAGGAAAGCTCCTCGCAGGAGAGCATTTCGGTAAAAAAGCCGATATCACGACCCTTGCAAAGGGCATAGCCGGCGGAATACCCATGGGCGCCTGCCTCTTCGGCGAAAAGGTGAAAAGCGTGCTCACGCCCGGTACTCACGGCTCGACATTCGGCGGAAACCCCATCGCCTGCGCAGGCGGTCTCGCTGTGCTGAAAAGGCTGAACAGCGAAGGATTTCTTGAGAGCGTCTCGAAAAAGGCGGAGCATTTCAGAAGCCGCCTCGAAGCCTGCGAGGAGATAGAGTCCGTAAGCGGTCTCGGACTGATGATAGGTATAAAGCTTAAAACAAAAACAGCGGCAGACACGGCTAAAAAAGCCCTGGAAAACGGTCTGCTCATTCTTACAGCAAAGGATAAGGTAAGATTTCTTCCGCCGCTCACTATTGAAGAGAGCGAGATAGACAGCGGTCTTGACATTTTTTTCGGCGTGCTCTGAGCCAGGAGACGCCGTGTTCGGGAACTGCCCGAAATTCAGCATATCCGGAGGGTCAACACATGGAACTTATGATAACACTAAAGGGAAGTAAGTATACGGTACAGGACAAAAAACAGGGACGTACAGTGTATACGATCAAGAAAAAGGGTTTCGGAGCAGGTCGCTATCTGCTGCTGGACCCCAGCAATTATCAGCTGTATTCGCTGGTCCAGGTGACTGAGGAGCGTAAGCCTACGTTTATCATAAGCCACAATGAGGCGTCGATCATGACCATTTCCTGCAAGTCTCTTTTCCTCGATCCGACTATAATCATCGAGGGACGCGACATAAACGGAAACGTTATGAATTATGCCCTTGTAAGCAAGGATCATAAGAATTTCGAGCTGCAAAAGGACGGTCTTGCCTGCGGTTCAGTCAGAACGGAGCTTACCGTGGCAAAGGAATTGCAGTATGACGTAATTATCGAGGACAAGATTTTTGACGACTACATCCCGCTTTTTGCAATTGCCGTTGACCTTGCTTTCGGTGAGATCAACAGAAATATCTAAGGCATCGCCGTACAAGGAACATTTAACGGCTTTGTACATTATTGCCCTGATCTGCATATAATTATATAACTGGAATTGAAAGGACAGATAGAAATGAAACATTTACTTAAAATGCTGGATCTCAGCAAGGAGGAGATCACGGAGATCCTCGATCTCGCAGACCAGCTTAAATATGAGCTAAAGCACAATATCCCTCATCCGCACCTTAAAGGAAAGACACTGGGAATGATCTTCCAGAAGGCTTCAACACGTACGCGCGTTTCTTTTGAGACAGGTATGTACCAGCTTGGCGGCTATCCTCTTTTCCTCTCCTCGAACGACCTCCAGATAGGCAGAGGCGAGCCGGTGCAGGATACGGCAAGAGTTCTCTCCCGCTACCTCAGCGGAATCATGATCCGTACATTTGAGCAGCAGGAGGTTGAGGATCTGGCTAAATACGGCGATATCCCGGTGATCAACGGACTTACCGACTTCTGCCACCCCTGCCAGGTGCTTGCCGATCTTATGACTATCCGTGAGTTTAAGGGAAGCCTTGCCGGACTTAAAATGTGCTTTATCGGCGACGGAAACAATATGGCAAATTCACTTGCTGTAGGCTGTCTGAAAATGGGAATGGCTGTTTCGCTTGCCTGCCCCAAGGACTATCAGCCGCCGAAGAAGATACTGGATTTCGCGGCTCAGTACGATTGCTTCGAGCTGACCGATTCTCCGGCACAGGCTGCAAAGGATGCCGATGTACTTATCACTGACGTATGGGCTTCTATGGGTCAGGAGGAAGAGGCTGCCGTGAGAAGAGCTGCATTTGCAGGCTATCAGATAAACGACGAGCTTATGGCTGCTGCCAAGCCTGACGCAATGGTTCTCCACTGTCTCCCTGCTCACCGCGAGGAGGAGATCACGGAGAAGGTTTTCGAGGCTCACGCAAAGGAGATTTTTGAAGAGGCTGAGAACAGACTCCACGCACAGAAGGCTGTCATGGTAAAGCTTATGGCGTAAATTTACGGCAACACCGGACATAGCGCGTCTTACGACAAATAAACATAGAACAACACCGCACCCGTGCAAAGTTGGTGCGGTGTTTTCACACATATATACTTGCCTCTATTGCAAACTATCCAGTAATGCTGACATAAAATCCGTCTGTCTGCGTCATCCTCCTCACCATACGTGATCTCCCCGCTGGGGAGGTGTCACGAAGTGACAGAGGGGCTGACCGACAGACCAGTATGCTTTCGTCGTCTTCCTTAACACACGAATTTTCTGTCAGCATCCTTTGGACATTTTGCAATAGAGCCGAGTATAACAAGGGAGAATTTATGGCTACTGATTTTGAAAAAACCGCGACAAAAGTCTCCGCCGTCAGCATTTTCGGCAATCTTATCCTTTCCCTTTTCAAGCTTATAGCTGGAGTTCTGGCAAATTCCGGCGCAATGATAAGCGACGCTGTCCATTCGGCTTCCGACGTTTTCAGCAGTATAATCGTAATTATCGGCGTGAAAATTTCGGCGAAAAATTCGGATAAGGAGCATCCCTATGGTCATGAGCGCATGGAGTGCGTGGCGGCTATCGTGCTGTCGGTGGTTCTGCTGATAACCGGAATTTTCATAGCCGAGGAGGCTGTCAGTACGATCGTAAAGGGCAGGACAGCAGAGCTCAGTATTCCGGGCATCCTTGCACTTATAGCGGCGGCGGTGTCCATAGTGTCAAAAGAGGCGATGTACTGGTACACCAGGTATCATGCCAGAGCGATAGACTCCGGCGCGCTTATGGCGGACGCCTGGCATCACCGCAGCGACGCGCTGTCGTCCGTAGGCGCGCTTATCGGAATCAGCGGCGCAAGGCTTGGTCTGCCTGTTTTAGAGCCGATCGCAAGCCTCGTTATCTGTCTGTTTATTTTCAAGGCGGCGTATGACATTTTCAAGGACGCCACGGACAAAATGGTAGATCATTCCTGCGACGACGAGACTGAGGAGCGGCTGCGGAAATGTGCGGCGGAGCAGACCGGAGTTGCCGGAGTCGATATGCTTCACACGAGAATTTTCGGAAACAAGATATATGTGGATATAGAAATATGTGCGGACGGGGAGCTTAAACTCCGGGAAGCCCATAATATAGCGGAAAAAGTCCATTCGGAGATAGAGCGGAATTTCCCGAAGGTAAAGCATATTATGGTGCACGTGAACCCTTGTGAAAAGGAGAAGAGATAATGAAGATCGTAGTAATTTCAGTTGCGGTGGTTATCGTATTGGCGGCGTTGTTTTTACTTGTAAAAAAGCTCGCGCTTATGATAGGCGGAGCAGCGGCGGAGGCTGAAATAATCGGCTCACGTGAGGTGAAGCAGGGCGAATACGTACATACGCTGGAATTTGAATTTAACGGCGAAAAAATCATCGCCGAGGACAAAACCGGATATTCACAGGCGATACCTGCCGGCGAAACAAGGCTGATAAAGGTCAGCCGGAAGGATCCGAAGAATTTCGAGTATGCCGATACTCTGCGCCTTCATATAATTGCCGCGGCAGTTATGGCAGCTCTCGGCGTGCTTATGGTGGTTAGGTTCGCTTTCTTTGTGAAGGACTAAGAACCTTTGCTCATAGGATAAGCCGAACACCTCCCTATAACAAAGGTTCTGACAAATGGCAACACCGTCTATGTGCGGTGTTGCCAAAAATTTTCCTGAACAATAGTGAATGTGTACAAAAAACGGCTAGGCTGCGCGTTTTTGCTTGACAATAAAAATAAAAAATGTTATCATTATATTGTAGTCCGCATAAAGGCAGCACCGCACAAAGATTGTGCGGCAGATGCATAAGCAGATGA
The DNA here is from genome assembly GCA_023667265.1 of Alistipes sp. Lineage (GTDB taxonomy): Bacteria > Bacillota > Clostridia > Oscillospirales > Ruminococcaceae > Ruminococcus. The sequence goes on from JAMPAJ010000001.1 coordinate 817,001, forward strand.
CGTGCTTTGTGCGGTGTTGCCTTAAATGCCCGGGAGTGAAAATTATGAAAAAAGGTAAAATTGCCCTTGCGCTTGCGGCGGCTGTCGCCTGCGGAACGATGACGGCGTGTACTCCGACGCAGCTTATGCTGGGAATGTCGATCGTAGCGCCGACCATGATCGGATATAATAAAAAGGCTAAAATCCAGAACGCCAACGCCGATGCCAAGACTGTTTTGACACTGGCGAATATGGCTTTGACCGAGCTGGAAGAGGAAGGCGTATACGTCACTTATGAGGGCTGGTACGATAAGAATGAAGAAAACATCAGCGCCGACAACCAGTGGCGGCAAATCTACGGAAAAATGTGCGAATACGCTGATGCGGAGGATTACAATTTTTCAGTATATATCAGCGGAGGCGCTTGTTTAGGGGCGGTTGCGAAGAACAGAACATTCGGTATCTATCCCACTGGAGGGATAACAGCCAGTGACTGCAATGAAAAGCTTGGCAGCAATCCGGGTTTCGATGACGCAAAGGCGGCTGTTGAGGCGGAAATAGCTGAACGAGATGTATATTAAGAGAGGGAAGAACATGAAAAAGAGATTATTTGCATTGATTTTTGCGGCAATGCTGACGGGAATGAGCTTCGTTTCATGCGGCGGCTCAGAGAGCAGCAGACCGTCTAACACAGTGAGCTACTCAAAAACAGGAGTGAGCGGAAAAACGATGAACGGACGTATTTCAACGGCAAATCAGACAGCGGAAACAGTTCTTATGGCTT
>JAMPAJ010000001.1:817863-969501 GCA_023667265.1 Alistipes sp.
CTCTTTATTCTCGTGACTATTTTTGCTTTTCTTAGCTTAATGACATTAGCCTAAAGGGCGTTTCTGAATCTCGCCTGTTGGCTCTGTCAGTGCTTCTGAACCAAACTCAAAGGTCTCCGAAAATAGAACGTGAATACTGTTTGAATTTATGTGATATTTAACCACTTTTGTATTTATCCACGCTTTTCGTAAAAGATATAATTTTGCGAAAGCTCTTGTTAACAAAAAATTTACATTTGGCTAATTTGCCACGAAAGGATAATGCCATGGAGAGAATCGAAGATGCAGCAAAGTATTTAATACAGTTGTACAACGAAACTGGTTATGAATGTAACAGACAGAAACTACAGAAACTTATTATATTTGCGCATTTAAAGTGTTTGTCCGAAAATAGAAAAGGCTTTACTGAGAAAAATTTTATAAGTGTATCTCCATTGGGACTTGGAATTGAAATTATCGCTAATAGATATTACAATTTTATTATTGGTAATATAAATAATACTGAGATAATCACAATCAAGTCTGAACCAGATAATGAAACCTTTTTACCAGAATATCAATATAACGATTGCTTACTTGATGATGATTATCGTTGTGTTCTGAAAGAAATATTTAGTAAATACGGAGCTTACTCAGGTCAAGAGCTTTGTGATTGGACAAGGAAAACTAACCTTTGGAAAAATAATATTAACAACGTTGTCGGTGCAGTAAAATATATTATTCCATCTGTTGATGTTTCAGAATTTACTAAATCTATTGATGATTTTGACTCATTTATGCATTCTTTGAAAGAGGAATGTAATAAATGAGGATAGGTGCTTTACTTGAGAAATATTTTGCGGCTTATACTCGTTACGTGATACTTACTAAAGGTTCTGAGTTTGATTCCCATCAAGAATTATATATGGATGTAATTGATGATATTGCAAAGCCATTTAATAATCCAAATTTTAAGTGGTATAGGCATATGTTTGAAATTTATTGGGCAGTTAAAAAATGTAACGATAATGTTTCGACTAAGATAACAAATGTTACCTTCAAAGATAATGATTTTTGCGAATTGATTATTTTACCTTCTGTTGATATTCTTTATGGACAATTAAAGAAAAAGTGTGATGAACAATCTTCTATTGACGAGTTCGTTTCTTTCTTAAGAGATTGTTCAACATCGTTAATGAGAGGTAATTTAAATCCTCAATTGCAAATTTTCTATGATAGATTGGCGGATAATAATGAGGGGTTAGGTAGACTAAACTCATTATTGGAGCAACTTCAAAACAAACAAGTAAAAATATCAAATGAATTGTCATTAAATAGGGGATTGCAAGAAGAAGTAAAAAAAATAAGTGCCGAAGCAAAAGATATAAGACAAGAAATAAAAGAACAATCGCAGAAAGTCGCCGAATCAAGTATAACAATTTTAGGTATATTCGTAGGTATTGTCATGGTATTTTTCGGAGGCTTTTCAATACTTGATAATACCATTGAAACATTAAGTCAAGTGTCGCCATATAGGTTGTACTTCACAATGATTGTTTTTGGTTGCATTATGTACAATATTGTTGTTCTCCTATTTTTTCTGGTTAGTAGGATTACGGAAAAATCCATAACTTGTAGATGTCATCATGCCTCTCAAGTAATAGAAACTTCCCGAAATGATTGTTACAAATGTAAACAATATAGACATCACAAAGGTATTTGCAGAGTAAGGAACACCTTGCCTTACGTATACTGGAGCAATCTGTGTATGTTTGCTGCAATGTCCTTTCTATTTGGAATGAAATTTTTTGCAAAACAAGAGAATCCGTTGCAACTAAACTGTAAACAATTTGGCTTATCATCTATCCTACCATTTATCTTAATTGTCACTGGCTATATTTTTTGTAAACCCAAACCATCCCAAAAAAACAAAGAGAATGAATCTGAAGATGAAGAAAAAAATGAGAAAGACAGTAAGAATACGATTGAAAGAAATAATACGCTGTAAAGTTCTTACATAAAACAGCAAAACTCACCCCTATAAGGTGAGTTGTCATATAAAAGTGTTTTAAAGAAGAACGCAAAACCGTGTCATCTATTTTGTTACATCATGACATCTTGTTGTAACAAAATAGATGACAACGCCGAAAAGCCCGAATTATCGGGCTTTTTTGGTGTCCAAGTGCCAAAAATTTTATAGTAAAAACCGTAGATGACATTTTGAAATTTTGAGAATTGAACCCACGATTTTGGCAGCTCAGAACTAATTACGAGAAAAATCAGAGGGTTGAAAAAGAATTCTGAGAAAACAAGAAGAAAATAATTGTAAAAATTTAAAGGCTGAATTTGTTAGTTTTTCACAAAGTCTGAGAAACAACAGATTCAGCCTTTTTATTTATATATATACCTTTAAAAAAGGAGATGATACCAATGAACGGATTTCCGTCCGAATCTATATTAGAGCGTTTTCACATAAAAATGTAACGCACGTCTTTTCGGCAAATTTTAACGGCTGCTGCGTAAAAAAAAGCTCACCATACGACAGTATGCTTTCGCTTTTTTGCCTTGTACCCGCAAAAATTATGCTCGAAAATTCGCACATTAATTTTTTGTGAACACGCTCTAAGCAATCAATTTTTTGATGATGTCAAAGTAAAATGAACAGTAATTTTTATTCCAACGAAATTTTCTATTCAAAAATTAAGAACTTTTCAGAAATACGCATACCTGATTTTCAGATTCGGCAGATAAAATATAATCATACAATTTCTCAATGAAGGAAAAGAGGCTGAATGTATGAAAGGTATCAGAATCGGAAAGAAGCAGTCACGTCTGCCGATCATTCAGGGCGGAATGGGCGTAGGTGTTTCACTTCACAGGCTTGCAGGAACGGTAGCTGCCGAGGGAGGAATAGGCATTATTTCGACAGCCGATATAGGCTTCAAAGAATCCGACTTTTCCAACTGCCCTCAAAAGGCTGATATCAGGGCATTAGGAAAAGAAATATCTATGGCAAGAGAGATCGCCGGAGACGGCATTCTTGGAGTGAACGTAATGTGCGCATGTACGCATTATGACGAGATCGTAAAGGAAGCTGCTGCGAATAAAATTGATTTGATCATATCAGGCGCAGGACTGCCTTTGAATCTTCCCGAGCTTGTAAATGAAGATACTGCGATAGCTCCTATCGTATCGTCTGCAAGGGCATTAAAGCTGATATGCCGAAGATGGAAGAAGCGCTATAACCGACTTCCCGACCTTGTTATTGTAGAAGGAGCGGAGGCAGGCGGACATCTCGGATTTTCCTTTGAAGAACTCGCAGGCGGAAATAAAACGCTTGAGGAAATATCAGCAGAAGTTATCTCGCTTGCAAGAGAAATAGGCTCGGAGAACAATACCGAAATTCCCGTAATTGTTGCAGGCGGCATTTATGACCAAAGTGACATTGAGCATTATATTTCACTCGGTGCAGGCGGTGTACAAATGGCGACACGTTTTGTGGCAACCGAAGAATGCGACGCAAGTCCTGAATTTAAAAATGCCTATGTCAATGCCGAAAAAGACGATATTGAAATCATTCACAGTCCGGTTGGTATGCCGGGAAGAGCGATCAATAATACCTTTTTAGAAAGGGTAAAAAGCGTAAGGGAGAAAATAACTCACTGTACAGGCTGTCTTAAAGCCTGTCACGTAAAGGAAGCGTCCTACTGCATTACAGAGGCGCTTATCCGTTCAGTGAAAGGCGATACCGAAAACGGTCTTGTTTTCTGCGGTTCTAACGTATCGAGGATCCACGAAATTACAACAGTCAAAAAGCTTTTACAGGAACTCTTTCCTAAAGAAATACCTGTTTTAGCATAAGGAGGATTTTATTATGAAACAGAAAATGTACATCATCACAGGAGCTAACGGTCATTTAGCAAGCACAATTATCCGTTATCTGGTAAAACAGGACTGCGTGATCAGAGGTTTGATTCTGCCTACGGAAAGTAATCATAACAGCAGATCCGTTACTTACTACAAGGGCGATATTACAAAGCCTGAAACCTTGTCAGAGATTTGCTCCGACACGGAAAATTACGATGTATACGTCATTCATGCTGCCGGAATTATCAGCATCGGCAATGAGGTCACTCCGCTTATGTATAACGTCAATGTAAACGGAACGAAAAATATTATAGAGGTCTGCAAAAAATATGCAGTAAAAAGGCTTCTTTATGTAAGCTCTGTTCATGCGATCCAGGAGGGCGAATATATGAGCACGATAACTGAATTGTATGAATTTCCGAAAGACAAAGTACAGGGCGGCTATGCCTCAACAAAGGCTGAGGCAACACAAGCTGTAATGGATTCCGTCGACGACGGACTGGACGCAGTTGTTGTGCATCCGTCAGGTATTTTAGGACCTTTTGACGATGGCAATAATCATATAACTCAATTGATACAGATGTACTTGTCGGGAAAACTTCCTGCCGGAGTGACCGGAGGCTATGATTTCGTTGACGTGCGTGATGTTGCAAAGGGCTGTATTTCGGCTATAAACAACGGCCGCAAGGGAGAGTGTTATATTCTCTCAAACCGCTACTATACGGTCAGAGATCTGATCGAGTATATGCGTATAGCCGTACATGGCAAGCATAAAAAAATATGCGTGCCTTTGAAACTGGCAAAAATGGCTGCGCCTGTCTTTGAAAAAATCGGCGAGATCACAAAAACACGTCCGCTTTTTACAAAATATTCGCTTTATATCATGGATTCCAACGGAAGGTTTTCGCATGATAAAGCAACCAAGGAACTTGGATATACGCCGAGAGATATGAAAGATACCATAAAGGATACTATTGTTTATCTGAAATCCGGGAAAGCAAAGCTCTGATAAAATATTGATTTGTTTTCAATTATGTGGTATAATTGATTTAGAACTTGTTCTCATAGGATATTGCACGCGTCTTTTCGGCAAATTCTGCCGATTGCCGCGTTGAAAAAGCTCACCATACGTCAGTATGCTTTCGCTTTTTCGCCTTGCACTCGTCAGAATTGCGCTCGAAATTCCACGCACAATTCCTATGAGAACAAGTTCTTAGAGTTTACAAAAACAAGATCCAAGGGAGAGCATTATGGACAGATCCAAAATACTTATCGTCGATGACGACGCTGAAATAAGAGAATTAATAGACGCTCTCCTTAGCGGCGAGGGTTATAAGATAATTCAGGCGAACAGCGGAAAACAGGCTATAGGTCTGCTTGACAGTTCTTTTGATCTGATAATTCTCGATATTATGATGCCTGAAATGTCGGGCTATAAAGTATGCTCGGAAATACGGGAAAATTATAATACTCCTATCCTGTTTCTGACTGCCAAAAGCATGGATTCCGATCTGACCATGGGATTTTCCGTAGGCGGTGACGATTATCTTACAAAACCGTTTTCATTTTCAGAGCTTCTTGCAAGAGTAAAAGGGCTTCTGCGAAGATACCATACCTACAGTGGAAAATCCTCTGATATGCAGGACGAATATTACATTTACGGCACGCTTCAGATTCACAGTCAGTTTAATCAGGTGCTGAAAGACGGCACAGAAATGAATCTTACGGAAATAGAATATCAGATATTGAAAAAGCTCATTTCCCACAAAGGCATGATTTTCACAATGCAGAATTTGTATGAAAGCGTGTGGAACGAGCCGTATTTTTCCACCAGCGCAAACACCGTTATGGCGCATATCAGAAAGCTGCGTGTAAAAATCGAAAATGATCCGCAAAAGCCTGAGATCATAAAAACCGTATGGGGAAAGGGCTATCGGATTGAATAAAAAGAAAAAGAATAAAAACAATCACATTCCACTGCACAAATCCTTTCTTGGCTATAAAATTATGGGACTTACTATCCTGACATTTTTAATAACACTCGGAGTATATTTCGGATTTGCTGAGCTTGGAAACTATTTTGCTAAGACTTATTCCACTATTGAAAAATATACGCCTTTAATCCAGACAGTATCAATTTTTATGGCATTCGTTTGTTTTTTCTGGATTTTTCTGGCGTTTCTGCGTTCTACGGTAAGCGATATAAAGCATTTATCTTCTGATTTGAAAAGAATTACAGGCGGAGAGCTTGAACGTCAGATAAGTCTTTCCCGAAAGGACGAACTCGGAGATTTAGCAAGGGATATAAGCATAATGCAGCATTCCTTGATCGAGCGTATGGAAAAGGAGCGTGAAGCGGTCAAGTCAAACCGAAACCTTATCACCTCGCTTTCTCATGACCTGAGAACGCCTCTCACCAAACAGATGTGTGCGATAGAGCTTGCTCTTAAAGGCGACTGCGGTAAAAATGAGCAGCTCCGGAAATCACTGATGCAGATCTATCATCATTCAGAGCAGATAAAAGAAATCTCCGACGAGTTGTTTTCATATTTTTTGGTTGAGGATAATGCCGAGCAGGGTCATATTCATATGGAGGTTTTCGACGGAAATACTCTTTTTGCACAGCTTTTATCGGAATATTCTGATTTTCTGGAAAGCAGCGGATTTACGGTCAAGCTTAATATGCCGCAGACTGAAACGTTTAAAGTTACAGTTGACGCGTCTTATCTTGCAAGAATTTTAGATAACCTTGCTTCCAATATCCGAAAATATGCCGACAAAAATCATGACGTCAGGATCAGCTTATTACTTGAAAATGATATTGTCTCCGTTCGGTTTTCCAATGTGATACGAGCTGATGACGGAAAAATGCTTGACAGCAGCAACATCGGAATTTATTCGGCAAAAAATATGGCTGAAATGCTCGGCGGTGAATTGAATATTGCTGTTGATGATGACGAATATTGTGCGGAGCTTAAATTGAAAACAGCGGATAAGAACTGATAATAAAAGCGTTGTTCTTTTTTGGAAAATAAGATTAGTTTCCATTTCGATATTCTACAAAAAATCCGTTGTGAAACCAAACTCACAACGGATTTTTTACTTGCCGTAACATTGCCTTCTGTTAATATAATACAACTTTGAAATAAAATTGTATGAAATTCACTTGACATCATTTAAGTGAATTTTACATCAAATATTCTCCTTAGAGCTCTCCTCAGTCAGCCGCAGGATTTCAGGAGCAATTTTTTCCCTCTGCTTTTTAGTAATATAGCTGAAAATCGGATAAGCCAAAGCAATCATTACCATTCCGATAATGCCTGTAATGATACCAATAATAATAGAAATCATTGTGCCTATGTGCGTTACGATTTTATCAAGACGGTGTAATCTGTCCATTTTGCTTTCCTCCTGCGGAAGGTATTTTTTACGTATGGCGTCAAGTTCAGACTGTTGGCTTGCAGAATAAGTATACTCAAATTTATTTTCCACTTTCAATGCGTCTTTCGAGAATTTTCAGATTTTTCGTCAGATTGCATAAAAACGACGCAGGCATACGACAGTATGCCTGCATAATATTGCCCGAAACCGTCCGCCGATAAAATTGTCGGACATTATTATTGTCAGCATACATAAAGTTAAAATATAAAATTTATTAACCACCCCACTATGTTCTTGACAAAAAGCCGGAAATTTGTTATAATTGTTAGGAAAGATTTATGCAGTTCGGCAAGTCGGATAAAAAGGTGTAGGCAGCCTGAAGCTCCGGCGAAAAACAGCTTAAAACAGCGAAAAAACAGGAATACGGCAAAACTCTCTCTCATCGCCGGAGTCCTGGATTTTATCGTACAAAGGCTTATTCCGGGAAGAAATTGGATTCCGGAATAGGTCGGCTTTGCCGTGCAAAACTAAAACTTTAACAACTCTAAGAAAGGGTGAAAAGCTTGAGGATAAAGAAACTTTGCAGCCGTTTGATGTCCGGCGCGCTGTCCTGTATCACCGCGGCTTCTTTTCTGACCGGCTCATTGTCGGCTCTGGCAGAGGAGGAGGCTGAGCATGAGGCGGCTCTCTATGCGCAAATGGCGGAGGATTACTATTATATAGAGCCTGTTGATACTGGTATCCCAACCTACAGCGATTACTATGACAAATACAGCGGCGAGGTGCGCCCAGATAAGGAAATTTTCATCAAAGGCTCGGATTTTGCCCAGGTCGAGGACGGCAGCTTCTCAACAGGCAGCTACGGCGGCGAGGGCGACGTCCGTGACGATGTGCTTATCTGGGAAAGCGCAGGCGGCAGCCTCTCTTATAATATAAATGTAGAGGAGACCGGAATTTACTGCCTTGATATAAGCTATTTTCCTATGATCTCAAACAGTACCCAGATCGAGATGTCAATGAAGATCGACGGAGAAACTCCGTATGACACGGCTTCTCGTCTGACGCTGAACCGAGTATGGGTAAACGAGACCGACATTTACACCGACTCCCGGGGAAACCAGGTTCGTCCCTCGCAGATACAGCAGGGAATGTGGCAGCAGTGCTTCTTCGGAGATGTTGACGGACTTTTCAATGAGCCGCTTTTCTTCTATCTGGAAAAGGGCAGCCACGAGATAAGCTTTACCTCCGAAAGAGCGCAGCTTGCTATCGAGTCGTTATGCTTCCGCACACCGGAGGAGCTGCCGACATACGCGGAGTATAAAAGCTCCGTAGGCGCAGCGGATAACTCCGGCTCGAAGCTTATCCGGATAGAGGGTGAAAATGCGACATATAAATCCGACTCCACCCTTTACCCTACATACGATAACTCCAACTACATGGTATCGCCCTCCGACCCGGTAAAGGTCGTTTACAACACACTGGGCAGCGGCAACTGGCAGAAGGCTCTCCAGTCCGTCACCTGGACTATCCCGGCAGAGGAAGTGGGAGACGGCGACTGGTTCAGGATAGGCATAAAGTCCCGTCAGAACCAGATGCGAGGCTTCTACTCCAACCGCCGCGTGTATATTGACGGAGAGGTTCCCTGTCAGGAGCTCGACCAGCTGAAATTCTACTACGACAGCGATTGGAGCGTGGTCACTCCGAAAACCGCAGAGGGCGACGATATTTACGTCTACCTGGAGGGCGGACAGGAGCACACCATTACAATGGAATGTGTTCCCGGCGAGATAGGCGATTCCCTCCGGAAGCTGGACGACGTTGTGACGGCGCTGAATACGGATTACAGAAAGATACTGATGATAACCGGACCGACTCCCGACCAGTATACGGACTATTACGTTCACGACAAAATTCCCGGTCTGGTTGACGAGTTCGCCGCTATTTCCCAGCAGCTCAAGGATATCCAGAACGAGATCGAAAGCCTTTCCGGTTCGGCAGGCTCAGAGGCTGCGTCCCTGGAGACGATGACCGTAATTCTTGACAAATGCGTAAAGAAGCCGCTGAAAATACCGGATTATCTTTCGCAGATAAAGGACAACATCGCCTCTGTTTCCTCATGGATGCGCGATTACAGAGACCAGCCCTTAGAGGTCGATTATATCGAGCTTGCAACGGCGGATATGAAATTCACAGGCTGCAAGGAAAAGCTCGGCAAATCCATAGGCTTCGGCGTAAAGGCGTTCTTTGGCTCATTCTTCGAGGACTACACCACCCTTTCCGACGTAACGGGCGAGGACGCAATTAATGTCTGGGTATCCCTCGGACGCGATCAGGCGCAGGTCGTAAAGGAAATGGCGGAGAACGAGTTCATGCAGGAATATAACATTCCCATTTCCGTAAATCTTGTAGTAGGCGGCGTAGTTGAGGCTACTCTTGCCGGAAAAGGTCCGGATGTTGCGCTCTTCCTTGGCGGAGAGTTCCCGGTAAACCTTGCGGCACGCGACCTGCTTGTCGACATTTCCCAGTATGAGGACTTTGGCGAGGTCACAACGCGATTCCAGGAAAACGCCATGACGCCATACGAGTACAACGGCGGAACATACGGACTCCCCATAAGCCAGACATTCCCAATGATGTTCTACAGGACTGACGTTCTCACGGAGCTGGGCTACACATCTCCTCCGGAGACCTGGACAGATCTGATAGATATGCTGCCGGCGCTCCAGAGAAATTATATGTCCGTAGGACTTATTCTCCCTCCGGCTAATATTGCCCCGGCAACTGAGGCAGGTCACACCTTTGCGATGCTGCTTCTGCAAAAGGGCGTCAATTATTATAATGAAGAGCAGACCGCTTCTACTTTTGATTCCATCGAAGCTGTCCAGTCCTTCGAGGAGTGGACGGACTTCTACACCAAGTATAGCTTCGTTCAGTCCTACGACGCATTCAGCCGTTTCAGAACGGGCGAGTACCCCATAGTAATTGCAAACTACACATTCTTCAATCAGCTCTCTGTCGCTTCACCGGAGATCAAGGGACTGTGGGATTTCTGTCAGGTTCCCGGCACCGAGCGTGCGGACGGCACTATCTCCCACGCGGCAAACTCCACAGGCGCAGGCGCGGTTATCTTCAAGCAGGTGGAAAACAAGGAGAACGCATGGAAGTTCATAAAGTGGTTCACCGAAAAGGATACCCAGATACAGTACGGCACCCAGATCGAGGGACTCCTCGGCACAATGGGACGCTTCGACACCGCAAACATCGAGGCTCTCGGACAGCTTTCGTGGTCGAACAACGAGCTTGAAAGACTCTGCGACCAGCGCGACGAGCTTGTGGAGATTCCGGTACTTCCGTCGTCCTACGCAGTAACGAGAAATATCATGAACGCATTCAGAGAAACAGTAAACGAGCTTCAGAATCCACGTGACACATTAGTATGGTACAACCGCGACATAAACGAGGAAATTACCAGAAAACGTGAGAATCTTGGTCTCGACGACGAAAAGGGAAAGGAGGAATAGTATGGCACAGATAGCTGCCGAGGATATCGGCAAAAGAACGAAAAAGGAAGAGCGTGCCATGATGTGGCGCTCAGCAAAGCAGAATAAGGCGTGCTACGCTATGCTTGCCCCTTTCATGATCTTCTTTATCGTATTCACAGTAATACCTGTTGTAATGTCGCTGCCTATGGGCTTCACAGATTTCAACATGGCGCAGGCGCCGAAATTTATCGGTCTTTCAAACTACACCACGCTGTTCCTTTCGGATAAGATATTCGTGGAGTCGATAAGAGTAACGATCGTATTCGCGCTCTTCACAGGTCCGGTCTCATATGTGCTCTGCTTCCTGCTGGCGTGGCTCATCAACGAGCTTCACCCGAAGCTGAAAACGATCTTCACCCTGATCTTCTACGCGCCGTCAATGGCGAACGTCTACACGGTATGGCAGCTGATTTTCAGCGGCGATATGAACGGCTACATCAACTCGTTCCTCATCAACCTCGGAATAATCAACTCGCCCATACAGTGGCTCACCGACGCGAAGTATGTTCTCGGCGTGACGATCGTCGTCCAGCTCTGGATCTCTCTCGGCGCAGGCTTCCTTGCCCTCCGCGCAGGCTTCCAGAACATCGACCGCTCCATGTACGAGGCTGGAGCTATCGAGGGCATCAAGACAAGGTGGCAGGAGCTCATCTACATCGTTATCCCGTCAATGGGACCCCAGCTCATGTTCGCTGCGGTAATGCAGATAGTAAGCTCCTTTACAGCCGGAACGGTCGCCCAGAATCTGGTCGGCTTCCCGAGTACGGATTACAAGGCGCACACGATCATGACCCACGCCTACGACTACGGATGGGTTCGATACGAAATGGGCTACGCTTCGGCGATTTGTATGGTACTGTTCATTGCCATGTACGTATGCAACAAGCTGATAAGCAAGGTGCTCAGCAAATATATGGATTAAGGAGGCGGAAAAATGGCTCAGGTCAATACAGCGAAGCTAAAGGCTTCAAACAAGCAGGCTGGCAGAAAGATCGGCGGAACAGTAGCTATTTTTGCCGTACTTCTCATAGTGGGTCTCTTTATGCTCATGCCTATCTACCTTACGGTAGTAATGTCCATAAAGCCTGTTGAAGAGCTTTTCATCTTCCCACCGAAGCTCTACGCCATGCGTCCTACCCTGGATAACTTCGGCGATATGTTCGAGGCTCTTCACAGCAACAGAGTACCCTTTTCAAGATACGTATTCAACAGCGTTGCGGTAACGGTTTCCGTAACGGTTCTCCAGTGCGTCTTTGCGTCAATGGCGGCATTCGTCCTCGCAAAGTGCAGATTCCCCGGAAGCAAGGCCATAAACAGCATCATCGTAGTAGCCCTGCTCTACCAGAGCAACGTTATCTACATCATGCAGTACATAGTTATGGCGAAGCTGGGACTTATCGACAATCCTCTCGCTCTCATCCTGCCGTCTATAGCGTCGCCTATGGGACTATTCCTCATGCGGCAGTCCATAGGGCAGGTCCCCGACGCCATGATAGAGGCGGCAAAGGTGGACGGAGCCGGACTCTTCCGCATATGCTGGCAGGTAGTAATGCCGAACCAGAAGCCGGCTCTCATGACTCTTATCATCTTCGCATTCCAGGCGGCTTGGAATATCCAGACCGGAACGGTTGTATTCCAGGAGCAGTACAAAACTCTCCCGACAGTCGTTACACAGGCGGCTGCCTCGGGACTTGCAAGAGCAGGCGTTGCCATGGCGGCGGCCGTATTCATGCTCATTCCTCCCATCGTAGTATTCATGCTGGCACAGAGACAGGTCATCGAGACCATGGCTCACTCCGGCATCAAGGATTAAGGAGGCTGACATGAAAAATTTTGCAAAAAGAATTTTAACGTCAATGGCTTCCGGTATACTTCTTATAGGAAGCGCGCCAGGCATCACAGCCTCCGCAGGCGAGCCCTACGACGTGTACAACTACGACCGCTGGGGAGAGGCTATCCCTTCCCAGGCGGGATATATAGCCGACCGTGCCGTTTCCGGGTACGATCTCGGCGTCGGCGCAATGTCAAGCCCCTCGGACATCTACCACGCCTTCGACGACAATTTCTATATCGTTGATTCCGGAAATAACCGCATAGTCGTGGTTGATCCGGAGTTTGAGGAGGTCGTAAGGGTCTACGAGGAGTTCACCATGCCCGACGGCGGCAAAACCACGCTGAAAGAGCCTATGGGCGTGTTTATCTCGGCAGAAAATCACCAGATGTACATTGCCGATAACGAAAACTCCCGTGTGCTCATATGCGATCTCGAGGGAAATGTTTCCGGCGAGATAACAAAGCCTGTTTCGGATGTATACGACCAGAAGAGAACGTTTCTTCCCCAGCGCGTTATCGTGGATAAGGCTGGAAACGTCTATGTCGTACTGAACAACATCACCACAGGCGCGGCAATGTTCGGCCCTGATGGAGAGTTCACAGGCTTCTACGGCGCGAACAGAGTCCAGCCCACGGCGGAGATCATCGGAAATTATTTCAAGAATCTGTTCATGTCCGACGAAAAGCGTGCGAGACGCGCCCGTAACGTCCCCACAGGTATTACAAGCTTCGATATCGACGGCGACTTCATCTTCACCTGTACATCCTCTTCGACACAGACCACCGACACGGTGAAGAAGCTCAATGCCGCAGGAAACAACATTTTCGCAAATCTGGAGCTTTCCTTCGGCGACTATACGCCTATGTACGACACCTCACAGAACAAGCTCCTTTCTCCGGCTATTGTCGATATCGACATAGCGGAGGACGGCAATATCAACTGCCTTGACTTTACGACAGGACGCGTTTTCCAGTACGACGAGGACTGCAACCTGCTGTTTATCACAGGTACAAAGGCGTCTCAGGTAGGCGGCTTCGACCATGCGGCTGCTCTCGAATCGAGAGAGGATAAGCTTTACGTGGTCGATTCCATGAAGAATACGGTCACGATCTTCCGTGAGACGGATTTCGGAGCTATCGTACACGAGGCTTCCGCTCTCCACAATGCAGGCTACTATGAGGAGGCTCTCGGCCCCTGGCAGGAGGTCTTAAAACGAGACGGCAACTACCGCAGAGCATATCTGGGCGTTGCTTCGGCTCTTCTGCGGCAGGGCGACTATAAGGGCTCTATGAAGTACGCAGAGCTTGCGGACGCAGGACTTATATACAACAAGGCATTCGAGGGCTACCGGATGGATATTATCAAGGGAAACTTTGAGTATATCGTGATCGGAGCCGTGATTCTGATAGTACTGATACTCGTTATCCGCAGACAGCTTAAAAAGCGGAAAGCCCTTGCGGCGGCAGCGATCGTAAAGCCGGCGGAGGACGCGGATATCGGCTCGCTTGATCTCAACTCAGGAGACGCAGCGGCAGCGCTTGACAGTCTCGAGGCGGAAAAGGCTCGTGACGAGGCGGCAGCCGCACTGAAAAGCGAGATCGAAGCCGCGAAAAATAAGAAGGAGGGGTAAGAAGTATGATGGATCTAACTCAGGGACAGTGGGTCAAGCACGCCATAACTCACCCGGTAGAGGGCTTTGAGGATATGCGCTGGAAAAAATCCGGCTCGATGAAAATATCCGTGCTTATCGTATTTCTGCTGTTCCTCTCGCAGATAGCCTACGACAGACTGTACGGATTCCAGTTTTTCGTGGCATATGATAAGGTTTTCAATATTGTTCCGTATATTGTCAAGAGCATCGTTCTCTTTGCCGCATGGGTAATAGGCAACTGGGCGATATGCACACTGCTTGACGGCGAGGGAACAATGAAGAATATCTGCATCTACAGCGCATACGCCCTTATACCATATATTGCGCAGGTTTTCATCAACACAGCTCTCTCTCATGTGCTTATAAGGGACGAATTTGTGTTCATGCAGGCAATACAGATACTGGGAACGGGCTGGACGGTGATACTGCTGTTCTCGGCGATAAAATCGGTTCACCAGTATTCCTTCGGCAAAACGGTTTTTGCCATTCTGCTGACGATCGCGGCTATGCTCATCATGCTGTTCCTGCTTGTTCTGCTTATGTCGCTGATACAGCAGGTATACCTCTTCGTTTCCACGATCTACACCGAGATCTCCTATCGAACGAGAGTCTGAAAGGAAGGTGTGAATAATGGGAAATAAGATAAAAAGATTTATGCTCTGCCTTCTTGCGGTATCTATGATAGCCGTTTCCGGCACGACCCTTGCAGACAACGAGGAGACAGGCGGCGCAGCAGCAGCCGAGACCTCGGAAGAGGAGACAGCGGCGGCTTCGGAAGAAACAACCAAGTCTAAAATAAAAGAGACCGAAGAAAAGGTTCGTGCAGAATATGCGGACATTACCGAGTATCTTACAAAGTACGGCTCTGTAGACGGCATCGACATTTACGCAAAGCCAAAGGATATAGACGACCTTATCTGGGAGGCGAACGGCGGAAAGCCCGAGAAAAAATCGGACTATACCGAAGAGCAGGAGGCTCTTGCGGATATGATCGACGACATCAAGAAGCTGGGCGACTATGTGGCTGTTGATCCGGAGACGGAAACGGCGCTTGCAAGCTTCGACGGCGGCAGCAAATGCGACGAGGGCAAAATTTTTGTCAGCGACGCCGAGAGATATATTCTCTACACCGACGCGGACGAAACGAAGCCGCTCCGCATAATGAAGCTGATCTCCAGCATTGACGATCCCTATGTGTTCTCCTCCATGGACGGCAAGAAGCTGGAATACATGGACGACAGCCTGAAAAAAATAAAGGCAGTCTACACAGAGGGCACGGCTCAGGACAGCTCCGATGAGGGCAAGCTGGTCTACCGCGATGAAACGGGAGAAAGCTTTATCTGGCTCAGTTCCGACAGCACACAGGTCATCGGAGCATTCAGACAGTGTGCGGAAAACGACAGCTACGCAATGCTGGTGGACGACCGTTTGGGAAATATCGGCATAAAGAACAAGTCTACGGATTATATCTGGTGGTCGTCGCCCCTTGGAGCAAGCCGCGACAAGATAGCCACGCCGCTTCTTTCAGGCGAGCTGCGCTCATCCAGCGTTCTCCGGTACGGCGTACCGGAAAAGCGTTCAAACAACAATATTCTACGTTCGGGCACGGACGACTGCAAAATATCCGTCAGCGACACAAGCGGCGGCGTTCGTATAACATACGAGTACGAGAAGGCAGGCTTTAAATACCCGGTGGAGTATACCTTAGAGGCTGATTATCTGAAAGCCAGCCTGAAGGTCTCCGAGATCGAGGAGAGCAATGCTGCAAATATTGCTACCGAGATAACTCTTATGGGCAGCTTCGGAGCTGCTTCCGATCAGGAGGAGGGCTACTTCGTTATCCCCGACGGAAGCGGCGCGCTGGTTCGCTTCAACAACAATAAAACCACGGTTGCAAATGCCTACGCACAGAGCGTTTACGGCAGCGACGTTACGGCAGTTCCCACGAGCAAGGGCGCTGTTTCGGAGCAGATATACCTGCCTGTATACGGAATTGTCAAGGAGGACAACGCGCTTATGGTAGTTGCCTCTAAGGGCGACTCCAACGCATATCTCTCCGCGAGAGTTTCCGGACAGTCCAACAGCAGCTACAACCTCTGCGGCTTTACATTCGTCCTGAGAGGTACGGACACCTTCTATATGTCCGGAAACAGCAACGACAAGCTCACGGTTTTTGAGAGCGGAAATATCAAATCCGACGACATCGAGCTTCGCTATTACCCCATTTCCAAGGAGGACGCGGACTATGTCGATGTGGCTGAAAGCTACAGAAACTACCTTATGAAGGAAGAGGGTCTGACCGTTAAGACTACGGCTGGGGAGTCCCCGATGTACGTTGATCTGTACGGCGGAACTCAGAAGAAAAAGCCGATCCTGGGTATTCCCGTGACCATGAAGCAGCCTATCACTAAGTATGACGAGGCTGTCGAGATACTTACGGAGCTGAAAAACTACGGAGCAGAGGATATCGTGGTCTCCTATAACAACTGGACAAACGACGGAATAAACAGCAAGGTCGATACAGGCGCAAAGCCCTCCGGAAAGCTCGGCGGCAAGAGCGAATTTGAAAAGCTCACCAGCTTCATCGACCAGAACGGCTTCCAGCTCTATCCCGTTTCCGACAACAGAGATTTCTATTCCGGAAACGGCTACGGCTCATTCTCCGACACCTGCGTCCGCATCTCCGGTTCGTATTCGAGAATAGTAAGCTACGACAGAGCATACGGTATTCCCGACGGCTTCAAGAAGAATATGTCTCTGCTTTCACCCAGCTATTTCGGCGAGGTGTACAGCGAGGTCGCCGAGAACTACGCTGACAGAGGTCTGACAGGCGTATCCGTCGGCAATATAACAACATCCCTTTACGGCGATTACGGAAAGAAGAATATTTCAAGATATACGGCAATGACAATGGCAGAGGACAGCTTCGGCACACTTACCGGAGGACTTTCCAACGGCATACTTGCGGACTGCGCCAACGCCTATGCGCTGCCCTATGTAAATCACATCACAAATGTTCCACTCAGCTCCAGCCGGTTCGATATCTTCAATGAGGATATCCCTTTTTACCAGCTTGTAATGCACGGTATCGTGCCCTATTCCACAACGGCGGTAAATGCCGATGCGGATTCCGAAACGCTGCTGCTTATGGCGGCTGCAACAGGAAGCTATCTCAGCTATGACATGATATACGAGGAGACCAGCACTCTTAAGGACACGGAGTACGACACGCTCTACTACGCGAATTACGAAAACTGGGCGGAGACGGCTGCTGCGGAATATAATCTGCTGAAGCCTATTTACGAGGACACGGCTGATTCAACAATTACCGCTTACAATGTTGAAAACGACGGTGATCTTATCACAACGGAATATTCCAACGGAACTGTTGTGCAGGTAGATCTCGACGCAAGAACGATTGAATTTAACGGCAGACTTATTGAGCTTGACAAGGCAGAGGAAGGAGGTATCAAGTTCTGATGAGCGAAAAAGCTGAAAAGACAAAAAAGCCGAAGAGAGCGCTTCTTTCCTACGAAAGGCGAAAGGGGCTCTACGGCTACGGATTTATCGGACTGTGGATGATCGGAACGCTGATATTCTTCCTCATCCCGCTGATAAAATCGCTTATCTGGTCGTTCAATGACGTAACCATCGACACCGGAGTTACGCATCTTAAATGGGTGGGACTTGATAAGTATTCATACGCGCTTACAGTCGACGAGAATTATATGGATTATCTTGGCAACACTCTGCTGGAAACGCTGTGGAAAACGCCGCTTATCCTGATCTTCTCACTGTTTATCGCAGTAATTCTTAACCAGAAATTCCGCGGAAGAGTTCTCTCCAGAGCAATTTTCTTCCTCCCGGTAATCATTGCGACAGGCCCGGTATTCAAGATAATCAACGGCGATATGGGCTCGACGGGAAACACCGGAGCGGCGCAGTTTTCAACCATGTTCTCCACCGACCTGGTAGGCGAGCTGCTGCAATTCCTGGGCATTTACGGACTGAGCGAGAACATGAACACCCTTATAACCACCGTCGCCGACAACGTTTTCGGCATCGTGTGGTCAAGCGGAATACAGATCCTCCTCTTCCTTGCGGCATTGCAGAACATTCCGCCCTCGGCGAAAGAGGCTGCACAGATGGAGGGTGCAACAGCATGGGAATATTTCTGGAAAATAACATTCCCCTATGTAAGCCCGTTTATTCTTGCAAATCTGATATTCACCGTCATCGACTCCTTCACAAGCCCGACAAACGAGGTAATGAAGCGGATACTTGCAATGCGTGACGACTGGAAATTCGGAGAATATTCTGCAATGGCATGGATATATTTCGGTATCGTCCTTGTGGCGATAGGCATAATAACAGCTATAGTAAATAAGTTTATTTACTATGAGGTGGACTAAGGAGGTGCGCTTAAATGACTGATACAATGAATGCCGAGGTCAAAGCCGAGCACGAGATCGGCAACGGCATGAGCAAAAAGGAGGCTAAGCGCATCCGTATGCAGAACATGAGCCGTGAGGAGCGAGGCTACGTCCGCCGCAAAGCGGTAATGGAAAAGGTATGGCCCTTTTTCCGCTTCGTTATCCTCTTCGGACTGGGATTTGTCATCATGTATCCGCTTATCTACATGATAAGCTGTGCGTTCAGAGAGCGTGCGGACATGACAGACCCGACGGTAATGTGGATACCGCGGCACCTTACGCTGGACATTCTCAGAGAGACGCTGGACGCCATGGACTTCTGGAACACGCTGAAAACCACGCTGTTTCTGAACATCGGCTGTTCACTGGTGCAGGTAATTTCCTGTGCCGTAACGGGCTACGGCTTTGCCCGGTTCAAGTTCAAGGGAAAGAGCTTTCTTTTCCTCATCGTTATTATGATGATACTTGTTCCGCCGCAGGTCATCGCTCTTCCGCTGTACTCCCAGTTCAGACATTTCGGAATCGGCGATCTTGCCGTAAATCTTATTGACAACAGTCTTACCATGTATCTTCCGGCTTTAACCGGAAACGGAATCCGCTCCGGACTTATGATACTTATTTTCCGTCAGTTTTTCAAGGGTCTGCCGAAGGAGCTGGAGGATGCGGCGTACATCGACGGCTGCGGTCCGTTCAGGACGTTTATACAGGTAATGATACCCAACGCGGCATCGTCGTTCCTGACGGTATTCCTGTTTTCCGTAGTATGGTACTGGAACGATTATTATGTAAGCTCAACATTTTTCACGAACACGAAAACGGTTGCGCTTATGCTGCAGAATCTTGACACAGAGCTGAAGCTTCGTCTGTTTGATTCGGCGACGGTAGAGATATCGCCGCGAGAGCAGATAGTATGGAAGGAAGCCGGCTGTCTGCTGTCCATAACGCCGCTTCTTGTGATGTATGTCTGCTTGCAGAAGTACTTCACCGAGGGCATTGAGCGTTCAGGACTTGTAGGCTAGCGGGGAGCCCCCGCGGGCAATTCACGTAGCCGCGAGTACCTCGCTGATTTGGTTTGCGGACGTTGTTGTCTCCGCGAGCGAAAAAAACGTTTACAGACAATTATAACGCGAACACCGGGTTTCAAAAGGGACGGTTGTCCCTTTTGCGAAGTCCAGAGGCAGAGCCTCTGGCAGGGTATGGGACAGAGTCCCATATCGACGGAACGTCGATGCAGCCTTTAGGCGCCCTGCAAGGGGTGAATTAAAAAACAGTCCAGTGGACTGTTTTTTAAGAGGGGACGCTCTGCAAGAGAGAGCGTCCCCTTGTGGGGCAGCCCCCACAGGCAGTTTCACGTAGCCGCGAGTGCCTCGCTGATTTGTTTTGCTGACGTAAATATTCCGCGAGCGATATAATTTTCCTCCCCGGATGAAAGGGGAGGATTTTTTTCTATCTTTTTGAATCTCCTGTGAAAGTTTAAGGGAACGCCCTGCAAGAGAGGGCGTTCCCTCTTTTGTAACAGTCCACTGGACTGTTACAAAATTCACCCTTTGCGGAGCGCCTAAAGGCATCATTGACCTGCGGTCAATATGGAGCGCTGCTCCATACCTCGCCAAAGGCGCTGCCTCTGGACTCTGCCAAAGGAGCATCGCCCCTTTGGAATCCCGATGTTTTAATGTGCAACGCGAATTTTTCGTGCAAACAAAAAGATCTGCCGCAAATGCAGCAGATCTTCTCATTTCAATTAATTAATTTTCGTCCCTATCACTCAGCCATGCCGGAAATAGTGAAGTCAACCTCAACTGACTTCCACTCTGTAAAGTCGTCAGGTGAAACGATCTGGGGTGAATATGCAGCAGCAGCGTCGAGAGGATTGCCGTCAGCGTCCATAAGAGCGCCCTCAGCAGATACGGCGTCGGCAGGAAGTGAATTTACCCAGCCGTTGTAAATGTTTGAACGGATCTCCTTGCCGTCGTCGGAGGAAGTGTAGTTCTTTGCAGACATGGGGATAGCCTCGCCGTTAAGTCTGATCTCGTTGATAGTGATAACAGCGCCGGGGCAGGTCTCCATACCGTCCTTGATGATAAGAGCCATGAAGCTCATACCGCCGGGAACGCAGGAGTCGTCGTTTGCATCGCCTGTTGTGTCGAGACGGAAACCAACTGTATCAGTTGTAAGGCTTGCAGTATAGTCGCCGTTGCCTGTTATCGGAACAACGCCAGCGTTATACGTAAGCATCGTCATATTTGCGTTGTCGTTTGTTCCGTCGTAGCCGATCCAGAACTGACCGTCGTTGATGTAGATGAAAGCATCGCCGGACTCGGCAGCGATAGAAGGCTCGACCTCAACATCTGTAACTACAGCCTGGGGAACGCTTTCCTCGTCGGGAGCATCAGTAGCCTCAACCTCAGCTTCTGTCTCAGCCTCTGTAGGAGCTTCTGTAGCTTCGGAAACGCTGGAGGAATCCTTCTCAGCCTCGGATGATTCCTCGCTTCCGCATGATGCGAAACAGCCGCAGATCATAGCAGAAAGAACGAGACATGAAATTAACTTTTTCATAGTAAAATACCTCTTTCGTGATTTTAATTCGTGCAGAAGCGGAAATAGAGGGTATCCGCCTCTGCTGTTACTTATAATAATACAGGATTTTCGTGAAAATTTCAAGATGTTAATTAGACAAACTTTCGTCTGTCGTTAATCATCTAATTGTGCAAAACACAAAAAAACGACGAAAATGCAGCCTGTACGCTATACATTTGTTACATATTTGTAATTATTAAGAAAGACACCGCACAGAATTTGCGCGGTGTCCTGAATTTAACTGAGCTCGAACATACCTGTGTAAAGCTGGTAATACTTGCCCTTCTGCGCGATAAGCTGATCGTGGCTGCCGCGCTCGATTATCCTGCCGTATTCCAGAACCATGATCGCCTGGGAATTGCGGACAGTTGAAAGTCTGTGAGCGATAACGAATACCGTTCTGCCCTCCATAAGCGAGTCCATACCCTTTTCGATAAGAGCCTCTGTACGGGTGTCGATAGAGCTTGTAGCCTCGTCCAGAATGAGGACAGGCGGATCTGCGACTGCCGCACGGGCGATGGCGAGAAGCTGTCTCTGACCCTGGGAGAGGTTTGCGCCGTCAGCCGTAAGCATGGTGTCGTAGCCGTTTTCCAGGTGGGTTATGAAGGAGTGGGCATTGGCGAGCTTTGCGGCTGCGTAGACCTCCTCGTCCGTAGCGTCAAGCTTTCCGTAGCGGATATTGTCCATGACCGTACCGGTAAACAGGTGGGTATCCTGGAGAACCACCGACTGTGAACGCCGGAGATCGCTCTTCTTGATCTTGTTGATATTTATGCCGTCGTAGCGTATCTTGCCGTCGGGAACGTCGTAGAAGCGGTTGATGAGGTTTGTTATGGTAGTTTTTCCTGCGCCGGTAGAGCCTACGAACGCGATCTTCTGACCTGCGTCGGCATACAGGCTTATGCCGTTGAGAACTGTTTTCTCCGGCTCATAGCCGAAGTAAACGTCGTCGAACTCCACATGACCGCGAACCTCAGTGTAGGTGATCGTGCCGTCAGCCTGGTGAGGATGCTTCCATGCCCAGAGACCTGTGCGCTTTCCGCCCTCTGCCTCTGTAAGCTTACCGTCAGCCGTTCTGACTGCCGGAACAAGAGTAACATATCCTTCGTCAGCCTCCGGCTCTTCGTCGATGACCCTGAAAATTCTCTCCGCACCTGCAAGAGCCGTCAGAACGGCGTTGAGCTGCTGCGAGACCTGAGTAATAGGCTGAGCGAACTGACGTGTGAACTGCAAATATGAAACAAGTCTGCCGATAGTCATTCCGCCGAAGCCGTTTACCGTCATGATTCCGCCAACGATAGCAGTTGCCGCGTAGTGGAGATATGACAGATTGTTCATGATAGGCATGAGGATATTTGCAAAGGTGTTTGCGCGCGTCGAAGCCTCGCAGAGACGCTCATTGAGCTTGTCGAACTCCCCGATGGCGTTGTCCTCGTAGGTGAATACCTTTACGACCTTCTGACCGTCGATCATTTCCTCGATATAGCCGTTAGCCGCGCCTAAAGCCTGCTGCTGAGCGATAAAGCCCTTTCCGCTCCGTGAGCCTATAGCGGCGATGACCTTGATGATGATAAAGAGCATCACCACAACGATGATAGTCAGCAGCCAGCTGTAGCAGAGCATCAGGACGAAAACGCCTACGATAGTGATAGCGGAGCTTATGACCTGGGCTATGCTGTTGCTGAGCATTTCACGGAGCGTGTCGGTATCGTTGGTATACAGCGACATGAGCTCGCCATGGGTATGCTTGTCGAAATATTTTATAGGAAGGGTCTCCATTTTGTTGAACAGGTCGTTTCTTATACGCATGAGCGTGGTGGTGGAAATAGTCATCATCAGCCTCTGGTACATAAACGTGGAGAACGCGCCCAGAAGATATATCCCTGCCATAACGCAGAGGAGCATCACAAACGTGCCTTTTTCCCATTCTCCCGTCTTGAAGCCGTCGACAAGGTTGTCGATTATAGGCGAGAGGAGGGCGTTTCCTGCGATTCCCGCGGCTGCACTGAGAATAACTCCCAGCACGACCAGGAAAAAGTGCAGCTTAAAGCCGTACATATAGCTGAAAATACGCTTGATTATCATGCCGACGTTTTTCGGTTTTTCGCCGGGCTTCATATTATGTCTTGGCGGCATTATTCCTCAGCCTCCTTTCCGTTTTCGGGCTGGTCGTCCTGACTGCCCTTCTGCTGTGAATCGTAGACCTCGCGGTAGATAGCGCTTGTTTCAAGAAGCTGCTCGTGAGTGCCTATATCTGTGATTTTTCCGTCGTCCATGACGATTATCCTGTCTGCGTCCTGAACGGAGGAGATACGCTGCGCGATTATAAATGTAGTTGTGTCACCCAGGTTCTCCCGGAAAGCCTTTCTTATACTTGCGTCGGTAGCCGTATCGACAGCGCTGGTGGAGTCGTCGAGAATGAGTATCTTCGGCTTTTTCAGCAGCGCACGTGCTATACATAGACGCTGCTTCTGACCGCCGGACACGTTAACGCCGCCCTGACCAAGATCCTGCTCATAGCCGTCCGGGAAGCCCATGATAAAGTCGTGAGCGCACGCCTGTTTGCAGGCTGTCTCGATCTCCTCGTCAGTCGCGTTTTCATTTCCCCAGCGGAGATTTTCCCTGATAGTGCCGGAGAAGAGGACGTTTTTCTGCAAAACCATAGCCACGTTGTTGCGGAGAGCGTCCAGGTCGTATTCGCGGACGTTTCTTCCGCCGACAAGGACCTCGCCCTCGGTAGTGTCATAGAGACGCGGAATAAGCTGTACCAGAGACGTCTTTGAAGAGCCTGTTCCGCCGATGATACCGATAGTTTCACCGGAGGCGATATTCAGGTTTATTTTTTCAAGGGCAAGATTATTCATGTCCTTGAAGTAGGAGAAGCTTACGTTTTTGAAGGTAACCGAGCCGTCGGAAACTGTATCGGCAGCATTTTCCGGAGATACGATATCCACCTCTTCCGTGAGGACTTCATATATACGCTGGATAGAAGCCCTGGAGATAACGAACATCATGAACATGAATGAGAGCATCATCAGGGACATAAGTATCTGACCGACATAGGTGATGAACTGGGTAAGCTGACCGGATTCCATAGTTCCGCCGGTTATCATGTGACCGCCGAACCAGAGGATAGCGATAATGCTGGTGTACATACAGAACTGCATGATAGGGCCTGTCATTATCATCAGCTTTTCCGCGCGCACCTGAGCTGCACGTACGCCCTCGGTGCTTTCTGTGAATTTTTGCTTCTCGTGATCCTCACGAACGAAAGCCTTTACAACACGGATGCCGATAAGGTTTTCCTGGACCTTTCCGTTCATGTTGTCATAGAGGGTAAGCATAGCCTTGAATCTCGGGTGAGCCTTTGACATAATAATGGCGATGGCAGCTCCGAGCACAGGCACTGCGCAGAGGAACACCAGGGAAAGCTTAGCGTTTATCCTGATCGACATGATAAGCGCGAAGATGAGCATAAACGGCGCGCGGATAGCAGTCCTTATGAACATCATGAACGCGTTCTGAACGTTTGTAACGTCGGTGGTAAGACGCGTTGTAAGAGAGGCGGTGGAGAATTTATCCACGTTGGCAAAGGAGAACTCCTGAACCTTTCTGAACAAAGCGCCTCTGAGGTTTTTTGCGAATCCGACGGCGGCAACTGCGCTTAATCTTCCTGCCAGCGCGCCGAACAGAAGCGAGAAGAGAGCCATACCCACCATGAGCAGACCCATTCCGGCAACGTAGCCGATCCTTCCCTTCTGGATGCCGTCGTCGATTATGTGTCCCATAACGAGCGGTATGAGGACCTCCATAATTACCTCTCCCGCAATGGTTATGGGCGAGAGAACGGCTTGTTTTTTGTATTTGCCCACATAGGACAAAAGTCTTTTCAGCATTACTCACAGCTCCTTTCGGTTTTTTCTTTTTCTTCTTCAAACTTCCTGTGAAGCAGGCATCCGAGATCCATAGGGTCGGAGAACGAGCCTTCGATGCCCTCCGCCTCCTGCATAGCCTCCGCAAGCCGCTTCAGCAGCCCGAACAGCGTATCCCTTTCTTCCTCGGAGAGACAGCCGAAAACGCGGCTGTCGTACTGATCGAAGAGACCTATATGCTGTTTTATGGCAGCTCTGCCTTCCTCTGTCAGCGAGAGGCGTTTGCAGCGGAGATTGTCCTGATCCACGGTTTTAGTCACAAGACCGGCTTTCTGAAGCCTTTTTGTCGACACCGCCACAGATGCGGGAGTGACCCGGAGGCGTTCGGCGATGGTCGCCTGGGTGCAGTTTTCATTCTGCTCGATAGTTCTCATAATGGCGATCTGACCGAAGTGTATCGGGGAATCCTGGCTTATGCGGCGGACGAAAAGTCCTCGGAGCAGGTGGAGATTTTCCAGTATTCCCACAAGCTCCCTGTTGCTGACCATATTATGTCACCTCCACGATTTAATGAGCCATTAAATAATTAATCGCGAAACGATTAATCGTTTAATTCTTTGGCGTTAATCATTATAGCATATTGGAAAAAAATTGTCAAGGGGTTTTATAATATTATTTTTCACAAGCGCGGCGGAGAGCCTCCGCTGGCAATTCACATAGCCGCGAGTTCCTCGCTGATATTTTGTGCAGACGTTGTCGTTTCCGCGAGCGAAGAGAACATACGGCAGTAAACACTGGGTTTCCAAAGGGACGGTTGTCCCTTTGGCAGAGTCCAGAGGCAGAGCCTTTGGCAGGGTTTGGGACAGAGTCCCATATCGACCGCAGGTCGATGATGCCTTCGGGCGTTCCCTGATACTTCCACCGCAAATACACAAAAGTCAGAAAAAATTTCCCCTTATTAATCTTCAATGTCTTTTTTCATTCGATTTCCGTGACATTATCTCTCATCTCCCTTGACTTCACCTCCGGAAAATGCTATAATTAGATAAAATTTATTTTATTCAAAGGTATGGTATTATGAAAAATCTTCTCTTTGTAGGCGACGTTGTAGGGCAGTCCGGCTGTGATTTTTTGCGGAATAAGCTGCGGCAGGTGAAAAAGCTGTATGATATAGACGTGACTATTGTAAACGGCGAAAATTCAGCCCAGGGCAACGGTATATCCCCGGCATCCGCCCAGTCTGTCCTGAACGCCGGAGCTGACGTGATAACGACCGGAAACCACGCTTTCCGCCGGAGAGAGTCCGGAGAGGTCTTCGCCTCTGAATATATTATCCGTCCGGCAAATTATCCCGAGGGCGGCGCTCCCGGAAAAGGCGTGTACGTCCTGGATATGGGCAGCTATTCCGTGGCGGTGGTGAACCTTATGGGTACGGTTTATATGGACGCTCTCGATAATCCCTTCACGGTCATAGACGAGATACTGCCGACTATTGATACGCCCAATATTTTTGTCGATTTCCACGGCGAGGCGACCTCCGAAAAGAAGGCTATGGGGCACTATCTTACAGGGCGTGTGTCCGGAGTTTTCGGCACGCATACCCATGTCCAGACTGCCGACGAGATAATTTTAGGCGGTCATACGGCGTATATCACCGATGCGGGAATGACAGGCCCTGAGCTTTCATGCCTGGGAGTGGATATAAAGCCGGTAGTGGAGCGGTTCAGATTCCATACTCCGGTGAGATTCACCGAGGCGGAGAGCGACTGCTTTATGTGCGCCGTATGTGTGCAGTTTGATGAAAAATCTGGCAAATCCTACAAAATAGAGCGTTTAATTATTAGATAATTCACAAAATTTTTTAAAAGGCTTGCAATTTTATTCTGTATAATGTATAATGTAATCGGGCGGTGAATATTCGACGTATGCACCTAAGTTGTCTAAAACTGATGCCGCTATCCAAATTACAGGAGAGATAAGCTATGGAAATTTTGAAAGTATCCTCACATTCGACACCGAGTTCTGTTGCCGGGGCGATCGCCGGAGTCATCAGAGAGAATAATGCCGTTGAGGTCCAGGCAGTGGGCGCAGGAGCAGCAAATCAGGCAATTAAGGCTGTAGCTATTGCCAGAGGCTATCTTGCACCGATCGGTATTGACCTCATTTGTATTCCTGCCTTTGCTAATGTACAGATCGACGGAGAAGACAGAACGGCGATAAAGCTTATCTGTGAGGAAAGATAAGAGGAACAATACGGCACGGGAGTTCTGCTTCGGCAGGATTCCCGTGCTTTTTTCGGAGGGAAATATGAATATAGAGGTTACGAGGATAAATTCGGGAATCGGCGCTTATCCCGGAAAATATGTTGAGTCCGTAAACGAAGCCTATAAATATCAGCTGCGGAGGATCGCGGAAAGCATCGCCGCGGAACGTGAACAGAAGCCGGTCATACTTCTTTCCGGGCCTTCCGGCTCGGGCAAGACAACGACGGCGCTTATGCTTGGAAAGCTGCTGGGCGAGCTGGGCTGCGTCACCCACACGCTGTCTATGGACAATTATTTCAACTCGCTGACGGATGAGGAGCGCGTGCTTGCGGCAAAGGGCGAGCTTGACCTGGAGTCGCCGAACCGGATCGACAACAAGCTGCTTAACGAGCAGATAGAGGCGATAGAAGCCTGCCGGGAGGTGGCTGTGCCGAGATATGATTTTGCGGAGTCAAGGCGCGGCGGAGTGACGCTTACGCTGAAAAGAGAGCCGGGAGAGCTGGTCATACTGGAGGGTATCCATGCGCTTAATCCGGCGGTCATAACAGTTCCGGACAGCCGTCTCTGCAAGCTGTACGTCAGCGTCCGAACGAGAGTTACCAGCGGCGGAATAGTGCTGCATCCCTCAAAAGTGCGGCTTATGCGGCGTATGATACGGGACAGCAATTTCCGGAAGAGAACGCTCCGGGAGACGATGAATATGTTCCGCAGCGTTGAGGAGGGCGAGAACAAGTATATCATGCCCTATAAGCATCGCTCGGATCATGATATAGATACGTTTATGGCATATGAGCTGAACGTATACCGCGACAGCCTGCTTGATATGCTGCGTGAGATGTCCGATGTCCCAGAGCTTACGGATGTTACGGCTGTCATGTCGGAGCTTGCGCCTCTGGAGGCGGAATTTATTCCGAGAGATTCGCTTATCCGGGAGTTTATCGGCAATGGCGAGTTTGAATATTAAAATAGCAATATAAACCTGAACAGCAAGCAAAAACACCGGGTTTCAAAAGGGACGGTTGTCCCTTTTGGCGGGTAGCACCCGCGGGCAATTTCACGTAGTCGCGAGTACCTCGCTGATTTGTCTGGCGGACATAGATATGCCGCGAGCGATATTATGTCGTGTCCCTACAGCAAATTCAAAAAGGCAATCTCAAAAAAGTATCTGATTTTTGCTTGATCAAACAGTTTTTCAGAGATTGCCTAAAAATTAACGTACTTATCCGGTTTTTTAGGGTATTAAAAAAGTCGTATCCGTGTTATAATCTAATCATGGAAAGAGAGATAAAGAGATCTCAGAAATGACATAGAGACAACACTACCGGAGGTATTCGTTATGATGAACGCAGCAGTTAAAGTGATAAAGAAGATAACAGCAATGGTTATGACGATCGCAATGACAGCGGCAATGGCGGCTGCAAATACAGTTAAGGCTGCTGAGTCATACGATGCCGAGCAGCTCGTAAACGAGATCGCGATCATGGTAAACGAAGCAAGAGCTGAGGCTGGTCTTGAGCCCGTCAGCGTTCTCCCTTACCTCAACGAGGTTTCTGAGATAAGAGCTATCGAAAGAGCTATAAACTACAACAGACTCGGCAGATACTGCACAAGCTTTGAGGCTGAAATTGATACGGAAGTGGTTGATTACAGAAACGAGAAGATCAACGAATCCGTCGGCACGGCTACGGCAGAAGAAACCTTCGCAGCATGGAAAGCAGACGCAGAGCAGTGGGCGGCTATCATGACGGCTGAGGTCACACACATGGGCGTCGGCGTTATTTACGACGAGGATACAGAGTACGGCTGGTACTGGGAGCAGACTCTCATCGAGACAGATATGGAGTTCGAGGACGAGTACATTCCCGGAGCTATCATGCAGCAGGCTGAGATCCCCCAGGTTCAGGGCGACATCACAGGCGACGGCGTAGTGAACACATACGATTATCTGGTTCTGGCAGGCTATCTTACAGGCAGCGGCGTTCAGCTCAGCGAGGCTCAGCTTGAAATGGCAGACTGCTTCAGAGACGGCATCATTACAGAGGCAGACGCAAAGGTTCTTGCACAGTACATTCTTGGCGAGTGCGCAGCTCTTCCGTATATCTATTGAAGCGGGGAGCGAACTTAGAAAAAAATAGGGTTTCAAAAGGGTCAATGACCCTTTTGCAGTGTCCAGAGGCAGCGGCGGGGCAGCCCCCGCGGGCAATTCACGTAGCCGCGAGTTCCTCGCTGATTTATTATACAGACGCAGATATACCGCGAGCGAGGAAATTTTGATCAATAACGGAGAAAGTATACAGATGCAGAATATGAAAAAAGATTTCTGAAATCCGCTGTCAGACTGAAATGACGGCGGATTTTTTCGTATGATACCCCTACACATTTGGATTTTTGGGGTATGCTCCACTGCCGAGCCTTTATATTTAGTTTGTGAAAAATGCACAAAAATGGGCGCGAAAAAAATACATCGTTATTTTGCCGTAATCTATTGTAAAAAAATGTGAAATATGTTATAATAAAAAATGAGTTAAGGGCGCTGCCCATGACTCCTCAACTATTAAATGAAGGAGTAAAAAAATTTATGAAGTTCGGATATTTTGACGACGCCGGAAGAGAGTATGTCATTAACTCTCCCAGAACGCCCTATCCGTGGATCAATTACCTCGGCACACAGGGCTTCTTCTCCCTGATTTCAAATACGGCAGGAGGATATTCTTTCTATAAAGACGCTCGTCTCAGAAGAATCACCCGTTACCGCTACAACAACGTTCCTATCGACATGGGCGGACGTTACTTCTATATCAACGACAACGGCACAGTATGGAATCCCGGCTGGTCTCCTGTAAAGACAGAGCTTGACTCCTATGAATGCCGCCACGGTATGGGATATACTATTATCACAGGTAAGAAAAACGACCTTAAGGCTGAGGTTACTTTCTTTGTTCCCCAGAATTACGACGGAGAGGTCCAGCAGGTAGTTCTCACAAACGAGGGCAGCGAGGCTAAGAGCTTCTCTCTCTTCTCATTCGCTGAGTGGTGTCTCTGGGACGCCCAGGACGACTGCACAAACTTCCAGAGAAACTTCTCCACAGGACGCGTTGAGGTCGTAGGCTCTACTATCTACCACAAGACAGAGTACAGAGACAGACGCGATCACTTCGCATTCTATACAGTAAACGACGAGATCGACGGCTACGATACAGACAGAGATTCGTTTATCGGTCTCTACAACGGCTTCGGCGATCCCCAGGCTGTTATGGCTGATAAGGCTAACAACTCCTTCGCTGACGGCTGGTCTCCTATCGCTTCCCACTACAAGAGGATCACTCTCGCTCCCGGCGAGTCAAAGACTCTTATCTTCGTTCTCGGCTATGTCGAGATGCCTGTTGCCGAAAAGTTCGAGGCTGACGGCGTGACCATCAACAAGGTAAAGGCTCTCAGGATGATCGAGCAGTACAACACTCCCGAAAAGGTAGCTGCCGGTCTTGCTGAGCTTAAGGCTGCATGGGACGAGCTGCTCGGCATCCTCAGCGTTGATACTCCCGACGACAAGGTAGACCGTATGGTCAACATCTGGAACCAGTATCAGTGTATGGTCACCTTCAACCTCTCACGCTCCGCTTCCTACTTCGAGAGCGGTATCGGCAGAGGTATGGGCTTCCGCGATTCCAACCAGGATATCCTCGGTTTCGTTCACCAGATCCCTGACAGAGCAAGAGAGCGTATTATCGACATCGCTTCCACACAGCTTGAGGACGGCGGATGCTATCACCAGTATCAGCCTCTCACAAAGAAGGGCAACTCCGATATCGGCGGCGACTTCTCCGACGATCCGCTGTGGATGATCCTTTCAGTTTCCGCATACATCAGAGAGACAGGCGACTGGTCTATCCTTGACGAGGCTGTTCCCTATGACAACGATATGAGCAAGGCTAAGCCCATGCTCGATCACCTGAAGGTCTCCTTCTACAAGATCGTCAACAATCTCGGTCCTCACGGTCTGCCTCTTGCAATGCGCGCTGACTGGAACGACTGTATCAACCTCTCCTGCTACTCCGACACACCCGGTGAGAGCTTCCAGACATACACAAACCCGAAGTTTGCTGCTGAGGGCGGCTACTCAAAGGTTGCCGAGTCTGTAATGGTCGCTACTCTGTTTACATATGCAGGTCCTAACTACGTTGCTATTCTCAAGCACCTTGGTATGGACGCTGAGGCTGAGGCTGCACAGGCTGAGATCGACAAGATGAAGAAGAATGTTATGGAATCCGCATTCGACGGCGACTGGTTCCTCCGTGCATACGACTCCGAGGGCAAGAAGATGGGCTCTAAGGAGTGCGAAGAGGGCAAGATCTTCATCGAGCCCCAGGGCTTCGCTGTTATGTCCGAGATCGGTAAGGACGTCGGCGCTGATATCAAAACTCTCGATTCTATCGACAAGTACCTGAACACACAGTACGGTCTTGTTCTCAATAATCCTGCATTCACAAAGTACTACATCCAGTACGGCGAGATCTCTACATATCCCGGCGGATACAAGGAGAACGCAGGTATCTTCACTCACAACAACGCATGGATAATCTGTGCCGAGGCTTATGCCGGAAGAGGCGACAAGGCGTTCGAGTACTACAGCAAGATCGCACCTGCCTTCAACGAGGAAATTTCCGAGCTGCACAAGACTGAGCCCTATGTATACGGACAGATGATCGCAGGTAAGGATGCTTCACGTTTCGGCGAGGGCAAGAACTCCTGGCTCACAGGTACTGCTGCATGGAACATGGTTGCAATTTCTCAGTATATTCTGGGTATTGCCGCTGACTGGGACGGTCTCAAGGTCGATCCTTCCATTCCTCACGAGTGGGACGGCTTCACAGCAACAAGAAAGTTCCGCGGCGCAACATACAACATCACCATCAAGAACCCCAACCACGTTTGCAAGGGTGTTGCAAGCATGACTGTTGACGGTCAGGCTGTAGACGGAAACGTTATCCCTGCTGCCGAGGGCGGAGTTCACGAGGTTGTTGTTACAATGGGTTGATCTCTGAAAAGATATAATAAAAAGGCGAGTTTTCGGACTCGCCTTTTGTTATTATGAGTTAAAAAGAGTTTAAAAATTGGGTTTCCAAAGGGACGGTTGTCCCTTTGGCAGAGTCCAGAGGCAGCGCCTCTGGCGAGGTATGGAGCAGCGCTCCATATCGACCGCAGGTCGATGATGCCTTTAGGCGCTCCGCAAAGGGTGAATTTCAAAACAGTCCGGTGGACTGTTTTGAAAGAGGTAACGCCCTGCAAGAGAGGGCGTTACCTGCAGGGCAGCCCCCGCCGGCAATTTCACGCAGCCGCGAGTACCTCGCTGATTTGTCTGGCAGACATAGATATGCCGCGAGCGATATAATTTTTTCCCCGAATAAAAGAGAAGAAAATTTGTTCTTGTTTTAGGCAAGCCGGAGTGCTTGCCTTTAGCTATATTAAAAATCTATAGCCTCTTGACTAATACCTACCCGAGTGATATAATATAGTCAGCGTCGCGGCTGTATGCGATGCTTATTTTATAGCAAAGAGGTCATTATTATGTCACACACACGTTCAAGAAGCACCGTGAAAATACGCAGAATTACGGCGGCAGGCGTTTTTGCCGCGCTTATATTCGTGTTCACAGCCTATCTCCACATTCCCACAGGTGCAGGCTATACTCATGCCGGCGACGGAATTATTTTCCTTGCGGCGAGTATTCTCCCCACGCCCTATGCGGTGGCGGCGGCAGCTCTTGGGGGCGCGTTGGCAGACGGGCTTTCCGGCTTTCTGATATGGCTTCCGGCGACTGTTATAATAAAGGCAGTAACGGCGTTGTTTTTCACCTCAAAGGGCGAAAAAATCGTTTCGCTCCGGAATGTTCTGGGAATCATCCCGTCGATGATATTATGCGTTGCAGGCTACAGCCTGTACGAGGGAACGGTAATGGCGAGGGGCTTTTCCTGGGCGGCAATAGCGGCGGCATTCGGACAGACTCCGGCGTATATCGTCCAGAGCCTTGCAAGCGGACTGCTGTTTATTTCCGTAGGTCTGCTTCTGGACAAGACAGGATTCAAGAGAATGTTCCGTGTATAGCGGGCGGATATATTGCATAGAATTATAGAGAAAGGCAAACATCGGGATTTCAGAAAACCACAATTTTTAGGGGACGCTCTCTCTTGCAGAGCGTCCCCTCTTTCCAAACAGTCCACCGGACTGTTTGAAAATTCACCCCTTGCAGAGCGCCTGAAGGCATCATCGACCTACGGTCGATATGGAGCTCTGCTCCATACCTCGCCAAAGGCGCCGCCTTTGTGAAAACTTTAGCTTTAAGTCATTTTCGTGCGCGGAATACTCCTTATCAACTGAAAAATCAGCGAGCTTTACTCGCGGTCACGTGGATTGGCTCGGCGACTCGCCGTGGACTCTGCAAAAGGGACATTGTCCCTTTTGAAACTCAATGTTAAATATAGCTATTTTGCTGCTGAAATTAAAGCTGTGTTTGTGCAATCATACAAAAATGCCAAATAGGTCTTGATTTTATAGAAAAAGGTGGTAAAATATAATTAGCACTCTTGATGAAAGAGTGCTAACAGGATCGTGTAAAATTTAAATTAAATACAGGAGGTTACTGTTATGACTATCAAACCATTACAGGACAGAGTAGTATGCAAAATGGCAGAGGCAGAGGAGACCACCAAGAGCGGCATCATCCTTTCCGGCTCGGCTAAGGAAAAGCCCGAGGTTGCCGAGGTCGTTGAGGTCGGCCCGGGAACTGCCGACGTGAAAATGGAAGTGAAGAAGGGCGATAAGATCCTCATTTCCAAGTATTCCGGAACAAATGTAAAGCTCGAAGGTACAGAGTACATCATTGTCCGCATGGAAGACATTCTGGCAGTTGTAGACTAATAGTAAAGGAGTAATTTATTATGGCTAAGGATATTAAATACGGCGAGGACGCAAGAAAATCTCTCCAGGCAGGTATCGACAAGCTCGCCGATACTGTAAGGATAACAATGGGCCCCAAGGGCAGAAACGTTGTCCTCGACAAGAAGTTCGGCGCACCCCTCATCACTAACGACGGCGTTACTATCGCAAAGGATATCGAGCTTGAGGACGCTTTCGAGAATATGGGCGCACAGCTTGTAAAGGAGGTTGCTACAAAGACTAACGACGCTGCCGGAGACGGTACGACAACAGCTACCCTCCTTGCTCAGACTATCGTTCGCGAGGGTATGAAGAACATCGCGGCAGGCGCAAATCCCATGGTTCTGAAAAAGGGTATCGCAAAGGCTGTTGACGTGGCTGTAAAGTCTATCGTTGACAACTCAAAGGCTGTTCAGGGCAGCGAGGATATTGCAAGAGTCGGCACAGTTTCATCTGCTGACGAGGCTGTAGGCAAGCTCATTGCCGAGGCTATGGAAAAGGTAACGGCTGACGGCGTTATCACTATCGAGGAGAGCAAGACTGCTGAGACATACAGCGAGGTTGTCGAGGGTATGCAGTTCGACCGCGGCTATATTTCACCATATATGGTTACAGATACAGATAAGATGGAGGCAGTTTACGACGACGCCTTCGTGCTTATCACAGACAAGAAGATCTCCTCTATCCAGGACATTCTCCCCATTCTGGAGCAGATCGTAAAAATGGGCAAGAAGCTTGTTATCATCGCTGAGGACATCGAGGGCGAGGCTCTTACAACTATTATCCTCAACAACCTCCGCGGCACATTCAAGGTTGCTGCTGTAAAGGCTCCCGGCTTCGGCGACAGACGCAAGGAGATGCTGAAGGATATCGCCGTTCTCACAGGCGGAGAGGTCATCACAAGCGAGCTTGGACTTGAGCTTGCAGAGACGACTATCGACCAGCTCGGTATGGCTAAGCAGGTCGTTATCCAGAAGGAGAACACGATCATCGTTGACGGTGCAGGCGATAAGGACGCTATCAAGGCAAGAGTTGCTCAGATCCGCGCTTCTATCGAAACCACAACATCTGATTTCGACCGCGAGAAGCTCCAGGAGAGACTTGCTAAGCTTGCAGGCGGCGTTGCCGTTATCAAGGTAGGCGCAGCTACAGAGATCGAGATGAAGGAGAAGAAGCTCCGTATCGAGGACGCTCTTGCAGCTACAAAGGCAGCCGTTGAAGAGGGCATCGTAGCAGGCGGCGGAACAGCATTTATCAATGCGATCCCTGCTGTAGAGAAGATGATACCTTCACTTGACGGCGATGAAAAGACTGGAGCGAAGATCATTCTCAAGGCTCTTGAAGCTCCTGTACGCCAGATCGCTGAGAATGCAGGTCTTGAGGGCAGCGTAATTGTTGACAAGATCAGACGTTCACGCAAGGTTGGCTACGGATTTGACGCTTATAACGAGGTATACACAGACATGATACCTGCCGGAATCGTAGATCCGACAAAGGTAACAAGAAGCGCGCTCCAGAATGCGGCGTCTGTTGCAGCGATGGTTCTGACGACAGAGAGCCTTGTAGCAGATATTCCTGCACCGGAAGCAGCGCCTGCAATGCCTGCCGGCGGTATGGGCGGAATGTATTAATTGAATATAATAAGAAATCCCTCTGGAATTGTTCCGGAGGGATTTTTGCATATATTCGGTTAAATTTTCTATATGTAGGGACAGGTTATGCCGTGTTCGTCATATTATCTACGTCTGGAATATGATTTAAGCCCTTTAGATGATTTATGGGTATCAGGAAATCCGGCTGTTTGAATATCCGTGAAACCAAGGGCGGACACGGCATAACCTGTCCCTGCATAATTAAATTTCTTCAATTCGCGGAAACGATTACGCCTGTATAAATATTAGTGAGGTACGAACGGTTACGTGAAACCGCCCGCGGGGGCTGCCCCGCCGCGTGGGGCGTTACTTTGCGAAGAAACGTGAGTGTGCCTTATAAGTCTCGCCGGGCTTTACCTCAACGTAGCCGCTGACATCTGCCGGAAGCTTCAGATTAGGCGCGTCTATCATCGCAGTCATAGGCTCGGGACAGAAATAGTGGTTGAAGCCCCGGTCATTCCATACGATCCAGAATTTATATGCCTCCGAAACCTCGTAGCACAGCTTGATTTCGCTTGCCGTGTCCTCAGCGATAACGCCGTGG
The DNA here is from genome assembly GCA_023667265.1 of Alistipes sp. GTDB lineage: Bacteria > Bacillota > Clostridia > Oscillospirales > Ruminococcaceae > Ruminococcus. Next base: position 854,393 of record JAMPAJ010000001.1, read on the forward strand.
AAGGGCTGTCCGTCAAGAACCGTCTCCTCGCCGAAATACATATCGTTGTCGCAAACCTGCAAAACCGGGCATTTGCTGCCGTTTTTGTACTCCAGATCCCACATATTCAGAGATTTCAGATTCTCCGTGGGCAGACATCTCTCGTTAAGCTCGCATTTCTTGCCGATCGGCACGGTAAGGCGGATGTCCTCCTCCTTTGCGCCGTCCACAAAAGGAGCGTTTATAGTTGTGTGGGAAGCCAGGGACATGGGCAGTACCTTGCTGTCATTATTGATAAAGGCGATGTTCTGCTCCAATCCGTTCTCGGAGAGGGTAAATGTGTACTCCGCAGTGAATTTAACGGGCAGATACTTGAAAAACTCGTCGCTCTCGTCGTAAACATATCTCGTTTTCACCCATGCGCAATTGCTGTCGGAGGAGTGCTCAACGACCTCGAACGTCCTTTTGTGGAGAAAGCCGTGAATGTGGTTGTTGTAGGGCGCTTTTTCGTTTACGGGCAGCTGGTATGTACCGTCGGAGGTTTTCAGCACGCCGTCTGCAAATCTGTTGGGCAGATACAGCGTAGGCAGACCCCAGACCTCGGCGGACTGCTTTATGTCCTCAGCCGTGTTGCCGTCGCTCCAGCGGAAAAACTCCATGCCTTTTTTGTTGTTCCGGAGACGGATAACGTTGCAGCCGATCTCATAGGCTACAAGAGCCTCATAGCCGCCGGCGCTCATTCTGACAACAGTAGTGCCGTTCCAGTTCATAAGTTGTGTTGTATTCATGTAAATCAACTTCCTTTCGTTGAGAACCTGTATTCATAGGATAAGCCGCACATCTCCCCTATGAATACAGGTTCTGAGATTTAATCCATACGGTTCTCCATATCGGTATACTCGCGCATGGGCGAAATAGCCTTGTATGCAGGGCGGATGATCTTGTTGGAGTTTATCAGCTCCTCGATGCGGTGCGCCGACCAGCCTGCAATACGCGAAACTGCGAACAGGGGAGTGAAAAGCTCGTCGGGGATACCCAGCATACGGTAAACGAAGCCGCTGTAGAAATCCACGTTTGCACAAACGCCCTTGTAAATTTTCCGCTCCTCGGCGATGACCTCCGGGGCAAGACGCTCAACAAGCGAATACAGATCGAACTCGTCATGTCTGCCCTTTTCGCTGCTCAGCTTCTCGACGAAGCCCTTGAATACCTTCGCTCTCGGGTCGGAGTGGGAGTAGACAGCGTGACCCATGCCGTAGATCAGACCTGCGTGATCGAAGGCCTCCTTGTGGAGAAGCTTTTTCAGATAGCCGCGCACCTCGTTTTCGTCAGACCAGTTTTTCACCTGCTTTTTCATATCGTCGAACATCATGGCGACCTTTATATTTGCGCCGCCGTGCTTAGGACCTTTAAGCGAGCCCAGCGCAGCCGCGATCGCGGAGTATGTGTCTGTGCCGGAGGAGGACACGACATGAACGGTAAACGTTGAGTTGTTGCCGCCGCCGTGCTCGGCATGAAGAACGAGGGCAAGGTCGAGGATACGGGCCTCCAGCTCGGTGAACTGCTTGTCGGGACGGAGCATATACAGCAGATTTTCCGCAATAGACAGCTCCGGATTCGGGTCATGTATAAAAAGACTGCCGCCCTCCCGCGTATATTTGTACGCGTGATAGCCGTAAACAGCCAGAACCGGGAACAGGGTTATGAGCTCGATGCACTGGCGCAGGACGTTTGGGATCGAAATATCGTTTGCCTTATCGTCGTAGGAGTACAGAGCCAGGACGCTTTTCGCCAGGGTATTCATCATGTTGTCGCTGGGAGCTTTCATAATGACGTCCCGGGTGAAGGTGGGCGGAAGACTGCGGAAATCCGTGAGGATATTCTTGAACTCGGCAAGCTCGTGTTCTCCCGGCATATTTCCGAAGAGAAGCAGAAAAATCGTTTCTTCAAAGCCGTAGCGTTTTTCTTTGATAAAGCCGTGAACGATGTCCTCGACGTCGATACCTCTGTAGTAGAGCTTGCCGTCGCCGTGGTTGTGCTCGCCATCCGGAGAATCCAGGACTTTGATGGTGCTGATATTTGTAAGTCCTGCGACTACACCGTTTCCATTGATGTCACGGAGGCCGCGTTTAACGTCGTATTGAGTATAAAGCTCGGGGTCGATCTTATAGCCGGCAATGGAGCGTTCTGCCAGAGCGGCTATTTCAGGAGTTATCCTGCAAAAGTTGTAATCCATGATCTTTCGCCTTCTTTCGTAAATTAATGTCAGCATAAATGCAAGAGTGTGCTGAAAAAGCACTGGGCTTCAAAAAGGGACGGGTGTCTCCTTTGCAGAGTCCACGGCGTGCCGCCGATGACTTCAGGCGCTCTGCAAGGGGTGAAGGTTAAAACAGTCCGGTGGACTGTTTTTGGAGAGGGGACGCTCTGCAAGAGAGAGCGTCCCCTTATAAATTTATGCCCTTTTGACATACCCGATCGTATGTTTATTTAAACTATATTTATTATAACACATTATACAAAATAAGTCAAGCACGGTGAAATTGTTTATGCTGTCATTTTCGACACCTACAGAGTTGTAAAACAGACGGAGCTGCATTACATAATTTAATTATTTTTATAACAATTAGTATAATAATCCTCTGATTTTGCAAGGCGTACCATAGACGTTCAAAACAAAATATATACATGACGTATTTTTTATGGTTTACATCTGGAAATTGGGGTGTTGGAAAAATCATTCTGGTGGTATAATTAAATCATGGAAGGGGAACGGAATAAAGCCAAAAACCAAAAGCTTATTCCGGAGGACTTCAAAAAATAAAAAAGGCTAAATATACAAACTGTAATAATTACGATGAAAATTATAAAAAATTACAGCAAATATATTCAACCGAATAAATCTACAGAATGGAAATTATTTCGGAGGTAATATTATGACAACTGCTAAAAGATTTTTCTCAAGAATGGTAAGCTTCATCACTTCAATGGCAATGGCGGCTATGGGCGCTGCATATATCCCGGCACAGGCTGCGGAAGCTCCTACAGACGATCAGGTCGCACAGTACATCAACGAGATCGGCGTTCTGGTAAACCAGGCAAGAAAAGAAGCCGGCTTAAAGCCCGTTTACATTCTCCCTTATCTGAACGAGGTTGCAGAAGTGAGAGCGGAAGAGGTTTCAATTTACTTCGCGCATACAAGAGGCGGAAGAGACGGCTTCGAGACAGCTATTGATACGGACGTTGTTTCCTACGGCCTCGCAGCAGAGAACCTTGCAGGCGGCAAAAGCACTCCCGAGGAAACTTTTGAGCAGTGGAAAAATTCCTCCGGTCACTGGGGCAACATCATGAACCCCAACATTACACACATGGGCGTTGGCTTCTGCTTCGACAACGACGCAGAGTATAAATACTACTGGCAGCAGACATTCGTTTCCACTTCTCAGAAATTCGAGGATCAGTACCTTCCTACAGAGGAAGAGATCGTGCCTGAAACAGAGGGCGACCTGAACGGCGACGGCGTGGTCGACACATACGATTACCTCTATCTGACAGACTATATCCGCAAGAGCAATTCTGATTATCCCGTATACTTCAACGCTCAGCAGAAGGAAGCGGCAGACTGCTTCGTAGACGGACTCATCACATCCGCCGATGCAAAGGTAATGCAGAGATATATCCTCGGCGAATACAAGACTCTGAAATTCTACTTCTGATAATTTCCATATATGAAAAAAGGGCAGGGAGAATGTTTCTCCTGCCTTTTTTGTGGATTTGCTTTAGCTACACGACATAATATCGCCCGCGAGGACTCACCGCATAATAATATTTTCAAATCTGCCTCTTATCGCCTGGACAAGACTTTTAGGAGACAGCCGTATCTGCGTGCCGATGCGTCCTCCGCTTATGTAAAAAAGCGGCATTTCTTCCGCCGAAGCGTGTATCACCGTGACAAACTGCTTCTTCATGCCGATAGGCGTACAGCCGCCCCGGACATACCCCGTAACCTTTGTTATCTCCTTGACCGGGATAAGCTCCACGGATTTCTCGTCAACGCTTTTCGCCGCCTTTTTCAGGTCAAGCTCCTCAGCTACCGGAACTTCAAAGCAGTAGTATGCTCCGCTTTTTCCCCGGGCAACAAGAGTCTTGAAGGTCTCCTCCAGCGGCTGCCCCAGCTTCTCAGCCACGTGTATTCCGTCCACAAATTCGTCGCACTGGTACGTCTGGACTGTATACTCGATCTTGCATTTGTCCAGAAAACGCATGGCGTTTGTTTTAAGCTCCTTGCCCATTTTTCTCACCCTCTGCACAATTAATTTTCTATGCTCGCGGCATATCTATGTCTGCAAAATAAATCAGCGACCGTAGGCTCTCCGCAGGGGACGCTCTCTCTTGCAGAGCGTCCCCTCTTAAAAAACAGTCCACCGGACTGTTTTTTAATTCACCCCTTGCAGAGCGCCTGAAGGCATCATCGACGTTCCGTCGATATGGGACTCTGTCCCATGCCCTGCCAAAGGCGCTGCCTCTGGACTCTGCAAAAGGGTCATTGACCCTTTTGAAACCCGGTTTCGCGTTATGATTGGCTGTAATCGGGATTTTTTCGCGCGCGGAGGCTCTCCGCCCTGCTATAGATACATCCACAGTAATCCTGCCTGTACAAGCCGTATTTTCTTGAGAGCTCTATCGAATGCTTATAGCCGTCATGCTTCTTGAAGTCCGAAAAAAGGTACGCCGTGCCGTATTCCTCGCCAAGCCTGCCGCCGCAGCTGTTGATAAAATCGCAATCTTTATGGGGACTTATTGTCAGCGTGGTGGTGAAAAAGTCGGAATCCAGCTTTTTTGCAAGCTCAGCCGTTTTCCGCAGCCGGAAGCCTATGCACCGCCTGCACCGCTCGCCGCGCTCCGGAAGCGTCTCTAGACCCCTTGCAAGCTCGTAAAACGGCGCTGGATCGTAGTCCTCGTCAATAATATCCACGTTAAGCCCAAGCTCTGAAATGAGCCGTTTCAGCTCGGACTTGCGGTACTCGTATTCCTCTTCAGGCGCGATGTTCGGGTTGCAGAAATATACGGTTATCCTGAAATAGTTGTATAAAAACAGCAGCGTGTGACTGCTGCACGGCGCACAGCAGGCATGAAGCAGCAGATTCGGCTTTTCGCCGCTTTTTTTCAGCTCCGCAAGCTTTTCGTCAAGCAGTCTGCCGTAGTTGATCCTCTGCATTTATTTGCCCTCGAGATTTTTCAGAGCGCGAAGCTCGTCCTTGTTAAGCTTGATCTCCGCGTCCTTAAGCAGCTTGACCTCGCTTCTGTCGAATGTGACCGGGACTTCCGATTTTTCCGTCTTTATACGCAGCTTTCCGGTGATAAGATTTGCGTCGACGACCTTGCCCTTGTCGCCCTCGGGAGTTACGACAATCGCGCCCACCTTCGGCGTTATTTTCAGCAGCGATTCGTAGGCAGGCTGCTCGTTTTTCAGACAGCACATAAGCCTGCCGCAGGTGCCGGAAATTTTCGTGGGATTCAGGGAAAGCCCCTGTTCCTTAGCCATTTTTATTGATACCGGGTTGAAATCGCCCATATGAGCCTTGCAGCAGAATTCCCGTCCGCAGATGCCAAGTCCGCCGAGAATTTTCGCTTCGTCGCGGACGCCGATCTGGCGCAGCTCGATACGCGTGCGGAAAACGGCTGCCAGGTCTTTTACAAGCTCCCGGAAATCTATCCTGTTTTCCGCCGTGAAATAAAACAGCAGCTTGTTGTTGTCGAAGGTGCATTCCACGTCCACAAGGTTCATTTTCAGCTTGCGGAAAGCGATTTTTTCCTCGCATATCTTGAAAGCCTCCTGCTCGCGCAGCTTATTTTTCTCCACTATTTTCATATCGGCAGCGTCGGCTTTTCTTATGATACTTTTCAGCGGAGAGGATATCGCGCTGTCGTCGATATTGCGGTTGGGGATAGCGACCTCTCCGCACTCAACGCCCCGGACGGTTTCCACGATGGCGTGTTCTTCGGCGTTGAATTTTACATTTCCCGGTGAGAAGTAGTATATCTTGCCCACCTTTTTGAATCTTATACCAACAATTTCTTTCATATTATATTCTCCAATTTTTATGTTACGCCACGATCTCCATAATTTCGGCGCACAGCGAAGCCATGACAAGGGGCGCGCTGACGTTGGATTCCACGGCTTTCCAGGCGTATTCTATCCTGTCATGTACGTTTACCGCCTTATATGCCGTAAGCATGGTGGAAAGCTGCACAGCCGCCTCACGGAAGCAGCCTACGGTTTTCGCCTCTCTGTCACGGGAAAGAACCGCGGAATCCCGGATAAGCTTGTCTATCATAGACAATACCTCCCGTATGCCGCTTCTTCCGCTGCCGATAGAATAAAATGCCGCATTGAGACTATATTCGTCTCTTCTTATTATACTATCTGCGATGCGTTTTGTCAAATCCACCTGCTTCCGCAGGCTTTCATCCACGATATAATCCGTACACATTCCGATATTTCCGTGGAAGCAGCTGATGGCGTCCCGTATCTCGCCGCTTCCGAAGCCGCTTTCCTTCAGGGACATTTCAGCCTCCGCCTCTGTGCAGGCTGAAACGCTGAAGCATACGCAGCGTGAGATTATAGTGGGCAGAAACTCATGCTTCGATTCTGCCGTAAAGAGGAAATACGCGTATTCCGGCGGCTCTTCGATGAGCTTCAGAAGCGCGTTCTGCGCCTGTGTGTTCATGTTCCGGCAGTCCCGGAAAATGTAGACCTTCCTGCCTGTGTTGTTATTCGGTTTTATGTAGGCGTCGTTGCCCACGGATTTCGCGATCCTCACGGAGTAGCCCTCAAGCTTTCCCTCGGTGGGGACATAGATCACATCGGGGTGAGAGCCAGTCTCAACGTTTCTGCACGCTGCGCACACGCCGCAGGGCTTTCCCTCGACAGGGCGTTCGCAGAGGAGCTGAGCCGTGTAGTAGTTTGCCATAAGCTTTCTGCCGCTGCCCTTTTCGCCGCAGAATATAACGGACTGCGCCATACGTCCGCAATGCCGCATATTATTGAGAGTGCCGAGCAGATATTCATTTCCATAAATTTTTTTCATTTTCCCACCCCTATACTATTTTACCACAATTACAGAAGAAATGCCATAGGTTTTAAAAATATTTATACAGCTCTTGTCGATTATTTCTCCGCTTGCCGCTATCGGAACGGCAGGAGGGCAGGGGACCTTTACAGCTCCGCAGACTCTGCCCTCCGCCTTTTCCACAGGTATTTCCTCGGATGGCGAGAAAACAGCCTTCCGTATGGACATTGCTCTTTCCGGCAGCGAAAATTTCGCAAATTTTTGCGTTCGCGGCTTATTTTCGGCGCAGTTCAGCGCATTTTCCAGCGCGTCGCCGAGTCGCTTGTAATCCGACGCGGTATTCACCGGAGACATGAGCAGGACGACCGTGCCGCAGTCGGAATATTCACATTCCACGCCGTTTTTCCGCAGAAGCTCTGCAAGCTCGCTGCCGTCATAGCCGCTCTCCGCCGCCTGGACGGTGATATGAAAGGGTTCGCCCTCGGCAAAGACCAGTCTGCCGCCGAAGCGGTCACGGAATTTTTTAAGCTGCTCCAGACCTGAGCTGATATCCCCGGAAATTTTTTCGGCAAGATATTTGCTGCACAGATCGAGAGAGCACATTATCAGGTATGACGGGCTTGTGGAGGCGAAAAGGCTCATACACTGCCGGAGGACAGCGGCATATTCCTCTCGTGAGGTATGAAGAAGCGCCGCCCCGGTAAGCGCCGGGAGCATTTTATGCGCCGAATCGCAGCAGATGTCCGCGCCAAGGCTTATGGGATGCAGGCTTTCCGGGAAAAAACGCAGATGTGCGCCGTGAGCGTTGTCCACCAGCAGGGGCGCGTCATATTTTCTGCAAAGCTCTGCCAGAGCCGGAATATCTGCAAGCCTTCCGGTATAGTCCGGGGATGTGACGTAAAGGCAGGGCTTATTGACGGATCGCAGTACCTTTTCAGCTTCGGCAATATCAATTTTTCCCGAAAGTATGCCGTTTGAGAAGTCCGGCATTATCCAGCGGACGTCAAGATCGAGGAGCGCCGCGGCATTGAGAAAAGCACGGTGGACATTCCGCACAGCCGCCACAGTCCGCCCCTGGAATTTCATAGCTGCAAGCATAGCCTGGATGCAGAGGGTAGAGCCGCCTGCCGAAAAGAAGCTTGCCGCAGCGCCGTACAGGGCGGAGGTGTTTTTTTCGGCTTGCAGGATGATGCCGTCGGCTTCAAAAAGGCTGTCCGCGCCCTTTATTTCGGTTATATCCAGCTCATAGGGAAGCGTATCGCCAATGCCCTTATGCCCCGGCATATGGCATCGGAGCATACCTGAGCCGCTGTATTTTTTCAGGAAATCGTAGATAGGAGTTTCCATTTTAACTGCCCTCACTTTCTGAATTTGTAGATATACTGCATGATCCGCAGTATCCGCTTTCTTCCTCTCGCCATTGCGGCGGAGACAGCCTGGGGAGAGATACCCAGCATATCGGCGATCTCCGTGGTGTTTTTTTCTTTAAAGTAGTACAGCATGATTATTTCGCGCTGTCGCTCGGTAAGTTCATTTTTTATTACATTGAGCAGAACGCTTTTTCTGCCCACGCTCTCTTCGGAGCTTTCATAAAGGATACGCCTGATATTTGAGTCGATCTCACCTGTAAACGTATCGGAATAGCTTTCACGTCTTGGCATTGTATCCTCCTTGTGGTTGTTTCAGAATTTTCTACTGTGAGAGCCTTCCTGGGCAATTCATGCAGCCGTTCGTACCTCGCTAATATTTTGTACTGACGCAGATATGCCACGAGCGATGGGACTTTCGCCCTGAATGCTGATAATCTAATAATTGGGGCTCGCGGAGAAAATCTCGTCTGACGATTTATTAGCGACCGTAGGGCGCGGTTACTTGACTCGCCCGCGGTGGCTCCACGCGCTAACGGCTCCTATTACATTGTAGAACAAAAGTGAACAAATGTCAATAGGCGGAGATATATTTTTTTATTTTAATTAAATAGAAAGATAATCACCGCCGGCAGCTTCGCGGTGGGGCAGTCCCCACGGGCGATTCACGTGACCGTTCGTCCCTCACTGATTTATTATCAGGCAAAATTTTCTCCGCGGCTGTTGCAATTTTGCAGTTGATATGTTATAATAGAAATATATATTAGCTTTTGTAGAAGTCGTTAGCCTTTAGCCTGCGATCAATAATTTTTGTCCCCGGAGGCTCTCCGCCTGACGGCTTCTACACTAAGGAGAAGAATTATGGCTACTAATTATGATGTTATAATCGTAGGCTGCGGCGCGGCAGGTCTTTATGCTGCACTCAACCTACCCGAGGATCTGAAAATACTCATTCTCTGCAAACGGGAGCTTTCCCTCTGCAACTCTATGCTCGCCCAGGGCGGTATCGCAGGAGTCTATAACTCGCCCTCCGACAATATCCAGTATCACCAGAACGACACCCTTGTTGCCGGAAGCTTCAAAAATAACGTTGACGCTGTTCATACCCTGGTAAGCGAGGCGGCAAAGGATCTTGAGCATATAATCAGGCTCGGCGTGGACTTCGACAAAAATCCCGACGGTTCGTATCACCGGACGCTGGAGGGCGGTCACAGCCACCACAGGATCTTCCACAAAGCCGACTCCACGGGCAAGGAGATAACCACCACACTGCTGGAAAACGTCCGCCGTCTTGAAAATGTCACTATCATGGAGAATACCTTCGTGTGCGACGCTAAGCAGACGGCTACAGGATATTCCGTGTTCTTAAAGGGAGGAGAGCCCTTCGCCAACAGTGCGTCAGACGGAGTTCCTTCCGTGAACCGGGAATCGTCTCTGACAGGCTATACAACGGCGAATTGTCATTTTCTTATCCTCGCAACAGGCGGAATCGGCAGGGTTTATCAGTACACCACAAACTCCGCTATCGCAACAGGCGACGGCATCACCTTTGCGTATGAAATGGGCGCGAAAATTAAAAATCTCAGCTATGTCCAGTTCCACCCGACGGCGTTCAATAACCGCGCAACACGGGAATGCTTCCTTATCTCCGAGGCTGTCCGCGGAGAGGGCGCATACCTGCTCAACTGCCATAAGGAGCGGTTTATGCACAACTATGACAAACGTCTCGAGCTTGCGCCCCGTGACGTTGTCTCACACGCTATAATCCTTGAATCCAGGAAGCAGAACTCCACGGATTTCTACCTGGATATAAGCTACAAGGACAGCGAATTTCTGAAAAACCGTTTCCCGATGATCTATAAGAATCTCCTGGAACAGGGCTATGACCTTACGAAAGAGCCTGTGCCGATTTTCCCCTGCCAGCATTATCTCATGGGCGGAATCGACGTTGACGGCAGCTCCAGGACGACTCTGCCTAACCTTTACGCCTGCGGAGAATGCTCTCATACCGGCGTCCACGGCAGCAACCGTCTTGCAAGCAACTCGCTCCTGGAGGCGCTTGTTTTCTCCCGCCTTGCCGCGGAGGATATTATTTCTAAGCTCGGTTCTGTTTCTGAGGCTTACGAGGAGGCGGAGTTCGACGCTCATATCGGCTCTGAGCACATTCCTGCCGGAATCAGGACGGAGACGAGAAAGATCATGCAGAACAGCTATTTTGTAATCCCTGACAAGGACGCTGCGGCGGAGGGTCTGAAGCGCGTGGAGGAGATCAGGAACGACCTGCTCAGCGGAAAGTACGTTGTCGACGCGGATTATGTACTGGCTAAGTCTATCGTTACGGTAGCGTATATTATTTTGAAAGAGGTTATACAGTAGCCGGGAGCCCCGGCTGGCGATTCACGCAGCCGCGAGTACCTCGCTGATTTATTTTGCGGACGTAAATATTCCGCGAGCTAAAATTTTAGTTATAGGAGTAAAAAATGAAACTTTTACAATTTTACATCGACGATATCATAAAAACAGCCCTCATGGAGGACATAAATTACATGGATGCGGCGGCGGATAATCTCATTCCGCCAGAGCACAAAAGCTCCGCATATTACGTCGCCAAGGACAGCGGCGTGGTCTGCGGTATAGAGGTCGCAAAGCGCGTTTTCGAGCTCGTGGGCGGAGACGTGGATTTCAACATCCTCATAAACGACGGTGAAAAAGTGAAAAAAGGCGACATCATCGCCCGCATGGAGGGCAGCACCCTTACCCTGCTTAAAGGCGAAAGAACAGCGCTTAACCTGCTTCAGCATATGTCCGGCATCGCTACGGCTACCAACAAATGCGTGGAGCTGGTTGCCGGCACAAACGCCTCGGTCACGGACACGAGAAAGACTCTTCCCGGTCTCCGGGGTATTCAGAAATATGCCGTAACAGTCGGCGGAGGCAGGAATCACCGCTTTAACCTCTCCGACGCGGCAATGCTGAAAGACAACCACATCGACGCATACGGCAGCATAACGGCGGCTGTTGCGGAGCTTAGAAAGCATATAGGTCACACGGTGAAGATAGAGGTGGAGGTGCGGAATCTCGACGAGCTGCGGGAGGCTCTTGCTTCCGGAGTGGAGATAGTCATGCTGGACAACATGAACTGCGAGGAAATGGCTGAGGCAGTGAGGATAACCAACGGCGCGGCTCTGCTGGAGGCATCGGGAAATATCACCCTGGATAATATTGCAGAGGTGGCAAGGACCGGAGTTGATATTATATCACTCGGCGCACTGACGCATTCGGTTAAGTGTTTTGATGTTTCGATGAAGATAACAAAGAAATAAAAAGACTGTGACCCACGCGGAAAAATTTTCGATTGCTAATTATTTTAGCGTGGACACCGGGTTTCAAAAGGGACGGTTGTCCCTTTTGGCGGGTAGCACCCGCTGGCGATTCACGTAGCCGCGAGTTCCTCGCTAATTTATTTTGCGGACAAAGATATGCCGCGAGCGATAATTATTGATTGCAAATAAAAAGCTAACGGCTCACATAACAAAGAAAGGAAACTATAACTCAAATGATATTACTTGACGAATTACGCCTCGAAATGATAGGCTATAGAAAAGAAATGGAGGAGCTTGCGGACGTTCTCAGCATCAACGCTGCCAAGGACAGGATCGAGGAGCTCAACGCCCAGACCGCTGCCGAGGGCTTCTGGGACGACCTGGAAAACTCCCAGAAAGTCCTCCAGGAAACCAAATCCCTGGAGCGCAAGATCGAGAAATTCAATAAACTCAATGGCCAGCTTGAGGACACTATCACCCTCATCGAGCTGTCTATCGAGGAAGAGGACGAAAGCTCCGTCGAGGAGATAAAGGCTGAGGCTGCCGATTTCAAGAGCAAGCTTGAAGAGGAAAAGCTCTCCACCCTGCTCAACGGCGAGTACGACGGCTCTAACGCTATTCTTACATTCCACGCAGGCGCAGGCGGCACGGAGGCTCAGGACTGGACGCAGATGCTCTACCGTATGTACAATATGTGGGCTGAGCGTCACAACTACAAGGTCACTCTCATCGACTACCTTGACGGCGACGAGGCAGGCATAAAATCCGCATCAATTCTCATCGAGGGCGAAAACGCCTACGGCTATATGAAGTCGGAATCCGGAGTTCACCGCCTTGTGCGTATTTCTCCGTTCGACTCCTCAGGCAGACGCCACACATCCTTCGCAGCTCTGGAGGTCATGCCGGAAATAGACGACTCTATCGAGGTCGAGATCCGCGACGAGGATATCGAAATGGAGGTTTACCGTTCAAGCGGCGCAGGCGGTCAGAAGGTAAACAAAACAAGCTCCGCAGTACGCCTTATCCATAAGCCTACGGGAATCGTTGTCTCCTGCCAGACCCAGCGAAGCCAGTACCAGAATAAGGACTACGCTATGAAAATGCTCCGTTCAAAGCTCGTTGAGATAAAGGAGCGCGAGCACCTGGAGAAAATCGAGGACATCAAGGGCGTTCAGCGCGAGATCGCCTGGGGCTCGCAGATACGTTCCTACGTATTCATGCCCTACACTCTGGCAAAGGACACTCGTACAGGATATGAGAACGGCAATATCCAGGCTGTTATGGACGGCGATATAGACGGATTTATCAACGCATACCTGAAATCCCTGTCTCACGGCACGCTGAATAAATAAGGTGAACCTATGAGAAGAATTTTTCTTGGAGCTGCTGCTCTGCTGACGGCTGCCCTGATGCTTGCCGGCTGCGGAAATACGGAGGTTTCAGACCCCGTCGGCAGCTCGTCATCCCAGGCTGTTGAAACTGCCGCTCCTGTAGCTGAGCCGGAGGAGACCGCGTCGCCCGAGCCGGAAACTGAACCGGAAACTGAACCCGAGACAGAACTGGAAACTGAACCCGCAACAGAGCCGGAAACGGCTGCTCCCACGGAAGAGGTCTTTGAGAATGTCAACGATCTCGGCGGCGAGTATGTTGAATACTACTTCCGCACGGAAAAGCAGCTTAACCAGCACTTTGAGAAGCATGGCGGCGAATTTGGCGAGGAGTTCGGCTATGAGACCGCCGAGGACTATGAGATCGGCGCAAGCGACGTGATAAACGACACCGACGCCCTCTTTAAATATGAGGCGGAGGACGGCGACGGCGTATACTACATCGAGGACACGAACGAGTTCGTTATCCTCTCCGAGGACGGCTATATCAGGACATATTTCCGCCCTACTGCCGGAAAGGCATATTTTGACCGTCAATGAACCAGCGTCTGCCATATCTGAGAGAAAAGACATCGAAGCTTACGGAGTCCCCGGGTGTCTATATCATGAAAAACAAGGAACAGGGGATAATCTATATCGGAAAGGCGAAAAATCTGCGGAAGCGCGTTACCAGCTACTTCCGCGAGAATCCCGATCATACCCCGAAGGTTGCGGCTATGGTCTCCAACGTTTTCGACTATGATTTTATCGTCACCGACAGCGAATACGAGGCGCTGGTGCTGGAATGCAGCCTGATAAAGCAGCATAAGCCGAAGTACAACATCCTGCTCAAGGACGACAAGGGCTACCACTATATCCGCGTATCCGACGAGGAATATCCCCGTATCACCGAGGAAAACAACAACATAGGAAGCGGCAGGTTTCTTGGACCTTACACAAGCTCATTCGTGGCGAGAGAGGCGGTCAACGAGGCTAACCGGGTGTTTATGCTGCCCACCTGCCGGAAGTGCTTTCCCCGGGATTTCCGGAAGGAGCGTCCCTGCCTCAACTACCACATCAAGGGCTGTATGGGCGTATGCCGCGGAAAGATCAGCCGGGAGGATTACAGGCAGACTGTGGAAGAGGCTATAGAGTTCATACGCTCCGGCAGCGCGGCTTCCGTTCAGCGCATGGAGACGGAGATGCTTGCGGCGGCTGAGGAGCTGGATTTTGAGAAAGCCGCCATGCTCCGGGACAGGATAAACGCCGTGAAAAAAGCCTCGGAAAAGCAGAAGATAATGGGCAGCGGCGTGGGCTCGGCTGACGTTATCGGCACGGCGGAATACAACGGCGGAATTTATATTTCTGTGGTTATGTACCGGGACGACAGGCTCTGGGACAAGGCTGTTTTCGACCTGCCCAGAGAGCAGGAGGAGGATATCCTCGGCAGCTTTATGCTCCGGTTCTACTACGGCAGAACGGATATCCCGAAGACTATCGTGGTCGACCATATCCCGGAGGAGCATGGGCTGATAGAGGAGCTGATGACGAACCAGTCCGGACGCAGCGTAAAGCTCCACATTCCTCAGAGAGGACGGCTTCTTGAACTGCTGAGAATGGCAAAAAGCAACTCCGCAGAATATGCCGCACTGAAAAACAGCCGCACCGGAAAGGAAATAATCGCCTTGGAGCAGCTTGCGAAGACCCTCGGATTAAGCGAACCGCCCAGGTATATCGAGGCGTACGACATCTCCAACCTCTCGTCGGAGTCCATGGTCGCGGGAATGGTCGTATTTGAGGACGGCAGACCGCTGAAAAAGGCGTACAAGCGGTTCTCCATAAAGGAGCAGCAGTACCAGAACGACTACGGAAGTATGCACGAGGTGCTCCGCAGACGGCTGCTGCACATCGTGAATCAGGACGGCGACGAGTTTTTCAGCCGTACTCCCGACCTTATACTCCTTGACGGCGGAACAGGTCATGTACACGCTGTTGAGCCGATACTCCGGGAGCTGGGACTGAATATTCCCCTTTTCGGCATGGTCAAGGATGATAAGCACCGGACGAGAGCCATTGCCGAGGGCGGAAAAGAGATACAGATAAATAATTTGCAGGCGGCTTTCAACCTTGTTACGAGAATACAGGACGAGGTACACAGATTTTGCGTCAGCTATATGCACAGCAAGCACAAGAAAAAGACCTACAGCTCTGAACTTATGACGGTAAAGGGTATCGGCGAGAAAAAGGCTGCGAAAATAATGGTGAAGTACAAGACTAAGGAAAAGCTGCTGACGGCATCTCCGGAAGACCTTGCCGTTACCGCAGGAGTGAGCCTTGAAACGGCGAAGGAGTTGTGGGAGGTAATACAACATAAATAGGGCTGATGCAGAAATCATCATATCGCTCGCGGAGAAAATTTCGATTATTAATTATTTTAACGCGACACTGGGTTTCCAAAGGGACGGTTGTCCCTTTGGTAGTGTCCAGAGGCGACGGCGGAGAGCCTCCGCAGGCGATTCACGCGACCGCGCCCTACGGTCGCTAATAAATCGTCAGACGAGATTTTCTCCGCGAGCCAAATTATTAGATTATCAATACTTAGGGAGAAAGTCCCATCGCTCGCGGCATATCTTTGTCCGCAAAACAAATTAGTGAGGTACGAACGGCTACGTGACCTGCCCGCGGGGGCTGCCCCGCCAAGAGAGAGCGTCCCCTAAATACATCCACCGCAAATTCAAAAAGGCAGAAAAAAAATCTTCCCTTGCTATGTGAAAGGGAAGATTTTTTAATTATACTAACAAAGAGAACCCATAAACCGCCAGCGCGGAAACAGCTCCGGATATAAACAATATCAGCAGGGTGTTCAGTATACGCAGTCCTCCGACTCCGGCGTATTTTTCGACCGTCTGATTTCCGCCGCCGTTTGCCTCTCGTATCCTGTGCACCGACTTCATGGTGAACCGATAATAGAGATAATTTCCGAAAAGGCACGTAACCACGCGGAATCCCAGGTCGAATATATTCAGTATGCTTGCAAGACGATTTATCAGGTCGGCGTTCGCTTCGATGACGCTGTTTGCCTCCGCCGTGAAAAATCCCATGCTGTAAAACTGGCTTATCATCAGGGGCAGCGAAAAGATCACGCTTACTATCATAGAAATGACCGCCCAGAACCACATTCTGCGGTTTGCAAAATAAATATGCGGAAAAAGGAACGACAGAAAATTAAAGCTTACTCTTCGTCCCGTCGCCATCTGCTTGAACTGCGGAATATAGTAGACGTAATTGCCCTTTACGAACCATGCGACCTCGCGGACGGGCACGTCCTCGATCTTATTTTCGTCGGAGGAGCTGAACATCTGCTTGATAAACGCCATTCTCGGGTCGGTATTCTGTCCCATATCCGGCTCGATATCGGGACCGGTTCTGCCTGAGAAGCTGTGCTCCTCTTCCAGTGGACAGCCGCAGGAAACGCAATTCTTCGCAGACCTGCTGTTTTCCATGCCGCAGTTTTCGCAGACGATTTTCGCTTCCGCCTCTATATTTTCCTCTGAAACGCTTTCTCTTTCAGACCACTTGAATTTCTCCTGATGCCGCGAAAAATTGGCGCATTTTCCCTCGGCGCGGTAGCACTCTCTGTGGTGAGGCGTACCGCAGTCCGGGCAAACGACTATATCGTCATTTTCTTCAAATATTTTACCGCACACAGGGCAGTAGCTTCCGATAAAATTCATAAATTCCTCCGAGATTTTTATTAGAGAACTTTGTTTGTATTATTATATTATAGCACATAAATTATAAAATTGCAACAGCCGCCGGAAAAATTCACACAATCATCACGAAGCTGCCGGCGGGGCTGCCCCACCACGAAGCTGCCGGTTTTTCGTGTTAATAAAATGTGAATTAACTTATCAAAATAGCCAACAACAAAGAGTATACTTTGACATATATTTTCCATTAGTGTATAATATACATTTTCATATGTCAATAATTGTATAACATTAACAAAGAAAAAAGCCGAAATGTTATTGTGAATATATACAAGGTGAAAATGAAAAAAACACTTTCATTTTATCGAAATGTAGAAAATCGGGAAATGTGGACAATTTAGTGAAAAAAGCTGTTGACTAAGAAAAAAAATGAATGTATAATATATTACAGCAACTGAAATAATTTGCAGGGCGGCTGCCAAAAGATGCGCCGTCAGTATAGAGAATAGGAGAGTTGTATATGTTTGTCAGAGAAGTTATGGTTAAGAATCAGGTTGGACTTCATGCAAGACCGGCTACCTTCTTCATTCAGAAGGCTAACGAGTTTAAGTCATCTATCTGGATCGAAAAGGAAGAGCGCAGAGTTAATGCCAAGAGCTTGCTCGGCATTCTGTCTCTGGGTATCGTTGGCGGTACTAACGTAAAGATCATCGCAGACGGAGCTGACGAAAGAGCCGCAGTTGACGCTCTTATCGAGCTCGTAGACAGCGGTTTCAGCGAGGAAAGCAGATAAGAACCATGTCATAAACAAGGGCGTTACATAACGTAACGCCCATTTTTTTACTATCCTAAGCCGCGTTCATTTCGTCGTACATAGTTTCCGCAAAAACAGCGTAGCCGCGGGTCGGATCGGCAACAAAAACGTGAGTTACCGCGCCTATGAGCCTGCCGTTCTGGATTATCGGACTTCCGCTCATGCCCTGGACTATTCCGCCTGTTTCGGCGATAAGCTCCTCGTTGGTTATGCGTATCACCATGTTTTTAGTTTCGTCAGAGCCGGTATAGCGTATCTCCTCGATCTTTGCGTCGTAAAGCTTCGGAGTTCCGCCGGAGACCGTGGAAATTATCTGGGCATCGCCCTCGGTTATATCCTGTATATAGCCCATTTCGTATTCAAAGGCGTCGTCAGAAAGGCGGTCGAGCCCGGTTTCCGTAAGACTGCCGAAAACTCCGCAGCCGCAGTTTTTCAGCAGCGTGCCGTAGCTGGGCAGCCCGGAAAATTTGCCGTGAAGCTCGCCGGGAATACCGGAAACGCCCTTTTGCGTACCTGTTATCCGCACGGGAACGGCTTCTCCGGAATGGAGAGGAACAAGCTCCTTGGTGTCGCCGTCGCAGATCGGGTGTCCAAGTCCGGCGAACTGCCCGGTTGCTTTGTCGATAAAGGTCATTGTTCCGATGCCGGCGATGCTGTCACGCACCCACATTCCGCCCTGCCACTTTCCCTTTTTTTCGGAATATGCAGGTTTAATCTGGATTTTCAGCTCCTGGTCGTCACGCATCACTGACAGCTCGACGGATTTGCCTTTACTGTCGTTTATTATACTCTGCAAGCGGTCGTTTGAGGTCAGCTCTTCGCCGTTGGCAAGTCGGATAACGTCGCCTACGCGTATTCCCGCGTCCTCGGCAGGGCAGCATTTGCCTTTTTTGCTGTCAACGCTGCCGATGTCTGTGACCATAACGCCCTCCATGAGCAGCTTTATGCCAAAGGGCTTTCCTGCGGCGATAAGAGTCGGCGGCTCTTCATGACTTACCGCAACGCTTTTCACCGGGATCGCACCCATAAGCGACACGGCGGCGGTATTTTCCGAGACATATTCAGCCGTGAGACCGGGAAAAGCTCCGAATCCAAGGTGATCGCCGCAAACGCTTATGCTGTCCGGGAGAGCAGCCGAGTAATATCCTGCGGCTGCGAATAAAACAGCCAGTCCGGTGGATAATATGACTGCGGCAGATTTTTTTATAAATTTTTTAAACTGCATATTTTCTCCTTTCCGCCGAAAGGTTTCGGCACAACATATTATTTGTAACCCGGCGGAGCTTATGAGTGAAAGAATATAACAAAGGCACCTCTAAAAACCTCTTTTGACAAAAATCAGCTATGCACGGCAGATGCTGCGTCAAGTGTCCTCGGAGGGCGTCAGCCCGCCTTCGGTCACTTTCCTTGCCTCTGCCGCACCTATCTGATTTTTGCTTAACCAAATAGGTTTTTAGAGGTGTCCATAAGGAATTTAGCAATGAAAAAGAAAAATATTTTTTTGAATATCATCAAGATTATTATGATCGTTCTGACCGCGGTCTATTCAGTTCTCATGGTGTGTCTTGCCGGAGCTGGGCTGATCTACAACGGCGAAAGCTACGGAAAGGCTATAACAGCCATGGGAGTCTGGTTTATAATTTCGGGCATTCTCATGACAGCCGGAGCTGTGCTGAGTCTGTTCCGGAAGAATCTGCCGAATATTATTTCCATAATTTTAAGTGCGGCAGGGCTTGCGCTGTGTCTGGTGATGCTGTTCAGGCTTGTGGCGCACGCGGACAGTGCAGGCTGGAGCGATAATTATAATATGACTCCGGTCAGCGATATGTACATGAGCCGGATACTTCCGGTCATCGCGCCTGCGGCACTGGCGGTCTTTGCGGCGTTGATGCGGCTTTTTTCGTATGAAGGAGCGGAAGAGCGGCGGCTTAAAAGGAAGAAGCGGCAGGAAGAGGAAAACAAGCCGACAGAGAAAATCGTGGAGGACTAACCGTGCGGCGAAAATCGCGATTGCAAGTATCCGCAGCGTAACATTGGGTTTCAAAAGGGACGGTTGTCCCTTTTGCAGAGTCCAGAGGCGGAGCCTTTGGCGAGGCATGGAGCAGAGCTCCATATCGACGGAACGTCGATGTTATACTTTAGGCGCCCTGCAAGGGGTGAATGTCAAAACAGTCCGGTGGACTGTTTTGGCAGAGGGGACGCTCTGCAAGAGAGAGCGTCCCCTTAAACTTTCCCAGCAGATTCAAAAAGACAGAAAAAATCCTCCCCTGTTATTTGGGAAGGAAAATTATATCGCTCGCGGAATATTTACTTCTGCAAAACAAATTAGCGAGATACTCGCGGCTGCGTGAAACTGCCCGTGGGGGCTGCCCCACAAGGGAACGCCCTCTCTTGCAGGGCGTTCCCTCTTTTGTAACAGTCCACTGGACTGTTACAAAATTCACCCTTTGCGGAGCGCCTGAAGGCTGCATCGACCTGCGGTCGATATGGGACTCTGTCCCATGCCCTGCCAGAGACTCTGTCTCTGGACTCTGCCAAAGGAGCATTGCCCCTTTGGAATCCCGGTGTTTATGCTTGCAAGTAGGATTTATCGGCGTTTTTTCTTTTTTTCGATCGGCGGATGCAGTCTCATGTACTCCTCATACATCTCCGGACGGCGGTTCTTCGTCAGCTCAAGACTCTGCTCCTGCCGCCACGCCTCGATATTCCTGTGATGTCCGGACAGAAGCACAGGCGGTACAGCCTCGCCCTCCCAGACCTCCGGTCGGGTGTAATGGGGATATTCCAGCAAGCCGCTGTAAATACTCTCCTCCTCGAAGCATACGTCCTCCGAGAGCACCCCCGGGCACAGCCTTGCAACAGTGTCCGTCAGAACCAGCGCAGGGAGCTCTCCTCCGGTGAGAACGTAATCGCCTATGGAGATCTCCTCGTCCACGATCTTATCCAGCACACGCTGATCTACGCCCTCGTAGTGACCGCAGATGATGAGGATATTCTCAGCCTTCGACAGCTCAACGGCTCGCTGCTGGGACAGCGCTTTCCCTTTCGGCGACATATAAATTGTGTGCGGCTTGCAGCCCAGCTCCTCGCAGACCGCCCTGTAGCAGTTGTATATCGGCTCGCACTGCATGACCATGCCCATGCCGCCGCCGTAGGGCGTATCGTCAACGCGGCGGTGCTTATCCTGTGTGTATTCACGTATCTGACGGCAGGAAACGTCGATTTTTCCAGCCTTTCTCGCTCTTCCGACAATGCTTTCGCCAAGTACGGCTTCGCACATTTCCGGAAACAGCGTCGCAATAATTATCTTCATTCCATTCCCTCGCCGATCAGTCGAAAAGTCCCTCGAGAGGACGTATCGTCATAAGCTCGCCGTCAATGTCGGTGGAGATTATCACGTCGGGGATAGCCGGAACGAGATATTCCCGGTCGCCCTTTACGACGTAGACATCATTTGCGCCGTTTTGCAGCACATCGGCGATCCTTCCGTAGACGCGATCTGTGTCCGCGTCTCTGACCTCCATGCCGATAAGATCCTGGATAAAGTAGGTGTTCTCGTCAAGCTCAAGGTCGTCCCGGTGCATATAGAGCATGGCATTACGGAGCTTTTCCGCCTCCTCGACAGTATTCACGCCCTCTATCTTCGCTATGACCATATTTTTCGCCGGACGGCTTCTCTCTATCGTCACCTCGTCCTTGTTTTTTCCGCGGAACAGGCGGTCGAACTCGCAGAGCAGCTCCGGAGAGTCGGTGTAGGGCATTATCTTCACTTCGCCGCGTATGCCGTGGGTGTTTACTATTTTTCCTGCCTCTAAAAAAATCTTTTTCATGCTGTGATCTCACTTTTAACGTAGTTTATTAAATCCATTTCCGACAGGTATTCGCCCTTTGCCGGATATGTTTTTTCCATTTTAAGGGCAGCCTCATACTCCGCCTGTGCCATTTCCGCCGAATTTTTTGCGATCAGATAATAGGCGTACATGAGCCTTTTTCTGGTTATCATCGCTTTTCCGGTAGATTTTATGTAGCGTTTCAGCTCCTCGTCGCACAGAGCGTCGAGCTTCTCCTGCTCTGCGCCAAGCATAAGCAGGCAGAACAGCAGCTCGCATTTCGCCTCGAGCCGGTAAAGCTGTATCGTGCTTTTGTCCTCTGCAACAGATCGGAATATCTACTCAGCACGTTCAAACTGATGACGGTACATATAAAGCGTACCCTCGGTGAGAGACATTCCGACGCCGTGGGTGGTGTTCCGTTCCCCCTCTGTCGCGATGCACAGCTCCGGCATATCCTCGATGCGTTCGCCCCGGTACATTCTTGCATTTGCCATAAAGCTCTTGTATATCACTGTACGCTCAGCCGGATCCTTTATCATGAGCCGGATATTACAGCCGTCGTTGAGCATCCCCGGCATTTTCACGGGAATACCGTTCGTCAGGGCTATTATAAACGCCGTTACGGCGAAAAAAACCGACGCTGTTACGACGTAGATGTTGTCGGCAATAATTGCCGGAATAAGGGCAAGCGCGCCTGTCAGCAGATTGAAAAATACTCCGCCGAAGTGATACCAGAAAAAGGGCAGCTTTTCCGGAGCGTCCGTTTCCGGCGGAACAAGGAGACATTGCCCTGCCGTGCCCGGTATTCTGAATTTTTTCCGCACCAGTCTGCCGTTTTCCTTTACGACAGCAAGGCTGCCTATCCGGAAGGACAGGAACTCGTAGCCCGTCAGCATTCCCATGACCATGTGTCCTGCCTCGTGAATTATAATTTCGATCAGATACGACACATAGAACAGCACGATCATAATGAGCAGCATAGGCAGACCGCTTATCCCGGCAGCCTCCAGCTTATCGGAATACCGGGACATAAATATCCCGGCGCCTATTCCGACAGCGGTGAACAGGGCAATAAACGCCGCGCCGCCGTTTGATTTGTTTTTCTTCTTATTTTCAGCCATCAGTTCTTCATCTCAAAGCCTTCGCCGAGAACGTCCTTGTTTGCCTGGAGGATAGGGTCGATGAAGTCGGCAAGGTACTCGTCGACCTGCTGCGAGCTTCTTCCCGTATAGTTCTCCGGCTTCAGAACAGCGTCAAGCTCCTCCTTAGTTATCATGAACATGGGGTCGTTTACGATGAGGTCGCAGAGGTTGTTGTCGCGTCCGTACTGCTTTACCTCCATGGCGGCAGTCATGGAATACTCGCGTATTCTCTCGTGGAGCTCCTGACGGCTTGCGCCCTTCTTTGCAGCGTCCATCATGATATTTTCCGTTGCCATAAAGGGCAGCTCAGCCATGACGCGGCGGCGGATTATCTCCGGATAAACGACCATTCCGTCGGTAACGTTCATCATGATATTCAGGATAGCGTCAACGCCGAGGAAAGCCTCTGCAACGCTTATGCGCTTGTTTGCGGAGTCGTCAAGTGTTCTCTCGAACCACTGCGTACCTGCCGTAAACGCAGGGTTAAGGCTGTCTATCATCACGTATCTTGCAAGTGATGTGATACGCTCGCAGCGCATGGGATTACGCTTGTACGCCATAGCGGACGAACCGATCTGGCTCTTTTCTCTCGGCTCTTCCATTTCCTTGAAGGACTGGAGAATACGCATATCGTTGGAGAATTTGCTGCATGACTGTGCGATCCCGCTGAGGACGGCGAGCACCTGCGAATCCACCTTGCGCGAATAGGTCTGACCGGAAACGGGAACAACGCTGTCGAAGCCCATTTCCTCGGCGATCATTTTTTCCAGCTCCTTGATCTTAGCCGTGTCGCCTTCGAAAAGCTCCATAAACGAAGCCTGAGTGCCGGTCGTGCCCTTTGAGCCGAGAAGCTTCAGTGAGTCGATGCGGAACTCCAGATCCTCAAAGTCCATAAGCAGCTCGTTGAGCCAGAGTGTCGCGCGCTTGCCTACTGTAGTGAGCTGTGCAGGCTGGAGGTGGGTATAGGCGAGACAGGGCATATCCTTATACTCCCGTGCAAATCTTGCAAGGTTATTCATAACGTTGACCAGCTTTCGGCGGACTACCTGCAAAGCGTCGCGCATGATGATAACGTCGGTGTTGTCGCCTACGTAGCAGGAGGTAGCGCCAAGGTGAATGATACCCTCCGCGTCGGGGCAGACCTTGCCGTAGGTGTAGACATGAGCCATAACGTCGTGGCGAACCTGCTTTTCGCGCTCTGCGGCAACGTCGTAGTCGATGTCGTTGATGTGCTCTTCAAGCTGCTTTACCTGGGCTTCGGCAACAGGCAGACCAAGCTTCATTTCCGCACGTGCAAGTGCGACCCAGAGTCTGCGCCAGGTCGTGAATTTCTTGTCGGCGGAGAAGATATACTGCATCTCCTCGCTGGCATAACGTGTACAAAATGGTGATTCATAGCTGTTGATATTTCCGCTCATAATTAGTTCTCCTTATTTCTGCGGCATGACCGCATTATATTACATTTTAATTATAGCATTTTATACCAATTGTGTCAAGCGCGGGTAGCACCCGCTGGCAATTCACGGCGGGGAGCCCCCGCTGGCAATTCACGTGACCGCTCGTTGCCTCGCTGATTTATCAGCGACTAAGATTCTCGCCGCGTGTCCGAGTGCTTTTTGAATATACCGTTGTAGGGACAGGTTGTGCCGTGTCCGCCCCTGTATTTTTTGAAACGCCCCTACTATAAGAGGGCGATAAACGCCCTTTTTTCAACGGGAAACCATTGATTATTGAAAAATGTTTACAAAAAAATAACAATTTAAGTTTTGTCACACGGAAATCAATTTTCAAAATTTATTTTCATCGCTCCCCGCATGATGCGATTATGATGCAGAGGCGGAATAGAATATGGTTATGACAGGCTTGCTGCTGCTCAGCTTTGAGGGCTGCCGACCCTTCTTGTATTTATTATATATTATTATATTTATTACATTGTTGTCATTCGCTTGTCAGCCGTTTGTCGTTGATGTGTCATTTCCTTGCCGCCCTGGAAAGAATGATTTCCGGAAGCTGCCGGAAAACAGCCGGAAATACCGTGTCATGACCTTGACGCATTATTTGTGCCTGCGCGACGTGCCGGATGACGCTGAAATTTGCAAAAAAGCCATAAAAAATGACGGTTTTTTGACAAAATACTTAAAAATGACTATTGACAAATTGAATTGAATATGATATACTGTATTGCGATAACTAATACAGTTGTGACGGTTGAAGAGACTTGTTAACTGCGGTTAACAGAATCGCGGCGGTTTTCCGGAAGTTCATAATATCCTACGGACCGGGAAAATCACCGTATATAGCCGTAAATCCGGGCATGAGGAATGAAAGGGTTTTGTTAAAATAAAAAAATATCAAAAACCGTCGTCTTTTTTGCCTGTAAATAACACTTATATATAGAGACACGCGAAAATAGCAATACCAAAGGACGTGACAGCTCAATGAACAAAGAAAGCATACAAGACAAACCAAAGAGAAGAAAACGAGGAAATCAATGCGGCAGAGGCGGCGAGAGATTTTTCAGCAGCGCCTGTATCGTGCCAAGCCTTATCGGCGTGCTCATCTTCTTTCTCATACCCTTCGGGATAGTCATCTACTATTCATTCATAAATAACCCCGTTACGGCGGAATTTGTGGGGCTTGACAACTATACCGCCCTTCTGAAAAATACGGCGTTCAAAAAGGCCGTGTCCAATACGGCGGCGTTCACCCTTATATCAGTTCCCCTTGCGGTGATTCTCTCCATGTGGCTTGCGTCGCTTCTGGAGAGAAAAATTCCCGGAAAAAGCATTATACGGACGTTCCTCCTTAGTCCGCTTATGGTTCCCACAGCCTCGGTGGTGCTGGTCTGGCAGGTAATCTTTCACAATCACGGTACGCTGAACAGCATCATCGAAGCCTTCGGAGGACAGGGCATCGACTGGCTGAAATCCTCTCACGGACAGGTGATAATAATTGCCATGTTCCTGTGGAAAAACCTCGGCTATAACATGATACTCTTTATGTCGGCGCTGGCGTCTGTCCCAAAGGATATCCTGGAGGTGGCGGAGCTTGAGGGAGCAGGTAAATTCTACCAGTTCATACATATAAAGCTGCGATACCTTTCGCCGACTATCTTATTCGTACTCATACTTTCCCTTATCAACTCGTTCAAGATCTTCCGGGAGGTCTATCTCCTTACCGGAGACCACCCCTACAGCAAGCTGTATATGCTCCAGCACTTCATGAACAACACCTTCAACAGCATAGATTATCAGAAGCTGTCGGCGGCGGCTATACTATTCGCGCTGGTGATGATAGTTATTATGTCGGTTCTCATGGCTGCGGATAATAAATTCGGAAAGGATGTGGAGTGATGGCAAGAAAGAAAAGGAGCAGGGCGCTCGACGTTGCCGTTACCGTTTTCCTGCTGGCTGCCGGAGTGATGTTCCTGCTGCCGACGGTGCTCACCCTTGCAAATTCGTTTATGACGTCTTCGGAAATTTCCGCAAACTACGGCACAATGATAGACAATATGACCTCCAGCGAAAAGGAGTTCATTTCCGACTCGGTAAATCTGAAATTCATTCCCGACAAGGTGACCTTCGACCAGTTCCGGAACGTGCTTCTGAAAAGTCCGGACTATCTGCTGAAATTCTGGAACTCGATAATACTTACAGTTCCCATAACTCTTTTCCAGGTGCTCACGGCAATTTTCGCCTCCTATGGCTTTGCACGTTACCCGGGAAAGCTCAAGAGCATCATCTTCTTCGTCTATATCATACTCATGATAATGCCGTACCAGGTCACGCTTGTGCCGAATTTCCTTGTGGCTGACAAGCTGGGGCTGATAGATACAGGCAGCGGCACGGTCATGGACGCGGCGGAGAGCTTTCTCTCTCCGGAAACGAAACAGCGGCTTGCGGTGATTCTGCCGGGTATATTCTCGCCGTTCAGCGTGTTCCTGCTTACAAAGGTAATGCGGCGTATCCCGATTTCCTATGTCGAGGCTGCAAAGCTTGACGGCGCAAACGAGTTCCAGGTGCTTACCCGGATATACGTTCCGCTCTGTAAGGGCGCGATCGTGTCGGTCACAATGCTTGTTTTCATAGACTACTGGAATATGGTCGAGCAGCCCCTGGTGCTCATGAAGAATCAGGATCTGCATCCGCTTTCGGTGTTCCTGTCGCAGATAAACACCGGAGATATCGGACTTGCCTTTGCGGTAGGCGTGATATACATGATACCCTCGATACTTCTTTTCCTCTACGGAGAGGATTACCTCATAGACGGCATCGTCTACTCCGGCGGAATAAAGGGATAATTACAACAATACAGAAGGAAGGACAACTGTTATGGCTGAAATAAAGGATATAAAGGACATAAAGGGCGACGCTGAGGAGCGCGACCCGAAAAAACGCAGGGATCTTATAAAGAACATTCTCATTATTTTTCTCATAATCCTCCTGCTGCTTACATTTTTCTCCAACACTATCATGAATAAGTCGCTGCCGGAAATACAGACCCAGCGCGCGACTTCCGGAAAGCTTACGGAGAGGATCCGGGGCAGCGGAGTTGTGGAGTCCAACCAGAGCTTCGGCGTCAAGGTGGACGGCAACAGGGTTATCAACACCATCAACGTGAAGGCGGGTCAGGAAATCGAAAAAGGCGACGTTCTCCTGGTTGTCGGCACTGGCGAAAGCGAGGAGCTTACCGCTGCCGAGGACGAGCTTGAAGCCCTCGAGCTTTCCTATCAGAAGGCGCTGCTTACTCCTCCCAAGGACTATGCCGCGGAAAATCAGGCGATAAAAAATGCCCGTGAGGATCTGAACGAGGCTATCGCAAAGAAAAACAGCGCAGCCGCAAATCAGGGCAATGTCGCCGCGGCAAAGGACGCCTACAACTACAATAAATCGCAGCTTGAATATTACACGTCGCTTCAGACCAAGCTCAGCAGCGTTATCGCCGCTATCGACGCCGACGACTATACAGGCGCGCCTCCGGAGTATACCGGTCAGCTTATCGAGCAGAAAAACGCTGCGGCTGACGCGGAATCGGCATACAACAGCGCAAAGGAAATATATACGGCTCTTCTCGGGGCATATTCCGGCGATCAGGCTTCCGGCGGAGACGATCCAGTCGCCCAACCTCTTTCCGGCTCGGTCGTGACGAAAGAGGAGCTTGACGCGGCGGAGGCTGATATGCTTGCGAAGGAGGCTGCCTGCAATGCGGCAAAGGAAAGCTATGACAGCCTGAAATATTCCCTGAGAAACGATCTCGCATATCAGCTTACGGACGCTGAATCAAATGTAAGCTGGTACTCGGCGCAGATCATGGAATATGAATCCGGCGGAAGCGGAGAGGAAATGACCCCGGAAATGCTGGAGGAGGACGTGAAGTCGAAGCAGAGGACGCTCGAGGACCTGATATTGCAGCTCAGCCAGACCCAGCAGGAGAACGGCATCCAGAACCAGATAAACCAGCTCGACCTCCAGGCGCAGAAAAAGGACATTGAAAAGGCGAAGGATAAGGTCGACAAGCTGAAAAAGGAAAACGAGACTACCGAAATAAAGGCGGAGCACAACGGCATCGTAAGCAGCATCAATTTCCGGGTAGGCGACGAGACTGTTCCCGATATGGATATCATGACGATCGATATTGCGGAAGAGGGCTATACCGTCGAGATAACAGTCGACGGCGAAAAGACCAAGAAGGTCAAGAAGGGCGTCGCTGCGGAGATCGTGAACAACTGGAGCGGAAATGTGGAGGCTGTCCTCACGGAGATAAAGAACGACACAGTTCCCAACTCCAAGAACAGAATACTCGTTTTCTCCGTTACAGGCGATATCGACTCCGGAACATATGTCGATCTCTCGATCCCCTGCGGAAGCGGAAGCTATGATACTATCGTGCCGAAGAGCGCGGTATACAGCGATAATCAGGGCAGCTTCGTACTCGTTGTCGAGTCGAAGAGCTCGCCTCTCGGAAACCGCTATTACGCAAGAAGAGTTCCCGTTGAGGTCATCGTCTCCGACGAAATGTCCAGCGCGGTACAGGGCTCGTTCAGCAGCGGCGACTATATAATCACGGCTTCAAGCAAGCCTGTTAAGCCCAACGACCAGGTGCGTATGAAGGATGAGTAAGGCGGTGGCTCGATGAAGCATAAAAAAATCATAACAGCCGTTATAGCCGCCGCAAATGTGCTGTCTGCCGCAGCCTGGGGCATAATGACAGCTGTCGGCAGCTCCGCGGCAAAGGAGCAGGGCTATAACAGCGCCGCCATACGGTGGGACAGCTCCGGGGAAAGCGTGCAGGCAAGCTGCTTTCTCACCGAGGATTCCGGCTTTACCGTCAACGAGACCGCAGGCGTTAAGGCGAGCCTTATGAACGCCCTGAAAAATATCTCCGTTACGGCGGAGGAGGGTCAGCAGCTTATTGCGGACGCCTACAGCACCTCCGGAGGACAGATGAGCTTCCGGGGAGACGGCATGGGCAGGACGGACGCGGAGGTGACTGTTTTCGGAGGAGATTTCTTCCTCTTCCGGGATCTCGAGCTGATAAACGGCTCGTACATCTCCGACAGCGACCTTATGCAGGACGGCGTGGTCATAGACAGGACTGCCGCATGGGCGCTTTACGGCTCGGAAGACGTGGCAGGAATGAACGTCTATATAAACGGCACGAAATTCTATATATCCGGCGTTGTCGAGAATCCGGACTCAAAGGCGGAAAAAAAGACCGCAGGCGACACGCCCAGGGCGTATATGACCTATGACGGCTATAAGCTTGTCTCCGGAGAAGCGATGTATGACGGAGACGCGGGATATAGTCAGAGCGCGGAAAAGGTGAGCTGCTACGAATGTGTTATCCCCAGCCCGGTGGAAAATTTCGGCTACAATGCCTTCAAGGATTATTTCAGCGAAGGCTATAAGGAAACGAGCTATACGGTGAACAACACCCTGCGCTTTGCGCCGAAAACGAGAGCGAAGAAATATAAAAAGCTTTCGGAATACGCCGTGCACGACAAGCCGATAGTCTATCCCTGGTGGGAGAACGCTTCCAGGATAACAGAGTTCAGGCTGAGCAGGCTCTATCATTTCAGGCGGCTTGCATATATTATCCCGGCAATTACGCTGGCAATACTGATCGTACTGCTCTGGCGGATGATAGGCATACTCCGGAAAAGGGCTGCCGACAGCATGGTCGAATCCGTAAAGTGGGGATTTTATAACAGGAAACAAAAGAAATTAAATAATACAGGAAAAGAAGAAACCGATACAGAAAAAGATCAAAATAAAAAGAAAGAGGAAAGCTTATGAAACAGATAAAAAGAACGGCTGCCGGAATTTTAGCTATGGCGTTCGTATTCTCCGCCGTAAGCTGCGGCAAGGACAATGGCAAGTACACAAATGAGGCAAAAAAGGCGAGCGAGGTAATAAAGAACTCCTACAGCGCCGTAGCAGTCGGAGAAAAGCCGCCTGTTGAGTGGATCGACGGCATAATGGCGCTCGGCGACAGCGGAAAATTCCTGGTGTCCGGAAGCAGCGAGGAGGGATACACCTTCTGCATCACGGACAGCGAATTTATCGACTATCAGAGCATCGACATGAGCGAGATAGCCGAGGGTCACGAGGACTTCAGCGCAGTACCGGTGGTAATGACTGACGGCAGCATCTACGTCACCGTGACATATACCGATTACAAGGAGGGAACTGTTCTTCCCGACTCTGAGGTCCCGGATTTCGACTGGGAGAGCTTCGACTATGACGCGCTCTACGACGCGGAGATAAGAAGCTACTACATCTATCAGATAGACGAAAACGGCAATGTGCTCGGCAAGAACGAGGTCGGCGACGTAGGAAAGTACATCGAGGAGAATGGCGAGACCGGACGTATCTGGCTCGGCGACGCCAATGCGCTCGGAAACGATACTATCATATACAATATAAGCGGAATGTACAACGAAGCTTATATTGCTGTAAGCACAAACGGAAACGTTATCGGCAAGCTTGACCTTGACGACGATGTATACCTTTACGACGGCACTATAAACGACGCGGACGGCAACCTGCTCTTCACTATGTATGACGATGATACGGATGAGCAGGTCATCGCAAAGATCGACGCGGAAACTATGACCCTCAGCGACGATAAGATCTCTCTGAAGGAGGTTGATAACTACTTCAATGGACTTCACCGCGGAAACGAATCCTATCCCATTCTTCTGACAGGAAGCAGCGCGCTTTACGGCGTCACTCCGGATAACGAGATAGAGGAGCTTGTCAACTGGACGGATTCCGACATTGACGACGACTATGTACAGGGCGTTTTCCCGGTGGAGAACGGAGAGTTTATAGTTTATATAAACGACTGGAACGACACACAGGGCTTCTACCGCCTTACAAAGCGCGATCCCTCGGAGCTTGAAAATGCTGTTATAATCAATATGGTCGTTAGCTATAACGACACCGCTATTACCAAAATGGTGCAGAAGTTCAACCAGGAGAATACGGATTACCGTATCAGAGTTGAGGAGTACAGCAAGTACTACGAATGGGACGAGGAAAGTCAGATGACCACGAATACTCCGGCAAAGCAGCTGCAAAAGGATCTTGCTGCCGGAAAAGAGGTGGACATTATCATGATGAACGACGCCGCTCTTACAAATAATCTCGGAAGCAAGGGCGCGCTTGTGGATATGTACCAGTTTATGGGCAAGGACGGCGCTCCGGCAAAGGAGGACCTTGTGGAATCCGTTCTTAAAGGTATGGAGACCGACGGCAAGCTCTATGCCATGCCCTTTGACTTCTCGGTGCGGACAGTTGTAGTCAAGAGCAAGTTCTTCTCCGAGGAAAACTGGACTGTTGACGATCTGATAGAGGTATACAACAATATGCCCGAGGGCGTGTCGCTTTACCAGTACGGCGACAACACCAAGCAGCGTGCTTTCAGTGCTCTGGCAGTGGAAGGCTCCAGCTTCCTGGACTACAAAAACGGCACCTGCTCATTTGATTCTCCCGAATTTATAAAGATACTGGAGTTTGCAGATCGCTTTGAAAACAGAAATGACATCGCCGACACAGACAGGGACGAGTACGACGATGATTGGTATAGTGAGCAGGAAATGGCTCTCAGAAACGATAAGGCTCTGCTCTATGATATGTGGCTTGACGACCCGAGAGAGTATAAGAGAGTGAGAGACGGCTATTTCGGCGATGATGTAACGTTGGTAGGCGCTCCGTCGACTGACGGTTCAGGCGCAACGATGCAGGTCTACGATTCCGCATCCATTATGAGCAGCTCGCCCTCGAAGGACGCTTGCTGGAAGTTTGTAAGCCAGTATCTTACCGAGGATTACCAGGGCGGCGACGAAATGTACAATCTGCCCATTCTGAAATCCGCCTTCGATAAAAAGCTGGACGAAACAATGAGCAAGCCCTACTGGACAGACGAGAACGGCAAGAAGCAGGAATATGACGACCAGATATGGCTTGCAGGCGAGGAAATAAAGATCAAGCCGCTTACTCAGGAAGAGAGAGATTATATTGCGGACTATATCCTCAATGCAAAATTCACCAATTACTATTACGATGACGAGATACAGAGCATCATCAACGAAGAGGTCGAGGCGTTCTTCGCAGGAGAGAAATCCGCTCAGGACGCAGCCGACATTATACAGAACAGAGTTTCTATACTCATCAGCGAGAAGAGCTGATAGGTTCTGATTATTTATGACATCTTCAATTTAATATACTCCACCTCCTTATGATCAGCCCCCGGATTTTCCGGGGGCTGATCTTTTGGTGGGAATAATATGGAATTTAGTCCTGACTTTTTGGAAATGTGCTGGGGAAGATTCGGGGGACGCTCTCTCTTGCAGAGCGTCCCCTCTGTCAAAACAGTCCACTGGACTGTTTTGACATTCACCCCTTGCAGAGCGCCTAAAGGCATCATCGACCTTCGGTCGATATGGGACTCTGTCCCATGCCCTGCCAGAGGCGCTGCCTCTGGACTCTGCAAAAGGGACAACCGTCCCTTTTGAAACCCTATGTTTTTATTTTTGTGCACTATTAACAAAAAACAGTCGTTTTTTTTTTTTTTATGCCACACTGTTAGCGTTTTATATCGTCAGCGTCTTGACAATTGTTTAACAATATGATATAATTACATTGGTTGGAAAAACCAATGATATTCCCGATGTTTCGGGAGAAAAGGGGATTATTTATGGAAAATATTCTTGAAGTGAAGGGGCTTTCTAAGCAGTACGCAAAAGTGCTTGCCGCAGACAGCGTTTCCTTCAACATCCAGAAGGGCGAGATATTCGCTCTTATCGGGCCGAACGGCGCTGGTAAGACCACGACTATCCGTATGATCTCGACACTGCTGACGCCTACCTCCGGCGACGCTGTCGTTGACGGTCACAGCATTATAAAAGAACCGGAAAAGGTCCGGAGTTGTATCACCTACCTCCCCGACGAGGCTGGCGCTTACAAGAACATGACCGGAAAAAAATATCTGCGCTTTATGGCAGGCTTGTTCTCAACCGACATCGACACTATCAACAGCTATGTTCAGCGTGCG
Organism: Alistipes sp.; assembly: GCA_023667265.1. Classification (GTDB taxonomy): domain Bacteria; phylum Bacillota; class Clostridia; order Oscillospirales; family Ruminococcaceae; genus Ruminococcus. The sequence continues at coordinate 887,555 of JAMPAJ010000001.1, forward strand.
GAGAAAATGTGCGGTCTCGGGGAACGCCTCAAGGACAAGATCGGTACATACAGCCGCGGCATGATACGTAAGCTGCTGCTCTCCCGCGCCGTTATGACAAAGCCTGCCCTTGCTATCCTTGACGAGCCTACAAGCGGTCTCGACGTGCTCAACGCTATCGAGATACGAAAAATGATAAAAAAGCTTGCGGCAGAGGAGGGAATGTCCTTCCTGCTGTCCTCCCATAATATGCTGGAGATAGAATTTGTTTCCGACCGCGTCGGCATTATCGCAAAGGGACATCTTCTCGTTACCGGAAAGATCGACGAGCTGAAGCAGCGGTATAATGCCGCGAATCTTGAAGAGGTCTTTGAAAGGGTGGTGAACGATAATGAAATTCTTTAATCTGCTTAAAAAAGAGCTGGCTGAGCTTATCAACACGCAGATGATAGTCAGCCTTATCGCCGTTGTAGCCATTTTTATGCTTATGGGAAACGTTATGACGGCTACCGTTGAGGAGGCTGTGAAAAGCGAGTATACTGTCAACATAAGCGACCGCGACAACACGGAATTTACGGCTAAGCTTTTCGATACGCTTGCCGAGGGCGGCGCTAAGGTCAACGTCTTTGATACCGAGGGCGACGACTATGCGCAGATACTTGAGGACGCCGGAATATCGGCTCTCGTTATTATTCCGGAGGGCTTTACCGCAGCTATCGAAAACGGCGAAGCTCCCGAGCTTATCAGCGTCGCGTCCATGAATTCCTCCGCAATGCTGTCCAATATTTCCAACAGCAACAGCAGCGCGCTGAGCTTCATAAGCAGCTGCATTTCCGATACCTTTGCGGAGCTGTCCGGGCTTACTGCCGAGGATGTGGAGCTTATAAACTCTCCGGTAACGGTTACTGAAAATACTGTCGTGAACGGCAGATCAGCGGCTATTGATACGGATTCTATCATGAACAAGATATCTATGCAGAGTATGATCCTGCCCCTCGTTGTTTTCGTGCTCATCATGATGACGTCGCAGATGCTTATGAGCGCCATTTCAAATGAGAAGATCGACAAGACCCTGGAGACGCTGCTGTCTGCGCCGGTGTCGAGAACGGCTATTTTAGGCTCTAAAATGCTTGCGGCTGCTATAGTTGCCCTGCTCAATGCGGTGTGCTATATGTTCGCCTTTTCAAAGTTTATGTCGGGGGCAGAGAGCTCGGTTTCCGGAGACATGGCAGGTGCGGCTGTGACGGATTTTCTGCCAGTTGACAAGGCTATGGAGCAGCTTGGGCTGAATCTGGGCATGGGCGATTATATCCTGGTAGGCGTTCAGCTTTTCGTGACGATCATGATATGCCTTTCTGTCTCCATTATCTTAGGCTCTCTCGTAAACGACACAAAGCAGGCGCAGACAATGATAATGCCGCTCATGTTTATGGCGATGATACCTTACGTTGTTTCCATGCTGGCGGATATCAATACCCTTCCTGTGGTGTTGCGAATCATAGTTTACGCAATTCCTTTCACTCACACGTTCTCCGCTATACCGAATCTTTCCTTCGGCAATACAACGCTTTTCTTCGCAGGTCTGGCGTACCAGATAGCTGTGCTGGCGATCTGCCTGTTCTTCGCGCTCAGACTGTTCAAGTCGGATAAGATACTCACGGCTTCCTTTAATTTTGGTCAGAGATCGAAATTCAGAAAAAAGAAGGGCGCGGCTGAGGAAGAATAATTGATAATATCAGGACTCCGGTAAACAATTCAGTTCCGGAGTCTTTTTTAGTGGGATAATCGACACTGGTTGTTTATTCTTTGGACAAAACATACAATTTAACATTTTGTATAAATGCGGAAACTTGTGAAATCGGAGAAATATAATTCTGATTTTTATTTAAACATTGACAAATTCCTGTGATTATGATACAATATATATATATATATATATATATATATTGGGTAATATGTATTTTTGGCACAAAACTGCATAGCCTGGATACACTTGTTGCAAAAAGAGGGATCAAAATGCAGGCTCAGGAAAATCTTATACGTGGAGTAATAGACATAGTTATTTTATTGATGCTCGAAAAACGCGATATGTATGGCTACGAGCTCTTCCAGGCTGTAAAGGACCGCAGCGGCGGCGAGATCGCAATTAAGGACGGCTCGCTTTACCCCGTTATGTATCGCATGGTAAGCCGTGACTATGTCAGGGAAAATACCGTTCTCGTGGGAAAACGCAGAACAAGAAAGTACTATCATATTACCGATCTCGGTAAGGAGCATCTTCACATTATGCTGGAAGAGTTCAATCGTTTGCGCAGAGGACTCGACAATATTGTCAACAGCAAGGAAACAAATTAAGGGATGCCTTCGGGCATCCCTTGGCTTGTCTAAAATCAACAAAAAAATATTGTTGAGTAGCTCAAATGTGTTGCAAATGACATTTTTTGAAAAAGCTCTTGACAATTCGGGCAAACTGTGATATAATATTTGATGTTGACGGAAACGTCAGATGCGGGTGTAGTTCAATGGTAGAATTCCAGCCTTCCAAGCTGGTTACGTGGGTTCGATTCCCATCACCCGCTCCAGCAGCTGTAAGCTGCTTAATTTTTCACTATGCGCCTTTAACTCAGCTGGATAGAGTAACTGCCTTCTAAGCAGTAAGCCGCTGGTTCGAATCCAGCAAGGCGCGCCATTTATGGTGGGTGTAGCTTAGCTGGTTAAAGCGTCGGATTGTGGTCCCGAAGATCGTGGGTTCGAATCCCATCTCCCACCCCAGAGCGGCGAGTCGCCGCGGACGGTTCACGTGACCGCTCGCATGACTCGCTTATTTTATTGCAAATTCATGTTCATTCCGCGAATCAAAATAAATTTCCGGCATAGATACAGAATAGAAACACAGGCATTTCCAAGAGATAGGGAATGCTTTTTTCATTGTTTTCTAAGATTTTTTTCTAATATGGGATTTTTTGATAAAATTAGTCCCCGCAGGTGCGGGGACTTTCTGTATCCTTCGTCAAACAAGATTAAGAAGATATATATTACTGCAACAATAAAAACGCAAAAGTCAATAATTTTGCGTTTGATAAAGCAGATGCCTCCGTGATCGGAAGCATCTGCATTTCATTATTCATCATCCTTGCCGCCGAACAGATCCGTGAAGCAGCTTGTGATATAGTCCATTTCAGATTTCTTTGCGGAATCGTCGGCATGACTGTACACGTTAAACGTTGTGAGGAAGTCTCCATGTCCAGCATAGTCCTGTATCTGCTTCATTGAGAACTCTGTATTGTTGGCGAGAAGACTTATACAAGAATGCCTGAGTGCGTGAAACTTGATATGCGGCAATCCGTTTTTATCAAGCAGCTTCCTGAACTGAGCTGTTACTGTATCAGGAGTTATGAGCGTACCTACATCATTAACGCAGACAAAATCCATGTAAGCCTTAGTTTCACGGGGCATTACGTCCTGCTTTGCTTTGAGTGATTTCAAGTAGTTATACAGGGCGTCGTTCATAGTAAAGCTGCGGACGCTGCTGTCAGTTTTCAGCATGGTTTTCAGGATTATTTCACGGGTACGTCTGCCGCCTGCTTCGCCGATAACCTTGTAAGTACCTTTGGGAAGTATGCTTGAATCTCCGGTAACTACGCTTTGTCTGATGTGTATCAGCCTGTTCTCGAAGTCCACATTATCCCATGTTATGCCGATTATTTCAGAACGTCTTAATCCAAGCACCATAGCGAGTACGATCGGATTTTCAATGTATGAGCCTTTAGCCGCTTTAGCAAGAGCGTTCAACTGTTCTGCGTTATAGTAGCCGGTCTTGCATCGCACTTTAGATGGCTTGTCTACCACGTTCATCGGATTTTTCAGTATGAAGTCATTTTTCTCAGCGTATCGAAAAGCCGGCCCGATAAGGCTAAGCATTTTATGCACCGTTTTCGGACTTTTTCCCTCGCTTATCATAAAGCTGCAAAAGGCTTCGATATCCTTTGCTTTCAGATCTCGAATAGGCTTTCGGTTCTGAAAATAAGGCTTTATGTGGCACTTCAAAGCGTTAAGATAGTCGAAATATGTAGTGGGCGACAGCTTTGTTTTCCTCAGTTCAAGGCAGTATTCAACACATTTATCCAGCGTCCAGACACTGTACTCGTTGTCAACGATACCGTCCGAAACGTGCGATTATCTCCTTAGCCTTTTCCTCTGCCTTGCGTTTGTTGATTCTATTACCCTTGTTATCAAGAGCTGTTATGCCAGTGGAAAGCTGCTTCTGTCTGCGTTTTCCGTCGCTGTTCATAATGTAGAAACTTACACACCACTTGCGGTTGTTTATCTGCAAACTATAGTTTATCATTATATCCCTCCTAAAAGCCGCCTGCCGTAAAGTGCTGACAGGCGGCATTCTGAATACTGTTAGTTGTTGTTATAAGAGTCCTGATTCAGAAATTCGATGACGCTGACCTTTGGAATCTTGTGACGGCGTCCGATACGGATAGAGCGTATCTTTTTCTGCTCGATCAGCGAATAAGCCTTATTTCTTCCGATGTGAAGCATTTCCCTCATCTGATCAAATGAGACGATATCGGGATAATCCCTGAAGGTGTTTTCAATTGTCACCATATTTTTTCTCCATTTCTGAATAAGTTGCTTGACTTGTCCCGTTAATTATACTATAATAAATATGTAGGGTGGCACCCGAAGGCGCCGTGCTCACATTTACTTATTATGTTTGTATGTCCACCCAATGAGTGTAACGGTCTTATTTTTACCTGCATACTTACTGTAGCAAAGACCGTGATAGATTAATTGTCCCTGCTCCAGACTTGCAAGCGTCGATTTGTCAACGCCGGTTAACTTTGAAATATCAGCGATATTGTCAGTTTTTGGCCGGAAGAATACCAGTGTACCGCAGTTTCCTATGATCTTGCCGAGACTGTCCTTTTCAACAGAAAATTCCTGAGAGGCAAGCAGCATGGATAAACGATGCTTTGCGCCCTTTCTGAGAATGATGCTGACAGGACCGTCTTTTTCGAGACATAGATCCTCGATCTCATCAAGAATGACAGTATACCGCGGGTCGCGATCGTATTGCTTGTACTCGTATAAGCCTGCTATCATCATGTCAATGAGTTGGCTGCTCTTTCGGATTCCGTCTGCCGAAGTTGAGAGAACGACTATCTTCTTCTGCGAATTTAGAAATTCTCCCCAGTTTTGTTTGTATGTGTTCAGTCCTTCAAGATCGTCAAAAACCTCTTCAAGCCTGTCTTTGAGTTTTGACTGTTCAGGATCGGTCTCATCGAAAAACGCCAACGTTTCGCACAGGGAATGTATTCTTCCTGTGTCGATGGCTTTTGATATTTCTGAAAGGCGTTTTTTCAGTACTTTTCCTTGAATATCTCCGGTGATCCTTGCTGCTACTGAGAATATGCTGAACAACCGATTCTTTTTTTCCGGGAGCGATAAACAGTTCTCCAATGACAAAAGATCAATAGGAATGCCTTGCTTACCGATATTCCAGTGTGAGAAGTAGTTTTCAACTATTTCCTGCGGAAGATGCTTTTTCAGCTCATCTGGAGAAAATGCCCCTGTCTGATCGAAGATTATGACTTTCTTGCCTGTCTCAGCGCGTATAACAGCCTGATGAACAAGGAAATATGTCTTACCGGAACGTGTTTGTCCTGATATATACATACTCTCAGCCTCATCTGTTGAATCAGTTATAACTACACCGGCTGCTCCGCTGCATCCATTGATGCGTGCCATTGGTATGAAACCTTCCGGAAACTCAGAATCCTTTATGATATATTCAGCAAATGCCAATGAGTTTATCTTTTCCATGCACTTTAGTGTGAGGATATCCTTCGGAAAGCTGTATACACTGACAGTTTCCGTAACTCCTGGAGCCGTTTCAACATCAAGGTTACGTTTATAATTGTTGTTGCTGTACAGTTTTCCGCAAAATTTCAGCGCTGATAAAAGCTTGTTGCGTTTTCTGGTCGTTTTCATACGTGGTAAAATCCGGGTATCAATAGTTTCTGCCAGAATGTTGATATGCTTGTCATCAAGAAATACCATTGCCTTATTTGGATCAAAATACGGAACGCCTTTTTGATTAGCTATACTGATCGTACCTATATTGATACAATTTGAGAGCACATGACGAAAATCATTTGTTATGCATTGTTCTGAATCTCTGCCTTTATAACGATTGCATTTCAGAAAACGTATGATCTCACTTTGTTCATCCGGAGTTATGAGCCGATACTCAAATAATATCTCAACGGTCGTTCGGAGCATTCGCCAGCTCATCCAGTAATTTGAATTAGCCTCTGTCCTGGTCAGATAAGTCGTTCGATTCAATGCATTTGTTACCAGATTTTCAGTTATCTCTGAATTTGTGAGTAGCCGTATTAACGCACTTTCAAATTCACCGATTGCTTGATGAAGTTCATTGTCGTTTTTAATATCCGGACAATCACTGAGACTGATGAAATAAGCCGGATACTCGGATGATATGTTCCCGGGATTGTCGGAGAGAATCACAGTGAGGTGACGGCTTTTGACTTCATTCCCGGTGCAGTTTTGCAAATCATGAAGCAGAACATTAAGTCCGGCATCGAGCTTCTTGCGGTCTTCTGCATATGATGTATCCCGAAAGAGAGCGATTCCGTCGTTGATGCCGTTTAGCTCCCTTTGCAGATTAGTTTTCGTGTCGATGAGAGGACAAACATTAGGTGAAAAATTCTTGTTTTTGATAATGGCAATAACTGACTTAGCATTGGATTCGCTCTTAGGTTCAACGATGAATATCTGATCTGAGGTCAATCCTGCCAGTCCGTAGAAGTATAGTAAGAGACTTGTGATACGAACTGAAAGCAAGAATTTATATTTCCAGTGAGCAGGCAAGACCTTAGCCAGCTCCTCGGCTGATTCTGCAAAACTTTTCTCTGTGTGAATACGCTTGCGTTCGAGGATATCAACCGGGTAGTACTTTTGGAGTTTGGGTAAAACTATCTCCGATGAGGCGAACGAAGTCTTGTTTTCTTTACTTTCCTGCCATCCGGAATGCTGTGGAAGCTGAAGAAACTTGGTGTCATCGCCGTCAAGCAGTTCCCGAAAGAAAGCCAAAACAATATACCGGTCAGGGCAGTCTTCGTTGTGAGGGAAAAACGGAATATAGTGTAGGATATTGTGCCTGATAAAATCTTTGTGTGGGATTGAGATGGGGATCGTAGTTTTATCCCCATCACATTCTACCATGCAATATAAGGCGTCAAATGTTCCGTCAGGTTTCTGGTTAACGATGAACTTGTCCTTCAACCTTATTTTTCCAACTCTCACTTCACGCCCGTTTCTCTCAGTAACTGTGTAAATGTCTCCGCTTTTTCTTAGCCTGCGAGCCTCGAAGGTCTTTTCTTTGCAGACATGACGCATAATATTCATAGGTCTGTACCAGCTGTCGTTTATCCGAAGTTGGTCGTGTACATATGGCTGATACCATGGCTTTGAATAGTCAAAGGGTAGTTGCTGATTGGATAAATTAAACATAAATTACACTCCTGTTATTTGATTTGCGTACGCCATAATATATTATATTATAATCGCTGTGGAAATGAAATTGGAAATAGGAGGTATTTTTGCTTATTTTTCATTCAGAATCTTTAATATAAATTAAGAAAAATCAGAACGTTTACCTATTTAAAGGTAAGGAGGGAGCAGCCAATGAAACGAATAGATGTCCTTAAAGAATTTTTGATCACTATTTTCGGTTCCACTACAGTGAAGCCGGCATCAGATAAAATATATCGCAGCGGCAATTTATTCAGTTCGTGTAAGTTTAATAACTCTGATCATAATAATTATTTAAAGTTATTATATATAGCTTTTCTTGCTGATAAACCCAAAATTCAAAGGCCAAATTATGAGCCGATTGATTTTCAAAGAGAAGAAAGCATATCACGTTTTATTACTTACTTAATATCATATAAAGAGGATATTACCTTTCCTACAGCAGATGACAAAGCAATAAATACATTTGCTTATAATGCAGCTATAACTATCCTTTCAGCAATTTTCACAAAATCAACTTATTCTGATAAGATGGTAATTGAAAACGAGGATATAAGCACAGAATTCAGGAAAGCATTAGATGATATAAAAGTTAATTATATCAGCAGGAATATTAACAAAATATTTGATTCATTAAGCTCTGATAACTCCTATTATATTTATGATACCGATTATAATAATGATAAAAGTAAATATAATGATTGCTTGTTGGTCAGTGCAATGGAAAACAATCAATATGCCTCACTAGAAATTAATGAAATATTGTTAAAGATATATGTGGATGAAAACGGAAACTATGATAAGCGGAGCAGATCCTTTTTTAACAATATTACTTCACATTTTCATGCTTTTAATAAACAAATTAAAATTGAAAAGGATTTAAATTCCAGCGAATTCTATTTATCGAAACCACTGTCATTAATAAGGATAAACAACGATATTCCATTAATTTTTTATTTCGTAACATATCTTGATGAAGAAAGTATTCTTCATCGGTATAAATGTAAAAACGAGAAAGAGCTTAATAGAATAATTACTGATAAAGCCTTAATGCAATATGAAGATAACATTGCTCCGTTAATATCCGAATACGAAATAAGTCTTGTAAGTTATACAGAGGATTTAATCAAACGAGTACTGAATTTGGATTTGATATGGTTGTATAGTGGTGATCTGAGGAAAAGCGAAAAATGCAGAGAAGAAGTCGAAAAAGTTATTGTTGGCTATCCGGAAATTTATACGTATATTGACAGCTGCCCTGAAAATATTATAATACAGCAGTTATTGGCAATTCTTCACCATGCAGTAGTAGAAATAACTGATTTCATTCATTATCATGGCGACTATATTGCAGAGTGCGCTCGAAAGCATCAATGTTCTGATCATGTAAAATATATAAAAGGCAAAATAAACTCCAAGAAATTTAAGGAATTAAGAGAGCTGTCGGAAAATTCATTCTCAAGAGATAGCGAAGAGCCAAAATGTTTAGGTGAAATGTATTATTATACATCGAGTAATGAATTAGACCGGCTATTAGATGTGCTTCAAGAGTATTATAATTCCTTAAAAAAGTCGAGAAAATTTTTCTGATTAAGTTTTTTTAAATAAGCCGCCTCGAAAAGTTATTAGAAATCTACTTTTTTCTTTTGTTCTGTAAGGGGGATTTTTTTAAAAACGTAATTATGAATTTATTTTGTTTTTTCCTGATACGAATCTGGGAAGTCTCTCAATCAGGAGACTTCCCAAAATTCTAAAATTTTTATACAGCCTGTAGTAGTATGACTGGTATATTTCCGTTTTCTTCATTGCTGCTACAGGCTTTTTTGTTGCTTGTCAGAACACTCTGCCGCAGCAATTCTCATAAAGACTTTCGCCGTCCTCAAACTTTATAGCCTGCAAGGTTTCATGGAGCAGGGCATGATCGGCAAGCATATCCTCAATTTAATCGCAGGTGTAGCCGTACTCTAAGAGGAGTTCAACGTCAGCAATATCAACACCATAGCAGCCGCAGTACGCAAATAGCAGTTCTTCGTGAACATCGTAGTATGGCTCATCTTCTCCATACCAACTGAAATATTTTGAACGGTGCAGCTTCGGCTCGAAGTCAGAGCGGGTAATCTTGCCGTTTTGGTCGATACGCAGAATATTTCCCTCGACAACTTCTATCTTCTCAGAAGCGAATTTAAATAACCCAACTTTGCGAAGAGCGTTCTTCATGATAGATTCCGTTGATGTATATATGTAAAGTCCAAGAGACTCAAAATGGAGCAGGCAAATAGGATTGCTTCCTTTTATAATGTATAGAGAATCAGCTTCATCAAGCACGGTAAATGTAAAGTTTCCCTCTACAGTTTCCGCCATATAACGCAGTGAATCAAAGTTAAGCGTGTCCCGTGATTCGATAAGCTGAACAGCGATGTAGCTGTCTGTTTCAATATGAGTATCAGGGAGCTTTTTCTCAAGGCGAAGCTCCTTGTCATTCCAGAGAACTCCATTGTGAGCAAAGGCGAAAGAAGTATCTCCGGCAGTGCCGGAGAATGGGTGATTGTTGAAATTATGCGACTTATCACCCTGAGTTGCAAGCCGTGTATGTCCCATAACAGCGGTCGTGTTTTCGGGGATTCTGAACCTGATCGCATGAGCAGGTCGGGGACGTTTGTAAATGGTGATCTTTCCGTTTCTGACATATGAAATTCCTGCCGCGTCTGTTCCACGTTCTTCGGCAGCGTTTGCAAGAACCTGCGTAAGTTTGTTCAAAAGCTTGTGCGGTAATTTCTTACCGCAGTCAAGCCAGCCGTAAAGTGCGCACATAAATTTTTCCTCCTTAATTTCTGAAAATTCCGTTCATCGAATCGTTTGAACCGCCGACATTTTTGATTATTTCGTTGACGATTCCCGCTAAACAGGCAGCTGCGATCACAGCCGCAAGTTTCAGGATATCGTGCAAAACGCTGTTCGACGGCAGCTGAGAATCCTTGATGATATTAAGCTTGTCCATTTAAAATTCCTCCTCGGTTTCGGTTGTTTCGTTGATGTAAAGACGGCGCTCCTTGAGATACTGAATCAGCTCGGGAGCGTCTTTAATTTTTGATACAAATTCAGACCATGACAGTTTTTTCAATTCGTCTTCAGAACTGAAAACGGCAGTTTCACAGATGATGTTCACCAGTTCAAGACAGGCGATAAACGTTGAATATTTCAGCGTTCCACGGAACATTCTGAACTCGATCGTGTTGTAATTGCAGAGATTTACGGCGGCGTAACGCCCCTGATTTCCGTTCTTAGCCTTGTCCAGAATATCCTTTGCATTGTTCTCGTAACCATATCTTGCCGCCCAGCGATTTATGCTGTATTCTGTTCTGCGTGAGAATTTCAGCAGTTCGTTCCAATGGCTTTCCACAAAGAACAGAATCCTCGAAATTACATCGTCCTGCTCATCACGGCTTTTGCTCAGACAGCTTCGGTTGACGTGAATATGAAGTCCGCAGGTGCTTGTCTGGTGCGAACGATAACCAAGCTGAATCGCCTTGCGCATGATCTCATTCCAGCAGTATTTTTTGTGGAAATCCAAAGTCATCGGATGCGAAACCAGTTCCATTCCCTCGTCAAGAGAACCGTCGGATTTGATGTAAACATACTCGCTGTTTCCGTTAGCAATATCGAGAATTTCAGCGGCATAATCATCGTCCTTTCCGCCTTTGTCGATTTCAAGCTCAATGCCGAAATATCGGTCGGAATCACCGTAAAATATGGGATTCGGTTTGTAGTTGTAGTCGTGAATTGTGCTGTTTTCCCTGACCTCCCGATAACATTCGTAGCAGAACAGACTGTCGTCGTATTCGTATGTATCGTCACGATAAATCAGGCAGCCGCATTCAGCGCAGTGGGTATAATGATTTTCGTAACAGCTTCGGCATAGGGACATATCTTCGTTGCCGAAGTCGTCGGAATCCCAGATAATTCTGCCGCAGTGTTCGCAGGTCACAGTGTGATCGTCGATACATTCCCGACATACGATCTCGTCGTCAACAAGACCGTAATCATTGTCCTCGATTGCCGCTCCGCAGTGAGAGCAGATAAGTTTTTCTTTCATTTTTTCCTCCGTAAATAAGCAAAATCCTACCCGGGAAGAGTAGGATTTTTTGTTAGTATTCGTTTGCCAAAAGCATTGTTGAGTGGTCGCCGTCGTCAATGACATAGACCTTTTGGGTAATTGGATCATCGCTTGGAAACAGGTATTTCCTTTGATAATCAGGCTGTTCCGAACTGTGACTTATGTTTTGCTTTCCGTTCATTTTTTCAAGCTTGAACACCTGAAAATAATCTTTCGGTTCGGACATAGAGTCAATGCAGCTCCACATAAAAAGTTGGAGTTCAATCGGTATTTCCAATTGAACTCCACGAGTGATATATCGCTCATTTTTGAACATTTCGTTCCTCCTTTCTTTGATGTCATTATAATAATATATATTTCAAAATTCAAAATAATAGGAAAAATAAGTGAAAATAAGTACTACAATTTAATGGGGAGGGAGCGAAGCGACCGCTTGCTATATATTAATAATAAATTAATATATAAATAAAGAATATAAAAGAAATATTGAATTTTATTTTATGATGCGATAATAAAATCCCAAAAGTACTACAATGTAATACATAGAAAATGCAATTTGATTTTTCTGTGTAAAATTTAAATTAAGGAGAATTTTTATGAAAAATTCAAAGAAGAAAACTTCAAAAGTCAAAAATCAAACGCTTGTGACATCAATCAGAATGTCAGAAACAGAAAAAGAAACAATACAACGCAACGCCGCTGAAAAAGGTGTAAGTGCAAACAAATTTATCGTTGACGCTTCGCTGCGCGCCGAAAAATCTCTTACACCCGAAATCATTGTTGGCGTGCAGAACATTGCCAACCACGCATACGAGATCGTGAAAGAAAGTAATGCAAGTGAAGCGAAAAAATACAGGAGGAGGTAAATGCGTTATGGCAGAAGTTATGATTATCAGAAATACTTACGGCGGCAGCGAGTACGTCAGAAACGCTATAAACTACGTCCTTGACGAAAGAGCTGTACATAAGGGCGGATTTGACGTGAATACTCATAACAGCACTGATATATACAATCAATTTATGGCTGTAAAAAATTATTATCGAAAAGAAGATTTCAATCCGTTGGTTCATTTTGTTATCGCTTTCGGCAGAAATGTTGATACTGAGGAAAAGGCGGTATTCTGCACGTATATGATCTCGCAGTATTTTTCGCTGGAATATCAGGTAGTCTACTGCGTTCACAAAAAGGACGCAGGAAATTCAAGTTACCACGCTCACATAATCGTCAACTCTGTTTCATATTGTGACGGCTACATGATGCAAACAGATTGGCGTGAAATGAATAAGATCTGCGAATTGGTTTCAAAAGTTACACATGAACATACGAATTTCGTGTTTAAGAACAAAAATATCTAAATGAATAATTAACAGTGAAAATGCCTCCCAATTTTGGGAGGCATTGATCTTATGATATTTTTAAAATATGTACTACAAATCCAATAATAAGTAAAGCTTAGAAAAATACAATCATTTTTATTGATTTATTCAACTGAATGTGGTATAATTAATTAAGATATTCAAGGTGATTTTCCTCGATAGAAAGGGTGATTGAAATGCCGTTTTATATAATAAGACAAGATATAGTTAAAATGAAAACAGACGCTATCGTCAATGCTGCGAATGGGCGGAGGCGTGTGCGGAGCGATTTTCAGTGCAGCCGGAGCAGAAAAACTCACTAAGGAATGCAGTAGTATCGGTCATGTTGAAACGGGGAGTTCTGTGATCACATCAGGATGCGATCTGCCTGCCAAGTACATAATTCATACAGCCGGTCCTATTCATAATGTATATACCAACGGCACAAGTGATGAAGCCAAGCTGCTCAGAAGCTGTTATCATTCATCTTTAAAGCTTGCAGAGCAATATAATATGAAGAGTATTGCGTTTCCGTTGATTTCGTCAGGAATTTACGGTTATCCGAAGAAAAAAGCTTTTCAGATAGCATCGGAAACAATTCTCGATTTTCTTAAAAACAGCGATATGACGGTTTATCTTATACTTTTCAATACCGACGGACTTGATCTTATTTCCGAACGATTGAAAAGCTACATTGACGATCATTATGTTGATGAAATGGAAAATCGTTTCAAAAGAAAAATTTATGAGCATCGTTGGACAGACAAGCATACTGAATTTCCGCCTTTTTCAGCTTCGTTGACTACAAAGAGAAAGAATCGTGAACTTGAGGCTATAATCAGGAATAAGGACGAAAGTTTTTCGCAGATGCTTATTCGTCTGATAGATGAAAAAGGTTTCAGCGATGTGGAAATCTACAAAAAAGCCAACTGTGACCGCAAGCTGTTCTCAAAAATCCGATGCGACAGAAATTACAAGCCGAAAAAAACTACAGTACTTGCATTTGCAATTGCTTTGGAACTCAGCTTGGATGAAACCATTGATTTGCTGAAAACCGCAGGATTTACGCTTTCAAACAGCTCGGTTGCCGACATTATCGTGAGATTTTATATTGAAAACGAAGTTTATGATATCTTTGAAATAAATTGCGCTCTTTGCGAATACAACGAAAATCTGCTTGGCGGTCAGCGCAAGAACTAGTTCAGAGAAAAAATGTCGTTTTTTAGGCGACCATAAAAATTTTCAATATGGTATACTGTAATCATGGAAAAAATCAACACCAATTTTACAGGAGGTACCATTATGAAAAAGGATATAACCGAACTCGTATTCATACTCGACCGCAGCGGTTCTATGTGCGGACTGGAAAGCGACACGATTGGCGGATTCAACGCCATGCTCGAAAAGCAGAAAAAAGAAACGGGAATTTCCAATGTTACTACTGTTCTTTTCGACGACAGCTATGAACTGCTGCACGACAGAAAGCCGATTTCCGAAATCGCTCAGATCACCGAAAGGGAATACTATGTAAGAGGCTGCACGGCTCTCTGCGACGCAATGGGCGTAACTATCACACGTATGACTCAGACTCAAAATATGCTTACCGAGAGTGAAAAAGCGTCAAAGGTGCTGTTCGTCATCATTACTGACGGATTGGAGAATGCAAGCAGGGAATTCAATTCCGAGCAGGTGAAGAAGCTCGTTGAGCAGAAACGTATTCAGGAAAATTGGGAGTTCATTTTCCTCGGAGCAAATATTGACGCTGTTGAAACCGCTCATAATTTGGGAATCAGACGTGAAATGGCTTCGGATTATGTTCCCGACAGAGAAGGAACTGCTCTTAATTTTCGGGCAGTATGCTCCAGTGTATCTAGATTCCGCAGCACCGGAGTTGTTGACGAACAGTGGTCTAAAGATATTAAGTCCGATTATAAAAAGAGAAAAAACAGAAAGTAAAAAAATCCCCCTTCAAACGAAGGGGGAAAATTATTGCCGTTTATAAAGTTTGATTTTCTGATGTTGTCGGAAGCTATTTAACGACATCGCCCCAAATTTTGTGTAACCACCAAATGGTGATAAAAGAGGAAAATTTCTATGATGAGACCAGAGTATAAGCTCTCGATCTTATCTGTCCTTCACTGTGAATGTGGTAGTGGATTATGTCGAGGAAACTGTGTATACGTCCTTCAATGGTCTCTGCTGCCACTCTTTAGATCTTATCTGGTTATACGGCTGACAGTCGAATCGAACACTCTCAAATCATATATATTGCTTATGTGCGCTTCAATGTCAGATGTCGACATACCCTTAGTATACATGGAAATTATCTTGCTTTCTATATCCCGTGAGATGCTCGTCTAATTCTCAGGTAGTATCTGTAACTCAAATTCGCCGTTTCTGTCGTGTGGAACATCTAACTCGACCTTATTCATACTGGTTCTAAGTGTCATTTTGCTGTGACCGTTGAGGCTGTTGTCGGTGTCTGTTCTATTGCAAGTGCTTGTCCCATTCGTTCAAGTGTCTTGTCTGCGGCTTCGGTCGCTTTGTTTACACGATCTGTATTGTTCTTATTTATTCTTTTTATATCCTCATTTAATTCAGCAATAAAGCTCTTGGCAGCATTTATAATATCTTCAGTTTGAGCGAGAATCATATCTTCTCTTTTAATTCTGATTCTTTCATTGTTAGCAAATCTTCTGCCTATTTCTTCAAGCTGATCATCACACTGATGCATTGCCTTTTCCTGAAGAGCTTTGTATTCCTCAGTTTTTCTCAATACAAGCTCGTGTGCTTCTGCAACGAGTGACATCTCCATATGACTAAGATTGTAAGCAATAGATTTTGCATCTTCAATCATGCTTCTTCTATACTCAATAATTGCATTAAGGATACGCTCGTTACGCTCAATCTCCTGCATACCAATCAAATGGTCAATATCAGCGTCCCAACGTTTTTTATCGGCTTCTAACTGCGCAAGTTGAGTCTTTTTCCTCACTTCAAGCTCTGTTTCTTGTTCACGCTTTGCACTTTCAATATCAGCCTGTTGGGTAGCGTCTTCCTTTTTTCTCTTGTCCTCAAATCGCTTTAATGGCTCTGTTGCCCAAGCGCATATTGCCTTAACTGGCTCATAGATAATATCATCGAGTTTATCAAACATATCTAAAAATGCCATAATAACATCCTCCTATTTTATTCTTCTTGACCTATTAAATATTCAAATTGTTCTTTATGCTTCTTTAAGAGTAATTTTAGCCTGTTGCTATTTTGCTCCCATTTATCAGAAAATATAATCAATTCCCGAACGGTTGCCTTTAGTGATTGTAATATATCAGGTATCATAATTTTAGAGAGCATTCCACTCAACACCCAGGAATCAAGCATATTACTAAAGTACTCAGCATAAAATAAAGTAAAATCACGTTTTTGATCTATGGTATATTCCGGGTGTCTATCGAGAATATCTTGCATACGTCCCCAGTGACTTTCGAGCCATTCAATCAAGTAATACTGAAAATACAGCATTTGTAGTTTTTCATTTGTTTCGTGCAAACCGCTATATATCAAATAATTGCTACAAGAGTCAGCATATATATTTTCACGCTGTTTTCTCATTACTTGTAGTGACGCCTTAATACAAAAACGATAATCATATTTTTTAAGCATTTTTACACCTTATTTATCATTGCTTGCATTTTACTCTTAAATTCTTCAAGGTTGCTTGTTACATAATGCGAGATTAGCGTTTCACTGATTTCAAAACTCTTCTCAACATTGGTTCGCAACTCTATTATCCAATTCTTCTTAGCGGTATCCGAAAGGACATCATCAGCTCGAATAGACTGCTCAATTATCGGGAGCTTAGTTCTGTAAAACTCTTCTCGTTCTTGACGAAGCTGAAGCATCATATTTTGGATTTCAGCAATTTCAGTTTTGTAGTTGCGAAGAAGTTTCATATACAATTCTTCATAAGCAATCAGTTTTTCAAACTTTTCGCTTTGGTACTCAGGATTTACAGGAGAAAATTGATTAAACAAATCACCCATATAATAACCTCCATTCTCTAATTATTATAACTTAAGCAACTCAGATAGAGTAGCAAGTTCTTCCAATCCCTCTATTTCAGATAGTATTGATAATTGCGAAAAAATAGCAAAATTCTTTTTTGTAGAAAAATTGGGCATTTTCGCTAATAGAGTTGGTAGTTGGGATAGGAGTTTCAATGCATCACGTTGTTGTTCATTTAGTTCTAATGATTTGGCGGAATTATGGGGATTTATACTTGTTGAGGAGTTTTTGCAATAGTGTTGTCTGTTAGACTGGACACCTGTACCTCTTGCACTCGGGGATTTAACTTTTTCTTTGGGTTGCTGATTGAGTGTGCGACAAACAGGAGCATTCCCACAAGCAGTGCTATCGCTATTATTGCCAGGAGCTTTCTGCTTGTGGGGGAGGCTTTTTTTCTATTATCATCTCCGTGTTCCTGCTCATACTGATGTACACTATGATAAACTGGTGGTAAATCTGTATTCGGACGTTTTCGCTGCTGTACGCTTGTGTTGCTCGATATTCCACTCTTAAACTCATCAGCAGAATGGAATATTTTAGGCGTTTCATCTGTTTTTGATGATTGAATAGTTTCGCCTTTTTCCTTTTTATTTTCAGAACACATTAAGTATTCTTCTGCTGAAATTCCAAAAAGACTTATATTTTTGAATATTAAGCCATCATTTATCATTTCTGGAAGAATACAGGATAAAAACGAACTATCAATATTAGGATACATCACAGATTGACGGAAATAGTAATTGATAATATCCTGGTATAAATCTTCCTCATAATTCTTTATAATTGAAATACCATTTTTTTTAATCGACTCAGGAGAAAATTTCGGAATACCTTCAATAATCTCAATGTTAATACTATCATCAGCATTAAGTGCTTCTGTTTTGGTCATAGTACTAAGCCATTGTTTTTGTAAATATTTCAGATAGATCTTATATGTCTTATAAAGGTCAATGTTAGGCATATGGTTAGCATTTTCAATACTTTCTCTTTTTACTGCAAATCCGATAAAAAATGCAATAGGTCTGCCAGCTTGATCATTCTGAAAATCCTTATACTCAAAGTCGAGCTGATTCATACTTTTTTCTTTCAGAATACGACTTATAAGTGCGGGAGTTATACAAGCAGTCCCCCCATAAACGATATAATCTCCAACAGAAAAAACAGCGTGTCTTAATCCGTCAGAATATTTAATCTCATTCAAGGCGTTAGAAACGTATTTTGCTGCAACTGTATAATCTAAGTCACTCGGTCTTACCAAAAAGCCAGATACATAGTCAACAAGTTTTGTTCTGCTATAAATTAAAGGGTAAACTTTCATAAGATTGCTCCTTTATAGTTTAAAGGCTTTGAAACTGCTCTGCTCAACACCGCCAATAAAGCTTTTGAAATTAGCACTTTCAGTTTCAAGTCTTGCGCCAAATTTGTAGAAAAGGTCTTTAGTGCTATCAAGTATTGCCTGATTTGATTTTAATGCTTCTTCTGCATTTTTAGCACGTTCACGACATTTTTTTATATAATCCTCATCTCTGAATATCTTCCATCTTCTAAGCTCATTTGCTTCCCCTGAATTAGCCAATCGCTTTTCTTTGGCAAGGTCAGCATTGCCTGCTTCAATGTCACTTTTAAGAATAACGCATCTGTTAAAGTATTCGTGATAAGAGCCAATAAAGAACGGTATGTGAATGTTTACGGGCTTAAATCGCCCTTTGTAATTATCATCACTGATCGTATCTCCTAAAGATACAGCACAGATATACGAATAAGTACCCTCTGAAAATGCAGGACTGAAAAGCTCCTTAATTGTTGATGTTATTTCCTCGCTACTCACATACTGCTTACACAGATCAGCTTTTGTTACTACAAAGACGATAGGCGGAAGATTTCCATCGTGAGTATCAGCAAAATCCTGAATTAAGGGGGTAACTGTCATTGCACAATCATAATAAACATTTTCTTTCCGTTCTTCTCTATCTTCATCACAAAATGACTTGCCATCAATAAAGACATAAAGAGCAGACGACTCAGCGATAGAGTCCTTGACTTGTGCGTAAGAGTTTTCCCTTGTTCTCAGCAAACCTCCTGCGTAATCGAGCATTTCAAAAGTAATAATCTTCTTGGTTTCATAGCTAAGTCTGAACTCGTATGATCTTGTTGTTGTTTCGTTTGTTGCTGTCGGGAAACGTTCTTGCCCTATTGGCGATCGGAGAGTAAGTATATCTCTTTCTAACTTGGTTCTTGTTGTATCGTCAGTTATCAAAGTGAAGCCATCAAACCCAGCAGACATTTTCATATACATTGCTGCAATATAGCAAGTTTTTCCTGCCGATGTCATTCCTATCATTGTATATTTTGTATCAGTCATTATGAAATCCTTTCTAATTCGAATAAAACATATATAATGCATAGCACTATATGTATTTTCTCATTATCCTGATTCCGCAAAGTTAGTCATATTTCAATAGGCATCAAACAATGTAGCATTGCCCTTATTTAATCATAAAGCCGCCTTAAATTCTTTCACCCATCTGGTGAAGAAAAAACAGTATTGAAAATATGCTGCAAATAACGCAACTGCACGATCTATTAGGATTTACAACGTTTTGAATTTTGCATAATCAGGATTAACTTAAAAAATAATGTGGGGAGATATCTCACCGCAAAATCAAACACATCAATTCAAAGGTACAACATATGTACCTTTGGGATTATTTCTTGTCTTTGTTGGCTTTGTTTCTGCGATTGCTGAGGTCGTTCAACATCTCGATCTTTCTGCGTTCTTCTTCTTTTCGTCTCGCGATGTCCTGTTTTCCTTTCTCGTCACCTCTTTTAGCAGCGTCCTTTAAGTCTTTGAAAAATCCCATAACTTTCTCCTTCTCTATCTCGCCAATCACATTAATTTTTATATTCACTATACCTATTCATGATGTCATTTGCTTCATCTTCTGATAATTCATATATATCATTCTCAGCGTTATAATATAAAGTTTTGTAGCCGTCGTATAAAATGCCTTCAATAAATTCCAAGGAATCTCCGCCTGAATATTTATAGAACTTATACTCAGAATTTCCGCCGTAATTCGACTCCTTGATACAGTTATTTTCGCAAAGAGAATATCCTATATTTTCATGTGATGTACTGCAAAGCTGTACAGCCTCATATTGCGATATTGTATATACCTCTACCAAGTTTATAAATGGATCGGTAGGCTGACCGTCAGCTATGTAGATTCGTGTTGTGTAGATGAAAAGCTCAGGTATATTATCATAGTTCAGATCACGTAAAGAATATTCAATGTTTGTAAGTTCCTGAGCTCCATAATATGCTGACAAGCTGTTATTATAATAATCATCGGAACTCCAGCCTTGATTTCGTCCATAAGAAATCGTTTCGAGTATTTCGACGTATTGAGGATAGCTGTAGATGTCGTCGCTCATATCATCATTAACCAAATCCGAAATGGGCGTTGAAGTAAATATCAAGCGAGTATATTTCTCGTTTATTTCTTCTACCTGTTCAGAAGTTATTTCAACCGTTTTATCGCCGACAGTATGGAAAATAGTACATTCGCCCAATTCACCATAGTTCCATTCAATATATTCTATTAAATCGAGTGAATCACCGCCTATATATTTCTCATAGGAATTCACCATACTGGAAGCACCGCCTGATGAAGCACGAAAAATGATTCCGTTTTCACATAGAGCTAAACCTCTGGACCAATTGCCTGTTCCATCAACAAGTATCACAGCGTTATTGTCGTATATCGTATAAATTTGATCTATCCATTCATTGCTTCCGTCAGACGTAAGGAAAAGCTCTGGGATTCCGTCATCGTTTATATCGCACAGAAAATAGCTGTCACTGACGGGTGCATTTCTTGCAGTATCAATGTAAACGGGGTAGTTGTTTATTTCTTCAGGAGAGCAAATTGTCACTTTTTTATTGCTGACGATCGGAGATTCAATATCAGATGTTTTTTCTTCCACATTGTCCGAATCAACTGTCTTTTCTTCTTCTTTTTCAACTGATTTTTCTGTTGCCTTTTCAGTTATTATTTCATCAAATTCTTCATTATCGTCATAGACAATTTCGCTGTTTGAAGCGGCATTTCTGTACATTTCGATTTCAGCATTTTTCTGTTTGATCACGAAGAAAAGACATATAGCAGCAGTCACGGTAACGGCAGCGGCTGATACGATACAACAGGTCGTTACAATAGTTTTGTTTGAATTCTTGTGGGACTCTTTTGCAGAAGGCTCATATTCGGGATAAAAGCCGCTTTTAATTATGTTTTTCTCGTGAATATCATTATTCTGAATATTGTCTGAATTGTTGCTCTGACCGATTATTTCTTCGGATATATCGTCAAAGCATTCGCCTGCTGATTTACTTGATTTATCCCTTTGGGATGATATAAATTCAGAAGTTTTTCTCCCGAATCCTGAAACTGCGTTTCCGACTCCCGAAGCTCCTGATAGGAGCTTTTCCTTTGCGGCAGCAGCCTTATCGGCAGCTTCATCCGATTTAGCGTAATCAACAACATTTTTAGCTGATTTCGCAGCTATTGCGCCGACCAATCCTGCTGCGCCCTGCGCTTTAGATTTCAGTTTACTGAAAGTCTGAGCATTATTTTCCGATTTTACAGGATTTTCCGAAACATTCAGCTTCTCGTCATCTGAATTATCTGCAACAAATCTGGGATCTGTCTTTGATATAACAGAGGGCTTTGCAGAACTGAATTTGCGTTCGCATTTTACTTCATAGAATCGTTCATAATCAACAAAAAACATTAATATCACTTCCTGAAAAAACGATGAAAATATTACTCATCTTTTGCACCGTTTTGATTGGGAATTTTCGATTTTACCATATTTTTCAATCCGCCGATTTTCGCAGCCGTTTCTTCCGATGTGATAAAATTCTTAGCGCCCTGAGCAGCTCCCATAACGGCAGTTCCCGCTTTTTTCAGACTGTCGCCCATTGTCTTCTGCTCGCTGCTGTACGTAGGACCGGTGTACTCGTCAGTACCGTCCTCACGGAAGAAAATAAGCACGTCGGTCTGATAATGCTTGTAAATACCGCAGATACCGCAGGTGAGCATGATTTTCATACAGCCGATGAATTTCTTAGTGTTGATCGGATGTATCCCGACCAATTTCCAGCCATCTGCCAACTGCTCGTTGACGATCTGCTCATATTCGATTCCTATGAGGTTAGGATCTTTAAAATTCTTGCTCTTTTGCTTGATGGTTCTCGTGACTGAAATTGTTTTATATTGCATAATAAAACCTCCTGAAATTTTATGGTTCGTCAATTCCGCCGTTTGGATATCGGCATCTTAAAATCCTTTTTATTCCTTTAAATAATCCCTTTATTACGCCGTATTTCATGATTGAAAGCTTCATATATTCGGAACAGCAGGGTTCAAAAAGACAAGCTGAACGAATTGATTCAGGCGCATATTTCTGATATAAAATTATTAATGTTATCAACAGCTTTTTGGCGTTCAGCGCTATCCAGATCAGAGCGGTGCAGATGCACAATAAGGCAAAAAATCTTTTGCTGAATGAGCAAAAATGAAAAATAAAAAGCAGAATCACAAGGGGTATTAATATTGATATAATAAGCGTGGCTGCATCTTTAAATATATTTATTTTAGGTCGAATAACTATTCTTTTTGAAATTTGTGAAGCAGATTGTTCGAGAATGATTTTTTCCATTTGCTGTACATCAATATCTGATTCTATAATATTTTCATCAACTTTAAAATTACGGCTCATTTTTTGGAAATATCCTTAATGATTGTTGATTTTATCTCATACGGATGCGTTTTCCTCCTGCTCCCAACACACGCAGGGCAAGGACTTTTCGTGCATTTTATAATTCCCAGATGATAGGGACAGGTTTTGCATTTTTTCATAACAGCATCTCTTTTCGGAATTTTTGCAAATATATTTTTGTCAAAAGCTTTCTTTTATTATAACATTACATGAAAATGCACGCCGAAACATCGTAAAACAGCGGGATTTCTCAATTTCAACGACTGAAATAATGACAAGAATTGTGGACTAAATAGAATATAATTTTTCAAGCTGACGGCGTTTGTTTTCCATAGAGGAATGGACGTAGCGGTCAAGAGTGATTTTTACCGACGAATGCCCGAGCAGTTCACTGACTGTTTTTACGTCGACTCCGCAGGCGATACATTCGGTTGCGAAAGTGTGGCGCAAAATATGGAAATTTCGATATCGAATACCTGCTGATCCGAGAAAACTTTTATAGCGTTCACGATATGCTCTCGGTTCGAGATATCGCTTGCTTCCGGTAAGAAAATAACGGTCGCAGGAATAATTTTTCTTCATATCCGAAAGTTCATCAACCATAAAAGTAGGAATCGGAATTTCTCTTATCGAGCTTCTGCTTTTCGGAGTATCGGTAACGACTATCGTTTTAGGCGAATTTTCGGCAGGATTTTTAATGCGGTACATGGTCTTATTCACGGATATCAACTGTAAATTCAGGTCGATATCCGACCACTTCAATGCGCAGATTTCGCCGATTCTCATACCTGTGTAGAGACAAAGCAGAATCCCCACATCCGAGGCGTTACCGAATCTGATATGCCTGCGGAGAACTTCTATTTCGTGCTTAGTAAAGGTTTCAATCGTTTTGGATTCAACCTTTGAAAGCGATATCTTTCTGACCTGATTTTTTATTCCGTAAACGTCAGAACCATAAACCAGAACCGATTTCAAAAGAATAATAACAGCCTGAACGGTGTTTGCCGAAAGTGTTGATTTATCTTTTCCTCCGCTTTCGAGCAAATCGGAGATATGCCGATTTACCATGAACGCAGTAAGATTTTCGGCTTTGATGTCATCGAAATACGGCTTGATATATCTGTCATAAAGCGTTATGTAATTGACGTATGTTGATTTTTTGACGGTATTCTTTTTACTCTCGATCCACTGCTCGAAAAGCTGACCGACAGTAACATGATTTTTCTTTGTGATACAGCCGTTTTTCGCCGCTTGAAGCTTCTGCGAACATTCCGAGTATGAACGTGCGTAGACCGATGAATATTTCGCCCAGCCGTTGTCTTTGATACCTGTTTTGTATCTGCCCTCCCAGCGTCCGTCCTTGCGTTTGAAAATGTTTTCTCCTCGTCTTGACATTTGTGATACCTCCTTAACAGGAATAGTATAACATGACCATTGCTGTTACAACAAATAGCAATGAAAAGGCAGTTATTTTATGCTTTTAAGGCAGATCACTGACAATCAGATGAATTTTTATTGTTGATTTTCACAAAATCGTGACAATATTTTTAGAATTATATACAAAAGCATCTGAAAAGGTATTGACTTTTTATTCTGTTAATGTTATATTAACAGAATTCGATTTCCGCCTCTGATTATATTATGCCACAAAATGAGCCAAAAGTCAACGGTACGATTTGTGGCATGATATAATGGTTCAGAGGTGAGTTTTTGTGAAATATGAACGAATAAGAGATTTACGAGAGGACAGCGATCTGACGCAGCAGCAAATTGCGGATATGCTCTTTATCAACAGGCGGACGTATTCGAGCTACGAGATCGGAGTCCGCAGTATTCCGACTGAAATTCTCAGCAGTATCGCCGATATTTTTCATACAAGTACTGACTATCTGATCGGGCGTACCGATGTGAAAAAGCCGTATCCGAAGAAATCGCAGATTGGAAAAAGCTGAAAATTCCCATTACAGCAAAGCAGAACATAAATAAGCACTCTAAGTAAATGTACCAAATGAAAGTATCAAACCGCTGTAGTTTATGAAAAATACCATAGAATTTTGTCATAAATTCCGCTTTGATTCGTTGCAAAAAATGCAATTACTGCTTGACTTTTCGTTGCGATTATGTTACAATTGTACTTGAAGAGGTGATCCGTTATGTATATGATGAGAAAAATTGATGCGTTTCTGAAAGAATGGCGAGAAGCTCCTGAGCGTAAACCTCTTATAGTAAAAGGTCCGAGACAGGTTGGAAAAACCGAATCTATCAGAAAATTTGCTTCTGCAAACTATGAAAGTATAATTGAAATAAATTTTGTTGAAGAACCCAAATACGAGATGATTGTTTCTGACGGATACAAAACGGCAGATATTATCAAGAATATTTCACTGCTTGACCCTTCAAAAAAGTTTATTGACGGAAAAACTCTTATTTTCTTTGATGAGATACAGAAATTCCCCGATATTGCAACCTCTCTGAAGTTTTTTAAACAGGACGGACGTTTTGACATAATATGCAGCGGTTCGATGCTTGGTATCAATTACAGAAAAATTGAAAGCAACAGCGTTGGATACAAAACAGACTACACCATGCGTTCTATGGATTTTGAGGAGTTTTTGTGGGCGAAAGGCTATGATAATTCGTTTACGGACAATCTGCTTGAACATATGAAGGAAATGAAAGCGTTCAATGAACTTGAATTGAATGTAGGTCATTCCCTTTTCCTTGATTACTGCGTTCTTGGCGGTATGCCTGCGGTTGTACGTGAGTATATCATAAAGAATACCTTTGAAGGCTCTCTTGATACTCAGCGTCAGCTTATTGAGGATTATAAAGAGGATATTAGAAAATATGCTGTTGGTCTGGATCAGACAAGAATCATGAACGTATTTAATCATATCGCACCACAGCTTGCTAAGGAGAATAAGAAGTTCCAGATATCTAAGGTAGCGTCAGGAGCAAGATTTAAGGATTATCGTGGATGCATTGAATGGTTGATTGATGCAGGTATTGTTAACGTCTGTTATTGTCTGAATTTTCCTGAGCTGCCATTGAAGGGAAACTATGTTGATGATAAATATAAATTGTATTTTACGGATTCCGGACTGCTTGTTTCGATGCTTGATGAAGAATCTCAGGACGATCTGAGAGCTAATAAAAATCTTGGTGTGTATAAAGGTGCACTGTATGAAAATATAGTGGGCGAGGCTCTTGTAAAGAGCGGTTATGATCTGTACTATTATAAACGTGAGGATTCAATTCTGGAGGAGGATTTTTTTGTCAGAACTGCTGAAAATCTGATTCCGGTTGAAGTCAAGGCTACAAACGGCAGATCAAAGTCCCTGCGCACTCTGATTAATTCCGATCGTTATCCTGATATAAAATACGGGATAAAATTTACCGGCGGAAATATTGGATACAGTGATGATATTTATACATTTCCTTATTTCTGTGCTTTTCTGCTGAAAAAATATTTGAATAAAAAATAATAATTTATACTTTGGAAAAGGCAGGCTGAATCAAAAAAATTTTCTAATATCTTTCTAATAATAACTAAAATCAAACGAAATGCTACAATTCTTATGAAGTGGGAATATTCCTCGTAATATAGAGGAAAAACAGTGTGTTTACAATCAATCGGATATGTCTGAGATCATATCTGAAACGGATTGTGGTCCCGAAGATCGTGGGTTCGAATCCCATCTCCCACCCCAGAGCGGCGAGTCGCCGCGGACGGTTCACGTGACCGCTCGCATGACTCGCTTATTTTATTGCAAATTCATGTTCATTCCGCGAACCAAATAAATCTTAGGCATAGATACAGAATAGAAATACAGGCATTTCCAAGCGATTGGAAGTGCTTTTTTCATTGTTTTCCAAGATTTTTTCTAAGGCAACACCGCACAAAGCACGTCTGACGACTTTGCAAGCATCTGACGCACGATCTTTGTGTGGTATTGCCTTGAGATAAGCGCCGGGATGGTGAACTTGAGTATCTGAGAAGTCGTCTGCTGCATTTTCTTTCCGGCTAATCGCATACATCCGGAAATATATAATGGAATGCTTCGATTATGTAGGGACACGGCGTGCCGTGTCCGTCGAGTCTTACAAGCGTAGACTCTCCGTCTATTTCTCCTTCGGCTTAAAAACAATAGCCGAGCCAAGTCCTGCAAAAAGCGCAGCGGTTATTCCGGCAGCGGAAGCGGTGAGACCTCCGGTGAAAATTCCCACAAAGCCGTCCTTGTCCACTGCTTTCCGGACACCGTCAGCTAAAAGATGTCCGAATCCGGTCAGGGGAACGCTTGCGCCCGAGCCTGCCGCGTCGACCAGCGGCTTGTAAAGTCCCAGAGCCGACAGAATTACGCCGCAGACCACAAATCCTGTGAGAATACGAGCCGGAGTGAGCTTTGTATAATCAATGAGAAGCTGTCCGACGGCACAGATCGCACCGCCTACGCAAAAAGCTTTCAGTAAATCAATAAACATATATCCTCCTATTCTGATCTCAGGTGAACCAGATGCGAGATCGTCGGTATAGTTTCGCCCTGCTGAACGGTCATTGTCGACATAAGCGCGCCTGTTGCGGCAAAGAGAACGTTTTTCACTTCTCCGCGGCTGAGCATGGGCAGAAAATATCCGCAGAGAACCGACGCGCTGCATCCGCAGCCGGAACCGCCGCAGTGCGTATCCTGAGCCTCGTTGTCGAAGATCATCGCTCCGCAGTCGCGGTGCTGAGACGAAATATCAATGTCCTGCTTCAACAGAAATTCTGTCAGCAGCTTACTTCCCAGCGTGCCCAGGTCGCCGGTAATAATGAAGTCATAGTCTGCCGGATCTGTCTCCGTAGCCGTAAGATACCGCCGTATAGTTTCCGCTGCCGCCGGAGCCATTGCGCTGCCCATGTCGGTTATGTCGTTTACGCCCATGTCCGTTATCTTTCCCACGCAGCCGCCTGCAACAGTCACAGAGCCCTTGTCCGAGACTATGACAGCTCCCGAGGCGGTACACGTCCACTGCGCCGTCGGGGTGCGCTGTCCGCCATAGGAAAGGGGCGTCCGGAACTGACGTTCAGCCGTGGAAAAATGCGAAGACGTAACGGCGGCGGAGCACATGGCTGCGCCGGAATCAACTAAAAGCGAGGCGGTAAGCAGCCCCTCTGCCATTGTTGAGCAAGCTCCGTACAGTCCGAGAAACGGTATCTCAAGCTCCCGGAGACCGTAGGATGAGCAGGTACACTGGTTTATCAGATCGCCAGCGCAGACCACGTCGACCTCTTCCTTTGTCAATTCAGCCTTGCGCAAGGCAAGACTGACGGCTTCCTGCTGGAAACGGCTTTCCGCCTGTTCCCAGGTCTTGCAGCCGAAGTGGGCGTCCTTGACGACCTGGTCGAAGCAGAAGCCAAGAGGTCCTTGCCCCTCTTTGTCGCCGACGAGGGCTGCAAAGGAGCGAATCTTCGGCGGAGAATCAAAGTGAAAAACTCCTCGTGAAACATATTTCGGCATAATATTACCTCTTTTCAAAGATTTCTTTTCACTATTGTCTCCGTGGAATTGAAAAATATACAAAAATATTGATTGAAAATTATCCTTGCGTGGGCTGCATTTTTGCAGTTTATATGTTATAAGCGGGCAGCACCCGCTGGCGAGTTCGCGTTGTAAATATTTTAAATTGAAATTTATTTCCGCGTGGGTTGCAATTTTGCTGAATGTATGTTATAATTAATATGGATTTTTATGATTGCGGGATGCGCCTTGAATTAAAAAAGAGGGAACGCCCTGCAAGAGAGGGCGTTCCCTTATAAAGCATATATAGATCCGGAAAATCAATATCCCCTGTCATTCTCCGTGTCGTGATATTTCTCACGAGTCCTGGCGATGCTCTCTTCGCTCCGCTTGATGAGGTTCAGCAGCGACGAGGAATACTGCGCGTAATCCTTTTGCAGAGTTGATGTGGTTATGTACAGGGTATCAAAATTGTTCACGCAGTCGTTGCCGTCAAGGGCGATACCGGATGACGCAGCCTTTATGTCAGCCTCGCTCATAGAGATAATGGCATTGGAGCTGTCGTTGGCGATAACCTTCGGGATACGGAAAAGCTTCTGGTCATTATGGGGGTTGGCGTTGTAGACGATGCGGAAGAGCTTGTACACCGACAGCATCAGGTAGGAGGAGACCTCTTTTATAAGGGTGATGCTTCCTGCCTTCTGCGCAAGGCTGAAAAGCAGACTGATGGAGTTGTTGATGATACGGCGGTTGAAGTTTATTATCTCCGGCGAGGGCATTTTCAGATTGTTGTTGCCGTCGTCGTCCGGGATGTCCTCGATAGTGATGACCTTGCCCTCCGGTTCGGGAGTTCTTCCCAGGAGATAATCGCAGGAGACGTTATAATAGTCGGCGATCTTCACGAGAAAATTAAGTCCGCACTCACGTATGCCTTTTTCGTAGTGGGAGAGCAGAGCCTGGGATATTCCGAGGTCTGCGGCAGCCTGTTTCTGGCTTATGTGGCGTTCTTTTCTCTGGAGAGTTATAATGCGGGCAAAATCTGAATTCATGGTGTGCCTCCTGTATAATTTATCAATTTAGATACATATAGTATAATTTATTGCTATTAATATTATAATACAAAATGTATAATATGTAAATAGTGAAGATTCTACAAAGTTTTGACGTTTTTCGACATGACATTTATTGCTTTTACACATTTTCGCCTGAAAGGAGACTGGCTGAATGAAAGGTTACAGAATAAGCGTAATAAGACATGGTCTTACCGAGGCTAACGACATGGGAATTTATATCGGCAAGACCGATCTGCCCCTTTCTGCAAAGGGGGCGGCGGAGCTTGCGGAGAAGGCTGACGAGCTGGAATATCCCCGTGTCCACCGGGTATATACCTCGCCGCTGCTGCGATGCCGCGAGACTGCGGATATTCTCTTTCCCGACACGGAAATTGTCGCTGCCGAGGGGATGCGCGAGCTCGATTTCGGCGAATTTGAAGGAAAAAGCGTCGATGAGCTGATAAACCGCGAGGACTATAAAAAGTGGCTTGGCGGCGGACGTGACGCAAGACCTCCGAAGGGCGAGAGCCTTGAGGAAATGACGGCGAGAACATTTTCCGCCCTCCACGGTATAATTACCGATATGATGGAGAATGGGCTGACCCGGTGCGCTCTCGTTACTCACGGCGGTATCATCTCGAATCTGATGACAGGCTTTGGTCTGCCGAAATACGATCCACAGTATCTGTCGGCTAAGGCGGGCGAGGGCTTCGATATCCTCGTCACAGCACAGATGTGGCTTACCTCCCAGGCTTTTGAGATACTGGGACGATGCCCGTATGAAAGAGAAATTGCCGATTCTGAATAATACAGGAAAAAAATCACATAATAGTCCAGGCAAATCCGAAAGGAGTCTGGGCTGATGAAAATAGTTGAGCTGATAAGATATTCCCGGTGTACGGTAAGGGGCAAGCGGAGCAGGATACTCCTGAGCTGCCTTTTTCCGCTGTCAGTGGAGCTTTTCTTCCTGACGGCAGAGGCAGCGGTGTACAGCTTTCTGCTTTATTTCGGAGGGATAAGACCGGTGGATCTGTTCACCGGAAAAAGCGGCGTGCAGCTTATATTTGCGGCGGTGTTTGCGGTACTGCGGCTGATCGTCATGCCGCCGCTCTGGTGCGGAGCTGTGATTCGCGTCACAGAGCTTATCCGCGGCAGCGGCAGGCGGACTCCCATGAGCGATATGCTGCTCAGCGGCAGATTCCTGCGGCGGAGCATCGGCTCGGGAATTTTCTCCCGGCTCATAAGCTCGGCTGTTCTGATACCAACCGTTCTGCTCGGGAAAACGGCAGTTGCCCTGATAATTCACGGCGGAGACGACAAGCAGCTTTTTGCCGCGGTGAACAGTGCGGTACTGTGCCTCGTTTTCGCATGGATATGGCTGAATCTGAGGATATCGCTGAGGGCTGTTCCCTTTATTCTTGCATACGTACCGGAGCTCGGGGGATTTTCCTCGGCGCTGTATAGTCTGCGCTGTATGTCCGGGCGGCGGAGGCTTATTTTCAAGCTCATAGGTATCTATTTTCTGCCGCTTATCACCGTGCTCCCGGCGATATATTTCATTCCAGAGGCGGCGGCGTCCCTGTCCCTGGGAATGTGGCAGTGCATCAACGAATATGAGGAGGGAAAGCGTGGGAAAGCTGGCGTTTACAGTGGAAGCGGAAAATCCGGTACAGTTGGGAAAATATCTCCGTGGAAAATGCGGAGTCTCCGCAGGGCTGCTTCGGCGGACGAAAAGCCGTGAGCTGGGTATAACCTGCAACGGCAGAGCCGCTCGGACTGTGGATATCGTGGAAAACGGCGATGAGATAATTCTGGACTGCGGCGGAGAGATAAGCGATATACAGCCAAATCAACGGCTTCACGCCGACATAGTCTTTGAGAACGGCAGCTTTGTGGTATTCAATAAGCCTTCCGGGATGCCTGTTCATCCCTCCGCCAAGCACCGCGGCGACACCCTGGGCAATCTCTTCGCGCATCTGTACCCCGAACTGGTTTTCCGCCCGGTGAACCGCCTCGACAAGGACACCTCCGGGCTGTGCGTAGTAGCGAAGGATCCCTATGCCGCAAGCCGTCTCGGGGCTGAGTGCTGTAAGACATATTATGCGGCAGTCCAGGGGCTTACAGAGAGGTCCGGGACGATCAGCGCTCCTATAGCCCGGCAGCAGGAGAGCGTTATCCTCCGCTGTGTCCGGGAGGACGGCAGATCGGCGGTGACCCACTATGAGCAGATAGCGCGGACGGAGAAATATTCCCTGCTGAAAATAAAGCTGGAGACCGGGCGCACACATCAGATACGCGTTCATTTCAGCTATCTCGGGCATCCTCTTGCCGGAGACGACCTTTACGGCGGTTCGCTGGAGGATATCGGCAGACAGGCGCTCCACTGCGGAGAAATGATCCTGACCGACCCGGGCTCTGGAGAAAAAATAACGGTAAATGCACCTCTTCCGGAGGATATAGAGAAACTTTTTAAAGGAGACGTAAATATGAAAAAAATAGCAAGCTTTCAGGTCGACCACACAAAATTCGGCGTTGGAATGTACATATCCCGTGTGGACGGCGATGTTGTGACCTACGATGTGCGCATGGTGAAGCCGAACGGCGGAGAGTATATCTCGAATCCGTCTCTTCACACTATCGAGCATCTTTTCGCCACCTACGCCCGGAACAGCAGCTTTTCCGACAGCATAGTCTATGTCGGACCTATGGGCTGCCGCACAGGCTTTTACCTGCTTACACGGGATAATATGAGCGGAGAGGACGCGATCGGGCTTGTCCGGGACGCATACAGATTTATCGCCGATTTCCAGGGCGAAATTCCCGGCTGTACCGTTGAGGAGTGCGGAAATTATCTGGAGCATGACCTGGAATCTGCGAAAAAGGACGTTCTTCCGCTGCTGAACAAGCTGGAGAATTACACGGCAGAGATGCTGGATTACGGGTTTGTAAATAATTAACAAGAGGTGTATCGGATTGGATTTTCTGCAAGGAATCGGCAGATTTTTCACAGGGCTGTTTGTCAGGGCGGGTCTGTGTACATTTAAGTTCCTGGCGGCTGTACTGCTGACTATCATCAGGGGAATAAGCTTTATTTTTTCCGAAATATGGGAAATTATCAAGGCTCTCGGCAGAGGCGTCCGCTGGCTCTGGAGAGAGCTTACGGAGTCCTACCGCGACCGTGTGGAGCTGTCGAACCGGCTGCAAAAGGATGTGCGCAGGGCGAAAAAAGAGGGCGGAAGGGCTCACCGGAACGCTGTTCTGCGGTTTATCGGCTCATTTCTGTTCGGAGAGGGCGGAGTTGCATATACTGCCTTCAACTATCTGCTGCCTGTCGTCTCGGCTGTTTTTCTGGTGGGGGTTGTGGCATACGGCTCGGGTCTGGAGTACGGAATAGCCGTGGAGTACAACGGCAGAGAGCTGGGAATAATCTCCTCGGAATCCGACTTCGACGCGGCAGCCCGTGACGTTCAGCAGCGTATATCCTATTCGGAGGATGACGAAACGATCGAAATTTCGCCGACATTTTCGCTCAAAATAATATCCGACGATGATAAATTCCTCTCCACTGCTCAGCTTGCGGATCTGATGCTGGAGGCTTCCGACCGCGAGCTGGAGGAGGCTTACGGAATTTATATCGACGGCAGATTCATAGGTGCAGTAAAGGACAGCGAGTCTGTCCGGAACGCTCTGGACACAAGGCTTCTGAACTACGAGACGGACGGAATAGTCAAAGAGATCTCCTATGCAAATAAGATAGAGTACACCAAGGGAATTTACCTGCTAAGCAGTATACGCGACGAGCAGGAGACCATTGCCCAGCTTACCTCGGCGAAGGAGAGCAGGAAGGTCTACGTCGCGCAGGAGGGCGACACTGTCGTGGGCGTCGTCCAGAAATACGGAATGACTATCGACCGTTTCAAGGAGCTTAATCCCTCGGCGGAGCTTGGCATACGCGCAGGACAGATGCTTAATGTGACGGAGACGGAAAATTATCTGCCCATCAAGTGCATACGTGAAATGGAGAGCCTTACCTTCCTGGACTACGAGACGGTGGAGGTCGAGACGAGCTCGCTGAATGTGGGCATCCGCTCGGTGCTTGTAAAGGGCGAACGCGGCGAAAAGAAGAGCAATATCGAGGTGACGTACATCGACGGCATCGAGACCTCGCGAAAGGTCCTGGACAGCGTTGTCACTAAGAATCCTGTGGTGGAGACTATCGGCGTCGGAACATATTCCGCAATGCCCAACGACCCGGATACGGTCTATTTCGGCTATCCGCTGACAGGCTCGGGAAGCATGGGCTGGCCGGTGGACGGCGGCTGGGTAAGCGACAGCTTCATCAGCGACAGAAATCATAAGGGAATGGATATTGCAGCTCCCGAGGGCACGGAGATATATGCTGCGGCTGACGGCTATGTCGTGTCGGCAGGCTGGAACTCCGGCGGCTACGGAAATGTTGTAATGATAGAGCACCTTGACGGCTACGCCACGGTTTATGCTCATATGATCGCGGTCTACGCAGGGGAAGGACAGTACGTGACAAAGGGGCAGCTTATAGGCTTTGTGGGAAATACCGGAAATTCCTTCGGCGATCACTGTCACTTCGAGGTGCGTTATCAGGGAATCTGCCTCGATCCGGCGGCGTTCCTGAACACCACGAATATGAGGCGTGAAGAGGAATAGGCGTAATTCCGGCTGGAAATGACACTGGTTGTGCAAAATAACTAAAAATAAAGGCAATGGTTTTGCAAAATTCTCAAAGGAAATTTTGGAAAAACTGTTGCCTTATTTATATATATGTGGTATAATATTAACGTTGAGTTGAGCACATAATGAATGTGCCTGCTGCAAAGATATGCGAGGAAGCGGAAGGTTGCTGCCGGTATGGCAGGTAATTTCCGTGGAGTATGTCCGATTTGAAACCGGGCGAATGAGATACCGGACACTGTTTGTGGTCTTTAGTTAAGCGCAGCTTGCGAGTGTGCCGCTATGCCCTATTTGTGTCTAAAAATCTCCGAAGGCTCGAATATATCCGATTCGAGCATTTTTTGTCGGAGAAAGTACGAAACACCCGGCGACGTGTGTGTAACGTCCGTATCTCATACAAGCGTCCCCAAAACCACTCAAGGAGGCGAAAATAATGGCAGTCAACGAAAAGATCAGATTCAAGATCAAAGGCTACGATCACGCTACAGTAGATATTGCTGCTGCAAAGATCGTTGAAGCAGCTAAGAGAAGCGGCGCAAGAGTTTCAGGCCCTATCCCGCTCCCTACAAACAAGGAGATCGTTACTATCCTTCGTGCTACACACAAGTACAAGGACAGCCGCGAGCAGTTTGAAATGAGAACTCACAAGAGACTCATCGACGTTATCCGTCCTACTGCTGAGACAACAAAGGCTTTTGACAAGCTTGAGATCCCCGCAGGCGTAGACGTTGTAATGGAAGTTAAGTAATTAACTCGTCTGCACCGGAAAATCACCGCTCGGGAAGCGGAATGGCGGTAATCCGCCGGTCAAGTTGACGCGTTTGCCGTCAACCAATAACCTACAGGAGGAAAAGAAAATGCAGAAAGGCATTATCGGAAAGAAGATCGGTATGACTCAGATCTTCGACGAGGCAGGAAAAGTAATCCCCGTTACCGTTATCGAAGCAGGTCCCTGCGTTGTAGTTCAGAAGAAAACCGTTGAAAACGACGGCTATGCTGCACTTCAGCTGGGATACGGCGACGTAAAGGTACAGAGAGTCAACAAGCCCATGAAGGGTCACTTCGACAAGGCTGAGGTAGGCTGCAAGAGAACTCTCAAGGAGTTCAGACTTGACGACTGCGACGCTCTCAATGTCGGCGATGTAGTAAAGGCTGACACATTTGCGGCAGGCGACGTTATCGACGTTATCGGCACAAGCAAGGGTAAGGGCTTCCAGGGCGCCATCAAGAGACATAACCAGCGCAGCCTTAGGGACACTCACGGTACAGGCCCTGTTCACAGACAGGCAGGTTCCATGGGTGCGTGCTCATCTCCCTCAAGAATCTACAAGGGCAAGGGCATGGCAGGTCACATGGGTGCAGAGCAGGTTACTGTTCAGAATCTCGAAGTAGTTAAAATAGACGCAGAAAACAATCTCATCGCTATCAAGGGTGCAGTTCCCGGTCCTAAGGGCGGAATCGTTTATATCGTTGACAGCGTTAAGGCTTAAGGAAGGAGGAAACGTAAATGTCTACAATTTCAGTATTTGATATGGCTGGAAATCAGGTTTCCGAAACAGAGCTTAATGACGCTGTATTCGGAATTACTCCCAACGAAGGCGTTATGCACGCTATGGTAGTAAACTACCTTGCAAATCAGAGACAGGGCACACAGTCCACTCTTACAAGAACAGAAGTAAGAGGAGGCGGAAGAAAGCCCTGGAGACAGAAAGGCACAGGCCACGCAAGACAGGGTTCGACACGCGCTCCTCAGTGGGTTCACGGCGGCGTCGCTCTCGGACCTAAGCCCAGAAGCTACAGATACACACTCAATGCGAAGGTAAGAAGACTCGCTATGAAGTCTGCTCTTTCCACAAAGGTTCTCGACAACAACATGATCGTTCTTGACGCTATCACAGTTGACAGCTACAAGACAAAGACTATCG
Organism: Alistipes sp.; assembly: GCA_023667265.1. Classification (GTDB taxonomy): domain Bacteria; phylum Bacillota; class Clostridia; order Oscillospirales; family Ruminococcaceae; genus Ruminococcus. The sequence goes on from JAMPAJ010000001.1 coordinate 923,595, forward strand.
TTGAGATGCTCAAGGCTCTCGGCGTTGAGGGCAAGGCTCTCATCGTTACAGCAGGCGTTGACGAGAAGGTCGTTAAGAGTGCGGCGAATATCCCCGGCGTCAAGACCGCTTCCGTTATGACTCAGACAGTTGTTTCAACAGACGAGAACGGCAGCGAGGTAAAGACTGACATCATCAACAGCACACTGAACGTATACGACATTCTTAACTATGACAAGCTTATCATCGTTAAGACAGCCGTAGGAAAGCTTGAGGAGGTGTACGCATAATGAAAACTGCTCAGGATATTATTATCAAGCCCGTTATCACAGAGAAGTCCATGGACGGTCTCCAGATAGGAAAGTACACCTTTAAGGTCGCTAAGGACGCTACAAAGCCCGAGATCAAAAAGGCTGTTGAAAAGCTCTTCGGCGTTGAGGTAAGCAAAGTTGCCACAATGAACGTAAGAGGAAAGATGAAGCGCATGGGCAGATACGAAGGCATGACAGCTTCATGGAAGAAGGCCATCGTAACTCTTGCAGAGGGCTCAAAGCCCATCGAGTTCTTCGAGGGTATGTATTAATCGTATAGATTAAGGTTATGGGAGTAATGCTCCCGCAAAAAACGCATTAAAACAAGGAGTGAAATAAATGGCTATCAAAACCTACAAGCCTACGACGCCTTCAAGACGTCAGATGACTGTAACAGACTACTCTGTTCTGTCGAAGGTTGAGCCGGAAAAGAGCCTTCTCGAGCCCCTTAAAAAGAAGTCGGGAAGAAACAGCTACGGCAGAATCACAGTTCGCCACAGAGGCGGCGGTAACAGAAGAAAGTACCGTATCATAGATTTCAAGCGCGATAAGGACAACATGATCGCAACAGTTCTTACGCTTGAGTACGATCCTAACAGATCCGCATTCATCGCACTTGTCCAGTACGAGGACGGCGAGAAGAGATATATCCTCGCTCCCAACGGACTTAAGGTCGGCGACAAGGTAGAGTCCGGTTCAGAGGCTGATATCAAGCCCGGCAACGCTCTCAAGCTCGCAGACATCCCCGTTGGTACATTTATCCACGCTATCGAGCTTTATCCCGGAAAGGGCGCTCAGCTCGTAAGAAGCGCAGGAAACCAGGCTCAGCTCATGGGTAAGGAAGAGAAATACGCTCTCGTAAGACTTCCTTCCGGCGAGATGAGAAAGGTTCCGATCAACTGCAAGGCTGCTATCGGTCAGGTTTCCAACATCGACCACGAGAACGTAAACTACGGTAAGGCCGGTCGTGTAAGAAACATGGGCTGGAGACCTACAGTACGCGGTTCTGTAATGAACCCCTGCGATCACCCCCACGGCGGTGGTGAAGGTAAGTCACCTGTCGGAAGACCCGGACCTGTTACCCCTTGGGGCAAGCCCGCTCTTGGCTACAAGACACGTAAGAAGCATCACAGAACAGACAAGTTCATCGTAAAGCGCCGCAACGGTAAATAATCGAAGGGAGGAACCAGAACCATGAGTAGAAGTATTAAAAAGGGACCCTACGTCCAGGAGGTTCTCCTCAAGAGAGTTGTGGCTATGAACGAGGCAGGCGAGAAGAAGGTTCTCAAGACATGGAGCCGCTCTTCCACAATTTTCCCTGACTTCGTAGGTCACACATTTGCTGTACATGACGGACGCAAGCACGTTCCGGTATATGTAACTGAGGATATGGTAGGTCACAAGCTCGGCGAGTTTGCTCCTACAAGAACCTACAAGGGCCACGCAGGCTCTAAGACATCCAATAACGGTAAGAAATAAGCGGAAGGAGGAGCTATAGATGGAAGCGAGAGCTTATTTAAGAAATGCTCGTATATCACCCAGAAAGGTGCAGATCGTTCTCGATCTTATCAGAAACAAGCCACTGAACCTTGCTTTGGCTGCTTTGGATCTTACTCCTAAGGCTGCAAGTCCTATCGTTTCAAAGCTTGTAAAGTCCGCTCAGGCAAACGCTGTCAACAATTTCAGCATGGACGGCGACAATCTTTATGTAGCAGAGTGCTTCGTAACACCCGGCCCTATCATGAAGAGAATCATGCCGAGAGCACAGGGCAGAGCATATAGAATATTAAAGAGAACATCACACATCACAGTTGTTCTTAAAGAAAAAGAATAATCCCAAGGAGGTCTGATTAATGGGACAGAAGGTTAATCCGCACGGACTTCGTGTCGGCGTTATTAAAGATTGGGATTCACGCTGGTATGCAAACAAGGCAGACTTCGGCGATACGCTCGTTGAGGACTACAATGTTCGTAACTTCATTAAGAAGAGCTTGTATGCAGCAGGTGTTCCCAGAATTGAGATCGAGCGTTTTGCCGATAAGGTAAGAATCAACATCCACTGCGCAAAGCCCGGTATTGTTATCGGCAGACAGGGCGCTGAGATCGAGAAGCTCAGAGCACAGCTCGAAAAGATGATGGGCAAGCAGGTTTATGTTAACATAAACGAGGTTAAGCAGCCCGATATGGATTCACAGCTCGTTGCAGAGAAGATCGCTCTCGACCTCGAGAACAGAGTTTCCTTCAGAAGAGCAATGAAGCAGTCCATCGGAAGAACAATGCGTCTTGGCGCAAAGGGAATCAAGGTAAAGGTTTCAGGCAGACTTGCCGGCGCTGAGATCGCAAGAAGCGAGAGCTACCACGAGGGTACAATTCCGCTTCAGACTATCCGTGCTGATATCGACTACGGTTTTGCCGAGGCTGATACAACATACGGAAAGCTTGGCGTAAAGGTTTGGATCTACAAGGGCGAGGTTCTCAAGGGCGACGCTGCTAAGGCTGCCGCTCAGAGAGAAAAGGTTGAGAGAAAGTCAAACCGCCGCGATGACAACAACAGACGCCGCCGTGACGACAGACGTGACGGAAACAGAAGAGGCGGAAGAAATTTTAATCGCGACGCTAAAAGAGAAGGAGGTAACCAGTAATGCTGCTTCCAAAGAGAGTAAAGTACCGCAGAGTCCACAGAGGACGTCTGAAGGGTAAGGCATACAGAGGTAACAAGGTAACATACGGTGATTACGGTCTCCAGGCTCTTGAGCCTTCATGGATCACATCCAACCAGATCGAGGCTGCCCGTATCGCTATGACTCGTTATATCAAGAGAGGCGGTCAGGTATGGATCAAGATCTTCCCCGACAAGCCTATCACAGAAAAGCCCGCTGAAACACGAATGGGTTCAGGTAAAGGTTCTCCCGAGTACTGGGTCGCAGTTGTAAAGCCCGGCAGAGTTCTCTTCGAGATCAAGGGAGTTGCAGAGGAAACTGCACGTGAAGCTATGCGTCTCGCTATGCACAAGCTTCCTATCAAGTGCAAGTTCATAACCAAGGAAGAAGGAGGAGAGCAGTAATGAAGGCATCTGAGATCAAAGGAATGTCAGTAAGCGAGATGAATGAGCAGCTTGTAAGCCTGAAGGAAGAGCTCTTCAACCTTCGTTTCCAGCTCGCTGTAAATCAGCTCGAGAACACAGCCAGGATCAAGGCTGTAAAGAAGGATATTGCCCGCATTAAAACATCTCTGCGTGCAGCAGAGCTTGCTGAGCAGTAAGAAAGGGAGGATTTAGCTATGTCTACTGAGAGAAACCTTAGAAAAACAAGAGTAGGTAAGGTTGTAAGCGATAAGATGGACAAGACCGTCGTAGTTGCTATCGTTGATAACGTTAAACACCCGCTTTATAAGAAGATCATCAAGAACACTGTTAAGTTCAAGGCTCACGACGAGAACAACGAGTGCAGAATTGGCGACAGAGTTGAGATCATGGAAACACGTCCCCTTTCCAAGGACAAGAGATGGCGTGTTGTAAGCATCATTGAGAAGGCTAAGTAATTTTATATAAGCTTAATGCTTGAAAGGAGGAACTCGCTGTGATTCAGATGCAGACTTATCTTAAAGTCGCTGATAACACAGGAGCCAAGGAGCTTATGTGTATCAGAGTTCTGGGTGGTACACGCCGCAGATATGCAAATATCGGCGACGTAGTGGTAGCTTCCGTTAAGAAAGCAACACCCGGAGGCGTTGTAAAGAAGGGCGACGTTGTTAAGGCAGTTATCGTTCGTTCAGCAAAGGGTCTCAGAAGAGAGGACGGAACATACATCCGCTTCGACGAGAACGCTGCTGTAATTATTAAGGAAGACAAGAACCCCAAGGGTACCCGTATTTTCGGACCTGTTGCTAAGGAGCTCCGTGAGAAGGAGTATACAAAGATCCTCAGCCTTGCTCCCGAGGTTCTTTAATTGGAGGTGTCACATATGAGTAAAGTTCACGTAAAAACCGGTGACACCGTTATCCTGCTTACAGGTAAGTACGAGGATAAGTACGACAAGAACGGCGACAGAAAGACCGGTAAGGTTGCAGAGGTAAGCCCCAAGGAGGGCAAGGTCATCGTTGAAGGCATCAACGTGATCACAAAGCACGTAAAGCCCACAAGAATGGGTCAGCAGGGCGGCATCATCAAGACAGAGGCTCCCGTTTACGCGTCAAAGGTTCAGCTTGTCTGCCCTAAGTGCGGCAAGCCCACAAGAGTTGGCCACGTTTTTGAGGACGGCAAGAAGCTCCGTTCCTGCAAGAAGTGCGGCAAATCTTTTGAATAATTAAAAGGAGAAACGACAATGGCAAGATTAAAAGATTTTTATGTTAGCGACGTTGCTCCCGCAATGATGAAGAAGTTCGGCTATGAGAGCGTAATGCAGATCCCGAAGCTTGCAAAGGTTGTTATCAACGTCGGCGCAGGCGAGGCTAAGGATAACGCAAAGGTTATCGACGCTATCATGACAGACATCGCTGCTATCACAGGTCAGAAGCCTATCGTGTGCAAGGCAAAGAAGTCGGTTGCTAACTTCAAGCTCCGTGAGGGTATGCCCAACGGTGTAAAGGTAACGCTCAGAGGCGAAAGAATGTATGAGTTTGTTGACAAGCTTTTCAACGTTGCGTTCCCCCGCGTACGTGACTTCAGAGGCATAAGCGCAAACTCCTTCGACGGAAGAGGAAACTACTCTACCGGTATCAAGGAGCAGCTTATTTTCCCTGAGATCGAGTATGACAAGATCGACAAGGTAAGAGGCATGGACATCAACTTCATCACCACAGCCAATACCGACGAAGAGGGAAGAGAGCTTCTCACACTTCTCGGCGCACCGTTCATCAAGTAATCAGGGAGGAAGAAAAATGGCTAAGAAGGCAATGATCAATAAGCAGCAGAGAACTCCCAAGTATTCAACAAGAGCATACAACAGATGCAAGATCTGCGGCAGACCGCACGCATATCTGAGAAAGTTCGGCATCTGCCGTATCTGCTTCAGAGAGCTTGCTCACGACGGACAGATCCCCGGCGTTAAGAAGGCAAGCTGGTAAAATACGAAAAGGAGGTCATCTGAATGCAAATCACAGATACAATCGCTGATCTTTTAACAAGAATCCGCAATGCGAATACTGCAAAGCACGCCACAGTTGACGTTCCCGCTTCAAATGTAAAGAAGGCCATCACACAGATCCTCGTAGACGAGGGCTATGTAAAGGGCTTCCAGGTAATTGAGGACGGAAAGCAGGGTGTTATTAGAATCACGCTTAAATACGGTGACAACAGATCACCCGTAATCACGGGACTCAGAAGAGTTTCAAAGCCCGGTCTGCGTATCTACTCAAGCTGCGCAGATATGCCCAAGGTAAGAAAGGGTCTGGGTATCGCAATCGTTTCCACATCAAAGGGTATCGTTACCGACAAGAAGGCTCGCGAGCTGAATGTCGGCGGCGAGGTACTCGCATACATCTGGTAAGGAGGAGCAATTATGTCAAGAATCGGCAGAATGCCCATTACAGTTCCTGCAGGTGTAGAGGTTAAGAACGACAATAACTGCATCACAGTAAAGGGACCCAAGGGCGAACTTACAAAGAGCTTCAGCACAGAGCTGGGCATCGAGATCGCAGAGGGCGTTATCACAGTAACACGTCCCAGCGACGACAAGAAGCACCGTTCACTTCACGGTCTTACAAGAACTCTCATCGCAAACATGGTTGAGGGTGTAACAAACGGATATTCAAAGACTCTCGAGATCGAGGGTGTAGGTTATCGTGCCGCTAAGACAGGAAATCAGGTTAAGCTGAACCTCGGTTTCTCACACGACGTTATCATCGCTGAGACAGATACTATCAAGCTTGATGTACCCGCTCCCAACAGGATCGTCGTAAGCGGTATCGACAAGCAGGCTGTAGGTCAGTTTGCAGCTGAGATCCGCGAAAAGCGTCCTCCCGAGCCGTACAAGGGCAAGGGAATCAGATATGCCGGCGAACGTATCATCCGCAAGGAAGGTAAGGCCGGTAAGGGCAAGAAGTAATTAAAAGGAGCAAATTGCTATGATAAAGAAATTTGACAGCAATAAGGCAAGATTAAAGAGACACAAGAGAGTCCGCAGCAAGATCTCCGGTACTCCTGAGTGCCCCCGTCTCAATGTTTTCCGTTCATCTAAGCACATTTATGCTCAGATCATCGACGACGTAAACGGAGTTACTCTTGCTTCCGCATCCAGCATGGATAAGGGCTTTGAAGGCAGCGGCGGCAATGTAGAAGGCGCTCGCAAGGTTGGCGAGATGATCGCAAAGAACGCTGCTGCAAAGGGTATCACCGAGGTCGTATTCGACAGAGGCGGCTACCTCTACCACGGAAGAGTCAAGGAGCTCGCCGAGGGTGCCCGTGAAAACGGATTACAGTTCTAAGAGGGAGGTAAAACAATGGCTAATATTGAAACACAGGCTCCTGAGCTTCAGGAAAAGGTTGTTGCTATCAACAGAGTTTCCAAGACAGTTAAGGGCGGACGTATCATGAAGTTCTCGGCTCTCGTAGTTGTTGGTGACGGCAACGGAACTGTAGGCTTCGGTCTCGGCAAGTCCGGAGAAGTTCCGGACGCTATCCGCAAGGGTATCGAGGACGCTAAGAAGAATCTCTGCAAGATCTCACTCAAGGGAACAACAATTCCTCACGAAATCGTTGGCGCATTCGGCGCAGGCAGAGTTCTCATGAAGCCCGCTGCACCTGGTACCGGTGTTATCGCCGGCGGTCCTGTTCGTGCGGTGATCGAAGTAGCAGGCATCAAGGACATCAGAACAAAGTCTCTTCGTTCCAACAACCCCTGCAACGTAGTAAGAGCTACGATCAACGGTCTGAAGGCTTGCGTATCCGCTAAGGACGTAGCTGCCAAGAGAGGCAAGACTGTTAAGGAAATTTTAGGTTAAGGAGGACTTGACAATGGCTAAGAACATTAAGCTCGTTAAGAGCCTCATCGGCTGTAAGAAGGATCAGATCGCTACAGCTCAGGCACTGGGTCTGAAGAAGGTCGGCGACGTAACAGCTCAGCCCGACAACGCTGCAACCCAGGGCAAGATCAAGAAAATTTCACACCTCATCGAGGTTACAGAAGCGTAAGCAAGGAGGTGCAAACCATGAAAATACACGAATTAACACCCGCAGCTGATTCCAACAAGGCTGTAAAGCGTGTGGGAAGAGGTCACGGTTCCGGAAACGGAAAGACAGCAGGCAAGGGCCATAAGGGTCAGAATGCTCGTTCCGGCGGCGGTGTAAGAATCGGATTTGAGGGCGGTCAGATGCCTCTGGCAAGACGTATCCCTAAGAGAGGATTCAACAACATCTTCGCAACAAAGTATGCTATCGTAAATGTCGGAGACCTGAACAATCTGGAGAACGGCACTGTAGTTGATACAGCTCTTCTCAAGGCTCTCGGACTCATCAAGAAGGAGTACGACGGAGTTAAGGTTCTCGGCAACGGCGAGCTTACAGTTTCGCTCACCGTTAAAGCTGCAAAGTTCTCTCAGAGTGCTGTGGAGAAGATAGAAAAGGCAGGCGGAAAGACAGAGGTGATGTAATGTGTTTCAGACACTGAAACGTGCTTGGAGCGTTCCCGAGATCCGGAAAAAGCTTCTTTACACATTACTCATGGTCGTCATTTTCAGACTGGGAAGCGCTATCGCCGTTCCTTTCCTCGATACATCAGTCGTAAAGGCTTGGATGGACGATAAGGCACAGGGCGGTAACTTCCTGGAATACCTGAATACAATTACCGGTGGTGCGCTTTCAAACGCAACAATATTCTCACTTTCAATTACTCCTTACATCAACGCGTCGATCATCATGCAGCTGCTGACATATGCTCTGCCGCCGCTGGAAAGATTGCAGAATGAAGGATTAGAGGGCAGAAAGAAGATCAATAAGATCACATCTGTAGTAGCTTTCGGACTTTCCATTTTTATGGGATTTGCATATTATCTGACCCTCAAGAGAATGTCGACTGATACAGGCGGAACAGCTGTCAAGTATACGACCGGCTGGGAAGGCTGGTTTACCGGAATTATCATTGTTGCCTGCTTTGTAGCCGGTTCGTGCTTCGTTGTATGGATGGGCAACAGGATCAGCGATAAGGGTATCGGCAACGGCGTTTCAATGCTCCTTTTTGCCGGTATCGCAGCAAGATTCCCCGTAGACCTTGGCAGACTCATCGGCTATACAATGGATGAGCCGTCCAAGTATCTCTTCGTAACTATCGGTTACTTCGTATTCATTATTCTGGAATTTGCGTTTATCGTATTCATGAACGAGTCCGAGAGACGTATTCCTATCCAGTATGCCAAGAGAGTCGTAGGAAGAAAGCAGTACGGCGGACAGAAAACTCATATCCCGATAAAGGTAATGATGAGCGGCGTTATGCCTATCATCTTCGCAATGAGCTTTATGTCGCTGCCCCAGACACTGGCCCTTATCCCTTCTCTTCGTGAGAAGACATCGGGCTTCTGGCCGCATTTCTTCAACTTCTTCAGCAACACAAGCTGGACATACGCTCTGCTCTACTTCATACTCATAATCGCGTTCAACTATTTCTACGTATCAATTCAGTATAATCCCGTAGAGATCGCAAATAATCTTCGTCAGTCCAACGGCGGTATCCCCGGAATCAGACCCGGAAAGCCCACATCGGACTACATCCAGAGAGTTCTTTCGAAGATCGCTCTCGTTGGAGCTATCTTCCTGGGCATTATCGCAGTTATCCCGATATTCTTCAGTATGGCTGATGAGAAGCTTGCGCACCTCTCCATGGGCGGTACTACGATACTCATCGCAGTAAGCGTTGCACTTGAAACAACACGTACACTTGAATCTCAGCTTATGATGAGACACCACAAGGGCTTCCTGTCATAAGTTCAAAGGAGGATATAACATGAATCTTATCTTTTTAGGCGCTCCCGGCGCAGGTAAGGGTACACAGGCTGAGGTAGTTTCCGAGGCTCTGAATATTCCCCAGATCTCAACAGGCAACATTCTCCGTGAGGCTGCTAAGAACGGCACTGAGTACGGTATTAAGGCAAAGGCTGCAATGGATGCGGGCGCGCTTGTTTCCGATGACATCGTTATCGGTATCCTCAAAGAGAGGATCGCCGAGGACGACTGCAAGGAAGGCTTCATTCTGGACGGCTTCCCGAGAACTGTTCCTCAGGCTGAGGCTCTCGACGCAATGGGAATCAAGATCGACAAGGTCGTTGAGATAAATGTTGCTGATGAGACCATCAAGCAGAGAGTATCAGGCAGACGTGTCTGCCAGGGCTGCGGCGCTTCTTATCACATTCAGTATAAGCCTTCAAAGGTCGAGGGCGTCTGCGACAAGTGCGGCGACGCAACTGTTATACGCAAGGACGACCAGCCGGAGGTTGTACTGGACAGACTGGCAACATACCACGAAAAGACAGCTCCTCTCAAGGACTACTACGCTGCACAGGGCAAGCTTGTGACAGTAGAGGGTCAGGAAGAGGTCGCTGATACCTCAAAGCTTACTCTTGCAGCAGTAGGAGTTAAGTAATGAGCATAACCATAAAATCACAGTCCGAGTTAGCCATAATGCGTGAAGCAGGCAGAATCACCTGCGGCGCAATATGGTATGCGGGCGAAAGATTAAAGGCAGGAATGTCAACTCTCGACGTTGACAAGCTGGTAGGCGATTATTTCAAGAGCCACGGCTGCAGGTCCTGCTTCAAGGGGCTTTACGGATTTCCGGCGAATGCGTGCATCTCGGTCAACGAAGAGGTCATTCACGGAATCCCGAAGGCTAACCGCAGGCTTAAAGAAGGAGACATAGTGAGCATCGACACAGGAGCTGCGTACAAGGGCTTCAATGGCGACAGCTGCTGGACCTTCCCTGTTGGTAAGATTTCTGATGAAGCCAAGGCATTGCTTGAGGTTACAGAGAAAAGCCTTTACGAGGGCATCGCTCAGGCAAAAACCGGGGCAAGGATCGGAGATATTTCTCATGCTGTTGAAGAGTACTGCGCTTCACGGGGCTACGGAATCGTAAGAAATTACTGCGGCCACGGTATCGGCAGAGAGGTTCACGAATCGCCGGAGATACCGAACTGGGGACGTGCAGGTCACGGTCCGAGACTGGTGTCCGGTATGACAATCTGCATCGAGCCTATGATAAACCAGAAGGGCGACGATGTTAAAACTCTCAAGGACGGCTGGACCGTGGTAACCAAAAATGGTTCGCTGTCAGCTCATTTCGAGCATATGATCGCAATAACTCCTGATGGTCCCGTAATATTGACCTGTCCCTGACGAATGGGGGATTATTGTGAAGCTTAAAGTAGGCTCGGTTGTAAGAGCAACAGCCGGAAGAGACGGCGGCGCACTTTTTGTTGTGACCGATATCGACGGCAGCTTCTGTACCATAGCCGACGGCAAGAGCAGAAAGCTCGCAAGCCCGAAGCGAAAGAACAGAAGGCATATCGCTCTTACGAGCAGTGTGATTAATATTGAAGAAATAACTGATAAAAGGCTGAGAGTTCTCCTTCGGGAGCTCGATAAGGCTGAGTAAGGAGGTTGTCCAAGTGTCCAAGGAAGATGTGATCGAGGTAGAGGGCGTTGTTACAGACGCGCTGCCCAACGCAATGTTTAAGGTGCAGCTTGAAAACGGCCACGAGGTTCTGGCTCACGTTTCAGGCAAGCTCAGAATGAATTATATCAGAATCGTGCCCGGTGATAAGGTAAAGCTTGAAATGTCGCCCTATGACCTTTCAAAAGGCCGCATCACATGGCGTGTAAAGTAAAATCCGCTAAGGAGGTAATTTCAATGAAAGTAAGACCTTCAGTAAAACCTATTTGCGAAAAATGCAAGGTTATCAAAAGAAAAGGCAGAATCATGGTGATCTGCGAAAATCCGAAGCATAAGCAGCGTCAGGGCTAATCCCGGATGCTTAATCAATGGAGGTATTTATATGGCAAGAATAGCCGGTGTTGATCTTCCGAAGAATAAGAGAATTGAGATCGGTCTCACTTATATCTACGGAATCGGTCGTCAGACTGCAACAGACATCCTCGCAAATACAGGCGTAAATCCTGATACGAGAGTTAAGGATCTGGCAGAAGAGGATGTAGCTAAACTTCGTGACTATATCGACGAGCACTACACAGTTGAGGGTGATCTCCGCCGTGAGGTTGCTCTTAACATCAAGAGACTTGTAGAGATCCAGTGCTACAGAGGCGTCCGTCACAGAAAGGGTCTCCCCGTAAGAGGTCAGAGAACCAAGACAAACGCAAGAACCCGCAAGGGCCCTGTAAAGACTATCGCTAACAAGAAGAAGTAAGGAGGTTATGAGCTTTGGCACAGCAGAAGGGTAAGAAGGTTACTACGATCAGAAGACGTAGGGAACGCAAGAACATCGAAAGCGGCGCAGTTCATATTCAGTCCACTTTCAACAACACAATCGTTACAATCACTGACACACAGGGTAACGCAATTTCATGGGCAAGCGCAGGCGAGCTGGGATTCAGAGGCTCTAAGAAGTCCACTCCTTTCGCAGCTCAGACAGCTGCCGAGACAGCTGCTAAGGCTGCTATGGAGCACGGTCTCAAGTTCGTTGAGGTTTACGTTAAGGGACCCGGCGCAGGACGTGAGGCTGCTATCAGAGCGCTCCAGACCGTTGGTCTTGAGGTAAGAATGATCAAGGACGTTACTCCTATTCCCCACAACGGATGCCGTCCTCCCAAAAGAAGACGTGTCTAATCAAATCGGAGGTGTTTTAAAATGGCAGTACAGAAGGAACCTATTCTTAAAAAGTGCAGATATTTGGGCATCAGCCCTGCTGTTCTCGGCGTATCCAAGAAGGAGTCCATCCGCTTCAAGAACGCCAACAACAGAAAGAAGATATCTGAATACGGTCTTCAGCTGAAGGAAAAGCAGAAGCTGAAGTTCATATACGGCGTTCTGGAGAAGCAGTTCTATCACTACTTCGAGATCGCTTCAAAGATGGAAGGCAAGACTGGTGACAACCTTATCACAGTTCTTGAGTCAAGACTGGACAGCGTTGTTTACAGAATGGGTCTGGCTCTCACAAGACGTGAGGCAAGACAGCTTGTCGTTCACAGCCACTACACAGTAAACGGCAAAAAGGTAAACATTCCCTCTTACAGAGTTAAGGTGGGCGATGTGATCGCTCTTAAGGAGAAGGACAGAACTTCCGAGAAGTTCAAGGCTACAGTTGAAGAGACTAAGGACAGAATCGTTCCTGTATGGCTTGACGCAAAGAAGGACGATTTCTCCGCAACGGTTACACGTCTTCCCGGCGCTGAGGACATTGATTACGAGGTTGCTACACACCTCATCGTCGAGTTGTACTCCAAGTAATTAATTTTACTTGAAATGCTTTATCTCGAAATAAAACTTATTGCGAAATAGGAGGGTTTTTATGCTGGAAAAAATCAACAAGCCGGATATCGAAGTCAGTGAACTGAAAAGTGACGGCAAATACGGCAAATTCGTTTTAGCACCGCTTGAGCGTGGTTACGGAATTACTCTTGGAAACAGCCTCAGACGTGTGCTGCTCTCCTCACTTCCGGGTGTTGCTGTAACATCTGTTAAGCTTTCGGGCAAGGATGGTACAGTGCACCATGAGTTGTCAACAATTCCCGGCGTAAAGGAAGATGTTACCGAGATCATCCTCAGCATCAAGGGTCTCACTGCCAAGCTTTACGGCGACGGTCCTAAGACTGTTTATGTAGAAGCAGAGGGCGAGTGCGAGATCACTGCCGGCGATATCAAAGCCGATTCTGAGGTGAATATTCTCGACCCTGGTATGCACATCGCTACCCTGGGCAAGGATGCTAAGCTCTACATGGAGATCACTATCGACAGAGGAAGAGGATACGTTTCCGCAGAGAGAAACAAGAAGCAGATAAATATGCCTGTTGATGTTATCGCTGTTGACAGTATCTATACTCCCGTGCTCAAGGTGAACTACACCGTAGAGGATACGCGTCTCGGACAGGTTACTGACTATGACAAGCTGACAATGGAGGTATGGACCGACGGTACTATCTCTGCAAAGGAAGCTCTGTCCCAGGCAGCAAACCTCCTCAATGAGCATCTGAAGCTGTTCATCGACCTCTCAGAAGAGGCTGGAATGGTTGAGACGCTTGTTGAAAAGGATGAAAAGGGCAAGGAGAAGATTCTTGAAATGACTATCGAGGATCTCGACCTGTCGGTACGTTCCTTCAATTGCTTGAAGCGCGCCGGAATCAATACAGTGGATGACCTCATCAACAAGTCTGAGGAAGAAATGATGAAGGTTAGAAACCTTGGAAAGAAGTCCTTCGACGAGGTTAAGGAGAAGCTCCAGTCTCTGGGCTTTGATCTTTCCTCCGAGGAAGAATAATACAAAGTATCACTTATTAAGAAAAGGAGTGAAAATCATGCCGGGTACAAGAAAGCTGGGCAGAACATCTGACCATAGAAAGGCAATGCTCAGAGGCATGGTAACTTACCTTCTCGAGAACGGTCAGATCGAAACGACTGTTACAAGAGCAAAGGAAGTTCGTGCAGTTGCAGAGAAGATGATTACAATTGGTAAGAATACAGATCTGCACTCTAAGCGTCAGGTATTCGCATATGTAACAAAGGAAGCAGTAGCTAAGAAGCTTTTCGACGAAATTGCTCCCAAGTATGCTGATAAGAACGGTGGTTACACACAGATCATCAAGATCGGACCCCGCCGTGGTGACGCAGCTGAGATGGCTATTGTCAAGCTCGCTTAATCGCATAATAAAAGCCGCCTGTCTGGGCGGCTTTTTTGTGATAATTCAGAAAAATATCGGAAAAACTCTTGCATTTTCCGGCTATATATGGTATAATTTATCTTGTATTACGATGACGTAATACTAATTTCCAACCACCCTATAGACAATCTTGTCTACAGTTTGATTGAAAATTAGTATAACCGAAAGGAGAAAATCAATGAAAAGAAAAATTATGACTGTTATCACTGCCGCTATGGCGACAGGTTCAGCCGCTATGATGTTCGCTATGAGCGCATTTGCCGAGGGCGACGCTGCCGCTGCTTCGGACTCCACTCAGCAGGCTGCACAGGGCGGAAGCATACTCACCTTTATCCTGCCACTGGTACTCATGTTCGTGCTTCTCTACTTTATGGCTATCAGACCCCAGAAGAAGAGAGACGCCGAGGCTAAGCAGATGCAGGAAAGCCTTCAGGTAGGCGACGAGGTCATCACCTCCGGCGGAATCGTTGGTATGATATTCAGAATTGCTGACGATACCGTTGTTATCGAGACCGGCGGCGAGCGTCATAAGCTCCGTATCAAGAAATGGGCTATCGCTGAGAATGTGAGCGGAACTGAGAGAATGAGAGCCGCTCAGGCTAAGACTAAGCTCAAGGGCGTTGAGTCCGCAGGCGTTGAAGCTGTCGATGAAGCACCAAAGTCCAAGAAGAAAAAGAAGTCTGACGACGCAGACGGGCAGTAATAAATAATATAATCTCCGCATAGAATTAATCAAGACTATGTGGAGGTTTTTTATGTTCGTTGGAAAAATATGGGAGCACCCGGTTTTGGCGTATTTTCCGCCGCTTTTGCTGGGCTGTGCAGTTATAGCGCTGTTTTCGGCGGCGATGTCGGCGGTGTGTTGTTATCTCTTCCGCTCTGTGGATATGCTTCCGGTTTTTGCTGCGGCAGCTCTGGCTCTGGGAGGCTACTGCTCCGGACTTTTGTGCGGAAAATACCGCCGCAGACGCGGTCTTACGGACGGACTTGTCTGCGGCGGTCTGATTTTTGCCGTACTTTTTATATTCGGAGCCGTTATGGGACAGCTTCCCGGCGTTAAGCAGCTTCTGATACTCGCTGTAAGCGGAGGTATCGGCGGAGTCGCAGGCGTAAACAAGAAGCCGCCCTGGCTCAGCCGCGAGCTTTGATATATTATATCAATAATCTCCGGAGGTGTCCTCCATAAGCTTGAAGCTGATGTTGTATTTCGTGACTGTACCGTCCTGGTCAACGTGGGCGCAGCCTGCCGGAACGGTATCGCCTGCACCGTAGGAAGCCGTAATTGCGCTGTAAAGCTCGTCGTAGGTGGAAACCGGGATATTGCCGATCATCGTGATAAAATCGCCCTCGCAAAGCTCCGTGTTGGCGATGTCGCAGGTCTCGTCGATGCCGTCGATGTAGATTCCCTTGAAGTCCTCCGGCAGGTCGTATCCCACACTTTCGCAGATCGCAAGGTAGTTTTCAAGAGAGCTCATATCAATAAGCGTAATGCCTATCTTAAAGCGTCCGCCGATGAAGCCGTTGCTTATAAGCTCGTCGATTATTGGCTTCACCTCGTTTATGGTAATGGCAAATCCAAGTCCCTCGTAGCGGTCGTTGACGTATTTCGAGGAAGTGATGCCGATAACGTGACCGTACATATCCACCAGCGCGCCGCCGGAATTTCCCGGGCTTATAGCGGCATTCGTCTGGATGCACTTCATCTCGAAGCCGGTGTAATCGCTGCGTATGTTTCTGTCAACGGCCGACACTATGCCGTCGGTCACGCTTCCGGTCAGTCCGGCAGGATTTCCGATAGCTATGACCTGTTCGCCGACCGTGACCTGGTCGGAATCACCAAAAACAGCCGGAGTGAGATCGCTTGCGGAAACCTTGATAACGGCAAGGTCGGTTTTTGAGTCGCGTCCGACGATCTTTGCGGAATATATCTTATCGTCGGCAGTGCGGACATCGTGATAGCCGTCTGCCTTGAGAACGTGTGCATTTGTGACTATATAGCCGTCCTCGGTGATTATAACTCCCGAGCCGGTACTTTCAAGGCTCTTGCGCGTCGGATCGCTGTAGGTGTATATCTCCACGATAGAGCCGCGTACAGCCGCCGCCGCACCCTCGGTAGTGTATCTTCCGTATTCGTCGATAACCTCGGCAAGCTCGCTTGCAGCGTCGGGCTTCTGCGCCTGGAATATAACCGTGGTCTTATCCTCGGTAAGTCCTGCAAGCCGCTCCTTGCTTGTCATTATATCGTACACTATGCCGAAAGCGCCCAGACCCACTGTAAAAATCATAAGCACGGCGAAGAAAACCAGAGCTCCGGTATTTCCACTGCCGGGCTTTTTCTTTTTCGGGAGGCTTTCCTCCTCTGTCATTCTGGCGTACTCCTCAAATCCGATCGGCTCATACATAAATGCGTCGTACTCGACCTGCTGCTTGCTTTCGCCGGGATCATCCGCGGAGCTGCCGTAGAAATTTTCGTTATTGTCCATTTCTGCTCCAATCAAATTTTTTTAATGCTGTCTGTTTTGGTGGGATTCTCGGGGATCTGTATCTGGAACTCCGTGTATTCGCCGTAAACGCTTTTCACGACGATGTGTCCCTTATGGAGATGAACTATCTTACGAGAGATCGACAGTCCCAGACCAAGTCCGGTTTTGTCCTTGCCGCGGGAGGAATCCGTTTTATAGAACCGGTCGAAAACCTGCTGTATTTCGGAGTCTTTAAGTCCCTCGCCAGTGTTGCGTATACCGATAATGCAGATACCGTCGCGGTTGTCGAAGGTAAAGGACAGCGTGCCGCCCACGTTTACGAATTTAACGGCATTTTCTATCAGATTGTAGACAGCCTGATGCATAAGATCGGCGTCGACTACAGCCATCAGGCGGCTGTCGTCAAGTCCATCGACCTCCAGCCCCTTTTCGTCGATACGCTTCTCAAACATGAGCATGACCCGGAATACCAGATCGGAAAGGTCGGTTTTTGCAAAGTTGGGAGTCATAGTTCCCGACTCGAAGCGGCTCATGTTGAGCATGGAGGTAATGAGGATGCGAAGCCGCTGTACCTCCTGGGAAACCAGGATAAGATATTCCTGCTGCTGACCTTTTTTGATAGTACCGTCGAGAATACCATCCACGAAGCCGCCTATAGTGGTCATAGGCGTCCGAAGCTCGTGGGAAACGTTGGCGATGAAGGCGCGGCTTGTCTCCTCGCTGTTCTCCACGTGGCTGGCAAGAAGATTCACCAGGTCGGAAATATGCTGCAAGGAGGGCGAAATATCCGTCGAGATCTTCTCCGAAAAATCGCCTTTGGTGTACTGCTCTGTGATGCGCAGGAAATTTTCCTCGAACTCCATATGCTCCTTCGTTTTCCGTTTCAGCACGGCGTAGCAGCCGATAACAGCTGCAAACGAGATACAGATGTATACGATCGCTGTTTTGAGGGTGAACATCTCCTTATCCGAGGTCGGTTCATATGCGACGAGATAGAAGCTGTTTTCCTCGCCCTGAGAATTTTTCACTGTGAATTTTTTTCCGAACATCAGCTCCGGCTCGCTCTTGGCAACAGATGTGGCGTTGCTGTTCAGGTATGCTCCGTTGTCGAGCGTTTTTCTCATGGCGTCGGAGAGCCCTCCGCCCTCTGCAGCTCCGACTGCGGAAAGATATTCGCCGCCATTTTCGTCATAAACGGAAATGCGCACGGATTTTTTCAGCTCGAAGCCGAAATTAAGCCGCTGCAAAGCTGCGTCGTCTGCGGAATTATGGTAATAGTCGCTGAAAATGCCGATAAAGAGATCACCGGTATTTTCAAGCTCCTCCAGCTTGTTTTTTTCAAAGCAGGCGGAGCAGACGCTGATAACAACAGCGCCTATGATTATGGCGGCGGAGACTATTATCATCATAGTCTGCCGAAAAATTTTAAAGTAGGAGCTTTCCTTGTTTTTCAAAACCCTCACCCGCTTTTGAGTAGTAGCTATTATTCGTCCTCGGAGGCCTCGAATTTATATCCCTTGCCCCAGACGGTTCTCAGCGTCCATTTTTCAGAAACGCCCTCCAGCTTTTCGCGGAGACGCTTGATATGGACGTCGATAGTACGGGAATCGCCGTAGTAGTCGTAGCCCCACACCTCGTCGAGCAGCTGGTCTCTTGTGAATACTCTGTTCGGGTTGGAGGCGAGATAGTACAGCAGCTCCAGCTCCTTCGGCGGAGTGTCGATAGTCTTGCCGTTTACTTTAAGCTCATAACGGGTCATGTTTACCGACATTTTCTCGTATCGGACTTCCTTGACCTCCGGCTCGGAGTTGATGCTTCCTGCCCGTCTTGTAACGGCGTTGATGCGTGCGATGACTTCCTTGGCGTCAAAGGGCTTTACGATATAGTCGTCAGCGCCCAGCTCCAGACCGATGACCTTGTCGATAGTCTCGCCCTTAGCGGTTATCATGATTATCGGAACGTTTGATTTTTTGCGTATTTCGCGGCAGACCTGCCAACCGTCCATGCCCGGGAGCATAATGTCCAGCAGCACCATATCCGGTTTAAGGGCATTGAATTTTACAACAGCCTCCTCGCCGTCATGGGAGAGGATAACGCTGTAGCCGTCCTTTTCAAGGTAGAGGCGGAGCAGGTCGCAGATATTTTTATCGTCGTCAACTATGAGGATCTTCAAGCTTTTTTCAGCAGCCATTTCATATTTCTTCCTTTCAAGCCGCAAATGCAGCAATATACTTAATATTATTATACATCAAAATGCAGAAAAAGTCAATTCATTTATGGGATATTTTGCAAATTATAACGAATGAAATTTAGGTGATAATACAAAACTTTCGGCGCAAGCATAAACACCGGGTTTCAAAAGGGACGGTTGTCCCTTTTGCAGAGTCCAGAGGCAGAGCCTTTGGCAGGGTATGGGACAGAGTCCCATATCGACCGCAGGTCGATGCAGCCTTTAGGCGCTCCGCAAAGGGTGAATTTTGTAACAGTCCAGTGGACTGTTACAAAAGAGGGAACGCCCTGCAAGAGAGGGCGTTCCCTTGTGGGGCAGCCCCCACGGGCGGTTTCACGTAGCCGCGAGTACCTCGCTAATTTATTTTGCAGGTGTAGATATTCCGCGAGCGATATAATTTTTTTCTCCGAATAAAAGGGGATCTTTTTCTGCCTTTTTGAATCTGCTGGAAAAGTTTAAGGGGACGCTCTCTCTTGCAGAGCGTCCCCTCTCCGAAAACAGTCCACTGGACTGTTTTCGGATTCACCCCTTGCAGGGCGCCTAAAGGCATCATTGACCTACGGTCAATATGGAGCGCTGCTCCATACCTCGCCAAAGGCGCTGCCTCTGGACTTCGCAAAAGGGACAACCGTCCCTTTTGAAACCCAGTGTTCGCGCTGAAAATAAATGTCAAACGAAAATTTCTCACGCGAATGTTGCGTTTTTGCTGTTAATATGTTATAATAAAATGATAATAACAGTGCTTCAGAAAGGAGAGGAATATGGCGGCAGATCTTTTCTCGGATATAAAATTTCTTAAAGGCGTGGGAAAAGCAAAGGGCGAAATGTACCTGAAAATGGGGATAAATACGCCATATGAGCTGCTCTACCATATTCCCAGAGACTACCTGGACTACCGCGCCTATGTTCCTATAATGCAGGCTGAACCGGAGTCCTACAGCGTGCTCAAACTGACAATAACAAAAAAACTGCCCGTCAAGCGCATCCGGAACAGGCTCGTTATCTGCAATGCCCTTGCCACCGACGGCATAAGCGACATTCTCATCGTTGTCTACAACAACGTTTATACGTTCAATTCGCTGAAAGAATTTGAGACATATTATATGTACGGCAAGGTCACAGGCGGCTTTACACGGCGCGAGATCACATCGCCGCTGTTTATTCCGGCGGATTCGCAAATACTGATCCAGCCCATTTATAAGCTGACGCAGGGGCTTTCCGTTAACGCCATACGCGCTCATATGCAGCAGGCGTTGAAGCTCCTGGAGGAGCAGCCCTTTGAGACTCTTCCGGAGTCTATACGTGAGAAGTATGAGCTGCCGCCGCTGACCTGGTCGCTGAAAAATGTCCATTTCCCGGAAAGCGATGAGTCGGCAGGGCTTGCAAGGAGGCGTATCGTTTTTGAGGAGCTGCTGAAATTGCAGTTGGGAATGATAATGCTAAAGCTGCGGAAGCGTTCCCGGACTGTTTTTGCTATGGACAAAAATACATCGCTGGAGGATTTTTTCGCGGCTCTGCCATTCGAGCTGACATCGGATCAGCGGAAAGCCGTTGATGAAATTACTGCCGACCTTTGCAGCGGCTACCCAATGGACAGACTTCTCCAGGGAGACGTTGGAAGCGGTAAAACTGCGGTTGCTGCGGCTGCCTGCTGTTTTGCGGCGAAAAACGGCTGCCAGTCGGCAATTATGGCGCCTACGGAGATACTTGCATCTCAGCATTTCCGGACATTTCAAAGCTTCCTGAAAGGGCTTGGAATAACGGTGGAGCTCCTTACCGGCTCTACTCCGGCAAAGCAGAAGGCGGTTATACGCCAGCGGCTGAAAAGCGGCGAAATACAGGTGATAGTGGGCACTCATGCAATTATACAGAAGGACGTGGAGTACAAGTCCCTTGCCCTTGTTATAACCGACGAACAGCATCGCTTCGGCGTGGCGCAAAGGGCGGCTCTGGCGGAGAAAAGCAACTCTCCACACAAGCTTATTATGTCGGCAACGCCTATTCCCAGGACGCTTGCCCTGAATGTTTTCGGCGACCTTGACGTTTCCAGCATCCGCCAGCTTCCGAATGGAAGAAGTCCGGTGAAAACCTATGCTGTTACCGGAAAAAAGCGCGACGGGGCGTTCGGCTTTGTCCGGGCGAGGCTTGACGAGGGGCGGCAGGCGTATGTGGTCTGCCCGATGATAGAGGAGAGCGAAAGCGAGCTTTTTGCGGTCAAAACCTACGCGGAGAATGCGGCGGAAACCACGCTGAAAGGCTATACTACGGCTCTTCTCCACGGAAAAATGAAGCCGGCGGAAAAGGAAGAGGTAATGAGCAGATTCAGCAGCGGCGAGATACAGGCTCTTATCTGCACAACTGTTGTGGAGGTCGGAGTGGACGTGCCGAACGCTGCTGTTATGGTTATTGAAAATGCCGAGAGATTCGGACTTTCCCAGCTTCACCAGCTTCGGGGAAGAGTCGGACGCGGAAAATTCGAGAGCACCTGTATTCTCATAACGGACAACAGGAATGACGACTGCATACGCCGTATGAAGATAATTTCCTCAACTACCGACGGCTTTAAAATTGCCCAGGCTGATCTGGATATGAGAGGGCCGGGAGATTTTTTCGGCAGCGCGCAGCATGGTCTGCCGCCACTTAAGCTGGCTGGAGCGTCGGATATAACGGCTCTTTCCGACGAGGTGCGGAGGTGTGCGGAGGAGCTTCTTCGCGATGACCCGACTCTTGACAAGCCGGAAAACCGGGCTATAAAAATGGAAACCCTGAAACTCTTTAACAAAGAAGTCACCAGCTAATGCGGCGAGTCGCCGCTGACAATTCACGTGACCGCGACTACCTCGCTGATTTATTGGCTGGGGAGTTTTTTCCCGCGAGCGATATAGTGATATATTATGGAATGAAATGTAAATCAAAAATATTTCCGCGATTGTTGCAATTATAGAGATAATGTGTTATAATATACAATAGGCTTAAGGCAACACCGCACAAAGACCGCCTGACGGCTTTGCACCGAATCTGCTTGCAGATTTTCCGTCATCTTACACAAAAACTCCTTGCCATACACAAAGTATGCCTGCGTCGTTTTTATGAAATCTGACGAAAAATCTGACTGCGCATCTCCGGCACAATCTTTGTGCGGTATTGCCTTAGATAAAGGGGCGTGTTTTATGGTAACTGTTGAAAATCACATCGGTAATATTTCCGTTTCTGAGGAGTGCATAACCGAGCTTGTCCGCCATGCTGTCTGCGACTGCTTCGGGGTTGCCGATGTCTGCGGCACAAATACCTTTCGTTCTGCAATTTCCGCTGTCACAGGCGGAAGGCTGTTCCGTCGGAAGGGCGTAGTCGTGCGCAAAAATAAAAATGACGAACTGATCGTTGACCTGCATATCAAGGTCACATACGGCACAAATATTGCTGCCGCCGCGGAGAGTATATCCCATAAGGTTACATTTACTCTCGCGGAGATCATGGATATACACATAAGCAAGGTTAATGTTTATGTTGATGATATGAACTGCTAATGTTGGAGGTTTTATGATAAACGGAGCTTTATTCAGAGACGCTGTTATCTCTGCTGCGATCACAATAAACAACAGAAAAAGAGAGGTCGACGAGCTTAACGTCTACCCTGTTCCCGACGGCGATACGGGCACGAATATGTCTATGACCATCGGTAATTCCGTGGAGATACTGCGGAGAATGTCCGATAATTCACCTGTTTCCGAGGTGGCAGCTACAGCCGCTTCTGCACTTCTCAGAGGCGCAAGAGGGAATTCCGGAGTAATACTCTCGCTGCTCTTCCGGGGCATCGCAAAGGGGCTTGACGGACTTAGCGAGGCTGGCTGCGAGAATTTTGCCGACGCTCTCGAGCTTGGCGTAAAGGCGGCGTATAAGGCGGTAATGAAGCCTGTCGAGGGAACTATTCTCACGGTTTCGCGTATGACTGCGGAAAAGGCGAAGGAGTCCGCAATGTCCACAAGCAGCGACACGATTTTCTGGTCGGACATATGCGCCGCAGCGGAGGACTCTCTTGCAAAAACCACTGAAATGCTTCCCCAGCTCAAAAAGGCAGGCGTTGTTGATGCCGGCGGTATGGGCTTCGCAATTATTTTACGCGCCATGAGCGATGTTTTCGCAGGCGGAAAAATTGCCGAGCCGGATGAGAAGATCGCTGCCGAAAAGCAGGAGGATTCCTTTAAAACGGCTGTAAGCGAGTACGATGGCGATATTACATATACCTACTGCACGGAATTTATGCTGCGTAAAAATGAAAACTGCCCCGACCCGTTCATGCTCCGCGCCTATCTGGAAACTATCGGGGACTGCGTCGTGGTGGTTGACGATGAGAAGATAATCAAGGTTCATGTTCACACGGATAATCCGGGAAATGCGCTGCAAAAGGGTCTGGAATTCGGCGTATTCCTCAACGATCCCAAGCCGAAGATCGAGAATATGCGTATTCAGCACGAGAACAAGGTTCGCGAGTCGCAAGAGCCTGTAAAGACCGTTGAGCCCACAAAGGATTTCGGATTTGTAGCAGTTGCGGCAGGTCACGGAATTGTTTCTCTTTTCAAGGATCTTGGCGTTGACGTTGTAGTCCAGGGCGGTCAGACCATGAATCCATCTACCGACGATATTCTCCGGGCGATACTGTCAACTCCGGCGAGGACTGTGTTTGTGCTGCCAAATAACAAGAACATAATTATGGCGGCGGAGCAGGCGGTTAAGCTCACCGACAAGAACGTCTGCGTGCTCCAGACCAGAACTGTTCCACAGGGTATCTCGGCGATGATGGCATTTGACGAGTCCGCCGAGCTTGCGGAAAATCGGCTGAATATGACAAAGGCGTTCGAGAATGTCTCGACCGGACTTATCACCTTTGCAGCACGTGATTCTGAGTTCGAGGGACATTCTATAAAGGAGGGCGAGATACTCGCTCTTGACAACGGCAAGCTTTCCTTTACAGACAGGGACATAAACAAGGCGGTTATGAAGCTTGTGAAGAAAATGGCGAAAAGTAATGTAAGCTATATTACGCTGATGTACGGCTCGGACGTTACAGCCGAGGACGCGGAGAAGCTCCAGCAGGCGGTTCAGTCCAAAATCGGCGATAAGGCTGAGGTAATGCTGATAAACGGCGGTCAGCCTGTGTATTATTATATTATTTCGCTGGAATAAGCGGATGATTTGCACTTTAAAAATATTGAGGTTATACGAAGGCAGGGAGATGTTTCTCTCTGCTTTTTTTGTTTTATATTCACAATTATTTATCTTAAATTTGTGCATCTATACAAATCTCAAAAAAATTTTTTCAATAATCAACGGTTTTGTATTTAAAAATGCCCGTTTTTGCACCCCTTATGAAGAGCGATTTTCAAAAACCAAAGAAAGTAGGTGAGCTTATGTCAGTCAGAAAAACTGAAAATCAGTCGGCGGAGGAAAAGAGGAAAAAGCTCTTTTGCAGCTGCTATGTTATACTCGGCGACGCGGAGGAGGCTGCCCTGCGTGCAGGATATCCAAAGTCCAACGCTCTTTTGTCAGCTTTTCAGTGCCTTGGAGACAAGAACTGCCAGAGCCTTATATCGGAACTGAAAGATCTGCTCTCCAACGGCGGTACTGCAAAAACAGGACTCCGGAGGCTTGCCTTCGGAAGCTGCCGGGACGCTGTGAAGCTTGCCTTTACGGAGGAAATGCCGTCGGAAAAATTCCTGGACAGCCTGGACTTGTACAACGTTTCAGAAATAAAACGTGTAAAGGGCGGCGGCGTGGAGATCAGACTCTTCGACAGGCTGAAAGCGCTGGAGAAGCTTTGTGAGCTGGAAAACGAAAGCGGCAGCAGGGATATGGCGGCAGGTCTTATGGCTGCACTGACCGCCTCCGCAGACAGAAAGGAGAATGAGAAAAATGAAGCTTGAAAAGCTCTCGGAGAAGCAGAGACTGACTATTAACTGGTGGTGCAGCCCGGCATACAGCGACCGCGACGCGATCATCTGCGACGGCGCTGTGCGAAGCGGCAAAACCATGTCGATGTCCCTTGGCTTCGTTATCTGGGGAATGTCATGCTTCAAGGACGCGGCTTTCGGGATCTGCGGAAAAACAGTCACCTCGCTCCGACGCAACGTCATTACGCCCCTTTTACAGCTATTGAAGGGCATCGGAATGACCTGCGAGGAAAGGGTGAGCCGCAGCTATGCCGACATAACCTACTGCGGAAATACCAATCGCTTTCACTTCTTCGGCGGACGTGACGAAGGGTCTGCGGCTCTGATACAGGGTATGACTCTTTCCGGCGTCTTTCTTGACGAGGTCGCACTTATGCCTCGCTCATTTGTGGAGCAGGCATTGGCGAGATGCTCGGTAAACGGCTCGAAAATGTGGTTCAACTGCAACCCCGACAACCCCTCCCACTGGTTCTATAACGAATGGATCAGAAAGGCGGACAGCAAAAATGCGCTGTATGTCCATTTCACAATGGATGACAATCCGTCTTTGTCGGAAAAGCTGAAAAACCGCTATAAACGGCTGTATTCCGGGGCATTTTACCAACGCTTCATACTGGGCAGGTGGACGGCATCACAGGGAACGGTATATCCTGCCTTCGACAGGGAAAAGCACGTTTTCCGGGACGCTCCGGACTGCGAAAAATACGTTATTTCCTGCGACTACGGAACGGTGAATCCCTCGTCCTTCGGATTATGGGGACTTTCCAGGGGAGTATGGTACCGCCTGGGCGAGTACTATTATGCCGCCCGGAGAGAGGGTATTTCCCGTACCGACGAGGAGCACTATGCAGCTCTTGAGGAGCTTGCCGGGGATCATGCTATTGAAAAGGTCATTGTTGATCCGTCGGCGGCAAGCTTTATCGAGTGCATACGCCGTCACGGCAGATTTCCTGTTGTAAAGGCGGATAACGACGTAGTTTCGGGGATCAGGCGTGTTGCGGCTGCGCTGAAAGGCGGAAAGCTGATGTTCCACGAGAGCTGTACGGATATTATTCGGGAGTTTTCGCTGTATCGCTGGGCGGAAAAAAGCGCGGTGGACGCTCCTGTAAAGGAAAACGACCACGCGATGGACGATATGCGTTATTTCGTCTCGGAGATGCTGCGCAATGACGAGGACTTCTTTGTAATGTCGATCAGCCGGGAATAAGCAAAGGAGGTAAATATTTGAATCTTTTCAGAAAGAAAAATAAATCCAGGGCAGAGCCGCAGCTTTGTCCTGCCGAGCGTGAGACTCAGTCGATCCTGACGCTTCCGGTCACGGCAGAGCCCTTTGAAAAGGAGCTTTTCGATAAGCTTCGATATGCCGTGCCCATCATCGACGCGGCGATCATGAAAATAATCCGTCTTACCGGAGGCTTCCGGCTTGTCAGCTCAGAAAAGAAGTATCAGGAGGAGCTTGACAGATTTTGCGGCAGCGTTCCCGTGGGACTTCACGGCAGATCGCTCAGCTGCTTTGCCGACGAGTTCCTGGACAGCCTGCTGACCTACGGAAGCGCTGTCGGGGAGATAGTGGTGGACGAAAAGCTGCGTACCGTTGCCGGACTGTGGAACGGCGATGCGGCGAAAACGGTCATCAGCTCCGGCAGCAGCCCTTTTGACAGGCGGTATTCCGTGAGATGCGGTGACGGCTCGCTTAAAGATCTGCGCCGCCCGGAGCGTATCGTCTACGCCTCGCTTACCGGAGGACGCTCGCTGCTCCGGGGACTTCCGGCTCTCAGCAGCGTTCTTCTGCGGATATATCAGTGTATCGGTCAGAACTTTGACCGTGCGGGAAATGTCCGCTACGCCGTGACCTATAAGCCCGGAAACAGCGCCGGAGACATGACTCTTGCCAGAGAAAGGGCAGCTCAGATCGCCCGGGAATGGTCGGAGGGCATGAGCAGCGCGAAATACGGCAGGGTCAAGGACTTCATAGCCGTAGGCGATGTGGATATAAAGGTGATCGGTGCGGAGAATCAGCTTTTCGACACGGAAATACCCGTCCGTCAGCTTATGGAGCAGATAATTGCAAAGCTGTCGATACCGCCGTTTCTTCTGGGACTTACCTGGAGCTCTACGGAGCGTATGTCGGTCCAGCAGGCGGATATTCTCACGACGGAGCTGGAGTATTACCGACGTATTCTCACACCTGTTTTAACGGAGATCGGCAATTCCTGGCTCAGCTCTGTCGGAGCAAGGGCGGAATGTACCGTTGAATGGGAAAATATCAATCTCCAGGACGAATCTGTTCTGGCGGAAACAAGACTCAACAATGCAAAGGCTGCGGAGATCGAAGCGCGGCTTAATACTAACGGAGGAAATGCAAATGTATAATGAAATCAAACTTGAAAAGGGTATGTACAATCTCAGCGGAAAGTCCTTTACGGCAGCTCTTGAGGAGCTTGACCCGACTGCCGCATATATGGGCACAGAGCTGGAAAGGCTTGACGCTTTTGAGAGACAGCTCAAGCGTTACGACATCAAGGTAAGCGGCGCAGACTGTGACTGCGTGGAGAAGTTTTTCACCTCTACAGACTCGGCAGTGCTCTTCCCGGAGTATGTGAAGAGAGCAATTTCCAAGGGATTTGACGAGACTGTTCTCAATTCTGTTACGGCAGTCCGCACAGTCTGCGAGAGCAGCCGTTATCTGGGCTGTGTTCTGGACGATTCCGCTGCCTATACCACAACTGCGCAGACAGTCCAGCTTCCCGGAGCAAGCGTGACAGAGGGAACAACTCCTGTAGTCCTGGCGAAGTACGGCAGACTCATCAACGCCTCATACGAAGCTGTACGCAAGCAGAGACTGGACGTTTTCGGCGTCATGCTCAGAAGCATCGGCGTGAAGCTCGCAATGGCAGTCGTGTCAGAGGCGATGAATGTTCTTGCTAAGGACGCTGCGAATATTTCCGCCTCATCCCTCACCTACAGCACACTTGCGGAGCTCTACGGCAGCTTCGACTGCTTCGATATGACAACAGTTGTGGCAAATCCTGCGGTGGCTTCAAAAATCGCGGCAATGGACCAGATGACCGACACAAGAGTATCGCCCGAGGGCAAGATGATGCTTCCCTTCGGCTCAGAGCTCGTCAAGACGGCGGCTGTTCCTGAAAACACGATCATCGGTCTCGACAAGAGCTTCGCTCTGGAGTTTATCACAAGCACAGGGCTTGTTATGGAGACTGACAAGCTGATCGACAGACAGCTTGACCAGATCACGGTTTCTATCACCTGCGGATTCAGAAAGATCACTCCCGACGCTGTAAAGAAGATAACAATTGCCTGATGAGGAGGAAAAATGGAAAAGGAAATTCTCGAAAAGATAAATAGGTTTACTCGTAGAGAATTTTGCGGAGAAGAGCTTTATGTCTTCTCCGTGATCCTCTGCGATAATGATGTTGACCGCGACGGCGAGAGATTTTCGGACAGGGCGCTGGAGCAGCTGAAAGGGCTGTTTATCGGCAAGACAGGCATTTTCGACCACGACCCCAGCACGACAAATCAGACTGCGCGCATTTTCGATACTGAGCTTGTAACTGACGATAGCAGGACAACGAAAAACGGTGAGCCGTACAAGTATCTGAAGGGCTCGGCGTATATGGTGCGCACCGACGACAACAAAAATCTCATAAACGAGATCGACGGCGGCATAAAAAAGGAGGTCAGCATTTCCTGCTCGGCTGCGAAAAAGGTATGCTCTGTATGCGGAAGCCGCCGCGGAAGCTGTCAGCACATTCCCGGCAGCAGCTATAACGGCAAAAGCTGCCATACGGTGCTGGACGACATAACCGACGCCTATGAGTGGAGCTTCGTGGCTGTTCCGGCGCAGGTAAATGCCGGAGTTACAAAGAAATTCGCGGAGAGTGATGTAAGCGAAAAGGCTGCGGCTGCAAGACATGACGGTGAGGAGGAGCTTCGCCGTGACATCCGCCGTCTTGCCTTTATCAAGGGCGGACGTTCCGCTGCGGAAACTGCTGATGTTCAGACAAGATCAATGAACACAGTTCAGTTGATACACATGAAAAAAGCCTACGAAAGGCTTTGCGGAGACGGAGGTCCTGAAGTCCAGCTGTTGCCGGAGACTAAGCCGGAGGATCCGTGCTCTTATAAGATATAAGGAGTTCTGAAAATGAATATTGACAAAGTAAAAAAGCTGTTCACCCTTTTTTCGGGTGAGGAATATGAGGAAAAGCACCGGGACATTCTGGAGCTCGGGATCGCCGAGGTAACAAAAATGCTTCGTGAAAATGCAGATAAGGAGGATACGCGCCTTGATTTCCTTGCGGCGGCGGACGCCAACTACCGCTATTGTCAGGCTCTTCTCTCGGCAGATGGAAGGCTGTATACCTACGGCGGCTCGATGCCCGACAGTAATGCTCGTGAAAAATGGGGAATACTTGATTTTGCCGGGAATCTGCTGAAGGATTACTGCCAGATGTGCCGCGACCTGATAACGACGGACACCTTTGTGTTTTCCGGCTTTTCAAAAGGAGGAGAGCTTGCGTGCATGGTATCATAGCTCAGATAAAGCGTATCCTGACGGAAAACGGGGCGGAGAATGTTTTCTCCGTCTTTGATGCAAAGCCGGTTTCGGGAAAAGGGCAGTTTTTCACTGTTACAGGCGTCCGGGAGCTGGAGTGGCTCGCACCGATCTATACCGACGCCACAATATACCTGCCTTTCAGAGCCGTTGCCGAGATCAGGACAGCCGCTCCTATGAGCTGCGATGAAAGGACTGTATGGGATTATTTCCGCCGGAGGATAGAGCCTGGGCTTACAAAAATGAACGGCATGAACAGCCGTGTCCAGAAGGTCGCTCTTTCTCCGGACAAGACTCTGAATCGGCTCGTTATATCGGCGGAGGTCAGCGTCGGCGGAATCCGTGAACTTTCAAGAGAGGAGCAGTCAATTTGACAAAAGTAAAAACAAGACAGCCGCCCTGTGTGGATTTCGGGGTTTTCAAGATATACTGCGACCGGTTCAAGGCTTCGGCGAAAACAACTCTTACGGAGCTGCCCTCGGTGACGTCGTCTCCGGTAATGTCAGGCAAATGCCGCCACTCCACGCATATTTTTATTACAGGGCGCGTCTGCAATGAAGAAAAGCCTATGTTTATCGCCGGAGTCGTCAACAATATGCACGGTTCGGGCGGTATCACCATAAAATACCGTGATCTGCAATTTGAGGGCTGTACAATATGCGGCTATACGGCGGAGGACAGCGGCGAGGATTTCATAACCGTCACGATCGAGCTTGCCACGCTGTCTATCGTGCGTTTTCTGGAGGAGGTAAGCTAATGATCTGCCAGATGCTTCTTATCAAAAGCGACGGTACGGAGATAAAGCCGGATAATATTATGAGCTTTACCTTTGAAAAGGACGCATATACGCCGTATACAAGCCTTTCAGCGGAATTTTCCGGCAGCGAAGATACTCTTCCCCCGGATTGCTGCGGCGTAAAGCTGCGTCTTAACGGAAAGCTGCTTCATTTCGGCATGACAGACACCTACCGCATAACGAGGAGCAGTAATTACCGCAGCGGCTTTATCAGCTCCAGGGGCTATACGTCTGTGCTGACGGAAAATCAGCTTCCTGCCGGGCTGTACACCGGAATGACAATAGACAAGCTTTTCGACAGCTTCCATACGCTCCCAAATATAACTCACGAGAGCAACTATGACAGCAGCTATATTTTTGTGAAGCAGGGCTCGTCGATGTGGGACGGCATTGCCAATCTTTCATATAAGCTATACGGCAGATATCCCTATATCAAGGGCGACAACAGGGTGACAATGAGTCTGCCGGAGACGCCGGAGAGCTTCAATATCAAAAGCACGGAAATTTTTCAGTACGGCACTATCACAGATACCCGGAAGCTTGCGAGTGATTTTCATATGCAGGATATTGAGGGCAATTACGGCAGCTTTGAACTGCGTGAAAACGAGGCGGTGAACAGAAGTATCGTCCGCCACCGCTATTTAGAGCTTGACCGGCGCTATCTCAACGATCCTCAGCTTGCCTGCGAGTACCGCAATATGCTGGCGAAAAGCTGGTTAAAGCGGAGATTTCTGACGTACAGCGAGTACAATGGCGAGGATCTGTACGACCATGTGACCGGCGGCAGCATATCGGACAAGGCTGTTATCAGAATAAAAATTACAGGAAATTCGCGGGGGATCTCGACAAATCTTGAAACAGAATATTAAAACAGTGCTGATGCAGTTAAGATACCGCATCAGCACTGTTTTTATTCGTTGTTTTCGATTCCGTTTTTCATGTCCTCGCCGTCATCCCTTTCAGCGAAAAGCGTACTTGCGTTGAAAACCGCCTCCGTAGCTCTGTCGCCGATGCAGTCGATAGATATGTCCTCCCGTTCAAGGAGAAATCTCGTTCCGCCGAACATAAACGCAAAGCTGACGGCGTTTATCAGAATACTGAAATAAACGCGTATTCCCAGGATGTTTCCTAACATTCCGGCAAAGATCGCGATAATGCAGGCGGAGATGACCACCTCGAATTTTGTGTTTTCCGGATCGAGCTGTAAAAATGCAAAGCAGCAGGCGCCTGAAACCACAGCATGAATAATGGCAAGCCATAGGGAATAGGGCTGATAAAATGACATTTTAGGAGCATTGAGCTCCAGCACCATCATCAGCGCCTCCAGGAAAATATACGCCGAAAAACTGATTTTCAGCAGCCGCCTGAGCCGTATGCTCACAATAAGCAGATAATCGGCATAGACGAGCAGTCCGAAGCCTACGAGCTCCGTGCCATAGGCAAGAAACTCGATAGTCCTTGACAGTATGCTTTTTGAGTCGAATGTATAGTAGTACAAAAGGCAGATGAGACCGAATGCCACAAAGAGAATATTGCCTATCATTCCGAAATAAATGCCCTTTTTCAGGTTTTCACGCTGCATTATTTACCTCCCGGCGGCTTATCCTTTCAGGGCTCTCTGACCGATGTCTTTTCTGTAGTGTGCGCCGTCGAAGCTGATCCTCTCGACTCCGGCATAAGCCGTATCGAGAGCCGCCTGGAGCGTTTCACCCTTTGCGGTCACGCCGATAACACGTCCGCCGTTTGTGAGAAACTCGCCGTTTTCGCCCATTTTCGTGCCTGCATGGTAAACGAAGCAGCCCTCGACCTGACCCTTTTCGTCAAAGCCGTTCATAACGATGCCCTTGGGGTAGCTTTCGGGATAGCCGCCGCTTGCCATTATTACGCAGGCGCATGAGCCGCTGTGCCACTTTATATCCGCCTTATCCAGCTCATGATTATAGATAGCCTCGAAGATCTCATAGAGATCGCCGTCCAGCATGGGCAGAACTACCTGAGTTTCGGGGTCGCCGAAGCGGCAGTTGTACTCGATGACCTTCGGACCCTTTGGAGTTATCATAAGTCCGAAATAGAGACAGCCCTCGAAGGTGCGTCCCTCTGCGTTCATGGCGTTCATAGTGGGAATGAATATCTTCTCCATACATTCCTTTGCGATTTCCTCGGTGTAGCAGGGATTGGGAGAAATTGTGCCCATACCGCCGGTGTTAAGACCCTTGTCGCCGTCCAGGGCGCGCTTGTGATCCATAGATGAGATCATAGGAACGAGAGTTTTGCCGTCGGTAAAGCTGAGCACGGAGACCTCCGGACCTGTGAGAAATTCCTCGATAACGATCCTCGCGGAGCTTTTGCCGAATTTCAGCTCGTCGATCATATCGTGAACAGCCTGTACAGCCTCCTCCTCGTTCTGAGCGATGATAACGCCCTTTCCCAGAGCAAGACCGTCAGCCTTGATAACAGCAGGATAGCTGTTCTGCTCTTTAAGATAGGCAATAGCCTTGTCGCTTTCTGTGAAAACCTCGTAGAAAGCCGTGGGGATATTGTATTTTTTCATAAGCTCCTTTGAGAAAACCTTAGAGCCTTCGATGATCGCAGCGTTTGCCTTCGGACCAAAGGTCATGAAGCCCTCAGCCTGCAAAGCGTCGACCATACCCAGTACGAGCGGATCGTCGGGGGCAACAACGACCATATCCGGTTTAAGCTCCTTTGCCAGCGCAACAACGCCGTCAATATCGGTCGCGCCAACGTTAAAGCACTCTGCATACTTCGATATACCGCCGTTTCCGGGAGTACAGTATATTTTGCCGACGTGTTTGCTTTCGGCAAGCTTCATGATAATGGCGTGCTCGCGTCCGCCGCCGCCTATAACTAAAACATTCTTCATTTTATCACCTTATTTCAAATTATTTTATCTCCAGAGAGTCCAGAACAGGCTGGATATTATCCTTGAACCATTCCTCTTTACCGCTGGGATAAGCCATATTGATAACACGGGTCGTGCCGTCCTTTTCAAAGTAGAATGCTTCCAGGAAAAAATCCAGATCTCCGACCTTATTATGACTTGTTACCCGATAAGCGTCATATCCGCAGAATTCCGTTTCGTCTATTTCAGCTGATATGTTGGAATTAGCTTTTAGACGAATATCAAGGCAGCTCTCTGCCGCATCCTTGGCTGATCGTTCATCACTGGGTTCGTCAAGGCTGACCCTATAATAAATTTCATCAACGCTATCCTGCAAATTCAGACCGATCTTTACAGAACCCATTTTCTCCTCGATATACCACATTGGAGAAGCGGTCACAGTGTAATATTCGTTGGAAAAGGTCTCGTCCTCCGTTTTCAGCGGTTCGCCGAGATATTCGATGGAATTTACCATTTGCTGATAATACTCTTCAAGCTGCGGCTGTGCCTCTGCTGCACACATATATACAATGTTAAAAATATCGCCGTTTCCGTACTGCAATGCAGAAAATCTGATTTTGATTTCCGTTTCATCATCGTCATCAGCAGTAGATTCAGCCGTAATGTTGAAGCAGGGAACGCCGTTTACCGTTGATTCGTCATAGGCAACGTTAGCGTAATTTTCCTCGTAATCGGCGATCATATCTTCGGCTAAACCTTTCAATGTATTGTGAAATTTGCAGAAGCAATACATTCCGATAATGCTGTCATCTCCGTTTGTGAATGCAATGTCAAAGTCGTCCGCCTCATAAATATCCAGTTCGTCGCTTATGCCGAATGTGAAATTTCCGCACTTGGACATATGATAATTCAGTCCGTTCTCGTTTTTCACCACTTCAGTGATATCAAATTCCTGGTATTGGGTCTTTGGCTCGGTAGATTCCTCAGATTCCGTGATTTCCTCAGACGGCGAGGTCTCTTCCGCAGTTTCTTCCTCTGTCGGTGCAGGCGATTCCTCAGTTGTCATTTCCGCTGTCGTCTCCGGAGCTGTCCCGGAAATCGTGTCCGAGGAGCTTTTTTCATTTCCGCAGCCTGCCGCCGAAAGGGCAAGACAGACTGCGGCTGAAAATGCAAATATTTTTTTCATTCAGGTCTCCTGTTTTCTTTCGATCTCTAAACCGAGAAAACAGAAAGCGGCTTTGTCCGGTTTACGCTCATTAAATGTTTCCTCGCTGTAATAGCTGTAATCGAACGTATAGCCGCCTAAGCTTATTTCCTCCCGCCATTCAAAACAACCACAGCCGTTAGAGCCTGTGCAGATAATAGGCGAGATATGCTTATCGGAGGAGAAAAATCTTATCATATCAATTGCTGCCATTATGACCCACAGGGCAAGAATCACGATAACGGCTTTCAGGATAATATGTCTTTTGCCGCTTTTTCTTTTCTCTTCCATAAATTAGTGGTGGAAGAGTCTGATTCCTGTAAATGCCATAGCGATATTGTACTTGTTGCAGGTCTCGATAACGTTGTCGTCGCGGATAGAGCCGCCGGGCTCAGCGATGTACTCAACGCCGGACTTCTTAGCGCGCTCGATATTGTCGCCGAACGGGAAGAAAGCGTCCGAACCGAGGCAAACGCCTGTATTCTTTGCAAGCCAAGCCTTTTTCTCCTCTGCTGTAAATACGGCAGGCTTTGTCTTGAATATCTTCTGCCACTCGCCCTCGCGGAGAACGTCCTCATACTCGTCGCCCATATATACGTCGATAGCGTTGTCACGGTCTGCACGGCGGATTCCGTCTACGAAATCGAGTCCCATGACCTGGGGAGACTGTCTCAGCCACCAGTTATCAGCCTTCTGTCCGGCAAGACGCGTGCAGTGGATTCTTGACTGCTGACCAGCGCCGATACCGATAGCCTGACCGTCCTTTACATAGCAAACGGAGTTGGACTGCGTATATTTCAGCGTGATAAGAGAGATCATAAGGTCGTCCAGCTTGTCGGCAGGGATCTCCTTATTCTCTGTAACAACATTTGCAAGCAGCTCCTTGTTGATGTCAAGCTCGTTTCTGCCCTGCTCGAAGGAAACGCCGTAAACCTGCTTTGTCTCGATAGGAGCGGGCTTATAATTCTCGTCGATCTTGAGAATACAGTATGTGCCCTTTCTCTTGGACTTGAGAATTTCCAGAGCCTCGTCGTCATAGTCGGGAGCGATAACGCCGTCGGAGACCTCACGCTGTATCATTCTCGCGGTGCAGACGTCGACCTTGTCGGAAAGAGCGATAAAATCGCCGTAGGACGACATTCTGTCAGCGCCTCTTGCTCTTGCGTAAGCGCTTGCCAGCGGAGAAAGCTCGCCCAGGTCGTCCACCCAGTAGATCTTTTTCAAATCGTCTGAAAGGGGACGTCCTATAGCCGCGCCTGCCGGGGAAACGTGCTTGAAAGATGTTGCCGCGCAAACGCCTGTAGCCGCCTTCAGCTCCTTAACAAGCTGCCAGCCGTTGAGTGCGTCCAGGAGATTGATATAGCCTGGTCTGCCGCAGAGAACCTCGATAGGAAGCTCGCTGCCGTCCGCCATATAAACTCTTGACGGCTTCTGATTAGGGTTGCAACCGTATTTTAACTGCATTTCATTTGACATAATAATGTTCTCCTTTTTAAATATATTCCTCATATTCATACCTATAACACGAGGAGTCGTCGATGTTCATAATAATGACGCGCCCTTTTTCGTCGTATTCATTTTCTATATTCTGAGCCGATGCTGCTAAATCGCTTTCGGGAAAAAATATTTCGCGTATTTCATTGCCCTTATCGTTAAAGTAGGAAATTTTTGTACAGGACTCTTCACCGTAATTGACCAGATATTCAGTGCATTTACATACAGCGTCCTCGGGAATATAGGAAATGTCGATATCCTCCGCAGCGTCGTTTTTATCCGAAGTCTCCGGAACGGACGCGGAGAACTTCGCAGCTCCGGAAGCTCCGCCGTCATCCTCTTTGCCGCAGCCTGCCGAAACCGTTATGCACAGAACGGCAAGGAGCGCGGCGCTGCATCTCTTGAAAAAATCTGCCATTACTTATTCTTATTGACGATCCTCGTCTCAACATCGCCTGTTTCCAGGTTCACGAAGCGGACGAAGAGAGAGACCTTATTGTCCTCATTGAGATTATTCCAGAGCATATCGGTAAATTCGTCGATATTTCCGGAGATGCCGACAAGCTTAGGCTCGCCCTCAAAGCTGGGGAGGGGATTTCCGTCGCCCATGTAGGTGTGGATGAAATGCCCCTCGCCTGCAATGGGGTTATTGTAGCTGAAGGTATAACGCTGGCAGGAGTCGGGATTGCCGTTTGCAGATTTCAGAATGGACATAGCGTAGTTGAAATTATCGTCGTCGAAGCGGAGAATACCGGAGATTCGGGGCGTATAATTGGGAGCGTCGTCCTCGAACTCACGTGTGCGGAGGGACTGCTCAAAGGTGAACTGCTTGTCCATAAGCTCATAGATAGTGTCGGTCTGATCGCCGTTTGTTACGATGAGCTTGTTTCCGAGAACGCGGACGGGAGCGTAGATAATGAGGTGCGGATCGGACAGCTTTGAAGGGTCGAATGCCTGGGTGCGGATACCGTCGCCGTCCTCAACGAAAACGCGGTTGCGGCTGTTTTCGCTTCTGCCCATGATGAAATATCCTGTAACGGCATATTTTCCGCAGTCGGACTTTCCGATAACGATGCCTCTTCCGGGATATGCGTTTGAATTAAGTTCCTTTGCAAGATCAAGTTTAATCATTTTCAATTTCTCCTTTATCTGATATACGCTTTTCCGTCGATGATCTCGATCTTATCCTGACAGAACAGCGAAACGGCTTTTGGAAGAAGCTTCCACTCCACGTTTTCCATGATACGTCTCTGGAGAATTTCCGGAGTGTCGTCCTTTTCCACATTAACGACGCCCTGGAGGATGATAGCTCCTGCGTCCGCCTTTTCATTTACAAAATGTATAGTTGCACCGCTGACCTTTACGCCATAGTCAAGAGCAGCCTCGTGAACCCTGAGTCCATAGTAGCCCTCGCCGCAGAAGGACGGGATAAGAGCCGGGTGGACGTTGATTATTTTATATGCGTACCTGCCTGTAACGCACTCGTCCAGGATCGTCATAAATCCGGCAAGCACCACAAGGTCGGCGTTTTCCTCGTCCAGAGCGGAGAGAATGGCTTCGCTGTAGGCTTTGCTGCCGGCGTATTCCTTTCTTGGGATTATCCTCGTGGGAATACCTGCATTTTTTGCCCTTTCGAGAGCATATGCGCTTGGATTGGAGGATATAACGCAGGTTATTTTTCCTCCGGCGATGTCCCCGGCTTTTTCGGCGTCGATAAGCGCCTGGAGATTAGTTCCGCCGCCGGAAACAAGTACGATTATATTTTTCATATTCTGACCTCCGCAGAGAATTTGACCGTCACCGGAGCACAAAGATGAGCAGAAGGACGACAAGCGCCGGGACAGCTCCGAAAATAATATACCGGTAGTAATTTGCCGTAAGCTCCTCCTCGCGGTTGGCGAAGAAGAAGAAGATCGGGTCGTCGGGATCGTAGCAGATAAGCTCCTCGTCGCCCGCCTCATATCGCTGAACCTTGTCCGCGATGGTGTAGACCGAGCTTATCGCCCTGCCGTCCTCGGTCTCGAAATCGACAATGGGATAGTAGTAGGTCTTTGGGTCTTTTTTTGTATGATAGCCGGTGATCTTTCCGTAGGCGGCAATCGTGTTTTTCAGCCGCCTTTTCACCGTATGCGCATGATACAGGAACAAAATGACCATAAGCCCGTATATCCCCAGCAGACCGTACAGCAGATAGCCGAAGTGATAGGAAACTCCCACAGTAATAAAAGAGAGCAAAGCCCATATCACGTCAATTTTCTCAACTTTCAAAGCATTGCCCTCCTATTCGGGAAACTGAACGTGTCCCGGTATGATTTTGTTTTAGTCAAGCTATTCCGGCAGCCTGAGCCGATAATATCTTTCATTAGAACAGTTCTGTTAAAAAGCGGCAGAAGATTCATCTGCCGCACTTTATCAGCAGATAATAACGCCCTCTTCGGACTCGACAAGCTCGCCGAGAACATAAGCGTCCTCACCGGCAGCCTTCAGAGCCGCGATCGCCTTGTCCGCGTCGTTTTTGTCAACAGAGACGATCATGCCGACGCCCATATTAAAGGTGTTGAACATATCGCGCTCGGGAATATTTCCGCTTCTTGCGATGAGGTTGAAAATGGGAAGCACCTGAACGGCGTTTCTCTCGATCTTTGCAGCAAGATTCTTAGGAAGCGAACGCGGGATATTCTCATAGAAGCCGCCGCCTGTGATGTGGGATACCGACTTGACTGTAACAGCGTCAAGAAGGCTCATTACAGCCTTTACATAGATCCTTGTAGGTGTGAGAAGGGTCTCGCCGAGAGTTGCGCCCAGGTCGTCGAAGCGCATCGCAAGATTCTGCTCGTTGACGTCGAAAACGCGTCTTACCAGAGAGA
The DNA here is from genome assembly GCA_023667265.1 of Alistipes sp. Taxonomy (GTDB): domain Bacteria; phylum Bacillota; class Clostridia; order Oscillospirales; family Ruminococcaceae; genus Ruminococcus. The sequence goes on from JAMPAJ010000001.1 coordinate 962,159, forward strand.
AGCCGTTGGAGTGAACGCCGCTGGACTTGATAGCGATGAGCACGTCTCCTGCCTTCTGGGTGTCCGGGCGGAGTATCTTGTCCTTGTCGACAACGCCGACGGAGAAGCCGGCGAGGTCGTACTCATCCTCGGGCATAAGACCGGGATGCTCGGCAGTTTCGCCGCCGACGAGAGCGCATCCAGCCTGGACGCAGCCCTCTGCAACGCCGGAAACTATCTCGGCTATCTTCTCGGGAATATTCTTTCCGCAGGCGATGTAGTCCAGGAAAAACTGGGGCTTTGCACCGCAGCAGATAATGTCGTTTACGCACATGGCAACGCAGTCGATGCCGACGGTGTCGTGCTTGTCCATAATGAAAGCGATCTTGATCTTCGTTCCCACGCCGTCGGTGCCGGAAACGAGAACGGGCTTGTTAATGCCTGTCATATCCAGCTCGAAAAGACCGCCGAAGCCGCCGATACCGGAAATACAGCCGGGAAGTGTTGTTCTGGCGATGTGCTGCTTCATAAGCTCCACAGCCTTATAGCCGGCGGTTACGTCAACGCCTGCCTTTTTATAGCTTTCGGAAAAACTGTTGTTCATAGCAATTTTTACTCCTTAATTTTATTCATTACCGCTCCAGCAGTATGTGCAGAGATTACACTCCGGCAGACCGACTGCTTTGACCTTTCCGGGAAGCGACTGGAATTCCAGCGAGGTCAGCTTCAGCCGCTTGCATATCTCGTCGCGGAGCTTTCTTCCGCGCTCGGTGCTGCTGTCGCTGTATTCGGCGAGATACTTAACGCCCTCTTCGCCCTCAAATTCGTCGATTATCTGACGTGCGATAAGCTCAAGCTCCGAATGGCTTCTTGAGAAGTTCAGATACTTGCAGCCATACATGATAGGAGGACAAGCCGAACGCATATGTACCTCTTTAGCGCCGTTTTCGTAGAGGAACTCAACTGTTTCGCGCATCTGCGTGCCCCGGACGATACTGTCGTCAACGAAGAGAAGCTTCTTTCCCTCGATAAGCTCATGCACAGGGATGAGCTTCATTTTCGCGACCTTGTTTCTCATACTCTGGCTTGTGGGCATAAAGCTTCTGGGCCATGTGGGAGTATACTTTATAAAAGGACGTGCAAAGGGGATACCGCTCTTGTTTGCATAGCCGATAGCGTGAGGCGTACCGGAATCCGGAACTCCGCAGACATAGTCGACATCCGGGAGACGTCCGGCAGCCATGTCGTTTTCAGCCATTATCTCGCCGTTGCGAGTACGCATCACCTCAACGTTTATGCCCTCGTAGCAGGCAGTGGGGTAGCCGTAGTATGTCCACAGGAAGGTGCATATCTTCATTTTTGAAGGGTCGCCCTCTGCAAGGACTTCGCAGCCGTCGGCGGTTATTCTTACGATCTCTCCGGCGGCGAGCTCCTTGAAGGTCTCGTAGCCCAGCTTCTGGAACGCGAAGGATTCCGTGGAAAGGCAGAAGCCGTCCCAGCGTTTTCCGACCACGATAGGCAGTCTGCCGAACTTGTCACGGGCAGCGATGATGCCGTCCTTTGTGAGGATGATAAGGGACATAGTGCCCTCGATCTTATCCTGAGCATAGCGGATACCCTCGACGAAGGAATCGCGCTGTGCGATAAGCGCGCCGATAAGGTCGCCGCTGTTTATATTTCCGCTGCTCATTGCCTCGAAATTGGCGCATCCGCTCTGGAGAAGCTCATCAACGAGAGCGTCGGCATTTCTGATGATACCGACTGAGCAGACGGCGTAAAGACCCAGCTTTGAGCGGACCATAATAGGCTGCGGGTCTGTATCGCTTATACAGCCGATACAGAGCTTTCCGCGCATATTTACAACATCGTCCTCGAACTTGGTTCTGAAAGGAGAGTTTTCAATGCTGTGAATGCTTCTCTGGAAGCCGTTGTCTTCAGAATACGAGGTCATTCCGCCTCTTCTTGTGCCGAGGTGGGAATGGTAGTCCGTACCGAAGAAAACATCTGTTATACAGTCGTTTTTGGAGGCTGCACCAAAAAATCCGCCCATAAATTATTCTCCCATAAGTCTCTTCATGATTTCCTGGTAAGCCTCTTCAACACCGCCCATATCGCGGCGGAAACGGTCTTTATCCAGCTTTTCGTGAGTTGTTGAATCCCAGAAGCGGCAGGTGTCGGGAGAGATCTCGTCGGCAAGGATAATAGTGCCGTCGGAGGTCTTGCCGAACTCGATCTTGAAGTCGATAAGGTCGATATTCAGCTTCTTGAAGAAGTTTACCATAAACTCGTTTACCTTGAAGGCATACTTTGCGATAGTATCGAGCTCTTCCTTTGTAGCGAGACCGAGAGCGAGAGCGTAGTAGTCGTTGATGAAGGGATCGCCCAGGTCGTCGTTCTTGTAGCTGAATTCAAGAATAGGGCAAAGGAGCTTCTTTCCCTCTTCAACGCCCATTCTCTTGGAGAAGCTGCCGGCAGCTACGTTTCTGATGATCACCTCAAGAGGAACGATAGAAACCTTCTTGACGATAGTCTCACGCTCGCTTATCTCCTCAACAAGATGAGTGGGAACGCCTTCTTTTTCGAGCATTTTGAACATATAGTTAGTCATCTGGTTATTGATAACGCCCTTACCGGAAATAGTGCCCTTCTTTTCGCCGTTGAAAGCAGTTGCGTCGTCCTTGTAGTCAACGATCACCAGGTCGGGATCGTTTGTAGAGTAGACCTTTTTTGCTTTGCCCTCGTAGAGCTGCTCCAGTTTTGTAACATTTTCCATATTAATGTTCCTCCTTGAGAATTTTATATCCGACCCGCCCGGAAGCATCCGGTCAGGTCATTTAGGCAATACCGCACAAAGGCGTCAGACGTGCTTTTTACGGTGCTGCCCTTATTCGAGTCCGCATCATTGCGGACAGGTTAGCTTTTTTCGTGCAGCATCAGAGCGCTGCGATCGCCTCCTGAAGAGCGGCGTCCTTAGCCTTTACGCCCTCAGCCATTTTTGCCTTTTCCTCCGCAAGCTTAGCGGCAAGCTCGCCGTCTGCAACAGCCAGTATCTGTACTGCTAAAACAGCGGCGTTCTTCGCGCCGTCGATACCAACGGTTGCCACGGGAACTCCGGGCGGCATCATAACTGTTGCCAGAAGAGCGTCCACGCCCTCCAGCGCCTTTGACTTCATGGGAATGCCGATAACGGGAAGCGTGGTGTGACCTGCAACGACCCCTGCAAGGTGAGCCGCCATTCCGGCAGCGCATATGATCGCGCCGAAGCCGTTGTCCTTGGCGTTTGCCGCGAATTCGGCAGCCTCCGCAGGCGTTCTGTGCGCGCTCATTACACGGCATTCAAATCCAACGCCGTATTTTTTCAGCTCAGTGAGAGCGGATTTTACAACCGGAAAATCGCTGTCGCTGCCCATTATAACTGCAACTTTTTTTGACATATTCATACTCCTTTTTATATGGTCATCCGCTGATGCGGGTGAAAGATCAGATATTATCCTCCTGTGTATCGGCGCGGAGGGGATAGCCTGGCGAATCAGCCTCAAAGCTGCCGGAAAGAGCCGTAACGCTGCCCTCGGAGCCTGCACTGAACAGCACCGCCGCCTTATATACGCCCCTGTGAAGCCGGATAACGTCCTCCTCGTCGGTATAGGTCATTTCTATCTCGACGTCGGCGGACACCTCATACCTGGGAATACCGTTTTCAGTTCCGGTGGAGTAGAGGTGTATTTCCTTTATACTCACCGGTTTTTTCCGGATTATCTCCGTACTGTCCGGGAAAACAGCGCTGAAGCTCTGATACGAGCCGGAGGTCAGCTCCCGGAGAAGCTCCTCGTCTCCGGAGAAGGCATAGCCGATATAGCAGGCAGCCTTGTCCGTCATTGTTTCTATCATAAGCGGCGTGAGCCTTGAAAGCAGCACGCGGCTGTATACGTCCAGCTGATACGGACATTCCGCAGCCTGACCGCGGACGGACGCGCTTTTGAAGAGCAGGTCGCCGTATACAGCTGAATACCGGTACTCGCCCTTTTCGTCGGTGAATGTGAACTCGTCGCCTTCCGCCGTGCAGGAGAGCCAGGCGCGGCTGAATTTCGGAATGAGCTTCTCGTCATAGACGACTGCCGAGCCGTCCGCCGCAATTGCGGTGTAGAGCGTCACAGAGCCAGCCGAAATCTGCTTTATATCGTTGTAGACCAGCGGAACGACAACGTTTCCCTCATAGTCGATGCAGCCGGTTTTCACGACGCCGCCGACTTTAGTCTGTGCAATGCAGCTGTTATTCCCGGCAAAGGACAGACTCAGCCACTCAGCAGCGGCGGTTATCTTGTCCGCCTCGGCGATCCCGAAGAGAGCGTTTTCACCGCTGAAAATGGAATATCCCGTATCGTCGGAGGCTATTACCTTAACAATGGCGTCGCTGTCTCCGCCGCTGCCGTCGTCTTTTGGCGAATCAATGTAGAAGCGAGTTATCGCCGCCGCCAGGATAATGACTGCAGCGAACATCAGCGATACGATCAGCCTTGTACGGTTGTTCATAAATTACTGCTCAGCCGACTTTTTTTCCGGCAGCTCTTTTGCGGTAGTCCTCGTCGGTCTCGCCAGTGATGTAGACAGGACGATTTTTAACTTCGCGGTAGGTTTTCGCGAGGTACTGACCGAGAATACCGGTGCAGCCAAGCTGAACGCAGCTGACAAAGAGAATGAGAGCGGTAATGAACCAGCCGAAGGAGGCGTAGCCGTTTACCGCAGAAACGATGATCGCCACGATAAACGCAATAAATGCCAGCGCTCCGCTGAGAACAGCCAGTATGACCGCCAGCATCAGCGGCGCTGTGGAGAATGCCATAATGCCCTCAAGCGAGTATTTGAACAGCCCCCAGAACGACCACGAGGATGTTCCGGCAGGACGCTCGACGTTTTCATAGGGCATATACTGCACCCGGAATCCCACCCAGCTGAAAATGCCCTTGGAGAAACGGTTGTACTCCGTCATTTCAAGAATGGCGTCGACCATCTGCCGCGTCATAAAGCGGAAGTCCTGCGCTCCGTCAACAATTTCCGTGTCGGAGATCTTGTTCATTATTTTATAGAATTTTCTTGCGAACCAGGAGCGGACCTTGGATTCGCCGGTGCGGCTTACCCGGCGCGTTGTGGCGCAGTCGAATTCGCCGTCCTTGACATAGTTGTACATCTGCGGCAGAAAAGCCGGGGGATGCTGGAGATCGGCGTCCATGACAACGACGAAATCGCCCTTGGCATTTTTCAGTCCTGCGTACATTCCGGCTTCCTTTCCGAAATTACGCGAGAAAGAAATATATCTCACACGGCTGTCGCTGTCCGCAAGCTCCCGGAAGAGCTGGAGCGTTCTGTCCTTTGAGCCGTCGTTGATGAACAGGAACTCGAAGTCTATGTCGTTATGTTCGGCTTTCATGCCGTTGGTTACTTTGATGATCTCACTGTAGAACATCGGGAGAACCTCTTCCTCATTGTAGCACGGAACTACTACAGAAATAAGCTTCATAATCATACCTCCGTAACCGGACTGTACACACGCCCGGCAGTCAGGGAAAACCCATTGATCGGTAAGGGCAAGCCCCATTAATAAATACACTATTAATTATACTACAAACTGAAAATAATTGCAAGAGTTTTATCCGTTATTTCAGAAAAAAATGTCTGCGCCGGAGATTTTCAATGTACGGGCGCTTTTCTGTGCAAAATGACGAACGGTGCGAAATGCCGGTTTTGCCCTGTCTCATGTGAAGTTGTAGCTTTTTCTATGAACAGATGCAGGAATTATTGACAAAAAAATCAATAACGTTTTGTTATTTCCGCTGAAAATTTAATTTTCAGTATAATTTTATAGATTTCTTGTGAAAAAGGTGTTGATTTTTTTTGCCGGATAGGTTATAATATATTGGTATAGTAGTATTTTTGTGCCCATGTTCGTTCCCCGGGCACGGAGGAAATCGGCTCTTCGCTGCCGTAAAGCGAATACTGCGGAATACCGCAGGATCGGAGAAAGCTATGAATATTACACTTGTAACGGCTTCTTTCAACGACGAGGTCCACGGTACCTTCAATGACAAGAAAACCGGCTGCGGAATAAATCTGGTGAAGCCCGAAAATGTGACGCGCTACCGCAGAGGTGCGAAAATGACGGATCTGGGCGAGATCACCTGCGAGAAGTGCAAGACGAAGATCGCCAAGGAAATGATAAAGTCGGACCAGAAGGAAATGAAGCAGATCCTTAAAGAGGAAAAGCTGAGAGCTAAGAGAGGTCTTGAGGACGAGGGTATCGTTCCGCTTGGAAATACAACTGCAAAGATCACCAAGGACCAGTCGGCTGTACAGGAGCCGGAGCCGGAGCAGCATGAGCCGAAGCCCGCATTCGACTCCAACGGCGTGCCCGTTCTCGACGACGACCTTGCACAGTTTGCAATAAAAAAGCCCGAGCCCGTACAGGAAGAGCCTGTCCGTCAGCCCGAGCCGATACATCAGCCCGAGCCTGTTAAGGAGACGGCTGCGCCTGCTGCGGAGGACGATTTTCTTGCACAGTTCGCTATCCAGAAGCCGGTTGAGGAAGAGCCGGAGCAGGTACAGGAGGAAGAAGAGGAAGACTTTCTTGCACAGTTTGCCGTTTCCGCTCCCGAAAAGGAGGAAGAGCCTCAGCCTGCCGAGCCGGAGACGCCGCCTGTTCTCGACGATATTTCCGCAGCGCTGGAGGCTATCCAGAGCAGCTCTATCGGTGCGTTGCCGAAGCCTGTTGAGGAGATACCCGAGCCGGAAGCTGTCGCTGTACCCGAGCTGGACTACATAACTGAGCCTGCTGCCGAGCCCGAGTCGACAGTCGAGCCGGAGCAGATCGCAGAGCCTGAGCAGCCTGCCGCATACGAGCCGGAAGCCGCGCCTGCGCCAAAGCCTGTCCAGGAGCTTACGAACGACGATATACTTAGTATGTTCGCTATAAATCAGCCAAAGCCTGTTGAAGAGATGCCTGCACCTGTTCCCGAGCCTGCGGCTGCCCCCGAGCCGGTTCAGGAGATCTCTGCTGAGGAAAAGGCGATGGAATGGGAAGCCGCAATGAGCGAGTGGGATATTATCGCAAATCAGCTTTTCGGCGACACACCTGTGGCAGAGCCTGTTGTTCAGCCTGAGCCTGCGGAGGAGAAAGAGCCGGAGGTAACTGTTCTGGGCGATGACGACGAGGCTGAAATTCCGGAGGAAGCTGCCGGGGAGACCGCGGTTCCCGAGCCGGTTGAGGAGACAGCACCTGTTATCGAGGATATCGTTATCCCTGAAATACCCGAGCCGGTTGAGGAGACAGAGCCTGTTATCGAGGATATAGTAGTTCCCGAAATACCCGAGCC
>JAMPAJ010000001.1:969601-1101469 GCA_023667265.1 Alistipes sp.
TTGAGGAGACAGAGCCTGTTATCGAGGATATAGTAGTTCCCGAAATACCCGAGCCTGTCCAGGAGACAGCACCTGTTATCGAGGATATAGTAGTTCCCGAAATATCCGCGCCGGTTGAGGAAGCAGAGCCTGTTATCGAGGATATAGTAGTTCCCGAAATACCCGAGCCTGTCCAGGAGACAGCACCTGTTATCGAGGATATAGTAGTTCCCGAAATACCCGAGCCTGTCCAGGAGACAGCACCTGTTATTGAGGATATAGTAGTTCCCGAAATACCCGAGCCGATCGAGGAAGCCAAGCCCGTTGTCGAGAAGGCGGCAGTTCCGGTGGAGAATGACGACCTTATCCTTGAGGACATCGACGAGGACGACGAGGATATGGAGCTTATCGCCGAGAGCCTTGAACCAAAAGCTCCTGTTATTGACGATATTTCCGCGGCTCTGTCGGCGCTGAGTATCCCTGCACAGAAGCCCGAGCCTGTTCAGCCAAGGTCTGTTCAGCAGACAGCGCCTGTGCTGGATGACATTTCAGCGGCGCTCAACGCTCTGAATACACCTGCGCAGCCAGCAGTAACACCCGTTCAGCCTGTTGCAGCACCTGTACAGCCCGTAGTAACACCTGTTCAGCCAGTGATCGCGCCTGTTCAGCCAGTGGCAGCTCCTGTACAGCCCATGGCAGCCCCGATGCAGGCAGCCGGAGCTGTTGGTCAGGTCATCTCTGTTCCCCAGCTTACCGGATACAACGACAAGAATCAGCCGATATATACATATGTTCAGATGCAGATACAGGGCTATGACGCTTCCGGTCAGCCTGTTCTCGTTCCGCTTCCGGGACAGACTATCCCTGCGCCGTTCATGCCCTCTTCTATGGATAAGAATACCCGACTCCGGGACGCTGTTGCGGCTGCAAAGGAAGTTCCAACGTCTACAAGAGAAATGACGCCCGGACAGCGTATTGCTGCTGCAAATGCGGCAAGCGGCGCGCCTGTTACGGCAAATGTTTCCAAGATAGCCACAAATCCCCATTCAAGGTCAACGTCCCAGGCGTTTATCAGCGCGATCTCCGAATCTAAGGAATACGCAAATCAGAGCCTTACGGAGACGCAGGGACTCAAGCAGAGAGCGCCTGTTCTCTCTTCTGTCGAGGACGTTCTCTCACAGCTTGGCGACAACTCGCTGAAGGAGAAAAAGGCTGCCGAGGCAAGAGCGCAGTCAAGCGTTCCCGACTTCCAGGAATTCAGGATGCCGGGCAGAACAGCGACCGCAAGAACAGCATCCGCCGCACCTGCTGCAAAGCCGGCAGCAGCTCCGAAACAGGAGGAAAGACCTCTCACTAAGGCAGAGCTGAAGGCAAGAAAGAAGCAGGAAAAGATCGACGCTAAGTTCCAGAAGGAAATGGCTAAGAGAAAGTAATACGAGGTTAACATGGATTATAAAGATATGGTAGCCGCCCTGAGAGAAAAAATGACCGACTCCCGTGAGGAGAACGAGAAAATGCTCAAGGCGGAGGGCGAAAAATACGCAAAGGAAGGCAATGTTGACGGACTTAAAGCCGTTGGCGAGCTGCTGATAGAAAATATGACCGAGGAAAGCCGTAATGAGCTGAATCGTCTTACCCACGTTGACGGTATGCGTCTGGACGAGGTGCACAACAAGATCTTAAAGCTCATGGACGAGAACAAGAATCTTGAGGCTGTACCTCTTGCGGAGCGGCTTTACAAGAAGATAACCGTGGAGTATGCGCCTACGGAGAAGTCGAAGTTTGTGTCGCTGAGGAATCCCTTTGAGGATAACCTCTGCCAGCTCCTTTTCAAGGATGACAGAATACTCAACCGCACGCCCTTTGATTTTTCCCAGTATATCACCACATATGCCTATCTGCTTGTGGAGACCGGAGCTACAGTAAATGCCATTCCCGTTCTGGAAACGGCTATAGAGTACAATCCGGTGGACGTTGGTCCGAGGTTTGAACTGTGTGAGATATACAAGCTTATCCACAACAAGAAAATGATACTCCAGACGACGCGTGAGACCTTGCAGATAGCTTCGTCGCCCATTGCCATTGCGCGGTGCTACGCTAATGTGGGCTACGCTCTGACGGACAGCGGAGATTATGAGGATGCGGCGGCATTTTATGTGGCAAGCGTTATGTTCGCGCCGAATCCGGCAGTTCCGCTTGAAATGAAGCATCTTACAGATCTGAAGGGCACGCCTATAGTGAAGCCGTCCCGGGAGAAAATGATCGAGGTAATGAAGAAGTACGAGATGGAGTACGGTCCGAGCAAACCTGTTATCGAGGTCGCAACAGCTCTGGCGACGCACTACATCAAGATAAACGACATTCCCAATGCGCTGAATGCGCTGAAGATAACGTATAATCTGACGCTTGACCAGAACGTGAAGAAGCTTATTCTTTCCTACGAGCCCATGGCGACGATGATCCGTCCCGACCCGAAGAATGTTGACGCTGCTCAGATAAACAGGTCTAATATCACGCAGACTAAGAATGAGGAATAATATCATAACCGAAAAAAATTCAAACCAGGAATTTATAAGGGGACGCTCTCTCTTGCAGAGCGTCCCCTCTTTCAAAACAGTCCCCCGGACTGTTTTGAAATTCACCCCTTGCAGAGCGCCTGAAGGCATCATCGACGTTCCGTCGATATGGAGCTCTGCTCCATACCTCGCCAAAGGCTCTGCCTCTGGACTTCGCAAAAGGGACAACCGTCCCTTTTGAAACCCGGTGTTCGGCTTCGCGCAGACCATTTGAGCTTTTTATCCTCCTCTTGAAAAAGAGGAGATTTTTTTCTGCCTTTTGCGATCAAATGAAATTTCCTCAAAATCAATTGACATTTATCCAATGACGTGATATAATAAATAATGTATACGCATAACTATAAGCGAGAAATCATATTATATTGAGAAAAAGTGAGAAAAGAGAGACAATATGATTAAAAACGTTAACGGAATGAAGATAAACTACGAGGAAAAAGGCGAGGGAGAGCTTATCGTCCTCCTGCATGGCTGGGGAAGCAATATAAAGCTTTTCGCCAACCTCATAGAGCTGCTGTCAAAAAAATATAAGGTAGTTGCTATGGATATGCCCGGCTTCGGAGAGAGCGACGAGCCGCCGGCTGCCTGGTGCGTGGACGATTATGCCGATTTTGTGGTAAGCTTCCTGGAAAGCTACCGCACGGATAAGGTAATGCTTCTGGGTCACTCCTTCGGCGGACGCGTCATAATCAAGCTGAACAGCCATAAAAGTCTTCCTTTCGAGATAACAAAGGTAATTCTGGTGGACAGCGCAGGCATTTTGCCGCCGAAGTCCAACAAAAAAAGCTTCCGCACACGCTGGTATAAATTCTGCAAGGGCATCCTTTCCACTGGACTCATGCAGAAGCTTGCGCCGGATGCTCTTGAAAAGCTCCGGGTGAAATACGGAAGCGCGGATTACGTCGCAGCATCTCCGCTTATGCGGCAGGTTCTGGTAAAGACGGTCAATGAGGATCTCGAACCGCTGCTGCCGGAGATCAAGTGCCCGACGCTTCTTGTCTGGGGAGTCAACGACACCGCAACGCCGCTTTCCGACGGCGAGAAAATGGAAAGGCTCATTCCGGATTCAGGTCTTGTGAAGCTGGAAAACGCCGGTCACTACTCCTTCCTCGACCAGCAGTACACCTTTAACCGGGTCATGAGTTCTTTTATGAAGATAGATTAACGGAGGAAATATGAATATAGCATTATTTTGCATTTATGCCGTAATTACGCTGCTTTCCGTGATTTTCCTGTCTCTCCGGGAATTTCATATGCTCCAGCTAAACGGCTACAAAACACCGGAGCATTCGCGGTGGATGAAGAAAAACTCAAAGCGGTATATTTTTCCGCTGCTTTGTCTGGCGCTGCAATTCGCGTCGTTCTGGACTGATTTTTCAATACCTATGGTATGTACGTTCAGCCTTTTCAATCTCAGCATCGCCATAGCAAACAAGCCAGGCAAAAAGTTCAAGAAGCCCTTTGTTCCAACGGCGAGGGTGAAGAGAATGATGACGACGTTCTTCATACTTATTGCGGTTTTCTTCGCAGCGGCGGTCATGGTCGGCTGTCAGAGGTGCAAATGCGACGCCTGGAAGGATGAACTGTTCACCACTCCTGTTCCGTTCATTCTGGTCGGTACGGCTCTGTATCTCACGCCTATCCTCGTTCCACTGGCTAACCTGATAAATAAGCCCATCGAGACGGCTGTCCAGCATTGGTACATCAACGACGCCAAGAAAAAGCTTGCCGCCTGCCCCGACCTGCATAAGGTGGGAATCACCGGAAGCTACGGCAAGACCTCTATGAAATTCTATCTCAGCGAGCTGCTCAGCTCGCAGTACGAGACGCTGAAAACTCCCGAAAGCTTCAACACTCCCATGGGCGTGACTATAACCGTCCGCCGCGATCTGAAGCCTACTCATCAGTATTTTATCTGCGAAATGGGAGCGCGCCGTGTCCACGAAATAAAGGAGCTTTGCGGCATAGCCGATCCCCACGACGGAATTATCACCTCCGTAGGCCCTCAGCATCTGGAGACCTTCGGTTCGATAGAAAATGTCGTGAACACAAAATTCGAGCTTGCCGACCACATTTCGGCGCTGGGCAAGGTCTACGTCAACGGCGACAACGAGCTTATTCGGAAGAAGATAGCGGATTATCCCAAGGCTGTGACCTACGGTACTTCGGCGGACTGCGACTGGCGTGCGACCGATATTTCCGTTTCCGACAGGGGAACAGAGTTCACCGTTACCTCGCCGGAGGGCAAAAGCTGCCGCTACTCCACGAAGCTTCTTGGAGAGCACAGCGTGCTGAACCTTACCGGAGCTATCGCATACGCCTCCGGAACAGCGAATATTCCCATGGAAAAGCTTGTTCTTCCGGTCAAGAGAATTGCCGGAGTTCCCCATCGTTTGCAGCTTCTTGACAAGGGTAACGGCGTGACATTTATCGACGACGCATACAATTCAAATCCGAGCGGCTGCCGTGCGGCGCTGGCTGTTCTGGAGCTTTTCGACGCCTGCCGTATCCTCGTCACACCAGGTATGGTGGAGCTTGGCGCGAAGCAGGAGGAGCTGAACTACGAGTTCGGACAGGAGGCTGCGCAGTCCTGCGACTATATCGTGCTGGTGGGAAAAAATCAGACTAAGCCTATTTACGAGGGCATCAGGGATGCCGGCTTCGACATGAACGAGGTCTATGCGGCAGACAGCCTCAACGAGGCTCTGGAAAAGGTGAACGCCTACAGGACGGACAAAAAGAAGATCGTCCTGCTGGAAAACGACCTGCCTGATAATTATTGATAAAGGAGTAATTACTATGAAGATAAATTTAGCAGTTCTTTTCGGCGGAAGAAGCGTCGAGCACGAGGTCTCTGTAATTTCCGCAGTCCAGGCTATGGCGAGCATGAACAAGGAAAAGTATAACATTATCCCGGTATATATGACGAAGAAGAGCGAGTTCTACACCGGGGAGAGGCTGACTGACATCAACAGCTACAAGGATATCCCGGCGCTGCTGAAGGAGTGTACAGAGTGCGTTTTTGTACGCAGCGAGGGCAAGGTGCAGCTTATCCGCCAGAAGATGAAGAAGTTCGGCTCGAATGTCATTTCCGATATTGACATCGCATTCCCTATCGTTCACGGCACAAACGTAGAGGACGGCGCATTGCAGGGCTATTTGCAGACTCTCGATCTTCCCTACGTAGGCTGCGACGTTCTTGCGTCGGCTGTGGGTATGGACAAATATGTCATGAAGATACTGCTTAAAGAGGCTGGCTTCCCGGTTCTGGACTGCTGCCGTTTCGCGTCGTTCGATATGGACAGGATAGAGGAGTGCGCCATTGAGGTCGAGCGCAAATTCGGCTATCCCGTTATCGTAAAGCCTATAAATCTCGGTTCAAGCGTAGGTATTTCCAAGGCGAACGACCGTGACGGACTGATAAAGGCAATGGAAAATTCCTTCGAGTTCTCCGACAGAATATTGGTCGAGCCGGCTGTTGTTCAGCTTAAAGAGATAAACTGCTCCGTTGTAGGCGACAGCGAGTCTGCCGAGGCTTCCGTCTGCGAAGAGCCTGTACAGGCAAGCGACGAGGATATCCTCAGCTTTGAGCAGAAGTACGTAGGCGGCGGAAAATCCGGCGGAAGCAAGGGTATGGCGTCACTGAAAAGAAAGATACCTGCTGAAATTTCGACCGAGCAGGAGAGCACTATCCGCACTCTTGCCGTAGACGCATTCCGTTATCTCGGCTGCAACGGCGTGACACGTATTGACTTCATGATCGACCTTGCAACTGAAAAAATCTACATCAACGAAATAAACACCATTCCCGGCTCTCTTGCCTTCTACCTCTGGGAGCCCAAGGGCGTTAAGTATCCAGAGCTGCTGGAGCGTATGATCCAGCTTGCCCTCAAGCGTCATCGCCAGGGCGAGAAGATCAATTACACCTTCGACAGCAATATCCTCTCTATGGGCGGCAGCTTTGGCGCGAAGGGCAGCAAAAGATAAGGAGCGTGCGAAATGACTGAAAAGGAAAAACAGCAGTCCGGCGAGCTGTACCTGGGCAGCGACCCCGAGCTTACGGCTGACAGGATAAAGGCTAAAAAGCTGTGCGCGGAGTACAACGCTGCGCCCTACAACGATTTTCAGAAAAAGGAGAGGCTTCTGGACAGGCTTCTTGCTCTGAGAGGCGAAAACACCTGGATAGAGGCGAACTTCTTCTGCGATTACGGCTACAACATCATCATCGGCGACAATTTCTACGCGAACCATAACTGCGTGATACTGGACTGCGCCGAGGTCACATTCGGCGATAATGTTTTCATAGGTCCGAACTGCGGCTTTTATACGGCAGGTCATCCGATCAATGCGGAGCAGCGCAACAGCGGTCTGGAGTACGCGAGACCTATCAAGGTGGGCAGCGATGTCTGGATAGGCGGAAATGTCTGCGTCATGCCCGGAGCGACTATCGGCGATAATGTCGTCATAGGCGGCGGAAGCGTGGTCGTGGGCGATATTCCCTCGGGAGTAGTGGCAGCAGGAAATCCCTGCCGGGTCATAAGAGAAATAAGCGAAAACGATAAAATGTGAAACTCAAGTTAAATAAGCATCAATGACGATGTGAAATAAAAATACTTAAAAAGGACGGTACAGAGAAATGTTTGAGATTCTCGAAAAAAAGAGCCTTAATCCGACAGTTACTCTCATGAGCATCTACGCTCCCAGAGTAGCGAAAAAGGCTGAGCCCGGTCAGTTCATTATCCTGAGAACAGACAGCGAGGGCGAGCGTATTCCCCTTACGATCGCAGATTATGACAGGGAAAAGGGTACGATTACTATAATTTTCCAGATAGTCGGTGCAACAACAGAAAAGCTGAATCACCTTAACGAGGGCGACTGTCTCCATGATTTCGTAGGCCCTCTTGGCAGGGCTACCGAGACCGAGGGACTGAAAAAGGTTGCGGTCGTAGGCGGCGGCGTGGGCTGCGCTATCGCTTTCCCCGTTGCAAAGAAGCTCCATGAGCTGGGCGTCGAGGTTCACTCTATAGTCGGCTTCAGAAATAAGGATCTGGTTATTTTAGAGGACGAGTTCAGGGCAAATTCCTCCAGGTTCGTGCTCATGTCCGACGACGGCACGGCTGGCGAAAAGGGTCTTGTTACCGATGCTCTGAAAAAGCTCATCGACAGCGGCGAGAAGTACGACAGAGTTATTACTATCGGACCTCTTATCATGATGAAGTTTGTGTGCAGGCTTACAAAGGAGTACGAGATACCTACAGTTGCGTCCATGAATCCCATTATGATCGACGGTACGGGAATGTGCGGCGGCTGTCGTCTTACAGTTGGCGGAGAGACTAAGTTTGCCTGTGTTGACGGTCCGGAATTTGACGGTCATCTCATCGACTTCGACGAGGCTATGGCAAGAGGCGCAAGCTATAAGGCGTTCGAGCGGAAAGCCCATGAGGAAGCCTGCAATCTGTTCAAGGAGGTAAAGTGAAATGGCTAATATGTCTTTAAAGAAAAATGAGATGCCTGTTCAGCAGCCTGACGTGAGAAACAAGAATTTCTCCGAGGTAGCTCTCGGCTATACGGAGGAGCAGGCGATAGACGAGGCTAAGAGATGCCTTAACTGCAAGAACAAGCCCTGCGTTACAGGCTGCCCGGTACAGATAGATATTCCGGAATTTATTGCCGAGGTCGCACAGGGCAATTTTGAAGAAGCCTACAAGATAATCACGCGCTCCAGTTCGCTTCCGGCTGTATGCGGCAGAGTTTGTCCCCAGGAGACGCAGTGCGAGAGCAAGTGCGTCCGCGGTATCAAGGGCGAGCCTGTTGCTATCGGCAGACTTGAGAGATATGTTGCCGACAGACACAACGCTCTTTCGAAAACTGCTGTTGAGAAGCCTGCTTCAAACGGACACAAGGCAGCCGTTATCGGTTCAGGTCCTTCGGGACTTGCCTGTGCCGGAGATCTGGCTAAAAAGGGCTATGACGTAACAGTTTTCGAGGCTCTTCACGTTGCAGGCGGCGTTCTCTCCTACGGTATCCCGGAGTTCAGACTTCCCAAGTCTATCGTACAGAAGGAAATCGAGGGACTTAAAGCTCTTGGCGTAAAGGTCGAGACCAACACTGTTGTAGGAAAGACTGTTTCAATTGACGAGCTGATGAAGGAAGAGAGCTTCGAGACGGTATTTATCGGCTCGGGCGCAGGACTTCCCAGATTTATGAGGATACCTGGCGAGAACCTGAACGGCGTTTACTCGGCAAACGAGTTCCTGACAAGAATAAACCTTATGAAGGCGTACAAGCCTGATTCCTCAACTCCTATAAATCCCGGAGCTAAAGCTGTTATCGTCGGCGGCGGAAACGTTGCAATGGACGCGGCAAGATGCGCAAAGAGAATGGGCGCTGACGTTACGATCGTATACAGACGTACAGAAAAAGAGCTTCCTGCAAGAGCCGAAGAGGTCGAGCACGCTATGGAGGAAGGAATTGAGTTCAAGTTCCTGACAAATCCTGTTGAGATAAAGGCAGACGAAAACGGCTGGGCGAAGAGTGTTCTTTGCCAGCAGATGGAGCTTTCCGAGCCTGACGCAAGCGGACGTGCAAAGCCTGTTCCGATAGAGGGCGCGTTTATCGACATAGAGGCGGACTGCGTAATTATGTCTATCGGTACATCTCCCAATCCTCTTATCAAGTCCACGACAGAGGGACTCGATACACAGAAGTGGGGCGGAATTATTGCCGACGAGGACGGACTGACCTCACGTGAGGGCGTATATGCCGGCGGCGATGCGGTAACAGGAGCAGCTACGGTTATCCTGGCTATGGGCGCAGGCAAAAAGGCAGCTGCGGCTATGGATGCGTATATGCAGAATAAATAACCCCAGCAAGCGTAAGCATTGGGTTTCAAAAGGGACGGTTGTCCCTTTTGCGAAGTCCAGAGGCAGAGCCTTTGGCGAGGTATGGAGCAGAGCTCCATATTGACCGCAGGTCAATGATGCCTTTAGGCGCTCCGCAAAGGGTGAATTTTATAACAGTCCAGTGGACTGTTATAAAAGAGGGAACGCCCTGCAAGAGAGGGCGTTCCCTTGTGGGGCAGCCCCCACAGGCAGTTTCACGTAGCCGCGAGTACCTCGCTGATTTATTTTACTGACGTAGATATTCCGCGAGCGATATAATTTTCCTCCCCGGATGAAAGGGGAGGATTTTTTCTATTTTTTTGAATTTGCAGTGGAAATATTAGGGGACGCTCTCTCTTGCAGAGCGTCCCCTCTGTCAAAACAGTCCACCGGACTGTTTTGACATTCACCCCTTGCAGGGCGCCTAAAGGCTGCATCGACGTTCCGTCGATATGGGACTCTGTCCCATGCCCTGCCAGAGGCTCTGCCTCTGGACTTCGCAAAAGGGACAACCGTCCCTTTTGAAACCCAGTGTCCACGCTTGCGGTTTTTTTTATTATTGCAATATGAATTTCCAGCACATTTTCAGTTTTTCCTTGACAAAAGATAAAAAATATGTTAGTATTATAGTAGAAAGGTGTACAAATGCACCGGATTGAGAGGGAAATATTATGAAGAAAATTTTTAAAGCTGCTGCCGCCTTTGCAGCAGTAGGCGCTGTTGCCTTTTCGGGCGCAGGTTTAGCCATTTCACCGCTGCTTAGCGAGCCGAGAGACTCAGCCGCCGCCGTTGACGACACTAACGACGACTGGCTTCACGCCGAGGGCAGCAGACTTTACGACATGAACGGCAACGAGGTGTGGCTCACCGGAGCAAACTGGTTCGGCATGAACTGCTCGGAGAACGCTCCCCACGGTCTCTATGCTGCGGATGTTGACAAATTCCTGTCAAACGTTGCGGACAGAGGCATCAATGTTATCAGATTCCCCATTTCCACGGAGCTTATAGTTTCGTGGATGAACGGCGACCCGAACCCGGTAAGCTCAGTCCAGGCTTCATATCAGCCGCCTGTTGACCAGGTCGGCGAGGACGGCACGGTTACTCCTGCCGGAACATACGGCAATATAAACAAGGATTTAGCCGAGGCTGACGGAAAGACGCTGAAAAACAGCGAGGATATTTTCGATGTTATCGTGGCAAAGTGCAAGCAGTACGGCATAAAGGCGTTTATCGACATCCACAGCCCCGATGCAAACAACTCCGGTCACGATTATCCCCTGTGGTACGGCAAGGCTGGCGTAACCACGGAGGTATGGCAGGATTCTCTCGTTTGGCTTGCTGACAAGTACAAGAACGACGATACGATCCTGGGCTATGACCTGAAAAACGAGCCTCACGGCAAGCGCGAGTATTCCGGCACGACCTGCCCGGACAATATTGCGCGCTGGGACGACTCCGATGCCGAGAATAACTGGGCAAGAGCCGCCACAAACTGTGCGAACGCTATCCTGGAGGTGAATCCTCACGCTCTGATCTTCATTGAGGGCGTTGAGCAGTATCCCAAGACTGAAAAGGGCTATACCTATGATACTCCTGACATCTGGCAGGCTTCCGCAGACGTGTCGCCCTGGTACGGCGCATGGTGGGGCGGAAATCTCCGCGGCGTCCGCGATTATCCTATCGTTCCCGACAGCGGTACAAGCCAGATAGTTTACTCGCCTCACGACTACGGTCCGTCGGTTTATGCCCAGACATGGTTCGACAAGAATTTCACAGAGCAGACGCTGCTTGACGACTACTGGTACGACACATGGGCTTATATCAACGAGGAGGAAATTGCTCCGCTGCTCATCGGCGAATGGGGCGGACACATGGACGGCACAAAGAATCAGCAGTGGATGGAGCTTCTCCGCGACTATATGCTGAAGCACCACATCAACCACACATTCTGGTGCCTGAATCCTAACTCCGGCGATACGGCAGGCTTGCTTGGCTACGATTTCTATCAGTGGGACGAGGACAAGTACGGAATGTTCGAGCAGGCTCTCTGGCAGACCCAGGAGACTGGAAAGTATATCGGACTCGACCACCAGAGACCGCTCGGCGTTAACGGCACGGGACTGTCATTGAACGAGTACTACTCCAGCTACTCCGAAACTGAGGGCAGCAATATTGACGGCGGAACAAAGGGCAGCGGAAGCGTTGTTACAACCTCTCCGGCAACACCAACACAGCCGGCGACGACTGTAGTCACAACAAAAGCTCCCGTAGCTACTACGGCAGCGCCCGACGGCTCTGTGCTTTACGGCGATGCAAACTGCGACGGAACTATTGATATTGCCGACGCTACTATGATTCTCCAGTATATCGGAAACGGCGATAAATACAAGATTTCGGAGGCGGGCAAGAAGAATGCTGACTGTTGTGACCCCGGAAGCGGAATCACAGCTCTTGACGCGCTTGCGGTACAGAAGCTTGATGCGAAGGTCATCAAGGAGCTGCCTGAACTGACGCAGTGAATAACAGAACTATTCTAATGAAAATAGAAATGTCCCTGACTTTCTCGGTCAGGGACATTTTTGTGTTATGTTATAATAAGTTGCGATTTTCCAACGCCTTGAAAAGCGTTACCTCGTCGGCGTATTCAAGAGCTCCGCCTACCGGCAGTCCGAAGGCGAGCCGCGAAACGCTTATACCCAGAGGTTTCAGCAGATTAGCCACATACATAGCCGTAGCGTCGCCCTCAACAGTGGGATTTGTAGCCATAATGACTTCTTTTACGCCGCCTGCGGAAATTCTGCTAAGAAGCTCGCGAACACGCAGCTTATCCGGAGTTATGCCGTCAATAGGCGAAAGGAGGCCGTGGAGCACATGATACAAGCCGTTGTACTCCCGCGTCCGCTCGAAAGCAGTCACATCCTTCGGAGCTTCCACAACGCATATAGTGCCTGCGTCGCGCTGACTGTCCTCGCATATGGGACAAATCTCGCGCTCCGTAAGATTCTGACATATCTTGCAGCAATGAACGTTTTTCTTTGCGTCGATAAGAGCCTGTGCGAAGTCGTTCACATAGTCCTCGTCCATAGACATAACATAGTATGCAAGGCGATTAGCCGTTTTCATGCCGATGCCGGGCAGGGATGCGAACTTTTCCGCCAGAACCACAAGTGGAAGTGCGTTATGGTCAGCCATTAAAAGAGACCGGGAAGAGAAACTCCGCCTGTGATCTTGCTCATCTCAGACTCAGTGGTTGTCTCGATGTTGTTTACAGCCTCGTTGATAGCGCTGATGATGAGATCCTGGAGCATCTCGATATCCTCGGGGTCAACGATCTCGGGCTTGAGCGTCAGGGACTTGATAGTCTTTTTTCCGGTCAGTGTGACCTCAACTGCGCCGCCGCCGGCTGTTGCAGAGAAGTCGCGAGCCTCGATATCCTCCTGGAGAACAGTGATCTCGTCCTGCATCTTCTGTGCCTGGCGGATCATCTGGTTCATATTCTGTGCGCCGCCGCCTGTCTTTGGTATTCTTGCTTTCATTTCAAATTTCTCCTTTATATTATGTTATCCGTTATTTGGATCTGTATTATCAACAGCCGTTTCGATACTGCTGTTAATTGCTTTTTGCACAAGCTGCTCAGCCATAGAGCGCGTTTCCTCCACAGTAGCGGTGCAGCGTGCCGTAATTCTGTATTTTTTTCCCAGAACCGTGAAGATAGCCTTGCTAAGGGAAACCGCGTTGTCCTTATTGTTCTTGAAGAGCGAAATAAAGAAACGGTTCGGGGTAAAAATGAACATGACATTTGACTTATATCGTGCGTAAGAGCCTTCAAGGCTTCCGGCAACGGATGGGCAGGACTGGCGGAAGACCTCGAGAATTTCCTCCCATCTGTCGCAGGGCGTAAGCTCTTCCTCCCGGATACTGCGTATATCGACGCGTTCGGCAGGTTCAGGCTCATTCTCCGGGGCAGGCCCGGTAGCTGTGAGGACCTCGCGCTTTTCCGGAGTCGGCGCTGGCTGACTGTTAAGCTGGGCGTAGGCAAGCCTGTTTTCCAGCATCTGGATCTTCTCCAGAAGCCGTGCAGTATCTGCACTCTGATTTTGTGTGCCAGCCGAAGAAACCGCTGGTGCGCTTGCGCTGCAAAGGCTGATAAGAGCCATTTCAAACTCCACGCGCTTATTCATGACGCGGCTCATTTTCTCCCGGCAGCTCTGGAAGCCTGACAGCCATTTCATTACATCAGTCAGGTCAGCGCCCTGGGCGATATTTTTCAGCCGGGTCATATCCTCCGGAACAGCGGCAATTATCGTTTCCGCATTCTGGGGAGTGGCTTTAAGCAGCATGATATTGCGGAGCTGCAAAATAAGCTCCTCGCAAAGTCTCGTCAGATCCTTTGACATATCATAGAGCTGTGCCGTGACGGCAAGAGCCTTCGGAGCGTCCTGAGCCGCGACAGCCTCCAGAATGTCATAGAGGAAATCCTTTCCTGCGATCCCTGCAACCTGTGATACAACGGAACTGTCGATTTTTTCCGAGCACACGGAGCACTGATCGAAGAGTGAGACTGCGTCGCGCATACCGCCGTCGGCGATCTTAGCAATGAGGTCGGCAGCGTCCTGAGTCAGGTCAAGCTGTTCCTGTCCGGCGATGTAAAGAAGTCTGGAAGCGATATCCTGCTGCCGTATCCTGCGGAAATCGTATCGCTGACACCGGGAGGCGACAGTTGCCGGGACTTTATGGATCTCCGTTGTGGCGAGGATGAACTTGACGTACTCCGGCGGTTCTTCCATGATCTTCAGCAGTGCATTGAACGCCGAAGCCGAGAGCATATGCACCTCGTCGATGATATATATTTTGAATTTACACCGTTCCGGCGAGTAGACCGCGCCGTCCCGAAGCTCACGGATGTCGTCAACGCCGTTGTTAGAGGCGGCGTCTATTTCGATAATATCTGTAAGCGAGCCGTCCTCGGCTTCCCGGCAGATATCGCATTTCAGGCAAGGCGTACCGTCGGTCATATTGGGGCAGTTTACCGCTTTAGCGAGTATTCTTGCGCAGGTAGTTTTACCTGTACCGCGAGAGCCGGTGAAGAGGTAGGCGTGAGCGGTTTTGTCGTTTTTAAGCTGATTTTTCAGTGTATCGGTGATGTGCTGCTGTGAAATGACGTCGTCGAAGGTGAGAGGTCTCCATTTGCGATAGAGAGCCTTATACATATGACACACCGCCTTTCTCACGAAAAATCCGGAACATAGATGTGCAGGCTGGCTGCGGCACACGAGACGATCCGCTTAATGCTGCTCGGTCTCCCGCCTGACATGGTTCACGGTGTCTTGTTGCACAGGGCCCGCACATCTATATTCCGGAATTTAAAATTTGAGCACACTGCTCTAACTTGTATTATAGCACATTCCGAGGCGTTTGTCAAGGATTTTTTTCACATAACAACAAACATCACCGGCAAGTGTAAGCATTGGGATTCCAAAGGGACGGTTGTCCCTTTGGCAGAGTCCAGAGGCAGAGCCTCTGGCAGGGTATGGGACAGAGTCCCATATCGACGGAACGTCGATGTTTACTTTATGCGCTCTGCAAGAGAGAGCCGCCCCTTAGACTTTTCCAGCAAATTCAAAAAGGCAGAAAAATCTCCTCTGTTATTTGGGAAGGAAAATTATATCGCTCGCGGAATATTTACTTCTGCAAAATAAATTAGCGAGATACTCGCGGCTGCGTGAAACTGCCCGTGGGGGCTGCCCCACAAGGGAACGCCCTGCAAGAGAGGGCGTTCCCTGAAATCTCCACAGCAGATTCACAAAATCAGAAATAATTTTCCGTTATCAACTCAATCCTCAATAATTTTCTGATAATTTTCCTCTTCCTCTTTTTCCCGGGCAAGCTTATCCGCCTTTTTGGCACTGGCGGGCGCACCCTTTTTAGCGCGCATCATGAGCACTGCCGCGAAAACGGCTATAACCGCAAGCAGTCCTATGCCAACTATGGCGAATACAAGACCTTTCAGGCTCTTATCCACAGTCGTATGCTCGAATTTGTTCGCCTTGGCGTACTTTTCCCCGGCTGTACCGGAGTAAACGCTCATATCAAAATCCTCTGCGGCTGAGTATGTGCCGTCGGAATTTAAGGTGAATCCGAAAGCGTTGTCGCCTATGACTGCCACGGATTTCGGGATACTGACGTTTTTCAGAGCGGAACAGGAAGCGAAAGCGCCCATTCCGATATTTTTCACGCCCTCGGGAATTATAAGCCTGTTCAGGTTAATACAGTTGTAGAATGCGCCCTCGCCAATGTCCGAAACAGTCGTAGGAAGCTGGAGGCTTTCCAGCGAATAACATTCCTTGAATGCGATGTCCGCGATAGTTACCAGACCCTCGGAGAGATCAACGCTCTTCAGACCTGTACAATAGCCGAAAGCGTCGTCGCCGATATAGGTCACGGAGCTGGGGATAAACAGGTGTTCTATGCCTGCGCAGACGGAAAATGCGCCTGCTTCAATGGTCTGAACGCCCTCGGGGATGTAGACGTCGCCGGTGAGAGCGGTTGAGGCACAGTAAATGCTTTTATTGCCGTTTCCCAGGAGCATACCCTCCTCGAAGCTGTAGTTGTCGGATTTCGAGGCGTCGATGTTTTCAAGCAGGCTGCATTCCGCAAACGCCATAGGCTGAATGGAATCCAGATCCCTGGACAGCGTCACGTCGGTGAGGGAGGAGCAGTTGTAGAAAGCGTAGGAGCAGATCATCACCACGCTGTCGGGGATTTCAACGGATCTCAGATTCGTGCAGCCCATAAACAAGCCGTTGGACAGCGTTTCAAGCCGGCTTGGGAGCGTTACCTCTGTGAGTGAAGTGCAGCCTGCAAACGCGCTGCTTCCTATAGAGGTTATGGTGTCGGGGATAGCCAGCTTTGAAATGCTCGTACAGCCGGCAAGAGCCCGGTCGCCGATAGCCGTTACCGGATAGCCGTTTCGCAGCTCCGGGATCGACTCGACGATAGCGGTCGAATCGCAGCTTACGATCGTGTACTTTCCGTCGTTGAGCTCGTAGGTGAAGGTTCCGTCTGTCAGCTCCTCGTCGGGGTTCATAAGACCCTCAACGGCATAGGCGGAGAAAGCGGAGGTCAGCAGCATTGCCGCGGAGGTTAATATAGCCGGGATCATCGCTTTAATCTTCATTTTCAGTTTCCTCCTGTCCCTCAGTTTCGTCGTTCTGCTTGTCGGTTTCGTTAGTTATTTTTTTTACAGGCTTCTTTGCGTCCCTTGCAGCCTTTGCTTTCCGGAACCTCCTGAAGCCGAATATGCCAAGAACAGCCGCTAAAGCAGCTGCCAATATGCCGATAATTACGGCGACAAAGCTTTTTGTGACAACAACGCTGCCGATCTGGACAGTTCCGGTAACAGTCTGGATTCCGCAGTCCGAAGCGTAGGTGTAGGCGAGAGTGCCCTCGTCGGTGTAGAGCTGGAAGTCCTCCATAACAGAATAGGGCATAACGACGGTTTCGCCAGCCATGGCATAGGATGCCGCGTTTTCTTCAATATCGGCAGCCAGCTCCTCGTCATAGAAGTAGCCGAAGGCATATGCGCCTATAGATTCCACCTTGTCATAGATGCGGAGGCTCTTCATTTCCGTGCAGCCCAGGAACGCGTTAACGCCAAGCTCTTTCAGATCCTTCGACAGCTTTACTTCTTTCAGCGACGGGCAGCCCTCGAAAGCGTAGTGACCGATTATCTCTACAGAGGACAGGTCGACGGTCTCCAGATACGGATTGTAGCAGAAGCCGGAAACAGCGATCTTCCTGACTGTGTCGGGAGCTGTGAACTCCTGACCCGGTTTTGCGCCGGGATAGGCAATGAGCAGGGTCTTGTCCTTGTTGTAGAGTACGCCGTCCTGGGAGCTGTAATTGCCGTCGCCCTCGGTTACAGTGATCTCCTGGAGACTCGTGCAGAACACGAAAGGCTCTTCGCCCTCGATAGTCTCCAGCGAGCCTGGAAGCTCCAGAGCCTGCAATGTGGAGGCAAAGGCTTCCTCGCCGATAGTTTTAACGGAGTCGGGGATAACTACCTTGCCTAAGCTGGAATTTGCAAAGGCATACTTATAAATAGACGTTACGGGATATCCTTCGATCTCCGAGGGAACTGTTACGAGATAGGTCGTGGCGGAGCAGTAGAGAATAGTCGCCTCGCCGTCGTCTGTAACAAAGTACTCGAAATCGCCGTAGGTCTGGGGATTCAGCTTTTCGTACTCCTCGGCAGCCGCTTCTGATTCAAATGAGAGAAAGTCGAAATCGTTGGCGTAATCGTACTCTTCATCGGTGTCGGTGCAGTAGGTCTGGGCGGCGGAGTTGGATGCGCCCACAATAAGGAATCCGGGGATCGCGACCTCGTCCGCGTCATAGCCGAATGCGCTGTAGCCGATACTCTGGACGCTTGCCGGGATGCGGACCTTTATCATGGAATTTCCCAGAAACGCCGCCTGTCCAACGTTTACAAGACCGTCGGGGAGGTCTATTTCCAGAAGCCTTTCGCAGTTCATAAACGCGCCCATTTCGATAGAATACAGGTCGTCGGAGAAAATAACGCTGCTGAGGCTTGTGCAGTTGGCAAATGCCATGATGCCGACAGTTGATACAGCCGTGCCGCTCATGTCGATAGATCTCAGATTCTCGTTATAGCTGAGGCTGTGGCGCAGGAGAGTGTCCGCAGTCGAGGGCAGCTTTACTTCCTCCAGCTCCGTGTTATACATAGCGGCGATGCCCAGAGTGAGAACGCCCTCGGGAACTGTGTAGCTTTTGCCTGATTTTTTCTGGGGATAGCAGATAAGCCGGGTCATATCCTTGGAGAAGAGCACGCCGTCAACTGCCGCAAAGCCCTGAGATTCACCGTCTATAGCTATTTCTTCGAGATCTTCGCAGTACATGAACGGGTTGCTCTCGTCAATTTCCGTAAGCGTACCGGGCAGAACTATTCTCTTGCAGCCGGGCATGGAATCGAAAGCCTGACCAGAAAGAGCCGTAACAGCCGCGCCTCCAAGCTCTGCTGGGATAACTATTTCCTCCTCATCGACCGAGCAGCCGTCGATAACGGCATTGCCGTCCTCGTCCAGGTGGTAAGTAAAATCGCCCTCAGTAAGCTCCTCGACCTCCGGGGCTTCTGTGGTATCGGTAAGGACGATGTCATCGTCGGTATCGGCGAATGCAGTCATACAGCCAATTGAAGCTGATGCGCTGATAAGCAGGCAAAGTGCAAGCGCTGCTGTTTTCTTTAAATATTTCATGGTTTCTTCCTCTCAAATTATTTATATCTCAATTATAGCATAGCTCTGTCGGATTTCACACAGATTTCGGCAAATTTTCATCATTGCCATGATATTCCTCGTCAAAAGGCGGCCGCACAAAGGGAACGAGCTCTTCGCTGCACGCGCCGTATCGGACATAATTTTCACGGGCTTCATTAAGGCACATTTTGTTTGCGCCTCCGGCATAATCCGGGGCGTTTTCCTGGACTCTGTCGCGCTCCCAGAAGCATATCGGGCATACTTCGTATTCGTCGTCGGAATCCAATTCAAAAGAACCACAGCATGGACATTGAAATTTCTCCATTATATTAACCTTTCTATATTATAAATTTCGTTCGCGGTCGTGTGATTTGCCAAATGATAGAAATTTTTCACTATTCCTATCGCTCGCGGAATAAACACGGTCAGCATAAAAAATCAGCGAGGCACTCGCGGTCACGTGAATTGCCAGCGGGGGCTCCCCGCCGTGAATCGCCAGCGGGGGCTCCCCGCCGTGAATTGCCAGCGGGGGCTCCCCGCCAAAGGTGCACCGCTAACTTTTCTTTTTGGCTTTGGATTGCTCTTTGGTTTTTAAGAACTCCTCATACTTATCGCAGATCTCAGCCGTTTCGCCGAAATCTATCTGCTTGCCCTTTTCTATCCACAGGACCTTTGTCGCCATGCGCCGTATCTGGGCGAGGGAGTGGGAGACCAGCAGAGTTGTCGTGCCGGACTTGATTATCTCAAGCATTTTTGCTTCGCTCTTCTTCCGGAATGCGCCGTCGCCTACTGACAAGACCTCGTCCAGAATAAGAATTTCCGGCTTGACCAGACAGGCAATGGAGAAAGCGAGCCTTGACTTCATGCCGGAGGAGAGGTGGGAAAACTTTCTGTCCTGGAAGTCCTCAAGCTCCGCAAATTCTATGATCTTGCCGTAGGTCTCGTTCATGAAAGCCCTTGTGTAGCCCAGCATCGCGCCCCGGAGAAAGGTGTTCTCCCGTACGGTGAGGTCGTTGTCGAAGCCTGTACCCAGCTCCAGAAGAGAGGCTATGCTTCCCCGGACAGCCATAGTTCCGTGAGTCGGGCGCATAATGCCGGAGATGACCTTGCAGAGGGTGGATTTTCCTGCGCCGTTAGTGCCGATGATGCCAAGAAGCTCGCCCTCCTGGATCGAAAAGGTGATATTATTCAGCGCCTGGAACTCTTTCGGAGCGTAAGTGCCCTTGATCTTGCCGATGATGATGTCTTTCAGTCCCATATTAGTGAAATCGCCGACTATATATGAAACTGATACGCCGTTTAATTCGATTTTCTTCATAGTCTGTCCGCCTTAAATATAGTACATGAATTTGTAATTATTTTTCTTATAGATAAGCATACCGATGCCCAGCGCTGCAAATGCGTAGCCGATGCAGAGGATATGGGTCGCAATTCCCGGGATATAGCCGTCTATGACGATGTGGCGGAAGTAGGTGATATAGACATAGACCGGGTTAAGATAAAAGACCTTCTGGATAGTCTCCGGGTAGGAGCTGACGGTATAGAATATAGCCGACAGGTACATGAGAAGCTGGGTGAAGATTTCGTAGAGGTACTGGATATCCTTGAAGATAACGAAGAGGGCGGAGAGGATGAACCCTACGCCGATGTTGAATATCATAAGGCACAGCGCCGGAATGACCAGCATGAAGAACCGCGGATGGAATGGAATGCCGTCGATCGCCACGAAAATGAAGTATA
The DNA here is from genome assembly GCA_023667265.1 of Alistipes sp. Lineage (GTDB taxonomy): Bacteria > Bacillota > Clostridia > Oscillospirales > Ruminococcaceae > Ruminococcus. Next base: position 990,050 of record JAMPAJ010000001.1, read on the forward strand.
TCACCAGAGTAAGCCCGAAATTTATGAACGAGGAGACCTCCTTCGACAGCAGGAACAGGTATTTCGGGACGTTTATTTTCTTTATGATATTGGCGTTGGAGATGAGGGAGTGCATACCGCCGTTGGTGGATTCCTTGTAGAAGCTGAAAATCAGGTTTCCGGAGAAAAGGTAAATGATGTAGTGCTCGGTGTTTCTGCCGAAAAACTGGGTGAAAACCACAGCCATAACTATGAGCTGGAGCAGGGGAGAGAGCAGACTCCAGAACATACCCAGGACAGTCCGCTTATATTTTTTCTTGAAGTCGCGCTTTACCAGCTCCGAGAAGAGAAACTCGTATTTTTTTATCAGTTGGAACATAAATACTCCTAATCAGATTTTTATATCAATCTTTATTATAGCATATATATTGCAAAATTGCAACCCACGCGGAAAAATTTCCAGCAATAACAAGAAAAGGGACTATCTACAGTCCCTTTTTTACATTCACACGGCTTGTCCGCTTATTTATACACCGTCACAATAAATCCGTCAACATTATTTCCTGAAATATCGTACTCATAACCCGAGGGCACAGGAACGTTTGTGGTCTCCGCGCCGTCGTCGGAGGGATAGAAATAAACCTCGTAAGCCGCGCCCTGGTCGTCGGTTATCTCCAGATGCTCGCTGTCATAGGAATGATCGGTGCGGAGAAGGTCGATGTATTCTTCAAGGCAGAGATCGTTCTTTGTCATATATGTGGCGTGAGGAATACCGACATAGCGGAAATGCCAGGGCTCTTCCCGGTACTCCGTAATGCTCTCCTTTTCCTCGGTATAACGGACGATAAAGCCGTATTTATAGCTGTTCTGATTTATCCAGGCAAAGTCTCCGGTGCCCTGATAGTCATAGCTGACTGTTTCGCTGAAGTCAAAAGCAAGACCTGTTTCGTGCTCGCTGAAGCCGGGCTTCGCAGCTATAGGAGCTTCGCCGTCGTTTTCGGTCGCAGCCATAAACTGCTCGTAAAGCTGCTCCTGGAAATCCGTAGTGCGGTACGAGCCGTAAATAATAAGGGTGTTGTTGTAGTAGATATCATAGAAGTCCTGTATCATCTCCGCCATAGGTTCATAGACGCTGCTGAGAATGGAGTATGTGTAGTCCACAGCCGTGAAGATATCGGAACGTCCGGTATCGTCGTTGCGCGTCATTATGCTCACCAGATCCTCTTCGCCGGAGGTGTAGTACTGGTAGTCGTTGTTGACCAGGATAAGGTCGCCGTAGAATTTATTTTTAGTGGGCACTGGTGAGGAGACGAAAATTATTTTGTCCGGATCAACGGCGTCGGAAGGGTCGGGGATAGTGATGTCCTCAACAAGTGTCTGTTTAACTTCAAGCTTCGGGACCTTCTGTGCGTTGTCATAGCAGCTTTTACCCAGATATGCGGCTGTACCGATAAAAACGGCGCATACCACAAGCTCGACCATGGTTTTGGTTCTGCGTATGCTTTTGTCCTGATTTATATTTTTCGGCATTTTTGTCAGCTCCAATTTAAATTATATTTTCTACAAGGTTTTCAATGCGCTTTATTTATATCTCTGCGCATATCTTTATTATAACATAAAAACTGCGAAATTGCAACCCACGCGGAAAAAATTCACGGAAATCTATTTTAAAATGTATTCGGTTGAATCCTTTATATGTAGGGACACGGCACGCCGTGTCCCTACAATAAAACTCCCAAGGCTCGCAAGATGCCTCGGGAGTATTTTCAGCTATATTGGCGCTTATTCAGCAGCATTAAGCTTCTTAGCAAGCTGAGCCTTCTTTCTTGCAGCCTTGTTCTTATGCATAAGACCCTTAGCGCAAGCCTGGTCAACTCTCTTTATAGCAGCTCTTACTACCTCAACCTTATCAGCAGCACCTGTAGTGCAAGCAGCGTCAGCCTTCTTCAGACAAGTCTTGAGATTGGACTTTCTTGCCTTATTAGCAGCAGCCTTTGTAGCATTAACCTTAACTCTCTTCTTTGCGGATTTAATGTTTGGCATTTTGTTACACCTCCTGATTTTATATTCCGCGTATTATTCGCAGAATTTTTCATATGATAAACACGTGTTATACGTGCCGGCAGTTGCAACGCACAACTGCCCACTGAGACAATAATAATTATACCATTTTTCACTAAAAAAAACAAGTGGCAAAATGCACAAACAGAAAGGAGATTTTGGACTAATTACTATGAATTTCAGAACAGACCTCGCCCTTGAGGCGGTTGACACGAGCAGTCTGCCGGAGGGTGTGCGCATGGAGAAGAGGGGCAGCGCATTTGAGATAACCGAGATCATCATAAGCAACGACAACCACCGTGAGACTCTGGGAAAGGGTAAAGGGCGGTACATTACCCTTGAATGCGGCGAGATAAGTCAGTTTTCGGAGAATTATGAGAAAATGGCAGCGGAGCTTTCGCAGGAGCTGAGCAGACTCGTTCCCGAGGGCGACGTTCTCGTCGTAGGGCTTGGAAACCGTGATATTACGCCTGATGCCGTGGGAGTGCTTACAGCTGAAAAAGTTCTGGCGACAAGACATCTCCGGAGCGAGCTTCGGGAGGAGGACAGCTTTCTCACGTCTCTTCGCCCGGTAAGCTGTCTTGCAGGCGGTGTTATGGGGCAGACCGGAATCGAGACGGCGGAGCTGATCTCCGCGATATGCCGTGAGATAAAGCCAAAAGCCGTAATTGCCGCAGATGCCCTTGCCTGCTCTGATATAAGCCGTCTCGGCAGGACTATCCAGATAAGCGACAGCGGTATCTCTCCTGGCAGCGGAGTTTCTAACGCACGCCGTGAGCTGTCGGAAAACACACTCGGCGTTCCTGTTATAGCGATCGGCGTGCCGACTGTTGTGGATATGCACACTATAGTCCGCAGCCTTACCGGTAATGAAATTGACGACGAAATGCCCAATATGATGGTGACGCCAAGGGACATCGACCGACTCACGGAGCGCGGCGCGCAGCTTATAGCCTATGGCATTGATCTTGCATTGCAGCCAGGATTGAGCTTTGATGAGGTGAAAGGGCTGTTTTAGGCGAATAGTCTCCGCCGGCGATGCTCTTCGGGCATTAAAAAAAGGACTTTTAAAGTCCTTTTTTCGTTAAGTAGTTTAGAATAAAGTTCTTACTTATCTTCATCAGCCTGAGCCTGTGCTTTAAGCAGATCTCTGATCTCCGTCAGCAGAGCCTCTTCCTTAGAAGGCTCGGGAGGTGCAGCGGGGGTCTCCTTCTTGAACTTATCCGTGATAGTCCTTACAGCCTTGACCATAATGAATACTACAGCCGCCATGATGACAAAGTTGAGCACGTCGTTAATAAACGCACCGTATCTCAGCTCAGCCTTCCAGAGCTTAAGAGAAAGTCCGTTAAAGCCGCCGTAGTTGAAGAAGCCGAGAATAGGAGAAACGATATTGTCCAGAAGCGATGTTACAAGACCTGAGAAGGCTCCGCCAATGATAACACCGATCGCAAGGTCAATAATGTTTCCTCTGAGGATAAATGCCTTGAACTCTTCAAGAATTTTCTTCATGATTTTTTCATCTCCTTGATTTTTTATGGCAACACCGCACGAAGATTGTGCGGCAGATGCGCAGTCAGATTTTTCGTCAAATTGTACAGAAATGACGCAGGCAGGCTGTCGCCTGTCAAGGAATTTCTGTGCAAGATGACGGAAAATATGCAAGCAGATGTCGTACAAAGTCGTCAGACGCGCTTTGTGCGGTGTTGCCTTATATATAACAATTGCAGTGCAATTTGTTAACTTATTCTATTTCCGGCAGAGACGGTATCTCAGCCGCGTTCTCCCGGACTGTCTTTTTCGCCTGCATATACTCCGGCAGTTCAATTTTATCCAGCTCGCTTTCGTAGGGGTTCACCTTTTTGGGCAGAGCCTCCACAGCGTGATCGGCTTGTGCCATAAGAGCTTCCTTGTGCTCCGGAATATACTCTTCAAGAGCGTCGGCATTGACCTCCCCCGAAGCCTGCATCGACACACGCGACCGGACGTTCATCGCCGAGGCAAGCTTGCTTGCGTCCACCTCATGGGTCATTCCCATTTCGCCCTTGTGCTTTTTTCCCGAACCGACAGTCAGGTCTGCGGAGGGCGCGCCTCCGGTCTGTCTCATATACATCTTATTTATAACATCGGGCGTATTGGCTGCCAGCTTCGAGCCGTCAACGACAGGCGTAGATCCCATAGACCCCATTTCCTGCTGCTTCTGTTTAAGACGCTGTTTCCGCCTGTTGTCAATGTCAGCGAAGGGATCGGAGGAGGTGTCGGGTTCAGCTGTCTGCGCCTTGCCGAAAAAGTCGTCGATCTCCGGGGCTGGTTCATGCTTTTTACCCTTGTCGCCGTCGAAGAACGCCCAGAAATCATCGCCGCCCTTTTTCTTCTCCTGCTTTTCGGGAACAGCGTCGGGCATACCCGGTATACCGCCCATTTGCGGCACAGGCTGCGTCTGCGGCATCCCTGGCATACCGTTCATCTGGGGCATACCAATAGGCTGGGGCTGAATCGGCTGCTGAGGCTGAAGCATAGGCTGCTGCATTACAGGCTGGGGCTGACCATAGACAGGCTGACCGTTCTGGTCATAGCCGATTATCTGGGGCTGAGCGAACATCATCTGCTGGGGCTGACCATAGACAGGCTGACCGTTCTGGTCATAGCCGATTATCTGGGGCTGAGCGAACATCATCTGCTGGGGCTGTCCATATATAGGCATGCCGTTCTGGTCATAGCCGATTATCTGGGGCTGGGCGAACATCATCTGCGGCTGACCGTAGATAGGCATACCGCTCTGGTCATAGCCGATTATCTGCGGCTGTGCATACATTGCCTGCTGATTCATATACATACCCTGCATACCGCCCATTTGCGGCATATGTCCCATTCCCTGCATACCGTTCATCTGCTGCATACTCTGCATGTTTCCGGGCTGTGGCATACCCATAGGCTGAGGCATACCCGGCATACTGCCCATTTGCGGCATACCCATATGCTGCTGAAGAGGCACACCGTTAGGGTGAACAGGCTGCTGCGGCTGGGACGCAGGCTTCGGCGGAATCGGATTCAGGGCTGGGATAGCCGGATCGTCGTACATACTGAAATCAAATTCCTCTTCGGAGCGGTTAAGTTCGTCGGCAGTATAGAGGCTGTCGGAAGCCGGAGTAGGAGGGGCTGTATCACGAATAACGAAAGTTCCGGTGTCCATAGTGAAGCCACCTGAATTTTCGGGGTATTCCTCCTCCGAATGGTAGTTGCCCATATCCACCTGCTCATAGTTTACTTCCTGAGGATTTACGAGGCTTCCGCCGCATTTGACGCAAAACTTGAATCCCTTTTCATTTTCTGTTCCGCAAACGCTGCAAATCATGAAGAACAACTCCTTCCGACAAAAATCATCTACTATTATTATATCATTTCATTCTTATTTTTGCAATAGCTTTTTAAAAAATTGTGCATATTTTCTTTTTATGCCGTACTGTTTTGTGCATTGTAACAAACAACGCCCTGTATTCCTACAGGACGCTGTGATTCTTTGTGCGGTGTTTTATTAGTTTTCAGACGCAAGTGCGGCTTCAACAGCCTTGCTGCGCTTTTCCTTATTTTTTATACTGCTCTTTATCTTGCCGAAAACAAATCCCAGCAGCCAGAGGCTGAAACCGATTATCATAGCCCATACGCCGACGGGGAGTGCCGCCGCCGCCAGCAGATAGATAACAGCCTCGTTTGAAGCGACGTGAAGGACTGCCGTGCCGCCGCCTATGGCAAGACCGACGATAAACGAAGCAATGCCGCTCCACTTGAATATATTTCCGTAGAAGCCCAGGAGGAATCTTGCCTTTCTGTCCACGATAACGGCTATCCATATCATCAGGACAATCAGCAGAGCCGCTAAAATTCCGATCGTCAGATATGAAATACCGTATCTGATGGTATCGACAGACGCTCCGATCTCCTTTTCGATCTCGCTTATATCGAAGTGATCCAGAGTATTGTTGTCCTCAATGGCGCTCTCAATGACCTTATAGTCAATGGCGTTTGCGAAGGTTTTGTTGTAGCTCTCCGCATTGTCCTTGATGAAATCAGTAATATCGCCTGCGTCGAGAGTGGGAGCTTTTCCCTTGCCGTTGAATATATAGTCCACGTATTCGCCGGCAGTCTCGCCTACAAAATCAAGTATATCCGATTCGCCGAGGAATCTGTGAAAGTCGGATTCATCGTAGACATAGCGGGTAGCCGTGCCGAAGTACAGCTCGCCGAAAAGATTATCCGCAACGATCCTGTCGTCCAGATTCGAGGAAACGAAGGTCCAGGTATCCAGATCCTTTATATTTTTCTCGATCTTGTCTCCGGTCACGCCCAGCTTTACGCTTGAAATAAGCGTGACGCACAGGAGTATTATGACGGAGAAGAAGGTTATGACCGAAGCCCCGGTTATACGCAGACCGCCGACCTTGACAGGCTTGTCCTCCTCCGGAATCTGGGAAGCGAACTCATCCGCAGGCGGAATAAATTCCGGAACAGTCTGGCTGAGCTCCGGTCCATCGGGTGCGTCAAGCTGTGGGAACGACTGTCCGGCTTCATCCTGTACAGGCTTTTCCGGCTGAACCGTCAGCTCTTCCGGCTGTACCTTTTCCTCCGGTTCGTTGGGATTTTCCACGGCAGCCTCCGCAGCCTCGGCTGTCTGCTCCTGTTCGGTGGTTTCCGGCTCGTTCTGCTGTACCGGCTGTGCAGCATCAGTCTTTACAGCTTCCTCAATTTTGTTTTCCTCTGGTTTGGCATTGTTGAGACGAGTGCCGCATTCGTTGCAGAAATTCATTTCCTCGGTGCAGTCAGCTCCGCAATTCGGACATTTCATAATATAACCTCCACTAAAAATATTCAAATTTGAAAATACGCCTTGCCTAATTATAACATATAATCTGCAAAATTGCAACATACGCGTAAAAATTTTTTCAATGCAACCCACGCGGAAAAATTTTCGATTGGGATTTTAATTTCACTGATTGATATGGCTCGCGGCAAAAACTACCCTAACTAACAAATCAGCGAGGTACTCGCGGTCACGTGAATCGCCAGCGGGGGCTCCCCGCAAAAAAGCTGCCGGATTTTTTCGGCAGCTTTTTGTATCGTCATTTTTGATTTATCCCTTATGCTTTAGCCTTTTTGGAGCTCTTGGACTTCCACCATGACCATGTTACAGGCGCAACGAAAAGTGAAGAGTACGTACCTGAAATAAGACCGAAGATAAGCGGAACTGAGAAGCTCAGCAGCGATGTGTAGCCGCTTATGAGAACGACCACTGAAACTACGACCATTGTGCCGATAGTTGTGATAGATGTTCTCAGCGAACGCCTCAGGGACTGCGTGCAGCCGAGGTTGATAAGCTCGTTCAGCGAAGCCTTCGGATAGAGCGTTCTGTTCTCACGGATCCTGTCATAGATTACGATAGTGTTGTTGATCGAATAGCCTAAAATCGTAAGAATTACCGCAACTATATTCGCATTGAATTCGAAGCCGAAGAGGATCGAAGCTGCAAGAGCCGCAACGAGGTCGTGGCAGAGTGCGAAGATAGAGCAGATACCTGCCGACCAGCCGCCGATCTTTCTGAAACGGACAGCAATGTAGATGATGATGAGAACTGCCGCAAGCACCATTGCAACCAGACATTTCAGCAGAAATTCACGTCCCGAAGAAGGGCTCACGTCCTTGGAATCGTAAAGCTCGAGGCTGTTGTCAGGAAAAGCTGTATTCAGCGCCTCGGTAAGCTCGAACTGCTTATCGGCATTGAAGCCCTCGTCCGTCGTAAAGGAAATAGTCAGCTGATGGGCGTCGGAATCAAGACTTTCACCAGTTCTTACGGTTACGGGAGTAGACACGATGCTCTCCGTCTCCGATTTGATCTTTTCAGCATCAACGTCGCCCTGGTAGGTGTAATTCAGCATCGTACCGCCGTCGAACTCGATAGCAAGGTTGACTCCGCGGATAAGGATTCCCGCTATAAGCGCAACTACGACGCATATGGCGATTACAAGGATAGTCCGCTTCTGTCCGCAGAAATTACGCGCATTCTCGGTAACGGAGGGCAGCTTTTGCTGGGTGTTTTTCTTTTTTATCATACTCATTTTTCAACACCTCCATAAAGCTTTCTGTTACGGAACGCCTTGAACTTGGAAAGTGACGTAACCATGAGTCTTGCTGCAAACACGCCGAAAACGAAGTTACAGATAACGCCCACAAGAAGTGTGAAGCCGAAGGAGTAAACAACGCCCTCAGTTGTTGCGCCGAACATGAAGAATACGGTTTTGTTCAGGATCTTCGAGAAGAAGCTGGACGGAACGCCGAATGCTCCCATGAGGATTATAGCGATGATAACGTTTGTGATATTACCGTCGAGGATAGCGGAGAATGCTCTCTTGTAAGCCACCTTGATAGCGGAATCGAGAGTTTTTCCGGAGCGGATCTCTTCCTTGATACGCTCGCCGGTGATGATGTTGGCGTCAACGCCCATACCAACGGAGAGAATAATACCTGCGATACCGGGTATAGTCAGGGTAGAGCCGGGCATGAAGCCGAACCAGCCTGTAACAGCTGCAAGAGTACCTGCTATCTGTCCCACGATCGCGATGACTGCAACGAAGCCGGGCAGTCTGTAGAGAACTACCATATAAACGGCGATAAGTGCGAATGCGATATATGCCGCAAGGAGGATAGCGTCCAGAGAACCCTCGCCCATAGTTGCGGAAACGGTCTGGAAGCTTGTCGTCTCCATTTTAAAGGGCAACGCGCCGGAGTTTATCTGGTCGGCAAGCTTCTTTGAAGACTCGTTGTCGAAGCTGCCGTTGATCTCGGCGCTGTTTCCGGTAATAGCGCTGCTTACGGTAGGAGCGGAGATCATGGTGTTGTCCATCCAGATCGAAATAGGCGTACCTGTGTTTGCAAGCTCTGATGTAGCAGCCGTAAATGCTGCCTCTCCTGAGGACTTGAGTTTAAGCGTAACGACCCACTCGTAATCGCCGCTTTCATTTGGGCGGTTTACGTAGTTGGCGGATTCGATATCGCCGCCGTTGAGTACTATCTCTCCGGTGGGGTAGATATTTCCATCTTCGTCGGTCTCGGTATCCGTACCCTTACGGAAGGTCAGCTGAGCCATTTCGCCCAGTTCTTTTACGGCAGCCTGGGCGTCAAAATCGCTTTCGCCTGCCTGCCATGGGAAACGTACAATAATTCTGTCGCTTTTATAGTCGCTGTAGAGCTCGTTATCGTTGATACCGAGCGTGCCGAGACGAGCCTTGATGATCTCGGTTGCAGCGTCAAGCTGCGTATCGGTAGCATCGTAACCGTCAGCAGGGGCAAATGTGACGTCAACGCCGCCCTGGATGTCGATACCCAGACGGATGTCGTCAATGCCCTTTACCACCGTAGTTTTATTGTCGCCGTAGAAGTAATCGAATCCGGTGACAGTTGAAACGGTGAACAGCAGAATAAAAGCAGCGACAATGAAGAAAGTTAGTTTTCCTGTCTTTTTCACAGTCTTTGCCTCCTGATATTCCGGCGCGGGGATCCAGGCAGTTCTGTGCGATGCTGCCTTTCCCGAAGCCTTTATTTTTGTTATACAACAATTATTAATATTTTACTATATTCTGCCAGAAAAGTCAAGCTTATGGGGCACAAATATTAATAATTTGAAAATATGCACAATTTGACAGCGCCATTTTTAGTATATGTTACCAGACCTCCAGCTTAAATGGAAGCGCGCCGGAGTTTATCTGGTCAGCCAGCTTCTTTGCCGACTCGCTGTCAAAGCTGCCTGTTATTTCCACTTGAGAGCCTCGTTACTTGAATTTCTTCTGCGACACTTTAAGTCGGTTCATAGCGCGGTTAAGGGCAGCCTGGGTCATGTAGTATTCCTGGATGCTCTGTTTTTGTTTGAGCATTTCCTCGGCACGCTGCTTTTGCTCCTCTGCGCGTTTTATGTCGATCTCCTCCGGCAGCTCGCAGTAGTCCGCAAGGATGACCGCCTTGTCCGGCATGACCTGGATAAAGCCCTCGGAGATCGCCGCATAATGCCATTCGCCCTCTATCATATATTTAAGCTCGCCCACCGGAAGGCAGGTTACAAGAGGCTCGTGACCGGGCAGTATTCCCAGCAGACCGTCCAGAGCCGTTATGACAAGGTGCTCCACATCGCCCTTGAAAAAGACTCTGTCCGTGGCGATTATTTCCAGGTAAAATGTTTTAGCCATTTCAGGTCTCTCCTTCGAGCTGCTTAGCCTTTGCCAGAACGTCGTCTATAGTTCCAGCCATGAGGAACGCGGACTCGGGGTACTTATCCATATCGCCGTCAAGTATCGCCTTAAAGCCCTCGATAGTGTCCTTCAGCGGAACATATTTGCCCTTCAAGCCCGTGAAATTCTCCGCAACATTAAAGGGCTGGGAGAGGAATTTCTGTACCTTTCGCGCGCGGAAAACGGCAAGCTTGTCGTCCTCGTCAAGCTCCTCCATGCCAAGGATGCCGATGATGTCCTGCAACTCCTTGTAACGCTGCAAAAGCTCCTGTGTCCGTCTTGCAACGGAGTAGTGCTCCTCGCCCACAACGTCGGGTTCAAGAATACGGGAGTTGGACTCAAGCGGGTCAACGGCAGGGTAGATTCCCTGTTCCACAATTTTTCTCGACAGAACGGTGGTCGCGTCAAGGTGGGCAAAGGTTATAGCCGGGGCAGGGTCGGTAAGGTCGTCGGCAGGGACATAGACTGCCTGAACCGACGTAATAGAGCCGTTTTTCGTAGATGTGATACGCTCCTGCAGCTCTCCGACCTCCGTAGCAAGAGTGGGCTGATAGCCTACGGCAGAGGGCATACGTCCCAGCAGAGCTGAAACCTCCGAGCCTGCCTGTACATATCTGAAAATATTGTCGATAAACAGCAGCACATCCTTGTGCTCACGGTCACGGAAGTACTCCGCCATGGTGAGCCCGGTCTGCGCCACACGCATACGCGAGCCGGGCGGTTCGTTCATCTGACCGAAAACAAGAGCCGTCTTATTGATAACTCCGGACTCCTGCATCTCGTTCCAGAGGTCGTTTCCCTCACGGGAACGCTCTCCTACGCCTGTGAAGATAGAATATCCGCCGTGCTCTGTGGCGATATTTCTTATAAGCTCCTGGATAAGAACTGTCTTGCCCACGCCTGCGCCGCCGAAAAGACCGATCTTTCCGCCCTTTGCATAGGGTGCGATGAGGTCGATGACCTTGATGCCTGTTTCCAGTATTTCAACAACAGGGCTCTGGTCTCGGAAGGAAGGAGCTTTTCTGTGTATCTCCCACTTTTCCTCAGCGCCGACCTCGCCCTTCTTGTCTATAGGCTCGCCCAATACGTTGAACATTCTTCCCAGTGTCTTTTCGCCTACGGGAACCTTTATGCACGCTCCTGTAGCCGTGACCTCGGTATTCTTGCTTAGCCCTTCGCTTGTGGCGAGCATGATGCAGCGAACCGTGCGGTTGCCCATGTGCTGCGCAACCTCCATAACACGCTGTTTTCCGTCCACCTCAACAGTAAGGGCGTCTCTTATCATGGGCAGCTTCCCGGAGGGAAACTCCACATCAATAACAGGTCCGATGACCTGTGTTATTCTTCCTTTTTCCATATCCGTTCATCCTCGAATCAGAATCTGCTGCTTGCCGCTGCACCGCCGCAGACCTCGGTTATTTCCTGAGTTATAGCCGCCTGTCTTGCCCGGTTATATAGCAGCGAAAGCTCCTTTATCATATCCTTTGCACTGTTTGTGGCGGAGTCCATAGCCGTCATTCTCGACTGCTGTTCGCAGCAGAACGCCTCCACCATCGCGCCGTAAATAATACCCTTTGCATAGTTTGGGATGAGATAATCCATAACCTTTTCCGGCGACGGTACGAAAGAAGCCTTTGGCAGCTTTTTCTCCGTGCCGTCCTTGGCTTTGCCGAAATGCCGGCGTTCAAAGGGCAGCAGCCGCAGAGTGCGGGGTTCCTGTGCGCTTGAGGAGACCATATCCGTATACACAAGATGCACCTCGTCAAGGTCGCCGCTGCTGAATTTGTCAATAACTATCTGGGCTATTTCCGCAGCCCGGTAAAGGGTGGGATTCTGGGTGGTATAGAGAAATTCTCCGTCCACAAACGCCTGCTTTCCCGATATCATCCGCCGCTGGTAGTACATTCTTCCCACCTGACCCATGACATACAGATAGCAGTTGTCCGGATCGCTGCCTTCAAGGAGCGTATCGGTGTATTTCAGAACATTGTGGTTATAGCTGCCGCAGAGCCCCTTGTCTCCGGTAATGACGATATACCCCTTTTTTCGCTTGTTTTCGGGAATATCCGAGCGTCTGTCGAAGTATGTCTGCCGCGTATGGGGCGTATGCTCCAGAACGCTTTCGATAGTTTCCTGTAAGGTGTAGAAGTAGGGCTCGGTGGAATCGAGCGCCTTGCGCGCCTTTTTCAGCTTAGAGGAGGATATGAGATACATGGCGTTGGTGATCTTCAGGATCTGCTGTATACTGTCTATCCTCTCTTTTATCTCACGTATATTGGGCATATTCTCACCCCTTATTCCTCAAATGCAGTGACGATGCGCTCTATACGTCCGCCAAGCTCCTCTGTGAGCACGCGCTTCTCCTCGATCTCCTGGATAATATCCTGACCGTAGCTGTTGATATAGGTCATCAGCTCCTCGGTATACTCGCGCATCTCCTTCGGCTTTATATGCTTGAAAAGACCATGCTGTGCGGCATAGAGGAGAATTACCTGCTCGTAGTGCCGTCTGGGTCTGTACAGGGGCTGCTTCAGAAGCTCCGTCAGCATACGTCCGTGCTCCAGCAGCTCTGTTGTCGCCTGGTCAAGCTCGGAGCTGAACTGGGTGAAAATTTCCATTTCCTTGAACTGCGCCAGGTCGATACGCAGATTTCCGGCAGCTTTCTTCATCGCCTTCGTCTGAGCCGCGCCGCCTACACGTGAAACGGAAAGACCGTAGTTTACCGCAGGACGCTGTCCCGAGTTGAAAAGCTCGCTTTCAAGGAATATCTGTCCGTCGGTTATAGAAATGACGTTAGTCGGGATATACGCCGAAATATCGCCTGCAAGAGTCTCAATGACAGGCAGCGCAGTCAGCGAACCGCCGCCGTGCTCGTCGTCGAGACGGCTTGAACGCTCCAGAAGTCTGGAGTGGAGATAGAAAACATCTCCGGGGTAAGCCTCGCGTCCCGGGGGACGGTGGAGCAGCAGGGACATGGCGCGGTATGCAACGGCGTGCTTTGACAGATCGTCATAGACGATAAGAACGTCCTTGCCCTTCGACATAAAATACTCCGCGATAGCCGTACCGGAGTAGGGCGAAATGTACTGGAACGGCGCAGGATCGCTTGCCGATGCGCATACCACAACGGAATAGTCCATTGCGCCGTACTTTTTCAGGGTGTTGACGACCTGCGCAACGGTAGAGGATTTCTGACCGATAGCGACATAGACGCAGATAACGTCCTGATCCTTCTGATTTATAATAGTATCAACGGCGATAGAGGTCTTACCCGTCTGTCTGTCGCCGATTATAAGCTCACGCTGACCGCGTCCGATAGGGAACATGGAGTCGATTGCAAGGATTCCGGTCTGTAACGGCACGGAAACAGGCTTACGCTCGATAACGCCGGGAGCTTCGCGCTCGATAGGGAAGTAGTCCTCGGCGCGTATCTGTCCGAGACCGTCGATAGGCGCACCGAGAGCGTCAACGACTCTGCCGAGCAGCTCGTCGCTTACGCCGATTCCGGCACGTTTTCCGGTCCTGATAACGGAAGAGCCTTCCGTAAGACCATGGTCATCGCCGAGAAGAACGACTCCCACGGAGTTTTCCTCCAGATTCTGGACGATACCGCGGATACCCGTCTCAAACTCCACAAGCTCGCCGTACATAACGCCGCTCATGCCACGGACTGCTGCGATACCGTCGCCAAGGCGTACAACGAAGCCCGTCTCTGAAGCGCCGGAACGGATCTCGAAATCCTTGACCTCAGTTTTGAGGACGGAGATGATATCGCCGCTGCTTATGTTCTTGCCCTTTGCTTCCGTCAGACCGGCGGCGCGGCTCTGGAGCGTCTCGCGCATGGAGCGGAGGCTTGAACGGTAGCTGCGGTCGTATTCCACGTCCCCGGCGTTGAGGATAAATCCGCCGATGATATCCGGGTCTTGTCTGTACTCGATATCGACCTCGTCCTTGACGAATTTTTCCATGATAAATTTCCGCAGCTCAGCCTGCTGATTTTCTGTCAGCGGCGTCACATAGCGGACTACAGCCTTGATGCCGCCCTGCTTTTCCAGCAGAACGTCAAGATATGCGTCGAAAACCTCGTCAATTCCGCCGATCAGTCCTGCTTTTGCGGCGTTTATCATAGTACGCTCCAGGCTTTTCGGGAAGATGCGCTTTATGACATTGCGCTTCTCCTCGGCAGTTATGAGAGGATTTGACATTGTCTCCTTTACATCCGGGCAGGCGGAAAAAACACCCTTTGCGGTCTCGATGTCCTCACGGGTTATATTCAGCCGCACCAGCTCGCTTACAAGCTCCTTCTGAAGGTCGTTCATTTCTGTTCAGCCTCCTCTTTTGAAAGAAACTCGTCAACGATCGAGCGGTTCTTTTCGTTGTCCAGATTTGCGCCCACGATCTTTGAAGCAGCCTCGATAGCAAGGTCGGCTATCTCGAAGTGAGCCTGCTGTATAACGCGCTTTCTCTCGTTTTCGATAGAGGTGTTTGCGGAGCTTATTATCTGTTCTGCCTCTGTGTGGGACTGGTCGATTATAGCGGCTCTTTCAGCCTCGGCGTCCTCATGAGCCTTGCGGATTATGCTGTTCGCCTCTTCCTTCGCGTCGGAGACAGAGGCGGCGTACTGCTGTTTCAGCTCCTCTGCTTCCTTTCTGGCAGCTTCCGCGTCGTCGTAGTCCTTCTGGACAGCCTGCCTGCGGTCGTCGAGCATTTTATTAATAGGTTTAAAAAGGAAAATTCTCAAGGCGATGAACAGGATAAGTACGTTCAGTACCGCCCAGAAAATACTCCAGAAATTAAAATCAAGCATCAGCTTTTCCTCCGGAATTGAAAATTATGTTGAAAATTATTTTCCGCCCAGAGAGAGGATAATGAGGAGAGCGATAACGAAGCCGTAGATAGCCGTAGCCTCCGCCAGAGCAGAGCCGATAAGCAGCGTGCTTCTGATGTCTCCCTTAGCCTCGGGCTGACGTGCGATAGCCTCTGTAGCCTTAGCTGTTGCAATACCGATACCGATTCCTGCGCCTGCACCTGTAAGAACTGCGATAGCAGCGCCGATTGCGATTAATCCCATAATAATTACCTCCGTAATAGATTTAAATTTTTCTTATGAATTTGTGTTTTATGCAAAATTTTGCCTTTAATCCTCCATAGCCTCGGACATAAACAGCGAGGTGAGGAAAACGAAAACGTATGCCTGGATGCAGCCGTCGAAAATATCGAAATACAAGCTGAAAACCACCGGCAGTCCCACAGGCACGCAGAGATGGATAAGCTCCATGACTACGAATGCGCCCAGAACGTTGCCGAAAAGTCGCATACAAAGGGACAGCGGACGGGTTATAAGCTCCAGGATATTGATCGGCAGCATGATCGCCATAGGCTCGGCAAAGTGCTTGAAATAGCCTTTTCCGCCGCGTTCGATTATTGTCGTTACCTGTATCAGGATAATCGCTATTCCTGCAAGAGCCGCCGTGACGTTGATATCCTTAGTCGGCGGAACGAAGCCGAAAATACCGATTATATTTGAAAATCCGATATAAATTATCAGGGTTTCAAGCACAGGCAGGTATTTCTTGCCCTTCGGACCAAGTATTCCCAGGAAAAAGCCGTTCAGCTTCTCGATACATATTTCGATAAGGCACTGCTTGCCATCCGGTATCTTTTTCAGTCCGTGGGTAAAGATAATAGACAGTATTATCAGAACGCCGATTATTATCCAGGTTACGACACAGGAATCGGGGACGGGTATACCGCCGAAAATCGGGATAGTAAAAGCCGTTTTCGATTCCAGCTCTTCCATAAGCTTTTCGGAAAGATCGCCCATATCACACCTTCTTTCTTTCAGCAGATATGCCGTTACAGACATATCAAAGTAAAAAAACGGAGAATGCAGGTCTGCTGAATCTCCGTCAAGTGTACGCATATTTCAGCAGAATCTCATCATTCCACTTTTAATATAATACAACAAATAAATTGAAAAGTCAAGTGCCGACGCGGTTTTTTCGGAATATTTCACAAAAAAATCACTTTAATTACTTTTTACTCGCTGCTTTCATCGCCGGCAGCTGCGATCGCTCTGTCAAGCCGCTCTATTGCGCCGGAATTGAGCTTCTCGGAAAGCCGTACTCTGTCGAGCTCCTTTTTAAAAGCAGCAAGCTCCGTGGCGATGCCCCGCATTATTTCCTTATGCCTGAGCTGCTCGTCCTCCAGGGCGCATATCCGCTTTATCAGGTCGTTTATATTTGCCGCAAGAGCCTCGTTTGCCTCGTTCTGTCGTTCGCCGAATTCCGTCAGCTTCTCTCCGGCTCTGAACGCGCCGATCTTCTCGTGTCCGGAAAACGTGCGCATTTTCTCGTTTGTCAGTTTATCCACAAAAATCACTTCCTTATTTCCCCGGCAAGACTGTTCCGCCAGTAATCAAGAGTGTCCCTTATAGTTTTTTCAAGGCTTATTTCCGCCTTCCAGCCCGTGTCCCGGAAAATTTTTGAGACCTCCGGCTCAATAAGCGGAATATCTGCGGCGCGAAGTCTGCCTTTGTCGGTTTTTATCGATATGCCGCAGTCCGCCATGCCGATGATACGTTCCAGCAGCTCGCCTATGCTCACGGCTTTTCCGCGCCCGACGTTGTACACCTCGCCGGATCTTCCCTTTTCGCCAAGCAGCCGATATGCGCGGACAACGTCCCGGACATCAGTAAAATCACGCTTCGCATCGAGATTTCCCACGGCGATCACAGGCTCTTTCAGTCCAAGCTCTATTTCCGCCGCCTGACGGCAGAAATCGGAAATAACGAACGCCGTGCTTTGCTTCGGACCGGTGTGGTTGAAGGAACGTGCCATGACGATGTTCATGGAATAGGCGCGGCTGTAGACCTGTCCCAGCATTTCCTGACACGCCTTTGTTGCGGCGTAGACATTTCCGGGACGCAGCGGCTCGTTCTCAGTAAGAGGGCAGGCATCCTGCCGTATATAGCCGTATTCCTCGCCTGAGCCGATAAGGACTGTGCGGATCTTCGTCTCCCGGAGAGCCTCCAGCAGATTGATGCTGCCGATAACGTTGACCTCTGCGGTAAGCTGAGGCTTTTTCCAGGAAAGAGCCACTGAGCTTTGTGCCGCAAGGTGAAAGACCACATCGGGAGCGGTCTTTTTCAGCACATCCGAAATATCCGCCATGCTGCCTATGTCAAGAGTGAGCGTTTCGCAGGCTCCGGAAATATTCTCCCCGGGCAGACAGGTCGCGGAGACATCATAGCCGTGAGCGGTCAGCTCGTCAATGAGGTAACCTCCGACAAATCCGCCGCCGCCGATAATAAGCGCCCTCACGTTCCGGTCACCTCCGAGAAAATATCGTAAAGCTGACGTATAACATTCTTTTCGTCAAATTTCTCACGAACTCTCGCTGCTGCGTTTTTGCCGAGCTTTCTGCGGAGAGCCTCGTCGGAGGCGAGACGGTCTATCGCCCCGGCAAGGGATTTTTCGTCGGAGGGCGGAACAGTCAGTCCGGTCTCTCCGTCTATGCTGACCCAGGGAACTCCCGAGGGCAGCAGTGTGTTGATGACAGGCTTGCCGTAGACCATTGCTTCAAGCTGGACAATGCCGAACGCCTCGCTCTGGACCACGGACGGCAGCACGAAAATATCGCAGTCCGCATACGCCTGCCGCAGCTCGATATCCGGGAGAAATCCCAGAAAATGAACCCTTTCCGCAAGTCCGGCGCTTTCCGCAAAGGCTTTTAGCTGCGTTTCAAGCTCGCCTGTTCCGGCAATGAAAAGCTCGCAGTTTCTCGTCTGCACAAAGGCTTTCAGCAGCACATCCACGCCCTTGTAGTAGACAAGTCTGCCTGTAAAGAAGACCTTCACGGAGCTTTTATCGGTCAGCTTTTCCGTAAGTATGGGCTTACGGCTCACGGACAGATACTCCTCCGGGTGTATACCGTAGGGCAGAATGCGGCATTTTTCCCGATATTCCGGGAGAAAGGCAGAGCCGTCGATGTGACCCTCCGTTGCCGCCAGGATAACGTCCGCACGGTCGAGCATATATTTCAGGAACGGCTTGTACAGCAGCATGAGCTTTTTCTGCTTCACGATGTCGCTGTGCCAGGAGACCGCGACCTTACCCTTGAAGCCGGACAGCAGAAGCGCCGCGTCAGCCAGGGGGAATGGCACGTTTATATGAACGATATCCGCATTTTTCGCCATTTTCCGGAACAGCCGGATGAAGCTCAGTGACAGGGGACAGGAGAAATATGTTCCAAGATTTCCGGCACGGGTCAGCTTTACGCCGTTTATTTTCTCCCGGAAGGTTTTTCCGCGTCCGTCACGGCAGACCAGCGTCCGCACCTGTACTCCGAACTGCCCCAGCTCCTCGGAATACTGCTTCACAAGGCTTTCGATGCCACCGACGTGGGGCAGGTACGCCTTGTTTACCTCTAAAACCTTTAACTTTTTCATTACAAAAGCTCCTTGTAGACGCTGTAAAGCTGCTCAGCCGACTTGTCCCAGGTCATTTCCTTTGCACGTTCAAGACCGCGTACACGCAGGCTCTCTCTCAGATTTTCGTCGGAATACAGCCGATAAAGTCCCTTTGCTATGCTCTTTGAGGAGTAGGGCTGGCAGATCACTGCACAGTCTCCTGTCACCTCCGGAAGAGACGCCGCGTCGGTCGTAAGCACCGGAACTCCGCTTGCCATCGCCTCCAGAGGCGGCATACCGAAGCCCTCGTACAGCGACGGAAAAACAAAGGCGAGAGCTCCGCACATCAGCGGATTCATGTCCTCTGCCGGAACATATTTGGTGAATATGACCTTTTCTTCAAGTCCAAGCTCCCGGACGCGGGCGTAAATTTGGTCGCAGAGCCAGCCCTTCGCTCCGGCAAGCACCAGCTTCGGAGGGTCGTTTACGTTCCGGGTTAGTATACAGTAACCGTTTATGAGCCTTTCGAGGTTTTTCCTCGGCTCGATAGTTCCCACATACAGAAAATAATCGCCCTCGATTCCAAGGGATGCCTTTACCTCGGGTATTCGCTCCGGCTCGTCGCAGGGATGGAATTTTTCAAGGTCGACGCCGCAGGGAACAACACGCAGCTTCTCCTCGAAGTCCGGGTAATACCTGATAATTTCCGACCGCGAAAACTCTGAATCCGTCACAATAATGTCTGCACGCTTCATAGAGGTTTTAAGTCCGGCTGCAAGCATAAGCCTGGTTCTGCCCCGGACGGTTTCAGGGTATGCCTTGCATACCATATCGTGGACGGTCACAACGGTCCTTCCGTGGACTCCCGGCGGTACGATATAGTTGAAGAAATGCGTGATGTCCGCATCCTTGCCGAAAAATCCGCTGTAGGGCACGGGCGCGAAGCTCGTTACAGCGCGGTAGAGCCTGCCGTAGAAATCGGCTGTGCGTATCTTTATTTTATCGCCTGCAAATTCGGAAAGCCGTTCCGTACAGGCTTTTCTGTCGCTGCCTCCGAAGCAGGTGTAGGTGTATTCATTTTCCGGGTAAAGCCGCGCCATTGCAGTTGTCTGTCCGACCTCGCACCAGCCTATTCCGGTCAGTTTATCTCCCTGTATCGGGAGCGCGTCAAAAGCTATATTCATTTCGTCACCTGTCAGAGCCCGTAATCAGCCGGCGGTCGTTTTCCACCATTCGTTCAACAAGCTGCTCAAAGCTGATCTCGCGTTTCCAGCCAAGAGTCTTTTCAGCCTTTGACGGATCGCCAAGGAGCAGCTCGACCTCCGCCGGACGGAAGAAGCTCTTGTTAATTTTTACGACTGTTTTTCCGTTTGCCTTGTTTACGCCTATCTCATCTGTTCCGCTGCCTATCCACTGAATGTCGATTCCGGCACACCTGAACGCTGTCTCCGCAAATTCGCGGACAGTCCTGGTCTCGTTGGTGGCTATTACGTAGTCGTCAGGCTCATCCTGCTGGAGCATCAGCCACATGGCGCGGACATAGTCCCGTGAATGACCCCAGTCCCGTTTTGCATCGAGATTTCCAAGCTCCACGCAGTCCTGCATACCGAGACTTATTCTCACTGCCGCGTCGGTTATCTTTCGTGTGACAAATTCAAGTCCCCGACGTTCGCTTTCGTGATTGAAGAGAATACCGGAGCAGGCGAACATATTGTAGCTCTCCCGGTAATTTTTCGTTATCCAGTGACCGTACAGCTTTGCCACGCCGTAGGGGCTTCTGGGATAAAAGGGCGTTGTTTCACACTGCGGGATCTCCTGCACAAGACCGAACATTTCCGAGGTGGAAGCCTGATAGAACCGCGCATCCGGCTTTACAAGACGTATCGCCTCCAGCATATTCGTAACGCCTACCGCGTTTATGTCGGCTGTTGCAACAGGCGTATTCCAGCTTGCGGACACAAAGGACTGCGCCGCAAGATTGTACACCTCGTCAGCCTGGGAGATGCGCATTGCCGAGATAAGCGACACAGGGTCGGTCATATCGGCATAAATAAGATGAAGCTTATCCTTGAGATGCGCGATATTGCCGTAGTCCACGTTTGCCTTTCTGCGCCATATACCGTAGACCTCGTATCCCTTTTCAAGGAGCAGCTCTGCAAGATAGGAGCCGTCCTGTCCGGTAATTCCAGTAATAAGTGCGTTTTTCATTGTCATACCTCTTTCATATCAGCTCGTCTCTGCCCTGTTCACGGAGCTGAGCTATTATCTGCTTGACGTCCTGAGTGCTGCCTTTTCCGCAGACCAGCAGAGTATCGTCGGTGTCAACTATAATTATATCTTCCACTCCGACAGCCGCGATAAGCCGTTTCCCTCCGCATATGGTGCTGCGGCGGACGTTTTCGGTCATAACGTCTCCGGAGATACAGTTCCGGTTCATGTCGGTGTCGTTTATCCGCTCCACGGACAGCCAGCTTCCAACGTCGTCCCAGCCGAAGCTTCCGGGGATAGTACAGATGTTCTCCGACCTCTCCATGATGCCGAAATCCACGGATTCCGCAGAAAACGCGGTGAACTCGCGCTCCAGGACTTCCCCGAAATCAGAGCTTCCGAACGCCGCTCCGATACGCTGTGCGCCCTCGTATATTTCCGGCATAAGCCGCTTGAGACTGGAATTTATCGTGGCAAGCCGCCAGATGAACATACCGCTGTTCCAGAGATAGTTTCCGGAGGCGAGATATTTTTTCGCAGTGGCAAGATCAGGCTTCTCCTTGAATGCCTCGACCTCGAATACGTCTCCCTTTTCGCTGCCGCAGCAGATATATCCATAGCCTGTCTCCGGGTAGGAGGGCGTGATGCCGATAGTTATGAGATCGTCGCTGCTTTCGGCTGCTTTCACTGCTTTTTTCAGAGTGTTGAGGAAAATTCCGCGGCATCTTATAAGGTGGTCGGAGGGCAGGACGAGCATGACCGCATCGTCGTATTTTCTGCCTATTACTGCCGCGGCAAGTGCGATACACGGAGCTGTATTCCTGGGAGCGGGCTCGGCGAGGATGTTTTCCTCCGGGATCTCCGGAAGCTGCTCCCTGCAAAAGTCCATGTAGGCGGCGTTGGTGACGATATATATGTCTCCGGCGTCCACCAGAGGGGATATTCTTTCCACGGTTTTCTGTATCATGGTCTTTCCGTCGGAGGTCAGGGATAAAAACTGCTTCGGACGGCTGTTCCGGCTTTTAGGCCAGAAACGTTCTCCTCGTCCGCCTGCCATGATAACTGCGGTTATCTTCATTTTTCACTTTCCTCTCTTTCGGATGCGTTTTCGCCGGATTCCGACAGTATGCCCTCGTCAGCCTCCGCGTTTGTTTTCGGCGGAAAGAGCATAGTTTTCACGGTCATAAGGATTATCTGCAGATCCATACGGAAGCTGTATTTTTCAATATACATAAGATCCATTTTCAGCTTGTCGTAGGGCAGCGTGTCGTATACTCCGGTGACCTGGGCATAGCCGGTGAGACCCGCCTTTACTTTCAGGCGGAACTCGAACTCCGGCATTTCCTTTTTATAAAGCTCCGTAAGCTCCGGACGCTCCGGTCTTGGACCGACTACGGACATATCGCCTTTCAGTATGTTGAAAAGCTGAGGAAGCTCGTCCATGCGGACTTTTCGCAGGAATCTTCCTACAGGAGTGATCCTCGGGTCGTCCTCTGTGGCGAGCTGAGCGCCGCCCTTGGCTTCTGCGTCAACGACCATGCTCCGGAATTTGTAGATGTCGAATTCCCTGCCGTTTTCCGTGAGCCGCTTCTGCTTATAGAGCACAGGGCCGCCGTCGTGTATTTTTATCGCGACAGCCGCAGCCGCCATAAACGGCGAAACGAGAATAAGCGTGACAAGAGAAAAAATGATGTCGAATCCGCGTTTTAAGATCCGCTGCTCGAAGTCCAGACCGTAGTTCCGGCTCAGGAGCAGGGGAGTGTCGAAGAGCCGGATATCGTCTGCGCCTCTTACGATAATATCGGAAATTTTCGGCGCAATATACGTCCGGACGGAGTTCCGGTAGCAGAATTTGAGGAAATCATTCCGCTGATCTGCCGGGATATCGCATATAATAACGCCCTCGTACTTCATGATGAGCTCTTTTATCCTGTCTGCGTCCTCGTTTATGCTGATCGATTCGCAGATCATATACTTGTCCACCCGCCGGCTCATTTTCAGCACCAGATTTGCCGCCTGGTGGCTGCCGTAGAGGATGATAAGCCGCCTCGGGGGATAGATGAGGAAGTAGGCTCTGTCGGTCACGAGAGTCCACAGGGCAATAAAGCCGAAATCTGCAAAGGTCAGCACAAGCATGGGCGAGACGTTCATAAAATCTCTGCCGATGAGGCTGATGAGAAAATACGCCACAAAGTCCACGCAGGCGATGGAAAGCAGCCGGGAATAGAGCATATCCGTTTTTTTGAGATAGCCAACCTTAAAGCCGCCGTACGCCTTGAAAAAAATCCACACAAGCAGGCAGTATATGCCGATGAGCACCCAGTTTCCGCGTCTGTAGTAAGGCAGGACGATAGTCTCGCTGTAGTAGGCATACCAGACAAAGGCGAAAGCTCCGGTGAGCATCGCCAGAAGAACAAAGGCAAGAGAAAGGGAGATAAGCCTTTTAAATTTATCACGTCTCATATATTAAACTCCATAAGGTTCGGAATGGTTATAAACGACTATTTATATTATAGCAAAATAAGCCAATGATGTCAACGCTGAAATCAAAAATCCTCCGCCGGAAGGGGAGGATCAATGACTATTTTCTTCTTGTGCCGTTTTTGCGGTCAGTGCTTCTTTTGAGGTCGCCGATGCGCTCTTCGCTTGACTGTTTGAAGTGGGACATCATATCCTCGAAGGTCATTTCCGACTGGGGAACGGTCTTTTTTGGCTCCCAGACATTCGGCTTCGGTTTACGGTCGTGCTTTTTAAACGGCTTCTTTTCGGCAGGCGCAGGCTCGTCTGACGCTTTCTTTATGGAAAGGCTCACCTTTCCGGCGTCGTTGACGCCGATGACCTTGACCTTGACCTCCTGACCCTCTGTAAGGTGCTCGCGAATGTCGCTGACAAAGGTGTTTGCAATCTCCGAAATATGTACCATTCCGGAGCCTCCGCCCTCAATGTCCACGAATGCGCCGTACTGTGCGATTCCTTTTACCTTGCCGGTGTAAATTTTTCCGATCTCAAGCTGCATACAGATAAAAACTCCTTAAATTTATAATTAACGGGGATATCCCCATTTTTTTCGTCCGGGCATCTACGGAACAGCTATGGCTGCCGCTAATCTCTCGACGTGTCGTAGAAACGTCTTTCGTCAGGGTAGGCATAGCCTTGCTCCTCCAGGGCGATGCGTTCGATATAAGCCGACAGGTCGTCGCCCTCAAGGGTGCGTTCGAGCTCCTCATTTTCAATTTTGCAGGCGTCGATCTGAGCCTGGATAGCCGCTATTTCACGTTCCTTTTCCCGACGATCGCTTTCCGTTGCGAAGATAAGAACCGCACAGCCGATAACAGCTGCAAATGAAACGAGCCTGAGGAGAACGCCGTTGAACAGCGCCTTTTTCGTCCGTTTCTTTTTTAATTTCTTTTTGCTGTCTGTCTTTTTCTTTTTATCTGACAAAATATTCACGTTCCTTTTAGCGGATGGTTTATGAGGAATGAACATCCGCACATTCTGATCCACTATTTATTATACTACATTTTCGGCACATTTTGCAATAGGATTTTTAATATTTTTCTTCTCTTTCGGAAATTTTGTGATATTTAACAAAAATCATTGATAATTTTAGTCTAATTCCATTTCCGGGGACTCTGGTCTATGCTTTATTTTCCGGAAAAGAGCGCGGAATGGCTTTGCAGCAAGCCTGAAGAACCCGCGGAAAATGCCGAGTATACGGTTTATCGTCCTCATTACCACGCGTCCCAGTGTGAAATAATACAGGACGAATCCGAGGAGATTTCCGAGTATGAAATATCCCCGGATATAGCCGAGAGCCTCTGCCGAGCCGAATGCGGAAACGAAAATGCCGTAGCATACCAGCAGCGCAATATCCTCCAGCGCGACAAAAAAGCGGTTGTGGGGCAGCAGGAGTCTGAATGTACGGAGGCAGTCGTAAATCACGCCGATCACAGCTCCGGCGGCACAGGAGCTGGAAAAAAGCAGCAGCTCCTCACCGACAGAAAAGTAGGTCTCCGGAACATTCATCGGAAGAGCCTGCCAATGGCGGAAACCGGCTTTTTTCTGTCTCCGTCGCCGTAGATGAGGGCGCATATTTCACCTGTTACCGCCATATCCCCGGTTTCCACGGACATTGCGTCGATATGAAGATCTTTTCCCTTTATTGTCAGCTCGCCCCGCTGAGTGTAAAGGCTTATCACCTTTTCGTCAAAGCTGTCAACGTCGGTTATTCCCGAAATACTGAGCTTTCTGCGGTTTTCCATGATGATATTGCTGTCCTTCAGAATAATAGGCTCGTTTTTTTCTTTCATATGCTTGCTCCTACTTTCATTTTTTCTAATTTTATGCGTGTTTAGTAAAGGATAGAACAATTGTTGAAAGTGCACAAAAAAATATCGGAAAAATTTCTCGGTTTTTCTGCCGAAAACTATTGCAATAGATTGGAAAATGTGCTATAATATAAAGGAATCTGAAATAAACGGCGGTTGCCGTGTCATATGTTGCGTTTTACGGAGGTTTTATTATGAGTATTCTTGAGATCATCGGAGGAGCTATACTCCTTCTCACCTGCTTTTTTATCATCATTCTTTGTCTTTCACAGGAGTCAAAGGATCAGAACGGAATGACTTCGGCTCTTACAGGCGCAAGCTCCGATTCCTTCTACGGAAAGAACGAGGGCAGAAGCCGTGAGGCTATTCTGGCAAGACTTACAAGAACAGCCGGAATAATCCTCTTCATTGTAACCCTTGCGGTCAACATCGTTCCGATTTTCACGAAAAAGTAATTTTCAAGCCCCGTGACAGACAGTTGCGGGGCTGTTTAATTTTAAAAAGGAGAATAAATATAATTGGATAAATCAAAAAAGAAAAACGGCGCGGAAGTAAGCGTTGAAAGCTATAAAAATAAGATCGTTACATTTCTGAGGGCTCACAATAAGCGGCTTATGCAGCTTTCCGAGCTCCAGTCAAAGTGCAGGACGAAAAAGTCCGGAGAGGAGAATTTCGCCGTTGCGTTCGGCGAGCTCCGGGACGAGGGCATTGTTACCGTCCGCAAGGGTATGAAGGTCGGTCTTTGCTCCGCCCTTGGCTTGAAAAGGGCGGAAATAACACGTCTCAGCCGCACCTTCGGCTTTGCGGTAACGGAGGACGGCACGGAGTATTTCGTTCCGGGAAAATGTATGCTCGGGGCGATGCCGGGAGACAAGGTGCTTATTTCCGACATTCCCTCACGCTCCGGAGAACCGGAGGGCGAGGTCGCAGATATCCTCAGCTTCGGAAGCACTGAGCTGACGGGCAGGATAGAGTTTGCCGACGGCGGACTTTTCCTCGTTCCGGATATAGCCTGTCGGAACCATATGATAATCGTGAAAAACGAAAGCGTTGCCTATACCGAGGGCGACAAGGTCCTTGCGGAAATAGTCTACCGCGGCAGACGCCATGCAGAGCATAAGGTGCGTATCATCTCGGTTTTCGGCAGCAGCGAGCTTGCGGCGGCGTGTGCGGAGTCGGTTCTGGTTTCCCATGGCATTGAGACAGAGTTTTCGCCGGAAGCCATGAAGGAGGCACGCAAGATCGCCGAGGGCGGCGTACAGGAGTACAGCTTCAACAACCGCGAGGATCTGCGCCATATGGATATCTTTACCATTGACGGCGCGGACACTAAGGACATAGACGACGCGATCTCCGTTGAGCGGACGGAAAAGGGCTATCGCCTCGGAGTTCATATCGCCGACGTTTCCCACTACGTCAAGGGCAACAGCGCCCTGGACAAGGAGGCGATGCGCAGAGGCACAAGCGTTTACTACGCCGACAGAGTCATCCCTATGCTGCCAAAGGAGCTTTCAAACGGCATATGCTCCCTCAATCCAGAGGAGGACAGGCTTGCTCTTTCGGCTATTATGGAGCTGGACGGCGAGGGCGAAATGACGGACTTCCGTTTTGCAAAAACAGTCATCCGTTCACGGGTAAAAGGCGTGTATTCAGAGATAAACGCGATGCTCGACGGTACTGCCGGAGAGGAGCTGATCGCGAAATACGGCTGTGTTTCCCATGCTATCCCGGTCATGGAGGAGCTTGCGGATATCCTAATTGAGCGGAAGAAACGCCGTCATGCTCCGGAGCTTGAAACTACCGAGAGCAAGCTTATCATCGACAGCGACGGCGTGTGCCGGGATGTTGTTCCCAGAGAGAGGGGCAAGTCCGAGAGAATTATCGAGGAGTTTATGCTGTGCGCAAACGAGGCTGCGGCTAAGCTTGCAAGGGAGCGGAAAATTCCCTTTGTTTACCGTGTTCATGAAACTCCGCCGGAGGAGAAAACGGAAAATCTCTGCCGGCTGCTGACTCAGCTTAACGTGGAATATCCGCATTTTACCGAGTTCAAGCCTGCTCATGCCGCGGCTGTTCTGGACAGCGTCCGGGGCACGGAGAAGTTCGGGGCGGTGAACATGATGGTTCTCCGCTCTATGGCTAAGGCGAAATATTCCGAAGAGCCGCTGGGTCATTTCGGGCTTGTTCTGGCGGATTATGCGCATTTTACATCGCCTATACGCCGCTATCCTGATCTTGCTATCCACCGCATCATAACCGACGTTCTTGCCGGATATAACGAGACATGGCTGGAGAAACGCTACGGCGGATTTGTCGTAAAGTCGGCGGAGACCTCGTCTGCGGCGGAGGTGCGTGCGGTCACAGTCGAGCGTGAATGTGAGGACATCTACAAGGCGGAATACATGAAGCAGCACATCGGCGAAAGCTTTACGGCGAGGATCTCCGGAGTTACGGAGTTCGGCTTCTACGCGGAGCTGCCTAATTCCGTGGAGGGTCTGGTTCACATCCGTACTCTGCCGGAGGGCGAATACGACTACACCGAGCCTGTCGCCCTTACGGAGAAATTCAGCGGCGTGTCATACCGTCTCGGCGATACGGTACAGGTGCTCTGTGCCGCCGTAAACGTAAGCGAAGGAAAGATAGATTTTGTTCTCGACGACGAGGAATAGGAGGAGCTATGAGGAGAAAATTGACTGCGGCAGTTCTTGGGCTGATGCTTGCTTCATTTGCAGGCTGCGGAGAGAAAAAGCAGGAGTCATCCGTATCGGAAGCCGATAACACGCCGGTCAGCGAAAGCGCGGCGGACAGCAGGGAAGAGCTTTCAGAAAGCGATCTCTCGGCTGCGGAGGATACGGAAGCCGATACCACGGATGCTCCGGAAAGAAGCACTGTCTCCCCGACGGAAGCCGTCACGGAGGATACGAACATCTCAGAGGCTTCTCCGTCAGCAGGGGAGCTTTCCGACAGCGAGATATTTGAAATTGCAGAAAGCCTTTACGCCTCCGCCTGCGAGACGGAGTGGAGCTTTACGGTAGGCGCGCCCTTTGCCATTGACACCGGAATTTATGTGGAAAACGGCATCGGCTGGCAGTTTTTCCTTGTAACTGATGAGGGCGTAAACTCTATGGCTGACGTTTACCGTGAGTATCACCGGGTGTTCGCGGAGGAGTACGCCGATCATCTGGACGAGCTTTTCATTGAGGAGAACGGCAGGGTGTACTGCCTTAACGGTGCACGGGGCTCGGACATTTTCTATTCCCGTTCGGAGCTGACTGCGATTCGTGAGAAGTCGGCGGACAGGGTCGTTATGACTGTTACAGACCACTACGACGGAACGGACATGGGCGGCGAACCCTATGACCTCGACCGGGATTTTGTCATGGTGAACTCCGGCGATGGCTGGAGAGCGGCGGAGTTTACGCTTCCGTATTAATAATAATTTAAGCCCCGAAGCATTTTACAAATAGCTGCTTCGGGGCTTATTATTGATTTTATTGCGGCAGTCTGGAGAAATACTGCTCCGTATACTGCTTGAACTCCCGGCGGAATGTTTCGTCGTTCTTTTTCATGTCGTCCAGATATGCGTGGATGTTGGTCTTTTCGTCGGTCTCGATGATACAGCCGGCGATGTTGGAGCAGTGGTCGGAAATGCGCTCCAGATTTGTAAGTATATCCTGGAAAATATAGCCCAGCTCGACGGTACATTCGTCGTTCTGGAGACGGCGGATATGCCGGTTCTTCAGCTCGGTGCTCAGGTTGTCAACGACCTCCTCGAGGGGCTCTACCCGGTGCGCCTCCGTAAGATCGTCCTCGGTGTAGGCGTCGAATGCCGTGGCGATATTCTCGCGTATAGCGTCGGAAATAACCATTATCTCGTTGACGCACTCGTTTGAGAATGTGATGCCCTTTCCCTGCATCTCCTGTACGGACTCGATAAGATTTACCGCATGGTCGGAGATACGCTCAAAATTGCCTACGCAGTGCATCATTTTTGAGGTCGTTCGGCTGTCCTTTCCTGTGACGCTGTTCTTGGAGAGCCGTACAAGATAGCTGTTTATCTTGTCCTCGTACTTGTCGATGAGATCCTCCGCCTCGATAACGTCCCTGACCTTTTCCTCGTCGTAGCCGTTTATCAGCAGCTCCAGCGCGTCGTCTATCGCCTTTTTCGTTTTCTCAGCCATGTCCACCGTTACTCCGCGGCAGGCTTCGACAGCCACGCTGGGAGTTGCAAGAAATCTGGAATCGAGGGCGGCGAAAACGTCTTTTTTCTCTGTCTCGCCCTGCTTGTCCCGGACGATAAGGTGAGAGAATTTCACTATCTGCTTTGTAAAGGGCATGAGAATAACAAGTATCAGCACGTTGAAAGCAGTATGCGCAATTGCGATCGCAAGGCTGCCTGTGGGCTGATCCATGAAATTACCGAAGCCGCCTATATTAAAGTGACTCAGCAGCAGCGCAGCCGGGAGCACGATCAACGAGCCGATAGTCTTGATCGAGATATTGATTATCGCAACGCGCTTTGCGTCCTTGCTTACGCCGATGCAGGAGAGAAGCGCAGTTACGCAGGTTCCGATGTTGCAGCCCAGTATAATGGGGAACGCCATGCTCATTGTCAGCGCTCCGCCGTGGGAGAAGGTCATAAGTACGCCGATAGCTCCGGCAGAGCTCTGGATTATGCCGGTGAACGCCGTTCCCACGAGCAAGCCCAGAAACGGATTGTTGAACGCCGTAAGCAGCTCCTGGAATCTCGGGTCGTTTTCCAGCGGCTCGACAGCTCCGCCCATAAGGCTCATTCCGGTCATGAGAACTGCGAATCCCACGAGAATACGTCCGAGATCCTTTCTCTTCGCCTTTTTGCAGCCCATTATCATGATGATTCCGATAAGGGCGAGGATAGGCGAAAAGGATTCCGGTTTCAGCATACGCATGAGGAAGCTTGCGAAGCCGTCGCCGCTGCTTTCGCCGATGTCGTTGAGGCAGAGCAGCCATACGGTAAAGGTCGTACCGATGTTCGAGCCGAATATGACCGCGACGGTATCAATAAGCACCATAAGCCCGGAATTTACAAATCCGACGATCATAACTGTCATAGCCGATGAGGACTGTATGGCGACGGTTATTACCAGACCAAGGATAACAGCCATAAATCGGTTCGACGTCATTTTTTTCAGCGCGATCTCCATTTTTCCTCCGGCAAGCTTTTCAAGCCCCGTTGACATTACGTTCATACCGTAGAGGAAGAATGCGAGACCGCCCAGCATGGTAAAAATGTTGAATATGGAAAATTTGTCCATGATAGATCTCCTTATAATATACTCCACTAACTATTATAAAGAAAAATGCGGAAAAAGCAAGTCCTTTTCCGCATATTTTACATGAATTTTACATTAGAAGAAATTCTGCCGCAGTTTTCCATGCGGCAGAATTTTGTTATTATCAATTAACAAGATCGTCTGATGAGAGAGGAAGATGATCTGCACTGATGAGCTTAGCGTCGAGCATCTGGATCGCCAGTGAATCCATTGCTGTTATACCGCCGCCGTTGTCAACGAGGTCGGCATTTCTTGCGCCTGTTTCGGAAAGCTTGTATTTGTCGCCGTTTCCGATGTTCTGGAGAATGAGAGTTGCGTCTGCGATGTCAACGATTCCGTCGTCGTTAGCGTCGCCCCAGAGGATATCCTCGCCGGGGTCAACATAGCCGGCGTCAACGCCCTTGACAGTGAATACTACCTTTACGCTTTCAAGGATCTCGGTTTTGCCGGGAAGATCCTCGATGTGTGTGCCCCAGTCGTCGTGGAGATAGATTCTGGACATACCGGGCTTTGTTGCGCTCTCATAGTATCTTGTGTTTACTGCATTTTCGGAGGCAGCATAGTCTGTAAGCTGCTTGCCGTCGATCCATACCTCATCGAGAGTGATCTCAAGGTCGGGAAGAGAGTCTGTTGTGAAGTTTTCAACTGTGCCGTCAGCCTCGATCATAACAGCAAGGAACTGAACCGTATCAGTACCGCCGAGCTCGGGGTCAACTACCCACTCTACCTCGTACTGTCCGTCGCCTGTGATAGCTGCTGTCTTGGAGAGGTCGTTTACCTGGTCAAGACCCCAGCACTCTCCTGCGCCGATACCGCCAGCGAGATAAGCGTTGCCCTTTGCGCCCTCAACAACAGGAGCAGGCGTTGTAGTAGTGGGCTTTGTTGTAACAGGAGCAGCAGCCGTAGTTACGACAGTGGAAGGAGCTGTTGTTACGACAGGATCGGGATCGGAAGCGATTCCGGGAATGTAGGCTGTTGAGATAGTGGGATACTGGTCAGCCTTGAGATTTGTCCACGCGCCGTCCTCTGTAGCGTAGCCTGCGAAGTAGAATTGTACCTGAACAGTCTCAACGTTGATGCCCTCGGGAAGCTGGATGAAGCCGCGGTTTGTGATAGTGCCGTCCTCAAGGTCGCTTACCTGGTTGAGCTCGAAGTTGCCGTTCTCGTCAACAACGAACTGGAATACCGCACCATTGCTGGTCCAGCCGCCCTTGCCGTTGTTTGCAGCGAGATCCCAGTAGCTTACGCCGCCTGTGCCGCTCATTCTTGTGTACTCTGTTGTAACGTCGAACTTGATCTTCTGTGCAGAGCCTGACTCGATGATATATGAGCCTGCAACAACGTTTCCGTCGTCGTCCTTTGTAGCGCTTACGCCTGTCTTAGCCCAGCCGATAGAAGGAGTTGAGGAGCTTGCTCCGGCGATCTCCTTATAGATAGCGCCCATTTCGGAATCATGCCATGCAAGCTTTGATCTGCTGAAATACTTATGTCCGCCGGAGTCGCTGTCGTCCCAGAGGTATGTAGCGATACCGTCGTATGACTTGCCGAGAGTTGCAACAGTCTTGTTGAACTCGTGGATAGAAGTCTTGTCCTTGCCCTCGTCTGTG
Organism: Alistipes sp.; assembly: GCA_023667265.1. Lineage (GTDB taxonomy): Bacteria > Bacillota > Clostridia > Oscillospirales > Ruminococcaceae > Ruminococcus. Next base: position 1,022,225 of record JAMPAJ010000001.1, read on the forward strand.
AGAACGCCGTACTCGCCGACGATTACCGGGATGCCCTTGTCAACGAAGGTGGTTTTCAGTTTCTCGAAGTTGTTTACCATTTCGTTCTTTTCGGAATCTGTTCCCCATGTCTTTGAGTAGCCCCAGCTTTCGCCCTGCTTTGCAACGCAGAAGGTAGCAGGTGTGTAGTAGTGGATATCAACGGCGACCATATCGTCTGCGGGAACCTTGTACTGCGAATTGCAGGTCTTTTCAAGGTCGGCGTTAGAGCCGGAGCAGACAAGAAGTCTGTCGCTGTTGTTTCCGCCTGCGGCACGTACAGTATCAACGAAGGACTGGTTGAAGCTGTTGAGAGTGCTGTAGTCGTAGGTAACCTCGTTCAGGCTCTCGAAAACAAGGTGATTGTCGTAGCCTGCGAAGTATGTGGCGATCTCGCTCCACATTGCCTTGAACTGCGGAAGAGCAGCCGAGCCCTTATTGAGGAAGCCTGAACCGCCGGATTCCCAGTCCCAGTGCATATTGATAATTGCATACATATCGTTGTTGTAGCAGTAGTCGATTACTTCCTTGATGCGTGCCAGATATTTGTCGTTGATGTCGAAGGTTGAAGAATCAACGTTATCGCCCCATGAAACAGGGATACGAACGCTGTTGAAGCCCTGAGCCTTTACGGCGTCGATGATGTCCTGAGTTGTGTGGACGTTGCCCCAGGCTGTCTCGTTGTCAACGTAGCCCTGGCTCTTGTCAGCGTAGCTGCTTGTTCCCCAGGAATCGAAGGTGTTGCCCAGGTTCCAGCCCAGACCCATATCGTTGACGATGTCGATAGCTGACATATCAGCCGCAGAGACAGTGCCTAAGCTGCCAATGCCTGCAGTGCACATTGAAGCCGCCATCGCTGCGGATGAAGCAGCCGCAAGCGCTTTCTTGAAAATCTTCATGTTTATCAAACTCCTTTTAAATTTAGAGCCGTTATGAAACAGTCGCCGTCGGTGCCTATTCCAACGACCCTATTATTACCTTTAGTCTATCATAAATTCCGAAAAAAGTCAACAGTAAACAAAGAATTTCAAATTTTAGCAGATCAGTTTGTTCAGATATACAAATTTCTCCTGGTTTTTTTGTGCAAAAAGCAGAGGTGGGCGAATCTTCTGCTTTTTGATACAGACAACATATTTTAAGGGAACGCCCTCTCTTGCAGGGCGCACTACGTGCCTGCCCTTTTGTCGCTTCGCGACATTTCCCCACACTGTGGGGAATCACCTCTTTCAAAACAGTCCACCGGACTGTTTTGAAATTCACCCTTTGCGGAGCGCCTAAAGGCATCATCGACGTTCCGTCGATATGGGACTCTGTCCCATACCCTGCCAAAGGCGCTGCCTCTGGACTCTGCAAAAGGGACATTGTCCCTTTTGAAACCCGATGTTTACCGAAAAAACAAGGCAGGAAGATTTCTCCTCCTGCCCTGAATTTCTATTATATTTTGCCGTTATGCCGATTCAACAGGCAGCTGCTCTATCGTGAGGAGCTTTGCGTCAACCTTCTGGATAACCAGAGAGTCGGAAGCTGTAAGTCCTGCCGGAGCACATACGTCAGCATTTTTCATGCCCTGCTCTGAAATCGTGTACTTGTCGCTGTTTCCGATATACTGGAGAATCAGCGTAGCGTCTGCAATATCAACGACTCCGTCGCAGTTAGCGTCGCCGTAAGCGATCTCGCCGGGCTCTGTAACGTCCTGAGCTCCGAAATAGTAGTCTGTCATTTCGCCGTTTTCGTCATCGCACCACCAGATCTGGAATTCGCCGCTTGTAACGCTTGCAGGAACGGAGCTGATGTCGACCTTGACTTCAAGAGTGCCGTTGGCGGGAATAACGCCCTCCCACTCGATAGCCATCCAGTCAGCGCCGTCAGCATAGCCTACGCAGCCGTTGGTAACAGAACCGGCAGCTCCGGTTATAACAAATGTAGCTTCATCCGCGCCGTCACGCTTGGTGAAGTCGATGCTGTACTTCTTCGTTTTGTCTTCCGGAGGCAGCTCGATGTCGCCGGAAGCCTCGCCGAGAACAGCGATAGCCGTAACAGTCGTCTGCGAATTTGTACGTGTGCAGACTGCATTGATAGTGTCGAGCTTATCCTCGCCCCAGGCAGCCTTTATCTGCTCTGCGGAGTAGTAGGCAATACCCTTTTCGTTGTCGATGTCATAGGGCTTTACTTCAGTCCAGTTTTTCCAATCAGGATCCATGAAAGCGATAACAGGAGCGTCACCGGTGAACTTAACGGCAATTTCGCCGCCCTCGATGTTCTTCCATTTTATCATGGCATTAGGAGAGCAGTTTCCGCCAGACACAGAAGCGTCAATTGCAAATTCGCCGGAAAGAACGGTGTTCTCGTCAGTGATTTCATCGTGAGTGATAGTAGGCGACTTTCTCTCGCTTCCCCATCCGATAGAATCGTCTGCGAGGACCTCTACCATTTTGTCAACGACCTGAGATGAGCCGTCATACCATGTAAGCTCTTTTCTGTTGAAGTAGCCGTGAGCCTCGCCGGGATCGCTGGGATTCTGATATGCGTTGTTATCCCAGAGTACACAGGGGATGCCGTAAGCCTTTGTTGTTGAGATATAAGCCTCAGCCCACTCGATACGAGCGTCGGTATTGCCGAAGTTTGCCGCGCTGAATTCGCCCAGAACTACGGGGATATCCTTGTCGCCGAAGGTCTTTCTGATGCCGTCCAGGATAGAATCAAGCTCTGCCCTGTATGCAGTTGTGAATGTCTCGTGAGCGCTGCTGGGCTTTGAGCTGTCCATAGTAAAGGCGTAGGGCGAGTAGGCGTGAACTGAAACAGCCACATAATCGTCATCGGGAACAACGATCTTGGACATCATAGACGTATCGCTGGATGCGCAGTAGCCGGGCATCATAACGAGACGGTTGACGTTGTTTCCGCCGGCTTCACGGATAACGCTGAGAATGTCGGCGTTAAGGTTATTGATAACGTCGCACTCTGCCTGAGTCGGGCCCCACCACTCATGGTCAGTTCCGATGGCACGAGGCTCGTTCATTGTCTCGAAAACCAGGTGCTGGTCGTAGTCCTTGAACGTCTCGGAGACCTGCGCCCATACGCTTGTAACGAAGGGCTTTATTCTTTCGTAGTCAGAGCCGAGAGTTGCGCTGTTCTGCCAGCCCTCCTCGTGGTGCATATTGAGGATGACGTACATATCGTTGTTATAGCAGTAGTCTACGATTTCTTTAACTCTGGCAAGCCATGCTTCGTCGATCTTGTAATTGTTTTCCATATCAACGTGCTGATACCACGTTACAGGTACGCGGACAGTGCTGAAGCCCTTGGCTTTTACAGCGTCCATCATTTCCTGAGTTGTAAGGGGATTTCCCCAGCTTGTTTCGGCGTTCAGACCCATAGTCTGGACTTTGCCGTTGTAGGAATCGAGGGTGTTTCCCAGATTCCAGCCCAGCTGCATTGCCTCTGTGATCTCGAATGCAGTCAGGTCGCCGGCAGCGTCTGAATTGAAGCTTACAGGTGCAAACTGCAAACCCGAAGCCAGGCAGACAGCCGCGGCAGCTCCACAGAAGAAGCGAGTGATTTTTCTTTTTATCATTATGGTTCCCTCCCATTTTTACGAAGACCCAGTGCAGCAAATCCTCGATTACTTTAATTTTAGCATATTGTTGTAATAACGTCAAGAGATTTTGTTAAAATTGCCGGATTTTCGGCGTAGAAAAAAACGCTTAAATTTTAGGCGTTTTTAACAAAAAATATGGTGATTTAATTAATTTAAGCGAGCTGCAATAAAACTTCGAGTGAAACGCCAAAACATCGGGATTCAAAAGGGTCAATGACCCTTTTGCGAAGTCCAGAGGCAGCGCCTCTGGCAGGGTACGGGACAGAGTCCCGTATCGACCGTAGGTCGATGATGCCTTCAGGCGCTCCGCAAAGGGTGAATTTTGTAACAGTCCAGTGGACTGTTACAAAAGAGGGAACGCCCTGCAAGAGAGGGCGTTCCCTTGTGGGGCAGCCCCACGGGCAGTTTCACGTAGCCGCGAGTACCTCGCTAATAAACTATCAGATGAAATTTTCTCCGCGAGCTGAAAATTGTAGGGACACGGCGCGCCATGTTCGTCCTGGAATTCGCAAAATTTCGCATGGACATGGCACAATCTGTCCCTACATATAGAAGATTTAGCCAAATATATCTTGAAAATTAATTTGCGTGGACTCTGCCAAAGGAGCATTGCCCCTTTGGAATCCCGATGTTTAGTGTTTCATGAACGTTATTTCTTAAATCCTGTTTTAGTCTCCCAGTCGTCGCCGATGTACTCCTGGCAAATCATTCTCAGTAGCTCATTGTCTGCGGCAAGCTCATTTAATGCTGCGTCTATTTCTCCGGCGTGGAACACACAGTCCACTACCAACGCCGCGTATTCGTCGCGCCACCTTTTTATATGCTCCGGGTCGAAGTGCTCTTTTTCCGCTATCTCCTCGGGAGTTTTCTCTCCTCGCAGCATCTGCTTCGCAAACTCCTGCTGCTTGCTCTTGTCCGGGTCGTCACGGAAACGCTTTGCCGGAAGTATCCACAAGATCAGAGGTATGAGAATAATGCCTATCCATATCAAAGATTCCTTGTCAAGCTGCATGATTTCAACCTCCGATCGGCATTTCAGTCTCTTACACTACAATGCCTGCAATATCAACAGTTTGTTTTGCGTCCTTAGCGTAATAATCGGCGTTTATCTGGCGCGCATAGCTGTCCGTGAGCACAGCGCCTCCAACGACTGTTTTGCAGCCGGGATATTCGCTGTTAAGCTGCTTTATGGTCTCCTCCATTGCGCCGAGAGTCGTGGTCATAAGCGCGGACAGTCCCACAAGCTTTACGCTGTGCTCCTTTGCCGCAGCCACCACCGTTTCCGGCGGAACATCCTTGCCCAGGTCGATGACCGTGTAGCCGTAGCTTTCCAGCAGCACCTTTACTATATTCTTGCCGATATCATGAATGTCGCCCTTGACCGTCGCCAGCACGACCTTTCCCTTTGATACCGAGGCTTTTCCGCTTTCCGCCAGCTTCTGACGGATGATCTCGAAGCAGCTCTGAGCCGCGCCTGCCGTCAGGATAAGCTGGGGCAGGAAGATCGTGCCCTTTTCAAATTTAGCTCCGGCATTGTCCAGCGCAGGTATGAGCGAGCCGTTGATTATCTTCATAGGGTCTGTGGTTTTCAGCAGCTCCTCCGCAGCCCGGACAGCGTCGGCTTTCAGACCGTTTTCCACGGAATATACAAGGTCGGGCGTATCGTTATGCGCCGTAGCAGGCTTCTGTGCAGGCTGATTTTCCGGCTGGGCATATGCGGCGATGAATTCCGCCGAGTTTTTGTCGATGCAGCTCAGCAGCTTATAGCTCCGCACAGCCGCTGTCATAGAGTCGATATTGGGGTTGATTATGGGAAGATCAAGCCCTTTTTGCAGAGCCATAGTCAGGAACGTGCGGTTTATCGCCTCGCGGTTCGGCAGACCGAACGAGATGTTTGAAACTCCTAAAACTGTTTTCAGTCCAAGCTCTTTTTTCACCCGTTCGAGAGCGTCAAGAGTTACGGACGCAGCTTCCTGTTCCGCGGAGGCTGTAAGCGTCAGGCAGTCGATAAAAACGTCCTCCTTCGGAATACCGTAGGATATCGCCCTGTCCAGTATCTTTTTCGCGATCGCAAATCGTCCCTCCACGGTTTTGGGAATTCCGCCCTTGTCCAGGGTAAGTCCCACGACAGCCGCTCCGTACTTTTTTACAAGGGGCAGAATAGCGTTAAGGGACTCGTCCTCGCCGTTGACGGAGTTTACGATGGGCTTGCCGTTATAGACCCGGAGACCTGCCTCAAGTACCTCCGGGATCGTGGAATCCAGCTGTAACGGCGTGTCGCATATGCCCTGCAATGCCTTGACGACAGTCACCATCATTTCCTTTTCGTCGATGTCCGGCAGACCTACGTTAACGTCCAGGATATCTGCGCCGGCGTGTATCTGCTCCACAGCCTGTCCGAGGATATAGTCAACGTCGTGGTCGATGAGAGCCTGCTTGAAACGCTTTTTTCCGGTAGGGTTTATTCGTTCGCCGATAATTCTCGGCTGGTTTATTTCCACGCAGTTCACGCCGGAGCATACCACGCTCCTGGGCTTTACCTCGCAGGGCGAGTACTCCTCGCCGGAAAGAGCTTCTGCTACAGCGGCAATATGCGCCGGAGTCGTGCCGCAGCAGCCCCCGAGTATCTTTACTCCGAGCCTGGCGAGCTTTACCGCGCTTGCGGCGAAATCCTCCGGCGTTACGTTGAATTGATTCGTTACAGGGTCGGGAAGTCCGGCGTTCGGCTTGGCGATGACGGGAAGATGAGTCAGCGAGCATATCTTCTCCAGCACAGGCATCAGCTCCTCCGGACCGAGAGAGCAGTTTACGCCTATAGCGTCAGCGCCCAGTCCCTCAGCCGCGGCAACGGCACATTCCGGCGAAACTCCGGTGAATGTACGCATATTTTCCTCATAGGTCATAGTGACCAGCACAGGCTTGTCGGAATTTTCCTTTGCCGCCAGAAGCGCAGCCCGGACTTCATAGAGGTCGGTCATAGTCTCGATAACGATGACGTCGGCTTCCCTTCCGGCAATGACTATCTCGCGGAAAATATCGTATGCCTCCTCGAATTTCAGCGTGCCCGAGGGCTCGAGAAGCTGACCGACAGGCCCTATGTCAAGGGCGGTAAGAGCCATTCCGGAGACGGCTTTTCTGGCGTTGGCAACGCCTGCGCCTACTATCTCGTCGACAGTATGACCGCTTCCGGCGAGCTTGAGCCGGTTTGCTCCGAAGGTGTTGGCGTAGACGATATCAGAGCCGCTTTCGGCGTAGCTGCGGTGTATCTTCATGACAGGCTCCGGGTCGGTCACGTTAAGCAGCTCCGGAACGTGTTCGGTCTCAACTCCTGCCGCCTGGAGCATAGTGCCCATTCCGCCGTCAAGGAGAATAAAGCCGCTCGTGTCCAGCAGATCGCAGAAATCGGGCTTTTTGTTCAAGCCGGATAAAAAATTGAATAACATACAGCTCACCTCATTCGTTCTTATACGTGCCGATAAAGCGGAAGTATTCCAGGTTTTCAGCGAGATCGTTCATCAGCGCCTTTACGCCGCTGTCGCCGATCTTTCCGTCGAAGTCGAGGTAGAACATAACGTTGAAGCTTCCGTCCTTCAGCGGTCGGCTCTCGATCTTGATGAGATTCATGCCGTTGACGTAGAATTTTGTCAGCAGGCGGTAAAGACTGCCCTCGGTGTCCGGTATTTTCAGCATAACAGAAATGGAGTCAGCCTCCGGGTCGATCTGCATATTGCGGGAAATGCAGATGAAACGGGTTCTGTTTACGGAGCAGTCGGCTATGTTTTCCGCAAGGATATTCAGCCCGAGCCGCTTGGCGCAGTCCACGGAGCAGATAGCGGCGATATTTTCGCTGCTTCCGGCGACCATAGCGGCAGCGGTGGCGGTATTTCCGTATTCGGCTGTTTTAAGCCCGTGAGCCGTCAGAAAGTCGCAGCACTGTGAGATAGCCTGCGGATGAGAATAAACAGCTGCTATATCCTCGAGCCTTTCCGCATTTTTCGAGGCGATGCAGTGGCTTATCTCCACGCAGACCTCCTTGACCGTATAAACGCTGTATTTCGCCATAAGGTCGTAGGTGCTGTTCACCGAGCCGGCAGTCGAGTTATGTACCGGAAGAACGCCGTAATCCAGCTCGCCGGACTGGACGGCGGCGAAAACGTCCTCGAAGGTCTTATAGAAGATCAGCTGCTTATCGCCGAAAATAAGACGTGCGGCAGTTTCGGAATTAGCTCCGGAGGTACCCTGGCAGCCTATTTTCCTTGCATTTTCAAAATCCGGAACGGCGTAGGTCAGCTGCTCCCTGCCTGAAAGTATTTTTTTATTCTGAAGAATTTTGCTGATGTCCATGATCGAAGTGAAGAGCGCGGCTGTGCCCGCCTCCAGCTCCTTGTCTCCGGTGAGGGCTTTTATTCTGTCGATGACCTCTTTTTCACGTCCGCCCTGAAAAACCGGAAGATCGTGTTCCTTTTTATAGTCGGCAACGCCTTTGCACAGCTCCATCCGCTTCATGAAAAGTCCGAGTATCTGTTCATCTATTACGTCAATGCCGCTGCGCAGTTCTTTTAAGTCCATATTTTTTCTCCTAAAGTTAATATCCCATAATGGGGCAGATGATATCTGATTCAATTATAGCATATAAACAGGAAAAATGCAACCCACGCGGAAATTAATTTCGATTTAAATTTATTATAACGCGAACTTGCCGGGGGAGGCTCTCCGTTTGTTATTTTATATAAAAATATAAAATTATTTCAAATGTCTTTATATAATATTTATATGAATAAAATGTTGCAAATAAAGGTGGATTTGTGTTATAATAATAATGTATAAAAGCGAATTGAGAAATATCCGGCGCGGCGGCTGAAAGGTCGTGCGCCCGGAAATTGACGTATACAGGGAAAAGCATTGAAAAATATACGAATACTGGGTATCGACCCGGGATATGCTATTGTAGGCTTCGGAGTTGTGGACTACGACGGACTGAAATTCACTCCGCTTGAGTACGGCGCGATCCTTACGGAGGCTCACACTCCTTTTCCGGAACGGCTGAAAAGCATCCATACCGATATGGAATTTATCTTTGAAAAATTCAGCCCGGACTGCATGGCGATAGAAAAACTTTTTTTTACGACAAATCAGAAAACGGCTATCGACGTGGCGCAGGCAAGGGGCATCTCCGTGCTTTCGGCGGCGAAGAGAAACGTTCCGGTTTTCGAGTACACGCCGTTACAGGTTAAATCCGCCGTTGTAGGCTACGGAAAGGCTGAAAAGACTCAGGTCATGGAAATGACCCGGCAGCTTCTCGGTCTTGCCCAGATACCGAAGCCCGACGACGCGGCTGACGCGCTTGCTATCGCTATATGCCACGGACATACTACACGTTGGGGATAATATTGGAGGAATTGATATGATCTACAGCTTGCGCGGAAAGCTGATACATAAGGAAATAGGGCTTGCCGTCGTGGAGTGCGGAGGCGTAGGCTACGGCTGCAAGACATCCTACAGCACGATCTCGCGGCTTGGCGAAACTGGCAGCGAGGTAACGCTCTACACCCATCTTGCCGTCCGGGACGACGGTATCGAGCTTTTCGGCTTCGGCGATATGCAGGAGCTTAACTGCTTCAGACAGCTTATCTCCGTTTCCGGAGTAGGGCCGAAGGCGGCGATCTCTATTCTCTCGGATATGACTCCGGAGCAGTTTGCGCTTATCGTCGCGTCAGGCGACAGCAAAATGATAACCCGAACAAAGGGCATCGGCACGAAAACGGCACAAAGGATCGTTCTGGAGCTTAAAGACAAGATCTCCTCGGAGTCCTTCGGCGGAGGAAGCATGACCGCAGGCAAGGCGTCAGGCTCGGCGGTTTCCTCGGGAGACGGTTCTTCTGTGGGCGAGGCTATGGAGGCTCTTATGGTTCTCGGCTATTCCCAGGGCGAGATCGCACCCGTTCTTCGCCAGGTCGATGTGTCCCTTAGCACCCAGGACATCATCAAGGAAGTCCTGCGCATTATGACGTCAAAATAACTGAACCTTATGCCGTGTTTACGGCTCAAGTATAAATTCATTGCCTGGCCCAACGACAGATCCGGGTATATTCCATAACCATACAGAAAGGAAGATTTGTTTATGATGAATCTTGATGAACTGCTGAAGGCGGCGATAACCGACCCGTCAAAACGTTCCCTCTTTTTGCAGACTCTTATAAAAAGCGACGTTTACGTTATCTGCAAAAATCCCGTCAAGCACGAGAGAGGAAGAGAGGAGGGCGGAATACAGCTTGAGCTTATCACTATCCGCAACCCTCATGGAGATGTTTTTATCCCATTTTTCACAAGCCGCAGAGCTATGGAGCAGTTTGCGAAGCGTTACGTTGAGCACTACAAGATAAACTGCCTGCGCCTTTTCGACCTTATCCAGACTGCCTCCGCCGTTCTGAACCCCAATTCCTACGGCAAGGAGTTTTCCTCTCAGGAGATAAAGAGCATTCTGATGATAGCGCGGAATCTGAAAATAAAGGCTATTTCCTACAACGAAGCCGAGACTATCAATTACCGCCCCTGCGAAAGGTCTGTGGGTCATATCACAAAGGCAGCTTCAAAATTCCTTTCAAAGCAGGAAAACGTTGACAGGGCGTTTATTATGGAGATGATACGGGGCTGTGAAAAACCCCAGCTTCTCATGGTCATCGACATGATAGGAAATACAAGAAAGCTCTTTGTCCCTCTCTCAAAATTCCTTGCAAAGTCCACAAAGGCAGGAGATCATCTTTGCTTCATTACATATGAGCAGGAAATGGGCAGAAAGGCTGCCGATACTGTCGATCCGTTCTATGTGCGCAAGAAGAGACATTTCGAGAAATAACCCACTACTATTTAAGAAGGAGCAATTCTAAATATGATTCAGACTGAGGATATGGAGTTCGCTCCGAGAGTCATATCACCGGAAAATACCGTTGAGGACGGGGACATTGAAATAAGCCTCCGTCCTCAGTCCCTGCACGAGTATATCGGTCAGGACAAGGTCAAGGAGAAGATCGCCATTTATATCAAGGCGGCAAAGGGCAGAGGAGAGCCTCTGGATCATGTTTTGCTGTACGGCCCTCCCGGACTTGGAAAAACCACCCTCTCAAGCATTATCGCCCATGAGCTGGGCGTGAATCTTCGCGTTACCACAGGGCCTGCTATCGAGAAGCCCGGCGATCTTGTCTCGCTGCTTACGGGACTTTCCGACAACGATGTGCTTTTCATCGACGAGATCCACCGCCTTCCCAGACCGGTTGAGGAGCTGCTCTATCCGGCTCTGGAGGACAGGGTCATCGACATCATCATCGGCAAAGGTCCCTCCGCACGGTCTATACGTATGGACTTGAAGCCCTTTACCCTTATCGGCGCAACCACAAGAGCCGGACAGCTTTCCGCTCCTCTCCGTGACCGGTTCGGCGTTGTCGAAAGGCTGGAGCTGTACAGCAAGGATCAGCTAACGGACATTATCCGGCGCAGCGCCATGATACTCGGTATCCCCTGCGAGGGCGACGGCGCAGAGGAAATTGCCGGAAGAGCGAGAGGTACGCCGAGAATCGCAAATCGCCTGCTTAAAAGAGTCCGGGATTTCGCCGACGTTATCGGCAACGGACAGATAACCCGGGAGATCGCCTCTATCGCTCTGAGCAGGCTCGAGATCGACAGTCTCGGTCTTGACAGCCTCGACAGGCGTATGCTTGCCATGATAATAAAGGGCTACGGCGGCGGCCCGGTTGGTCTTGAAACTCTCGCGGCGGCTATCGGAGAGGAATCGGTGACGCTGGAGGATGTATGCGAGCCGTTTCTGATGCAGCTCGGCTTCCTCGGCAGGACTCCGAGAGGACGCGTAGCCACGAAGCTTGCCTATGAGCACCTGGGCTTTGTTTCTCCCGAAGCGGAGGACAGCGGACAGCTCAGCTTCTGATCGCTTATGATAAGCGAAAGGAATTATAAGAAAAACATCAATATGGCGCAGCCGCCATTCGGGGAGATGATAAACGGACAGGCTCTCGGCAGCGTTGCAAGGCTTCGCTGGGGACTGTTCCCCATGAGCTTCAACGGCTGCGAGGTCATATCGGTGCACAATGCCCTCGTCTATCTGGGCAGACCGGCAGCAATATGTGAAATTGCCCGGTATATGGAGAAATTCAGGGTGCTTCTGGGTCTTTTCGGATGCAATGCTTACCGCATCGGCAAGGCTCTGGAGCATTTCGGCGTTAAATACGATACCGCGAAAACCTTTGAGGAGGCGGAAAACGCTTCGGCGTTCATCATTTCCTCATGGACGGGACGGCGGCTGCTTTCCTCTGTCCACACGGTTTTCTGCGTTAGAGAATGCGGAAAGATACGCGTTTACAACCGCTTTAACCGCTGCGCTGAAGCGAGGATATATGATTCGCCGGAAAAGATCTTCAAGGGCAGAAAAATGATACGCATATATATTATAGAGAAAAAGAAGGAGGAACGGCAATGAGCAGATTATTCGGCAAGGACGGTATGCGCGGACTTGCGGTGACAGAGCTTACCTGCGAGCTGGCAATGGAAACCGGCAGAGCCGCCGCTATGGTGCTGGCGAATCCAAAAGCCGGAAAAACAAAAATAATCGTCGGCAAGGACTGCCGCAATTCCTCCGATACTCTGGAGGCGGCTCTCTGCGCAGGTATATGCTCTGCCGGAGCGGACGCCGTACTTGCGGGAGTTGTCCCCACGTCGGCTCTTGCCTGGCAGATAAAAGAGCAGAATGTCCACGGCGGAATCATGATAACCGCTTCTCATGTCAATTCCGAGTTTAACGGCTTGAAGCTGTTTTCCGCCCAGGGCTACCGGCTCGACAGCGACAAGGAGGAGGAGATCGAGCGGCTTATCCTGGATAATCCGGAGGAGCTGCTGCCTATCCCGAGAAGAGTGTACGGCGGCGTAAGCAGGCTTGAAAATGTTCTGGACGGCTATGTTGCTCGGATAAAGGAGGCGGCAGGATGCGATCTTACAGGCTTGAAGATCGCTGTTGACTGCGCAAACGGCTGCGCGTCGAAAACCGCCGGAGAAATTTTTGCAGGAACAGGCGCAGAGCTTGTGTTTATGGGCAACGATCCCGACGGAACGAATATAAACAGCAGCGGAAGCACCCATATCGACCAGCTTATGGAGTTTGTCACAGAAAATAAATGCGACTGCGGGATCGCCTTCGACGGCGGAGCGGAGCGGTGTCTTGCAGTCGACGAAAAGGGCTGCCTTGTGGACGGCGATGTCATAATTGCCGCCTGTGCCGACGAAATGAAGAGAACAGACGCCCTGAAGCACGGAATAATCACAGTGACCCAGGCGAATAATCTCGGACTGCTCCAGTTCGCGAGAAGCCACGGCATCGGCACATCGGCTGCCCCGACAGGCGAGCGGAGCATGGTGCGGCGTATGCTGGAATGTGGATTCAGCCTCGGCGGAGATCCTACAGGTCATATTCTGTTCCTGGACGATATGCCCACAGCCGACGGACAGCTTACCGGACTGCGGCTGCTGAACGTGCTGAAAAAATCGGAAAGGCCTATGAGCAAGCTGGCGGAAATTATCGAGAAGTCGCCCCAGGTAATGCTGAATGTGCCTATCTCAAAGAAATTCCGGGAGGTCTGGAAAAACGACCGCGCAATTACCGGAATAATCGACGAATTTGAGGAGATCCTGGGCGAGGAGGGCAGAGTTGTAGTACGGGAGATCGGAAAAGACCCTGTTATCCGTATCAGGATCGAGGGCAAGGACTTCTCCACTATAAATACTATGGCTTTGCAGATCGCGGACACTATCAAAGAACGCATGGAATTGAGAGAACAATAGGCAACACCGCACGAAGCACGTCTGACGACTTTGTACGTCATCTGCTTGCGAATTTTCCGCCATCTTACACAAAAACTCCTTGCCATACATCAAGTATGCCTGCGTCGTTTTTATGCAATCTGACGAAAAATTCGACTGCGCATCTGCCGCACAATCTTCGTGCGGTGTTGCCAATAATTATTAGGACGTGAAAAAATTGAGAACTGCTAATAACTGGCATGACTATGTCATTCTTGACACATCAGACGGCGAAAAGCTGGAAAAATGGGGAGATATAAGCCTTGTTCGCCCCGATCCGCAGATAATATGGAAAACCGGGCGTAAGGACTCGCTCTGGCGTTTTGCCGACGGCGTATATCATCGCTCAAACAAGGGCGGCGGTGAATGGGAGTTCCGGAAAAAGCTGCCGGAAAGCTGGAAAATAAGCTACGGCGACCTGAGCTTTATAATTCGTCCCACCGGATTCAAGCATACCGGACTTTTCCCGGAGCAGGCGGTGAACTGGGACTTTATGGCTCAGAAGATAAAAAATGCCGGACGTGAGATAAATGTGCTGAACCTTTTCGCCTACACCGGAGGCGCAACGCTTGCCTGTGCCGCCGCCGGAGCTTCTGTGTGCCATGTTGACGCCTCCAAGGGTATGGTGCAGTGGGCAAGGGAAAATGCCGCCGCATCCGGTCTTACGGAAAAGCCCATACGCTGGATAGTGGACGACTGCGAGAAATTTATCGCAAGAGAAATACGCCGCGGCAGAAAATACGACGCCGTTATTATGGATCCGCCCAGTTATGGAAGAGGTCCGGGCGGAGAGGTCTGGAAGCTTGAGGACTGCGTATACGACCTTGTAAAGCTTTGCTCCGGAGTACTTTCCGACGAACCGCTGTTTTTCCTGATAAACAGCTACACGACCGGACTTTCGCCGTCAGTCATGGGCTACATTCTCGGCAGCGTGCTGACGGAAAAATTCGGCGGCAGGGTAAGCTTCGACGAGATCGGGCTTCCGGTAAGATCAACGGGAATGACACTTCCCTGCGGCGCTACTTCGATCTGGGAGAAATAACTGACTGGAGAGGATGAGAAATGGGCAAAATAATTGAAATAAAAAATCTGCGATTTTCCTATGCTGCGCAGGAGGGCGAGGAAGCACAGGAAGTCCTCAAAGGAATAGATCTGGACATAGAAGAGGGCGAGTTTACCGCTGTTCTCGGACATAACGGCTCGGGAAAATCCACCCTTGCAAAGCATATCAACGGAATACTTGTGCCAAGCTCCGGAAAGGTTCTGGTGGACGGTATCGACACCGCCGACGAGGACAAAATTTTCGAGCTGAGACAGCGCGCCGGAATGGTGTTCCAGAATCCGGATAATCAGATAGTTTCCTCTGTTGTGGAGGAGGACGTGGCGTTTGCGCTGGAAAATCTCGGCGTGCCCTATGAGGAAATGAGACAGCGTGTTGACGACGCTCTGAAGGCTGTCAATATGTATGATTACAGGCTTCATTCCCCGTCCCAGCTTTCCGGCGGACAGAAGCAGAGAGTCGCCATCGCCGGAATTATTGCGATGGAGCCGAAGTGCATAATCCTTGACGAGCCGACCGCTATGCTTGACCCGCAGGGCAGGAAAGAGGTAATGGCTGTCATACGGAAAATGAACCGTGAAAAGGGGATAACGATAGTTCTGATAACTCACTATATGGACGAGGCGGCACAGTGCGGACGCGTGGTCGTTATGGACAAGGGCAGAGTTGTCATGGACGATACGCCAAGGGCTGTTTTTTCGCAGGTCGAGACCATAAAGAAGATCGGGCTTGACGTGCCGCAGGTGACGGAGCTTGCCTGGGAGCTGAAAAAAGCCGGCTGCGATATTCCTACGGAGATAATCACCGAGGATGAATGTGTCGAAGCGATAGAAAAGCTGTTTAAAAAGTAATTTATCATCGGAGCAAACAAACATTGGGATTCCAAAGGGACAATGCTCCTTTGGCGGAGAGCCTCCGCTGGCGATTCACGTGACCGTTCGTACCTCACTGATTTATCGGTCAACGTAGTTTTTTCCGCGAGCGAAGAGCTTTCATTACGGACACGGAACGCTGCGTGTGTATAACTCCAGTATTTAATATTATCCGGCTTTACATTTCTGACAACAAAATCCAATGCCGAAAGACCCAATCGGGCTTTCAGGAACAGGAGGAACTAAATTGACAATTCTTGAAACACAGGATCTGACCTATACCTACAGCCCGGGAACTCCATTTGAGAAAACCGCTGTAGACTGCGTCAATCTCAAAATAGAAGAAGGAGAGCTTGTGGGCGTTATGGGACACACAGGCTCGGGAAAATCCACTCTGATACAGCATTTCAACGGACTGCTGAAGCCCACCTCCGGCAGAGTGATACTGGACGGAGAGGATATCTGGGCTGACAAAAGGAAAATTCGCGATGTCCGGTTCAAGGCTGGGCTTGTTTTCCAGTACCCGGAATACCAGATATTCGAGGAGACGGTCTATAAGGACATTGCGTTCGGCCCGAAAAATATGGGACTCGGCGAGGACGAGATAAAGCGCAGAGTCTATGAGACCGCTCACGATATAGGATTGAAGGAGGAGCTGCTTGAACGGTCGCCCTTTGAGCTTTCCGGCGGACAGAAGCGGCGTGTTGCGATCGCCGGAGTTATGGCTATGGAGCCGAAGCTGCTCATTCTCGACGAGCCGACGGCAGGTCTCGACCCGGCAGGACGGGACAAGATACTGGAGCATATAAAGGCTTACCACCGCCGGACGAGAAATACTATTCTCATAGTATCGCACAGTATGGAGGATGTCGCCGGATTTGCGGATAAGATACTTGTTATGAACAGATCGAAGCTTTTCTGCTATGACGATACGTCAAAGGTTTTCTCCCGTGCAGAGGAGATCGCCGGTATCGGTCTGGACGTACCGCAGATAACGAAGGTTTTTGTTGAACTGAAAAAACGCGGTCTCGACTTTGGCAAGGATGTGTATACCCTGGAGTATGCAAAAAAACTCCTGCTTAAAGAGCTTGGCGAAAAGAGAGGTGACGGAAGATGCTGAAAGATATTACCATAGGACAGTATTTCCCCGGAAACAGCCTTATCCACCGGCTCGATCCCCGTTTCAAGATAGTGATGACTCTTGTCTATATTGTTATGCTTTTCACCGGAAGCAGCATATTCTGCCTTGCTCTCGGCGCAGTTTATACGGTCATGGCGATAGCGATGTCGAAGATACCGTTGAAAATGTTCTTCAAGAGCCTGAAGCCGCTTATGCCCTTTCTGCTGCTTACGGTATTGCTCAACGTCCTTTTCCTGGACGGCGGCGATGTTTATTTCAAGTGGAAATTTATAGAGATAACCGAGGACGGCGTGCGCACGAGCGTGTTTATGATAATCAGGATAATCCTGCTTATTATGGGCAGCTCTCTGCTGACCTACACTACGTCGCCTATCACGCTTACAGACGCTATCGAGCGGCTGCTTTCGCCTCTTAAAAAGATAAAGGTTCCGGTTCATGAGCTTGCCATGATGATGTCCATCGCTCTCCGGTTCATACCAACGCTTATCGAGGAGACGGACAAGATAATGTCCGCCCAGAAAGCAAGAGGAGCGGAGATAGACTCCGGAAGCTTTATGACAAGGGCGAAGAATATGATCTCGATACTTGTTCCCCTGTTTATTTCTTCATTCCGCCGTGCCGACGAGCTTGCCACGGCCATGGAGTGCCGCTGCTATCGCGGCGGAGAGGGCAGAACAAGACTCCGCCAGCTCAGATCTGCGGCAAGGGACTATATCGCCCTTATCGTTACATTTGCATTTTTAGCAGGAACTATCGTGTTGAATATTCTGTTAAAGCGCTTCGGAATTATGTATTAAAGCCAAGCATCGAAAGGAAGGAACAATGGGAGACAAAACAGCAAAAATGCCGAAAAATTCCAATAAAAGACTGTCCTGCGACAGATTCAGAAACAGCAGGGCGTTTGATATACTGTATGACAAGGGTGTGTTCTATTTCATACTCGCCTTCTGCATACCATTTTTCTTCATGCTCCATGCTTTTAAGACGGAGGGTATTCATATTTTTTCCTTTGTAAAGGATACCGCGACCGGAGAGACGTCCTTCGGGCTGAACGGCGACAGGCAGATGCTTGTTGTCGACCTGTGGCATCAGTATTTCCCGTTTTTCCGCGTGGTGCGCGAGAAGCTGCTCACCGGAGGCTCGTTCCTCTATTCCTGGCAGAACGGAATGGGAACGAATTTCCTTGCCCTTATCGCATACTATGCTGCAAGCCCGCTTAACTGGATAGCGGCGCTGTTCAGCGAGGAGAACAGCCGTGAAGTCATAACATATCTCCTTGCGGCGAAAATCGGCTTTGCAGGAGCGTTTTTCAGCTGCTTCCTGAGATATGTCTTTAAGAGAAAAGATCTCTCTATCGTGATCTTCTCCTCAATGTTCGCCCTTTGTGCCTATACGCTGGGCTACTACTGGAATGTTATGTGGTTCGACACCATCGCCCTGTTTCCCCTTGTTATGCTTGGCATCACGGCGATGTGCCGGGAGAAAAAATGGCTCTGCTACACGATAAGCCTTGCGCTGTCGCTTATCACCAACTACTATATAGGCTTTTTCACCTGTATTTTCTCCGTATTTATGTTTGCCGCAGCCGCCGTTATCAACTGGGACGGCATTAAGAATTTTTTTGTAAAGCTCTGGCTCATCGTCCGCTCATCCGTTATCGGTATCGGACTCGGAGCGTTTATGCTGCTGCCGTCATATCTGGGTCTGAAACTGACCTATAGTGCGAACAATACCTTTCCGACGATAACGCAATGGCATCACGATTGGCGTGAGATCTTCGGAAATCTGCTTTCCTACAGCGAACCTACCGCGAAGGAGGGCCTGCCGAATCTTGCCTGCGGTATGCTTGCGCTTGTACTTATCGGAGTTTTCATTTTCTCCGCAGGTATAAAGCTGCGCGAGAAAATTTCCGCCGTGCTCATGCTTGCGATCGTCGTTGTAAGCTGCAATATGAACAAGCTGAACTATATCTGGCACGGCTTTCACATTACGAACCAGCTTCCCTACCGCTATTCCTTTATATTCAGCTTCGTGCTGACAGCGGCGGCATTCCGGGCATATGATATAATGACGAGACGGGGAATAAAAATTTATCAGCTTTTCCTGCTTATCCTCGGACCGGCTGCTGTATTCTGGTGCAGCTACAGCTTCGCAAAGACCTCGGAAGAGGGATTCGTCATGGACGCCGCATTTAAAAGCTCGCTTATCATCACGGGTGCGTATGTCCTGATATTTGTGGCTTGCAAGCTTCTGCCGCTGAAAAAAGACGTGATTCGCCGGACTGTTCTCAATCTGGGACTGGCGGCGGCTGTATTTACAGAGCTTTCCGCCAACGCCGTACTTGGCGTAAAAACAGTAGGCTCTTCCGACTATGCCACATATCCGACGCAGAATGAGGGCGTGCAGACTGTCCTTGCGAAAATGGATGAGGACGAAGCCGGTTCGCTGTTCAGCCGTGCTGAAATGACGGGGACGTACACTCTTAACGACAGCGCGCTTTATGGCTACAATGGCTTATCGCAGTTTTCCTCATCAGCCAATGTCGCTGTGACAAAGCTGTTCAAGCGCCTTGGACTTTACGCTTCCGAGGCTGGAAACCGGTTCTACTACAGGACTTCGACTCCTGTGGTCAACGGTATCCTGGGGCTCGACTATATAATTTCCCGCGGCGGCCCGATCGCAGAGCCGAATCCCTATCTTGAGGAATATGCTTCATCCGGCTCTGTCAATATGTATAAGAATACAAAGCCGCTGTCGCTGGGCTTTATGATGAACAGCGATATAAAATATCTGCAGGAGATACCTGGTGAAAATCCCTTTGAGTACCAGGATCGGCTTATGCGATTTGCCTCTGGTATCGACAGCCCGCTGTTCACTCCGCAGCCTGTTGCACTTGCGCATTATGACAATATGGAGCCGCTGAAAAAGAGCTATGGCAGTTACAGTTTTTCGGCTCTTGAGGAAGGCGGCGTCAGCGCGTCCTACGACTTTGCAGGCGTGGAGGGCGGATGTCTTTTCGGCTACGGAAAAAACGGCGGCTATGACAGCATCGACGTTAAGAAGAACGACGTGTCTGTGGAGAGCAACGTGTCGTGCAAGGAGTATCCGGTAGTTTTCCCCATGGGCAATATCCAGCCGGGAGAGACCGCTACGCTGGAGCTGAATTTCCCGTCGGACAAGAGAGCCGGAGTTTACGAGTTCGTTGTTTATTCTTTCGATATGGAGAAATATGATGCGGCGTACAACAGCCTTGCGGATGAGCAGCTGGAGCTTACGGAATTCGGCGACACGAAGATAAAGGGAAATATCAACGCGCTGACAGACGGAGTGCTGTATCTCTCTATCCCTTATGAAAAGGGCTGGAGTCTGTATGTTGACGGCAAAAGGACGGAGACTTTTCCGGTTCTCGACGCAATGCTCGGCGCAGATGTTGCTGCCGGAGAGCATGAGATATTGCTGAAATACAGTCCAGACGGCTTTAAAACAGGTCTTATCGTCAGTTTCGGCTCTCTTGGACTGCTGATCCTCTTTGTATGGCTGGATCAGCGCAGGAGAAAATATGCTCCGGCGGAGACAGCGGCTGAAATTGCCGAAAGCGACGAATTCTGGGAGATCGTTGAAATTATAGAAGAGCCTGCCGAAAGCGTTTCGGACGCGGAGCAGGAAATTCCGGAGGAAGAAAATGAGAAATCTGAAAGTGATGACAGCGTACAGAGGGACTAAATACCACGGCTATCAGCGGCAGGCAAATGCGCTGACCGTTCAGGAAGTCCTCGAGCGCGCCGTATCGAAGGTCCTGAACGAGCAGGCTGCAATAATCGGCTGCTCAAGGACGGATACGGGAGTTCATGCCAATAATTTCTGCTTCAATGTAAAAACGGAGAGCAATATCCGGACTATCGGCTTCTGCCGGGGAGTGAACGGCGAGCTGCCGGACGATATTTCTATTCTAAGCTGTGAGGACGTTCCCCTTGATTTCCACGCCAGATTCGACTGTAAGGGTAAGGAGTATATCTATAAGATACATTGCAGCGAGTCCAAAGATCCCTTCGGCGCAGATCTTGCCTATCATTACCGCAGAAAATTCAATATGGGGCGCGCCAGGGCTGCTGCGGTACACCTGGTGGGCACTCACGACTTCGCAAGCTTTTGTGCTGACTGTACATCGGTTTCAACAACTGTGAGAACAATTTATTCACTGGAAATAGAAAATAATGGAGATTCTGTGATACTACTTGTAAAAGGCGACGGTTTTTTGTATAATATGATTAGGATAATTGCAGGAACGCTCCTTGACGTGAGCGAAGGCAGGATAGAGCCTGATCAGATCCCTGCCATTCTCGAAGCACGTGACAGACTTAAAGCCGGCAGAACGGCAATGGCGCACGGGCTTTATCTCAACAGAGTTTTTTATTGATTCTATAGGCAAGGGGTGATAAGAAAATGCCGATGTACAGCTCAGAGGACATCATTGCAGTAAAAAAGAAGGAAAAGCGAAAGCAGCGGCTTATGAAGCTTGCCGTAATTCTCGGCGTCGTGATTCTCGGAGGAGCTTTATATGCTACACGGGATTCCTGGCTTCCAAAGCTCCGGGGACTTGGAAAGCAGGCTACAACTATAATCAACGACGGAAAGCTTGCAGCCGGAAACTTTCCCATAGAGATAAGCGGCGGCGGAGAGTACCAGCTCAGCGGCTCTGACGATATGATATTCGTACTAAGTGATTCAAGCATCTGCATCTACAACGAGGAGGGCGGACAGCTTAATCGTCGTCAGCATACATATACTAACGTCGTCATGAATACAGTTAACGGCAGGGCGCTGCTCTACGAAAACGGCGGTCACAGTTTCAGTGTGGAGGATTCCGACGGCGTGCTGTATAAAAAGGAAACTGATGATAATATAATGTTTGTTCGCCTCAGCGAGGAGGGCTGCACCGCCGCGGTGACGGAATCCGACAATTACGCCTGCGTTATCACTGTATACGACAGCAAGGGAAAGGTGATATACGAGAGGAAATGCGTGGAGCGCGTCAGCGATATCTGTTTTAAAGACGACAGCTCCGGCTGTATTCTCAGCTATATATACGCCGAAAACGGTTCCCTCGTCACTTCGGTGCAGGATATAGTGTTTACTGAAAACAGCGATAAATGGGAATCTCCCGGACTTGATACCGTGGGAATGGAGATCTACAGCGTAAACGGCGGCGCATTCGTCCTCGGATTTGACGCCTGCGGATATGTTGACGGCACGGGACAGATAAATTCCCTCTTCCGGTATGACGGCGATCTTGCCGGAGGCGACTGCGAAAACGGCAAAGCGGCTGTCATCACAAACAGCAAGGAAACAAGGCGGTATAACCTGACCCTTTTCAACGGCAACGGAAATTCACCCCTTAGTATAAGCTTTGAGAGTCCGCTTATTGACGCGGTAGTTTTCGACGGTCTGGCTTATGTCATGACTCAGGACTGCATTTACGCCTATGATTTTTCCGGAAAGCTCCGTTCTACGGCGCAGATCAACGACTCGTACACCGGCTTTGTGAGAAGCGACGAATATGTTTTCCTGAAAAGCTTTAACAAAATAGACCGTATAGATTACGAAAGTTAGAGCCTGCGCGAATTTCTTGTTACGGCAGGTTCTCAGAGAGGATAATGATATGGGTACACAATTCTGGTGGTTTTATGACGTACTTGCCCTGGCGATAATCCTTGTATGTTCATTTATATGGGGAAAAAAGGGCGCGCTGAAAGGAACCTTTGCAGCTGTCGGAGGAGTTTTGTCCATTATGCTTGCATTCGGCATAAGCGGCGCAGTTTCCGACGGTCTGCGGCAGATAACGGTAAAATCGGGAGATGTGCGGAAAATAGAGCAGCGTCTGACCCCGGACACATTTACCGACGAAATGGCGGTCTACCTGGAGAATATGGGATATTCATTAAGGGTCGACCGGCAAAAGCTGGGCGAGATACTGGATAAGACAGACGTCCGGTATGACGAGGCGATAGCAAAATACATCAACAATGTCAATTCCAGACGGTTGGAAGACGACGTTCAGGTGCTGGTGGAAAAGGTTCATGAGGGCTATGCTCTGGTGATAAACGAGATCGTCAGTGACAGCGTGAATAAATTCGCGGCATCGACGGCGGCGGAAGAGGTGCGGAAAAATCCGGACATGATGCAGGAGCTTATCCCGCTTCTGCGGCAGGAGGTCTCAACAAAAGCTGTTGATTATATCGGCGAGAACTGCACCGCTCCGGCGTACAGAACGATGTTCAGGCTCGGTTCGTTTGCTGTTCTGTTCATAGTACTGTGGTTTGCGCTGACGGCTATGATCAGGGCATTGGCTGTGAATAGGGACAGCGGAAGCGCGGCTGGTGCGTTAAATCATATTATCGGAGCGATCATGGGCGCGTTTGCAGGTGTGATCGTTGTGATCGCGGTAACTGCGGCAGTCCGGCTTTCGGTCGTTCTCGGCGGAAACGAGATGCTTCTTTTCAACGAAGCGGTTGTGGATAAATCCGTTATATTCAAGTTTATCTACGGAATAATTGAAAAAATGTAGCAGCAATACAAGGCTAATTATGTAATAGAGTTGTTTACTTATCAGGAGGAATTTTTCAGATGATGATGTGCAGCAATTGCAAGAAGCGTCCGGCAGTGGTTTTTATATCCACTGTCCAGGGCGGCGAAAAGAAGAACGAGGGTCTTTGCCTTTCCTGTGCAAGGGCGAAGAACATTCCCCAGGTCACGGAGTATATGAACAGACTGGGAATCACCGATGAGGAGATAAACCAGTTCTCCGACCAGATGATGGAAATGCTGGACGGAGACGCCTTTGAAATGGGCGGATCGGGTCTTATGCCCGGTTTCTTGTCCAATATGTTCGGCTCTCCTCAGACGGAGGAAAGCAATGAGGAGCCTGCGGAGGATGAGAAGGAAGCTCCTAAGAAAAGCGGATTTTTCGGCAGATCCAAGGAAAAGAAGGATTCCGGCAAGAGCGAAAAGAGGAAAAAAGAGCCGAAATTCCTGGGAAGCTACTGCACCAATCTGTCGAAGAAGGCTGCGGACGGAGAGCTTGACAGGATAATCGGCAGAGACAAGGAAATTTCACGCGTAGTCCAGATCCTTTCGCGCCGCACCAAAAATAATCCGTGCCTTATCGGCGAGCCGGGCGTGGGAAAAACGGCTATCGCAGAGGGCATAGCACAGCGGATAAACGACGGAAATGTGCCCTTTAACCTGGCTGATAAAAAGGTTTATCTTCTTGATCTGACGGCTCTTGTTGCAGGAACTCAGTTCCGCGGACAGTTTGAGAGCCGTGTAAAGGGTCTTGTGGACGAGGTGAAGCGCGAGGGCAATATAATCCTGTTCGTTGACGAGGTGCATAATCTTGTCGGAGCAGGCGATTCCGAAGGCTCGATGAACGCGGCGAACATCCTGAAACCGGCGCTTTCCAGAGGAGAGGTGCAGGTGATCGGCGCGACGACCTTCGGCGAGTACAGAAAGTATATCGAAAAGGATTCCGCGCTGGAGCGGAGATTCCAGCCTGTGACCGTTGCCGAGCCTACGATCGAGGATACGGTTGATGTGCTGCTGGGCATTAAAAAATACTACGAGGACTATCATAAGGTACACATTTCAGACTATCTGCTCAGGGTATGCGCCGTTCTTTCGGAGCGTTACATCACAGACAGATTCCTCCCGGATAAGGCGATCGACCTTATGGACGAGGGCTGTGCGCACGCAAGCATACGTTCTCCTGAGCTGGCGGAAAATGCAAAGCTTCTCAAGGAGATAGAGGTGCTCGAGGGCATGGAAAAAGCCATGAGCGAGGAGGCTGAGCCGGATTATGCCGCGATCGCGGAGATAAAGGGCAAGCTTATCCATGCCAGGGACGCGCAGAAGAAGATACAGGAAGCTGCGGACAATATCCAGGTGACCGAGGAGGACATCACGAAGGTCATCGAGCTCTGGACGGGTATTCCTGCAAGCAAGGTGGCTGAGACTGAGTTCCTGAAAATTGCACGGCTGGAGGACGCGCTGAAGAAGCGTGTTCTGGGTCAGGACGAGGCTGTTTCTGTGCTGACAAAGGCGATAAAGCGCACGCGTGTTCAGCTTAGTAAGCGCCGCAGACCGGCATCATTCATTTTTGTAGGTCCTACCGGCGTGGGAAAAACAGAGCTTGTCAAGGCGGTATCGGAGGAGCTTTTCGACAGCACAGAGCCGCTTATCCGCCTGGACATGACAGAGTATATGGAGAAGCACTCTGTTGCACGTCTTATCGGCTCGCCTCCGGGATATGTGGGCTATGACGAGGCTGGACAGCTTACGGAAAAGGTTCGCAGAAAGCCGTATTCGGTAATACTTTTTGACGAGATCGAAAAAGCGCATCCGGACGTTATGAATATTCTTATGCAGATCCTCGACGAGGGAAAAATAGACGACGCTCACGGCAGAACTGTCAATTTCGAGAACACAATTATCTGCATGACCTCAAATGCCGGCTCAACTGATAAGAGCATCGGTGTTGGCTTCAATAGAACAGTCAACGAGATCTCCAAGGAAAAGGCGATGAAGGGCTTGAAGGAGTTCCTGAGACCGGAGTTTATCGCCAGGATCGACGAAATTGTCGTATTCAAGCAGCTTACCAAGGAGGATTATGCGCAAATTGCCGCTCTTATGCTTGACGAGATGAAAGAGCCGCTGGGCGAAAAGAACCTCACTCTCAGCTATACGGAAAAGGCGCTTGAGCTTATTGCGGAAAAGGCTTACGGAAAGTCATACGGTGCAAGAGATATCCGCCGTGTTATCCGGCAGGAAATCGAGGACAGAGTAGCTGAGATAATCATAGAAAGCTCGTCCGATACCTCAGAAATCGCTATATATGAGGAAAACGGCGAGCTCAGGGTCGACGGAAAGAGAAATCATCCGGAGGAATAGATCATGAAAATAAAAAGAATAATTGCCGCTGCCGCCGCTGTTCTTATGCTTACGGCGGTGTCCTGCGGCGAAAAAAAGGATAACTATGTCAGCCCCTTTGACTCCGGAAGCGAATCCTCCCAGGGACTTTTTGACGAGATGTCAAAGGCTGGAGACGCTGAGCAGTCCTCAGAGGAGGAAGCTGTCACCGAAGCTCCTGTTGTAGTCGAGGCTGCTGAGGACGGTCCGAGAATCTATATGAAGGACGCTTCCGCATCGCCGGGCGAAGAGGTAGAGATCACGCTGGCGGTTGAAAATTCCGCAAAAAAATGGTGTATGTGCGGAATACACGTGACATACCCGGATTTTCTGGAGTGTGTGATGATGGACGAGGAAGAGGGCTTTGCCGAATACGAGCCGAAGGAGGCGTCCCAGTATTCCACAGGAGCGGTCGCAATGCTGTGGAGCGAGGGTCTGCCGGAGGTGTTGACAAGCAAAAATCTCGGCTGCATTTTCTTTACTGAGATGTTCGGCGGCAAGGATTACGGCGGCGAGGGCGACATTGTTACGTTCACATTCAAGGTTCCCGAGGACGCAGAGCCGGGAACATATCCTCTGGGCTTCTATTACCGCGACACGGATATGTTCATTGATACGGCGCAGGATCTGTCGATGCAGAAATATGTATTTGAGAATTGGCGTGAGGGCACGCTGACCATAGAATAATGGCTGGAAAAAGCAGAACAGGGAGCGGTGGAAGCTCCCTGTTTGTCGTGAAGTTGATAGTTTTAGCAGCTGCGCCGATCGCAGCAGTTCTCGGAATTTTGTTCCGTGAGGAGATAGTCGGCTTTGTGAAGGATTCCGGGACGTGTCTGTTTCATCTCGCCACGGGATATTATTGTCCGGGCTGCGGAAATACCAGAAGCGCCGATGCGCTGCTGCACGGAAATATACTGCTCGCGCTGCGAAACAACGCGGTATTGCCGTTTTTATTGCTCATTCTGCTGATTTTGTATGTCGAGCTGATATTTTCGGTTCTTGGCAAGCCTAAGAAGCTGCTGCCGAGAAAAGCGTGGTTCTGGTGGACGATAGGAGGAATTTTCGCGGTTTATCTTGTTGTGCGAAATTTCGTGCCGGAGTTAGCGCCGGTAGTGTGATATATCGGGGAAAATTGGGGTTCAAAATAGGGGACGTTCTGCAAGAGAGAGCGTCCCCTTATTTTTATGTCATAATATCAGTATTAAAGAGCGGTCTTTTCCTCCAGGAAAGCAACAAGCTCGTCAACAGGCACGCGAACCTGTTCCATTGTGTCGCGGTCGCGGACTGTTACGCAGTTGTCCTTTTCAATTGTGTCAAAATCAACTGTTACGCAGTAAGGAGTACCGATCTCGTCCTCACGGCGGTATCTCTTTCCGATAGTACCGGTCTCGTCGAAGTCGCACATGAACTTTTTGGAGAGCATTTCATAGATCTCCTCAGCCTTGGGAGTCAGCTTCTTCACAAGGGGCAGAACAGCGCACTTATAGGGTGCAAGAGCCGGATGGAGACGCATAACGGTACGAACGTCTCTCTTCTCGTTGCCGTTTTTATCGGTAGAGACGATCTCCTCCTCGTCGTAAGCCTCTGTAACGATGGACAGGAACAGACGCTCAACGCCCAGGGACGGCTCGATAACGTAGGGAATGTACTTCTCGTTTGTCTCCGGGTCGAAGTATTCAAGGGACTTTCCGCTGGTCTTTATGTGCTGAGTAAGGTCGTAATCCGTTCTGTCAGCGACGCCCCACAGCTCGCCCCAGCCGAAGGGGAAGAGGTACTCGAAATCTGTTGTAGCCTTTGAGTAGAAGCAAAGCTCCTCCGGGTCGTGGTCGCGAAGACGGATATTCTCCTCTCTGAGACCGAGAGTCAGCAGGAAGTTCTTGCAGAAGCTTCTCCAGTAGTTGAACCATTCCAGGTCAGTGCCGGGCTTGCAGAAAAATTCCAGCTCCATCTGCTCAAATTCGCGTACACGGAAGATAAAGTTTCCGGGAGTGATCTCGTTTCTGAAGGATTTACCCACCTGCGCAACGCCGAAGGGCACTTTTTTACGAGTTGTTCTCTGGATATTTGCGAAGTTTACGAAGATGCCCTGCGCCGTCTCCGGACGGAGATACAGCTCGCTCTTGCTGTCCTCGGTTACGCCCTGGAAGGTCTTGAACATCAGGTTAAACTGGCGGATATCCGTGAAATTCTGCTTTCCGCAGTTGGGGCAGGTGATGCCCTTTTCGTTGATGTAGTCGGTCATCTGCTGATTTGTCCAGCCTGCAACGTTAGTGCCGTCGAAATCCTCGATGAGATTATCGGCACGGTGACGCGTCTTGCACTCCTTGCAGTCCATGAGCGGATCGGAGAAGCCGCCGATATGACCGGAAGCGACCCAGGTCTGAGGATTCATGAGGATAGCGGAATCAAGACCAACGTTGTACTTGTTCTCCTGAACGAATTTTTTCAGCCAGGCGTTCTTGATATTATTTTTCAGCAAAACGCCGAGCGGACCGTAATCCCATGTGTTTGCGAGACCGCCGTAAATTTCCGAGCCGGGGTAAACGTAGCCCTTGGATTTACAAAGGTCAACGATCTTATCCATAATTTTTTCAGTATTCTTCATTTTAACATACCTCTTTCAGATACTTTATCTACTATATTTTATCGCATTTTTAAAAGTTTGTCAAGCGGCGAGTCGCCGCTGACGGTTCACGCAGCCGTTCGTACCTCACTAATATTTTGGGCTGACGTAAATATGCCACGAGCGAAAATTATTTGATTATCAATATGTGGGGGATTTTTTAGACAGTCCCACCGCTCGCGGAGAAAATTTCGTCTGATGATTTATCAGCGAGGCACTCGCGCTCACGTGAAATCGCCGGCGGGGGCTGCCCCGCTCCGCGTAATTTCTGTGCCCTGTCTTGTTTCTTTTATCTCGTAGCCGAGTGCGGTTATCTTGTCACGGAGCTCGTCGGCGAGGGCGAAATTCTTTTCCTTTCGTGCCGCCTTGCGCTGTTCCGCAAGCTCAAGCACCTCAGCCGGAATGTCATTCTCAGCCGGAGCTTCCGCAGATTTTTTCGCATTCTCAATGAGATCGAGTCCGAGAACCTTGTCAAATTCCGCAAGAAGAGCAAGCTTTGTAGCCGCATTTGCCGTGGATTTCAGCACATCGTAAACTGCTGTTATGCCCAGAGCCGTGTTAAGGTCGTTATCGAGAGCGTTCCTGAAGCTGTTCATGAGTCTGTCAAATTCTGCGCTGTCGATCTCTCCGGAGGCTTCGGCAGTCATAGGTGCTATCTTCGCGATCAGCTTATTATAGGTTGTCTTTGCATTTTCAAGATTCTCCCAGGTGAACACCAGCGATTTTCTGTAATGCGACTGGAGGCAGAAGAAGCGGTACACGACCGGAAGAAAGCCCTTTTCCTCCAGAAGCGAAACCGTCAGAAACTCGCCCTTGGACTTGCTCATTTTGCCGCTGTTTGTGTTAAGGTGGAGCACATGGAACCAGTAATTGCACCACTCGTGACCCAGGTACGCTTCACTCTGCGCAATTTCATTTGTGTGATGCGGAAATGCGTTGTCGATGCCGCCGCAGTGGATGTCCAGGTATTCGCCCAGGTTTTTCATGCTGATGCAGGAGCACTCGATGTGCCAGCCGGGATAGCCCACGCCCCAGGGCGAATCCCACTTCAGCTCCTGGTCGTCGAACTTGGATTTGGTGAACCAGAGCACGAAATCAGCCTTATTACGCTTGTTTTCGTCCTCTTCAACGCCCTCACGGACGCCTACAGCCAGATCCTCCTCCCTGAAATCGTTGAAAACATAGTATTTGTCAAGCTTTCCTGTGTCGAAGTAAATATTTCCTCCTGCTTCATAGGCATAGCCCTTTTCGATAAGGGCGGAGATAACGCGGATAAACTCGTCGATATACGTTGTGGCAGGAACGACCACGTCGGGAGTCTTGATATTCAGCTTGCCGCAGTCGGAGAAGAAAGCGTCGGTGTAGAACTTTGCTATCTCCATGACTGTTTTATGCTCACGCTTTGCGCCCTTGAGCATCTTGTCATCTCCGGTATCGCCGTCGCTTGTGAGATGTCCTACGTCAGTGATATTCATGACACGCTTGACGTCCAGTCCGGTAAAACGCAGGTATTTTTCCAGGACATCCTCCATAATATAGCTTCTCAGGTTGCCGATATGGGCAAAGTGGTAGACTGTCGGGCCGCAGGTGTACATACTTACCTTTCCCGGCTCTCTTGGAACAAATTCCTCTTTTTTTCTTGTCAGTGAGTTATATAACTGCATAGGTATATCCTTTCTGATGATTTTTGACATGATTCTGCTTGAGAATTTATATTTTGTGCAGACATAGATATGCTGCTCGCGGAGAAAATTTCGTCTTACAGATTATTAGCGACCGCAGGGCGCGGTCACGTGAATCGCCAGCGGGTGCTACCCGCAAGGGACAACCGTCCCTTTGGAAACCCAATGTTTGTTTGCTGGTTTATTTTTTCAACTCCGCAAGCTCTTTTTTCAGCACGTCGATCTCCGAGTGCAAGCGGCATATCTCCTGTGAAACAGGGTCGGGAATGTGGACCTGGTCTATATCCGCAGTGACCTTGTGTACCTTTTTTCCGTTCATTTTAACGATGTGCGCCGGAACTCCCACAGCGGTGCAGTTGTCGGGAATAGCATTGAGAACTACGGCGTTTGCGGCAATTTTAACATTGCTGCCGACAGTGAATGGACCGAGTACCTTAGCTCCTGCGCCTACAAGCACGTTGTCCCCGAGAGTAGGGTGACGCTTGCCCTTATCCTTTCCCGTTCCGCCAAGGGTAACACCCTGGTAGAGCAGACAGTTGTCGCCGATAACGGCTGTTTCGCCGATCACAACGCCCATGCCGTGGTCAATGAAAAGTCCCTTTCCTATAGTTGCACCGGGGTGAATTTCAATTCCGGTTTTTCTTCGTGCCCACTGGGAAATTATCCTCGCCGCCGTGTAGTGCTTATGCACATAAAAGCTGTGCGCTATCCGGTAGCAGCGGATCGCCCGGAGAGTGGGGTAGGTCAGCAGGATCTCCAGAGCATTTCTCGCGGCAGGGTCTTTTTCACGTATCAGCCGGATATCTCGTCTGATAGTTCTGATAAAATCAATCACCCAAAAGCCTCCTTACAGGCGGTACAGGCAGTCCGTTTTCGCCGAACAGATCTACACGGCAGTAATTCGTCCACAGATAGCTTACCTCGGAAACAGAGTCCGGATCAACGTCGAAAACGGCGGTGCTTCCGGAAATTTCCGGATATGCCGGAACGTTTTCTTCGCCAATGCGGAGCATGAAGCCCTCCGGCCTTTCCGCAGGAATGAGATTGCGGCTGAATTTCAGGACTAATTTCCTGTCAGCCTTATCGCAGCCTGTAAGCTCCGGATAATGCTCGCCGGGACAGTCGATGCCGTATGTCTTTTCAAGCGCGGCGATATACAGCCTGTGCGCCACTCTTCTTTTTTCTATCGGATGGATATTGTTGAACTCTCCGCAGTCTATCGCCACGGCAAGCCCTACATTTTTCAACTGCTCCGACACCTCTCGCTGTGCCTGGCGTATTTTTGCCCAACTGCCGTTGTCCGCGTCGTTTTTATAGCGGTGCATGGGAAGCTGGACTACCATGAACGGCATAGAGCTGTCATGCCATTTTTCCCTCCAACAGCCGATAAGCGCCGTAAGCAGGTCGCCGTAGGTGTCCGGACGGTGGTCGTCGGATTCGCCCTGATACCAGAGCACGCCTTTCAGCGTATACGGGCACACACGGCTTACCATTGTGTCGTAAAGTCCGCAGGGACGCATGGGATTGGCGATATTTATAGGACCGGGATAGCGGTTTTCGCCGCATATCGCGCAGACCTCCTCCCACTCGGCATCGGGCTTTTCGGCATATACTTCCTGAGAGCGGATAAACCACTGGCGGTCATACTCCTGATACTCTCTGTATTCGCGTATCATTTCCTCGTCAGTTTTTCCGGCAGTCGCTTTATCGTAAGCCTCCAGATAGGGAAGCAGACTTTCTTTAGCCTCAATAGCCTCTCTGGGTATCCAGGCAGATGCGGAGGTTCCGCCCCAGTTGCAGCCAATCACTCCGACGGTGCAGCCAAGCTTCCGGCTGAGCTCCTTGGCAAAATAGTAGCCGACAGCCGACCAGTTTCCGGAATTTTTCGCCGAAGCAGTCTGCCAGGACGCTCTTTCCTCGGCTCTGAAAAGCTCGTCGCCGACCATAGCGACCTTTGGCGTGTAATAGAAGCGGACGTTTTCCTTTTCGCAGACCTCAAGCTCTTCTCTGCCGTTTTTTTCGTTTTGAAGCTCATATTCCATGTTGGACTGGCCTCCGGCAAGCCATACCTCGCCGATAGCCACGTTGTTG
Organism: Alistipes sp.; assembly: GCA_023667265.1. Taxonomy (GTDB): domain Bacteria; phylum Bacillota; class Clostridia; order Oscillospirales; family Ruminococcaceae; genus Ruminococcus. Next base: position 1,054,132 of record JAMPAJ010000001.1, read on the forward strand.
AAGAAATGACATCTGTTGCCGGACATGACCTGCACCAGACAGCAGTCGCAGGCAGGCATAGGCGGGAGAACGGCTTCCCATTTTCCGTCCTTGATGACAGCCTCCGCCGAGACTGACAGAGGTGAAACGGAGACCTTCACAAACTTGCAGTCCTCCGGGCACGTGCCGAAAAAGCGTATCGGTTTATTCCGCTGCAATACCATATTATCGGAAAAAATATTTGCACATTTCATGGCCGGACTCCTTAGCTGTATTTCAGCGCGCCGCTGTTTTCCATGCCCTTGAGCAGGGTAAAGCGTGCCTCGTCACGGTATTCCGGCTTTGCCATATAATACATATATGTTTCCAGTATATTCAGGGCGCTTGCAGTCCGTCCCTCTATTTTGAACTGCTCAAATCCCATAGGCACATATTTTTCCCAGATGTCGTCGGGAGAAATGTGTGTGCTGAGGTTGCGTATCTCAAAAATTCCGCGCTGTCTGTAGGGGCAGTTCTCGAAGTTGTGCGGGTCGATCTTATCCGCATTGAACGGAAGGTTCGGGTACTTTTTCAGATGCTCGTTATAGGCGATCTGCTGTAAACCGATGGTGTGATAGTGCTCCGAACGGAGAGCGCAGTTCGGCTCGCAGCAGGCGTTGACGAGCAGCTCGCAGTCCTGCTTTCTCGGCAGCTTTTCAAGGATATCGAATTTGTTGTTCAGGTCATAGTCCACAACGACGATGCTGTAGTCGCGCTCAAGCTCCTCTTTCAGCTTTTCCGGATCGGTTATCCGCTTGCAGGTCGAGCTTGTAAGCTTATATTTCGGGAAATTCCTGCGTATGTAATCCTCCAGCAGCGGCGAGAACACGATAGCCTCGTTGAGACCGTTGTTCGCAAGGGTAAGCACCATATTGCAGAAAGGATCGCTGAGGTGCTTCTTTTCAAGGGCAGGATTTGTAAAGGTGAAGCGCAGCGGAATACCCCGGTCGTTGAACGCCTTGATGACCTGTTTTACAAAGGAGCGGTCGCAGGTGCCCGGCTGGGGTCTGCCGCCGTTCCATATCGAAGGAGGGAAAACGCCGTAAAAAGAGGCTATTTCCACGCCCTCACGGAAAAAATGTGGATATTTTTTCAGCATATCCGCAAAGAGCAGATTAAGCTTGAAACGCCCTGCAAAATCGGGCAGATGAAAACGTACTCGCATAAAAACCTCCAATAATTTTTGCGGCGTTTATTTATTATTTATAAAACGCAGTCGCCTCTTTCGTCCACGGCCGTATATCCGGCTTCGGAAATTTCCTTTTTCAGCAAAGCCAGACCCTCCGCCGCTTCTCCTCCGGTGACGAGCTTGTTGTCATAGAGTGAATATTTTTCCCGGACGTCGGCAGGGGAAAGGTTGGGCATAATTACGTTGCAGCCCGTTTTCAGCCCCAGCGTTCTGCCGCCCGGCGAAATAGTTCCGAGAGCCGTTGTGGCAGGAAGAAGGACTTTCGGGAACATGAGCCGGAGTATACCCAACAGCCGCAGGGTAAGCTCCAGAGTTCCGCCCTTTTTGCTGCCGAAGGGCGTATCGTGCTGCGGAATGAACGGTCCTATGCCTATCATATGCGGCTGGAGCTGCTCCATAAATCGTATGTCGGCAACAATGTCCTCCACAGTCTGGAACGGTGCGCCGACCATGAAGCCTGCGCCTGTCTGATAGCCCAGCTCACGGAGATCATAGAGGCATCTTTTTCTGTTGTCAAGACTCATTTCCGCCGGGTGGAGCCGTCTGTAAAGCTCCTCCGATGCAGCCTCGTGGCGGAGCAGATAGCGGTCAGCTCCGGCTTCCTTCATGCGCCGATAGCTTTCCCGGGAGCGTTCCCCAAGGGAAAGGGTTATGGCGCAGTCCGGGAATCTGTTCCGCAGCCTTGATATTATGCCGCACATAACGTCGTCGGTGAAGTAAGCGTCCTCTCCGCCCTGCATCACAAATGTTCTGAATCCCAGTGCATAGCCGTTTTCGGCACAGCTCATGATCTCGTCAGGACTGAGCCGGTATCTCTGGGCAGCCTTGTTTCCGCGCCGTATGCCGCAGTAGAGACAGTCGTTCCGGCAGTATGAGGAAATTTCGATAAGTCCCCGGAGAAAGACCTTGTCGCCATAGTATTTCCGGCGGACTTTGTCCGCAAGATCCGCCAGCTTCGCCACGGCTTCCTCGTCCTCGGCGACTATAAGAGCCGCCAGCTCGGTATCGGACAGCCCACCGCCGCTGTACAGCTTTTCAACAAGCCTTATCATGGCATCAGCCGCCGAGACGAATCATCTCGTCTATACATTTTCTTGCGGAGGAGATAAGCTCCTCCTCCATAAGGATCTCGAAAGCCTCGCCGTTGTTCATGCCGTTAAGCGTCGCAAGCACGTCGGGAAGCGTGGTAAGCTTCATATTGCGGCAGACGATATTTTTAGTAACAGGGTAGAATTTCTTATCCGGGCAGTCGTACTGGAGATGCTCGGAAATTGACGTCTCCGTGCCGATTATAAATTCCTTTGCATCGGACTTTTTCGCAAAATCCATGATGCCGCTTGTTGAACCCACATAGTCGGCAAGCTCGGTGACTGCCGGAACGCACTCCGGATGTACCAGAAACAGGGCGTTGGGGTGCTCTGCCTTAGCCCTTTTCACCTCGCCGACAGTAACGGCAGCGTGGGTGGGACAGCCGCCCTGGAGCAGCTTTATATCCTTTTCCGGGACCTGCTTTTTCACCCAGCCGCCGAGATTGCAGTCAGGGATAAAAAGAATTTTGTCCGTATCAAGGGCTTTCACGATCTTCAGTGCGCTTGACGACGTAACGCATACGTCGCATACGGTTTTCAATGAAGCTGTTGTATTGATATATGCGACAACAGTCCTGTCCGGCTCGGCAGCTTTTAGCTGTGCGATCATATCCCTGTCCATCTGCTCTGCCATAGGGCATCCGGCATCTTTGTTGGCAAGAAAAACACGCTTCTGCGGAGAAAGCATTTTTGCAGTCTCCGCCATAAAATGAACGCCGCAGAATACGATATTGTCAGCGTCGGTCTTTTTAGCGTCAACGCTGAGCTTGTAGCTGTCTCCGGTAAAGTCGGCGATCTCCACGATCTCCCGTGCCTGATAGCTGTGGGCGAGGATAGCCGTGTTTGTTTCTTTTTTTAGCTTCAGGATAATATCCTGCATTTCCCTGACTGTCATAAGAAATATCTCCTTTTTTAGCTCAGTGTGCTTTCCGCAATTACCTCGACCTCAACGAGAACGTTTTTCGGAAGAGTTTTTACTGCAACGCAGCTTCTTGCCGGCAGACCTGTGAAATACTTGCCGTAGATCTCGTTGAACGCTGCAAAATCATTCATATCCGCAAGGAAGCAGGTGGTCTTTACAGCCATGTCAAAGGAAGAACCGGCTGTCTCCAGAACAGCTCCGAGATTGCGCATTACCTGCTCTGTCTGCTCCTCGATAGTCTGAGCCTTTATGGTATTTGTCGCAGGGTCGATGGCGATCTGTCCGCTTGTGTAGACCATGCCCTTTGAAATGATAGCCTGTGAATAAGGTCCTACAGCAGCAGGAGCCTTTCCTGTATGAATCTTTATCATGATAATTACCTCGCTTTAATCGTTAGTAAGTCTGAAGCCGTTGTCTCTGAGAGCCTTTTTGATCTCCTGAATGTGCTCGTAGTTGCGTGTTTCCAGCACTATACGCAGATAGCAGCCGTTAACAGCCGAGCCCTCGTTTGCACGCTCGTGGTGAATTGAAATAACGTTGCCTCCAAGCTCCGCAATGATACGGGAAACGTCCATAAGCTGACCGGGCTTGTCGATAAGCTCGATATTAAGCGTGCTGTTCCGTCCCGTCATAAGCAGACCGCGCTTGATAACGCGTGAGAGGATAGTCACGTCGATGTTTCCTCCGGAGAGCAGACATACCGTCTTTTTGCCCTTGACAGGCACTTTATTGAACATTGCCGCCGCAACGGAAACTGCGCCTGCGCCCTCGGTAACAAGCTTCTGCTGTTCCATAAGAGCGAGTATTGCCGCAGAGATCTCGTCGTCGGTAACGGTCACTATTTCGTCAACATATTCTGAAACAAGCTCAAAGGTGTTTTCGCCCGGCTCTTTTACCGCGATGCCGTCGGCGATAGTGGAAACGCTGTCCAGACATTCGATCTTTCCGTCGCGGACTGCGTTGTACATACTCGGAGCTCCAGCCGCCTGAACGCCGTAAACCTTGATATTGGGATTAAGGCTCTTTACTGCGAAGGCAACGCCGGAGATAAGTCCGCCGCCGCCGACAGGCACGATAACAGCGTCCATATCCGGTATCTGCTCAATAAGCTCAAGACCGATAGTACCCTGACCTGCAATGACGTTTTCGTCGTCAAAGGGATGAACGAAGGTATAGCCGTACTCGTCGCGCTGACGAAGAGCCTCGGCATAAGCGTCGTCGTATACGCCCTTTACAAGGCAGACCTCCGCGCCGTAGCTTTTTGTAGCCTCGACCTTGGAAATAGGCGCGCCGTCGGGGAGACATATAACTGATTTTATGCCGTTTCTTGCCGCAGCAAGCGCCACGCCCTGAGCATGGTTTCCTGCGGAGCAGGCGATAACGCCCTTTGCCTTTTCCTCGTCGGAAAGGCAGGACATCTTGTAATACGCGCCGCGGACCTTGAACGAGCCTGTGATCTGCAGATTCTCGGTCTTGAGCCAGATCTCCGACTCCGGATTGATCTTTGGAGCATGGATGACGTCCGTTTCACGGATCACCTGTTTGAGAATATATTTTGCATGATAGATTTTATCAAGTGTAAGCATTAAAATAACCTCTTTTGATTTTTAGGCAGCATTGTACAAAGTCGTCAGACGTGCTTTGTGCGGGTTGCCTTTATTCCAGGTTCAGTTTCAACTGATCTATAAACTGCCGCGCTGTTCTCGGCGATCTTCCGTTTCCGGAGGAAATGGCGAACTGTTCGGCTTTGAGCGCAAGCTCCTCTTCCGGAAGCTCGATGCCGTTATTATGTGCAAGCTGCGCCGCGATAGCTACGTAATTTTTCTTGTCCGGACGCTGGAAATTTACGCGCAGTCCGAATCTTGCGGAAAGGGACAGCAGCTCCTGCATCGTATCGTTGCGGTGAATGTCGTCGCCGTCTCTGTCGGAGAAGGTCTCCTTTACAAGGTGGCGGCGGTTGCTTGTTGCGTAAATTGCAACATTTTTTGCCCGGGCTGCAGCCGAGCCCTCCAGAGCCGCTTTAAGTGCGCCGAAGCTGTCCTCTCCTGCGGTGAATGTCAGGTCGTCAATGAAAATGATGAATTTCAGCGGATCGGCGGTGAGCCTGTCTATCAGTACCGGAATATCCCGGAGCTGCTCCTTCGTGACCTCAACAAGCCGCAGACCCTTGTCCGCAAGGGCGTTAACAACAGCCTTGACAGTGGAGGATTTTCCGGTTCCGGCATCTCCGTAGAGGAGAGTGTTCTGCGCCTGCTTTCCCTCTGCAAGGGCAAGAGTGTTGGCATAGACCTCCTGCCGCTCTCTTTCATAGCCGAAAAGCTCGTCGAGCCGCTGGGAGTCCGGGAAACGTACAGGCAGGGCTTCTCCGTCCCTGAAAATGAACATAGTGCTCTTGGCGAATGTTCCGTAGCCGTAGCTGCCGATATTTTCGATGCGGTTTCTGTATTCCCGTCTGAAATCAATAGTCGTTACATTCCAGGCAGGCAGAGGAAACCGGCGGTAATAGCCGTATTGCAGCTCCTCCGGCGTAAGTGCGGAGACCTCTTCCAGAATTGCAAGCTCATTGTCCACAGCGTCCTCTACAGCCTTGTTAAAGGAGAGTCCCCGGGCTTTTCCGGAGATATAGAAATTCTCATCCTCACAGACCGTCTTAAAGATATATTCGCTGAGGTCTGAACTGCTGCGGTAGAGCCTTGACGCGAACTCCGAGTAGGCGTCCGTGTCAAAGCTGCCGCCGTCGGCGTGGAGTTTAAGAAGCTCCGAAAGCGCCGATATCACGTCGTCCTCCAGCAGGCTGCGGAAAACGGCAAGCGACCGCAGTCCGCAGTGGAGGTCGTCAAATTTTTCTCTTAAATTAGCCATTCAGCGCATCAAGTACCTTTTCGGTTATTTCTGTGCAGGTGAGAGGAGTACCCTCGCTGCTGCCCATAAGATCGGCAGTTCTCCAGCCTGCGTTGAGCACGTCGTCAACAGCCTTCTCGATAGCGTCAGCCTCTTCCGCAAGACCGAAGGAGAATCTCAGCATCATTGCGCCGGAGAGAATTGTCGCAATAGGATTAGCCTTGTTCTGACCTGCAATATCCGGAGCCGATCCGTGGATAGGCTCGTACATTCCCCGTGTTGTCGCACCCATAGATGCGCTTGCGAGCATACCGATAGAGCCGGTGATCTGCGAAGCCTCGTCGGAGAGAATGTCTCCGAACATATTCGATGTAACGATAACGTCGAACTGACGGGGATTTCTTACAAGCTGCATAGCGGCGTTGTCCACGAACATATCGCTGTATTCGACCTCCGGGTACTCCTCGGCAAGCCTGTGCATTGTCTTTCTCCAGAGACGTGAGGATTCGAGAACGTTTGCCTTGTCGATGCTGCAAAGCTTCTTGTTTCTCTTCATTGCAGAGTCGAAAGCGACGCGTCCGATACGCTCTATCTCGGTAACGCTGTATGCCTCGGTGTCGTAAGCCTCTTCGCCGTATTTGCCCTGACGGTAGCCGCGGTCGCCGAAGTAGATGCCGCCTGTAAGCTCACGGACTATCATAAGGTCGAAGCCGTCGCCCACGATCTCGTCCTTCAGCGGAGAAGCTGCACGGAGAGCAGGGTAGAGCTTTGCCGGGCGGAGGTTCGTGTACAGCTCCAGAGCGGAACGAATACCCAGAAGAGCTTTCTCCGGGCGGTTTTCGCCGGGCTGGTCGTCCCACTTCGGACCGCCTACAGCTCCGAGAAGCACGCTGTCGGAAGCGAGACAGCCGTCCACAGTTTCCTGGGGCAGGGGCTTGCCTGCAGCGTCGATAGCGCAGCCGCCGATGAGGTAGGGCGTGAAGTTGAACTTGTGGCCGAATTTATCAGCCACCTTTTCCAGTACGGCAACGGCGCTGTCCACGATCTCCGGACCGATACCGTCGCCCTTTAATAATGCGATATTGTATTCCATAGGTTTATCCTTTCATCATTTTATCACGCCGTCGGCGATAGACTTGATAAGTCCGCCGTTTTCGATGATCTTCTGAACAAATTCCGGGAACGGCTCGGTCTTGAACTCCTTGCCTGTGGTAAGGTTTCTGATGACGCCGTTGTCCAGGTCAGCCTCGACCTTGTCGCCCTCGGAGATACCGTCAACAGCCTCGGGGCACTCGACGATAGCGAGACCGATATTGATAGAATTTCTGTAGAAGATACGTGCGAAGCTCTTTGCGATAACGAGCGAAACGCCGCTTGCCTTAATTGCGATAGGAGCGTGCTCACGGGATGAACCGCAGCCGAAGTTGAAGCCTGCTGTGATGATGTCGCCGGGCTGTACCCGGGATGTGAAGGTCTTGTCCAGATCCTCCATACAGTGAGCGGCAAGCTCCTTGTGGTCGCTTGTGTTAAGATAGCGAGCCGGGATGATAACGTCTGTATCGACGTTGTCGCCGTACTTTATGACAGTTCCTGTGTACTTCATTTTTCCATTACCTCCCATGCTGATGTGATTTTTCCTGTTACAGCGGAAGCAGCCGCTGTTGCCGGGCTTGCAAGATAGATCTCGGAGTCGACGTGACCCATACGTCCGACAAAGTTTCTGTTAGTGGTTGCAACTGCGCGCTCTCCGGCGGCGAGGATGCCCATATATCCGCCGAGACAGGGACCGCAGGTAGGTGTGGACACAACTGCTCCGGCTTCGATGAATATTTTAAGGAGTCCCTCTTCCATAGCGTCAAGATATATCTGCTGTGTAGCTGGGATAACGATAACGCGGACGCCCTTTGCGCATTTTTTGCCCTTGAGTATTTCAGCCGCCTCACGGAGATCCTCAAGTCTGCCGTTTGTGCACGAGCCGATAACTACCTGGTCGATCTTGATATCGCCGATTTCGCCGAAGGTCTTTGCATTCTCCGGCAGGTGGGGGAAGGAAACGGTAGGCTCTATCTTGTCCAGGTCGATCTCGATCACCTGGTCGTAAACAGCGTCCTCGTCAGCCTTGTATATAACAGGCTCTGCGCCGCCGTGAGCCTTGATGTAGTCAAGAGTTATCTGGTCGACTTCAAAAATACCGTTCTTTGCGCCGGCTTCGATAGCCATATTTGCGATGCAGAGACGGTCTGCCATAGACAGTGATGCGAGACCCTCTCCGGTAAATTCCATCGAGCGGTAAAGCGCTCCGTCAACGCCGATCATACCGATAATATGCAGAATAACGTCCTTTCCGGAAACGTATTTTCTGAGCTTGCCTGTCAGATTGAATTTAATAGCCGAGGGAACCTTGAACCAAGCCTTTCCGATAGCCATTCCGCAAGCCATATCTGTTGAGCCTACGCCTGTGGAGAATGCGCCCAGCGCGCCGTATGTGCAGGTGTGAGAGTCCGCGCCGATAACCGTATATCCTGCGGAGACAAGACCTTTTTCCGGAAGCAGAGCGTGCTCGATGCCCATTTCGCCAACGTCGTAGAAATGTGTAACGTCGTTTGCACCGCAGAAATCGCGGCACATTTTGCACTGCTCGGCAGCCTTGATGTCCTTGTTGGGAGCAAAGTGATCCATGACCATAGTCACCTTGTCCTTGTCGAAAACTCCGTCTTTGTTAAGCTTAGCAAATTCCTTGATGGCAACGGGAGATGTAATGTCATTTCCCAGCACCAGGTCAAGGCTGGCGAGGATAAGCTGTCCTGCCTGAACGCTTTCAAGTCCTGCGTGAGCCGCAAGTATCTTCTGCGTCATTGTCATGCCCATGTTTGTGACCTCCAATTTACTTATTTATAATAGCTCCCTTATCAGCAGAAGAAACCATAGCCGCATAACGCTTGAGATAGCCTGTGATGTTTTCCTTTTTCTTGATAGGCATAGTTTTTCTGCGCTCTTCAAGCTCCTCGTCGGAAACCTCCAGCTGGATGCTGTAGTTGGGGATGTCGATAGAGATGATATCGCCGTCCTTGACATAAGCGATAGTACCGCCGTTTACAGCCTCCGGTGACACGTGACCGATAGCAGCGCCTCTTGTTGCGCCGGAGAAGCGTCCGTCTGTGATGAGAGCGACTGTCGAACCGAGACCTGCGCCCTGGATAGCCGATGTGGGAGAGAGCATCTCACGCATACCGGGGCCTCCGGCAGGACCTTCGTAGCGGATAACAACAACATCGCCGGGCTTTATGCCGCCGTTGTAGATGACCTCGATAGCCTCCTCCTCGCTCTCAAATACCCTTGCAGGGCCGCTGTGTACGAGCATTTCAGGAGCGACTGCGCTTCTCTTTACAACGCATCTGTCGGGAGCGAGATTGCCCTTTAATACGGCGATTCCGCCTGTTTCACTGTAGGGGTTGTCTATAGGACGGATAGTTTCGGGATCTTTATTGATGCAGCCGCTTATATTTTCGCCTACAGTTTTTCCTGTAACTGTCATGCAGTCAAGATTGATGAGATCCTTCTTTGAAAGCTCGTTGAGGACAGCGTATACGCCGCCAGCCTCGTTCAGATCCTCCATGTATGTATGACCTGCCGGAGCAAGGTGGCAGAGGTTGGGAGTTCTTGCGCTTATTTCGTTTGCGATGTCAAGGTTGATATTTACGCCGCACTCGTTTGCGATAGCAGGCAGGTGGAGCATACTGTTTGTGGAGCAGCCCAGAGCCATATCGGCGGTAAGAGCGTTCATAAACGCCTTTTCTGTCATAATGTCAAGTGGACGGATATTCTGTCTGTACAGTTCCATGACCTGCATACCAGCCGTTTTCGCCAGCTTTATTCTGTCGGAGTAAACAGCCGGGATAGTTCCGTTGCCCTTTAAGCCCATGCCGAGGACTTCGGTCAGACAGTTCATTGAGTTTGCCGTGTACATTCCGGAGCATGAACCGCAGGTGGGGCAGGCGTGGTTCTCGTATTCCTCGACGTCCTCCAGGGACATTTTTCCGGCTGTGTATGCGCCTACAGCCTCAAACATAGAGGAGAGGGAGGTTTTCTTTCCCTTTACATGACCTGCAAGCATCGGGCCGCCGCTTACGAAAATAGTGGGAACATTTATTCTTGCGGCAGCCATAAGAAGTCCGGGAACGTTCTTATCGCAGTTGGGCACCATAACAAGTGCGTCGAAGTGGTGGGCAAGAGCCATACACTCGGTAGAATCGGCTATAAGGTCACGTGTCACCAGGGAGTATTTCATTCCGGTATGTCCCATAGCGATGCCGTCGCATACTGCGATAGCCGGGAATACCACCGGAGTTCCGCCTGCCATAGCTACACCTAACTTTACGGCGTCAACGATCTTGTCTATATTCATATGTCCGGGAACGATCTCGTTGTATGACGAAACGATACCAACCAGCGGACGCTTCATTTCCTCTTTCGTATGTCCGAGAGCGTTGAAAAGTGAACGCTGTGACGCCTTTTCAACTCCGGAACAGAAAAAATTCTCACTCATAACAATAATACCTCATTTTGAAAACGGAGCCCGGTTCGGGAATCTTTTCCCTCCCCGGACTCCGAATAATTTTTATCAGTTGTTGATGAACTTGTCCTCTTCGTTGTTCCAGCTGTAGAGCTTTCTGATCTCCTCGCCGACCTTCTCAGCAGGATGCTCGGAAGCAAGCTTTCTCATAGCCTTGAAGTGAACCTGCTTTCCTGCGCCGGACATATCCAGGAGGAATTCCTTAGCAAACGAGCCGTCCTGAATGTCGGAAAGAACCTTCTTCATAGCCTTCTTTGTATCCTCAGTGATGATCTTGGGACCTGTGATGTAGTCGCCGTACTCAGCAGTGTTGGAGATAGAGTATCTCATGCCTGCAAAGCCGCTCTGGTAGATAAGATCAACGATGAGCTTCATCTCGTGGATGCACTCGAAGTAAGCGTTTCTCGGGTCGTAGCCAGCCTCGACAAGAGTCTCAAAGCCAGCCTGCATCAGTGCGCATACACCGCCGCAGAGAACAGCCTGCTCGCCGAAGAGGTCAGTCTCAGTTTCAGTTCTGAAGGTTGTCTCCAGAACGCCTGCACGAGCGCCGCCGATAGCGAGACCGTAAGCGAGAGCGATGTCCTGAGCCTTGCCTGTTGCGTCCTGATGAACGGCAACGAGACAGGGAACGCCCTTGCCAGCCTGGTACTCGGAACGAACAGTGTGTCCGGGTCCCTTGGGAGCGATCATTGTAACGTCAACATCAGCAGGAGGAACGATACAGCCGAAGTGGATGTTGAAGCCGTGAGCGAACATGAGCATATTGCCAGCCTCGAGATTGGGTTCGATGTCGTCCTTGTAGAGCTTAGCCTGCTTCTCGTCGTTGATGAGGATCATGATGATGTCAGCCTGCTTTGCAGCCTCGGCAGCTGTGTAAACCTCGAAGCCCTGCTTTACAGCCTTGTCCCATGACTTAGAGCCCTCGTAAAGACCGATGATAACTCTGCCCTTGTCGCCCAGGGATTCCTTAGCGTTAAGAGCGTGTGCGTGACCCTGTGAGCCGTAACCGATAACGGCAATTGTCTTTCCGTAAAGAAGGGAAAGATCGCAGTTCTGTTCGTAATAAACCTTTGCAGTATTTTCCATGACTGAAAAACTCCTTTTAATAAATTATTTATGTAATTGCGGATGGCAATTATAGCGTTGGTCATCAGACCTGTTCCCGGATCAGGAATTTGTTTTGAGGCAGCTGTCGCCTCTTTCGATAGCCACAAGTCCCGTGCGGCACATTTCCATAATGCCGTAGGGCTTCATAAGCTCGATAAATGCGTTTATCTTGGAGGTCTCGCCAGTAAGCTCGCAGATTAGAGCCGTAGGGGAGTAGTCCACTATCTTGGAGCGGAAGATCTCTACTGCCGTCATGATATCCTGTCTCGTGGCAGGGGTATTGCGAACCTTTATGAGCAGCAGATCGCGGATAACCGTCTCGTCGGGAGCAAGGACTTCCACCTCTCTTACGTCGTGGAGCTTTTCAAGCTGGCGGACGATACGCTCCTTCATTTCCTCGTCGCCGTGGAAAACAACGGTGATACGCGAAAATTCCTTGGATTCCGTTTCGCCTACAGTCAGGCAGTCGATGTTGAAGCCGCGGCGTGTGAACATTCCGGAGACTCTTGACAGGACGCCGCTTACGTTGGAAACGATAACGCCGATAACAAACTGTTTATTTTCCATTTTGTCCACCTCACTTTATTTCGGTAATGATGTCCTCGATCGAGCCGCCGGGAGGAAGCATCGGGAGAACAAATTCGTTGCAGTCGACCGCGCAGTCGATGAGGAACGGGCCGTTGTGTGCGAACGCCTCGGCAGCAGCCTTTTCAAGCTCCTCCGCATTGAATACCCGGGCGCCCTTTGCGCCGAACGCCTCAGCCAGCTTTACGAAATCGGTCTGACGTGCAAGAGTTGTGTTTGAGTAGTGCTTATCGAAGAAGAGCGTCTGCCACTGGCGAACCATTCCGAGAACGCCGTTGTTCATGATGACAATGACAAGGGGCGTGTTCTGGGAAACGGCGGTTGCCATTTCGTTCAGATTCATTCCGAAGCTGCCGTCTCCGGTGAAGAGGATAGTGCGTCTGCCCTCCGCTGCCGATGCTCCGATAGCTGCGCCCATGCCGTAGCCCATAGTTCCGAGACCGCCGCTTGTGAGGAAGGTCCTGGGATTTTTCAGGGGATAACGCTGGGCAGCCCACATCTGGTGCTGACCTACGTCGGTAACGACGATGTCGTGCTCGTCCGCTTTTTCGCTGACGATGTCGATTATCTGATATGGAGTGAGGTGATTTTCCTCGATCATCTCCGACCGACCGCACTTGTGGGTACAGCTGTCGCAGCGTTTTGCAAATGCGCTGTTTGCGGCGCTTTCAAGGCGGTGAGCCTCCTCCTGCCGCAGTTCCTCGATGCGTGCGTCCCATTCGGGGCGGGAAACCTCTGCGAGCATGGGGATAAGGCGGAACAAAGCGTCCTTTATATCGCCCTGTATCGCTAAGTTGGAGGTGATATTCTTGTCCAGCTCCGCGTTGTCTATGTCAATGTGTATGATGCTGAAATTCTTGTTGAAGCGTTCCTTTCTGCCTGTCGCTCTGTCGGAGAAACGCGCGCCGAGGGCGATAACAAGGTCTGCCTCGTCGAGCGCAACGGAGGAAGCGTAGTGACCGTGCATACCGTTCATGCCCAGGAATCTCGGGTGATCCGAGGGGATGGCGGAAAGCCCCATAAGCGTGCAGCCAACGGGAGCGTCTATCTTTTCCGCAAGCTTGAGCAGCTCCGCGGAAGCCTTTCCCGAAATGATGCCGCCGCCGAAGTAGATGTAGGGACGCTTGGCGTTCTTTATCATTTCCGCAGCCTGACGCAGCTTATTTTCCGAAGCAAAGTTCAGTGGATAGGGGCGAACAGGGTCTTTTTTAGCCTCAAAGTCCCACGTTCCGGTCTGTACATCTTTAGGGATGTCAACGAGAACGGGACCTGGTCTGCCGGATTTTGCGATCTTGAACGCGCTGCGGATGGTATCGGCAAGGTCGCGGATGTCCCGTACAATGAAATTGTGCTTTGTTACAGGCATTGTCACGCCGACGATATCGACCTCCTGGAAGCTGTCCCGTCCGATAAGGCTGCACGGAACGTTTCCGGTGATAGCTACCATAGGAACGGAGTCCAGGTAAGCCGTGGCGATACCGGTAACGAGGTTAGTCGCGCCGGGACCAGAGGTGGCGATACAAACGCCTACCTTTCCGGTAGCTCTTGCATAGCCGTCGGCAGCGTGAGCGGCGCCCTGCTCATGGGCTGTGAGGATATGGTTTATCCTGCTGCTGTTGAGGTACAGCTCATCGAAAAGGTTGATGACCTGACCGCCGGGATAACCGAAAACGGTGTCGCAGCCCTGCTCGATCAGAGTTTCAACAACGATTTTTGCACCTGAAATTCTCATATTTCTCAGTCCTTTATTTATAATTATTCTGAAGGACACCTCTAAAAAACTATTTGGTTAAGCAAAAATCAGATAGGTGCGGCAGAGGCAAGGAAAGTGACCGAAGGCGGGCTGACGCCCTCCGAGGACACTTGATGCAGCATCTGCCGTGCATAGCTGATTTTTGTCAAAAGAGGTTTTTAGAGGTGACCTGAAAAAACCTCCGACATCTGCCGGAGGTCACTTGCTTTGCACGCTAAAATAACATTAGGCAGCAGAACCGATCGGGCAGAATGAAGAACGACGACAGCCGCTAATGACTGTGCCGGTAATAATGACGATACAAGAACATATAAACGAAAATGCTTTGAAAGTCATTACAGTCTGCTCCTTCCGATATAATGCCGGGGCAGCGCCGCACGATTTTTATGCGGTATTGCCCTGGATAAATGCTACTGAGACAATTATATCACTATCTTCCGGCAAAATCAATAAGAAGCGGAACATTTTTCAATATTTTGTGCATCGTGTATGGTTTCAACCGGGATTTTTATGGATAATTACTTCTTTTCCTCGTTCAGCATAATGTTCACGGCTGTAACCAGAGCCTTGATCGACGAAACAACGATGTCGTTGTCCACGCCTGTGCCCCAGTAGCTCTTGCCGCCGGAGGTTATCTCCACATAGGAAACAGCCTTTGAAGCCGAGCCTACCTCCAGGGAATGCTCCGTGTAGGTGTTTATGCTGTAGTCGATGCCGGTGTAGGAGCGTACAGCGTTGCTTACCGCGTCAAGTCTGCCGTTGCCGGAGTCTGTTGCCACTGCGTTTTTGCCGTTATAGGAAATGCTCACGGTAGCCTCGATGCCGTCGCCCTGGACATAGTGCGCCTCGGTGACATTGAGAGGAGCTGTTATATCGACGAAATTCGTCTTGAATATTTCATATACCTCGTCGGGCATAAGCTCCTTGTGCTTGTGGTCGGAAACGCCCTTTACCATGTAGCCCACTACCTCACGCATTTTCTTGGGCAGGTTGTAGCCGTAGCGGGTCTCCAGGATATAACCGATGCCGCCCTTTCCGGACTGGCTGTTGATGCGGATAACATCTGCGGAATACTCGCGTCCCAGATCCTCGGGGTCGATAGGCAGATAGGGAACTGTCCACTTGTCGGTGTGACCCTCTTCACGCCACTTCATGCCCTTTGCGATAGCGTCCTGATGAGAACCGCTGAAGGCTGCGAAAACCAGCTTTCCGGTATAGGGCGAACGCTCGTAGACGTTCATTCTTGTAACTCTTGTGTACAGCTCGGAAATTGTGGGGATATCGCTGAGATCCAGCTCCGGCTCAACGCCCTGGGTGTACATATTCATAGCGAGAGTAATTATATCCACGTTTCCGGTACGCTCGCCGTTGCCGAAGAGTGTGCCCTCGACGCGGTCTGCGCCTGCGAGCAGACCCATTTCCGTATCGGCAACTGCACATCCGCGGTCGTTGTGTGGGTGGAGAGAGATAACGACATTTTCGCGGTACTTGATGTTATCGCAGATGTATTCGACCTGATTTGCATAGACGTGGGGCATAGACAGCTGAACGGTAACGGGCAGGTTGATGATAGCTTTATCGTTTTCAGTGGGCTGCCAGATGTCCAGAACGGCGTTGCAGACCTCCAAAGCGTATTCCGGCTCGGTTCCGGTAAAGCTTTCGGGGGAATATTCAAAGCGGAAATTGCCCTCGTATTTTTCGCGGTACTCCTTGCAGAGCTTTGCGCCTGTAACGGCGATCTCCTTGATCTCGTCCTTATTCTTGCGGAAAACCTGTTCGCGCTGGGCAAGGCTTGTGGAGTTGTAGAGATGAACGATAGCGTTCTTGCAGCCGTTCAGTGCGTCGAAGGTTTTCTTGATGATATGTTCGCGGCTCTGGGTGAGAACCTGGATAGTAACGTCGTCGGGGATCATATCCTGCTCGATGAGGGTGCGGCAGAGCTCGTATTCCGTTTCGGAAGCGGCAGGGAAGCCTATCTCTATTTCCTTGAAGCCGATGTCTACCAGCAGCTTGAAAAACTCCAGCTTTTCACCGAGGCTCATAGGAGTGATGAGAGCCTGGTTGCCGTCGCGGAGGTCGACGCTGCACCATGCAGGAGCTTTTTCAATGTAGGATTTTTTTGTCCACTTCATTTCCGTTGCCGGAGCTTCAAAAAACTGTCTTGTGTACTTGTTTACGTTTTTCATAAATAATTCACCTTCAAATTTTATTCTGACGCGGAGATATAAAAAAACTCCCCCACGCCTTACGGTATGGAAGAGACGAAGCTGCTTATACTCCGTGGTACCACTCTTCTTGATGTAAAAGAACACCCACTCATTCGCGTCGTGAAACGCATATCTCTGTAACGGGAGAACCCGTTCAAGTTTACTTGCCGAAGCGTTCAACCGACTGCTCAGGGAGGAGCTATAACCCGGATCTGCTTATCGGCTTGCACCACCGCCGACTCTCTGTGAAGCTCAACAGGCTTTGTTTCCCATCGTTGCATTTAATAACACTTTTATTATAACGCATTTTATTTTATTTGTCAAGTGGTTGAGATATAATTTGTAATTTTAACAATTTTAAGCTTGCTGAAAATATTAGAGTTTGAGATTTATACTTGGCTCTATTGCAAAATGTCAGCATTACTGGATAGTTTGCAATAGAGGCAAGTATATATCGCTCGCGGAATATCCTTGTCTGCAAAATAAATTAGCGAGGAACTCGCGGTTACGTGAATTGCCAGCGGGTGCTACCCGCAGGGAACGCCCTCTCTTGCAGGGCGTTCCCTCTTTTGTAACAGTCCACCGGACTGTTACAAAATTCACCCTTTGCGGAGCGCCTGAAGGCATCATCGACGTTCCGTCGATATGGGACTCTGTCCCATACCCTGCCAGAGGCTCTGCCTCTGGACTCTGCAAAAGGGACCAGTCCCTTTTGAAACCCAGTGTTGGACTTGCGTTTGTGGCTGAACTTTCATTTGTGATATTTTCCGCCCTCCGCGATCTGAAAGCTTCGGTAGATCTGCTCTAAAAGCATCACCCTGGCAAGCTGGTGCGGAAATGTCATTTTCGACATGGACAGTTTAAGACTGCCGAGCTGCTTTATTTCCGGGTCAAGACCGAATGAACTGCCGATAATAAATGTAATGGTGCTTGCTCCGTTTACCCCGGCGGAAACGATAGTCTCCGAAAGCTCAGTGCTGCTTAGCTGCTTCCCCTCGATGCACATGGGCACGATGAATCCTTTCGCCAGCTTTTTTATCTGCGCGCCCTCTTTTTTCAGAGCGGCGGCGATCTCCTTTTCGGAGGGCGAATCGCTGAGACGGCACTCGTCAAGCTCGTGAAGCTGGAAGCTGCAATATCGTCCCAGCCTTTTGATGTATTCTGCGCAGGCACTGCGGAGATAATCCTCCTTGAGCTTGCCTATAACAATAAGATTGATGTTCATGGTTCACCTCAGAATATAACGGCTGCACCCTGGGATTCCACCGGTGCGACGCCGAGAAGATAGTCGCGGTTTCGTGTGAACCCGGAAAGCGCCATTTCAACGGTAGAATCGGCAATATCCGGGCGGTTGTTGTCCTGGCTCAGGTGTCCGAGCAGAAGGTGGGTCGTACCGCTTGCGACGAGCCTGGCTGCCTGAGCGCCGCAGTCGGTATTTGAGAGATGACCGTGGTCGGAGGCGATGCGTCTTTTCAGCTCCGGCGGATATTTTCCGAGCCACAGCATATTTTCGTCGTAATTCGCCTCCAGCAGTACCAGCCGGCAGCCTGTGAGAGCGTTGTGGACTTCTTCGGTAACAATGCCGAGGTCTGTGCAGACTGCACAATATTTGTCGTCGTTTGTATGTATGCGGTAGCCGCAGCTTTCGATAGTATCATGGGGCGTCCGGAAACAACTGACCTCGCAGTCTCCGCAGGCGATAGTCTTGCCGTTTATGTCGATGACCTTTGAAGCGGGTGCGATCTTCCCGGCGTCCCACAGTCTTTGCAGCGTCCGCTTCTGACCATACACGGGAATGCCTGTTTTCTTTGTCAGCATGGAAAGTCCGCTGACGTGGTCGGTGTGCTCGTGAGTTATAAAAACTCCCTGAACTGCGGAAAGAGGGATGCCGTTTCGTTCCAGAACTGCGCTGAGCCGCCGGAAGCTTGCTCCGCAGTCGATGAGGATACCGCCCTTTTCTGTGCCGATAAACGATGAATTGCCCTTGCTGGAACTGAAAAGCGGATAGATTCTTGCCATATAGTACTCCTTGAGATAGCATAGCAAAAGCTCCTTTCTTAGGAGCTTTTGCAATTGATAGAGTTGTATAGAAAGTAGAAAATTACGTATAGAAATACTTATTTAATATTATTCTTCAAACTGCCTGTTATATTCCTGATAAGCCTTTACAATAAGCTCTGCGCACAGCTCGTCGCCTAATTCACTGTTCAGGCAGAGGGAATAAATATCCTTGTCCTGCCAGCTTTTTCCGGTGTTGACATTAAAAAATGTTTCACGGCGTTTGTCGGCTTTCTTCATTGTGCTCTCGGCTTTTCTCTCGGAAATGCCATATTCCTTCACGGCACGGTTTATACGAAATTCCGTGGGAGCGTAGATATACACGCTGAAACAGCCTCGCTCTTCAAGAACATAGCTTCCGCATCTGCCTACGAGTACGAAGCTTTTTTCGTTGTCGGCAAGCTCGTTGATTATGCGGCTTTCCATGAGAAATACCTTATCTGAAAGGGGTAGGTTATCCTCTGTGATGCGCGCCGGATTGGCAGATATCAGCAGGGAATAGAGAAAACTTGTGGGAACGGTCTCCTCGGCGCTTTCAAGCTGCTCTTTGCGCAGACCGCATTTCTCGGCGGTCATGTCAAGTATCTGTCTGTTATAGCAGTTGATCCCGAGCTTTTCAGCGACAAGCTGTCCTATGATGCTGCCGCCGCTTCCGTACTGCCGTTCGATGGTTATAATGGGTTTATTCAAGGGAATGACCTCCTTCGCAAGAGATAATATAATAACATTATACCACAAAATGCCGGAATTTCAATACAATTCGGCGGATTTTTTTTCTCAGACCGAATTTTCTGCGATTCCGACAACCTGATGTTGAAAGTTTTGTGCAGATTGCATATATATCTCTCTGCGCTCGGCGTCGGCGAAGATAACATAAAATGACGGTTTTTGTCAAATAAAATATCACAATAAGTAAAATCCGCCGCCGCTATTGACAGGTTGACAAAAAAAGTATATAATAGTATGTGAGGAACAAGAAATTTTAATAGTCTCTGAGTTCCGCTTTATTTAAAGATTATATTTATAGGAGGTATAATACAATGTCATTGACAACAAATGCTAATGTAAACGCATGGGTAGAAGAGATGATCGCTCTCTGTAAGCCCGACAAGGTAGTATGGATCGACGGCTCTAAGGAGCAGCTTGATGCACTCACCGCTGAGGTAACCTCACTTCCCGACGGCGACCCCAACAAGATGTACTGGCTCAACCAGGAGAAGCTTCCCGGCTGTCTGTACCACAGAACTGCCGTTAACGACGTTGCCCGTGTAGAGGACAGAACTTTCATCTGCACAAAGACAAAGGAAGAGGCTGGCCCTACAAACAACTGGTGCGACCCCCAGGAGATGTACGCTAAGCTCCGTCCTATGTACGACGGCGTAATGAAGGGTCAGACAATGTACGTTATTCCCTATTCTATGGGCCCTGTTGCATCGCCTATCTCCAAGGTCGGCGTTGAGCTTACAGACTCTATCTATGTAGTTCTTAACATGAACATCATGACAAGAATGGGCAAGGCTGCTTTCGATAAGCTGGGCGATTCCAACGACTTCGTTCGCGGTCTCCACTCCAAGGCAGACGTTGATCCCGAGAACAGATACATCGTTCAGTTCCCCGAGGACAACACTATCTGGTCTATCAACTCCGCATACGGCGGAAACGTTATCCTTTCCAAGAAGTGCTTCGCTCTCCGTATTGCTTCATTCCAGGGTAAGAACGAGGGCTGGATGGCAGAGCATATGCTCATCCTCGGCGTACAGAAGCCCGATGGTGAGACAAAGTATGTCTGCGCTGCATTCCCCTCAGCCTGCGGAAAGACCAACCTCGCTATGCTTATTCCTCCCGAGGGCTATCTGAAGGACGGCTATAAGGTATTCACAGTCGGCGACGATATCGCATGGCTGAAGCCCGGCAAGGACGGCAGACTCTACGCTATCAACCCCGAGAACGGATTCTTCGGAGTTGCTCCCGGAACAAACGCAAAGTCCAACTATAACGCCCTTGCTTCCACGATGAAGAACGCTATCTTCACAAACGTTGCTATGAACAACGCTGACAACACTGTATGGTGGGAGGGCCTCGACAAGAATCCTCCCGAGGACGCTACAGAGTGGACAGGAATCAAGACAAACGGCAAGGAGTGGACATCCGAGCTCGGCGCAGACGGCAAGCCCAAGAAGCTGGCTCACCCCAACTCACGTTTCACAGCTCCTGCTGTAAACTGCCCCTGCATTTCACCTGAGTTCGACAATCCCGAGGGCGTTCCGATCTCCGCTATCGTATTCGGCGGCAGACGTGAGGCTACAACTCCTCTGGTATATCAGTCGTTCGACTGGACGCACGGTACATACGTTGGTTCTGCTGTTTCCTCTGAGACAACAGCAGCTGCTGCCGGTGCAGTAGGCGTGCTCCGTCACGATCCTATGGCTATGAAGCCCTTCATCGGCTACAACGTTGGCGATTACTGGGCACACTGGCTCGAAATGGGCGAGAAGCTCGGCGACAAGGCTCCTAAGATCTTCAATGTAAACTGGTTCAAGAAGGACGAGAACGGCAACTTCATCTGGCCCGGCTTCGGCGACAATATGCGTGTTCTCGACTGGATCATCAAGAGATGCGAGGGCACTGTTGAGGCTGACGAGACAGCTATCGGATACCTGCCTAAGAAGGGCGACATCAACGTTGCCGGCATCGAGGACGAGGTAACTCCCGAGATCATGGATAAGCTCCTTGATGTAAATACAGACCTCTGGAAGGCTGAGATCAAGGAAATGCGCAGATACTACGACGAGGACATCGCTGCTAAGGGCGGTCATGTTCCCGCAGCTCTCTACGAGCAGCTTGACAAGATCGAGGCAAGACTCAACAAGTAATTTCCTGAAAAATACAGCGGCTGGTGCGGTAAATACTGCATCAGCCGTTTCTATTGCGATTTTCGCGAAATAATAGCTAAATATGACGCTGGGATATAAGTTGGATTTGTATAAAACGTCATATCTTTGAAATAAATATAGACAAATCCGGAAAAGTAGGTTATAATAATAATGTGTTATTTCGGCTTCCGTATGCCGGAAATGCGGAACTTAGGAGCTGATTTATGAGAGTTATTACCGGTATCGCAAGAGGACATAAGCTCGTTGCTCCGGAGGGTATGGATACCCGTCCGACCGGCGAAAAGGTGAAGGAGGGCGTTTTCTCCTCCATTCAGTTTGACTTAGAGGGCGCTAAGGTGCTTGATCTTTTTGCAGGCAGCGGTCAGATGGGCATTGAGGCTCTCAGCCGCGGCGCAGCTCACGGAGTATTCGTGGACAGCGGTCAGCGCGCCATAAAATGTATAAACGAAAATCTCCGTTCTACGAAGCTTGACCGTATGGCGGAGGTGATAAGCCGGGACAGCTATGACTATATCCGGCTGACGCCTTTGAAATTTGATATTATTTTTCTCGATCCGCCCTACCGGTTCGGGCATATCAACAAGCTGCTGCCTCTCGCCGCGAAAAGGCTCAGCCCCGGCGGAGCGATAATCTGCGAGTATGAAAAGGAAGCCGGCGAGCCTGATATTCCGGAGGGTATGACTCTGAAAAAAACATACCGCTACGGAAAAATATGCGTATCGGTGCTGAGAAAGCCGGAGGAGGAAGAAGAGGAATGAGAAGGATAGCGGTATGCCCCGGTTCATTCGATCCGGTAACTCTGGGACATCTTGATATTATCACCCGCGCCTCGAAGCTGTTCGATAAGGTCATCGTGCTCATTTCCCGTAATGCCGGAAAGGCGCAGCCAAGCTTTACCGCCACCGAGCGTATGCTCATGATACAGGCGGTGACCCGGGATCTGGACAATGTGGTCATCGACATTCTTGACGGACTTTTAGCAGATTATGTGCGGAATGTGGGAGCTGTGGCGATCGTCAAGGGACTTCGCGCCGTAAGCGATTTCGAGTATGAATTTCAGATGGCGCTGGCAAATAAAAAGCTCTACGCCGGAGCGGAAACAGTATTCCTTACGACGGCGGCGGAAAATATGTATCTCAGCTCCAGCGTGGTAAAGCAGATAGCCTATTTCGGCGGCGATATAAGCCATTTTGTGCCGGAGGTCATACATGACGACATAAAGCAGAGACTGGTTAAGGATATTTGATTATCAGTATGAACGTGAAAGGAAAATACTTATGAATATTGATGAGATTTTAGAAGAAATGGACGAGCTTCTTGATAAGGCTTCCTCCGTACCGTTTGTTTCCCATAGGAAGGTCGTTGACGGCGAGCGTATGCGCGAGCTTATCAATGACATCAGACTTAATCTTCCTCACGAGCTGAAAGAGGCTAAGAAGATCGAATTCGACTGCCAGCGTATTCTGAACGAGGCAAAGCTCAACGCAGAGGGTATGATACGCAAGGCGGAAGAGCGCGCCGCACAGATAGTTTCCCATGAGGCTGTCATTACCGAGGCTAAGAAAAAGGCTGTCGATATCCTCCGCAAGGCGCAGGCACAGGCAGCTCAGCTCCAGAAAACAGCGGCTCTTTCCGTTGCACAGATGCTCAACGACGCGGAAAATTCTCACCAGAAATCGCTGCTTGACATAAAGCGTACAAAGGAGAAGCTCCAGCACGTTCTGAAAAATTCACCTGCTATCGGTCAGAATGCACAGGACGCTGCCAATAAGTTCCTGAAGGATGTAAAATAAAAGTATCGGGATTCCCCAGAAGTCAAGGCTTCCAGGAAATCCCGTTTTTTATGGAAAATCACTTTACTTTTCAGAAAAAATATGTTAGAATAGTATCATACTAAACAGGCTCTACGAAAGGAAAGGCTTAAATGGACGAAATTATTACTCCTGATGAACACAGCGCCGAAATTGCCGCGCTGAATCATGAAATATATGAGCTTTCACAGCAGCTTGCGGAGTGCCGCGCAGCCAATTTGCAGCGTACTCTTGCCGATCCGATGGATCCCTTTGACAATCCCACGGATTACAGGGACTTTAACGGCGACTATGCGGAAATACAGCCGCTTATCCGCCAGCCCGGCTATCGGCTTCCTCTTGAACCCGACCGGCATGAGCGGAAAAAGCTTAAACGGCTTTTTTCTATCGGCGGATTCTGCCTTATTCTGTGGTTTGTCTTTAATCTGGGACTTTCGCTCGTACTGAACAAGCTCGTGGGGATGCTTCTGACTGAATTTAATCCCAACGTCAGCGCCCAGGTGCTCAACGGCTATGCAAGAGGCACTTCGATACTGGCGTCCGTCACTATCGTTATCCTGCCGTTCTGCAATATTTTCACGTCGCTGGTGGGCATGAAAATGGCGCGCATTGATGTGAACAGCTTGTTTAAAACAAGAAATTTCAGCGTTGGCAAGGCCGTGCAGTATTGCCTTATCGGCGTTTTCATATGGCTGCTTTCTACCTATGCCTATATGATAGTAGGCAATGTGCTTGCGCAATACGGTAAATCGGGCTATGTCGACACCTCGGACATCGGTACGACACCCCTTGGTGCAGCAGTATTTCTGATCTATCAGTGCATTATCGCCCCTGTTACCGAGGAACTGCTTATGCGCGGAATGCTGCTGCGAGTCTTTTCCAGGGCTAATCAGCGGTTTGCGGTTTTTGCAACGGCGATGTTCTTCGGTCTGATACACGGCAATGCAGCGCAGTTTATTCTCGGCTTCCTCATGGGAATTTTCCTGGCCCATATCACCCTTCGCCACGGCTCTGTGATACCTGCCATTATAACCCATATTTTCGTCAACAGCTTCAGCCTGCTTTACAGCTATTTCAGCGGCGGAAGCCTGACAATCCAGTATATCGCAGCGATGACGGTATTTTTCATTGCGATCCTCGGCATGGCGATGCTCTTTGCTCTCCGGAGCGGCAGCAGACTGCCCTCGACAACGCCGCATCAGAGCAGACGAGGCTTGCCCCTGGCGTTTAGCTCGATTCCCTTTGTCGGCGCTTTTGCTATGTACATAGCGTATAATTTTTTAAATCTTTATTCCTCATAAAAAGCGATCCCAGAGAGCAATGTCTCTGGGATTCTGTTTTTTTATTGATATTACTCAAACTTCGGCAGATTTGCAGTTGACGCTGCGATCTCCTCGTCCGTGGGGATATAGTCGGACATTGTGCCGTCGTTATATGCCGCATATGCGTACATATCGAAGTAGCCCGTACCTGTAAGACCGAAGAGAATAGTCTTTTCCTCGCCGGTCTCCTTGCACTTCAGAGCCTCGTCAATGGCAGCCTTTATTGCATGGCTGCTTTCGGGAGCAGGGAGGATTCCCTCAACTCTTGCGAATTTCTGTGCAGCCTCGAATACGGCTGTCTGCTCAACAGAGCGCGCCTCCATAAGACCCTGGTCGTAAAGCTCGGAGAGGACTGCGCTCATGCCGTGGTATCTGAGTCCTCCTGCGTGGTTTGCAGAGGGCATGAAGCCGCTGCCGAGGGTGTACATCTTCTGGAGCGGACAAACCTTTCCGGTATCGCAGAAATCGTAAGCATAGACGCCTCTTGTGAAGCTGGGGCAGGATGCCGGCTCTACTGCGATAAATCTGTAGTCAGCCTCTCCGCGGAGCTTTTCGCCCATAAAAGGAGAAATAAGTCCGCCGAGATTCGAGCCGCCGCCGGCACAGCCGATGATGATATCGGGCTTGATGCCGTACTTGTCCATAGCAGCCTTTGCCTCAAGACCGATCACCGACTGGTGCAGGAGAACCTGTGACAGCACGCTTCCGAGAACATAGCGGTAGCCCTCGGTGCTTGTTGCAGCCTCAACAGCTTCGGAAATCGCGCAGCCAAGGCTTCCGTTTGTATCGGGAAATTCTTCGAGAATTTTTCTTCCGACCTCTGTTGTCATAGAGGGAGAAGGTGTTACGGACGCACCGTAGGTACGCATTACCTCGCGGCGGAAGGGCTTCTGCTCATAGGAAACCTTGACCATATACACCTTGCAGTCCAGCTCGAGATACGAACACGCCATAGAAAGCGCAGTTCCCCACTGACCTGCTCCTGTCTCTGTTGTTACGCCTTTAAGACCCTGCTTCTTGGCGTAGTATGCCTGAGCGATAGCGGAGTTCAGCTTGTGGCTTCCGCTTGTATTGTTGCCCTCAAACTTGTAGTATATCTTAGCAGGAGTGCCGAGCGCCTTTTCGAGGCAATAAGCACGTACAAGAGGCGCCGGACGGTACATCTTGTAGAAGTTCTGGATCTCCTCGGGAATGTCGATATAGGGCGTTGTGTCGTCCAGCTCCTGCTTTACGAGCTCGTCGCAGAAAACAGCGCCAAGCTCCTCGGCGGTAACGGGCTGACCTGTTCCGGGATTCAGAAGCGGAGCAGGCTTCTTTTTCATATCCGCGCGGACGTTGTACCATTGCTTAGGCAGCTCATCCTCGGAGAGATAAATTTTGTAAGGTATTTTTTCGTTTGACATAATAAAACTCCTTTCGTAGAGCCTATTTAGTATCTCAATGTGTGCGGATTTTCGAGCACAAATTTGTCGAGTACAAGGCGAAAGACCGCAGGCATACTTGATGTATGGCAAGGGCTTTCAACGCAGTAATCGGCAAATTTTGCCGAAAAGCCGTGCTCGGGGAGATACTAAACAGGCTATTAAAGCCGGGATCAGCAAATAAAAAGCTCCCGTCCCGACATTTATAAAAATGCCGGGACAGGAGCGAAAGATCACTTCTGCGGTGCCACCCCGCTTGACGGAAAACCGTCCACTCGCGATTTTGATAACGCAGGATCACTGCGGCTTGCCTACTCCATGAGATCATATTTCGGGTCGCCCTCGGAAGCCCATTCGCTGATTTCTCCGCCACGGCTTGCACCGACCGCCGTTTCTCTGTCCCGGAAGTCAAGCAGCTACTTACACTTCTTCATAGGTTTCATACCATTATTATACCCAAATTTCCATGAAAAGTCAAGGCATTTGTATTTTTTTGTAATATACGGCAAATCTGGTATGCTTATTTTGGACATCTTGCTACCTGTGACGTCCGCCGCCGCCGTGGCTGCCGCTGGAGTGACCGCCGCCTCCTCCGCTGGAATGACCGCTTGAATTACCGCCGCCGCTGCTTGTCTGTATTCTTGTTTTGCTTGTGTGGGTTCTAAGGAATCTGTCCTCGCGGCGGTAGAAGTTGGTTTCCTCACGTGAAACGTAGCTGCCGGGGTTGAGGGGTCTCTTGAATTTATAGTGGCTTTTGGCTGTGAAAAAGAATACTAAGCCTACGATAACGCCTGCCGGAAAAGCGAAGAGCAGCGCTGGCAGCATCGCTTTCAGCGGCTTTGATCTGGTCACAACTGTTTCGCCGTTCTTTATGTAAATATAATTGCCCTTGTCCTTGTCGTGGACAATACGTCCGCTGCCGCTGTCGTGGTAGTATTCAAGGCTGTCCAGGAATATTTCAACAGCTTCGGCAATGTCGTCGCTGTAGTCCTTGTAGTCGCTTACGGTAGAGGGCGGCATAAGATCCCAGTAGCTGTCAAGAATATTGTCGATATACCTGTCGTAATCCAGCATCGCCTTGCCGCTTGTTGAAATATAGTCATAGGCAGGAGATTTTCCGGTGAAATCCATAAACAGCATGATACCGTCGCTGTTCGCACCGAAAAAGTCCTCATACGTATCGCTGCAGTATATCTCGGTCTGGTAGTCGGACATATACTGCCCCGGACCTGCTATCAAAATAAGAATGTTCAGCTCGAGCTCTTCTGCGGTTTCCTGGACGGACTTGATAAGCCGGGTTTCTTCTTTATCGCTGAACAGGTCGGGCGCGTCGATCAGAAAGGAATCCTCGGCATTACCGCTCCAGCCCTTTGCACGGTTTTCCTTTGCGGAGACGTTGACTGTGAAAACCGGCATGAGCATAAGCGCAGCCAGAACAGCTATCACAAATCTGCTGATTATATTTCTGCTCATAACATACCTCCGGCAATAAACACGAAAAGCATCACGGCAAGCCCGATAAGCGCCGAAACGATCCCGAGCTTTTTCTTATCCAGCGGAGGCGTTCCGGCAAGCTTGCCTGTCTGACCGTTTATAGCGAACTCGTAGATCTGCCCTTTATAGTTATAGGTCATAAACCATACCGGAAGCATAATATACTGCCAGTTTGTCTTTTCGATATTGTAATTCTGGTGCTGCGCATAGACAGAGGAATAGCCGGAAATGCTGCTCTGTATGACGCCGCTGCCTGCACGTATGGCACGATCTCGTATTTTCGGGAATACAGCCGCCTTGTCGACATCGTATTTATCGGCGAAAAATCCCGTCATATAGGACATGGAGAAGTCCTTCAGCTCGTTGTAGTTGTACGGCTCGATAGACTCCATGAGTATGTCTTCGATTTTGCTTTCGCCGTCGGCAGGTATGCCCCGTGTGACGATCTTTGCATATCGCTCAACGGCAAATTCCTTTGTTTCGGTATATCTGTAGTTTCCGGATGTCCAGCTTCTCGTCTGCTTGCCTATACCGCTGTACTCAGCCCGTACATCGCAGTCAGCGACCCAGAACGGCACATACAGACCGGTTATTTTGTTCATCTGCTGCTTCGACTTGAAATCCGAGGGAATAAAATATCGCTTCTTCACCCATTTCTGGAATGAGGCAACGGCGTTTTCCCTTGTAAGCCGGAAGCCGATTATCTTATCCGGACGGAAGCTTCCTGTGAGCTTTCCGGCGAGGATAACGGGGCTGTGGCAGTAGTAGCAGAACGTGGCTGTTGTATTGTCGTCCGCCATTATGTCCGCGCCGCAGCTTGCGCAGTGGTAGAGGTTCGTGTGGGACTCAAATTCCTGGTTTGCAGCCGCTGTCACCTCCGGAGCAGGCATCTCCTGTTCCAGCTCGGCATATATTTCCTTGATCCTCTCCATAGTGAACTCACTGCGGCAGAAATCGCATTTAAGCTGCTGGGAGGCAGGGTCGAAATTCAGCTCGGCACTGCAATTGGGACATTTATACTGTGAGGCATCCATTTGCGTCATCTCCTTTTATATTTTCAAGGCAATTGTGTCATACACTACAATTTTATCACACAAATCAGAATATTGCAAGGGTTTTGGCGATATTTTCACGAAAATCAATTTTTAATTGATCGCCGGAATTTTAGAACAAGTTCTTATACACGCAGGTATATCCCAATTTTTTTCTGAAAATTGGTTTGCGTGCGATATTTTTCACTTTACCGCATATAATATAATATTCTATATTCTTCCGGACATTCCGGAATGTCCTATTAATAATGAAAAGGGTGTTGTTTATGTGCGGTATAGCAGGTGTTATCAGTTTTAAGGAGGATATGCGGGGCGAGCTTGCTTCATGCGGACTAATGCAGCGTGCTATGATTCGCAGAGGGCCTGACCAGCGAGGTATACTCCTGTCACGGGAGGCGGCGTTCGTCCACACGCGCCTTGCGGTAATTGATATTTCCGGCGGCAGGCAGCCGATGACGGCGGAGGTGGACGGAAGGAGGTATACCATAGTCTACAACGGCGAGCTGTACAACTCTCCGGAGCTGCGTCACGAGCTGGAAAAGGAGCAGAAGTTCAATTCGCGCTCCGATACGGAGATAGTCCTCCGGAGCTACATAAAATGGGGAGAGGAGTGTCTGGATCGGTTCAACGGCATATTTGCCTTTGCCATATATGACGAGATGGAGCACCGGGTATTTTTCGCCAGGGACAGGGCAGGCGTAAAGCCGCTGTTCTACTATCAGGCAGGGTCTCGGCTGATTTTCGCCTCGGAGATCTCGGCTCTGCTGGAGCATCCTCTTGTGCCCCATGAGATCGACGAAAAGGGAGTGGCTGAGCTGCTTCTCATGGCTCCGGGACGGACGCCGGGCTGCGGAGTCATACACGGCATAAAGGAGCTGAAGCCGGGACACATGGGCTTTTTCACGGAGAAAGGCTTTGAGATAAGCCGTTACTGGCATCTTAAAGCCTATGAGATCAGGGAGACCTTTGAGGAGACGGTTTACAACGTCCGGAATCTGCTTCTGGATTCTATCCGGCGGCAGCTTGTCTCCGATGTTCCGGTGTGCACGTTTCTGAGCGGAGGACTTGATTCCAGTATTATTTCTGCTGTTGCAGCTGACGAGCTGAAAAAAAGCGGAAAGAAGCTGCACACATTCTCCGTGGACTATCTGAACAATGAAAAATACTTCAAAAGCTCTCATTTTCAGCCAAACAGCGACCCGGAATATATACGGGAAATGGCGGATCATCTTGATTCCGAGCATCACTGGACGGTCGTGGAGGTCCCGGAGCTCGTTGCGGCTCTGGACGATGCGGTGGAGGCGAGGGGACTGCCGGGAATGGCCGATGTTGACGCTTCGATGCTGCTTTTCTGCCGCGAAATAAAGAAATACGGCACAGTTGCGCTTTCCGGAGAGTGTGCCGACGAGCTGTTCGGCGGCTATCCCTGGTTCAGAGACAAGGACATCAGGATGACGGACGGCTTTCCGTGGGCGCAGAGCACGGAGTACCGCAGCAGCTTCATGCGGCAGGAGTTTGCGGAAAAGATCGACTGCGGCGACTATGTTTACAGTGCATACCGGCGTACTGCGGATTCGGCAGAGAAGCTGCCGGAGGACAGCGGGCTTGAAAGCCGCATGAGGGAGATGACGCAGCTGAATTTCGACTGGTTCATGCAGAATCTGCTTGAAAGAAAGGATCGTATGTCGATGTACAGCGGTCTGGAGGTTCGTGTGCCCTTCTGCGATCACAGGATAGCGGAATACCTTTATAATATAAAGTGGGAATACAAGGATCACGACGGCAGGGAAAAGGGCTTGCTCCGGGAGGCAATGAAGGATTGGCTGCCAGAGAAGGTGCTGCACCGGAAGAAGAGCCCTTATCCCAAGACTCACGACCCGAATTTCCTGACGGCTGTTACGGAGAGGCTTCGGGAGATCTTATCTATGCCGACGCCGCTTACGGATATAGTCCGCCGGGACGCCCTGGAGCGGCTGCTGAGCCATGCTGACAGCGTGCAGTGGTACGGTCAGCTTATGAATCTGCCACAGACCATAGCGTTTTTTATCCAGCTGGACTACTGGCTGAGACGATTCAGAATAACTGTGAAATAGCGGAGAAAATATCGACGGCGCAAGGCAAACATTGGGTTTCCAAAGGGACGGTCGCACTGTAAAGAGGCAGGATATCATCCTGCCTCTTTTTGTATATATGTGCGATTTTCTGTTAAATCATTATGCGTAATTCATAAATTGAAAAAATTTTAGAGAAATTGCAAAAAAATTGTTGCAGTTTGGTATGTTTTATGATATAATGAAATTAATGATATGATGGCACGGTATCGCACAATTCTCTGCTTGCATTTTTGATCGTCTTTTTGTAGAATAATTCGTATTAATATTGTCTATATTACCGGGAGTATAAAATTTGGTTAATATTGATAAAAAACAGGCGATTATTTATGTGAAAAAAACGATTGAAAAATAACTTTGAATATGTTATAATAATTATTATTAGGGCAGTGTAAATTGTTCCGGCATTTCTGTCCGTAAGCCGCACATGGCTGGGGACAGGTCTATCAAAATACACGGAGGTGGTTATATGAAGAGTTATTCCTACATAGCTCAGGACGCCCACGGAAAGCAGGTCAAGGGCAAGGCGAATGCCGAGAATGAGCAGGAATTCCTCGAAAAGATGAAGGAGCGCGGTCTTTTTATAAAGGACTACGGCGAAGAATCGTCCGGCGCGTCGAAATCAATTTACAAATTCGGAACCAAGGAGCTTTCGTTCTGCTGCCGTCAGCTCAGCGCCATGCTCACGTCAGGTCTTACCCTGGTAAAGGCTATCGACATTCTGACAAAGGAGCAGGAGAACGAAAAGGCAAAGGCTATCTGGCAGGACATCTATGAGAACGTTCAGAAGGGTGAATCCTTCTCCTCAACTCTCGAAATGCACGCAGGCTCATTCCCCAACTTCCTTATTTCAATGGTAAGCGCGGGCGAGTCGTCAGGTTCGCTGGACGTTATTATGACAAGAATGTCCGAGCACTATGCAAAGGAAAACAAACTGAAAAATACGGTAAAGAGCGCTATGGTATACCCGGTGATCCTTGCTGTTCTCTGTATCGTTATCGTATTATTCCTCTTTATCTTCATCATGCCTACGTTTATTGATATGTATGAGGATAAGTCGCAGATGCCTGCCATTACAAAGGCTCTCGACGCGATATCAAAGTTCCTGAGAAAACGCTGGTATCTGGTTATCGCTCTTGTTGTAGGTATCGTATTCTTCATCAAGTATGCGCTCAAAGTACCGAAATGGCGTCTTAAAGTGGACCGGCTTCTTATCAAGGGTCCCGGTTTCGGACCTCTTATGACAAAAATCTACACGGGTCGTTTCGCAAGAACCCTTTCCAACCTTTATTCAAGCGGTATCCCTATGGTAGAATGTCTCCAGAAGGCATCCGCTATCCTCGGAAATTCCTATGTTGACGAGAAGTTTGAAGAGGTTATCGACGAGGTAAAACAGGGTGAAACGCTTTCGGCTGCCATCACAAGAACTGAAATATTCGAGTCGATGTTCTGTTCTGTAATCTACGTTGGCGAGGAGTCCGGTGCGCTTGACTCTATCCTTGAGAAAACCTCCGATTACTACGAGGAGGAATCCGATTCAGCCGTACAGCGTCTCGTAAGCATGGTCGAGCCTTTGCTCCTTGTATTTATGGGTCTTATCATCGGACTTGTGGTTGCCGGTGTTTATCCCGCACTCTACGGCTCGATGGATAACATGGAAAACGAATAAACACGGAAAGGTGGAAAAAAGAAAATGCTGTCATTTGATATAACCGATAGAAACATACGTGTTGTTAAGGGCGTCGAGAGCAACGGCAAGATCAAGATCAGCTCCGCAGCAACACTTAATCTGGAAGAAGGACTTATCGTTAACGGTCATGTTAAGGACGTCCCCAACGTTGCGACACTGGTAAACGGTGTCCTGAAAAGAAACAAGATGCCGGATAAGGAGGCTATCGTATCGCTGTCCTCAAACCTGACTATCTTCAAGGAGCTTACGGTCGCAAAGGCTAAGCCCCAGGAGCAGCAGAAGGTCGTTAAGCAGCAGATGCAGGCTGAGCTCAATCTGGACGATACCTTCAGCGTTACATATGTTATTGTGGGCGAATCTGAGGAAAAGGGAGAAAACGGCGAGCCAATGATAAAGGTTCTCGCTACTGCCTGTCCCTATGAGATCGTAAACAGCTACAGAGAGGTTTTCAAGCTTCTCGGCATTTCCCTCAGATCTGTAATGGTCGGCTGTAACTGTATCACAAAGGTTCTTCTCGCCGATACAAAGATCAAGTCGAAGATGCCGCTGCTTGCTGTACAGATCGACCCCAACTTCATTTCGCTCAACCTCTATGAGCAGGGTCAGCTTTCATTCTCACGTTTCGCATCCGTAGATCCCGACGACTACGGCGGATCTGCCGACTACGTGTTCGAGGCTGTAAACGAGAACATCTTCCGTATGCTCCAGTTCCACAGAAGCCGTAATACGGGCGAGGTCATCGAGAACGTTATCTTCTACGGCGATACCCACGATTACGTGAGACTTACGGATGAGCTTGAAAAGCTTGATCTGAACACAAGCCTTATCAACGTTCCTCCGCAGATACACGGTCATGAGAACCTTGAGTTCTCGCTTTACGCAAACGCTATCGGCGCTATGTTCAAGCGTAACAAGGATACCGAGAAGATCAATCTTCTTGAAACAGAGCTTGGCGCAATGATAAAGAAGGCTGCCGGCGGCGCTCAGAGCGAGAATGCCGGCCTCGGACTTATGCTTGGTCTTATCCTCGGAGCGGCAGTTATAATCGGCGGCGGCGTACTCGTCACTAAGATGATAAACAACGGCGTTCAGAACGACATCGCCGATGTTGAGGATTACCTCAACGATCCGGAGACAAAGAAGCAGCTGGCTCACCGCGAGAATCTCCTTACTATGAAAACAAAGGTCGAGGAGTATAAGGGTCAGATGGAAAATGCTCACGACGCATTCTTCTCTCAGCCTGTTGTAAACGGCGTCAAGATCGACAGGATCCAGGAGGTTCTGGATAAGACGGCTAAGGATCTCAAGCTTGACGTTGACGAGTGCTTTATCTCAACTCCAGCCTATGCGGAGGGTGTGTTCTCATTCAATGTGACAGCTGCCGGAAGCTATGAATACGTTCAGAAGCTGCCGTCCAAGTTTGTAGACAATCTGCTCGACGGCGCTTACTCCGATAACGGCGGATTCTATGCGGCAAGCTCCTATACAGGATACAATGTATCAGTAGAGGTGCCGGAGGAAACGGTGACTATCACTGACGAGGACGGAAATGAGATGGAGGTTCCTGTTGCCGGTGATGACGATAAGAAGGAAACAGTAACATTCTCAGTTTCACTCGCCCTTGAGGGAAGAGAAAGCGCATATACGCCCGAAGCTGAAGAGGCTGAGGCTGAATAAGGAGGTAAACAGAGATGAAACTTAATTACAGAGATAAGGTTATTCTGGGAGCTGTCCTTGCATTGGCGCTGCTGATCGCCGGATTCTTCCTCTTGATAAAGCCTGAGATCGACGATATCGGAACAAACAAGGATCAGCTTGCAGAGCTTCAGGCTAAGGAGGCGCAGGTTGCAGATCAGATCGCAGAGATCCCCGAGCTCAAGGATGATATCATGGATATCTACGCTGACTCCAAGACAATGAGCGAACCGTTCCTTGAGTACAACAGTATTTACGACTCACGCAAGGTTGATCAGTATATGCAGAGCTTTGCAACAGAGAGCAAGGTCAAGATTCTTTCGCTGACACCCGGAGATCTCTCCGCAGGAACACTGGGCTACTACTACTTCGAGCCCGTTATCGTTGGTGAGGATATGCGTACCAGCGTTGATATCAACGGCAGCGATGCAAAGTACATTGCAGAGCAGAAGGCAGAGAGCGAGTCTCTTTCTGACAGAACGGAAGAGCAGGTTCTCTCCGCAACATACACAGTTACTCTTGAAGGCTCAAAGGAAGACCTCTGGAAGTATATGGAAACTATCGAGAATCAGCCTGAGACTATCATCATCAATTCCATCGGATTTACAAATCTCCAGATCAAGGAAATTGAGGATGATGACGATGATGAGGACGAGGAGATCCTTCCTACAGCTCAGATGACACTCACCCTTTACTCCGTTTACGAAATGAACGAACCCAACGTTGAAGCAGAATAATATCAGACGCTAATCGAAGGCAATATCCACTGTTTTTGTGGGTATTGCCTTATCGGGAATAACCGGAAAGGCGGTATGTAAAATGAAAAGAGAAAAGAATAGAAAATTTCACGGCTCGGTTCTGCTGACGGTTGTGTTCGTAATGGCTGTTCTTATCGTGTTCCTCTTTGGTACGCTGACTCTTGCATTGGCGGCGAACAACAGAGCTCACGTTAACTATTCAAGTGCACAGACCGGTATTACTGCCCGTGCTGTTGCCGAGAGCGCCATCAAGGCTATCGACAACAACACTACAAGCGGAAAGGCTTACGCAAAGGCGATCGGTCAGCTTTCAGAAGGACAGGAGAAGCGCGTAAAGGTTGAGATCAACGGCGACGGCGCGGGAAGTCTCGGCCGCGCTGACGATGTCGTGATCTCCTACGCGGGAAAGAAGAAATTTTACGATGTTGACAAGGCGGAATGGCTCGAAAGAGATCTTCTGAAATTCACATCGACAGTTACAATGGCAGGGGTGGAGCAGTCTTCCTCTGTTTACGTGCTTAAACACTATCAGGAAGATAACGACGGCGGCGGAAGCGGCGGTGCAGGATTCGTTACCACGGCTGATGCGCATTTTGATACGCAGACAAGTATTTTTGGAGGAGCTTATATCAGCCTTCCGAGTCTTAGCGATATTAATACCTACAGCTATGACTACAAGGATATCTCATCATTCAAGATAACAGAGGACGACGGTTCGACAAGGCAGCTTATCGGCACTCCTGCCGAGACGCAGTTTACGCTCACCAACAGCTCTGCTTTTGCGGAAGCCGATCTGTACGTGTGCAATAATATGTATGTTGAGAACTGGTCCGGATTCATTTTCCCCAGACAGGGTACAGGTATTACAGTATGGGGCGACTTCGGATTCCACGGTAACGCCGGCGATCATCTGACGTACGCTTATCATGGCACAACGGACGATCTGACATTTAACAAGATACCCTATATGTTTGTAAATGGCAGAGTCTATACGTCAGGCGGAGATGCCGGAAGCCGCAGCATAAGATTCGGCAATACCTCTTCGCCTTTCCCGATGAACGTATTCTGCGGTCAGCTGGAGGCAAATAGTGCTAAGCTTTACATAGCTTCAAGCATCTACTGCATGGATACCGACAAGGAAAACGTTCTCGTCGGAAGCGACCCGAGTAATTCAACAGCGCTTTACGCCTGGACAGGTAATGTTATTAACAAGGCTAAGGGCGATATAGCTGAGACAAAGGTCGTAGGCGACGTTTGCTCAAACGGCACGAAGCTTACTGTTGACTGTGTTGAGATCAGGGGCGACGTCCGCTCAGCAGGCGATCTTTATATCGGAAAACACGCCGTTATCCACGGAAACGTTGTTTGCGGCGGTAATCTCGAAATTGAAGACGGCGCAAAGATCGACGGAAAGATATATAACGATTCCTTCACAGGCAATGTTCAGTATGAAAATATTATCGGTTACTATTACAGACATGAGGTAACTATCGACAGTAATGGCAATTATGTAGATCCTTATGGAAATGCGCTCAACATCGACGGCTATTATCAGAACGGTAAGCTGGTGGACGGCGTTAATTTTGATGATGTTGATGTTCTTTTCTATATCTGTAAGTGGGATTACAAACCTGAGCAGAACAGAAAAGACGGCATAAACAATAATATCAAGCCTCTTATCGAGGGCATCGACGATATTTACTACACAGAAGACGGAGGAGAGGATCTTGCTGTTCTGTCCTTCTATGCCAAGTCTAAAATAAACGGTACGGAGACTGTTGACGGTGTTCAGAGACCGAGGATCGAGGCGGAAAGCCAGAATTATGAGCCAATTCCGGATCGTTATTTTGAAGTACCTCTGTTTGACAGCGATCCTGATGATCCTATGTATAAGACCATCGAGGATTTCAGAAACATTTACAAAGAAAATCAGGTATATCCGGAATATGCGACACGAGAGGTCGTTCTTGGTCTGTCTGCTCCTACGGGAACTGCTTCTGAGACAAAGATAGTAAAGACTATGGAAGAGGTTCTCAAGAACGTAGCCGACCCCTATAAGGCAGCTGATCTTCCGGCGGAAATGCTCACAAAGTATAATAATTTCTTTGCAAAGAACGGCGACGGATCTCCTGATTACAACACGTATTCAGATGCAGGAAATGAAGCGTACTGTGACAGCGTTCAGAGGATCAAGGATTATACAGGCTATTATCTCACATCTATTGATGCAAACGGAAACTATACCTACATTACAAAGGATGATAATACGGCAAGCAAGGCTGGTCTCTACATCGACAAGGACATCATTCTTGATTTCGACGGTTGGGGTGCAGAGCAGGGTAAGAATCTTGTGATAAATCCAGACGGAAAGAATCTGCTGGTCGTAGTAAAGGATATAACCATACCCTCAGGATATGATATTACTATTGATGATTCCAAGGGCGGAAGCGTATATTTCTATGTTGACAGGGACAATACCTGGAGCTGCAGCGGAAACAAGATCCTCACGAAGAGCTATAAGGACCTTCTCCAGAGAGAGAGTCAGCTGAAATATCATTCCAATCCCAGCGATCCCGGATATGACATCAGCAATCTGACAAACGTAAAGCCTAATGTATATATTTACGGCGCAAAGGGCTCAGAGCTGGATTTCAGCAATATGAGCATTGTTACCGCAAATATCATTTCGCCTTACCTTGGCGGAACGATCGCAGGCGGTACGGGTTCGCCTATCAGCAGCTTCTACTATGACGGATTCGATATCCGCAAGCCTGACGGTTCAACATCTGTATCGGCACAGTTCATCATCGGCTGTCTTAATGCCCAGAATGTTTCTTCCGCGAACCAGGTAAACGTTGTTTACGTAACCGACGACGGAATAAAGAGCGGCGACGGAGAAGGCGGCGAGGATGAGTTCTGGTATAAGGTACTCTACTACAGCGAATTTTAAGGAGGGATGACAGTGAAAGCTAATAAGAAGAAAAAGTTTAAAGGCATGACGCTTATTGAGATCATTGTCTCCCTGGCTATCGTAAGCATAATGACTACAGTCCTTGTGCTTACGTCGGCTGTTATAAACAGCTATATGCGCTCCAGCAACGACGTGAACAACAGGGTTGCTCAGCAGGCGCCTGTGGCTGAGGCTCAGGACAAATTTGCCGCCGACCAGTCGGCAACTGTCGGACTGGAAATTCTTATTGAAGGCGATATTTCGCTTCATGCAAACAGCTATGCTGTCTATGACAGTGCGGAAATGGCGGCACATTCAGACGAGTTCGGCGCTGGTCTCAATATGAAGTTTATTGCTGATATCGAGACTACTACCGCGCCTGCGCCGTAACGGGAGGTGCCGAAATGAAGAAAATGAAAAAGCTTAAAGGCTTTACGCTCATCGAGCTGATAATTGTTCTGGCGATCTTCAGCGTAATTCTTGCGCTTGTTATGTCCTTCATCGACCCGGTCTCCAAGATCATGAAGAAGGTTTCGATAAAGGAAAGAACGGCGGCTTATGTTGACAATATCACGGAATATGTTGACAACTCAATTCACTATGCAAAGTTTATGAGAGTTTATGAGGGCGGCTACTGTGATGTCGACAGCAGCACCGGCTATGCTATGCCGGCGGTTTATACCGATGACGAGGCAAAAATAGTCAAGTCGATGGTTGACGACATCTATAAGAACGCCGTAAACGACGCTGACGAGTCCATAACAGGACGGGTACGCGTGCTTAAGCTTATCAATACTCCGGTTGACGGCTGTCCGCAGACCGGTCAGATCTATGAGAGCGTGTACAGCTTCAAGGCACTCAAGAATTACACCAAGACTGACGGTACTGTCGAGTTTGTAAGCGATTCTACAGTTACGGCAGTCAGCGTTAATGATCCGGTCATAAACCCGGAGCATTTTGAGGATTACTGCTACTACTACTCAAAGGGCTTTATGGATCTTGCACCTATTACCGATTCGAGTATCCCTGAGAGAAATACGGCTAACTACACGGTCGGTGATAATCCGATCTCAAACGATGGTGACGGTTACTACAGCGCGATCGTACCTATTACCTATGACGATGCAGGCGTTACAAAGAACCTTGAGATTACAAACGGCAGAAATTTTGCCCTTAATGTAACTTCATATCAGGTCGATAAGAAAAAGGGCACAAGCAACATGGAAAAGGTGACTTATACCAACGCTTCCGGCGCTGAAAGTACAGTTCCCGTTTTCTGGTCTCCGGCACACCTTACAACAGCAAGTATGGCTCTTGTAAATGTCATGAAGGCTTCTGAAACAAACGAGGTCATCTGCTGCCGTGCGATACGCGACCCTAACACCGGTGCGCAGATCAAGGAGGACGGCAAGGGCAAGTTTGAGCCTGTAAAGCCGGCGGATCTTCCCACCTCCGCATATATGGAATACAAGCCAACATATACAGAGGCAGACGGACTTACCGATAACATCTACATTGTTTATATCGTTCCCGAAGAGATAAACGATACGGTCATTGCTTACTATAAGTGATAAAATTAAAACAGGCAGCAGTCATAAAAATGCTGCTGCCTGTAATTTATTTTTGCTGTTTTCTGAAGATCAAAGCGCAGGTTCGGCAGTGAGAAGCCCTATGTACCACGACGCTATCTGGTTTCCCCAGAGCATTGCCGCTGCTATGCCGATCGAAAGAAACGGCCCGAAAGCGATCTTTGATTCCTTGTTAAGGCAGAATTTCCAGATACTGCCGAAGATCGCAAGACTGACAATACCAAATAATGCTGAAACGATAACAGCCTGTGTTCCCAGCAATGCGCCGGCGGCGACCATAAGCAGGGTATCACCAAGCTCGATAGCACGGAAGTCCTCCCCGAATTTTTTCCGGATAATGGGACGGCTCACCTCTCCGATGATGAAGAAGGGCACGCTTATTGCAAGCGCTCCTATTATTCTGTGCTTCAGTGAGACCTCGTCGGTGAAAATTGCAGCAGGAACGGCAAGCATCAGGAGCAGACCGACAATTATCATGTCGATCTCCTGAGTGTCCCAGTCCATGAATGCGATGATGACGAGCAGCGACATGGCAACGCAGGTTATTATGGCTTTAGCATTGATATCGAGTATCATGAACGTCAGCACATAAAGGATTCCGTTGAGAGATTCGACTATCGGATATCTCGGCGAGATCTTTTCGCCGCAGCTATGGCATTTTCCGCGCAGGAACAGCCAGCTGAAAACAGGTATCAGGTCGATTGCCCTGATCTTAGCGCCGCAGGTCATGCAGTGGGAGGAACGCTTTATAAGCGATTCATTCCTTGGCAGACGGATAATGACGACGTTCAGAAAGCTTCCGATACAAATGCCGAAGAGAAAAACAATGGTTAAAAACATGATCTTGAAAGCAAGCCCCGTATATTCGTTATGGAGCATATTTGCGAAATCGGACATGGTTTTGACCTCCTTAATAAATGTGATATAAATATTATAACACATTTTGAAAAAAATTCAAGTATAATTTAAGATTGCTTAAAATTTTCTGATAATTTCTGTGCAGGCATCAGACAGGTGCAGTTTTAATTTTAAGCAGCTTAGAAAAATAGGATGCCGGACGGGCTGTCGGCAGGGGCGGTATACTCGGGCTGCAAATGCAGGGAGATACAGCCGGGCTGCCGGATGACAGGGTCGGGCATATCCAAAAAGCGGAGGTTTGCATATGAGAAACGAGAGAATAGGCGACTACTTAGTTAGTCAGGGACTCCTCAATGAGGATCAGCTCCAGAAGGTTCTTCAGGCGCAGAAGGAGTCGGGCGGAGCGAAAAAATTCGGCGACGTTGTTGTTGAGCTGGGATTCATGTCGGAGATCAACTTCACAAAGGCTCTTGCCGGTAAGCTGAGAGTTCAGTACGTTGACCTGGACAACTACGAGATCAACACCGACGCTGTTCAGAGAGTGCCCGAGGCGCTGGCAAAGAAGCACACGGTAATCGCGATTGCCGTAATGGGCAAGAGACTGACTGTTGCTACAAACGACCCTGTAAACTTCATCGTTCTGGAGGATATCAAGGTGTCCACAGGTATGGACACGATACCGGTACTTGCAACAACATCTGCTATCAATAAGGCTATCGGTAAGTGCTACTCCATGCAGAACGTTGACAGCGTTCTGGAGGGCGTTAACGCTATGGCGAGCGACCTTGGCGGTTCTATCGAAGAGCAGGAGTCACAGGATCGTGTCGAGTCCGCGCCTATCGTAAAGCTTGCTACAACTATCGTCGAGAACTCATTCAGAGCCGACGCTACCGATATTCATATCGAGCCCTTCGATAAATATACAAGGATCAGGATCCGTGTTAACGGCGACCTGGTAGAGCTGATGAACATTTCCTCCGCCGTACACAGCGCCCTGACAACACGTTTCAAGCTTATCAGCGGAATGAACATCGCCGAGAAGAGAATCCCGCAGGACGGACGTTTCACACAGGTGGTAGACGGCTGTACTCTTGACGTCCGTGTATCGTCGCTTCCTATGGTAAACGGCGAGAAGATCGTTATCCGAATCCTTTCTACAGGACAGATCGCCCTCCGTAAGATCACGGATCTGGGTATGTCCGACTATAACTACCAGCTTTTCGAGTCCATGCTCCGCGTGCCTCACGGCGTTATCCTCGTAACAGGTCCTACCGGTTCAGGTAAGACTACTACTCTTTACGCTGCTCTCGGCGAGATCGCAAGACCTAACGTAAACGTAGTTACCGTTGAGGACCCTGTCGAGAAGGCTATCGACGGCATCAACCAGTGTCAGGTCAACCAGAAAGCCGGCATGACCTTCGCCGCAGCCCTCCGTTCTATCCTCCGTCAGGACCCTGACATCGTAATGATCGGTGAGATGCGTGATACGGAGACTGCCGATATCGGTATCCGTGCCGCTATCACAGGACACCTTGTATTGTCCACACTTCATACAAACGATGCCGCTTCCACTGTTGTACGTCTCGTAGACATGGGCGTTGCGGCATACATGGTAGCTACATCCCTTATCGGCGTTATCGCACAGCGACTTATCAAGGTGCTCTGCCCCGAGTGCAAGAGAGCGAGAATGTCCACAGAGGAAGAAAACGAGCTTATGGGCATTCCCCAGTCTATCCAGATCTATGAGCCGGTAGGCTGCCCCAACTGTAACAACACAGGCTATAAGGGCAGAACCGCTATTCACGAGATCATCCACTGTACTGCAAAGGTTTCCGCTATTATCGCGGCAGGCGGCGGCAAGGAGGAGATCGAGCAGGCTGCAAAGGCTAACGGAACAAAGCTGCTCCGCGACAACGCTTCCGAGCTTGTACAGGCAGGACAGACTTCTATCGACGAGCTCGTAAGATCTACATTCTCTGTATAATTGACCGGCTATAGAAACAGGAGGAAAAACAAATGGGCATCATTAATATAAACAGAATACTTGACGAGGTTCGTCTGCTGGGCTGTTCCGACTTGCATTTTACAAACGCTATCGCTCCCGTTGTACGTCTTAACGGTACGCTGAGAACAATGCGTTCGCAGTATCCGGAAATGGACGAAGAGGAAATACTGGACATCATAAACCAGATGACGAACGAGACGCAGCAGACACAGATAAACAATCACATCGACACTGACTTTTCATTCCAGACGAAGAGCG
Source organism: Alistipes sp. (assembly GCA_023667265.1). Taxonomy (GTDB): domain Bacteria; phylum Bacillota; class Clostridia; order Oscillospirales; family Ruminococcaceae; genus Ruminococcus. The sequence goes on from JAMPAJ010000001.1 coordinate 1,096,381, forward strand.
GCTACCGTCACAGAGTAAACGTTTACTTCCAGAAGGGTAAGCCGGGCATCGCTATCCGTTTGCTGAGAAACGATATCCCAACGCTGGAGGATCTTGGACTTCCGCCGATACTTGCGGATTTCGCAATGCGTCCTCGTGGACTTGTGCTTGTAACAGGTCCTACCGGTTCCGGTAAGTCAACGACTCTTGCAGGCATGATCGACTTTGTAAACCTGAACAAGAGCGCGCACATTATTACAGTTGAAGACCCTATCGAGTACGTACACGAGCACAAGAGATGTATGGTAAACCAGCGTGAGATAGGTGACGACGTTCCCTCGTTCTCCCTTGCGCTGAGAGCCGCGCTCCGTGAAGATCCGGACGTTATCCTCGTAGGAGAAATGCGTGACTTCGAGACTATCCAGGCTGCCGTAACCGCTGCCGAGACCGGACACCTTGTAATGTCCACCCTGCACACCACCTCCGCAGCCGATACTATCAACCGTATTATCGACGTTTATCCGGAGCACCAGCAGCAGCAGATACGTACACAGCTTGCAAACAACCTTGTAGGCGTAATCTCCCAGACCCTTATCCCCAGAAGAGACGGCACGGGACGTATCGCGGTTATGGAGATACTCAACGTTACCGACGCTATTGCGGCTATGATCCGTGATAATAAAATTCACCTTATCCAGTCGGCTATCCAGACAGGTAAGCAGCAGGGCATGATGTCCCTGGATCAGGAGCTTGCGAGACTGACGGCAAAGGGCGTTATCAATGAGGTAGACGCTCTGGACAAGTGCCAGGAGAAGCAGGATTTCTACAGATTCCTTACCCAGATGGGCGGCGTTCCTACGGGCGGAATGCAATAGCGGGGAGCCCCCGCTGGCGGTTCACGTGACCGCTCGTTGCCTCGCTGATAAAATAGTGGTTGTGATGAACTCCGCGCGCTGAAACGAGATCCTATTGTTAAACAGTATCTCATAACGAATGGAGAAATAAAAAAACGTGTAAAGTCCGGAAGTGGCTTTACACGTTTTTTATTTGAATCAATCCCTCTTCGCCTCAGCAATTACCTCGTTGATGAGTTCTAAAGCTTTTTCAGCCTTATCGTCCTCAAGCAAAGCTTTCAGCGACAAAAGCAGCGGAAGAAGTTCAAGTCTTGTCATATCGTCCACCACCTTTCACTGACCTATTCAATCTCCGATAGTTTTCTGGAGGTTATCTGCCAATCTTTGCAAATCGTCTTTCGCTTCTCCGTCCTGCATTTTTTCGAGGACGCTGAGTATTCTGTCCAATACAAGGCGCATAAAAGCGTTGAACTGTTTGGAAGTCATAGCCATAATTTCAACCACCTTCACAACTTTTTTCGTCACTTATATTATACCACAAAACCCCGCAATGGTCAAGGAAAAGGCAAATATTTTTATATACGGGATGTGGGATTGTTAAATCAAAAACAATATTAACAAATAATTGTGCAAAATGACGAAAGAGGCTTAAAAAAAGAGGCTATTTACCGTTTCGATGTAAAAAATCAGGAAAAGATGAAAAAAATTCCGAGAAAGTATTGACAAATTATGAATGAAGTGATATACTATAATTACAGAAGGGGAGGAGAAACATCCACCCGAAACGAAAATAGTGCTTCGGCACAAATAATAATTTAAGGAGGTTTTCATTATGAAAACAACAAAGAAGGGCTTTACCCTTATCGAGCTTATCGTTGTTATCGCTATCATTGGTGTTCTTGCAGCTATCCTCGCTCCTACACTTCTCGGTAACATCAAGAAGTCCAGAATCCAGTCTGCTTGTGCAGATGCTAAGTCTATGATGACACTTGCTAACCAGGCTCTTGCTGAGCTTGAAGAAGAGGGTATTGATTCTTCTGTTAGCGGTTGGATGGACGGCGCTGCTGGCTTCTCTGCTGACGGCGATGCAGAGGATATCTGCAATCGTATGGCTTCTTACGGTGATGCAGCTAAGACAGCTAAGTTCTCTGTATACATCAAGGACGGTGCTGCTGTTTGTGCAGTTTCAAAGAATGGTAAGTACTACGGCTGCTACCCTGGCAAGCTTTCCAAGAGCAACTATGATGAGAAGATGGGTTCTGGTGATAAGGATGGCGAAGCAGCAAAGGCAATGGCAATAACATTCTACAATGCAGAGCACGCAGACGCCGATGCAATCTCATAACGAATGAGTAGGTCTCAAAAGCAAAACTAATATAAATCCCCACAATTCGTGGGGATTTTTTTATAGGAGAAACAATGGATAAAAAGCGGAAATTTTTTGCCGGGGTACTGCTCTGTACGGCTTCAATGGGTCTCGGGGCAGGCGGAATGTATCTGGCGAACAAGAAAAAAATAGACTTTATGAACAAATATCCGGCTGTGCTGGAGGCGCAGGATTTTGCAGAAAACGAGCTGCTCATAACGCCCCCGGACGACCCGGAAAAGGGCACGGTCTACCAGGCTTATTTTACCCTCTACGGCGACAAATACACCAACTGGACGCCGGGAGACGACTCTACCGACAAAAAATGGGTAGTCGAATCCGCCAACGAGCTGCCGACTATGCAGGGCAGCGGAATACGTCTGGGCTTCAACAGCGAGGATAAGCCCTGCTTCACCTGGGTAGACCCCGACGGCGCGGCGGCGGAACAGGGCATCGAGATAGGCGACATTATCGTCAGCATCGACGGAAAGCCTATGGAGGAGTATAAGAATATAAAGCGGCTCAACGGCAGCGACGGCGAAACGGTGAAGCTTGTTCTCGACCGGAACGGTGAAGAGCTGACTATTGATTTCGTCCGCTGTGCCGACGAGAAGGCATGGCAGGGCGTAACAGCCGAGATGTACGGTTCTACGCTGTATCTGGGCATCGAGAGCATGGGCGAATATACGGCGCAGGTGGTAAAGGACACGCTTGCTGAACAGGATTTCGACAGCATAATTTTCGACCTGCGTGACAACAGCGGCGGATTGACAAGCACGTCCCTGGAAATAGTTGACCTTTTCCTCGACCACGGAACGCTTTACGAAGAGGACAACGAGGGCGTTGTGAATGAAACGAAAATGAGCGAGGCGGTGGAGTACGACGTGCCGGCTGTCGTACTGGTGAACGGAAATACCGCCAGCGCGTCGGAGATCTTCACGGCTCTCATGCGGAACGACGGTGGCGCGCAGGTCATAGGCACGCAGACCTTCGGCAAGGCGATATACCAGGTCAAGACTATTTTCAACGGCGGCGTTCTCAAATACACTGAGGGCAGGATATGGGTGGACGATATTCCCTATTATCACGGTATCGGGCTTGAACCGGATATAATCATTGATATGCCCCCGGAGTATATCGGAACGGATAAGGACGTGCAGCTTCAAACGGCGCTGGAAGTCTTTGGCGAAAGTGCACAAAAAACCGAATAATGATTTATATAAATTCTATATCTGTGCTGTTGACAAAATGTGAATAATTTGTTAAAATAAGGGTGGATAAAACAACGTCCGTTTATTAACAGTACATGAGAGAGGGATCTATATGAAGAGAAAAGGTTTTACGCTTATCGAGCTTATCGTTGTTATCGCGATAATCGGCGTTCTTGCGGCTATTCTTGCGCCTACGCTGCTGGGAAACATTAAAAAGGCGCGTATACAGTCCGCCAACGTGACGGCAAAGGAAGCGTGGAAGTCCATAAACATCGCCCTGGAAGAGGCGGAGGACAGCGGTGCGGCGGCTCTGGCGGACAGCGACTACGGTTTCAATACCAGCGTAGGAACGGCTCTCGAGACTGTTGACGCCGGCGACGGTCAGACTATGCAGTCGGCTCTTTCCGACCAGTCGACCGGTCTGGTGAATCAGACATTTCTTGTCCGCATAGAGAATGGTGCGGCTAAGTGCGCCGCCGCCAAGGAGGGCAAGTATTTCGGCACTTATCCGCCTGTTCTGACAAAGAATAACTACGATACAAAGCTGCCGACTCCGACTCTCGAAAATGCCCTCGACCTTGCCGAGGCACAGATCGACAACCCATAACCGTCAGACCTCTTGCCTTGGCAGGAGGTCTTTTTGCACAAACAAACAGCGAAAAGCTTGTGAAGAATCACCAACATGATTTTATTGACAAATTGTGAATTGTTTGGTATAATATAAGTAAGCTTAAATTTGGGAGGTTTCGTCATGAGGAAGAAAAAGGGCTTCACTCTTATTGAGTTGGTTATAGTTATCGCGATTTTAGGCGTTCTGCTGGGCGTTCTCGCTCCATTCGGGGCACGTTGGCTACAGCGTTCGAGGATGCGTACACAAAATATGAAGGCAAAGGCGGCGTTTAACGCGGCTCAGACTATCGTTACAGAGCTGGAGTTCCACGAGCGTAAGTTTGTGACGCTTTACAACGAAGCAACGACGACTGCGGCGCAGAAAAATATCGCTGTAAACCATATTTACACGCCTGTCAATGGCGTTAACGGAGAGACTTCGTCCGATTGGTATTACTATTTCAGCAATGGTTCGGGCTATCGCTGCGATGCAAACGGAAATGCTATTGATTATTCGAGCTGGACAGGACGTACCGATATCATGGACGAGTGGAACGATAAAATTGAGGCGTATCTCCTGCGTATTCTCGGTACGGACGATATTACGCTGAAATTCCATGTTGAGGATTACAAGATCACAGCCGTTGTCTCCGGCGAAAGCCCCACAGATAAGTACATCGGCTCGCACCCGAAGACCCTTTTTGATCTCGATAACGAGGATGTGGATATCAAACCTATCCAGAACGCGAGAGTAAGAGGCGCGAATCTGGCTCTCTTTGACCTCGACCCGAGCAATGATACTCCTGTTGCAGACGAGGATGCACCATAACAGAAATACAGGACACGGCTTTTGCCGTGTCTTTTTTATTACGTATGTCGCGGAGTGTCACTTTTAACAAAAATATGTTGAAATATGTTAAAAATCTTCTTCTTGACAAAAGCGCAAAAAGGTGATATAATAATAAAGCTGTCGGGAGCGGCAGTCGAGGAGATAGCTGAGTAGCTGAAACTGAGGCAGGAAGATCTGAACGCATGGAAAAGACGTTTTACAGAGCCTGAGTGAGGAGAGG
>JAMPAJ010000001.1:1101569-1107050 GCA_023667265.1 Alistipes sp.
CGCTACGCTGAATAACAGGAAGATTGCTCAGTTTTATAGCCATACCCTCAAAAAATCCTGATTTACCGTCAGCGTTGGCAATGTCCGGAACTGATATTACAATTTCTCTGTGGAACTGTTCAGGAGTAATTATCCTGTCAACTCTTTTACAACAGCCTACACCTATTTGTCCTGCAATTATCGGGAAAATTTTACTTCTATCCCTTGAAACAGAATAAGAGTGGTCATCAACCTTATATACACGGCGAGAGCCGTCAAGAAAGTATGTTAAATATTGTTCACCGCATTCAGTCATATTTTTTTCAAGGGATATGTATTTCGGAAGATTATGTGAAGTTTCAGCCATTTTTTCCCACACTACAGCATCTTCACTGTAATCAATAACAGGTCTTTCAGCGTGGTCAAGTCCATATTTATGTGCTTTGTAACTTCTTCCGCCTGTTTCCTCTGCCAACATCTGCATAACTTTATCAGCCAATGTTACACCTCCTTATTATCTTGAACTTTAAAATTTTACACAATACATCACAATATATTATATCATAAAAATCAACAGTAAACAGCAAAAAACTTAATAAATGACAAAACCCCCACAGCCTTGTAAGCTGTGAGGGTTTGTTTTTTTATTCAGATGTACACATTAACGATAATATCACGCCAATAGAGTACTCTTCTTTTTGTTGTTTGAGCATATAAATAGCGTTTTGCATCATTGATATTCAGTGCAAATCCGCCAATTTTGAAGTAATTATGAATTACTTCTTTTCGCTGATTGCAGCCTGTGCAGCAGCCAGTCTTGCGATCGGAACGCGGAAAGGTGAGCATGAAACGTAGTCAAGACCAATCTTGTGGCAGAACTCAACAGATGTGGGATCGCCGCCGTGCTCGCCGCAGATACCGCAGTGGAGCTTGGAGTTAACGGGCTTACCGAGCTTGATAGCCATTTCCATCAGCTTGCCAACGCCTGTCTGATCAAGCTTAGCGAAAGGATCGTTCTCGAAAATCTTCTTGTCGTAGTATGCGCTCAGGAACTTACCTGCGTCGTCACGAGAGAAGCCGTATGTCATCTGAGTCAGATCGTTTGTACCGAAGCAGAAGAAGTCAGCGTTTGCAGCGATCTCGTCAGCTGTAAGAGCAGCACGAGGAATCTCGATCATTGTACCAACCTCATACTCCAGATCAGCGCCGGCAGCAGCGATGCAAGCATCAGCAGTCTCAACAACTACCTTCTTAACGAACTTGAGCTCCTTAACGTCGCCAACCAGAGGAATCATGATCTCAGGCTTTACAGTCCAATTGGGGTGATTCTTCTTAACGTTGATAGCAGCCTTGATAACAGCAGCTGTCTGCATCTTAGCGATCTCGGGATATGTTACAGCCAGACGGCATCCACGGTGACCCATCATGGGGTTGAACTCGTGGAGAGAAGCGATGATGTTCTTGATAGCCTCAACGGACTTGCCCTGTGCCTCAGCAAGAGCAGCGATGTCAGCCTCTTCTGTAGGAACAAATTCGTGGAGAGGAGGATCCAGGAAACGGATAGTAACCGGGTTGCCCTCGAGAGCCTCGTAGAGAGCCTCAAAGTCAGCCTGCTGCATGGGCTCGATCTTAGCCAGTGCAGCCTCGCGCTCCTCAACAGTGTCAGAGCAGATCATTTCACGGAAAGCAGCGATTCTGTCGGGATCAAAGAACATATGCTCTGTACGGCAGAGACCGATACCTTCAGCGCCCAGCTCACGAGCCTTCTTAGCGTCGGCAGGTGTATCAGCGTTTGTTCTTACCTTGAGAGTTCTGTACTTATCAGCCCAAGCCATGATTCTTCCGAACTCGCCTGCGATCTGAGCGTCAACAGTAGCGATGATACCGTCGTAGATGTTACCTGTAGTACCGTCGATAGAGATGAAATCGCCCTCAACGAAAGTCTTTCCGCCGAGCTCAAACTTCTTGTTAGCCTCATCCATCTTGATGTCGCCGCATCCGGAAACGCAGCACTCGCCCATACCACGAGCAACAACAGCAGCGTGAGAAGTCATACCGCCGCGGACAGTCAGGATACCCTGAGCAGCCTTCATACCTGTGATATCCTCGGGAGAAGTCTCGAGACGAACGAGAACGACCTTCTTGCCTTCTTCAGCCCATGCAACAGCGTCGTCAGCAGTAAATACAACCTGACCGCAAGCAGCTCCGGGGGAAGCGCCGAGACCCTTGCCCATAGGAGTAGCAGCCTTAAGAGCAGCAGCGTCGAACTGGGGGTGGAGAAGTGTATCGAGGTTTCTGGGGTCGATCATAGCGACAGCCTCAGCCTCTGTCTTCATACCCTCGTCAACCAGATCGCAAGCGATCTTGAGAGCAGCCTGAGCAGTTCTCTTACCGTTTCTTGTCTGGAGCATATAGAGCTTTCTGTTCTCAACAGTGAACTCCATATCCTGCATATCGTGATAGTGATTCTCCAGAATGCCGCAAACCTCAACAAACTGGTTGTAAGCCTCGGGGAAAGTCTCAGCCATCTGAGCGATAGGCATAGGAGTACGAACGCCTGCAACAACGTCCTCGCCCTGAGCGTTTGTCAGGAACTCGCCCATGAGCTTCTTCTCGCCAGTAGCAGGATCACGTGTGAACGCAACACCAGTACCGCAGTCGTCACCCATGTTACCGAATGCCATAGCCTGTACGTTAACAGCAGTACCCCAAGAGAAAGGAATATCGTTGTCACGTCTGTAAACGTTAGCTCTGGGGTTGTCCCATGAACGGAATACAGCCTTGATAGCACCCATGAGCTGCTCCTTAGGATCAGAGGGGAAGTCAACGCCGATCTTAGCCTTGTACTCAGCCTTGAACTGACCAGCCAGCTCCTTCAGATCGTCAGCGTTAAGCTCAACGTCCTGAGTAACGCCCTTCTTAGCCTTCATCTCGTCGATGAGCTCCTCGAAGTACTTCTTGCCGACTTCCATAACAACGTCGGAGTACATCTGGATAAATCTTCTGTAGCAGTCCCAAGCCCAACGAGCATTGCCGGACTTTTCTGCGATAGTCTCAACAACAGTCTCATTAAGACCAAGGTTGAGGATAGTGTCCATCATACCGGGCATTGAAGCGCGAGCGCCTGAACGAACAGAAACGAGGAGAGGATTCTCCTTATCGCCGAACTTCTTGCCTGTAACGCCTTCCATCTTTACGATGTACTCTTCGATCTCAGCCATGATCTCGTCAGAGATTCCGCCGTCCTCGTAGTACTGAGTACAAGCCTCTGTAGTGATGGTGAAGCCCTGGGGAACAGGGAGGCCGATGTTTGTCATCTCAGCCAGGTTAGCACCCTTACCGCCGAGAAGCTCTCTCATTGAAGCGTCGCCCTCAGAGAAAAGGTAACAATATTTCTTTGCCATTGGTAAATACCTCCGTTTTTTTACTTCGGCAAACCGCGTCTGCGGAGTGCCCTACCGGTTCTGGACGCAATACGCCCATCCCGTCTTAAATCTATTATACCATACTTTCCCACAAATTGCTATACAAAATAAGTAAAAAAATAACTTCCGTTTTTTGGGTAATCTGCACAAAAAAAGTATGGATAAAAGCAAACAGCGATTTTCAGTGGCACCCTCTCAACTTTGCCGCTGAAAACCGCTGTTCAGTTTAAGGTCTGCTTTTCAAGCAGATTCTGGCGGTTCCGCACCCTCTATACGGAAGCGCCTTCCGGCAGGCGTAAAGCCGACAGCTGAAGCCCTGATGTGACTTATGGTTGCATCGTAAAAAGACTGCTGGCTGAATTTAGGCAAACTGAACATATTATAGGCATTAATGTTCAATAAACAGCCGATTGGTGAAGCTGATGCGTGATTGGTCGTTGGACGCAGCCGGCGGAGTTTAAAAACCGGCTGGCTCATGCTGTGCTTGCCGAGATCACAGGATACATAAATGTATCATTTTTGCTTCGGAGCGGAAGGCTGTGTACCGTGCTTTCCGTCCTCCGATGATTCAATTATAGACCATATTTGCGTTTCAATCAATTGATTATATTGCTCATTTTTAGCACTATATTGCTGTTTATAATTAAATATAAAATATTTATAAATTATTAATAAAAATAATGAGTTTATCAATAAATTTGAAATTCACAAACAAGAAATTTAAACTAATTTTAATATATTAAATATGATTATTATTCATTGATTTCTGCGTCAAATCGGGAAATTATTTCAATCCAGCTGATACCTTGTCGTTTGAACTTCAACGGAATTTTAATAAATTGTAAACATTACGAAACGTTGAAGGGAGAATTAATAAACTGATATAACTAATTAACTTGCCAAAAAAGTTGATATATTTTTTTATTTTAACATAAATAAAAGAGGCCCGCAGACCTCTTTCGGACTTATTTTGCTCTGGATCAGATGATCCCTTCTGCTGCCTCGCGGATGCGCTGCTCGTAAAAATCCTTCGTCCAACTGTGCTCGAACTCGCTGAACAGTCCCAGGGCTGCATTTGCGTTCATAACGGCATTGTCCAGACTTTCATTGTCGCCGGATCTGGCGCAGATGTAGATTCCCGTGGTCAGTATCTCCAGCAGCTTCTTGTCATTTTTCCCCTTTGGTTTATAGCCAAAGCCCGTAAGCAGCCGAAATGCCGATGTATAGCGCTTTGCGGCGCAGTCAGACAGGGACAGGGCAATGTACAGATCAGCGCGCTGATCCATCTCAGCCTTGACCGAGTATTTTTGCAGAAAATCAATGTTTTCCGTGCGGAAATCCTCCGCTTCACGCCATCTTCCGAGCTTACTGATATTTTTAAGGTTTTCCACGCAGAACATGAAACGCTCTTCAGTGGACAGCTTCTTCACCTCTTCGAGCATGGAAAGGTAGAAAGACGCGGATTTCAGGTCATGTATCTTATCGTAGAGCCGTGCGGTCTGGATTATATCGCCGGGCGCGACTTTTTTTGCATCGTTAACGAAAGCGTCGGCGTAACCGTCCGCTAAAGGCTTAGTGTAGCCGGATGCGCAGAATTCGGCGTAAAGCTCTTCATATTTTTTCGCCTGGTCGCCGGATTTTCTGCCGAAAACTCCTTTTTTGTGCTCACGTTCCTGTGGTGAAAGCATAGATCAACGCTCCTGTCTATAAAAATATTTCTATTTGTAATAGTTGGCAACAAATTAACAGCCTGTAGATTTTGCAAGCTATACCTTTTTTATTTTACCACAAACTCTCAATCCAGTCAATAGTTATGACTGAATTTATATTTTTTCTGTAATTATGCACAAAAAATTCGCTGGAAATTTTCTGCGCCGGAAGCTTTGGCGAATAAAGTTTACAAGTTTTTTAAGACTATTTAAAGGAAGTGTGGTATAATAAAAGGGTGAAAACCAAACATTGGGTTTCAAAAGGGGCAATGTCCCTTTTGCAGAGTCCAGAGGCAGCGCCTTTGGCAGGGTATGGGACAGAGTCCCATATCGACCGTAGGTCGATGATGCCTTCAGGCGCTCTGCAA
>JAMPAJ010000001.1:1107150-1489932 GCA_023667265.1 Alistipes sp.
GACATCCCTGAAATCTATTATATCATATCGCAAAAGAAAATCTTTTGCGAAAACCCAACATCGACTTACAAGGAATAAACAATATGAACCCACAAAAACACTACAGCGGCGGTCTTACAAGAGAACATTTCTTATTCTACGAGATCAGGACGGTCGCTTCAATGGTATTATTATATTTCAAGCCGTTTGCTGTCGCCTGAGGAGCTTCTTCATCATGCGAGAATGGAATGGTTGGTAAAAACAATGCAGTGTATTTATGCCTTTATTTTCAAGTGGAATTCGATAATTTTCATTCCATATATCGACTGCATTACGCACATAATCAACAAAATCGAGAAGATGTGATATTATGGGGATTAGAATCCCATGGGATAAGTATGAAGCTGTTATATTACATGATGCATGGTTACAAGTTAAATCGGGTGTTCCAAAATTGCAAATGGTTAATTTGGTCTCATACCAACTACGAACAAAGGCGGTTAATCAAGGTTTTGAAATAGACGATATTTTCAGAAACACCAACGGAATTAGTTTTCAGCTGATGAGTATGGCAACAGCAATTGAACAGAAAGACATGGGAAAAGCGGCTTCAAAACTGTTTTCCGAGATTGCAAATCTATATCGAACAGATTACAATACATATCATAATTTAAAGGAGGAGGCGATGAAAATGGTTGAGTATTCGTCAAAAAGCAAAGATGCTTTTATTGAATATGTTTATAAAAAGAGTGCCGACAATGCTGCTGATATTATAAGCGCTATTGATGCTATGATAAACTTTGCGATTTCAATCAAAGCGTTGTCTCACTCTATATATGATGATTTGACAATTGATGTTATCTCTGTATTACGGAAGAAATCTTTAAGTCATAAATTCTTTATAGTTAAATATAAAAAAATACTTTCTTTCGCTGAGATAGGGTTGCAGATGCTTGAAGAATATGTGAAACGCTTGTCAGTCTTTCATGTAGATAAAAATAATACTGATAATGTAAATGAGAAAAAAGGGACTGAACATAATTCTGATTTTACAGAATGGATGATGGAAAACGCAAGTCTGAAACAGGCTACTGCAAGAAGCTACAAATCGGCAATCGACACTTGTGACCAATATGGACACAATAACAAGTTATACAGTAGTAGTATCATTACCTGTGTGTCCTATGAAGAGTTTGAGACACTGTACAAGGTTCTAATGAATGATAGAGGATTCAGAACTTTGAGTGAAGAAAAGCATAACTACCTTGTTGCAGCTTTAAATAAGTACCGTGACTATATGCTTGCTAAAACCAATAGTTCTGTTTCTCTACCTCGCCAAGCAAAAGAAAGCAATGTTTCTAATGAAATAAAAGAAAAGTATGGAACACTCCTCTTGCAAGAGTTTGAGGATGGGTATTGTATTGGCGATTATATGCACAGAATGCGTTTTCAGTCTGCCTATGAAGAAAGGTATGGCGAAGAACTCGGAAAGACCGCTGATGAAACAGAAGAGATTTTTAAAAGCATTGGTCAGGTGAGAGATGAGCGTATCTTTTATTCTGACAAATCCAATTATACTGTTCTGTCAGATATATACGATTCGATATGGAGCGCATTTGATAGCGGTGCGACTGCCGTTTACTATGAGTGCCTTTATAATAGGTATACAGATCGGCTGGCTGCGGAGATGAGCATTTACAGTGTTGATACCCTGAGAACAGTTATTCAGGGAGACACAGATTTCCCGAAGAAATATCGTGCTATGAAGTCGTTTATTGCAAAATATGGTATTGAGGCTGATTCTAATGAGGAAATCAGAAAAGTTCTCCAAAGCTATCATATTCCTGTAAGCATTGAAGAGATACAGGGTAAATTGAATCACATCCCGATGTATAAGATCAGGCAAGCGTTAGTGCAGATCCCTGATGCTGCCTATATAGAAGAAGGCACATACTTCTATGCTCCGAATTTCTATATCTCCGCTGAGGAAAAAATTGCTTTAATCCGTGCTATGCGCTCGACTATATCTGCGAAATGCTTTCTTGTAGCAAAGGATTTGCGTGATATTTTCAGAGAAGCCTGCCCTTCTTCGGCAATGGATTCAGAGCAGTATAAAGACTATAGTATCAGAAATATCCTCAAAGTACTATTGAGAGATGAGTTTGAGTTCAGTTCATCTGTTATTACAGAAAAAGGCAATCAGCTTGACTATGGTCAGGTATTCCGGAATTATGCTGCTGACCGTGAGCGAGTAACACTGAATGAATTGTTAGAGTTGAAAAAGGAACTCGGTTTGCCAGTTATATATTGGGACGATGTTTTCAAAGAAATGATACGCATTTCGGATACTGAAATGGTTCGCAAAGGAACAGTTCAGTTCGACACTGCGGCAGTTGACCGTGTGTTAGAGGAAATGTATCCTGATGAATATACACCGCTGAAAGACATTACACTGTTTTTGAATCTGCCGCCGACATCTGTGCGGTGGAACGGTTTCTTGTTGGAGAGCTTTCTGCGTGAGTATAGCGAAAAGTTTCAATTAGTCCAGTTGAGTATTGCTCAGGACGATTATTATGGAGTGATGCTGAAATGCTCTTCTCCGCTAAAAAATTACGCTGATGTTGCTGCTGATATGCTTGCAAGGAATTACGACTGGTCTGACGAAAAGTCGGCATTACAGCTACTCAAAAAAATGAATTTTCAGCAAAGAGCCAAGAATACCAGTATTTCCGCTATTATCAAGACAGCGAAACAAAAGCGATTAAATATAGAGTAAGGAAGATAACCAATGTACGAATACCACTGGGATGAAGAAACCGGAGGTTTACTGCTGACGACAAATCAGGCGAAGTTCAGTAAAGAACCCAGACCTGTTTACTATCGTGAACTGGATATACTTGGCTTCGGTGAATTTTGGAATTATCCCAAGGACGATTCTGCTCCGCTTATGTGGGCAGAAGCAAATAATTATGTATATAAAGGAAGGCATGTTGCCAAGACGAAGGGCGGTTCACTGTATACGAAACCTGAAATCATCATTCTTGATGAGCCCGAGCCGAACGGCGATATGCTGGAATTTGTCGACATACAGGCAATGTGTGAAAAGAACCGCAATATTCTGGAAACGCTTGTGCAGGAGACGATACAGAAGATTTACAACACCTATATGGAGTACCGCAAAAAGATTGATATTTATTATGTTGCATTCAGTGGCGGCAAGGATAGCGTGGTGGCTCTTGACCTTGTTCAGAGGGCTTTGCCGCATGATGGATTTAAGGTTGTATTTAGTGATACTGGAATGGAGTTTTCAGACACTTATGACCTGATTGAGAAAATAAAAACATTTTGTGAAAACGAAAAGATTGACTTCCTGATTTCAAAGTCACATTTTGATCCTGTTGACAGTTGGGGACTTTTCGGTCCGCCATGTACGGTTACAAGGTGGTGCTGTAGTGTTCATAAGACCGCACCTCAAATTCTTTTGCTACGTGAAGTGCTGAAAAAGCCTGATTTTACAGGTATGGCTTTTGTGGGAGTTAGAGCTGATGAAAGTTTAGCTCGTAGCAAGTATGAATATATAACCTATGGCGGTAAACACAAAGGACAGTATAGTTGTAATGCTATACTAGACTGGAGTTCCGCCGAAATATTTTTGTACACATATATAAATGGATTGCCGTTTAATAAGGCATATAAAAAGGGAAATCGTCGTGCTGGTTGTTTGATCTGTCCTCGTGCAGCTGAACGAAACGATTATATGAATTATCATTGCTATAGCGAGCAGGCAAAACCATTAGTTGCATCAATAAGGAATTCATATGCAAAAGCATTCCCTAATAAAGAAAGATTACAGCAGTTTATTGAAGCTGGTGGTTGGAAAGCACGAAAAAACGGCAGAGATATTGATATACAGCTTAATTATAAAGAAATTCGTAACAAAGATAACTCGCTCATTATACAAGTAGATCACCCAAAAACTGACTGGAAACAATGGGTAAAAACAATAGGCATTCTGGTTAATGAAGAAACTCCATATTCTATTGATTATCATGGTGAGATAATTACTTTTGAAGTTGAAGAAAAAAACAATGCTTTAATCGTTTATTTAAGTTCAAAAGTATGTAAAGAAAATGCTGAATTTGTTAAGCTGATAAAGAATGTATTCAGAAAGTCTGCTTGTTGTGTTGGGTGCAAAGAATGTCAAGCAGATTGTCCATATGGAAATTTAACATTTATAGATGGAAATGTAATTATTAAAGATGAATGTAAGCATTGTGCACAATGCCATAAAGTTGAAAAAGGCTGCTTGGTATATAAATCACTCGAAGAAGTCAAAGGAGGAATTATGATTAAGGGGAAAAACACAAGTTTGAATAGTTATTCGCATTTTGCACCAAAGGCAGATTGGATAAAACAATTTTTTACATTCAAAAATGATTTCGACACTAATCATGATCTAGGTTCTCAGATGTACAGCTTTTTCAAAAGATTTTTAAGAGATGCTAATCTGCTTGATAACGCAGGTTTCTCTAAAACAGCTGAAGTGTGTGAAGCAGTAGGGTATGAAAGTGAAAAGGCGTGGGGAATCATTTTCACAAACCTTTGTTATACACCTCAAACAAACTGGTATGTTAGAACTGTAGGCTTTGACAGCGAATATTCAAAAGCTTTGCTAACAACGCTTATGGTGGAGTCCGGAGCTAAAGAATCGTGGACAAACGATATATTCAGTGCTATTTCAAGAATAGCTGAACTTCCTATTGGTAGACTGGGATATGGTACTGCAATAAAAGAAAAGAAGAAAGTGACAGGAATAACTCGCACTAAATGGGAAGAACCCATTCCGGAGGTAATTCTCTACTCCCTTTTCAAGTTTGCGGAGGCTTGCGACGGCTACTATCAGTTCTCACTCTCTACACTGCTTGATGATACACTGGAAAGAGACGGTATCAGCCCGACACGCATTTTTGGTCTTGACCGTGAGACTATGGTGGGTATCCTCAACAATCTGAGTACACACTACCCTGAATTTATCCGTGCATCGTTCACGCTGGATTTGGAGACAATCACGTTATCCGAGGATAAGACAGCCGATGATGTTCTGACGCTGTTCTAAAAAATGAGGTAAGAAAATGGACAAGAAGTTATATAAGGACTATTTTAGGATAGATCCGAAATATTTTCCACAGGTGACGGAAGCCCTTATCAAACAGGGCAAAGTCAGTTGGAAGAATTATTTTGCAAATGATTCGTTTATTCAGGTTCTGAAACAGACCTGCGACATGGTGAACGGGCTGAATGAGCGGTCTATATTTATATGGGGTCCATATGGTTCGGGTAAGTCTCACCTGCTTCTTACACTGATTTCTATGCTTCGTGCTGCTGATGATGAGATCACAGAGTATTTCACTGAGCAGAAACTTCTTAATGACTTGCTGAATAAGTTCATTGCAATGAAGAACAGCGGTAAAATCATTACTATTCATCGTATTGGCTCTTCTGATGTAAAGACAGAGACTGACCTTGTGCTTGCCGTTCAGCAGAGCATCATGAAAGCCCTTGAAGAAAACGGCATTGAAAATCAGGGATCTGCATCTATGAAAGATTCGTTCCTTTCATTTATCGCTGATTCAGTCAATCGCAGTTATTTTGACAACGTTATCAAAAAAGATGAGTATATCGCTGAATTTCAAGGCTTAAATGTGGATGCAATAGAGGACATTATCAACGGTGACGATGACAAGATAGCCGAGGAAATGCTCCGTAAGGTCATGAATGTTATGACAAGTATTGGTCAGTATGGCATTCTGAAAGATACAAATGCTATGTCAGAATGGATCAAGGATATTATCGAAAAAAACAATCTAAAGGCTATCATTTTTGCATGGGACGAGTTCTCCGAGTTTATGACAAGTCACCCTATGGGACTGACAGGATTTCAGACATTGTTGGAAATCAGCCTTTCCAGCCCATTCTACTTTATTATCGTTACGCATGAAGCAGAAAAGGTATTTGCTGATTCCAATGCAGTTACGAGGTTTCTTGACCGTTTTCAGAAGCCGATTGAAATTTCTCTTCCTGAAAATACAGCGTTCAAGCTGTTGCATCAGGCTATGAAGCTGACTGATGATCCTGTGCAGTTAAATGACTGGAATAATGGAATCCTGCCCTCACTGAATGGCAGATTATCCGATATAAGAAAGAGTATTCTCGGCTTTCAGAGAGCAGGCAAGAGCAGGAAATCCGATTTTAGCGACGAAGATTTAAAGAGCGTAGCACCGATACACCCTTATGCTGCACTGATACTGCGTCAAATCGCAAGTATGTTCAATTCTAATCAGCGCAGTATGTTTGACTTTGTTATCAATGAAAGTGAAGAAACAAGAGGATTCAAATGGTATATCAACAATCATGGTCCGTTGGATAAAATGGAAAATATCCTTACGGTTGATTTGTTGTGGGATTTTTTCGCAGGAAAGCAGATCAGCGGTCTTGCTGATGATGTCAGAAGCATTTTTATGAGCTATGACGGATTAAAGCCTGAAAGTCTCTTACCAGAAGAAAAGAAAGTACTCAAAACCATTCTGATTTTACAGGCTGTTTCTGTCAGAATATCTAATGATGAGCTGTTGTCGCCAACTGCGGAAACACTTGACCTCTCTTTCCGTGGAACAGATTGGAGCATCAATAAAGCGGTGTCCATCGCAAAGGGATTGCAGGAAAAGGGATTGATATTTGAAAAGCCTATGGCGAACGGCAAAAAGGAATATTGCGTTGCTAACGGTAATGTAGGTGACGGCATAAAGAAACATAAAGAAGCTGCTATTGCTGAAACTACTACCGCAAGGCTGATCAATGATGCTAAATTGGCTGATGCTGTTGCTATTCCGAAACAGGTGGAGATGAGATATATCCCTGTGCATACTTCGGATAGTACTTTTAATTCTGCCATTACAACTCAGCAGCGTCATAATTATCCCGAACGGTTCAAGGTCATCATTACTTTTGCTATGAATGATACAGAGGCAGAACAAGTACAGAGACGTATTCTGAAGGCTGTATCTATGTCGAATAATGATATAATCTTTATTGAAACACTTACTCCTATGGGAAAAGACCTTTATAATCAGTATATTGATGCTCTTGCCTTTACAAAATACTATTCAACCAAAGACAAGAATGGACAAGGCAAGCATTATCATGATCAAGCAGATAGCGTACTCCGTCAATGGCAACAGAATATTACTAACGGAGCATTCTGCATTTATACACCGTCAAATCCTAACGGTGAGAGGAAGGCTAACCTTTCAGATTTGCAAGACGCATTAAAAAAGTATGCTTTTCACGTTTATCCTGTATGCCTTGAGCAGTATACATTAAATGGTACTTTATACAGAGCTTTTAATCTTACACAAGGTGTTGAACTTGGTATTAAACGTGAAACAAAAAGTGCCTACGATAAAAGAACAAAAGAGGCATTTGCTGATATATGGGATGCTGACGAGTATTGGAAGGATACTACAAAACAGAGCCTTGTTATCGTTAAGGTGAAAAATAAAATTGAAGAAATCATTGCAGAGGAATTTAAGAAAAACAACGGCGAAGTCTGCATTATGACAATTTTTGAGGAACTGGAGAAGCCACCTTATGGTTTTATGCCAAATGCTATAGCTTCTTTTGTGCTTGGATTCTGCTTGAAGGAGTACGCCACTGAGAACTACTTTTGGAGTGATCATTCTAATACTGACCAAATGACTATTGAAAAAATGAAGTCTATGATTACCAATGCACTCAATAAAAAAACGAATCCGGCAAAGAATTATAAGAATGAGTATATCGTGACAATGACTTCAAAGGTAAAGAGCTTTCTTTCAGGTTCTGCAACAGTATTTGGCATTCCTGCATCTATGTGTAAATCTATTTCTGATACAAGAAATCAAGTCAGAATTAAGATGAAAGAATTCCAGTTCCCTATCTGGTGTGTAAAGTATCTGCTTGATACAGAGCAATATATTAGCCCGAGAGAAACCATTGAAGAGGTAATTGACTGTTATACAGGTATTGCTAATACGGCAAATAGCAATCAGGATTCAGAGAATAAGTTGGCTGAGAAAATCGGCGAGATATTTGAAAGTTCTGATGTTATCATTGATGATTTGAAGTATCTCATTACAGACGGCAAATGCAGAGAAGGTATGATTGCCTATATAGAGCAGTATCAAGGTGGGGAATTAAAACAGCTTGCCTTTGACATCAAAGATAATGGTGCTTATATTGATGAGGTCAAGAAGAAGTTCAATGCGGGTGACGGAAACTGGGTATGGAGTACTCAAACAGCAGATGAGAAAATTTCAGATGTTATTCTTGAGTACAAGATAGTCAAGGAAAGCAATAAGAGCCTGTCAGTTTGCACTTCGTTGCAGGAAACCATAATTGAATGGAACAGACGAACAAATAATATTAAAATGCCTTGTGAGGCTGTTGCTAAACAAGTTGGTGATCTTGGTGTTTTCCTTTGGGAACTTAGTGCAATCAAGAGAAACGGAACGATCGCGGATCAAAGCAAGAAAAAGTTTTATGAACTGTTGGTAGAACAGCGGGAAGCGTTTGATGCCTTTTATAAAGACCAAGTGCCTTACTTTAAGGCCGATGCCAACTCACTGCTTACAGATTTGAGCGATACCGAAATTGCAGAAATATACAGTAGTATGCCAAGTGGACAATTTACAAAGGGTAAAACTGAATACTACAACTATGTCCAGAGTAGAATCGAAGTGTTTATTCAGAGTCAGTGGAAGAAGAAGATGCAGACACTCTGGTTAGAAAAAACAGGTACGAAAGACCCTGTAGAATGGTCTGAGAAGTATAATACGCCTATTCTCTGTATGGTTGAAGAGAAAAATCGTTCCTATGCACGTAAAATGTTTGATGTAATCAAAAGTGCAAATCCAAGTGAAGAAGATGCAAAAGAAGCAATTGAGTTCATGAATCAGGCAAATTTCTATAGCATACTGCAAGATGCTGATGAACGAGATCGTCTTTTTATGGAATTAATAGTTGGTTCTAATGCTGTGTTACTGAAAGATGTAAATGCCATCAGAAACAAACTTCGCGCCAAACTTCATGAGTCACCTTATTATTGGCTGGGGAGTACTGAGGTACAGAGACAATTGCAGTCAATGGTTGATAAAGAATATAAGCTCAGGGGCAGCGAAATGGCAATCCAGATCATTGACAAAATGGATGCAGCACAGCTCAGGGAGTATCTCAAACGCAGAATAGATGAGGATACAGAATTTGGTATACAGATTCTCAAAGGAGAAGATGGTAAATAATGCAGCTGTATGATGAAACAAGTTGCTTTAACGAGATAACAGCTTATTTTAATTCGGATTTAAGCGGTTATCCGTTCATAGCAAATATAGATGATAATGCCGTTATGCAAGGTTTAATCTCAAGAATGCAGGCGGATAGCAGTAAATCAATAATCAGGGTGTCTGATTATTGCAAGGGCGATAGTCTGCCTAATGTATTCAGCTTCAAGATGGATGTAAAAAAGGTGCAATCCGGCATTGTACTTGGATATGTTCTAAATGATATGCTGTGTGGTGAACAGCAATTAAAGAAAACGCTATCTGAGCTATTGCAGTTATCCGTTGCAGGTCATGTGGTTGTTTTAATTTATGGCTGTGCAGGACTTTTGAAAAATGCAATCTATGCCGATGGAAACAGAGCTAATCGTAGAACAATCATACTCGAAAAAGAATCCTTTGTGTTACCATCGATTACTATGACAGCATTTGCAGACTCACAGCAGACTAATATGCATAGAGATTTCTCCTCACTTTTGCAAGCTATGGAATCTCTGTCTTATGATGTGAATAGCTCCAATTTACTTGTACATACTGCAATTAAAGCAAATGTTTACAAAAATTCTGTGCTGCAAATAGATACCATAGGTAGGATTTATGATATTCTGTGCAAAAACTATCCGGATATTAACGCTGGCACAGAAGAAAAATGGGGTTCAGAAAAGCAATGGAAAATGCTTTATGACAAGATAAAAAAAGCAGGTTCTTTATCAAAATTAATTGATAAAGAATTCAGTAGTGTGTATAATCTTCATATGATGATAAGAAAAACATTTACTGATATAGGTTCAGACAGAGCGTGGCTGCTTTGGATTGGCATGAAGGTCTTTGGCACAAAAGAGAATAAATACTTATCCGCAGTCGTAAAGAAAAGTGAATCAGTAGCTAATCTGGTGGAATTGATTTTTATGGATTTGTTGTGTTATCATCACACTGATGCAGATTTTGAGCAATTATATCAGGATAGAAAGCAGCTTATTGAAAGTCTTCCAAACAAGTATTTAGCACAGATTCAAAACTATTGTAATTTAGTAGGGCAATACGACAGAGATGCCGTTTACTATCTAACGAACCTCAGTGATAAGGAGAAGCTAACATTCCTGTCTTATCTTGAAAAAAAAGATTATACTTATAGTGAAGAAGAAATCCGTGGCATTGTAAAATATGCCTTTCCTGAGATATACGAGTATCTGTCGGACTTTGAATTTACTGACAGAAATACGAAGAATCCTACAAATGATCCTGCACTGCTGTCTATGTTGACAACATATTTTCACGACTATAAGTTGCAAAAGGTTAAAAATCGCATTTTCCCAGAATTTATGAAAGTCGTAGAAAGCAATGCAGTATCACGCCCGTTCATGAAACTTTTGCCACGAATTAGCGTAGTAAAAGATATTGACAAAACCAATACGCAGGTACATTTCTTTGATGCACTGGGGGTAGAGTACCTCGCCTATATTATTAAAAAGTGTGAGACTTTGGATCTACAAGCAGTGGTTCATGTAGCTCATTGTGAATTACCTTCAATCACAAAAATGAATAAGGATTTTACAAAATTCTTTCAACTCGAATTAGATGAGAATGGTGAGCCAATCATTCCCGGTACGAAAAAACTTGATAAGCTAAAACATCATGACACAAAGATCGACTATCGGAAATGCAAAGAACCTATACACTTATTTTTTGAATTAAGCATTATAGACGAGGAACTGAATCAAATACAGGAAATGCTTGCAAATCATCGATTTGATAAAGTTTTAATCATATCTGACCATGGTGCAAGCAGGTTATCTGTAATTCACCAAACGGAATGTGATATGCTTAAATTGGAAAACAATGGCGAAGAAAGCGGCAGATGTTGTCAAGTTAAATCTGATCCGCATATTCCCGAAGCAACCTACGAAAACGGTTATGCTGTACTTGCTAATTATGATAGATTTCGTGGAAGTCGTCCTGCAAATGTAGAGGTTCATGGAGGTGCATCTCTTGAGGAAACTGTTGTGCCTATCATCGAAATCACTCAGAAACCCAAGAATCTTGATGTTCATATCATTAATGCAGACAAGTCCATACTGTTTCATAATAAGGAAATTATTTCAATTATTGTATATTCTAACGTAATGATTCAAACACCTAAACTGATTGTTAAAGGTATATCAAACACTTCCTTCTCTTGCGACTGTGCTTGCTCCAGCTTTATAAACAATTCTCACTATAAGTTTAAAATACCTAAGATTAAAAGAAGTGGGAAATTTACAGCGGATCTTTATGATGGTGAAAAGCTCGTACAACAAGGAATGATTTTTGAAACCAAAAAGGCTGTTGGCACGTCAAGAGACTTGCTTTAATAGGAGGTTTATATGACCAAAACATCATATCAAAATGAGGATTTTATCAATCGGCTTCGTGATGCGTTTGATGAAATGGTGTTGTTTAAGGATCTGAAAAAAAGTAATTTCATTTCGTCGTTTAAACTGCCATCATTCATGCGTGACTGGGTTATTAAACGCTTTCAAGACGACGATGGCGAGATTGATGCAGACGGAGCTACGGATTTTATCAGTGAGTTTATACCGAAGAAAGAAGATTGGAAAAGCATTCTAAATCGTGTGGTAAATGAGCATGAGACTGTAAAATTCTTAGGAAAAATTTCGGTAAATATAAATATAAAGAATCAGATCGTGTCATTTAGATTACCTGATTTTGGATTGGAATTTAAGGAAACTATCATTCCTAAAGATGTTTGGGACAAATGTTCAGATGAACTTTTAAAGTCTGAGGAAAACTGGGGGATTATAGAACTAGGTTACTATATTCCGGAAGATGAGAAAGAACCTTGCAAAATCGAACTTGTAAGCTATCATGATTTTTGTCCCTATGAAGTGTCTCTTGAAGATTATAAATCAGCTAATGAGGACTTTTCATTAACAGAGTGGGTTGATATTATCCTTTCTGCTGTTGACTACAATCCTGAAGGTTATGAATCATTTGAGCAAAAACTAACTATGATACAACGGCTTCTGCCATTTGTTGAAAAAAGAGTCAATCTTATGGAACTTGCACCTCCCGGAACGGGTAAATCGTACCTTTTTGGGCAGATTTCAAGGTATGGATGGTTGGTGTCTGGAAAAGTAACTCGCTCAAAGCTGATCTATGATTTAACAACCAAAAAAGAAGGTGTTGTTGCTTTCAGAGATTATGTTGCTTTAGATGAGATCCGAGAGGCTGAATACATGAAAGATGCTGAGATACAATCAGCACTTCAAGCAATTATGGAAAACGGAAAGTACCGTGCGCCTGATAATCATGAAGTGAATGTTGATGCCGGAATTATATTTCTCGGAAATATTACATCTGACAGACAAAATGAGTATGTGAATATGTGTGCTGAACTTCCTAAGCCGTTCCATCAGCCGCAGTTTCTTGATAGAATACATGGTTTTATCAAAGGTTGGGATCTTCCACGAATGAAAGACGATATGAAGGCTTGCGGTTGGGCATTAAATTCAGAATATTTTGCAACCATCATGCATGAACTGCGCGAAGATGCTTCATATAGAGTTATCGTAGACAAGTTGGTAAAAATGCCGCCTGCTTCTGACACAAGAGACACAGATGCTATCAAGAAGATCTGTACTGCTTTTCTTAAGTTATTGTTTCCAAGAGTAAGAAAGCCTTCCGATATAAGCAGGGATGATTTTTGGAATTATTGTTTGAAACCCGCTATGGATATGAGAGCAATTATCAGAATGCAGATGGGTCATGCTGATGAGAAAGAGCAAGGAAAAACAGTACCGGATTTTGATATAGAGGAACTTGATGAAACATGAAGAAATATATAAAGAAAAAATGTATTTCCTGTGGCAAAAATGGATTATCAAAAGATGAGATTGGTATCAATCTTAAATTGATAGGAGAGGATATAACAAATTTTTACTGTCTTGAATGTCTTGCAGATGTTTTGGAAGTCTCCTCTCAGGATATTTTAGACAAAATAGAAGAATTTAAAGATGAAGGCTGCACACTCTTTTCTTGAGGTATGAAAATGAAAATATACGCTGATAATGCGGCAACAACAAAATTGGATACAGATGCATTTGAAGCAATGAAGCCATATCTCATTGATGATTATGCAAATCCCTCCGGTGCTTACAGTTTCTCAAAAAAAGCAAAACGTGCCTTGAAAGAAGCACGTAGAACGATTGCAGAATGTATTAACGCTGAACCTGAACAAATCATTTTTACTTCAGGTGGTACAGAAAGCAATAATCATGCGATTAAACATTTTACAATAGCAAGCGATATTTGCCATGTTGTAACTTCAGCGATTGAACATCATTCTGTATTGTATGCTTGTGAGAATAGTGGATTTGAGAAGTTCATTGTTCCTGTTGATCAGTATGGAATAGTAGCTGCTGATGAATTGGAGAAGATCCTCGGAAGAGAACGCTCGGTTATTACATCTTGGGATAGTACGCTTGTCACGATCATGACTGCAAACAATGAGATAGGATCGATTCAATCTGTCAGTGAGTTATCAAAAATTGCACACCGCCATGGAGCGATTTTTCATACTGATGCAGTCCAGGCGGTCGGGCATATCCCAATTGATGTAAAAGCTATGGGGATTGATATGCTATCAGCATCGGCTCATAAGTTTAACGGTCCGAAAGGCATCGGATTTTTGTACAGCAAAAATGCCTTATTGCAGCCTTATCACTATGGAGGTTCGCAGGAATTTGGCATGAGAGCAGGCACAGAAAATGTTCCTGCAATTGTTGGAATGGCGATTGCCTTAAAGAAAAATACTGAGAAAATTAAGGAGAATACAGAGTATCTCCATTATTTGACAGAAATTTTCTTAACTGCTTTAAGGACTGAAAATATTGATTTTATACTAAACGGTCATCCGACAGAGCGACTTCCGGGCAATATCAACATTTCATTGAAAGGAAAATCTGGTGAGGGACTCATGCATATGCTTGACTTGAAAGGAATTTGTGTTTCTACCGGTTCAGCTTGTGATAGCGTAAATCAGCAAGTTTCTCATGTTATTAAGGTAATTGATGTCCCCTCTGATTATCGTGAAGGTACTATAAGAATAACACTTGGTAAAGATAATACTGAACAAGATGTTATTGATATTTCAAACGCCTTAATCAAGATGATTAGAATATAAGCAGCTATTGGCGAAAGAATATGCCACGAATGTGGAAGAAAAATGAAATAGCAATTTTTAGGCTTAAAACACTGCAAATGTGGTATCAGTTGGCTGAAAAATGTCGGTTATTTTGAAAGAACACCTGATATGATATTTTACCTGAACCGAGTTAAAGTCGGTAAGAAAGTTAAACAAATGCCGACTATAAAGTACCGTGATGAATAGCAAAAATGAGGCTGTTGCACCGTAAGTGCCAACGAGTCCAGTGGGTATAAAAAAGAGCCGAGATTAACTTCGGCTCAAATGCTGTAAGCTATTCGGTTCACTACAATGAATTACTGTGAAATGCTGTCAGTTACTACGTACTACTGTGAATGAGAAGCTGTCACTTAACCTCAGCCTCTTTTTCAACGATCTGATTATACGTTCTGTGGCAGGTCTCAGGCAGCATGGCACTCCACGGCATGATGCTGTCGAGCTGTTTTTCTGAGGGTGTTTTACCCCATGATGGGAAAACCGTCATTGAGTCCTGTGATATTTTTATGAATTTTTCGGATTTCTTCCCAAGAACACCCCGACTTCTTTCCGAAAACACAAAAATCAAGCTTTTTCCTCTCGACCTGTTTCCTTTTACGAGATAGGCTCGAATGCTCTGTCAAAATCAGGTCTGAGTGTATCCCCGAGACACACCGGATTTGTTTCCGTGAACAGTGAAATATCCGTATTTACATCTGCCAATAAAACTACATAACAGAAAAAGTGCCGTAAATTCGGCACTTTTCTTGTTATCTCTATTTCTCCCTCGACATCAAAACCACGCACTCAACGTGCCTCGTTCCCGGAAAGAAATCCGCACCGCAGACCTTATCCACGGAGAACCCGTTTTTGTAGAGGAATAAAGCATCACGGGCAGCAGTGGAGGGATTACAGGAAATCATGATAATTTTCCTTGGAGACGAGGAAATAATATTATTGAGGGTTTCTTCGGAGCATCCTTTTCTTGGCGGATCAACAACAATAATGTCAGGGGAAATATTCAGTATTCCGAAAACCTCCCCAGCGTCTCCGCAATAAAAATCAGCATTGAAAATACCATTTCTTTCGGCATTTTTTCTGGCGTTCTCCACCGCATCGGGAACGACCTCAATTCCCACAAGCCGCTTTACCCTATGAGCCATAGAAAGACCTATAGTGCCAGCGCCGCAGTACAGATCTGCAAGAACATCATCAGGCTCAGGGTCAGCGTATTCCAGAGCCTTGCGGTACATTCTTTCTGCCTGCGGAGTATTTATTTGATAGAATGAAAGCGGCGAGATCTCGATTTCGTTGCCGCACATTATATCAGTAATAGTATCGCTACCGAAAAAAGTCAGGCATTCATCTCCCAATATCACATTAGTATTCTTTGAGTTAACATTAACTACAATGCTCTTGATCTCCTTGAATCTATCGCTGAGGCTTCTCATAATGTTTCTCAGACTCGGCATATTTGCACTGTCTTTTGATGAGACAACAAAGCAGACCATTACCTCTCCGGTATGATGACCCTGCCTGATATAAACATGGCGAAGCAATCCCCTGCCCGTTTTTTCGTCATAAACCGAAACTGCATTCATTTGAGCATGATGAGAGATAAATTTAATAATATCGTCAAACAGCCCGGGCTGGAGCATACATCCGTCGACCGGAACAACTCTGTGACTTCTCGGCGCATAAAATCCAAAAACCTTTTTTCCGTCTATTTCTGCAGCAGGAAGCTGAACCTTATTTCTGTACCTGTCAGGCGTCTCCGCCCCCATAAACTCTCCGAACTCGGGAGCAAGTCCTCCTATTCTTATGAAGGCATCTTTAACAATATCATTTTTTGCCCGACATTCCGCCTCATAACTGATATGCCTGAAAACGCAGCCGCCGCATTTTTTATGGATCCCGCAGCCGCTCTCCCTATCCGCGCATCTATCGGAGGATGGTTTCAATATTTCATCCACTATTCCGAAAGCATACCGCGACAAAACCTTTACAATTTTCACACGTATAATATCACCAACAGCAGTTCCGGGAACAAAGACAGCCATGTCATTCACACGACATACACCGCTGCCTTCGGAGGTCAGCCCTGTTATTTCAGCGTCATAGACTTTATTTTTTTCAAGCATTCCGTAACCTCTCCCTTCTTATCCATAAGCTGATCAAAACGATTTATATACTCGTACGGATACTTATAGTTATGTATTCTGGTAATAAGCCCATCCGGGTAGACGAGTTTGGTAGAAGCAGCGCAGCCTGCTCCGAGGATAGTCTGAGTCTCGTCCATAATAAAGATATTGTACTGGCTCTCATATCCTTTTTTTGCATATCCGACATTTTCCAGATTATCCACGGTGTTCTTCTGCCTGTACATATAATAGGGCATATATCCCAGGGACATAAGCTTTTCTATGCTGTAGTCCACCATTTCCGCCGCAGGATTATCCATATTGATATTTCCGTCTCTGAAAAGCTCCGCGGAACGTTTGACCGTCAGCGTATGAACAGTAATGCTCTCCGGTGACAGCCCACAAATGCGGTCGAGAGTATTTTTAAAGCTCTCCGCGGACTCTGTCGGCAGCCCGGCGATCAAGTCCGTATTTATATTGCAGAATCCGATTTTCCGTGCCAGCTCAAATGCCCGTATCGCATCCTCGCCGCTGTGCTTTCTGCCGATAACACGCAGCACATCGTCGTTCAGCGTCTGTGGATTTACAGAGATCCTGTCTGCGCCCATTTCCTTTATAACGCGGAGC
Organism: Alistipes sp.; assembly: GCA_023667265.1. Taxonomy (GTDB): domain Bacteria; phylum Bacillota; class Clostridia; order Oscillospirales; family Ruminococcaceae; genus Ruminococcus. Next base: position 1,124,448 of record JAMPAJ010000001.1, read on the forward strand.
TTATCCTCAGTTATGGTATCAGGCCTGCCAGCCTCAACGCTGTACTCGCGTATTTTCGTCAGGTCGAAATTGTCTGCAACAGCCTCCATGATTTTTCTCAGCTCTTCTGCCGAAACGGAAGTCGGAGTTCCGCCGCCGAAGTATACCGTGTCGATCTTTGTATCTGTTTCACGGACGATCCTGCCCAGTATTTCCAGCTCGCGGCAAAGCGCATCCACATATTCCGGTATCAGCTTCTTAGCCGAAGCTATACTGTGAGACACAAATGAACAATAGCTGCATCTTGTGGGACAAAACGGTATCGAAACATAAAGACTTGCTGCCGACCTGTCAATGCTTTCCAGTATAGGAAGCTGATTCACCGCAGTCTCATAGGCAAGCTTCAGCTTTTTTTGAGATATCTGATATTTCTCCGTAAGCCGTTTCTCGATTTCTTCCCGGCTAAGACCCTGTTCGATCAGTTCCGTCACCTTTTTGACCGGACGTATTCCCGTCATAAGACCCCATGGCGGAACAATGCCTGTTTTGCTGCTGAGTATTCCATATATAAGCCGACAAAGCTCAAATTCCACCGTTTTATCCGCACAATCCAATGGCAGCCTGCGCTCCGTTGATTCTGCCTCTTCAGCCCTCAGCTTTACCTCGGCGGAAAGAACTGTCTCCTCTCCCCTGCTGACCCTGGCAATAATAAAGCTTTCTCCCTTAGCATCCTCTGCATTATCGGAAAAAATAAACCGCTCCGTATGGAAAAACAGCTTGCATATCGACTCTATCTCATACTTAAAAGAATTGCCGATCAGCACGATCGGCATTTTATTACTATTATTCATTTTATTTCCTTCTCATGTAGGGATTATTTTCTTTCTCATAATTAAGTGTTGTGGACTCGTTATGTCCCGGGTATACCCTGTAATCTCTTTCCAGCTCGCAAAGCCGCGCCAGCGATAGTCTCATGCTTTCAGCGCTGCTTCCCGGAAAATCTGTTCTTCCCACAGAGCAGCAGAACAGCGTATCGCCGGAGAACATGATATTCTCTTCATCACATAAATAGCAAACGCTTCCCATCGAATGTCCCGGTGTATGAAGTACGCTGAAACGGCATCCGCCGTCTTCTATGACCTGCCCGTCACTGACTTCTGAGTACTCCGTCACTGAATTAAACGGCATAATAGAAATTGCTGAATGAAGCGAAAGACAGGAGCTTGAAAGCATAGGTGCGTCGCCGCTGTGAATGAAGACCTCAGCCCCTGTCGCCTTGCGCACCTCCTCTACACCGCCAATATGGTCGAAATGACCGTGTGTCAGAAAAATTTTCGTCAGCTTCAATCTGTTCATTTTCAGGTATTCCAGCACCAGCCTTGGCGCGCCGCCAATATCAAAAGCCACGCATTGTCCTGCCTCCGTCATAGCAATATAGCAATTCGCATTAAGTTCTCCCAATTGAAATGTTTTTACTGTCATAGTCCTATCCTTTCACAAGCAGCTGCTTCATCAGAACAATATCATAGGCGTCAATAATATTGTCGCCGTCCCGGTCTCCCGCTCTCCAATCCGCCGGAGCGTCAGCCCCAAGAACGAATCGTTCAGCCAAAACCACATCAGCCACGGAAAACTCGCCGTCGCTGTTAACATCGCCGATCACTCCGAACTTATAGCCGTACTTCTCAGCATAGTCCTCGGCAGTCGAACCTTTATATCCGTAAATTGTTCCGTCAAAAAAGTAATCATTGTCTTTATAATCGTTGGAAATAGTGGCGCTGCTGTCAAATATTCTGCAATCCGGGTCTTCTATCACGACCGCATCCAGGACTGTGCAGCTTCCAAGGGCTCTGTCGCCGATAGAATGGATATTTTCCGGAATCTGAATATAACTCAGCCCGGAGCAGAAAACGAATACAAAATCGTCAAGCCTATTCATTCCTCTTGAAAGTCCCACAGTTTCTAACTTTACACAATCATTAAAAGCATAATTTCCGATGCTTGTAACGCTGTCGGGAATAGTGACTTTTTTAAGGTTTATGCACTCCGAAAAGGCATAGCTTCCGATAGTCTCAACTCCGTCTGATAGAGTTGCTTTTGTAAGGTATTCCCTGCCCTGAAACGCTTCATCGCCTATTTTTTTTACGCCGGCAGGTATTTCAGCCTTCATAATATGATCCTTTGCAGAAAAAACCGTATTGTTGAAGATGAGAAGCGAATCCGTCTTATACATATCCTTTAACCATGGCGTATCCACAAATGCGTTAAAGCCGATTTTTTTGATCGTAGACGGAATGATAACGGCTTTCAGGGAAGTACACTGAGCAAAGGCACACCACTGAACATCAGTAACTCCCTCTGGGATCCCCACGCTTTTCAGAGAGGCGCAGTCATAGAACGCATACTCGCTGATAACCTCAATATTCCCGGATATTTTCACTGATTCAAGAGACTTGCATTCCGCAAAGGCCATAGAGCCGACTTTTTCGATTGTATCTGCCATTTTCACAGAAACAAGCTCCGAACAGCCGAAGAAAGCTCTGTCAGCTATTTCAGTGACCGGCTTTCCACCGAGCTCCGACGGGATAACGACGTCCACAGCAGAAGTATCGCAGCCCACAACGGACACAGTATCGCCGTTGTCGGAAAAGGTTATCATATATTCCGGAGCATAAACCTCTCCAGCTTTTACATCAGGAATATAAGCTGCCGTGACCGCCATGGAAATTGCCGCAGCGGCAGCAGCAAATTTTCGGAACACACTCATAGGATCTCCTCCTTTTCAGGGCAATATCGCACAGGCTCTTATTCAGGAGCTGCCCGATATCAAATGGTTGACCTCTCCACTGATAAAACGTCCTTTATCTTCTTTATTTTGTCGAACAGATTTTTAAGCTGCTCCATACTCGATATTACAATAGTACTCTCAAACAGGGCATTACCGTTTTTCAGCACACGTGACGCCGAATGAACGATAGGAACTCTCGACTCCAGCAGCACCGCTGTAATGTCGTGAACAAGACCCACGCGGTCATTCGCCACTACCTCAAAGCTTGTCTGGAACTGCGAGCCGCCGCTCTCCGACCACTGGATATCGCACCACCGCTGCATTTCCTCCGGATCGTTCCTTTGGAGCGCCGCACGATAGTTGGTGCATCTTACCGTATGAACGGACAAACCGAAACCACGGGTAATAAAGCCAACGATCTCATCGCCGGGCAGCGGATTGCAGCACTGAGCAAACTTGATCGAAACATCATTTATCTGATCGAGAACAATGCTGCTTCTTCCGCTGGATTTCGGCTTGATAAGCAGACTCTTATCCTGCTCCTCAACAGTTTTTTCGCCATAAAGCTTGTTAAATTTATCCTTCCACCTCGGCAGGAGCTTTTCAATCGAAATGCCCTTGTAGCCGACCGAAGCATAGAAATCGTCCAGGGTCTCGCAGTTATGCTTGTGGAAATCGTCCTGGAGGAAATCGTTCATTTCACCTTCGGGAATGTTGATGCGGTGACGCTTGAACAGCTTCTCCAGCTCCGCCTTACCCTCGGCAATATTCTCCTCACGCCGTTCGCGCTTGAACCACGAGCGGATCTTCGACTTTGCCTCGTTTGTTTTAACTATATTCAGCCATGCTCTGTTCGGCCCTCTGTCCGGATCCTTCGCCGTGAGGATCTCGCATATCTGACCTGTCTGGAGCTTAAAATCCAGAGGAACTATTCTTCCGTCAACCTTTGCACCGATAGTCTTATGTCCGATCTCCGTATGGATCCTGTAGGCGTAGTCAATAACTGTCGAACCCTCCGGCAGCGACACCGACATTCCCTTCGGAGTCATAACGACAATGTCCTCCGGCGAAAGATCGGTCTTTATAATACGCACTATCTCCTCAACATCGTCGGAGGTCTGCTGTGCCTCTATGACTTGTCTTACCCAGGCAAGCCGCTGCTCCATTTTATCTCTGCCGCGTATACCCTCTTTATACTTCCAATGTGCTGCCACACCGTATTCAGCAGTTTCATGCATATCCCAGGTGCGTATCTGCACTTCAAACGGGATTCCCTCCTTGCCAAGAACAGTAGTATGCAGCGACTTATAGCCATTCTGTTTCGGCGAAGCAATGTAGTCCTTAAAGCGGTTGGGAATTGGCTGGAAGAGATCGTGAATAACTCCAAGTACTCCGTAACACTCGGAAACAGAATTTACAATTACACGAACGGCATACTTATCATATATTTCGTCGATGTTCTTATGCCCCATAAACACCTTTTTATAGATGCTGTAGATACTCTTGACACGTCCGGAGACCTGCGGAGGATCCATAAATTCCTCCTTCTTGAAACGTTCCATGATACGGGTTTTTATAGCCTCGATAAATGCCTCGCGCTCTTCCTTCTTGTTTTCCAGGATACCGTCTATCTCGGCATAGGCAAAAGGGTCGAGATAACGGAAAGAAATGTCCTCCAGCTCCTCCTGAATAGCCTTGATGCCAAGTCTGTGAGCTATAGGAGCGTAAATATTCATAGTCTCCAGAGCCGTGGCACGCTGCTTTTCATGAGGTCTGTATTTCAGCGTTCTTACATTATGAAGCCTGTCCGACAGCTTGATTATCATAACGCGTATATCCTGCGACATAGCGAGAAGTATCTTCCGCACGTTTTCAGCCTGCTGCTGCTCCTTTGAGCTTGGTATCTTGCTTAGCTTTGTAACGCCGTCCACCAACAGCGCTACATCCTGACCGAACCTCTTTTGGAGATCCTTCAGCGTTGCCGGAGTGTCCTCTACCACGTCATGGAGAAGAGCGGCGCAGATCGTATCCGTATCCATTCCAAGCTCCAACAATGTATATGCAACGGCAAGGGGGTGGATTATATAGTCCTGGCCGGAGGAACGCTTCTGCCCCTCGTGCGCCTTTGCCGCAAACTCATAGGCGGAGATTATCTTGCTGAGATCGTACTGCCTGTCATCTTTAAGGATTTTCTGGATGAGCATTTCAATTGTGAAATTGTCGTCAAAATCCGGAATATTGCTGATATATTTCTTCGTCAGCTCATTTGACGGATTATCGGGAATAGGAACATCAAGACCAAGGTGTCTGCTTCCCTGCATATTGCTTTCTGTTTTCATATTTATCAGCCCTTTCCTATTTTTTCGCGCAATTCCACAAGTATCGGTGCGGAGTTAAGATCAGCCTTTTGATTCACCTTTACGCGTGTGACAACGCCGCTCTCCGGAGAGATATGGACAAGTCCAAGCTGCCGCATAGCCTCGAGAGATACTGAAAAACGGCAGAAATTACCTATCCTGCCATTCAGTCGCATAAACAGCGTATCAGTGTTTATACCGTCCTCCGGTATAAGCTTGTACACACATACCGCTTCGTCTCTGGTAGGCAGCATTGAAGCGTAGTATCTCTCCGGCAGCTCCTCGCTTCTGGTAAACGCCTCAAAGGCGTTCAGCGCTGCAAAATATTTGTTCTGATCTATTCCGTGAGGCTGCACATCGCTTACAAAAATGCTCACGGATTCCCTGCCTCTGTAAACGTTTATACCCAGGCTTACTATCATGTCGCAGAATGTGCCCTGTGAGACGTTCAGCTCATTTGGCGATTTTCTGAACAGCAGCGTATCATAGATAGCACCGCCCAGCTTTATTCTTATTTTAGTGTGTATTCCGCCGGAAAGAGGCAGTATGTCGGCGATCTCCGCATTTTCAATAAGGAAAAGCGGCTTTTCGTTATCCTCTCCGAAAGGCTCAAGCACGTCGAGTCCCTTTACCTCGGCAACAGTCAACTGCTCCGCCGAGATCCGCGCGTCAGCAGTGATAGTGCTGCACGGCATTACCTTATGATTCTCCAGTGCATACTGATTTATAAGCCTTCGGAAATCCTGCTCTCTGCCTGGCTTCACGGTATATCCGCCTGCTCCCGGGTGTCCGCCGAATTTTTCAAGAGAAGCTGCCGCCGCAGTAAGGGCGTCGAATACGGAAAAGCTGCCGAAGGAACGTGCCGAGCCGCGGATCTCTCCATCCTCCTCCGAGGCTATGAAGCAAGGCTTTCCGAAGCGCTCCGTAAGCCTTGCCGCAACAATTCCGATAACGCCGTGATGCCAGTTCTTTCCGAAAAGACAGATAACGCGGTCTCGCAGCGGCTCATAGTCCGTTTCAAGAGTCTTGAAGATATCGGAAATAATTACTTTCTCCGCCTCCTTCCGCGCATCGTTGAGCCGGTTCAGCTCCTGCGCGATCTCCGCAGCCTCTTCCTCATCCTCACTCAGGAAAAGCTCCAACGCCCTCTTAGGAGAGCCGAATCTTCCGGAAGCATTTATTCTCGGAGCAAGACCGAATCCGATCGCACGCGCATCTACCTGAGCATCATCAAGTCCGCACACCGCCTTCAAGGCGATAAGTGCGATCCTGTCCGTGTTATTTATAAGCTCCAGACCGTATTTTACAATGAACCTGTTCTCCCCCGTCAGACTCACGATGTCAGCCACGGTGGCAATGGCAGCAAGATCGCCGAACTGCGCAAGAGCCGTAGTGTAATCGCCGCCGTCCAGAGCGGCAACGAGCTTGAGGGCAACCGCCGCACCGCAAAGATGCTTGAATGGACTTATGTCGTCATATCTGTGGGGATCGACCACCGCTTCCGCCCGTGGAAGCTTCTCGCCCTGTCTGTGATGATCTGTAACAATAAGCTTCATGCCAAGGGAATATATGTACTCCGCCTCTTCTATAGCTGAGATTCCGTTGTCCACAGTAATTATCAGCTCCGTGCCGTTTTCCCTGAGAGCGTCCACGGCAGCTTTGTTAAGACCATATCCCTCGGCTCTTTCGGGGATATAACAGCTCACCTCTGCGCCGCTTTCAAGAAGATATGAATAAAGGATAGCCGCAGCCATAATGCCGTCGCAGTCGTAATCGCCATAGACGCATATACGCGTACCATCATCTATAGCCTGATTTATGGCATCGGCAGCGGCCTTCATATCATAGATAAGGAAAGGGTCGGAAAGCTCATCTACCTCCAGCTTATCTGCAACCGTCTCCGGAGAGGAGTAACCCTTTGCAGCAAGCACAGACGCGGCAAGAGACGAAATGCCGCAGCCTCTCTGAAGCTTACCGACAGTATCCTTATCGTAATTTCTAATTATCCATTTTTTCATAGGCAGTCTCCAAATCAGGAATTTTGCTTGAAAGAAAGCATCGTACAACTATATATTTATACATTATATATTATACCACTAATGCCTCTGAATTTCAATAACCGCAATGAAAAATCGTCATATTATCCTAAATGGTGGATAAATTTTTGGGCATCTCTAAAAACCTATTTGATTAAGCAAAAATCAGATAGGTGCATCGGTTGCAAGGAAATCCCTCGAAGGCGTGCTGTCGCACTCCAAGAGGGGTTGACGAAGCAAACGATATGCATAGCTGATTTTTGCCAAAAGGGGTTTTTAGAGATGCCCTTTTGTCAGCAAATGCTTTCAAGGGTCACTCTCAGCTTTTTTATGATCTTCTTTTCAAGCCGTGAAATATAGGACTGCGAGATCCCAATAAGGTCAGCCACCTCCTTCTGCGTCTTTTCCTTGCCGTCTATAAGTCCGAAACGCATTTCCATTATCTCCCGTTCTCTGTCGCAGAGCTGGGAAACTGCCTGGCGCAGAACCTCCTTTTCCGCTTCCGACTCGATACCCCGGCTTACAATGTCCTCCTCTGTACCCAGCACATCAGAAAGCAGCAGTTCATTGCCGTCGTAGTCTATATTCAGCGGCTCATCAATTGAAAGCTCGCTGCGGTACTGCGAGGACTTTCTCAGAAACATCAGTATCTCATTTTCAATGCACCTTGAAGCGTAAGTTGCAAGCTTGATATTCTTGTCCGGACAAAAGGTGTTTACCGCCTTGATAAGCCCTATAGTTCCGATAGAAACAAGGTCCTCGATGCCTATTCCCGTAGATTCAAACTTCTTCGCTATGTACACAACAAGTCTGAGATTGTGGACGATCAGCGTCTTTCTTGCATTCTTGTCCTCTGTTTTTAGTCCGGCAAATACCTCCGCCTCCTCCTGCCGTGTCAGCGGCGGCGGAAGAGTGTCAGAGCCGTTGACATAGAACACTCCGCCGTCTCCGGTCAGCAATTTTTTTAGCATTTTTCTGATTTTTTCTGTAATTTTCATGGCAGTCTCCTTTATGGCAGCACCCCACATCATCTGTTTGGCGTTGCCTTATTTATCCAATAATTTTCGGGTCAAAAACAGCCCTTCCGCTGTGTTCTCCTATGCCTATCATAGCGTCCACCGACTTTCTCTCACCTGTTACACTGTTGATTATCAGCAGCTCGTCGGCATGAAAAACAGGTATCAGCCCCTCCGCAGAAACAGTTGTGCACGGAAGCAGCCGAAAACCCTTCGGAAGCCTTTCTGTCGAGATCTCGCCAAGTTCCAGCGGTAGTAAGTCGTCGCGTCCGCATATGATGACCGGCTTTCCGGAAAAATAATCCCTGAGCCTGTTTCCGGTATCTGCAAGTCCATCCACAACAACCGTATTCCTGCCGCGGCGGATCATCACCCTATAGCTGTCACATTCGCTGCTCCGAAAAAATCTGCGAAAAAGACAGAGAAGAAAATAAAGTCCGGCTGTAACAAGTATCAGGATAAGCAGGGAAAAATCTATGTAAAAATATGAGTTCCCAAACCGCATGAAATCCGGCTTGAACCAGATATATACAGCATAAACAGCTCCGGCAGCCGCGAAATTCACCGTAAAGAACGCGGCTGTATTTTTTATGAGCCGTATATACCCGTGGATACCGAAAGCCGCCATAACAACAGTCACCGCCGCCGCAAGCTTGATAAGCAGAGTTACGGCGGAATTAAGCTCCGGAGCAAGTATCAGCAGTGAGAAAAAGCTGCCATAAAGAGCGGCAAGAAAGCATCTTACTGCTTTAAGCCTTGAATGTGTTATAGCGGCAGTCATGCGAAGGAGAAAGTAATTTACATAAATATTCAGCACAATGAGAACGTCAACATAGATCGTCTGCATACAGCACCTCCGCTAAGATTCTCGCCCTTACTATATTATAGTCGTCCCGGAATGAAAAATATGTCAGAACCGGCAGAAAAAATTGCACAAAAAAATTCTCCGGCTCAAAACCGGAGAATGTCATGTAGTCTTATTTCAGATGACACTGCACAAAAACGTGCGGTGCTGTCTTAATTATGTAAATAAGGGCAAAGCGATAAATGCCAGCAGAATAAGTGCCGCCATAACGAGAACGGCTATCCTCATCCACAGCTTTTTGTTATTTTTCTGCAAGCTTCTGTTGTCCGCCGCCTTTGACGGCAGATTATCCTTTTCCTTGGCCATTCATTTCACCTCAATGTCTTTTTTTAGACCGTTTTCTGCGATTTGCCGTGTATTCGCCGAAAGCCTCAGTCTTTTTCCTGCTTCCATAGGCTGCTCTTCTGCGGTCGGGCTTCCGGAACTCTTCCTGCTTTCTGCCGCGGCGTTCACCGGAGGGCTTTTCCCTGCCTGAGCCGCCCTTGTAAAGCTTGACCTCGACCTTATTTCCGTTTATTTTCATGGGATTTGTGCTGTCAAGGATATAATCGCACTCAGACTCCGGAACCTCTACGGTAGTGTGGCTGTCGAAAATGTCGATTTTTCCGAAATCCTGCCCGGTCATTCCGGTTGCGTCAACAAGGGCGCCTAAAATGAAATTCGGAGCGATCCTCTTGTTTCTTCCGATATTCAGGTCGATCTTCACGGTCTGCGCGCCGCTGCGTCTGCCCTTTTTCAAAGGCTTCGGCATATCGAACTCCGGCAGCCCCTCGATCTCCTTTTTCAGCTGATCGCTTACAAGTCTTGCGGCAGCCTCGCGGTAATCAATACCCTTGGCGGCAAGACTGTCAAGAATATCATATGCGTCGTGGGTAGCAGCCTCGCATTTTGCGATATTATCAGCAATTTCCTGCTTCTTTCCGGCGATCACATCGTCTCTGCCGGGAAGAGGAAGCTCCGTGATTTTTGCCTTTATGTACCTTTCAATATCCCGCAGGTCGTACTGCTGGCGGCGGCTTGTGATAAGGGTATACGCCGTTCCCTTTTGTCCCGCACGTCCTGTACGTCCTATTCTATGTATGTAGTACTCGTTATCCTGTGGCAGATCGTAGTTGAAAACAGCGTCGATTCCGCTCACATCAATACCTCTTGCGGCAACGTCTGTGGCTACAAGGACAGCCGTAGTCCTTGCCTTGAAGCTGTTCATCACCTGAGTGCGCTGCGCCTGCTTCATATCACCGTGAAGACCTGCTGCACGTATGCCGCTTTTCACCAGCTCTTCGGTAAGCTCGTCCACCGTTTTCTTGGTATTGCAGAACACCATTGCAGATTCCGGAGAATACGCCGCCAAAAGGAGCTTCAAAGCGTCTGTTTTTCGTCCCATAGCCGTCATAAACCAGTACTGGTCGATAAGCTCCACTGTTTTCTGCGATGACTTTATCTTCACCTGAACTGGATCACGCTGATATTTCTCAGTTATTGCAAGTATCTCCGGCGGCATAGTTGCAGAAAATAGAACCGTCTGCCGCTCCTCCGGAACATGAGTAAGTATCTCTTCAATATCCTCTCGAAATCCCATATTCAGCATTTCGTCAGCCTCGTCCAGGATAATAGTCCGGAGATTTTCCAGCTTCAGCGTCCTGCGGCGAATATGATCCATAACACGTCCCGGCGTGCCGATAACGATATTTGCGCCGCGTTTCAGCTCCATTATCTGCCGCTCCATGCTTGCTCCGCCATAAACCGCAGAAGCCTTAACTATGCGCTTGTATTTCGCGAATTTCTTTATTTCCTCGCACGCCTGCATAGCAAGCTCTCTCGTCGGGCAGAGAATAAGCGCCGTAACGGCACGCTTATCAGCCTCGGTTATGCTTTCCACCGCCGGAATGCCAAAAGCGGCGGTTTTTCCCGTTCCAGTGTTTGAGCGTCCGACAACGTCGCATCCCTGCACAAGAAGAGGAATACTCTGCTGCTGTATTTCAGTCATTTCGGAAAAGCCCAGCTCCTCAACGGCTCTGAGTATCTCCTCAGACAAATTCAATTCATTAAACTGCATATTTTATCCTTTCAAAACAATATATGGCGATACCCCACAACTGCGGCGAGGTCGATGCCACAGGTCACGACTCCGGAAGCTTATCAATTATTCCGGCATCGTATTTCTGTACAGCCAGTGCGTCCATGGCGGTTATTCCTCCGCCGTTTTCGTATACATCGGCATTTCTTTTTCCGGCAGCGCTCATTACATATTTATCGCCGTTTCCGATAGACTGGAGAATAAACGTAGCGTCTGCGATATCGACTATGCCGTCTGTATTTGCATCACCCCAGACCACTTCCGTATCATCCTTCTCTGTTGTCTCTGACGGTTTGGGAACAGCTGTAGTCTCCGGCTGAGTCTGCGGCTCTCCTGTTATGGGATAGCTTTTCAGATCAGGAAGCTCGTCAAGAGTGATACAGTAATCGCTGTTGTATATCTCTACAAGGTTATCCACAGGATTATTCTGCTCACTGGTGAGGTAATTCATATACCATGGGCAGAAGTACAGCCACGCTGCTTTGTCGTTTACAAGATTTTCCAGCGAGGGAATAGAGTCGTTCTCCGACATTGCCACCATTTTCTGTCCGTCGGTACTCTGTACCAGGCTGTAGAATGTAGAAGAAATAGAGCTGAGATTAGGCATACCGTCAACGGCATTATATTTGTCGTAGCCCACGATGTCAACAACGTCGTCGCCCGGATACCAGTCGGCAGATGTGGGATAAGTGTAGCCCGTCCATATCCAGATAAGGTTGTCAAGTCCATACTCGTTTGTCAGCTTGTCGTAAAGCAGTCTGTACAGCTGCTTGCAGGGCTCGGGACCCTCCGCGCCCCACCAGAACCATGCGCCCTCCGCCTCGTGAAGCGGACGGAAGAGGATCGGGACATCAGCATTTTTAAGCTTTGTAAGCTCCTGAGCGATAAGGTCAATGTCAGCCAGAAGAACCTCGTTCTCCCATGTGCCCTCTTCAAGAGCCTTTGAAATGCTGAATGTTGTATATGTCGCACTTGCAGATTCAATATAGAAAGCCGTTTCAGAGCTTCCTTCCTCTACAGGCACATTCCAGTGCCATGACACTGTCGCGATGCCGTGATACTTGTTCACCCACTCAATGCAGCGCTCCGGTGCGTTATCGCGCCAGTCAGAAGTAGTGTTATACGCAAGGAAATCAATTCCGCGTATAGCAGGCTGCTTTCCTGTTGTCTCCAGGATGTACTGAAACTCCGCCTCGTTGTCCTTGATATACGTATCCGGGTCATTCCAGGAGTTGTAATTGTGCGAACCGCAGTACTCCTGCTGACCGGAGAGAATATGATTTCCGTAGCAGTCACAGAGATAACTATACAATCTCTTTGCCGAGTCTGAGGCGTTGGGGTTGGACAGACTGCGTGTGGGAGAGAGGTTCGTCAGCTTCTCCGATGCCGGTTTCAGCGTAAGGTAGTCATAATAGGCATATCCCCAGTACGACTTCAGCTCGATGGTATTTTTGCCCTTTTTCAGGTTGACCACGCCGCCGGAGGTCTCCTCAAAGCTTGTATTATATGGGAAGCTGAGCTCTCCCTGATTCACGCCGTTAACGTTGAGATACTGCACCTTTTTATTAGGATCGCTTGGCTCGCAATAGCTTATCGCCATTTCGTAGAGACCAGCCTCCGGTACGTCTACCTCCACGCTTATGGTTGTTCCCTTCTGGTCAAGGTAGGTAAAGCCGTTTCCGGAAAATCCGGACAGATCGGCGTTTTCAGGCAGTTTATCCGATGGTATGTCCGACGGAGACGAGTAAACCATAGCTCCGTTTACTGTGCCGTCCTCGAACTCATATTTAAGCAGCCCGGATCCTTCCTCTGCCGCATTTACCGCGGGCATCGCCGCAGCCGCAGTAAACATAGCCGCCGCAATAGCAATTGCCTGTTTTAAGCCTTTATTGTTCATTGATATTCCTCCTTTGTTCGTCATTATGCGAAAAATTCTGTTACCAATATTATATCATATAATCAGCCAAAAAGCAACAGCCGCGGAAAAAATTTTATCTGATAATAAATCAGTGAGGAACGAACGGTCACGTGAATTGCCCGTGGGGGCTGCTCCACCGTGAACTTGCCGGCGGAAGCTCTCCGCCGCGAAAAAACAAAGCTTCCACAAACAGCCTCAGAGAAAACCGTCTGTGAAAGCCTACAAGGTGTCCGTAAGAAATCAGCGAGCCATATTGACTCGCCGCCTGGTACGCCTGACTGGAGTCGAACCAGCGCACATGGCGTCGGAGGCCACTGCTCTATCCACTGAGCTACAGGCGCATATTTTACGTACCAAACATTATTATACCAAAAACTCTTGAAAAATGCAAGAGAATATGATATAATTATTGTAGATTTAAAATATTTCGTAAATTTCAAGCAAGGAGGTGACAAATTGGAACATATTTTTATAGTTATTACACAAACGGGAACAAGACCAGCCAGATTCTTCCGCTTCTTCACAAAAAAGCCCTATAACCACTCGTCATTGTCAGGAACGGCAGACCTGTCGGATATGTACAGCTTTTGCCGAACCTATCGCCCTTTCGCCCTGCCTGCCACATTCAACAAGGAAACCGTCGGCAAGGGAACACTTGGAAAATTCGGTTACATACCGTGTGAAATATATAAAATTGACGTGACCTCCGAGCAGAAGGAGGAGTACATCCGCATAATCCAGCACTTTGTCGATAACCGCAAGGATTACTCATATAATATTCTCGGACTCATTCCCATGTACCTGAATATCTCCTGGCATCGGAAAAACAGCTTTGTCTGCTCCCAGTTTGTCGCATATACTCTGAATAAGATCGGTATTCCTCTTGATAAACCGTTTACCCTGTATACTCCCGATGATTTCAGAAGATTTCCCGGCGCTCAGCTTTACTATGCCGGAGAACTCAATACCTTCTACGACGAGATCAAGTCACGGCCCGAATTTATGCTTCCAAGGGTTTGCAGACGATAGTATATACTTGCCTCTATTGCAAAATGTCTAAAGAATATAGTTTGCAATAGATACAAATATAAAAGCGCTGTGTAAATTATGCACAGCGCTGTATTTTTATCTGCAAAGCAGCATTATGATCCCTCTGAGTTCCGGCGGACTTGCAAGATACATCGGAAAATACAGACGGCTTTCCGGAGCAGCAAGCGACAACTGGAAATCAAAACGGCTGCCCACTATTTCAAGCTCTGCAAAGCTGCCATCCACCGTCAGAAACACCGGAGCTATTTTCTCCTCGGTCATTCTGCTCCGGGAATTCGCATAGGCATGAAGAAACATCCAGCCTCCCGTTACCAGAGTCATATATACCATAGCGATCGTTCTGATGCAGTTTCTTTTCCGCACTTTACTCATCCTCTCTCATATCGTCAAACAACCGGCAAAGCGACCTGCCGATAAGCTGTCCTGAATACTGTACCTGCTCCAGAGTATTCCCGTGAGAACCTACCTCGATCAGCAAACTTCCTGTAGTTAGATCCTGATTGTAGTGGCGATAATCAAAGAGGATCGGACGAGTCAGCCCGGTATAGTCGCCTTCCAGCTGCTGCTGTAGCCTGCAGGCAAATCTGAAATTCTTCATATAGTCCGGCATCCCCAGTGTGCCGTCGTCGCAGCCGGATATTATCATTATCTGCGCAGCTTCTCTTCCGTCGATCTCAATATATGGCTGTGAGGCAAAATCCTCTCCTGAAATGGCGTCACGGTGGATATCAAGCGCCACGCTTATGGAGGGATACTGCTCCAGAATAGGCACGATACTTTCTCGGCTTCTTCCGTATGAGCCATTATATGACGGATAATCGTGTATCTCCGTCACATGGATAACGCCGTAGCCCTTTGCTTCCAGCTCCGCCTGTATGGCATTGCCAACCATTATCATATTTTTCGTTTCATCGGTTGTCCGATAGTTGAACTCGCTGTCCAGATTTTCACGGACAAAGGGTTCAAAGCTTTCCGTTGTATGGGTATGGTATATCAGCACCTGCGGCTCGGATGTACCGGTTATCTTCACATCCGGTTTTCGGCGGCTTTCTTCAAGAAGCTTATCGTTGGAAAGCGTAGTCTTATTGTTCACCTGTCCGCAGCTGTCAAGGTTGAAATAGCTTGTGCCGCTGTACTCTCCATAGGTCGTCCGCACTATCTTCACGCCCTTACTCCAGGTTTCCGGATACGGCTTTGCACCAGGATCGTCGCTTGTCATTTCAAGAGGTGAAAGAAGCCGCACCTCCGTGTCGAAGGTCTCCTGATAAACGCCATAACCGTGAGACAGTATGACCTCGTCCCGAAGCTCCTGCTCATACAAAGAGCTATTCAGCGTTACGCTTGCATATGCTGCTTGATCCCCTTTTTGCCCTGAGTGTACAGCTCCCGGAAAATCCGTTGCCAGATCAAGAAAGGGAACAGCCTTTACCACACCTATAGCCGCAGCCGGAAGAAGAAAAATAATTCCCAGCTTGACCGCAGCTCTTATTCTTCTGCCTCTGTTCCCTCTCATTATTTCACCTCATATTTCATTCTATCAACCAGGACGTGTTGATACTATCGTCTAAATCTCGTCTTACAGTCATATTTTCTGCGTTGATCCTCCTTGGAATATCATGCCTGCGCCAAATCGCTTTGAACTGCAAAGTCGTCAGACGTGCTTCGTGCGGTGTTGCGCCAAGCATTTCGGATAGTGTCGACACGCCATAAACCAAATCGGCTACACCATAATTATATTCACTAACACGAAAAATATGCAAAAAACGGACGAGCTGATGCTCGTCCGCCCATTCTGTTAAATTTTACAGATCTACCGGCAATTCCCCGGAGCCGCTTCTGCTTTCACTGCTGCCGGAATCCTTCCTGTCGGAAGAAGAATTTCTGCTACTGCTTTTGGATGACGGAAAATTTTTCTCAAGCTCATCCATAAGCATACCGTAGAAGGTATCAAATCCGTCTATATTCATAGCATCCCAGTATTTATCATATTTCGGGTCGCAATACTTCTGGAACTCCTCCGGCACTTCTCCGGTCTCTTCGTACATTTCAACATAATACTGCGGTTCATTGCTGAGCTTTGTCAGATCCTTTATTATTGCTCCGAATATAAGATTCAGCAGCAGAGCAATTATCAGAACTACCGACGATATAGCAATACCTGCAATAGCCATTCCCTTACCGCTCATTCCCTGAACCAGGGCTATAATTCCGAAAACGATCGAAGCTACAGACAGCAGAAAAAGGTATGGACAGCAGCAGCACAGTACAAGGCTTATGATTCCCAGCACGAGCGACGTAACAGACGCCCAGATCTTTGTATTGTTCGGTCTGAAATTTTCTTCTAAGATCGTACCCTCATAAATATTTCCTTCGCTATTCATTTCTGACTCCTTATTAATAATCCATTTCCCACGTCCAGCTTCTTATCTCCAGCTCATCCAGGTTATAGGGAGTGCGCTGGTATACGCAATAATTCAGCCAGTTGGAAAACATCAGATTTGCCGTACATCTCCAGGAGAAAACCGGCGTATTTTTCGGATCGTCGCCCGGAAAATAGTTGTATGGAAGCTGTATGTCAAGCCCCTTTTTCACATCCCGGAAGTACTCCCCGGCGATAGTGTCCCGGTCATACTCGGAATGTCCCGTAATAAAATACTGACGTCCATTCTTGTTGGCAATAATGTGAACTCCGGAAAGTTCGGAGCTTGTCAGGATCTCCAGCTGACTCTCCTTCTCAATGTCATCGCGACGAACCTCCGTATTACGGCTGTGCGGCACGTAAAAAATATCGTCAAAGCCACGGAGCAGCAGACTTTTTTCAACCTCCGCGCTGTGCGGAAAAATACCGAACATCTTCTGCTTTAAAGGATATTTCTGGATCCCGAAGTGATAGTAAAGACCAGCCTGCGCTGCCCAGCAGATGTGAAGCGTTGAAAAGACATGGGTCTTCGACCATTCAAAGATCTGCGTGATCTCCTCCCAGTAGTCGACCTCCTCGTAATCCAGCAGCTCGACCGGAGCTCCGGTAACGATCATGCCGTCATAGCGGTGATCCTTTATTTCATCAAATGTTTTATAAAATTCCTCAAGGTGATGGCGCGACGTATTTTTTGAAACGTGAGAAGCCATTTGCAGCAGCTCAATGTCAACCTGCAAAGGCGTGTTGCTCAGCAGCCTCAGCAGCTGACACTCAGTCTCGATTTTTTTAGGCATGATATTCAGGATGATCACCTTCAGCGGACGAATATCCTGATGCTCTGCCCTGTCCTTCGCCATCACGAAGATATTTTCCTCTCCAAGAGTCTTGAAAGCCGGAAGATCCGATGAAATTCTGATTGGCATTCAGACATCTCCTTTAGTTGATTTATTTTTGCAGCTTTCGCAGCCGTTCATAAAGCTGTTCAGATCGCCGCATATATTGGTGTCAAGTCCCAGAAATCCGAGCTTTCTCAAATTTTCATATTGACTTTTTTCCGGTATTTCAAACACCATTGTTTCAATCCCTTTCAGCACGCTTTTGAACATGACCGACCGCACAAGACCATCGCAGAGCATAAGGTCTCCGCCGTCGTCATAGCCGTAGACAACAGTCCGCTCCGCTTCGTAAGCGTAGGCAATATACCCAAGCTTTTCGTCCCCGTTGACAGCCTCGGTAATGTGTACATTATTTGCACCAGCGGCGGCAATGACCGGCTCATATCCGACTGTGCCGAATTTTTCCTGTATCTCCAGCACTCAGTTCACCTTGCCTATCGCAGTTCTGAGGGCACGCAGCTCCTCGGCGGTAAGTTCCCGCCATGTTCCCGTTTTCAGCATTCCAAGACGTACAGGTCCTATGCTTATCCGGCGGAGACGTGCAACCTCAAGTCCCACAGCCTCGCACATTTTTCGTATCTGGCGGTTTCTGCCCTCTTTTATCGTCATAAGCAGCACAACTCTGCCCTGCTGCTTCTCCTTTACGACCACGTTTGCCGGAAGAGTCATTCTGCCGTCTATCTCAACACCGCCCGAAAGCTGCACCAACTGGTCGTCGGAAATATCCGGGCGGACTGTTACGCGGTATGTTTTTGCGATATGACGGCTTGGGTGCATGATACTGTTTGCAAGCTCGCCGTCATTGGTGAACAGCAGCAAGCCCTCAGAATTTCTGTCAAGCCGTCCCACCGGATAAACACGCTCCTCAACGCCTTCGAGAAGATCCATAACGCATCTTCTGTCCAGCTCATCGGAAACCGTGGTAACATAGCCTCTCGGCTTGTTCATCATGATATAGATGAAATTTTTCTTTCTCGGCATATAAAGTCTCTCGCCGTCAATGGTTATAAGATCCTTATATCCGCATTTATCGCCTAATTTCACAGGATGTCCGTTCAGCTTCACTCTGCCCCGGGAAATAAGCTCCTCAGCCTTTCTACGTGAACAGTAACCGCTGTCGGCGATCATTTTCTGTATTCTTACTTTTTCCACTTTTTTCTCCTTTATGTTGAAAAATCCTCTGCACAGCCATAATTTCTATGAAAACAATTTCCTGACTTTTTCTATTATTCCCGAAAGAAACCCTTTTTTCGGCTTTTCAGCAGATCTTTTCTCCGCATACTCCGCACTATCTGCCGCGTACAGGGGAATACGCCGTATTTCTCTGTCATTACAGCTTATTATCAGTTCGGCAGCCTCCTCGCCCTTAGCGACAGGCGCATACACAAACGGCGGCGCAGCAACGGTATATTCAAGATCGTCTCCGCTGATGCCGTAAACAGTCAGAGCCTCGATATCATCGGCAGCTTTTAGCCTGAGAGTGTCCTCAGCCGCGCCTGCAAGCTCCACGGAAATATTCTGGGGAATATCCGGTGCAATACTGCTTACCAGCGGAAAACAGCTGTCATAGAGCGCCATATGGTCGTTCCAGTCGTCCGGGGCGTTTAGTGTCACGCAAACAAGGCTTTTTCCGTCACGCTGACAGGCAGAAACAAGACACCGTCCGGCTTCGTCGGTAAAGCCCGTTTTCACTCCGTATGTGCCGCTGTACAGTGACAGAAGCTTATTTGTATTTTTCAGCCACCTCGCATAGGGCGGATTACCGTACTCCAGCTTTATTGTTTCTGAGGAACAGATCTCCCGGAACGTCTCGTTTTTCAGAGCCTCCGCAGCCAGAACCGCCATATCTCTTGCAGAAGAGCCATGCCCCTCGCCCTCGAGTCCCGACGGTGTGACAAAGAATGTTTTGCTAAGTCCCATTTCCGCGGCGCGGTCGTTCATAAGCTCCGCAAAAGCCTCGATACTTCCGGCGATTGCCACCGCAGCGGCATTTGCACCGTCGTTTCCGGAAGGCAGCAGCATACCACAGCACAGGTCGTACTTGGTGACAATATCGCCCTCCTGCAAGCCCATAGACGAGCCCTCCACACGGATAGCGTCGCTGTCCACGGTAAACGGAACATCAAGACCGCCGCTCTCTATGCAGAGCAGAGTCGTCATGATCTTGGTGGTGCTCGCCATAGGCAGCTTTGTATCGGCATTTTCGGCAAAAACTACCTCTCCGGTATCCGCCGAAATGACAACTGCCGCTTTCGCCGATATTTCCGGAAAATCCGGCGAATCCTCCGCCGATACCGGAATAGCTGCAGAAAACACAGCACAGAAAACAGCTCCTGCGCAAAGATATATGGTTATCCTCAGAATTGATCGCATAATGATCCCTCCGCAAAATTATTTACAGCAATAATATGCGGTTTCCGCTGGAATTATGCAGTCTCTTAATCGTTTATAACTACTTCGGAAGCCTCTTCGCCGTCCTCGGCGTCTCCGCCCTTTCTCTTAGCAAGGAAGCCTTTGATTTTCTCAACAATGCCGGGAATAGCTCCCATAACGCCGCTGATAGGGTCATTTGAGGCGTCCATACCGACCATTTTCACATCGCCGCCGGAGGTTATGACCAGGAAGCCCTCGGGCTTTATGCTTACGCCTGCACCTGCACCGCCGCCGAAAAGCTCCTTGTCATACTTTGAGGGCAGATCAGAGCCGCCTGAAGCAAAGCCGTAGGAAACCTTTGAGATCGGAATTATAGTCGTGCCGTCAGCCGTTGTGATAGGGTCGCCGATGATAGAACTTACATCAGCCATTTCCTTGATTTTTTCCAGAGAAACGCCAAGCATTTCGTTAATTGTTTTTTTATTTGTATCCATAGTATTACCTCATTTCTGCATTGCAGCCTTCTTCATTTTCTTTTTCATCCGCTTTGACGGAATGAGAATTTTAAATATATATGTTATCAGGAACCATAATCCTGCAACAACCACGTTTATTATGTTGAAGCTCAGCTTGAATGAAACGTCCCAGCGGCTGTCCTTCATATCAAAGCCCGGGTTCACATCAACAGTTTTGTATTTCATGTTGAAAAGCACGCCGAACCAGCCCAGAACATAATATAGAGCGCCGCTTATTCTGCCATAGTTCAGTGCGCATTTGTACGCATCCTGATTGGCAATAAGAAAATCGACATAAAACTCACTGAATTTGAAGCCCTTGAATATTTTAAGCGCAGGCCGTCCGGCAGCGTGCCAGATATCGTGAACGAAGTCGATCTTTTCCGTAATGCTCTTGCCGCCCTTTTCTTTCTCCGGCTTATTTTCCTCATCAACAGCTTTGCCGGGCTCATCCTTTTCCACAGCCTCACCGACATTCTCCGTTTTTTTCTGTTCAGTTCCATTTACCTGCTTCGGCTTGTCCGTCCATGTTTCCGTGTCATTCAGCTCAGCCGCAAACCTTTCCTCAATCTCAGCCGCTTCCGTCTCCGAAGCAGCCTCCTTGTCCTCAGTCTCTTCAGCAAGGCATTTCTCTTCTGCCTCTTCGGCAGCCTGTCCTCCCGGCTCATTTGTCGGTTCAGGCTCATGGGCTTCGCTTTTCTTATTTTTGCCCAGAAACCGGTTAACGACGCCTTTTCCTCCGAGCTCGAAAACGTTTATGAAAGCATATTTCACTTTGAGAATGACTTTTTTATCCACATATCCCACTCTGACGCTGACGGGCAGTATCATTATGAGAAGTATCAATGCCAATACAGCAAGAATAATCCACAGCAGAATTTTTAAAACGATCATCTCTGCCGCTCCTTTCCGTTATTCTGTTGAGCCATTTCCATTTTCCTCATCAATTCCGAACTCCAGCTGTTCATGTTCTCTGTATACACCCAGCGGCGGCAGCTCCGATATGGAAGAAAGCCCGAAGCTTCGCAGAAAGCCTGACGTTGTGCGGTAGATTATGGGCTTTCCCGGAACATCAAGACGTCCGGCTTCCTCAATAAGTCCCTTTTCAACCAGGTTATTCACGACGGAGGAGCTGTCGATACCTCTTACGTTCTCTACGAATCCCTTGGAAACAGGCTGATTGTAGGCGATTATCGTGAGAACCTCCATTGCCGCATTTGACAGAGGAGTATTTTTCTTAGTCTCCAGAGCATTGCGTATCTGCGGTGCGAACTGTTCTCTTGTGCACATCTGAAAGCTGCTTTCCAGCCGATTTATCACAAGTCCGCTGCCATTGTCATCATATCGTTCGTTTATCAGCCTTACCAGAGAGGGCAGTGTGCCGAGATCTATTCCGGTAGCCTCTGAAAGCCGCAGGAACTCAACAGGCTCTCCGCTCGCAAAGAGAACTGCTTCTATTGCTCCGAGTTTTTCTTTGATCTCCATTTTTTCCGTCCCTCTCTTGTGAACTCGCCCTTAAAGAAAATTATAGTGTTGTCGTCGCTTATGGTAATGCGTCCCGACCTTGTCAGCTCCAGCACGGCAAGAAAAGTCGCCACTCTTGCCGAGCGGTCAGTCACACCCTCATAAAGCCTGTCCATAGAAGTCTTTCCGGTGATATACAGCTCCCGAAGAATATGCACCACTTTTGTAAGGACTGGAACGATCCTCCGCTTTACGACGGAATTGATCTTGCTCTCGATATTGGTTCTGTGACCTGTCGGCTTTGCCTTTTTCAGCGACGCACCGTTGTACGCCCTGACAAGCTCCATAGGGTCATGGACAAGGGTATATGTCATATCAGCCTTTATCTTCATAGGCTGCCGGACAAAGATCTCTCCGCCCACAAATCGGTCAGCAAGCTCCTTCGCCGCAAGCTTGCATAGGGACAGCTCAATGAGCGCACCCTCCAGTTCCTTTTTAAGCTGCTCAGCCTCCTCCGGTTTCGGGAGAAGAGCGGCAGTCTTGATATAAATGAGCCGTGCCGCCATTTCAAGGAATTCACCGGCAAGTTCCAGATCCTGCCGATGAGCCTCCTCGATAAAAAGCATATACTGCTCCAGAAGGCTGGAGATCTCGATGTCGCAGATATTCAGCTTGTGCTTGGAAATAAGCATAAGCAGCACATCAAGCGGGCCCTCGAAAACATCCAGCTTATACGTAAGTTCCGTCATGGCTTAACCAAATACCTTGGGAACCCAGAAGGTAGTCTTACCCAGGAGATTAGACACCCACGAAATGATTCGCATGAGCGGGTCTATTCTTCCGTCAGTCAGGTCGCCTATAAAGAAAAGTATCAGGATAATGATAAATGAAGCCTGATTTATGATCTTGTAGTTCTCATAGTACCATCTGTTGAATTTATTTCCGGCAAGCTGATGCAGAACGGTGAATCCATCCATAGGCGGCAGAGGCAGGATATTGATAACGCCGAGACAGATATTAATGCTGGCAATAGTGCTGATAACGTAATTTACTGCAAGTACCGCCATTACATTATCCGATGTGATATTAATGCAATTCCAGAAAACAGCATTTATATTCATAAGGATGATCGCAGACAGGAAGTGGCTCACTGGGCCTGCCAGCGAAACAAGTATAACGCCTTTCTTGTAGTTCTTCATGCGCATCGGATTTATCGGCATAGGCTTCGACCATCCAAATCCGCATAGCAGGATCGCCAGAGAACCGAGGAGGTCGAGATGAACTACCGGATTCAGAGTTATCCTGCCCGCACGGTCTGCTGAATCGTCTCCCTGCCACCTTGCAACGAGACCGCGCGCACAGTTTGTGACCGGGAGAACCAGTAGAAGCATCATGGCTCTCGAAAAGATTTTCAGAAACAATTGTAATGTGTCAGACATAAGCACCTCATAAAATTCAAAAAGTATATATTATTTATTATACTACAAATGCACAATTTTTTCAAGTCCTAAATCAAAATTTCCTCAGAAATAAAAAAAATTCTTTTTTTTCGATTTTTTTTCAAAAAACACTTGCATTTTCAAAAGAAATGTGGTACAATATAACTGTTGCTTATTCAGAAGCTATGAATAACTGCTTTTCGGAGCTGTTTTCAGAAGATTATGTAAGGAGGTGCAGCCTGATGGCAAAGTGTGATATTTGTGGAAAGGGAGTTACTTTCGGAATTAAGGTATCTCACTCACACAGACGTACAAACAGAACATGGAAGCCTAATGTAAAGCGTGTTAAGGCTATCGTCAAGGGTACTCCTTGTCATATCTACGCTTGCTCAAGATGCCTGCGTTCTGGTAAGGTTGAGAGAGCATAATTACATTATGATCGCAAAATATAGGGTGCATCCTCGGGTGTGCCCTTTATTTTTTTGCAATCTTAAATAAAACAGGGTTCCTCCGGACGGAAGAACCCTGTTTGTCATATCTCAGAGACTTTTCTCAGAAAAAGCCCTTATTTCACATGATTGCCAAGACCGGCGATATTCTGGGTCTTAATAGCATTCGCCACAAGACCGGCTACTATCTCAGCGCCCTTTTCGCAGAAGTGAGTACCGTCCGTTGAGCCTTCAACAGCACCCATAAGATGATAGCTCTTTGCCGTATCGTAGCCTACGGAGTTGTAATGGTCTACCATAAGAGTATTAAGGTCGATGCAGGGAACGCCGTACTTAGCTGCAAGCTTCTTGCAGGCGTCGCAGTAGTTGCTGTAGCTGTTAACGAACTTTCCGCCGGAATAAGCCTTCATACCGATAACCGTTGTCACCAGGATCGGAGTTGCGCCCTTTGCCTTTGCAGTATTGATAAACTCCGTCATATACCACTCATAAGAGCCCTCTGTAGGATTATCAACATTTCCGCAGGTAGGAGCGTATCTGTCTGCATTTGACGCGCCTGAATCGTTGATAGCGAATTGTATCATTACGAAGTCACCCTCTTTCAGGTTGTCAACAATAGACTGCCATCTGCCCTCGTCGTAGAACTTCTTTGTGGAACGTCCTGCGATAGAATTGTTCACAACCGTCACATTATCGTCAAAGAAATTCTGGAGGTAGTATCCCCAGCCCTGCTGCGGAGCATAGGACGCACGATAGCTCTGAACCGTTGAGTCGCCGGCAATGTAAACGGTAGGCTTATCATTGCTGACAGGCGGAAGATCCTGAGCAGGATCGTATGTCTCTGCATAAGGCTCGTCAGTCAGCGTAAGAGTGATGTAATCCAGATTAGGACCGCCCTCAGCCGTTGCAGAAACAAGCTGTATCGTATTCTTTCCAGCTTTCAGCGGCAGCACAATGCCGAATTCCGTCCATTCATTCCATGCGCCCGTACCCGTAAACGACTGCATCCAGTAATCCGTGGTATTTCCGTTTACATAGACTTTCATCTTTCTGTCGTTCGCAGAACCGTTCGCGAATCGGATATGGGTCATATAGTTTCCGTCAATATCAACATTCACAGTGAATGTAATGCTGCTGTCCAGTTCGTTATCGAGATTGACATAACCGTCCTCCCTGGTGTAACCGGCATTCACTGTTTCTGTAACGCCGTTGCTCCAGGTCTGGTCAGCTGCAAAATATCTGGGATCTGTTGTAGTAGTTGTCGCCTTTGTCGTTATAGGCTGAGCTGTAGTTACCGGAGGAACATATACCGGAAGCTTCTCGATTCCGGCGTCAACCATTTGAATAAAGAGGGAATCAAGCGCTGTTACGCCGTCACCTCCGCCGGTAACATCAGCGTTTATCTCGCCTGCAGCAGAAAGCTTGTATTTATCGCCGTTGCCGATATACTGGAGGATCAGCGTTGCGTCTGCAATATCCACAATACCGTCGCAGTTTGCGTCGCCAAGAAGTATCTTCTGTTCATCAGCAGGTGTTGTTGCAGAAGGAGTTGTTACAGGCGGTTCAGTCACAGGAGGCTGTGTAGCCGCAGGAGCTGCCGCGCCGACAAAGACGGTATAGTTGATGCAGTTATAATTCGTGCCGTTGTCGCCAAGGGTGATCTTCTCTCCAGCCTTTACTTCCTTTGAGTAAATATTCATTGTAACATCATTTGATGTTGTAAGAGTCTCGCCTGTCGCCTTATACTGTCCGAGCCACGAGGGAATGGTCTCAACTCTGGAATCCATTGCCACGTATACTACAGCATCGGAAGCCGCTGTAAACTGCGCCATATCAGAACCGAGAGTGTTCTTTGAGTCGCAGGCTGTAATGATCTGCTCTGTGCCCACAAGCGGATCCGGAAGTGAGACCACTGTGAAATCACGGTCGCCGAAAAGCTTTATGCCTGATTTTGCTCCGTCTGCAATTCCCCAGGAAGCGGCATTAGCAGAGTCGAGGACCGTCATGCCCTTTACAATTCTGCCGTCAATAGGAAGAACAACCGTTTCGGCAACCCAATCCTGACAATTCGCGCCGTTTACTTCCCACTGCTGAACATTCGCTCCGGCAGCCGTCTCGGCATTGACGATCTCCACTGCGGATTTATTGTCGGAGATCTTCGTTCTTATCTTGTACGAACCGTCGCTGTTCTTTGTGAACATAAACTGCTGATTTGCGTTGCCGTTGAAGTTGTAGATGTCGACATTCTGACCGTTGGCCGCCTTAGCTCCGGCAACATCGAGAACCAGGCTCTCGTCAAGAGCCGAACAAATATAGTAATAGCCATCGTCTGCCGCTTTCAGATTCCACACGTTATGAGCAGCAGGCGTCTCCATTCCCCACTGCTGAACGTTTGCACCGCTTTTAGCTGAACCGCCTTCGACCTCCATATAGAGACCACTGTTGACATTCTTGAAGCTATAGCTGACATTTACGTCCATGTCAGCGGCAGTAATTCCTGCGCTGTCGAAATCATAGAGCTGGGACATAAGCTCAGCCAGCTTGAGAGAGCCTTTCATGCTCTGGTGCAGGTCGTCGTTTGAGCCGCTTGCCTGAATCGCGTAATACTCCTTCATACCCTCCGCGCCAACGGAAAGTCCGAAGTCCTGCCAGGGATTAAACAGATCTATAACTGTTACATTCTGCTCAGAGCCGATAGTATCAAGCTGTCCGCCGAACCAGCGTCCGCTGAGAAGCGGAGAACGCTCCAGATCGCCGCGTCTGCCCTGCTGCTTTACCAGAACAACAGTCATGCCCTTAGCCTTGGCGCGCTTCACCATATCAGTCACGACCTCGTAATATTCAGTGGAATTGGAATAATTGGTATCGTTTATGCCTATGGAGATGACGTAAATATCGCCCTCCTTGCCGTAATACTCGATCGGAGTAAATTGTCCTCCGTCTACAAAGCCTTTGGCGTACTGTCCGGAGGCAGCCATATTGCGGACTTCCCATTTGGATGTGTCAATATATTTGTTCAGATACTGTCCCCAGCCGTGCTGTGCCGTATCAGAAACATTGTAGTAATTGGCAACTGTAGAGTCGCCGCAGAGCCAGATAGTCGGCTTCATTTCGCCAGTGGTGTTCAACTGGGTTATCTCGACCGCTGAAATGGAAAACGCCGTGCCGGAGCGGCCTTCTGCAGCCTGAATATTCAGTTGACCGTCAGTAACGGGAATCTGGATAGTCTCCTCGGCGTTGTTTCCGGTAAGATTGATCATCTGGAGCATATTCTCCATTTTAATTGTTGTTCTCGTAACATTTCCGGTGACAACCTTTACCTGGTAGAGACCATTTGGCAGGTCTACGTTAAAGGTATTTGAGGCTGCTGTGGATTTGAACTGAACGGCGTCGGAGTACGCACCGGAACCGCCTGCCGCAACGTTTGCCACATTTGCAGTTTCAGCAAAGCCGTAGCCCTTTGAAGAGCTGTAGCCGTCGGACGCAGAAACGCCGGTATATCCGCTTGCCGCGCCGCTTCCGCCGAAGTCGAATTTCCAGTTTGCCTGAGCTGCATTGGCAGTCAGATTTTCTGGTGACGACGGATTCAGTCCGGCAAAAGCTGTCAGTGAGAGTGCGAGAGAAGTGATCCCGCTTAAAAGCTTTTTTATCTTCATAAAAAGATCCCCTATCTGCATATTTTCTGAACAATATATGCGATTTTTTATCTGTTTTAATTATATCATAACACATTTACAATGTCAACATTTATAATATGAACTTTTCAATCATATTTATGACATTTTCATACAAACGCAAAAAAAGGTGTGAAAAATAGTCTTTTTTCACACCTGATTATATTACATATCATCCCCAAGGGCGTATAGTCACCGCCTGGCAGCCCATTTCCTCGAACCGCTTTTCAGTCAGCTCCCTCTCGCTGGGAAAATTTTTGCCGTTGGTCGGGTCGTTGAAATAGTAATAATTCTCGTCGCGTCCGACAAGGACCACGCAGTGCTCATTGGACAGCCACCGGAACTTCTCCCCGGTCTCCTTTATCGTCCACTCCGCACCATCACGGTATTGAAGGGGCTCCATGTTCAGACTTATCCACAGCATGACCGGCTCGCCCAAATCAAGATAGAACTCGCAGATATAATCCAGGGACTTTCCCGTAAGATTTGCAGCGCTAAAATACTTTCCGTCCAGCAGCCGCTCCATTCCGTCAGCTATAGCTCCGCTGTAACAGCCGAAACCGCCTTCGTCGCGAGGGTCTCCGATATAGCAGTAATTGGGATTTCCGCCGTAGATAATGTCAGGATCATCGGTATCCTTCACAAACTCCGCCGTGGCAACATAGCCGCCGTCGATAAGCTCTCCCGGCTCAATTTCAATGCCATAGTAGGCAAGAAGCATGGAAGCGCTGACCAGTTCACAGCCCGTGGGATAGTCCTTCTGAGAAATATACGGCACATCAAAGCATCCTGCCTTCTCCGCATCCGGCTCAGGCAGCTCTTCTGTCGGGCCATCATCCGTGACATCGACTTCACTGGGTCTCTTCTGAGGATTCCGCTCCTTTATCTCCACATTTTCCTGCGGCTCAGACCCGGTATCCTCCGCCTGGGCATTGCTTTGAAATTTTTCCAGAATTTCTGAAATCTCCGATTCGTCATACTGTTCGTCGGAAATGCTGCTCTCCTCCGGCTCGGGATATATCTCCTCCGGAAAAACCTCGTCGGTACAGCCGAAAAGCAGGATCGCAGTCATACCAGCCGCAAGGGCTGCCGGCAAACCTTTCATTACATTCCCAACGCAGCTCTCAGTGCGTCAGCTCTGTCTGTTTTCTCCCATGCAACGCCAAGATCCTCACGTCCCATATGACCGTAAGCAGCAAGCTGTCTGTACTGCGGCTTTTTCAGGTCAAGCATCTTGATAATAGCAGAGGGACGCAGGTCAAAGACCTTTGAAACTGCCTCGGAAAGAGCGTTTTCGTCAGCCTTGCCCGTGCCGAACGTGTCCACCAGAACAGAGATAGGCTTTGCAACTCCGATAGCGTAGGAGAGCTGGACCTCACACTTCTCCGCAAGTCCTGCTGCGACAATATTTTTCGCAATATATCTTGCGGCATAAGCAGCCGAACGGTCAACCTTCGTCGGATCTTTTCCGCTGAATGCACCGCCGCCGTGACGGGAATATCCGCCGTATGTATCGACGATGATTTTACGTCCTGTGAGACCGCTGTCGCCCTGGGGACCGCCTACGACAAAACGTCCCGTGGGATTTATGTACAGCTTTGTATTTTCATCCATAAGCTCTTCCGGAATAACCGCGCGGATAACATATTCCTCGATATCGCGTCTCAGCTGCTCAAGTGAAACGTCTGCGGAGTGCTGTGAAGAAACGACCACCGCGTCAACGCGTGCTGCCTGTCCGTCATGGTATTCAACAGTGACCTGAGATTTTCCGTCGGGACGAAGATATCTGAGAGTGCCGTCCTTGCGTACCTCGGTCAGCTTCAGAGCAAGCTTGTGAGCAAGAGAGATCGGCAGCGGCATCAGCTCAGGAGTTTCGCTGCAAGCGTAGCCGAACATAATTCCCTGGTCGCCTGCGCCGTTGGAAAGACCGTCGCTGTCGCCATTCTCCTCACGGTACTCATAAGCCTCGTTGACGCCCATCGCGATATCCGGAGACTGCTCGTCGATGGTGGTCAGTACAGAGCAGGTATGTGCGTCAAAGCCGTATTTAGCACGGTCATATCCGATATCAGAGACGACCTTTCTGGCAATTTTCGGGATATCGACTCTTGCCTTGGTAGTGATCTCGCCCATGCACATTACCATACCTGTTGTAACGACTGTTTCGCAGGCTACACGGGAATTTTCATCCTGCTCCAGCATAGCGTCAAGGACAGCGTCCGAGATCTGGTCGCATATTTTGTCAGGATGTCCTTCTGTTACTGATTCTGACGTAAAAAATACTTTTTTCATTTAATATTCCTCCATATTAAAAGTCGGGACAACACATAATTGTAATTTTTGATATTGTCCTGCTCAAAAGAAAATGCGCCTCATCCGAGACGCAGCGATTTCTGAGTTCCAATATGCTCATAATCCTCATCTTTCGGAAATATACCGCAGAAATTAGCACCGTTGCCGCATATTAAGGGCAGGTTGCCGGGCTTCACAGGCTCTGTTGCCTCCGCCGCTCTTGATAAGGTATGATACTATTATACTATATTATTTCCGGTATGTCAATAGCATTTCCGAAACTTTTCAGACAAACTCGTACAAAGCCGTCAGACGTGCTTTGTTCAGCGCTGCCTTTACATTCCCTTTTTCCTGTACCCAGTGGGAGTGACGCCGACTATTTTCTTGAACTGCCGCATAAAATGCTCCTCGTTGTCATATCCGCACATGGCAGCCACCTGGGACACTGTGCAGCCGGTCTCACTGAGAATTTCCTTTGCCTTTTCGATTTTTCCGCTTATAACGTCGGTCATGCAGGAAACGCCGAAAATTTCACGGTAAAGATGCTGGAAATAGGAGCGCGACATACTCACGTCCGCCGCCATTGTGTCCACATTCCATTTCAGCTGCGGATTCCGGTAAATTTTCTCCCGAAGCTCGATCATCGCGCCGTAATGCGGATCTGCCGCCGTTCCTGTTTCATCGTGCGAGCCGACCTCCGCAGCCTTCATGAGCAGCGTTTTCATCATGAGGTCAAGCATTTTCATTCGTCTGCCGCCTACCGAATAAAACTCCGCCGTAAGATTACGCACAAGCAGACTGATAAAATCGCTGTCAGCATTAAAGATCGGCTGATTAAAGGTTATCTCTGCCGAATCGCTGAAATCAGCGTCGCCCTCGCCGTCAAAGGATATCCAATCGCAGACGAGATATTCGTCGGCGGATGAATATTCAATATTTTCGCTGCCGTCATAAACTATCAGAGTTCCCTTTGGCAGAGCGGCACCCTTTATGCGAATCCTGCTCCTTGCGTTGACAAGGAGGTACACACCGTTTTCCGCTTCCGCAGTATATCTGTAATCCCGGCTGTAAACGCTTCCCCAGCCGATGGCACGAATATTCAAGTCACACCTCCGATTTTAGGCAACACCGCAAAAAGACGTCAGACGCGCTTTGTGCGGTGTTGCCTTTATTGTCAGTTGATCCTGAGCCGTTTATCCAGCTCCTCGTCAGGCTTGACAAAGGCGGTTTTGTAGTTTGTAAAGATCACCTTTCCGGGCTTTGCACCCGAAGGCTTCTTCACAAATTTGGCAAGGCAGTAATCAACCGGCACAAGGTCGGAATTTCTGCCCCTGCTGTTATACGCTGCAATTACTGCCGCCTGCTCAATAGTTCTGTCCGGCGGCATTTCGCCGTCGGCAACAATAATAACATGAGAGCCGGTCAAAGTCTGAGTATGAAGCCATATGTCAGATTTTTCAGCAAATTTCAGGGTGAGCTGGTCATTCTGGCAGTTGTTTCTTCCCACAAGCACAGTATAGCCGTCATCGGTTTTATACTCCATAGGCGGCAGAGCTTTCGGCGGCTTGACCTTGCTGCCGTTAGACCTGATATAGCCCTGTTCCCTCAGCTCCAGACGAAGCTGGATAATGTCATTTTCCGAATCTGCACGTGTAAGCGCATCAAAGACGCTGTCCAGATATGACAGTTCCTCTTCGCCTTTTTTTATCTGTGCCGCAAGCTTCTCCTCTGCTGTGACGCACTTTTTATATTCATTGTAATAATGCTGCGCATTTTGTGAGGGCGTTTTCCGCACGTCCAGTTCGATTTTTACCGTCGGATTCGTCTCATCATAGAAATTCTCGACCTCCGCAAAAGCGTCGCCCTTTTTGATACGGTAAATATTTGCCGATATAAGGTCGCCCCGGAGCTTGAACTTCTCCTTTTCCGCACAAGCCGCAAGCTCTGTTTTCTGCGCCGCAATACGCCGCGACGTACGCTCCGTCAGATTTACCAACAGCTTAAAAAGATCGTTGGCACGCTGTTTCGTACGCACTCCGCGGTCACGCTCAAAGTAAAAATAATCCAGCAGCTCCGATGCAGTTTCAAATTCCCTCGTCAGCATAAGCGAGCCGAATTGTTCCAGCCTGATAAACGAAAAATCTTTTAACAACCCATCTTTCGTATATGCCGCCGAAAAACAACATCCGCCCTCTGTAAGCTGGCGGCGAGTTTTCTTGATGATATACAGCAATCTGTCGAGAAAATCTCCGTCAATGGTATCGCTTTCCAGGTGAAGACCGCGTCCTGCAAAAAATGTCCATTCGCGAGCCAGGATCGGTGATATTCCCTCAAAAACGCGTATCAATGCCTTGGAAAGCTCCGCCGGAGCAGTCTCCCGGAGACGCTTCACTATCTCCTCCGGCTCGGCTGTCATGAGGTTCAGACGCTCGTCTCTCGGCGGCATTTCATAGACCATTCCAGGCAGAACAAGCCGCTCCCGGGACATTTCCTCATCAACGCGCTTTATGCTGTCAACTATTTTTCCGCCGCAGATGATAACGAGATTCGAGCATCGTCCCATAATTTCGCAGGCAAGAGTCACCGTTACCTGGTCGCCAAGTTCGTTTATGCACTCAAAATCCAGAAAAAGTATTCGCTCAAGACCGTCCTGCCTTATGTCCGTAAGCTTTCCGCTGCCCAATCTCTTTCTGAGCAGCATACAAAACATCGGCGGAGTCTGCGGATTATCCGGCTGGTTCTGTGTAACGTGTATGCGCGCGCTTCCGGCATTTGCCGAAATATAGAGCTTTTTGCTGCCCTGCCGCGTACGGATGGAGATAACGATCTCCTCCCTTGACGGCTGAAACACCTTTTCAACACGACCGCCGATAAGCGGCTGCAATTCCTTTTTTACTGCATAGAGAAATGCTCCGTCCAGAGCCATAAAATCAATCCTTTTCTGAGATTTGTTTTAGAGACCGCCTTTTGTACAGCGGTATGTCAGCACCTCGAAATCCGCAGTGGTTTCGAGAGTTTCAAGCGCCATAAGCCGTTCCCGGTCACGCTGACCTGTTCTGTAGCTGTAGGGAGTCATGGCGAAAAGACTGCGTATATCCTCCGCTGAATTGATTTTCATGTTGAAAGTGACTCTCTCACTCCCCAGAAACTCAAATCTCTCCAGCTCATAAGGCTTGACCTCGTTCTTGTATGGCGTGTCATACACCGCTTGCTTCAGCTCCCACAGGTGCTCACGCGAGGGGATCGCCATTATCATGATACCGCCTTTTTTAAGCGTCCGACAATACTCCTCGCCGCAGTATGGCG
The DNA here is from genome assembly GCA_023667265.1 of Alistipes sp. Classification (GTDB taxonomy): domain Bacteria; phylum Bacillota; class Clostridia; order Oscillospirales; family Ruminococcaceae; genus Ruminococcus. Next base: position 1,157,361 of record JAMPAJ010000001.1, read on the forward strand.
CAAACATAGTAAGCAGTATATCGCAGCTTCCGGAGGCGACCGGTATGTGAAAAACGCTTGCCGCGGCAAAGTTCACGACTGATCTTCGTTTTGCCGCAAGCTCGGCAGCATCCTTGGAAATGTCGATCCCGTAGATCTCCGCTGCAATATCCGATCTTCCGAGAGCGGCGGCAGTATTGACAGTATAATATCCCTCTCCGCAGCCGGCATCCAGCAGGACAGCGCCGTTTTCAGCATATTTTACTACCGTCTCACATATTTTATCACATAAGGGTCTATAATATCCCTTTTCCAGAAAATCACGTCTGCCGCGGAGCATCAGCTTGTTATCGCCGTGGATCGTTTTTCCTTGATGTTTCGATAACAGCAGGTTCACATATCCGCTCTTGGCAAGGTCAAAGCAGTGTCTTTGGCTGCAAACATAGCTTTTTCCAGATATTTCAAGCTTTTCGCCGCATACAGGGCAACAGAATATGCTCACATCACACCTCACACATAAAGACATGGGTCGACCGACGTCTCGGCAATTTCAATATCCAGCAGCGGAAAACGCTCCTCTAAAACACGTCGTAGCTCCCAGAGGACAATATTTTCGGTGTGGAAATGACCGCAGTTCATAATTGTGAAGCCCAGATTTCCGGCGTCGATCCAGATGTCGTGCTTCACATCCCCGGTAATGAGAACATCGCAGCCCTTCTCAAAAGCAGTCCTGAAAAGCGAGCCGCCTGAGCCTGAACACATTGCGATTTTAGAAATGTAATTCGTCCTCGTCTTGTTCATTTTTACATACTGACAGCCAAAAACCTCTTTCAGAACCGCAGCAAACTCCGCCTTTTCCATAGGCTCAGCCAGAGACGCTATACAGCCGAGTCCTGAATCCTCCAGTGGCTGGATATCACCGGAGAAATGCAGCTTTTCATTCATCCTTTTCAGCATGACAGTGTTAGTTCCGCCATCTGCAATGTCCAGATTCGTATGAAGGCAGACAGCACATATACCGTTGGCTGCAAGGCGGTAAACCGGGCTGTTAGCTGAAATGAAGCTCAGCCGCTCAAAAATGACCGGATGGTGAGAAATTATAAGCTCCGCTCCCTTTCGCCGAGCCTCCTCCACCGCCTCGTTCGTTATATCAAGAGTCAGCAAAATAGTTTGGCAGACCTTTTTCTCCGACTCCACGAGCATTCCGGAGTTGTCCCATTTTTCCTGGAGCGAAAACGGAAAACGCTCATTTAAGTAGCTGTAAACGTCGTTTATCTGAGAAAACTGGCTTCCCTCCACCATTTTTCTGCTCAACGCCTCCATATGGACAGCCTCAGTCATTTTTCCGGCTTCCCGAAGCGTCTCGCCTATTTCACGCATTTTTACCGAGCTTCTGCGGCGAAGTTCAGCCCCTACAGTGTCATTGTCATCAAAAAATCCACGCAGCGCCTGAAACTCAGTCAGCATTTTATCGCTGGGATACTGGTCGGCAGACATGACAGAGTACAGCCGTCCGTTATCCTCAACGCCCTTTTCATAAACGCTGAAATCGTGCTCGATCAGCCATTCACGAACGACCTCCTGCTTAGTCATAGGCTGCAAAACAAGATTGATCGTGAAAAGATCAAAAGGACATTCCTCAAGTATTTTGACGATCGTTTCGCCGCCCATTCCGGCAATCACGATATCTGATATCTGTTCCGGGTTAATTTTCTGCAAACCGTCGGACATAACAAGCTCGATCTGCTCGGAAAGCCCTGACGCCTCTACATTTTTTCTTGCAGCCTCCAGAGGACCGTGATTTATGTCCGATGCAATGACCTTTTTGCACTTACCGGTTTTAATAAGCTCAACAGCAAGCAGTCCGTGATCGGTACCCACATCGCAGACAGTTCCCCAGCCAAGAATCTGCTCGGCACACTGCTTTAATCTTTTATCCAGCATAATTATCCGCCCTTTCAAAAAACACGGGCATCTCCAAAAGCCCTTTCGAGAAGGATTTTCAGAGACGCCCCACCTTCCGTTTTCCGACATATACCCGCATATAGCAAGCCACATCGAAGAAAGGAATTATTTTTTATTAGCAAAATGCTCGTTCAGCTTCTTAACAAGCTCATCGGGGTCAGTGCCGTGAACAGCGCAAGCCTCCTCGATAGACTCACCTCTGGACGCTGGACAACCCAGGCAGTGCATCCCCATTTCAAGAAAATAGGGAGCTACCTCAAAATCAGCATCAAGAATATCTCCGATAATTGTGTTTTTTGTAATTTCCATTTACGAACATCCTTTCATATTTGGTGCGGACCACAGTATTTCCCTGTCTACCGCCATTTTATAAAATACGATCTGCCGTATCAGATGACCGGTCGCATAACTTAGAAAAAGTAAGAGGTCAGATCTAAGGCGACGCTGCAAAAAACATCCGACGCACGATCACCGTGCAGAGTTGCCCTGACTTACGCGGAAACCATTTTTCAGGTTTATTCCACCGCATTTTCTTACCTCTTACCTCCTAAATTCGTCACCTCAATGAAGAAAATGACGTGTCATTTACAGCATTCCGCAGAAAACCTTGTTGAACGATCAATCCTGGCTCAGACGAGCAAAGCAGTCACTGCAATAAACAGGTCTGCCGTCTCTGGGCTCAAAAGGGACTTTTGCCTCTCCGCCGCAGGTTGCACACACTCCTGTGTACATAACTCTCTCGCCTCTGCTGCCGGCTTTTCTTGCATCGCGACAGCTCTTGCATCTCTGGGGCTCGTGCGTAAGACCTTTTTCAGCGAAAAACTCCTGCTCGCCCGCTGTAAATAAAAATTCGTTTCCGCAATCTTTGCAGACTAAAGTTTTGTCTTCGAACATTCTCATCGACCTCACTTAATTTATTTGGACCCTGATTGGAATTAAACCAACATCTCCGGTACACTCCGGATGAGATATTCAGATTACAGACAAACGATGGGAATTGCGGATTTTTAGGCAATATCGTACAGAGCCGTCATAAGACTGCTACGCGTATGCCTTTATTCAGCGAACTGAATAATACGAAAAAGACTGTAAAATTAGAAAAAATCATCAGAACAGAATACTGCGGCGCTTTAATGTTAAGCTACACGGCCATCTTGTCACTGGTTTTGCTGCTGACAGAAAATGCTGATTTTCATTGCACGCCAGTATTATCCGTAAAAAATACGAATATATCCTGTGCGCACTCAGAAAAAGCTCTTTATAGATATTAATGCTTCCGTGAATTACTTCCCGGCGTAAATCGTCAATACAGTAGTTATGAGGTGAAATAAATTCAGCTTTGAGAAACGTTATATCGCAACATTCCCCGCCGCCCTGCTGCAATTTTTGTTTCGCCTTTTGACAACAGTGCAAGCTCTACGTTAGTTTTCCGCAGAATTCATTTAAATTGAGATCCAAATCAAGCAAGATACCACCAATATTTTACAGACCGTCACGCATTGCTGCGTTTCAGGTGATTCAAACTGGTTTCATAAAGAGTTTACCGACAGCCCGAAAGCTCTGGCTGTCGGAATTGGTATACTATTTTTACTGCTCCTTAGCTGCTTCTTCCTCAGCAGCCTTGAGAAGATCTGACATATCGAAATTAAAATTGCTTACCGGCTTTTTCGGTGCAGGCTTAGAAGCCTCGGGAGCCGGCGTATGAGAATGAGACGAGCTGTTGAAGCCTGAGTTCTGGGGCTTTGCCGAAGCGGAAGAGCTTCCTCTGTATGCTCCGCCGGAAACGCTTGCAAAAGGATCATTTGCAGACATTTTAGGCTCCGTTTCCACATTTTTGCTTGAAGGTACAGACTCAGCAACGGGAGCGGAAGCCTTTGGTGCAGAAGCAGCCTCAAACTTTGCCTTGGGAGCTTCGGCAGACTTGATAGCGCTCTCATCCTTAGAACCTACAGCATCGCGAGCCTGGTCGATAACGACCTGTGCGTCCTTCATTTTGTCGGAAGCCTGACTTGTGAGCTTGTTTATCGAAGCTGTCAGGTCATTGAACTTTGTGTTTACGCTTTCGATTTCATTAAGGAGCATAGAACGCACTGTAGAAGACATTTCGTTCAGCTTGGCAACCTTGTTGTTTGCGTCGTTAACAGCAGCCTCGGCCTGTGCGTTGGCATCGTTGATCGTCTTCTCGGCAGCCCGATTAGCCTCTTTGATAGTCTTCTCAGCCGCAGCGTTTGCGTCGTTGATAGTCTTTTCTGCAACGGCATTAGCCTCGTCAACTACCTTCTTAGCCTTTGCATCGGCATCCTTTGTAGTCGCAGCAGCCTCTTGCTCAGCCTGAACCTTGAGCTGGTTAACAGTTTTCTGAGCCTCCGTAAAGAGCGAACCCATAAGAGCCGCAGGATTGCTTGCATTCTCCCTGAGAGTTGCGATTTCCTTATTCAGCTCAGCGATCTCCTTATCCTTATCAGCAGCAGCCTCATTATCCTTCTTCAGCTGTGCGATCTGGCTGTCCTTTTCTGCGGAAGCCTTATTAGCAGCCTCCAGCTCGGCAGTTTTAGACTTAAGAGCCTCTTCCTGCGCCTTGAGATCAGCAGTGATCTTTGTGACCTCCTGCTTAGCCTTTTCAAGCTCGACATTCGTGGTATTCGCAGCAGCAGGTACATTCTTTGATGCCTCAGATACTTTTCTCTCAGCGTCAGCAGCCTTTTTGGCAGCGTCTGACGCCTTCTGCTCGGCAGCTTTAAGCTGAGCTTTCAGGTTGTCGATCTCCTTCTTAGCAGCCTCAGCCACAGCGACCTGCTGATTTCCGGCAGTGCCCTGTGCAGGTGCGGCAGACTTTTCATTTGCGGTTTTAAGCTGAGCCTTGAGGTTATCAATTTCTCTTCTTGCAGCGTCGAGAGCCGCCTTTGTCTGAGGGTTCTCCACAACATTTGACCCGGCAGCAGGTGCTGCGCCGCCAGCCTTGAGCCTATCGAGCTGCTTCTGAAGCTCCTCCTTTTCCTTAATAGCCTCTCTGAGAGCCATATTGGAGGAATTGAGCTTTGCCTGAAGGTTATCCACCTGTGTTCTGAACTTTATAATTTCCTGGGGGTCGGCAGGCTTTTCGCCGGTGACCTCTTTGAGCTTCTTTTCAAGCTCCTCATTTTTAGAATTGAGTTCGTCGAGATAAGTAAGAACGTCTTCCTTAACAAATCCCTTCTGACCTATTTTCGTTTCCCTTAAAATGCTTGGCTGTTCCATGTATACACTCCTATCTCCGCAGCAGACTGCGGAACAATTTGATCCCCGTAGGGCGGTGAAAAAGAGCAGACGCCCTCTGCGGAAATAAGCCTATACTGCAAAGGGAATGATTCTTTTTCTGTCAAGATATAAAACCATCCCGGAATGCTAAACCGCTTTCCGATCAGGTCCATCCAAGTCAAAGTTTGAATATATTCATATAAACAATTATAACATATTTTTTATTAGTATTCAATTGTAAAAATGTAGAATTTTTGCGTTGAATTTTAGTGGTTTTAACGAAAAAATCAAAAGGCAGCCAAACAAAGCTGCCTTCCTGATTAACAATTATAATATTAATGCCGAACACTGCGCCAGCATCAGCCGCCCAGTATCTTAAGAATATCATCCAGATCGTAGTCAGGCTCAGACTTTTTAGGCTGCTCTTCGGGAGTGATTTCCTCAATAAGAGGGTTATCGATCTTGATAACACCCTCCTCAGTTTTTTCTGCGCTTGCATTTTCAGCAGCAGGAGCGTCGGGATCGTCAAAACCGGCTGCGATAACTGTAATAGTCATCTCATCCTGCATATCCTCCTTGAACGCAGTACCAAAAATAAACTCCACATCATCGGCAGCAGTATCTGTTATCATCTTTGTAGCCGCATCAACATCAGAGGACAGAATATCCTCAGACATAGCGATGTTGATAAGAAGCCTCTTAGCCCCGGAGATAGACGTCTCAAGAAGGGGACTGGAGATAACGGCATTTGCGGCCTCCTTAGCCTTATCCTTTCCGGAACCGTGTCCGATAGCCATATGCGCGTAGCCTGCTCCTCTCATGATTGTGGAAACATCGGCAAAATCCAGGTTTATGTAGCCTTCCTCTACAATAAGATCAGAAATGCTCTTTACGCCTGTTTTGAGAATATCATCAGAAAGGGAGAAGGACTGCTTCATAGTAAGAGCCTGCTTGCCCTCCAGGAGCTTTTCGTTAGGGATAACGATAAGAGAATCAACATACTTTCTCAGTTCAGCGATTCCCTTTTCAGCCTGTGCCATTTTCTGCTCTCTCTCAAAAAGAAAAGGCTTTGTAACAACAGCAACAGTGAGAATATCCATCTCCTTCGCGATTTTAGCAACAACAGGAGCTGCGCCCGTACCTGTGCCGCCGCCCATTCCTGCCGTAATGAAGATCATATCTGCGCCCTTGAGATGAGCCTCTATTTCGTCTCTATTCTCCTCTGCACTGCGCTGTCCGATCTCAGGCTTATTTCCGGCGCCTCTGCCCTTTGTGAGCTTTGCACCGATCGGTATTCTTGTCTCAGCCTTAGACTTATTAAGTGCCTTCGCATCTGTGTTAACCGCAATATACTCAATATTGCCGACACCGGAATCGACCATGCAGTTAACGGCGTTTCCGCCGCCGCCGCCGACGCCTATGACCTTTATATTAACATCGGGTTCCATTGCTTCCTCGTAGTTAAAATCTGACATTTTGAAACTCCTCCTATTTTTTATGTGCCCATATAACCTAAAATCCAAATACAATAAGTCATAATAACACTTATTATTTTATCACATTTCAATAATTAATGCAAGTGAAACATCTATTATTAATTATTTTCTACAATTCAGCCAATAATGCCGCTGATTCACAGGCTGTTTTTGCACATTTTAATCAATTCAGAATACTACAGCTGTTGTCGTTTCAGGTATAACAGTATCGCCCTGAATATCCGTAACTGCCGGAGTCGTCGCAATAACAGTTTCGCTTTCTCCGCTGCTTCTGAAACTGCACTGATTTGAGCCGACCATTCTCAACTCGCCCTTTTTGCCCTTTACAGAATCGTCATTCATTACGTTCTGCGCCAGGTCGAGCTTATAATCCACGTCAGTCCAGTTGCCCATTCTGAATACAAGTCCGCTGCGGTAATACACTACGATATCGTACTCGTTCGTCAGGTCTATCGACGCTATATTGCTGTTATCATCTCTGTCGAAGCGGCTGATGAGCTGCGTAAACGCATCATATTTGTTCTTATTTTTTGACGAAAGCTGCGTTCCGGCTGTCAGGTCTGCCGGATCGAAGCCATAGATTATGGGAAGTTCCTCCGTCTGGGTATAAAAATTATTATCAGAAAGAATTTTTCCATTGCGGCTAACCAGAAGAACTCCGTTTTCGTGCTGGATATTATAGGCAGGTATACACCTGGTAACATGGATACGCAGAGTTGATGGAAAATCCCTGTTTACCTCGGCAGTCTCCACATTGAGCAGACTGTCGAGAATGGCTTTTTCAGCCTTATCCGTATCCATACGCAGAAGATTATCCCCTGCGCTTATTCCCGACGCCTCCACTATCTGCATATAAGTGTAGCTGTCCGATTCTCCGGACACCACTATCTCGTCAACATTGAACAGAAAAGTGAAACAGGCTGTAACGCCCACTGTCAGTACAAGAAGCATAACCAGAAAGACATACAGACTCATCATCCGCTTTCTTCTGCGCATACGCTTTCCGCTGTTTGTTCGCTCTATATTGGTCTTTTCTACGTCATTCATACTCTTTCACTTACTCTCTCCGTATAATACCGCCAAGAGATGTAACAGCCTCCTCAAATTTTTCGTATCCTCTGTCAATGTGGTTTATTCCCGTCAATACCGTCGTTCCATCCGCGCCGACAGCAGCCGCAGCAACAGCCGCACCGCCTCTCAGATCGGTCGCCTCCGCCTCTGCGCCGTGAAGCCTGTCAACTCCGCGTATCACCGCAGCCTTACCCATGACTTCGATATCTGCGCCCATTTTTATAAGCGCATCCGTATGCCTGTAGCGGCAGTCGAAAATATTCTCCTCGAAAACGCTTGTTCCCTCCGCCGTTACGAGGGCAGCCATGAGGACAGCCTGCGCGTCTGTCGGAAAACCCGGATGCGGCATCGTCCTTATTCTGTTTTTAATTGCCCGGAGACGACCTCCACGGCGGAGATATATCCTGTTTTCCGTTGAATAAATGCAGCATCCGGTCTGCTCCAGAACCGACAGAAACGGCTCCATTTCTGTTACACAGGCATTTTTAAGTATGAGTTCCCCTCCGGCGGCAGCAGCCATTGACAGGTAAGTCGCCCCGGCTATCCTGTCCGGCATGACCGTGTATTCGCAGCCGTGAAGCTCCTCTTTTCCGTTTATTACGATCCGGCTTTCGCCGTCTCCCTTTATGTCTGCACCACAGCGCCTTAGAAATTCACACAGATCGCATATTTCCGGCTCTCGTGCGGCATTGTTGATGACCGTCTCGCCCTCTGCACGGACTGCGCAGAGAATTATGTTTTCCGTTGCTCCGACCGATGGAAATGAGAGGGATATTTTTGTGCCTCTGGCTCTTCCAGATGGCAGCCGGCAGTATATCCTGCCGCCGCGTATGCTGATTTCCGCACCCATTTTCCGAAGTGCGGCAAGGTGCATATCAATTGGTCGCGGTCCAAGCTCGCAGCCTCCCGGAGCGCTGACTTCACATTCGGACATCCTGCCAAGTATCGCGCCCATAAACATAATTGAGGAACGCATTTCACCCATAAGCTCGTCGGATATGGAAAAGCTGCCGGGACTGCTGCTGTCGATGACGGCATTGCCGCCGTCCATGCGGCATCTGCATCCGAGACAGGTCAGTATTCTCATTGCAGAATAAACATCCGTCAGCTTCGGACAGCCTTTCAGAACGGTTTCGCCCTTTGCAAGAAAAGCCGCCGCCATTATGGGAAGCGCGCTGTTTTTACTGCCCTGCAAGGCAATTTCACCGCAAAGCCGTCTGCCTCCCGTAATTACAAATTTCTGGGTATTCTTATGCATAAAACCACCTCACAGCAATCTGGAGCAACACTGCAAAAAGCGCGTCTGATGCACGATCTCCGTACGGTGTTGCTTTGAATCTACTCAATATAATATGCTGTGAGTGTTTTTTGGTTACTTCTGGTTCTTTTTCTCCAGCAGCTTCTCAACGACTGCAAGAATACGCTGATTCGTGTCATTAAGATGAAGCTCCGCCGCGCTCTTCGACATCACTTCCACCTTATCGGGGTCATTGTATAGCTTTTCGATCTCCGATATTATCTTCTCCGAGGTAACGTCTTTCTGCTCGACGACCTCCGCAGCGCCTGCCCTGCCAAGTACCATTGCGTTATGATACTGGTGATTTCCGGCAACTATAGGCGACGGAATGAGGATCGAAGCTTTTCCGGCAGCTTCAAGCTCTGCCAGTGTGGACGCTCCGGAACGGCAGATGACCAGATCAGCCGCCGCAAGACAAATATCCATGTCGTTTATGTACTCCGTTATCCTGAGTCTGTCGCTTTTCAGCGGTATTCCTGCCGCTTTCATGGCATCCGGGAAAACGTCTCTTCCATTTCCGCCGTAGCCGTGAATGTGATTGATCTTCAGCTTATTACCTGTATGCCACTTTACAGTCTCGATCATTGTGTCGTTGATGCAGCCTGCTCCCAGACTTCCGCCGAAGGACAGAATGGTAAAATCATTGTTGAATCCAAGTTTTTTACGCGCCTCACTCTTTGTCATATGATTGATGCCGCTCCGGACAGGCAAACCTGTGACGCTGTACTCGAATCTTCCCTTATCCATAAATTTCAGAGCATCCTTTACCGTCAGCATAACATGGTCAACCTCCTTGGAAAGGAGACGATTCGTCACGCCGGGATAGGCGTTCTGCTCGTGGATAGCCGTGGGAATACCCATTTTTGCAGCCTTACGTATCACCGGCCCTGCTGCATAGCCGCCTGTACCAATAGCTATATCGGGTGCGAATCCCTTGATTATCTCCCTGGCACGCTTTCCCGAGGTAGTAAGATACGCCGCAGCCTTTATATTTCGCCCGATATTTTCCAGCGAGAGCTTCCGCTGAAATCCGGCTACTTTTATGGTCTCCAGCTTATATCCCGCCTGGGGCACAAGCTTAGCCTCCATACCCTTCGGAGTTCCTGCAAACAGAAACTCCGCATCGGGATATTTTTCCTTTATCAGGTCTGCAATGGCAAGACCGGGATTTATATGCCCGCCCGTTCCGCCGCATGAAATGAGAACTCTCATAAATATACTCCTTTTTTATGCATTCTCCGCTTTCGGAGTCGTATTTTTGTCCGGCTTATACTGCCTGTGCTGGGAAACATTAAGGAGTATTCCCATTTCGGCAAGCTGCATTATCAGCGCAGTTCCGCCGTAGCTAAAAAACGGCAGGCTGATTCCGGTGTTCGGTATCAGATTGCTGACAACCGCGAGATTAAGCACAGTCTGTATGCCTATCTGAGTTGTGATACCAACTGCCAGCAGCATTCCGAAGCGATCCTTGCAGCGGACTGCTATCGAGTAGCCCTCCACAACCAGAAGGAAAAATACGATAATTATGGCAAGCGCGCCGACAAAGCCTATTTCCTCGCACACAATGGGGAAAACGAAGTCATTCTTTGTCTCCGGAAGATAGAGATATTTCTGTCTTGAATTTCCGAGTCCCAGACCGAACAGACCGCCGGAACCGATAGCAATGATCGAATTGGTCGTCTGCCAGGTGTCGTTGAGGACGTCTGCAAACGGGTCTTTCCAGGACTTTATACGCGTACTTACGTAGCTGTCAGGATCCTTCGCCTGTGTGGCGATATAGAAGTATGCCACGGCAATTGCCGCAATTCCGAGGACAACGAACTGCTTCTTGTTAGCGCCTCCGCACAGTATCATTGCAACGGCAACTGCACCCAGCAGCATGATACATGAAATGTGCTTCTCAAGGGCGATAAGCCCCACGTACAGACCAAGAAACAGAATATATTTACCGATTCCCACGGAAAATTTATTCATATTCTTGCCGTCGCGCTCCATGCTGTAGGCAAAGAAGATGATAAGAGCAAGCTTCGCTACCTCCGAGGGCTGCAAGTCGATAGGACCGATCGTTATCCACCGCTTCGCACCCATTGAGCCGCCCTCTGTGTTGCCGACAATAAGTACTGCTACAAGAAGAACCGCTACAAAAATATAAAGCACGGCAGCCATATTGAACTTTCTGAAAAACGGTATTTCCGTCTTTTTAAAGTTATGATAGTCGAATTTCATGAAAAATATCATGGCGGCAAAGCCAATAACCGCAAATACAGCCTGATGCTTTGCATAGTACAGACCGTCGCCGAAATCGCTGTATGCCCAGGCGTAGCTTGCAGAGGACATCATAACGAGTCCGACCACAAGAAGTATCATGATATAGGCGAACAGAGACAGACTCATATCGCTGCTTCGTCCGCCGAAAACAGACCAGAAGCCGCTTTTTCGGGATGATCCTTTTTCTGTTTTGCTCCGTGAGCCTTTTGCCTTAGCAGCAGAAGTCATTGCAGTCTCCTTTCATTACTTGAATATGATAAGCGTTGCAATTCCCAGTATGCCGAAAACAAGTCCGGCAAGTGAGAAAACAATAACGATTTTATACTCGCTCCACTTACTCATCTCAAAATGGTGGTGGATAGGAGTCATTTTAAAGATACGTCTGCCCTCTCCGTACTTCTTTTTGGTATATTTGAAGTAGCTTACCTGGATAACTACGGACAGAGCTTCAATGATGTAGACCATAGCAGCGAGTATCAGCAGCAGGTGCTTGTGAAGAACAAGACCAACGCCTGTGACCGCAGCTCCCAGGAACATCGAGCCGGTATCGCCCATAAAGCACTTTGCAGGATTGAGATTCCAGATAAGGAAGCCGATACATCCTCCGGCAAGAGCCATAGTGAAGCAGGAAACCGATCTTTCGCCGAGATATGAGCAGCAGACTGTGAACACCAGCATAGCCGCCAGCGTGACCGAGCCGCAGAGTCCGTCCACGCCGTCGGTAAGGTTTACGGCATTTGTCAGATAAATGATAACGGGAATAAGAATGATGTAGTAGAATATTCCCAGCTGCGGAGTCTCCCAGAAGCCGAAATCGAGGCTTGTCGAGCCGTCTCCGAACTTGTAAAGCGCGAAGAGAAATCCCAGAGAAAACAAGGTCTGCAAGAGAATTTTCTGTATTGCGGAAAGTCCGTCGTTATCCTTGCGGACGACCTTGATATAGTCATCTATAAAGCCGATAAGTCCGAAAAGCAGTGCAAAGAGCACCACGCTTATCAGCCTGTAGAAGTCCTTATGGGTCGCCGCTGCCGTCGTGTCGAGGTTAAAGAGCAGTCTGTACACCCAATATCCGCCGATAGACGTTATAACGGCAGAAATGATGAACATGAATCCGCCCATAGTGGGAGTGCCCTGTTTTTTTGCGTGCCACTCCGGTCCGTCCTTTACCTTTATGGGCTGACCGAATTTGATCTTATGGAGAAAAGGCACAAGCCATTTTCCCGAGAGTCCGGCGATCGCAAAGGAAACAAGAACGATGCCGAGATTTATTAACCAGAAATTCATTTAGCTATAACACTCCTTAAATCAGCTTCAAACCGTCCGCAACCACTTCCCTTTCGTCGAAGTGGATATGCTCCATGCCGGCAAGGATCTGATAATCCTCGTGTCCCTTGCCCGCAAGAACTATTATATCACCTTTTTCTGCAATTTTCAAGCCGTAATAGATAGCTTCTCTTCTGTCAACGACAACGTCGTAAGGCGTTTCGGTGTTTTCGAGACCAACAAGAATATCTGAGATTATATCCTCCGGCTTCTCGTTTCTCGGATTATCCGAGGTCACTATGAGTCTGTCAGCATATTTCGCCGCAGCCGCAGCCATTTTCGGACGCTTTGCTCCGTCACGGTTTCCTCCGCAGCCGAAAAGACAGATAAGTCTGCCCTCGGTGTATTCCTTAACGCTTTTCAGGATATTCTCCACTGCGTCCGGAGTATGCGCATAATCGCAGATGACCGTAAAATCCCTGCCCGTAGGTATGACCTCGCATCTTCCGCGGACACCGTTAAAGCTCCCGATCGCGCCGACTATTTTTTCCTCCGGGAGTCCGACGATGCTGCAAGCCGCAAATGCCGCAAGAATATTCGATACATTAAACATTCCCGGAACAGGCGAATTTATTACAACGCCGCCGTTTATTTCAAAGCGGCTTCCTGTAGATCTGAGACTTAGCACATTCGCGGAAAAATCAGCCGGACTGTCGATGCCGAAGGACTTCTTTTCGCATGATATCTCTCCGAAAAGCCGTCTGCCGTATTCGTCGTCCAGATTGACAACAGCCGTATCGCAGACATCGAAAAGCATCTTCTTAGCCTGGTAGTAATCCTCCATGTCCTTGTGATAGTCAAGGTGATCCTGAGTGAGATTTGTGAACAGCGCCGTCTTGAATCTTGCCGGACCTATCCTGTGCTGCACCAGGGCAAAGGAGCTGACCTCCATTACCACGTACTCGCAGCCGGCAGCAGCCATCTTATCGAAAACGGACATGAGCTCATATGCCATAGGAGTTGTATTCTCGGTAGGGATGACCTCGTCTCCAATCTCATTGTGTATCGTGCCGATAAGTCCTGTTTTATGACCGTTCGCCATGAGAATATGCTTTATCACGTTTGTTATAGTGGTCTTTCCATTAGTTCCGGTGACGCCTATCAGGGTCATTTCCCGCTCCGGATGACCGAACCATGCCGCACAAAGCTCACCGTAGAGCTTACAGCTGTTTTCAGTTATTATCTGCCTTTCGCCAAGACCGAGGTCACGCTCGCAGACAACGGCGGCAGCGCCCTTTTCCAGCATCTCAGCCGCAGCTGTGTGACCGTCAAAGCTTCCGCCCTTTACGCAGACGAAAAGGCTTCCTGGCTTCACCTTCCTGGTGTCGTCGGTAACGGAAGTGATGTCCGTATCGCCAATAGATGTAACGGCATTATTTTCAAGCAAATCTTTAAGCTTCATATTAATCTCCCTGTTCATAAACCATAATTTCCAACTCAACAGTTGAGCCAACCGCAACTTTTGTTCCGGCAGGAGGATTCTGGGCGTTTACCGCCGCGCCCTCTCTGGTGACAGACGCACCTGTCGTTACATAGTTCAGATCCATATATGTAATTGACTCGTTAGCAACGCTCGGCGACAGACCTACCACGTCGGGAACTTCGGTATAATCTACGGTATGGCTGGGGTCTGTATAGAGGTAGACCGTGCCTCCCTTGGCAATTGACGTACCTGTGACAGGAGACTGCGCAACGACTGTTGTGCCCTCGCCTACTACTTCAGGGTTTGCGCCCATATCGGTGAGAGTCTTTTTCGCAGCTTCAAGATCGCCCTCAAGCAGCGGGACCTTTATATCAAGGTTAGCAAGCTCATCGTCGGAGTACTCCGGACTGATGCCAAGATAAGGCAGAACGTCGGTGAGAATATCTCTTGCGGTGGGAACGGCAATTTTGCTTCCGTAGTAGTAGCCGCCATTGTTCTTGTGGTCGGGATTATCGGCTATAACAAGCAGGATTATTTCCGGATCATCGGCAGGCGTGAAGCAGCAGTATGACGAGCCGTACATCTGGATAGACGAATCCTCTTCCTTGTTGGCGTCCATTTCGTACTGCTCAGCCATAAGTGTGAAACGCTGGGACGTACCAGATTTTCCTCCGATAGAATATCCCTTTATGGCAACGTTGCTGTCCACCGCAACATTGTAAAGTGCATTTCTCATAATTTCAGAGGTCTCCTCTGAAATCACCTGTCTGCGAACGGTTCTCTCGTTTTTCAATACAACGTTCCCGTCCTCGTCAACGACTTTTTCAACCACGTAGGGCTGGAGCAGATAGCCGCCGTTTATTGCCGCGCAATAGGCTGTTATCATTTCCATTGGCGTTACAGTCTCCGTCTGTCCGATAGCGGACATACAGAGGTCAACGTTTGTCATTGTATCAATTGTATGCTGATTACTTGACGATTCTGCCAGAAGGTCGATCCCCGTAGGTTCACGGAGACCAAAGGCGTCGTAGTAATACAAGAAATTTTCAATGCCGAGTTTTTTTCCGACCTCGATAAAAGCTGGGTTGCAGGAGTTTGTCAGCGCCTGCTGGAATGTCTGCGAGTCATGACCTGCTGTATTATGGCAGTGAACGGGCTGGAAATGTCCCTCGATTTCGATAGAACCGGAGCAGTAAAATCTGTCCGTATCGACATTGATAGCCTGCTCCTCGATAGCCGACGCGCTTGTTATTACCTTGAAAACCGAGCCGGGCTCATATGTTTCTGTGATCGACTTGTTGCGCCACTGGGTCTCACGCGCTTCACCCTGTATTCTGTTATACTCCTCCTCTGAAAGATCGGGAGTAAGCATCGCCGCATACTTAGGATCGGCAATATCATAGGGATTATTCGGATCGTAGCTGGGATATTGCGCCATGCCATAAACAGCGCCTGTTTTCGCATTCATAAGAATGGCAACGCTTCTGTTGAGCACCTGAAACTCCGTTGACATCTCCTCGAGACGCTTTTCCAGATAATGCTGGATCTGCGAGTCAATGGTCAGGTAAATATCGCATCCGTTCTGTGCCGGATATGTTTTTGAATATCTGTAGGGCAGCTCGTTGCCATGGGAATCCTTAGCCGAGATGGTCCTGCCGTCAGTTCCGGCAAGATACTCGTCATATGAAGCCTCAAGACCGTACAATCCGTAGCCGTCGGCAGCCGTAAAGCCGATAACAGCGGCGGCAAGCTCGTTATGGGGATAGTAACGCTTAGTGTCCTCCTCCACATTAAGGCTCGTAAGACCGTACTGATTGAAAAATCCCAGAACCTCGTCGGCAACAGGCTTCTCAACCTTCTTCTGGAGCACGCTGTACTGATTATTGGCAGCCATTGCCTTTTCGACCTCTTCCGTCTCGATGCCGAGTTTTTCACAGAGAAGCGCAATAGCCTCCTGCCTGAATATCTCTGAGGACGCTGGAAGCTGGTCGACAACTTTCTGTTCTGAGATCGTGCCGTCCTCGTTAGTTGTTTCCTCGATTTTAGGAACATACGCTCCAGAAGCGATATCTATGGTTCTCTGGTCTATTCTTGTCTGTAAGCTTTCCATTTCCTCACGAAATTTCTGGGGATCAAGAAAAACATTGTAAACCGTAGCGCTCTTTGCAAGAGCCGTACCGTTTGCATCATATATCGAGCCCCGGTGAGCGGATATCGGTATAGAGCCGAAGTGCTGGTCGTTAGCCATAGCCTCGTATTTTTCGTTATTCAGCACGGAGATACGGAAGAAATTTCCGACCACAACGGCAAAAAGCACGATAAAAACCGTGGTCATGGTCACTCTCACCCTGAACTTCATGGAACGTGAAGGCACATTGTTATTGCTTGCCATACTCTCTTCCTTTCTATCGTCAGCAGACTTCACATCGCCTGCGCATTTTCAATTTTACTTCTCTTAGTCGTACAAAGTCGTCAGCCGTGCTTTGTGCAGTGTTGCCTTAAGGTAAAGCTTAGTTTTGGGAGCAATATAATAAAGGCAGGGCTATTGCCCTGCCCTTGAACATCTTTTGTTTATGATGCCCAGAGAATCTCCTTCTCCTTTTTTTCTCTTGGAGAAGGAGTCCCTGTATTCCGATCACTCGTCGTGACTCCTTGTTCTTTTTTTATGAGCCGGCTGTTGTCGGTACCGGCTGTCACTACGGCGTTATTTCTCTTTGCCGTTAGCATCATCATTAATGGGCTGTCTCTTTATATATATTGACCTTACCCTCTGAAATATTCCACGCAGCTTTCAAAAAAATTACCTATTTTATCCAAAATTCCTTCATCCTGCTCCGGGATATTCACCACGTCGTCGGTCTGTATCTCGATATACTTTATCTGCGAAGAATCTATCTTCTGCATACCAAGCACATCCTCGGCATAAGCTTCGACGTTTTTTGCCGAAATTTCGCTCTCAAGCGCCGCCTGCAATCTGACATTCTCCGCCTGTGCCAGCGTCAGCTCATCATTGAGGGCTGTTACCTTGCTGTACATAGTGCTTCTTCTGTCAAGACTGTAAACAACTCCGCCGAGCAAAATAGCTGCAAGCACAGATACCAAAACAATAGAAAGGACAGATCCGCTTTTTGTTTCTGTATTCTTCATGCTGATTTGCGGTGCTTCTTCCGGCTGTTCTTCCCTTTCGGGATACGCTCTTTCGTCAGCTGCCTCATATCTTTCGTATCTATGAGCTGCCGAGAGATCTCTGTCAGCCATTGCTGTCCGCACTCCTTTCTATGACTCTGAGTTTGGCGCTTCTGCTTCTGTTGTTTTGCTCAAGTTCGTCCTGAGCTGCCTCTATAGGCTTTCTGTTCACAAGCTTTCCCTGCGGCTTGTGTCCGCATACACACTGGGGAAAATCCGGCGGACATATACAACCCTTACACCATCCCGCAAATCTCTGTTTGACGATCCTGTCCTCCAGAGAATGGAAGGTAATAACGGCAAGTCTGCCAGTGGGCTTCAGACTTTCAAATGCCTTGTCAAGTCCGGACGAAAGGTGTTCGAACTCTCCGTTTACGGCTATTCTTATCGCCTGAAATGTTTTTTTACAGGGGTTTTTGTCTCTCCGTGCCTTCTGCGGAACGCTATTCCTTATGATATCCGCAAGCTGCTTCGTGGTCTCTATGGGAGCTGTTTTTCTTGCTTCAGCTATATTAGCTGCGATGCGGCGTGAGAATTTTTCCTCGCCGTACTCGAAAATTATTTTAGCAAGCTCCTGCTCCGAAAAGCTGTTCACAAGGTCAGCCGCCGACATACCGACTCTGCTCATTCTCATATCGAGAGGAGCGTCCTCGGAATGGTAGGAAAAGCCTCTGCTTTCTTCATCCAACTGGTATGACGATACGCCCAGATCCATGAGAATACCGTCAACCGCGTCTATGCCAAGCTCTGAAAGAACGCTGTCCAGCTCAGAATAATTACGGTGAATAACCTGAGCATTACCGAACTCCGCCAGTCTTTCCGAAGCCGCCTTAACGGCGTCGGGATCTCGGTCGAGAGAGATAAGTCTGCCTTTTTTGCTCAGCCTTGCAGCAATTGCAGAGGAATGTCCGCCTCCTCCAGCAGTACAATCGACGTAGATGCCGTCGGGGTTTATGTTCAATCCTTCAATACACTGGTCAAGAAGAACAGGAATATGTCTGAAATCCATTATTAACCTCGCTTTCTTCGTATCCGCGATATATTGCGAATACAGGTGCAGCATAAGCCGCATATATCCCTCGATTAAAGTACAAGATTAGCCAATGCCGCCCTGATAGCAGCAGGATCAACGCTCTTCCGATTTTCGTCGTACTTAGCGCTGTCCCAGATCTCAGCTCTGTTCAGATTGCCTATTACGGTAACCTCGTTAGTGATCCCGGCGTATTCTCTCAGAAACTGCGGAATAAAAATTCTGCCCTGCTTGTCGGGAACCTGTCTCTCTGCCCCGGCAATGAGCATTCTTCTTGCCTCAGATCCGATCTCGCCTGCGATCTCATAGAGCTTATCGCAGTATTTATTGAACTCTTCCACAGAGTAAACGGCGATATATGGCTTGTCATAGCCGACACAAAGATAGAACTCTGCGCCAAGAATATCGCGGAGCTTGTTCGGGAAGCTCATTCTTCCCTTTGCGTCAATACTTGGATTAAAAGTACCGCACAACGGCTCGCTCATATTCTTCGCCTCACTTTCTATCCTTTTGGTAGTATCACGTTGCCGTTCATTACCAAAAAGTGGCAAAAATCACAACCAATCACCTTTTTTTACCCCTAAGTCTATTATACAGTATTTCACATTATTTTACAACCCTCAATACTATACAATTCCTAACAACAAAAAACCGGTATTTTTGTGAATAAAGACGATTTTAAATTTTTCTTGTGCTATTAATAAAATATTTTATCTTTATTTTTACCTTTTTTCACCCAAAAGGGATTTTTTTACTCCAATTTCAGGATTTTTCACCTTTTTTCCAAAAATCAGAATAAGTCTTTGAAACCAGGCAGCAGCACGGGCGTCAAAGACTTATATCCATATTTTTCAGGGTCACTCCCCATCTGTAGTTATTTCTTCGGCTTCCGGATCCTGCCAGAACTCAGTCTCATCCTCGACAGGCGGATCTGTAGGCGAATCAGTCGGATCCTCATAGCCGGGCTCTGTCTGTTCCTCAGCAGGCGGTTCAACAGGATAAGGCTCTGAACCAATATCAGTAGGATAATTGTTGGGATAACTGATTCCCGGAGTATAGTTATAATCCGGATCAACAACGATTATCTCCGAAGAACCGTCAGGTATAGCCTCTCCAGCCGGTCTCGGCATATAAAATACGTTAAACTTGGAGGATTTCAGATTCATAGCAAGCTTGAAATCATAGCCCTTGACCGTCAGCTGATCGTCTATATTAACATATGTAACATATCCCGTATCGGATGAATATTCCGGCTTTATCCAGTTAAACGGATCGTCGGAAAGTCTGATGCCGTATGCAGCCTGGATCATATTCCTCAACTGGAAATCGTCCACATATGTTACCGTACCGTAGTGAGGATCAAAGGCTGCGTCATAGTCGCTGGAAACCGACCGCAGATACGGCAAATCGGCATAGAACACCTCATAGCAATTTGCGGTGATGCCGCCGCTGGAGGCGTAGAACATAGTCAGTGCATAGTCGCCGTCGTAGTACATCGCCTGTCCGAGAACTTCGCTTACGGCGTCTACCACGATCTGAGGCGGATTCGGCTTGCATCGCAGGTCGTTTCCGTCATTGCCGTTATACTTGCAATACGTGTAAGCCGCCACCGCCTGAGCCTTCATAGCCTCATAGTTCATGGAGCTTCCGACCTCATTGTAAACTACCTGAGACAGCATCGAGAGCACATCTCCGGTAACACCGTTTATGGTTATCTGCTCTTCCTCTGCAAGCCCTGTATTCATCAGGTATGCACCGGGATAGTAGTGGAAGAGAATATCCTGATATGTCCAGCCGGCATATGTGGCGAAATAGTTCGCACCGTTCTGGCTCAGCCCTACGCCGTGTCCCCAGCCGTAGGTGACAATGGCAAATCTGCCGGGCGACGACTCGATGACAGGCTCGCTTTCAAGCCACGGGATATCGCCCACATAGCCTCCGGTAACATTCAACTCAACAGGCGTCGGGTCTTTCGACTTTTTCTTTGCACCGCCTCCGGACTCCGGAGAAGCCTCGTAGCTGATAAGCGAAAGACTTCCGTCATAGTCGCCGAAATCAGCCTTATACCAATCCTTTTCCTCCTCGGCAGCTTCTGTTTCTTCCTCCGTACCAGCAACTGTAGTCTGCTCTTCCGGAACGGCAGACTCTGAGGAAGCGTCTGTGGTTACGGCAGGCGCCGTAGTTTCCACAGCCTTTATATCCGGAGCAGTCGCTGTGACCGTCAGAACAAGTCCGGCAGCCATAGCCGCTGCACGCATCATTTTATTCATTGGAATCACCTCAAATCTTTTACGAATTGTTTGTTTCCTTTGTCTTTTCTTCCTGTTTTTTCTTTTCTTCCTGAGTCTTTATGTACTCCTCGGTTTTCTCGATAGAGTCCAGGTCTCCGGCTGTTTCTCCGTCCCGAAGCCTTCTTGCCACGACAACGAAACGAGAATTGTCCTCGCTTGCATAGCAGGTGGAAAGCGTGAGAAGCTTGTCGCCGTACTCCACGTCGACTCCGGTATCGAAGAGCTGCTTGCTCCTCATGGTGTCAACGTAGTAGTTGAAATCCTCCTCATTGTCCAGTTCCTCCATTTGCCAGTAGAGGAAATCGGAGTAGTAATTTCCGCCTGTAATGAAGCAGCAGCAGATCACGTAATCATAGTCACGGTAGCTGTTGCTCAGCTCCACAAAAGCGGCTTCCTTATAGAAATCATAGTCCTGACGGTATCTTCTCAGCGAGCCGAACATAGTGTTGTTCGCCATATTATGCCCATAGATAACGATGTTCTCGGACTGTATATCCTCCACCGCCTCGAAGTTGTTGCAATAGTCCATGAACAGCGTTCCGGCAAACTCATATTCCCTTTTTTCAAAATCATGGTGGAGATAGAAATCATTTATACCGTAGTAGGCATTTCCGTAGTAGCTGTTGTCCTCAAAGATCTCTCCCGGGTCTTTTACAAAAGGATAGTCAACATCGGTATTCTCAATTTTTATCCAGCCCACGTAGTCCTTGTTCACCTTCAAAAGCTGTTTAGCCTTCTCAGTCTTGCCCAGTTCAGTGGGAACATAGTCATAAAGCGGCAAAGTCGGCGCTTCTGTAGGAGGCACAGTAGACGGCGGAAGCTCGATCACAGGAGTCGGCTTCGACTCCTGGTCAGGCTGGTTTTTCAATGCTGCTGCCATAACGGTGAGCACCCCCGCTGCCAGTACGGCTGCACAGGCAACAATAACTTTAGCAGTCTCTTTCATTGGTTCAATTCATCCCTTGATATTGCTTGTAAATCAGGATCAGTCCTTATCCTTGCTGTCCTTAGCTTTCTCCTTTTCAGACTTTTCGAGGGCCTCAAGAGCTTCCTCTCTTGCTTCCGCAGGACCGTAGGGCACGAAAATTTCGTCCCAATCGTACTTTTCCTTTGGCTTCAGGTCATAATACATAGACGGCCAGAGAACATTTTCACTTCTGGTACTGTTCGCTGTACCCTCGTAGGGATCCTCGCCGGGACGCACCTGTCTTGCCATAATGATAAGTCTGCTTCTGTCGTCCAGCAGGTAGTTGCAGGTTGAAAGTGTCAGCAGCTGATCGCCGTACAGAACGTCCACATCATTCAGACACATGGAACGTCTCTTTGCGCCGTTTACAAAATCGTAGAAATCGTTTTCATCGTAGAAATTCAGCTTGTTCCAGCAATCGTACTTGGTCTCCGACTCATCCTTTGCGTCGATTATCATGACTGAGAATATCTTATATGTATATGTCTCATAATTTGAATTGAGCTGAATGATCGGGTGGCTGTCGTAGTAGTCGTAGTTGCGTTCATAGTATTTCAGCTTTCCGAACATACTCTCGTCAGCCATATTATGTCCATAAATTATAAGATTCTCGGAGTTGAGCTCAACGAGCTTATGATCTCTTACACGATCAAAGCTGTTTCTCCAGTCCATAAACAGAGTGCCGGCACGGGACTGCTCTCCCTTGAAGCTGAGGTCAAGGTACTTTGAATTATCATTCGCCTGGACAACGGGAAGAGCGATTATCGGCTGTCCGTCAATAGTCGGGATAGTCAGGAATCCGACGGTATCGTCGTTTATATCAAGAAGCTTCTTAGCTCCGTCCATGAGCTCATAGTACTTGTCCGGCAGACCGTCGTCATTTGTCGTTACCTCAATATCCTGGTGATTTATAGGCAGATATGTATTGTAAATATCGACGATCTCGTCGTTTGCACGCTGATTGCGCCAGAGATCAAGATAATAGTCGCCAACCATATATCCGCACACTACGATAGCGATAACAGAAGCAAGAAAAACGATTTTCCGGATGACCTCGAGGACGCTGTCTCCTTTTTCCGGGAACAGTCCGCGTACCTTCTGACCGAAAGTCTTTTTCTTCTTCTTTTTCTTCTTTTTTCCGCCCTTTTTCACCGGTTTCTTTCCGGTTTTTTTGCCGGAATTTTCCGGACGCTTCTTTTCAGGCTCATATGCTGCTTCTTGATCAGGAGCATTCTCCCTTGCAGGAGCTTTCGACTCAGCCGCAGCTGGTTCATTATACTCATTATTTTTCAGAGCGGCTTTGATAGCCTTTATTTTTTCGGCTCTTGCAGAAGCTTCCGAACCGTTTTCAATTATCTCGTTGTTTTCGTTCATCAAAAGTAATTCGCCTCCGCTGCCGGGTACCTCAGGATCCCAGACATCATTTCAACAATACTTATATTTTACACCATTTTCGCCCTTCTTGTCAAGTCATGGACAGAAAATTTCACATTATCAACTTATAAGCACATTAAAATCATTATTTTTTAGCATCCTGCACAACACATCTGGAAATATTTGTGCAATTTTCCAAAATTAAATTTCCACAGAGTACTCAAAGGTTTTCATCTCTGTGCCTTCAACAGCCTTCTGTATCAGCGGCTCAAAATCGAAAGCGTTCTGTGCAGCTTCGATATCCTCCAGTCTCGGGCGCACCTTCGGATGGCGAGGTGTAAAGACGGTGCAGCAGTCCTCGTAGGGCTCTATAGATGTCTCAAATGTATCAATTTTCCGAGCGATTTCAATGATCTCAGTCTTATCCATTCCGACACAGGGACGGAAAACAGGTATACGGCAGACCGCGTCGGTACACGCCATGGCCGCCATAGTCTGACTCGCAACCTGTCCCACGCTTTCTCCGGTGATAAGTGCGAGGCAATTGTCTCTTTCGGCTATACGCTGAGCTATCTCCATCATCAGACGGCGCATGATAATAGTGAAATACTCCTCCGGACAATTATCCTTTATAGCCTCCTGGATCTCCGTAAAGGGAACGCAGAAAAATGCTATGCCTCCGCAGTAATCCGTAAGCTTTGCACAGAGCTGCTCGACCTTGAGCTGTGCTCTGTCGGAGGTATAGGGAGGACTTACATAGTGGATCGCAGCGATATGTACGCCTCTTTTCGCCATCATCCAGCCGGCAACAGGACTGTCGATGCCGCCGGAGAGAAGAAGCAGAGCCTTTCCGCTGCTGCCCACCGGAAGACCGCCTGCACCCTTGATATTCTCGGCGTGGATATAGGCGTTCGTGTCACGAACCTCTACGGTAACTGTGATTTCCGGATTCTTTACATCGACAGTAAGCTGCGGGAACTTCTCCAGCAGAACACCTCCCAGCTCGGCGCATATTTCCGGGGATTTCATAGGAAAAGCCTTATCGGAACGCTTCGCATTGACCTTGAATGTCCTTGCACAGGAAAGTGTATCCTCCAGATATTCCAATGCTTTTGCTGTAATATCCTCAAAATTCTTTTCGCAGACACAGGCACGGCAGAGTGCGGCAATGCCGAAGATCTTTTTAACGCGATCGACAACAGCCTCAAGGTCACAATCGTCGTCGAGAGGCGTGATATACGTAGTGGACTGCATAGTTGTCAGCTCAAATCTGCCAAGTCCTCTGAGTCTGCGTTTGATATTCTTGCGCAGCATATCCTCAAATGTCTTTTTATTCAGCCCTTTAAGAACCATTTCTCCGAATTTTACAAGTACGATTTCTTTCATTTTCAGTTCTCCTGTATGTTAATTTACCCTCTTACATTTGCTATGCCGTCCCGAAGAGCCCGTGCGAAAGCTTCAAGTTCTTCTTCGGTCGTTTCGGCAGTAATACTTATCCGAAGTGCACTGTCCGCAGCCTTTCCGGTTATGCCAAAAACTCCGAGAACTCCGCTCTGCTGCCCCTTTGAGCAAGCCGAACCGCTGCTGACATAGATATCCTTGCTTTCAAGATAGTGCAGCATTATTTCCGAACGCTTTCCGGCAGCTGAGATGTTTATTACATAGGGCGAGCCGTCCTCCGGAGAATTTACCGTAACGCCGTCGATCCCGGCAATTTTTTCAAGCAGGAACGACTTTAGCTCCTCAGCCCTTTTGTATCGCTGGGAAATAGTAGACGACAGTTTTCCAACAGCCGCTCCGAAAGCACATATCAGCGGAACGGATTCAGTTCCCGAACGGATCCCTTTCTCCTGCTTTCCTCCGGTAACAATCGGCAAAACTCTGATACCTTTCTTTATATAAAGCGCTCCAGCGCCCTTTGCACCGTGGACTTTGTGCCCACTGATCGAGATAAGATCTGCATTCAGAGCCGATCCGCTGACCGGAAGCTTCATATATGCCTGAACGCAGTCGCTGTGAGTAATAATATCAGGGAAACGGCGTTTCACTGCGGAAAACGTCTCCTTAACCGGCATTATATAGCCTGTCTCGTTGTTAACCGACATCATAGTTATCAGGCAGGTATTTTCGTCACAGACCTGCAAAAAATCCGCCGCGCAGTACCTGCCGTCATCTCTTGCGGCAACGCGTATCACTTCAAATCCAATATTCTCAAGGGCAGAAAGCGTCTCATCCACCGAAGCGTGCTCAACTGCCGATGCCACGATTTTTCGCTTTCTCTTTCCGTAAGCAGCAGCAGCGCCCCGTATCGCAAGATTATTGCTCTCTGTCGCACCGGAGGTAAAAATGATATTTCCACTGTCCGTTCCCAGGGATCTCGCGATAATTTTCCGCGCTCTGTCCATTTCAAGCTGAGCCTCAAGACCTGCACGGTGGAGGGAAGAGGGATTGCCGTAACACAAAGTCATAGCTCGGACAGCAGCGTCCACAGCCTCCTGACAAGGCTTGGTTGTGGCGGCATTGTCAAGATAAATTGCCAAATAAATCAGCCTCCAACTAAATATATAATAACACATTCACTTATATTATATCATATGATCCGCAAAATTGCAACAGTCTGAAAATGATTAAATATTCTATCTAATTTCAAATAAAAACTGCCGCAATATAGAATACTGCGGCAGTCCATTAGTTTTACAATGATTTAATCAAACACCATACTTAGCAGTTGCAACAGGAACTCCGGGTCCCATTGTGGAAGTTACAGTGCAGCTCTTCAGGTAAGTACCCTTTGCAGCAGCAGGCTTAGCCTTAACTACAGCCTCCATCAGTGTTGCGAAGTTCTCCTCCAGCTTAGCAGCGCCGAAGGACGCCTTGCCTATAGGACAATGAATGATATTTGTCTTGTCAAGACGGTACTCGATCTTACCAGCCTTAGCCTCTGTTACAGCCTTAGCAACATCGGGAGTTACAGTACCAGCCTTCGGGTTAGGCATAAGACCACGAGGTCCGAGAACCTTACCGAGACGTCCAACAACGCCCATCATGTCAGGTGAAGCAATAACAACGTCGAAATCCATCCAGTTTTCCTTCTGGATCTTCTCAACGAGATCCATTCCGCCGACATACTCCGCACCGGCAGCCTGAGCAGCCTCGTACTTATCCTCCTTACAGAAAACAAGAACCTTTACCTTCTTGCCTGTGCCGTTAGGAAGGATTACAGCGCCTCTTACCTGCTGATCAGCGTGACGGGAGTCAACGCCGAGACGTATATGAGCTTCAACTGTCTCGTCAAACTTTGCCTTTGCATTCTGGCAAACCAATTCAAGAGCCTCTGCGGACTCGTAAAGCTTTGCAGTATCAACAGCCTTTGCGCTGTCAACATATTTCTTGCCGTGTTTCATTATATTTCCTCCTATTTAAGTGGTAATAGCGAGATTTTCAATAGCCGGAAACCGGCTAATTCCCTCCCACCGATAGAACGTGAACGGGGAACGCCCCTAATCATCATTCAATTGTTAAATTAGTCAACAACAACTACGCCCATAGAACGAGCTGTTCCTGCGATCATGCTCATTGCTGCTTCCAGTGAGCCTGCATTGAGATCGGGCATCTTCTGCTCAGCAATCTTCTGTACCTGCTCCTTAGTGATGTTAGCAACCTTTGTCTTGTTGGGAACACCCGAACCGCTGTTGATGTTGCAAGCCTTCTTGATAAGAACCGCTGCGGGAGGAGTCTTTGTGATGAATGAGAACGAACGGTCTGCATAAACAGTGATAACAACAGGAATGATCATTCCGATGTCGTTCTTTGTTCTCTCATTGAATTCCTTTGTGAATGCCATGATATTAACGCCGTGCTGACCAAGAGCGGGTCCTACAGGCGGTGCAGGTGTAGCCTTTCCTGCTGCGATCTGAAGCTTAATGTAGCCAACTACTTTCTGTGCCATAAATGCGCACCTCCATAAATGTGGTAAATGGCGAGATTTTCCTTAGCTCCGGGCATATTCGAAAACAGTCCGCGCTAATCTCTCCCACTGAAGCCTTCCGGCTTCTTTTAATTGATTGTGTCAATCCAACGCGACTACCTGATTGATAGGCAGCGTCGTCGGAGTCTCTCTTCCGAACATTGATACGAGAAGATCAACTGTGCGTTCTTCGAGATTAATATTCTGAACGATACCGATAAAGCCGTCCATAGCTGTACCGGAAATCTGAACTCTGTCGCCTTCCTTGAAATTGACCTCGACAACGGAAACGTCAATGCCGAAGGTCTTCTGAACCTCTTCCTCACTGAGAGGAGTAGGAACCGACGCCGGACCAACGAAGCCTGTGCAGCCTCTGGTATTTCTTACAATATACCATGTGTCATCGGTCACGACCATCTTGATAAGAACGTATCCCGGAAATGTTTTCCGTTCAACCTCCTTTTCCTTGCCGTTGATAGTTTCAGTGACGACCTGAGTCGGAACTCTGACCTCTTGGATAAGCTTGTGAAGCTTACGGTTTTCAACAACCTTTTCGATATTCTGGGCTACCTTGTTTTCATAGCCTGAATATGTGTGTACTACGTACCACTTAGCTGCTTCTGACATAACAAATCCTCCTCAGAATCCCTTATCAGCCCTGCTGATAGATGAGCTTGAACAGGTTAAGGAAACCTGTATCAAGGAGACCCACGATAACGGAAGAGAGTGCAACAACGATGAGAACAACCGTAGTGTTGTTGATAACAGTCTTCTTTGTAGGCCATACTACTTTTTTAAACTCGATTTTCAAGTCCTTGAACCACTTAACAAATCTGTTAGGCTTTTTCTGGGACTTGTCCTTCTTGTCCTTTTTACCGGACTTTTCGGCAGCAGTATTTTCTTTGTCCTTTTTAGCCATAAAAATACTCCCTCCGATTACTTTGTTTCCTTATGAAGAGTGTGCTTGCGGCAGAACTTGCAATGCTTCATCATTTCGATTCTGTCGGGGTCGTTCTTCTTGTTCTTCTTGGAAACGTAATTACGCTGTTTGCACTCTGTGCAAGCCAATGTAATCTTTACTCTCATATCGGCACCTCCTGAAAAAATTACTTCCTCCCCACCGGGGAGATAGGTTGTTTGCCTCCCTCATGGCTGTTTTACGTCTGTTTTACGACCTGACATAAAAAATAGCCCCAAATGAGGTAATAACATTATACCATACCGATCCTATTTTGTCAAGCTTTTTTTCAAATTTTTCATTCGGCTGCCATATATTGCTCTATAAATTAAACTTCGCTTTCATTCAAAAATCTTCTGCGCGGGTTGCAATTTTGCGGTTTATATGTTATAATGTTTTCTTAGAGGAAAATGCAGTTGATGCTTATACTTGATAGAAGGAGCCGATATATGAGCTTTACACCTAAAGAAATACTTAAATTCACAGAGGAAAATGACATTAAATTCATACGTCTGACCTTCTGTGATCTGCTGGGAAATCTGAAAAACATCGCCATTATGCCAAATGAGCTGTCCCACGCCTGCACCCACGGCATCCCTTTCGACGCCTCTTCTCTCGGAACAGGCTGCTCGGAGCTTCTGCTCGTGCCGGATATTTCTACGCTGTCCGTTCTCCCGTGGAGACCAAAATCAGGCAGAGTCGTCCGCTTCTTCTGCTCGCTGAAAAACCCCGACGGCTCGGACTACAGCGGCGATATGCGGACAAATCTCATCAGCTTCATAAACGAACTGCGTCTTGACGGATATTCCTGCGAAATGGGAACACGCTGCGAATTTTATCTCTTCGAGCTGAATGAAAAAGGCGAACCGACAAAAACTCCACACGACAACGGCGGATATCTTGACGTTGCGCCTCTCGATAAGTGCGAAAATCCGCGGCGTGAGATATGCCTTTCCCTCGAAGAAATGGGCTTGAAGCCCAAAAGCTCCTGTCACAAGCATGGTCCTGGACAAAATGAGATCGAATTTCGCGGAAGCGAGCCGGTAACTGCCGCCGACGACATGGTACATTACAAAACCGTCGTAAAGTCGATCGCCGCGCAATTCGGACTTTTTGCGTCATTTATGCCGAAGCCGCTGCAAAACCAACACGGCAGCGCGCTGAGTATTTTCCTGAGCCTGACGAAAAACGGAGAACATATTTTCGGTTCTGACCCGGACAAAATGTCTCTGGAGGGCAAGTGCTTCATCTCCGGAGTTCTCCGCCGTATCAGGGAAATGACGGCTTTTCTCAATTCCACTACCAATTCCTACAAGCGTCTCGGAATGGGCTATGCGCCTAAATATGTCAACTGGTCATACGAGAATTTTTCGCAGCTCATCCGCATATCACGCGCCGTTGGCATACCGCCCAGGATCGAGCTTCGTTCCGCCGACGCCGCCTGCAATCCGTATACGGTATTCAAGCTTATCCTTGCCGCCGGAATGGAGGGTATAGAAAGCGGCGACTGCTCTCTCATGGACAAGACTATGAAGGGCGATCCGTCGGCTGCCGGATTTGAGCTTCTGCCAATGACGCCGGAAGAGGCGATAGCTGCGGCTTCCGAAAGCTCCTTTATCCGCAGGAATCTGCCGGTCGACGTTTACGAGACGCTCATCGCCCACCTTGATAGACAGGTCGGAGCATACCGCCAGGCTAAGGATAAGGACGAATTTGAGGAGAGATCCTACTTCAATTATATTTAAGGATACAAGGTCATGAAAAAAGCAATTATTGTCTGCCGTCTCCGGGAGCAGCTTACGGATGAAACGGAGCAGACGCTGAAAAACTGCGGCTACAGCTGCTCGTTTTTGTCTCCGGACAGCGACGAGATGCGCAGAATACTGTCAGGCAGCCTGTCAGTTGAATTGCTGCTTGTCGTCTCCCCTCTTGCCGACGAGCAAAGCATGGAGCTGGCGGAAAATGCCGCAGCGGTATGCGGAGTTGTATTTCTTTGCAGCGCCGGAGTACTGCCGCAGGTAACGGAATGGCTGGCGGAATACGGCGTTGAATCCATTTCTCTTCCGATAAATCACAGCGAGCTGACTGACTGTGTCCTCCGGCTTGAGGAAAACGCCGGAGATACGCGGGAATCCTCGGATATTCTCACCAAAACAGACGATATAAGGCTGATAAACAAGGCTAAATCAGTTCTTATGCAGTATCTGAAATTCACCGAGCCACAGGCTCACCGGCACATAGAAAAAACGGCGATGAACAGCAGGTGTACGCGGCGTGAGGCAGCCGAGCGGATACTGAAAAAATATTCATAATGAATGGAGTTTATAAAATGAAAAACAACACGATTGCGGCAAGAGCAGCCGAACTGTGCAAAAAGCTTACCCTGGACGAGAAGCTCTCTCTTCTCTGCACTCACCAGCAGCCCATTAAGTCCATAGGTCTTGGAGAATTTTTTATCGGCACAGAGGCCGCAAGAGGCTTCGTCGGACGTAAGCCTGAGCATTATTCTACGGTTTTTCCGCAGCCCATCGGACTTGCCGGGACTTTTGACAAGGAGCTTATGGCGGAGCTTGGTGAAATCGCCGGAGACGAAGCGCGCGGCATCTACAATGAAGACAATCTTATAAGCCCGTGTCTCTGGGGCCCTACCGTAGACATGGAGCGAAACCCTCTCTGGGGACGTACCGAGGAGGCTTACGGCGAGGACGTGTGTCTTGCCGGAGAAATGACCCGGGCGTATACGGAATCTATGGCGGGCTTCGACGGCACATATGTGAAAACCGTGCCGACGCTGAAACACTTCTGCGCCAACAATAATGAGAAAAACCGCAGCAGATGCAATGCCGATCTGCCGGTGAGACTGAAATACGAATACTACTACGCCGCATTTATGAATTCTATAAAATACGGCGGTGCAAAGGGCGTAATGACGGCATATAACGAGATAAACGGAATCCCTGCGCTCTGCAATCCGGAGCTTGACACTATTTTGAAAGATGACTGGGGAATGTGGTATTCCGTTACCGACGGCGGCGATTTTTCGCAGAATGTTGTCGCTCACAGGTATTGCTCCGACCACGCCGAGACCCTCGCCGATGCGCTGAAAGCCGGCTGCGACGTCATGACAGACACCGAAGCTATCGTCAGAAAAGCCGCTTATGAAGCTCTTGAGCGCGGACTTATGACTATGGCGGACGTTGACCGGGCTGCGGAAAATGTATTGTACCTGCGGCTGAGTCTCGGACAGCTTTCGAAGGACTGCCCCTACAATAACATATCTAAAAATATCCGCGACGACCCGGAAGCTGCTGCGGTAAACCTGAGAGCCGCCAGAGAGCAAATGGTTCTGCTGAAAAACGACGGTCTGCTGCCTTTAAAGGAAAAACCGAGAAAAATAGCCGTTGTCGGACCCCTCGCCGAGGAGAATCTCCGGGACTGGTACACCGGACACTTTATCAACGCCGTGTCCCCAGCCGAGGGCATACGCCGAGAGTTTGCCGACGCCGAGGTGATAACGGAAAGCCTGTGGGAAAAAGTACGTATTACTGCCGGTAACGGAAAATATCTTGCAGTCCGTGATGACGGAACAGTTTACGCAGACGGCGTAGAATGTGACGATTCTACCTTGTTTGAGCTCCAGGACTGGGGCGAGGGCTGGATAAACCTGTTTTCCGTGAAATACGGCAAATATCTGAGCTATAAGGACGGCACTCTCAAGCTCCACAAACGCGAGATCTACGACTGGTTTACACGTGAGACTCTGAATTTCAAGAAAATAAGCGGAAATAATTACATTATTGAGGAATACCTCCACCACGGCAGACTGACTCTCGAAAACGACGGAAAACTGACGTTCGCCGCAAATGCTCCTGTCCTCCCGGAAAACACCTTTGCCCTGTCCTGCGACGGCAGCGCGGCTGAAAGAGCGCGCGAGCTGTCCGAAGAATGCGGCCTTGTGATCTACTGCACAGGAAATTATCCCGTTCAGTCCGCCAAGGAATGTCACGACAGAACTAGTCTGAGCCTGACGATCCAGCCCGGCATCGCAAAAATTTTAGGGCAGTATTCAAAGCTTGTAATGGCGCTGATCTCGAGTTATCCCTACGCTATAACGAATGAGACGGCTGACCCGGATATTCCCGCGATCCTCTACACCACGCATACCGGGGCGACTCTCGGAACAGCGATTGCCGAGACCATATGCGGCAAAAATAACCCGGCAGGCAGACTTGCCATGACCTGGTACGCCGGAGACGCCGATGTTCCGGACATAAACGACTACGACATTGAGAAAACAGGATCGACCTATATGTACTTCCGCGGCACGCCGCTCTATTCCTTTGGCTATGGTCTGTCCTACTCGGCGTTCGACTATAAGGCTCTCGAGATCAAGCCTGCTCCTGACGGCTCACTTACCGCATTTGTAACAGTCGAGAACACCTCTGATACTGACGGCGACGAAGTCATACAGCTATATTTCAGCATGACCGACTCCAGAGTAAGCCGTCCGATCAGGAAGCTCTGCGCCTTTGAGCGCGTTCATATCAAGGCTCGTGAAACCGTAACGGCGAAGCTGACGGTAAAAGAGCATATTCTGCAAATTTTCGACGTCCGCAGAGAAAGAATGATAACGGAAAGCGGAAATTACCGGTTCATGGCAGGCGGCTGCTCTGACAGGCTGCCTCTTTCCGCGGAGTTAAGGCTGGACGGTGAGACTCCCGGCACACGCAAAAACAGCTTTAATGCGCAGTTCTGCGACGCTTCACAGGATGTTGCCATTGCCTGGTCAAGGCGTCTCGGCAGTCAGTATCTCAGATGCTGCGGATGGGCCGGAGCTGCGGTTTACGGCGGCGTGGACAC
Source organism: Alistipes sp. (assembly GCA_023667265.1). GTDB lineage: Bacteria > Bacillota > Clostridia > Oscillospirales > Ruminococcaceae > Ruminococcus. The sequence continues at coordinate 1,190,053 of JAMPAJ010000001.1, forward strand.
CGAGGGTAAAACCGCGGTAAAGCTGCGGATCTCCTCGGTAATGAACAACGAGACCATAACGGTCAAGGTCGGAGAGCTCTCCCATGAGCTGAATATCTCCGCCACTACAGCCTGCGACGCTTTCAATGAATATACAGTTGAAATACACCCCTGCGGCATTGTTGACGTCGTTGTTTCACTGAAGGAATTTATGGGACTTCTGGACATTGAATTAATTTGAGATCTAAACGGAGACGAAAATGAAAAAAACAAACAATCCGTATAACCCGAATTTTACAAAGGAAAAATACCTCGCCGCCTTTCTTTTAGGCGTTATCCCTCTGCTTTTAGCGGTCATTCCGATCATGATATGCGACCGGGGCTATTTTATCTACTACGGCGATTTCAACGCGCAGCAGATACCGTTCTACAATCTTGCCAACGACGCCGTGCGAAACGGTCAGTTCGGCTGGAACTGGTTCACCGACCTTGGCTCGGACTTTATGACCTCCTACTCGTTCTACCTCTTCGGAAGCCCGTTTTTCTGGCTGACGACTATTCTCCCCAGAGCCTGGGTGACTTACTCTATCCCCTTTCTTCTGGCGATAAAGCACGGTTTCGCCTCTCTGACGGCGTATATCTATATCCGGCGTTTCGTCAAGAGCAAAGCGGCTTCCCTTACCGGAGCGATGCTCTACGCCTACTCCGGCTTCCAGATCTTTAACATCTTCTTCAACCACTTCCAGGATGTCACCGCGCTTTTCCCGCTCATGCTCATTGCCATGGAGGAGAATATCTGCAACAAACGCCGTGGCTGGTTTGCAGTGATCGTCGCAGTCATGGCTGCCATGAACTACTATTTCTTTACCGGACAGGCGGTTTTTCTCGTTCTATACTTCCTGATGAGACTGCCGTGCAAGGACTTTCCGGCAACCTGGAAAAGCTTCCTTGGACTTCTCATCGAGGCTGTTCTGGGAACTGCGATCGCGGCGTTTATCCTGCTGCCGTCTGCGCTGGCGATACTGGGCAACTACCGCGTAAACGAACGGCTTTACGGAAATAATCTCATTTTCTACCGTGAGCCTACCCGTGCAATGCGTGCGATACAGTCGTTCTTTATGCCCTCGGATATTCCGGCAAGACCGAACCTCTTCAAGAGCGAAACTGCCAGATGGTCGTCAGTAGGCGGATATTTCCCCTTGTTCTCCATGCTGGGAGTTATCACCTATATGCGGACAAGGCGGAAAAACTGGGCTGTACGGCTCTCGTGGATATGTATTGTCTGCGCTCTCGTACCTGTGCTCAACAGCGCGTTCTACACCTTTAACGCCTCATACTACGCACGGTGGTTCTATATGCCGATACTCATTTTCGCAATGATGACGGCTCAGACTCTTGACGAGAACGGCGCTGACTTCAAGCCGGCAATGAAGATATGCGCTGTCATGCTGGCTGCATTCGGGCTTATATCTCTTATTCCAGAAAAAAAGGACGGCAAAGTCAGCTGGTTCACCTATCCGTATGACATGGCGTATTTCTGGCTTACAATAGCCATTGCCGCAGTATTTCTCGGATTTTCGGCATTTATTATCCGCCGGAAGAACAAAGGCAAAGCCTTCGGGAAAATCATGGTAATTTCAACAGCCGCAGCAAGCCTTATCTGTCTGCTCACCACAATGCTCTACGGAGCTCTGACTCCCAGAGATGCCGGAAAATACATCGACTATGCCATAAATGGTAAGGAGGACGTGTACGAGGCTGTTTCCGAGGACAATTTCTTCCGGATAGACATTTCGGAAAGCCACGACAATTACCCTATGCTCTGGGGACTTCCCAGTATGAGAGCGTTCCAGAGTGTCGTTGCCACTTCAATAATGGATTTCTATGATGCAGTGGGCGTCCAGCGCGACGTGGCTTCAAGACCTGATGTGAGCCATTATACGCTTCGTGGACTGCTCTCCTGCAAGTACTACTACCGCCAGATAACGGAAGGCTGGAGCTATGAGGAATTGCAGCAGATGACAAGTCCGCCGGACTCCGATGAGATTTCCGACAGCAACGGTCTCAGGGGCACACGTGTTGATATCACCGAGGAGCTGCCTGGATTTGAGTATATCGCCTCAAACGGAAAGTACGAGATCTACGAAAACACGCTGTATATCCCTATGGGCTTCGGCTATGACACATATGTTTCCGAATCCACCGCTGAAAAGAAAGGCAAGGTCAACCGCCAGCGTATGCTCATCAAGGCTCTGGTGCTCAGCGACGAACAGATAGAGAAATATTCCGATATTCTGGAGGAAGCGCCATCCAGTGTTGGTAATATGAAGAAAGAGGACTATATTGAAGCCTGCCTTGAAAAGCAGCAGAACTGTTCAAGCTCCTTTACCTATGATTCCAAGGGCTTTGAGGCGGAAATAAGCCTTGAAAAGCCGGAGCTGGTCTTTTTCAGTGTTCCCTACAGCGAGGGCTGGACTGCGGAGGTCAACGGCGAAAAGGCAGACGTTGAAAAAGTCTCCTATGGATTTATGGCTGTTAAGGCTGATGCGGGGGAAAATGTCATCACCTTCCGCTACAGCACACCCGGATTCAGAACCGGACTTATAATCAGTATAAGCGGAGGACTGCTGCTCATTTTATTCGTGCTTTTCTGCCGGTTTACCGGGAAAAACTCCGGTATTGCAAGGAGAAGCCACAGCTATGACTACGAGTCCTGCCAGAACAGATACGATCAGAAATTTTATATAAACGCCGCTATAGCGGAAAGACAACATAAGGAGGAATAACTATGCATCTTGAAGAAAAAACGATAAACAGCGAGGTAGTCTATGAGGGCGTTATTTTCACTGTAACTCATGATACTGCTCTGCTTGAAAACGGCAGTACCGCTTCCCGGGACGTTTTATGGCATCACGGCGGAGTCTGCGTTATCCCGGTAACTGAAAACAATGAAATTTTCCTGGTGAAGCAGTTCCGTTATCCCTTTGGCACAGCAACACGCGAAGTGCCTGCCGGAAAGCTTGAAAAGGGCGAAAGTCACGGGATATGCGGCAGGAGAGAGCTGCTTGAAGAGACCGGATATACCTGCTCGGAGTATATCTACATGGGCGAAATGCTGCCTACGCCTGCCTATAATTCGGAGGTAACTCATATGTATCTTGCAAAAGGGCTGACTTTCTCCAGACAGCAGCTTGACGACGACGAATTTCTCGACGTTGAAAAAATTCCGCTGAAAGAGGCTGTAAACCAGGTAATGGAGGGCAGGATACGCGACGGAAAGACCCAGCTTGCTATTTTAAAGGCTGCAAGACTGCTGAATATATAATTACAGGCAACATAACGGGATGCTCGGAATAACGGGCATCCCTTATTTTAGGCGATACTGCAAAAAGATCGTGCCAAATCCGCCAGGCGGTCTATTTGCGGTGCTGCCTTTATTGGGAATTTCATAACTGAACAGAAATTTTTGCCCGTTACGACAAAATTATTGCAATTTCCCTATTGAAATAATTGTAAAAATATAGTATAATAATAGAATAGCGTTATTATGCTTACAGTACAGTTAAATCATTTATTTGTAAAGAACGGTGATATATTTTGGATAAAAATATCTTGAACGGAAAAAAACATATTCACTTCATCGGTATCGGCGGCTCAGGTATGTACCCTCTGGCGCAGATCCTCCATGGTCAGGGCTACTACCTTACCGGCTCGGACAACAACGAGACCGAGACTCTCGACGCAGTAAGAAGCATGGGGATCCCGGTTTTTATCGGGCAGAAGGCGGAAAATATCCAGGGCGCTGATCTTATCGTTCACACAGCCGCAATTATGGCGGATAATCCGGAGCTTAAAGCTGCCGTGGAAAGCGGCGTGCCTGTCCTGGAGCGTGCCGATCTCCTCGGGATCGTGACAAGCTGGTATGAACGTGCCATATGCGTCTCCGGCACTCACGGAAAAACCTCCACAACATCTATGATAACCCAGATAATGTATACTGCCGGAGTTGACCTCTCCGCATATATCGGCGGAAAGCTGCCCTGCATCGGCGGAAGCGGAATTGCCGGAAAGAGCGACATCCTTGTCTGCGAATCCTGCGAGTTTCAGGATCACTTTCTGAAATTTGAACCGGACATCTCCGTTATCCTGAACGTCGACGCCGACCACCTCGACTACTTCGGAACACTGGAAAATATCATAAAGTCATTCCGGAAATTTGCCGATAATACGTCGAAGTGCATCATCGTAAACGGCTCTGACGCCAACTCTATGAAGTCCCTGGAGGATGTTTCCGGCAAGGAGATCATCACCTTCGGCAACGACAGCTCCTGCGATTACTACCCGGAAAACATCTGCCATCCCAACGGTCTGCTGACCACCTATGACGCCATGTATAAGGGCGAAAGGCTGGGAACTATTACCCTACACGTCGCCGGTATCCACAATGTTCTGAACTCTCTTGCAGCTGTTGCAGCGTCACGTTACTGCGGCGTTGAATTTGAACACATTGCAAAGGGACTCGGGGATTTCCGCGGCGCAAAGAGGCGTTTTGAGAAGCTTGGCGAGGCCAATGGCATCACCGTTGTCGACGACTACGCTCATCACCCGACAGAGCTTGAGGCTACCCTTACCGCGGCTATGGAAATGAATTTCCGTAGAGTCTGGGCAATTTTTCAGCCCTTTACGTTCAGCAGAACAAGTCTGCTCATTGACGACTTTGCAAGAGTTCTGCAGATTCCGGACGCTGCTCTCCTTACTGACATTATGGGAAGCCGCGAGAAGAACACATACGGTATTTTTACCCGTCATCTTGCGGAAAAAATTCCGGGCTGCGTGTGGTTTCCTCAGAATGAAAATGAGGAGTGGACTGATGAGAGAAAATATTTTAACTTCCAGCAGATATGCGACTATGTCTGTGAAAACGCCCAGCCCGGCGATCTGGTGATAACCCTCGGCTGCGGAGACGCATATAAAATCGCAAAAATGATACTTGAAAAGCTTTCATAGCATAAACAAAGAAAAAGAAAGGAACAACAAAAATGCTTAACGATGTAAAAGTTATAATCTGCGGCAAGGAGTATAAGCTCAGAACTGCCGAATCCCCCAACTATGTTTTTGCTCTGGCGCGTCTGTTGGAGTCGAAGATCAACGACCATATGAACTCCGGAAGCGGAACATCGCCCTATACTGCTGCTATTATGGTCGCCCTCAGCGTGCTGGACGACTTGAATAAGGCTAATCAGCGCCTGGAGGGCATCCGCACCCAGACTAAGGAATACGTTGACGAAGCAGGAAAAAATCGCATCGAGCGCGATTCCGCTGCCAAGGAGATCGAGGCCCTGAAGGCTAAGATAGTTCAGCTTGAAAATATGGTGAAGCTCAAGCAGCTCAAGGACAGCATCTGATGAAAAAGCCCGAGATTCTCGCTCCTGCCGGGAGTATGGAGGCTCTGACCGCCGCTCTTCGCACAGGCGCGGACGCTGTTTATCTTGGCGGAAAAAAATACTCGGCGCGCAACAGCGCTGCCAATTTCGGGGACGAGGAACTGAAGGAGGCTGCATTTCTTTGCCATAGCCACGGCGCGAAGCTGTATCTTGCGGTGAATACCCTTATTTCCGACGGAGAACTGACTGATCTCGCGGAATACATAATAAAGGCGGCAGCAGCCGGAGTGGACGCCTTTATCGTCCAGGATCTGGGCGCATCCAGGCTGATACGCGAACTTGTGCCTGACGCCTGCATCCACGGCTCGACGCAGATGTCAGTCCATACGGCAAGCGGCGCGGAACTGCTGAGGGAAATGGGATTCAGCCGCGTAGTCCCGGCACGTGAACTGGACGAGGAGACTCTTGCCGCTATTGCCGGAATTGACATTGAGACTGAGGTTTTCGTTCACGGCGCGCTGTGTATGTCGGTTTCCGGACAATGCTATATGTCGGCTATGATAGGCTCTCGTTCTGCAAACCGGGGCTGCTGCGGACAGGCTTGCCGTCTGCCCTTTTCAGCCGTGGGAAATCGGGAAAAGGCCGCCCTTTCCCTTAAAGACCTTTCACTTCTGGAGCACACCGGAAGACTGACCGATATCGGCGTGGATTCCCTGAAAATCGAAGGAAGAATGAAGCGGCCGGAATATGTGGCGGCGGCTGTTTCGGAGCTCAAAAAGGCTCTTGACGGCGGCTCTCCCGACATGGCGATGCTTCGTGGGATCTTCTCCAGAGACGGGTTCACCGACGGCTATTTTTCGGGTAAAAGGCAGGATATGTTCGGAGTACGCGAAAAAGACGATGTTATAGCTGCAAGGGAAATTATCCCCAATCTACATGAGCTGTATCGACGGGAAAGAGCTGCATTTACCGCGAATTTCCATGTACGTATGATTAAGGATATGCCGCTGGAAATAACCGCCTCCGTGGGAAACATTTCCGCGGCTGTTTCCGGAGATATTCCCGACGCCGCAAGAAATGCCCCGACTGACGCAGCGGCGCTGACAAAGCAGCTTTCAAAGCTCGGAGACACTGTTTTCACCTTCGGAGCATTTACTGCGGAAATTGAGAACGGACTTTTCGTTCCTGCCGGAAAGCTGAACGAACTGCGCAGGCGTCTTACTGCTGAGCTGACATTGAAGATCGCAGAAAGCAACACGCCGGAATACAAGATAAATAGCTTTTCCATAAACTCGCCGAAAGCGGTTTCTCACAGGAAAACAGCTGATCTGCCTCTCCGGACATATTGCCGGACTAAGGAACAGGTTCTTGCGGCTGTCGGATCGTCGCAATTTGTGATAATTCCCGAAAGCATTGCCGATGCCGGGCTTCCGAAAGACAAAGTAATCGTAGCTCCTCCAAGATTTATTGCCAATGAGGAAAAGACTATTTCCCGGCTGAATCAGCTGAAAGACATGGGATTCGAGCATCTGCTCTGCCATACCCTTGACTCCGCGGCTATGGGAAAAAAACTTGGATTCCGGCTTCACGGAGGCTTCACGCTTAACATTTTCAACAGCCTCTCCGCCGAAGCTGCGCCTACTGAGGATGTGATCCTCTCGCCGGAGCTTACTGCTGAACAGATTTCGGAAATAGGCTGCGAAAAACCTGCCGGGGCTTTGATCTATGGCAGACTGCCACTTATGCTGACAAGAAATTGTCCCATAAAAAATGAGGTCGGATGCCAAAAATGCACTGGCTGCATAACCGACAGAACAGCAAGACAACTTCCCGTCGCCTGCTCCGGAGACTATGTTGAACTGCTTAATCCCGACATTCTCTACATGGGCGACAGACTGAACGAACTCGGCGGCATAAGCTTCGGAGTTATTATGCTCCATGACGAAAATGCCGATGAGACCAGGGCTGCCATGCTTATGAACAAGCCTCACGGAAATATCACAAGAGGACTCTACTACCGAGGAGTGTGCAATATAAAATGAAACTTACATTTATGAAACTAAGCGAAAATGCTGTCATCCCGACGAGAGCGACCTCCGGCAGCGCCGGACTGGACGTATATGCCTGTCTGGAGGAGGACGTGATTCTTGCCCCAGGTGAAATAAAAATGATACCTACCGGACTGAAAGCAGAAACCGACTGCAACGATGTCGCCATGCTCATATACCCGCGCTCGGGACTCGCGGCAAGGCATGGAATTACCCTTGCAAACTGTGTAGGCGTTGTTGACAGCGACTTTCGCGGAGAATGGTTCATCCCTCTTATCAACCACGGAAAACAGTCGTTTGTCGTGAAAAACGGCATGAGAATAGCTCAGCTTATTCCCACAAGAGTTCTGTTCCCGGAAATTGAGATAAGTGAGACCCTTTCAGAAACAGAAAGAGGAAGCGGCGGCTTCGGCTCGTCCGGACTAAAATAAAATATTAAGCAAAAAAAGGAGACAAAAATGAAACACCCGATTTACATGTTCTTTCTTGCAGCCTGCGGCATTATGCTGGGCGGACTTCTCGGAGGCGCAATTTCAGAGACGGCAGGTCTGAGCTGGCTGACCTACTCGGTAAACTTCGGAATAGACACCGTGACCTTCCGGCTTCTGAACGTCCTGAATCTGACCTTCGGCTTCACCCTCGATATCAATGTTGCGCAGATACTTCTTATCATTGTGGGAATTATTGTCTACTACAAAACGGCAAACGCTATTTTTGATAAGTAAGAACTTGTTCTCATACTGATTCCATAATCTTCATTGATTCTTTTTACATAGAAAAGATATAATAGATATAACAGCAAAAGGAGCTTCATAATGTTTAAAAAGGATATCGGAATAGATCTGGGTACAGCTAATACCCTCGTTTACCTCCGCGGAAAAGGCATCATAATCCGCGAACCCTCTGTCGTTGCCGTCAATACCCGGACGGATAAAACAAGGTATGTGGGTCTTGAGGCTAAAGAGGTCATCGGCAGGACTCCCGGCTCTATCGTGGCTGTTCGTCCACTAAAGGACGGCGTTATCGCTGACTTTGACATCGCCACAACTATGCTTCAGGAGTTCATCCGCAAGGCACTTAAAGGCACTATACTTACAAGCGCAAACGTTATTATCTGTATTCCCTCCGGCGTAACGGCCGTTGAAAGACGTGCCGTCCGGGAAGCGTGCAAAAAAGCCGGTGCAAACAATGTTCTCATCATTGAGGAGCCTATGGCTGCCGCTATCGGCGCAGGACTGCCTACAAACGCGCCATCTGGAAATATGATAGTCGATATCGGCGGCGGTACAAGTGAGGTCGCTGTCATTTCCCTCGGCGGGATAGTTTCATCACGCTCTATCCGCTGTGCAGGCGACGAGTTCGACGCTTCTATCATCAACTATATAAAGAAAAAATATAACCTGCTTATCGGCGAGCGGACCGCGGAGAATATCAAGATCGAAATTGGCTCGGCTTTCCCCAGCGACAAGGAGGAAACTATGGAGATAAAGGGCAGAAACCTGCTGAACGGTCTGCCGGAAAATGTCACTGTAAACTCGGCGGAGATACGCGACGCTCTTGTTGAGCCGCTCGCTAAGGTCATTGACGCGATAAAATCCACCCTTGAAGAAACTCCTCCGGAGCTTTCGGCAGATATTATCGACCACGGAATTACTCTTGCCGGAGGCGGCGCGCTTCTTCGCGGACTTGACAAGCTCATCAGCCGTGAGACAGGTATGCCTGTGTATATTGCGGAATATCCGCTGGACTGCGTTGCCGAGGGAACAGGAAAGATCCTGGAAAACATCAGCGACTATCAGGATGCTCTGACGGAAAATGTTAAGTACTATTAAGGAGGCGGCTTAATGCGTGAATTTTTCAAAAGCACACGGTTTAAAGTCATTCTCGCTTTTCTCGCCTTTCTCGTGGGAATTATGATATATTCCGTCACTAAGGGCGGCTACTCCCTTTCCGGAGCTTCTTTTATAAATACGATAACAAAGCCCTTTCGCTCGGTTTCAAACAGTATCTCCATGATCTTTGAAAAAAACGCCGACCGCATTGCCAACGCCGACGCTTACTACGAGGAAAACAAGCTGCTGAAACAGCAGATCGGCGAGCTGAACAAGAAGCTGACTGAATATGACGACCTGAAAGAAGAGGTCGAGGAGCTGCGCAAGCTCGTTGTCATAAAGGAGGAACATCCGGACAATATTTTCTCGCAGCCGGCAGATGTGCTGGGATATGTGGCAAACGACCCATTCAAGGGCTTCACTATAGACCGGGGATATGAGGACGGGATCAAGCCCTACAGCCCGGTCATCACTCCCGAGGGCGTTGTGGGAATAACCATCGAGGTGTCCAAGTATACCTCCACGGTGAGAACTATCCTCTCCCCCGATCTTTCCATTGCCGTTATCTGCTCCTCAACCGGAACGGATTTCGGAATCGTCGAAGGCTCGGTCATAACAGCGGAAAACGGCACGACAAAGCTCACCCACCTTAACAAGGATCACGGCATAAAGGAGGGCGATCTTATAATAACCTCCGGCACGAGCGGACTTTTCCCGAAGGATTACCCGATCGGAACAGTCAACGTTACCGGCATCGAAGCAAACGGACTTACCGCATATGCCGAAATAGAGCCTGCTGCGGATATTTCCCGACTGAGCTCCGTATTCGTTATAACAAATTTCGACGGCAAACTGGAGGATACCAATGAAACTGAAAACACCCCGTGAAAAGCGTATCCTCTACGTCAAAACGACAGTACGCTGGCTTCTCTATGTCATAATTATCCTTTTCAGCTTTGTCATTATGACCTCAGGATCATTAAAAAAGCCAGTGCTGCTTGTTCCTGTAGCGCTGTGCATTGCCGTAAACAGCGACATTATGATATCGGCTTTTATCGGAGCTGTCTGCGGATTTCTCATTGATATTGCCTGCGGACGGCTTTTCGGCTATAATGCGGTGATACTCACCATTTTCTGCGTGGCAGTAACTCTTATTTTCGAGCTGTATCTGCGCAAGAAATTTTTCAGCTTCATGCTCATTTCAGCCGGTGTATCGTTTCTGCAGTGCTGGCTGGACTACAAATTCTTCTACGATATGTGGGACTACGCCGATGTGGAGCGGATTTTCCACAATGTGACGCTGATAGTGTGGATATACACCTTGATCTCCTCTGTCGTAATATATCTGATATTCAAACTGATAAACCGCCTGCTTATGCCGAAGGAACACCTTACCATTGAAGAGGCGATCCGCAGCGGCGGCTGATATGGAGGCAATAAGTGAAAACAACTGTATCTGATAAAGTAAAATCAATTGTATTTGTGCTGCTGGTCATCCTATTCGGAATACTTGCCGCTATGAAGCTTATGAAGCTCCAGATAGTGGAGGGCGACGAGGCGGCGTCCCTGCCAAAGTACAGCAGCGACGCCCTGACATTCACCCGGGAAGTTACGCCCACACGCGGGGAAATACTGGACTACAGCGGAAACGTCATAATCGGAAGCGACTCCCGGTGCGACCTTGTTTTGCAGAGAGCGTTCTTTCCGGAGGATATCCAGGAGGGCAATAAAATTCTTCTGGATATTTATACGGAATTGGCTGAAAGAGGTTATGTGTTCGAGGAAAGTCTTCCTGTCAGTCTTTCTTATCCCTATGTCTTTACGGATAACGACGAGCTTGAATCAGCAGAGGACGTGACACAGAGACTGAATCTCAACGTCTATGCCACGGCGGAAAACTGTGTTGATAAGCTGATCGCAGACTATGGGATCGACGAAAGCTATTCCCGGGACGAGAAGCGTATCATCGCAGGAATGAGATATGCCATGCTCGCAAGGGATTTTTCCTACAGTAATCACCTTATCCTCGCAAAGGACGTGGACTCGGCTACAGTCATCAAAATGAAAGAGCTGAGCAATGTGCTGAAAGGCGTGGAGGCTGTAGAATCTGCGGAACGCGTGATCGTCCGCGGCGACATTCTCCCTCATGAGATCGGCACAGTCGGTCCGATCTACGCTGAGGAGTACGATGAGCTGAAGGAAAAAGGCTATGCTATGAACGATCAGGTCGGCAAAAGCGGCATCGAAGCCGCCATGGAGACCCAGCTCCGCGGTGTGAGCGGTGAAGAACAGATAACTATCCTCGACGGCTCGATCGTGGATATAAAGACACTTAGCGAAACTGTTCCCGGAGAGACCGTAAAACTGACCGTGGACGGCACTTTCCAGCTGAAACTCCAGGGAGTGCTGGAGCAGTACCTCAGAGATTTCGGCACATTCAACGGCAACAAGGTCGAAAAAGGCGCGCTTGTCGTACTTGAGGCAAAAACCGGAGCTGTCCGGGGAATGGCGACCGCTCCCACATATAATCTCAAGGATTTTGCCGAGGACTATGAATCCCTTGCAAAGGAGGAAAACGCCCCCCTGTTCAACCGCTGCACCTGGGGACAATACCTGCCCGGCTCGACATTCAAGACAGTCACCGCAACGGCAGGTCTCAACGAGGGCGTGGTTGACGGAAATACTACCTTCGACTGCCAGACAGACTATATTTTCTACGGAAGCAAGTATTCCTGTACTGGTTATCATCGGCTGATTTCCGCAAGACATGCTATCGAGGTCTCCTGCAACGTTTACTTCTATGAGGTCTCGCGACTGCTTGGCATCGACAACATCACAAAATATGCAAAGCTCTACGGTCTCGGCTCGCCTCTTGGACTTGAGACCGGAGATGCCTCCGGATTTTTGTGTAATCCGGAAACCTTTGCAGAGCGCGGACAGCCCTGGTACATCGGTTATGTTATCCAGGCAGGCATCGGCAACCAGGACTGCGGCTTTACACCACTCCAGCTTGCAACAGTTGCCAATACCATAGCAAACCGCGGAATCCGCTACCAGCCATATCTGGTTGACAGTCTGTATAATTTCGGAACGGATGAGCTGGTGAAAAAGACGCAGCCGCAGGTGGCTGAACAGATCGACCTGCAATACGACTATGTCTATGACTACATTATAGGCGGCATGATCGACGCCAGCAAAAATGTTCCCGGACAGTATTCTCTGACGAACCTGGGATTTGACGTTGCGATCAAGACCGGTACTCCCCAGACCGACTATAACGACCTTAGCAAACAGAACTCGGTATTTATCGGATTTGCACCTGCAAATGACCCCGAGATCGCCTTTGCCGGAGTTATTGAGGGCGGCGAATACTCTAAGTACATGATCCGCGGCATTATCGAAGCCTATTCGGAATGCTTCGGAATCAACGGCTCGAAGCCCACATCAGATGAGCTGCCGCCGGAGACCAGAGGCGGAACGACTGTTCCTCAGCCGACAACCACAGCTACTTCCGGAGGCGGAACGGCATCAGACACGACAACAACTACTGCAACCACTACAGCAGCATAAAAAAATGGACTCTTCGGAGTCCATTTTATGTATAACTTAATATATATCCCAGATACTTGTCCACGACACAATAACAATCATTCCCCAGGCAACAGAGATGATCGAAAGAACAATGCCTGCTATAGCCATTCCTCTTCCGTCGTAGTTTTTGCTCAGCGACACTCCGCCAAGGACAAGACCTATAATTCCAAGAATTATTCCGAAAATACCGCCGCAGGAAAGAACAACAGATACAATTCCAAGAACCATTGATGCGATCGCCAGACCTGCATTACTGTAATTCTGAGGAGGTCTTCGTCCGGGATACCCCGGATAACCACCCGGCTGTCCTCCGGGGTATCCGCCGTAATAGCCGTTATTTTCATTGTTATAACCGGAAGAATATGGATAACCAGGCTGATTTGGATAACCGCTATAACCAGTATCAGGGTCAGAATAGCCGTAATTTGGGTCGGCATAGCCTGTATCCGGATCTGTGTAACCAGCGTTCGGGTCTGTATATCCTGTATTCGGATCATATCCATTATTTGTTTCGTTCTGATTATTTCCGTAGTGATCCATATTGATCTCCTCCATTAACTTGCCTATAACATATTCTGATAACTATGTCAATTTCTTTGCCATTATTCCGAATAATCATCAAGAAAATGATGAACCGTGCCGCCGCTTTTATAGGCGATAATTGTGCTGAGATTTACATTCTCAACACTCCGGAAAATATTCTTCTCCACCTGTGGATTTATTTTTTTCAGTTCCGAGATCAGGTGTTTGACCTCCATTCGCTTTGAAACAGAGTGACCGTCTGCGTCAACGTCAGAGCAGGTCTCCGTAAATTTGCAGGCACACTGGATAAACTCCAGGCTGTTGTAGCTGCACCAGCGCTTTATATCCGCCTCGCGGACGAGATACATAGGACGAATAAGCTCCATTCCCTTGAAATTGGTGCTGTGGAGCTTTGGCATCATAGTCTGCACCTGACCGCCATACAGCATACCCATGAGGATCGTCTCGATAACGTCGTCGAAATGATGTCCAAGAGCAATTTTGTTGCATCCCAGCTCCTGCGCTTTGCTGTACAGAAAGCCGCGCCGCATCCTTGCACAGATATAGCAGGGATTTTTCTCAATATGTACCACATTTCCGAAAATATCCGTATTGAAAATATTCACCGGCACAGAGAGCTTTTCGGCATTTTCCTCTATTCTGCGCCGATTCGCCTCATTGTAGCCAGGGTCCATGACAAGATATTCTACCTCGAAGGGAAACTTATCGTGACGTTTCAGCTCCTGGAACAGCTTCGCCATAAGCATGGAATCCTTGCCGCCGGAAATGCACACCGCAATTTTATCTCCCGGCTGCACCAACTGGTACTCATTTATACCTTTTGTAAACTTGCACCATATGCTCTTCTTGAATTTTTTCCGCAGACTCAGTTCCGCCTGTGCCGTAATTTCGCTTATTTCTTCCTTATTCATTGCAACTCCGCCTATGTATCCCCTGAAACGGGGATTATTCTTTTAACCTTTGTTAATTTCCGACAACGGATCAATGTAGCTGCCGTTGTGGGTCATCTCGATGTGCAGATGCGGTGCAAGCGCGCTCTCAATGTCGGCAGTATTTCCAACTGTGCCGATAACATCGCCGCTTACAAGCATATCTCCTGCCTGGACGCTGAGTCCCGTCGACAGACCGCAATACTTCGTCACATATCCGTTGTGGTGATCCAGAACTACCGTAACGCCCCAGACAGGGTCGTTTTCCACAGACATTATTTCGCCGTTTGAGACAGCAAATACCTCAGCTCCGACCTCAGCCGAAATATCTGTGCCATTGTGGGTCTGCCACGAACCGGTGGTCTCGCTTTTCACCAGCTCTCCGCCGCTGAACGTACCGATTATCTCGTCCATGCTGTCCAGCGGAGCTTTCACATTTTCAAGCTTCGACACGGAAACCGGCTCGGAATCATCTCCGGAAACGACGGGCTCGGCAGGGTCGATGATTATTTCAGCTGCCGGCAGCGTTGCCGCAGGCGGAGCTGTCGCCGCAGCGGTGGGATAGGTCACAGCAGCCATTGTAACCGTGGGAGTTGTGAGCTTGTATGACGCCGTCGTACCCTTTGGTATGTTGTCAAGTTGTCTGTCGACAGGCTCTTCCGTCACATTTTTTGCTGAAAATTCCTCGGTTAGCTTTTCTCCCTGATCATATGCGAAATAGCAAGCCGAGCCTATCATCACCGCGCTGATTCCCAGTGCGGCATAAAATCCCTTTGCAGTCTTTTTGTTTCCTGAAAAAATTTTTTTCTTCACGTAAAACACCTCCGCTGTTATTATGAGCGGATTTTTGAATGTTATACTTTTTTAATTAAATTTTGTTTCCTTATATTTCAGCCAATTTAGCAAAGCTGTTTTTAAGCGCAGGATAGATCTCGCGATAGAGCTGGTAATATTTCTCATATTCTCCGACATTGTCAGCATCGGGAGTCTGAACCTTATCCATGCGGACGATCGCACCGCAAGCCTCGGGAACACCGCCGTAAAGTCCTGCACCTACTGCTGCAAGGATACCAACGCCAAGCGCCGGACCTTCCTTTGATGCCGCAGTTTTTACATTTGAATTGAACAGGTCAGCCAGCATACTCCTCCACAGCGGTGAAGAGCCGCCTCCTCCGCAAGCCATCATGTCGCTGACGTTAACTCCCATTTCACGGAAAACCTCAACGCAGTCGCGGAGAGAATACGTAACGCCCTCCATAACGGCGCGGAGCATATCACAGCGTGTGTGGATCGCTGATAAACCGAAGAAAACTCCTCTTGCATCCGGGTCAAGATGAGGAGTACGCTCGCCCATAAGGTACGGCAGGTAGAGCAGCTTATTAGCTCCAACCGGAACCTTTTCCGCACCCTTGTCCATAAGAAAATACTCGTCCACGCCCATAAGCCTTGCAGTTTCCTTTTCCGCCGTACAGAAATTATCTCTAAACCATTTCAGCGACAGACCTGCACCCTGGGTCACTCCCATAACGTGCCAGCTTCCCGGAACAGCGGCGCAGCAGGTGTGTACCCTGCCCTGCTTATCAATGGAAATATTTGATGTATGGGCAAAAACAACGCCGGAAGTTCCGATAGTCGTAAACGCCCTGCCGTCCTCCACAACGCCTGTACCGACAGCAGCCGCGGCGTTATCTCCTGCTCCGCCGACTACTATGGTGTTCTCGCAGAGTCCAAGCTCCTCAGCCATTTTCTTCGTCAGAGTGCCTGTGACCTCACAGGACTCGTAAACCTTTCCAAGCCAGCCCTTATCGATCTCAAATGCGCTCAGAAGCTCATCCGACCAGCATCTGTTGGGAACGTCAAGAAGCTGCATACCCGAAGCGTCGGAAACCTCTGTGGCATATTCACCGGTGAGGATAAGACGAAGATAGTCCTTTGGAAGAAGAATGTGGGCGACCTTGCTGTAGATCTCTGGCTCATTGTTCTTTACCCAGAGAATTTTTGCCGCCGTCCAGCCTGTCAGCGCGGGATTTGCAGTTATCTCTACAAGCTTTTCACGGCCGACAATGCGGTTCATCTCGTCTACCTCGGCAGCCGTTCGCTGATCGCACCAGATAATTGACCTGCGAAGGACGTTGTTGTCCTTATCCAGCATAACGAGACCGTGCATCTGTCCGGAAATTCCGATGCCCTTGACGTCCTCTTTCTTCACGCCGCTCTGAGCCATAACGGCCCTGACAGTATTTATCATTGCATTCGCCCAGTCTGCCGGATCCTGTTCCGCATAGCCGTTTTTCGGCTGATACATGGGATATTCTATGGTTTTTGACGCAATAACAGCTCCGGTTTCGTCAAAAAGGACTGTTTTCGTACCGCTTGTGCCGCAGTCCACGCCTATAATATATGACATAATTTACACCTCTTATCAAATAAGGGAAGCAAGCCTTTGCCGCTTCCCTTTTGTTTTATTCAACACCATGCAAAGTCGTCAGACATGCCTTATGCGGCGCTGGCTTTAAAGACTGAACATAATGTTGTTTATAACAGCCTCGAGCATCTCCTGACGTCCGCTTGTAAGAGAGTCAGTAACCTCACCCTTTTCGAGAGCGTACTTTTCAAGCTCAGCAAAGCCTACCTTACCGTCGATTATGTCCTTGCCGATGCCTGTATTCCATGATGAATATCTGTCGGCAACGAAGCTGTCGATCCTGCCGTCCTCGATGATCTTAACAGCAATACGCAGACCGAGAGCAAATGTGTCCATACCTGCGATGTAGCTGTGGAAAATATCCTCGGGAGTAAAGCTGCCTCTTCTTGCCTTGGAATCGAAGTTGAGACCGCCGTTAGTGAAGCCGCCTGCCTTCAGTACCTCGTACATACAAAGCGCTGCATCGTAAATATTTGTTGGGAACTGGTCTGTGTCCCAACCCAGAAGCGGATCTCCCTGGTTAGCGTCTATAGAACCGAAGAAGCCATTGTCACGTGCAACACGCAGCTCATGCTGGAATGTATGCTGTGCAAGCGTAGCATGGTTAGCCTCAATGTTCATCTTGAAATCCTTCTCAAGACCATACTTGCGGAGGAATCCCAGAACAGTAGCCGTATCGAAATCATACTGGTGCTTTGTAGGCTCCTTCGGCTTAGGCTCGATGTAGAAATCGCCTGTGTAGCCGATAGAACGTGCATACTCAACAGCCATTTTCATAAGACGAGCCATATTGTCAAGCTCCAGACCCATATCCGTGTTCAGAAGAGTCTCATATCCCTCGCGTCCGCCCCAGAAAACGTAACCCTGACCGCCAAGCTTTACAGTAGAGTCAATAGCCTTCTTGATCTGGGCTGCGGCATATGCGAAAACGTCAGCAGAGGGAGATGTACCTGCGCCGTGCATATAACGGGGGTGATCGAAGCACTTAGCCGTACCCCAGAGGCACTTGATTCCAGTCTCCTCCTGCTTAGCCTTGATGTAATCGGTGATCTCGTCAAGCTTTGCATTAGTCTCTGCAAGTGAACCATACTCCGGTGAAAGGTCGCGGTCGTGGAAACAGAAATACTCAATAGACAGCTTGTCCATGATCTCAAATGCAGCATCTACCTTTGCCTTTGCACGAGCAGTAGGATCGGACTCGCCCCAGGTCTTGTCAGTAGTTCCGCAGCCGAACATATCCGTGCCGTCGCCGCCCATTGTGTGCCACCATGAAAGTGCGAAGCGGAGATGCTCCTTCATTGTCTTGCCGGCGATAACCTCATCGGGATCGTAGTACTTGAACGCCAGAGGGTTGACGGAGTTCTTTCCTTCATAAGGTATCTTGCCTATTTCCTTAAAAAATTCGCTCATAATAACCTCCTATAGTTATTAATTTAAATATATTGCATTACCTGTTAAACAGGTCATAACCATATATATCAGCTCAGCAGGTCAACGGAAAAGCTTCTCTTGTCAACCTCGAAATAGTCCTCAAGCTCCGCAACATAATAACGGAAGCAGACCTTTCCGTTGTAGGTGAGCACATCTCCCGATTCTGAAACGCCTATTTCAGCCAGCTGATCGTCGCTGAGTGACGACAGAAGGATCTCGTTATCCTTTTGCAGATTGAAAAGCGAAACGCCCCAGCTGTTCACATGAGAGCTGTTGAAGGCTGCAAAGCCCTTGGCATCAAGATCCGAGAGATAAACTCTTCCGCCTTTGGAATCTGCTTCGTCCAGAAGCTCCTGAGATGGATCGAGGACGTAATATTTGCCGGATGCCTCCCTGCCAATATCAAAAACTGCAAGCTGCGTATCATTCAGATCATCAAGACGCAGCGGCTCAACGTCGCTTGCCGTAAGTCCTATCTCAAGCAGCATATAAACATCAGCTTCGGCTATTTCCAGCCTTGAATCGACAGGATAACCGAACCTTTCCAGCTCGCTGTCGGTAAGTGTAACCATAATATTGCCGGAAAGACCGTTCAGCTCGTCGGTAATATCCTGACGTTCCATAGTTGTCCAGTCCAGTACCACATTTTCGCTTATCGGACGCTCCAGATAGCAGATATGATCCATATTTTTCAGTGAGAACGTTACCATCGGGAATTTCTTGTCCGCATAGTTAGGCTCGATATACACAGCTGTACTTCCGCCTGATTTATCCTCTGTGTTGATGACAGAGTAGCGGTAACGTCCGGAGGGTGAAAAACCCTTTGCAATTATCTCAGTCTTTGCAGTGGTAACAAAAAATGTAGTGAAGAGAAAATATCCGAGTGCGCCGAAAATGTATAAAAGAAGGATGATAGTACCGATGACTGTTTTCACTCCCTCTCCCGCTCCGGAAAGCAGAAGTATAACGATTCCCGTAATGATAATAGGGATCAGCAGCGCCTTTTCGTCGAAATAAAGCAGCACCACCGGCAGCATCGCCAGCAATATCAGAAAACTGCATATTCTTGTTATTATCTGCTTTCTTGTATACAGCATCAGAATCAGTGCAATAGCCGAGATTCCGGAAACGATAAGGCATACCGACGCCCTGGAATGAATATGGATGTCATAGAAAATCGAAAAATAGCAAAGAAAAAATACGCCTACCGTGTAAAATGCGGCTATAAGAGAAACAAATCTTTTAGTCCATATATTTGAAAAAAAAGCTTTCATTTTAACCTCCGAATTATGTTCAACGCGATTCAAAATCATCATACATATTTATATTATAACATTTTTTTCCTGAAGATACAAGTCATTTTCAGAATTAATTATTACTAAATGGTTACAATTTTTTTATATTTCGCGTTTATGTTGCATTTTCACTTATTATATAGTATAATTATGTTGATGATAGAGCGTAAGGAGCTTTATAATGAATAAAAAATTCAAACTTTTTTCCTCCACAAGAGCAGCGATTTTCTTCATTCTCACCATTGCCGTAATGATAGGGATTTTCCTGTTTTCCTGTGAAAATTCCGATGATTCATCCGAAACCAGCGGCAATATAGTGGATATTGTTATTGACGTATGCTATGATAACTTTGATGAAGCGCCGCCGGCGGAGCAGCAGGATATATACGACAGCGTCAGCCACATCATACGAAAAACAGCTCATTTTACAGCCTTTGCAGCCCTTGGCTTCTGTGTATCAATGTTCCTTGGCAAACGAAGGCTCGTAAGCGCCAAAAGCCTTGGAGCGCTGATTTTCTGCTTTCTCTATGCCTGCTCTGACGAGCTGCACCAATATTTCGTCCCGGAAAGAGCCTGTATGTTCACAGATGTTCTCATTGACACCAGCGGCAGTCTTTCTGGTATTCTGATCTCGCTGGTACTCATCAGCATTATACCAAGTCTGCGCAATTCAAAAAAAGAAACCCGATAACACTGACATTAAAAGGGCTGCCGCAATTCAATTATTGCAGCAGCCCTTTCGGTATGTCTATTGCTCTTCCTCTTTTTTGATGTGAAAAATAGCTCGGAGTATGCCGGACAAAAACCGTGGGCTCTTAACAACTACTATCTTCAATTATATCCCTCCTTCGACCGGAATATCATATTATATTCAGGCTTCGGAAAATTTGTTACAAGCAATACAGACGGTGTACAAAGTCGTCAGATGCACTTCGTGCAGTTTTGCCTAAAGACGTTTTGATCGCACAACGAGCACAATCCCGGAATCCACGCTAAGAACAGCATTTTCAGCCGTTATTTCATTGCTTACTCCGATTGGGAAGCAAGGTGTCATTTCGTAATCGTCTATGGGATATTTTACGCCGCGGCAGCTCGATATATGCGCGATTCCGCCAACTGCAAATAATGAAAAATACCAGCCGTCCCGGCGTTTATATGACATCGTACCGACGCCCTGGAGATACATTTCATTTGTTTCATCAATTATTTCAAGCTTACAGTTTCTGTCATGAGCAAAGAGCATGGTCTGAATATTAGCGAGAGTATGGTCTATACGAGCTCCCAGCGCGCCGTAAAGCCGTATCTTATCAAAGCCTGCGTCTATCGCCTCGCGGACAGCCAGAAGAGTGTCCGTATCGTCCTTTTCCGGGACGCTTCTGTGCACGCTTATGCCCTCCGGCAGTTCGCCGCTGTAGGAATCAAAATCTCCCACGAACAGGTCGGGAATGATTTCCAGAGCCTGAGCATATCTGTATCCGCCGTCGGCGCATATTATGAAGCCGCAGTTGTCAAGCAGTTCCTTTTTGTCTATATATCCTGGATCTTCAATAACTCCGCCTGCAAAAACCGCACATTCTTTCATTTCAGCTCCCACTCCTTCAGCTGCTTAGCCTCTTCATACATGGCGCAATAGCTCTCGTGCCGCTGCTTCGGGATCAGTCCCTGCTCAACCGCCGCAACTACTGCGCACCCCTTTTCACAAACGTGGGCGCAGTCGCGGAACCGGCAGCTTTCTGTCAAATCCCGGAACTCACGGAAGCAGTCTGCCAATTCCTCCTTGCGGATAATGTCGTATCGATTCGTATCAAATGTCGAAAATCCAGGAGTATCGGCTATATAGCCGCCGTCCTTCAGCTTATAAAGCTCCGCATGGCGTGTTGTGTGGCGGCCTCTTCCAAGCTTGCGGCTTATTTCAGCAGTCGGAATATTCAGCTGCGGATCAACAGCATTGAGCAAAGTGGATTTTCCCGCACCGGAATTTCCGGTAAACGCGCTTATCCTTCCCTTCAGAAGCAGCCGCACATCCTCAACAGTACTCTCGTCGCCGTAATTGACCTCCATAACTTCTATGCCTATTTTTCCGTATATCTCCTTGATCTCGCTGCTGTCACCCAGGTCCGTTTTCGTAATGATTATTACCGGGCGTATTCCCTTGAACTCCGCAATGGCAATGAATTTATCCAGAATCAGATAATTCGGCGGCGGGCTGACCGTGGAGACGATAAAGATAAGCTGGTCAAGATTTGCAAGAGGCGGTCTTATGAGAAAATTTCTCCGCTCCTCAATTCCGGAGATAACTCCGTCGGCTACCGTAACCCTGTCGCCTGCTGAGGGACTGATTCCTCTGCTGCGGAAAATTCCCCTTGCCTTGCACTGAAATATACCGTCAAGGGACTCTACAGTGTAGAGTCCCCCTAAGCATTTCAGTATAATTCCGCTTGTATTTTTTCCGGACGTTACTGCCATGTTGACCATTCCCAGATGTATGTCACACCGTCATAGGTTACCCAGTTGCCGTTTATGCCCTCCTGGTAGAATACGAAGTAGCCGTTCTGCCACTCGCCGTTCTCTCCGGGCAGGAACCATACCCAGCCTCCGCCGCCGTATGTGCCGTTTATGCCCTCCTGGTAGTACTGCCATACGCCGTTTACATAATCGCCGTTGACACCAGGCTGATAATCATTGCCGCCGGGATTTTCTCCGCCGCCGTTGCCATATTCATTAGGCGGATCGGTAGGCGCTTCCGTTTCCGGTTCAGGGAATCCGCCAGCCTGTTCAATAGCCGACCAGATATCTCCTCCGGAGGTGCAGATCTTTGTCTTCTGAGCGAAGTTGAGAGTATATGTTCCCACCGTCGCTCTCTTGTTGTTATTCATATTCATCAGCAGAACAACGCAGTTTATGCTCTCGCCGGAACCAATAACAGTTTTCTTTACTGAAGCGGTTTCAGGAACGTAGAATGTGTCGGTCTCCTGTGTACTTACCGTACCATCGGAATTTGTCAGCATGAATGCCAGAACAAATCTGCCGTTTGCCTCTGCCGGGAAGCTAAAGTCAAAGTCGATCTCTCCGTCGGGATTATCGCCGTTGCTGTACTCGAACTTGATCTTTGTTCCCTTTTCGACCTTTTCACCGGGCTCGATGCTCTGTGTTACGACTTTGTTCTCTTCCTCGTATGAAGCGACGCCCACTGTCTCAACCACAAGACCCTGATACTCGGCAAACTGTACGGCATCCTCGAGGTTCATACCTACCCAGTTGTCGATGCTTACCTGTCCGAGATCCTCACCAATGCTAACGTAGACGATAACCGTGGAGCCGATATGCGCCTGCTGTCCTGCTTCCGGCTCGGTCTTGACTACTCTGCCCTTTTTGACCTCGGTACTGGAGTAATTTTTCACTTCCGGAACCAGACCAAGCTGGGTTATCATATCCTTCGCCAGCTCGGCGTTTTTATCGAAAACATCCGGGATTTCAACAGTTTCCATTCCCTTGCTTATCTTTACCTTGAGCTTAACGCCCTTCTTGAACTCCGAACCCGGCTCCAGCTCCTGCCAGATGATAACGCCCGGCTCTGCCTCGGCAAATTCCTGTCCGTCGTCAACAAACTGAATATTGTTTCCGTACTTTGAAACAGCCTCGTTGAAGTCCATGCCTACAACATCGGGCATACTCCAGTCGTTGTTCTTGTTGGAATCCTTGCCGAATCTCTCTGTGAAAAGGAAAGAAATAATAATAACGCCGACAATAATAACTACCACTACTACCGCCGTAAGAACAGGAACTACCAGCGAGGAACGTTCCTCCTCTTCGTCGTCATCCTCATCATCGTCATAATCATCGTCATAATAATCCGCCGCGCTGCCGTATGGTTCGCTGCTTCTTGCAGCTGCCGGCTGTGAGCCTCTGTCAGCCGCTGAAACTGCCGCGGCTCCAGCGGCAACGGGAACTTCATCTGCCGGAGGAAGCTCTATACTTCCACCGTTGCTGAAATACTGTGTACTCTCGTCGTCATCCACGGCTTCCTCACGATAATACCCAAAAACTATCGTCGGGTCAGCCTTGAACTTCTCTATGTCGGCAATCATCTCGCCTGTGTTCTGATATCTGTCCTCGGGAGCCTTCTCCATTGCACGGAGAACGATCTCCTCCAGTCCGTCGGGGATATCTTCGTTTATCGCTCTGGGACGCTCAGGGATATCGTGCATATGCATAACGGCGATAGCCACGGGATTATCGCTGTCGAAGGGCTTCCTTCCCGTAAGCATTTCGTACATCATTGCGCCTACGGAGTAAATATCGCTCTTCTCGTCTGTAACTGCGCCGCTTGCCTGTTCAGGGCTAATGTAGTGAACACTGCCGATCGCCTGGTCTGTAGCTGTTTTTCCCTCTTCGCGGGCAAACTTGGCAATACCGAAGTCCATTATCTTGATAGTTCCGTCGCTGAACATCATAATATTCTGCGGCTTTATGTCTCTGTGAACGATGCCCTTTCCGTGAGCGTGCTGGAGGGCGCGGAGGATCTGGATGATAGGGTGTACCGTCTCCTTCCAGGTGAGAACCTTCTCCGACTCAATGTACTCCTTCAGCGTAATACCGTCAATGTACTCCATTGCGATATACTGAAGCTTTTCAGAAAAGCCCACATCGTAGATCTTAACGATATTCGGATGAGAAAGAACTGCCATGCCCTTGGATTCGTTGCGGAAGCGGCGGAGGAACTCCTCGTTTTCCGCATACTCCTTTTTCAGGATCTTGATAGCGACGGGCTTATTGTCAATAACATCAACGCCCTTATAGACCTCAGCCATTCCGCCAATGCCGATAAGCTCGGTTATCTCATATCTGCCGTCAAGCTTTTTGCCAATGTACTTATCCATTGTTTTACCCTTTCTGCATAATAATATTTATTGATAAAATTGCAAACAAATTAACCCTGGAGGCTATCCTCCGTCATTCCGACTCTACCACGGCAACGGTAACATTGTCTCTGCCGCCCTTGCTGAGAGCAAGCTGTATCAGCGCGTCAGTCTTCCCGTCAAAGTCTGTGCCGGAAATCGCATCATATATTTCATCGTCGCCGCAGTATCCCGACAAGCCGTCAGAACAGAGCAGCAGGCTGATCTTGTCCTCGTAGGTCAGAATAAACGTATCGGTGAGTACGGTTTTTTCAACTCCCACGGCTCTCAGCAGCATATGCTTCTGGGGATGAGTAGCCATCTCCTCCTCTGTTATCTCGCCCCGCTCGTAGAGCAGAGCGGCAACATTGTGATCGGTAGTTATCTGGTGAAGCCCGGAGTCCGTGACGAGATACGCCCTGCTGTCCCCGACATTGGCAATATATGCCGCATCTGCCGTAACATAGGCGGCAACACAGGTCGTGCCCATGCCAAAATTCTTGAAATCCATCCTCGCCCTGGTGTATATCACCGAGTTTGCAGCCGAAACGGAAGCAATAAGCAGCTTTCTTATACTGTCCTCATCAAGACTTTCGCTGTAGCCCTGGGAAAAACGCTGAAAAAACTCGTTCAGTGCGATATGGCTCGCTTCCTTTCCGGCACGCTCGCCTCCCATTCCGTCGCACACCACAGCAAGCACGCTATGCCCGAAATATTCGCATCTCACGGCGTCCTGGTTTTCTTCACGCCTCAGACCGATGTCAGTAGCTGATCTGTATCTCATCCGTTTACACCTCCGTTCATCTGTTTTTCCGCGGCATCTCTTCGCAGCTGACCGCAAGCCGCCTCTATGTCGCTGCCGAGGGTTCTTCTCACGGTAGCGTTTATCCCGCGTCTGGAAAGCCTGGCGGCGAAATCCGCAACGGCATTCCCGGCAGTTCTGTAATTTCTCTCTTTCACCTTATTGACCGGGATAAGGTTCACATGACAGTTTATACCGCGAAGAAGCCCCGCAAGCCTGTCCACGTCCCGGTCAGAGGAGTTTACGCCGTCTATCACGGCATACTCAAAGGTTATCCGCCTGCCTGTCTTGTCGATATATCTTCGGCAGGCCGCCAGAAGCTGGTCAATACTCCAGGCTCGGTTCACGGGCATTATTTCGCTTCGTGAGTCATTGTCGGCGCTGTGAAGCGAAATACACAGGGTAAGCCCCAGCTCCAGGTCGGCAAGCTCATTTATTTTCGGAACGATACCGCAGGTGGACAGCGAAACATGGCGCAGGCTGAAATTATTTCCGGATTTATGAGAAAGCAGCCCCAGGAATTTAATTACATTATCGTAATTATCAAGGGGTTCTCCTATGCCCATAAGCACAAGCCCCGAGATCTTCACTCCGGAATTTTTTTCCGTTTCGTAGACCTGCATAAGTATCTCACCTGGGGTAAGATCACGGACGAACCCGGCGATCGCTGACGCGCAGAACCGGCAGCCCATTTTACAGCCCACCTGTGTGGATACGCAAAGGCTGTAGCCGTAGCTGTACTCCATGAGAACGGTCTCAACAAAATTACCGTCGGAAAGCCTATACAAGTATTTTACAGTATTATCTATAGAAGATTCAAGTCTTTTCTGCACAAATAGTCCATTTACACAAAATATTTCTTTCAAACGCCCTCTTAATTGGACAGAAATATCAGTCATTTCGTCGAAATCGAAAATTCTTTTAACATGAAGCCACTGAAAGATCTGCTTCGCCCGAAATTTTTTCTCACCAATGCCCACAAGTATATCTTCGATCTCTTTGACGTCAAGGCTCAAAATGTCTATTTTTTCCAACTGTTCACCTTCTATCTGATCCTCTTGAATTTTGCAACAAAAAAACCGTCGCAGCCCGGTCCCTCAGAAGGGAAAAATGTAACGGGATTTCCCGGCGTATCGCCGAAAATCTCCGGCATCTCCGCAAGACGGAGCTCCGGATGATTTTTCAGAAGTCTCTCCACAACTGCGTCGTTCTCCGCTTTTCTGACCGTGCAGGTGGAGTAGACCATCTCTCCTCCTACCGCAAGATAGTTCAAAGCATTCTCCGCAATATTGTACTGAATTTCCGGGAGCCTGTCAAAATCTGAAAGGCTCTTATACTTTATTTCCGCCTTATGCATTATAACTCCGAAGCCGGAGCATGGCACGTCGCAGAGAATTTTCGTGTACTTCGGAAGCTCCGGATCATACTTTGAGGCATCGCCTGTCCTGGCAGTTATATTCCGGAGTCCAAGCCGCTCGGCGCCTTGCCGGATGAGCGACACGCGCTTCTCGTGAATGTCGAAGGCATGAATCTCTCCTCTGCCGTTCATCATTTCCGCCATGGTAAAAGTCTTTCCACCGGGCGCAGCACAAACATCCAGCACCAGGTCGTTTTCCGTCGGCGAAAGAGCCATGCAGCACATCTGGGACTTTGCGTCCTGGATGTGGAAAAATCCCGATTTAAAGGCCTCTGTAGCAGCAACATCACCATTTTCCAGAAAATAGCAGAAGTCGCCGCAGCTTTTCACCTCATACCCGGACAGCGCCGAAAGAAGCTGTTCATGGCTGCATTTCAGCGGATTTCTGCGGATATAGGTAACACCGTCGGTCAAAGACGCTTCCAGAAATAGCATTGCCTTTTCTTCGCCGTAGTCAGCCGTTAGGCTCTCGATAAACTCAACAGGCGCGGAATACTCCACAGAAAGTTTTTCGACTCCCTTGAGCTTGCAGTTGATTTTCTTTCCGCCGCGAATAAAACTTCTCAGCACGCCGTTCACCATTCCGGAGGCGCTTGCCTTACCGAATTTTTTTGAAAGCTCAAC
The DNA here is from genome assembly GCA_023667265.1 of Alistipes sp. GTDB lineage: Bacteria > Bacillota > Clostridia > Oscillospirales > Ruminococcaceae > Ruminococcus. Next base: position 1,217,251 of record JAMPAJ010000001.1, read on the forward strand.
ACTTTCATTGACGGCGGCGTTGTCCGGAATACTGTCCATATACAAAAGCTGATAAATACCGCAGCGCAATATAGTTACAATTATGCTGTCCATTCTCTTCAACGGACGTGAGCAATATTGTGCTAACACATAGTCAAGAGTTATCTTTCGCTGAATAACACCATAGTAGATTGCAGTGCACAGCCGCCTTCCCTGGCTGTCAAGCTCCGACCGCTCCAGACCACTGTTAAGTCGTATGTTTGAATAACTGCCCTCAGAAAAAGTCTTATCAAGCAGTTTTGCCGCAATATAACGCGGATTTGAATTGTTCCCCATTTCAGTTTTTTCTTGCCCTCGAAAGGAGTCTCAGCAGCTGCATAAGCGACACTGCAAGCGACGTAACATAAGTCATGGCAGCGGCAGTCAGAACCTTTTTCGCCTGCGGAACTTCTGCGATGTCAAGGATGCCGTATGCCTCCACGGTCTCCAACGCTCTTCGGCTTGCATCAAACTCAGTCGGAAGCGTTACTACCTGGAAAAGAACAACAGCGGCAAACATAATAATGCCAACATAGATAAGGAACGGCGCGACCTCAAGAAGCATAACGCCCAGAAGGAAAGCAAGATACCAGAATCTGGAGCAGAAATTGGTTACCGGAACAAGCTTGCTGCGGACAATGATCGGACCGTATTCCTCGGCGTGCTGGATAGCATGACCGCACTCGTGAGCTGCAACGCCGATCGCCGCAACCGAAGTTGAACCGTAAACCGTATCGGAAAGGCGGATCACATTCTCGTCAGGCGAATAGTGGTCGCTGAGGCTTCCGCTGACTCTGTCGATCCGGATGTGATACAATCCGTTGCTGTCAAGGATCATTCTCGCCGCCTGCTCAGCCGTAATGCCGCGCGAACTATGAACTGAACTGTATTTGCTGAACGTGCCCTTTACCGCAGCCGACGCAATTAGCGGCAGGATCAGCATACAAAGAAACAAAACTATCTCGGACGTGTAATACATAATAGCCTCCTATCCAAGCTTTTCTCCAAGGGTCAGCTTTCTGCCGCGGAGAAAATCTTCGGTTTTCATTCGTTTTCCGCCTTCAAGCTGTATTTCGCGGAAGATAACTGCTCCTTCACTACAGCTTACGGCAAATTTTTCTGTATCGATGATCGTACCGGGTTCAGCCGAAGCAATATTGTGCGAAACTTCCGATAAGAACACTTTAAGCCGCTTGCCGCCCATCATTGTGAACCCGGTCACGCCGCGAATGACGTTGTGAAGCTCCTCTGCTGATTTTGTAAAATCAAGCGCACTCATTTCCTTTTTTATCATCGGAGAATAGCAGCTCAGCTCATCATCCTGCTTCACAGGAGTAAGACATCCGGATTCCAGAGCAGCCATAGTCTCCTCGAGAACCTCGCCGCCGAGCTCAGCAAGACGGCTGTAAAGCTGGGAATACGTCTCATTTTCGCCTATTTTCACAGATTTTTTTATGAGCATATCACCAGTGTCAAGACCCTCGCCCATCTGCATTGATGTAACGCCTGTCTCTTCCTCACCGTTAAGGAGAACCCAGTTTATGGGCGCCGCGCCTCTGTATCTCGGAAGAAGCGAAGCGTGAATGTTGATGCAGCCGAATTTTGGAAGCTCCAGGATCTCTTTCGGAAGTATCTGACCATAAGCTGTAACGATAATAAGCTCCGGAGCAATATTGTGCAAAATCTCCATTGCAGCCTGAGCATCCTCGCCCTTTCTCAGGGACAGCGGCTGATACACCGGAATGTCATACTCTGCCGCCGCCGCCTTAACAGGAGTCGGGATCATCTTATATCCCCTGCCCTTTGGCTTATCCGGCTGAGTAAAAACTGCTGCAACCTCATGTTTGCTCTCAGCAAGCTTTCTCAGGCAAGGCACGGCAAAATCCGGCGTTCCCATGAAAATTACCTTCAAATTTACTCCTCCTCCGGCACAAAAAATTCCTCAACAATTTCAGTGAAAACATGACCGTCAAGATGATCGCTTTCGTGGCTTGCGCACTGGGCGCCCAGCTCAGTGAACTCGCGCTCATACCAATTGCCGTTTCTGTCCTGCGCTTTGAGAATAACCCTCATAGGACGGGTCACATAACCCCAGAGATTCGGGCAGGAGAGGCAGCCTTCCTGAACTCTCTGCTTGCCCTCTGCAAGAATGATCTCCGGATTTATAGCTTCAACGCTGCCCTCTTCAAGGTGCATGATAAAAATTCTTCTGCAAAGACCGATCTGCGGTGCAGCAAGACCAAGCCCCTGAGCCTTGTCGAGTGTTTCGTGCATATCATCCAAAAGAACAGCCAATTTATTGTCAAATTTTTCCACAGGCTTACACACCTTGTGAAGCATTTCGTCCTTGTCTGTTAAAATTTTTCTCAATGCCATATTCTCTTTCCTTCTTATTATACCCCCGTATCGCCGTTTATATCGGCGTAGAAGGTTATTTTTTTCATCTCTTTCAGCTTTGCGCCCTTTTTTAGCACGCCGCCGATAAATCCGCGCATTTCGGGATTATTCTTGAACTTCATCAAAATCCTGTAGCGATATTTGCCGTTCAGCCTGCCGTAAGACGCCCTCACCGGACCAAGAACCCTGACCGGAGTTTTCGGCTGCATTTCCCGAAGCATATCGTCCATGAGCCGCAAAACAGCGTCAGCGCCGTATTTCAGCTGTATTTCATCATCTCCGGCAAAGCAGAATATACACATATCGCAGAGCGGCGGAAATATCATTGCCCGGCGAATTGCGATCTCCTCGTCGTAAAAGCCCTGGTAATCCTGAGCTGCCGCCAGATTCATAATATAATGCTCCGGCATGAACGTCTGCAATATTGCCCTGCCCTGACGGCTGCCGCGCCCTCCTCTTCCCACGACCTGGGTTATCAGGGAAAACGTCCGCTCGTAGCTTCGGAAATCTCCGGCGTAAAGCGACTTGTCAATGGATAAAACGCCAACAAGGGTGACATTCGGGAAATCCAAACCCTTTCCGATCATCTGCGTGCCCACCATAATGTCATACTCTCCGTTTTTAAAGTCGTTAAAGCCTTTTTCGTAGGAATATCTGGAAAAAACGGTGTCCGCGTCCATTCGCAGTATCCGAGCTTCTGGGAAGAGACTATTCAGTTCGTCCTCCAGCCGCTGTGTGCCGAAACCCATGCTTTTCAGCCGCTCCGAGCCGCACGACGGACATTTTTTCGCCGGTTCGCTGGCATATCCGCAGTAGTGGCACATCAGCTTGTTATTTTTGCTGTGATAGGTCATGGGAACCGAGCAGTTCGGGCAATACAAGGGCTGAAAGCAGTCGGAACAACTGATTATCGTATGATAACCGCGTCTGTTCAGCAAGAGTATGCTCTGCTCGCCGTTTTCCAGGTTATCCCTGACCTCGTTTACCAGAATACGGCTGTATTCCGAGGGATTTCCATCCATCCGCTCCTGATTCATGTCCACGATACTGACCTGGGGAAGAGCGCTGTCATTATAGCGTTTCTTCATCTCCAACAGCTTATACGCCCCTTTTTCAGCCAGATAATAGCTTTCAATGGACGGAGTTGCCGAAGCAAGCAGCAAAACCGCTTTGTGACGCATACAACGCTGCTTCGCTATGTCGTGTGCGTAATATCTGGGTGAGCTGTCCGATTTATAGGAGCGCTCTCCCTCTTCGTCAATAATTATCAGACCGATATTATCAACCGGTGCAAATATTGCGCTTCGCGTTCCGATTACAATATCCGCAGCTCCGCGCTTTATCCGCTTATATTCATCAAGCCGCTGCCCCAGCGAAAGTCCGCTGTGTATAACAGCGACTCTTTCACCGAAAAGCGACCTGAACCGCCTCAGAACCTGTGGTGTGAGACCTATCTCCGGTATCAGAAGAATCGCCTGTCGCCCAAGTCTTACGGTATCGTATATCAATTTTTCAAAAACAGACGTTTTTCCGCTTCCGGTAACGCCGTGAAGCAGGAATACACCTGGTTTCTGCTCAAAAATCTGCGCAAAAACGCTGTCATGGGCACGCTGCTGCTCTTCGGAAAGGACAATATCCGCCGGGTCAAAATACTCCGACGCCTCGTCTCCTACAGAACGGAAAACCTCCGCTTCATACTCCTCCGCAGCTCCGTTTGCACAAAGCCTCTTTACCACAGCCTCCGTAAAGCCGCACATATAGACGACCTCGCGAACTGCCGCAGAACCGTATTCCATAAGAAATTCCGCCGCCTTTTTCTGCTTTGGAGTCAGCTTGAAGCGCTGAGGCTCTTGCAGATAGGCGTCGCTGAGCCGGATCATACGCACCGAAGCGTCTCCGACAGCCTGCTTGAAGCTGTTGATACACCTGAGCGCTCCGGCTTCGGTCAACTCGTCCGGGAGTAGTCTGCCATGCCGCGAAATATGGCTCTCCAGCATTTCCGTCAGGATCACATCGGTGTCCGCACATTTCAGGGTCTCCAGAAGCTCTGCCGCCTCCAGAGTAAGCTGCTCTGAATGTGAGAAATCCTTAACCAGCTGAAACCGCTCCTTTGCGCGGACGCTCATGGCAGGGGGAAGCATTATCCTCATTCCGTCGTAATAGGTGCAGAAAGTATGGTCGCGTAGATATTCTCCAAGCTGCAAAAGCTCCTCGGAAATGACCGGCACAGCGTCCACAACGGCGGCAACAGGCTTCAGATTTCCGCCGCTGCCTTCGGTGAGACGCACAATTATGCCTATCCTCCGGGAATTTCCTCTGCCGAAGGGAACAAGCACACGACATCCTCTTTCAGCCCTCATCCGTTCGGGAATCAGGTAGCTAAACAGCATATCAAAGGAATAAGTCGTTCCACTGACAGCAATTTCAGCAATCAGAGGCATTATTCCTCGCCTGCTGTGCTTACTATCTTGCACTTGCCGCTTGCCAATTCCTCAACAGCGGTCTTAACGGGCTTTTCCTCCAGGGTCTCGCCGTTCTTGAACAGCTCCTCAGAAATCTCTCTTGCACGCTTTGCAACACCGATTACGAGAGAGTAGCAGCTCTCATTCTTCGAAATAATCTGGTTTACTGCTGGTCTAAGCATTTTGTATCACCTCATCTATAAATTCACGCATTGATTCAACCTTCTGACCCTCCGCCCGAATCACGGCACGGAAGTCGCTTACAGCATCCTCAAGAGCGTCATTGACAATTACATAGTCGTATTTTTTTGCGAAGGGAATTTCTCCGGCGGCAGCCTGAACACGCTGCTCGATGACATCGTCATTTTCCGTAGCCCTTTTTTTCAAACGGCGGCGCAGCTCACCCACAGAGGGCGGCATCACGAAGATAAACAGCGCGTCCGGACGAAGCTCACGAATCTTCATAGCGCCCTGAACCTCGATTTCAAGGATAACATTAATTCCCTTTTCCAGATAAGGGTCAACCTCCGAGATCAATGTGCCGTAGTAGTGTTTACAATAGCCGGCGTGCTCCAGAAACAGCCCCTCCGCCTTGCGTCTCTCAAACTCCTCATCGGAAATGAAATGGTAGTTGACGCCGTCGATCTCGCCCTCTCTCGGAGCACGTGTTGTGCAGGAAACAGAGCATCGGAACTTCTCATCCTTTAAAATTTCGGCAAGCATTGTGCCCTTTCCGCAGCCGGACGGAGCGGAAAAAACGATAAGTCTGCCCTTATTCATGTTCATCGGAACCCCCGTTTTCATTTATTCTTGCAGCAAGAGTATCAGTAATCAGCGAGGAAAGCACAACATGACCGCTGTCCATCACCAGAACCGCTCTTGTCTTTCTGCCATAGGTAGCATCAATAGCCCTTCCGTCATCCTTAGCCTCCTGGATAAGCCGCTTTATCGGCGCAGATTCAGGGCTTATGACAGTCACGATCCTATCTGCGGAAACCATATTTCCGTAGCCAATATTGATCATTCTCATAGGCTATTCGATATTCTGTATCTGCTCGCGGATCTTCTCCAGTTCAGCCTTCATATCCACGACAAGCCTGGTTATGCTGAGATCCTGAGCCTTAGAACCGATAGTGTTGACCTCGCGGTTCATCTCCTGGACTATGAAATCAAGCTTTCTTCCAATGCTTTCGCTGGAATTTACAAGCTCTCTGAATTGAGCAATATGACTTCTCAGACGGACAGTTTCCTCGTCCACTGCAATTTTTTCTGCAAAAATAGCAGCCTCGGTCACAATTCTCTGCTGGTCAACATCCTTGGACTCCAGAATTTCGCTGAGCTTCTGCTGCAAACGGTTTCTGTAGTTTTCAGCAGTCTGCGGCGATAAAGCCTCGACCCTGCTCACCATTTCGAGGATTACATCTGTCTTTTCCAGCACATCTGCACGGAGCTTTTCACCCTCGGTCTCACGCATATTTAGGAAATTTCCCAATGCGTCGTCGGCAACCTGTGCAACGTCGTTCCACACCTGCTCTTCATCATCAGGAGTTTTCTGGACATTAAAAATGTCAGGCAGCTTTATAAGCTTAGAAAGCGTCAGATCGTCGGCAATTTTCAATTCTTCAGAAATGCTTCTCAGCGCGTTTACATATCCCTCGGCAGCGCCAATATTGACAGCAATCTCAGAATCTCTGCCCTCGATATTATTGATAGTAACAGAAACATCCACCTTACCGCGGGCAATTTTCTGTTTTAAACGTGTTTTAAGTTTCTCTTCGATGTAATTATAGGCTCTCGGAATCCTTGAATTGCACTCGAAATATCTATGGTTAACGGAACGTATCTCCACGAGAATATCTCTGCCATTGAGTACCTCCTGCGCTCTTCCATAGCCTGTCATGCTCTTTAACAATATTTCGCCTTCTTTCCCAAGTCCCGAAACGAGACTCAATTTTTCGCATAACGATACTATTTTATTATACCATATTTTTCTGAAAAAAGCAAGCCCTAACTTTAAACAATTTCATACAAAAAGGGACGCCGAAGCGTCCCTTAATTTAAGCAATATTCAGACTAATTAGCCGATTTTGTCAGAAGTTGTGGGGAAATCAGCCTGTGTCAGCAGCTTAGCATCGTACATCTGAATAGCCAGAGAGTCCATCGCTGTGATTCCGCCGCCGTTGTCAACAACGTCAGCATTCTTAGCGCCCTGAGCAGACAGAGAGTACTTGTCAGAGTTGCCGATGTACTGGAGAATAAGTGTTGCGTCAGCCATATCAACTACGCCGTCGCAGTTTGCATCGCCCCAGAGTACTTCGTCAGGATCGCCTGTAGTGGGCTTTGTTGTAACCTGACCGTCAGGATCAGCCTCAGCAGCCTCATCCTGCATGAAGGATGCGATCCAAGCAAGAGGAGCGTTCCAGTTGATAGTTACCTCGTTTGTAGACCATGCCTCGATAGAGTCAACGAAACATCTCTGTGAAGGATTCTCTGTGTTGCCAGGAACGAATCCGAGCGCACGAACGTAAGGATCCTGGAGACCGGCGTTAGGACCACCGGAAAGGATTCCGTCGGGAGCCATAGGCAGAGTCTTATCAAGCTCGTAAGACCAGTATCTGTGGTGAGGATTCTTTTCCTTGTAGATACCATAGCCAGTTACATAGGAGTATGAAAGCGGATTGCGTCCGAAGAGGTAGTCAAGACCTGTAGCAACACCGTTCATGTAGTTAATATCCTGTGTAAGATCGTAAGCATAAGCCATAACGATACAGTTGTTGATAACCATGGAGTTTGAACCCCACTCGTAACCGTTGATCATTACAGAAGGATCAAGGTTGTTCGGATCGTTGTAGTCAGGACCGTCATACTTATAAGGAATACCGTAGCCCTGCTCGTCTTCGCACTTGATGTATTCGTCAGCAGCTGCAATGATGCTTGACTTGATCTTGCTGTTCTCAGAATCAGAAAGGAGATCACCGTGGAGAGCAAGAGTGAGAGAACCTGCGGAAGCAGTATTACCCCAGTTGAAAGATGTGAACGAGCCGTCCTTATTCTCACCGCCGACCATTCTTGTAGCTACATCGTAAGCGTAGTCAGAAGCATCGATCTTAGCCTTGTAAGTAGCAGCGTCACTGTCGCCCATTTCAGAAGCAGAAACGTAAATCTCACAAGCTGCCCAGTAAGCGTCGTCGAGAACGTTGTTATCGCCGTAAGGTCCGCCGCCCTTCGCCTGCCACATAGGAGCGTAGAGTGAAGTCTCGTTGATTTCTTCCTTAGTGCACTCGCACTTCAGGTCAGGATGTGTAGTAGGTGTGGAATCATAAGGATACCAGTACTTCTCGTAAGCAGCAAACGCATCCTTAGCGCTGTCGAGGTATGTCTTAGCCTTTGCAGAATCATAAGGAGCCCAAAGTCTTGCAGCCTGTGCAGCACAAGCAGCATAGTTCAGTGTAGCAGCGAACGTCGGAGGCTTAACAATACGTGTAGTGCCCCACTCTTCCTCATAGTCCCAAGGCTTTGTAGCCAGACCTGTCCACTTGTGGTCATGGAGCTTGTGGTAGTAGAGACCCTCGTACTTGCCCCAAGCGGAGTCGCTTGAAGTAACCTTCATCTTAGCGATCCAGTCGAGTTCAACAGCAGCCTCATCGAGGATATCAGGAATCTTGTTGCCTGCCTCAGGAACAACGATTATACCGGAATTATCATCAAACTTGTTGTCGTAATCATCCTGGAGGATAGCTCTCTCATACATATTCTGGAGAGTCCAGATAGCGATACCGCCGTTAACAACGTACTTACCGTGGTCACCGGCATCGTACCAACCGCCGCTTGCAGTCAGAGTACCGCACTTGTATGTTGAAGTAGCCTCTTCCTTAGAAGAATACTCATTCTTCCAAATCTTCTGGATATCAGCCGTATCAGTTGCGTGACCGCCCTTGTGTCCCATTCCTGTACCCTTGCCGTCGGAACCGCCTGATGTACAGTACTTATCTTCGATATCAATACCTGAACGGTTCTGATAGAAGTAGTTCACAGAGTTTGTAAGCAGATTGTGAGAGTCATCAGAGTAGATGTTGTCGCCGATATTGAACTCGAAGGATCTCCAATCCTGTCCCTTGATCTGGAGATAGTATCTACCGGGAGTTGTATACTCTGTGAAGTCAATTTTGCAGACATTATCAGCGGAATCAGCATCAGCCTTAGCTGCAGTCGTCTTGCCTGTGTATACAACAGAGCCAGTGTTAGCATCAACGAGCTCGAAATCATAAGAACCGCTGAGGCTGATCTTTGTAGCTCCGTAGAGAATATCGCCCTGGTTATCACCAAGAGTTGCAACCTTTGCAAGGTTTGTGTAGTAACCGATCTGGTTAACAGAGATAAAGTTCTTTGTTGCGCCGAAAGTACCGAGATTGCTGTCCATTGTCGTACTGTAATCACGGTTTACAGCACCGTAGGAATTCATAGGATCTGCGTCGCAGTCGCTGCAGGTCGTACACTCGATAGACATATTGTCGAACCAGATCTCATCGCCGTTCTGAGCGTTTCCGCCGTATCCATTATAATCCATTGCATAGTGGAATGCCCACTCAACGCCCTCGAGATCCTGTGTAGGAGTGAATGTACCAGAGAATGTCTGATAAGATGTTGTCAGCTTAACAGCGCTGCCCCACTGACCGCCCATGTGAGGACCCATGTGCATGCTGTTGCCGTTTCCGTCGAGTTCAAAATACTCGTGATCACCGCTGATATCACCGATCTTGGAACAAAGCTCCATTCCGCCTCTGCTTGCCTTAGCCTGGAAGCTTACCTTATACGTATGACCAGCCTTGAAGTTGAGGTTTCTGTGTCTGAACTGAAGATCCCACTTAGAAGACTCAGCGCCGAGAGCCTGAAGAACTGTGATGTGGAATGCGCCGTCCTCGATTCTGAAGTCCTGCTTAGCGGGGCTGGACTCACAGGTATGCCAAGGAAGTGCCTTGTAATCAAATGTACTCTCACCGAGTACCTGGCCGGCAAATGCGCCCATAGGTACAACGTTTGCTACAGCAGGAGCAACCATTGTAACTGCCATAAGGCTGGCAGCAATTGCCTTAGGAATTCTCTTATGCATTTTTTTACCCTCCCAAAAAATGTAAAAAATATTTTTTATAACGCAATGCCAGTGCATACATTGCGGTTATATACGTGTGATTAGCGGAAAGCAGCGAACCGTCAGGATACAGGTTCAACTTGCACCTGTTATTTCCGTTGATTATATTATATTATATTCCTCCGAAAAAGTAAATAGCTTTCCAAAATTTCGTGTATTTCTATAATATCGTTAGCCAGGTTTTGTGCATTTTTAACAATTTTGGCATATAAACAAAAGGAGCCGAAACTCCTTTTGTTTACAAAATATGAATTAATTAAAAATCAATTGCGATTTTGTTGGTTTTCAAGCAAAAATTCAGCTCTTTCACCAAATTCAGTATCGCTTTTGCGCCTGATATTTTACGACATTTTCGGAAGCGAGGTTATAACCTTCGCGTCATACTCCATGATTGCCAGAGAGTCAGCAGCAGTGAGTCCTACAGGTTCGTCAACATCTGCATTCTTCTTACCCTGATCAGTGAGCGAGTACTTATCGCCATTTCCGATAACCTGGAGAATCAGCGTAGCATCGGCAATATCAATAATTCCGTCGCAGTTCGCATCGCCGTAAAGTGTGCCTTCGTCACCACCGCTTGTTGCAGGAGGAGTAGTTGTTGTAGGAGGTGCAGGCTCTACGCCGCTTCCGCCGAGGTCCGCGCTGGGAACAGCTGTTGTGCCGTCCGGCTCAGTTCCCCAAACCAGAATGTCATTGACATACATGGTGATGTGCTCGTTGAATGCAGACTCGTATTTCAGCTCATTCGGAGCGTCCTCAACACCTGCATAGGAGTAGTCATTCGTGGGATCCCAGCAATCACCCTTAGCAATGCTGTCGGGGATAGAAATTCTGAACTGAACCTCCGCACGATGTTCGCTCTGTCCGGTAGGCATGATAGCTCTTCCGTCCTCGTACTGGATCTTTGCGTAGTAGGTATTTCCCGTAGGATCGCCCTCATACTTATAAGGTCCGCTGATTGTGGCATATCCGGCTTCACCGGGAGTCTGGTACTGCTGAGACTTTATCTCGCAGACAATGTCGTCAACACTGTTTCCGGCAGCAAGAACCTCGGAAACGTCGAAATAATAGTTAAAGGAAACATTCTCCGCAACACGCGCCGGCCATGCAGTGTGATTCATCGCCCATACCTTTATCTCAGTGTGATGGCTGCCCTTGTTGTTGAGACCTGCGCCAATTTTCCACTCAGCCCACTTGGGAGTCTCCTGCGGAGGGAAGTCAGCAAGCGGCTTATCGCCTGTCTCAGCAATGAACGCGCAAAGTGCGGAAGTGAATCCTGCGTTATAGTCGATAGCGACCTCCGTATGCTCATAAGCTGCATTTTCATCCTTGAAAGAGCCATCCTGAGCAGGACCGCCCTCCAGCGCGCCATAGAGGACATGAGCATATTCATACTGCCAACCGTCGTCTACTGCCGGAGCATCCTTGCCCAGCTCATTCCAGTGGTCGTCATGAACGCCGGAGCTTGTTCTATGATGAACATTTACAGCGTTCTTCTCGCCCATTCCGATAACATAGCTGATACCGAGGTCATTGTCGCCGAAAGCGTAGTCGAACTGTTCCTTTGCCCAAGTATCGTACTTTGCAACAGCGGCAGCGTCGTCCTTAAGAATAGTATCTGTAGCCATTTTCGCCAGCATTACCGTATTAGCCATATGGCGCATCGAACCCCAGTTCATCAGCCACGCATGACCGTCGGGAGTATACGTAACCTTCTTTCCATTGTAGCCTGTCGTCCAGTATTCAAGGTGATGCGTAACATGGTCGATCCACTCCTGCTTACCAGTATTCTGAGCATAGAGCAGAGCCGCCGCCTGTGAAACATCATCCCAGCAGAGACCCCATGTAAACTTTCTGTCTGTCGACTGATTTTCCAGAGCAAACATTGGTATATAGTCGCTCTCGCACTTATCCAGGTATGACTGATCGCCGGTCGCCATATAGAGGAAGTTTGCGGCAACCATAAGCTCGTCAAACCAGTCGTCGTCGCTGCCTGACTGTGCGCAATTATAATAGCTCTTGGCAATACCCTGATCTGCATTGCTTCTTGTCTTATCCGCACGCTCGAAAAGGCTCTTCGCCTGTTCAAGATACTTCGCAGCAGTTTCCGGCTCTTCGTCCTTGAGAATAAGCGCGCCTACCGCCAGAGCCGAAGCCATGTCAGCAACTACTGTAGTAGCGTCGATCTCATCATAAGGTCTCGATTCCTCGCCAGATTTCAAGGTAAACTTTCTCATGTAAACCTCGCAGCTTCCCCACCATACGTGGTCAAAACCGTCTTCGCCGATAGTTCCGATGACCTTGTCCCCGAGATCGCACTGCGAAACATAATCCAGACCCCATTTCAGGTTTCTGAGATAGTTGTCGTAAAGTCCGGCTTCCTTGACAGCATCCTTATAGGAATAGAGTCCCCAGCCGAGAACCCACGCAGAATAAGCATTTGTCAGCGTGAATTTCAAGTGATCTCCAGCATCGAACCAACCGCCGTCAACAATATCCGCAGGAGTGCCGTCCTCCTTTAGCATAGAATCCGCTCTCCAGGAAACGGAGTTCCACTCAGGAAGCGTACCAGCCTGCTGCACCTCATAGAAAAAGAGCGATTTCTGTAAAGCCTCAGCATAGTTAACGTCCACTTCGGCAGACGACTGAGCCATAGGCAGAGCGGTGAGCATAGACGCCGACACTACAGCAGCTGAAAGCGCCGCCGTCATCTTTTTTAAGTTCATGTTAATTCCCTCCAATCAGAAGCATATGCCTTTATATTATCCTGCATTGCCTCCACTTATAATTTAACTATACACTATTATTTCCGATTTGTCAAGCATATTCGCAAAAAAAGCCGCACCCGAAGGCACGGCTTTTTATTGATAAGACAAATTATTCCTCGTCCTCGGCCTCGTCGCTGTCCTCAGAGATAGCGCGCATGGAGATGCTGATTCTCTTTGAGTCCTCGTCGATGTCGATGATTTTTACATCTACAGCGTCGCCAACAGAAAGAATATCCTTGACATTCTCAACCTTCTTGTCAGCGATCTGTGAAATGTGGATAAGACCGTCAACTCCGTCGATGATCGAAGCAAAAGCGCCAAAGCTTGTTACAGAAACGATAGTAGCGTTAACTACGTCGCCAACACTGTACTCAGCCAGGAACTTATCCCAAGGATTGTCCTCAGCCTTTCTGTAGCCGAGAGAGATCCTGTTATTCTCAGGATCCAGATCCTTGATGTAAACCTCAAGAGTATCGCCAACGGAAACTGCCTCGCTGGGGTGCTTGATGCGCTTCCATGAAAGCTCGGAAATGTGGACCATTCCGTCGATTCCGCCAAGGTCAACGAATGCGCCGAAGCTCGTGAGGGACTTTACCTTGCCGACATATGTCTTGCCGACCTCAGCCTCAGCCCAGAACTTAGCCTTTGCCTCTTCCTTCTTGGCGTTCTCAACAGCCTTGATAGAACCGATAGCTCTCTTTCTGCCGCCCTCGTCTACCTCGATGATCTTGAACTGTACCTTCTGCTTATACAGCTGCTCAAGATCAGCATTTCTCGGCAGACCTGTCTGTGAAGCGGGGATGAAAATTCTTACGCCAAGGTAAACGAGAGTAACGCCCTTGTTTACGATACGGTTTACAGTACCCTCGAGAACCGTGCCCTCTTCCTTAGCCTTTACAACAGTGTCATAGCCAGCCTGCTCGTCAACCTTTCTCTTGGAAAGAGCAACAGTGCCGTCCGCGTCGTTCACCTTAACGACGATAAGGTCGATCTCGTCGCCGACTGCAACGATATCCTCGGGCTTCTTTGTAGAATCGTCTGTAAGATCCTCCAGCTTTACGTAGCCCGTGTGCTTTGTTCCGAGATCTACAGTGATCTCAGCGTTGTCCACACCGACAACTACGCCCTTAACCTTCTCTCCTGTATGTATTTTTTTGAATGACTGATCGAGAGCCTCTGCAAAGTCGATCTCCTCATCCTGATTTGCTGTGAGATTAATATTCTCTGTCATAGTGGTTTGTACCTCCTTGATTATATATGCCGGCGTTGATGCCCCGGCTGTTATGCCGATTTTGCCGGCACAGGGCAGCTTCAAAGATGTCAGCTCTTCCGAATTTTCTATGTGATACGTTCTGCAATACCGGCTGCACACCTCGTACAGCTTCACTGTATTTGAGCTGTGCTTTCCGCCGATAACGAGCATGACGTCGGAATTTTTTGCAAGCTCTGCCGCATCCGACTGTCTTGTGTCGGTTGCACTGCAAATTGTATCGAATATAACAATATCGGGATCGTCCTTAGGAATCACCTTCAAACACTCTTCCCATACTACTATATTATACGTCGTTTGAGCCACAAATGCAAGCTTTTTTCCCAAAAAATTTTGATTTTTTTCAAAAATCGCTTTTAGCTCAAAATTATCCTTAAAAACGATAAAATTTTGTTCACAATGACCGATGATTCCTTGAACTTCAGGATGGTTCACGTCACCAGCTATCAGGATCAGATAACCCTCTTTTGTCTTTTCATCAACGATCTTGTGTATCTTAGCCACAAAAGGACAGGTAGCGTCAAGCATACGGCAGCCCTTTGCTTCAATTTTATCATAGACACCCCTGCCTATGCCGTGAGAGCGGATAACCACAGTCTCCTCCGTAAGAAGCTCGTCAACGTCCTCGATGACCCTTGCCCCGCGCGCTTTCATGTCATTGACAACGTCGGTGTTGTGTATGATAGGTCCAAGAGTCGCCACGCTCTGGTTATGCTCTAATTCATTATACACCATTTTTACAGCTCTGTCAACCCCAAAGCAAAATCCTGCTGATTTTGCCACAGTAACACTATTCATTTTTCTCCTCCACGGCTGCTCCGACAACCTCCGGTTCGCCCTCGACAAGCCGCTTTATCTCTTCCATATATTTGTTTTTCAGCTTTACAAGCTGCCTGGGATTCGGATTTTCCGGGTCGTCAACATAGTCAGCCGGAAAAATCGGCTCGCCGTACTTCACCGTGACTCTTGTGCGGAATTTCAGCTTTTCGCCGAAAACGACTCCCACCGGAATTATAGCCTTTCCCGACCTTACGGAAATAACAGCCGCTCCGGAATGACCGCGATGCACCTTGCCGTCCTTTGACCGCGTGCCCTCCGGAAAGATCATTAGACTTCTGCCGTTTTCAAGCCGCTCAACAGCCGTATCAAGCACCGTCGCATCGCCCTTTCCCCGTGAGACCGGAAATGCTCCGAGAGACCGGATGAGCCAGGCGAAAAGCTTGTTTTTGAAAAGCTCCTCTTTAGCCATAAATGCGTACTTTCCCCTCGCTCCGCAGCCAACAAGTGGAGGATCGGCATTTGTGCGGTGATTCGAGGCGTAGATGACCTGCTCCTTTTTTGGGATATTCTCCCTGCCCTGGAATCTCAGGCGAAAGGAGATGTGAAAAGCTATCCACACCAATATTTTTGCCACGTAATACATATATATCACCTACTATATCCGTTCGCGGATAATTCTTGCTATTTCAGCCACAGCCTCGTCCAGGGACAGATTTGTGGAATCCACCAACACCGCGTCATCAGCCTGCTTCAGAGGAGCTGTCTCGCGATGCATATCCTGGTAGTCGCGCTTGATTATGTCGTCCAGTATTTCCTGATAAGTCGGACAGCCGGGCTTCTCCGAAAGCTCCTTATAGCGCCGTGAAGCCCTCTCCTCTGCGGAAGCCGTCAGGAAGATCTTAACATCTGCATCCGGAAGCACCACAGTGCCTATGTCTCTTCCGTCCATTATCACATTATTTTCTCTCGCAAGCTTCTGCTGCAGATCGAAAAGCCGTGCCCTTACCGCAGGG
This sequence comes from Alistipes sp., assembly GCA_023667265.1. Taxonomy (GTDB): domain Bacteria; phylum Bacillota; class Clostridia; order Oscillospirales; family Ruminococcaceae; genus Ruminococcus. Next base: position 1,233,105 of record JAMPAJ010000001.1, read on the forward strand.
ACAGCAGAGGTCTTTGAAGCCGCCATGGAGATCTCGGGAGTTCTGATAAGCTCCGAAACATCACGGTCTCCCAGATAGACACGCTGGACTCCATCAACGAATTTCAGCGAAACATCAGCATTTTTCACCTCAGCCGGAATATCCTCCTCAGAAACGCCCTTTTCCGTGAGATACAGCGCAACTGTACGATACATTGCGCCTGTGTCCACATATATATACCCAAGCTCTGCCGAGACCTTTTTTGCTATAGTGCTCTTTCCAGCCCCGGCAGGGCCGTCTATAGCTATATTGACTGTTTTCATTTTCATGCTCCTTTATCATTTTATAAATATAAAGCTGCCGAATATGCCGTTGAAAAGGCAATTTGCAGATTGAATCCGCCGGTATAGGCGTCCACGTCGATGACCTCACCGGCAAAGAAAAGACCAGGACATAGCTTTGACTCCATAGTTCCGGGATTGATTTCCTTGACCGATACGCCGCCGCTGGTGATTATCGCCTCTTCAATGGGGCGAAATCCGGATATCCTGACCGGAAACGCTTTTATCAGCTCTCCGAATTTCCGACGCTCCTCACGCGTAATTCCGTTCACCTTGCGATCCGGATCAATTCCCGAAAGCCGGATAATGACCGGGATAAGCTTAGCCGGCAGCAGCTTTCTTATACCGTTCCGGAAATCGCGGTTGAGATTTTCCGCGAAATCGCGCTTTATCCGCACATCCAGCTGTTCCGTCGAAAGTCCGGGCTTCAGGTCGATGACAAGTCTGTACCTGTTGGGCTGCATCTGACGGATATGGCTGCTTGCGCTGAGTACGAGAGGGCCGCTGACGCCGAAATGGGTAAACAGCATTTCTCCCAGCTCGCTGAAGATCAGCTTGTCGCCGTCGTAAAGCTGCGCAGTCACATTTCTCAGTGAAACTCCCATAAGCTCGGCGCAGAATCTGTCTCTGGAAACCAGCGGCACAAGACTTGGCTTCAGCTCAGTTACCGTATGTCCCGCTGACTCCGCAAAACGATATCCGTCGCCTGTTGAGCCTGTTCCGGGATAGGATTTTCCTCCGCAGGCAACAAGCACGCTTCCGCTGCGATATTCCTTTCCGCCGGAGACGACGCCGCAGCACCTGCCGTCCTCCAGGATAAGCGAGGAAACCGGCTTTTTTATCAGTTTCACTCCGGTATTTTTCAATTCGCGCTCGAGAGCCGACACAATGTCCTCCGCCTTGTCGCTTACCGGGAAAACACGGTTTCCGCGCTCGGTTTTCAGCGGCACTCCCAACTCCTCGAAGAAGCTCATGGTCTCCTCTGCCCCGAACTGTGAAAACGCGCTGTACAGAAATCTTGAATTGACCGGAATATTGCGCATATGCTCCTCTGATGCCGAATTGTTTGTAACGTTGCATCTGCCCTTTCCGGTTATGCGCAGCTTTCTTCCTATCCTGCTGCCGCTTTCAAACAGAAGCACGCTTTTGCCGTATCGCGCGGCAAAAATCGCAGCCATGCAGCCTGCCGCTCCTGCGCCTATTATAATAGTGTCCGTCATATCAGTTTCCGCCTTTGCTCAGAAGCCGTTTCATTCTGCTTGCAGCAGCTGCTCTCCGCTGCTCAGTAGTTTCCCTGTCAACTTCATAGCCTCCGTCGCAGGAGACGAGCACATCGCCCTCCCGTACATCTGCCGGAAGCTCCGAGCGCGGTATATCCAGGAATCCGTCCTCCGTTTCGACTACCGCGATATCTCCCTCAAATCTGTCGATTATCATGCTGCGCTCCTTTCCGTGCTGACGCTGATATTATCGCCGTCGGTCGTTATTACCACAGTTCCGCACAAGTCAGTCCTGTATATTTTATCCGTATATTTCTCCAGCTTTTCGACAGTCACATCATGAGGGTGTCCATAGGAATTGCCCTCGCCGCAGGAGATCACGGCATAATCCGGTGAGATCGCCTCCAGAAATTCCTCGCTGCTCGATGTATCGCTTCCATGATGACCTGCTTTGTAAACGTCGATATGCCGCAGCGGATAATTCTCCAGTATCTGCTTCTCAACCTGCTTTTCCGCGTCGCCTGTGAAAATAAAGCTTCTTTCACCGTACCGCAGGATAATTCCCACAGAATAATTATTTGTGTTGCTGTACTTCTCCCCGATCGGAGCTATGACCTCCCACTGTGCGTCTCCGAAGGGCACTTTCATGCCAAGCTCCGCCTCGGTGATGTTCAGTTCCTTCTCCTCAGCCGCATTGAGAAAACGCTCGAAATATTTCGTGGTCGGGAAATCCTCGTCGGCAAGGTGAGGCATAATAAATTCTCCTATATCAAACTCCTGCACAACTGCCGCCATTCCGCCCATATGGTCTGAATGTGGATGCGTGCCTATGACATAGTCCAGCGTTTCCACGCCCTGCTCATGAAGATATGCGCAGACCGTATCTCCCTGTGAGACCTCGCCGCTGTCAATGAGCATATTCTTGTCTCCGCAGGAAATATAAATTGCGTCTCCCTGTCCCACGTCGATATAATGCACCGAAAGACTTCCGTTTTCCGGCTTCGCCTGCTTATATGTAAGGCATGAGAAGATTGCCATAACAGCAATTGATAAAACCAGCCATATCAGCCATTCCTTCGATTTTTTCGCTGATTTTTTCCTCCTGCTTGTTTTTGAGACCGTCCCGAGCTGCCTTTTTGCCGTGCTCCGTGAACCTCCCGACCTGCTTTGCTTTTTTGCCATGACCTGTCACCATCCTTTGAAGCCCTTTTCCGGCTGTCTGCCGCCGTATCGTTTACAAGGCATCCCGGCGCTGTTCCGATAAGGTCGAAACGCCCCGCCTTTTTAAGCGCCTCCAGCACAAGATCTTTGTTCTGGGGTCGGAAATACTGGAGCAGCGCTCTCTGCATCGCCTTTTCCTTCGGAGTTTTCGGCACATACACCTTTTCCATAGTATACGGGTCAAGCTCCGTGTAGAACATACTTGTTGAGATCGTTCCCGGCGTGGGATAGAAGTCCTGCACCTGCTCCGGACGTATCTTGTTATCCCGAAGGAAAATCGCAAGCTCAACCGCCTCGCTCAGCGTGCTTCCGGGATGTGAGGACATGAGATATGGAACAAGATACTGCTCCTTCCCTATACCCTTTGTAATTTCATAAAAACGCTTCTGGAAAGCCTTGTAAGCCTCGATATGCGGTTTTCCCATTTTATCAAGCACCACCGCCGAACAATGCTCCGGCGCGACCTTGAGCTGTCCGCTTACATGATATTTTATCAGCTCACGGATAAACTCGTCATTTTTATCCTCCATAAGGTAATCGTATCTTATTCCCGAGCGGATAAAAACCCTCTTGACGCCGTTCACCTTGCGTATCTTCCGCAGAAGAGCGAGATATTCCCTGTGATCCGCCTTCAATGCCGGACAAGGCGTGGGCGCAAGACATTTTTTTCCCATACACAGTCCCTTTTCAAGCTGCTTTTCACAGGATGTATGCCGGAAATTCGCCGTCGGACCTCCTACATCGTGGATATATCCTTTGAAATCCGGCATTTTCGTTATCCTATCCGCCTCTGCAAGAACCGACTCCTCGCTCCGGACGGTTACGCGTCTGCCCTGATGAAGAGCGATCGAACAGAAGTTGCAGTAGCCGAAGCAGCCGCGGTTGTGGGTAATTGAAAACCGCACCTCTTCGATCCCAGGAACACCGCCCTCCGCCTCATATGACGGGTGATAACGCCGGGTATACGGCAGGCTGTAGATATAATCCAGCTCCTCTGTCGTAAGGCTCTTAGCCGGAGGATTCTGCACAAGCATCATTTTTCCGTGACGCTGGATTATAGTCTTGCCGTAGACCTCGTCCTGCCAGTCGTACTGTATCCTTGTCGCCTTTGCATATTCTCTCTTGCTCTCGCGAACCTGCTCCAGAGACGGACACTGTGCCGCTCCGAGAGGCGTATTCACAGGCTCTGTCATGTAACACGTTCCGCGTATATCATGAATATCATGTATATTCTCTCCTGCCGCAAGACGGCTGCAAAGCTCCTGTATCTGGTGCTCGCCCATGCCGTACATGAGAATATCTGCGCCGCTGTCCGCCAGAATAGACGGACGAACACAGTCGTCCCAGTAGTCATAATGTGCAAACCGGCGGAGAGAAGCCTCCAGTCCGCCTATCGCCAGCGGCACGTCCCCGAAATATTCGCGGATCTTCTGACAATACACGATAACGGCTCTGTCCGGACGTTTTCCAGCCTTTCCGCCGGGAGAGTATGCGTCGTCGGAACGCTTTCTCTTAGCCGCCGTATAGTGAGCCACCATTGAGTCGATATTTCCGGAGGTCACAAGAAAAGCATATTTCGGCGCGCCGAATCTGCGGAGATCCCGGTCGCTGTGCCAGTCCGGCTGCGATATGATGCCAACGGTAAAGCCCATCGCCTGGATAAGACGCGTAACGATCGCCGCCCCGAAGCTGGGGTGGTCAACGTAGGCGTCGCCTGTTACGTAGATAAAATCAAATTGTTCGATTCCAAGCTTCTCCATTTCCCGTTTTGAAACCGGTATAAACTCATCGTACATTTTTTCACCTCTTTATGCCTGATTGTCAAGCATTCTCATTTTCCATTCGTCAAACTGCATCTTGGACATAATGACCTTTCTCGGCTTTGCGCCCTCGGTAGGTCCGACAATTCCGCGTTCCTCCATATCATCCATGATACGGGACGCTCTTGCATAGCCCAGCTTCAGCTTTCTCTGGAGCAGCGTTATGGATATCTGTCCGAGATTTACAGCTACCTCCGCTGCCTTCACCAGGTATTCCTCGTCGCTTCCGGCCTCGATAACGCCGTCAATTCCGCCGCCGTGGTCTCCCTTGCCCTGGGGCATGAAATTCTCCACAGCGTCAATGATGCTGTTGTCGTATGTGCTCTGTACCTGAGAACGAATGAAATTCAGCGTCTCATTGATATCCTTGTTTGAAGCGAAGCAGCCCTGAACACGAATTGGCTTGCTTGTTCCTATAGGCATATACAGCATATCGCCGTTGCCAAGCAGCTTATCCGCGCCAGCCATATCAATAATAGTTCGTGAATCCACCTGGGACTTAACGGAAAGCGCGATACGGCTCGGGATATTCGCTTTGATAAGACCGGTTATAACGTCGGTGGTAGGACGCTGAGTTGCAACGACAAGATGTATTCCTGCTGCTCGTCCCATCTGTGCCAGACGGCATATGGAGTCCTCGACGTCCTTTCCGGCAACAAGCATCATATCCGCAAGCTCGTCAATAAATATGACTATCTGCGGCATATGCGGAACATCCTCGTCCTCGTCCGCTATTTCATTATAAGAACGCAGGTCGTTTGCACCTATATCCGCAAATGTGTTATACCTGCGCATCATCTCATTTACCGCCCAGTTAAGAGCGCCGGCAGCCTTTTTCGCCTCGGTGACGATAGGAATAAGCAAATGGGGCGTTCCCTCAAACACCTTGAACTCAACGACCTTCGGGTCGATCAGGATTATCTTGACCTCGTCGGGAGTCGCTTTATAGAGGATACTCATGATAATGGAACGCGTGCAGACGGATTTTCCCGAGCCTGTTGTTCCAGCTATAATGACGTGAGGCATTTTCGTGATATCGCCGATAATGGCATTTCCCGTGATATCCTTTCCGACGGCAAAGGTAAGCTTGCTCTGTGCGCTGCGGTATTCCTGGGTCGACAGCATCTCGCGGATAGTAACGGTATCCTTGTTGATGTTCGGCACTTCGATACCCACCGCCGCTTTACCTGGAATAGGCGCTTCGATACGAACGCCCTGCGCCGCAAGACTTAGAGCAATGTCGTCCTCAAGTCCCTTTATCTTGGAGACCTTTACGCCCGCTCCGGGCTGGATCTCATAACGCGTTATGGACGGTCCGCGGTAGATGCTCTTGATCTTTACCTCTACGCCGAAGCTTTTCAGTGTGTTGACGATGATATCAGCCTTTTCACGCATTTCCGCAGCCGCCTGAGCGCTGTTGGAATTTATATCCGGAGGCGTAAGCAGGTCAAGTCCCGGAAGAATATACAGCGGAAGCTGCGGCTCTTCCTTCTTTTCCTCTTTTTTGATTCCGAAGGCCGCTTCATCCTGCTTCGCCTTTTTCTCAGCGGCACGTGTGATAAGCGCGTCAAGCTCCGGATCATCGTCGCCTTTTTTCTCCTCAGCAGACTTCTCGTCCGGGATAGGCACATCGAAAAGCCGGCTGAACTCGTACTGCTCCTCCGACTGCTCAGCAGTTTTCTCAGCAGGCTCTGCACTATCAAGCAGACCGTATATGGGCAGGTCTATGGAATCCTCACGGCTGTTCACCATTTCGATCGCCTCGATGTCCTCGTCAAAGGAGCGCTTTTCCATTTCGTCCTCGTCCTCTTCAACATAAAAGGCGTCCTCGAAATCGCCTCCCATAAACACATTATGTATGCCGGAAAGACACTGTCCGATGAAGATAAACGGCTTTGCAAGAAGCTTCAGAAAATCAAAAATATCCTTTCCTGTCAGCAGCAGCACCGACACAAAGATCAGCAGCGCTATCACGATACTTGCGCCGAGCCTGCCCAACATACGCAGCAGAACTCCTGCCAAAAGCATACTTATCACGCCGCCGCCCTTGAAATTAACTCCGTCTTTATAGAGAAGCGAAATATTTTTCTTCACTCCATATCCCGGCAGATCCCCGACCAGAAAGATCTGCACCGCCGAGGACAGCGTGATAACAAACAGAACCATAAGCCACATATATTTTTTTCTGCTCTCGCTGCGTTTTCCGATCAGTATCGACGACGCTATTATCGCCGAGGGTACAGAAATTGCCGTCACGCCGAAAACGCCCAGCATCCAATGATGTATCGCTCTCCAGCCGTCCGCGCCCTTGAAAAGTACAACGAGCGCGAAAAATACGCCTATGGCAAAAAGCAGTACCGAGACTATCCTTGCGGTCTCCTGATCCTCTCGCTCAAATTCCTCTTCAAGCGGATCTGTTTCAGCAGCCGGAGCAGCTTTCTGCTTTTCAACCGTTTCAACAGTCTCCTGGTTGATCTCTTCATTCTGCGCAGCAGACTTTTTTCTTCGTTTCGGCTTGCCGCTGCTTGTAAAATCCTCGTCTCTGAAATCCGCTCCCATGGGCGCTTTTTTTCCTCTGCCTGCCATTGTTCCTCCGAAAACCCGGACAGCTCCGGTAATTTCCGGATTTGTCTCAGGAATATCTTTTGTCCGTTTTCTCTATCATATCGTAAAGGCAGTCCATTGCGTCCCCAAGGCTGCCAAGGTTATCAACAAGACCAAGCTCCACGGCTTTTTTACCGTCCACGACCGAGCCTACGTCCATTGCAAGCTCCTCTGTGTTCATCATCAGGCGGCGAAATTCAGCCTCGTCTACACGGCTGTTTTTCGTCACAAAGCTGACGATCCTGTCCTGCATCCTGCCGAAATAATTCAGCGTCTGCGGTACGCCGAGAAGCGTGCCGTTCATGCGGACTGGGTGGATCGTCATAGATGCCGAGGGTACTATAAATGAATGTTTTGCACAGACTGCCAGCGGCACACCGATAGAATGTCCTCCGCCTACCACAAGAGAGACGGTAGGAGTTTTCATTCCCGAAATAAGCTCGGCAATGGCAAGACCCGCCTCCACATCGCCGCCTACTGTATTCAGAATTATGATAAGCCCCTCGACGCTCCTGTCCTGCTCGATAGCCACAAGAGCAGGAATAATATGCTCATACTTGCTGGTCTTATTCTGCTCGTCGAGAACGTAATGTCCCTCTATCTGCCCGATAATATTCAGGCAGTGGATAAGATGACGGCTGTTGCGTTCTGCCGTCACGCCGTTATCCTTGATTTCGCTGCTTATGTCCTGTCCCATAATATATGCTCCTTTTGACAAATCTGCCATGCGGCGTGTAAAACTATTATGTCCCGTTCAAAAGTGCATATACATTTATTATATACTATTTCCGCAGTAAAGTCAAGTGTCAGAGAACGAACAAATTTACAAACAGCTTCATATTATGTAGAGGCAGCCTTTAAAGCGAGCTGTTTTTGTCAGAAGCTGTTTCAAGAGGCTGCCCTGAGGCATCTCAGAAGCTATCTGCGATGCTTTGCAACCACACTCAAGCGAGGTGATATTATGACTTATACGGCTGAAATGCCCTCATACACATATGCCAGAAAGGCTCAGAGGCTCCTGGAAAGAGGCGGATTTCCAAGCGAGATAGTCCGCCGCGAATCAGGCTGCGGTTTTGATCTGCGGCTCTATTCACGAAATGCCCTGAAATTTCTGGATCAGAATTCAGTCACCTACAGACTCAAAGGAAGCGGAGGTGACAGCTGGTGATATATTTCGACAACGCCGCAACAACCTTTCCAAAGCCGGAATCCGTCAGAAGGGCGGCGCTGATAGCCATGAGGAGCTACGGCAGCTCAGGCAGAGGCGGTCATCCGGTAGCCGCAAGAACCTCAGAAGCAGTCTACTCCGCACGTGAAAAAATTGCAGATCTCTTCGGTGCAGAGCCGGAAAACACGGTTTTTACCCTCAATTGCACCCACGCTCTCAATATGGCGATACAGGGCGTAATGAGCGGCGGCGGCCATCTTATTATAAGCGGAATGGAGCATAATTCGGCTGCCCGTCCGGCATTCCATATGGCAGACGACGGCATAATAAGCCTTTCTGTGGCGCAGATCTATCCGGAGGATGAAAGGACTATCGAAAGCTTCCGCAGTCTTATCCGCAGCGACACCAGAGCTGTCGTATGCACCATAGCAAGCAATGTTACCGGACAGCTTATTCCCTACCGCGAAATAGGACGTCTTTGCCGTGAGCGTGGGATATGCTTTATCGCTGACGGCGCACAAGCCTGCGGGATCACAGAAATAAGGCTTGGAGACGGCATAAATATTCTCTGTACTGCCGGGCACAAGGGGCTGTATGGCATGACCGGAACAGGACTTCTTGTCTCGGACGGCAAATTTCCGATCAGACCTATTATCCAGGGCGGCACGGGAAACAACTCCCAGAGCCTTGAGCAGCCGGAGCTGCTTCCGGAATCCCTTGAAAGCGGCACACTTGCCGTAACCGGGATCATATCACTTAAGGCAGGTGTTGATTTTATTGAAAAAACCGGTTTGGACAGGATATACCGGCACGAGACGAATATGTGCAGGCTTCTGATAGAAAGCCTGAAAAACAGCGGAGTTATCATCTATCGTCACCCGGCGGCAGAATATCTGCCTATAGTTTCATTTAATGTACCCGACGTTCCTTCGGAACGAGTCGCGGCAATACTTGGGGAAAAGGGGTACTGTCTCCGTGCAGGCTACCACTGCTCCGCACTCGCTCATGCCGCTCTCGGAACAGAAACCGGAACAGTACGCTTTTCACCCTCGGCATTCAGCAGGGGGGACGATGTACTCAGACTTTCAAGAGATATCCGGGAGATAGCAGATAAATTTCGCTAAAAAATTATTTATTTCAGGATAAAAAATATAATTTTATAGAAAATTTCTGGAAAATATAAAAAAACTATTGAATTTATTTGAAATTGTGGTAAAATATAATAGGGGATCAATGCAGTTAAGAGCAGCACCGTACATGGACTGTGCGGTGCCGGCTCAGCCCCGACCCCGTTTTTTAGTGCAGCACCGCACAAGGATCGTGCGGCAGATGTACAGTCGGATTTTTCGTTATGTTGCATAAAAACGACGCAGGCATACTGTCTTATGTCAAGAAGTTTTTGTGTAATATGATGTCAAATTCGCAAGCAGATGACGTGCAAAGTCGTCATACGAGCTTTGTGCGGTGCCGCCTTAGAAATACATACACAGAAAAAGGAAGTGAGAACGTGCCGTCCTTTCAAGATATGAAATACGCATTTTTCAGCCTGATGAGTACAATTGAACTAAAAGATATAATTGACCTTGCCGTTCTGTCATACATAATCTATCTGCTTCTGAAGCTTATACGCGAGACGCGTGCAGGACAGCTTGTCAAGGGTATCCTTCTCCTTGTGGCTGCTTATTTCATAAGCGGTCTGCTTGAGCTGACCGTTATGGAATACATACTCGGTCATGCCCTGGACATCGGACTCCTCGCTATGCTGATTCTTTTCCAGCCGGAAATAAGACGCGCACTGGAGCAGTTCGGTACAACCAAATTCGGCATAAAGCTCATTGGAATCGGGCCGTCGGACGACGAGAAAACACGCTGGAATACAGCTATCGAATCTATCTGCGACTCCTGTGTGGAGCTTTCCGCAAGCTGTACAGGCGCGCTTATCGTTATCGAACGTCAGACAAAGCTCGGCGAACAGATCGAAACCGGAACGATGATGAACGCGATCCCCAGCAAAGAGGTCTTCGGCAATATCTTCTATCCCAAAACTCCGCTTCACGACGGCGCAGTCATTATACGCGACGGCATGATACTTGCGGCAGCCTGCTTCCTGCCAAGACCCAAAAGCGATCTGCAGATCGACAAGGCTCTCGGCTCACGTCACCGTGCAGCTATCGGCATGAGCGAAAACTCCGACGCGGTCGTTATCGTCGTGTCAGAAGAAACAGGGCAGATCTCCATTGCCATGAACGGCGTCCTTACAAGAGACTACACCCATGATAAGCTTAAAGCCGCTCTTGAACGGGAGATCTTCAACGAATCCTCCGAGGACGGCGGAATAGCTAAAAAGACTTTCTCTTCTTTTTTCGGAAGGAGGAAGAATAAATGAGCTTTTTTAAAAGAATTCGTGAAAAATACATGAAGAACAACTTCTCACTCGCAATACTTTCCGTTGCAATTGCGGTATGCCTCTGGCTGTTTATCTCGCTTACGCAGTACCCCTCCGTCCAGAAAACCATTCAGCATATACCGGTTACTATTGACATTACCGGCAGTTCTGCCGGACAAAACGGTTTGCAGGTTATTTCATGCAGCGTGGAGGAAGTGACTGTCGAGCTCCTTGGAAGCCGTACCGAGGTAGGAAATCTCAACAGCGATAATCTTGTGGCTTATTTTGACGCGGACAGCGTATCCTCTGCCGGTACGAAAAATCTTACCCTTAAAATAAGAAGCGACAGCGGAATAAACTATGAGGTCAAGTCGATCATGCCGGATAAGGCGACTGTCGTCTTTGACAAGATAGAAACGAGAGAATTTCCGATCTCCCCCAAAACTCCCAATGTTGATATCGTCGAGGGCAAGGAGATTTTTGCTGACGATTACGTCTGCGATCCGTCTGTTGTACAGATAACAGGCCCTTCGGCGCAGCTTGATAAGATCAGCAAGTGCTATGCCCTTTCCAAAAAGGATATGAGCCTTTCCTCCTCATATGTACTCTCCAGCGACGAAATACAGCTGTATACCGAGGACAATATCCTGATCGACCAGTCGGAGCTGCGATTCAGCAATCAGAATTTCAACATTACCATTCCTGTCCGGACACAGAAGAACGTAGGACTGACGGTGACTATTATAAACGCTCCGGAAAACTTCGATCAAAGCACTATAAAGCTCCGGCTTTCCACCGATGCGGTAACCCTTGCCTGCAACAACAGCGAGACGGAGATACCGGACACAATAAGCGTCGGAATGATACCGCTTAACGAAATAAAGCCCGGCTTCTCAAAGACATTCTCTCTCAGCACCAGCCTTGAATCCAGCGAATTTATAAATGTATCGGATCTTCAGACCGTTACCGTCACCCTAGATGACAACGACCTGACCCAGGCTGATATGCTAATTGACAAGAGCAGAATAAACATCAGCAACAAGCCTGACAGCATCTACGATTACGAGGTGCTGACGCAGCAGCTTGACGTAGTTCTGGTAGGTTCGGAGGAGTCCCTTGCGGAGATAACTCCCGAAGATATAGTTGTAGAGGTCAACCTGCTGAACGCCTCTATAACTACGGATCAGTTCAACTGGAACGCCACATACTCCTGTCCGGATTATGATGATGTCTGGGTGATAACCAACTCGAAAATTTCGATACAGCGAACTCCAAAGCAGACCGGAACTGCCGCAGCAGACGCCTTTTCCAATATAGATACCACTGTAACAACGACACAGCAATAAACATTCTATTCAGCACCGCACAAGGATCGTGCGGTGCTGCTCTCAGAACTTGTTCTCATAAATAGTCAAATGATGCTGAAGCGTAGGCTTCGGCATTATTATTATTACGTTTTATGTTTTAATCAATTAACATAAATTTAACACATATTTTTTCTATATATGGTATAATATAACTGACAGGTAAAGGCGGCAGTAATTTCTTAGGCACACCTGCCGCCGCCTTAAATTTTTATTGAAAGGACGATCAACTATGAAGATCAAAGGATTCACAGGCAAATTCAATGCAGCTCTGCTCAGCGCAATCGTAGCTGCTTCCACTGTTCCGGCTTATATGTCGGCTGTTCCGGCAGCTGCCGTATTCCAGCCCTCTCTTTCCGCTGACTCTCTCAAGGGCGCTGCTACCGCGCTTACGGCTGGAAAAAATCTGGAGAAAAATTCATTTCCCTCCGCGTTCAACGCCGATAACCCGGTAACAGCCGTTGTTGTCACCGTCGAAGCTGACCGCGATATCTCCTTCTCCTACGGATTCGGAATCCAGACAAGCACAGACTGGGTCGAGAAAAGTCCGACAGGCTGGGATGCCAAGGGCGAGGGCACGGCTGTTTCACTCAAAAAGGGTACGAATCAGTTCGTTATCGACCTCTCTGATCTTACGCTGAAATACGACCAGTATACCAAGTTTGATTTCAGATGCTACTACTGCTCATATTACGATAACGCTTCTGCCGAAATGGTGGAAACCTCCGTTAATTTTGTGGATTTTCAGTATAATATAGAGGTTGACCCTGATATCCGCAATCCCGATCCGGATACTCCTGAAGTTCCCGACAGAGAAAATATCGTTCCCGACGGCAACAAGCACTCCAACGGTGCAAACAGCGAAAACGGCAAAAACTGGAGCTTCGTTGACAATGGCGACGGTACGGCTACTATCACCTCAACTGTTGCAAAGCAGATGGGCGGCGAAGCCTTTGAGCCTATCAGGCTCACAAAGGGATTTGACGAGGATTATTATGCCGCTAATCCCAGCGACGACCCGGATAAGCCCATAAACAGCCATAAGTTCAAATTCTCCGACTTTGGTCTCACAGATATGGACGGAGTTGTTGTCGAGTCCATTACCTGCGTCATCGAATCGGCAGAGGAAATAGATCAGTTCGTTTACGGCGGCGGTATCAACGTTCAGAACGGCTCGCCTGCCGATACGGAATACGCAAAGCAGGTTGCGGGTATTCCCGGCAAGGATCACGCAGGCTACTGGTACAACGACATGGGCAGCGAGGGCGAAGGCTCTGTTGCTGATTATGAGGAGCAGGGCGTTGAGTTCCAGATCGCTCCCGGCAACGGAGGCAGACTCTACGAGGCAGGCACATATTTCGAGGCTTACTGGGAAGTCCCGGCAGAGGTTCAGCCTTATCTGACCGACGTTTCAACAGATACCGTTTCATTCCAGTACTGGTACGGCTGCGACGCCGACGGCAATGAGATCGACTCCGTCGACATCACAAACGCTGTTCTTACCTACACCAAGACAGTCACAGTTCCCTACACGGACTGTATTTCAACCGCTGTTGACTCTATCCTCAACCACGGCGGCACAGACGCACAGAAAAATCTCAACGTCTCCTACGCCGACCTTGGTATCGACGAGACAAAGGACGTTTATGCTATCCGCTTTGACATTACTGCCAAGGAGAACATCGGCAAGCTGATCTACAACGTCGGCACAGGCGTAGAAAAGACTGTTTCTGAGGACTACTGGTTCCAGGAGGAAGGTAACTACTGCATTCTCGATGCCGGTGATACAGCTGAAATTATGTGGATAGTTCCTACGATCTGTGCAGGCGACGAAAGCCACGGAAACCGTATCAATACAACGGACGGAAAGCTGAATATCGGCTACTACTACGGCGAAACCGACGCTATTACAGTGGATAACATTCATATTTACTACGCCGACGCACCTGTTACAACTACAGAGCCGCCTGTTACAACTATAGCAACGACTTCCACGACAACATCTACTACTACCACTACAACGACAACCACTACAGCTCCTCCCACAACGACAACAACTGTTACAACAGAACCGCCTGTGACAACAAAGGCTCCTCTTACTGTTAAAAAGTGGGGAGACGCAAACTGCGACAATAATGTTGATATTGCAGATGCGACTCTTATTCTCCAGGTTATCGGAAATCCCGATAAGTACTCTATGTCGGAACAGGGCGAAATCAATGCTGACGTCGTAGACAACGGCAAGGGCATCACACCTCTTGATTCTCTGGCTATCCAGTTATATGACGCACATCTTATTGAATACAGCGCATTCCCTATTCACTCTGACCAGATGGATTCATAATCAAAACAGAATTAAAAACAGCTGCTGCAATGATCTATTGCGGCAGCTGTTTTTATTGGCTTTTTCTCTAATACCATAGCGGTTTCAGAAAAAGTCTATTGTACATTTTCAAATGCGCTTATGATATCTTCGCTCAGGGTTTTTGCGTCTCTCGGTTTGAGACTAAATTCATATGTACCGATCTCAGCCTGCTTACCGTTTGTAAGATTTGTCAGGTACGCCGTAGCCTTGAAATTGTTTGCAGCAGCAGTGAGCTTCAGAGTCATGCTCTTCATCGCGGGAAGAACAATCGTGCTGGAGGAGATCGTCGTAACATCGCCGTTTTCGTCTGTTATAACATAGTCTATGACATATCTGCCCTCATAGCCCTCCGGGAAAGGAGTCATGAAGGCGATGTTGTTATCGTCAGATTTTCCGGGAACGATTGAGCTGAAATCAACAGTCGGCTCAGGAGATGAACCTTCCTCAACGATCGTAACGGCAATTTCAGCCTTTACAGATGGATTGTCCACGCTAATAACGGTAATAGTACATTCGCCTGCACTGACGCCTGTTATCCAACCGTATCTGTCGACTGCAGCAACCGACGCATCCGAGCTTTCCCACATCTCGTCAACATTTGTCGCATCTGCAGGAGACATAGTCACCCAGGAAAGAGCCCTTCCGCCAACCGGGACAGTAAAGCTGTAATCCGAAAGCGTTATGGACTGGACCTTTATGTGTGAATTTACCGTAACGACTATATTTGCTTTAATATCCGGATTTTCGTCGCTCTTCACCGTGACAACGGTCACACCGGCGCTTACGCCTGTAATACAGCCGTTTTCGTCAACGACCGCAACATCCTCGCTGCGGCTGAGCCATGTCAGCTTCTTATTTTTTGCAGTATCCGGAACGACCTCTGCTGAAACGGTATACTTCTCACCTATGGATATTTCGATCTCGTCATTTCCAATGTTGATTCCGGTTACATCGTCCGCCGGAGCTGTCACAGGAGGAGCTTCGGTGGTGACTGTTGTCACAGGAGTAACAGGAGGTTCTGTAACAGTGGTAACAGGTGCGGAATCATCCACAACGCTGACCGCGATCACAGCGAATACTGCCGGGTTGTCCACGCTTCTGACAGTTATGGCGCAGACGCCGGCTTTCTTTCCGACAACCCAGCCCTCATTGTCAACAACCGCGATCTCCTCGTTGGAGCACGACCATATCTCGCCCTTGTTGGCTGCCGTCTGCGGAAGCATGGTGACACGTGCGGACAAGTCGCCCTCGCCGACCCTGACAGTCATTTCCGTTCTAGAAACACGAATATCCTTAACACTGGTAGTATCAATAGTCTCTACGGCAATTTCCGCATAGACCTCCGGATTGTCCACGCTTGTAACTCTTATGGTACACTTGCCCTCTCCAACGGCCTGCACCCAGCCCTGGTCGTCTACAATAGCAACGCTTTCATCTGAGGTGCTCCATATCTCACGCACATCTTCGGCAGTGATCGGTAGCATCGTTACTCTTGCGGACAGGTCGCCGGTGCCGACAGTCAATGTCATTTCGGTACGGCTTAAACGTATATCTGCGACTCTTTTAGGGTCGGCAGTAACGACAGGGACCGTTGTCACCGGCTTTGCGGTCGTCAGCGGTTTTACGATCGTTGTAACAGGCTTGGTTGCCGCTGTCACAAGCTTTTCAGTCGTGACAGGCGGTTTCGCCGTTGTAGCAGGCTTGGTTGCCGCCGTTGCAGGCTTTTCAGTCGTGACAGGCGGTTTCGCCGTTGTAGCAGGCTTGGTTGCCGCCGTTGCAGGCTTTTCAGTCGTGATAGGCGGTTTCGCCGTTGTAGCAGGCTTGGTTGCCGCCGTTGCAGGCTTTTCAGTCGTGATAGGCGGTTTCGCCGTTGTAGCAGGCTTGGTTGCCGCTGTCACAGGCTTTTCAGTCGTGACAGGCGGTTTGGCTGCTGTGGTCACAGTGTTTGCGACAACTGTGGTAACAGTCGCAGTCGTCACCGGAGGCTTCACCTGAACGCTGCTCTCATAAAATTCCTCAAAAGAAAGCTTTCCACCTATAGACACATAGGCATAGTAGGTCAGGATAAATGAAGCGTCTGAGGCATCTACCTTTCCATTGCCGTCAATGTCGGCCGCATCATTCTGCGCACCAGTAAACGTTCCGCTCTGCCCTGTAGAAAGTGCGGCATATTCTTTCAGAACCATCGAAGCATCAGAGGCGTCAACTTTGCCGTTTCCGTCCACATCGCCCACGGTCAGCGCGGTCTCACTGGATGCAGATGTGTCTTTCTCAGCAAAAGACATTACCGACGCTGCGGACTGTCCGGCTGAAAAGACTCCCATCGCCGCAGCCAGGACGGCTGCAATAAATTTTTTTCTGTTCATATTTTTCCCCTTATATTTATATTATTTTGCAAGACATTATTATAAATGAATTATACCGCCTTTTTGCCAAAAAATCAAGAAAAATGGAAAAATTTGGAGAAACTAACAAAAACCTGGAAAATAATGGAAGAGTTTATGACATTGCAACATATCTCTTGCGATTTTTTTGTGTAAAATAAACAAACAAAAAAGAATATTTAAAACCGGTCAGCGAAAAAGGGCAACAACACATTTTTTGAAAAATGGTTCAAATTACTTCCGGAGAAAATCCGGTGAATATTTTTTGAAAAATTGTGCGGCTATACGAAATATGCAAAATCATATTTACTTTTTTGTCAATATATGATAATATATTTTTAGGCCAACACTGCACAAAGCACGTCTGACGAGCAATCTCTGTGCGGTATTGCCCTGGATGATAAGGAGGCTTTGAAATGAATCTTAATTTTGAACCTGTCGGCAGACTTACAGTGAAAAAACAGTATCATTATGTCTGCGTCGCTCTTGCAGTCATTCTCCCGGCTGCTCTGATAATTCTCACATTGATAAAGGGCACCTTCTCCCCTGCTACGCTTCTGGTATGTGCCGGAATAATCGTCGTTGCACTGGGAATCGACTACTCCAACCGAAGCAACGTTGTGGCATATGACAGCGAGCAGATCGCCCTGCTTGGAATGTTCGGCAAATCGAAGCTATACCGCTGGGAAAAGCTGACCTCTGTGAACACGGGTGACACTACTATGCGCCTTGATTTTTCCGACGGCAGCAAGCTATATATCAATATGGAATATGACGGAATAAACGAATTTATCGCCTATCTCAACAGCGTGACGGAAGAAAAATGAAAGAACTGATCAACCGCGCCAGGAGCGGCGATAAAATGGCAGTCACAGAGCTGTACAACAGGACATATAAGGAACTGTATTACTACTGCTCACGACTTTGCAGAAACGATCAGGACGCCCATGATCTGGTTCAGGACACTTATCTGACGGCATTTGAAAAGCTGGAGCAGTACCGCTATGACGATAATTTCAAGGGCTGGCTCCACACAATTGCACTTCATAAGTATTACAATAAGAGGCGCAGTGAACGTCCTGGGATATGGGAGGAAATTGCGGAGGACATTCCTGCGGAGGAGGAGCTCTCCTGCCCGGAGGAATACGCTGAAAACCGGGAATTATACCGCTTTCTCAGCAAAATTATATCCGACAGACTGACCGAACCTCAGCGGCTCACGGTAATAATGTTCTACTACGATGACATAAGCGTTTCCAGAATTGCTGAGCTTCTGGAGTGTTCTCAGGGAACGGTAAAATCACGGCTCTACTACAGCCGGAAAATTATCCGACGGGAGCTGGAAAAGGGCGGTTATGTTCTCAGCGGCGGAGTGCTTGTTGTTGCTGCTGCGTTCGGCTTTGAATCGGCAGACTTTATTTCCGGCGTCACGCTGAACAGCGGACTGCTCACCAATATTCTAAGCACTAAGACCATTGCAAAAAAATTCGCCGCAAGATCGGTGAAAAGCTACGCCAAGGCAAAAATTATCGCAGGCGCGGCAGCTATTGCCGTTGCAGGCGGAGCGGCTGCCTATAACCACGCAGCCAATAAGAATACGAAGCCTGAACCTGAGCCGCCGAAAACGATAGCAACTATCCCTGCGCCGTCGCTCCAGATACCCACGGCGATCGTCACACCTACAAAAGCACCGCTTCCTACAGAAGCCGAGACCGAGCCGCCTACAGGTATTTCAGTCCCCGGAGGCGAACCGATGGAGTATGATTTTCCTCTGGGCTTCTTCTCTGCAAAAATTCCGGAAAATTTCCAATTCATACCCTCCGGCGTTAATGCCGAAAGAATGGAACTGGTTCAGAATGGCAGGGTGATGAGTTCAATGCAGAGCAGGCTTCCCTTGAAATTACGCCCGGATGAATTCAGCGGAGACATGATCCTGATAGCGAGAAATCCTTCAGAAGAATATTTCTCTGACCTTGAAACCTCTCTTTCCGAATATTTTTCGGAAGTGGAGCTCGGTGAAAGCTCCGAAATCACGATGTCAGTCGACAATACTAACTCACCGGAAAGCGCGTCGGAGGCTACAGCCCTACGGACGTCATTTTCGGCAGTTTCTCAGGGGAAAGAAGCCGCCGGAACAGCCGTAGTGTGCAAGCATATGAAAGACTCATATTTGTTCGTATTTCTGGATTGCAGCGGCATAAGGCAGGAGGAATATGATGCTATCATCGACTCGATACTATTCCGATACGCCGACGAAAGCTGGAAGGACAACTATCCGCATTTCAACAACGGAGCGTGAAAAATGAAGAATATTTTCGGGATAAATGTAACGGAAAACAAAGAAAACACTGAATTTGACGGCGATATTTTTGTGACCCGCAGGCTTTCAGAGGGCACGCAGAGCAAGCTTGACAGTATCGTAAATGACGTGGAAATTTACGAGAAAAAAGCCAATTTACCGCTGTTCTTGCAGATAATCAACCTGATATGCTGGTTTCTGGGCATTGTCATTGGTCTGGCAATACTCTACAGTGGGATAAAAACCGCCGCCCAAAGCGCGCCGTATTTCATTTACATTTGCGTTATCGCATGGATCACAGTGATTTTTCTCGCGATAACCAGACGGAAAAAGGCAAAAGAAGTCGGCGGAAGCAGCGAATTTGAACAGCATATCCGCAATACCGAGGAAATTGTAAAGGAAGCGATGACAGAGCTGGAAATTCCTGAAGGCTGTCCGAGCATAGACGTTATCGCTGTGAAATATAGTGAAAAAAACGGCAAAACAAGGATAGTCAATTTCAATCCGATGTTCAGGCATTTCAACTATGATATGTTCATTTTCATAAAGGGAAATTATCTTTGTCTTGCAGGCATTAGCAGCGTGTATGAGATTCCGGTCTCGTCTCTCAGAGCCATCGAGCCGTGCAGCAAAAAGGCTATGTTTCCGCAGTGGAACAAGGAGGAGGAATATAATTCTCCCACCTATAAGCCCTACAAAGTCGTCGAAAACAGCCAGGGTACATACTACGCCCATTGTTTCAAAGTTGTTATTTCGGATATTTCAGGGGATTTTGAGCTGATTATTCCAAACTACGATCAGCCGATATTTTCCGGAATAACAGGGTTAAATTTAATGATATAGTCAAATAAAGGCTGCTGAACTTAATTTGCTTCAGCAGCCGTTTTTATATTGTCTTAAATTTTCTTCGTAAATATCCTTTCAATGGCGGAAATAAGCCGTTTATTGTCGTCGATCGTGCCCACAGCCACGCGGAAATATTCGTCCGTCAGGCCATACTCCGCACCGCATTTTTTTATGACGATGCCTCTCCTGCCCAGCATTTCCGCAAGTGGCAATTCGCAGCGGAACATGAGAAAATTCGTCTTTGACGGCAGCACAGGAAGTCCGAGCCGAGTCAGCTGGACTGCCATACTTTTCCGCTCCAGGGAAATATATCTCCTCGAGAGCCTTACAAATTCATTGTCCTTCGCCGCAGCAGCTCCGGCAGCCTGTGCAGCTCCAGAAACAATCGCTTTTCTTCCTGATACACGTACTTTTTCAGCAAGGCTCTTATCTCCGAAAACAGCATATCCCATTGGCAGTCCGGCAGTGGAGAATATCTCGTCAAAAGATCTGATTATAACAATATTGCTGCTAAGTATGCTCTTGGCGCTGTAACGCTCGCTCCTGTATACGAACTGCATGAACCGCTCGTCGCACACCATTATCGTTCCGGTTTTTTCGCATTTTTTCGCTATTGCAAGCAGGGTGTACAGCGAAACCACCCCTCCGGTAGGATTGCACGGATTGCCGATGATGACCATATCTGTGCCGGGATAAATGAAATCCGCCGCATCGGATGTAAGTGCAAAATCTCTGTCCGGATTCAGAGCGACCTCCATTATTTTGCAGCCGCACGCCTCAAGCGCCGCCCTGTAAACACCGCTGCACGGCGTATAAATAACAGCCTTTTTCGGCTTGCAGGCATCTGTGAGGCGGAAAACCATATCGTCACCTCCGTTTCCGCAGACGATACGGTTTTCCGGAACGCACTCATAAACGGAAAGACTGCGGCGCAGAACACAGCAAGCCGGGTCGCCCTGTGCCTGCAGGATACGCCTGTCAGCCGACAGAGCTTTCCTTACAGAGGCAGGCATACCGAGAGGATTTGCCGTTCCAGAAAGGTCGGAAATTTTCAACGTTTTTTTGTTTATATCAAATTCAGAGCTTGTCATAGCAAACCACCCTCGATCTTATTTTGCCCCCATAAGTTCACGCGAAACCGCGGTCAGTTCCTCCATCGTCAATGCTTCAATACGCACGCTCTCGCTTATCCCAAGCGCCGAAAGTGCGCTGTACACAGCCGTTTTCTCTATTTCGAGCTGGGAGGAAAGCGAATTTGCAAGAGTTTTTCGACGCTGTGAAAATCCAGCCTTGACCATGCGGAAAAAGAATTTTTCATGCTCCTCGTCAAGTCTTGATTCGTGATTCAGATCTATGCGTATAACCGCAGAATCCACATTCGGCGACGGCATAAAGCTGCCCCTGGACACATCGAAAAGCTTCTGTACAGAGCCGTAATAATTCACTCCTACGGTTATTGCGCCGGAATCACGGCTGCCGACTCTTGCGCACAGCCGCTGAGCAGCCTCCTTCTGTACCATGACGGTTATGGAATCCACCGGCAGGCGGCTTTCCAGCAGCAGCATAATTATCGGCGACGTGATGTAGTATGGCAGATTTGCACATACCGCTGCTCTGAGGCCACGAAAATCCTCGTCGATTATTTTCCGCAGGTCAGCCTTCATAACGTCCTCGTTATAAATTTTAATATTGTCCAGTTCCCCCAGTGTTTCGGCAAGAACAGGCATCAGCCTCTTGTCGATCTCCACCGCCGACACCTTGTCGGCACGAAGCGCAAGCTCCTTTGTCAGCACGCCGATACCCGTGCCTATCTCAAGCACGCCATATCCCTTGCAGGCATTGCCCATTTCCGCTATTTTCGGGCAGATATCCGGATTTATTATAAAATTTTGCCCCAGACCCTTGGAGAAATTGAATCCGTGCCGGCTCATGACCTCACGAACGGTATTTATATTTGTTAAATTCACTTACTTATTCCTCCAGTAATGACAAAATAACCGCCTCGGCACACTTCATGCCGTCTGCTGCCGCCGACATGATACCTCCCGCATATCCTGCGCCCTCGCCGCAGGGATAAAGTCCGGAAACGGAAACCGACTGCAAATTTTCTCCCCGGTTTATGCGTACAGGCGAGCTGCTGCGGCTTTCCACTCCCGTCAGCACCGTATCTCTGTCGTCAAAGCCCTTTATTCGCTTACCCATTTCCACGATGCCTTCGCGAATAGAGTCGCACACAAACTGGGGCAGATATTCTTCAAGCGCTGCAAATTTTACCCCAGGGAGGTATGTCGGCTTAACTCTTCCGAATCCGCCGCCGACCTTTTTTTCAAGCATATCCCCGACTAAAATTACAGGAGCGCTGTAGTCAGAGCCGCCTGCTCTGAACGCTTTTTCCTCTATTTCACGCTGAAATCCAACTCCTGCCAACGGATGGGAGCTGCCGAAATCCTCGGGCGTTACATTGACAAGAAGCGCGCTGTTGGAATTTTCGCCGTCACGTGCAAAGCAGCTCATGCCGTTAACTGTAAGCCGACCCTCCTCCGAGGAAGCAGCCATTACATAGCCGCCCGGACACATACAGAATGTGTACAATGTCCTGCCGCTGGGCAGGTGTACAGCCAGCTTATAATCCGCCGCTTTAAGCGCATGATGCCCGGCAAAATCACCGTACATAGCCCTGTCAATATCTCTCCGCAGATGCTCGGCGCGAACTCCGACGGAAAAGGACTTCTGAGTCAGCGTCACATTTTTTTCGTATAGAAGCCTGAAAACATCCCGGGCGCTGTGACCTGCGGCGAGGATCAGATCATTCGTTTCAACGATGTGTCTGCCGCTGTCGTCAGTGTAGCTGATTTGAGAGATTCTGCCGTTTTCCGTGTTGAATCCGTCAAATTTCGCACCGAAACGAACCTCTCCCCCAAGCTCGATAACACGCTTCCTGATGTTTTTCACCACCTGGCGAAGCTTGTCCGTGCCGATGTGCGGTTTGGCGAGATAACGTATTTCTTCCGGCGCACCAAATTCCGTAAACCAGCGTAAGATCGTCGAAATACGGCTGTCCTTGATACCTGTTGTCAGCTTTCCGTCGGAAAATGTCCCTGCACCGCCCTCGCCGAACTGGACATTGCACCGCTCGTCGAGACTGCCGGTCTGCTGAAAATTCTCCACCGCCTTCACACGGCTGTCAATATCAAAGCCGCGCTCCAGGACTATGGGACGTGCCCCGGCGTATGCCAGAACAAGCGCTGCAAACATCCCTCCTGGTCCGAATCCTACGATGACAGGTCGCATATTCTCGAATATAACGGGAATTTTCCTTATCTCATAATTTATTTTTTCAACCCTTGAGACATTTTTCAGACGCAGAATTTTTTCTTCATTTACGCCATGCTTCAGGGAAATATCCGCGGAAATAATAAAATGTACGTCATTTTTCTTTCTTGCGTCCACCGATTTCTTCGACAGCTCCACAAATGATATATCCCCGGCAGCTATACCGAGCTTTTTGGCGCAGAGACGTTTCAATCCGCCGAAATCGAAGTCCAGCGGCACTCTGACATTAGAAAGTCTGATCACAATATCATGTCCTATCTTTGATAGATTTGCCGCAGCTTCCGCCTGCAAGCATTCCTGACGACCATGCCCACTGTAAATTGTAGCCTCCGCAGTCGCCAACAGTATCAAGAATTTCTCCGCACAGGTACAAACCCTTATGAAGCCGAGATTCAAGCCGATCGTTTATGCAGCTTCCGTGTATCCCGCCCATCGTCGCCTGAGCGTTCTGCCACGGTGAACAGCCGGAAACCTCGAATCTCAGGTCTTTTATCAGCCTCGACGAGGTCATTATCTGTTCATTGCTAAGCCCAGCGATTTTATCGGGTATATTCCGATCGACCGCTCTTTTTATAAGGTAAGCAGCCAGATTTTTCACGAAAATTCCAGTAAGCAGCTCTTCCGGAGGCTGTTCCGCTCTTGAGCTTCTCATCCTGAAAAGGTAGTCCGCGATCTCTGAACCGCTCATTTCCGGCAGCAGATCGGCGGAAAGCAGCAATTTCCCCTCGTATCTCTGAAAAAGATAGGCAAGATTGAACACACAAATTCCCGAAATATTGTTTTCGCCGAACTGGATCTCTCCCTTTTCGCTGCGGAGGATCTTGCCTCCCGAAACTGCCGAAATACAGCCCTTTACCCTGACGCCCTTCAGTCCCTTGACCGCCGCCGGGTCAACCCTCAGAGGCGAAACTGCCGGGCATATCCCGGAAACCTTGTAGCCCATATCACGGAGAAGCCGAAGCACGCCGCCGTCTGTTCCGAAGCTTGGTGCAGCATAGCCGCCTGCAGCTATTATCAGCCGTTTGCAGCTTATTTTTTCATCGGCGCTTGTAAGCTCAAAACCGCCTTTAACACAGTTGATGCCCGTTACCTGCCAGCCGCATATCTCCTCAATTTCCAGCTGATCCAGCCGGCATCGGAGGGCATTGACAACTGTGGAGGAGCTGTTGCTGCGAGGATAGATACCACCCTCTCTGCCCTCGCTTCCAGCCGCGCACAGCACACCCAGATAATCGGTAAAAAACTCCTCGTAATCCGGCATTTTCCGTATGACTGAAAGAGCGTCGACCGAACCGTGATAGTTCCTCGGTTCTATGCTCAGATTGCTGAGATTGCACTTTCCGTTTCCGCTTGCAATGATTTTTTTGCCCACTCGCGGAAGCCGCTCCAGGACGGCTATCTTCGCCGACGGACAGACCTCTTTAGCCGAAATTGCCGCCGTCAGCCCGGAAGCTCCTCCGCCTATGACGGCTATATCGTAGTATTTTCCGCTCATTCCGATCACCTCTATTCGCCTGTTATTCGGGATCTATTTCAATTGCCACGATCTCCGGACGGTTGAACATCCGCACAGGGTACGGAGAATCACCGATGCCGGAGGTAATAAACATTGCTCCGTTTTCGTACTCGAACCAGCCCTTGTCGTAGACAGTCCTGTTGGAACGCTGCCTTGGAAACCATTCGCCTGTCAATGAATCGTAAACGGGTCCAAGGTTAAACGGCAGCCGCGCCATCCCCCCGTGGGTATCTGCGCAAAGAGTAAGATCTGCTCCAAACTCCGCAAATTTCTCATAATTCGGGATATGCGCCAAAAGGATATTAAAGCAGTCCGGGTCATTTGTAAATTCGCTGCTCAGGTCAAAGGTGTCCGAGTAGTAAACATTGTCAATGCCCATAATATGAAGCTTATTCCCCTTGATCTCGACGGTTTCCTCAAGATAAAGCTCTTCGGAGCCGTACTGATACGCCATAACATGAACGCCCACATCCAAAAGTGATTTGATATACCGGTAGGAGGTATCGTGATCTCCGGGAACAAAATAAGTGGGATAATGAGCAGCCAGATTCCCCATAAAATCAATAGGGATCTGCATTTGCTCCTCAGAAGCGCCGCGGCTATACATATCTCCCAGCACAAAGACAATATCCGGCTCGATCTTTTCAACCTTATCCATAACGCTTCTGCCGGAGATATTAGTGCCGTCTGAGTGCATATCGCTGAGAACCACAGCAGTAATAGCAGCCGATATCTTTTCCGAGGAACGCTCCGTTCTGTTTATTTTAATTGTATAGTTATTGAAGTACCAGAGAAAGACTATCGCCAGACAAACCGCTAAGAATCGGGCAAATTTGCTTTTTCCTCCGGATTTCTCTTCCTTTGGCTCTGAATTATTTATTTTCTCCGGCATATCACTCACTTATATGGACGTCAAGCTGCTTGTATGGTATCTCTATACCGCTCTTGTCAAACAGCTGTTTTATAGTTTCATTTAATGTATAGCTTACCTCTTTGTAATTGTCGTTTTCAGTCCAGACAAGGACGTCGATACCGACGGAACTTTCCTTATGGCTGCTCATGCGAACCACAGGCGCAGGCTTCTGCAATATCATGGGATTTTCGCAGACAGCAGAAAGAATGAGCTGACGTGCAGCCGAAAAATCCGAAGTATAGCTTATATCTATATTCAAATCCACGCGCCGCGTAGGCGTATCTGTGTAGTTTATAAGCTTTGCCGCCGTTACATTGCCGTTTGGTATAAGAACTGTCTTGCCGTCAAATGTATGAAGCTTTGTATTGAGTATGCCTATTTCCCGGACGATTCCCACAGTTCCGTCCAGCTCAACGGTATCACCTGCGGCAAAGGGCTTTGAGAAAAGGATAACGAAGCCGCCGCATAAATTCGTCAGACAGTTTTGCAGCGCAAGGCTGGCTGCAAGACCTGCCGCACCGATAATAGTTATCACGGAGGTCATAGGCACGTTGATGATCGACAGGGCAATAATGACTACTATGAGATAAAGTATTGTCCTGATAACAGATACAATAAATTTTCTCGCGGCATTGTCGACAGTTGAACGCTTCATAACGGCAGATATGAACCTTGTTATGAGCTTTGTCAGTACAATTCCCACAATGAGTACGATAACCGCAATAACAATAAGCGGCAACGCAGCCTTGAAGTAGTCCGCAATTCCTGAAAAAAACCCGGAAGCCTGCTCTACCTTTTCCTGTATAGTCTCTACCACTGCGGGAGCTGTGGTCGTCTCATTCTCCAAAATTATCCCTCCGTTTACACATAGATCCATTTTATATTATAACACAAATAAAAAAAATAGTCAATAGGCGGTGAGCCACCGCTGCAAATCACACGTAACCGCTCACAAGGTTCGTTAATTAGAGCGTGTTCACATAAAATTTAAGGCATTTTTCCGCGAGCAATATCAATATAAAAAAATCTTCTCAACAACTGTTGCATTTTTTGCTATAATATAGTATAATAGTAATTAGAGGTGTTCGCAGGATACTTTAGGCAACACCACACAAAGCGCGTCTGACGACTTTGCACGCCATCTGCTTGCGAATTTTCCGTCATCTTACACAAAAACTCCTCGACATACTAAAGTATGCCTGCGTCGTTTTTATACAATCTGACGAAAAATTCGACTGCGCATCTGCCGCACAATCTTTGTGCGGTGTTGCCTTAAAAAAATAATTGAGGGAAATTTTCAGG
The DNA here is from genome assembly GCA_023667265.1 of Alistipes sp. Lineage (GTDB taxonomy): Bacteria > Bacillota > Clostridia > Oscillospirales > Ruminococcaceae > Ruminococcus. The sequence goes on from JAMPAJ010000001.1 coordinate 1,260,166, forward strand.
AGGGAAAACATGAAGAAAAAAACAATTACAGCGGCACTGGCTGTAATGTCGGCTGCGCTTGTTACCGGCGGTGCGGTTTTTGCCGCCTCCAGGTACACAAAGGATGATTTACAGAAGCTTAGCAGCTCGCTTCTTGGCGGATCGGCGGTAACCGAGGAACAGGACGTTAACGGCGACGGAGTTGTCGACGCCTACGATCTGGCTGAGATGAGGAAAACATTTACCAATTCCGGCTCAGGAGAATTTACAGAGCAGATCTTCGACGTAAGCGAAACTAACGTCCGCTATATCGGAAGAAATATCTACAACGACGAGAAAATCGCCTGGCTTGTACAGAGCGGCTCGGCAATTGAATTCAATGTTACCGGCAAATCTGCGGAGATAACTATAAACGGAGACGGCTTTACCGAAAGCGACGAGAAATACCGTCCCAGATACGCGGTTATCGTGGACGGCGAAATTATCCTGGACGAGCTTCTCAGCGTAAAGGAAAAGCAGGTCACACTTTTCGAGGGCAGCGCCTCCAGAACCGCGTCAGTCAAGGTCATTCACCTTTCCGAGGCAAATAACGGAGCAATAGGCGTAAGCAAGGTCAAGGTCAATTCCGATGTGGCTGCACCGGTACTCCCAACGGCTAAAAAAGATCTGCAGATCGAATTTGTGGGCGATTCCATTACCTGCGCATACGGCGTTGAGGGCGCAAGCCAGTATGAAAGCTTCATGACAAGCACTGAAAATTTCATGAAGTCCTATGCATACCTGACTGCAAAGCAGCTTGACGCAGACTACAGCGCTGTAAGCTACAGCGGTCACGGCATTGTTTCAGGCTACAGCAGCTCCGGTGACGCAATGACGGACAGCCTTGTTCCGGATTATTATGAATATGTGGGCAAGCTTGGAACATATAAGCAGCCCTGGGATTTTGAGTCTCACCAGAGCGACGTTGTAGTCGTGAATCTGGGCACTAACGACAATACATATACCTCTAAGGAACCGGAAACGAGAAGCATGGAATATGCCGAAAAATACACGGAATTTCTGGAACTTATCCACGAAAAGAATCCAGATGCATATATTATCTGCACACTGGGAACAATGGGCTGCACGGAGCTTTATCCGTATATTGAGATTGCAGTCGAGGACTTCAAGTCAAATACCGGCTGTGACAGGATAATGTGCTACCAGTCCGCAACGCATACACAGAATGACGGCATGGGTTCAGACTGGCATCCGTCAGAGAAAACACAGCAGAACAGCGCGTATGTTTTAGCTGACAAGATCTGCCAGTGCCTCGGCATGGAATCCGACCAGATAGGCATAAATGTTGCAGTTGACGCAGCTTACAGCGTTGAGCAGGAGTGCGAAAATATGATGTCCGCCTATTTCTCAGAATGGGACGGTTCATATCATGTAACTGTAACAAACGGAGGCTCTTCTTCTGAAGCTATCAAGGCATACTACTCTGGAATCGACCTGCGCAAGGGTGGAAGCTACCACTTCACCTTCCAGCTTGAAACCACAGAGGGCGCGGAGATACCTATGGTTGTACGCAGCCGCAAGACAGGCGAGGTCATCTTTGAGGACACCATTGTAGGCGGAAGCGGAAGAACCGAGTATTCTGCCGATTTCGAGTCAGATATCACAGCCGACAGCGAGATCGTATTCAGCATAGGCGGACAGAACAGCCTGAGATTCAGCATCTACGAGACAAAAATGGTAAAATACGAACAAAAGCACTAAGCGTGGAGCCCCCGCTGGCGATTCACATGACCGTTCGTACATCACTGATATTTTGTGCAGATTTTAATATGCCGCGATCGGTATTTATTAGATAAAGGCTAATGGCTAAGGGCTTCCATAACAGCTAACAGCTAAAGGCTTTACAAAATAACTTGCATTTTTGCTGCATATTATGTTATAAGCGGAGAGTCTCCGCCGGTAGTTTCGCGCAATAAATTTTTGCTATCAATATTTTTTCGCGTGGGTTGCAAATTTGCAAATAATATGTTATAATAAACAAATGAAATCAAATTTGGGAGAAGCTTATGGATAGGAACAGGATCGCTGCGCTGCTCTGCGCCATTATTGCCTTTTTACTTGTGGTTATGGCTGCAAAAAGCTGTAGTGAGAGCATAAATGAGACGAATAAGGCTAACAGGAATAAAGCTGTTCAGGCTTCGGTTTCTGCATCGGAAAGCGGCAGCAGTGAGGAGAAGGCGGAAAAAACATCGCCTCCTCAGAATGTTCAGTATGATCTTTTCGGCAGACCTGTCATTCCCACGGAAGCGCCTGTAGAGGAAGTTCAGTCTGCTACGGACGAGGACGGAAACGTAATTGAGCCGGAGGTGGAGACTGTCACCGACGAAGCCGGAAATATCCTTGAAACGATCCCTCCGGCTGAAGAAGAGTCAGAGGAAACTACAGAGGCGGCAAATCAGACTCCCACAGCGCCTCCCGGATTCAGCGGCTTCGACCATAAGGAATACGATAACGCCGGAAACGAGGTCGCAACTATTCCGCCTGATTTCGTAATTGTAATTGAGTAAAAGGAGTATTATCATGGTTGTAATTGAAATGGACAACGGAAAAAAGATCAAGCTGGAGCTTTATCCGGAGATCGCCCCTATAAGCTGCGAGAACTTTGAAAAGCTGGTAAGAAGCGGCTTCTATGACGGACTTATTTTCCACCGCGTTATCCCCGGATTTATGATCCAGGGCGGCTGCCCGCAGGGTATCGGCACAGGCGGTCCCGGCTGGCATATCAAGGGTGAATTTGCAGCAAACGGAGTGAAAAACGACCTGAAACACACAAGAGGAGTTCTCTCCATGGCACGTGCTCAGGCTCCCGATTCCGCAGGCTCGCAGTTCTTTATCATGCATGAGGACGCTCCTTATCTGGACGGTCAGTATGCCGCTTTCGGCAAGGTCGTTGAAGGGATCGAGGTCGTTGACGAGATCGTTGCCCAGCCCACAGACTACAGGGACAAGCCCCTTGAACCCATGGCAATGAAAAAGGTTTATATTGAGGAATAAGCCATGCTGTATATCGGTTGTCACCTTTCCTATTCCAAGGGCTACGAGGCTATGGGCAGACAGGCTCTTGAAATTGACGCGAATACCTTTGCATTTTTCACACGGAATCCCCGGGGCGGAGCTGCGAAAGCCATCGACCCGGAGGACGCCGCAAAGCTCCGCGACATTCTTGCGGAAAACAGCTTCGGAAAGCTCGTGGCTCACGCGCCGTATACCATGAACGCCTGCGCTGCCGACCCGAAGATACGCGCCTTTGCCCGTGAAGCTATGGCGGACGATCTGAAACGTATGGAAGCTGTTCCGGGAAATTATTACAATTTTCACCCAGGCTCTCATGTAAAGCAGGGCGTTGAGATCGGAATACAGCTTATTTCAGAGCAGCTCAATGAAGTTCTCACAGAGGAGCAGTCAACTGTTGTACTTCTGGAAACTATGGCTGGAAAAGGCTCTGAAATGGGTCGCAGCTTTGAGGAGCTTCGTGCTGTTATCGACAGAACCAATGTCAGCTCCAAAATAGGTGTGTGTCTCGATACCTGCCACATCTGGGACGGCGGCTATAATATCGCAGATAATTTAGACGGTGTACTGGAGGACTTTGACCGCGTGATCGGTCTTGACAGGCTTAAAGCAATACATCTCAACGACAGCCTTAATCCCCTCGGCGCTCATAAGGACAGACACGCTAAGATCGGCGAAGGATATATCGGCGCTGACGCGATTATCCGTGTGATAAATCATCCTCTGCTGAAAAAGCTGCCCTTTATCCTTGAAACTCCGAATGATATAGACGGCTATGCACGGGAGATCAAATTTCTCAGAGAAAATTTCAGTGAATAAAAAAATGCTGATGCAGTACAAAATACCGCATCAGCTTTTTTATGTATTCAGAGCATTCGGAAATCAGCCGATCTCAACAATCTCACCGTAAAGCTCACGACCTGCGCCGATCGCATTTGACTCGTCTGTGTCGATGTGCATTGCGCGTGCATACTTCTCGGATACACGGCATACAACATCGCCGAGGATAGCCTTTCTCTCGGGAGTCTCGACCTTTACCCATACGACCTGCTTGTCAACAACGCCAAGCTCCTCAGCGTCGGCAGGAGTAAGGTGGATATGACGCTTAGCAACGATAACGCCCTCGCTGATCTCGATCTCACCGCAGGGACCAACTACCTTGCAAGCGCCTGAGCCGGCAATATCAGCAGACTCTCTGATGGGAGCGGCAATGCCGATCGAACGAGCATCTGTAGCGGAAAGCTCAACCTGAGTTTCAGGGCGGACAGGTCCGAGAATAGATACGCCTGCAAGCTCCTTCTTAGGACCTACGATAGTAACTCTCTCCTCGCAGGCAAACTGACCGGGCTGAGAAAGATCCTTCTTCTTTGTAAGCTCGTGACCCTTGCCGAACAGGATCTCAAGGTGCTCCTGAGTTACGTGGATGTGGCGTGCTGATGTTTCAACGATAAAATTTTTTGACATTATAAAAACCTCCAGGCTCAAATTTTAGCCGCCGGCGCAAGCTGTATCATGCAAATCGCCGACGGCATTAAGCTGGCGTCCCAAAGAGGAGTCGAACCTCCGGCCTACTGCTTAGGAGGCAGTCGCTCTATCCTACTGAGCTATTGGGACACATTTACTCATCTTTTTATATTTTACCACATTTCTCACTGTATTTCAAGTAGTATTATATATTTTTTATTATTTTAACTATTTTTCAGCTCTGCCGGGGAAGTATCAGGGGAGGTTCTCTTTTTGCAGAGCCTCCCCTGCTTGTTATTCAAAATGTCTGCAGCATCCTACCAGCATATTCCAGGTATCCCTGTCTACATAAACAGCGTCCGGAAGTCCGCACTTTCCCCGGAAAAAACGCACTGCCGCCTCAGTGTCCTCCCTGAATACTCCGCTGACCTCAACAGACGGCACGTTATCGCAGGCTTTTCCCAGCTCCCGGAACATACTCTGTATGACCCATACCGGCAGCCCCTCGTCTCCACGCTGCCAACGCTGACCACGGTATCTGAAGGGCTGATAAGGATCCGGCGTGTTCCGTGCCAGATCAATATAAGCTGCCGCGATCGCGTCCCATGTGCCGCTGTCGATCTCTCCGGTAACGGGCAAGCCGTTATCCTGCTGAAAATCCCGTACTGCCGCTCTCGTTCTTTCGCCGTAGATACCATTTGGAAATACCGTCATCAGCTCACCGGACAACAGCTGTATCTGTCCGAGATAACGCTGTATCTCTGCAATATGCTCCTGCTTCTGCTTCTCTGTAAATGCCATGCCTGCCTCCTAACTGATAGTATAACCGGGATTCTGATACGGACGCTTATCGAATCCGAACCGCAGGTCTGAATACACTCCTGCGATCGTATCCCAGGTCACAGGGCCGATAATTCCAGTCGGTTCAATTCCGAACTGACGCTGAAATTCCGTTACGGAACGTTTTGTCATTTGCCCGAAATATCCGGTATTGCTTACTGCCGGAATGTTGCTGTAGGTGTTGTGGATAAATGTCAGATACTCCTGCATTATCCGAACAGAATCGCCGCGCGAACCCTCTTTAAGCACAGTTCCGGGATAGAGAGCAACTGATGTATACTCCGGACGAACGGACTCAGCAATACCCATATAAGCCCTGTAAAGGTCGATTTTCGTCTGTCGGTCAAGAACGCCGGTATCCGGGATCCCGAAAACACGCTGGAATGATTTCAGCGAAGCTTCTGTCTGAGTGCCGAAATATCCCGTTATTTCAACTGGCATCACTGCATTGTAGTACGCGCCGATGACTGCGAGATAATACTGGAGATTCCGCACCTCCGTGCCCTCCGAACCAATACTCAGGTCTTCGGTGAAGATCGGAGCTATTTCGTCATATGAAACGCCCTCGGAATTAAGCTCCGCTATCCTCTTTACGCTGGTGTAGATGTATACTATCCTGTACCACGTACCCTGATCGACAACGCCTGTTACGTTGAGGTCGAACACGCTCTGGAATATTCGGACAGCCTCTTCCGTTACCGCTCCGAATATGCCGTCTGCGATCGGTATTTTCGTAATTGCAGGATAATTCCGGGAAATTCTGTTCAGATATATCTGCAAAGACCGCACATCGTTGCTTGCCGAGCCGAATCTCAGCGGAACTCCCGGATATGAGGGCATCGCTGTCCGCACCGGTGCATTTTTCACAATATTTATATCATCTCCGTAGTAATATTGAAGTATCCGGTAGGGCGTGTAGCCCTGATTTGCAAGATCGACCGTTCCCCATTGGGACAGTCCTGCGCAGGTGGAAGTCGTTCCGTTGCAGAATGCTGTAAACAACGGCTCGATACTGCCCTGCCGCTGAACGTAATCATTGAACAGCTCATCGGCAAGATAACCGATATTCTCGAAAAATTCCCTGCCGTTAATGAATTTCTGGTCGTACTGGGTGTTGTTTGTTATGTCGAAATCATAGCCCTGAGACCTGTACCATTCCGTGTATATGCGGTTAAGCGCAAATGACACGATAGCGTATATATTCGCCCTTAATGCCGATTCATTCCAGGTAGGGAATATTTCGCTTGACGCGACATTTTTCACATATGACGGAAAATCCACCGTCACATTAGGCGCATTCGACCCGGGCGCACCGAGATGCACCGTGATCGTCTCTGGTATATATGGCGTTCCGGTAAGCATAGTCCCTCCTTTAGCCGAAATACGGCTCTTGGTTATAGTAGGTCAGCGTCTCGTTTTCCTCCTGACCTACAGGCGTTGGCACCATGTTGAAATTCTGGATCGACGTTATTCCCGAGAACACCGGAACGTCGACGCTTCTCGCACGGAAAAAGCCGTCCGCGACTACGCTTACATCGAAAAGGCTATATGGGCGTTTGTCAGGGTACGGCGTCTGGGAATATATCTCATTGGGCGCAGGTGCGGAAAGCTTCAAAGTCGTGCCGCTTATATCCGTCATTCCCACGGCGATAAGAAACCTGCTGCCGTCCAGCACAGATGTTATAACGACCGAAGCGCCCTCTATGGGGAAGGCTTCTCCTCCTGTCCGGACGTTAACGAGGATATAGCCAGTTGAATCGCCCAGTTCTTCCTCCGAAGCCTGCTCCAGGACGGGATACTCTCCAGGCTCCTGAACGCTCTCTCCGGGGACGTTTTCGTCAGGCTGTTGAGCCTCATTGTCGACCGTATATGGGTAATAGGCAGTGTCGTGCCCTTCTTCCGGAGGTTCTCCGGTATCCTGTTCTTCATAGATCGTGTCATCTTCCTTCTGATCATTATTTTCATCCTGCTGCACATTTTCCTCCGCCGTACGCTTTCCGTACAGCTTCATCAGCTCACGCTTATATTCCTCGGCTCTTGAACCTACATCCTGTATTTCCATATGATCGCCTCCATAATGTGCTGAAATATTATATGCAGTTTCCGGCGATTTGAGAACAAAAAAGCGTCCCGAAGAAAATCGGAACGCGTAATTTTGTGTTAAAAAGCGTGATAAGCCTCTCAGAGAGCTGCAAAGCCTTTTTTCAGATCGTCAAGAATGTCCTGGATATTTTCAAGTCCGACGGAAAGACGGATCATGCCGCCGTTGATGCCTGCCGCAGCAAGCTGCTCGTCTGTGAGCTGACGGTGAGTTGCACTTGCCGGGTGAAGTACGCAGGTGCGTATGTCGGCAACATGGACTTCGTTTGAAGCAAGGCTGAGAGAGTCCATGAACTTAACAGCCGTGCTGCGTCCGCCCTTGATAACGAAGGAAATTACGCCGCTTACGCCGTCGGGAAGATACTTCTCCGCAAGGGCGTGATATGTGTTTCCGGGAAGTCCGGGATAATTTACAGACTCAACATTTTCGTTAGCCTCCAGAAATTCCGCAACGATCCGCGCATTTTCGCAGTACTGCTTCATTCTTACGGCAAGGGTCTCAAGTCCGAGATTGAGATAGAATGCGGACTGAGCAGCCGGATAGCAGCCAAAATCTCTCATGAGCTGCATTCTTGCCTTTACGATATATGCAGCCTTTCCATAGCTTTCAGTGTAGATAAGACCGTGATAGCTGTCGTCGGGCTCGGTGAACTCCGGGAATTTGCCGTTAGCCCAGTTAAAATTGCCGGAATCGACGATAACGCCGCCGACCTGAACTGCATGACCGTCCATGTACTTTGATGTTGAGTGAACGACAATATCAGCGCCGTGCTCGATAGGACGGCAGAGAATAGGCGTGGGGAAGGTGTTGTCCACAATAAGGGGAACATTGTTTTCGTGGGCAACCTTTGCAAACTTCTCGATATCAAGGACAGTAAGCGCAGGATTTGCCAATGTTTCGCCGAAAACAGCCTTTGTATTGGGTTTGAATGCGGCTCTTATCTCATCCTCTGAAGCGTCCGGATCGACGAAAATGCACTCGATGCCCATTTTCTTGAATGTGACGGCAAAGAGATTGAAGGTTCCGCCGTATATAGTTGTGGTGGAAATAAAGCTGTCACCTGCACTGAGGATATTGAGCATACTGCACATTGTGGCAGCCTGTCCGCTGGACGTACACATTGCGGCAACACCGCCCTCAAGAGCGGCAATTTTATCCTCTACCGCCATAACTGTAGGATTCTCAAAGCGCGAGTATATCAGGCTCTTTGTGGGATCGTCAAAAACAGCCGCTACGTCGTCTGTAGAATCATAGACATATGTTGTGCTCTGAACGATAGGCACTACTCTCGGCTCGGTATTTCCAGGCGTATAGCCTGCGTGAAGACATTTAGTTTCTATATTCATAATTTTTCCTCCTGATGTATATTTGCATAGCTGCACATATATTATACAACTTTTTCCGGAAAAAATCAATAGGATAACATTATTTTTTAGTCAAGCGGAGAACCCCCGCCGACAATTTCGCGTGGAAAATAATAACGATCTAAATTTTTCACGCGGCTATTGCAATTTTGCGGCTGGTATGTTATAATTAGATAAACAAAAACCATTTTTACAAGGAGATACTACATATGAACACTATAGGAATTATAGGCGCAATGCCCTCGGAGCTTGCCGATATACGCAAAACCCTCGGAGAGGCGGAGATCCGGAGCATATCCGGCTTCGACTTCTACATAAACAGCTTCAACGGAAAGACTATCATTAATGCCTGCTGCGGTATCGCCAAGGTAAACGCTGCCCTCTGCACACAGGTGCTCATCGACTGCTTTGCTCCGGACTGCATCATCAATACCGGCGTTGCTGGCGGAATGAACAGCAACGTAAAGGTCTGCGATATTGTTATTTCAACGGAAGTCCTTCCCCACGACCTCGACCTCCGCTTCCTTACGGACTATCCGCCTCACTGCGGAATTTTCAAGGCTGACAAGGAGCTTATTAAGGCTGCGGAAAGTGTCTGCCGGGAATTCGGAGTTGACAGCTTCCGCGGACGCATCGTTTCCGGAGAGGCTTTCGTTTCCGACAACACTCTCAAAGCGGCTATCCAGCTCAGCTGGACGCCATATGCCGTTGATATGGAAAGCGCTGCCGTGGGTCATGCCTGCTATCTGAACAAGCTGCCTTTCGTAAGCGTCCGCTGCATTTCCGACAATGCCGACGACGAGGGTGCTATGTCCTTCGACGAATTTGAGAAGATCGCGGCTAAAAGAGTTGCCGATATCGTGCTTAAAATGACGGAAATTATATAATGCCATTTATATATAATATTGAAAAGGAGAAAATGCTATGAAAAAAATCATTTCCACAACTCTTGCGGCAATGCTTTCCATGACCTCTGCGTCAGCTATTGCCATGAACAGCTTTGCCGAGGGCGAAGACGCACTTGACGTTCCTGCGCTCTATCTCAAGCTTGCTGACGGACAGGACGTGACTATTGACGACGACGGCAGTATCATCCTGAGCCGCGACCAGATACGCTATGGCCTTACCCTTCAAGCCGAGGTCTACATCCAGGACTCTACCCTTTCATGCTGGAGCGTCGCACCGAAGATCAAGTGCGCGCAGAAGCTTATTACAATGGCAAGGGCTTATGATCCGCTGCCAAAGAACGGAAGTCCGTATCGGGTCTACGCCTACGCAGAGGCTGACGAGAACGGCAATCTCATCTGCGACAACAACAGCACATATCTTACTTTGGACAGCATCTACAACGTCATCAATTATACGGTGGAGAGGCAGCGAACCATAACCGGCGACGGCTCTCCCCTTGTGCCCTACGGTGCAGCCTCCGACAGCTACCCTTTGCTGACCTTTGACATGGAGATCTCGCCTAATACACCCTACGGCGAGCACAGCGTATATTTCCTGACAGAGCAGGAGGACGAGCCCGACCAGAGATGCACTACCGTTGCAATGCGCATAAACGGCAGCACAGTCCTCACACCTGAAGTTTCCGGATTGAATATCAAGGTTACGGGCAGCAACCTTGGCGACATCAACAACGACGGAAAAGTGGACGCCTCCGACGCCTCGACAGCTCTGGTCGCCTACTCCAGGGTTTCCACGGGATCTGACAGCGGTCTGGACGAGCTGCAGTTCGCTGCCGGAGATACTGATCTCAACGGCAAGATCGACGCCTCCGACGCCGCCATGATACTTGTGTACTACTCCTACGCTTCCACCACGAATGACAACGTCAAAACGTTCGCAGATTATTTTTATCCTATAACTCCTGTAAACAATTAAAAGAACAGCGTCTCACAAAAAAGTGGGACGCTGTTTTTTTAGCTATTATACTATATTATTTTTTATGGCAAAGACAGCAAGCTGAGTCCTGTCCTTCATTCCAAGCTTTTCAAGAAGCCGGGATATGCCGTTGCGGACAGTTCCCTCGGCTAAAAAAAGCTGGGCCGCAATTTCCTTATTGTCGCAGCCATCACATATTAGCCGCAGAAAATCAGTCTCGCGCTCCGTAAGGTCGAAGCTTTTCGGATCCTGGCGCAGGACTGTTTCTTTTTTTATGGAATTGAAAACGTCGTTGTGGAAAACGCTTATTCCGCCTGCTACAGCACGAATGGAATTTATCATCTGCTCGCTGTCCATTTCCTTCAGGATATAGCCGTCAGCGCCGCTTGCAACTGCCTTTTCTACGGTCTCCTTGTCGTCGAAGGTCGTAAGTACGAGGACTTTTACTCCCGGCAGCTTATCCTTTATCTGCTTCGTGCCGTAGCCGCCGTCGAAATCAGGCATACGCATATCCATAAGAACTACGTCGGGACGCAGCCGCACTGACATATCATAGGCTTCTCTTCCATTCGTCGCCTCTCCTACGACGCTGATGCCGCTGTCCTCGTTCAGAACCGCCCTGAGTCCCGTGCGGATTATCTGGATATCGTCGGCAATTATAACCTTTATCATCTCTTCACCTCTTGGGAATTTTTATTACTGTTGAAAAGCCTTCACCCGGAATTGAACCGAAACGAACAGTTCCCCCGAGCTCCCCGATACGCCTGCGAATACCTTTCAAACCGTTGTTTTCCTTTATTTCTCCGCAGCCGCAGCCATTGTCGAAAATGTACAGCTCAAGGCGATCAGCGAGGAATTTCAGGATAATATCTATCTTTTCCGCCGAGGAATAACGCACAGCGTTTGTCACCGATTCACGTGTACTGTCGTAAACCTGCCGCACACAGAAGCCGAAGCTGCTGTCCTCCTCGCCCTGTATGCAGAGGTCGATCTTAATATTCCGAACCGCCTCTGTGACTGTTCTGACTGCTCCGGAAACAGTCGCAAGAAAGCTGTCGTCACGGAGATTATTTATAGAGCACCGAAGCTGGGTCACGCCGCTCCGTGCAAGACCGTCTATCTCTGAGGTGTACTCCAGAAGCTGCGATTTTTCGATATTTTCGTTTACCGCTGCCGAGTGGAGTATTTTTGCGATCGAGCTTATCATTGTGAAGGTGTGCCCAACGGAATCGTGTATCTCCTGGGCTATCCTGTTCCGCTCCTGCTCGATAGAAAGCTGTTTTTCCACTTCCGCAAGCTCGTAATATTCGGAAATATTGTTGATGAGAAAGGTTCTCGCGATCGCATCGCCCTTGTCGTTCAGACACAGACTGCTCCGGAGGCTGTAGCTGTCACCGTCCAGAGTCAGCTCCGCAGAGGTCGTTTCCACGGAAAGCTCAGCTCCGCCAAGCTCCGAAAGTCTGTCGAGGAATCGGTTCAGCTCCGGCTTGTCCGCAACCGGAAGAAGCTGCTCCGCCGACCTGTTTGTGTAGGTCATTTTTCCCTCGGTATCGAAAACTATCATAGCCTCGTCAATATTTTTGACCATGTCGTATATTGCGATGCGATTTATGTTCAGCAGTCCGTACCGGCGTATGGCGATCTGCACCATAAGAACAGAAAAGGCGAAAAACAGCGGTGTAGGCTCCATTTTTGATCTCAGTACGCCAGTTATATAAAATATGTTTATCACAAGCGGTACAGCCGCCGCAAGCGCAAGAAATACCGACTGCTTCGACAGAGCCGCACCTCTCCTCGCCTGATGTATGAGTATCAGCGATATGCCCCAGACTATCATCGAATAAAACAGAAGCTGGAACACATAAAACGCCGTGCCGTAGCGGATATTTCCCTTTTCAAAATCAGCGTAATACAGCTTATGGAGCGGATTCAGCGAAATGAAGATCAGCATAGCCGCCGCCATAGCCGGAAGCGTCTTTCTGAATATCCGGCTTATGCGCAGAGATCCCGAGTATTCCGCAGAAAACATCAGCCAGAGCGGTGCAAAGGCGCATATTCCGGCGTTTCCGATGAAATAGCTGATGAACAGCTGCTTTTCGGTTACGGAAAAAAGTATCAGAAGCTGGGATATGAGCCAGAGGGCTATGGAAAGCTGGCATCCTACAAATTCCCGTGTCATGGCATTGTCGTTGCCCCGGCGTAAGATCCAGACCACCGTGCCGACCATGCCGCAAAGCCCGATAAAAAGCAGCGCAACTGAAATTATAGCCGCCATTCTTGCTCACCTCCTTTAGGCAACACCGCACAAAGATTGTGCGGTGTTGCCTTACCAAGTCCAGTCAGAAAGCTTTCTCTCGACTGTTGAAATTACATTTTCGCCCTTTTTCCGGCAGGCCTCGTTAACTGCGGCAACAGTAACAAGGATAATGCCAACGGCAAGCAGATATGCCCACCAGCCTACAGAGGCGATATATTCGTGCATAAAGCATACTGTAAGCACCACAAGGGATATTGATGACGCAATGAACCAGGTCTTGCTTTTCAATATGAACGAGAGCACAAGCACGGCTGCCGTTACGCCGAGGACGAATATTCTGTTGAGAACGCCGTCATGAACGATGCCGTCGATCATCAGCGAAGCAAAGCATGAAACGAATATCGTCGTGGAGACAAGCTTTGAAACAAGCTTATTTTCACGCCATATAAACTTGCAGGCGATGCCTAAAAGCACGAAAATGAAAAGATTGATCTTACTTGTCACAATTCCCGAATCAAAAACCAGGAACGGACGCCGCAGAAGCGCAAAGGCTGCCAGAACTGCCGAGCCGGTCAGAATACAGGACTTTACATCCTGCGAAGTACTTTTCTTTACAAATGCCGCTGTGTAAATGGCAAGGCCAAGCATAACAAGAAATCCGTAATATTCTCCGCCGCCTCTCATACTCACGATCGGAAGCCAGGCTGTTCCAAGAAAAACGTCGGCAGTGATTTTTTTCTTTTCCCCGACCATAATGATTTTTTCCGGGAACATGAATCTCGATGCGACGAGAGCGGCAGCCGTCAATGCAAGGAAAATTCCGTTTCTCAAATCTGCATAATTCATAGGCACAAGGTCGACGACGATATTTATAACGCTTGCCAGCGCTGCCGCCGTTGAAGCAAAGGCTGTAAAATTTACCTTTGTCAGGTGCGACAGTGCGAAATGTACTGCACAGAGCGCAAGAATAACTGCGGAAATCTCAGTGGTGTCAGTGATGAACAGCAGAGCAAGTCCGGCTGCCGTAAGATTAGCATAGACGAAAGCCTGGGTTTTCAGAGGATGCTTTGCGTGGAAGGAAAAGCATATCTTCCTCATGAACAGAGCCGCAGCAGCCGCTGCCATGCAGACAAGCGCATATCCGCCGTAGGTCAGCGCCGCCACCATATTATCGCTTCTATAGTTCGTATACTGATTTATGGCATCAGATATTGTTATGGTCACACAATAGGGCATAAACGGTGCAAAAATACCGGCAATGTACTGGATGACGATATTGTCATGGAACGCAAATTCCGCAATTGCGGCGGACACCAGAAGAGGCGCGGCGATCTGGAGAAGCAAAGGCGCTGATGCGGTCAGGGAGAAAAAAGCTCCGATAACTGCCCCGGCAAGAGCTACGACGCGCTGGACTGTGCCAAATTCCGGGATAAATCTGTTTGCCGCATAAACCAGCAGAGTAAGGACTGAAAATACGATTTTTGCAGCAGCGTCTCCATATGCCAGCTCCGCGTGGACGGAAACTATCATGGAGGCGTAAAATGCGAAAACATCTGCGGCTGTCATAAGCTTCCGGGACTTCTTGAAATATCCGTAGAAGAACAGCTGAACAAGAACGACAGCCAGAATTATAAACACATATGCGTTGGTTTCGTTGAAGCTGGTAAAAGCATAAGCCAGAGCGAGAACGCCGTAAACACAGGCTGCCGCCTTTGAAACCGTTTCCAACGGCTTTTCCCAGCTTTTGCCCTTTCCGGGATCTAAAAGTCCGACAAAGGCAGTCATGACGAGCTGCACCATAATAATTGTTACGGCAAATTCCGGATAATCGTCAGAAAACTGACCGCAGAGCATAGCGACCGCAAGGGCTGCGAAGGAGAAGCCTATGTAGTGCATCGCCGTGTTCCGGAAGAAGGTATATCCCGCAAAGGAGAAGGCAGAAACTATTATCGCGGCAGCTCCGTAGAGCAGCATCTGTCCTCCGCCGCCTGTGCAGAACCAGCTTCCGAAAAGCCTGTAATATCCGGATGTCACAAATGCAACGGATGTTATAAGCATTCCCATTGCGTAAAATGCAGCAGATGTGCGTTTAAGTCCGATAACGGCGTTGAGCACAGCGCTTACGGCAAATGCCGCAGCCGATGCACCAAACAGCGTAAAGACCTTTCCTGCCGCGCCCATGTCATTCCAGTTAGCCGCAACAAAGGCGATCGACGCAAATACGATAAACGCCGTGCCAATGAGCAGCAGTATTGTTGAGGCGGTCATTTTCTTTCGCGAAGGCTGCACCTGTTTTTTCAGCTGCGTTTCAAGCCGGAAACCTCTCAGCTTACTGATGAACCACTGGTCGGTCATTATCAGTATCAACGGTATTATCAATACTCCGGAAACAGATAACACCTTCCATGCAAATTCTTTCATAGTTCTCGTCCTTTCATGGTAAATTTCTGTATTTTTATTATACCACTTTTTCCCTGAAATGGCAGATGTATTCTGTCATTTTGTCAGTGACAAATGTCACTCTTTCATACTAATAACCAATTGTTCTATGGATAAAGCCGTTGGATAGACTGTGGATTTATCCGTAGGTTATTGGTTATTAGTATCAGACAAGAACGTCATGATGCAGCTTTTCAGCAATTTCCCGGGCGTCGCTCAGCTCCATTGACTTCACTTTGTACCTGGAGCGGCTTTCGCCTCTGAACCATATCACCATATCGCAGGTTTTCCATGGGATCTGGGTTATAGTCTGCTGTATTTCGACCTTTACTATATTTTTACGCTTTGCCACAACGGTATGGAAAGCAGTTCCATTTGAGCACCATATCATAATATCTTTACTGTAAATGGATATCCCGCTCGTTCTGTGAGCAACGGTTTTTACTGCGGTAAGCCACAAAAGCGGTATCTCCAGCATTATTACCGGGAAATCCAGATATTTGTCCAGAAACGGTATTCGTTCAACTACATACTGGGAAAGTACATACACAACGACCGCACAGGAGGCAGGGAGTCCCTCATAGCTGAAAAATGACGACCAGCAGGGCTTATACTGCGGTTTTCCCAGTGAATGAACGCCGAAAACCTCCATGCCCTTGTCGATTTTCTGCTTCTTGTTTATGGACAGCAGAACAGGCAGGTTGGAGTCCAGACCATAGCCGGGACAGCTTATTTTAATGGTAACCGCCCGCCGCAGCTTCATCAGCAGATTCTGCCGCAGATCGGTATAGTTTATGTGGTCAGCCTTTATTCTGTATCGTCTGCGCTTCACAAGTCCGCAGGCAATGCTGATATATTCGCCGTCGGCAGTCATCCTGAATCTATAATATTTTACCACATTCATAGTAAAGGAAAACAGCCACGCCGCAAGGAAAAGAATACCCACGAGAATAGCCGTTCTCGGGATCTTCAGCAGCGCCGCCTCGGAAATGCGGTCGGTCGTTTTATTGATACGGTCAAGTGACATTCCTATGATATCATGAGCCATATCGCCGCCCTTGAAGAAAAATGCGGCAAGATAGACTGCTCCGGAAAAGCCGCTGGAAAAGAAAAACGCAAACAGCAGCACAGAACGGAATGTTGGAACGGGGATATCCTTTATCCTGTTCTCATGCCTGACATTCGGGATATGTCTCATTATTTCATTCGCCACATCCCGGGAAACCATGATCTTCAGATCGGTGGAATTGAAAAATCCGGCTCTCGTGTCGCAGCATACAACAGTTGCATGGAGCGGAAAGAGAAAAAACAGCGTCTCCGTGCTTGCGGAGCTTATTTTCTCAAATGGAATAGTGCGGCTGACCTTGAAGAAAATTCCCTGAGTATGGGTGATAGAATTATCTGTCAGCGTGATCCTTGAGCAATACCAGCGTACTATTCCGTATATGAGGATCATACCGAAAACCAGAATATCCATCCATGCACCCTTTACCCAGGCATAAAATCCCTCCGGATTGAAGCTGAACGCAGATACGCCTCGGATAACAGGAAAGATAAGAAGCCAGAGGCTCTTCATTGAATATCGGAAGCTGCGCAGAAAGTGCTCGTGATACAATGTCATTCCTCCTCTTTCTTCTCCTCGGCATTTCCGGCGTATTCCAGCACCTTTTGTGCGGCGTCGTAGCTGAGAAACAGCAGCAGCATCTGACCGCCGTAAACGAACATGATAACGAAGTTCAGCCCGGTATGCTTTGAAAAAGGCGTCTCTACCAGAGTTGTGTACTGGACTGTTGAAAAGCGCACAGTCTGGCTTGTTTTGAAAATAACGCCGCTGTGACGGGTTATTTTGTCATTTGTCATCTCGCATCTTACCGAGGCGAAATACAGCGGCAGATATATAAAATCCAGAAAAATATCAATTGTTCCAACTGCTATGGCAATTATTCCCACGATTATGTCGATCGGAATGAACATTCTGGCGATTCCAAGCAGAAGAAGCGAAATAAATATCACAATAAGCTGGAGCGAAAAAAGCGCGCTCTTTGCAGGTTTGAATTTTATCATTGTTTCCTCCGAAAAGTTCTGATACTGACCCTGAAACGCCGGACTTTGTCTGTCCGGATCCAGAAGATCGGTATAATATAGAATAAGATACATAGTTATTATAACACATAATCAAAAAAAAATATACCTTTTTTTGTAAATTCTCGGGAGGATTTTTTATGAGTGAAGTTCTTGAAAAGATAAACGGCTATGTCTGGGGAAGCGGTCTTATTTTTCTTCTGCTGGGAACAGGCTTGCTCCTTACGTTAAAGCTTGGCTTTATACAGTTCCGGCTCCCGGTTCTTCTTAGAAGGAATAAAAGCGAAAAGAAGAGTGGATTTACGGCGTTCAAGACGATCTGTATGAGTCTCGGCACGACGATGGGAACGGGCAATATAACAGGCGCTGCAGCGTCCCTTGCGCTTGGCGGAGCAGGCTCGGTGTTCTGGATGTGGGTGTCCGCCTTTCTGGGAATGGCTCTGGTTTACGGCGAAAACGTTCTGTCGGCAAAATACAGCGACAATGAGCTTAAAGGGCCTATGGCATATATGACCAAGGGACTGAACTCCGCTTTTTTAAGCCGGATGTTCGCATTTTTCTGCGCAGCCGCGGCTCTCGGCATGGGCAGTATGGTACAGACAGGGACGTTTTACGGCGAATTAAAAAAATGCTGTGGAATATCTCCGATAATTATTGCGGCAGTCGTTTTTGTGCTGATTTTCCTGATAATCCGCGGCGGCGCCGACCGTATCGGCACAGCGGCACAGCTTCTTCTGCCCCTTGCCTCCGCAGCCTATGGAATAATATGTGCCGCTGTCATAATATCTCACAGAGATGCTCTTCCGGATGTCGCAGGCAGGATCTTCCGTGAAGCCCTTTCCTTCCGGAGCGCCGCCGGAGGAGCCGCAGGATATGCTGTTTCTGTAGGCATACGCAGAGGAATTTTCTCCAACGAAGCCGGACTCGGCAGCTCTCCTCTGCTCCACAGCACAGCGGATGACGCTTCACCGGAGGCTCGGGGTTCCTGGGCGATGCTGGAGGTTTTTCTCGACACAATGGTGTGCTGTACGCTGACTGCGCTGGCGGTCATGTGCGTTTCGCCTGATTATTCGGTATCCGAAGCCGTATCGTCGGTTTTAGGCGATTTTTCTCCTGCATTTCTTGCGGCGGAGCTGGGGATATTCGCACTCTGCACCGTCATAGGCTGGTACTACTGCGGCGCTACCTGTTTTTCATACCTGACAGGCGGCCGCTTCGGCAGCGTTTTCTGCATTGCGTATGCGGCGGCGGCAGCTCTGGGAATACTTATCTCCCTGGATTCCCTATGGACGCTTTCGGATATTTTCAACGGTCTTATGGCGTTTCCGAATCTTCTGGCTATCCTGCTTCTTATGGGTAAGATCAAGGGTAAGAAATAGCTTGTTAATTTTTTGACGTTTTTCACTATTGACAGAACGGCTTTTTTATTGTATAATTAATTTGTATAGGCAACCTCTGAAAAGCTGTCCGCAGTTTTGGACAAATGATATGACTTTAATATGGCATACAGCCATTTAAACAGCTTTGCGGCATTTTCGTCCGGCGTTATTCTATGAGTTCCTGCAAATGGGTCGAGATCACGCAAAGCGGATATATTTCATCAATTATTTTTACTTACGAAAGTGAGGCTAAACAGTGAACGAAAACAATAATAACCAAGTAAAAAAAACGCGCAAGCCTGCCGCTCCGAGAAGAAAGCCGGCCGCTGCAAAGAAAACACCTGCGGAAGCCAGAACCGCTGCGGCTGAGACTCCGGCAAAGGCAAAACGTACCAGACAGCCCAAAGAAGTCCGCAAAACCCCTGTAC
The DNA here is from genome assembly GCA_023667265.1 of Alistipes sp. Lineage (GTDB taxonomy): Bacteria > Bacillota > Clostridia > Oscillospirales > Ruminococcaceae > Ruminococcus. The sequence goes on from JAMPAJ010000001.1 coordinate 1,279,455, forward strand.
GGATCATCCCTCTCGGCGGTCTTAACGAAATAGGCAAGAATATGACCGTCTTTGAATGTTCAAACGATATGTTCATCCTGGACTGCGGTCTGGCATTTCCTGATGCCGATATGCCCGGCGTTGACATCGTTATACCCGATTTCACTTACGTTGAACGGAATGCAGACAAGATCCGCGGCATCGTTATCACACACGGTCACGAGGATCACATCGGTGGACTTGCCTACCTCCTCAAAAAGGTGAATGTTCCGGTCTATGCAACACGGCTTACTATCGGTCTTATCGAAGGCAAGCTCCGTGAACAGGGCATCCTGAACAAGGTCAGCCTGAATGTGGTAGAACCGAGAAAAACCGTGAAAATGGGCTGTATGGCTGTCGAGTTCATCAAGGTCAACCACTCCATTCCGGATGCCGTGGGAATGGCTATCCACACCCCGGCAGGAATTATCGTTCATACCGGAGATTTCAAGGTGGATTACTCCCCTATCGACGGCAAAATAATCGACCTCGCTCGTTTCGGCGAGCTTGGAAGCAAGGGCGTTCTCGCGCTTATGGCAGACTCTACAAATGCCGAGCGTTCAGGTTACACACACTCCGAACGAACTGTCGGCGAATCCTTCGACAGACTTTTCAAAAAGGGCGAGGGAAAGCGTATAATCATTGCCACCTTCTCATCGAACATCCATCGTGTGCAGCAGATCATCAACTGCGCCGCACGATACGGCAGAAAGGTCGCTGTTTTCGGCAGAAGCATGATAAATGTCATCAATACTGCCATCGAGCTGGGCTATCTTGAAGTTCCGGACGGCATTATTATTGACATTGATATGATGAATAATTACTCAAACGAGCGTATCGTTCTCATCACAACCGGAAGCCAGGGAGAGCCCATGTCCGCCCTTACCAGAATGGCTATGAACGACCATAAAAAGGTTAATATCACGCCTATGGATTTCATAATCATCTCCGCGACGCCTATTCCCGGCAACGAAAAATATGTTACACGCGTTGTGAACGAGCTGATGAAATCCGGCGCCGAGGTGGTCTATGAGGCTATGTACGAGGTGCACGTTTCGGGACACGCCTGTCAGGAGGAGCTCAAGCTTCTCCAGGCTCTCACCAAGCCCAAGTTCTTTATCCCGGTACACGGTGAATACAAGCATCTGAAAAAACACGCCGATCTCGCCCTTCAAATGGGAATGTCGAGAGAAAATATCATTATTGCGGAAATAGGAAACGTTATAGAAACAGACGGCGTTTCCATGAAGGTGGTTTCGCAGGTTCCTTCGGGACGCGTTCTTGTGGACGGTCTCGGCGTGGGCGATGTCGGCTCTATCGTTCTCCGTGACAGAAAGCATCTCGCTCAGGACGGACTCATAATCATAGTTATCGGCATAGACAGATCGGTCAACGAGGTCGTTGCAGGTCCGGACATAATTTCCCGCGGATTCGTATATGTCCGGGAATCCGAGGAGCTTTTCGTTGAAGCAAGAAATCTGCTGAGAAGAACCCTTTCCGGCTGCTCCAATGCGGAAATGCACGAATGGACTACACTGAAGGGCAAGCTCCGCGACGCACTTTCCGACTATATCTACCAGAAAACCAAGAGAAGTCCGATGATACTGCCGATCATTATGGACATTTAAGGAGTCTGAAAAGTGAAAAATAAATTTCCGGCATCCATTCTGACCGTGGTGCTTGTTGTACTACTGAGCCAGGTTTTCCTGTCTCTGGCGCTTTTCAAATTCGATAGAACATACGGACTTGTCGGATTCGTACTGTCAGCATTTACGGCGATCCTGATGATAATTTCAGCCGCCGCATTTTCCCGGAACTCCATAAAGCGCATTTCCAGAATGAATGCACACCTGGAGACCTCCGCTGCCGAATATATGAACAGCCTGCCTGCCCCTATCGCGGTCATCGACCCTGACGGCAAGATCGTCTGGTACAACTGCACATTTCTCGACAGGATAAGCAGCGGAAACGATGTTTACGGTCTTGATTTCCAGGAACTTCTGAAGCTCGATATTTTATCGATCCAGGAGGGCAATACTTCAGAATGTCAGGTTAACGGCTCAAGCTACCGGATAATGCTGGAAAAATTCAGCGAAAACGACATCTCGTTCCTTATTATATATTTCCATGACATATCCGAGTACCACGATCTGAGGAGGCTTCACGCCGAGACCAGACCGAACGTTGTCGTCATAACGATCGACACCTATGAGGAGATAATGCAGAATGCCAAGGAAACCGAAAAAGCGCGTGTTTCCGTAGAAATGGAGCAGCTTATGGAGCAGTTCATGGGCAGTACCAACGGCTTTGTAAAGAAAATTTCCTCAAATACGTTTTACGCAGTCATCGAGAATCAGCATCTTGAAGAAAAAATCAGCAACCGCTTCAGGATACTCGACCTTGCACGAGGTATAAAAATTGCCGGAAAGTACCCTCTTACGCTGTCTATCGGCGTAGGTGCAGGCGCAGAATCTCTTGCAGACAGCGAAAAGATCGCACGGCAGTGTCTCGATATGGCTCTCGGACGAGGCGGAGATCAGGCTGTTGTGAAAACGGAAAACGGCTACCGCTTTTTCGGAGGAGTTTCCAAGGGCGTGGAGAAGATGTCCCAGACGAAAACGCGTATTATCGCCAACGCCATGCAGGACGTTATCATGAACGCCTCTACGGTATATATTATGGGACACCGCTTCGGAGACCTCGATTCCGTCGGCTCTTCATGCGGTCTTGCCGGAGCTCTGCGTCTTCTCGGAAAGGATGTACACATAGTAGTTGACAGGCAGAAAAATCTCGCACCGAATCTCATTGACGCTGTTGAAAAACAGGCAGGCGAAGGGCTGTTTATCACTCCGTCTGCGGCAATTTCATCAGTCGGCGACAACGACCTGCTCATAATAGTTGACATCCACAACAAGGACTTTATCGAGTCGCCGGAGCTGTATCAGAGATGCAGGCAGGTCGTCGTAATAGACCACCATCGCAAAACCGTCAATTTCATCGACAACGCCGTTATTTTCCACCACGAGCCCTACGCTTCGTCGGCATCGGAAATGGTAACGGAGATCATAAGATATTTCAATTTCAAAAGCGACGAAAAGCTTCCTACGATCTATGCGGAGGCTCTTCTCGCCGGAATTATGCTCGATACGAAGAATTTCGTCATGCGTACCGGCGTTCATACATTCGAGGCTGCGGCATTCCTTAAAAAGCTGGGCGCGGACACGGTGGCTGTAAAGCTGCTTTTCTCCAATTCCTTTGACTCGTACAAAAGAAAATCCCAAATAGTCGCCGCCGCGAAAATACACAGCAAATGCGCAATTGCCGCCGCTGATTTCAAATCAGACGACATACGCATCGTTGCACCGCAGGCAGCGGACGAGCTGCTGTACATAACCGACGTGGACGCTTCGTTCGTGCTCTATAAAACAGGCGGCACGGTGAACATCTCAGCCCGTTCCCTCGGCGCAGTGAACGTTCAGGTCATTATGGAAAAGCTCGGAGGCGGCGGTCACCAGACTATGGCTGCCGTACAGCTTGAAAACAAAACAGTTCAGGAAGCCGTAAAGGCTCTCATAAAAGCAATTGATGCCCGTGAAAAGGAAACGGAGCAGACCGAGAGCCTGTGTTCATAGGATAAGCCGCGCGGATTTTCGGCAAATTTTGCCGATTACTGCGTTGAAAATCCTTGACATACATCAAGTATGCCTGCGGATTTTCGCCTTGCACTCGGCAAAATTATGCTCGAAAATCCGCACATCTTCCCTATTAACACAGGCTCTGAATAATTTTTGAAAGGATAAGATATTATGAAGGTAATTTATTTGCAGGATGTTAAAGGCTCTGGCAAAAAGGGCGAGGTAAAGAACGTGGCTGACGGCTACGCAAGAAATATGCTGCTGCCGAAGGGACTGGCTGTAGAGGCTACTCCCGAGAATATGACAAAGCTTGCAGGACAGAAATCTTCTGCCCAGTTTAAGTTCGACACTGAGAAAAAGGCTGCGGAGGAGGCTGCTGCAAGGATCAAGGATAAGAAGCTCGTGATAAAGGCGAAGGCAGGTTCTAACGACCGTCTTTTCGGCTCTGTTACGGCTGCTCATGTAGCTGACGCCCTTGAAGCTCAGCTTGGGGTGAAAACTGATAAGAAAAAGATCTCGCTCAGCACAGATATCAAGAATTTCGGAACATATAAGGCTGTTGTCAAGCTGTTTACAGGCATTTCCGCCGAGGTTGACATCGAGGTAGTCGAGGGATGAGCGAAAATTCGCCATTCGCCCTCGATCCGGGAGAGTTCGCCCACAGCATAGAGGCTGAGCAGTCGGTCATCGGCTCGGTCCTTGCAGATCCTTCCGTTCTGCCGCAGGTGCTTGAGAAGCTGAAGCCGGACTACTTTTACAGCGAAAACCACAAGAAGCTCTTTTCTATAATTTCCAGAATGTTCACTGGCGGCGTCAATGTTGACGTTGTAACGCTTCTCAACGAGGCTGTAAAGGAGCACGTTTTTGAGACTGCTGCTGACGGAAAACGCTATCTCTCGGAAATAGCCGGGACTCTTCCTACAGTCTCAAATGTTGACAGCTACTGCAAGATCGTCTCCGATAAGTACTATATCCGCGCTCTGGGCTGTACTGCGCGTTCCATCCTTGAAGAGGTGCGCGAGGCTGAGCAGGACGCAGAGCTGCTTATCGACTCGGCAGAGCAGAAAATCTACAATATCCGCCAGGGCAGGAACGTAACAGGTCTTGCTCATATTTCAGACGCTGTTCTGGAGGCATATGACAGGCTGGGAAAAATTACCGGTGAGGACAAAGACAAGTATATGGCGGCACGAAGCGGCTTTTCAAAGCTGGACGAGATAACCTCGGGACTTAACAAATCAGACCTTATTATCATTGCCGCCCGTCCTGCAATGGGAAAAACCTCCTTTGCCATGAATATCGCCACAAATGTTGCAAAACGAAGCGATAAGAATGTGGTCGTATTCAATCTTGAGATGGGCAAGGAGCAGCTTGCTACACGTCTGCTTTCGACGGAATCTCTCATCGAATCATCCGCCCTGAGAAGCGGCAGAATATCTACCGAGCAGTGGGTGAGGCTTGCGGCAAGCGCGTCGTTTCTGAGCACTCTCCATATGTATATCGACGACACTGGCAGCATTACCGTTCAGCAGATGAAGGCGAAGCTGCGGCGTGTGGAAAATCTCGGGCTTGTGGTCATCGACTATTTGCAGCTTATGGGCTCTTCCTCACGGTCGGACAACAGAGTACAGGTAATTTCTGAGATAACTCGTCAGCTTAAACTTATGGCGAAGGAGCTTGACGTTCCCATTCTGCTTCTTTCCCAGCTTTCGAGAGCTGTTGACAGCCGTCCCGATAAACGACCGGTCATGTCGGATCTGCGTGAATCTGGCTCTATCGAGCAGGACGCGGACATAGTGCTCTTCCTCTACCGTGACGATTACTACAATCCGGACACGGCGGAAAAGAACATCTCCGAGTGCATCATTTCAAAAAACAGACACGGCGAGACAGGAAAGGTCAAGCTCGCCTGGAACGGTCAGTTCACAAGGTTCTCGGATCTTGAATATACCGCGCCGCCGGAGGCATAATATGAGCAGTATGCTTGATAAAATAAAGACGCTTTGTCTTGAATACAATATGATAAGTCCGGGCGACGAGGTGATTTGCGGTCTTTCGGGAGGTGCGGACAGCGTCTGCCTGCTGCTGACTCTTCTTCGGCTTTCGGCGGAAATGGATTTTAGCCTGGAAGCTGTTCACGTGAACCACTGCCTGCGAGGTGGAGAAAGCGACAGAGACGAGAGCTTCTGCCGCAGACTGTGCGACGAGCTCGGGGTTTACATTCATGTTGAACACTGCGATGTGAAAAGCTATGCCGAAAGACATTCACTCTCTGTTGAGACGGCTGCCCGGGAAATGCGCTATCAGTTTTTTTCAGCGGTTTCTCATGGCAAAAAGATCGCCACGGCTCACAATGCCGACGATAATCTTGAAACAATGCTGCTGAATCTTGTCCGCGGCTCCGGAATAAAGGGTATCGCAGGTATTCCGCCTGTTCGCGGCAATATCGTGAGACCGCTTCTTGCTGTAAGCCGATGTGAGATAGAGGAATATCTCCGTGATTGCGGTCAGTCATTTGTCACTGACAGTACCAATTTATCGGACGATTATACACGCAACAAGCTGCGGCACAATGTAATTCCAATGCTGAAGCAGATAAACGGATCTCTCACGGAAACTGCTGTGAGAACGGCACGTGTACTGCGCAGCGAAAATGATTTCATAGAAGCTGAGACCAGGAACGCATATGAGGATTGTCTGGAAAACGGCTCTCTGCGCGGAATTTCCGCTTATTCACAGGTTGTCCGGCGGCGGTGCATAGCCCGGCTCGTATGTGATGGTATTCCCTCCAACAGCTCTCTTATTTCGGAGAAAAAACTGGCGGATTGGGACAAAATTGCAGTTAACGGTGGAAAGTTCAATATTTCCGGAGAATTTTTTCTCACCTCCGACGGCAACACAGTCTGCCTGGAAAAAATCCCACGCCAAAAAACTCGGGAGGAGATCAGCTCTCCTCTTCAACTGGGCAAAAACAGGCTTTTTGACGATCATGTACTGTTATGTGAGCTTGTGGAATGTGATAATATGGAGAAAATTTCGTTTGTTCATAAAAATTCCACAATTAACTGGCTGGATTATGATAAAATAATAGGAAGAGCTGTTGTCAGAAGCAGGAAAAACGGCGACCGTATACAGCTGAAAGGTCGGAGCTTCACTTCGTCCGTAAAAAAATTGATAAATGAACGAATTCCCACATCTCTCAGACCATTCCTCCACTTTATCGAGGACGAGGGGGGAACGATATACGGAGATGAAATCGGTATCGCTCAGCGCGTCTGCCCGGATGAAAATACCCGGCGTTTGCTGAAAATAACGGTTTTACGGGAAGAAAGGAGATCGTGATTTGACACCAAGAAAAAACAGAGGAATCTTTACTTATTTGATTTTTATAGTTCTCTCGATAATCTGTATTTATTTTGTCATTTCCAAAATGGGAAGTACAGGTGAGCAGGTCCAGTATACCGAGGTTGTCAAGCACTTCGACGATTTCGAGGTCGCTGAATACGAGCTGGATCTTGGCACCGGCGAGCTGAAATACAAACTGCGCGGTGATGATACAGTGCATAAGTATGAAGTTCCGAATGTCCAGCTTTTCCTCAACGATACCGAGGATTACCGCCAGGAATACAACAAGAAGTACGCGGACGCTCCGCTGATACAGAACTATATCAAGATAACCGACAGATCATGGCTGCTGTCGCTTATTCCGGTGGTTATTACTATAGGTCTTGGAATTTTCATTCTCTACTTTATGATGCGTCAGAACGGAGGCGGAAAATACAACAGCTTCGGTAAAGCCACCATGAAGCATCAGGCTGAAGGTAAAAAAGCCAAATTCAGCGACGTTGCAGGTGCAGATGAGGAAAAACAGGAGCTTTCTGAGATCGTTGACTTCCTGAAAAATCCCAAGAAATATTCCGGTATCGGCGCGAAAATACCCAGCGGCGTTCTTCTGCTCGGCCCCCCCGGAACAGGTAAAACTCTCCTTGCGAGAGCGGTTGCCGGCGAGGCTGGCTGTCCGTTCTTCCCGATTTCCGGTTCGGATTTCGTGGAAATGTTCGTGGGCGTCGGCGCTTCACGCGTAAGAGATCTGTTTGAGCAGGCTAAGAAAAATGCTCCGGCTATCATATTTATTGATGAGATCGACGCGGTGGGCAGACACAGAGGTGCAGGTCTCGGCGGCGGTCATGATGAACGCGAACAGACGCTGAACCAGCTTCTCGTTGAAATGGACGGCTTTACCGGAAACGAAAATGTCATCGTTATTGCGGCAACTAACCGCCGCGATATTCTCGATCCCGCGCTCCTCCGCCCCGGTCGGTTCGACAGACAAATCGTTGTTGGCTATCCCGATGTAAAGGGACGCGAAGAGATACTGAACGTCCACGCAAAGAATAAGCCCTTTGCTCCTGACGTTGACCTGAAGATAATTGCTCAGACAACTCAGGGCTTCACAGGAGCTGACCTTGAAAATCTTCTTAACGAGGCTGCGCTCCTTGCCGCAAGAGCCGACAGAATGGCAATTACGGAGAAAGACATTGAAGAGGCGACTATGAAGGTCATTGCAGGTCCGGAGAAAAAATCCAGAATTGTAACCGAACACGACAAAATGGTCACCGCATATCACGAGGCTGGTCATGCTGTTGCCGCCTATAATCTGCCGACGCAGGATAAGGTGCACCAGGTAACGATAATTCAGCGCGGCATGGCAGCTGGTCTTACTGTTACGCGCCCTGATACCGATGATATGCACGTTTCCAAAAAGCAGATGAGCGAGCAGCTTATTATGCTTCTCGGCGGACGTGTTGCGGAGGAAATTTTCCTTGACGATATCTGTACGGGAGCGTCAAACGATATTGAGCGCGCCACAAGCACTGCAAGAAATATGGTTACAAAGTACGGCTTCTCCGAGAAGCTCGGCACGGTCGTTTATGGCTCCGACAACGACGAAGTGTTCCTTGGCAAGGACTACGGTCACACCAGAAATTACAGCGAGGCTGTTGCAGCAGAGATCGACGAGGAGGTACGCCGCCTTATCGAAGATGCCTACACGAAGTGCAAGGAGCTGCTTTCACGCAATGCCGAAAAGATGCACAAGCTTGCAGGCTACCTGCTTAAATACGAAAAGATTGACGGCGATACCTTTGTAAAGCTTATGGATGGCGAAAACGTAGACCCTGAACCGGTTGAACCGCAGGAATCTACTGAAGAATAACTATTATCAAAAGCTCCCAGTCGGGGGCTTTTGATTTTTTCGTAAAATCCGGTTGACTTATGTCGGAAAATGTGATATAATTATAGTTGAATCAGTACGGAAAAACAGAGCGTCGCTTGCTGCCGATCGCGAGTGTGCCGCAAAAGGAGTTATACTATGTCGAAAAATGAAATAGATTACGTTTGGACAGACAAAAAACGCACGATTTTCGGTCTTCCATGGTCATTTACACGTTACTATCTGACAAAAACCAAGTTCATTACCCGTGTAGGATTTTTCAGCGTTAAAGAGGACGAGATCGACCTGTATAAAATAATCGACAAAAGCGTGCAGAGATCGTTTTTGCAGCGTCTTTTCGGCTGCGGAACTATTACTATTCACAGCAAAGACAAGGATACGCCTGAGAAAATCGTCCACAGCGTAAAACAGGTTCGTGCTGTCTCAAATCTCATTGACAAATACATGAATCGTATGCGCGATCAGTATAATATCCGCGGTCGTGACCTTATGGGCGGATGTCACGACGATCATCATGACGACGATGACTGCGATATCATTTGATATTCTTAATCTGACTATACGGAGTGTTGTATGCTTTCCTTTATTAAAGAAAAAATATCCGTCTGGGATAAGCTCAAGGCGGAAACAAGACCTATTTTTATTTACGGCATGGGCGACGGCGCGCTGAAAATCATGTCGGTTTTCAGGCAAAGGGGCATCCTGCTTTCAGGTATTTTTGCCAGCGATGATTTTGTCCGCGGTCATTCCTTTGAAGGCTACCGCGTTCATAAGCTGTCAGAAGTCGAGGAAATGGTGGATGATTTTGTCGTAGTTCTGGCGTTTGCCGCCGGATATCAGGAAATCGTCGATAGGATTCACGAGATCGCGTCGCGTCATACCCTTTATGTCCCCGACGTGCCTGTTACAGGCGGCGGACTCTTCACATACGAGTACTGCGTCAAGAACGAGCAGAAGCTTCAGCAGGTTTATGACAGCCTTGCAGACGACTATTCGAGAAAGGTCTACGCAAATATCATCAACTTTAAGATAAGCGGAAATATTGACTATCTCTCTACGGTAACAACGCCGAAATCCGAAATCTACCGTGAGATCATCAAGCCGAATATGAACGAGACGTATGTTGATTTAGGCGCATATAACGGCGATACCGTCAAGGAGCTCCTGGATTTCACACACGGAAGATATGCGTCGATCTTCGCTCTTGAACCTGACAGAAAGAATTTTAAAAAGCTCTCTAAATTTGTGGACGGTATGCCAATGGTTTGCGCGCATAATGCCGCAGCTTGGTGTATTGATACAGAGCTGCCTTTTGCAGCTAAGGCTGGCAGACAATCGGCTATCTCCGCAAGCTCTGACACCATGATAACTGCCCGTGCCGTTGACAGCGTCCTCGGCGGAAAAGCGGCGAGCATAATAAAAATGGATGTAGAGGGATTCGAGCGCGAGGCTATCTGGGGCGCGGCAAATACGATCGCCCGGTATTCTCCTAAGCTTATGATCTCTCTATACCACAGAAACGAGGATATTTTCGAGCTGCCGCTGCTGATAAAGCTCATTAACCCCAATTACAGGCTTTTTATCAGGCATCAGCTGTATATCCCGGCGTGGGAAACTAATCTTTATGCGACTTTATAATAAAAAATCCACTGTCGGTCTGACGGTGGATTTTTTATTATATATATTACTCTACTGTAACGCTCTTTGCCAGATTCCTCGGCTTATCCACGTCATAACCCTTAGCCACAGATACATAGTAGCCAAGAAGCTGGAGCGGAATAACTGAGAGACTTCCTGCAAAATGTGGATCGGTATGGGGAACATAAACCGTGAAATCCGCCAAATCCTCCATGCTGTAATTTCCGTAAGTAGTCAGTCCCATAAGCGACGCACCGCGGCTCTTCACCTCAACCATATTGCTTACAGTTTTCTCATAAAGATCAGGCTGGGTAAGGATTCCGATAACCGGGATCTTATCCTCGATAAGGCTGATAGGGCCGTGTTTCAGCTCTCCGGCAGCGTATGCCTCGGAATGGATATAGCTTATCTCCTTCATTTTCAAGCTGCCTTCAAGACCGATAGCGTAATCTATGCCGCGTCCGATGAAGAAAGCGTCCTTGCATCCGGCAAGCTTGTTGGCATACCACTGAATACGCTCCTTGTCCTCCAAGATCTTCTCTATCTTCTCGGGAATCGTTTCAAGCTCCGAAAGAAGTCTGTCGTACTCCGCCTGCTCCATTTCGCCTCTTGCAAGCGCAAACTGCATCGCCAGGAGATAGCCTGCAATAAGCTGGGTGCTGTACGCCTTTGTGGTGGCGACAGAGATCTCCGGACCGGCAAGGGTGTAGAACACGCTGTCCGCCTCACGTGCAATTGACGAGCCGACAACATTGACGATGCCGAATGTCTTTACGCCCATTTCCTTTGAAAGACGAAGTGCGGCAAGACTGTCAGCTGTTTCGCCGGACTGGCTGATAATAATAACGAGGCTGTTTTTTGCCAGCTTCATTTTTCTGTAGCGGAACTCAGAAGCCAGCTCCACACGTACCGGAATAGAGGTGAAGTCCTCGATAACATACTGAACCGCCATTCCCACATGATATGCAGAACCGCAGGCAACAACATATATCTGGCTTATCTTAGCCATTTCCTCGTCTGTAAGACCGTGCTCGCCAAAATCAATTCTGCCGTCCTTGACAACGGAATTGATCGTATCCTTGATAACCTTTGGCTGCTCATGAATTTCTTTCAACATAAAGTGCTCGTAGCCGCCCTTTTCCGCAGCCTCTGCGTCCCACTTTATCTCCACAAGCTCCTTCTGTATCTCCTCACGATCAATATTATAAAAAGTTGCCTTTCCCTTTTCAAGCTTGGCAATTTCCATATTGCCAATATAGTAAACATTTCTGGTATATTTCAAAACTGCCGGAACGTCGGAGGCAACGTAGGTCTCGCCGCCTGTAATACCGATTATCATCGGGCTGTCCTTACGAGCAGTATAAATTTCGCCCGGATAGTCGCTGAACATAACGCAGAGAGCGTAAGAGCCTCTTATGCGGATCATAGCGCGGGCGATCGAGTCTACCGGTCCGAGACCATACTTCCTATAGTAGTAGTCTACAAGCTTTACAGCTACCTCTGTGTCGGTCTGTGATTTGAATGTATATCCGCTTTTGGAGAGCTTTTCTTTCAGCTCCTGATAATTTTCAATGATTCCGTTGTGAACAGCAACAACATTTTCGTCGTCGCTTGCATGGGGATGTGCGTTAAGAGTCGACGGCTCGCCGTGAGTTGCCCAGCGTGTATGACCAATACCGCAGCTTCCGCTGACAGATTCGCCGTCATTCGTCATTTTTTTCAGAACCTCAAGCTTGCCCTTAGCCTTAATGACCGTCGTGTCGCCGTCTCCGTCACGGACAGCTATTCCGGCAGAATCATAGCCTCTGTATTCAAGCTTAGAAAGTCCGTCAAGGAGTATTGGAGCCGCCTGAGCCGTTCCTGTAAAACCTACTATTCCACACATATGAATTAAATCCTCCTGTAATTCTGCAAAAATATTCACTTATATTATACAATATTTTATATCTCTTTGTCAATAAAAATGAAAAATTTATTCCCATTGTGCCCAGATTTCCGGACAGCAGCCTATAGTGGCTTTTTTTCCGTTGCGTACGATCGGAGTTTTCAGAAGCTGCTGATTTTCAAAAAGCTTCTCCTCCCTGTCGCTTTCAGAAAGATATTTCATGAGAGTAAGCGTCTGCTTGTCCTTGGCCTTTTCGTCGAGCATATTGTCGATCCCACCAAGTGCCGCTTTAACGGAATCGAACTCTCCCCTGCTCAATTCCTTTTCTTTCAGGTCGATATACTGGAATTTAATTCCGCGTTCCTTGAAATAACGCTGTGCTTTTTTTGTATCAAAGCATTTTTTAGTGCCGAAAATCTGTATATTCATAGGCTCTCCTCATTCATTCAGGGCAGCAACGTCCACCGCCTTGTCAATTTTCTCGAATTTGATGCTGATAAGGTCGAGTCCGTTCTGGGCAAAATAGAGCCTTACCGCAGTATAGCGCGAAAACAGCGGCATTTCCTCGGAATATGAAACAGCTTTTCCGTCTGTTCCGTTCCATGTAAATGTGGCAAAGGGAGTTCCCATAGCGAACATAGTGACCGGTATCTGTGCAAGCTCGCCCTGAGTTGACGACGCTGTCGCCGTTACCCTGTACCAGCTCGGATGCACTACAGTCAGGGCAAAGCTGTAATTCGTGCCCTTTACGGTTTTAACGTCGGACAGGTCGATCGTCAGCTCGCCGTCCAGCTCGTAGAAAATAACAGGCTCGTCGGAGGGATCGTCCTCGGCAGGTCTGCCGGTTATCCTGATTTCGTCAGCCGTACCCATAAGCCGTCTGAGGGCGTTTGTGTGCAGCAGAAAACGGCAGATATTCGCCGCGTTTCTCTGAAGCTCACAGCGTTTCAGATCGCCTCTTTCCAGAGCTTCAAGGGTATTGTCGTTATTGCTGTCGCCTTTCGGGCAGACCATGTACAGATCGTTCTGAGCCATAGCCATTGCCGCGAGATCCGTTTTATCGGCATCTCCGCCGCGACGGTTGATATTCGCCCACCAGTCCGTCATGGTGATGCCTGTATAGCCCCATTCTTCCCGGAGGATAACAGTGTTAAGATCATAATTTCCAGCCGTCCATACGCCGTTTACCTTGCCGTAGGTCGTCATGATGCTGTCGGCATCGCCCTGTTTTACGGCAATTTCATAGCCTTTGAGATAAATCTCACGAAGAGCTCTCTCCGAAACAACTGAATCCAGGAAATGACGGTTTGTCTCCTGATTATTGGCACAGAAATGCTTTATCGTTCCCGTTACGCCGGACTTGTGCATACCGCGCAGCTCGGCAGCGGCAAGTGTTCCCGTCAGATATGGATCCTCCGAGAAATACTCGAAATTTCTGCCGTTCAGCGGATGTCTGTGGATATTTATTCCTGGACCGAGGAGAGAATCCACCTTATTTGCAGCCATTTCAAGCCCCATAAACTCGAACAGCTCTTCCGCAAGCTCCTTATTGAACGTTGATGCGATCATTGTACCGTTTGGCAGGCTGAATGCCTTTGTTCCGCAGTCAAGACGCATTCCGGAAGGACCGTCGGAGCAGCAGGCAGCGGGGATGCCGTATTTCGTCAGGCAGTCTGCAACTCCGCCGAACGCAGATGCAGTTCCTGCGGTAACTCTCGGGCTGCCCATACCCTCGCCGCGGATGATGCAGGAAAGTTCAGTATCGCTCAACTGAGCAATAAACTGCTCCATAGTATTTTTACCGTTCAGAACATCGGCAAGCCTTATTCCACTGTCTCCGGTATACTCTATCTCCTCTGGAAGTCCCTCCAGGCGGCGTGCAGCCTCGTCTACCCGGCTCGTTGGCACAGGCTCATAGGCAAGTCCGCCGCGGTTTACCATTCGCTCAAAGGGCTCGACCGGAGCAAGAGCCTGTCTGCACTGCTGAACGACCCTTGTCCCGGGAAGCTCAATAACGAGCGAGCCGTTATTTCCGGAATTTTCTACGAAAAATCTGTATGCGCCCTGCTCCAGCACCCAACAGTAGGAATGTCCGGTAACTCCGCTGTCGTCATAGGAGGCTATGTCATTGAGCTGAACCTCCAGCGTCAGACGGCAGCTTTCGCCAGGTTCAAGATTTTTTGTCTTGGCATAGCCGCAAAGCTCCTTTGCAGGCTGTCCGAGAGTGCCCTGGGGCTTGGAAACATAGAGGAAAACGACCTCCTTGCCTGCCATATCTCCGGTGTTTTTTACGACAACGCTGAAAGCTACTCTATCATCCTCGCGGGCGGAGTTTTCAACAGAGATCTCAAAGCTTGTGTAGGAAAGTCCGAAGCCAAAGGGATAACGTACCTTTTCAGGGGCAAAGGTGCTGAAATAGCGATAGCCGACGTAGATATCCTCGGCGTAGCAGTTGCTGTTCCTGTCGCCGAAATATTTATGCGAGGGATAATCCTCCAGCTTATATGCGATAGTGTCCGGCAGCTTTCCGGAGGGCGAAACCTCTCCCGTAAGCACCTTAGCCGTACCTGTACCGCCTGTCATTCCGCCCTGCCATACGAAGAGAATTGCGTCAGGCTTCTGCTCCTCGATGTATTCCAGGTCGATGAGACCGCCTACATTGAGCAGAACGACCATTTTTTCAAAGCCGCGGCGTACCTTTGCGATCATATCCTTTTCCTTGTCCGTGAGCAGGAAAGAACCCGGTTCATTGCGAACCTCCTGCTCCTCCCCGGCAGTTCTGCCGATGACAACGATCGCCGTTCCGCTTACACTGGCTGCGCTGCCGACGATCTCGTCGGTCAGCGGCATTTCCTTCTGAGACCACGGCTCAGCTCCCCAGCCTTTTCCCAGGTCATAGGGATTTTTCTCGTCCCAGTCCTTATATATGCCCAGCAGCTCCTGATTGAGCTTCACTCCTGCATCCATAAGACCGTCGGTAATACCGGTTACCTTGGATACATTGACCATTCCGCCAGAGCCTGTGCCGCTTTTATAATAGTGCAGCTGAATACGTCCGAAAACCGAGACGGTCTCCTCTTTTTTCAGCGGAAGAACGCAGTTCTCGTTTTTCAGCATAACTATGCCCTCGGCGACGGTGTCGGCGGCAATATCGAGATATTTTTTCCAGTCAAGAATTTTTTCCATATGTAAAGCCTCGTTTCTGTTAATATGTGATTATAAACATCGGGATTCCAAAGGGGCAATGCTCCTTTGGCAGAGTCCAGAGGCGGCGCCTTTGGCGAGGTATGGAGCAGCGCTCCATATCGACCGCAGGTCGATGATGCCTTTAGGCGCTCCGCAAAGGGTGAATTTCAAAACAGTCCGGTGGACTGTTTTGAAAGAGGGAACGCCCTGCAAGAGAGGGCGTTCCCTTATAAACTGCAATATTTATTACACTATCGCCTTTATTCCAAAATAAGCAAGCACAGCAATTCCGAGAACTATTCTGTACCAGCCAAACACCTTGAAATCGTGCTTCTTTATGTAATCCATCAGGAATTTTATGACCACCATTGAAATCGCAAACGCCACGACCATTCCAACTGCAAGAATACCTATCTGCTCACCGGTAAATCCGCCGTCGTATTTCAGCAACTTCAACAGGCTTGCTCCGAACATTACCGGAACAGCGAGGAAAAACGTAAACTCCGCAGCGACCGTTCTGGAAATTCCAATCATAAGCGCGCCGAGAATAGTTGCACCGGAACGCGATGTGCCTGGGAAAATGGCTGCAATAAGCTGAAATCCGCCTATTATGAGAGCCGCAGTGTATGTGAGCTCGCCGAGCGTGTTGACCTTTGCAGTAGATTTTTTATTGCGGTTTTCAATTATAATAAACGCCACGCCAAAGATGATCAACGCAATTGCAATGATCCAGGGCTTGTAGAAAAGACGTTCAAAGGTCTCGTCAAAAAGAAAGCCGATAACAGCCGCCGGAATACAGGCAACAATGACCTTGAACCACATTGTCATGATATCGGCCTTCACGTATGAGCCGATACCCTCTTTTTTCCAGGGATTCGGGTTATTTTTCCTGCCGAACGGGAACAGCTTTTTCCAGAAAATGACCACGACCGCCATTATCGCGCCAAGCTGTATCACGACGTTGAACATATTGATGAAACCCTCGTTTACCTCGGCGTCGCTGCTGACGTTCAGATTCAGGAACTCGTTTACCAGAATGAGATGTCCGGTACTGCTGACAGGCAGCCATTCGGTAATACCCTCCACAATTCCTAAGATAATTGATTTAATAAATTCTATTACCATATTTTTGTCCTTTCAAATAATTTACAACATAATTATAGCACAGTCTGCGTCACTTTGTCAAGGCAATATCTGCACATCAATTATTTACGAAAACATCTGATACATTATTCCTCGGATCTGATATTAAGCCGGAATTTTCTCCTGGAAATCGTCAGGACGCCTTTGCTCTTCAGTCTGGAGATCTCACGCTGCAATGCGCTTCTGTTGACGCAGAGATAATCCGCAAGAGCTGTTGTGGAAAACGGGATCTGCGGAGTTTTTCCCGCGGCAGTGCCGTCCTCAACGATTTGCAGATAGGTAATGAGCTTATCCTCAATTGAACGCTGGCTGAGCACCTCTATCCGCTCATTAAGAGTCCGGGATTTCTCCGTCATCAGCTCCAGAAGATTTCCCACTACAGCCGAATGGCACTGGCAGGCGTTTTCACAGCGTTTCAGAATCTCTGAGCGGCGGAAGAACATGACATCGCAGTCCGTTTCCGCCTCGATATAAATACTTCCACGGCACGCGGAAAATGTAAAATATTCACCGAATATCCCCTGTTCACCGAGGTTTTCGATTATAGTCCTCACTCCGTTGACGTCATAGCGGACGATCGACGCGCTGCCTTCAAGAATAATTCCAATTTTTTCGCCGTGGTGCGAATTGTCAAGTATACAGCTTCCTTCCCGGAATTTCCTTACTTCCGCATTAAAGCAGGAAAGCATTCTGCGGCAGCTTTCCGGGTCGATGCCCTTAAATAATATGTTATTTTCAACTAACATATATTAGCTCCTTTGTTGCAATTGCAACAGATTTTTTTGTCGTTTTATGATAAAATGATATTCGTAGTAGGAAATGCAATTTCTCCTGCGCAGGATTTTTTACGGAGGAATTATTATGTCTATTAAAGTAAATGTCATAGGCGAGCAGATCTCCCAGCAGGAGGTCGACGCTTACATCGAATACGGAAAAAACAAGTACAGCGACCGCAGGATCAACGAAATGACTGTCACCACAGACGGAGATTTCGTAAATCTGAAATTCGGCTTTGCTGACGTTCCATTTGACCGTGTACGCCGTATTACCGGCTATCTCGTCGGCACTCTCGACCGCTTCAACAACGGCAAGCGTGCAGAGGAGCATGACAGGGTCAAGCATTCTGTATAAGTTAAGGCAGCACCGCACAAAGCACGTCTAACGACTTTGCGCGTCATCTGCTTGCGAATTTGACCTCATCTTACACAAAAACTCCTTGACATACGTGATCTCCCCGCTGGGGAGGTGTCACGAAGTGACAGAGGGGCTGACCGACAGACCAGTATGCCTGCGTCGTTTTTATGCAACCTGACGAAAAATTCGACTGCGCACCTGCCGCACAATCTTTGTGCGGTGTTGCCTTAATGAGGCTAAACGCCTTTAATAAATTATTACATATGGAGGTAATTACAATGGCTAAATATGTATGTCCCGTTTGCGGATATGTTCACGAAGGAGATTCTGCTCCTGAAAAATGCCCTCAGTGCGGAGTTCCCGGCTCTAAGTTCATCGAGAAGGCTGCTGACGAAAAGCTTGTTTTCGCTTGCGAGCACGAAGTAGGCGTTGCTAAGGCTGTTACAGATCAGGAGATCATCGACGGTCTTAACGCTAACTTCAACGGCGAATGCACAGAGGTCGGTATGTACCTTGCTATGGCAAGAGTTGCTTTCAGAGAGGGATATCCTGAGATCGGTCTCTACTGGGAAAAGGCTGCTTATGAAGAGGCTGAGCACGCTGCTAAGTTTGCAGAGCTCCTGGGCGACGTTGTCTCCTCCTCCACGAAGGAGAACCTGGAGAAGAGAGTTGCTGCTGAGCACGGTGCAACCCAGGGCAAGCTTGACCTGGCTAAGAGAGCTAAGGAGCTCAATCTTGACGCTATTCATGACACGGTTCACGAAATGGCTAAGGACGAGGCTCGTCACGGCAAGGCATTCGAGGGTCTGCTGAAGAGATATTTCGGTTGATTTATAACCTTGAAAAGGGACGCATTGAGCGTCCCTTTATTTTTTGAGGCTACCTTGATTTGATATTGTAAACGACGTTCTTTTTCAGCTTAATGATAGTAAGAGTCGATGCCCAGATATTCCTCCAGCGTGAGATACGGATCTCCGGCTGCTGCTGCGGCATCCTTGACCTGCTGCGCTACAGTTTTACCTACATAGCGTATATGCCAGGGCTCGTACTTGTAGCCTGTTATCTGCTGCTTGCCCTTGGGATAGCGGATTATGAAGCCGTACTCCGTGCAGTGCTCCTCAAGCCATATTGCCTCGGGAGTACCGATAAAGGCGTCGCTTATTTCGTTTACATCAATAGCAAGACCAGTCTGATGCTCGGAATATCCCGGACGAGCGGAGAATGTATCCGCCGTAGCCTGTCCGCTCTGGGCAACGTAGTTGTTGTAAATGGAATCCTGATCCCAGTATGAACGGAATCCGGAGGAAATGTATATACTAAGACCGTCATTGGCAGCTCCGGCAGCAAGCTCGGAAAATGCCTGATATGTCTCGGAAGTCAGACCGCCGGGATTATACGTTTCCGGGAGACCGTAGGTCTTATTTGCGATAAGAATACCATTAACATACGTTATGCCGTCAATTTCCTTAATGCCGCTGCTGCTTGTGACAGTTACCTTTACCTCTGCGCCAAGACTGCTGTTATCTGCGGAAACCACGCGGATAACGCAGCTGCCCTCGGAAACTCCGGTTATATTTCCCGAAGAATCAACAGTAGCGATACTGTTGTCGGAGCTTGTCCATACCTCGGAAATAGTCTCGGAAACAACAGGATACTGAATAGTCTGACCAGCCATTACTTCTGCGCTGTAATAGCTGAGGGTGATACCTGTGGGAGCGGAGGACGTTCCACCTGAACCGCCGTTTCCGCCCTGCGAGCCGGTATTGCCGCCTTGCGAGCCCGTACCTCCATGCGAACCGTTTCCTCCTGTGGAAACAGTGCCTGTGCCGCCTGACGAGTTATTGTTGAGAATGGAATTAAGCTCCTCCTGAGACCTTGTAACGGCAGAAAAACCGTTGTCTCCGGACGTCGGAGCTGTAACAGCAGGATCCTCTGTCTGACCCTGAGACGCATCGGAAGCTGTAGTTACGTTATCCCGGGAAGTTCCATCCGCACCGTCTGTGACAGTTCCGCCTGCGATGCTGAACGAACCGGAGGTCTCGTCATTGGAAACCTCTTTTCCACAGCCAGCCATTGACGCTGACACTGCCAGTACGGCAGTCAGAGCGGTGAGCCTCGACCATTTATTTTTCATATTATCATCTCCAGATTTTATCTCTTTTTTCAGTACACAAATCTCGCCTTCAGCAAGACGGTCGTCTGTATACTTTAATTATAGCACCTTTATTTCCCATTGTAAAGTAGTTTTACAAATTTCACATATCCGACATATTTTTATAACATTTTATGTGAATAATTTTTGTTAATATTATATAATCATTTCCCGAATTATAATATTTATTGATTATTTTTTTAACTCTCTGTAAACTTTTCCAAAAACCTCTTTACATCATGAAAATAATGTGGTAAAATAGATATAAGAAAAGGAATCGTTTGTTTTTATCAGGGAGGTGAAGTGTGCGTGATTCCTAAGCTTATAGGTGTGTGTTTATCGACTATCCACGAGGAAGATCGCTTCAATTTTGTCAAAGAGCTTAACGGGCAGGCTGTAAAAAAAGGCTTCAGGCTTATGATTTTCAACTCATGCTCAGATCTGTATGAGCATGACAATGCAGATAATGACGGCGCTGCTTCGGTTTTCCGGCTGATCCCCTACGAGAAGCTCGATGCGATTATTATTTTCTCAAACTTTATTTGTACTGAGAGTATAGTCCGGATGATTATTGACAACTCTTTAAGGCACAATATACCTACGATTTCTATAGACAAACAATATGAGGGCTGCTTTAATTTTTCCTTCGCCTACGCGGATATTTTTGAGCGTCTGGTTCATCACGTCATTAACGAACACGGCGCACGCGAGCTGTTTCTGATCACGGGGGCAAAGGACAATCCATTCTCCGACGCGCGTACCAACGCGTTCAAAAATGTTCTGGAGGAATGTGGTATACCATTTAGCCAGAACAATGTTGGATACGGAAATTTCTGGGACGGCCCTACTCTCGATCTGATGAAGCAATGGTTTGAGATCGAAAAAAGAAGTCTCCCCGACGCAATTATCTGCGCCAACGATTCCATGGCTATAACCGTAAGCGGATATTTGCAGCAGCAGGGCTACAGTATTCCAGAGGACTGCATTATCACTGGTTTTGACGGCATAGAACAGGCGCATTATCATCTGCCGCACATTACGACCTGCCGGCAGAATTACAATGAAATGAGCCGGCTAATTCTCGATACTATTGAAGCTGTGGAGCGCGGAGAAAGCGTTCCTGCGGAGCGTACCGTAGGATTCGAGATGATACTCTCCCAGTCCTGCGGCTGCAAGTGCGCCAGCAACGCAAGGATCAATCCCATCGTTCAGACTCTCATTGACCGTTTGCGGCTGTCTACGGAGAGACAGGATATGATCTGTACGATACAGTCGTCTATCTCTAAAATGAATGACATAAATGAGCTGCCGCCTATCCTGATAGACAAATTCAGACTTCACACTAATATTTTCGCAATGAACAGCGACATTTTCGATTCGCCGGATTACGGAACGTTCCACAAGGGCGAACAATCGTTCGGCGAAAATGTGGACATAATATATAACCGCTATTTCTGGCGTGATTTTGAGCAAGGCACGCTTCCGGCAGCGGAGCTGATACCGCGTTACGACCTGATAACCGAAAGAGAAGATCCTATCGTGATATGCACGATCCACTTCATTGATATGGTAATGGGATACAGCGTTTTTCAGCCCGAAATAAATTTAGACGAGTACCGGAAAATGCACACTCTGATGAGCGCGATATGTGCATCACTCGGCAATTTTCACGGAAGAATACAGATCCGCCGGATAAACGAACAGCTTCTCCGTGCAAACAATGAGCTGCACCATATGTCCCAGCGCGACTTCATGACCGGGCTTTACAACCGCCGGGGCTTTTTCGAGATCTTCAGCAGCCGTATGGATAACGCCGGTCAAAAATCCGCCGCCGTTGTAGTGATATCAGCAGATCTCGACGAATTGAAATACATAAACGACACCTTCGGACACCAGGAGGGCGACAGCGCTATAACTACCGTCGGCCGTGCCCTTATGAGCAGTTCGGTACAGGAAGAGATATGTGCGCGCTTCGGAGGCGACGAATTCTGCGTTGCGGCAATTATTCCAGCTGATGACGCCGGGGAATATTTCGCCGAATTCAAAAGCAGATTTCTGGGCTTTCTCAATAACTACAACAAAAAATCGGATAAGCCGTATATTGTTCGAGCAAGTATTGGCTGCTCTGTGAAAATGATAGGTGAATACGACGGTCTTGATGATATGATACGTATTGCCGACGAAAATATGTATTGCGATAAATCCGAACATAAAAGGAAATAACTAAAACCTTGCCGCCTGAATATCCGGGCGGCTTTTTTCTGGAAAATTTTAAAAAATCCGTTTTTGCTATTGTAATTCTGACGAAAAAATGATATAATGTAGAGTGAAGCATCATGTTTCTTCTAAGAGCAACTAAGGAGTCATAAAATGGAAAGAGAAATAAAAAATAACAGAAAAAAAGAGCAGGAAAGGGATTCCGGAGAAAATATAATCTGCGGACGCAACCCAGTCATAGAGGCTCTTAAATCCGAAGCGAATCTCGATACTATCTACATAGACGGAAACGGCGGAAGTCTCGGCATTATCCGCAGACTTGCCAAGGAAAAAGGCATTCCCGTGAAGGACGTCCGGGATGAGAAGCTGTCGAAAATGTCCGGCGGAGCTTCTCATCAGGGAGTCGTCGCAGTCGGCGCCTGCGCGGAATATGTGTCCGTTGAGGACATTCTTGCCGTTTCGGAAAAAAAGGGAACCAAGCCTTTTATCATCATCTGCGACGAGATAGAAGATCCCCACAATCTGGGCGCGATCATCCGTACCGCGGAGACCTCCGGAGCAGACGGGATAATCGTTCCGAAACGTCACAGCGCCGGACTTAATGCAACTGTTTTCAAAACATCTGCCGGAGCTGCAAGCTATGTGCCCGTCGCACGCGTTTCAAACCTTGCATCAGCAATTGATAAGCTGAAAAAAGCCGGCGTATGGATATACGGCACAGACGCCTCCGGAAGCGAATATACAAAAACAGACCTTACAGGAAGCTGCGGTCTCGTTATCGGCTCGGAGGGCTTCGGTATAAGTCGTCTCATCCGGGAAAAGTGCGATTTTATGATAAAGCTGCCTATGCTTGGAAAAATTAATTCACTGAACGCCTCTGTTGCAGCAGGAATTTTTATGTATGAGATACTGCGGCAGCGCAATGCGGAAAGCGGGGGTGAGAAAAATGCCTGACAGCAAGCTCTCACTTGAAGATATACTCAACGAATATAAGCCGAATCCCGATGATACGTCGTCTGCTCATGTCGGAAGAGCTGACGCAAGAAAAATAATCATTTCCGCCTCTGCCGATGAAAAAAAGAAGGAAGCTCCGAAGCCGGCTGCTGTTTCCCATGAGAAAAAGGAGCTTTTCGACAGTGGGGAAACGACCTTTGCCAACAATGAAATAATCCCGTCAGAGCGTTCCGTTAAAAAAGCGGCATTTGCAGATGCAGAGGGAATAAATCTTGTTTACTCCGATACGGCAGAAGCTACGTCCATGCCGCCGGAGGGTGCGCCGAAGATCCGGAGAATGGCTGACTCCACAAGAGCCAAAGAGATCGAAAAGGAAAAAAAGAAAAAGAAAAAACGAAGTCATACCCGGGAAAAAAGAACCTACTCAAAAGAAACTCCCGAGGGCGAATATATGTACACTCCCCCGGAGTTTACCAAAAAGAAAAAGACCAGGATCGAGATAATCAACGAGGCTGAAGATCCGGAAAACAGAAAGTTCCTGACGGATATCGTGCCGTCGAGAGAGGCTGCCAACGCCGCAAGACCTGTTTCTCCCACTCCTCGCAGCGAGACAACTAAACTGGATCTCAGCGGTGCAGAAAAAATCGACGAGAAATCCCTTGACGTCCATGTTCCCAGAAGCGCGGAGGAATACACTCACCTGCAAACAAAAAGCAAACGCACTAAGCGTATCGTGGATTTCAATTACTACGGCGATGTCCAGGATGTCGGACGTGATATTTACGAACTGAAAAATACTATTTCAAACCGCGCAGCTGTGCTGTTTCTGACAGCCTTTCTCAGTCTTTACATGACCATTTGCAGCAGCTTTGACCTGCCAATACTCAGCTTTCTCAGCATCAACAGCATTACGACCTATCTGCTTGCGCACCTGATTTTAGGCTTGCTCTCTATCGCATATTCTATTCCTGTCATCACCAAAGGCTTCCGGAATCTTGTCAAGTTCAGAGCTGACGGAGACTCGATGACGGCGATAACCGCAGTAAGCTGCCTGATAGCGCTTCTTACGGCTTTCGGTGCAAAAGATATGGCTCAGGCGGAAACTATCCATATATATATGCCGGTAGGAATTTTGGCGCTGCTCTTCAATGCGGTGGGAAAGCTGCTGATAATGAAAAGGGCGAAGCGGAATTTCAACTTCGTCTCCAAAAACTTCGACAGACACGGCGTCGTCTACGTCAAGGATGAGGAACGTGCAGAACGGCTTACCAGGGGCACTCTGGGAGATTTTCCCATTCTCGCCGCCATGAGACCTACCGATTATCTGACCGATTTTCTCAGATACACCTACTCGTCAGATATTACCGACAGCTTCTGCCGACGCGCAGCGCCGATCTGTCTTATTTTCTCAGCAGTTACGGCTCTTTCTGTAACCTTTATCCGCATGAGAACTTTCTTTGGCGGAGCTGCCGCAGCCTTCGGGTTCTCGATTTTCAGTATGCTGATATGCGCAAGCTCATGTATCGCTATTCCATTTGCCGCCAATATTCCGCTTGAAAAGGTCTCAAAGCAGACCTTAAAAAACAAAGGCATCCTGCTGGGCTATCAGAGTGTTGACGATCTTTATGACACCAACTCAGTTCTCGCAGAGGCAGACAAGCTCTTCCCGGCAGGAAGCATCAAGCTGGGAGGTATAAAAGTGTTCTCCAACACCAAGCCCGACGAAGCGTTTCTTGACGCCGCAAGCCTCGCCTACCACGGAAAAAGCCTTATGACTCAGCTTTTTGCCGATATCATCGAGGACAAGGAGGAGCTGCTTTACAAAATCGACAACTTCTCCTGTGAGGAGGATATGGGTATATGCGGCTGGATAAAGAACCGCCGCGTACTCCTGGGCAGCCGCGAGCTTATGATCGCTCACAACATCGAGGGACTTCCCACAAAATCCCAGGAATCCGACTATGCTCTGGGACGTGATGCAGTATACCTGTCCATTTCCGGAAACCTTGCGGCAATGTTTGTCGTTGACGTTTCCGGCGCAAGATCGGTAAAGATCTGGGCGGAAAGGCTGACTAAGCGGAAGATCTGCATTATCGTCAAAACAGTTGACCCGTTTATAACTCAGAACCGGATAGCCGGCGCGCTGGGAATACCTGCCGGAATGGTAAAGGTCCTCCCGCACAAGCTCCACCAGGATTTTGACATCGAAACGCGAAAATCCGAGAGCATGAGTGCTTCAATGGCGTGTACTGGAAAATTCAGCTCCATGGCACAGCTTATTCTGGGAATCAAGAAAATACACGCCTCAGCCATAACTGCACTGATTTTCCAGACAGCGTCAATTCTGCTGGGCTTCGGGCTTTCCATGATGCTGATACTGTCAAAGGCCTTTGAATCTGATTATATGTATATGTCGGCTGCCGCAATGATAATATATAATCTTATCTGCACGGCACTTACCTGCTTTGCCGCAGGAGCGAAAAAGCTGTCCTGATGCAGCTTCAAGGAAGTGAAACAATGTCTAACAGAAATAATTCTGACAACGAAAATACCAACACCATTTACATAGACCCGAGAGAGCGTGCCGAGTATGCCGAAAGAATGAACGCCAGACGTCCGGAGAGCCGACCCGTTCAGCCACAGCAGCATACAGCAGCTCCCCGGATGTACGACCGCCCTGTCTCTCAGGAGTACCGGGATGGTTATGAACAGCCATATTACAGCTCCGGAACAGATTACCGCGACGAATATGGACAGCCACGTCCATACCGCACCGAGTACCGTGAGCCGCCGAGAAGACAGTCTTCTGTGCCTCCGCCAAAAAAGAAAAAGAAGCGGAAGAAAAAAAAGCCGATTCTATGGCGCGTATTATCACGTCTGATGCTGATTATTCTCATCCTGTTCCTGATAATTTTCGGCGTTTATTCCTGCGCGTCCCTTAGCCTGATAAAAAAGATCGAGTACGTAGAATCCGGCGGCAGAACCAGAACAAGAGGCGCTATATCAAAAAGCTACGTGACAAATGTTCTTCTTATCGGCTCTGACAGCCGCGGAGGCGAGCGAGGCCGATCCGATACAATGATGCTCGTCTCCGTTAACAAGCGTACAGACGAGATCACGCTGACATCGTTTATGCGCGACTGCTATGTTGAGATACCGGAATACGGCTGGGATAAGCTGAACGCTTCCTACTCCTATGGCGGCGCAGATCTGGTAATGGACACCATAGAAGCAAATTTCGGAGTTAAGATCGACAACTATGTCTCCGTCAACTTTGTCTCCTTCGCTAACATCGTAGACGCGGTGGGCGGTATCGAGATCGACGTGAGCCAGGCGGAGATACGTGAGATCAACACCATTTTGCAGGCTGAGGTAAACGAGCTTATGGGCGATAACGTCAAGGACGATCTGCTTGATGTCAACAGCGACGGAAAGATAAGTCTCAACGGCAAACAGGCGCTTTCATATGCGCGTATACGCTACGTTGGAAACGCTGATTTCGAGCGTACGGAGCGTCAGCGCGAGGTGATCGAGACTATCTTCAACAAGGTAAGAGGCATCGGTCCGTCTGTTATTTCGCAGATTTCTGACGAGGTATTGCCGAATGTTGCCACAAATATGACGACCGGTGAGCTGTACTGGCTTTCGCTGCGTCTGCCGTTCCTTTTCGGCTATGACATACAGAAGCTCCAGATACCGGCAGATAACACCTTCCATGACGGCTATGACTCTTACAGCGGCAGCGTACTTGCTATCGACGATTTCGAGGCAAATTATAATATGCTGAAAGACGAGATTTTTGACTATTAAAAGTAAATTTCATCAGCAATTTTCACACAAAAATCGGGATTCCAAAGGGGCAATGCTCCTTTGGCAGAGTCCAGAGGCAGCGCCTTTGGCAGGGTTTGGGACAGCGTCCCATCGACGGAACGTCGATTATGCCTTTAGGCGCTCTGCAAGGGGTGAATTTCAAAACAGTCCGGTGGACTGTTTTGAAAGAGGGGACGCTCTGCAAGAGAGAGCGTCCCCTTTTTATCAATAGAACAAAACGTCCACTGTCAGAAGACAGTGGACAAAATTTATATTCGTTTCTTACTTCATCTCTCTAAGAAGCTTTTCCGCACTTGCAAGCTTAACACTGATCGTGAACAGCTCCATTGCCTTCTCCAGATCCTCCATAGAAGGATATGTAGGAGCGATACGGATGTTTCTGTCATTTTCATCCACACCGTAAGGGAATGTCGCACCTGCTCCGGTAAGAGTAGCTCCAGCCTCGCTGCAAAGCTTTACGATCCGCTTTGCACAGCCGTTCATGGCATTAAAGCTTACGAAATACCCTCCCTCCGGCTCTGTCCAATCGCCGATGCCGAGTGGCGCGATCTCACGCTTCAGCACATCGCAGACAAGCTTGAATTTCGGCGCGATTATAGCCATATGCTTCTTCATATGCTCTTTCATATTTTCAAATGTTCCGAAGAACTTTACATGACGCATCTGGTTCATCTTATCATAGCTGATAATGCTGATACCCAGGTGCTTTTTCAGCTTTTCAACATTCTCGCGGCTTGCGCCCATAACAGCCACACCTGCGCCCGGGAAGGTAATTTTCGAGGTTGAGCCGAAAATATAGACCATATCCTCGTTTCCAGCCTTTTTAGCCTCGTCGAGTATATTGAGAATGAGCTTCGGATCTTCCGTCAGGTGGTGGATGCAGTAGGCATTATCCCAGAAAATGCGGAAATCCTTTGCCTTGGGTTTAAGATTGGCAAAACGCTTTACAGTATCGTCGCTGTAGGAGATACCGTCGGGGTTGGAATACTGAGGAACACACCAGATGCCCTTGATCTCATCGTCCTCAGACACCAGCCTTTCCACCATATCCATATCGGGACCAGTGGGAGTCATGGGAATATTTATCATCTCAACGCCGAAAAATTCCGTAACTTTGAAATGTCTGTCATATCCGGGAACAGGACAAAGGAATTTCACCTTGTCCAGCTTGCTCCAGGGAGTACAGCCGGAAATACCCTTATTAAAAGCAGTCTGGACTGCCCAGAACATAGCGTTAAGACTTGAGTTGCCGAAAATGATTATCTCGTCCTCGGAAACGCCGATCATATCGGAAAAAAGCTTCTTTGCCTCGGGAATACCATCAAGCATACCATAATTTCTGACATCTATGCCGTTTTCGCTTGTAAAATCGCCGTCATCGAAGGAATGGAGCATATCAACGCTGAGTTCAAGCTGCTCCTTACAGGGATTTCCTCTTGCCATATTGAGAACAAGACCCTTTGCCTTAAAATCGCTGTAAAGCTCTTCGACTTCCTTTTTAAAGCCGAGAAGCTGCTCCTTATTCATTTCAGATAACATCATATCGGAACAACACCTTTCAAACTATCATCGGCAGATATCGCAATCCACCAATAATAAGTATACCACAGTAAAAAAATAATTTCAAGTGACAACATTACGAATAATTCCCTATAAAAAGCCTTTTTTTTGGATATTTCAGCAAAATTTGTCCTTTAGCCAAAATATTCTGTACGCCAGTGGCGGACAAATTAATGATTTTTTGTCATTTCCGAGTTTTTTGTATTCTATTCGGGCAACATTTTTGTGCAATTCAAATTAATTCACAAAAAGTTTACCTTTTTAGCAGTCCATATCCGGTAGTATTCGTTGACAATCGGCAAAATATGATATATAATATTTATATAGAGATAAATTTGAATTGGGACAGGACGACAACGAAACGGAGGTAATTATTTTGAAAAAGCTATTCAGATCCGCAGCAGCTCTGTTGACTTCGCTTGCCATGATCGCAGGTGCAGTTCCGCTGTCCTCTGTCGCCGAGGAGCTATCTACAGTGTCCGGTATTCTGGACACGTCAGACATTGCCATTTCTTTCGGCGAATACGAGGATCTGCAGCTGACCTTTGACTTTCCTGATATTCAGGCGAGATCAGCCGGAGACTCTCCATACTTTCTGGGCGATTATCTTGACGCCAATAATAAGGCAGTATATGAAAAACTTGCCGAGCTGGTCACACCATCTGTGGACAGCTTCACCGTCACTCTGCCAAAATCTGTACAATTTACAAGCTCTTCTCTTGAGGTAAACGAAGATACGGACTTTTATAACGCGGTCTTTTCCTCCTGCGTAAGCGCTATGGAAGCGGCCTCCTTCGATCTTCCGCTGATCTTCTGGATGGATAACAACCACACCTCCGTCTCGGCAAACAACATAAGATACAGCTATAGCCCCATATCCAGAAAGTACACCTTCACCGTCAGCGAGCTTACGATTACGCCTGCCGCTTATGAGAATTTCAGTTCATTTGACGAGATACTAGAATACAAGGACATTCTGGAGCAGGCGATAGCCGATTTCCCTGTGGAGGGCGAGACTCGCGAGGAGCAGCTCCGCAGTATCCATGACTATATCTGCGGCTTCACCGTTTATGACCTGGAGGGAAAATTCAGCGGTTCAGCGCTCAGCTCGCTCGTTGTTCCCGGTTCTGTCTGCGAGGGATATTCCAAGGGCTTCAAGGCTATATGCGATAACATCGGTATCCCCTGCGTCTGCATTTTCGGAAACTACAACGCTGACAATTCTACGGCGCATATGTGGAATTATGTCCTTATGGAGGACGGTTACTGGTATGCCGTTGACACGACCTGGGACGACAACGACGGAAAATACGGAATTGCGTTTGATGACCGCTTCTTCCTGAAAGGCTCGGATGAGTTTTTCGCACAGCATAGCGAATGCAGCGAATTTTTGCTGGCAAATCTGACATATCCCGATATCGCTTCCTGGAATTACGGCAAAAATGAGGGAACGGTTACGACTGCCGCCACTTCCGCCGATACGACGGTGACGACAACTGCCTCTGAATCATCCTCAACGACAAAGACAACATCGGCTTCAAGTCATGCGTCAACTGTAAAAACAACAACTACAAAGACGATATCTACAACAAAAACTACATCGACTAAAAAAACCACCTCAACTACAAAAACTACATCGACCACTAAAACAACATCCTCAACTGCCGTAACACCGCCAACAACGACAACGACTGCTGTTCCGGAGGAGTTCCCCTACGGAGACGTTAACAGAGACGGAAAGGTCACTATTGCCGATCTGGTGTACTGTGTAATGCACGTTCTCGGCTCGAAAGAAACACCGAACGACTGCGACCTTAACGACGACGGCGTATCTGACGCTTACGACGTTGTGCTCATGCGCAGAGCTATCGTGGGAATAATGGCGGATGCCGTAAAGTCCGGAAAGCGGACATAAAAACCATATAAGCCTTAGAAGCTGCCGCAGAATTATTGCGGCAGCTTTTTCTTTTGTCAGTATCGGTATTGACAAAATGATGAAAATATAGTATAATATTTCTTATGAGTAATTGCCGCTATACTTCGGCTATTGCAGATTTTCCGATGATATTATTTTATTTTTATAAAGGAGTGTTTTGCTATGGGTAAGCAGATGTCAAGATCTAACTATGAGAAACTGGTTCTGGAGCTGGACGACCTTAAAATCAACAAACGTCGAGAGGTTGCAGAAAGACTTAAGGTCGCACGTTCATATGGTGACCTTTCGGAGAACGCTGAGTACGACGAGGCTAAAAATGAACAGGCTATCCTTGAAGCCAATATCGCTGAGTTACAGTATACTGTCGACAATGCTGAGATCATTGAGGAGCACGACATCTCCGTTGACGAGATCGGTATGGGTTCTGTCATAAAGATCAGAAGGGTTGGAAGCGATAAGATCGAAACCTTCACCATAGTGGGAACAAACCACGTTGACGTGAAAAATGGCGCTATCTCTGATGAATCTCCTATCGGCAAGGCCGCTATGAAGAAAAAGGTAGGCGACGTTTTCATCGTTGAAGCTCCCGTTGGACAACTCAACTTCGAGGTAATGGAGATCTCCAAGTAATTTGATTGAAAGGATTTTTTGAAATGAGTGACATTCAGAACAGCGCACCTGCCGCTGAAGAGCAGGATATAAATATTTTGAAGAAGGACAGGCTCGACAAGCTTGCTTCACTGCGGGAGGGCGGCTTCGATCCGTATCAGACGACCAAATATGACGTCACGGGCAAGGCTGCTGATCTGAAAGCGGAATACGAATCAAAGGAAGCTGAGATAATCGCCGCTGCCAACGGCGACGAGGAGAAGATCAAAGCCGACCTGGAGGCTCTTAACTGCAATATCATCAGAATAGCAGGAAGAATCATGAGCTGGCGCGATATGGGTAAGGCAAATTTCATCGACGTCCGCGACAGCTCTGACAGAATACAGGTATATGTCCGCTCTAACGACGTAGGCGCAGACCTGTTCAAGGAATTTAAGAAAAAGTGGGATATAGGCGACGTTATCGGCGTTGAGGGCTTCGTTTTCAGAACAAGAAAGGGCGAAATTTCTATCCACGCAAAGAGCATCCAGCTCCTTTCAAAGTCTCTCCTGCCCCTGCCCGAAAAGTGGCACGGTCTCAAGGATCAGGATACACGCTACCGTCAGCGTTATGTTGACCTTATTGTAAATCCTGACGTTAAGGACACTTTTGTAAAGAGAAGCCGCATTATGAGCGAGATAAGAAATTACCTGGATGATCTGGGCTATATGGAGGTTGACACGCCTGTTCTCCACACTCTGGAGATCGGTGCGTCTGCTCGTCCCTTTATAACTCATCACAACACTCTCGATATGGATATGTACCTCAGAATCGAGACGGAGCTTTATTTGAAGAGGCTTATCGTCGGAGGATTTGACAAGGTATACGAGGTTGGACGTATTTTCCGCAACGAGGGAATGGATCCTTCGCATAATCCGGAGTTTACGACTGTTGAGATGTACCAGGCATACACAGACTATATCGGAATGATGAATCTCATTGAGAATATGTACCGCACTATCGCCGAGAATGTATGCGGAACGTCGAAGATCACATATCAGGGAGTTGAGATCGACCTTGGAAAGCCCTGGGAGCGGCTTACTATGGTCGAGTCCGTCAAGAAGTATGCCGGCGTTGACTACAACGACTGGGCTGACGACGCTGCTGCCCGTGCCTGCGCAAAGGAAAAGGGCGTTGAGGTCGAAGAAGGCGACACGGCAACAAAGGGTCACGTTCTTATCGCTTTCTTTGACGCCTTTGTTGAGGATAAGCTCATTCAGCCTACTATCATCTACGATTATCCCGTTGAGAACTCTCCTCTTGCAAAGAGAAAGCCTTCAGATCCGGCATTTACCGAGAGATTCGAGTATTTCATCTACTGCCGCGAAATGGGCAACGCTTTCTCGGAGCTGAACGACCCTATCGACCAGAGAGAGCGATTCGTAAAGCAGGTTGAGGCTAAGCGTGCGACCGGAGCCAATGCCGAGGTCGACGAAGATTTCGTAACTGCGCTGGAATACGGTATGCCTCCTACGGGCGGACTCGGATTCGGCGTTGACCGTCTCGTTATGCTCCTGACAGACAGTCCGTCTATCAGGGATGTACTGCTCTTCCCGACAATGAAGCCTATTCCTGCTAACAGCGGACGTCCCGGCAAGGATGAGACCTCTGGAGCTGAAGAATAAAAATATGAAAAATAAAGATGCCAAAGAAAAGACTTCTCCCGAAAAGAAAGCCGAAACGACCGAGGATGACGATGATAAGCTCCACATAACAAAAAGTGTTTTCCAGACCTCCAAAGAGAGGAAGGAAAAGGAGGATGAAGAGGAGCGTAAGCGACAGGAGGCTCTTGAACAGCAGCTTGCCGAAAGGCGGAAAAAGGCTCAGGAAGCTCACGATAAGCGGCTTGAGCAGGAGCGCCTTGAGCTTCTGAAGCTGAAACACGGCGTTATCGAGGAAAGCGAAGCTATCCATGAGGAAACGGAGGAGAAGGTCAGGCTTTCTCTGTGGGGAAAAATCAAGAATTTTTTCTACCACAACAAATGGTGGCTTGGAATAGGAACGGTTACAGCTTTTATTGCCGTTTTTCTCATAGTGAATCTTATAACAAGACCGAATCCGGATATGATAGTGCTGATGATCGGCGAAAACTATACACTTAATGAGGAATCAGACCTGACAGACTATATAACCTCGTTCTGCGAGGATTTCAATGAAAACGGAAAAACCGAAGCGGCTGTCTACTATATACCCTATACCGGCGACCAGGGAAAGGATTACGCCAACGGTGTCCAGACAAAACTGACGGTCGAGGTGCAGTCCGGCGAGGCGGTTATCGTTATCGGAAATAATATGGCAGACGAGGTATTTTACGACACCGATTCCCTCGTTGATCTGGAAACGCTGTTTCCCGGAAACGACCACGTGAATGGTTGCAAGCTGATGCTTAGCGGCACGAAATTTGCGGAAAAGGTCGGCGTTCCGCCAAGCGTTGTGGGCGAAGAATGGTTTCTGGCGATACGAAAGCCTCAGAAGCTTATGAATACGAGTCAGAAGAAAATGCAGAAGGTCTACGACAGGGATGTTGAGGTTTTCATGGCGCTTGTCGAAGATATCTGCGATTAAGGAGAGTGTGTTATGAGCTATAATTTTGATACTGAAAAGGTTACTGCCGAGCTTATTAACTGGGTAAAAAATTATTTTGCCGAGACTGCCGCACCGGATACTAAGGCTGTTATCGGAATTTCCGGAGGCAAGGACAGCTCTGTTGCCGCTGCTGTATGCGTAAAGGCATTGGGCAGGGACAGAGTTATCGGCGTTCTCATGCCAAAGGGCGAGCAGCCAGACATTGATTGCAGCCGGCTTCTCGTGGATACCCTGGGCATCGAAAATTACACCATAAATATCGGCTCTGCCTATGCCGCTCTGACAGAAGAGCTGGAGAAGCAGATCGCTCTTAATTCGCAAGCCGTTATCAATACGCCGCCGCGTCTGCGTATGACAACGCTGTATGCTGTTGCAGCTGCGGTAGGAGGACGTGTTATCAATACCTGCAATCTTTCGGAGGACTGGGTCGGCTACTCCACAAAATTCGGAGATTCCGCAGGCGATGTTTCGCCGCTCTCTTCACTGACTGTTACGGAAATACTGCAAATCGGCGACTATCTTGGTCTCCCGGCACAGCTCGTTCACAAAACGCCTATCGACGGTCTCTGCGGAAAGACGGACGAAGAGAATCTCGGATTTACATATGCGGAGCTTGACCGCTATATCCGCGGACTTACAGACCTTTCGGATAAACCGGAGCTGAAAGAAAAAATCGACAGGATGCACAGGAATAACCTGCACAAATTGCAGCTTATGCCTATGTTTAAAGTTGAATTTTAAAAAATAAAAATGCTGATGCAGAATTTGTCTTGCATCAGCATTTTTTAGTTCAGGCAACATTACCACGCAATGGTCGATAGCTTTATCGTGATTTCAGCACAGGAGATAATCGCCGCGCCAGCGTCACAGCCAGTCCAAGTTTAATAAGATCGGGAATAATAAACGGTACTACGCACCAGCCCAGAACAACAGTAAGACCTACCGCGCCGTTCGCTCTGGAATATACGACCATAAACCAAGCCGTCCCGAAAGCGTAAAGCACGACTAATCCTATAACCATTGCGAGGATCTCGACCCACATCTTTTTCCCTGAGATACCAACGATCAGCCAATAGATCAATCCCATAAAAACAAAACCCACTATATATCCTCCCGTGTTTCCAAGAAGGATACCAAGTCCGGAGGTAAACTGGGCAAACACCGGGACGCCGACCACTCCAAGCAATAAATGCACAAGGATTGATACCGTACCGCGTTTGCCGCCCAATGCCGACAACACGAAAAATACAGCAAAAGTCTGCATTGTAAACGGCACGGTGGTTGGTATGTTTATCCAGGAGCAAATTGCTATAAACACCGCTCCCAGCGCCATATAAACCAGGTCAATTGTTTTAAGCTTTCTCTTCGCTTCATTTTGATTACTCATCGTAATAACCCTCCGTACTCCTGCAAAGCTCAAACCACTGGCAGCAGCTGCAAATTTTGTTAAATTCGTCCGTTTCAAAAATTTGTTTCCGCGCTTTAGCTGAAAGATATTTCCATGGAAAATCCTCCCCATAGGCGAGCTTACAATTTCTAAGGACGTCGTCGTCCATTATAGCCACCTTTTCAAGCGAATTGCAGGCATCATTCATATTGTTTGGGCACACTTGGCAAAGATCATCACATCCACGCGTAAGAGTAATTGGTGTCATAGGCTCGTCTGTTAGTTCTGATACTATTGACTTCATATGTACGGTGAAGGATTCATTATATCCGTGACCTGTAAATTTCTGAATACAAAGCAGGTGGTGCGGTCTTAAATTCATATCAGCTCCCCTTTCATTTGATGCAAACCCTTGATTGTCTGATTCTTAGAAACATCCAACATTTACATTATATCACAAAAAAAAAGAAATGTCAACCCTATTTCTAAAATAAGGTGACATTAATTTTTAAAATCTAAAATTAAGGCAGTACCGCACGAAGATTGTGCGGTACTGCCTTATCTCAGCTCCCAGAAAGCAACCGCACTGGCGGCGGCAACATTCAGCGAATCAACACCGTCAGCCATAGGAATTTTCACAGTATAGTCGCTCGCCTCAATAGTTGCCATCTTCAGCCCCTCGCCCTCAGTTCCGAGAATGACCGCAAGTCTATCTATATTTTTCAGCCGTGGGTCGTCTATATTCAATGTCTCGTCATGAAGCGCCATCGCTGCCGTTACAACCCCCATTTTCCGAAGTTTTTCTATATATTCTGGCGATTCACCGTCAATATATGCCCATGGGATCCTGAACACATTGCCCATGCTGACACGAATTGAACGCCTGTAAAGCGGATCGCTGCTGGGCTTCGTGAGCAGAACTGCGTCGAAGCTCAACGCTGCCGCAGACCTGATTACAGCTCCAACATTCGTCTGATTCATGACATCCTCTAAAACGGCTATTCTACGCGCTTTTGCACATATTTCCTCCGCACTTGGAAGCAGCTTCCGATACATAGCGCAGAGCATTCCCTGAGTCAGCTTGAACCCGGTAAGCTGAGTAAGTACAGAGCTGTCGGCAGTGTAAATATTAATATCGCCGCATTTTTCAATTATATCCGCGCCCTGACCGCTTATGTACTTTCTCTCCGTCAGCATCGACAACGGCTTATATCCTGCGTCAAGAGCAAGACGTATGACCTTGGGACTTTCAGCGATAAAGATTCCCATATCCGGCTCAAACCAGCGTTTCAATCCGATCTCATTCGTGGAGACATACGGCATAAGCTCCGGCATAGACAAATCGGTTATTTCAATAATAGTTGGCATTATAATCTCCTTATGAAAAGACCGCATACACTCTACAGGGGCATATGCGGCGTATTCTTAGGCAATACCGCACAAAGATTGTGCCGGAAAATCTGCAAGCAGATTCGGTACAAAGACGTCAGTCAGGCTTTGTGAGGTGTTGCCTTATGCGATGCTCTTTACCTCATAGCCTGCATCTGTTACAGCCTTTGTAAGCACCTCGTCTGATACTTCCTTGGACAGCTCAAGATATGCACACTTATTCTCCAGCGAAACCTCAGCGCTTACACCGTCAATTCCGTTAAGCACTTTGTCAACTGTACCTGTACAATGGCTGCACATCATTCCGTCGATATACATTGTCTTTTTCATACCAGTCACCTCCTTTCGCGGATTTTCTTCGATTTTTCGGGGATTTTCAGCATTACCGCTCTTAATCGTCTTAAACAGGTTTAGCCGCAGCGCATTAGTCACAACACAAACTGAACTGAGGCTCATCGCCGCTGCGCCAAACATCGGATTCAACTGCCAATGGAAAATAGGGTAGAACAGTCCTGCCGCAAGTGGAATACCCAGGGTGTTATAGATCAGCGCCCAGAACAGATTCTGACGGATATTTCGCATTGTCGCCCTGCTCAGCCGTACAGCCTCCGCCGCATCGCGGAGATCGCTTTTCATCAGAACTATATCCGCTGATTCGATTGCAATGTCCTGTCCCGCGCCGATCGCGATTCCCACATCCGCTGTTGCAAGACCAGGAGCATCATTTATACCGTCGCCAACCATTGCAACGCGCTGTCCCTGCTTCTGCAAATCACGTATTACAGCCGTTTTATCCTCTGGCAGCAGCTCAGCTCTCACCTCGTCGATACCAAGCTTTCCGCATATAGCTTTGGCTGTCTTAGCATTGTCGCCTGTAAGCATAAGAGTCTTTATGCCCATATTTTTCAGCATTGAAACAGCTTCGGCGGATGTTTTTTTCACTGGGTCAGCAGCTGAAATCAGACCGCAGATTTTTCCGTCAATGGCGGCAAATAACGGTATTCCGCCATTTTCTGCGGCTTTATCAGCATCTGCAAAAAATTCAGAAGCGTCGATTCCGTTGTTTGCCATAAGCCGTCTGTTGCCGATCATCACTCTCTTGCCGCCGACGCTTCCTGATATACCTCCTCCGGGTATTTCGGAATAATCTGTGCATTTTTCAACTTCTATATGATTTTCGTCACAGTACTCTGCCACCGATCTTGCCAATGGATGAGAAGAATTGACCTCAAGAGCGCCGCATATTGACATAAGCTCTGTCCCACTCATCCCCTTGACTATCACCTTCTGAACAGCAGGCTTGCCTTCTGTACAAGTGCCTGTCTTATCCAGAACTATAGTGTCAATATTGTGAGCATTTTCCAGTGCCTCGGCGGATTTTATGAGGATTCCGTTCTGCGCGCCTTTTCCCGTGCCCACCATTATTGCCGTAGGCGTCGCAAGTCCCAGAGAGCATGGGCATGAAATAACGAGAACCGAGATAGCCGCCTTCAGCGCTGCCGCAAAATCATGTGTAACAAGAATCCAGATAATTCCCGATATTATGGCAATTAAGATGACCGCCGGAACGAAGATACCGCTGATTTTGTCTGCAAGTCTTGCAATCGGAGCTTTCGTCGCCGCAGCGTCCTCCACCAGTGAAATAATGCGTGACAGAGTTGAATCCTTTTCTGCACGAATACATCGGCATCTCACAAAACCGCTGGCAGAAACGCTGGCGCTCATGAGCTGATCTCCGGCAGACTTTTCTACCGGAATACTTTCTCCGGTCAGCGCCGACTGATCGACTGTGCAGCTGCCCTCGACGATCACCCCGTCGCATGGAACGGAAGAACCGGATCTTAGCAGGAAAATGTCCCCGACCTGAATTTCGGAAGCCGGGATCTCAATTTCCATGCCGTCCCGGACCACTATAGCTGTTTTCGGAGCAAGATCAACCAGCTTGCTGACTGCATCGGAGGTCTTGCGCTTGCTCTTCGCCTCCAGGTATTTTCCTACGGTTATAAGCGTCAGGATCGTGCCGCAGGACTCATAGTAGAGGTTCATCATATACCCGTGGGAGGTATCGAGATGTCCGCGGCCCATATGAAATGCCATCATAAACGTGCCAAAAAGACTATAGATAAATGCCGCCGTTGCGCCCAAGGCGATAAGGCTGTCCATGTTTGGCGAACAGTGAACAATATTTTTGAAACCGTTGCGGAAGAAATGAAAATTCAGGCAGATTATCGGAACTGTCAGCAGCAGCTGAGTCAGAGCGAAGATCATCACATTCTCTTTTCCGTTTAAAATAGTCGGAATCGGAAGTCCTGCCATATGTCCCATGCAAATATAAAACAAAGGTATCAGAAAAATAACAGACCAGATAAGCCGATTTTTCATGGCTTTCAGCTCATCGGAGGAGTTGTTTTTTGCTTCGGCTTTTTTCTCGCCGCTTACCGAAGCCCCGTAACCGGCTTTTTCCACTGCGCCTATTATCTCTTCTGACGTGGTAACATTTTCGTCAAATTCCACCTGCATAAAGCTGCGGAGAAGATTTACATTTGCCGATTTTACGCCGTTTACGTTTCTCACAGCCTTTTCCACATGAGCCTGACACGCTGAACAGGTCATACCCGTCACGTCAAATTTCTGTTTTGTCAAAAAAACACCTCATTTCAGCTTTTTCATCAGCTCAACGGCTTCGGTCACGATCCCGGTATTTCCGTTGGAGATCTCCTCTACAACGCAGGTCTCCATATGTTCCTTCATAACAATGTAGCCCACGCTCTGGAGAGCGCTCTGCGCCGCACCTATCTGAGTTAGTATATCCCCGCAATAGCGGTTTTCATCAAGCATTTTCTGGATTCCGTTCAGCTGACCGATAATCCTGTTTATACGATTTCTCAATTGCTTCGCCGATTCCTCGCTTCTTGGCGTATTTTTATAATGACAGCAGCATTTTTCCATATTGCCCTCCCTATACCCTTTGGGGTATTTTCTATAATCTATTATATACCCTATACCCGTATTTGTCAATAGCTTTCTAAAAATTTATCCGAAAAAATTTCGGATAGATCTACTATTTCTTTCCCATTGTCTTTCCAAGCTCTGAAAACAACTTTACATCATTCTCGTTGACCCGGATATTCGTTTTCATAGTCTTACCCTCCGGGCTTATCGTAGTGATCTCAATTATGCTGTCAACTGAGATCTCCTGTGCAGCTGCACCAAAAAACATCAGCAACTTCGGGTGATCCTGGCAAAACCTTTCAAACATCGGTTTCAGCTTCATCATACCAAATGGATTCATAGTAATTCCTCTCTTTCTATCACGATGATCTTCAATCGTCCTCTGCAAACCTTACCACAAGCTTATGTGGCAGGCAGACTATGGGGAGTCCGGAGTCCAGTTTTCCCATTTTAACACAGGTCTGGTCGGGACAATCCGCCTCGGATATATATACCTCTCCTCCGTATATTTCTACAACATTATATCCGCCGTTCTCATCGGGGATATTATATTTTCCTGAGTCCTTCTCAACATCCAGTGTGTATATCAGCTTATTGTCCTGCAAGATCTCAACCTTTGCAGATTCCGGTTTATTCAGAAGCATAGCTGCTGACGCTGCAACTGAGCCGCCGAATATCAGGATTACAGCCGCTAATGATATTTTTGCTCCTTTAGTCAAATCCATTCACCTTCCCCGATAAATTATAACTGTTCAGGAAAACCTGTGAATTTGTACCATAGAAAATATCCTCTCTTCCGGCTACTTTTTCGCAAATTCTCTCCAGTCTGTCCCAATTTCCGTTTACCTCAAATTCATAGCTGTGACCCCAGATGCAAAAAACTGCCAGTTCTTTGCCGTCATAGCTGATAAAGCGGTCAAGAAGCTTGTCTATTTCTCTGTAGTCGTGGTGACAGGTCGCACCGAATTTCAGCAGATCATCAGGCATTTTGAAATCGTGCGTATCCGCAACAGTTCTGGCAAAGGCAAACCCACAATCGTTTATTATGTCGATAATTCTGTCGTCATATGCCCCATAGGGGTATGCCATTCCGTTGACCTCGCAGCCGAAAAGCCGCTCAAGAGCAGCTTTATCCTCCAGCAGTTCATGCCGGATCTCATCGTCGCCAAGCTCCGTAAGATTGGCATGAGTTTTGCAATGGGCGGCAATTTCATGACCTCTGTACAGCTCCGGCAAGCCCTCGGGACTCATTCGCCGTATGTCGGTCAAGCCGCACAGCCAGTGGCTTTTTGGTGTCATAATTCCGCTGTTCAGATTAAACGT
The DNA here is from genome assembly GCA_023667265.1 of Alistipes sp. Taxonomy (GTDB): domain Bacteria; phylum Bacillota; class Clostridia; order Oscillospirales; family Ruminococcaceae; genus Ruminococcus. The sequence goes on from JAMPAJ010000001.1 coordinate 1,320,262, forward strand.
ACACTTTAAATTATATCTGTTAATTATTTCAACAAGCTTCCTGTCCTGCTCAACTCCGTCGTCGTAGCTCATGGTGAAAGCCTTGTTTTTTCCATTCCACATATTATCACCGAGTAGCTCTTAATAAACAGAGGCTGACCGAGATCAGCCTCTTAAATGTTCAATTACTTTTTAATAAGCGATTTTCCGGTCATTTCCTCTGGCTGAGGAACGCCCATGATATCAAGCATAGTAGGTGCCAGGTCAGCAAGAACTCCGCCGTCAGCAAGTTCACCGTCTATTCCGACCGCGATCAGTGGAACAGGATTTGTGGTATGTGCTGTGAACGGGCTGCCGTCAGGTTCGTACATCTTATCAGCATTTCCGTGGTCTGCTGTGATAAGAGCCGCACCGCCCTTTGCCAGGATAGCCTCGACCATACGTCCAACGCACTCGTCAACAGCCTCGACAGCCTTGACAGCTGCGTCAAAAATACCGGTATGACCAACCATGTCGCAGTTTGCGTAGTTGAGAATAATTACGTCGTACTTGTCAGCCTCAATAGCCTCACAAACGGCGTCGCAAACCTCATATGCACTCATCTCCGGCTTAAGATCGAAGGTAGGAACGTCCGGGGACTTGATGAGGATCCTGTCCTCGCCCTCAAACTGCTTTTCCTCGCCGCCGTTGAAGAAGAATGTAACGTGCGCATACTTCTGAGTCTCGGCGATACGGAGCTGAGTTTTGCCCAGCTTAGCCAGATATTCGCCCATTGTCATTGTCAGCTGCTCAGGCGGATATGCAACAGATACGTTCGGCATCGTTGCGTCGTACTGAGCCATACATACGAAGTGAACCGGGAAGAATCCTTTTTTGCGTGTAAAGCCTGTAAACTCCGGATCAACAAAAGCGCGTGTGATCTGTCTTGCTCTGTCAGGACGGAAGTTGAAGAAAATTACACTGTCGTCAGCCTCGATAGCTGCTCCGCCCTCGATAACTGTAGGAAGCATGAACTCGTCGGTAACTTCATTTGCGTAGGAATTTTTGATTGCCTGAACAGGGTCGGTCTCCTGCACGCCCTCGCCGTAAACGAGAGCCGAGTAAGCCTTTTCAACTCTGTCCCATGCGTTATCTCTGTCCATTGCATAGAAACGTCCGGAAATTGTGGCAACCTTGCCTACGCCGATCTTATTCAGTTCGGCAACAGCCTCTTCCATAAATTCAGCCGCAGATGAGGGCGGAACGTCACGTCCGTCAAGGAAGGCGTGGATATATACCTTATCCAGACCATTTTTCTTAGCCATTTCAACAAGACCGTACATATGCTCCATATGACTGTGAACGCCGCCGGGAGAAAGAAGTCCCATAAGGTGGAGAGCGCTGCCCTTTGCCTTACAGTTGTCCATAGCAGCCTGCAAAGCCTTGTTATTGAAGAATGTGCCGTCCTTTATATCCTTGGAGATCTTTACCAGCATCTGGTAAACGATACGTCCTGCGCCGATATTTGTGTGACCGACCTCGGAGTTACCCATCTGTCCGTCGGGAAGTCCTACGTCGAGACCGCTTGCTCCGATAAGGGTATGAGGCCCTTTCATGTATTTGTCGAGATTCGGCTTCTTTGCGGCAGTTATAGCATTGCCGTAATTATCGGGATTATAGCCGAAACCGTCCATAATTATAAGCGCTACAGGTTTCTTTGACATTTTATCAAAACCTTTCTGTTAATATATTGAGCTTAGCCGTTTACAGCAGCCTGAACTATAGTATTGAAATCCTCAGCCTTGAGCGAAGCTCCGCCGATAAGACCACCGTCGATGTTGGGCTTTGCAAGGAGCTCGGCTGCATTCTTTGCATTCATAGAACCGCCGTACTGGATAGTAACCGACTCAGCTGTCTCTGCACCGTAAAGCTTAGCAAGCTGCGCACGGATAAATCCGCAAACTTCCTCAGCCTGCTCCGGAGTAGCTGTAAGACCTGTGCCGATAGCCCATACAGGCTCGTAGGCGATAACAACATTCTTCACCTGCTCGGCAGTAACGCTCCAGAGATCAAGCTTGATCTGACGTGCGATAACCTCTTCTGTGATGTTGCACTCACGCTCCCACTTCAGCTCGCCAACGCAAACGATAGGCTTCAGACCAGCGTTAAGAGCAGCGAGAGTTCTCTTATTTACTGTCTCGTCTGTCTCGCCGAAATACTGACGTCTCTCGGAGTGACCGATAACAACGTATTCAACGCCAAGCTCAACAAGCATATCAGCGGAAATCTCACCTGTAAAAGCGCCGCTCTTCTCGAAGTGAACGTTCTCAGCTCCGATCTTTACGTTTGATCCTGCTGTTGTGTTGATAGCTGTCTCCAGGTTTGTGAAAGGAACGCAGGCGATAACCTCAACGCTGCCCTCTGCGTTTGCAACCAGAGGCTTGATGCCCTCTAAAAGCTCCTTAGCCTCGGGTCTTGTCTTGTTCATTTTCCAGTTTCCGGCAATAATAGCCTTTCTTGCTGATTTATTCATTGTAGATCTCTCCTTAAAATTTTATATCTTCATCGTCGTCGAAGCCGTATCCGTCAAGCTCTTCGTCCTCGTCGTCATCGTCGCCGCCAATAATTGTATTATTGCTTCCGATAGACAGTCCGTTCTTGACAGGCGATGCCAGCACGCCGATAACGATTCCCAGCAGGAAGCACACTGCTGCAAAAAGCATCATTACGCAGGAATCTTCCTGAGCTTTTTTAATAATTTTCTTCATAAATAATCACCTTTAAAAATCACAATTAGGGCGAATATCGCTATCCGCCCTATTGACTCTTTGATTACTTCTCAGCGATAACGTCAACACCGGGAAGAACCTTGCCCTCCAGGTACTCAAGAGATGCACCGCCGCCTGTGGAGATGTGGCTCATCTTGTCTGCGAAGCCGAGCTGCATAACTGCTGCTGCGGAGTCGCCGCCGCCGATGATAGTTGTAGCGTCTGTCTCAGCAAGAGCCTTAGCAACTGCAATAGTACCTGCTGCAAGCGTAGGATTCTCGAATACGCCCATAGGTCCGTTCCATACAACAGTCTTAGCTGTCTTTACAGCCTCAGCAAAGAGCTTCTGTGTCTCAGCACCGATATCAAGACCCATCTTATCAGCGGGGATCTCGCTGGACTTTACGTTCTCGATAGCGATCTCAGCGTCGATAGGATTCGGGAACTCAGCAGCTACTGCTGTATCAACAGGGAGAAGGATCTTCTTGCCCAGGCTCTCAGCCTTAGCGAGCATCTCCTTGCAGTAGTCAAGCTTCTCGTCGTCAACCAGTGAATTACCGATCGAGCCGCCCTGTGCCTTGATAAATGTGTAAGCCATACCGCCGCCGATGATGAGTGTATCGCACTTCTCGAGGAGGTTAGAGATAACGTTGAGCTTATCAGCAACCTTAGCGCCGCCGAGGATAGCAACGAAGGGTCTCTCGGGAACTTCTACTGCATTTCCGAGGTACTTGATCTCCTTCTGCATCAGATAACCGACAGCAGTCTCCTTAACGAACTTAGTAACGCCAGCTGTAGAAGCGTGTGCACGGTGAGCAGAACCGAAAGCGTCCATAACGAAAACTTCGCCGTCAACCAGATCAGCCAGTTCCTTTGAAAGGTTCTCGCCGTTCTTTGTCTCGTCAGCGCCGCGGAAACGTGTGTTCTCCAGAACAACGATCTCGCCCTCGTTCATCTCAGCAACAGCCTTCTTTGCATTGTCACCTACAACGTTATCGTCAGCTGCGAAAACAACCTTTGTATTAACGAGCTCAGCAAGTCTTGCAGCAGCGGCAGCAAGTGAGAACTTAGCCTCCGGACCGTTCTTGGGCTTTCCGAGGTGTGAACAGAGAACTACCTTTGCACCATTCTCAACGAGCTTGTTGATAGTGGGAAGAGCAGCCTGGATACGGTTATCGTTAGTAATAACGCCGTCCTTCATAGGAACGTTGAAGTCAACTCTTACGAGCACCTTCTTGCCCTTAACGTTAATGTCCTCTACAGTAACTTTGTTTAATCCTGCCATTGGTATGACATCCTTTCGTTTATAAATTAAGAATCAGAAGCCGGAACATCTGCTCCGCATCCTCTTCTTATCGTCTGTTGTTAATAAAATAACAACCCTACTTCTATTTTACACCATTTCAAGAAATATTTCAAGTCTTTTTGCAAATTTTTAAAAAATATTTGCAATTTTATTCCCGGACGCCGGCATATCAGTTATCCGATCCAGCCTTTGCCGCAAGATTTTTCAGATCCTCAAGGAAAACGCCGCCCTGCTCCGCCTTATCTGCCTTGTCGTAAAGAACCTCGTTGCAGGCGTCCATAAAAGCGTCTATCATGGCGTCATTTTCAAAATACGGGCTTATGACCTCCAGCTTATCCTTGGATTCCGACATCTTCGTGAAAGCCTTATACTGGATTCCGTTGAGCATATCGTTTTCCTCAAGATACTGCCTTGCCGATGCGCTCAGGGGCGTTCCCTTTTCGATCTGCTGATAGCTTGCCATTTCGGAGCTGTTCAGGAGATAATCCAGAAGTATCGCAGCCTCCTGTGGATTTTCGACGTCCTTGCGTATGGCGTACATAGTTGCCGGCTTGGCGTACCATGAGCTTAATTCTCCGTATGCAGTAGTATAATCTGCAACAGCAATATCATACCCATTCGCAGCCGCCTCGCCGCAGTAGCTTTCGGCGTCGCTCAGCCAGGCAACAACTCCGGCGTAATTGCCGTTGGAGATCTCGAGCTTGTCGAAATACTCCACCTGCGGCATGACCTTTTTATTTACAAGCTCGCAGTATGTCCCGATCATAAGGGCAGCTTCCTCCTCCCCGAAGGTTATATTGCCCTGGTCGTCCATAAGAGATTTTCCTGTAAGCTGACCGACATAAGCTGCAAGAAAGAACCACGCAGATTTCTTGGACATGGAAACCGGGTAATGCTCGCCGTTCATGACCTCCGCAGCCGCAAAGAAGTCATCCCATGTTTTAGGAACATCAAGTCCGTATTCGTCGTATATCGTCTTGTTGATATAAACGGTCATCGTATTCAGCGCGATAGGAATGGCGTTCAGTTTTCCGTCCTGCATTCCGTAAGCAAGATCCTCCTCGGTAAAATTGGACAGATCTACATAGTCGCTCAATTGACTTATGTCGTAATATCCCTCGCCGTCGCCGGAATACTGGTTGAGCCAGGCGTAATTTATCTGCATGACATCAGATTCCGTGTGCGAGACCATGCGCACGTCATTCCGCGTCTGATAGCCCGACCACTCGGAATAGTGGCACCTCACCTTAATATCCGGGTAAAGCGTCTCGAAAGTATCTATAGCTGCAAGCGTGTAGTCGTGACGTGCATCATTTCCCCACCAGGAAAAGGATATCTCAGTCTGAACCGCCTGATCTGTCACGACCGTATCTCCGGAGCAGCCGACGCATGAACCAAAAATCATCGCTGAAAAAACAGCAGCCGCGAGCCTCTTCATCATTCCGCTTCCTCCTTACCCGGCAGATCCTCCGCATAGATGGTATACGTGTCCTTGCCCTTGCGCTTAGAGGCGTAGAGAGCCTTATCCGCACACTTGTACAGTTCGCCGAAAGTCTTTCCGTGATCCGGAAAAACTGCCGCGCCTATGCTTGCCGAGATCTTATAGTTTCTGTTTTCTCCTGTATAATTATCGGCAAAAGCCTGACACAGCTCCGCGCACTTCTCCTCTATATGCTTTCTGTAGCTGCCCTGACAAAAATCAGAAATATTCAGATATATACAAAATTCATCGCCGCCGAGCCTTCCGAGATAATCGTCGGCATGGAAAACCCGTTTAAGAATATCTCCGACATTTGCAAGCACCTTATCGCCATAGGCATGACCGAGCGTATCGTTGACGCCCTTGAAATTATCCAGATCAAGGAGAATTATCGCCTTACGCTTCGAGTCGTGATCCTTTTTCAGCGTCTCCTCAACCTTTTTTTCAAAGGTCTTTTTATTGAAAATTCCCGTCAGCAGGTCATTGTGAGCCTCGTCCGCCAGCGAATCCACGATTTCGTGAACAGGACTAATAATTCTCGACACAAGCACGATGCTGAGGACAGAGGCTGCCGCAGCGGCTATTATCGTAATTATTATGACATAAATCGTCACATCATTTTTCTCCTGAAGTATCATCTGCGTAGGAGCGCTGCAAACCACGCTCCAGTTGTCGCCACATTCCTTTAACGTTACGAGATACTCGTCATCCATCATAGTCACTGCGGTATGACCTTTTATCCTCTCCGAGATCTCCGGATCGAGTATCTGACCCTCCTGTCCGTCGTCGGAGGAATATATTACAATGCCGTTTGCCTCCACAAGCTGGACTGCAATATCGTCTATTCCGCCGGGATGCTCGAATACGTCGTCCAGCTCATTCGTATAAAACGAAATAACAAGAACAGAATCATTGTTGACCCGTTTTACGTAGTAGATGCGTTTATAATTCTCCTTATATCCGGTAGACCATCCGTCAGCCGTTTTCTGCCGGTTTATCATAGAGGAAAGATCGCTGTAGAGATCGTCGCCAAAGAGCTTGACTGTGCCGTTGGAGATTTTTCCTACCGGATGATTGTTGCTGTACACAATGGCAAAATCCACAAAATTCTCCATGATACACAGGTCGTAAAGCTTATCGGCAATAAGCTGCTCGGTCTTTATCGCCTCATATTCATCGTTACTGCTGTTGACCGCGCTGTATCTGCTGACCTCCTCCTCGGCAAAAACAAGAGTTCCGATAGTTTCCATACGCTGCAAATAGCTGTCAAGATTCATCTGCATCTGAACATTCAGCGCCGCAGTCATAGACGTTACCTTTGTTTTAAGCGCGGTATCAGTCTTTTTTATTGTCAGAGCCGATAAGCTCACTGCTAACAGTAATATGATGAAAACGCCCGAAAACAGCATAATATGTTTAAGCCGTCTTATGCGTACATCTGTACTGACGTTATTTTTATTCACTTTTCTGTCCTTTCACCGTTATTGATCTTATCCATAAGCTGTCTGTCGAACTCTTCAACCGGGATCGGCTTAGAGTAGTAGAAGCCCTGGGCAGTATCACAGCCGCAATTCTTCAAAAACTGCGCCTGAGCGTCTGTTTCTACGCCCTCCGCAATAATATTAAGTCCGATGTCCCGGGACATGGAGATCGTATGGGCGATTATTTTTCTGCCGCGTTCCGATTCCATAAACTCCGAAAGAAAACCTCGGTCGATCTTCAGAACATCAAACGGCGTCGTTTTCAGCATATTCAGAGACGAAAAGCCTGAACCGAAATCGTCCATAAGCATGGTAAATCCGCAGTTTTTCATTTTACGGACTACATCAGAGGTATTGTCCGCGTCGCAGGACTCAGTTATCTCCGCCTCTAAAAGCTTGACCGGGATACAGTACTTTTCCACCAGCTCATTGAATTTGCCGACCACATCAAAGCTGTTCAGATACTCCCGGGAGATATTCACGGAGATAGGCACTGGCTCGATGCCCTCGTCTATCCAGAGTCTGATCTGCCTGCACGCCTTTTCCCACATAAGCTGATCCAGCTTCAGGATAAAGCCGTTCTTCTCGAAGATCGGAACAAACTGGTCGGGAGGGATAAGCCCCTTATACGGGTGCATCCACCTTGCAAGAGCCTCCGCACCGATAATTTCACCGGAGGAAATGTCGCATTTGGGCTGTAGATACATGACAAACTCGTTATTCAGCATGGCATTTGTCATATCGTCCTCGATGTAATGCTGGTGATACAGATCGTGTTTCAGCTTGCCGTTATAAAAACCGATATTATTCAGCGCATTACCCTTTATGGACTGCCTTGCAAGAGTCGCGTTGTCGCCGTGAGTTCTGGTTTGCAGCGTTCTGTCCTCCACAATACATACGCCCCAGATAAGGCGAAATTCCATTCCGTCATAGCTCCTACCGATATTATCCTCAAGGTTATGGATAAAATCAATTATCTCGCTTTCCTCGTCAAAAGGGATAACGACCATAAAAACATCTGCTGTAAGGCGTGCAAACGGCTGCTCGTCGCTGCAGATCACAGTCAGGCTGTCTTTCAGGTATTTCAGCAGTCTGTCGCCTGCTTTTTCGCCGTATGCGTCGTTGATAAGCTTGAAGCGTTCCACATCAAACTGAATATAAGCAATTTCGCGCTCAGGATTTCTGTCCATCATTCTCTGTATACGCCGCGCAAAAATCCCTGGATCCTTATCCGAGGTAAAGCTGTCCAGTATGCGTCTTTCCGCCATTTCCCTCTCTCTGTAAAACCGCATGGAAACATAAACGGATATGACTCTGCTTTCGCCGTCCTTCAAAAGGATAACGCTCATATGGCACATTCGGTAATCCTCGTTTTCCGTCAGACGGATAGGAAAATCCGCAGTAATACGGCTTTCATCCGTACCGGCGTCAATAGAACCCTTTATTTTTCCGCAAAACATTCCAAAGGCTGCCAGAGAGGTTTCCTTTACATATTTCTTATTGCAGAGATATGCAAAAGGGTCGCCGATACCCTCTGGGACCAGATCTCCGCAGAGCTGAGTGACTCTGCCCTTGCGGCAATTCCAGAAAAAATGAACGCTGTCCTTATCGGCAGCAATTGTATCAAGCAGCAAACCACGGTCGTCGCTCGATTTAAAATCATTACTCAAGAGTATCACCTGCCATACAATATATACTTACTAAATTATATCACATTTCTCCTAATTTTTCAAGCTGTTTTATACAAAATATACAAAATTTACATTTGGTTAATATTTGAAAAAAGGCTGCCCGGAAAATAGGCAGCCATAAATCATTTTAAGATAATTTCACCGTTAGCATTCACGTCGGTCATAATGACCTCTCCCACAGACGGCACACGAATAGTACCGGAAGCAGGATTTTTTATGCTGACGACCGGAGTAGTAATATCGGCATCCACCTCAGATTTCTCGAAGCTCAGATCCGCGTCTGTCAGCTCGCAATTCACCAGTTTAAGATTACGGCAATAACAGAAAGGCTGCGTTCCGCTGATCTTGCAGTTAATAAGGGTGAGACCGTCGGAATACCATGCGAAATACTCGCCCTTTATAACGCTGTCCCGGACGATTATATTTTTTCCGTGCCAGAAAGCGTCCTTGGTGTCAAAATCACAACAGTCAAACTCGCAGTTTTCCACATACTGGAACGAATACTTTCCATGCAGCGTTACATTTCTGAATTTTATTTCGCTGCTTCTCATCATAAAATATTCGCCGCTTACGTCCGAATCCTCCATGGTAATATTATTTACCGACCACCCGAACTCCGGCGACTTGATATCGCAGTCCTTTATCGTAATCTCCGAGCACTCCCGGAGCGCTTTGATACCGTGCATCCTGGAGTTGCTGATATCTATGTATCGCGAATACCATATAGCCGCTCTGCAAAGCTCAGTCATTTCGGTATCAGCGATCGTCAGCCTGTCAACGTGCCAGAAAGGGTATCTCAGATTACAGTAACAGCAGTTTACTGTTACATCCTTGCTCTCTTTAAGGGCACTTTCACCGTCGGCAGGTCCGTCAAAGGAACAATTCCTCAGAACAACTCCACGGCTGCCGTAAAGAGCACGTTCCTGGTCAAAGGTTTTGTTCTCTACTATTTCCATGTCAATCCCCCATTATTTTATAATTTTTGCGGACGATTTCATAAAACCGACCTGCCCGGAAATTTCCGGACAGGTCTATTATATCAGCATTTAAAAAAATTGTCAACAGTTCTGTTCACACATCTCCCGTAACCTCAACGGCACGCACAGTCACGCGGCTCTGTCCGCCAAGAGTACAGGTAAACAGCGTCAGATCCCAGTTTTCACCAGAACCAAAATCCATTGCATCAATATCCTTGCCGTTTATTTCCTCTGTCCGGACAATCTCATAGGTTCGCACAGTTCCGTTTGCCGCAGTAAAATATATAAATTCACCGCCGCTGTATTCCTTCAATCTGCCGAAATGCGAGTTATAGTTATGCGCCGCAATAATGAGATCTCCGCCCTCGAGCGTTCCCTTATAGCGGCAGGGAGAAATTTTCAGATTCGGATAGCTCCACTGGCTCATGACCGGCAGCTCTATGCCCAGATCAGGCAGCGTAATATACCCGATATAGCCATTTTCGTCCACCATCATCGTTTCGTCCTCCACAGGAACGTCCTGAACAGTCGTCTCTGTTTCATACTCCGAAAACAGGTCGTTTTCCGGAAAAGTAAATGCCGGTTGAGCCGTAGTGACAGGCTCCGGAATCGAATCCTTCAGCTTTGTCAGAATCTCCTGCGCAGCCTCTCCGCTCTTTTTATTCTGCTGTGAGTTGTAGAAAACAAGGGACAACGCCGCGATAAGCAGCATTGCCCCGAGAATTATACAACACGCTCCGTGTTTTTTATTCATCATTTATCTTCTTTCTTGCCGCTGATAACTATTCTCGAACCAACTCCCACGAGGATAAGTCCCAGGAGCGCCATTACAGGAACAGGCCACCAAAGCTGTCCTGTCTGAGGCAGCTTATTTTCGCTTGTGGTCGTAACTGCCGGCTTCTGAGTCGCTGTTACAGTTACAGACGAATCTGGGATCGCAGTAACAACAGAAGACGACGTCGTCTCCTCATCACCGCTTGTCGGAGCTTTCGCAGTCGAAACCGTGGTAACGTCGCTGTCGTTTGCCACGCTTACTTCGGTTGTCACAGTAGTCGAAGAAGTGGTCTCCGTAGCCGACGAGGTCGGTCCATTATAGGTATTCACTACTACATACTGTCTGCCGTCGTCTCTGTAAACAACAGTGCAGCCATCGGGAATTTCCTTCTCTAAAATACGCCAGTCGCTGGAAACATCTGCCTCCCATGAATACTTCCAGCCATTCTCGACATTAAGCTCAACAGTATCGTACAGCTCCAGATCAGCATAAATCTCAACAAGTATCCTTGTTGGCTTAACAGGCATTGCCTGTTCGTTTTCCCAAACCTTCATAACCTGATAGCGTTCATAGTAGCCGTCCAGAGTACGGATAGAAGTCATTTTAGTATAAACAGTCATCTCGGCCGCCTGAGAACTATCCATTATGACAATGGACGGAGACGGCTTGAAGGTTTTATCCCCCGATTTAAATTTCTGGGAAGCTACAAGATAAACGCCGTCACGGACATCAGTGAAAGTTATCTCGCCATTGGAATCAGTCATTTTCCTGGCATACTCTTCTTTCTTGAGCAAAGCGATCGTCTCAAGAGCGGAAGCGGCATCAGAAAGAGCAGAAGCAGAGTAATCGCCGAAGGAAACAGGACTGTCCGCAAACTGATCCTCCAGGGTTATCTCCGAACCGTCATAAGAACCAATACGGTATATCCACCACATCATATTCGAGGGAATATTATTATTGGCCTTGCATATCAGCTTTAGAGTTCCTGAGCCTTCCTCTGCGGAAACAGTCACAAAGCATCCAAGACAAACAGTCAATATCACACACAGAGCGCACATGACCGAGCATATTTTCCTGCGCATACCGCTCACCTTCACCTTCCAAAAACAAATTATGGAAAAAAAGTGCGGCAGATACAGAGCAAAACGTTCAATCGCCGCACATCTATTTCATACGAATATTATATCACTTTTGACGCAGAATGTCAATAGAAAACAATTGATTTTGTAGAAAATATGCAAAGACAGCCAGTCGTATTGTGTATATCGTATAACAAAGAGAATATATTTTTCATATTGCCTGTATACGCCTGGTATATTGGTTTTTACTTTTAATTTTTATTTCAGCTATTGACAAGCTGAAAATAGTGTGGTATAATAGACTTAGTTAAAACCGTTGAAGCGGAGATAACGTTGATTATGCTTTCACAGAGAGCCCGCGGCGCTGAGAGTCGGGTAAAACACAGATCTTCAAATGGACCGCTGAGGGCATAGGGAAATGCAGGGTCGTGCGCCTTGCAGAGTATTCTGTGACGTTGAGATGCGCGTTAAGCATCAGGGATATGATAGTATCCCGTAAAGTGCGCAGTTTCTGCGAATCAAGGTGGTACCACGGGTAAGTTTATTCGTCCTTGACAGATTTCTGAAGATTTCTGTCAGGGATTTTTATTTTTTACGGAGGTGCATTTTATGAAGTTTATGCCCGATCTTAATACAGTAAAAAAGCTTGCAGAAGACGGAAAATACGACATCGTCCCTGTAAGCTGCGAAATCCTTTCAGACATATGCACGCCTATCGAGGCGATGATGACTCTGAAAAACATCTCAACTCACTGCTATATGCTGGAATCCGTTGCGGAAAAGGAAAAATGGGGACGATATACTTTCCTGGGATTTGACCCCAAGGCTCAGATCACAGCCGCCGGAAACAAAATAACAATGAGCGGCATCACAATGGAGACCGAAGATCCCAGCGTTCAGATACGACAGCTTCTATCTAACTGGAAGAGTCCGAAATTCGACTATCTTCCTTCGTTCACAGGCGGACTTGTGGGATATTTTTCCTACGATTTCCTTGCATATACCGAAAAGTCACTGCCTATGGACACGCCTGATACAGAAAATTTCAAGGACGTTGACCTGATGCTTTTTGATAAGGTGATTGCTTTCGACAATTTCAGGCAGAAAATAATCCTTATCGCAAATATGCCTCTTGAAGACCCGGAATCCGGCTATAACAAGGCGAAAATGGATCTTATGCAGCTTGCGGAGCTCCTCCGTCACGGCGAGCGCCGCCACGAGCAGGCAGGACATCTTACAACGGAGGTAACTCCCCTGTTCAATAAGGAAGAATTCTGCTCCATGGTCAATACAGCGAAGAAGCATATCTACGAGGGCGATATTTTCCAGATCGTACTTTCCAACCGCCTCAGCGCGGGCTTTGAGGGAAGTCTTTTCAACACCTACCGTGTTCTGCGGACTATCAATCCCTCTCCATATATGTTCTATTTCTCCGGCACAGACGTAGAGATAGCAGGCGCGTCCCCGGAAACTCTCGTAAAGCTGGAAAACGGAGTCCTCCACACCTTTCCTCTCGCCGGTACTCGCCCCAGAGGCAGGACTGAAGCTGAGGACAAGGCTCTGGAGGAAGGTCTGCTGAAAGACGAAAAAGAGCTTTCGGAGCACAATATGCTGGTCGACCTTGGCAGAAACGACCTTGGAAAAATAAGCAAATTTGGCAGCGTTCAGGTCGAAAAGCTCCACAGCATCGAGCGTTACTCCCACGTTATGCACATTGGTTCGACAGTCCGTGGAGAGATACGCGAGGAATTTGACGGACTTGACGCTGTAAGCGCAGTTCTCCCGGCTGGAACGCTTTCTGGTGCGCCTAAGATACGCGCCTGTCAGATAATCGCCGATCTCGAAAAGAACAAGCGCGGAATATACGGCGGAGCAATAGGCTACATCGACTTTACGGGCAACCTTGACACCTGTATCGCGATACGTATAGCCTACAAGAAAAACGGCAAGGTTTTCGTCCGCAGCGGTGCAGGAATCGTTGCCGACTCAATTCCGGAGAACGAATATCAGGAGTGCATCAACAAGGCTGCGGCAGTCGTAAATGCACTGAAAATGGCAGAGGAGGCGGACATATGATCCTTCTTATTGACAATTATGACAGCTTTTCATATAACCTGTTTCAGCTCATAGGCGAGCTTGAGCCGGATATAAAAGTTATAAGAAATGACGAGATGACTGTGGAGGAGATAAGAAAGCTTGCTCCAGATAAGATAATCATTTCTCCCGGCCCCGGAAGACCAGAGGATGCCGGTATCATCGTTGAAGCCGCGAAAACCGTCTGCCAGGAGATACCGACTCTCGGCGTATGCCTCGGACATCAGGCGATTTGTGCGGCATACGGAGCGACTGTTACCTACGCCAAAAAGCTGATGCACGGCAAGCAGTCGGTCATCTCATTTACCGGAAACTGCCCGATTTTCAAGGGAATACCCGAAAATGCTCCGGTGGCGCGGTATCACTCTCTTGCCGCAGATCCGGAAACTATCCCGGACTGCTTTGAGGTCACCGCGGTGGCAGACGACGGCGAGATAATGGCTGTTCAGCACAGGGAATATAAGATCTACGGCGTTCAGTTCCACCCGGAATCAATTATGACTCCCGAGGGAAGAACGATGCTTAAAAATTTCATAGATTTGTAATCAGGAGGAAACGAAAATGATAAAAGAAGCAATTGTTAAAATCGTTGACAAGCAGGATCTGAGCTATGACGAGGCTTATAAGGTAATGTCTGAAATAATGTCCGGTGAAACAACGCCTACCCAGAACGCTGCGTTTCTGGCGGCGCTTTCAACCAAAAGCGCAAAAGCTGAAACGATCGACGAAATAACAGGCTGCGCCGCTGCAATGCGCGACGCCGCTTTGAAATTTGAGAACGATATGGACCTGCTGGAGATCGTCGGAACAGGCGGCGACAACGCTCACAGCTTCAATATTTCCACAACCTCCGCTATGGTTATAGCCGCTGCCGGAGTCAAGGTCGCAAAACACGGCAACAGAGCCGCTTCATCACTCTCAGGCACAGCAGACTGCCTTGAAGCTCTCGGCGTTAATATCAATCTCGACCCTGAAAAGTGCCGCGAGATGCTGGAAAAGACAGGCTTCTGCTTCTTCTTCGCGCAGAAGTATCACACATCTATGAAATATGTCGGCGGCATCAGAAAAGAGCTGGGCATAAGAACGGTTTTCAATATCCTCGGACCGCTCACCAACCCTGCGTCTCCCAAGCATCACCTGCTTGGCGTTTATGACGCTTCTCTTATCGGGACAGTTGCACAGGTTCTCATGAAGCTCGGTTCGGAAAGCGGCATGGTCGTTTTCGGAACAGATAAGCTTGACGAGATATCCCTTAGCGCGCCCACAATGATCTGCGAATACAAGAACGGCTGGCTGAAAAATTACGAAATAACTCCGGAGCAGTTCGGATTCGAACGCTGCACAAAGGACGACCTTCTCGGCGGCACTCCCCAGGAAAACGCCGCTATCACTACAGGAATACTCAGCGGAGAGATACAGGGTCACAAGAGAAACACCGTTCTCCTCAATGCCGGCGCTGCTATCTACTGCGGCGGCAAGGCTGATTCCTTTGAGGCAGGCGTAAAGCTTGCGGCTGAGCTTATCGACAGCGGCAAGGCTCTTGAAACTCTGAAAAACGTCATCGCCGTTTCAAATAGCTGAGGTGGAGTATGACTATTCTTGATAAACTGGCGGAGCACGCCCGGGAACGCGTGGCAGATGCTAAAACGCGCGTGCCATACGAAGATCTGAAACAGCGTGCCCTTAATCTTCCGAAAGGCGGCTTCGAGTTTGAAAATGCGCTGAAAAAGCCGGATATCGCCTTTATCTGCGAGTGCAAAAAGGCGTCGCCCTCCAAGGGCATTATTGCCGAGGAGTTCCCCTATCTTCAAATCGCCAAGGATTACGAAAAAGCCGGAGTGGACTGCATTTCAGTTCTGACCGAGCCGAAATGGTTTCTCGGACAGGGTAAATTTCTTCGTCAGATCGCAGAAAATGTGAATATTCCCTGTATTCGCAAGGATTTCACCGTGGACGACTACATGATCTACGAAGCGAAGCTTATGGGCGCAAAGGCGGTTTTGCTCATCTGCTCTATCCTTTCAGCTCAGGATATCGCCTCATATATCAATACCTGCGACGAGCTGGGACTTTCCGCCCTCGTGGAGGCTCATGATGAGGAGGAAATAAAAATCGCTGTGGACTGCGGCGCACGTCTTATCGGCGTGAACAACCGGAATCTGAAAGATTTTTCAGTCGATACAGCAAACAGCCGCCGTCTCCGGGAGCTTGTTCCGGAGGATGTTATCTTCGTCTCCGAAAGCGGCGTTAAAACCGCCGAGGACATCAGGCTGCTCCGTGAATCCGGAGTCAACGCTGTTCTCATCGGCGAAACTCTTATGCGCGCGGAGGACAAATCAGCCAAGCTTGCCGAGCTGCGAGGTACGGTATGACGAAAATTAAAATGTGCGGAATCAGGCGGAAAGAGGACGTTGAGTTCGTCAACGCCCTGCTGCCCGATTATATCGGCTACGTTTTTGCAAAAAAGAGCAAACGTTACATCCCGCCCCAGGACGCCGCAAAGCTGACGCATCTGCTTGACGGCAGGATAATCCCGGTCGGCGTTTTCGTAAACGAGCCGATCGAAAACGTCATTTCCGCAGTAAACTCGGGTATAATAAAAATCGCCCAGCTCCACGGCAGCGAGGATGAGGAGTACATCGCTGCTCTGCGCAGCGAGGGCATAACAGTGATAAAAGCGTTTATCGTTAAGACGGCGGATGATATCCGGGCTGCTGAAAGCTCTTCCGCAGACTTCATTCTCCTCGATGCCGGAATGGGCGACGGAAAAACCTTCGATCACGAGCTGCTGAACGGCATTTCCCGGCAGTATTTTCTTGCCGGAGGACTGAACCCAGAAAACGCAGCCGACGCCGCTGCGCTTGAACCGTACTGCCTTGACGTAAGCTCCGGTATCGAGACCGACGGCTTCAAGGATCTTGAAAAAATGACCCGGTTTACCGAAGCCATAAAGATATGAAAGGATAAAATATTATGTCAGAATCAAAAGGACGTTTCGGCGTACACGGTGGACAATATATCCCCGAAACGCTTATGAACGCTATAATTGAGCTTGAAGAAGCATACAACAAATATAAGGACGACCCAGAATTCAACCGCGAGCTGACTCAGCTTCTGGACGAATATGCAGGCAGACCCTCACATCTCTACTACGCCGAGAAGCTTACAAAGGAGCTTGGCGGCGCAAAGATCTATCTGAAACGTGAGGATCTGAACCATACTGGTTCTCACAAGATAAACAATGTTCTGGGACAGGCTCTCCTTGCCAAGAAAATGGGCAAAACACGTCTTATCGCAGAAACAGGCGCAGGTCAGCACGGCGTTGCCACAGCTACCGCAGCCGCTCTGCTGGGTATGGAATGCGTCGTTTTCATGGGCGAGGAGGACACAAAGCGTCAGGCGCTCAATGTTTATAGAATGAAGCTGCTCGGCTCTGACGTTATCCCGGTAAAGACAGGAACTGCAACTCTGAAAGACGCTGTTTCGGAGGCGATGCGCGAGTGGACGAACCGCATAAGCGACACTCATTACTGCCTCGGTTCTGTTATGGGCCCTCACCCGTTCCCAACTATTGTCCGCGATTTTCAGGCGGTTATTTCCCGTGAGTCACGCGCTCAGATCCTGGAAAAAGAGGGCAGACTTCCCGATGCAGTCATTGCCTGCGTAGGCGGAGGCTCAAACGCTATCGGCAGCTTCTACCACTATATTCCCGACGAGGGCGTGCGTCTTATCGGCTGCGAGGCCGCCGGAAGAGGCATTGACACATTTGAAACTGCCGCAACAGTAAACACTGGAAAAATCGGCATTTTCCACGGCATGAAATCATATTTCTGCCAGGACGAATACGGTCAGATCGCACCTGTTTATTCTATTTCCGCCGGACTCGACTATCCCGGAGTTGGTCCGGAACACGCATATCTCTACGACATCGGACGCGCTGAGTATGTTCCGGTAACTGACGACGAAGCTGTAAACGCTTTCGAGTACCTTTCAAGAGTTGAGGGAATCATACCCGCCATTGAGTCGGCGCACGCTGTGGCATACGCCATGAAGCTTGCTCCTCAGATGGAAAAGGACAAGATAATCATTATCACCGTGTCCGGCAGAGGTGACAAGGACTGCGCTGCCATTGCACGTTACAGAGGAGAGGAAATTTATGAGTAAAATAGCAGATGCCTTTAAGAACGGAAAGGCGTTTATCCCGTTCATCACCTGCGGCGACCCGGATCTGGAGACCACCGCAAAAATCGTTCGTGCTGCTGTTGAAAACGGTGCAGACCTCATCGAACTCGGAATCCCATTTTCCGATCCTACAGCTGAAGGGCCTGTTATCCAGGGCGCAAATATCCGCGCTCTTGCCGGCGGCGTTACGACCGACAAGGTTTTTGAGCTTGTACAGGAGCTTCGCTGTGACGTGAAGATACCGATGGTGTTTATGACATATGCAAATGTGGTTTTCTCCTACGGCGCTGAGCGTTTCATGGCAAAATCCAGAGAAACCGGGATAGACGGCATAATTCTCCCGGATATGCCCTTTGAGGAAAAGGGTGAGTTCTCCGAGGAAGCTAAAAAATACGGCATAGACCTTATTTCCCTGATCGCGCCCACCTCGGCAGACAGAGTTTCAATGATTGCCAAGGAGGCAGAGGGATTCATATACATCGTTTCAAGCCTTGGCGTTACAGGCGTGAGAAGCGAGATCAAGACTGATCTGAGCGATATTGTCAAGGTGATACGCGAGAATACCGACGTTCCATGTGCAGTCGGATTCGGCATTTCAAGACCTGAGCAGGCGAAGAAAATGGCTGATATATCAGACGGTGCTATCGTCGGCTCGGCGATAATCCGCATCATGGAGCAGTATGGCAAGGATGCTGCGCCTTATGTCGGAGAATATGTTAAGTCTATGAAGGACGCGATAAGATAAGTTGGCGGATCGCATCCAAAACATCGGGATTCCAAAGGGGCAATGCTACTTTGGCAGAGTCCAGAGGCGGCGCCTCTGGCAGGGTATGGGACAGAGTCCCATATTGACCGCAGGTCAATTATGCCTTCAGGCGCTCTGCAAGGGGTGAATTTTAAAACAGTCCGGCGGACTGTTTTAAAAGGGGGACGCTCTCTCTTGCAGAGCGTCCCCCAAAATCTTTGTTTTTGATTTTTCGCGAATGTGATAATTACAAAAATAGGCAGGAAAATTTCTTCCTGCCTATTTTTATTCCCTTTTGAAACCCAATTTAGAGCAAATCAGCAATATCAAGCACCAGTCTCTCGGATTTCTCCCAGCCGAGACACGGATCTGTGATAGATTTTCCGTAAACGTCCTCTCCGATCTTCTGGCTGCCGTCCTCAATATAGCTCTCGATCATCAAGCCCTTGACCAGCTTATTAATATCCGCGCTGTGACGCATACTGTGGAGTATTTCCTTGGCAATTCTTACCTGCTCAAGATACTGCTTGCCGGAATTTGAGTGGTTAGTGTCCACAATAAGAGCCGGATTTTCAAGCTTCTTCTCCGCATAAACCTGCGCCAGACGGTAAAGATCCTCATAGTGATAGTTGGGGAATGACTGACCTCTGTCGTTGACATAGCCTCTGAGAATTGCGTGAGCATAGGGATTTCCGTCGCTTCTCGCCTCGCTTGCTCTGTAGATAAAGGCGTGGGAATGCTGTGCAGCTGTGATAGCGTTCATCATAACGGAAATATCGCCGCCAGTAGGGTTCTTCATTCCTACTGGAATGGAAACTCCGCTTGAAACAAGGCGATGCTGCTGATTCTCGACCGAACGCGCGCCGACGGCAATGTAAGCAAGAATATCGTCAAGATAGCTGTAATTCTCCGGATAGAGCATTTCATCGGCAGCAGTAAAGCCTGTCTCACGAAGAGCCTTTATGTGCAGGTTGCGGACAGCCACGATTCCGCTTTTAAGATCAGGCATCTCCGTAGGGTTAGGCTGGTGAAGCATTCCCTTGTAGCCGTCGCCTGTCGTTCTGGGCTTTCCGGTATATATTCTGGGAATTATGAAGATCTTATCCTTTACCTTCTCCTGGAGCTCGCGGAGACGTGTTATATAGTCAAGAACAGGCTCTTCGCTGTCTGCTGAACAAGGTCCGATAATGAGCAGGAATTTATTGGATTCTCCTCTGAAAATAGCCTTTATCTCCTCGCCACGCTGCTTTTTTACAGCTTCAAGCTCCGATGAAAGAGCGTACTGCTTTTTGATCTCCTCCGGCTTCGGAAGCTCTCTTATAATATTCATTGGCATAATTTATCTCTCCCTTTTTGAACTTGTCATCAACTTAACATATCTAACAGAACCAGCGCGGTTACGCTGTCGATCACGACTCTCGCACGGTGAATTATCGCCGGATCGTGTCTGCCGTTGATGACCAGAGTTGTATTCTCCCCTGTTCTCATGTCGATGGTCTGCTGCTCCTTATATATGGACGGAGTTGGCTTCACAGCGCACCTGAACAGAATCGGCATACCGTTTGTAATTCCGCCCAGTATTCCGCCGCAGTTATTAGTCTCGGTAACGACCTTGCCGTTTTCGTTTCTGAACGGATCGTTCGACTGACTTCCGCGCATATCGGCATAAGCAAAGCCTGCGCCGAATTCCACGCCCTTTACTGCCGGGACGCTGAAAAGCGCATGAGAAAGAAGTCCCTCTACCGTATCGAACCACGGCTCACCGACACCTGCCGGCATACCATAAACAGCAGTTTCAAGGCATCCGCCTACGCTGTCGCCCTCGGATTTTGCAGCCATTATAGCCGCCTTCATCTCCTCCTCCTTAGAAGCATCGAGCACTGCAAACTCCAGCCCGTCCAGATAGTCAATATCAGACTTTACGTCGCCAAAGCTGCGGTCACGGATCCCGCCGCAGGAAAGAATGTGTGTGCCCACAGTTATCCCCTTTTCACGCAGAGCAGAAATTGCGACTGCACCTGCCGCAACGAGACCTGCCGTTATTCTGCCGGAAAAATGTCCGCCGCCCCGGAAATCCTGGAAGCCTCCGTATTTCATTTCAGCAGCGTAATCGGCATGACCAGGACGCGCTTTATAGGCAAGCTCGCCGTAATCCCGGCTTCTCTGATCCTGATTTTCGATCATAAAGGTAATGGGAGTTCCCGTAGTCCTGCCATTGAATACGCCGCTCAGTATTCTGACCTCGTCAGCCTCTTTCCGGGCTGTGGAGATCGCACCTACCGACTTTCTCAGGGACATCTGCCGCGCTATGAAATCCTCGTCAACTGCAACTCCCGACGGCATTCCGTCAAGAACTGCGCCTATGGCTTTGCCGTGGCTTTCGCCGAAGAGGGTAATGGCGATTTTTGAACCAAAAGTATTCTTCAATTTTTTCATCTCCGAAATATCACATATATTTATATTTTACCACATAACCCGAAAAAAGTCAAGAAAATAGCGGAATTATGAATATAAAAAGGGAAATGATAAAAATACTTGACAATCGTCGTAATATATAGTATAATATAACAAGCAAATACAACACTTTAACAATTTAAAGCTTTATAGCTTTCGAGGCAATCGTGCGGAACAGCCTTGGCTATAAGCTGCGAAAGGAAGTGATCGTTATGAGTTCAACAACCGCGACCTTTATCATTCTGGCTGTTTACATAGCCGTTATGGTAGGAATCGGAATTTATACCTCAAAACGAACAAAATCAACCACAGACTTTATGCTCGGCGGACGAAGCGTCGGCTCATGGCTAACCGCCTTCTCCTATGGAACGACCTATTTTTCAGCCGTCGTATTCATCGGCTATGCCGGTCAGTTCGGCTGGAGCTACGGTGTGTCTGCAACCTGGATTGGAATCGGCAATGCCATAATCGGCAGCCTTATCCCATTCTTCGTCCTGGGACGGCGTACGCGGCTCATGACAAATCACCTCGGCTCGAAAACCATGCCGGACTTTTTTGAGAAGCGGTTCGATTCCAGCAAGATCAAAACTGCAGCCGCACTTATCGTTTTCATTTTCCTCATCCCCTACACCGCTTCGGTATACAACGGACTGTCCAATCTCTTCGGAATGGTGTTCGACCTCGGGCAGAGCGGCGGCAAGATAATCATTATCCTTATGGCTGTTCTCTCCGCTATTTACGTTACCCTGGGCGGATATAAGGCTACGGCGCTCAACGACTTTTTCCAGGGAATCATCATGCTCATCGGAATCAGTACCGTTGTTTTCCTGACAGTGCAGAAGAAAAACGGTCTTTCGGAGGCAATTGACGCGCTGAATCTTGTTTCGGACGGAAGCGCAGCCGAGGGAACTCTCGGTTCACTGTTCGGACCTGATCCACTGAATCTCCTTGGAGTTGTTATCCTTACATCTCTCGGAACATGGGGACTTCCGCAGATGGTGCAGAAATTCTACGCAATCAAGGATCAGCAGGCTATTAAAAAGGGCGCGGTCATCTCCACATTTTTCGCTCTCGTAGTAGCCGGAGGCTCATATTTTATGGGCGGATTTGTTCGGCTCTACTGCACGCTTGACCCTGCCGACACGAACGGGCGCGCGCTCATCGAGGTTGCGAACGGCAAGCCGAAATTTGATACAATGGTTCCTAATCTTATTGAAACTGCGCTGCCGAATATGCTAATCGGACTTATTGTTGTACTGGTTCTGTCGGCTTCGCTGTCAACTCTGTCGTCACTGGTTCTCACGTCAAGCTCGACCCTGACCAACGACCTTATCAAGCCGAGGATCAAAAACTTCGACGACAAAAAGCAGATGCTCTTCATTCGTATATTTATAGCGGTTTTCCTGGTGATCTCCGTTATTATCGCCTGCAATCCCAACTCCTCTATCACAACGCTGATGTCCTACTCCTGGGGCGCGCTTTCGGGAGCTTTCCTTGGCCCGTTCCTTTATGGTCTGTTTATGAAAAAGGCTTCTCGTGCCGCAGTCTGGGCAAGCATGGCGACGGGCGTGGGGATCACGCTGGCTCATATGCTGATTTTCAGCATGGGCATCGGCGCTTTCGACGGCATTAAGCAAGCGGTAGCAAACCTGAATTGTCCATTGAATCTGCTCTCGCCCATTAACGCCGGGGCATTTGCAATGATCGTTTCGCTTATCATCGTTCCTGTTGTCAGCAAATTCACTAAAGCTCCCAGCGCGGAAGTAGTCGAAGATGCATTCAGCAGTATTGCAAAATAATTGAACAAACTAAAAGCTGCTGCAAGTAAAATTTGCAGCAGCTTATTTTTATGTATCGTCTCTTACCGGGATCTTCGTGTAGTCCAGCGTTCTGGTGCGTTTCAGCCTGCCGCTGATGATCCAGTAAATAATCAGCAGGAGTACAAAAAACGTGAAAATGATCGGAACGACCAGCATCGGGTCAACCTGTGACGCGTCGGGATTTACCCTGATATTCTTCACATCGTCGTACACCGTCTCTATTCTGTGCGAGCGCAGGAGCAGACGATGAGTATTTACTCCATAGGGCGTGCAGGTCATAAGCGTGACATAGTCGCCGCCGGGAATGATCTCGATCTTATCGACCTCCTCCGGCTTGACCGTCAGAATTTTTTCCACCTCGTAGGTGTACACCTGGTCGAGAATGGTTATTGTAAAGGTGTCGCCCTCTACCATTTTGTCCAGATCGGTGAAAAGCTTTGCGGAGGGCAGTCCCCGGTGTGCCGAAATTACCGCGTGGGTGTCGCTTCCGCCTACGGGAAAGGACGAGCCCTGCAAGTGTCCGGCGGCAACGTTCAGCACCTCTTCGCTTGTGCCGTGGTAGATTGAAAACTCAGCGTGAATGACCGGAATAGTGATATAACCCATAATTCCTGTACCAGAGATGTTGAGAATATCCTCATATCCCGGAATCTGATCGTAGTTGACAAATGGCGCGTACAGCCCGTTAAGCTGCTGATTGTACTTCTG
The DNA here is from genome assembly GCA_023667265.1 of Alistipes sp. Classification (GTDB taxonomy): domain Bacteria; phylum Bacillota; class Clostridia; order Oscillospirales; family Ruminococcaceae; genus Ruminococcus. Next base: position 1,343,780 of record JAMPAJ010000001.1, read on the forward strand.
GGCTTCGGCAATAAGCCGCTCGGTCTCTCCGGTGTCCATTTGGGCTACAGTTTCGTTATATGTGGTAATAACTTTACTGGAAACACGTTCGTTCCACCAGTTGCTTATGGTCGGGTACAGCATTACGGAGAGCCCTACGAGGAGTATGATGATTAAAATAATCGTTGATATTTTGCCTGATTTTTTTCTCATAAAGCCCTCCCTAACGCCAACAGGCAGATCACTCTGCCTGTTGGAATAAGGTATTAAAATTATTCTGCGTCTTTGCTCATTCTCTTCTTTGTGATGAGGAAGATTCCTCCTACCGCTACCATAGCGCCGCCGACGATGTAGAACAGTGTTGTACCCATGCCGCCTGTGCTGGGGAGGGTTGAACCCTTTTCATTAACAATAGTATTGTCTAAATTACTATTTTCCATATCAAGAGTAACATTCGCACTTGCTCCTGCATCTGTTTCCTCATGTTTTGTAGCAGAAATTACTACGATCTTATCAGCACATTTGTTGTATCCTGCAGGAACTGTCGTCTCTTTCAGTACATACTTACCTGCATCCAAACCAATGATATTGAATTTACCTGTGTCACTAGCAGAAAACATCTCCACCGCGGTCTCACCACTCTTAATAGGACGATAATTATCTCCATCCTTAATCAAACCAATTTCAGTTGCGCCCGTGATGTCATACAGTTTAAATCCTGCACCACCCAATGGAGCATTTTTATCGCTTCCGTCAACCTTAGTGTTATCTACACCATATGTAAACACCCAAACGGTATCATCAGGTGTTTTTCCAAGTTCTCCGCCACCAGAGACATTCGGATTATTTGAATACTCCAAATTAACCTTATTCAAGTTTTCAGTTGTTCCGCTTTTCTTGTTGATATATGCCTTCTCATTCAGATGAGCATTGTAAACAACCTCTATCGTTGCACCGTCGGTAAGATCCTTATCATACTGTAATATGTCATCAATTGTAAGCGACCACTTACCATCACTCACCTCTGTTTTCGTATATCCTGTTTCAGGAACATCAATTGCACCAACTTTAACTGATTCTATACTCTCGAATGTTATGCCTTCTGACATCTCATCATTAAACACTACTTTGTATGTGTCATAATAAGCATAATCTGCGTCAGCAGGAACAGTTGCCGTAAGTTTAAACTGGAAGGACTCATTAATAGCGTGATCCGCTGTCTCACCCCAACCGTTGTTATCACCTTCCGTAACCGAATCGTCGTTATCATAGACCTCCTTATCAACGGTAGGCTTAGCGCTCTTTGGAGTCGCAGTTGCATCACCTACAACTCTAAGGATAAAGGATGTGTACGCATCATCTACACCGCTCAATGAATTATCTCTGTCTTTTACAAGGTAGTAACCTGGTACAAGACCACTTACTGCATATTTCTTTGTTGTAGTATCGTATTGAAGTGTAGCCGTAGGTTTTGCAGAAAGGCGAAGACCCTTTGCCCACGTTAACGCATTGTCACCTGTGATATTTTTAGATGCTTCCGTAGCATCATCGCCAACTTTATTAGACTCCTGACCTGAACCCCACTTAATATTTGACAGAACCTTTGCGCCGTCTTCCTCAGATAAATCACCAATGAAAATCTGATACACATCATATGTATGACCCGTTACCTCATTATCAACTGTAATGGAATAAGTTTCCTCCGGTGCAGCAAACGAAGCCATAGGTGCGATAGCGCAAGCTGAGAGTGTGAGGGCAGCAACCATGGCTGCAAGTTTCTTAAAGTTTTTCATAATAATCTCTCCTTAAAATTAAATAGGTCTTGGGTTTTGCGGAGCTGCACCTTCCGCGATGCAGCCTCCGCGCGTATCGTTCTTATTTCGTGGCACGTCTTCTGCGCCTTCTTATGAGATAGTAACCAGCGGCGCTGCACATGACAGCCATGCCAGCTGCGTAGAAACCTTTCGTTCCCACTCCGCCCGCTGAGGGAAGCTCTCCCTGGGTTTCGCCTACGTTTTCATTTTTGACTGAAAGCTTGTTATCAGTTTCACCTGGATTTTCCTTCAAAGGCTTACCGTTGACATATTCCCTAGGAATATAAACAGCGCCATTTCCTGTGAGCTGCTTTACAGGCTCTCCGCTCTCCTTATCTACCTCAATAATATAGTAGTAATAGAGTCTGCCCTCGCCGTTGGTAAGCGGAAGGTCTTTAATCGTCTTTGACCAATCCTCGCCTTTTGTCACTTCAATAGCTTCGCCAACCCTTTCCCAGCTGTCTTGCTTTTCAACAATAACCGGCAGCTTGTGTACATTTACGATAAATTCGGCTTTAGTTTTGTCAGAATCAGTTGCAACTACCGTTATTCTCTCGTTTTCTCCTGATGTCAGAACACCTGTATTCGAATCAATCGTGGCTTTCGCATCCTCTTCCTTTATCGACCAAATTACATTTCCGACATTATTATTAACTGTCAATGTCTGCGTCGAATCCGGGTTCATGTCAGCCATACCAACGATTTCCAACGGCTCAAGAACGCTGATTGCCACTTCCGCTTCGCCGATCTTCACGCCGTTACGAGTCACAGTCAGAACCGTTTCGCCAACCGTTTTAGCAGTAATAGTATCACCATTGATCTCAGCAACATTGGTATCTCCAATCGTAAGGCTTATGTCGCTCGGTTCTGTTGTGATTTCCACTGTCTTACCAACATGAAGCCGTATTGGACTCGGAGCTACAACAATCGGGTTTACGTTGAATGTGTATGCGCCCTGCTTGTCGCCGCTCGTGCCCTTGATCTTGATTTCACCAGATTTTATGACCGTGAAATACCAATTTCCATCGTCGCCCTTTGAGAATGTGCCGTTTCCGGTGTTCTCCCAGCTGATTTCATTTTCTGCATCAGTTATATCAAGCTTGATTTTATCACCGGGGTAGATATTTTCGGTCTTGTCAGGGGTGATTGTGAATTTTGGAACATCTACGTAATGGAGACGGATTTCTTTAATCTTACCATTAAAGTCCCAGTTCTGGATTCTAAATCTTAAATCTGTGATTGTTATTGGATCAAAATTCTCATTTTTCAGATCATTAAAATTTTTCGTATCACCTTGACCATTTGTCTGATACCAAGAATCTGACTCATCATTATCTGCGATATCAGGTCTGTTGATAGCAATTCCGCAGCCAAAGTTTCCGCTGCCCTCGTATATTATTTCAATACTTGTGACATTTTCCCACTCACCATGCAGCCTAAACGTGCTTACATCACGATCTTTCACTACAACATACCACTGATTCTTCGGTTTAATATTGATCGTAGCCGCAGCGGTCTGAGAGTTATTTGCTATTCTTGTCGCTGTAATGGTTACGGAAGAATTTGCGCCATTCAAAGCCTTAACTTCACAGGATTTACCGTCAGCACTTGGCGTAAGCTCAACATTATTACTGTCAGCCGTCCAATTAGCCGGAGCGTTAGCATTAAGCGTTACTGTTTCGTTAATTGGCAACTCAACTTTGGATTGGTTTAACCTAAAACTGTTGTCATCTTCATAGTAGAAGCGGATATAATTTGGTGTATTCCAAATATAACCAAAACTCTCTATATTGTTATAGGACACATTGCTATTTCCCCATATTCTTGGATATACAAAATTACCATTGTCATTAATCGGCTCAAAAATTAATTTTCCATTTTGATAACTATAACATGGATTCAAATTATCGTTGTCATTCCAATGAAAAATAGCATTATTTAACTTTAAAGCAATATATTCCGAACCATAATCCAGTTCTATTTTGATTATATTTTTTCCGGAAGTGTATTCGCTTATATCGATACATCCTGCATTTTGACCACCGAGGCTCATTCTTTGAAATACTTCAGTATTACAATTATTGCTAAACTCTATATAACTATCCCCCGCATCCCTGATCGCCAGCGTTCTCATCACCATAGCTGCCGGAGTTTTTGCCAGGGTTTGCAAAGTTGCTTCGGAATGGTTTACAGCAAGTGAAGACTCTGTAGCTTCAGCTGGATAACCCCAGTAATATCCGGGTACAGTCCCTTTTTGAACATACTGCGTATTGACGCCGGTCTCTTCCGGAATCAAGTATGTCTGACCAGTTCTAAATGCCGCATAAAGTCCGGCTGCTGCACATACGAGTCCAGCATTATAGTCATCGGCAGGTTCATTGACCTGATACATAGAACGGATGTCATCGTATCGTATCGAACTTTGCCAGCCTCCGACTAAACCTCCGATAAGCATATACAGATCGTCATAGTCATCAATAACACTTTTATCGTCATTGCTTATCATCTGCTCACTCTTTCCAGAAGTAGCTCTGAAATGAGGATTTTTTACTGAATTGCTCGCGAAATTAGAGACAAAGCACTTATTGTAATCATTGTCGCCAAGAATTACTTTCATCTGAGCCTGCGCCCAATTTTTTAATTTTTCCTTCTGTTCAGGAGTAGCATTAGGAAATGTCCATGCAATCAAAGCGGTCGTCTGATAAGCAACATTATGTCTCATCTGTCCCCAACCGCCTGATTCGCCTCCGAATACATAGCCATCGGTCTGGATTTTACCATTGTTGACTATAGAATTAACCACATTCGCCTGATTTTCAGTTTTAATGTTTTTAGCATTTGCCACTACCGCGGCTGTACCTACATCATTCCATGATATGTTGACTGTACTAACTGAATCTCCTATTTCGTTAACTTTATTCTTATAAGCTGAATTACCTTCATTATCTTTGGTAGCAAGGTGCAACCAGACTGCCGCCCATTTTCTATCATCATCTGAATCAGACGAGCTATAATAACCTCCTTTACCGCCAACTTCCGACGGTTCAATGGTTTTACCTTTTACTGGGTTAGGATGCGCCTCAGCAAATGCGTACAATGCTTTTGCCATTTCAAGGTATTTATCGTATTTCGCCTTTGTCTCTTCATCATTTCCAGCAGCAGATCTATAATCGCCATTATCTCTGTAATTCAAGTATGCAAGAGCAAGTGCTGCTGCATATTCAGCGGCAATATCGCCTCCGGCATTATTACCGGGATCCAGACAATACTCATTAGCCTGATTCAGTTTTCTATCCGCGCTGTTCGGATCATCATCCGTCCAGTAAAGCTGATACTTACGATATGCTGCTGAACCATACTCTCTGCCCTCGATCGTACTGTCATGCTGTGTCTGCTCCTGTAACTCCGGAACGCCCCAGTAGTTATGGTCGATTTCGCCATTGCCCTTTTGATAGAGGATAGCGGTTATAGTTTTATCGCTTTCAAATTTATTTGCACTAAAACTACCGTCATCATACTTAGCAGTCTTCATAAAGAAGTCACAGAACTGCTCCAGAATAACCTGCATATGTGCCGTCTGACCAAGATCATTGAATGCGCCCTGGAACTCATAAGCGCCCCAGCCAAGCATCGACGCTGTGTATCCCTGCGGCAAACCAAACATTACATGGTCGCCTGCATCATGGAAACCACCGCTCCAAGCACCGTCTCCGGTCGTTCCGTCGTGGCAGTTGCTGCGCCAGCTATATGCACTGTTATCATCAACCTCGTTGCCGCACATATTAGCGTCATAGAAGTAAAGTGAATACTGGAGAAGTCTTGCGTAGTCTTCCTGTGTATCTTCTGGAAGCTGATCTACAGGATATGGCAGATATTCATCTGGAATTTCCGTTGTCCTGTAAAGCTGAAGATAAACGCTTTCAGGTTTCGTATCTCCTGTCGAATCCTCTGGCTCAGTCCACAGCTTGTTTAAAACAAGATCTGATACCTTTGGTTCATTTGCAATTGAAAGTGTCTCATCACCATTAGCTCCATTTGATAATTCGTCATCACTTTTATCGGTACTTATCTTCCAGCCTGCCGGGACATTGCTTTCTACGATCCTGTACTCTCTTCCCTTTAGAAGACCCGGAACGGTTGTTTTCCAGCCTTCTGATGCTGTAACAGTTACCGGTCTTAACTTTTCCCATGCCTCATCATTATTTTTGACCTGGAGCTGGAAGATCAGTGAATCCGGCTTTGGTATATTTTCGTTTGGATCGCCTATCCAGTCCTTCTTGACCTTTAAGCTGATCGGGTCAAGGGTATTTGTAACTACAAGTGTTCCGTCTGTATCCGTAGAATACGTAACCTTATAACCGTTTGCAGCAGGTTCTTCCTTGATGTAATAATAGTACTTCTGCCTATTCGTATCTCCAGGCTCTCCGGTTTTTGTCGGAAGATTTTCCCACTTGCTTCTCCACGAGTTTTCTGCACTGAGTTCAGCGGTCATCGGATTATCATCCTCATCACAAAAACGATCAGCCTCAGTAAGCTCTGACACATCTTCAATTGGCTCTGTTGTCTGATAGAGATATACAGTTACCGGAGTTCTCATAGACGAGAAGTCGTCATCATTACTCCATCTCTTCTCAACCGGAATATCCTCAGTATCGCCTTTAAGCTTGTTTCTTACCTGTAAATTGCACTCGTCGTCTACCTTGAGATACTCAACAGGAGCAACGGTTGTGGTTGTTTCTTCAGGAGTAACTGCGGTGGTAGTTGTTGTGGCAACTGGTATAGTAAACTTACCTTCAGGGTTATACAAATACATTGCGCCATTTGCAGCTCTTATAAAAATGTATTCAAATGTTGGATTGTTACCATTCCAGTCTTGGAACTTAAATGTCGTTAAAATTGTTGGAGAATTATATTGATGTGAATATACTGAGGCTTCATTATTGCCATTATCCAGCGCATAATCATCAGCATAAAACTGCTGGAATTTCTGCTCAGTCTTAAACTCAATATACTCTATATTGGCAAGTTTATTATCCTTATCAATACGTTTTCCATCGAATGTTGCATAGTGAATATTATTATCTGATAAATCTACGCCTAAAGGATAAGTTTTACCGGGCTCTCCAACATGAGTATTTTCATCATACGTTTCGGTTGAACCGCCTGACGAATCATCTGTTCCAGGAGCTAAAACCTTATCCTCTTCCACCACATACCCGGTCTTATCCGCGTTAAGCTTAACCGTAAACCACATTTTACCGGGAGCAATATACTCATCCGCAGCATCTGTGGGGGTGGGGCGCTTAGTTTCGTCAATGTAATACCTGCCAGGTTTCAGATAACCGTTTTCAATATACTTTGGCGTTGCAGACTCTTTTATTATCCAATTGTCAATCGAAGTCTCTTCTCCGATAAAGTTTTTCCACTCAACGATAAGAGTTCCGTCCTGAGCGTGAAGCTCAAGAGTCGCTCCTTTTAATTCAGTAGGATTATCCGGATCGGTTATATCCCATTTTGAAATTGTAGGCTTAGCACCGAGTATCCGCGTATCTTCCATTTCTATGGTACGATCGTCAAACAAATTTAAAATTGTACACTGTGACTCGTCAGCCAGTTTTTCCATGCTGTCTGCGTACCAAATCTCCGTGTTTGATACTTTCTTGATATAGATATCCTCTGCCGGGTTATACAACGCCGGAGGAGTGTCTTCACGGATTATATAGATACCATTTTCAAGCTGCGTTACATCAATAGTATATCCAGAATTTCCAGCAGACGTCCAACTGTCAATAACATTTCCGCCGAGATCAAGCAGGCTTATATCAGCTCCGGAAACATACTGCTTTGAAACAGAATCATCAACCTTCTTGAAAAGCACACCGGGAGCATTTTCAAACTTAAGATTATATTCCGGAAGAGGCATTACCATCATGACATAAGTATCGAAGTAATACTTATTACCTTCCGAATCTATAATACCGCCGTTCGTCTTATCGCTGTAGTCTGAACCAGTTGTGACAGAAACGATTCCAGATATTTTATTATTTGTTACATTCAATTCAAAAGCTTCGATCTCAGACTCACTCTCATCCAAGATTCTTATTGTTCTTGTCTCAACTTTGTCTCCAGCATATTGATCGTTTATGTCAAAATTCCATTCAGCGATCTTAACATCAGCGTTACTGATGACAACAGTTGACTTGATATGCGTCGGATACGTACCTTCGCTGCCATTGCTGACCGTCTTTGATGTATCAACACTTTCAGTTATCACAACGTTATACGTATTATCAGTTTTAACATATCCCTCCGGAGCGCTGGTTTCTGAAATTGTATAGCTCTTTGTTACTGTTATATACTCTGGATCGCCGGTATCATCTGCCTGCACGTCAGATTCAGCATCATCGCTATCATATGTCTGGTCAGCCTCTGCCTGAGAGTCAGGGACTGAGCTTTCCTGATCGTCTGTTTGTTCAGTTTCCTCATAGGCGACCGCATCCGGCTCTTCGCCAGTATCGGCTTCATCAGCCTGCACTTCCGGATCATCCTGAATATCAGCCTCATCATTTTGTTCATCCAGAACGTCAGATACAGGATCATCAGAAGTCTCTGCCGCAGTCGTTTCAGCAACTGTAGTAACTTCTGTAGTGACTACGGTTGTAACAGCCGCAGTGGTTACTGTATAGGACGTTTTTCCCGAGAAATCAACTGCTGTAGGGAGCTGCGCATATTCCGTATCGCCGCCGCTTATCCACGAATATACTTCTCTTCCTGTGTCGTCGTCAGTTACTGAAAAAGACGCACCCGCCAGAGGCTGACCAGTTGTATCTCCCTCGACCAGCTTATCGACAGGAACAGAATATCCTGTTGTAAGAGGAATGATCTGGCTGTCACCGCGGTAAGGTCTATAACCAAATTCCAGGTAACCCTCAAAGGACTTAGCGATCAGAGCGCCTGAAAGATGTCCGGAGGCTTCAGCAGTATTATTTGCGTCTTTTTTTCCGGATGTAACATCTGCGAATGGTGCGAAGACCGTTCCGTTAAAGTTCGTCTGGATAGAACCTTGAGTTGCCTCATAGAAGTTGTATAATATCTTCTCCGATGCAGGATGATTGTTAGTTCTATCATCATTTGAAGAAATGTCTTCGCCATTAATATAGGTAGGTATCTTTCCTCCGCCGTCTCCGATATTAAACTCGCTTCCGCCGCAATTAACAACAAGATTGCACAGGGGATAAATTTTCTCTTCATCACGTTCATTTTTCCTTGTTGTTACCGGAACGTTCTCAAAGCGAACACTTCCGTACTTCCATTCAGGAATGTCAAAATATACAGTATCGCCGTCACGAGTTACTTCAGGACACGTTAGAACGAGCTCAGTACCATTTTCAGTTACAGTACCATTCGATCTGACCTGGCTAAGCTCCTTAGAACGCTTGCGCAGATAATTAAATGCTTCCGTAAAATCAATGAGACCGCCCTCCGGCTGTCGATAAATCTGAGCTAACTCATTTACCTGACCGAGATACGCATGATTCGGATCATTTCCGTTTCCGTCATTACAATCGCCAGGATAATCATGCGCATGAGATGAAGCATACGGAACATTATTGTTCGTACCATCTTCATAATGTGAAGAATTTTCAATGTCTCCTACAACCAGGCGCTTGAACAGATCATCTTCCGGCTTATAGAAGAATGTATAACTATATTGACTGCCGCGATTTACAGTATGTAAACCGGAATCTGCATCATAACTGCTCGCACCGCCAAATCTAATATTTCCGCTGCCCGTACTGGCAGTGTTGACGTTAACTATTTTTCCGCCTACGATCGCGTGAGCGTAACCGCTGTTGCCATCATAGCTTATTGTGTTATTCAGTGATCTCGCTGCACCATAATCACCCGAACCTATCTGGTAATTCCACTCATTACCTGCCTGAACAAAGGTGATGTCTCCGCCTACGGCAACTCGACCCTCTGCGTCAGCAGCCTTCGGATTAAAATCGTTCTCAATAAATGCACAGAAGTCATGAGCGATTCCCAAGAAATACCGGTTTTTCGCCTCCTCAATAACTTCTGCTGCATTAAGACCTTCAGCCCACGGAATGCTATTGCCAACAAGAAGAGTCACTTCCGGTAAATATTGAGGACTGTAAACCTTGCCGTCCACTTCATTTCCGTCAGCTTTTGCAGCATTTTCAAGACTCGGACCAGTTTCGCTGTACAAACTCATCTGTTCAGTCTGCAGTGCACTATCCGGCTCATTCGTCATACTGATCGCCGGCATAATAAGGCTCATAGGAACAGCAAAGGTAACAATAATTGACAGCGTCAGAACAACGGCGAGATACTTTTTCCGTTTCTCATGATCTTTCAAATATTTGCTGATTAAATTCTGTAATCCTCTCAACGAAATCGTCCCTCCTCGTAATTGATCTGATATCCGAACGCTCAGACAGCCCCGATGCTTTCAAACGGCCATATCCGGAAAATAACCTTTCCGATAACGTACTCGTCAGCAATACATCCGACTGTTGTCGAGCGGCTGTCGACTGAAACTGCGCGGTGGTCTCCCATAACAAAAATCCTGTTATCGGGAACCTGGTACGGCAGTTCTATATCGCACTCTCCGAAAGCAAGCTCATTGACATAAGGCTCATCGAGCTTATTTCCGTTTACATAAACAGTTCCGTCTTCCTTTATGTCTATGTAATCTCCGGCAACGCCTATGACTCTTTTCAGCAGAATCCTGTTATTATAATAAAAAGCCACTATATCTCCCTGCTTGAAATTGCTCCGTTTCGAGCAAATGATAAGCTCATCATTCTGCATCGTAGGAGTCATACTTGTTCCCGTGACTCTTAAAACCGGGAGGAACAGCATAGAAACCAGAACCGCGATCGCAGCGACTACAAGAAGAGATGAGAGCGTACTTCTCATTATTCTTCCGAAGTTTCTGCGGTACTTTATCTGCTTCAGCTCCGATTCAAGCTGTTCTGCTGTAGGCAGAGAAGCTATAGGGCTATCCGTATCATTCATTATCATCAGAATTTATTCCCTCCTCTTCGTCGGGACATACGGCGTGAAGTATCTTTTTCAGGAGCTCCCTGTTTATTACGGCGTCATCCAGCTTTTTCTCCAGCTTCAATTTTTCCGTCTGGAGCGTATCTATCTCCTTACGCATGGTAAAAAGGAGTTCAAGAAGCTCGGATCTTTTAAGCTTATGTAATTCCTTGTCCGTCACACATTTCGCCTGCCTTTACTGAGTGCATAATTGTACAAACTGTATATTTCCGTACAATTATCTCGTAGGGTATATCCTGTGTACTACACTCTAAGTATAGCACCTTTTAGCAAAAATGTCAAGCATTTTATTTTTTTTTTTGTAACATATCACAAAAATATATTTTTTATATATACCGAAATCACGCTTTTACGCGGCGCTTTTTATGCACTTTGTATAAATTGACAATTGTCTATCAAGATGCAGCCTAAGCTCTGCGGCAAAAAATTCCCGTTAATTTTTGCTATACTGTTGCAAAAACATTTAAAATGTAGTATAATAAATCAGGAGAATTTATATCAGATGGAGGTTATTCTATGTGTGGTATCGTAGGCTTTACAAATAAGATCGACAACGCAAACAAGGTCATCGGGGACATGATGGATAAAATAAAGCACCGCGGACCTGATGCTGAAGGCAAATACGTGGACGGAGACGTGGCTCTGGGACATCGCCGGCTGAGCATTATCGACGTAAGCTCCTCCGGAGACCAACCTATTTTCAACGAGGACGGCTCAATGGTAATCGTCTTTAACGGCGAGATCTACAACTACCGACAGATACGCGAAAAGCTTGTAGAGGCAGGTCATGTTTTCAAAACCGAGACCGATACGGAGGTGCTCCTCCATGGATATGAAGAATACGGCGAAAAGCTGTTGGATATGCTCCGGGGAATGTTTGCCTTCGTGATATGGGACAAAAAGAACCGCGAGCTCTTCGGCGCACGGGACTTTTTCGGCATCAAGCCCATGTACTACGCAATTATGGACAAATGTCTGATGTTCGGCTCGGAGATCAAGAGCTTTCTCGCTCACCCAGGCTTCAAAAAGGAACTGAATACCGCAGCGCTGGAAAACTATCTTACCTTTCAGTATTCGCCGACACGGGAAACCTTCTTTAAAAATGTATATAAGCTCCTCCCGGCTCACTTTTTCAGATATAAGCTCAGCGAGGGCAAAATGGTCATCCGGAGATACTGGGATGTGAAATTCTCTCCGGACGAGAAACCATCTCTCGACGAGTGGACAAACCGCATTTCCGAGACATTCCACGATTCCGTCAAAGCCCATAAGATCGCAGATGTCGAGGTCGGCTCATTCCTGTCAAGCGGCGTAGATTCAAGCTATGTTGCGGCTGTTGCAGACGTTGACAAGACATTCACCGTAGGCTTCGGCAGCGATGAAAAATACAACGAGATAGGATTCGCAAAGAACTTCTCCAAGGCTATCGGCAAGGAAAATACCGGAAAGGTGATAACTCCGGAGGAGTACTGGAACAGCCTTGAAATGATCCAGTATCACATGGATGAGCCTCTCGCCGATCCGTCCGCTGTGGCGCTGTATTTCGTGTGCAATATCGCATCTCAGCAGCTTAAAGTCGTACTTTCGGGCGAAGGCGCTGACGAGATTTTCGGCGGCTATAATGTATACAGCGACCCTGACGGCACATTTTATGACAGGCTGCCTATGGGCTTCCGCAGAACGGTCGGCAAAATCGCTGGAAAGCTTCCGGCAAAAAGAGGCGTGAATTTCTTTGTCCGCAAGGGCAGAACCGTTGAGGAGAGATTTATCGGCAACGCATATATGTTTACACCGGAGGAGAGGAAAAAGCTTCTGAAAATAAACACAAACGCTCCCGACCCGACGGAGATCACGAAACCCTATTTCAACCGCGTAAAGAGCAGCGACGACGTTACCAAAATGCAGTATCTCGATCTTCATATGTGGATGGCAGGAGATATTCTGCTCAAGGCGGATAAAATGAGTATGGCTAATTCTCTGGAGCTGAGAGTGCCGTTCCTGGATAAGGAAATAATGGAGCTGGCGCAGCAGATACCCACCAGATACCGCGTGACCCACAAAGAAGGCACTGACGAGACAAAATATATCACGAAGTATGCCCTGAGACGCGCCGCAAAAAAAGATACGCCGGAGGAAACGGCTAAAACTTCCGCAAAAAAGAAGCTCGGCTTCCCTGTGCCTATCCGGGTGTGGCTCAAAGAGGACAAATATTACGGTATCGTCCGCGAATATTTTGAGGGCGATAACGCGCAGCTCTTCTTTAATACTGAACCGCTTATAAGGCTTCTTGACGACCACAAAAACGGAAAAGCCGACAACAGCCGAAAGATCTGGACAGTATTTATGTTCCTGGTGTGGTATAAGGTTTATTTCGGATAATTTCTATAGCAGCACTGTACAAAGCCGTCAGACGCTCTTTATGCGGTGTTGCACTATACCGGCTGAAATGGAGGTGTTGTCGTAATAATGGCAAGCAATGTGACCTACAAATACATCAAGCAGAACCCGGATATTATGGAATATATATGGCGTGCGGACAAAACCCTGGAGGCTATGGGTTATACGGAGCACTCCTTTGCCCATGTTGAGCGCGTAGCAAACGTTTCGGCAATGATATTAGAAACTCTCGGCTACGATGAACGCACGGTGGAGCTGGCGAAAATAGCCTCGATCATGCACGATATCGGCAACGTCATAAACCGCATCGACCACGCCCAGAGCGGAGCGGTCATGGCGTTCCGGCTTCTTGATAATCTGAGTATGCCGGCAGGAGAGATCTGCACGATCATTTCCGCGATCGGAAATCACGACGAGGGCACGGGTCAGCCCCTTGACCCGGTATCCGCCGCAATGATACTTGGCGATAAAACCGACGTCCGCCGCAGCCGCGTGCGGAATAACGACCTGCTGACCTTTGACATTCACGACCGGGTAAATTACGCCGTCGAAATGTCAAAAGTCAGATTCAGCGACGATAAAGCCTCGATAATACTGGAATTGCAGATAGACACTAAAATATCTTCTGTAATGGAGTATTTCGAGATCTTTATGAACAGAATGCTTCTCTGCCGCCGTGCAGCGGAGTTTCTGGGTGTGAAGTTTGAAATGATAGTCAACGGAAGCAGAATATTATAATGGAGGAAATAAAAATGAAATCTGAATATCAGCACCTTATCGACCTGAGCGATTATCCCGTAGCATGGTGGAACAAGCTCCTTGACCTCGGTGTAAAAATATGGGAAAACCCGGGAGAATACGCCCACAAATGCGACGGAAAGATAATGGCAACTCTCTTCTATGAGCCTTCAACAAGAACGCAGATGTCCTTCCAGACAGCTATGCTCCGTCTCGGCGGACGTATCATCGGATTTGACAATCCTGCAAACTCATCTGTTTCAAAGGGCGAAACTATCAAGGACACCACGAAGATCGTCAGCAGCTATGCTGATATTCTTGTTATCCGTCATCCTGTCGAGGGCGCGGCAAAGGCTGCGTCACTGACAGCGGACTGCCCCGTTATAAATGCAGGAGACGGAGGACACCTCCACCCGACCCAGACGCTTACAGATCTGCTTACCCTGAAAATCGAGAAAAAAACTCTCAGCGGACTTACTATCGGTCTCTGCGGCGACCTTATCAACGGCAGAACTGTTCACTCCCTCTGCAAGGCGCTGAGTATGTTCAGCGGCAATAGGTTCATATTCATCTCCACTCCGGAGCTTGGTATGCCGGCATATATCAAGGATATAATAAAGGCGAACGGCAGTACATATGAAGAGGCAAATTCTCTTGAAGAGGCTATCGGCAGCCTTGACGTGCTCTATATGACGCGTATCCAGCAGGAGCGTTTTGCAAGCCGTGAGGAATACCTCGCCCAGAAGAACACCTATGTGCTGGACAGAAAAAAGATGCTCCTTGCCAAAAAGGATATGATAGTTCTCCATCCTCTGCCCCGTGTAGACGAAATTACTGTCGATGTTGACGACGACAAGCGCGCCATGTACTTCACTCAGGCAAAATACGGCGTATTTGCACGTATGGCGCTTGTTCTTACAATTCTCAGCGAGGAGAGATCCTCCGAGACGTTAAAGGGAAAAGTATACCCCGGCATACGCTGCGGAAATCCCAGATGCATCACAAACCATGAAGAATATCTGCCCAAGAGTTTCCGTTCAAGCGGCGACGAGACCCTGCTTGAATGTGAATACTGCGACGAAAGAAAGCTGGTGTAAAATGAAAAAAAGACTGACGGCAATGCTTCTCACAGTCTGCTTTGCCGCTGCGCCTCTTACAGCCTGCGGAAACGACAGTGAAAAGGAGATAAAAAAGCTGAACAAGGAGATCGGAAAGCTCCAGGAAAGATGCGAGGAGCTGGAATCAGAGCTTGAAGACGCTCATTCGGCTATTGACCATATGTCCGGGATTTTGGACGACGACGCCGACTCGATTCATGATTTGAAAAATGCTTTCGATTCACTTTACGACTATGTCGGAGACCTGGCGGAAGCCATTACGGAAATACCTGAAAAGGAAGAAACTACCGTGAACAAAAAAGGCGGCAGCAGCGGTGGATATACTAATAATAACGGCTATATTTACGACTCTGACAATGCTACCGTGGCTGTTAAGTTTACATATGGCGGTACGTCCGATACACCTTCTTCCCCTGTTGATGACGAGAAGATCACTCCCAGCGGCACAGATGTTTCAGATTATGAGCCTGTGCAAAAATCCGACTATGCATTTTGGTTGGATATTTCCGAGGAAAAGAATTTTGTTTTCAACGGAGAAATCGTCTGTGTGACGATGAAGATAAAAAAAGACGCTCCCGACGGCGTTTATCCTGTTGTTCTCAGAACTGATCTTTCCGATGCTTCGGGACGCGAGCTTTTCACTGACGAGGATATAGACGGCAGCATCTGCATCAACAGCAAGGCGACTCCTTTTGATGCGGATTCTACCGATAATTTCGTATTCTATGGCGACAGCATAGCCTGTAAGCCAGGCGATACTATAAAATTCAATATCAGCATAGCAAACAATCCTGGTCTTGCGGCATTTGCTGTCTATATGTATTACGATTCCAATGCAATAGAGATCGAAGATATGGAAGCTGTGGGTGAATTTAAGAAAATTAATGATAAGTGGTAGGAATAAGAAAAGACAGGGTGAAAAATCTCCCTGTCTTTTTTGATATTCTTGTTTGAGACTTAAGGCAACACAGCAGCTTACTGCATCTCCTTGACCATTTCTTTAAGTCTGTCCATAGCCTCGATAGTACGCTGTCTGTCGCCGAATGCAGTGAGTCTGAACCAGCCCTCGCCGTTTTTGCCGAAGCCTGCTCCGGGAGTTCCCACAACAGCTATCTTTTCCAGCATAAAGTCGAAAAATTCCCAGCTGCCCATATTTCCGGGACACTTGAACCAGATGTAGGGCGAATTGACGCCGCCGGTAAACCTGATTCCCAGTTCAGTCATAGTATCAGCGATAATACGCGCATTTTCCTGATAATAAGCAATGTTCTCGTGTATCTGCTTCAAGCCCTCTTCTGTGAAAACGGCCGCAGCCGCACACTGTACCGGGTAGGAAACGCCGTTGAACTTGCTGCCCTGACGTCTGCCCCAGAGCTGAGCCACTGAAACGTCACTGCCGTCGCTTGCCTTGACGATAAGCTCATTGGGGATAACCGTGTAGCCGCAGCGCATACCGGTAAATCCGGCAGTCTTGGAAAGCGAGCACATCTCGATCGCCACTTCCTTTGCACCCTCAACACAGTAAATGCTTCTGGGAATGCCATCCTCTGTGATAAACGCCTCATATGCGGAATCGTAAATAATAACGGCATTATTCTGCTTAGCGTAATCTATCCAGATCTTCAGCTGCTCCGCCGTATAAACCGAGCCTGTGGGATTGTTAGGCGAGCAGAGGTAGATAATATCAGCGTGAACGCCGAAATCAGGCATTGCAGCAAAGCCGTTCTCCTCGTTTGAATCAGCGTATATTATCTTTCTTCCGTTCATCAGGTTGGAGTCCACATAAACGGGGTATGCCGGGTCTGTGACCAGAATAATATTGTCGTCGCCGAAAATGTCGACGATATTTCCGCAGTCAGCCTTTGCGCCGTCGTTTATACGTATCGTATCGGCAGGAACGTCTGCACCGAAGCTCCTGTAATAACCCGAAACAGCCTCGCGAAGAAAATCATATCCTGCGCCGCTGTCCTCATAGCCCTTAAAAGTCTCTTTCACGCCCATTTCATCGCAGCCCTTTTTCATGGCGTCAATTACCACCGGGGCGATAGGCAGCGTAACGTCTCCGATTCCCATTCTGATAATGTCGGCATCGGGATTTGCAGCCTTAAAAGCGTTTATTTTCTTTGCGATATTGATAAAAAGATAGTTCTTTTCCATTTTCAGGAAGTTTTCATTTAACTGCGGCATACCACATTCTCCTTTGCATCTTCAATATATTTGTCGTCTACAGCTCCGTCGCAGATAAACGCTGCCGGACCTGTCATAAGCACCGTTTCGTCAGACTGATACGTTATCCTCAGATCGCCGCCGCGGAGGTGTATAAGTATTTCCTCGTCGTGCTTGCAGAAGCCGTTGAGTACAGCCGCTACAGCCGAAGCACAGGCTCCTGTACCGCAGGCAAAGGTCTCGCCGCTTCCGCGCTCCCACACGCGCATATCGAGGGTATGCTCATCAATAACACGGATAAATTCTGTATTTATCCTGTTCGGGAACAGGCTGTGATTCTCAAAGCAGGGCCCGATCTTTTCCAGCTCAAGGTCTGCAATGCTGTCCATAAAAACAACGGCATGGGGATTTCCCATTGATACGCAGGTGATGTCATATTTCTTGCCGCTGACCTCTGTAGGAACGCTGATAAAACGCTCCAGTTCGCTGTTTACCGGGATATTTGCCGGTTCGAGGATAGCCTTGCCCATATCGACGCGTACAAGCTCCACCTTGTTATTTTCGTCCAGGAAAAGCCTGAGATACTTGATACCCGAATTTGTCTCCAGAGTTACGTCCGTTTTATCGGTCAGACCTTTTTCGTAAACATATTTTCCGATACAGCGCGTAGCATTTCCGCACATCATCGCCTCTGAACCGTCGGCATTGAAAATACGCATACGGAAATCAGCCTTATCCGACGGCATAATGAGCACCAGTCCGTCAGAGCCTATACCCTTGCGCACATCGCTGAGTATGACAGATACTTTTTCCGGGTCAGCCACGTTCTCCTCAAAGCAGTTGACGTAAATGTAGTCATTGCCAATACCGTGCATTTTTGTAAATTTCATAGCATCGTCCTTTCGCAACAAATTTTCAATTCTCCCGATACTATTATAATACTTTATACGGGAAAAGTCAAGGGCAACGCCGCACGAAGCACATCTGACGATTTTGCATGTCATCTGCTTGCATATTTTCCGTCATCTTGCACAGAAATTCCTTGACATACGTGATCTCCCCACTGGGGAGGTGTCACGAAGTGACAGAGGGGCTGACCGACAGACCAGTATGCCTACGTCATTTCTGTACAATCTGACAAAAAATCTGACTTCGCATCTGCCGCACAATCTTCGTGCGGTATTGCCCAAGAAAAACTCCCTCCGAAATATCGGAAGGAGTTTATAAAATCAATTAACTTTATCATCGTCAGTGAACGGATCTCCGCAGTTTGCGCAGAATTTGGGTGGATTCATTGGGTCAACAGGCTCCCAGCCGCACTTGTCGCACTTATAAAGGGGCGCATCTGCCGGCTTCGGCTTACCGCACTCTGCGCAGAATCTGCCCTTGTTCACAGCGCCGCACTGGCAAGTCCAGCCGTCAGCAGGTCTGGGCTTTCCGCAGTTTGCACAGAACTTGCCTGTGTTCGATGTTCCGCATCCGCAAGTCCAGCCGTCGCCTACAGTCGGCATAGGCTTTCCGCAGTTGGCGCAGAACTTGCCTGTATTCGCTGTTCCGCAGCTGCACCTCCAGGAATTTGCACCGTTTGACCCATTGACAGCGGCAGCCATATTCATAACATTCTGGGACGCCATTCCGTTAGCCTGCTGAGCCATATTCATACCGAAAAAGCCCATTGCCGCGCCGTTGGAATTTTTTGAAGCGTTCATCAGGGCCTGATTCTGCGCCTCCATAGACTTCGCCATAGCAACCTGTGGATTTGCATTCCACATAATGTCCTCGCACTGCTTGATGCGATCCTCATCCTCTTTGGGGATGGACACCGAGCGGATAGCGACTGTACCGATCTCGATACCGCGCTTATCGCGCCACTCCGACTTGAACAGCTTGTTCATCTCCTCAGTAATGGCAAGAGTATTGTTCGGCAGCTCGTCGTATCTCATGGAATTGGAGAGCTGTGCAAAGGCAGGCTGGAGCTTTGCGATGAATTCGTTGTAGAGCGTGTTGTCCAGCTGATCGCGCGTATAAACGCCGGAAACGTTTCCGCAGACATTGGTATAGAAGAGCATCGGGTCAACGATCTTGTAGGAGAAAATACCGTTGCAGCGAAGACCTACAGTGAAGCTTCTTCCGAGGTCTGCGTAAGAAACCCTGAAAGGAACAGGCTGCGCCGTACCGAACTTATTATCGGTGATCTCCTTCATATTGAAATAGTAGATACGCTGGTCATGAGCGGCATCTCCGCCAAAGGAAATACGCTTGCCCATAGTCTTGAACGTATCGAGAATCCCCTTGAAGCCGCCTACAAAAAGGCTCGGCTCAGTAGATGTGTCGTAAGTATACTCACCGGGAACAGCGCATATCTCCACAACGCTTCCCTGATCCACGATGATCATGCACTGACCCTCGTTTACGACCAGAACGCTGCCGTTTGTTATGATATTGTCGCCGCCCTTTGTGTTTGAAGAGCCTTTGCCTGTTTTTCTTGTGCCCTTTGCTACAAGAACGTTGGCAGGCAGAGCTTCACAACAGAAATAGTCCTTCCATGTATCGGCAAGAGTTGAGCCGACGCCGGACATAACAGCTTTAATAAGTCCCATTTTACTACTCCTTTCGGGTAAACCCGTATATTATTATAATTATAGCATATAATCAGCAAAAAAGCAACAGCCGCGGAGAAAATTTTGTCTGATAATAAATCAGTGAGGAACGAACGGTCACGTGAATTGCCCGTGGGGGCTGCCCCACCGCGAAATTGCCGGCGGAGGCTCTCCGCTTATATCATATAAATTGCAAAATTGCAACCCATAGTGAAGAATATTATCAAACGTTATAAATTATCTCGGAATAAGTAGGTATCGGCCAGCAGCTCAGAGGCATATTCACCTCGATCTCGTCGGCAATGCCGCGCATGATATTCATTTCAGCCAGCACATAGTCATGGAAAAATTCCGCCTGCTTCCGTACATCCTCGATCGCCGCAGCATCTCCGACTATCTTCTCAAGGCGGTTTATAGACTCGTAGAAGCTGTCGCACAGCTCGTTGAGCTTAGCCGCAATGCGAAGCTCCGTATTTGCTGTCAGACCTATCTCCTTTTTCGCTGCAATAGAGCGGCAAAGCTTATCAAGATAATCCAAAGATGCCGGAAGAAGCTGCTTGCGTGCCATTTCTATCATAGTACGCGCCTCGATACGCCTTGTCTTGGAGTATTTCTCCAGATGTATCTCAGTTCTCGCCGTAAGCTCATTTTTGTTGTAAATTCCGAATTTGCGCAAAATACGGAGATTTTTCTCGTCAGTATAGTGAGGCATACAGTCCACAACAGAGGGATAATTCGGAAGTCCGCGTCTCTCCGCCTCCTTGACCCATTCGCTGGAATAACCGTCGCCGTTGAAGATGATCCTTCTGTGAGCCTTAAGAACCTCTTTCAGCAGCTTCTTGACCTCAGCCTCGAAGCCATCCGTGCCCTTGTACTGCTCCAGATTGTCGGCAAACCAGCTCAGCTCCTCCGCCACGATAGTATTCAGCAGAGCGTTGGGACAGCCGATATTGTCGGAAGAACCGACCATTCTAAACTCAAAGCGATTTCCCGTAAAGGCAAAAGGAGACGTTCTGTTTCTGTCCGTTGAATCCTTGGGGAATGACGGCAGGGCATTTACGCCTATCTCA
This sequence comes from Alistipes sp., assembly GCA_023667265.1. Classification (GTDB taxonomy): domain Bacteria; phylum Bacillota; class Clostridia; order Oscillospirales; family Ruminococcaceae; genus Ruminococcus. Next base: position 1,364,749 of record JAMPAJ010000001.1, read on the forward strand.
AAAGCCTGCGCCTGAGTCTTATAAACTCCGTCCTCTTCGATAGCTTTAAGTACAGCGTCAAGCTCCTCGCCCAGGAACATGGAAATAATAGCCGGAGGAGCTTCATCAGCGCCAAGACGATGGTCGTTTCCGGCGGACGCAGCGGAAAGCCTCATCAGATCGGCATATTCGTCCACGCCCTTGATAAGAGCGCAAAGGATCGTAAGGAACTGGAGATTTTCCATAGGCGTATCGCCGGGATCGAGGAGATTCTGTCCGTCATTGGTGGACATAGACCAGTTGTTATGCTTTCCAGAACCGTTTACTCCCTCGAAGGGCTTTTCATGGAGCAGACATACAAGTCCGTGCTTCAGAGCCACCTTTTCCATGACCTCCATAGTCAGCTCATTCTGATCTGCGCCAAGATTTGACGTAGTGAAAATAGGCGCCATTTCATGCTGAGCCGGAGCGACCTCGTTATGCTTTGTCTTGGAATAGATACCCAGCTTCCAGAGCTCCTCGTCAAGCTCCGCCATATAAGCGGCGATCCTCGGCTTTAGGTTGGCGAAATACTGGTCGTCCAGCTCCTGCCCCTTCGGCGGCTTTGCACCGAAAAGAGTTCTTCCGGTAAGGACAAGATCCTCGCGCTGGTCAAACTTTTCCTTATCTATGAGAAAATATTCCTGTTCAGCTCCCACTGTCGACGTAACGCGGGTGACATTTTCGTTGCCGAAAAGCTTTAAGAATCTCACGGCAGACTTGCTGAGCGCGTCCATAGAACGGAGAAGCGGAGTTTTTTTATCAAGAGTTTCGCCCGTATATGACACAAAGACAGTCGGAATGTAAAGCGAGCCTTCCTTAACAAAGCAATATGATGTTGGATCCCAGGCTGTATAGCCCCTTGCAGAGCTGGTCTGGCGGAGACCGCCGGACGGGAATGACGAAGCGTCAGGCTCGCCCTTTATGAGAGCCTTGCCGGAAAATTCCATAAGAGCAGTTCCGTTAGCGCCTACGGAAATAAAGGAATCGTGCTTTTCTGCGGTCGAGCCTGTCATGGGCTGAAACCAGTGAGTATAGTGCGTTGCACCAAGCTCCAGCGCCCAGTCCTTGATAGCGTTTGCAATGACATCAGCCGTTTCCGCATCAAGAGGTTCGCCTTTTTCCATATTTCGTCTCAGATTCTTGTAGACAGTCTTAGGCAGCTTCGCCTTCATAACCGTCTCATTGAACACGTTACAGCCGAAAATCTCGGGAATATTTACCATATACTTTCCTCCATAAGCCTGCGTAACTAAATAACAACGCAGTGCGATCCATAATCACAGCCTGCAATACCGCTTACAGGCTTTCACTTATATTATATCATATAAACAGGAAAATTGCAACCCATGCGGGAATAAATTGCAGGTTATTTTATAGAACAGTCAGCCCTTCGTCTTTGACCAATAAATACCGATTGCGGCATATTTACGTCTGCAAAATAAATCAGCGAGGTACTCGCGGTCACGTGAATCGCCTGTGGGGGCAGCCCCACCGCGAACTCGCCGGCGGAGGCTCTACGCTTATATCATAAAAGCTGCAAAAAACAACAGTCGTGAGAAATTTTTGAAAATCTGCCCCTACAAATTCGACAGATCAAAATCAGGCACATATTTTTCCAGAGCCGATGATTTTTCCTGGGTAAAGCCCTGTATTCCGAGCTTCTCGGCATGGCGGACCACTGAGTTGTATTCCATTTTTGTAACGCGTCTTTTCAGCTCCGGGAAATTTTCCGGAATATGCTCAAACGGCGTATATTGATTCATAATGCTGACAAGAGCCTCTTCCGGAGAGGTGTTTTCTGCAATCCAGTCCATAATTGCCATGCTGTCCTTCCGGCAGCCCGGCAGAACAAGATGACGTATGATCGTGCCGCGAAGAAGTCCGCCGTTTTCGCTGAACTGCAATTTCCCGGTCTGACGTATCATTTCGGTCACAGCAGCCGAGGCATAGCTGAAATAATCGGCAGCTGCTGAATATCTCCGGGAAATCTCAGAAGAAAAATATTTCATATCCGGCAGGTAAATGTCGATATAGCCATCCAGTCGGCGTATTGTCTCCGTAAGCTCATAGCCGCCCGTATTGTAGACGACCGGAATGTCAAGACGATGCTTTACCTTGTCGAGAGCGGAAATAATGTGAGGAATGAAATGAGTCGGCGTTACAAGCTCGATATTGTCAGCACCCATATCACGAAGCCTGAGAAAAACGTCCGTGAGACCTTGAACATCCATCCTTTTTCCGTAGTCGGTAAAGCTGATACGGCTGTTCTGACAGTAGACACATTTCAGGCTGCATCCTGAGAAAAAAACTGTTCCTGCGCCGTTTTTGCAGGATATGCACGGCTCTTCCCACTGGTGAAGATAAGCCTTTGCAGCTATGACCTCCGCGCCGACACCGCAGAAGCCTGTACCGTTATATCTGTCAGCTCCGCACTGTCTCGGACAAAGACGGCAGGCGGAATAATCCTGAAATTCGCTGTTCATATATGACCTCCGAAATGAATATAACAATATGTTAGCATATATTTTCCATAAAGTCAAGCTGTGGGGCGGCTACTGGCAAGTTCGCGGTGGGGCTGCCCCAACAGGCGATTCACGGCGGGGAACCCCCGCTGGCAATTCACGTGACCGCGAGTACCTCGCTAATTTATTTTGCAGGCGTAAATATGCCGCGATCGGTATGAATAATATAAATTGCTTCCGCATGGCTTGCATTTTTCCTGTTAGTATGACATAAGCGGAGAGCCTACGCTGGCAAGTTCGCGCTGCAATTTTTTAAAATTCAAATTTATCTCCGCGAGTGTTGCATTTTTCCGGTTTATATGATATAATAAATCTTGGTAATATTACAAACAGAAAGGATAATTGTTATGTCCGATAAAAAAGATAAAAAGAATTTTGAAATACCGCGTCCGGAATTTCCAAAAAAGGCTGTTGTCACAGGCGGTATGCCCTACGGCAATAAGGAGCTTCACTTCGGTCATGTGGGAGGTATGCTTGTATTTGCAGATACATACGCCCGCTTTCTACGCGACCGCATCGGAAAGGAAAACGTCATTTTCGTCAGCGGTACCGACTGCTACGGCTCTCCCATTGCCGAGGGCTGGCGCGTAAAGGTGGAAAAAGGCGAATTTGAAGGCTCGCTCACCGATTTTGTTCAGCGTAATCACAATAAGCAGAAAGCGACCCTTGACAGCTACGGCATATCTCCGGATCTCTTTGCAGCCTCCGGTCTCGGTCGTTCAAAGGAGATCCATGCGGAGGTCACGGACTGGTTTATCAGCTCGCTTTATAAAAAGGGACAGCTGGACCAGATAACCACAATGCAGTTCTACGATGAAGAGGCAGGCTGCTTCCTCAACGGCAGACAGGTCATCGGAAAATGTCCGGTTGAGGGCTGTACATCAGAAAAGGGCTATGCCGATGAATGTGACTTAGGTCATCAGTATATGCCGGAAAATCTGCTGAATCCCGTAAGCACTCTTTCGGGAAAAACTCCTACAATGAAGCCTGTCACAAACTGGTACTTCAAGCTCCGTGACTACGAGCAGCTTATGAAGGACTGGGTCGAGGAGCTGAAAAAGAAAAAAGACATCCGTCCTGTTGTATGGAAAACTATAGATGAATTTCTGAAGCCTCCGGTTATCTATATCAAGCGCGAATTTCAGGAGAAATATTTCACACTGAAGGACGCTATGCCTGAGCATAACTATATCGAAGAGCCGAAAAAGCCCTCCTTCACGATCGAGTTCACGAAGCTTTCCGACTGTGACGACGCCTGCCGCATACTGACAGAAAACGGTATCCGCTACAGAACCGGAAAAACTCTCGTTCCGTTCAGACTTACCGGAAATATCGAGTGGGGCGTTCCTGCGCCTGTTATGGACGGCGTTGACGGACTCACCGTCTGGGTATGGCCGGAATCTCTTTGGGCGCCTATCTCCTTCACGCAGACTTATCTGGAGTCTGTAGGTCACAGCCGCGACGAATGGAAGGATTACTGGTGCAGCAAAGATTCTAAGGTTTACCAGTTTATCGGTCAGGACAATATCTACTTCTACGGCATTGCAGAGCCGGCAATGTGGATGGCTCAGCAGGAAGCGGCTGAAAAAACCGCTGCTCCGGCAGACGGCGATCTGCAGCTTCCCGTTATCGTTGCCAATCATCATATTCTCTTCCTGGATAAAAAGGCTTCAAGCTCCGGTGCGGTCAAGCCGCCTATGGCAGACGATCTGCTTAGCTACTATACCCCCGAGCAGCTTCGTATGCACTGGCTGGGACTTGGTCTTGGACAGCGTTCCGTAAGCTTTATGCCGAAACCGTTTAACCCTGATGCCGACCCCAAAGAGCAGGATCCCGTTGTAAAGGACGGTCTGCTTCTCTCCAACGTCTATAACCGCATGATCCGTACAGCGTTCTACACGACTCAGAACGAGCTTGACGGTATTCTCCCGGAGCTTGCTCCCCAGGAAAACGTTCTTGCTGACGCCAAAAAAGCTATCCTGGACTACGAGCGTCATATGTCCAAGTTCGCATTCCACCAGTGTACCTATGTTCTGGATAGCTACATCAGAAACGGAAGCAAGTATATGGCAAAGACGCTTGGAAGCGATAAGCTTGGCGAAAACGCCGATAAGCAGGCTATTGCTCAGGCTCTTGCCAATCTTTTCCACATCATCAGAACAGCCGCCGTTCTCCTGCATCCTCTTGCACCCTTCGGAACAGAAAAGCTTCGTGAATATTTACAGGTAGACGAGTCTATCTGGTCATGGGATAATATCTTCCAGCCGCTGACATATTTCACCGGTGAAAACCATAAGCTGAAATTCCTCCCTCCCAGAACAGATTTCTTTACACGTCACGAGTCGCAGTTCGCCAAGACAGACGAAGAGGCGTAACGAAATAACGCAAAAATGCTGCCGAAATAGTTCCGGCAGCATTTTTTATTTGTTTGCGTCGTTTTAGCCAAGCTCCTCGATCGCAATTCTTATTCTGTCAATTGACTCCGCCTTGCCAAAGACCTCCATAAGCTCTGTCGCACCTCCGGGAGTAACAGCCTGGCGTGCAATGGCGATCCTCACTGCCCACATAACAGCTCCAGCCTTTTTCTCCTTTGAAGCGGCATATTCCTTGAGCACAGCAAAGAGCGCGTCGTTGTCCCAGCTCTCCACGGCTTCAAGCAGCGGCAGACAGTCGCGAAGTATCTCCTTGCAGAGCTCCGGAGTAGTCTTATTCTTCTTGTTTGTGTAAAGGTCGCTCTCCATAGGCAGTCTCGATGTCACGAAGCCTACCATATCGCGGATCTCGCTGAAGCAGGAAATTCTTGTGTGGAGCAGAGACGCAAGCTTCTCTGCATTTATATGCCCGCCGCAGACCTCCTTTACGATCGAAAGCGCCTTTGCGTTGTACTCGTCATCCGGCAGCTTCTTGATATACTCTCCGTTGAACCATTTCAGCTTCTCATAGTCGAAAACAGCCGGCGACTTGCTGAGTCCCTCGATAGAAAAGCTCTCTTTCAGCTCATCCATTGTGAAAAATTCCTGGTTGCTGTCCTTGGGACACCAGCCTAAAAGCGCGATATAATTCACTATCGCCTCCGGAAGATAACCGTCATTTACGAGATCCTGGAAGCTTACAGCGCCATGACGCTTTGACAGCTTTGAAACCTTGCCCTCGTCGTCCTTGCCCATAAGCAGGGGCAGATGAACATAAGTCGGTCTCTCCCAGCCGAATGCGTCGTAAAGCAGGCAGTATTTCGGGGTCGAAGTCAGATATTCGTTTCCGCGTACAACATGGGTAACACCCATGAGATAGTCGTCTACAACATGACAGAAATTGTAGGTCGGATAGCCGTCCGCCTTTATCATGATCTGGTCGCGAAGCTCCGAATTGTCGATCTCCACCTCGCCGTACACCACGTCAACATAAGAGGTCTTTCCCTCGTCGGGCATTCTCTGGCGGATAACATAGGGCAGTCCCTCAGCCATATTCTTTTCAATTTCATCCTGACTAAGACCACGGCAATTACCGTCGTAGCCGCCGATGCCGTTTTCATCCTTAAGAGATTCAAGACGCTCAGGAGTGCAGAAGCAGTAATAGGCGTGACCGCTTTTCACCAGCTTTTCGGCATATTCCTTGTATATAGACAATCTCTCACTCTGAATATACGGTCCATGCCCGCCGCCGACGACAGGGCCCTCGTCATAGTCGATACCGGTCATTTTCAGGGTATCGAGAATTACATCAGTCGCACCCTCCACAAGGCGTACCTGATCGGTGTCCTCGATACGCAGAATAAATTTTCCGCCCTGAGATTTTGTAAGCAGATAGGAATAAAGCGCCGTGCGAAGATTTCCGATGTGCATGAAACCCGTTGGCGACGGTGCAAATCTTGTTACTGTATTTGACATTTTTTAACCTCTCTCTATTATTCAGCGAAATAAATATCGTACCATACAAGGAACGTATATATCGTCCATATTTTCCGCCAGTTATCAGAATTTCCGCCGATATAGCTGTCGAAGATCGCCTGGATCTCCTGAACGTTGAAAAACTTTTCCGCTGTCCTTCCGGCAAATTTTTCGCGGACATCAGCATTGTACCGCTCGTCAGCCAGCCATATCCTGATCGGTACGATAAAGCCCAGCTTCTTCCGGAAAGCTATTTCCTCCGGGAGAACCTTAGCCGCCGCAGTTCTGAACGCCACCTTGTTAGCATTCTCAGTGACCTTAAATTCCGAAGGCATCCTTGAAGCAATATCGAAAATACGCCTGTCAGTAAGAGGCATACGTATCTCAAGACCGGCTGCCCTGCTCATTTTGTCAACGTTAAGGTAGATATCGCCCTCCAGCCATATCTGAATATCAACGTCCGACATTTTCGTCAGCGGATCAAGCCCCTCGGTCTCCTCATAGATATGCTTTACAATATTTATGGGCAGCACATCCGGGTCGTAATTTTTCAGAATACGCTGCTTTTCCTCTTCTTTCATGATATTGGTGTTGCCAACATAGAAATTCTTCAGGTTATCGCCGTATCTTTCCGCATTTCTGTACATATTATAGCCGCCGAAAAATTCATCCGAGCCTTCTCCGGAATAGCATATTTTCGTATGCTCCGCAGCAGCCCGGCAGCCGATAGCAAAAACTATAGCCGAGGCATCCGCAAGAGGCTGCTCCATATTCTCCATAACATAGGGAACGATATCAAAGTACATCTCCGGCGTAATGCGGCAGCGGTTGTTTTTTCGTCCGAGCAGGTCGGCTGTCTGCTTTGCAAGCGGAGACTCGTCAAAACGCTCGTCGTCATAGCCGCAGGAATCCGTCACCTCTAAATTTGACATCGCCAGCACATAAGAAGAATCCACGCCTCCGGAGAGGAATGACTCCGCAGTCTCGTGCTCCTCCAGAACCTCCGGCATGATCTCCTGCAATGTGTTGTGTATCTCGTCGGCATATTCCTCCAGAGACTTGCTCCTGTCAGCATTGAAGGTCGGAGTCCAGTATCGCTCTACAGTCAGCACGCCGTCACTGAACTCCAGCATATGACCGGGCATCAGCTTTTTTACGCCCTTGAAAAATGTCTCCTCGCCGCCAACATAGGTCAGCGTAAGATATATCTGGAGCATTTTTTCGTTTAATTCCTTGACAAAGCCCTCATTCGTCATGATCGTGCGTATAGAGCCGCTGCAAAGAAGCCTGCCATCCCCGGTGACATAGTAGTAAAACGGCTTTGTTCCGAAATGGTCACGGCAGGCAAAAAGCTTCTTCGCCTCGTCGTCCCAGAGATAAAATGCAAACATTCCGTAAAGGTGGTCTGCTATCTTCCTTCCCCATTTTTCATATCCGGCAGCAATTATCGCCGGTTCTCTCTCCTCACGGGGAAGGCTGCCGTCAACGCCAAGCTCCTTGCAAAGCTGTCTCCAGTTGCGGATATGACCGCTGTATTCACGAATTTCTGTCATTATCTTCACCTCATCTGTCAAGCTCTTCCTGCTCATCTATCATCGGGCGGATCATCAGAGCCTTTATGGACTCCTTTGCATCGCCGCCATGGAACAGGACCTTATTAAGCTGCTCGGTTATAGGCATTTCCACGCCAAGTCTTTGCGCAAGCCCATAAGCCGCACTGCAGCAGCAGTAGCCCTCAACGGTGCCCACCTGCTCTACAGCTTCTTTAGGAGTCATGCCCTGCCCGATAAGCCTTCCGGCACGGGCATTACGGCTGTGGACGCTGGTACAGGTGACGATGAGATCGCCGATTCCCGTAAGTCCGCCGAACGTCCGCTCCTTTGCTCCGGCAGCCACGCCGAGCCTTGTTATCTCGTGTATGCCGCGTGTCATAAGCGCAGCCTTGGTATTGTCGCCGTAGCCCATTCCGTCGCAGATACCGCAGCAGAGAGCTATTATATTTTTCAGCGCGCCGCCAAGCTCACAGCCGATAACGTCGTCGTTGAGATAAATTCTGAGACAGGTGCTCGCAAACTGCTCCCTCACAAATTCAGCCGCATCACGGTTCTTTGACGCCGCGACCATAGTGGTCGGTATGCTACGCGCGACCTCCTCCGCATGGGAAGGACCGGAAAGAACTACAAGCTTTTCCGTGCCCAGCTCGTCGGCTATAACACGGCTCAGCAGTTTTAGGCTGCCCTCTTCGATACCCTTGCCGGAATTTACCACTATCATCTTCTCATCAACGTATGGCTTTGCCATCTGTGCGACGGAGCGGAGAAAGCTTGATGGGATGCCGAAAACAAGAATGTCGCTGCCATTAATGCAGGAAATATCGCTTGTAAGCTGTATCTCCTCCGGTATTTTCACCCCCGGAAGCTTCTGCCTGTGCTCGCCGTCTGCACGTATCGCATCAATTTCCTGCTGGAACTTCGACCATACCGTTACCTGATGTCTGCCGGTTTTCCAGGCTGTAAGGGCAAGACTCAAACCGAATCCGCCCGAGCCGAGAATTGTCATTTTTGCCATGATGTGACTCCTTTCGTCGATTATTCCTCCGAATCACCGCTTCTCATTCTTCTTGTAAGCTTATCAGTTTTGAATGAAAACTTAGTCTCCGTGCCATTCATAAGACGCTGAACATTCGTTCTGTGCATCCAGATGACCATTGCCGCCATGGGTATGCTCAATATCGTGTAAAGCAGACTCCTGCCGAATCCCACCTCGTCAACGATCAGCGAAAGGAGGAATACGGCTACAGGCGCATACAAGGTCGCGATGATTGATGCAAGGGATACAAACTTGCTAAGCGCAAGAATTACGGCAAAAATAAGGATGAGCCCGATGAAAACCTTGAAATCTATTGCCAGCAGAGCCGCAACACCGACGAGGACGCCCTTGCCGCCCTTGAAATTGTAATAAAGAGGAAAGACGTGACCAATAATTGCGAAAAATCCGGCAATAAATCCGATATAGTGGGTATCGTTGTCCGGAGAGAAGCCCGCTTTTAGCCAGCCTGCTACAACCCGTGACAGAGCTACAGCCAGAACTCCTTTAAGCAGATCGCCGGCAAGCGTGATACCTGCACAGGCAGGTCCACAGCAGCGATAGGTGTTGGTAAGTCCGGCATTCCGGCTTCCCATGGTTCTGATGTCCTTGCCTGTCATAAGCCTGACTGTGATGATCGAGAAGTTGAGACTTCCCAGTAAATAACCGAAAGCTGCGGCAAGCAGCAATGCAAATATGACCTTCATTATTTATCGTTTCCTCCTCTTTCACGTACAACAAACCGCACAGGCGTACCTTCAAGACCGAAAGTTGCACGTATCTGGTTTTCTATATATCTTCTGTAAGAAAAATGGAACAAGTCTGCCCTGTTGACAAATGTAACGAATGTAGGCGGCTTAGTCGATGGCTGAGTCATATAATAGATCTTCAGCCGTCTGCCCTTATCCGAGGGCGGCTGCACCCTTGTTGTAGCATATGCAAGAACATCGTTCAACATTCCGGTCGATATTCTCATGCTGTTCTGGTCGTTGGTATACTTGATAAGCTCGAACAGCTTTTCTATACGCTGACCTGTCTTTGCGGAAATAAAAACAAAGGGAACATAGCTCATAAAGCTGAAATCGTTCTCCAGCTTTGTGCGGTACTCCTGCATAGTCTTGTCATTTTTCTCAACGATGTCCCACTTGTTGACAGCCACAACGCAGGCTTTTCCCTGCTCATGGGCATATCCGGCAACCTTGGAATCCTGCTCCGTAAAGCCCTCGGCGGCGTCGAGCATGATAACGCAGACGTCAGATCGGTCTACCGCCATATAGGCGCGGAGCACACTGTAATGCTCCACCTTTTCGGTTACCTTTGATTTTTTACGTATACCTGCGGTGTCAATGAAAACGAACTTTCCATACTCATTTTCAACGACCGTATCCGTAGAATCTCTCGTAGTTCCGGCAATATCCGAAACAATAACGCGCTCCTCGCCGGCAATTTTATTTATAAGCGAGGATTTTCCGGCATTTGGCTTGCCTATGACAGCGACCTTGATAAAATCGTCGTCATACTGTTTTTCGCTGCTGTCCGGCAGGTATTTGTATACCTCGTCCAACATATCTCCCGTTCCGTGACCGTGAACTGAAGAAACCGGAAACGGATCGCCCAGACCGAGATTATAGAACTCGTACAGCTCCATAGGCGGCTCGCCAAGGCTGTCCACCTTATTTACGCATAAGATTATCGGCTTTCCGCTTTTCTGGAGCATATCAGCCACGGCGTAATCGTCCGCCGTAACGCCGCAGCGTATATCAGTAACCAGGATTATAACGTCTGCCTTGTCAATGGCAAGCTGAGACTGCCTCCTCATCTGTGCAAGAATAACGTCGCTGCTTTCCGGCTCGATACCGCCGGTGTCCACGACCATAAATTCCTTGCCGCGCCACTCGCATTTTGAATATATACGATCTCTTGTGACGCCGGGAGTATCCTCGACAATTGAAAGCCTCTTTCCGATCAGCTTGTTAAAAAGCGTAGATTTTCCCACATTCGGTCTGCCGACGACCGCAACAATTGGTAATGGCATTTTGTAATCTCCTTTCCTTCTAAAATCCCAGAATGGCGTCTAAAAGCTCATATCCGTCATTGGGAGTTGATCTTATCTGTACATCAAGCGCATTTTCCACGTCCCCGACAGTCAGATCGTCCAGGAAAATATCGCTGTCGGTCATGAGCATAGACTTGGATATGAGCAGCTTGTCGCCCAATTCTTTATCTTTTAGCTGAGCGATAATGTCCTGAGCAGTAATAAGTCCCGTAACTGTAATAGTATCCCCGAAAAAATCGTTTCTTATGGGATACACCCTACAGCTCAGCCCCGGAAATCTATCTTCCGCAGTTTTTGCAAGCTGTGCGATTATGGGGTACGGCGCATATCCTGTTGCTATCGAGACCGAACGCCCGCAGTCATCCCAGTCCGCAGTGTCGAGAGCCGATTCAAACTCATATATCAGCGACCGGAGTATTCCAACACCGTTTTCGTACTGGGAAAAATCCTCATAATAATCCATATCGGGCAGCTCGCGCTCTGCTGTAATAAAAAACTCGTCGCTGGGAAATACCATTCTTGTACCATATTCATTGAGAAATTTCTGCTGAAATTCCGAAATAATATCTATCGTCTCACCTGCCGAAGTCTTATCAAAGCAGGTCAGAGGATAAAGTCCCTGCCGATATTTCGTCAGCCCAACCGGAACTACCGCTACCGAGCTGATATTCGGCATCAACTGTCCCAGATCGCTTAAAGTCCTCCGCAGCTCGTCGCCGTCGTTAAGTCCCGGACAGCATACTATCTGGCAGTTCAGCTTCAGACCGCTGTCCGTAAGCTGCTTCAGATAGATCAGCTTTTCCCCGGCAAACCGGTTGTGCATCATCATTTTCCGAAGCTCCGGATTAGTCGTGTGGACAGAAACGTTTATATTCAGCTTCATCCGGATTATTCTGTCCACGTCCTCCTGAGAAAGATTGGTAAGCGTAACATAGTTGCCCTGCAAAAATGACAGCCGCTCGTCGTCGTCCTTGAAATACAGCGTTTCGCGCATACCCGGCGGCATCTGGTCGATAAAGCAAAAAACGCACTTATTGCGGCAGGTCTGCTTTTTATCCATCAGAAACGTCTCAAATTCAAGCCCTAAATCGTCGTACTCATCCTTTTCAGCAATAAATGACAGGCTTTCTCCGTCGCGTATAACGTCGAGGCGCACATTTACGTCCGCAGCATAATACATATAATCCAGCACGTCCTTGACCCCGTGACCATTGATTTTTTCAAGTATATCTCCCGCACGGACTCCTGCCTCATATCCGGGAGACCGTGGAATAACATTATTTATTTTGACCATAATTCTCCCTTATTATAGTCATCCTACTTGAAATCGAAACAAGTTCATTGATAAAAATTTCCCATAGCTGCGTTGTCGTCACCGGGCGTCAGCCCGCTTTCCTCCTCCGCCTTGCTATGAAAAATTTTTATTTAATTCCTTTTGTTCCGCTTTCAAGTAGGCTGACTATACTGACAAAAGAGGAGAGAAAGCAAGCCTCCTCTCCTCCTCATGTATCGGATTATTCAGCGTTAACATTAAGAACCTGAACGCCCTTGTAGAATCCGCAGTTCTTGCAAACCTTGTGCGGAGCCTTGATCTCGCCGCAGTTGTCACACTTGGACATAGCGGGTGTATTGAGCTTCCATACAGCAGAACGTCTCTTATCACGTCTTGCCTTGGAAGTTTTTCTCTTCGGTACAGCCATTCTGGCACCTCCTTACAGAGCTTCACAGCTCACTATAATTTGATTGATGTTCGCAGGTCTCTTCATTCAGGTCGCAGCCGCATACCGGACATAGACCCTTGCAGTCGTCGCTGCACAGGTTTTTGGTCGGCAGCTGCAAAAGAAGATCTGTAACCGCGATTTCATTCAGTTCAATGCTATCGCCATCCGCAACGATATACTCATCGTTATCGCCGCTGACGTAAGGGACAACAATATGCTCACAGTCAAAGTGAAAATGCCTGTCCATATCCTTCAGACATCTGTCGCACTGTAAAAGAAGCCGGGCGTCCAAGGTATACCGGAGATAGACAACTCCTGCCTTATTATAGATCCTGCCCTTTACGGACACAGGCTCAGAAAACTGACAGCCTTTTATGTCCTGAAGCTCCTCCGTGCCGATGCTGTAGTCAATGTCCTTTGTTTCACCGGCAATACTGAAAAGCTGTTTTAAATAAATCTTCATACAAAAAACCCTTTAAGCATTACAAATAACATTATACATCAATTTTCGCCGTATGTCAATAGTTTACGGGAATATTTTTACCGAAAATTACTTGATGAACTGCTTTACGTTCTCGGAAAGCTCCTCAACGTCAGCGGAAACTGTGAATGTCACAACAGAGTCCTCTCCGGTAAGCTTGTCCAGCTTCTCCAGCATTGCGCCGAATGCCTCGTAGTCTCTGCCTACGATCTTGAAGATACCGTCAACAAAGATGTCCTTGATGTCATAGTTGCCGGCGAGCATACCTGCTACGAAGCCGTAGAATGAGTCTATGCCCTCTACGCCGAACTGCTCAACGTCGCACCATCTTACCTTGTAGCTGATAGAACGTCTGATGTTATCGCCCTTCTCGATGCATACGATGTTTCCGTTCGTGGACTTTACAGACTCGTTGATCTGCTCGATGAGGATCTTTGTCTTGCCTGAGCCTTTTCTTCCGGGAATAAGCTTAATCATATTTTTCTCCTTCCCCTGCCCTTGGGCAGAGAGTTATTTTTTTATTTACAGAGTATTATAAACTCCGATTAGCGATATTAGGGCAATACCGCACAGAGATTGTGCCGAAGATGCGAAGTCAGATTTTTCGTCAGGTTGCATAAAAACGACGCAGGCATACTGCCGTATGTCAAGGAGTTTTTGTGTAAGATGACGGAAAATATGCAAGCAGATTCGGTGCAAAGCCGTCAGGCGGTCTTTGTGCGGTGTTGCCTTAGCCGAGCTTAGCCTCGAGAGCAGCCTTTGCGCCCTCATAGCCGGGCTTGCCGAGAAGAGCGAACATATTGGACTTGTAGCTCTCAACGCCGGGCTGGTTAAAGGGATTTACACCCAGAACATAGCCGGAGATCGCACAAGCCTTCTCGAAGAAGTAGATCATGTAGCCGACGCTTTCCTCAGTTGTGTCCTCAAGCTCAAGAATAACGTTGGGAACGCCGCCCTCAGTGTGAGCCAGAACTGTTCCCTCGAAAGCCTTGCGGTTAACGACTGACATATTCTGGTTTGTCAGGAAGTTAAGACCGTCGAGATTCTCGGCATCCTCCTCGAGGAAGAGATCCGTCTTGGGATTCTTGATGTCAACGACAGTCTCGAACATGATCCTTGCGCCGTCCTGGATATACTGACCCATGGAGTGCAGATCTGTTGAGAATGTAACGGAAGCCGGGAATATACCCTTATTGTCCTTGCCCTCGGACTCGCCAAAGAGCTGCTTATACCACTCGGACATCATAACGAAGCTGGGGTCATAGGAAACCAGCATCTCGACAGACTTGCCCTTTCTGTAGAGAATATTTCTGAGAGCTGCATACTTATAGCAGTCATTGTTGTCGAAATCAGCGCAGAAATCAGCCTGAGCCTTAGCAGCGCCCTTCATGAGAGCGTCGATATCGCAGCCTGCAACAGCGATAGGAAGCAGACCAACTGCTGTAAGAACCGAGAAACGTCCGCCTACGTCGTCCGGAATAACAAATGTCTCGTAGCCCTCGGTGTCGGACAGGTTCTTCAGAGTTCCTCTTGCCTTGTCAGTAGTAGCGAAAATGCGGTTCTTAGCCTCTTCCTTGCCATACTTATCCTCTACCATCTTCTTGAAGATGCGGAAGGCAAGTGCCGGCTCTGTTGTCGTACCGGACTTAGAAATAACGTTCACAGAGAAATCCTTGCCATCGCAGAGAGAAATGATCTCATTGAGATATGTAGGATTAATGCTGTTTCCAACGTAGTATATATCAGGTGTGTCCTTCTTCATATTGTTATAGAGAGGCGATTTCAGCAGCTCGATAGCAGCTCTTGCGCCAAGGTATGAACCGCCGATACCGATAACGATAAGAATATCGGAATTGCTCTTGATCTTCTCAGCAGCAGCCTTGATCCTTGCAAATTCTTCCTTGTCATAGTCTGTAGGAAGATCTACCCAGCCAAGAAAATCACTGCCAAGACCGTTTTTATTGTGGAGAGTGGCAGCAGCAGCCTCTACCTGCGGCTTAATTCCTGCAAGCTCATCTGCATTTACAAAATCAGCCAAATATTTTGTGTTAAGTTTAAGTGACATTTTTATAACCTCCATAAATGCAGACTCTCTGACGACTCTGCACATTACAAATTACCTATCTTATGATACCATATTTTCAAAATTTTTTCAAGTATCTTTAGAAAGCAATTCCATTTTTGTCAGATTACAACAATTATCAACACCATTATTCCAACAATTTTGCCAACATTTTTCGGGCAACAAAAGCAAAATTAAGATCCTCAACGTCATTTTCGGCAATTATATCAATTTCGCAGACCAATTCCTTTTCGCTGTAAAATGCCGCCAGGCCTACGACCTGACCGTACTTCACCGGAGCATCGAGATACTGGGGTATTACCACAACAGTACTGAGCTCGCTGACAGCCCTTGGGACTACCAGCTTCTGCTGTCTCCGCAAGCCGATCTCAACTGCCGATTCGCAGCCGCAGCGCACCTTCAGCGGCATCAGCATCTCATCCGGAAAAGCCGTAGCCGTGACCTTAAACTCCCGGAAACCGCGTTCGACGAGCTTTTTCGCAGATTTTAATGCGCTGTCGCTGTCCGGCGAATTGATAACAACGGCAATATACCGC
Organism: Alistipes sp.; assembly: GCA_023667265.1. Taxonomy (GTDB): domain Bacteria; phylum Bacillota; class Clostridia; order Oscillospirales; family Ruminococcaceae; genus Ruminococcus. The sequence continues at coordinate 1,380,642 of JAMPAJ010000001.1, forward strand.
TCTCCCTCGTCATTTTCGCCGCCCTCCGCAATGGAATACTGCTCGTCAAAATGGCACGCCTTAAAGCCGATATGCCGCTCATACGTCCGTGCGAGACTGTTTTCGCTGACAAGCTCCGTTGCTCCGGACTTAACATGATCGCGCCAGGTCTTGAAATACGGCTGAAGGCTCTCAAATCCTGAAAGCCTGCCGCAAATGACAGCCATGTCTCTCGCCGTGGAATAGCTGCCCTCTCCGTAATATCCCCAGGGACTGAGAAAAGCCGTATTGCGCAGTCCAAGATCAAAAGCCTCCGTATTCATGCGCTTAACGAAATTTTCCACGGATCTTTCCGAATTTTCTGCAAGAACAGTCACTGCGTCATTGGCATTGCCGATTATAGCCGATTTCAGCAGCTCCTCCACAGTCATTTTATCCCCGGGCTCAAGCCAGACCACCGCGCCCTTTGTTCCGCTGACCGACTTCGACGCCGTAAGCTCCGTCGTCAGACTATAGCGTCCTGTCTGGATATCCTCCGCAATAATAAGCAGGGTCATAAGCTTTGCAAGATAGCCCATATCCAGCTGTTTATCGCCATTTTTCTCCAGCAGCACCATTCCGGTGGACGCCTCCGCCAGCACGTATGCCTCCGCAGAATCGAAAACCTCCTCCGCCTCAGCACAGCAGGGCTGGACAGCATGAAACAGCAGCACAGCGCATAAGATCACAGAAATCATCCTCATAGAATCACCTCTGTATATTTTATAGCCATGATCCGCCGGATATTACAAAGACTGCCGTTTTTTGACGACAGCCTTCTGATCAATTTACTCTTACCGTAACAATATAACTGCTGCTGCCGTTTCCGGAAATATCGTAATTTCCGCCGATCGGCACCTGCACATTCGTAGCATCTCCCCCAGAGGGCACAGTGTATATCTTGTAGCTTGCCAGCCCTGACGAATATTCAAAGGGCTGCTTTAAGCTGGCAGAACTCAAAAAGCTGATGTACTCCTCCAGACACATATTGTACTGCTTCATAGCCGAAGCATGAGGCTCGCCCACATATCTGAGATGCCAGGGGCAAAACGTCTCACCCGTCACATTTTCCTTTCCGGAGGGATATCTTACGATAAAGCCATAGTTATAGCAGTTTTCTATGATCCAGCCCTCTTCGTCATAGCCGTCAAATGCTATCATGCCCAGATATCCGTAAAGCGCCAGATCGACCGTATATCCGGAAGAACAGTCAGGATATGCCTTCGGACACACCGAGCCGGCCTCGCCGCTCGTACCAGTCGTTCCGTAAACCAGAAAATCCGTCAGTCCGGTGGCATCGGCATAGTCCTGCATCATTTTATTCAGAGCCTCCGCGGCGTTCTTATCAAGAACAAGCGTCTCATCGTCCACACTGTAGCAGTCATTCTTGAAGTTAGACAGATTTACGAGCTGCTGACCGCTTTTCGGCATAGCCGGACTTGCCGCTGTCGCCGCAGCAAGCAGACCCTGTGAAAGCTCCGCCGACTGAACAGAACGACTTGTATATCCAGGCTCATTAGCCGCACCAGAGTCGGCAAATGGCTGATTATTCGGGTCGAAAGCAACTCCGCCCTGAGGTTCCTCAACAGGCTGCGATCTGAAGTCGCCGTCAACAACGATAGTGCCTCTGTTCTCGACCACGAAAAAATCTCTCCGGAGATTATCCGCAACCACCATACACAGGACAACGCCAGCCATAGCGGCAGCAATCCTGCCCTTCCGCAAACCGGAAGCGACCCTTTCTTTTTTCCTTTTCATTTTTGTATCCTCCGATTTTGTCCACACATACGGAAATTTTTCCGCTATCTCTTTCTATACAAAGCGGAAATTCCGCTCAAAAAACGGGAATACGGCATTTTTTACGTTCTGGATCAAGCCTTTCTTTTGTTCCGCCGTACTCCGTCATATCGGGTCATGCCAGATACCCTGCCGTCTTTTATCCTATTTACCATTATAATACAAATTCCGTCATATGTCAACCCAAAAACAATAAAAAATGCAAAGTCTACCATTTGCACAAAAGCTTTTTTCAGCATTTTTCTATACTAACAGTTAATTGTTAGTCCACTGTTGAAAAGCTGTCAGCCGGCTGTTGGAAATAAGTTCAAACAAGTTGAAAATTCTTTCGATACCAGCCGATCCTGTGCATAATATACAAAAAGGCTGTACAGCGATTGCCGTACAGCCAATAATATTCTGCTTAATATGTCTATTATCCGAATACAGTGAGCAGGAATCCGGCTGCGATCGCAGAACCGATAACTCCGGCAACGTTCGGACCCATAGCGTGCATCAGCAGGAAGTTTGAAGGATTAGCCTTCTGTCCTTCTATCTGAGAAACACGAGCAGCCATAGGAACTGCGGATACGCCTGCGGAACCGATAAGAGGATTTACCTTTCCGCCTGTAAGTACGTACATGAGCTTGCCGACAAGAAGTCCGCCGACTGTTGAGAACATGAATGCAATAAGACCAAGAATAACGATGAGGATCGTCTTGAAATTCAGGAAGCTGTCAGCCGCCATTGTCGCACCTACTGAAATCCCCAGGAATACAGTAACGATATTCATGAGCGCATTCTGAACAGTATCGGAAAGTCTCTCTGTAACGCCGCATTCTCTCCAGAGGTTACCCAGCATCAGGCAGCCGATAAGCGGAGCTGTTGAGGGAAGGAGAAGAATAACGAACATTGCAACGATAATGGGGAAGAGGATCTTTTCCGTCTTTGAAACGACTCTGTTCTGCTCCATTTTTACCTTGCGCTCCTTCTCAGTCGTGAGAAGCTTCATAAGCGGAGGCTGGATCATAGGAATGAGAGCCATGTATGAATATGCAGCAATAGCGATAGGTCCGAGAAGCTCCGGAGCAAGCTTAGTTGTCAGGAAGATAGCTGTCGGGCCGTCTGCACCGCCGATAATACCGATCGCCGCAGCCTGGTTTCCTGTGAACACGCCTGAAGCGGCAGCTCCGAAGAACGCCAGGAATACGCCCATCTGTGCAGCAGCGCCCAGGAGAAGGCTCTTGGGGTTGGAAATAAGCGGACCGAAGTCTGTCATTGCTCCTACGCCCATGAAAATAAGCGAGGGATAAATTCCTGCCTTAACGCCGATATAGAGGATATCGAGCAGTCCGCCGTGGGACAGGATAGTGCCGTAGCTGTGATAATACTCGCTTTCCGGATCGAGGAAATTTGTCCAAAGCTCCGGATGATAGAGAGCGTCGGTGGAGTCTACTGTAAAGTATGAAAGGTTTACAAGCAGGCAGCCGAAGGCGATACCTACGAGAAGAAGCGGTTCAAACTTTTTCTTGATGCCGAGGTAGAGAAGAACGCAGGAAATGAGGATCATTATAAGGTTCTTCCAGCCGCCGTCAACAAGAAAGCTGTGAAATCCCGAGCCCTCCCAAAGGTCTTTAAGGGTCTGAAGAATATCCATTTTCCGTCCTCCTTATGCAATAACGATAAGGGGTGAGCCTGTTTCAACAACTGCGCCCTTGCTTGTGACGATCTGTGCAACAGTGCCTGCCTTGGGAGCGACGATCTCATTCTCCATCTTCATAGCCTCGAGAATAACGAGAAGCTGACCTGCCTCTACCTTATCGCCCTGGTTTACCTCTATGCGGAGAATATTTCCGGGCATAGGAGCGGCAACTGTCTCACCGGCAGCCAGATTTACGGCAGCAGGCGCAGGTGCGGCGGCTGGAGCGGCAGCGGGTGCAGCAGCAACAGCAGGAGCTGCTGCCGGCGCAGGTGCAAGAGCCTCATATTCGTCAAGAAGAATAGCCTTGCCCTTTTCGACCTCGACTTCATATGTCTTGCCGTTAAGTGTAACTTTGTATTTCATTGTATTGACCTCCTTAGTCAAGAACCAGGATCAGATCCGCCGGAAGCTCCCGGCAGCATCATTTCCGGCTCACTTGATTTCCTTGATAGAAATAAAACGAAGCTCATTAAGAGGAGTCTGCATCTTATCGGCAACGATCGCCATTATCATAGCAGCCTCCTTATCCGGTACTCCGTGAAGCTTTACGTGTCCGGCAGAGCCGGGAGCAGCAGGCGCTTCTACAGCAGGAGCAGCCTCCTTTGCAGGGGCGGCGGCAGCCTTTGCGGCATTTGCCTTAGCTTCCTTGCTCTTGAAAACAGCGCCGCTTACGTAAAGTACAGCCATAAGCAGAATAAGGCCGAAAAATACTACAACATAGCCGAAAACAGCCGTTACAGCCGCATCGCCTATCTCCATCTTCGTTCCGCTGTCAGCCGCCTTTGCGGCGAGCAATGCATAATTCATACGATAACCTCCTTAGCGGATCACATTTCCTGGATGGTGTAGACAGCCTCATTCTCTTCCTGAGCCTTGCGGTTCTGGAGGAATTTAAGAGTCTGATCGGGATAGCAGATGTAGCTCATTACATCCTCTTCGCAGCGGCAGAGATCGCCCAGAGCCTTCTTAGCGTCCTCGAAATCAGCGCCTGTACGCTTCTTATCCTCGATACGGCAGTCTACAGGCTGAGCGTCGCCCAGAACCTTCTTGGAAAGCTCTGCATCAATAGGCGCAGGAGCAATACCGTACTCGCCCTTGATATAGTTCTTTACTTCCTTGGAAATATTCTTGTATCTTTCGCCGATAAGAACGTTTGTTACAGCCTGATTTCCTACCATCTGGGAAAGAGGCGTAACAAGCGGAGGATAGCCAAGGTCTGCGCGAACCTTCGGGATCTCTGCAAGAGCAGCGTCGAACTTATCCATAGCGTGCATATCAGTGAGATTAGCGATCATATTTGAAAGCATACCGCCGGGAACCTTGTAAACCAGAGCCTGAGCGTCTGTTGCAAGGCTCTTGGGATTAAGCTGACCGTTGTCGATATACTTCTGCTTGACAGGCTTGAAGTAGTCGTTCACCTTATTGATAATGTCCTCGTCGAGACCACAGTCAATGCCGTACTGCTGGAGAGCGTAGAACATTGTCTCTGTTGAGGGCTGCGACGTACCGCCGGAAAATGCAGAGCAGGCTGTGTCGATAACGTCGATGCCGGACTCGATAGCCTTGAGCAGGGTCATGTAAGCCATTCCGGTCGTGCAGTGCGTGTGGAGAATGAGCGTCATATCGCCGATAGCATCCTTGATGCCCTTGATAAGGTGCTCAGCCTCATAGGGCGACATTGTACCAGCCATATCCTTGAGGCAGATAGTGTCGAAGCCCATTGTTTTCAGCTCCTTGCACATCTCTATGTACTTGTCAACAGTGTGAACAGGGCTCTGAGTGTATGAAATACAGCCGGAAGCAACTGTTCTCTTTGTCGCATACTTCTTTGTGGCATTGAGAGCAGTCTCGATGTTTCTGAAATCGTTGAGAGCGTCGAAAATACGGATAACGTCGATACCGTTCTTGATAGAAAGCTCGATGAACTTCTCAACGACATCGTCGTGATAATGCTTATAGCCCAGAAGGTTCTGACCTCTGAGAAGCATCTGGAGACGTGTGTTGGGGAGATTTTTTCTGAGGTTTCTCAGTCTCTCCCAGGGATCCTCGTTAAGGTAGCGCAGGCAGGAGTCAAATGTAGCTCCGCCCCAGCACTCTACGGAATAGTAGCCTGCCTTGTCCATGTCGGCAAGGATACCCTCGTAGTCGCCATAGGGCAGACGGGTAGCCATAAGTGACTGATTAGCGTCACGCAGAACTGTTTCTGTGATCTGCACTTTTTTCATGTTTAATCCTCCTAAAATCAGCTCCGTCAGGCGGAGAAAGTTATCAAAGGTCTAATGCGTCATTGCAAATAAACCAATCAAATCAATTATAACATATTCCCGAGAGAATTTCCAGTGTTTTTACAAATTTTTTCTTTTAATTATTTGACGTGTCCGGCATTTGCTTTTACGATAAAAATTTACGCGCGATCACGTGCGTATTATCCCGATAACAATGTAATATTTTGGTAAAAATCACTATTGACATTTTGTGTATTGTGTATTTAAGTATGGAAAAATTTTAGAAAACACGGCATTGAACCCGAATCTGCAATATTAAGGAGGAGCATTATGAAAATCAGTAAAATCATCGCAGCGTTTTCTGTCTCTGCAATAGCTGCTTCAACAGTGACCGCCTTTGATTCAAATGCGATATCTATCGTGATGAACAGCGATTCGCCCTATTATCAGCAGTATATAGACAAGTTTGCTGAGCTTGACGATCATGGTTTCTTTCGTTACACTCTTGGAAACAGAAACAATGACTACAAGGTGTACTGCTCTGACGCTTATGCCGATAAAACGGAAAAGGTATGCCGTGTTATTACTATCCACGAGTTTCTCCCATACCATATGAGTATTGAAATATCGTCGGACGCCGATGCAGAAGAGGTCAGGGAGATAATTGAAAAATACGATCCCTCACTGGAGGTGAGCTTCTGGATGACGCAAATCAGCGGAGAAAACGGCGTATTCGCCGGCAGCTTGGTTGATGTTTACGATTATGCCCGCAAGCCGGAAACGGTGGTGACAGCCCGTAATATTTTTGAAGAGCTTTCGGAATTGCCCGATGTTTTCAGCTGTGATTATTACAGCGGAATGATCAGCGAAATGAATCTCAGTTACTATGATTCCCTCACCACCTACTCAGGATTTGGTACTGGAGAAAGCTATGAGGAAATTGCAGAGAAGCTGATCGATTACTTCGCCGAAAACGATCTTGACTTTTCCGTGCGGGAATATGAAGATATGCACTCCATTTGCTGCGCGGCTTACCCCAACTACCCACTGACTGCTCAGGAGCACCTGGACATAGCTGTAGATATATATGAAAAGCTGGGATATCGCGGACATTATGTTTCGCCCAATTCAGCAAGCTTCAGTAAAGATTGTAAGATTGACCTCTGCAACTCGGTAGTCGGCGACGCCAACAATGACGGCGAGGTCGATATTGCCGACGCTACGCTGATTCTCCAGCACATCGGAAATGCCGATAAGTACGCGCTGTCCCTCCAGGGCGCATACAATGCAGACATCGACGGGAACGGTGACGTTACGGCTCTTGACTCCCTGGCGATTCAGAAAATTGACGCAAAAACATTTTGAAACACCAAACGGCTGATGTAAAAATCAGCCGTTTTTTTTTATATAATCAGAAATAGACTTATCGGCGGCTTCAACGCGCTGTTTCAGCTCGTTGGCGGATATCCTCATTGCTCCGCTGCCGAAAATTATCATCTGCTCTGCTCCGTCGGAGGTCGCCACCTGGACGCGGTGCTTCTTTGAAAGCTCATGAGTTACGCGCTCGATATAGCTGTCCGCAGTTTCCGACTCTCGGGTGTAGACAATGTTGATGTTCAGATACTTTTCCACCTCACGGTGCTTTCCCTTGACCCGGTAGGCGTCAAAGACAAGAATTATCTCATACCCGGAGTATCCCTGATAATTGCACATTATCTTCACCAGCTCAGCCCTTGCCGCGTCGAGATTTTCCCTGGCGATCTTTTCCAGCTCGTCCCAGGCAAAAATAATATTGTAGCCGTCCACCAGCAGATAATCCGGCAGTTCATACTCCGGAAGCTTCACCGGCTTACTGTAATCCTTGACGATTTTCGCCGATTTAAAGGCTTTTCTGCTGTCCCGACCGGGCTTGCCGTACGTCCGCTGGAAAATCTCCATAAGCTCCTCCTCGGACACGGTATGCTCCGCAGCTCTGGGTTCCGTTACGGCAGCCTCAGCCTCCGCCCTTTCCGCCAGGCAGCTCGGCAGATGCATATGCCCGGTCACCTCGTCCCATGGCACGATAAAGCCTGCGCCATGACTGCAAAATACCGAATCCGCGCTGTTTTCCCTGTCGCCGTCGCAGTCGTAGCCAATAGCGGCAATGACCTCCCCGGCATTATGGCACTCACGATAGCCGCCGTTCATGCAGGAAAGCCTGCCCTGACCTCTTGTATAGCCGATGACCTCGCCCTGATAGCCGTTCATTTCTGAAACAGGCGCGCTTCCCGAGATAACCGACATCTCGCCCACCGTCTCCGGTAAATTAAATTCCGCAGACATACGCTGCAGATCAGAAATGGCTCGCCCCACAAACTCTGTCGGCAGCTCCAGCTCATAGTCATAATAGGGCTCAAGCAGGACGCTCCTGCCCATTCTCAGTCCCTGCCGCACAGCGCGGTATGTCGCCTGTCGGAAATCTCCGCCCTCGGTATGCTTCAAATGCGCCTTTCCGGAAGCAAGGGTTATTTTCATATCGGTTATCGGCGAACCGGTCAGAACTCCCGAGTGCTCCTTTTCGCCAAGATGCGTCAGGATAAGCCTCTGCCAGTTACGGCTCAGCTCGTCCTCCGGAACAGACGTTTCAAATACGAGTCCGCTTCCCCTTGGCAATGGCTCAAGGAGCAAGTGTACCTCGGCATAGTGGCGCAGCGGCTCATAGTGACCCACGCCCTCAACAGGCTCTGCTATAGTCTCCTTATATGCCGCCGAACCGCTGCCGAAGCTGACGGAATAGCCGAATTTCTCGAGAATTATACGGCTGAGCACCTCGATCTGCACCGCGCCCATAAGCTGAATATGTATCTCGCGGAGCTGCTCGTTCCAGAGAATATGAAGCTGCGGATCCTCGTCCTCCAGCCGCCGCATATCCCTGAGCACGTCATAAGCATTCTTTTCCCCGGGGAAGATAACCTGATAGACCATTACCGGCTCTAAGGCTGCTCTGTCGGAATTTCTTACGCAGCCGATGCCCTGACCCGAAAAGGTGCCGTCAAGCCCGGTCACAGCGCAGACCTCTCCGGATACAGCCCTTTCCGCCGTCCGGAATTTCTCTCCGGAATAAAAGCGGACAGAGCTGATCTTTCCGCTCATATCCTCGCCGTCGGCATTGACATAGGATATCTCGTCACGGACTCGCAGCTCTCCGCCCATGACTTTGAGATGAGTAAGCCGCGTTCCCTTGCTGTCATATGTTATCTTATAGATCTTCACACCAAATTCGCCGTACCGCTCAGGTTCTTCCGTGAGCTCTCCAAGAGCAGCCGTAAACTCGCTGATACCCTGATTTTTAAGCGCCGAGCCGAAAAAGCACGGAAAGACGCGCCTCTCCGATATCGCACGCTTTATCTCCTCACGGCTCAGGCTGCCGTTTTCGAGATATCGTTCCATAAGCTCCTCGTCGCAGTCGGAGGCATTCTCGCAAATATCCGCATCTGCCGAAAAATCAGCGCATCTGTCGGATAATTCCTGCCGCAGCCTTTTCATTATGGCAGACCTGTCCGCGCCTATCAGATCCATTTTATTAACGAAAATAAAAACCGGGATCTCATATCTGCGCAGAAGCTTCCACAATGTCGAAGTATGGCTCTGCACGCCGTCAGTACCGCTTATGACAAGCACGGCATAATCCAGCACCTGCATGGTGCGCTCGGTCTCGGCGGAAAAATCCACGTGTCCGGGCGTGTCCAGCAGCGTAATATGAGCGTCGCCGCAGGTAAATTCCGCCTGGCTGGAAAAAATAGTGATACCGCGGTCGCGCTCGATGGAATTTGTGTCGAGAAACGAGCTTCCGCTGTCTACCCGGCCCTGCCTGCGGATCTGTCCGGTTTCATAGAGCAGAGCCTCCGCAAGAGTAGTTTTTCCCGAATCCACGTGAGCTGTAATTCCCAAAGTAATATTTTTCATATATACATCCTCAAACTAAAAACTCTGATTTAATTATAACATACAATCTGCAAAATTGCAATCCATGCGGAAATAAATTCCGACTGCAAAATAAAATAAATGCGGCACAATTTCATAAACCCGGCATATACTGGAAAGGGTGGTGATAGCATGAGACGGCATCGGAGAAGAAAATTCCATGGAAAAGGCTTCATTGGAGCAGTAATTTTTCTGCTGATCGTCGCGCTTCTTGTCATTGCCGCAGTCCGCCTGGAAAAGGGCATCCGTCCCTCCGCTGAAACGCGCTCGCAGCAGGCGGCACGGAGCGCGGCAAACCGGCTTATTTCGTCAGCAGTTGCCGAATGCATGGCGGAAAACGACTACACCTACGAGAGCTTCGCCGCTATCTTATACGACGAGTCAGGACGCGCAGCAGCAGTAGAGACCCTGTCTATAAACGTGAACCGGATCCGTTCCGAGCTTACTGAACGCATAAACAGCAGACTGTCGGAAAGTGCGGAGATCCAGGCGAAGATACCCTTGGGAGACCTTAGTTCATCATATCTCCTGGCTGGAAAGGGCCCGAAAATAAAGCTCCGCATATCATCTGCCGGATCTGCATCGGTAGATCTGCACAGCAGCTTTGAGTCTGCCGGGATAAATCAGAGCTGCCACAGAATAACGGCGGAAATAACGGTGACGCTGGTTTCCGCACTGCCTATGTACAGCTTCGAGACCACGGAATCCTTCCGGCTTCTCCTTGCAGAAAGCGTGATCGTGGGAGATATCCCGCAAACGTATTTCAATTCGCAGGGTCTTATCTGAAACGATGTGACCATGGAAAATGAAACTTTCTCTTGAAATATATCTGAAAATATGGTAAAAGCGGGGAGCCCCCGCTGGCAATTTCGCGCTGAAAGTATTTGAGAACAAAATTTTCTCCGCGAGTGTTGCAATTTTGCAGTTTATATGGTAAAATAAAAGCATAAAGGATAAGGACGGAAAAATATGAATAAATACGAAGCGCTAAAAAAATATTTCGGTCACGACAGCTTCCGCGAAGGGCAGGAGCAGCTTGTCGACAGCATTCTTTCCGGCAGAGACGTTCTTGGAATAATGCCAACGGGCGCCGGAAAATCCCTGTGCTACCAGATACCGGCGATGCTGATGGACGGCGTGACTATAGTGGTTTCCCCGCTCATTTCCCTTATGAAAGACCAGGTCACCTCGCTGACAGAATCCGGTATCAGCGCCGGATGTATCAACAGCTCACTTTCCCAGCAGGAGTACCGCGACTTCTTCTATGCCGCCGAGCATGGGATATTCAAGATAATCTATGCTGCCCCGGAACGGCTCGATACGCCGGATTTTCTCGCCCTGGCGTCGGAGCTTAACATCTCCATGATAACTGTGGACGAGTCTCACTGCGTCTCACAATGGGGACAGGATTTCCGTCCGAGCTACCTGAGAATAACCGAATTTATTGAGAAGCTGACACGCCGCCCCGTTGTCAGTGCATTTACGGCGACGGCGACGCAGACTGTCCGCGACGATATCATACGTATTCTCAGACTCCGCGACCCATTTACAATGATTACGGGCTTCGACAGAAAAAATCTCTATTTCGGAGTTGAGCGCCCGGCTGGAAAATATCAGCGGCTTCTGGAGCTGCTCAGAAAATACCCGGATAAGTGCGGTATTATCTACTGTCTTTCACGAAAAAATGTGGAAGAGGTCTGCCAGCGTCTTAACGGCGACGGCTTCTCCGCAACGCGCTATCACGCAGGATTATCGCCGGAGGAGCGTTCCGCCAATCAGGACGACTTCATATACGACCGCCGCAGCATAATGGTCGCTACAAACGCTTTCGGAATGGGAATAGACAAATCCGACGTCCGCTTTGTCATCCACTACAATATGCCGAAAAATATCGAAAGCTACTACCAGGAGGCCGGGCGTGCCGGACGTGACGGTGAAGCTTCGGACTGTATTCTTCTCTACAGTCCGCAGGATGTCAGGACGAATCAATTCTTGATCGAGAGAAGCCGTGAGGAAAACAATGAGCTTACCCCGGAACAGTCCGAGCTGGTGTATCGTCAGGATACGGAGCGTCTGAAATATATGACATATTACTGCACCACCGATGACTGTCTTCGGCAGTTTATGCTGAAATATTTCGGAGAAAAACGTTCGGGGGGCTGTGGAAACTGCTCGGTCTGCAGCGGAAGCTTTGAGCTGACCGATATAACTGTTGACGCTCAGAAAATAATTTCCTGCGTCTATCGGGTGCATCAAAAGGGAAGAAACTGCGGAAAATCAATGATAGCGGATATTCTTAAGGGCAATTCAAATGAAAAGCTGCTGTCGCTTGGCTTCGATAAGCTTTCTACATATGGCATTATGCCCGACTGCACACTGCGCTTCATACGCAGCGAAATAGATTTTCTTGTTTCAAAAGGCTATCTTATCCAGACTGCGGACGAGTACCCGGTCATACGCCTTTCCCAGTCCTCTTCGGCAGTTCTGAAGGGTCAGCAGAGGATTGAAATGCGCATAACCCAAAAGCTGCCCAAGGCTGAGAAAAAGAGTACAAGGGCTGCGGAGGACGCTTATTATTCGGAAAACGGTCTTTTCCAGGAGCTGCGCAGCCTCCGGGGAGAATTTGCAAAAGCGGAAAAGGTTCCGGCATATATTATTTTCTCCGACGCTTCATTGAAGGATATGTGCCGGAAGCTGCCCGTTAATATAAACGACTTCTACGAGGTTTCCGGAGTCGGAACACGGAAGGCTGAGAAATACGGCAAGCAGTTCTGCGAATTGATAAGACGTTACACGGAAAGCCACCCGGATGAGGAGAAAGCGCCTGCCGGAGAGGTAAGCTATCTGGAAAAGCAGCTTGCGAGCTACCGGGAAAATGCGGTTGGGAGCAGCCGCCGAAAATTTACATGAACGCAAGCGACATAAATTAAGGCAGGTTTTCTTCAACCTGCCTTTTCTATTACCTGTCGCGCTTCAGCTTAGGCATAAACCGCTTCTGATAAACCAGATATGCCGCCTCTAAATTGAAATCATAGAGAACGAACATGAGATTCGCAAGCCCAAGCATTATAATTCCGCCGTATTTTCCGTATTCCTCCATTTCTGTCAGCATCTGGTCGAGTCCGAACAGAAAAACCGTCACGAAAAAGAAGCCGATGACACACTCGTTGAATATCGCCATTTTCAGCAGATACCGCAGCCTTTTGAGCTTCATATCCCTCATATGGAACCTTAATATCGGGTAATGCCCGAATACCATAATAAAAACAAGCGCAGCCTCCTTGTCAGCCGTAACAAACAGAGAGAGCAGGCTTACAGACACATATGTAAGCCACGCCCAGCTTATGCTGACCTCCGTGGCAATTATCATCAGCAGAACTCCTGCCGCCATGGGCATAAGAATATAAATTATTGGTATCACGCCTGCTAAAAACATACACAGCAGACACAGTGCCGACACAATTCCTCCAAGGGCGACCTTGTAGCTTATGTTCTTCATACGTCCTTTTTCCTCTCCTGGATACCGTACACTATCATGGACAGAAGTCTGTGCGGAACAAACCGCGACGCCCAGACTCCTGCGCGCACCATAAGTCCCGGAATCGCTATGAGACTGCCCTTTAACGCCTTTTCCACGGCATATTCCGCAGCATAGCCGGCAGAGATCGGCTTCACAGAAAAGCTGACTCCGGCACGGTTATTGAAATTGGTGTCGACAGGTCCGGGACAGAGTATCGTCATGGTGACATTCGATTTGTCACGCCGAAGCTCCTCCGCAATTGCAAGGGAAAGACGTACCACATAATTTTTCGAGGCATAATACGACGAAAGCAGCGGCCCTGTCAGAAAACCGGCAGAGGACGCGACATTCAGTATTATTCCGCTGTCCCGTTTTTTAAACTCCCGGAGAAACAGCTTTGTGAGAATGTGAACAGCCTGGATATTAACGCCTATCATGTCAAGCTCGTCCTCCAGGTCAGTTTCGTCGAATCTGCCGAAAATTCCGTAGCCTGCGTTGTTTACCAGCATATCAATGCCCTTTCCCCGGCAGAATCTCCAGACTCTGAAAATCTCCTCGCGCCTTGACAGATCGGCGGCAATAATCTCAGTTTCGCCAAGCTCGTCACGCAGCCGTTCCAGCGTCCCGCCGTTTCTTCCTGTGAGAATAAGCTCCCAGCCTCTTTTTCTTAGCTCCCGGGCAAGAGCCATTCCGATACCGGAGGTCGCCCCTGTGATAAACGCTTTCATTCAAACACCTCTTAATCATTGATTTTACTTAGAATATCAGTCTCCAGGGAATCAATTCCAAGCAGAAACAAAGTCTGCTCATAATTCTCCGGATCAAGATATTCAGCCAGTCCCTTGCTCATGTATTTCGGCGAGGCAAAGGCTATTTCACTGTAATGCTTCGTCAGAAACGGGATAAAACAAGTCGTGAACTCGTCTCCGATAACCAAAAGCCGCCTGTCGTTGTTTACCGTTGTGGTAAGCGTTACAAGAGCTGCCGGCTCGCCCAGGTACAGCTCATAACTGCTGTCCGTCTCTCCGGCATCAATATCGTACAGCTCCTTTTCATAGATAAATCCGTCGCCGCTGCAAGCCAGGCAGCTTACTACTTCTGTTCCGTCGTCGTACTCGTAAATGTCCAGAATATCAGGCTTTGAATCCATATGCTGAGTACGGCTGTACAGATCTCCGCGGAAGCTGTCGGTAACGTGTCTTATAGTGTACTTGTCATAGGAAACAGGCATAAATCCGAGCTTTTGAATAACAGTTCTGTAAACGCAGTACGCGCCGTAGCTCGTCCATTTTCTGTCAGTCCTGTAGTAAATATAGTTTTCGCTGAGCATTTTCAGTATATTATATGCGTCAATTTTTCTTATATCCCCCAGAAGCGTGCCGTAAAATCCGTCCAGCATCTGCTTTTCCGTTGCAGGCACAAGATATGACGGCAAAAGCTCGCCGTATATTCCGGCGGAGGTCGGAATTGCCGCAAAATAAACCGCGCCGCCGTAATTTTCTGAAAATGTATTCACAGCGGCGGCATTCTCCGGCAGACAGTGCCTGTAGGAATTATCAGCTGCGATAAGGCGTTCGGGCGTAATATAGACTCCGTTTATAAACGCCTCGCCTACGTTTGCGCCGATTTCAGCCCCAAGAGTTATCCAGTTGTCGCGAAAGGCAAAATGATCTGCCAGATAAGAATTGAGTGCGCCGCCATAACCTCCTGATATAAGCTCCTGCCCTGTGATCTCCGGAAAATCTGCCAGACTCCGGTTTTCCTTATCCGAATAGTCCCTTTTCTTTCCGAAAACTGAGAGCAGCGAGAAGAAGCATATAAAAAGAATAAGCACACAGCCTGTTATTTTGTTTGACCGCTTCATATTATGACCTCCTCAGAGCTGAACTATCATTATATCGGAGCTGCCTGTATAGGCGATGACCGATGTGCAGACCATAAGCAGCAGCGGCATTATCACAGGTGTTATAAAATTAACAACAGCCCCTGCTCCAGAATCGCGAACACGCTGTACGGTATTGGCAAAAAGGTCAGTGGAGGCGTATATTGCCGCTATGATAACTACAATATAGGCTCTGAAAAGATAACCTGCAAGAGTATCTGCCGGAATACCGCTTCCGCCTATCATTGCCCACATATACCTCAGACTGTCCGGAAGGCTTCCGGCAGAGAGGAACACTGCGAAAAAAGCCATAACGATAAAAGTATAGAATATTCCGTTAGATCTAAGCAGACGGACGTTACGGAGCCTGTTTTCCACCAGTATCGCCGCTCCTGTCAGCGCGCCCCAGATCATGCCGCCAAGCGAAAAGCCGAACCAGTATCCTCCAAGCGCCCATACGGCGATAAAAACAGCCTTGCTCAGCTTTCTGCTCTTCACCCTTGACGACAATGGTCTTGTAAGGTACTCTCTGAACCAGTGCACAGGCTGGATAAACCATCCGGCTGCAAAAAAACGTATTCTGCCGCTGAAAATCGGATATGAGAAGCTGACGGGGAATCTCATACCGAAGCATCTTGAAAGTCCGGTACCCATGTCCGCAAAGCCGGAAAGTGTGAAATAGAGACACAGTATATATGCCATAACGCCGAGCCACGCCGATGCCGCTGAAAGCTCCGCACGGTCACAGCTGTTCACGGCTGAACAAAGCATATACAGAAGATCTCCGAAAATCACCTTTTTTGCCAGACCTTTTACAAAAAGTATCATACCGCTGCCTATCTCGCTGATATTATATCTCCGCGTTCTGAGGATCAGCAGATAGCTGCGGTAATTGACAACAGGTCCCATTATCAGTCTCTGGAACATCATAATATACAGTGCAAAGCGGACGAAATTCTTCTCCGCGCGGATATTTCCCTTGTATACGTCAAGGAGATAGCTTATCGCGGAAAGCGTGAACAGAGATATTCCTACAGGGAAAAAGCTTTCCGACAGGGAAAACAGCCCTTTTAAAATGGAAAGCCACTGTTCACGGAACAGCAGAAGAGCACCGGCATCCAGGCATATTCCAACAGCCGTCGGCAGCATCCGCAGGGCTTTCTTCTGTCTGCTTATCCTGAATGTAAGCTGTGCAGCTGTATAGTTGACCAGAGTATATGCCAGCATAAAAAGCGTCATCCGCAAACCGAAAGCCCCGCAGAAAACCAGACTTTCCAGCAGCAGTACGATATCCTTGAATTTTTTCGGAACGATATAGTATATGCCAAGAGATGCCGGAAGAAATCCGTATATAAACAAAAGGCTACAGTAGAGCATCTTCTTCCTCCGCTATGGCTGACACGTGTCCGGCAAGCTCCCGGGCAGTCATCATGGTGTTCAGCACCTCTAAAAGCGCGCCGGATGAAAGAAGCTCCGGCAGACCAAGCCTTTTTTGCAGCCTCTTGCGCAGAACGCTGCTGTCATGTCCGCCGCTCAGCCCAAGCTCAAACATAACTGTCTTTGTGATATCGGGAGCAGTTTTCCGCTCCGCCGAGGTCACGCCTGCCCTGCGGAACGCCTCAAGCAGAACATCTGTATCGATCCCCTCAACCCCCAGCTTTCCTTCAGCCGAGGGCTTCTCCTTACGCCTTTCCTTGCCGAAAATATCTGGGATATGCACGTTTTTCACAGTGCCGTTCTTCACAGCGCCCTTGATATAACCGCGTATCTTCCGCCCTGCGCTGTCGGAGTCAGTCAGAATTATTATGCCCGTTTTTTCAGCATAATAACGTATGAGGGCAAGCTTTTCCGCGTCCTTGAATATGCGGAAGCCGTTTGTCACGATTATCACGGCGTCCACTACGGAGGAAAGCCTTATCTTGTCGTATTTTCCCTCCACAACAACAGCCTCATTCAGACTTATCATACTATCACCTGCCGTCTGCCTTAAGCATTTTCGTGACCGCCTGCTCGATGGCGACTCTCGGATCTGCCGGACTCGAATTGAGCATCATTGTCGTATCACGGAGGATGACGACACATCTCCGAAGCCGCTCTATACTCATTCTGGAAGAGTCGCGGAAAGCGTTTTTCACGACAAAAGTCCGCTTGCCGTAGTCGAAATCTGCCGCTGTCTGCTCAATGGGAACTCCGGCTCTTTTGGCGCAAGCGGCACGGTACAGATCAAGAAAAGCAGCGGTAATGGCGTAGAGCACTGCGCCTCTGTTGTCGCTGTCCACCTGCAATTCCTCGATCGCCTCGAAAGCGGCTCTTGCATTGAGGGCGGCAACAGCATTGGCAAGGTTATAAACAGTCGTATCGTTGCGCTGGTGGACAATGAGATGTATCATATCGGATGTGATTTCCCTGCCGTCGGCGTAGGCGCAGAGCTTTTCGATCTCATTTCCGATAACGAGCTCATCGCAAAGACACAGCTCTGCCAGCTCCCGGGCATTTTCAACACCTATAGAGCTGCCCCTTGAGCTGACTCTGCCCACGATCGACTTTGCAAGCTCGACGGAGGTCTTTATTGGGAACTCGCACAGCACTCCGTTTTTTGCGGCAAAATCAGCAAGCTTCCTGTTCTTGTCCTTGATAACATTGGCGTTCGTTCTGAAATCACGCTGAACCTTGACCTCAAAGCCTGTGACGTTAAAAATAATGACCGTCTGCTCCGGTATATTTTTCAGGACTTCAAGCAGCTTTTTTGTAACGTCGTCGGCGCTTTTTCCGCGCATATCGTCATAGGGCTTTTCACAATTGTAGTCGTTTATCAGAATACAGTTGTATTCAGACATCATATTGAACTGCCCGGACAGATCCTCAAGCTCTGCAAGATCCAAACGCCTGCCGTTAAGCTTAATCAGGGCAAATTCCTCGTTATCGCCTACAGCCGCCTTTATCACAGCTCTTGTCATTTTCTCAACGCCCGTCACATCTGCCCCGAACAGATAGTAGATGCGGCTAAGCTCTCCTTTTTTCAGGGCAGCGTTCAACGCCCTGGGTTCAACCTTTGCCATCAGAGACTCCTTATTTTCGTTATTCCTTCCGAAGAAAGAGTTAATTCAAAATTGCACGACAGCTCCTCGTCGTCTGCCAAGGGCGTAAGCAAGCCCTTTCCCTGGTATATTTCTCCGTCCCCGACCGTAAAATTACGATCTCCGAATACTATTTTCAGCCTGTTTTCCTCGACTTCAACAGAAAATTCACCCACATCGGCTTGATAATTTCCGTAAAACGCCTTAGAATCGCCGACCTTATTGCCGTCAGTACATACGGCAGCGATCGTGAAAAGCTCCATTTCGGATAAATAGGAAGCATAAAGGGACTGAACATTTTCCGTAAGTATCAGCAGGCTCACGTCGTCCAAGCCTTTTTCAGTTATATATTTCGCGGCGTACTGTGGATTTTTATAGTGTCCATTCAGGTCAACAACGGCGGCAGTATCCCGGTATGAGACGACTACAGCTCCAATGCTGTTTTTCCCCAGGAATGCGATGGTAAACATCTCCGCGGACGTATTTCTCATAGCTGTGAAGCTCATTGTAAACACAGCCAGCGATATTGCCAAAGCTATAACGACCGACCTCCGCTTTGGACTGAAAAAGTAAATGAACAGAATAATGACAGATGCCGTTGTAAGAACAGTCGCCGTCATTCCGTTAAGCTCAGGCATCCTGAAAAAGTTTACGGATGATACAGCTTTTGTAACCGATAGGACTGCGCTTATCATCAGCCTTGCCGGAACGAGCAAAGGTGTTATGAATCCGCCTGTCAAAATGAAGAGCAATCCGATAAGCATTGCAATACTGCATATCGGAACTATGAAAATATTTGACAAGGGCGAAATAAGCGACACCTCGTCGTAATAATGCAGCATAGCCGGCATGACCGAAAGAGACGTGCATAGTGCCGTTACCAGCGATCTTTTCATTGCGCCGGATATTCCGTTTGCCTTTATACCTTCAGCCATATAAGGAGCAAAAACGGCAATTCCGAATGTGCCCGAAACTGAGAGGATAAAGCCGCTGCTGTACACCGCATAGGGATTTGCCAAGCATATAATAAGAGCGGCAGCAGCCAGGGAATTAAAGCTGTCATTCTGCCTCCGGAACAGCGGCGCCGCGTACATGATATCGAGCATCATAACTGCGCGAATCGCAGAAACCGGATAGTTTGCAAGAATGATTATCAGCAAAAAGAACAGATTTACAGCGCCGAATGCGATATATCTGTTCACCCGGGCTCTTCTCATTATCGCCATTGCCGCAGAAGCCATGATCGAAACGTGCAGTCCGGAAACCGCTAAAATATGACCTATGCCGCTGCGATAGAGGATATCCCTGATCCCGCTGTCCAGATACTGCTTCTCTCCGAAAATCATTCCGCTCATAAATCCGCCGGCGTCGCTGCCCATAAGCTGTCTGAAGCGGCTTATCATTTCATTTCTGAACCGGTTGGCAGCATTTCTAAGCAGGCGTGTGCCGGTATGCACGATCTCCAGCTCATCGCAGCTGTAAACTCTCAGGAAAATATTCCTGGATCTGTAATATGTCTCGCTGTCGAAAAGATAATCACCTGTTATTCTTTCAAAATAGCAGCTTTTCAGACTTATCATGTCTCCGTATTTCACATCAAGCTCCGTGGCATACAGGCAGATCTTCGCTTTCTGTCCGCCGTCTATAGTACCCTCCAGGATATAAGAGGCTCTATCGCCGTCATATATGTCATAGTCAATTACCTCTCCTTGAAAGTTTCCGACCGTGCCGTCATATGCCATAATTTTATCATAGCGGAATACGGTATAAAGGCGATTGACGGTGACCGCCGCCATAAAGCATATAACTATGCAGATATAGTCTGCTGCCTTGAAACCGCGACGGCTTCCGCAGATAAAAATGATAACAGCAGCGCAAATAAGCAAGACGGCAGCCGCAGTACCCGTAAAGAATGAAGCGAAAAATAATCCCGACAAGTATGCTGCTGCCGCACCGATCATTTTTCGCTTCATACAACCTATTTAAAAAACAGCGGCAGCTTTTCCAGGAAGATAATATCCGTTCTGTCCGCAGCGTCGCCCTCGGCAAGAACTGCTGCCTCCGCCGATATTTCGCCTCCTGCGGCGCCTACCAGCTTTTCGAGCGCCTTCAGAGATTCTCCGGTGCTGATTACGTCGTCTACGATCAGAACCCTTTTGCCCTTTATCATATCAGCCTTATCAGCGGCAAGATACAGCGTCTGCTGAGCCGCAGTAGTAATTGATTTAACTGTTACAGAGACCGGATCATTCATATACAGCTTGACCGATTTTCTCGCCACAATATACGGCTTTCCGCTCTGGCGGGACATTTCGTAGCCCAGCGGTATGCCCTTTGACTCAGCTGTCAGTATCACATCAAATTCCGGGCATTTTTTCAGAAGCTCAGCCGCAGCCGCAACAGTTACCTCAACATCGGAAAACATTACAAACGCCGCAATGTCTATCTTATCATTCAGAGGACACAGGGGAAGCTCACGCTCCAGCCCTGCGATCGTCATTTTATATGTACCTGCCATAGCAGCCTCCTACTCAATCTTTCCCAGCGACTCGGGACCCCAGCCCATTTTCACACCGCCTACCATATGGAAATGGAGGTGGAAAACGGTCTGCCCTGCATCCTCGCCGCAGTTATTTATAATACGGTAGCTCTCGATCCCCTCAGCCTTGGCAATTTTTGCAGCCGCCTCAAAAACCTTTCCGACAACGGCGGAATTGCTTTCATCCACGCTGTTTGCACAGCAGATATGCTGCTTCGGGATAATAAGGTTATGTATGGGAGCTATAGGAGCGATGTCCTTGAAGCTGTAGACGTATTCGTCCTCGTATACCCTTGTGCTGGGGATCTCACCGGCTATTATTTTACAGAATAAGCAATCCATAGTTATTCTCCTTATTTGATAAATTCTTCAACAATTGAAGCGAATGCAGCTACTGCATCGTCTGTTTTGGAGATATCTCCGACGCCAGCCATTGCGCTGTCGGGACGTCCGCCGCCCTTTCCGCCTGTAACGGCAGATGCCTTCTGAACCATTTTTCCTGCGTGAGCGCCCATTTTCAGCGCCTCGGCGGAGCATACGCAGTAAAGCGTGCCCTTTTCGCCGTTTACGCCTGCAAAGAGAGCGATCATGGGTTCAGCCTTATCCTTGACGCTGTCGCCCATTTTCCGGAGCGCGTCGGGAGTTGTTCCGTCAAGTCTTGCAGACGCTACCTTAACGCCCTTTATTTCAACGGCATTGTCAAACATAGCGGAAGCCTTGGCGTTGGCAGCCTGCTGATTAAGGCTTTCAAGCTGCTTTTCCTTTTCCTTCAGTTCAGCCGCAACAGAAGCGCACTTCTCCGGCAGTTCATTTACATTTGCAAGCTTCAGAGCCTTTGCGGATCTGAGAATAGTCTCTCTGTATTCATTGAGCAGAGCCATAACTCCTGCTCCTGTAACAGCCTCGATACGTCTTACTCCTGCCGCAACGGAGCTTTCGGAAACTATCCTGAAAAGACCTATCTGAGCCGTATTTGCGATATGCGTACCTCCGCAGAATTCCACGGACTTATCGGCGGTCACAACACGAACTGTATCGCCGTACTTTTCGCCGAACAGAGCCATTGCTCCAAGCTTTTTAGCCGCTTCGATAGGCATTTCCACCATAGTAACAGGGACAGCCTTCATTATCTCCTGATTAACAAGAGCCTCGACCTGCGACAGCTCATCAGCCGTGAGACCGCTGAAGTGGTTGAAATCGAAACGGCAGGCTCTGTCGTTTACAAGCTGACCAGCCTGGTGAACATGGTCGCCGAGAACCTGACGAAGAGCGTACTGGAGAAGATGCGCGGAGGTGTGATTTCTCATGATCGCCATACGTCTCTCGGCGTCGATAGCAGCCTTTACCTTACCGCCCTTTTTGAGCGTACCCTCGATAACGGCTGCAATGTGCAGGAAATGACCCTCGGACTTTATAGTATCCTCAACAACAGCAGTATTTGCACTGTCAGAAATAGTACCCGTATCGCCGACCTGTCCGCCGCTTTCAGCATAGAAAGGAGTTTTGTCCAGAACGATAACAACGTCCTCGCCCTCGCTTGCAGACCCGACCTCCTCGCCGTCCTTGTAAATAGCGAGAATTTCAG
The DNA here is from genome assembly GCA_023667265.1 of Alistipes sp. GTDB lineage: Bacteria > Bacillota > Clostridia > Oscillospirales > Ruminococcaceae > Ruminococcus. The sequence continues at coordinate 1,402,929 of JAMPAJ010000001.1, forward strand.
CATCCTCTGCCGTAAAATCAGTATATCCTGTGAAAACAGTCTTGGGAGCGTCTACCTTTATGCTGTTGTCAGCCCAGGACGAACCAGCCTTTGCAAGATGATCTGCCTTAGCCTTTGCACGCTGCTCCAGAGCAAGCTCCTTGAAGCGGTCAACGTCAACGGTCAGACCCTTTTCCTCGCAGATCTCGATAGTAAGATCTATCGGGAAGCCGTATGTATCCGAAAGCTTGAACGCATCATCTCCGCTGAGAACAGTCCTGCCGCTTTCAGCAAGGGCAGCCGTAAAGCCATTGAGCAGCTCCGTACCCTTGTCAACTGTCTTGGCAAAGGCTTCCTCCTCAACACCGATGATTTTCTTGATATAATCGCGCTTTTCAGCGAGCTCCGGATATGCTCCGGCATTTTCATTTATAACTGTATCGCAAACCTCGCAGAGGAAGGGACGTGTAATTCCGAGAAGTCTTCCGTGACGCGCAGCTCTTCTCAGCAGACGGCGGAGAACATAGCCTCTTCCCTCGTTTGAGGGCATGATACCGTCGCCGACCATAAACGTGGTGCTTCTGATATGATCGGTGATTACGCGGAGAGAAACGTCGGTCTTGGCATTTTCCTTATAAGTCACACCTGCGATAGAGGAAATGTGCTTCATGATATTCTGGACTGTGTCCACCTCAAAGATGTTGTCAACAGTCTGCATAACGCAGGCAAGACGCTCCAGACCCATTCCCGTGTCGATATTCTTGCTCTTCATTTCGGCATAATTGCCGTTGCCGTCGCTGTCGAACTGACTGAAAACAAGATTCCAGATCTCGATTATATTATCCTTGTCGCCCTCAGCCTCGAAGCCTGCGCGGTCAAGCTTTCTTCCTCCGCCTACACGGTCGAAGTGGATCTCGCTGCAAGGGCCGCAGGGACCTGAGCCGTGCTCCCAGAAGTTATCCTTTTTGCCAAGGCGGATTATTCTGTCGTGGGGAATACCGATATTATTCTCCCAGAGCTGTTCAGCCTCGTCGTCGCTTTCGTAAATCGTTATCCACAGCCTGTCAGCCGGGATTTCCAGAACGCCGGTAAGGAACTCCCACGCCCACTCGATAGCCTGGGGCTTGAAGTAATCGCCGAAGGAGAAATTACCCAGCATCTCGAAATATGTGCCGTGACGCGCCGTTTTTCCAACGCTTTCGATGTCGGGAGTTCTGATGCACTTCTGGCAAGTTGTCACCCTTACATTTGGCGGAACAGCCTGTCCAAGGAAAAACTTTTTAAGAGGCGCCATTCCGGAATTGATGAGCAGCAGGCTCTTGTCGCCCTGGGGAACGAGAGACGCGCTTGCCATTCTTGTATGGTTTTTGCTTTCAAAAAATGAAAGATACTTTTCACGAAGATCGTTAAGACCTGTCCACTTCATATTTTACTACTCCTTAGTTCCGCTGACTGCGGAATATAATCATACATACTAATTATAATTCAATTTGCAGAAAATGTCAATAGTTTCAGACGGTCAAAATAATAAAAATCTGCAATTCGCACATCCGCCGCGTGCCATGCAGTAAAAAAGCGGCTGAAAATCAGCCGCTTTTTATTATTGCCTTATCCAAGCTTCGCATCAATTCTCTGGACCTCCAGAGCATCGAGAGCCGTAACTCCGCCGCTGCAATCCACGTCGGCGTTGTATTCGCCCTGGAGAGACAGCTGGTACTTATCAGGGTTTCCGATATACTGGAGAATCAGTGTTGCATCGGCTATATCCACTTCTCCGTCGTTGTTGGCATCGCCATCTATAGCGTTGTAGAGGTCGATAGAACCGGAGGAATTAAATCCTGCACTATCCAAAATCAGATAATAAGGAGACAAGCCTATCTCGTCAGTGATCTTCTTGCTGAGTTCATAGATCTCTTCGTTAGTAACTCCTTCTCCGGTAACGATGTGTGCATTTACACCGCTGTCAACACTGAATCCAAAGGGATCCTCCAAGAAATAATCAGTAGTGCCGGGAGGATTGTACAATACGAGGTCGTCATACTGATCTACCAGTTCAGAATCATATATTTTGAGCTCTGCATCTACTCCGCTTTCCTCGACAACCTTATTTAACCCTTCGATATAGTAATCCTTATTACTATCTCCGAAACAAAAAGTCGTCAGTCGACCGTAACGTCTTGATATTAAACGAGTTTCTGGAATATATTCCATCTCGTCGACATAAGGCGAAAGAGCTTCTTTTATTTTTCTGACCTCTTCAGCTGTAAAATAAGAATCTTTTCCATCGACTCTTTTTGGATATACTCCTCCACCTATATACTTTAACTCGACTGGAGTGCCAGACCTGGAGCGACTGACAGTAATATCAAAGGAACTGTCTATTTCCTTTACAGCGGATTTCAGAATATCGTCGATATTCTCATCAAAAAGATACTCGCCGGTGATCTTGTATGTGATTTCCGAATAACCATTGTCGACAAGCACCTGTTCGACTTTCGGTGCCTGAGAAATATCGACGTAACACGCCGCAAAACCCTCGTAGCTACGAGAACTCCAGTATTTTTCGTCATCCTCCTTTATATATCCGGCAAAGTCGGAATCGGCAAGACTTCCGTTGTAAATACCAGCCAGTGCACCGGAATTCATAGCTGCCACGCAGGAAGAAGCTAATGCAACCGAAACAATCGTTGAAAATATTTTCTTTTTCATAAAAGCACCTCATTAGTATTCTATGTTTGGGTTGGAAAGGAAAAACTTTAAATTCAAGGGAGTAAAGCGGACTCCGCTGTTTGCCTCTGTTTCATCAGCACTCGTTGTATGAATACCGACAACGGTATAATAGGTTTTTCCATTCAGTTCTTCAACTGTGTAAATAGGACCGCCGCTGTTTCCACCGGAAGTGTCAGCAGTATAAGACATTCTCTTGGCTTCAAGCGACTTAATCATGCCATAGGAAATATACTCTGTGTGAGTTCCAGCGTTATTGCCTGTGCCACTCGTAACTTTACCAGGGAAACCAGCTACCACGATTGGCAGATGATTTGTGACGGCAAGTGAAGTGACCATACCAAGGTTAAACGACATATAATCGCTCAGATCTTCTTTAACCGTAATAAGAGCAAAATCATAATTTTTGCCTGATGCGCTGCTTGCACTCATAGTATAAGCAGTAGGGAGATGATACTCAACAGGAGTAACGGTGACGTTATCTTCTGCACTTCCGTCAAACAGCATAATACTGCTCACGGTACACGCCGTATTGATAGTAGTATCGTACACCAAATGAGCCGCAGTTGCGATCGTATGTTTGTCGACGACAAAGCCGGAACCAAGGTAACTCTCGCCATTTTCGTTAGTTATAATTTTTGCGACGCCCCGGTTAGACCAGTCCTCCACACGACCGTCAACTATAGACTCATTTCCATTTGAACGTGCGTTGTTTGAGTTCTGAACCTGAAGCATATAGTCCTTTGTCTGCCTACCTGTCTTGGCATCAAAAGCGACATACGTCTGAGAAGCATACGATGCCGCACGCATCAGGTTATTCGGAATACCCAAAATAATTACGCCTGCATCATAATACTGTGCGCGTAATGCGTCAACGTCGCTGACGACACCGTTGTCGTCAAGGTCAAGCTGTGTCAGATCTGAAGGATTATACCTTCCCCCAAGGGTCTGATAGATGTAGGTGGCGTCCGATACATCAAGCACTCCGTCACCGTTCGGATCTTTGTTGGGATTAGTAGCAGCAGCCGAAGAAATCATTGCAACGGCTGTAGCAGAAGCTACCAACAGAGAAGCAAGGCATGAAATAATTCTTTTCATTGTAATTTCCTCCAATGCATATTATTTTTTCAGATGCAACAAGAAAAGCCTGATTTTTGACTTTCCAACAGCCATGTTCCATCTACTTATATTATACAACATTTTCCAAAAAATGTCAATCAGCATATTTCACAAAAAAATATTCATTCATAAGAGTTATTCATCCATACTATCCAACAAACACCTTATCTATCCATGATCTCCTCTGCAATTTCCCGGAATATCGGCGCGGCAGAATCATTTCCGTAGCCGCCGTCCTCCGCAAGAACAGTTACCGCATACCGCGGTCTGTTCGCAGGAAAAAAACCGGTTATCCAGCCGTGACACAGCTCCTCGCCCTCCTCGTCAAAACGTCCTGTCTGGGCGGTGGATGTCTTTGCGGCGGCATAAATATTCCGCGGAGCTGCATTGCTGTTCTCATTTTCATAGATCGCCGCCCTCATCATGCGCCGGAGCTCAGCCGCAGTTTCCTCAGTCATGACTCGGGAGGTTATAGGCGATTTCTCGTTGCTCACGGTCTCGCCGTCCTCAGTTATCCCCCGGATAAGCCGCAGATAGACAAGCTCTCCGCCGTTTGCAATGGTGCAGGTCATCTGATTTATCTGTAAGGGCGTGGCAGCCAGCTTTCCCTGACCGAAAGCAAAATTTCCCAGCTCTGCAGGTATACTCAGGTCAGCCAGAGACGGCAGCACTCCCGACGAGGCGACCATGCCCGAGCACAGATATATTTCCCTGCCAAATCCGAGAGACGACGCAAGACCGCGCAGCTCCCGGAGATTCAGACAGCGGCTCAGCGAAATAAAATACGGATTGCACGAGTTCACCATTGCCGCCGTCATGTCCTGTATACCGTGTCCGTCGGCTTTGTGGCAGTTGAAGGTCTGCCCGGTCATACGATACGAGCCGTCGCAGTCGCACATATAGCCGGAAAAGCCCTCGTTAAGCCCCTCGCAGGCTGTGACAAGCTTGAATACCGAGCCCACGCTGTATGAGTATAGACACCGGTTTATCATGGGGCTTCTCTCGTCTGACACAGCATCCTCCAGATCGAATATGTCATAATCGGGAAAGCTTGCCATTGCCAGAATATCACCGTTTTCCACGTCCGATACAACGATCGCGCCCTTTTTGAGCTTTTCACCTGCACGCTCGCAGATCTTCTGTATCTCGCTGTCCAGGGTCGTCACAACGCCTGTATTCGCCGCTTTGCTGCGGATAACCGTCTTTTCGCCGCCGATAAGCACATTCCCGAAGCCGTCCGTGGAGTAGGTAACGCTGTTTTCCGTCTCGCCGTTCCGCAATATGCTGTCATAGGCGTATTCAATTCCGGAAACGCCATGTTCCTCCGAAACATAGCCGATAGTGTGGACGGCGGTCTGCTTCTCAGAATATCTCACGGGAACTTCAAAAAAGGTCAGCCCCGGAGATTCCGTTCCCGGCTCGCGGCACTTAAACGCAAATGGCTTGCCCTCGGAATATTTTTCGGAAATATCCTCTGCGGCAATAGCCTCCAGCTCCACAAGAGTTACCGCGGAGGGCACGGCAACGGCAACTATGTCCGTCTCCCGGTTAGTCAGCGGAACGAAATCCCTGTCATATATCGTTCCCCAGCCGTCTCCGGCATGGATAGTCGTCATAGCGCTGTTTTTCGCCGTTTGTACGTATTCCCGGCGGTAGGCTATGCTGAAATAGTTAAGACAGATGACGAAAAAAGCCAGAAAAAATGCGGCAGTCAGTATAATAACGCCGTTTTCGCCTCTTTTACGCATAAAAATCACCCCGGGAATATTATTTCCCGGGGCGATGATATTATTCCAGAATTACTGTAAACGGGCCGTCGTTGACAAGGCTCACCTGCATATCTGCGCCGAATATCCCGGTTTCCGTATGCTTTCCCTTTTCGCGGCAGTATTCCGTGAAATACTCGTACAGCCGGCGCGCATCGTCCGGCTTTGCAGCCTGTATAAAATTAGGACGGTTTCCCTTGCGGCAGTCCGCATACAGCGTAAACTGCGACACGATAAGAAGCTCTCCGCCAACATCTCCTAAAGAGAGATTTATCTTGTCGTTCTCGTCTGAAAAGATACGCAGATTTATCATCTTATCCGCAAGTCTCCGGCAATCCGCCTCTGTATCACCCTGACCCACGCCAAGAAGCGCCAGAAAGCCCCTGCCTATTTTTCCGCAGACCTCGCCGTCCACAGCTACCTCTGCCGATGTCACACGCTGGATCACTAATTTCATAACCTATCCCCTACTTCTTTACAATGTCCATCTCAAAAGGTCTCAGCTCCAGTCTGTCCTTTCCTATCGAGCTTATAACGCTGAACATCGGCTTCGGAAGCGGCATTACCGCCGGCTTATCGGAATTGTTGAAAAAGCAGATGTACTCGTCCCTTCCGTTGGTACGGGTCGTTACCTCCATGCCTCTGGGAAGTCCTTTGAGCTTCGGTATTCCCGTCTGCATCATAAGGTTTGAAGCAAGGCTCTCATAGAAATCCGACTTGCAGACAGTTCCCACATAGTAGGCTACTCCGGCGCAGTATCTGTTCATTGAAACTGCCGGCATACAGCGATGATCGCCGTCATTATACTCAGCATAGGCTCTCGCCGTATTCAGCTTCAGGACGTCGCACCACTGACTGCATTCAAAGTCATTGCCTGCAAAATCCCTGATAATACGCTTTTCCGAGCCTATAGGGTCGTACTCGGTTACCTCCGCACCCACAAGCTCCTTGAAAACAGTTGGCAGGGTGTCCATAATGCAGTTATTGTGCTCGTCCTTCGCACCGCTGCGCGCCGTGAGAACGACTGTTCCGCCGTTTACGACAAAGCGATAGATATTCTCTGTCACTGACTTTTTATAGACATAAAGGGACGGCGCAATGACTACCTTGTACTTTGAAAGGTCGGCTTCCGGGGACACAACGTCGATATTCGCACCGAAATGAGTAAATGCAGCGTGAAAAGCCTTCAACTGCTGGAGGTAGTAGAAGCCCTCGGTCTGCGGCTGTATCTTAAACGCCGCGTCAGCCTCCGGCGAATATAGGATCGCTATATCTGACTGGATATATGTGCCGTCAAGTATCCCCAACTGCGATACACGTCTGCAAAGCTCGCAGAACTCCAGGAATCGGCGATTGGGCGCGTTGCTGTGGTCGAGGATGCCGTGCCAGTGCATCTCCGCTCCCGTAAGAGCCGTTCTCCAGCGGAAGTGCATTACCGTGTCCGCACCGTGAACCATAGCCTGGAGAGCATAGCCCATTATCATGCCCTGTTTCGGTGCAGGAGACATGGGAGCCCAGCTTCCCGTAGGACCGCTAAGCTGCTCCATTACCCAGAAAGGCTTGTTTTTTACGCCTCTCATAAGGTCAAGGTGGAATGCGTGGGAGTAAAATTCCTCCGGATCGTCTGGTATTTTTATAGGAGGATAGTTGTCGTAGGAGACAAAGTCTAACTGCTCGAACAGCTTATAGAAGTCAGGAGTATTCTCGCAGAGCCAGGTATTCGTAGTTATCGGGACCTTCGGATCCTCCATGCGTATGGTAAGCATGGTCTCCCGGACAAAGTCCGCAGTACTGTCGCAGGTGAAGCGGTACCAGTCAAGGCAAAGCGCAGGATTCTGCCACGCCTTGGGATAATCCGTAGGCGGCTGTACCTGAGTGATGCTGCTGTATTCGCCGCTCCAGACGCTGTTTCCGTGAGCCTGATTTATACCCTCAACGCCGCCGTATTTCTCGGTCAGCCATTCACGGAATTTGCCGCGGCAGACCTCACAGGTACAGGGATATGCCTCCAGCTCATTGTCTATCTGCCAGGCTGCAACAGCCTTGTTTCCGGCATAACGGCGGATAAGCTGTAAATTTATTTTCTTTGCATATTCGCGGAAAACCGGAGAATTAAGGCATCTGTGACCTCTTATTCCCGTGCGTATCTGCCGTCCGTCTCCGCCGACCTGGATAATTTCCGGGTGCTTCTCGTAAAGCCAGAGCGGAGGGCAGTTTGTAGGAGTGCAGAGTACCGTGCCGATGGTATAACGGGAGAAAATACCGATGACCTCGTCAAGCCATTCAAAGTCGTACTCTCCCTCTCTTGGTTCGAGCCGCGACCAGGCAAATTCGCCGATCCGCACAAGCTTGACGCCGGTTCTCGCCATGACCTCCGCGTCCTTTTCCCATAAAGCCCTGTCCCACTGTTCGGGATAGTAATCAACGCCTATTTTCATAAAATCAGCCCTCGCTTCTATAATTATATTCTATTATTTCGCAGTTTCCCATAAACCAGCCGCTGTATTTTTCCGTAGGCATATCGTGGAAATACGTCTCTATAATACGGCATATCCCGCCGTGACTGACAACGAGCACATTTTTTCCGCCGTATTTTTCGATCATCTCGTCCAGCGCTGAATATACCCGGTGAGCCAACTGCAAAACAGACTCTCCGCCCTTCGGCATCTTCACGCCGAATTGCTCCTTGCTCTCCGCAAAGCCCTCAGTAAACCGTGATTTTCCCTCGTAGCTGCCATAGTTCCACTCGCGGAGTCTGTTATCGACAACTATTTCCAGTCCGCAACGCTTCGCCACGGCTTCGGCAGTTGTCATTGCACGGAGCATTGGCGAAGCAATAATCATATCCACGTCTCCGAGCCGCTCTACAGCCTCCGCAAGCTCCTCCGCCTGCTTTATACCCGTCTCATTCAGCGGAATATCCGTCGTTCCAAGTATCATTTCCTCTTTGTTATAGTCCGTCTGACCGTGACGTGTAGAATAGATCTTCATATTTTCTCCGCCCTTCTCAGTTCGCTCTCAGCCGCTTCGATGACAAGGTCGCCCGGCGGTTCGCCGCCTGCCATGATCCGAGCGATCTCCGCTACTCTTCCGGCTCTGTCGAGAGGCGTGACTCGTGTTTCTGTTCGCTCGCCCACAACGCCTTTTTCGATCATCAGGTGATCGTCCGCCATGATCGCTATCTGCGCCAGGTGCGTAACGCATATGACCTGCCGCGCTTTGCCTATCTGCCGCAGCTTTATGCCGATTTTCTGGGCTGCCTTTCCGCTTACTCCGGTGTCGATCTCGTCGAATATCATGGTGTCTATGCTGTCCTTGTCGGCAATTACGCTTTTCAGGGCAAGCATTATCCTTGAAAGCTCGCCTCCGGAGGCAATGCGCGAGATCGGCTTTGGTTCTTCACCCCTGTTGGCGGAGATCAGAAATTCCACAGTGTCCATACCGTTCATGGTAAGCTTTCCCTTTTCGTGGCGTACAGCCAGTTCAACTCCAGCCATATTCAGAAATTCGAGTTCGCCGGTAACAAGCTGTACAAACCGCATTGCCGTCGCCTCGCGGTAGTCGAAAAGCGCCTTCGCCTGCTCTGTAACAGTGTGCAGCAGCTCCTCACGCTTTGCTGCAAGAGACTTTATCTCGTCGCCGCTGCTCTCCAGCCTGGAAAGCTCACCGCAGGCGTTCTCGTACATTTTCACCAGCTCTGTGCTGTCAGCCAGATACTTCTTTTTCACCCTGTTTATTGCACTGAGACGCTCCCGGAGATACTCTGTCCGCCTGCTGTCCGCCTCAATGCTTCCGGCAATTTTTTCCAGCTCATCCGCAATATCCGCCAGTTCTATTTCAGCCGCAGAAAGCCTGTCGCAGAGCTGAAAGATCTCCTTGTTTTCATCGGAATATGGTGCGATATCGTTCTCAGCTGCGGAAATCGTCTCCCGGGCACATTCCTCGCCGTTTATGCCGTTGATCGCCGACCTCAGGGCAATTACGATGTTCTCCGAATTCATCGCCGCCGCATACTCCTTTTCCAGCTCGTCGTCCTCTCCAGCCTCCAGCTCCAGCTCTCCGATATCGTCAATGACTTCATTGAGATAACGCGTCCGCTCTATCCGGGTGCGTTCAAGATTTTTAAGCTCGCCAAGACGGCGCGCAGTCGCCTGCAGTTCACGGAAATCAGCTCGGTAGCTTTCCAGAAGCTTTGTATCTCCGCCGAAATCGTCAAGGATCTGGAGGTGGCGTTCGCTGTCCAGGAGTATCTGGTTATCGTGCTGACCATGAATATTTATCATCATGCTGCCGATCTCCTTGAGAAGAGACGCGGAGGAGGTACGGCTGTTCACACGCGCAACGCTTCCGCCATCGGCGCTTATTTCTCTTGTTACAGTTATCTCGTCATTGTCATGCTCGATCCCCAGCTCGTCAAGCTTCGCCCTGACCGTGTCTGACAGATCGGTGAAAAGGGCCGTAATGACCGCCTTATCGCAGCCTCTACGGACAATGTCCTTGCTGCACCGCTGTCCCAGGACTGCGTTTATTCCGTTGATAAGGATCGACTTTCCGGCTCCGGTTTCGCCGGTAAATATGTTCAGTCCGCTTCCAAGAGGTATGACCGCCTCCCGAATAACTGCAAGATTTCGTATATAAAGCTCTTTTAGCATTATCGGCTGCCCTGCTTTCCCTGGAAAATATCCGTTTTGAATTTTTTGACAAGACGCTTTGCATCTGCTTCACTGCGTGTTAAAATGAAAATAGTGTCATCTCCGGCGATAGTCCCGACGACGCCCTCGTGCCTTACCGAGTCTATAGCAGCACAGGTACCCTGCGCCATTCCCGGCAGACATTTCACAACTATGGTATTAAGCGCATAGTCGATATCTGTCACTGATTCCTCAAATACGCTTTTTTCCGCCGCTGCCGCAGGAGGCAGGGTATATCGGAAGCTGCCGTCCTCCGCCCTTTGCTTCACCAGTGAAAGCTGCTGTATATCCCGGGAAAGAGTGGCTTGGGTCGCATTTTCGCCTCTTTCCTTCAGAAGCTGTATAAGCTGCTCCTGAGTCGTAACAGCCGTCTCGCCGATTATTTCCAGTATAATGTCATGTCTGCGTTTTTTCATTCTGCTCTCCGCTCACTTTATAGGCTTGCACATTTTCCTGCACAGCGACTCGTGGAAGGAATTGTCGATAAGATCAATAAAATTAAGGTCGTTCCTGCCTCTGAATATCTCGATCGCTTCACCCTCGCCGATGCTCCGTTCGACCTCGCCGTCAACGCTCACAACAAGTGATTCCTCTCCGGAAGTCCTGTTCACCAGCGTAAGCCGGCGGTTCGGTGAGAAAAGCGTCGCTCTCGCAAAGAGTGAATGTGGGCAGATAAGGTTCATTTCGATGCACTCAAGATCGGGCTCGATAACAGGGCCGCCGGCTGAAAGGGCATAGGCTGTCGAACCGGAGGGCGTGCTGAAAAGTATACCGTCTGCACGGTACTTTCCCACAAGATAGCCGTCGGCGTACACGTCAAAATCGCATATCTTAAAGCTGCCTGACCTTACCGAGATCTCGTTCAGCGCAGTGAGAATAAGTCCGTCTCCTGTTTTTACGTCTACGGTCATACGCTTTGAGATGTCATAGTCGCCGTCGGCAAGCCTGCGGAGACTGTCAAGCTGATCTGCCTCAAGTCCTGCCATAAAACCAAGAGTTCCGGTATTTATCCCGATAAGCCTTGTCTCTGTTCCGACAAGCTGCTTTGCACACCGAAGTATCGTGCCGTCGCCGCCGATGGCAATAAAAATATCGCAGCTCTCAACTGCCTCCTCCAAACTTCCGAATATCACATATTCCTTATCCCCGAACTCACGGCGGTATTCGCCGCTCACCATTACCTCAAGCCCGGCGCTGTGTATGATCTCACAGACCTCCCTTGCACAGCCAAGAGCGTTCTTTTTCTGAAAATTCGGGTAAAGCGCTGCTTTCATCTTAGCTCCGTTCCTCCTGCCGCATATTCTCAAAGGCTCTGTCCACAAGCTCTTTGAAGTCGAAAGTTTTCCCCTTTTCTCCGGTCTTTTTGAGCAGCACAAGATATTCGATATTGCCGCTTCCGCCCTTTATCGGAGAATAGGTATAATCAGCCGCAGAAAATCCGATCAGCTCTGCAAAGCCGTGAATTTCCTCCAGCACTTTTACATGGACCTTCCTGTCCTTGACAACGCCTTTTTTGCCAATTCCGCTCTTTCCGGCTTCAAACTGCGGTTTTATCAGCATGGCAGCCGAGCCGTTCTCCCGGAGGAGCTCATAGACCTTCGGCAGTATCTTTTCTAATGATATAAAGGAAACGTCGCCGCAGACAAACTCCGCCTGCCCACCAATATCCTCAGCCGTTACGCTGCGTATGTCGGTGTTTTCCATATTCACTACACGGCTGTCCCGGCGGAGGGATTCCGCAAGCTGACCGTGTCCAACATCAACGGCATATACCCTTGACGCGCCGTTGAGAAGCAGATACTCGGTAAATCCGCCTGTGGATGCGCCTATGTCAAGGCAGGTCTTTTCCTTGAAGTCAAGGGCAAAGGCTTCCGCCGCCTTTTCCAGCTTCAACAGACCTCTTCCAACATATGTCTCTTTCTCATCTGATTCGATCACGTCCGACTCTGAAACCTCCTGAGACGGCTTTTTCGCGGCTTTTCCGTTGACGGTAACGCAGCCGTTCTTTATCATTTCCTTTGCCCGCTCACGGCTGCGTGCGATGCTCCGGGCTACCAGTTCACCGTCAAGACGTGCCATTTCCGCCGCTCCTCTTCAAAATATATTCCATCAGTTTACGGCTTTCCAGCCCGACATTTCCAAGAGCCGAGCTTACAGACGCCTGTTTTACAAAGCCGCTTATACCGGCTCTGCCATACTCTCCGCGATATCCCTTTTCCATAAGCATACAGCCGATTTTCTCCGATATACCGCCGTTTATCATAGACTCCTCAAAAAAGAAGACGCGCTTATAGCCCATAAGCTCATCAATAAGCTTTTCCTGAATGGGAAATATTTTCGTCAGCTTCAACAGGTCGCAGCTCACACCCTGTTCTTCAAGCAAAAGCGACGCCTTATACGCCTCGTTGAAAAGCCTGCCGTAGCTGATGATGATCGTATCCGAGCCCTTGCGCATAAACGTGCAGTCGGTATTTACAATGCTTCTGTTGAAGTCGACATTCTCCGCGCCTCTTGGATAACGTACAGCCGCAAGTCCCTTTTCGGTGTAGACAGCCTTTGTCAGGCAAAGCCGCAGCTCCTCATAGGTTGCCGGAGAATATATGACGGCGCCGGGAACAGACGTAAGCATCGCAACGTCAAACAGCCCCTGATGCGTTTCTCCGTCCTCGCCGACGATACCGGCTCTGTCGATACCCAGGACCACATGATGTCCTCCGATGGCTATGTCGTGTATAAGCTGGTCATATGCACGCTGGAGAAATGTCGAATATACCGCGAAAACAGGGATTTGCCCCATTGCCGCAAGACCTCCGGCAAAGGTCACGGCGTGCTGCTCGGCTATCCCGACATCGTAAAATCTGTCCGGAAAGCGCTTGCCGAAATACTGCAATCCCGTGCCATATTTCATTGCAGCAGTTATAGCGCAGATACGGCTGTCCTTTTCGCCCATGCTCAGCAGCTCCTTGCCGAAAACCGTGGAATAGCTGTCTCCGGGTGAAACGTCCGGATTGCCTGTATTAACGTCGAATCTGGAGATGCCATGGTACTCTCCGGGATTTTTTTCTGCCGGAAGATAGCCCTTGCCCTTTACCGTCTTTACATGGATAAAAACTGGCTTATGATAGCTTTTCGCAATGCGCATAGCCTGGTCAAGTTCCTTTATGCTGTGACCGTTTATTGGTCCCAGGTATATGAAGCCCATATCCTCAAAAAGATTCCGCTCCAGGATCGTGGATTTTATTGCGTCTTTGGCGTGTTTTACGCTCTTCGCCACCTTATTTCCCACCAGAGGGATATTGGAAAGATTCTTCTCCACGCTCCGCTTCATTTTAAGATAGTCCTCAGAATTGCGAAGAGATGTAAGATATTTTTCCAGCGAGCCGACGCTTTTTGAGATCGACATATTGTTGTCATTGAGAATGACTATCATGTTGCTCTCCGAAGATCGGCAGCAGTTGTTCATCGCCTCATATGCCATTCCTCCGGTCATTGCTCCGTCTCCGATAACGGCAATTGTATAATTATCCTTTCCCTGATGCCTCATCGCCTCGGATATGCCGCAGGCAACGGAGATCGACGTGCTGCTATGACCTGCTATAAAGGTATCGTGCTCCGACTCGTCGGGCTTCGGAAATCCTGAAATGCCGTCCTCCTGGCGAAGGCTGTCAATTTTGTCAGCTCTTCCGGTAAGTATTTTGTGTACGTAGCTCTGATGCCCTACGTCCCACACGATTTTATCCTCCGGGGAGTTGAAATTCCGGTGAATGGACAGGGTCAGCTCCACAACGCCCAGATTTGATGAAAGATGTCCGCCTGTCCTGGATACCGAGCCTATCAGCGTATTCCGTATCTCAGAGCACAGAAAACCGCACTGCTTCTCACTGAGCCTTTTCAGGTCGTATGGCAGCTCCAGCTCCGACAGACTTACTCTTTCTCCGTCGTTTATAAACTCATTCATTTTATACTAAGCGGAGAGAGTTCTCCGCAGCTCCTTTTATTTTTTGCGGTTCAGCAGAACACAGGTAAGCTCTCTGAGAAATTCGTTATTCGGAATTGCGTCAAGCCACTCAAGAGCCTCCGATGTCGCCTTATCCGCAAATTCCTGTGCCTTTTCAACTCCGAAAAGCGTCACGAACGTAGTCTTGTTCTGAGCCTCGTCGCTGCCCACAGGCTTTCCAAGCTCCTCAGTCGTGCTGGTTACGTCCAGAATGTCGTCAATGACCTGGAATGCAAAGCCGAGTCTCATTCCATACTCCGCAGCAGCCCTGATAGTCTCATTTTCAGCATCTGCACAGATAGCGCCCATTACGCAGGAAACAGCGATAAGCTGACCCGTCTTGCAGCGGTACATATTCCGCAGGTTGTCCTCGTCAACGTCCGTCCGCTTCTCGTTCTCCATGTCGATCATCTGACCGCCTATCATACCGTCTCTGCCGACGGAATTGGCAAGAACTGAAATAATAAGCACCTTCTGCTCCGCCGTAAGCGTTTCGGTATCGGCAATTATCTCGAATGGCAGAACTGCCAGGGCGTCTCCGGCGAGAATAGCCGTTGCCTCGTCAAAATGCTTGTGGCAGGAGGGCTTTCCTCTGCGGAAATCGTCGTCGTCCATAGCCGGAAGATCGTCGTGAATAAGTGAAAATGTGTGAACCATCTCGATCGCGCAGGCGGGAGCGGAGGATATCTCCATTTCTCCGCCAAGAGCCTCGCAAAAGGCGTGAACGAGAACTGGTCTGATACGCTTTCCGCCCACGTTCAGGGAATAATTCATTGCATCTATAAGTCTCATCTGAGGTCTGTTTTCGTGGCTGTAGTTATTATACTGTTTCAGACCTCTTTCCGTAAAATCAACATACCGTCTCAGGGTTTCCTCAAAATTGATCATTGCTTTTTTCCTCCGTTATTTTTATACGTGCCTGGTCAAGCTGATTTTTGCAAACCGACGAAAGCTTAACGCCCTCGCCGTAGAGATCAACTGCCTTTTCCAGAGATACATCGCCTCTTTCAAGTTCTGCGGCAATTGCGCTCAATCGCTTCATATTTTCCTCAAAGCCTATATTTTCATTCTGATTTTCCAATTATTTTCGCCTCCGCTTCACCCTTGCCGAATTTCAGCCGGACTGTGTCACCCTGGGAAATATCTCCGGCATTCCGCACAAGGCTGTTATTTTTATATACCAAGGAATATCCTCTTCCAAGAATTTTCAACGGACTAAGTCCGTCAAGCTTCACAGCAGCAGCAGCAAGCCGCGATTCGCTGCGCTCCACACAGCTGTTTACGGCTGAATCCAGCCGCCTGTCGATGCTCTCCAGCTTTTCGGACATGATATTGAGCCGATTTTCCGGAGATTGTGCCGTAAGCCGTGACATGACCGCCGAGAACATAGCCGATTTTCTATCTATGACCGCAGAAAATCCTTTTTCACAGCGTCTTATCATATCATCGGTTTTCGCTGATATAACGCTTATATCAGGCGCTGCAAGCTCAGCCGCAGCCGACGGCGTAGGCGCTCTCATATCGGCTGCAAGATCTGTAATGGTGTGATCCACCTCATGTCCCACGGCGGAAATAACCGGCACTTTACAGCCGTAAACAGCCCTGGCGACCGCCTCCGTATTAAAGGCGCTGAGATCCTCCGAGGATCCGCCGCCGCGTCCCACTATGACAACATCGCATCCGGCATTTTCAGCCTTGAGTATGCCCCGGCATATGGACTTGGGCGCATTCTCACCCTGAACCAGAGCATCCGCCGCATATACCTCACATAAGGGATAACGCCTTGTCAGGACATTTATAATATCCCTCACAGCCGCACCGCTAAGAGAGGTAACAACTCCTATCTTCCGCGGCATTTCCGGAATACGCCGCTTGTGCTCTTCTGAAAAAACACCCTCGGCGGCAAGCTTCTTTTTAAGCTGCTCCAGCGCAACGCTTTCCTTGCCTGCGCCTTCGGGAATAATATCGTTGACATAAAGCTGATACGCTCCGTCACGCTCAAAAACGGAGATACTTCCGGAAGCTATTACCTCCATGCCGTCCTCCGGCTCAAATTTCAGCCTTGACGCGGCAGAGGCGAACATAACGGCTTTAAGACCGCTTTCCTTGTCTTTAAGGGTAAAATAGCAATGTCCGCTTTTGTAGTGGCAGACGAAATTGGAAATTTCGCCCTTTACCATGATACCCCGCAAAAGCCTGTCGCCTTTCAGCTTCGAGCCGATATATCTATTGACCTGTGAAACCGTTATCACCGGCATTATCTTCACCTCTGACTATACTTTAAATATCCGTATATAGCTATTCCGGCGGCATTGTCGCAGGAATAGCAGGGCTCTGCAAAATGCGCCTGTCCGAATTTTGCTGTTATCATATCCCTGATAAGCCTGTCCGACATTACGCCTCCGGCGAATACCAGCGGCAGGCTGCCATGCTTCTCAACGGCATATTCCGTCATTGCAAGGATCGTCTCTCCTATGAAATCAAGACAATACGCGGCAATATTCTCCGGTTTTTCACCGTTTTCAAGCATCCTGGCGCACCTGTTCTCAACTCCGGAAAGACAGCAGCTTCCGTTTTTCAGCGTGGGCTTCACTTTAAAATGCCTGTCCGCCCTGACCGCCAGCTTTTCCAGCTCGATACCGCAGGGAAATTTCAGCCCAAGCATCAGCCCGACCCTGTCCACAGCCTGTCCTGCATTAAGGTCGAGCGATGTGGCTATTTCCTCGATATTCAGCACATTTTCACTATCCGGAACACACAGCAGACAGTCGGTCGTTCCGCCGCTTACGTGAAATGCTATAAACGGCTCGCCGACAAGCTCCAGGCAGTTCGCCGAATAAAGAGCCGCCAGGATATGACCCACCTGATGTGAAGTCGTGTAAAGCGGAATATGCTCCAGAGCGGCATAGGAACGCGCAAGACCCTCGCCGCAGAGAAAGCATGGCATATACGAGCCGGCTATATTTCTCGGACGTGCGGAGGCGGCGACAGCGGAAAACCCTCTCTCCGTCCGTTCCTGAGCAAGAAGCTCTATCATCTCCGGAAGCTGAACAGTGTGATGAAAAACGGCGTCGCTCTGCCGGAGTCCCAGTACGCCTTCCTTTACCGGAAGCAGCTTCTTCTGCTGGATGATCCGATTCTCCTCGCTGATATAAACAGCCGCAGAGGTAGTATAATTGCTGGTGTCGATACCCAGAAACTCAGGCATTTTCCTCAGTCTCCCTATTGCCGTCCAGACGCTCCCGGGAGAATTTGCCGAGAACCCCGTTTATAAAAGAGGCGTCCTCCTTGTACGTATAGGTATTAGCAAGCTTTATAGCCTCGCTTATCGCCGCATTTGCCGGAGTTTTATCGTCATAAAGGCACTCATATACTGCAAGCCTCAGAATAGCATGATTTATCTTCGGCATTCTCGAAAGCTTCCGCGACTTGCTGTAGCCCTCGATAATGCTGTCGATCTCCTCGCTGTGCTCAAGCGCGCCGTCAACAAGCTTTCTTACCTCGTCATTTACGTTTATCTCCTCGATCTCCTCGGCAATATCGTATAATTCCTCAATATCATCTCCGCGCAGAAGCTGCTCAAAAATCAGCTTGAATGCACTGTCTCTTATTTCACTTCTTGTCATTTTTTCTCTCCTGTATCTTAGAACCTGAATTTATATTTTCAAAAACTACGCCGCAGACCTTGACGTTAACTCTTGCCACGGCTACCCCTGTCATAGACTGAATACTGTCCTTGACGGCGGTCTGCACCTGCTGAGCCACCTGAACAACTCTGAAGCCGCTTTTTATCCTGATTTTTATATCAATTGCCGCGACATCCTCAACCATTGTAACGGTTATAGGGCCGTTTCTTCTGAGCTTCGTCATTTTGCTTACTTCGCCGCTCAGCCCTGCCACACCGCTTACGTCAAGAGCTGCAAGCCTTGCGACAGTTATGATAACGTCCTCAGAAATTTTCAGAGCTGCCGCTGCGTTTCCTTTCACATCGTCCATTTCTTAACCTCCCTGAGAGCCTGTTCACCCATATCTCCCCGGCAAATTCAGGAACACCGTACAGACTCTGATATATACATAGTTATATTATATCATATAATCTGGAAAATTGCAACCCACGCGGAAATAAATTTCAATTTAAAATTATTATAGCGCGAACTCGCCGGCGGAGACACTCTGCTTATATCATATAATCTGGAAAATTGTAACACACACGGAAAGAAATTTCATGCAAATCAAATTTTAAGATATATTTGTTTAAACCTTCTATATGTAAGGACACGGCATGCCGTGTCCCTACCAAAAAATGTATGTTTTAATTTGTCTGAAAAAATGATTACTAAGGAAAATTCTCCCTTAAAGGCAATACCGCACGAAGATTGCGAGTCAGATGCATAGTCAGATTGCATAAAAGCGATGCAGGCATACTGCCGTATGTCAAGGAGATTTTGTGCAATATGACGTAAAATATGCAAGCAGGTGGCGTGTAAAGTCGTCAGACGTGCTTCATGCGGCGTTGCCTAAAGTTACTTCACCTCAAAGATCCGTATATTTTCTGCGGACACGTTTGTTTCCCCAAGGATTATTTCCTTTACAGCAGCCGCCTGCGCCTTATCAAGACCCTCCGTCTTTATCACAAGCTTTGCCGTTTCTCCGTCAAGATAGGCAACACAGTCGTCAAAGCCCTGAGCTTTTACGAGAGATTCAATTGTTCCCTCCGCCTCGATAAGCTTCGAGACCTCCACCGCGTCAAGTGCGTTTACGACCATTTCGTCCTCTGTAACGTCGCCTCCGCCGATGATTGACTGCAAGGTCTGCACCGCCTCGTCACGATTATTCATCTTATCAAGGCGAGCCTGAGCAAAATAATCCGCCGCCGCAGAAACGCTGCCGTCAGCCTCCGCGTTGACAAATTCCGTTTCCCCATAATTTATCATATCACCTGTTTCCGCTGTTTCGATCGTCTGATCTCTCTTCGCACTTCCGTCTTTTTTCGGGGCTGCCGCATAATTTATGTAAACCGCCGCTCCAAGCATAAGTGTAAGACAGGTCATAATTATCTGTTTTTTTCCGATTATCATTGTAGGCTTTTTCATAGCTTTGCTCCTTAACTCATTGTTGTCACAAATATATTCATTGTTGGTATTCCGAGTGCGGCAGACGCAGCCTTATACATACGCTCTGCAACTGCCGGATCTCCTCCGCCCTGGCAAAGAATTACCGCACCGATTATCTCCGGCGTTTCCACCTTCTCGATCAGCGGTGTCCGATCGCTCCCGCTGCCGACTATGACATATTTCTCCTCCTCCTCACGCTTGTTATCAGAACTGCTGACTTTTCCCTCTGCAGCATAGACATATCGCTGCCCTGTTCCGACGGTTATGCAGACCTCCACATTTCCGGCGCCTTCCACCTTTTCCAGAAGCTCCTCCAGCCGCTTTTCCGTTTCACGGCGATACTGCTCCCCAAGGCTAAGCTGTCCGGCGGCGTCGGATATTACGGCTGCTTCCTCCTCCTTTTCTTCACCCGGTAAGAATGATGAAAGGAGTATCAGCAGCAGTCCTACACAGCCAAGTATCACTATGGCGGCGGTCCTGTTTCGTTTCAGCAGCTCAAAGCAATTCTTCGCCGATACCATTGACTACCTCCGTTTCTGTTCCAAGACTTGCCTTTATGATCTCTGAGGCAGCCTGAAAATCTCCCGAGATCACCGTCACCCTGTTAATAAATATGCTGCCGTCAGCTGAAATATTAACCTCCGCCTCAATTTTTTCGCAGCTTATCCCGGCTGCTTCGACCTGCTGCTGCAGCACAAGACAGATATTAGACGCAGTCCGGGCTTCAATCGCCTCTTCGTACAGGCTCTCATATTCACCGGCTTTATATTCGTACACCGATATTTCCGGAAGTTCAAATGCCGAGCATCCTCTCATGAAAACCGCCGCCATTACAGCTGCCAGAAGCAGATCCATTATTATCATGACCTGATTTCTCAGTCTTGTCGGCGAGGTGATGTTCCCCATCACGCACCGTACGGCCGAGATCGCGCATACTGCTCCGACAGCGGCTTTTATCTCATCCATGTCATCATCCTCCCATTGCGCTTATAAGAATTGCTGAGCAAAGCACAAAAATGACCGAATAGCACACCAGTATGCACTGTGCAATTGCAAGCCCGCTGTCGATGCTTTTCATAAGCCGTCTCAGAGACTCTGCCGAAAAGATCTCTGCCGCCGCGATACCTGTCCACATGACAAAACGATACAGAAGAACCTCGATTATCATAGGCAGCAGCAAAATGATTATTCCGCTTATCCCGACTGCGCCGACAGCTCCTCCGATGACCTGAAAACTGCCCTTAACCGTTGAATATGCGTCCGATACCGCGCTGCCAACTATTGGCACAAAGTTTCCCACAAGCATTTTTGCCGTTTTAGCCGCTGCGCCGTCCGCTTTTGAGCCTATAGTGCATTTAAGTGAAACGAACCCGGTGAAAAGCGTCATTGCGACCGATATTCCCCACGTTATAACCTTTTTCAGCAGATTGACAAGGCTGTCAAGTGAAAGATTCGGAAAAATGCTGCCGGTTATTCCAAGAGCCGCTGCTGCGCCTAATATCGGCATAAACCAGCTCTCTGCCAGCTTTACTATAAGCTCTGAAGCTCCGAGCATCATTACATGATAGATCCCAGCCGTGGTGATACTTCCGCTTGTTACGGCGATCCCAGTGAAGAAAGGCACGAATACCAGGATAAAGCCTCCGGTCGTGTGTATCAGGCTGAGAATTTCGCTGTACACCGCCATTATCCTTGGCAGAATAACCGCCACTGCCGCCATAACGCATACCATCGAATATACGTCCCCGGAGGTGTTGCCGTGAAAATTCCCCGCAGAGGAGATCACTGCGCACAGCACGATCACCATGAAAATGACCGCCAGTAAACGCACCGGCTCTCCAAGACGATCTGTGAGCCTCTCTGTTACCTTAGCAAGCAGGCTATCAAGAGAAAGCCTCTCCGCGTCCTGCAAGCTCAGATCAAGGCTGAATCCGGACATTATATTTTCAACATTTTCCGTTATTTCCTCAATGCTGTCATTATACTCGTCAGCACAGGCAGAAATCGGCGACAAACAGAGGAAAACCGCGGCTATCACGAGAATGGCGGCTGCTATTTTCTTTAAAGACTGCTCCATATTTGCTCCATAATTGATCTTATCAGCGGCACTGACATGAGCGAAAGGCACGATTTTCCCCATATTTCCGCTGCCGAGGCTATTGCCAGTTCTCCACAGTCACGGCAAAGCTCGCAGGTTATGTGTGTTATCAGGCTCACGGCTGCCGCCTTGAAAATAAGCGACAAATAGCTGTCCGAAAGTCCGGAATCAGCGAAAATCTCCCGAATATCCGACAGCAGCGGCGACAGTACGGCAGCCGCACTTCCCAGCACTAAAACACAGGCGGCAATGGAGAGCATCATATACTGCTCCCGGCAGTGCTGACGAAGCACAACAGCCAGAACTGACGCACATATGCAAAATGCCGCCGTTGAGATACAGCTGTCTACCATAGACCGAATACCGTTTTGACTGTATCGAAAAGTCCGCCTATCTCCTGCACAATTATGAGAAGGACTACGATAAGCCCGGCAAGCGTCGTCATCATCGCCTGTTCCTCCCTTTCCGCGCGCTTCAGTACAAGGTTCAGAACAGCCACAATTATTCCGATGCCGGCAATTTTAAAAATCAGATCTATTTCCATCCAGTCACCCCTAAATCGCCAGTATTCCTGCCATAACGCCGAAAAGCAGACCTGCCGACGTGTAAAGCTTTCCCTTTTTTGCAAGCAGGTCATTCTGCATATTCCTCAGCCGCTCGGCTTCGCGCTCAAGAGCTTTTATGGAATTAAGCTGACTTTCCTTGTCTCCGGAACCTAAAATTCTCCCCAGCTCCGTCAGCACCTCCTTTTCAGATTCCGCCAGCTCACGGCTTTCTTGAACAGCGGAGTTCCAGCGGCTGTGGAAATTTTCGCCGGCTGTATAGCTGTCCGGCAGTTCTGATATGAAGCTTACATCGTGCAGAATATTCTCGCATTTTATGCGCCGGCAGACAGTGTAGACATCGTCCTCGCGGCTGCCGACCCAATAGCCGACACTGCCCAGAAGATGCTGGATATCCGAAAGCCGCCTGCATCCGCGGCGAAGCTTGTCTGCCATTGCACCGCCTATGATTCCCCCAACCGCAGTGAAAATCACCGCTGCCGCCAGTCTAAGTCCCATTTTCAAGCCTCCGTATCTCTCGTATGTGTCCAGGATCAGCCGCACCTGACAGCATGACCGCATAGCCAAAAGCCCCTGAGCCAAGAAGATCTCTCATGAACTCCCGACGCAATATACCTTCCAGTTCTTCACCGTGAGTTGTTGCGCAGAATTTTACGCCGCTGCCGACACCCTTGAGAATAGCCTTTGCGTCAGCGTCGGTGGATATCTCGTCGCAGAAAATATAGTCCGGCGAAAGTGCCCGGATCGCAGAAATTATCCCTTTTTCCCTGGTGCAGCCGCAGATAACATCGGTCAGCACGCCGATGTCGTTTTCAACGCTACCGGAATGAACAGAGGCTATTTCATTTCTTTCGTCGACAAGGACAGTTTTTCGCCGATTCCCTGTAAGGCGGCATAGATCCCGGAGCAGCGTCGTCTTTCCGGAGTTTACCGCACCGCATATCAACACACCGGCATTTTCGCTGTTTATAAGCCGGAAAATTTCCCCTCCGCAGTCAAAAACACACCTGGCTATGCGGAAATTCACCCCTGTAACGTCCGTCAGACTTCCGGAATCGTTGTAGCATCCGGAAAGTCCTGCGCGAATACCTCCTTTCAGCGTGAAGTATCCTTCCCGGAGCTGCTGCGTACAGCTATGCAATGAATAGTGCGCCAGGGACTCTACAGAATCGTACAGCTCTCGTGCCGTGACTCTGACAACATCGCAGTTCTGCCATGCCGCCGTCATTCCAAAGCTTGTCAGGAACATGGTCTTTCCGGGAAAGATCAGCGCTGCCGGGCGGCCCGCATGAAGCCGTATCTCCGTCAGTCCGGAAAGCTCCATGGGCGAGAGATTACGCATCAGACGGCGTATCCTCTCGGGTAGGTAATTGTTTATGGTTGTCATGCTTGTCTCTTCCGTCATTTTCACTCCTCCTTTTGTAAATCATATTCAAAGAGGGTGACAAATATGAAAGGGCATAAAAAAACAGCCCACCGAAGTGAGCTGTAATTTTTTGAATTATTCCTTTACACCACCAAGTGCAACACCGGCAATGATGAATCTTGAAAGGAAAACGTAAGCAATGATGATAGGAACGATGGAGAGAGCGATAGCAAGATAGATACCGCCGTAGTCCTTGATCTTATCAGATGCCTGAAGTCCTGCAACCATCATAGGAAGTGTCTTCTTGTCCAGATCAACGTTGATGAGGATCATGTTAGGTGTATAGTAGTTGTTCCAGCTTGCAATGAAAGCGAAGATCGCCTGTACAGCGATAGCCGGCTTCATCATGGGAATAGCGATAGAAACAAATGTTCTGAACTCGCCGCATCCGTCAATACGAGCAGCCTCAACAATGTCCAGAGGGAAGGATGACTTCATATACGAACGCATGAAGTATACTACCGCCGGAGCCGCAACCGCAGGTATGATAAGGGGCCAGTATGTATTTGTAAGGTGAATATCGCTCATGAATGATACGAAACCAGCAGACGTAACCTGAACAGGAACCATCATTACAAGGAGGATAATTGAGTAGGAAACCTCTTTAAGCTTGAAGTCGTAAACATGACAGCCATATGCAGTCATAGCTGAGAAGAACACTGTCAGAACTGTACAGCAGCAAGTAATGAAAATACTATTCTTATAGCCGTGAAGTGCATTATAAACAGCCTTAAGCTCGGCAGTATCAGTGAGATACTTCATATTCTTTACAATATTTGTACCGGGAATAAGACTCAGACTATTTGCAATATCCGCATGAGAACGTGTTGCATTTACGATCAGGATATAAATCGGAATCAGACAGATAAGAGTCAGGAAAACAAACCAGATAAACAGGATAGTTGACTTGATCTTAATTTTGGCTGAATAATTGCTCTTAGGTTCTCCATATACGTTGTCCATTTTGCTCATATTGAAAAACCTCCAAACTGCTTAGATTCCTTTTTAAGCTGCTTAGCGATCTTCTTTCTCTGCTTCTTCTTAGCGATCTCGTCCTTATCACGAGTGATATAGAGAGCGATGAGACCAAGAACAAGAGTAATGAAGAACAGAAGAACTGAAGCAGCGCCAGCGTAACCGATCTTATTGTTGGGGCCGGTTGCGTGGAAATACTGGTAAATCATAACCGCCATAGTCTTTACATCAGGATCGGGCTGACCGCCTGCTGCGTGATACAGGAAAGGCATATCGAACATCTGGAGACCACCGATCATAGATGTGATCATTGTATAAGCCATAATAGGTGTAAGGAGGGGCAGAGTAATCTTTCTGAAAACCTGTCCGGAAGTTGCGCCGTCGATGCTTGCAGCCTCGAAAAGCGATGGGTTGATACCCTGGATACCAGACATAAGCATGATCATGGTATTACCGAACCACATCCATGTCTGGATAAACATGATTACACCACGGCTCTGCCATACGCCATTTACGAACTTGACAGTTTCGTATGTAGTAAGACCAGTCGCTTCAACATAGTTTGACTTAATAAGTCCTAATTTTGCTAAAATCAGGTTTACAGCGCCGGGAACACTGTCGGACTCACCCATGAGCTGGATGAAGAGAACAGCTACGGAAGCCGCTGTAATGATGTTGGGCAGGTACATAACGATCTTGAAGAAGCCCTTGCCCGGAATCTTCAGATTAGCCTCTGTGAACCATACTGCCAGTGAAAGTGATAATGCGATCTGGGGAATGAAGTTGCCTATCCAGAGGATAAACGTATTGCCCAGAGACTTAACAAATTCATCGTGAATAGCATCTTCACGGAATCCGCCGCCGAAGAGAATATGGCTGTAGTTTTCAAATCCGACGAACTCGTCGGGTTTGTTAGCATTACCCTGGAAGCTGACAATAAAAGTGTTTATAAGAGGATATAATTGGAAAAAGAAATAAACAAGAAAAAACGGCAAAATAAACAGATAGCCGTATTTTGCATAGCTGATTGACTTAATGCGTTTCTGTGCAGCTGATGCCATAACACACACCCTCTCGGTTTTTGAAATGAACTCAGCGGATGAGCTGAGTATAAACAAATATACACCTACGGAATACACAGAAGTATTCCGTAGGGTATAATGCTATTTAGTTATTCTGACGAATCGTTGATTGCAATTATTCAATGTCGATTGTCATGATGTGTGCAGCAACATCTGTCTTGAATCTGTTAACTGTATCATCCCAAGACTTGCCGCCCATGAGGTACTCTTCCTTAACAGCTGTTACGAAGTCAGTCTTAACTGTTGCATCGTACTCTGTGATAAGACCGTTGAAGTTGATCTGCTCAACGTTGGAAGCCAGCTCTGCGAAGTAGTTCTGACCATCCTTGAAGTTGCCGGAGATATCCTGGTTAGTTACTGTGTTAGCAGCGATGATCTCATCCATTACAGCCTTGTTGTTTACGAACTCAGGCTTGTTAACAGCGTACTCCTTCATCTGAGCGTCGTCGCCAGCAGCAGAAAGGATGAAGTCACGGCACTCGTTACCGTTGTCTGTATCAGCGTTAGCAACGAGCCATGTACCGCCCCAGTAGAATGCCTGAGGACCCTGACATACGTTCCACTTACTATACTGGTCTCCGCCTACGCCGCCAGCAGCATCGAGGAAGAATCCGCCGAAGCCCCATGTAGATACGAAGTAACCCATTGTTGAGCCCTGTACACCGGAAGCTGTCCACTCGTTAGACCACTGGTCGTTCTTTGTGATACCGCCCATATCCCAGAGCTCCTTAGCTGTATCAGCGAACTCCTTGCAGAAGTCGTCGATCTGAAGCTTGTTGTCCTTAACCCAAGGAGTTGTACGACCGCAAGCGTAAACCTGCCACATACCACCGAGAGTATCGCCGAGAGCAACTGTGCCGCTTGTAGCGTCGGAAACTGTCTTAGCAGCCTCTGTGAACTTAGCCCAGTCGCCAACCTTCTCCTGCATCTCAGCAGGTGATGTAACGCCGAGGTACTCCTCAGCAAGGTCAGCTCTGTAAGCGAAGCCGCCTGCTGCAGCCTGCCATGAAACGCCCTTCAGCTCGCCGGATGTAGACTTACCGATCTCCTTTGTGTAGCTGTAAGCGTTGGAGAAGTCAGCATCGGAAAGACCGAGCTTGGAGAGAGGAAGTGTTCTTGCATCGTCGTTGATGAACTTGAGAGCCCAGTCAGCCTCTACGAAGAATACGTCGATGTCTGTACCATCGTTGAAACGCTGGTCATAGTTCTCAGCAGCCTCGCCGCCCTGGCAAGCCATATTCAGGAACTTAACGCCAGCAACCTCGCCGTTCTCGAGCTGCTCTGTAACCGTCTCATAGTCAAGACCCTTCCACTGAGCGATGAGCTTAGGAGCATCGTTAGCATCCCAAGCAGCAACTACGAACTCAGCGCCGCCCTGTCCAACAGAAGCGTCAACCTCGCCTGTAGAAGCTGCATCGTCGGGTGTAGAAGCATCGTCAGATGTAGAATCGTCGGGTGTGGAAGCGTCATCTGCTGTAGATGATGACTCAGGTGTTGATGATGATGATGATGAGCTGGACTCATCCTCGCCGCATCCAACAAATGCTGTTGCAGCCATAGCAAGAGTAGCAACTAATGCTAAAGTCTTCTTAAGTGTGTTCATTGGTTTTTTCCTCCTTAAATATGTATTATGCCTGCAGCATAATAGTGAAAAAAGTGTGTTGACGGTCTCCTTTCGGGATCCGCCCGAGTCGACGAATGTCCTCGCCGAAGCTCATGCTTCACGTCCATTCACCGTCTTGTCCAAAGTGGACTATTACAAGACTTTCGTCTCTGTAATGCTTTGGAGCTTTGCGTCCACAGAATATATCCGACTACGGAAGTTACCGCCTGACCACAGCCCTGGCTCCGTATGCTACTCTCTCCGCAAGGCGTACCCTATATAAAGAGAGCCTTGTTGCTTTTTGGGAGCCTACCCGCTGCGTGAGTGCATACATTCCTTCGTAAACGCATTGCTTTTGTATTAACACTATAACCTATTTTCGGTCTAAAGTCAATGCTTTGAGCAGTTCTTTAATATTTTTTGAGCACTTAGTACATTTTCAACACGAATTTTTTGTTGGTTTTCACATATTATTTGCCCAACTTTTCCAAAAGGTTACAAATTGGTAACTGACCATATTTGCCCCATTTTCACATATATGGCTCTGTATATTTATACCATTTCACCAAGAGTGACAAACAATTGTCAATTTCTGACATTGGTTTTTGTGTAACATTAATATCATATTTGCCGATTTGCTGTTATTTTTCAGCTTTTTCGGCTTTTACTGCCGATTCGTGAATCTGCACAATTTCTCTGTTTCAATTGAAGCTCACGGAATTTTCGGCGTATTTCATGAGAATACAGCTCGCGTCCGATGCGTCTATCCTGCCGTTGCCGTCATAATCCGCATAATCCTCCACAGCCTTTGGCAGCGTTCCGCTGCCGCCTGTTGAAATATCTGAATAATGTACAAGAACAAAGCCTGCGTCGGAGGCGTCCACCTTGCCATTCAGGTCAACATCACCCGGCTGGACCTCCGTTCCGGCAGAAATAAAGCTTCGTTCCGTAAAGCTTGCGAAATCCGTAGTCGCTCTTACGACCTCCAGCCCTGTTATCTCCAGAGGCTCGGTGTACAGCTCAAAATCGCCGCCGTTAACAGAATAATAAACTGCCGAGCCGTCCTTCACTGAAAGTTCGAGCCGCTCGTTCTCCGGAACAAACCCGGTCGGCTGAGAAAAATCCACCGTATCCGCAGGATTCGCCAGCACCTTTACCGGAATATTTCCCACAGCCATGGTCAGATCGCCAAGGCTGAAGAGCTGCTTATACATATTAAAGGATTCCTCCGCCTTTTCCAGCAGATCAGTCTCATCAGGATAAATGCCGTCGAAAAGCTCGGTTTCAAGCTGATCCAAGATCGAATTTTTATCCTCATCCGAGAAAACATAGTCCAACTCTGTAACATCGCTCCAGTCGCTGCCGTCAGAGCTGTAAAAGCTCTCGCCTGCCGCCGTATACTGCCGTATCTGATCACGGCTGCTGTATACGCCAAGAGGGAACTCCTCATCCTCCATCTCCACAGCCATAGCAGCCTCCACCGGAATAACAAAGGGATCTTTCTCGTTCATCGCCCTGACAACGACCGAAAAGCTGCCCTCTGGTATCAGTACGTCCGAGCTCAAGGGAACTGTGATATACCCCGAGGTTTCGGAGGTATACGCCGTTTCTGCCGAAGCTGTTCCGGAAGTCGGATCGCCGATGTCCGTAAGCCCGGAATAAATGGTTATGCCGTATTCCGTACCCGGAGACGTGGCGTAGATGCTGACAGCCTCCGCCTGTACAGCCTCCTCCGTATAGAAAATATTCGCCATGTAGGAAGCGCCCTGCTCATCGCCCTCGTCATATGCTGACATTGACTGGGACGGATAGTGCGTGTCATGGTGGAAATTTATGGTGTACTCCTCGTTGTCCTCCAACAGAAACGCAGTAAACTCGCATAGAGAACGGTCGTCATAGGATATCCACAGATAGCCGTTATCGAAAGAATCCTCTCCCCAGCTGTTCTTCACCAGCCACGCTCCGTCAAAATCAGCCGGCTTGACGAAATTTTCCTTTGGAAAGCTGTCGTCCCAGCCAACAATGGTAACGGAATGGCTTGCAAATCTCGGCTTTCTCTCACTTCTGCTGGAATTGAACTCGCTGGAGTAGCAATGACTGACGTCCGGCTGAAAGGACACTGCCACGCCGTATCCGCCGTAAACCAGCTCCTTCACCTTGCAGTTGACATCCTCAAGGTCGCTCCGGTCGTCCTCATAGTCGAAGAAAAGCGCGTCGGACATATGATAGTCGCTCATGTACTTTACTTCTTCAAGGGACGCAGTGCTGCCGAAGATCTTCATATCTCCGTACGGCATCCGGCTCTCCTTGACAGGTCCTACCCACTGCGACCATAAATTAGCCGCCATAAAGGCGTTTCCGCCCATGTTAAGTATCTCCGAAACCTCACTGCCGCTGCGGTCTATCTGATCTGCGCCGTAATATGTAAAGAATGCCGTATGATACTCCGAAAGGTCGATCTGCGGCTGATATTTTATAAGACTCGTCTCTGCGCTTGCCGCCGACGACTGCGCCCAGCAGGTTCCCTCGCTTCCCTGATCTTTTACCGGAGTTACGCCGTTAATATCCCGGAGGTCGAATTTATCCGGAAGCTCCTGTTCACTGTAGTTCACTGAAACTCCGCCTATCTCCGGCATCAGCGCAATGCCCTCGCTGCCGTTCTCATCGCTGTAGCTCACATGAACCGGCGCAAAGGAAAAGCCGCTGCTGTAGGCTTCTTTTTTTACCCCGGCTTCCCCGATCGCCGCCGAGGAATACAGAGGAAAAACTGCCGACGCCGCAAAAGCACCGGCAGCGATAAATGCTCCTGTTTTCTTCATTCCTGTCACCTGCTTCCCAAAAACGTATAGTAGGCTATACCAAGCCATTCCCGAACCCAATAGGTCGGCAGCAGCCACAATGCCGTGGAGGCTGAAATATTGTAGGCACGCAAGCCCTCCTGCCGGGCAAAAATATCTGCCCTCAGCTGGTGATAGCCGTCTGTGACTATGGTTATATCCGCCGGAAGTCCCTGCTCCTCGATAATAGCCTTTGAAAAGCGGATATTCTCCCGGGTGTCGGTAGACTTGTCCTCCATAATTATCCGATCTTCGCTTATACCGCGGCTCACGAGGTAATTCCGCATACACAGAGCCTCGCTTATCTCCTCGTCGCTGCCCTGCCCGCCGGATACGATCACCTTTACATCGCCGTTTTCCGCAAGGAATCCGTAAGCCGCATCAAGCCTGCGTCTCAGCATCTGGCTGGGCTGGTCGCCTCGAACCTGACAGCCGAGCACCACAAGTGTCGTATTGCCGTTTTTCGGTTTATCGTGAATTTCTTTTATCATAAAAGCTGAAATAACTGCGGCAAGAATTATTCCTGCCGCAAATATTCCGATAACAGCTATTATAACTGCCTTTCCGATCCCTGTCTGCCACAGCTGAACCGATCGCTCATGTATATATCTTCGGAACAGCAGCGCAATACCGGCGCCCCCGGAAAACAATGCTCCGAAAACATTGCCGACGCTGACTATCCCGGCTTTCAACGGCAGCAGAAACCATATGAACAATGCAAAAAATAATATTGCTATTACCATACTAATTCCTGTTCCCATTCTAATTCCTGTCATTTTCATATCTTATCTTTTTGCCGAGGTCAGCCTTATTATCCGCTGAACATCTTCCTCCGCCGTAGTTTCGCCTCCAAGATGCGTCGGCACGCTGTTGTACAGTCCGTGGAAATCCGAGCCGCCTGTTCTGATAAGATCGTATTTTTCCGCAAGCTTTATCAATTCGCGGCGGTAATTCTCGTCAGCAGAATAGTGATTTACCTCCACGCCGTCGATTTTTCCATTGACCGCCAGTTCCTCCAGAAGAGCCATATTGTCATACTGTGCAGGATGCGCCATAACCGCCGCTCCTCCGGCAGTATGTATCAGGTCGATGACAAAATTCACCTCCGGATACTCACGTTCAACATAGCAGCAGCCTGTCTTGGGATTAAAGAGCTCATGGTCAAGCTCGCCGTAAAACTCCAGAGCATAGCCGTAGTCGATAAGAGCGCGCATAATGTGCTGCTTGAAGATGCTTTTGGATGAGGTAGTGTGCTTCAATATGCTCTCGATAGTGATCGGGAATTTTTCCATGACCTTTACTATCATTTCTTTAGAGCAGGCCTTTCGTATTTCGCAGGATTTCTGGCACAATCCCTCAAGGCGTTCGGGCTTCCTGGGAGCATAGCAGAGAATATGCACTTTTGAATTGCGCTGCTTATCCCATGCTGAAAGCTCCACGCCGTGCAGTATCTTCACGCCCTCCCTCTGTCCGAGAACATCGGCACGTGAAAAAGACGACATCGTATCGTGGTCGGTGATCGACAGAAGCTGTACTCCCGTCCTCTTAGCCTGAGAAATAATATCCTCTATCCCGAGAGAGCCGTCCGAACATTTTGTGTGGCAATGTAAATCACAAATCATAGTATAACCTCTTTTCACCGCATAAAACGGCTGGAAATTTGCAGACCGGGGCTGTATTCCCCGACCATCCAAACAGTATTGACTACAACATTATACTACACAAAACCATAAAAAATACTGTCCGCCTTTATTGTACCATATTTTGTGACAAAATGCAAGTGTTTTTGTGCACTTTCACAATTTTTTACACAAACATTCATCTCAGTGCCGAGTACAGCTCGCTCTTCCTGAAGCCCGTCTCATTAGCGACAGCTTTGCAGGCGTCCGTGGGCTTTTCGCCGCTTTCTATGAGCCGGTGTACCTGCTCCAGAGCCTCTTCAAGGGTGACGCTGTCCATATCCTCCGGACTTTTCCCCTCTATGACGAGCACATACTCTCCCCTTGGCTCTCTTTCAGAGCAGCGCTGCACTGCCTCCGCCAGAGTCATACGCTGAACCTCTTCGTGAAGCTTCGTTATCTCACGGCATATAGCTATCCGACGCTCTCCGCCGAAAAAATCAGCCAGGTCTCCAAGGGTATTCCGCAATTTATGAGGCGCTTCATAAAAAATCATCACTGCGCTCTCGTTCCGAAGCAGCTCAAGACGCTCCTTGCGTTCCTTTCCCTGCACCGGAAGAAAGCCCTCAAAGGTGAATCTTCGTATCGGAAGTCCCGACAGCGCCGCCGCCGTTGCAGCCGCAGTAGGACCGGGAACAGCCCTGACCTCTATTCCACTTTCGTAGCACATACGCACAAGGACCTCGCCCGGATCGGATATACAGGGCATACCAGCATCAGTCACAACGCCGCAGCTCTCACCGGCAAGAAGCCTGTTGATTATCCGCTGCGCCTCGGCTTTTGAGCTGTGCTGATGAAAGCTTATCAGCTCGTTTTTTATCTCGCAGCGGTTGAGCAGCTTCAATGTTACGCGCGTGTCCTCGGCACAGATAAAATCGACCTCACGCAGCATTCTCACCTGCCGCAGGGTAATATCCTCCATATTTCCGATAGGCGTGCCTATGATATACAAAACTCCCATCATTCCGCTTCCTTTCCAGTGGAATATATACGCCGAAGCTCCTCTGAAAAGCCGTCGCCGCTTCTTATTACGAGGGTCGGTTCGACTGTCATAAACGGCTTAGAGCCTTTCTTTCCCTCCACAAGGAACAGCCATGGCGCGTCCTCCGGAGTTTTTGCCGCGAAGCGAAGTCTTTTCGGCTCGATATTATGGCATTTCATGGCATAAAGCACGTCGCTCAGCCGCTCAGGACGGTTGCAGACGCATAATCTTCCGCCGAATTTCAGCAGCTTTTCCGCTGCGGCGCACACGTCGCCGATATTGCACATTATCTCATGCCGGGCTATGCGCTGCGCAGTGACAGCGCTCTCGAATCCGGCATTTGCAGCCTTATACGGCGGATTGCAGGTCACGAGATCAAGCTGTCCGAGAGGAGCGTTTTCCCAGAGCTCCTTCAGATCGGCGCAAACCGGAACTATCCCGCTGCCGATGCCGCTTTTCTCCATACCCATCCTGAGCTGCTCTACAGCGCCCTCCTGTATGTCGACGGCGTATATCACCTGAGGCGGCATTGATTTCTGCATAATGAGGGGAATAATTCCGCAGCCTGTTCCCAGATCGCAGACCTTGTCCTTTCGTCTGTATCCGCTGAAATCCGTAAGCAGAAAGGCGTCCGTTCCGAAACGGTGATCGCTGCTTGCACAGACAACTATTTTTTCCGTCAGTTTTTCAAATTTGTATTCCATAGTTCACCTACACTATAGTGCCGCCGCCGACAACAATATCTCCGTCGTAGAAAACGACTGCCTGACCGCTTGTTACGGCTCTCTGCGGCTCGTCAAATTCAACGGTATACACGCCGTTCTTACATATAAGCACTGCCGCCTGCTCCTGCTGACTGTAACGTGTTTTCGCCGTTATCCTCATAGGCTCTGTTATCTCAGCCACCGAGATCAGGTTTACGTCCTCCGCAGTAAGACTTGTCGTATACAGCTCCTGCTCGTCGCCGATGACCACCGTATTTGAGCCGATATCCTTCCGCACCACATATGCAGGCTTGCCAAGAGAAATGCCAAGCCCTTTCCGCTGTCCTATGGTGTAGTTTATAATGCCCTTATGAGTTCCGAGAAATCTGCCGTCTGTGCCGACAAAATCGCCTTCAGCCGGTTCGATCCCTGTGAATTTCCTGATAAATTCCGCATATTTGCCGTCCGGAACGAAGCAGATGTCCTGGCTGTCGGGCTTATCCGCATTGACAAGGCCGTATTTTTCGGCAATTTCCCGGACTTTGCTCTTATCAAGTCCGCCAAGCGGAAAAAGCGTATGGGCAAGCTGTTCCTGGGTCAGGGAATAAAGCACGTAGGTCTGGTCTTTTCTTCGGTCGGCAGGACGTTTCAGAAGATAACGCCGACGCTCCTCATCATATTCAACGACAGCATAATGCCCGGTCGCAATATAGTCATAGTCGAGCTCGAAGGCTCTCCTGAGCATTTTGTCAAACTTGACGTGCTTGTTGCACTCTATACAGGGATTCGGCGTACTGCCTGCAATATAGCTTTCTGCAAACTGCTTCATGACCTTTTCCCGGAAGCAGTCCTTGAAATTGAAGGTGAGATGCTCAAAACCAAGCCTGTACGCCACGCTTCTTGCGTCGAGAACGTCATTGAGCGCACAGCAGGTCTTGCTTTCCTTTTCAGCCTGCACAATATCCTCGTCTCCGAACATTTTCAGAGTAACTCCGGTAACGTCGTATCCCTGTTCACGGAGCAGCAGCGCCGCAACGGAGCTGTCAACTCCTCCGCTCATTCCTACCATAACTCTGCTCATAGCAAATTTTTCACCTCGTCCAGTGTCATAATGTAAAAGTCAGCCAGCCGCTCCATAGCGGCTCTGTCCGCCGCGGCAGCTCTGTCATATACCGCAGCCGTGATAAAGCCTGCCTTTTTTGCAGTTTCCACGCAGTGGAGAGAATCCTCTATCACAAGAGTATCCTCCGGCTTCGTTCCGAGCAATTCTGCCGCCCTTATGTAAATATCCGGAGAATTTTTTCCTCCCGGAAAATCCTTGTCAGTAAGCAGAAATTTAAATCCTTCCCTTATTCCGCACCGCCCCAGCACGGCCTCCGCAAGCGAATCATAGGTGACCGTCGCAACGCCGCAGGGAATATCCCGGCTGTCCAGAAACTCCAGTAATTCCGCAGCAAAGGGCTTCAACGGAATATTTTCCTCATACTCCAGACGAACAAGCTCCTCAATACGCCGTATAACATATTCCTTCGTGCAGCTGAGCCCGAACTCCCGGATAAACAGCTCCGAGGACTGGTCTATAGTCATTTTCTTTACCCTGTCCGATATATCCTCCGGCGGATCGCTGACTCCGTTTTCACCGAGAAAACGCCTGTCCACATCGTACCAGACCTGCATGGAGTCTATAAGCGTACCGTCCAGGTCAAAAATTATACCCTTTACCATAAATTCTCGAGCTCTTTCGGTTTATTTTCTTCCAGCCAGGTCTTCTTTTCGGAGTCGGTGGAAAAATCAACGCCTGCCGTGTCGTCATAGCCGCAGAGGATCACCGCCTGGCAGCCCATTATCTCAAAGATCCTGCCGAAACGGTCGGCGTCATACTCAACATTTCCAACAAGAGGGTCGGCGACCATAACGACTCCCCTGCTCCTGTCATAGCCGTAGACTGTCAGACAATGCTGATAGCCGTTGAACCAGAATTCCTCGCCGCAGCCGAGAATGAACTGGAAAGAAGCCTGGCTCTCCCGCTGATCAATGGTAGACCACACAATAACCGGTATGCCCTGCTCTATCTGGTACATAACATCGTCCATGTTGATGCCTGTCAGGTCGAGGGCGTACCAATCCGAGCCGATGTAAGCGAAATAGTCATTAGCCGCCTTTTCAATAACGGGAGCGTTGCAGCCGAAGCCGTTGTTCGCCCTCGGGTCGCCAAGATAGGCGTCGTCCATGGAGTAATATCCGTTAAAGTCGATAGGCATAAAGGTGTCGCACATAAACACCTTGTCCACGTTAAATCCGTAATAATTCAGCGTCTGTGTGAGAGCGGTTATCTCGCAGCCCGTAGGCAGCTCCGGATTCTGGAGCACCGTCTCGAAGCCGGGTATCTCAGCCGTATCGGATAGAATATAGTCCAGCGGCATTTTCACGTCGACCTCAACAGGGCCGCGGATTTCTTCAGTTGGAGCTTCCGTAGGCGGCTCTGCTGCAGGCTCTTCAGTGGGCGCTTCCGTCGCGGGCTCTGTTACAGGAGCAGCTCCGGCGACGTCCGTGTTATAGCCGTCACGCTGGACTGTTCTGCCGCACGAGACCGCAGACGTCATGACCGCTGCGGCTGCTAATACTAATGTGAATTTTTTTATCATAAAATTACTCCAAATCTATCTTTACTCCGAAACGATAATCCTCTCCGGCAGGTGTGATCTCTTTTCGGGCGAGACTGTAAATATCCCCTGCGCGCGCCTCAAGCTCTGCAAAACGCTTTGCCTCCGGGCTCGTCCGGCTGAGCTTTGCAAGAGACGTGCCAACAGGTATTTTCGCGGTTTTCTTCGCAATGCCGAGAATTTCCGCTCCTCTTTTATTGAAGGCGAGAACTCTGATATACGGAGGCGGTATTACCGTATCCTCACGACCTATTCCGAGAACCAGCGACATTACGACTCTCTTTACCCTCGCCATAGTGCAGTTCTTCGACTTTACGCTTTCAAACAGCCCATTCAGGGACGCCGCAGGATTTCCGGAAAGCCTTTCCGCGATCGACCCTGAATCGGCGATCCCGGCTATTTCTTCAGCCGACGCGGTGCGTACCTTATAGAGAACAGCCGTCTCCAGCCGTTTCATATCTGCCGTTCCATTTCTTATTGCATCCAGGCAGATATCCGGAATATATGACTCCGCCGACTCCGGATGCTGCCTGATATATGAAGCGCTGGCGATATTTCCTGCCGTCCCGGAGCTGTCATGAGCCGTTCCATACCGTTTTATCGTAAAGGGCTTTATGCTGCTTTTCAGCCTTTCAAGCGCGCGGATATACTCCACGGCAAGGAGATTATTTGGCTGGGAAATAATCTCCGCCGCCCCGACCTCAAGCAGGCGGCAGAGCGCCTTCGGGTAGGTGTCGCCCTGCTTTATCAGCCTGAAAAGCTCATCCGACCCGGCGGCGGCTTTTACTTTTTTTCCGGCAGCTCTCAGCTTTTCTGTGTCGCCGCACTCGCTTCCGAAGCTAAGCTCCTCAACGCATCCCAGACCGTCCAGCAGGCTGACCGCTCCGTCAGCAAAGCCCTCCGCCGAGGAAAGACATCTCGGAACGGGAAGCTCGATAACCAGGTCAGCTCCGCATTTTACCGCAAGCCCGGCTCTTGTAAATTTATCCAGGATAGCCGGTTCGCCGCGCTGAACGAAATTTCCGCTCATAACAGCGGCAATATGCGTTGCACCGTTTTTCCGCGTTTCGGCAATATGATACAGATGTCCGTTGTGAAACGGATTGTATTCGCAGACAATTCCGCTGATCTTCATAAAAATGCTCCTTCTGATAATATGCTTATTATAACATATTCACTGCAAAATTGCAACCCACGCGGAAAAAATATTAATTGCAAATACTTATATCGCGAAATTGCCGGCGGAGGCTCTCCGCTTATAACATATTCACTGCAAAATTGCAGCCCACGCGGAAAAAATATTGATTGCAAATACTTATTAGCGCGAAATTGCCGGCGGAGGTACTGCCCCACTACAGTATTCTTTTATTAACAATTATAAAAAAAGAAAAAAACACTTGCATTTTTTTGAAAATAGTGTATAATAGTAGAGGATATTATTTTTGAAAGGATTGTTTATCAATGATTATCTTAGTTGTAAATGCAGGAAGTTCATCTCTTAAATATCAGCTCATCGACATGGCTGATGAAAGCGTTATTGCAAAGGGAAACTGCGACCGTATCGGAATCGACGGTCATATCGCCCATAAGACTGCCGATGGAAGAGAGCTGAATCAGGACTGCACATTTCCCACTCACACAGAGGCTTTCATGAAGCTGGTCGAGACTCTTACAACAGGCGACGCAAAGGTCATCGACAGCATGGACGCTATTTCCGCTGTAGGTCACCGTATCGTACAGGGTGCTGATATTTTTGACAAGTCCGTTCTCGTAACTGACGAGATCATCGACAAGATCGACGAGCTTCGCGAGCTTGCTCCCGTACATAATCACGCTCACGCACTGGCTCTTCGTGCCTGCAAGAGCGTTATCCCGGCAAATGTTCCCCAAGTCGCAGTTTTCGATACTGCTTTCCACCAGACTATGCCTCCGAAGGCTTATATGTTCGGTCTGCCCTACGAGGATTACGAGACGCTTCACGTAAGAAAGTACGGCTTCCACGGTACGTCCCACAGATTCGTTTCTGCTGCTCTGGCTGAGGCTATGGGCAAGGACATCAAGGATCTGAAGATCGTTTCCTGCCACCTCGGCAACGGCTCTTCGATCACTGCTGTTGACGGCGGAAAGTCCGTTGATACATCTATGGGCTTC
Source organism: Alistipes sp. (assembly GCA_023667265.1). Lineage (GTDB taxonomy): Bacteria > Bacillota > Clostridia > Oscillospirales > Ruminococcaceae > Ruminococcus. The sequence goes on from JAMPAJ010000001.1 coordinate 1,441,085, forward strand.
ACTCCCCTGGACGGCGTTGTTATGGGCACTCGTTCCGGAGCTGTTGACCCCTCTGCCGTTACATTCGTAGCCGACAAGCACGGCTTCTCTCCTGCGCAGATGAGCGATTACATGAACAAGAAGTCAGGATTCCTCGGAGTTTCCGGCGTTGGCTCTGACAACCGCGACATCACCGACGCAGCTCAGCACGGCAACGAGAGAGCGAAGCTTGTTTCCGATATGCTGGTTTACGAGATCAAGAAGTACATCGGTTCCTACGCAGCCGCTATGAACGGTCTTGACGCTGTTCTCTTCACAGGCGGTATCGGTGAGAACGCATACGACGTTCGTGCCGCTGTCTGCGAGAACATGGAGTTCTTCGGCATCAAGCTCGACAAGGAAGTAAACGACGGTCTCCGCGGAAAACTCACAAAGATCTCTGCTGACGATTCAAAGGTTCAGGTATGGGTAGTTCCTACAAACGAGGAGCTTCTCATCGCAAGAGATACTCTTGCTCTTATTTCCGAATAAGAAAAATATACAGAAGAATTTTAAGGGACTGCCGGACAGTCCCTTAATTTCTCTCCGGGAGGAGGCTAAGCATGGATAAACTGACTCTTGAAGCCCTTATCGACCAGCTGCTCGGCAAGCCGGATAATACTGACAGCCATGTCTATTCCGACGAGCCTGTAATCAGGCGTGCGTCAGAGATAAAAAAGCCGCCGGTGCCTGCAAAGATCAGGGAGATGAGAAGAATAGCGCATACACGCGAGGCGCACTGGAAAACGTCTGCCTGGCTTTTCTACCAGCAGGGCACGTTTATGGCGAACTATACTGACGATTACGAATACGAACGCTTTTTTACCATGTTTATGCCCACCTACTCCGATCTTGACACGGAGCAGCTCCGGGGATATTTCACATGGCGGACAAGGTTCAGAAAGGGCGAATTATTTCCTGCTCCAACGCCTTTTTTGCAGCTTTATGCTCAGGAAATAATAAATCAGATCGGTATTTCCTCCGCCGAAGAGGGCTTTGAACGGCTTTTGCAGATTCAGCAGGAATATATGAATTATCCGTCAGTTCTGAACAAATGGATATCCGATTATGCCATATATTATCAGCTTCCGGAAGAATATCTGAACCGATGCAGAGAATTTGACAGCGACAAATATTTAATATCCATAATGAATTGTGCCGAAACCGACGCCGATTCACTGTACGAAGCCATTTGCGCTCTGTCAGGCTATAATATTGGAAACTCAAAGTTCTGCAAGGAATATCCCCTTGAGTACAAGGAAGCGATCGTCCGCATAATACGCAGCCTGTCGCTGTTTCAGGAGAAGCATCGTAAAAAGAGCCTGTGCGAGACCCTTTTCGGCAAGAAAATCGAGATCTTCCAGAAAATGTTTGACTATGCGGTTTTCTATGAAAAAAACAAACGCCCCAGGTTTACCGTCACGGTAAATTCCGTCCGTTCATATCAATTGAACGGAAACACTTTCTGTATCTGCAATAAGTTTGAAAACGTCAAAAGCAGCAAAAGGCTGTCTCTTATCGCCAAAGAAACGGACAGGCTTCTCCGTGAAGCCTTTAATTTCAAATCTAAGCTCAAAGCCCAGGAAATACCGAAAATTACGCTGAATCTCATCGAAAATGAGATCAACGGGATCGTTTCGGAGAGAGAACGCGCTGCCACAGAAAAAAAGACCCGGGAAATAGCTATCGACATTTCCAAGCTTTCAAAGATACGCTCCGACGCCGATATTGTCCGCGACAGGCTTATCGTCGAGGAGGAAGAGGATATTTTCCCCGAGCCGGCTGCCGAAATTTATGAAGAGGCTCCGGAGGAAACCGAGACTGAGACAAACATCTGTCTGCTTACTGCTGAGGAAAACGGCTTTTTGCAGACTCTTCTGTCAGGTTCGGATATCAAAGCGTATTCCGCAGGAAAGGGCGTCCTGACATCTGTTTTAGCCGACGGGATAAACGAAAAGCTTTTTGATATTTTCGCCGACAATGTAATTGATTTCGACGGCGACTGTCCTGTCATTTTAGAGGACTATTCTGACGATGTAAAGAAAATGTATGAGAACGGAGAATTATGATGCCTGAGAATAAACAAGTTAAGATACCTAAAAGAATAGCCTCGGCTGTTGTAAATTCGCTGAAAGGCGGCGTTGTGCCCAGGATCGGTCTGCCATATATTACCGTCGGCAGAAAAGCCGAAATAGACGCTCTGCTCCACGACGTTGACATTATCCAGGAGGGCGGAGCTGCTTTCCGGTTCATCGTCGGACAGTACGGAAGCGGAAAAAGCTTTCTCCTGCAAACAATACGCAATCACGTTATGGACAGAAATTTTGTCGTCGTGGACGCCGATCTGTCTCCGGAGCGCCGTCTCCAGGGAACAAAGGGTCAGGGACTTGCCGCATATAAGGAGCTTATCCGCAATATGTCCACAAAAACACGTCCCGACGGCGGTGCGCTGACTCTCATTCTCGACAGGTGGATAAGCAGCGTCCAGGCGGAAACAGCTGCCGAAACCGACCCTGCCTCGCCGAACTTTGAAAAAGCTGTGGAGCGGAAAATTTACCAGGTCATTTCCGCCCTCAACGAAATGGTGCACGGCTTCGATTTCGCAAAGCTTCTGACCCTCTATTACCGTGCAAGCATGAACGGCGACGACGAGACAAAGGCTAAGGCGGTAAAATGGTTCAGAGGAGAATATGCCACGAAAACCGAGGCAAAGGCTGAACTGGGCGTAAATATCATCATTACCGACGACGACTGGTATGAATATCTGAAAATTTTCGCTGTTTTCCTGAAACGCGCAGGCTACAGCGGACTGCTGATACTCATTGACGAGCTGGTCAACATCTATAAAATTCCCAACGCCATTACACGGCAGTATAATTATGAGAAGATCCTCACCATGTACAACGATACTCTCCAGGGAAAAGCCGGATATATGGGCATTATCATGGGCGGCACGCCTCAGTGTATCGAGGACACCCGCCGGGGCGTCTACAGCTACGAGGCTCTCCGCTCACGTCTGACCGAAGGACGCATAGCGCGTGAAAACAGAGAGGGTATACGCGATATGCTCGCGCCTGTAATACGCCTTGTGCCTCTTACTAACGAGGAGCTTGTTGTACTTACGGAAAAGCTTGCTGAAATCCACGCTGGACTTTTCGGATATGAAAGAAGGATCAGCCAGGAGGAAAATATCGGCTTTATCCGCGCGGAGCTCGGCAGAGTCGGCGCAGACAGCCATATCACGCCACGAGAGGTAATACGCGACTATATCGAGCTGCTTGATATGATATACCAGAACCCCGGCATAAGCATCAGCGAGCTTATCACTCCGGAGGCTGTAGGCTCTCTGTCTCCGGAATCAGCCGGAAGCGGCGACGACTTATTTGCGGAGTTTGAAATATGAACACATTTGACCGCTACGCGCCGTTTATCCAGGACTTCATCTACCAGAACAACTGGGAATCCCTAAGAGGCGTTCAGGCTGCGGCTGCCGACGTTATCTTCAACTCCGATGATAACCTGCTGCTTTCCGCGTCGACAGCGTCGGGAAAGACCGAGGCGGCATTTTTTCCCATTCTGACGCTTTTTTCCGAAGATCCGCCGGGATCGGTGGGAGCGTTGTACATCGGGCCGCTTAAAGCCCTGATAAACGACCAGTTCTACCGACTTACGGAGCTGTGCGAGGAGGCGGATATCCCCGTCTGGCACTGGCACGGCGACGCAGCACAATCCCACAAAAGCCGTATGCTGAAAAATCCCTCCGGTATCCTACAGATCACTCCGGAATCCCTTGAGGCTATGCTGCTTCGGAAAAATGCGCTTATTCCGAAGCTTTTCGGAGATCTGCGGTTTGTCGTTATTGACGAGGTGCACTCTCTTATGCGCGGAGACCGGGGCGGACAGACGCTTTGCCTTATAGAGCGGCTGTCACGGCTTGCAGGCGTAAATCCGCGGAGAATAGGACTTTCAGCCACTATCGGCGACCTTGAAGCCACAGGACGTTTTCTCTCCGCAGGCACGGGCAGGAGAACTGCAATTCCCAAAATCACCGAAAAAGGCGCAAAATGGCGGCTTTCCATGGAGCATTTTTACATTTCACAGGAAAATAACCCGGAAGAAAGCGACAGCGGCAGTCCTGCGCTGCCTGTTCTGGACGAAAAAACCGATACCGCTCCTAAAAATGCAGATGCCGGGCTTGGATATATTTTTGAGCACACAAGAGGCAAAAAATGCCTCGTTTTTGTCAATTCCCGCGAGGACTGCGAGGCGGTGACGACTACCCTGCGCTCCTACTGCGAGGCTAATAACGAGCCGGACAGATTTCTTATCCACCATGGCAACCTTTCTGCATCATACCGCGAAACTGCCGAGGATATAATGAAAGACGAAAGCATCAACATGACGACCTGCACAACCGCTACTCTCGAGCTGGGGATCGACATCGGCAGGCTGGAACGCGCATTTCAGATAGACGCGCCATTCACGGTCTCCTCATTCCTCCAGCGTATGGGTCGGACAGGCCGCCGGGAGCTTCCCCCGGAAATGTGGTTCGTCATAAGGGAGGAGCTTCCGGAGCCCCGTTCTATGCTGCCGGAGACTATTCCCTGGAAGCTGCTGCAAGCCATTGCCCTCATACAGATCTATCTGGAAGAACGCTGGGTCGAGCCGCCAAGGCTGGACAGACTGCCGTATTCCCTGCTATACCACCAGACTATGAGCACCCTTGCGTCCTGCGGAGAAATGACGCCGGCTGAGCTGGCGAAAAGGGTTCTTACTCTCAATATCTTCCACCGTATCTCCCAGGAGGATCTCAGGATACTGCTGCGTCATCTTCTTGAGACCGACCATATCCAGCGGACGGACGAGGGCGGAATTATCGTTGGAATAACCGGAGAAAGAGTTATCAACAGCTTTAAATTCTACGCCGTTTTCCAGGAGAACGACGAGTACACAGTCCGCAGCGAATCCCAGGAGCTGGGCACGATCGTAAGTCCGCCGCCTGTCGGAGAGAAGATCGCCATTGCAGGTCACGTATGGCTTGTCGAGGAGATAGACCACAAGCGGCATCTGGTCTACTGCACGCTTATTAAGGGAAAAGTTCCTGCATATTTCGGGGACTGCCCGGGGGATATCAATACCAGGATCTTACGTCGTATGAGGCAGGTTCTCACAGAAAGCAGAAGCTATCCGTATCTTATGAAAAACGCCGTTCTGCGGCTGGAAAATGCCCGTAATTCGGCGCGCAGCTCCGGAGCTGCGGTCTCGCCGCTTATCTGCCTGGGCGGAAATATGTGGGTTCTCTTTCCCTGGCTCGGCACTTACGCATTTTTGGCAATGGAGCGTTTCTTAAAGCTGCGGTGCGGCGAAAGGCTCGGAATAAAGGGGCTCGACTCCGCGCGTCCGTACTATATCAACTTCAAAATGAAGGCTGCTCCGGCGGAATTTTTCGCAGTTCTGGCAGATGAAGCGGCTAAGGAATTTGACCCTCTTGCACTTGTATATCCCGGTGAAGTGCCGGTTTTTGAGAAATACGACCAGTATCTGCCGGAGGAGCTTATAAAAAAAGGCTTCGCTTACGGCGTGCTGGACATTGCAGGAATGAAGGCCCGGGTATATGAGATGTGCCGGGAATTTGAAGAGGGCGCGGTTTTGTCCTGAATTTTGAGGATGGATATAAAAAATAGACAAGGAAAAATTATCCTTGTCTATTTTTATAAGTTGTTTATTTTAAATTATAAGCTTTTGATCACAGAATATAAGTCCGGAACAGACTATCAATCATAAATGATAGGTCGAAGCTGGACACCCTCCAGCGCCGCCGCGGCAGCCTCTGGTATCATCTCAAACTGCGCAACAAGAGACGCCGGCTTTTTCTCGATATCGTCCTGGAGCATCGGCACAAAATAATAATTCTTGCGGTTGAAAAGCTCTCCAATATTTTTTGCCGAGCCAAGAAGAGAATCGTTGCTTGCTATGGCGAGAACGACCGGCTTTCCGCTGCGCAAATGTGATTTTACAGCCATTGTTGCAGCAGTATCGGTTATACCGTTAGCCAGCTTCGCAGCCGTATTTGAGGTACACGGCGCAACGACTAAAATATCGGTCATATTCTTAGGCCCGATAGGCTCTGCGCCGTTTATGTCGGTTATGACTCTGCTGCCGCTCAGCTCCTCCAGCTTGCACAGGTTTTCAACATCTGTGCCGAAACGTGTTGATAACCCTGCCGCGGTCTCCGACATAACAGGCACGATCTCCGCGCCCAGCTCACGAAGCCGCTGAACCTGCCGGAAGCAGCGGTCGAATGTGCAGAACGAACCGGTCATAACAAAGCCTATGCGTTTTCCTTTCAGACTGTCAAGCTCAGGCATGGCAGACACTCCTTTCTTCAAGAATGTTTATTATCGCCTCTCCGACATATTTTCCGGCAGTCACCGGCGCGGATTTTCCGGGGATACCCAGTGCCCAGAGCACCTTTTTTCCCTGTATAGAGGCGGCGTTCATGTCAAAGCCTCCGGGACGTGAGGCGAGATCAATAAAAAGTGCGTCCCAGGAGAACAGCTCCAGCCTTTTTTCGTCAAATATCAACTCGGGAACAGTGTTGAAAACAAGCCCGAAGCTGCCGTCCATATCCTTGGTGTATACGGAGCTTATTCCGAGAATACGTGATTTTGCAGCTCCGGAGGAATTGCGGACGGCGGCTGTCACATCAGCGCCGAAGCCTTTCAGTATCTCCGCAAGAGCTGTTCCGATACGCCCAAGACCGACTATAAGCACAGGCAGACCGTTAAGCGTCACCGGAAGATTCTCCAGGGCAAGCTTCACAGCGCCTTCCGCTGTCGGGATAGCGTTGTTCAGCGCAAGCTCCTCCCGGCTCATGTAATCGACTATGTCGCTGCCTGGGAAATAATCATTAAGGCGGCTGTCGGCTCTGCCGGTAAATATGATCGCTTCTTTTTTCAGCATTGGTATTATTTCCCCGATCATCAGAGGATTTCTGCTGCATGGGGTATTTACGCCTCCCTCGTCGTTAAAAGGCGGAACCGGCAGAACGAGCGCATCGTATATTTCCCGCTGCTCCGGAGCGGCAATGCCGAAATGATGCTTATACGGCAGAAAATCACTGTCAAAGCCAAGAATATCGCTTTTATATTTTTCGGCAAGCTTATCTGCGCAGTATATCTGCCGAAGATCTCCTCCGGCTGTAAGTATTCTCAATTTATCCATAGTTGACTCCTATCTGTTTTTTCTTCATTATATGGCGGAATCAAAAAAATGGCTACTATTTTATATATTGAAATTTATTGACTTTTTTACGGAATAGTGGTAGAATAGTATCAGAGAATATTATTTAACTAATTGTTAAATAAATATAAATTGATTAAGAAAACAGGAGGAAAATTGCAAATGAATTTACTGAAAAAGACCACTGCCGGCGTTCTTGCCCTCTGCCTCGGCGCTGTTTGTGCGGCACAGACAAACAGTCTACCGATGCTGAACCAGGCTGCGGCGGCAAACATTGAGGACTCTATGAAATGGGAGCCTGTCAAAATAGGCGGCGCAGGCTTCGTTTCCGGCATTGTTACAGGTCAGAAGGAAATGTATCTTCGTACAGACGTAGGCGGCGCGTACAAATGGAACTATGAGACCTCGGAATGGGAGCAGCTTCTCGGATTTATCAACGAGGCTGACCGCGGACTTCTCTCCGTAAAGGGTATCGCTGTCGACCCCACTGACGACGACACAGCCTACTTCCTCTGCGGCTGCGCTTACTTCTCCGATGCGAGAACGGTTATTTTCAAGACGACCGACGGCGGTAAGACCTTTACTCAGTCCGACGTTACCGAGCATATACAGATACACGGCAACGGCGACGGACGTCAGTGTATCGAGCCTATCGCTATCGACCCCGACGACCCGGACACTATTTATGCCGGAGGCGACGTTACTGCCGGCAAATCCGCGCTTATCAAGTCAACAGACGGCGGTAAGACCTGGAATCCCGTTATAGGCTACGATGATCTGGGACTCTTCTCCGGCGAGTTGAAATATCCTACATGGACAGAGCATATGGTAAGATGCACTGAGCCTTCCAAGGAATACAACGCTCAGAACGGTATCGGCTGTATCTATATTTACGACGGTAAGGTTTATGTCGGTACTTCCGTAACAGGACAGGCAAATATCCATGTTGCAGATGTCAAGGACGACAAATTTGAGGTTCTCACAGAAGATCTTCCGACAGCAAATTACCCCTGCTCTATCACTGACGACGGAAACGGCAATATCTTCTTCACCTACATCGCAGGTCTTGCATTTTCCGGAAGCTCCGGCGGTGCGTATAAGTATAACACAAAGACAGGCGAAGTGACCTGCTTTGACGAGCTGAAAAATGCTATAGGAATGATCGAGGCTGACAAGGACGACCCCAATAAGCTGCTGGCGAGAACCTGCGGTCTGTGGTCAGATCAGTGGTACGAGGAAAAGTGGACTGAAAACTCTATCGCCTGGGGCGACTACTTCTTCCGTTCGACAGACGGCGGCGAGACATGGCAGAATATTACTCCCGGTCAGGGCGAAACCATATATGACGCCGACGGTTCGCACAAGGTTTTCGTTTCGCTTCCTATGGATACCAACGGCTATGACTGGATATACGGCAAGGCTTGCCACTGGGGCAGCGGTATCGTCATTGACCCGAGAGATCCCGAAAGAATACTTATGACTTCCGGTAACGGCGTATTTGCCTGCGACAACGTCTGGGACGAATTAGGCGTTCAGTTCTACTTCCAGCCCGACGGTGTTGAGGAGGTAGTTGCTCTCGACTTCACCAGCGTTCCCGGAGGTGCAAATTACTCCGCTATCGGCGACTACGACGGCTATATCCACACCGACATCAACGAGATCGGCGAGCAGTACAGCCCTAATATCGGTTCGACATCAGCTATCGCATACTGTCCCCAGAATCCGGACGTTATGGTTCGCTGCTCCGAGCACGAAAAAGGCGCTCTCTACAGCATGGACGCCGGAAAGACCTGGACTGAAATGGCAAATCCCGGCTGTCAGGGCGGTAAGGCTGCAATTGCTAAGATCGACGACGACACCTACAGAATTTTCCGTTCGGACAACGGTGGAAAAGTAGTTTACTCTGATAACTTCGGCGGTTCATGGAACGACTGCTCCGGAATCCCGTCACAGTACGGCTCAAAGACTACATTTGTAATGTCCGAACCCAGCGATGCAAATATTGTTTACGCATACGCGACTTACTATAATTCCTCATGGGGATATTCCAAGCCTGCGCCCACCGAAGAGGACGCACAGTATATATTCTGCGTCAGCACAGACGGAGGAAAGACGTTCACCTCGACAAATGTTTGTATGTACGACCAGTGCGATACGGCAGGACGGCTTGCTTATCTCGGCGAGGGCGAGCTTGCACTGGGCGCGGGCTGGTACGGTATGTACCGCGCATCTGTAAAGGACGGCAAGGCAACGATCACTAAACTGGACAGCGTGTACTACTGCAAAACGGCTGGCTACGGCGCACCGGAAAAGGCTGGCGGACTGAATACGCTTTATATTTACGGCAGGCCCTCTGAAAGCGATGCCGAGGGTATATACCGCTCTACAGACGGCGGCGAGACCTGGGACTGCATCAACACCAATATGCTCTACGGAGGCACAGGAAACGGAAACTTCCTTGTCGGCGATATGAATGAGTTCGGTAGGGTATATATGTCAACGGTCGGCGCAGGTATTGTCTGCGGTCATCTTGACGATGGTTCGGAGCCTGCTACAAAGCCTACAACACAGCCCAGCTCAGGCAAAGAGGAGATCTTATACGGAGATGCGAATTGTGACGGCATTGTTGATATTTCAGATGCAACTATAATTCTCCAGTATATCGGAAACAGCGACAAGTATAAGCTTTCAGCCGCCGGAGCTGTAAATGCTGACTGCTTCGATCCCGGCAGCGGAATCACTGCACTTGATGCTCTGGCAGTTCAGAAGCTTGACGCGAAGGTGCTTTCAAAGCTTCCGGAAATGTCTGAATAAACACTGAATATTGAGTCAAACGACTAAAAAATCGGGCTCTCCAGGAAAAATTAAACCTGGAAAGCCCGATTTACTCTATATAATGCTTTTCTACTGCAAACCGGAAAATTCAGGAGACGCTCTCTCTTGCAGAGCGTCCCCTGAATTTTTAATTTATATCTCTTGCAATGAGATTTTTCGTTTATAAAGCACGCGGAATATTTTCAGTAGCTGTTAAATCAGCGAGTCTTGCTCGCGGCTACGTGAATTGCCAGCGGGGGCTCACCGCCTCTGCCAAAGGAGCACCGCCCCTTTGGAATCCCAATGTTAATTATTCTCACTGATAATCTTTATTTTTCACCGTAAAGAAATTACGTATACCCTCGATCAGTATCGTCAGGTAACGAAGCGTCGGCTCGGCAATGATCGCGAAATTCACGCAAAGAAGAATACACTGTACCGACATTCCCGACACGCTGAAAAATCCGCCAAGGAATACCATGCTCAGAGTCAGCGAAATACCGCATATAGCCCAGATCCCCCATTTTATCGTGTTCATAGGCTTGCTGATGCGGAATACTATCATCATTCCTACCACGCTGAGGAGAATTGTGGACGCAGTTGAAATATCCGCCTGACTGGAATTGAAAATGCTGCCGAAGAATATCATAGCCGCCACTATTATTGCATCGGTCAGTCCAGCCGGAAGAGCCTTCAGCATAATATTGGTCATAAACTTGCCTTTTATAAGCTCCTTATTCGGTATCTGAGAAAGACAAAGTCCCGGCAAACCTATGGTAAACACGCTTACAAGCGAAATGTGCGCCGGCTTCAGAGGATACGTTATGCCGAATATCAGCGTTATAACGGACATGAGGAGTGAAAATATGTTCTTCACAAGGAAAAGACTTCCCGAACGCTCCAGGTTGTTGACGACCTTTCTTCCCTCCATTACAACGTTTGGCATCTTGGAAAAATCCGATTCCAGCAGAACAAGCTGTGAAGCCTGTGCCGCCGCGTCGCTTCCGGAAGCCATCGCAACAGAGCAGTCAGCCTCTTTCAAGGCAAGAACATCGTTTACGCCGTCTCCTGTCATGGCAACGGTTCTTCCGGCTTTTTTCATAGCACGGACAAATTTCCGCTTCTGCTCGGGAGTTACGCGTCCAAAAACCGTATAATGCAGCACAGCCGCTTCTATCGCGGCGTCGCTTTCAAGCGTAGACGCGTCAATATATTTTTCAGCGCCAGAGATACCTGCGCGCCGCGCCACCTCGGAAACAGTAAGAGGATTGTCGCCGGAAATAACCTTGATCTCCACGCCCTGCTCTGCAAAAAATTTAAATGTATCCGGTGCGCTCCGGCGTATGGGATTTGACAGAATAACAAAAGCCAGCGGCTCGGTTTTCCCGGTAAGACCTTTTCCGTCGGGTACGCCGTCGTATCTGCCGAATACAAGCACGCGGCAGCCTTGCCGGCTATAAGAGGATATGAGCTTTTCATGATCCGCAGCGGAATCGCCGAGAAGAAATTCCGGCGCGCCCATAACATATGCTCCGCTTTCAAGGGTGGTGCTGCTGTATTTGAACTCCGAGGAAAAGCCGGTCAAAGCCACAACGCGCGCTCCCGTCGGATTGTGAAAATAACTTTTTACAGCAAGCATAGTTGCGTTGTCAGCCGACTGTGCCGATGCAAAATCGCTAATAAGCGAAATCACAGTCTCCTCCGACAATCCGCCGACCGTCTCAAAGCCGGAAACGCTCATTTTTCCTTCGGTTATAGTTCCGGTTTTGTCCACACACAGCGTGTCCACACGGGCAAGAGTCTCGATGCACTTCATATCGTGAACGAGAACCTTTCGTGTTGCAAGGCGGAGCGTGCTTATCGCAAGGGTAGTGCTGGCGAGGAGGAAAAGTCCCTCGGGGATCATTCCGATAATTGCAGCGACCATGCCCTGGATACTGCTGCTTACGCCGTTGTGCTCGAAGAAATGCTGCTGACAGTAGAGGGCAATTCCTATCGGGATAATGATTATTCCCGTCATTTTGACTATCCTGTTCAGCGAGCGTATCATCTCCGACTGCTCGCCCTTTTTCGTTTTTTTAGCCTGAATAGTAAGCCGGGAGATGTAGGAATCAGCTCCGACCTTTTGCAGCCTTGCACGGCACGAGCCGGAAACGATAAAGCTGCCCGACATAAGGCTGTCTCCGGGATTTTTGATTATTTCGTCAGCCTCGCCTGTCAGCAGGGATTCATTAACAGACACAATGCCGTCTATGACCTCGGCATCCGCGCTTATCTGATCGCCTGCGCGGAAAATGGCAATATCGTCAAGAACCACATCCTTTGAGGGCACAGCGATCTCGCAGCCGTCCCTGATAACCTTTGTGGAAGGCTGGTTCATGACCGAAAGCTTGTCCAGAACGCGCTTTGAACGGAGCTCCTGGATAATACCAATGAGAGTGTTCGCCACGATGATCGGCATAAATGTAATATCACGGTATGTTCCGGCGTAAATTATAAGTCCGCCAAGGATGAGGAAAATGAAGTTGAAGTAGGTAAATGTATTGTCCCGGACGATCTCCCCGACTGATTTTGAGGGCGGCTTCGGGGGACGGTTGTCAAGTCCGGCAGCCTTGCGCTGGTGAACCTGCTCCGCCGTCAGACCAAGCTCCGGCGAAGCGTTCACACGCGGCGGAGACGGCAATTTTTGTATGGCAATTTTATTCATCAAACAAACTCGCTTTCAAAGTTACTATAAATATATTATACCATTTTTAATATGCAATTTCAACAATTTTCGCCATATTATTTTCCCTGGCAGTTCTGTTGATGATTTGTACAATTTCAACAATTATACAATTTGTATTATCAATTTGTATTATTCCCTGGCGTATCGGTCAACACCAGCCTTGTTCCGCGATATTTCAAGAAAGTATATAAAATGAATATATAGTCTTATACACTTTGTCATATACAAGTTGTATATTTTATGGTATATCATTTATCTTAATCAGTATTCATCAGAAAAGCGTTAACTGAATATTCACATTCGACAACTATATTACAGCCTGTTATAGCAAAGTTGCACAAATTAATTTTCTGCCTTTAGGTCTAACTGCCGAAATTACCACTTTAGCAATTTTGTACATATTTAGTTAACATTTGCTGGTGAAAAATATGTTAATATAGATATAGAGATAAATTGCCTTGCAAGGCAAAACAGGAACGGAAATACTATTGAAAAGAGTTGAGATCTATGAATAAGTTCAGAAAATTATCGGCACGTATCACCTCGCTGGTTTCCTCAGCAGTTATGGCTGTTGGCGCAGTAAGCGTGTCCCCGGCGGCAAATTTGACCGTAAACGCAGCCGGAGGCGGTGACGACTACGCAAAGCTGCTCCAGTATTCGCTCTACTTCTACGATGCAAACTACTGCGGTCCGGACACCGGAGAGCGCTCGCGTCTCACCTGGCGTGACGACTGCCACACAAGCGACGGCGTGACCGGCGGCTTTCACGATGCCGGAGACCACGTAAAATTTGGACTTCCTGCCGGATATACCGCCTCACAGCTGGGATGGAGCTACTACGAATTTTCCGATGCCTACAATGAGACCGGTCAGGCAAGCCATCTCCAGGAGATCACCGACCATTTCGCTGAATTTTTTAAGGCTTCCGCCACTCTAAGCGGCGATACCGTTACAAATTTCGTATATCAGGTAGGCGACGGCAATGCAGATCATGCCTACTGGCGCGCTCCAGAAGTTGATACCGATCTCAGCACACGTACAGTTCTGAGCACCTCCTCCGGCGCAAGCGATATTGCTGCTGAATATGCCGCAGCCCTCGCGCTCAATTACATCAATTTCAAGAATGAGGACGACCTGAAATACGCGAAGGCTCTCTACGCATATTCCGTAAAAACAAACACGATCACCGGAGCTCCCGGCTTCTACGAATCCACCAGCCTTAACGACGACCAGGCATGGGCTGCCGGATGGCTCTATCTCGCCACAAAGGATAGCTACTACAAAGAGCAGTGTACAGCAAAGCGTCCCGAGGTCTATTGGTTCAACAGCTGGGATAACAACGCTCTTTCGGCTAACTGCGTTTACGGCTATGTCACCGGAGACTGGAGCAAGGCTGATAACTATCTGAAAGGACAGTGCCGCAGCTCCGACTACCTCTTCGCAGACGCCTGGGGAAGTGCGCGTTACAACGCTCAGATCCAGTTCTGCGCGCTTGCTGTTTCACGTCATACAAACTCCAATTACAACGCCTGGGCTAAGGGACAGATGGACTACCTCATCGGAAACAAGGGCGTAGGCTCTGCATCACCTGTATGCTTTGTTGTTGGATTCGCGGACAACGCCGCTAAATATCCGCACCACAGAGGCGCGTCAGGCTTCAGCAGCAGTTCGCAGTTCAACGCGTCCAACGGCTCCTACAGCAGCAGCGGACACGTTCTCCCCGGCGCTCTTGTGGGCGGTCCTACAGACGCTAACGGTTCATATGTTGACTCCGTTCAGGATTACCAGGCAAACGAAGTTGCCCTCGACTACAACGCCGGTCTTGTCGGCGCGGCTGCCGGTCTCTATGCGGCTTACCATACCGGCTCTGTCGTTCCTGTTTCGGAAATTCCCGGCGTCAAGTCAGACGTTAACGACTCCGAGCCTGTCATAACAACGCCCGCGGTCACAACTCCTTCCGGCTCGGACGATCCCATTGTTACTACGGTTGCTCCTGTTGTAGTTACGCCAGGTGTGCGGAAGCTTAACGTCAACACAGAACACTCCCTGGGCGGAAGCGACCAGTTTGAAAGATGGTACTGGTTTGAATTCGGACTTGGCGCAAATGAATATGTCAACAAAGTAGAGGTTGAACTCGAAGCTTCAAGCGGCAGTATTGGTCAGTGGCAGGGTGCGTTCGCTGTAAGCACATACGATTCAGACTGGGTTCAGACCGATTCCATGAGCGGCAATTTCGGCAGCACCGGAACTGTTGCCTGGGAGATCCCCGAGAAAACCAGTCGGAATATCAATTATGACTCGTCGATGCTCAACTTCGGAACATGGTGGTGTGAGTCTCAGAATTTCAAGGTTAAATCTGTAACTCTTTACACTACCGCAGAGGAAGAGGTGACAACGACTGCGCCTCCGGCAACTGCCAGACCCACGACAACTACTACCACTACAACCAAGCCTACGACAACTACCACAACTACGACTACAACCACAACTACTACGACTACAACCACAACTACTACGACCACAACCACCACAACTACTACGACGACAACTACTACCACAACTAAGCCTACAACGACAGCTACAACTGTCACCACGACCGTAACTACTAAACCTGTTACTTCGGCAACCAAGCCTGTTACTACTGCTAAGCCTGTAACAACGGCTGCTGCTCCGGAAACAGTCGAAGGCGACGTCAACAGCGACGGAGTTGTCGATATCGCCGACATCGTTGCCATGAGCAGACACCTGCTCGGACACGGCGGCATTGACCAGGAAGCGGCTGACCTCGACGGCAGCGGCAGAGTCGATGTTTACGATCTCGTCCTCATGAGAAGACTTCTCATCTCGAAACTGTAAAACACAAACCGCACAGAGTCCCAGGACTTTGTGCGGTTTTTCTTGACATAAATAATGAATTGTGATAAAATTAAATAGGTGATGTATATGAAAATTATTTTAGCCTCGGCTTCACCGAGACGGCGCGAGCTGATGAAGCTTATCACAGAGAATTTTACCGCTGTTTCCGTAGATGCGGACGAGACGCTGCCCGAGGATCTGGGCGCGGCAGGAATTGAAGGGGCTGCGGAATATCTGGCTGATATTAAAGCTGCAAAAGCGCACGAGCTTTATCCCGGCGATCTGGTCATCGGCTGCGATACGACCGTAGTGTGCGGAGAAAAAATTCTCGGCAAGCCCAAAGACAAGTCTCAGGCGCGGGAGTATCTGCATATGCTTTCCGACTGCCGTCACACGGTATATACCGGCTGCTGTATACGATACGGAAAGGAAAAGTATTCGTTTTCCGTCGGCACGGATGTTTTTTTCAACAGTCTCACCGACGAGGAGATCGAGACCTATATCTCCACCGACGAGCCTTACGATAAAGCCGGCGGATACGGCATACAGAGCAGAGGCGCGCTTTTTATCAGCATGATCTCCGGGGACTTTTACAACGTTGTAGGACTTCCCGTCTCAAAGCTGAATCAGGTTTTGAAAAAAATTATGAAGGAGAATGACCTAATATGAATTCAACTGCTTTTCACAACGGAAATATTCTTATTCCCAACGAAAATATTGACATGAAAAAATGGGCTGTTATCGCCTGCGATCAGTACACCAGCGAGCCGGAATACTGGGACGCTGTAAAGTCTCAGGTCGGAGACGCGCCCTCGGCTCTTGACCTTATCCTGCCGGAGATATATCTGGAGGACGACGATGTTGGGCAGCGTATCGGCAGCATACACGAAAAAATGAAAAAAGCCCTTGACGACGGCGTTTTCACAGAGTACAAGGACGCTATGGTATACGTTGAGCGCGTCCAGAGCAACGGCATTGTGCGCAAGGGAATCATCGGCGTTATCGACCTCGAGAAATACGATTTCTCAAAGGGCAGCAGCTCTGAGGTGCGTGCAACAGAGGCTACTGTTATCGAGCGTATCCCTCCGCGTATCAAGGTTCGCCAGGGTGCGCCGCTGGAATTGCCTCACATTATGATACTCATTGACGACCCGGAGGAAACCGTTATCGAGACTGTCGATAAGACCGCTGCAAAGAAGCTTTATGATACTGAGCTTATGCAGAATGGCGGCAGCATCAGCGGCTATCTGCTTGACGAAGCTGCACAGGAAAAGATCGACGCTGCACTTTCCGCTCTTGCCGAACCAGCGGCTTTCAACGCGAAATACGGTCTGACGGACTCTCCGGTACTTCTCTATGCTATGGGCGACGGCAACCACTCTCTCGCTACGGCAAAGGAGTTCTACGAGCAGCTTAAAATAAATAACCCCGACAAGGACATGACAGCTCACCCGGCAAGATACGCTCTGGCGGAAATTGTGAACCTTCACAGCGAAGCCCTGAAGTTTGAGGCTATTTATCGCCTTGTTTACGACATTGACAACGACGGACTTATTGCAGGTCTGACTGAGACGCTCGGTCTTTCAGAGGAACCGGCTGAACAGTGGGTGGACATTGTCTGCGGCGGCAGCGAGAAGAAGCTCTACATCCACAAGCCTACGTCGAACCTGTCCGTAGGCTCGCTGCAAGGCTATCTGGACGGCTATATCAAGGCAAACGGCGGCAAGATTGACTACATTCACGGAATCGAAAATGTTAAGAGCCTTGCTGAGAAGCACAGCGGAATTGCATTTATTCTTCCTGATATGGACAAGAGCCAGCTCTTCCCCACAGTTATCAAGGACGGTGCGCTGCCCAGAAAGACTTTCTCTATGGGTCATGCTGACGACAAGAGATTTTATATTGAAGCAAGAAATATTCTTTAAGCAATACCGCACAAAGAATGTGCGGTGTTGATATTGGAGGGATAATATGAAATACGGTCTTGTTATGGAGGGCGGCGCAATGCGCGGACTTTTTACCGCCGGCGTTACAGATGTCCTTATGGAAAACGGAATTGAATTTGACAGCGCAGTCGGCGTTTCCGCAGGCGCTTGCTTCGGATGCAACTATAAATCACGGCAGCGCGGCAGAGCTATACGATATAATCTTCGCTTCTGCCGTGATCACAGGTATTGCAGCGTCCGCTCGCTTATTCTAACCGGAAATATGTTCGGAGCGGAGTTCTGCTACCACACCATTCCCGATAAGCTTGACCTTTTCGATTACGACGCTTTCACCAATAATCCTATGGATTTCTTCCTGGTCGCCACGGATGTTGAGACCGGAAAGCCTGTTTACTTCCGCATGAAAAATGCCGATAGAAACGAGCTGGAGTGGATGCGCGCCTCGGCGTCTATGCCATTTGCCAGCCGTATTGTCAGGCTTAACGGCAGAAAGCTCCTTGACGGCGGCATTTCCGACTCTGTTCCTCTTGGATTTATGGAGCGTCAAGGCTGTGAAAAAAACGTCGTTATCCTCACCCAGCCACGCGACTATGTAAAAAAGCCCGGTAAAATTAATACCGCAATAAAGCTATTCTACAGAAAATATCCCGATTTTGTAAACGCGTGCGAATCGCGGCACAAAATGTACAATGAAGAGCTGGAGCACGTCCGCGCCGCCGAGGCTGCCGGAAGAGCATTTGTCATAGCTCCTCCGGAAAAGCTGCCTATAGGTCATATCGAGCATGACCCGGACAAGCTTCTCGAGATCTACCGTACAGGCAGAAAAACGGCTCTTTTACAGCTCGACAGCCTGCTCTCTTTTATGAACACACAGCCTCATTCTTCAGGATCTTAATACTGCCGTTTATCGCCTCCAGGCTCACTGATTCACCTCTTTGAAGCTGGGAGGCGATCATCATTTTCGCCAGACGATTTTCTACAAGCTCGGTTATACGCCGTTTCACCGACCGCGCACCGTATCTGGAAACATCCTTTGCGGCAGCGACGGTCTCCACCACGTCATCGCCGTAATTTATACCAATACCAAGACTCTCCGCCCTGCCCCTGAGCTCCCGGAGAGCCTTGTCGCTTATTTTCAGGATATCCGCCCTTTTCAGACTCCGGAACGTGATTATCTCATCTATTCTTCCGGTAAATTCCGTAGTGAAGGTCTCCCGTACCGCCTCCTCCGTTCTGCTGTCAGCCGTCTTTTCAGAGCTGCCGAATCCGGGAATACGATGATTTTTCTCGCCTGCGCCAACATTTGAAGTCATGATAATGATAGCGTTTCTGAAGCTGACCTTTCGCATGGAGGAATCCGTCAGCGTACCGTAATCCAGAATTTGCAGCATGATGTTCAGCACCTCTCTGTCCGCCTTTTCGATCTCGTCGAATAGCACCAGTGAATACGGATTCCGCCGTATCCTGTCGCAGAGGCTGCCGTTCTTGTCGTCGTAGCCTGCATATCCGGGAGGCGCACCGATAAGCTTCGATACGGCGTGCTTCTCCATATACTCGGACATATCCACGCGGACAAGATTCCTCTCCGAGCCGTAAAGCTGCTCTGCAAGCGCCCGTGCAAGCTCTGTTTTTCCAACTCCCGACGGCCCGGCAAAAAGAAATGAAACTATAGGCTTGTTCATTTCTCGCAATCCCGAACGAGCCCGGAACACCGCCTCAGTTACCTTCTTAACCGCCTCGTCGTGACCGATAACACGCTCCGAAAGCTTCCGCTCCAGCTCTTTGAGCTGTAATTTGTCTTCTGACGTAATTTTCCCCACAGGAATACCAGTTTTCGCCGAGACAACCTCGGTCAAGTCCTCCGCCGTAAGAACCGGAGGCTCGGATTCCCCGATAATTCTGCTCAGACCCTTCAGGCTGAATCTGCTGCCGCCAAGCTCCAGATATTCCGTATCGGTCTTGACTTTTCTGGCGCTGCACCGTATTTTTGCCCTCGCACAGGCTTCGTCCAGAACGTCAATAGCTTTGTCCGGAAGAAAACGTTCATTGATATATCGGACTGCCAGCTTCACCGAAAGCTCTATCATCTCGTCAGAAATTTCAATGCCATGATAATTTTCATAGCGGCTTTTCAGTCCGCGTATGATATCCACACTGGCAGAGCTGTCCGGCTCGCTGACCTGTACAGGCTGAAAACGCCGTTCGAGAGCCGCATCCTTCTCAAATGTCCCGGCATACTCCTCGAATGTAGTTGCGCCGATGATTTGCAGCTCTCCCCTGGCGAGCCTCGGTTTCATGATGTTTGCAGCATCCATCGCGCCCTCCGCCGCACCTGCCCCGACTATGGTGTGTATTTCATCAATAAAAAGAATAATATTTCCGGCATTTGCAGCCTCGTCCATACAAGCCTTGACGCGCTCCTCGAAATCTCCGCGGTATTTTGCTCCAGACAGCATAGCAGCGAAATCAAGAGCAAAAATGTATTTGTTTCTCAGACTGTCCGGCACAAGACCGCGTACAAAGAGTTCTGCAACGCCCTCCACGATCGCAGTTTTTCCCACGCCTGCTTCTCCGATAAGGCAGGGATTATTCTTGTTCCGGCGAACCAGAATTTGCAGCACTCTCTCGACCTCCGCTCGTCTGCCGATAAGAGGGTCGTTTTTCTTTACCAGAGCTATATCCGTCATATTTCTGCCATAGCGGAAGAGATTCGGCATATGGCTCATTTTCGGCTTTACAGCTTCGTATAGTTCCTCATGGAGCTTTCCCGACGATACGCCGTCAAGACCGCCGCATATTACTGAAAGACTTCCGCCGGCATTTCTGATAACAGTGCATGCGCTGCACGAAGGCTCCTTTATCATAGCCGCAAGAATATGCTCCGCAGAGGCAAGCTTTCTTTTATCCTCTGAGGCGATAGAATATGCACTGTCAAGAATACGTTTCAGAGCCGTTGTAAGATAACGCATTGTCAGCACAGTTGTATTCCCCTGACCCACAAGCTGGATTACGGCAGCCCGCAGTTCGTCATAGGCAACTCCGCTGCCTATCAATATCTCCGCAGCCTGGGTTCTTCCGTCCCTTGCGATAGCAAGAAGCATATGCTCGCTTCCGACATAGGTATGCCCCAGCTCCGAGGCGATCTCCACAGCCTCTTCTATAAGTGAAGCTGTTCGTCTTGTAAAGTGTTCACTGTTTATCATACTGTCTCCTCCTTCTTTCCGTATGGCAGTACCGTGAAAGCTGCCATGTTAATATTATGCCACTTACTTCCTGCGATAACAGTCGAAAAAAATTTTCTCAGGAATTTTTTGTAACAAAATTTTTTCTATGTCATAATATGGAGTATGAAACGCAAATGAAGCGGTTCAAATACATCTCAAAGGAGACATTATTATGTGTAACTCTTGTTTTGGCGGCAGCAACTGCACCTGGATCATCCTCCTCATCCTCATCTTCCTGGCATTCTCCAACTGCGGCAGCAATAACAACAGCTGCGGCTGCGGAAGCACGAGAGACAGTGACTGCGGCTGTGGCTGCGGATGCTGATCCTGCGCTAAAGAAAAAGGGGCTTGAAAAAGCCCCTTTACATATTTATCCGATAACTCTGTTTTTGCTGTCCAAAAGCACCGGCTGACTGTCGCCGGTAACACATTCCCTGGTTATAACCACCTGAGTAATGCTGGGATCAGAAGGTACAACATACATAGATCTCATAAGGATACCCTCAAGGATCGAACGCAGACCTCTTGCTCCGGTTTTCTGCTTGATAGCCTTCTTTGCAATTTCCATAAGCGCGTCATCGTCGATCTCCAGCTCAACACCGTCATACCTGAACAGCTTCTTGTACTGCTTCATCAACGCATTCTTCGGCTCTGTCAAAATTCGCATCAACGATTCCTCGTCAAGCTCCTCGAGAACAGAAATTACCGGGAGACGTCCGACAAACTCCGGAACCATTCCGAATTTCACTAGATCCTTCGGGATGACCTGCTTGAAGATATTATTCTTCTCCTCCCGGACAGCCTTCACCTCGCCGCCGAAGCCGATAGGAGACTTACCGATACGATTCTGGATGAGACGCTCGAGACCGTCAAATGCGCCGCCGCAGATAAACAGGATATTTCTCGTATCTATCTGGAGAACCTCCTGATTCGGGTGCTTTCTGCCTCCCTGCGGAGGTACGTTTGAAACCGTGCCTTCGATTATTTTCAGGAGAGCCTGCTGTACGCCCTCTCCGCTTACATCGCGGGTAAGCGAGGTATTTTCAGACTTTCTTGCGATTTTATCAATTTCATCAATATAGATGATGCCCTTTTCAGCCGCCTTGATGTCGTAATCCGCAGCCTGGATAAGGCGCAGGAGGACATTCTCAACGTCGTCGCCGACATAACCGGCTTCTGTGACCGTAGTAGCGTCGGCAATGGCAAAGGGCACGTTCAGCAGCTTTGCAAGAGTCTGCGCCAGAAACGTCTTGCCGACGCCTGTAGGTCCGAGAAGAAGAACGTTGCTCTTCTGCAGCTCAACGCCGTCGCCGCCCTTGGATTCGCCCTTTTCCTGACTTATGATACGCTTATAGTGATTGTAAACGGCAACTGCAAGCGAGATCTTCGCCTCGTCCTGACCAATAACGTATTCGTCAAGATACGCCTTGATCTCAGCCGGCTTCATCAGGTTCATCTCTGAAAGATTACCTGTTTTTCCGCTTTCAGCGCTTTTTTTCTGTGCCTTGGTAACTTCCGGACCGAAAAGCATCTCATAGCAATACACAACGCACTCGTCGCAGATATTTGAATTTCCGGCGGAGAACATACTATTTACCTTGTTCTCGCCTTTTCCGCAAAAGCTGCATGACTTAAATCCTGCCATGGTAAAACCTACCTTTTCTCTATTACCTTGTCGATGAGACCATATTCCATCGCCTGCTGCGCCGTCATATAATTATCACGCTCCGTATCAGCTTCAACCTGCTCCAGAGGCTTTCCCGTATTAAGGGCAAGAAGCTCGTTCATCTTCTGACGTGTTCTCAGCAGGTGGTCGGAGTGGATCTTGATATCCGTACACTGACCGCTGAGTCCGCCTGAGATCAGGGGCTGATGAATCATGATCTCGCTGTTCGGAAGCGCAAAACGCTTGCCCTTTGCACCTGCTGCAAGGAGAAATGCGCCCATAGACGCAGCCATTCCTATACAGATCGTTGAAACGTCGCACTTGATGTACTGCATCGTGTCATAAATAGCCATTCCCGAAGTTATAGAGCCTCCGGGGCTGTTGATATACAGCGAAATGTCCTTTTCAGTATCCTGGCTTTCGAGGAAGAGAAGCTGTGCCACAACAAGGCTTGCGGTGGTGTCGTTTACCTGATCCGAAAGCATGATTATTCTGTCATTGAGAAGACGTGAGAAAATATCGTAGGATCTCTCTCCTCTGCCCGTTTGTTCAACTACATAAGGTATAAAGCTCATATTCATCGCCCTTTCTATATGTCGAAAAATGTATCTTTGTGTATTTAAAGCTATTGCCCCGCAAAAACGGGACAATAGTTTCGTTGTATATTTGATTATTCTGCTGCCTCTTCGGAGTTGTCAACAACTGCTGACTCCAGAACGAGGTCGAGAGCCTTCTGAACCTGCATATCCTTCTTGTAAGTCTCAACATCAACGAATCTCTTTACAGTGTCAACGTCCATATTGTTAGCTGCTGCGATCTCACCGAGACCGTCGTTCAGCTCGTCCTCAGTGATCTCAAACGCCTCGATATCAGCAATTCTCTCGAGAGCAAGTCTGAGCTTTACCTCACCCTCAGCGCGGTCTCTGTAAGTATCTCTGATAGACATCTCGTCCATACCTGTGTACTGGCAGTACAGCTTCAGGCTCATACCCTGCTGCTGGAGCTGACGGTCGAAGCTGCTCATAAGCTGGTCGATCCTCTGCTCATACATACAGTTGGGGATAGGAGAATCCACCTTATCAATAACAGCCTGGAGAACAGCGTTCTCGAAAGCGCTGTCAGCCTGCTTAACAGCAGCGTCCTCAAGCTTAGCCCTGATGTCTGCCTTATACTCGTCAACTGTCTCAAACTCTGTAGCGTCCTTTACCAGATCGTCGTCGATCTCGGGAAGCTCCTCATAGCTGATAGCCTTCAGCTTTGTCTTGAAAGTAGCCTCCTTGCCTGCGTAATCCTCCATCTGGTAGTTCTCGGGGAATGTTACAACAACGTCGAACTCGTCGCCGATATTGTGACCGCAGATCTGATCCTCGAAACCAGGGATGAATTGACCGCTGCCGAGCTTAAGAGGATGATCCTCGCCCTTGCCGCCTTCAAATGCCTCGTCGCCGAAGAAGCCCTCGAAGTCGATGATGACCTCATCGTCCATCTGAGCAGCTCTGTCGTCAACAGAAACGATACGTGCGTTCTTCTTTCTGATAATGTCGATCTGCTTCTGAACATCCTCGTCAGTGATCTCTGAAACCTTCTTGGCAGCCTTTACGCCCTTGTAATCAGCGATCTCGATAACGGGCTTTGTAATGCAGACAGCCTTCAGCTCAACGCCTGTAGCCTTGTCCACGGAAGTAACCTCAACGCTGGGTCTGTCAACAAGCTCGATGCCTGTCTCAGCGATAGCCTTGTCAAGCTCCGGTCCCAGGAGGGAATTGATAGCGCCCTCGTAGAATGCGCCCTCGCCGAACTCTCTCTCAGCAAGCTTTCTCGGAACCTTGCCCTTACGGAAGCCCTTTATCTGGATATTCTTCTTCTGGCGCTGATACTCGTTTTCAACAGCAGCCTCAAAAGCCTCTGCATCAATAGTGATGACAAGCTCTGTTGTGTTTACATCTGTTTTGTTTGATGACTTTAACATAATGATCCTCCATTAATATATTAATGATGCTGTTAATACACCTGAATTATAATACTTGAAATATTATACCACATTCTGGAATTTTTTTCAATCAGTTTCTATAACGCCGCCGGTCACTTCTCTGATTTTAACATTTTCACATAACTTTTTCGGGTTTAAACTGTATATAATCACCTGAAATAAGATGGAAGTTTATATCGTCATAAGTATTCGTCACGCATAGTCCGTGAGCCGAACGGCCGTGTACATGACCGTAATAACATTCTCTGATCTTGTATCTGTACAGTATTTCAAGAATGTCGTAGTTGAAATTTGAGCCAAAAATCGGCGGATAGTGCATGAAAACGATAGGTTCGAGCCCTGCATCCACCGCAGACCTTATCGAGGCTTCGAGACGCTGTACCTCACGGCGAAGCACCTTTTCGTCCTGGGTCTCGCCGGGCATATTCACCCAGCCCCGAGTGCCGCATATGCCGTAGTTTTCGTAGGCATAGTGGTTGTTGTGGAGTATTTTTATTGTGTCGAAGCCCTCGGCTGCCAGAAAATCCTCCATTTTCTTCATGGTCATCCACCAGTAGTCGTGGTTGCCCTTCAGGACGATCTTCTGCCCCGGAAGCTCGTTTATAAACCGAAAATCAGGCACAGCCTGCTGCAGGCTCATGCCCCAGGAAATATCGCCGGCAAGCACTACAGTATCCTCCGGCTTAACGATCTCAAGCCAGTTTTTCTCAATTTTCTCCTGATAATCGTCCCAGCCCGCAAATATGCTCATGGTCTTAGACGGATCGCTGAAACACAGATGCAGGTCTCCAATTACATAAAGCGACATAAATCTGTTAAATTCCCAGCTTGCTGAGAACGTAAGCCTCCTGCTCCGACTTGTCTATAACGTCGCAGAAACGCTCGGGCTTATTTTTCAGATCTGCAAGAGCTGCCGGAACAGGAATATCCGAAAGCTCGGCGATCCTGTCGACCTTTGCATACTCGTCCAAATCGGACTTTCCGCCCTCCAGAGCCTCCAGAACAGCCTCGCTGAACTTATAGGGGCTTGCTGTCGAAGCAATGACTGTCTTGGTGGTATCGCCTGTGGCAGCCTTATAATCGTTATAAACCTTTACTGCAACTGCCGTATGAGTGTCGCAGGTGTAGGAATATTTCTCATAAATGTCGTGGATCGTAGCCTTTGTCTGATCGTCATCGCAGAATCCGGCACAGAACTCCTCGTTGAGCTTTGCCTTTACATCGTCGCTTACCTCATATTTTCCCTCTGCGGAAAGCTTGCCGAACCACTCCCTGATAACAGCGTCGTTCCTGTCGGTCATGAGATACAGCAGTCTTTCGAGATTACTGGAAATGAGAATATCCATCGAGGGCGAAACTGTTGCGTAGAACTGTCTGTTTCTGTCGTAAACGCCAGTGTTGATGAAGTCTGTCAGCACGTTGTTTATATTTGAAGCGCAGATAAGCTTGTTCACGGGAACACCCATGTGCTTAGCGTAGTAAGCGGCAAGGATATTGCCGAAATTACCGGTGGGAACAACAATATTTATCTTCTCGCCAAGCTCGATCTCCTCGCTCTTTACAAGCTCTGCGTAAGCTGAAACGTAGTACACGACCTGCGGAACGAGACGTCCCCAGTTGATCGAATTTGCGCTGGAGAAAACCATTCCCTTGTCGTCGAGAGCAGTCTTTACGTCCTCGTCGGTGAAAATAGCCTTAACGCCGTTCTGGCAGTCGTCAAAGTTGCCTTTGATAGCGCATACTCCGACGTTTTCGCCCTCCTGAGTTTTCATCTGACGCTTCTGCATCGAGCTTACGCCGTCCTCGGGATAGAACACCATGATAGATGTGCCGGGAACGTCCTTGAAGCCCTCGAGAGCAGCCTTTCCGGTGTCGCCGGAGGTCGCAACGAGAATTACGATCTTCTTGCCAAGGTCTATTTTCTTAGCCGATGTTGTCAGGAAATAGGGAAGGATCTGGAGAGCCATGTCCTTGAACGCGCAGGTAGGACCGTGCCAGAGCTCCAGCATATATGTACCGTCAAAGAGGTGAGCGATCTCGGCAATGCTCTCCGTCTCGAAATTTTTTACAGAATAGGCATTGTCAGTGCAGTAATGAATCTCCGTCTCAGTAAAATCCGTCAGGAATTTTGAAAAGACGAAAGCAGCTCTGTCAGCGTACTTCATCTCGCCAACTGCCTTGATCTCGTCAAGCGTGATCGCAGGTATCTCCTCGGGAACAAAAAGTCCGCCCTCCGCAGAAATTCCCTGAGTTATAGCTTCTGCGCTGCTGACCTTAACTTCACTGTTTCTTGTACTGTTGTAAAACATAGAATCACCCTTTAAATTTTAAATTCTGTTGTATCGTAAGCGTTTTGTATATAATCAATGCTCAGCACTCTGCTGCCGCTGATTATCACCTGTGCAATATCGAAACGCGGCTGCAAACCGGTTGGATTTTTGATACAGAAATCCACCGCAGTTTTTATGATAAGCCCCTTTTTCCGCTTGTTTACAGCCTCGAAGCCGCTCACCATGCTGTCCGGCTTCCGCGTTTTTACTTCTACGAATGCGATGAAATCGTTGTTTACGGCTATAATGTCGATCTCGCCGCCCCTTATCCGGTAGTTTCTTGCCGCAATTTCATAGCCCTGCTTTATAAGATAGCTGCAAACCGCGTCCTCGCCGAAAAAGCCGATCTCAGTTCTGCTGTTCAACTGCGTCACCAAGTATCTTTTTAAGGAAGCTTTTTCTGTGTACCGCGCTTGCGCCGTATTTCCGCAGCATTTCGCAGTGCAGCTTCGTGCCGTAGCCCTTATGCTGCTCAAAGCAGTACTGCGGATATTTTTCCGCGATCTCCTTCATATACCTGTCACGGCTCACCTTTGCGAGCACCGACGCCGCGGCAATTGACGCTGACGTCGCGTCGCCCTTTATGACATATTGACAAGGGCAGTCCAGCTCCGGCAGCCTGTTTCCGTCGATCAGCGCAAGATCCGGCTTTATTCCAAGCCCCTCGACCGCGCGCTTCATGGCAAGCATCGTAGCATTCAGGATATTTTCGGAGTCTATCTCCTCCACCGTCGCCACAGCGACCGCATACGCCTTCGCCTTTTCCTTTATCTCGTCAAAGAGCAGCTCACGGCGTTTTTCCGAAATCTTCTTGCTGTCGTTGAGATAGTCGATAAGCGTGCCGTCCTCTAAAATTACGGCGGCGGCGTAAACATCTCCTGCAAGAGGTCCTCTTCCAGCCTCGTCAACTCCGCAGATTACGGGATATCGGCTCCGCAGCTCAGAATCGTAGTCGAAAAGCTCCTTATGAAGAATTATTCTCGACATAGCTATTCCCTCACAGGCGGCATTTCCAGAGTTACGCGCCCGAGCTTTCCGCTGCGAAATTCGTCAAGAACGGTTATTGCAGCTCTTTCATAGTTTATCTCACCGCCGGAGATCACCATGCCGCGCTTTCTGCCCACAGCCTCCAGCAGCTCAAGTCCGCTCTCTCCGCCTTTAAGCTCAAGACGGTAGCGTTCCGCAAGCGCCTGGGGATAGCTTTCTGCAAGATGGGAAAGCAGCTTCATTGCAAGAGTCTCGACATCCAGGATATCGTCGCTTATTGCCCCGGTGAAAGCAAGACGTACAGCAGCCGTCTGATCCTCAAACTTCGGCCAGAGCACGCCTGGCATATCGAGAAGCTCCGTATTGTCCTTGAGCTTTACCCACTGCTTGACCCTTGTAACTCCGGGTCTGTCCTCGACCTTGGCACGCTTTCCGCCTGCAAGACGATTTATCAGCGAGCTTTTGCCCACATTCGGTATGCCCAGTATCATCAGCCGCACAGGCGCACCTGTCATTCCGCTTCTTTCGCGCTTTTCCATAAGCTCTTTAAGAACCGTAGATCTCAGCGTCGGAAGCAGCTTATTTATGCCCTTTCCCGACTTGCAGTCAACGGCAAGAGCAGTCACATTGTCCTTTTTAAAATAATTTATCCAGACTCCCGTGGCATTTGCGTCTGCCAGGTCGCACTTATTAAGCAGGACTATCCGCGGCTTCGACGCCGTCATTTTGTCCATTTCAGGATTCCGGCTGCTCAGCGGGGTACGCGCGTCGATGATCTCCACTACCGCGTCCACCAGCTTCAGGTTGGCGGCTATGGCACGTCTCGTCTTAGCCATATGCCCCGGAAACCACTGGATAACCTTCATATCTATGTTATTTTCCAAATTATTCTCCTGCCTTTATTCTGGAATATCAATAGTCGGAAACAGCCTCAGCAGCACCTTGCCGACTATGCAGTCCACCGGAACAAGCCCTATATCACCGGAACGGCTGTCCTTCGACACCGATCGGTTATCGCCCATTACGAAAACGCAGTCCTCGGGAATGACAATAGGATAGCTGCCCGTAAATCCGCCCTCATCCAGATGCGTCAGTCCAAGCTCAAGATACGGCTCACGGACTCTTTCGCCGTCCACGTATACCACGCCGGCAGCAAAGTCTATATCCAGCTTCTGACCCTCCACGGCAATGATCCGCTTCACAATACACTGTCCCGTGCCCTTTTTCTCCAGCATAGAGCCTTCCTCGCCGGGCACTACCTTCCTGTCGCTGTTCAGCACTACTATGTCGCCCTGCTCAGGCTCATTATAGAACATTCTGATGATGACCTTGTCGCCGTCGGCCAGGGTATTCAGCATTGAATCGCCTCTTACCGCCGCAATACCCAACACGTATGTGAACAGGAGCAGAACTATGAACATCGTTATGATGAGCATTTCAATGAACTCGGTCACAGAACTGAGAATTCTTCTGCCAAGTCCTTTTCTTCCGCTCATGTCTTAACCCTTGTAGGAATCAGTGAGAATTTCAAACTCGCTGAGCGGCGCATATTTGATTATCGCCTTTCCGTAGATCTGATCCTTCTTTATTAGTCCGACGCTTGCCGCACGGCTGTCTGTAGAATGATTTCTGTTGTCTCCCATTACGAAGTAATAGCCCTCGGGAATGGTTATGGGATACTGAGCGTCAAATCCGCCAAGTCCCTCTGTTGTAGAATTCGGAGCGATGTACGGCTCGTCGAGCACCTTTCCGTCAACGATGACCTTACCGTCTCTTATATCCACGGTCTGTCCGCCGACAGCGATGACCCTCTTGATGATACATTCGTTGAGAGAGGGTCTGCCTTCAGGAACATAGGGATCTCCATTCTCGTCCAGAAGATAGTTCTTGTCCTTGTTGATAACAAGAATATCACCGTAATCAATACCGAAATAAATCGTCGTCATAAACACCTTATCGGTCGGATCAGTGTTGTTATTTACGCTTTTATTAAGAGTCGGCACCATTGATCTGCCCACAATATTCACCGGGTGAAGGATGTAGGTAAATATCAGCATGATAGCAAACACGGTTATAATAGTTGATTCAACTATGTCGACCAGATCCCGGGTAAACTTATCTTTTTTCTTTTCAGCCTCTTTTTCCTTTGCTGACTCATCGGAGCTTACGGACTCCTCCTCCGCTTCTGCTTCCAGCTCTTCATTTTCAGCGATCTCTTTATTCTCGTCCATTTCTTACCTCACTGTTTCTATCGGCGCTGCGACCGCAGACGCAAATTCAAAAAAATAGCAAAAAAGGGACATTCATGTCCCCGGAAATTTTTGCAGCAGCGGACAGACCTTACTGCGATCAGGCGGTGTTTTATCATATGCCCGACACACGGACACGCATCACACGCCATAATCTCCGCATCCGGTCCGCCCCGTCTGCACCGCATTTTTAGCGGATCTGCTCCTTAACCTTAGCAGCCTTGCCGACTCTGTCTCTGAGGTAGTACAGCTTAGCTCTGCGAACCTTACCGTATCTTACGACCTCGACCTTGTCAACAACAGGTGAGTGGAGAGGGAAAACTCTCTCGATACCGCAGCCGTGAGCAACACGTCTTACAGTAAATGTCTCGCTGATGCCGCCGTGCTTCTTAGCAATAACAGTACCCTCGAAAACCTGAATACGGCTCTTGTCGCCTTCCTTGATACGTACATGAACCTTGATAGTGTCACCTACGTTGAACTGGGGAACGTTTTCCTTCATGCTTGATTCGCTGATTAACTTGAGTGCATCCATTTTAATTTCCTCCTGAATTTCCGAACATTCTTGACCGCCCGAGGAGATCGGTTCAGCATACCGACTGCATCGGGAAAATTATGTGCCGCCTTGACGGCTGTAACGGACAGCGGACTGCTCGATTTAATGTCTTTCGGCATTAACCCTCATCTGCAAAACGCAGACGGATTACAAATGCTCAATTATTATAACATACTTTGAAGAAAAAAGCAAGTCTTTTTAAGAAAATTTTTCATTATTTTCACACAAAATTCCAAGACGGCGGATATTCCGGGCTTCAAAGGGAATATCCGAGGCATTTTTCAGCGCGTCGAAAAACAGAGTCGGGTTGTAATTCGTCTGAGTTCCGGCAGGAAGCCGCATTTTCATATCGACGGAAGCTCCGTTGAGCTGACATGACAGCACCTCCATATCCGGCTTTATGTCGACTGTTTTAATGCCCTTTTTCGTCTTTTTCTCCACGCATATCTCCGGAGCGGCAAGCAGCTCCTGCACAGCGCAGTGAAGCTCCTCTGCCCTGTCCGAAGCCAATGAGAAGCAAAATTCGGCTCTGGCGATCGCGGTTATCTTCTTAACCTGCGGTGCAACGGAGACTATCCTCATACCCTCGGGCATAACGGCATTAAGCCTGTCACGTATTTCCTCCGCCGGCATTCCGTCGTCTGTGATGTTGAAATCCATTATTTCACAGCTGCTCTCAAATCCCAGCGACAAGGCAAGCGCGAAGCTGTAATACGGATGCGGATTGAAGCCCTCCGTATACCATACCGGAAGCTTTGAACGTCTGAAAATCCTCAGCATACAGCGGTTCAGGTCAAGGTGAGAAATATATTTCGCCCTGCCTGTCTTTTCAAATACAGCTCTCAGTCTTTGCAAAAACATTCCCTCCCAACTGCCTTATTTACGCCGCAGCCGGAGCATCTCTGCCGGCAGTTCGGCGTTGTGACGGACTTATGCGCCGTCTTGTTCTCGCGGATATAAAATTCCTTTGAAACTAAATAATCCAGGTAATCCCAGGGCAGTATCTCGTCAAACTCAAACCGCCTGTTCGCATAAAAGCCCGGATCTACGCCGCATTCCTCAAAGGCTTCTATCCACGTATCAAACTTATAATGCTCGCTCCAGCTGTCGAACTTGCAGCCCTTTTTCCAAGCGGCATATATCACCTTGCAGAGCCGCCTGTCGCCTTTCGCGAGAACGGCTTCAAGCAGGCTGACGTTTGGGTCGTGGTAGCTTACCTTTATTTTCTTCGACTTGACTGAATCCAGCAGCAGCTTCTGCTTGCGCTCGATCTCAGCCCGGGTGTCCTGGGGCTCGAACTGGAAGGGCGTGAAGGGCTTAGGCACGAACGTCGCGCAGCTTACGGAGATCTGCGGACTTCTGCCCTTAGGACGATTTTCCGTTGCGTAATACAGGTCAAGTATACGCTGCGCAAGCTCGGCAATGCCGATAATATCCTCGTCAGTTTCTGTGGGAAGTCCCATCATGAAGTACAGCTTAACGCTGCTGTAGCCGCCTGCAAAGGCAATCCTACAGGTGCTCATTATCTCCTCCTCGCTGACGTTCTTGTTTATAACGTCGCGAAGCCGCTGAGTTCCGGCTTCCGCCGCAAAGGTCAGTCCGCTTTTCCGCACTTTTTTTATTTTCTCCAGCAGAGACTCCGAAAAATTGTCCACACGTAAAGACGGCAGGGAGAGATTTATGCGCTCCCCCGCCGTATAGTCAATAAGCTTCGTCAGCATATCGTCGATCTCAGAGTGGTCACTGGTGCTGAGGGAGGCAAGGGAGACCTCGTCATATCCGGTATTTTCGCAAAGGCATTTTGTCTCGCTGTAGATCGTGTCGGGAGTTTTTTCCCGGAAAGGACGGTAAATAAAGCCCGCCTGGCAGAAACGGCAGCCTCGTATGCAGCCTCTCAGCACCTCTACCGACACACGGTCGTGGACGATCTCGGTAAACGGAACTACAAAATTCTCCGGATAGAATACCTTGTCGAAATCCTTGATTATACGCTTTTTTATGGTCGCAGGCGCGTTTTCTGTCACATTGAGCCTGCTTACAGTACCATCCTCATTGTAGTCGAAGCTGTACAGGGACGGAACATAAATTCCCTCGATCTGAGCCGCCTTGACCAGAAATTCCCTGCGGCTTGCACCCTGCTTTTTCATTTCATTGTAAAGATCGAGCAGTTCGAGATTGACCTCCTCGCCCTCCCCCAGAATGAAAAGGTCGAAAAAGTCCGCAAGAGGCTCAGGATTGCAGACGCACGGCCCTCCCGCAACAACTATCTGCGTCAGCTCGGGCGTTCTGTCCTTTGCCAGAACAGGTATTCCGGCAAGGTCAAGCATATTCAGCACGTTTGTGTATGACAGCTCGTACTGCATGGTAAAGCCGATGAAATCGAAATCCCTGATAGGGTCAAGAGATTCCAGGGCGTACAGCGGAATGTCATTCTCTCGCATGATCTTCTCAAAATCAATATCCGGAGCAAAGCACCGCTCGCACCAGTAATTCTCACGCTGATTCGTCAGTGAATAAAGAATTTTCATGCCTATGTGGGACATTCCTATATCATATGTATCAGGAAAGCAGAATGCAAAACGCACGTCCACCTTGGACTTGTCCTTGATAATGCTGCCCACCTCTCCGCCAATATAGCGCGAGGGCTTCTGCACCTCCAGAAGATGCTTTTCTATTTTATCTTTCAGATTCATTTCAAATTCTCCTTGGTAAAGCCTATAGGCATGAGATCCGACAGCTTATGCACACCGTCGGCTACTATGACCGGGAAATCGCCGCTGCAAAACTCTCCGAGCACCTGGAGACAGGCTCCGCAGGGGCAGCATGGCTTTGAAAAATCATTAACGGCGCTTCCGGCAACGGCAATTGCGGCAAATTCTCTCACGCCCTCGGAAACAGCCTTGAAAACAGCCGTACGCTCGGCGCATACGGTCAAGGAATAGGACGAATTTTCAATGTTACAGCCTGTGTAAACACGTCCGTCCGCAGAAAGAAGCGCCGCACCGACATGAAATCCCGAATAGTCTGAATACGCTCTTCCGGACGCTGTCACAGCAGCCTTAAACAGCTCGTCATACAGCCTTTCACTCATTTCTGCCACCGCCGCTTCTGACCTTAGTCTTTTTTCCGTCGGGAGTCATTATATATGTATTTTCGAGAGTTGCCGCAAGATTTCCCGTAACAGCTCTTCTGTATTCGTTCCGCAGCTCGGTCTGTTCAGCTTTTTCAGCCTCCGTCAGCCCGATCGTCTTTGATTTTCTCGCAAGCTCGTTTATCCTGTCGATTTTTTTCTGTTCCATTTCACACCTCCGGAATCGGATTTTCGTTTATGGCAACACCGCACAAAGATTGTGCGGCAGATGCGCAGTCGAATTTTTCGTCAGGTTGCATAAAAACGACGCAGACATACTGTCGTATGTCAAGGAGTTTTTGTGTAAGATGACGGAAAATTCGCAAGCAGATGACGTGCAAAGTCGTCAGACGTGCTTTGTGCGGTGTTGCCTTATATACTTATCAAGTATTTCTGCCGCTGTCCGCACAAATTTAATACATGGTCTTACCTTGTAATACTGCTCTGTACGCTGCTCCGGCACGGGGTCGGTATTCACTT
Source organism: Alistipes sp. (assembly GCA_023667265.1). Taxonomy (GTDB): domain Bacteria; phylum Bacillota; class Clostridia; order Oscillospirales; family Ruminococcaceae; genus Ruminococcus. Next base: position 1,475,301 of record JAMPAJ010000001.1, read on the forward strand.
TCAGGTTTTTCAGCAGTTCCATGCAGCAGATAGTTCCGTGTATCTCCTTAAATTCGCCGGCAAGCTGCTGGATACGACGGTAATGCTCTGTCTTTTCTTCGATGTCGTTCCTGGAGCTGTAGCCGTAAAGCATCCCGGCAACCATGAACATAGCCGAACAAGTACCGCAGGTCTGCCGCAGTCTGCCCATTCCTCCGCCGAATGACGAGGAAAGACGCAATGCAGCTTCATAGTCCATTCCGGTCACATCGGAAAACGCGGCAAATACCGCCTGCGCACAGTTTCGCCCCTCGGCAAAAAGACGGCAAGCCTCCTCGGCATGGTCAAATTTATCGTTCACTATACCTCACCTCTTACGCTGTAGTTTTCCGGCGTTTTACAGCAGCAAGCACAGGAGATCCGCCCTGCTCCGCTTATTTTCAGTACGCGTGAGACCTCGCGCAGAGTGCTGCCTGTCGTACATACGTCGTCCAGCAAAATTATATTTCTGCCCCGGATAATATCTCCGTCTATCACCGTGAAGGCGTCCCTGAGATTAATTTCACGTTCCTGGCGGTTCAGATCCTTCTGCTCGGCAGTTTTTCTTGTTTTCACAACAATATCGCTGCGAACAGGGATATCGAGCTCTCGCCCAAGCTCCTTCGCAACAAGCTCAGCCTGATTGCAGCCGCGCCGTCTCCGGTCGCTTTTGTGCATCGGCACAGGAATTATCATATCCGGCTTTATCATAGGTATCACCGGTCTTATCAGCTCGCCAAGCGCCTTTCCGAAGGCGTATGGCGCGTTGCCGCAGACACCTTGTTTCATAAGCACCACGGCGGGCTTGATCTCGTTATTATATTCATATGCAGCAAAGAAATCGTCGGCGTCTGCTAAAGAAAAGCTGTCTTTCCAGACCGTCAGTCTGCTCCTGCATCCACCGCAGAAGCCCTCCTCCCGGGAAATAAATTCTCCGCAGACCGGACACCGCACGGGATATATAAGGTCGGCGGCGAAGCGCAGCAGCTTCGTCAGAAGTACATGAACAGCTGGCACTTCATCATTCCGTTATACAGCTTTCTGCGGCGTTTCGCCTCTGCGCCGAAAAACTGCTCGAACTGCTCGTGAGGCGATATAATATAGCTCTGCCTGTTTCCGCCGTGACCGAGAACACGTCCCATCTGCCGATAGATATTCTCAGCCTCACGCAGCTCCAGAAGCCGCTCGCCGTAGGGAGGATTGCAGATGACCGTTGAATCCTCCGGCTGCACAAACCTGGTTATATCCGCCTGTTCGATTTTCAGTCTGGATTTTATTCCGGCTTTATGAGCGTTATCCAAAGTCAGGGCAACGGCATCGTCGTCGATATCAAAGCCTATTCCGCGGAACGAAGCCGTTCTGTCCACGCCGTCAATGGCGCGCTTACGCTCCTCCTGCCAGATGCGGCTGTCCAGAGAAGCCCATTTTTCCGCTGCAAAACGCCTGTTTATACCAACCGGTATCTTCAGAGCCTTTAAAGCAGCCTCGATAAGAATTGTACCGCTTCCGCAGAACGGATCGCAGACGATCGACTCCGGACGAACTCTTGCAAGGTCGACGATACCTGCCGCGAGAGTCTCTTTTATGGGCGCAGCGTTGGAATTTCTCCTGTAGCCGCGCTTGTGAAGTCCCACGCCGCTTGTGTCCAGATAGATCGTCACCACGTCCTTTAAAATGCTGAATTGTATCTGAACCGCAGGACCTGTTTCGCTGAACCAGCTTACGCCGTATTTCGATTTCAGCCGCTCAACTGCCGCTTTCTTTATTATAGACTGGCAGTCCGGAACGCTGTGAAGCGCTGAATTAAGGGAATAGCCCTTGACCGGAAATGCGTCGTCGATACCGATAAAACGCTCCAGCTCGATAGAACGCACGCCCTGAAAGAGATCCTCAAAGGTCTCGGCGCGGAACTCCATAAGCTCAATAAGCACGCGCTCCGCCGTAGACAGGCAGATATTTGCCCTTGCCATGATATTTTCATCGCCGTCAAAGCTTATCTTTCCGTCGCTTACTCTCAGGTTCGTTCCGCCGATTTTTGTAATTTCATATTTCAGCACGCTTTCCAGCCCGAAATGGCATGGACAGCAAAGTCTCAATTTCTCACTCATTTTCTTCTCCTGAAGCTTTATTCTGAAAAGAGGTCAGACGAAAGCCTCTCCAGTCTGTTTCATCTGACCTTTTTTACTAATTGATTATTCCCATGTTCCGTAGTCAATGCCGCCCGGGTCTCCCAAGCCGCCGCCTGTGCCCGGATCTTCATATCCGCCGCCGGTTCCGGGGTCAACTGTGCCAGGGTCGTAAGTTCCGCCGCCTGTTACGGGGTCTTCAACGCCTGTGCCGGGGTCGGTCGCTCCGCCTGTTCCCGGATCCGCGGCGCCGTTGGGATCAGCGCTTGCGTTCGGCTCTGAACCGGGTGCGGGAGCAACATAGTGATTGCCGTCGCATATAGGCGCAAAGCTTGACTTCCAGTAGCCTACCGAGCCTCTGGGACAATATTCTCCGGCAACAAGTCCTGTTGTCGCGCACATCGGAGCTTCTACGACCGACTCGACAGGGTCGAAATCATAGCCTGTATCGGGATACATGGTATTTGCGTATTCGCCGATTATATTATACCAGACCTGCGCGGATTTAAGGCTTGACGGAAGCATCATATCGTCGCCGTAGCCCTGATATCCGATAGTCACGCCGCTTGCGAAGTCTCTCGTCATACCTACGAATGCAAGGTCGTTCCAGTTCTCTGTAGTACCTGTCTTGCCCACAACTACCTTGTTTGAAAGCCTTGCGGCAGTACCTGTACCGTTTTCAACGACATTCTTAATGAGACGATTCATTACCCACGCGCCCTCGGCAGACACCGCCTCACGGGAGATATTTGAATTATCGACCAGAATCTGGTGATTTGCGTCCTCTATTTTCGAGATCACGTGAGCCTTGTTGTAAACTCCCTTGTTTCCGTAGGGCAGGTATGCGTTTACCAGATTTTGCAGAGTTACGCCGTATGTCAGCGAGCCGAGAGCAAGAGGCGAATAATCTTCGTCAGGTTCATCAAGCATCAGTCCGAGAGTCTCCGTGCTGAACTTGAATACCTCGTGAGGCGTAAACATATCTACCAGCTGAGCCGGAACGGTATTGTAGGACTGCTGCAAATAATAGTAGACCTTATTCTGCGAACCGTCGCCCCGTACTCTTCCGTAGTTGAAAGGCCAGGGATTTCCTTCATCGTCCTTGATATGATCCAGAGGGCTGTTATTGAAGGTCGAGCCCCAGTGTATCTGCTCATTTTCAATGCCGTAGCCGTAGGTAGCGACCGGCTTTATAGTTGAACCGACAGCTCTCGGCTCATTGTTTGCGTAGCTTGTTCCGAGTGAGCCGACCTTTTCGCCCCAGTTGCCCACCGTACAGAGGACTGAGCCGTCATAGCCAAGCGCAGTAAAGGCGATGTGAGGATATACCTCGTCAGCCTCGCCATCATCGTCAAGATCGACCCATTTCCGCACCCAGTTCGGGTCGCAGAGAGTGCCCAGATCAAGCATTCTGTTCTCAACATACGTCTGCATTTTCGGGTCGATAGTGGAATATATCCTGTAGCCGCCCCTGTTTATCCTGTTGATGGCGTCCTGCTGGTCGCAGTTGTACATCTCCATAACATAGGCTGCCGCCTCGAACATCAATGCGTCCATTTCCCATGTGTACGCAGTCTGTTCCTCCTTCATCTGCTGGAGATCGACCTCCGGGTGGAGCTTCTTGTACTCAGGCGAATCAGTGAAAACTATTTTCTCGTCAAGCGCCGCCTGGTACTCGTCATATGTCAGAGCGCCGTTCTTGTACATCTGCCAGAGCACATATTCCTGACGCGTTCTGTTATTTGCGTGTCCGTCAACGATCAGATTGTCGTCCTCATCGTATGTCTCGACGAAAGGTCCATAATACTCCGGACTCTGCGGGATAGCCGCAAGTACAGCCGCCTCCGCAGCGGTCAGATCCTCCACGTTTTTTCCGAAATAGTCATTTGCGGCGACCTGGATACCGTTTCTTGGTCCGCCGAAGCCGATATAGTTCAGATACTCCTCCAATATCTCGTCCTTGGAGTAGGTCTTTTCCAGCTGCATAGCCGAGAAGATCTCGCGTATCTTACGCTGAGGAGTCTGCTCAGTATCGCCCGTCAGGTTCTTGATAAGCTGCTGGGTGATAGTCGATCCGCCCTGCTGGGTATCATAGAAATGCAGGAACATATTCAGAAAAGCTGAAAATGTACGCTTATAGTCAACGCCGTCGTGAAGATAAAAACGCTCATCCTCCGCGCAGGTAAATGCGTTGCGGACGTGCTGTGGTATTCTGTCGATAGAAACGGGGATACGCTGGACGTCAGTCTTTACGTGTTTCAGGACTACAAGCTGTTCCTCTCCGTTTTCGTCAATTTCCGTGCCGTAGAAATAAGTATCGCTTCCCGATTCAAGCTCCGCAAGAGTGATAGTGGAGGAATCGTCCATGAAGTCAAGCACGTAGACCGTAAGCGCCGTGGCAACAATAGTTCCTGTAATGATCATAACAATGAACAACGACAGCAGCGTCGTGGCGATGACCATGAAAAAACGCTTGATAAAGAGAAGGATCTTGCTTTTTTTCTTTTTCTTCTTTGGCTGTCTTTCGCCGCTGCCGGCAGTTTCAACGGATCTTTTTCCGTCGTCAAGCATTGATTTTGACATTATGTTATTCCCGGAGCATATATACTTGCCTCTATTGCAAACTATCCAGTAATGCTGACAGAAAATCCGTCTGTCTGCGTCATCCTCCTCACCATACGACAGTATGCTTTCGTCGTCTTCCTTGACATACGAATTTTCTGTCAGCATCCTTTGGACATTTTGCAATAGAGCCAAGTATAACAGTGCTCCGGAATCTCCTTTCCTCAGAGTATAAAGATACACTATACATTATACCACATTTTTTTTATTTTGTTAAGGGCTTGGACGATTTTTTTCTGTTTTTTTATAATTTTTATGAATTTTGTATATTTTATCGGAACAGAGCAATAATAATTGTAAATTTTCGGCAAAGGAATACAGCTATGATAAAATCAATTGACAAACGCATATACCTGATGATAATGACCGCAATTACGATTTCCGGGTTTATTATCATCTGCACCCTCGGGCAATCGCTCCACCGCCGCAGACTGGAGGCGAAGATTTCCGAAATTCCCCAGGAAATGCCGGCTGCTGTATGCACCGTTAAGGAGTACAACGGCAGGATCGGCGTATTCAAGGGAGAAAGCGGCGTACCTTACCACGTAATAGATTACGATGTAAAGCTCCTCTCCGACTATGACCGCGAGCAGCTCCGGGAAGGGCTGATCATCGAATCAGACCGGGAGCTTCAGCAGCTTATCGAGGATATCGCGACCTGATCAGCCTTTTTTCCTGTGCTTTTTCTTTTTGCGGACGGAGAAACCGAAGCTTCCGATTTTTTCGCCCAAAGCGAAATATTCGCCGTGGGCATAGGCTGCAAGTCCGCATTTTTGCAGATCAAGCCTTCCGCTTCCGTCGATGTATTTCTCGTCCACGTCAACGCCCACTATCTCCGCCAGGAACATTGTATGGCTGCCCAGGAGCTTTTCCTCCGTAACGCGGCATTCAAGGCTAACCGGACACTCCTCTATGAGCGGCGCTGAAACCTTTTCCGCCGGAGTGAAATGGAATCCGCAGACCTCCGCCTTATTCGTGTCCCGTCCGCTTTTTACGCCGCAGAAATCAGTTTGCCGAACCATTGCGGCAGTGGTAAGATTGATAACAAACTCGCCGCTTTCTTTTATAATATTATGAGAAAATCGCTCGGGGCGGACGGAAATATATGTCATAGCAGGACGTGTGCAGACGATCCCCGTCCACCCTATTGTCAGAATGTTGGGCTTTTCTGCTGTTCCGCAGCTCACAAGGACCGCAGGTACAGGCGCAAGCAGCGCGCTGCCCTTCCAGAATTGTTTCGGCATAGATCAGTCTCCTCTCTTAGAACAAGCTCTTATTTTGAAACCATTATAACATGATTTTTGTAAAAATGCAAGGAGAGATTTTTCATTTGACAATTCCTGACTATTATGCTATAATAAAATTGTATAATTGCTTGTAAAGGAGAATTACCTTGGCTAACAGTAAAATACGCAACTTCTGTATCGTTGCACACATAGACCACGGAAAATCTACGCTTGCTGACCGTATCCTTGAAAAAACCGAGACAGTTGCTATACGCGACATGGAGGATCAGCTGCTGGACAATATGGACATCGAACGCGAACGCGGAATTACCATAAAGGCTCGTGCAGTCCGTCTGAAATATACGGCTAAGGACGGCGAGGACTATATCTTCAACCTCATCGACACTCCCGGACACGTTGACTTCAATTACGAGGTCTCGCGTTCGCTTGCCGCCTGCGAGGGCGCTGTTCTTGTTGTGGACGCATCTCAGGGAATCGAGGCTCAGACGCTTGCAAATACATATCTTGCTATTGAGCACGATCTGGAGGTCGTTCCAATTGTAAACAAAATCGACCTGCCCTCTGCCGACCCGGAGCGGGTATGCGCAGAGGTGGAGAACGTTATCGGCATCCCTGCTATGGATGCGCCGAGAATTTCAGCTAAAATGGGCATCAACATCGAGGAGGTGCTGGAACGTATCGTTACCGATATCCCTGCGCCCACCGGCGACACGGAAAAGCCGCTGAAAGCCCTTATCTTCGACAGCTACTACGATCCCTACAAGGGCGTTATCATCTATGTCCGCATAAAGGAGGGCACTGTCAAGGTCGGCAACAGCATACGGCTTATGGCTACCGGAGCTGTTTTCAACGTAGTCGAAGCCGGATTCATGGACGCTGTATCTCTCGTAAACAACGGCTCGCTTGAAGCCGGAGAGGTAGGCTATATCGCCGCCTCCATAAAAAGCATCGGCGATACGCAGGTCGGCGATACCGTCACCAACAACGATTTCCCCTGCGACGAACCTCTGCCCGGCTACCGGAAAGTCAACCCTATGGTCTTCTCCGGTATTTACCCTGCCGACGGCGCTAAATACGGCGATCTCCGGGACGCTCTGGAGAAATTGCAGCTTAACGACGCCTCCCTTTCCTTTGAGCCGGAGACCTCCATCGCCCTGGGATTCGGATTCCGCTGCGGCTTCCTCGGACTTCTCCACATGGAGATAATTCAGGAACGTCTTGAGCGCGAATATAATCTCGACCTCATAACGACCGCGCCCTCCGTTATCTATAAGGTCACCATGACAAACGGAGAAGTGCAGTACATCGACAACCCTACCAACTACCCCGACCCTGCCCTTATCCAGCAGGCGGAGGAGCCTATGGTGAAGGCAAGCATCCTTTCGCCATCGGACTATGTCGGAAATATCATGGAGCTTTGCCAGGACAGACGCGGCGTTTTCAAGGATATGAAATATCTGGACGATACGCGCGTCGAGCTGCACTATGAGCTGCCGCTCAACGAGATCGTCTACGACTTTTTCGACGTGCTGAAATCCAGGACAAAAGGCTACGCAAGCTTTGACTACGAGATGATGGGCTATGTGCCGTCTAAGCTGGTCAAGCTGGATATCCTGCTGAACGGCGATATCGTTGATGCGCTTTCCTTTATCATACACACGGACAAGGCATACGGCAGAGCGCGTAAGATCGCAGAAAAGCTCAAAGAGAACATTCCGCGTCAGCTCTTCGAGGTGCCCATACAGGCTGCTATCGGAGGAAAGATCATCGCGAGAGAGACTGTAAAGGCTATGCGTAAGGACGTTCTTGCAAAGTGCTACGGCGGCGACATCACACGTAAGAAAAAGCTGCTCGAAAAGCAGAAGGAAGGCAAGAAGCGCATGAGGCAGCTTGGTACTGTTGAAGTCCCCCAGGAGGCATTCATGAGCGTTCTTAAACTCGATTCGTAAGGAGTGCGCCATGATCTTCAACTGCATTATCGTTTCTCTGGCAGCTCTGTTTCTCATTCTGAGCATAATTGCCGACATCACAGAGGAAATGGACATGCAAAAAGCGAACGTGCGCAATTTTTTCCGGCGGATAAGAATAACTATCCGTGAGATCACGCCAGTTAAATATGTTGTTATAGTTCTGCTGACACTGTGGCTTGCCGCGAAACTCAGCAGCTCCGGATATGCTCCGGCTCTGTGCGCTTTAGTAATATTCACCCTCGGCGTTGTCATTTCGGAATATTATCTCATCTTCTTCCGGAGAAAAGCCGTAAAATGGCAGAAACCAATGACGCCAATGACGCCGCTGCCGGAAACGCCGACAGCTAAAGAAGCTCCGCTTACGAAATTTGCTGCGGAATCAAAGCCTGCTCGTCAGACGGAATAGGAGAATAAAATGAACAGTATATATAATTGTCCTCACTGTGGAAAAAAATCTTTCAACCCCTGGAAAAAGGCTATGGCAGGTCAGCTGAACTCTCCCGGAAAGGTGTGCATGGAATGCGGAAGAAAAGCCGTGAACGGAAAAGCTGCGACTATTTTCAACGCCGTTTTCAGCACAATAATGTTCGCTCTCATTATCATAATCTATCTTTATGCGCCGAAAACACGCGGAACAAGCATGGCGTGGCTGGACACCTTTGAGTGGTTTATCAACATCGGTCTGCTTCTGCTGAAAATAATCGTGCCCAGACTTGCAAACGCATTTTTCTTCCGGCTCGCTCCGGCTATAAGGATCGACCCTGTTTCATGAGTGATCTCGGAATATACATACACGTGCCGTTCTGCGGAAAAAAATGCGGCTACTGCGATTTTTACTCAATAAGCTACCGCAAAGAAAAAGCAGCCGCCTTCACTGACGCGGTCTGCCGGAATATTTACAGCCGCAGAGACAGCGGCGTCACTGTCGACACCGTTTATTTCGGCGGAGGAACGCCCTCGCTCCTTACTGCGGAACAGCTTGAGCGTATCCTGCTGAGAATACGCGGCTGCTTTTCTATGGCGGACAACTGCGAAATAACACTTGAAGCAAATCCAAATACTGTAAACAGGGAAAAGCTGGCAGATCTGCAAAAAATCGGGATAAACCGCCTTTCTCTCGGCGTGCAGTCCCTCAATGACAGCGAATTGAAGCTGCTCGGAAGATCACACTCCGCCGAAAGAGCCGTCAAAGCTGTGAACGACGCGGAAAGAATCGGTTTCCGGAATATTTCCTGCGATCTGATGCTTGCTCTGCCCGGACAATCCGTTGACGACCTGATAAGCTCTGTCAACAGGCTCACTGAACTGCCGATACAGCACATTTCCGCCTATATCCTCTCGATCGAGGCGGGGACGGCATTTGACTGCCGTGAGATACGCAGCAGACTTCCGAAGGACGACGAGACCGCCCTGCTGTACACCGCCATGACCGAAAAGCTCCGGGAAAAGGGCTTCCGGCAGTACGAGGTCTCCAACTTTGCAAAGGAGGGCTTTGAAAGCCGCCATAACTGCCGCTACTGGAAATGCCTGGATTATCTGGGAATAGGTCCGTCTGCGCACTCCTGTTACAGAGGAAAGCGGTTTGCGGCGGCTGCCGATCTGGAGCAGTTTATCAACTCCCCTGTTCAGCCTGTGGAGATCATTGACGACTGCCCATGCGGTTTCGAGGAATACTCAATGCTGCGGCTGCGGCTTGCGGAGGGATTGTCCCTGAGCGACGTGGAAAATCGTTTCACCTGGGAGAAACGCGCATATATTGAAAAAAAGATCCCCGCTCTTGAAAAAGCAGGGTATCTGAAATTCGACGGCGACAGACTTGCTCTGACATCCAAAGGCTTTCTTGTCTCCAATTCGATAATATCGCATCTTGTATTTTGACGCTACTTCAAAAGCTCCTCCCGCATATCCCGGAGGAGCTTTTTTTCGCGCCGTGACACCTGCACCTGGGTCATGCCAAGAAGCTTTGCCGCCTTTGTCTGGGTCATGCTCCTGAAATAACGCAGCTCCAGCAGCCGTCTGTCCTCCTCCGGAAGCCGCTGCATGATCTGACGCAGCGCGATAAGGTCAACGATCGCCTCGTCAGGAGCTTCTACAGGTACATCAAGCTGCCCCTCCTCGTCGTCAGGCGCAGTCAGGGAAATAAGCGGCTGAGCTGAACAGAGAGCCTGGGCAACCATAGTCTCCGACTCCCCTGCAAGCTCCGAAAGCTCGGAGATCGTCGGCTCACGCCGATGCTGCTGTGAAAATTCCCAGCTGATCTTTTGCAGCCGCTGCGACAGCTCCTTAAGCGTCCGGCTGACCTTTATCGTTCCTCCGTCCCGGAAAAGCCGCTTTATTTCGCCGAGTATCACTGGTACAGCGTAGGTGGAGAATTTTACCCCGCGGCTCGTATCGAACGCTCTTACAGCCTTGACAAGCCCCAGGCAGCCTGCGGAATACAGCTCCTCGTAGTCGATTCCACGGCTGCGAAAACGATTTGCGCATAGATGCACCAGCCCAAGATTATCCTCCGCCGCCGGAAGCTTCGCCTTGTCACACATGATCTGCCAGCTTCTTTCTCATAGTCACCACCGTTCCCTTGTTTATCCTGCTTTTTACCGTCAGCTTATCCATAAACGACTCCATTACCGAAAATCCCAGACCGGAACGCTCTTCCTCCGGCGCTGTGGTAAACAGCGGCTCCATAGCCTGTGCCACATCGGGGATGCCGCAGCCCTTGTCCTTTATGCGTATGTATATCTCACGGTTCGCCAGCAGCTTCACAGCAATCTCGACAGCTCCGTGAGTGCCACGATAGCCGTGAACTATGGCGTTTGTCACCGCCTCGGAAACGGCAGTGCGTATGTCGGAAAGCTCCTCTACCGTAGGGTCGGCGTGAACCAGAAACGAGGAAACTGCCGCTCTCGCCGTACTCTCGTTGACGGAAAGAGAGGGCATTGTAAATTTGATTTCGTTGATAATATCCATGATCTCACCTCTTATAATATTTTAACGATTCTTTCGATGCCCGAAAGCCGCAGAACACGGCGTATGTACGGCTGGGGACTTTTGACCTCCAGTTTTCCCCCAAGCTCTTTCAGCAGCTTGTATCTGCCAATTATCAACCCGATACCGGAGCTGTCCATGAAGCTGATGCCCGTCAGGTCGATTATAAGAATGTCCGGCTGCATGGTGATGACGAAGCTGTCCAGCTCCGAACGAAGCTGCCGGGCGCTGTGGTGGTCTATGTCTCCTGTCAGAACAGCTACCGCTTTTCCGTTTTCTGAACGTATATCCATATTTTACCTCCTCAGAGTAATTGTCTAAAATCATTATAGCACTCCATATATGCGAAAAATGTCAAAGTCCGGCGGAGAAAATAAAAAAGATGCGTCCATATAAATCTGCCTATTGACAAAGCTGATGCAATGTGATATAATTTAAAAATGAAAATGATTATCAATTTTGAATTCGAGGTCGACTATGCTGAAAAAATTACTCGCCGCCGCTCTCATACCGGCAGCTTTGCTTACAGGCTGCGGCGCTTCTTTAAATAAAAACGACGATAAAATTGACATCGTCTGCACAGTTTTCCCCGCCTATGACTGGACGCGCCACGTTGTCGGGGATAATTCCGGCGTCCGGATAAGCTACCTGCTGGAAAACGGCTCGGATCTGCACAATTTCCAGCCCACTGCCGACGATATCATCAGAATATCCGAATGCGACGTTTTTGTCTATGTCGGCGGCGAATCCGACGAATGGGTCGAGGACGCGCTGGCAAATGCCAGAAACAAGGATATGGTCGTGATAAATCTGCTGGATGTGCTTGCCGACTCTCTGAAGGAAGAGGAAGTCAAGGAGGGCATGGAGGATCATGAGGCTCAGAGCCACGACGATGAAACCGAATATGACGAGCATATCTGGCTTTCGCTCAATAATGCTCAGCGCTGCGTGAATGAGATCAGCCGGCAGCTTGGCAGTACGGACAAAGAAAATGCCCAGGTATATGCAGACAATGCTGCGGAATACAACACGCAGCTCCAGCTCCTCGACCGCAGCTTTCATGTGCTCTTCGATGAAAAGGATATCACAATGATCTTCGGAGACCGTTTCCCGTTCAGATATTTCACGGAGGATTACGGAATCGACTATTATGCAGCATTCACCGGCTGCTCAGCCGATACCGACGCAAGCTTTGAAACTATTGCTTTTCTTGCCGGAAAGGCTGATGAGCTCGACGCTGCCGCGATTTTTGCTATCGAAGGCTCGGACTGCTCGATAGCAGACGCTGTTGTTGCCAATACTTCTGAAAAATCGGCTGATATCGCCGTTCTGGACTCTATTCAGTCTGTGTCGAAAAAGCAGATCGAGAACGGCGTGACCTACCTTTCAATAATGGACGGCAACTATCAGATACTGAAAGAGGCTTTTCAATGAGCAAACAGATAATATGCAAAAACGCCGTACTGGGCTATGAGGACGGCATTGTAACAGAAGATCTTAATTTTACAGTCAGCAGCGGCGATTACCTTTGTATTCTCGGCGAAAACGGTTCGGGAAAAAGTACGCTGATAAAGGCGCTGTTAGGGCTGAAACCGCAGCTTAGCGGCGAGATAACATGGTGCGACGGCTTCTCGGCTAAGGATATAGGCTATCTTCCGCAGCAGACACCGGTGCAAAGGGATTTTCCGGCATCTGTGCGAGAGGTCGTTCTTTCCGGCTGTCTTTCAAAAATGGGAGCATTTCCGTTTTATCGTGCAGCTGAAAAAAGGCTTGCAGAGAAAACCATGAAGCAGCTTGGCATTGAAGGGCTGGGGAAAAGGTGCTACAGAGAGCTTTCCGGCGGTCAGCAGCAGCGAGTTCTGCTCGCACGCGCTCTTTGTGCTGCAAGCCGTATGCTGCTCCTGGACGAGCCTGTGACAGGACTTGACCCTCATGCTCAGACGGAGCTGTACGAGCTGGTGGCAAAGCTGAACAGATCCGGAATCTCTATTATCATGGTCTCCCACGACATCGCCTCCGCAGTAAAATACTCCTCCCATATACTGCACATCTCAAAGAAACAGCTGTTTTTCGGCAAAACAGCCGACTATCTGAATAGCGATACCGGAAAAAAATACATTAAAGGCTGGGAAAATGAAAATGACTGAGCTGATCTCCACACTTCAATATTATTTCTCCTATCCATTTGTCAGATATGCGCTGATCGTCGGACTGCTCATATCTCTCTGTGCATCGCTTTTAGGAGTAACGCTGGTGCTGAAGAGATTTTCCTTCATCGGAGACGGGTTGTCGCACGTGGCATTCGGAGCTATGGCAGCGGCGGCTGTGACCGGGGTAACGAACAGAATGATTATAATTATGCCTGTGACAATTCTTGCCGCTGTGCTCCTTCTGCGAACCGGAAAGAATACAAAAATCAAAGGCGACGCGTCAATAGCCCTGATCTCGGTAAGCGCGCTTGCGATCGGCTACATTCTCATGAATGTTTTTCCTGTATCCTCAAACATCTCCGCAGACGTCTGCGGCTCGCTTTTCGGCTCGACGTCGATCCTGAATCTGAAAAGCAGCGACGTATGGCTGTGTTTCGCAATGTCCGCCATCGTTCTTATCTTTTTTGTTCTGTTTTACAACAGGATATTCAGTGTCACATTTGACGAAAGCTTCTCCAAGGCGACAGGCATCAACTCCGATATCTACAACCTGCTGATAGCCGTTGTGACTGCGATTATTATCGTTATAGCCATGAATCTGGTCGGCTCACTGCTGATCTCAGCGCTTATTATTTTCCCGGCTCTTTCAGCAATGCGGCTGTTTAAGAGCTTCAAAAGCGTGACGATCTGCTCCGCTGTCATCTCCGTCGTCTGCGCAGGGCTTGGAATCATACTTTCAATTCTCCTCTCCACTCCGGTCGGCGCTACTATAGTTGCGGCTGATCTGGCTGCATTTCTGGTGTTTTCGGGGATATCTGCGCTCTGCGTGAAAAAATAAAAAGCTGCTGCAATATTTTTCTATTGCAGCAGCTTTTGCTTTGAAGTCATATTCGTTTAGCCGTTCAGACAGCAAAAAAGTCCGTCTTTCCCGGACTTCTCGTTTTGTGATACTATAAAAAACAGCGAGTCATGCGAGCGGTCAAATGAACCGTCCGCAACGACTCGCTGATGGCGTGCCTGGAGGGATTCGAACCCCCGACCTACTGGTTCGTAGCCAGTCACTCTATCCAGCTGAGCTACAAGCACATTCACAACAATATATATTTTATCACAATTACTCCGATTTGTCAAGATGTTTTTGTTTTTTTGTAACATTGCACAATTTCCCACAAACCGTAATACACAAAATGCCGTTTTATCCAAATTTTATTTTTCCGCTTGACAAAAATCGAAAAGTCGTGTATAATTATATAAGATGTTCGGCGGTTGTCGGATGTTGTATATTGCGTGAGACATTAGCTCAGTCGGTAGAGCATACGCCTTTTAAGCGTAGGGTCGAGGGTTCAAATCCCTCATGTCTCACCATATTAGTGGAACAAAATAGATGTCCACCCGAAAAACCGCTAAATATAGCGGTTTTTCGACGTTAAGAGGGCGAAATTTTTTAGTGTAAAACCGTAGATGCTTTTTACCCGTTTTTTACGGTAAAAGGGATTCGAACTTGCACAAGGGAA
>JAMPAJ010000020.1 GCA_023667265.1 Alistipes sp.
ACTCGTCAGAATTGCGCTCGAAATTCCACGCACAATTCCTATGAGAACAAGTTCTAAAATAAAAAGTAAAAGGTGGCAAAGGAAATGGCAGGAAAAACAAAGAATTACACAGAAGAATTCAAGAAGCAGATAGTGAACCTTGCGAAAAGCGGCAGATCGGCAAGGTCGATAGCGCAAGATTATGGAATATCAAAATCCAGCGTGACAAAGTGGGTAAGAGATTTCAATAATTCCGGTTCATTTAGAGCGTGTTCACATAAAAATAATGTGCGGATTTTCGAGCATAATTTTTGCGGATACAAGGCAAAAAAGCTCCTTGACATACGTGATTCCCAGCTGGGGATGTGTCGCAAAGTGACAGATGTGCTGACCGGCAGACCGATATGCCTGCGTCGTTTTTATGTAATCTGACTGCGCATCTGACGCATGATCTTCGTGGGATGCTGCCTATATAACGCCCGAATTGATGGAAAATTTACGAAAAATTTACATTTGTTGTTCATTCTGAATAAAATATAAATTGAAACGAGGACTCTTATGTGAAAAATTTTGAGATGGAATGTTTTTCTTTTTCAAAATCGCTTGACAATCTAATGAATATGTGATATACTATATTTGAAACAAGGAATTATCGTGCTGATCAGCAGCATTAACAGAAGCGCTGTCTGAAATTTGGTCGGACAGCGGTCAGGGGAATACAAGGAAGTGAGAGGGAGGCGGTTTTATGGTTGTTACCGATGCAAAGCCGAGAGAAAGGCGTCTTTCAGAAAAAGATGTAACGCTCGATTTACTTAAATCGCTTAAAGAGGGGGAAGAGCCGGAGCCTACGATTCCGGGAAAGTCTGCAAAGATCGGGGTGACTGACTATCCGATTCTTGAATTTGACGACAGAGCGTTGAGATTGCTGCATATGGGCGTATCTGAAACTCTTAAATACAGCAAGGTCAAGCCGGCAGGCGGCAAGGCGTACAGATTCATTAAACGAGCGTTTGATATTGTGGCTTCTGCTTGTCTGATAACGGTTCTTGCGATTCCGATCGGCGCCGTTGCTCTTGCAATTTATATTGACGATAAGGGGAATCCTTTATTTTCGCAGGTTCGCCTGACTAAAGACGGAAAGCCCTTTAAAATGTACAAGCTGCGTACAATGTGCGTGGACGCAGAAAAGCGATTTGCGGAGGTTCAGAAGGAGAATCAGTCGGACGGACTTGCGTTTAAAAGCGATAAGGACCCTCGTATCACACGTTTAGGAGGATTCCTTCGCCGCACGTCGCTGGACGAGCTGCCACAGCTTTTTAACGTTCTGAAAGGCGATATGTCGCTTATCGGACCGCGTCCGCCTCTTCCGCGTGAGGTTGTGCTGTATTCGCCGGAGCAGATGGAAAGGCTTCTTGTCAAGGGCGGTCTCTCCTGCATTTGTCAGACTGAGGGACGCAGCGATATGGAGTTCGATAAGTGGGTAGAGGGTGATATTCGCTACATAAAGACACGCAGCGTCGGAATGGATCTCAAGCTGATGTTCAAAACAGTCGGAGTCGTCATTATGCGTAAAGGCGCAAGGTAGATCATATTATTTCCGGAATATTAACAAAAGGGATTCTCGTTAGCGAGAGTCCCTTTTTTATCACGATTACACAAAGCAAAATAAAAGTTTTGTGAAAAATTATTTTTTCTATTGCATTTATGGTGAAAATATGGTATAATATACATTTAGAAACACTATGTAGAATAGATACGCTCGATATAGCGTAAACAAAAAATCAGAAGGAAGCGGATAAAATGACAAAAATTACAATTTTTTCAGGATTTCTTGGAGCAGGAAAAACAACTCTTATAAAGAAGCTTATTAAAGAGGGATATAACGGCGAAAAACTGGTTCTTATCGAAAATGAGTTCGGACAGATCGGCATTGACGGAGGATTTCTCAAGGATGCCGGTATTGAAATAACTGAAATGAACTCAGGCTGCATTTGCTGTAGTCTGGTGGGCGATTTCGGTGAGGCTCTCGTTAAGGTTCTTGAGGAGTATCATCCTGACAGGATCCTTATTGAACCTTCCGGTGTCGGAAAACTCAGCGACGTAATTAACGCAGTTAAGAAAATAGATGCACACGATGTGGAGTTGGACGGATTTACTACTGTTGTTGATGCGAAGAAGTGCAAGATGTACCAGAAGAATTTCGGTGAATTTTTCGACAATCAGATTACCTACGCAAGCTGCATAATCCTCAGCCATACCGCCGGCCTTTCGGAGGATAAGATCAATGAGGCGGTTGCGCTTCTGCGAAGGCTGAATCCCGAAGCTTCCGTTGTTACTACCGATTGGGACGAGCTTTCAGGTGAACAGATAGTTGCGGCTATGACTCGTAAAAATACCCTCAGCGATGAGCTGAAGGAGCTGCTTACTCACGAGCATGAGCATCATCATCATCACGACGGAGACCATTGCTGCCACCACGACCACGAGCATCACGATCACGACGAGCATTGCTGTCATCACGATCACGAGCATCACGATCACGACGAGCACTGCTGTCACCACGAGAATGAGCATCACGACCACGACGAGCACTGCTGTCACCATGACCACGAGCATCACGATCACGACGAGCATTGCTGTCACCACGATCACGAGCATCATCACCACCATGCCGACGAGGTATTTACAAGCTGGGGAACTGAAACGCCCAGAACATATACTGTTGAGGCAATAACTGCTGCTCTTGAGGCGCTGGGCGATGAAGAAAAATTCGGAATTGTGCTGAGAGCGAAGGGTATCGTTGCAGGTGCAGACGGAAAGTGGATTCATTTTGACTATATTCCCGGCGTGCCCGACGTCCGTTTCGGAAGTGCGGAAACTACGGGCAGACTCTGCGTTATCGGCTCAAACCTCAACGAAGAAGCCGTTGCTAAGCTGTTCTGCGTTGAATAAGGAGAAAATCATGGCAAGGATGAATCAGGAGCCTATTCCTGTATTCCTGTTTCTGGGATTTCTGGAATCCGGAAAAACAAGGTTTATGCAGGAGACGCTGACGGATAAGCGCTTTAATGACGGCGAAAAAACTCTTATCATTTCCTGTGAAGAGGGAGTAGAGGAGCTGGAGCTGTCAAAGCTGCCGTACAAGGGCAAAAATATCACTGTTCACAGCATTGAGGATAAAGAGGAGCTTAATGTTCCTAACCTGGCACGAATCGCTTATGAGGCGCGGGCTGAAAAAATCATTATCGAATATAACGGTATGTGGCAGATAAGCGAGCTTTTCAGCAATATGCCCGACAACTGGGGCGTTTATCAGGTAATGCTGTTTGCAGATGCTTCAACGTTTATGAACTACAATGCCAACATGAGAAGTCTTGTAGTGGATAAGCTGAATATTTGCGAGCTCTGCGTGTTTAACCGCTTTGAGAAAAGCATGGATCCTAACGAGTTCCATAAAATAGTGCGCGGTGTAAGCCGTCGTGCCGAGATATGCTATGAGTATACCGACGGTCAGGTGGCGTATGACGACATCGAAGACCCTCTTCCCTTTGATATCGAAGCTGATTCGATCGTTATCGACGACCGTGACTATGCGATCTGGTACCGTGATATCATGGACGAGCCGGAGAAGTATGATGGAAAAACTATAACCTTCAAGGGCTTGCCTGCGAAAAATAAAAAATTTCCAGACGGCTGCTTCGCTTTCGGACGCCATATTATGACCTGCTGCGTTGATGATATTCAGTATTGCTGGGCGGTTGCCGAATGGGATAAAACCGTTGAGACAGATAAGAGAGCCTGGTACAGCATCACGGCTAAGATAAGTATTCAAAAGCATAAGCTGTATAAGGGCGCAGGACCTGTTCTGCGTGTTATTTCGCTGGAACCGGCAGAAGCTCCGGCGCAGGAGGTTGCAACATTTTATTGATTTGACAAAGGAGAATCTGAGATGAGCAAGAATAAAATTGGTTTTATTGGTGCAGGAAACATGGGAACTGCAATTATGAAGGGAATTGCCGGAAGCAGGGCAGGGGAGAGCACAGAGCTTTTCGCCTTTGACCCTGACGCTTCAAAAGTGGCTGCTCTTGCCGAAAGCGGTGTTAACAGCTGCGGCAGCGAGGCTGAGTTGACGGAAAAATGCGATTTCATTTTCCTTGCAGTGAAGCCTCAAATTATCGAAAGCGTCATAGAAGCCGCTGCGCCTGCGGTGACTAAGGATAAGGTTATCGTTTCTATAGCAGCCGGTATTTCCGACGAATTTATCGCCTCGAAGACAATTGACGAGGTAAAGGTGATTCTTGTTATGCCTAACACGCCTCTGCTTCTTGGCGAAGGCGCTTCGGCTCTTTCAAGGAACGACAGAGTTACTGACGAGGAATTCGGGATAATTCTTGACGTTTTTGAGTCGTGCGGAAAGACAGCGGTTATTTCCAAGGACAAAATGAAGGAGATCATTGCCATAAACGGCAGCAGCCCCGCGTTTGTTTATCTTTTTGCCAAGTGCTTTATCGACTATGCCACGTCAGTTGGAATTGACTCCGATGCTGCAAAGGATCTTTTCAGCCAGAGTCTTATAGGCTCTGCAAAAATGATAACCGATTCTGGATATACAATTGACGAGCTCATTAAAATGGTTTCATCTCCCGGCGGAACGACGCTGGCAGGACTCGATCGTCTTTACGAGGGCAAGCTTTCTGAAACAGTTAAAAATTGCTGCGAAAGCTGCACGAAGAGAGCTTACGAGTTATCAAAATGATGTTTTTATATGTTGTCATAGGTTCTTAATCTTGTCCGCTCCGCATATCCTTTAAAAAAACGCGGAGGTTTATTGTGATGGAAAATATCAGAAGGATCGACGATGAGCGAAAGGGAATCAGTTTCTTTCCGCTGTTTCTTATGGAACTTGCAGGCGTGGCGTGCGGCTCATTCATAGCTGCTTTCGGCAGGCTTCCTGACGGTATTTCGGGATTTATTATTCCTAAAATAAGCAGCGGTACTGCCATTCAGATATTTGGCGTTGATTTTTTGCAGATGTTGGTTTTTCTAATATTATCTGTGATGTCTGGATGCTGTATACTTGGGCAGCCCCTTGGAATACTGCTTATTATTGAAAAAGGTGCGGAGCTTGGATTTGCTTCCGCGTCGGTTTATGCCGCCAAGGGCTTTGCAGCCTTGCCGGAGGTCTTTCTTGTACATATTCCGAGAGCGGCAGGTATTTCATTTATTGCACTGCTTTCTGTTCGGGAGCTTCTGCGGATGTCCTGCTCACTTTTTCATATTACCGCGTCAAGAAACGGCGACGCAACAGCTCCACCGAGCTTGAAGCTGTTTGCCGTCAAATATCTGATACTGTTTATAGGCGCGCTGGTATTTTCCTGCGCTGATATGGCGCTTGTCTGCATTATGAGATCAATAGACCTCCTGGGAATCTAATGCGCACCGTATGATGTCAAAGCTTTTGTCATATGGCGCACCTTAGTTTCCGGGGAAGTCTAATTATCTGGGAGCCTGATGATTCATGCTCTGAAAGAAAACGGAGGAAGTTTAAATTGGGATTTTTCTATAATTATCAGAGCTCAGGTCCGGGCATCTCGAAGTATGGGCCAAAGAAAAAAGGGCTCGCACTATTTTTCGACTTGTTTTTCCGCAAGTTCTGGAAGCTTTGCGGGCTCAGTCTATTGTTCTTTATTTTCTGTTTGCCGCCGCTTATTGCATTTGCACTTTTGGGAGTAATTGAGAATACTAAAATTCTTCTGGCTGCTGTAATCGTCCTGTTACTTGCTTTCACGATTCTCATAGGGCCTGCAATGGCGGGTATGACAAAGGTCATACGGGCGTTTATCATTGAAAAGCACACGTTTGTAATACGCGACTTTTTCAAGGGCTTTAAGCAAAATTTCAAGAAAGCCTGTGTGATAGGAATTATTGATGTAATTGCTGTCTTGTCTGCTTTCTCAGCATACAACATATATCCGGACTGGGCAGAGTATTATCACAATAAGCTGTTTTACATTCTGCTTACTATAACGCTTAGCGTTGCTCTTGTTATACTGGCTATGAATTATTACATTTTCCTTATGCTGACGGCGACTGATCTGTCACTGAAGAACCTGATAAAAAATTCATTTGCCCTTGCGTTTGTCTCTCTTGGAAAGAATATTCTCATAACGCTTATTAATATTTTCTTTGCCGTTTTCATGATTATTCTGTTCCTTTATGCAACGCCGTTTTTCTTCGCAGTTCTGCCGTTTTTCCCATCAGCTCTTATGTGGTTTATAACCTGCTTCAACAGCTATCCCGTTATTCAGAAGTATGTAATAAATCCGTTTTATGAGAGCCAGGGCGAAATTAACCCTGAGCTTACTGAGGCTGGCGATGATATCGAAGAAGAGACGCTCTTTGAAGATATGGGCGGCAAGGAAAAACCTATAGACAAGCGAAAAAAAGGAAAAGGAAAACGCATTTCATAAAAAAGCAGCCCGAATGAGGTGAATTGATGACCTCTTCCGGGCTGTTTTTAACTGTATATGGAAATATGCCAAAATCACAATTCTATAGCAACAGTCTTATTACTCGGTTCGTACTGCTTCATTTCGATACCGCATTTTCTGAACAAAAAAGCTGACGCGATAGAGCTTTCAGAATCGGAATATTTATTGCTTCTGTAAACAATTTTCTTTATGCCGGACTGTATGATCGCCTTTGCACATTCATTACAGGGGAAAAGCGTAACATACAGCGTGCATCCGCTAAGACTTGCAGAGTTGCTGTTGAGAATAGCGTTCAGCTCAGCATGACAGACAAAGGGGTATTTCGTGTCCAGAGCAGTTTTGCCGTCGCGCTCCCAAGGCATCTCATCGTCAAGGCAGCCTATGGGCATACCATTATAGCCCACCGCAACTATTTTGTGCTCCTCGTTCACTATACAAGCGCCGACCTGAGTATTGTTGTCCTTGCTTCGTTCAGCCGAAAGCATGGCAATTCCCATAAAGTATTCGTCCCAGCCAATATAATTTTCTCGTTTCATAACATCACCTCACAGGGCATGAATTACTTATTTTTGCGCCTGATAAGAACGGCAACAAGGTCGGGACCTATATTTGACGCAACTGCACAGCCGATTTTGGAGAACATCTCCGCCTTTCTGCCGACTCTTTTTACCATTTCCTTTTCGATCTCCTTGGCGAGAGCGTCGTCTCTGCCGTGAATAATAATATACGGCGTCTGAGGAGTCATACGCTTCTCAACGCAGTCAACGAGCTTGGGAACGATATTTTTCTCGCCGCGTATTTTTTCGATAGTAGTCGTCTCGTTTTCGGCAAACTCAATGATCGGCTTCAGACCGAGAAGCTCGCCTGCAAATGCGGCTGCCGCGGAAATTCTTCCTGATTTTTTTGCATATTTCAGATTATACGGTACAGCATAAATAGCGCAGACATTGAAAAAATCCTCCATATAAGCTACGATATCTTCTGCCGAATCGCCCTTATTGATACGCTTGACAGCCTCCATGATAGGGTAGCCGTAGAAAACAGTATAGCATCTGGAATCCAGATTGAAAATTCTTATTTTATCCTTAGCATCCGGATTATTCTCAAAGAAATCCTCTTTACCGATAATTGAATTGTTGTATGTTCCTGAACCCTTGCTGTTGATCGAAACGCTGATTATATCGGTATATCCTTCCTCCCACAGCTTTTTGTATGTTTCCTCAAAGGTGACGGGATTGATCTGGGAATGCTTCGGAACTTCGCCGCAGCTAAGCATCTTCTCGTAGAATTGTTCGGCTGAAATATCATATGTCTCACGAAATGTTTCGCCATTCAGAGTTATCTCAAATGGGAGAACGGTTATTCCGAGTTCATTAATAGTTTCCAGGGGAAGATCACAGCAGGTGTCTGTGAGTATCATAATTTTTGACATAAAATGCTCCTTTCTATTTCCACTTGTATTGAGTGAGCTTCCCTTCTCGGGAAAGGTCGGGATAGTCCCATTGACGCAAAACCTCGTAAACAGCGATAGCCACCGAATTTGACAGATTAAGGCTTCTCAGCTCTTTGCGCATGGGAATACGCACACATTTGTCACTGTTCTCATAAAGCAGCTTCTCCGGAAGTCCCTTATCCTCTCTGCCAAAAATAAGAAATGAATTATCGGGATAATTTTTTTCGCTGTGGACATATTTTCCTTTTGTTGTAAAATAGAAGAAATTTCCGTCGGAATTTTTTTCAAAAAAATCTTCTAAGGAATCATAATATGTAATGCTCAGTTTATCCCAATAGTCGAGACCGGCACGCTTCAGGTGCTTATCTGTAACCTCAAAGCCCATTGGCTTTATAAGATGAAGCCTCGCGCCGGTAACAGCGCAGGTTCTGGAAATATTGCCGGTATTCTGCGGGATCTGTGGTTCTACAAGAACAATGTTAAGATTTTGCATTTTTGGAATCAATGCTCCTTTTTAAATTTGAATAAAAACGCTGGATCATCAGAAAATATAACTGTCGCAGATAATTTTACGACAGCAAAAATAATCGGGAGAAAAAATAATGAACGGTAAAGCAATTGCAAAGGGTGTAACAGTAGGTGCAGCAGTTGGTCTTGCCTGCTATGCGTTTTCAGCGGCAAGCGTCTTTAAAAAGCACAGTATCATGAAGAATGCAGAAAAGACACTGAAAGCGGCAGGCGGTCTTATTGACGATCTGACATCCGCACTGAAATAACACCACGGACGGATCATTCCGTCCGTACATATCAATTTTCACGGTTCTGCTGATTTTTCCTGAATCCCAGGTAGCTTTCCAATATAATAACAGCGGCTACAGCGTCTACAACTGCCTTACGCTTTTTTCCTCGGGTATTTGTGGTGTTCAGATATTGATGAGCTGAAACAGTCGTACAACGCTCGTCCCAGAGCTGAACCGGACAGCCGGTAAGCTCGCCCAGCTTATCAGCAAAAAGGCTGCATTTTTCGGCTCTTTCGCCTACTGTTCCGTTCATGTTTTTAGGATAGCCCACCACTATCATTTCCGCACGCTGCTCCTTTGCGCAGGCGGCGGTTTTCTCGATACATTTATCAAAATCCTTTTCGGCAATAACGCAGACCGGAGAAGCCATCATTTCGCTTTTTCCGCATACGGCAATCCCGGTTCTTGCGTCGCCGAAGTCGACTGACATAATTATCATGGCGTCACCAGGGCTTTACCGTGCCGATAATATCGCGGACGGAAGCAATATTTTTTGAATTGAGGAAGTCGTTCATTTCCTCGACGATCTTCACAGGCGCATACGGATCGGTAAAAATCGCAGCTCCTACCTGAACTGCGGAAGCGCCAGCCATCATCAGCTCGATCGCATCACGACCGGAGGCAACTCCGCCCATTCCGATTACCGGAATATTGACAGCGTTGGAAACCTGCCATACCATTCTGACTGCGACTGGGAAAACTGCCGGACCGCTTAGTCCGCCCACATTATTGCGGAGTATCGGTCGTCCTGTGTTTATGTCAATCCTCATTCCAAGGAGAGTATTTATAAGTGAAACTGCGTCAGCGCCTGCCGATTCCACAGCCTTTGCGATTTCAGTTATACTTGTTACGTTTGGGGAAAGCTTGACAATAAGCGGCTTTTTCGTAACGCTTCTGACCTTTTTTGTAACCTCAGCAGCCATATCGCAGCTTGTGCCAAAAGCAGCGCCGCCCTGCTTGACGTTGGGGCAGGAGATGTTCAGCTCTATCATGTGAACGTCAGTATCGTCCAGCTTTGCCGCAACCTCGGCACATTCGTCAGGTGTCGAGCCGGCAATATTGGCGAGAACAGTCAGATCCTGACCCATAAGCCATGGCAGATCGACTTCTATAAAATGGTCGATACCCGGGTTCTGCAAGCCTACAGAATTGAGCATACCCGAAGGCGTTTCGGCAATTCTCGGTGAAAGATTGCCGGTACGTTTGTTAAGCGTTGTTCCTTTAGTGGCAATTCCGCCCAGCCTGTCAAGAGAAAAAAATTCAGAATATTCTCTGCCATAGCCAAAAACTCCCGAGGCAGGAATTATGGGGTTTTTGAAATCGACGCCGCATATTTTAACAGAAAGATCAGCCATTACCAGAGCACCTCCTCAGCATTGAATACAGGGCCGTCCTTGCAGACGTGCGCAAAATATTCCTCGTCATTTCTTACAGTTCGGCAGGCACAGCCCAGGCAGGCTCCGATTCCGCACGCCATGCGCTCTTCCAGGGAAACCTCGCAGAAGATGCCGTTTTCTTTGCAGATCGCAGCAGCTCCTTTAAGCATTGGCATAGGACCGCAGGCATAAACCGCGTCTATTCCGCCAGCTTCCGCCAGCTCCTTCAGGGGCTGAGTTACAAATCCATGGATCCCAGCCGAGCCGTCGTCAGTACAAAGAACGACCTCCGCGCCTGTCCTGGAAAAATCATCCTGCAAAATGGCAGCTTTTTCATTCCGGAAGCCTGTTATTGCAACTGTTTTTTCACCATACGCCTGAGCAATGGGGAGCATGGGAGGCGTGCCGATACCTCCGCCTATGACGACTATTTTTTTGAAATCAGGATCAATTGTAAAGCCGTGTCCGAGAGGCGCGAGCATATCAATTTTTTTACCGGGTTCAAGTTCAACGATCTTCGCAGTTCCCAGACCGCGGATCTCGATAATAAGACGCAGGATCCCATTTTCTCTGTCGATACCGCAAATTGAAATAGGACGGCGGAGCACCGAACCCTCGACCTTGATATGAACAAACTGTCCGGGAACAGCGGCAGCGCAAACCTCGGGGCAGGAAATTTCAAGGCTGTAAATTCCCTCCGCTAATTTAGTTTTAGCTGAAACAGCGTACTGTCCTTGTGTATATTTCATATTTTTCTCCTTATTGCTCTTTTTTCTCGCCGCAAGCCTTGCACTTGCCGAACATACCGTACTTTCCGCCGCATTTCGGACAGAGTCCCTGAGATCTCAGGTAGTCGCGAACCGACTTAAAGCGATAAACCTCGGAAGCCGTATAGGCTGTACCGTTGAAATAGATACGCTTTACGCCGGCGTCGCTGCTCTTTCTGCTTATCTCAAAGGAAGGCGCGGTATAATCATTTTCCGGCTCCCAGGTCGTCGAGCTGCTTTCAAAAACGATTTCCTCGAGACCGCAGCACATAGCGTTATATACGATTTCTGAGACGTTTGCAGGAATAACGATTTTTTTCATGCTGTCGCAGTCCAGGAAGGTTTTGTAGCAGATTTTCGTAATATGTGCCGGAAGATGTACTGACTGTAAAGCAGTGCAGCCTTCAAAAGCAGCGTCGCCGATCTCCAGTACAGTATCAGGGATATTGACAGTTTTGATAAACGTATTTCCCTTGAACGCACCGGCGTCTATCCTGGTTATGTATTCCGGAATGTCAACGTCTTCGTCCTGACCGGCATATTTAACAAGTACGTTCTTATCGCAGAGAAAGACCTCTCCTGTAAGAACCGGAGCAGCCTTCTCCTCGGTTTTCTCTGCAGCTTCCTCATGCGCAACAGCGATTTTCTCACCGCAGTGACCACAGTACCAGCTGTCGAGCTTCTGCTCTGCAAACAGAAGCGCCTTACACCTTGGGCATACTATCTGTATATAATCGTTAAGTTCCATAATTCCTCCTGATAATTGATCCTTCTAAGGATCTGATAAAATTTGCATACACTAATTATAACATATATTCAGCAAAATTGCAATATCTACAAATAAATTTGTGTAATTTTATATATAAAACTTATATGACACCTTATTAAATAAATATTTTTATGAAACAGCGTCAATGAGCTTCAATGTCAGCTCATATCTGTCTGTGTCAGTCGCGCAGCCGACAACAACAGAAATATAGGTTTTACCGTTTATAACAAACGCGGAAATAAGGTTGTTTCCGGCGTTGAGGGTAGTGCCTGTCTTGACGCCGACAGCATCCTGCCGGAAATAGTCACTGTAAGGATCGAGAAGCAGATTTGAGTTTGTCCAATCATACACCTCTCCTGATCCAAAGACAACAGTTTGCGACTGCGTGCCGACAATTTCCTTTATTTTCGGAATTTTCAGCGTATACTCCGTCAGAAGCAGCAGGTCTGAAACTGTAGTATACTGATTTGTGTCGTCCCAGCCGTCGGGAGTCGTAAATACGCTGCCGGTCATGCCGATCTTCTGGGCAGTCGTATTCATAAGTCCGCAGAAAACATTTACGGCAGCATCGTCGGACATCTCATTTTCTGGATATACTTTTCTTGCGGTTGACGTTGCCAGGGCGTATGCCGCGTCATTTCCCGAAGACATGAGTAAACCTGCAACAAAATCGTTGACCGTTGAATAGCTTCCGTATTGCAGACCGCAAAGACTTGAACCGGACTGAACGAGGTATTGCTCAGAGCCTGCGTATATTATATCGTCGTTATCAAGATATTCCAGAGCAACGGCGGCAGTCAGCAGCTTTGTGAGGCTTGCCGGAGCAGCTTTTTCTTCGATATTATAGCTGTAAAGCATCTGACCGTCGTCAACGCAGTACAGCGCCGCACCGTTGCAGGCAGGTTCTGCGATAAAGGGAATTGTCGTCGTCTGTATCTGAACTTCAGGAACAGTCGAAGCCGAGGTAGCGTTTTCCGTCGGAGCTTCGCTGCTTTGGATTATGATATTATATGTGGGCGTATCTGCCACTTTTTCCTTTGGTATTATCAATCTGACAAGAAGGATCAATGCCGCTGCCGCCGCCAGAAAAAGGAACAGATTTCCCTTTCTTATTTTGTATTTTTTACTCATGTTCACCATACCTTGTATCATAATATAATTGACCGTAGTTAAATTCACATATTTATATTTTATCACATTTATCTGGATTTGTAAAGACTTAAATTTTATTGGGAGTGGACATTTTGCAAACATTATGGTATAAGCAGGGAGTTCCCGCCGCCGATTTCGCGCTGCAAATATGTGCAATCCAAAAATTTTCCGCGGTTCTTGCAATTTTGCAAATTATATGGTATAAGCGGAGCGCCCCCGCCGTCAATTTCGCGTTATAAATATTTGTAATCAATATTTTTTCCTCGTGGGTTGCAATT
>JAMPAJ010000021.1 GCA_023667265.1 Alistipes sp.
AGGAAACTGCCTCGGCAAGCAGCTTTTGTTTCTGTGATAACAGCTCTGTATTGGTCGGGTCGAGTTTTAACAGCTTTTCTACGTCTTTTAGCTGTGTCTGGGTATTTTTGATGTTTTTGTTGACGCCTTCGAGGGCTTTGGAAAGACGGGTTGTATCGCCGCCTATTTCAACGGTTATTCCGCGAATTCTATTGGCCACGATAACATCCCCCCTCATTTAATCTGTAAATACAAATTTTAATCCGCCGGCTGTTTTACCCTTTCCTTGACAAACAGAAAAAATACCTCCTTGTGAAATGTTAAGTTCACGTGAAGCATGATGTGAACTCTCATAGATAATTCCTGTATTAATACACATTACTTTCTTCTTAGGATGGCCAACCCACTTTTTTAACACGCGGCTTCGGTGCTGTGAATTATATGCCGCTGTACACCATTCAAGATTGTCAGCATGATTATTTTCTTTATTTCCATCTATATGATTTACCTGCGGCAGACACAATGGATTAGGGACAAATGTAATGGCAATTAATCTGTGCAAAAGAGGTTGAGCCTTTATTCCATTAATAGAAAATTTTACTTGTTTATACCCGTCATGAACATTATTTGGCTTTAAGATATGGGATTTTATGTGTGCAAAGCCCCGTCTTCCTTTGGCAACTCTTTCAATGCTTCGTACTCGCCCATAACTACTCGCTTCATAATACCCCTCATATCCGGGAATTGGTTTCCATATTTCCTGCATGAAATTTCTCGCCTTCTTTCAAAAATAGGTTGAATTTATCCTAACAATGTGGTATAATGGTATTAGGAGGTGTTCGCATGAATATTGATACAAACACAATGGTTTCCATGACGGAAGCCAATCAGAATTTTTCAAAAGTCGCAAGGCTGGTCGATCAGTACGGCTCGGCTGTCGTTCTGAAAAACAATGTGCCGCGATATCTTGTTATTGATTTTGCACAAGCGGATGAAATGACGGCAGCTTCCGATGAGGATGTTCTTGCAATTTCAAAAAAGCTAATGTCGCAAAATAAAGCCGTTTATGAGGAACTTGCCAAATGAAAAAACTGACGAAAAAACAAATCATCATGCTTCACGAAATGCTGATTGCAGAATCCGGCGGCTCTCCTGAAATACGTGACGAGGGACTGCTGGATTCTGCGATCAATACACCGTTTCAGTCATTTGGCGGTTCGGAATTATATCCGACATTGCTTGAAAAGGCGGCACGGCTCGGATTTGGGCTGATTAAAAATCATCCGTTTGTTGACGGAAATAAGAGGATCGGAACCCACACGATGCTTGTGTTTCTGGAACTCAATCATCAGGAATTAAAATATACAGACGAAGAATTGATAGAGTTAATTCTTGGCGTTGCTGCAAGCAAATATGACGAAAAGCACTTGTTGCTGTGGCTTCAGCAGCATTTAGCGTAGATGCTCTAAAAGGAATCCATCGCATCCTGATCTGCAAGAACGCTCCATTTTTCATCATCGCGCTCACGTTCGCAGAACATATCATTGACAAAACCAATCGTAAGAAGCTCCAGCTCGGAAAGAGAAATTCCGAGCTGAACGCATCTCAGAAGAAACAGTGGCGTAGTCATCGGTCTGTCAGTCTGGCGATGTTTTTTTTAGATTCCACCTGCGTGGCGGTGTTGAGTCCCCAAAGTTCGATAAGCTGTGGAAGAATTTCGTAAATGCTGAATGTGTTGAACTGTTCCAGAAAATCGTCGGGATTATCAGGAACGTTCTCCGGGTCGGCGTGCTTCGCCATAACCCAGCTTATCTGTTCAAAAACTTCAAGGCTCTCAATATCAAGCCCGGAGTTTTCGGCATCGCCATCCTTGACATTTTTCTGCAAGGCGGCAAAGTCCTTGAAAATATCCTTTCCGAATTTCAGACGATAAAGGCGAGGCACAGTTGCACTCGCCTTAAAAGGAATCTCAATGCCGTCGATTGTAATTGTTTTCTTGATAGCCATATCGTACCCCCGTTAAGATGTTGTTTTTGCTGCTGATTTAGCAGCCGCGGTCGATGAAAAAGTCGGAATATACACGGATTTGTACCAGTTGTTGTAGGTGGTTTCGTCCGTATTTTCACAGGTTTTGGACTTTACCAGTCCGTCAGGAAGTGCCGAAGCTGTAAGCGACAGCGTTTCTGTCTTGACCTCTGTTGATTCCTCAGTTGTGGAACTTTCTGTAGTCGGACGTGAAGCTGAGCAGCAATAAAGCACATGACGAATGTGATTCTTGTCGCCATTAAATTCAAACAAAAGCGCGAACTGTGCGGTTTCAGCGTCGTTACGCTCTACAAGCACGCCCTTTGCATCCTGGATTTCGCCGAGAATTTCAGTTGCAAAATCTGTAGTAATCAGGGCGATTTCCAAATCGCCTGTGTAGCCTGCGTTGTTGTTAATGACGTAATATACCGTGTTATCGGATAGTGATAGATAATTCTTTGAAGTAATCTCCGAATTTTCCCCCACTCCACACCGTACATGTGACTTTCACCGCATACGGCGTTCCATCAAAACTATAATTTCGTCATATTAGCAAATATTTCAAAGCATTCAGAAACTTTATATAGCAGGATTTCCTGCCATTGTTCTTAATTTGTTTATCTTTTCAAGTTGAGATTTTGTAAGGTTCAGCCTTTTCAGATATATAGTGATTGTTTCCTGTCGTGTTGCATGAATCAGCTTATGCACATCAGCATGAACAATGACAAGATTTCTGTATTCATCTGTTCCGCCATGTGATACAGGCTTTTTATGGTGACAGTGGATTTCATCAATCCACAATACCTTTCCTGTGACGGCACATTTTCCATATTGAGCAGCATATAATGAAATTCGATTGTCCATATATTCGATACTTCTGCCGGAAATATGCGATTTTGCAAGCATATGCAGAACTGTCATAACAGTTTCATCGAATTTCAAGCTCTTATGAGTTTCTTCTCTGCCCTCTGGAGTGTATTTGCATATCTTCATTTTTTTGTATCTTGGAGTTTTGGTCTGCACATATGAAAACGGAACAAGCGGTGCATCTCCAAGGAAACACATCATTTTACTTTTTCCATAATATTTTTGTATGAATGCTGACCGTATAACACCTTTGCTTTTCAACTGATACCTTAATCGATTGTAGATAACCTTACGGACTTCATCGTAAATCTTACTGCAATCACAGGATATATGTGTTGCAATGCGATAATAATTGTGAATCCCGAAAACAATCGTATTGTAATGTCTGACCTGTATTCCAAGCTCTTTGGCATTTTTACTGTGTTCGATTTCTACAATCTTCTGTTTGAGTGTTTCGGCAACCCGCTTTTTCGACTTTTCAGAAATATGCGATTGAACCACATATTTCTTTGCTTTGCGTACTGCCTTTAACTCAAATCCGAGGAACTCGGAGCTTTTCTTTTTCAGATTTACAACCCTTGACTTTTCTTCGCTGATGTCAAGTTTCAACCGTTCCTTCAACCACTTTTTCACCGCTGTAAATATTTTATCAGCGTCACTTCTTTTTCTACAGAAGATTTTTAAATCGTCTGCGTAGCGAACGATATACATCTCTTTTAGCTTGCTTTCCTGTAAAACACGGAATTTGTTAGCATAGGTGACTGTACCGTTCTTTGAAATATGAGGCTTGTACTG
Source organism: Alistipes sp. (assembly GCA_023667265.1). Lineage (GTDB taxonomy): Bacteria > Bacillota > Clostridia > Oscillospirales > Ruminococcaceae > Ruminococcus. The sequence goes on from JAMPAJ010000021.1 coordinate 3,667, forward strand.
CGTATGTGTCGGCATGGATTCCCATTGACTGCTTATCCACCAATCCAGTTCGTTCAGAACGATATTGGCAAGCAAAGGGGATAGTATACCACCCTGCGGAGTTCCTTTCGTTGGATAAAATCTTGTTCCGTCTGGCAGAATAATAGGTGCTTTCAGCATTTCCTTAATCACACATATCAGCTTTTTATCTCTGATACCCATTGCCCACATCTGCCTTATCAGCTTTGAATGATTCACATTGTCGAAAAAGCCTTGAATGTCAATATCTACAACAAAGTGCAGATGCTGTATTTGTATCATTCTATAGCATTGTGCAAGAGCGTGCTCTGCGGACCTGTTGGGTCGGAATCCGTTATTTCGTTCATGAAATTTAGCTTCACAGATTGGCTCTAACACCTGTAAAATGCATTGCTGTACAATGCGGTCAATAATAGTTGGTATTCCCAGAGGTCTTGTTTTACCATTTTCCTTTGGAATTTCCACACGCCGTACCGGTTTCGGCTTGTAAAATCTGAATTTCTTCTGTATAATCTCAACTAATTTTTCAGCGGATATTTTTTCTATATCTTTGATAGTATAGTTGTCAACTCCGCTTGTTGTACTTCCTGCATTTCGCTTGATATTTCTGTACGCAAGCCGTATATTTTCCTCACTGGATATAAGTTCCATGAGATTGGTGAAAAGCTCACCCTGCTTGCTCTTAGCATACAAATTATCAAAGCATTCCTGCAAGTTGTAGTATTCAAGATGTCGCAGTTTCTTTTGCTTTGTCACAGGCAACTCCCCCTTTCAGGTTCGTTTTTCTCGGATAAAAATCCTAATCATACTCGAAGCTATGAGGATATTTGCCTATAACTAATTTTATAATTTTGACTCGTGGCTGTCCCTCCATTTCCCATTACAGGAAATATCATCAGTAATGCCACTACTTTACCCACAGTTAAAACAGCTTATTATTCTTCGTCTGTACCGCTATTGCGTACTGTAGGTTGCTGCGTTCCGATAATCCTATCTGTTCATATGCGGTTAGGTGCTTACTCTGAGCCTGCTTGCTTGATAGTGCCTGTAACACTATAAGGAATTTCATCTTTACGATACTTACTTTACCTCACAAGCGTCCCATTACAGGACATATACATTTCTGCATATCAAACTTATAGACCCGTACATTCGCAAGTTCGTCAGATATTGCTACCATTCTCACCATACGCATTTTATAGACCCCCGACCTATAGGATACACCATCCACCGCTGGACAGCTTTCGTTTTGATTTCTCAAATTACGGTATCTCTCAGCCGACTTCACCGAGCTTCTGACAAAATAAGTTTCCCAATCATGCCAGTCGGAGTATCAGGGAAAGCGTTTCAGAGCGTTACCTCATCATTCCACTTTTCAGATTATCAGTTCTCCTAATCTAAGAACTTTTGCGTTCTTTTATTAGTGCCTAATCTTTTCAATTAGGAACGCATCGCACCGTAAAAATTCTCGTTTTCGCCGTTCGCATCAATCGAAAGCGATACAGCACCGGGAATTCTCACGGGCGTTGCAAAAGTAGGCACACCGTCCTCTGACCATGCCGTAATCTTCGCATAGTGTACCTTGTTCAGACCAAATTTAACCTTATTCTTTTCCATAATCATACCTCCATTTCATAAAGCACTTCATACATCTCCTCAGATGCAATCCATGTTTCAGTCTTGTTGTAAAAAATATGATGCCGCCGCAGAACAGCTTCGATTTCCGCCTCTGTATCGGGAGATTTTTCATCGGTATAGAGTTCAATATCCAGCTTTTTAAAGCTGAAATACATCCGATTATCCGCCGAAAAAGTGTTCTCACCGGGGGATAAAAAAATCAGAAATGGCGGCTTCGGGGACTCACCATCGGAAAAGTGATGATAGGCGAAGGGAAACCCCATTTCCAGCATCATTTCGTTAATTTCTTCATAACTCATTTTAATTCCTTCTCGATCAGCGATTCCAATAAATCCGCACCGTTTTCCTCGGCGGGAGCAATATGCGGAATTGCAGACACACGACCGCCATTTCTTTTAGCGTGACCTTTTTCGAGTAAGTGTGCAATCTGATAGCGGTCTTTGGAATGGACGGTGATTTCAAGAGAATGGCTGTTTTCCTTGACTTTTTTCATCGTCCAGCTTTTCGCATATTTGCCGGTACGTTTCGGAGCGTTTGCGGAAATTTCATTTTTTACAGAAGTGGCAGTCTTGCGGACGGCTTTTTTCATCGCCGTATCCGCAAGCTCTGAATACTCCTGCAAGCCCTTCATGATCTCGTCCGCCATATCGTCAATAGACGTCATCAGCTGCACCTGCTTTCCTTGCTTTTGCTGTGATTTTCAGATAATCACGATACTCGAAATTCGGCGATATTCCGACAATATCATAAATCACGCCACGAAAAGAAATGCGGTTTGCAGTCGTTGAAATCCTCATTGTCATACTGTTCTGCCGGATCATAAACTGCAAAGTCTGCAACTCTTTTGTCGTGCCGTTATCGGAGTTTTCTGCCGAATTTTTCACAGAAACCGCAGCCCAGCAGGAGAAAAGTTCGTCCCACTGAGCCTTGTGGTTGCCGATGTGATCGACACGCGTCGATTGCTCCAGAATTGTGATCCGCTGATTTAATTTACCGATTTCCACTAAATCACTCCTTCGCGCTGTGCGAATAAAATGGAGCGCAGGGTGAGCGTCAGCTTGTGAAAATCCGCTGTGTTGCGATTTTCGTAGAGGTAAGCGACTGTGAAAAGCACCGCCGTTCGTGTGGTATCCTCATTTCTCTCAAGCTTCTCTTCGCTCATGCGTCCCACATCCATGCACAGCTTTTTCGCCGTCAGAAGCAGGTCGGAAATCAGCCTGTTGTCCTCGTCTCCGTCAACCCGGAGATAATTTTTCGCTTCCGCTAACGTAACCATAAATTACGCCTTTGTTGCGGAAGTTCCCTTGATTGTGAGCGTTTTTACAGCTTCGGGAAGGATCAGTTTGCCGTCCACACGCTGTGAAGCAAGGAAACCGACCTGTCCGTTCATGGCGAACAGTTCGTTGAGTCGCTTAAGACTTCTGCCCTGTCTGTCAGATAGTGATAAGTAATTCTCTGATATTATCTCGGAATTTTCCCCCACTTCACACCGTGCATGCGACTTTCACCGCACACGGCGTTCCATCGAAATCGTTATTTATTTTTTGCTTATAACAGTCTACCAATGTTTCTTCACCGATTATTTTCAAATTGGAGGATTATTAGCTTTTTCACGGAGAACGTTTAGTTTCTTTTTGCCGTTTTTATCTAAATTCAGAATAGAGAGATACCTACGTATTGTTTCACCGTCAGTAGCATGAATCAAAATGTGTACACTGTTCAGCACAAGAGTAAGATTACTGTACTTATCATTACCGTCAGACTTTTTAGGTATGATATGGTGGCAATGAATTTCATCAGTACATGTGAATTCTTTTCCTGTAACTGAACACTTTCCCTTTTGAGCCGAAAAAAGCGATATTCTGCTATCTGCATATTCCACACTTTTACATAGATGTGCGTTTTGCATCAGTTCCATTAATAGTGAAGTATTAATTTGAAGGTTCGTGTGGAAAAATTCTCGTCCTTCCGGTGTATATATACTTATGTTTCTCCCTTGTAATGCAGGTTGATTTTTGATAAATCCGACTGGATAGATAGGTTCTTCTGAACCAGCAAGAAATCGAAGCATTTTTGATTTCCCATATCGTTTTTGTTCTACATCTGTTAGTTTACGTCCTTTTCTGACAAGACGTGTTCCTCTTTCGGATGTCAGACGATTGGTGAGAGTTGTCATTACAGCACGATGTAATATTCTGCAATCTGCGGAGATAAGGGTAGCAGGACTATAATAATTCTGAATCCCCATTACCATCGTGTTATATAGCATAACTTCATATGCTTCTGTTGAGTTCTTGGGCGGTTTTGCAATGTGGCGAGCCTGCTGAACCAACTTTTCTTTTGCATTTTTCAGAGCCTTATCTCCCATATGAGAAACTACTTTATATTTGTTTTTCCCTTTACTGCACAATTTGGTTTTGAAACCAAGAAATTCCGTATTATGTTTTCTTGCATTCACAATTTTTGTCTTTTCCGGGGATATATCAAGTTTCAGTCTTTCTTTCAACCACAGCGTTACCGCCGTAAGAATGTTCTGTGCATCTGATTTATTTCTGCACAATATACGAAAATCATCTGCATATCGCACAATGAACATTTCTTTCATGTTGGTTTTACGCATTACCCGATATCCGGCACCCTTGTTAGCTTGTCCGTTGTAGCAATATGTGTGTTTGATTGCTATCGGATTATTTTCCCACTGACTTTCTACCCAATGGTCAAGTTCATTCAGAACAATATTCGCTAACAATGGGGATATGATTCCGCCCTGCGGTGTGCCTTTGTCGGGTAGAATGAGTTTTCCATCCGGCATCTTAACAGGGGCTTTCAGAATTTTCTGAATCACATACAGTAATTCTTTATCATGAATGCCAAGTGTCCAGATTTGTTTCAGCAATTTTTTGTGATTTACATTGTCAAAGAATCCTTTTATGTCAAACTCAATCACATAATGCAGATTTGCATTTTGAAGCAGAAAATTCATTCTGCCGATTGCATCTCTTGCACTTCTGTTCGGTCGAAAGCCGTAGCTTCTGTTTGAAAATTTTGCCTCACAAATAGGTTCAAGCACTTGTTTAATACACTGTTGTATCAGCCTGTCCCACATACACGGAATGCCCAGAGGGCGTGTTTTAGTGGGGTCTGATTGTTTGGGAATATCTTTTCTTCGTACAGGTTTAGGTCTGTATCCGTGTTTGCTTCCTTTAACTATGTATAGAATTTTTACAGTTACTTCGTCCGGCGATAATTTTCCTATTTCATTTATGGTAACTCCATCGGTTCCCGGTGTTTTACTGCCTTTGTTTGCCTTAATATTACGGTATGCGAGTAGAATATTTTCCTTGCTGAAAATCAGCGGCATAAGAGAGGAAAATGTTTCTCCCTGTGTGCTTTGCTGATATAGCTTTTCAAATGTTTCCTGCAATCCGTAATATTCAGAATGCCTTAAGGTTTCAATACATAGCAGTTTGTTTTTAGGTTTAGAATTTGGCATAAGGCATCACTCTCCTTTCGGGGAAAGCGTCCCTTTTTGTCATACTCGAATCCTTATACGACTGTATAGCAATAGAATAACGATTCCGACTAAAGCCCATTCCTCCATGCTCATTACAAGCGCTTCAACGGTTCGAGCTTCGCTTTTCAGCACAGGTTCTGCGGCTTATTTTCTTCGTCCACATATTGCATTGCAACCCTGTACCTTTCCTTGTTCCGATACTTTTATCTGTACATATATCCGTAGGTGTCTGCTCTGAGCCTGTCAGCTTGTCTGCACCTGTAATGCAGAACGGTCTTTCATAGGATCGATTTTTACTGAACCGCACTGACTGCCATTTAAGGCATTTTCACATTTCTATGAAATCTACTTTTAGACCCGTACATTCACAGATTCGTCAGCCCGTCATCGGGCATTCTCACCATAGATATTTTATAGACTCCCGGCGTGTCACATACGCATTCCACCTCTGGAATGGTTTCGTCAACATAATATTATGCTGATACGGTATGCTTCCGCCGACTTTACCGAGCTTCTGACAAATCCGGTTTCCCAGAAATGCCAGTCGGAGATTAGAGTGTGCGTTTCAAGGCGTTACCCCTTCATTCCACACATCAAAGTATCAGTTCACAAATATATTTATATTTGTGCCTAACCTTTTTAGTTAGGAACAAGTCGCACCGATCCAATAATACGAGAAATCGCCGAAAGCGACCGCCCTATTTCCTGCGTCGGGAGTCGGAGCGTAAACGGAAGTAACATAGGGTCGGTTCAGAATCGTATCGGGTACGCCTGCGGAAACAGCGGGCTGCCACAAAAAATTTCCGTTGTTATCTTTCAGCTTACGGAGCATTTTCAGCGTCTGCTCGTTCAGCAACCACACGGATTTCTTGCGGTACGGCGATTTCACGGAGTAGAAAAGCTCCAGCATATCGTCGAAGGTGATGTTTGCTGCGGCTGTCGTTGCACCGTTCTGCGCACCGCCGGCAGCGGCAAAAATACCAGTCGGCTTGCCCTTTCCGTCACCGACGAGAAACGCTTCTTCCTCCTTTGCGCCGATTCTGCGACCGAATTCCTTTGCGATATATGAGGGCAGGTCAAAAACGCTGTCGTTGAGAAGTTCCTCTGAAATTTTGATAGCCGTACCGACCTTGTACGCAGACAGGTTCAGCTGACCGAAAGCATCATCGGAAAGGGTGTACGCCTCTTCCTCCTCCATCCAGACTGCCTCGCCTTTCTGCGTGATAATGGGGATTTTTCGGTCTCCCGAAGAGGTCTGAATCTTCGTAGCAAGCGGACGGAAAATGTTCTCTTCCTCCAATGATTCAATGAGCTTTTTCTCAAACTCGTCAGGGCAAAGATAACCGCCCTCGCTGTCCTCGCCGATCTGTAAATCGTTGCGGACGTCAACCCAGTTGCGGTTGCGGACGTTGTTCCAGAATGCCTTGTTGTACTCCGTCGAGGCTCTGCCCGACTTTTCGGAATCAGTGGAGTGCCCTCCGGGGACGGACACAATGGGCGTGGAGGTCGGTGCGTTCATCTCGGCATTTAGTTTTTCCTGACGCTCCAGACGTTCGATTTCCTTGCCGTAAGCTACGATCTGTGCCTCCATTGTGTCGTAGGTTTTGGAATCCTCCTCGGACAAAAGTCCGCTGTCATTACGCTTGGAATCAAGGAAATTTCTTGCCTCGTCCCATGCGTCTGCTCTCTTTTTTCTGAGTTCCTGAATGGTCATAGTATCGTCCTCCGATCAATTTTTTAGAAGTGCCAGCCGTTTTTCAAGCTGATTTATGGGAACGCCCTGCGGCGTCATAGCGGAAATTTTCTGCATCAGAGACGCAGTGGTTTTCGCATGAGAATACAGCATAGAAGCTGTATTTTTCTGCGGTTTATCGGGATTTTCTTCATCATTGTCAGAATCATTATCATCGGATTCTTTATCGGGTTCATCTTCATCGGGATTATCTCCTTCGGGAACAGCCACATTTTTCTTTTCATCGAAAAGAATGCCGTCCGCGAATCCCAACTGCAGTGCTTTTTCAGCGTTCAGCCACGTTTCATCATCCATCAGCTTGGAGATTTTATTGCGGGAAAGCCCTGTTTTTCGGACATAAGCATTGATGATGCCCTCCTTTATCTCATCAAGCAGAGCGATTGCTTTTTCCATATCGGACTTGTTGCCGCTCGCCAAAGTCATCGGATTGTGGATCATCAGATAGCCCGTCGGACTGATCAGCGTTTCATCGCCCGCCATTGCCACAACTGACGCAGCACTGGCAGCGATACCGTCAATCTTCACTGTAACCTTGCTTTTGTGGCTGCGGAGCATTGTGTAGATCTGACTTGCTGAAATGCAGTCGCCGCCGGGCGAGTTGATCCAGACGGTAAGATTACCGCTGACTTTCGCCAATTCGTCACGGAACATGGCAGGCGTAATTTCATCGCCCCACCAAGTTTCGTTGGAGATAGGACCTTCAAAGTACAGTTCCGTTTCTCCCGTGTCCTCATTTTTTATCCAGTTCCAGAATTTTTCCATTTAAAAATCCTCCTTCTTGTAGTTAACACCGATATAGTCAAGAACCCTTCCAAGTCCAAGCCCTCTGCTATCGGGAAGCCATACGCCGTCAACCTCACAGCCACCGCCGATGCAGTAGTTATACAGTCTCGGATGAGTAACTGCAAGCCGCTGAAAACGGTTAGGCGATTTTTCGAGGTGACAGCCAAACATACAGAAAACACAGCCTGTTCGCTGTGCTTTTGCGGTGCGGTATTTTCCGTTTTCGTCCATAAAAATATCCCCATACACTTCCTGTGCATAAGGGATTTTTCGGGTATAGATGTATTCAAGCACGTCCTGTTCCGTCCAGAACGACATCGGCTGTGAACGGGGACGTTTTTCGTCAAAAGCGTTGCAGCCATGAATCAGCCATTGCTCTTTACGCAGGCGGCTTTCACACGCCATTGTTGCCACGACAGGCACTTTTCCTGTTTCTTTTTCATACTGTTTCATGGGATTTTTCTTCATTATCGTGCAGCATTCGGAAGAACAGTTGAACGGCGCATCGAGCAGAAACCTCCATTTTTCGCAGTTGAACTGACTTTTCTGCCCGTTCCTGTCAACAGCAAGTCCGCAGAGTTTTTGGTAGTCTCCGTGATTTTTCTCACGTCCCTCTGCAACGGCTTTTTTCGCATACTGCACACGACGTGCAACTTCCTTTGAAATCACAGGATAGCCGTATTTTTCAATTACCTGTCTGAACGACATTTTCAGTCGGACAATTGTAACATTATCGCAGCTTTTTACAAACGTCTTAAGTTGCGGATATTCGAGTCCCGTATCGCAGAAAACCGACGGAACATCATATACATCCGGAGTATTTTTAATAATATCCCTGAGTACAACAGAGTCTTTTCCGCCCGAAAAACTGCAGTAAATCTCACCGCCATAATGTTCATACCAGCCTCTGATACGGCTTTCGGTCATTCTGATTTTCATATCAAGAGGGAGCGACTGCATCTGATACAGGTCACTGATCTGATGTTTCATTGCCGCCGTCACCGCCTTTCTGTTCGTAAGCAGCGCCGCACCTGTTTAAGGGCGTCATACTGCCATTGAGAGTATAGATATTTCCGCCTTCTTCATCGGGAATCCGGTTCATATCTTCAAGCTCACGGATATCGTTCGCCGACATCCAGCCGTTCTGACGTGCAGTCGCATAGCCCTGCATACGAGAAGCATAATCGCCACGCAACAGTCCCTCAACATTGAATTTAATAAAATACTGTCCTTTTTCGCTATCTGAAAGTAATGCTTTCTGCAGGCTCTGCTCCCAGCGAACGAGCCACGGATCAAGGGTGTATTTTACAAATTCGAGGGATTGATGAGGTAGATATAGGTCGCCTTACTGCTTTACAACAGCAGGTTTACCTATAC
>JAMPAJ010000022.1 GCA_023667265.1 Alistipes sp.
CTTCCTTCTTGGAAATGTGGATCTCAGAGATTTTCTTAGGCGCGTCGTTTACAATGATGTGGTTTACGTTGCCTTCGGTGGAGTCAAGTTCTACATAGGAATCTTTGTCGAGGCTATTTTTACCAGCCACTACAACTCCGTTTTCAATTTTAAATTTCCAGTCGGAAACAACTTCAAGTTCCGTGTCGGGAGCTGCATCTTCAATAAGAACATATTCGCCGTCGGGGAGACCATAAATAATTGTTTCCTCGTTAGTCGATGTGAATGTCAGTGACTTTCCGTCTTCGCTGAATTTCAGCTCATTGTTGTACGTGATTACATCCTTGTTCAAGCCTGAGCCGTCGGTACGCATTATCGTGATAACTGCGCCTTCCTTTTCAGTCTTGTTGTCACCGTCAGCCACAAGATACTTGCTTACGCTTACCTTTGATCTGTTAGTCAGAGTCAGGGACGATGCCTTGATGCTGACAGGACTGTACTTATCATCATCTGACTGAGCAGGTACAAAGTAGCCGTCCTCACCGATCGTGAATTCCTGATCATTAACTGCTTCGTAGCCATTAGTTTCAAGTAAAATTGTTTCAGTCAACGTATAGTCGCCGGCAGGAAGTCCTGAAATTATGATAGGTGAATACTCATCAGTTCCCTGTGAAATCACCTTATAATTTTTAGAACCGTCCACATCAATAGTACCATCCCAATCAATGTCATTGATCTTAATGCTGCCTTCAATATCCGCCTTATCTTCTCTTGCGATATTGAGAATTACGCCTTCCAGCAGATTTCCATCAACATCGATCTTTGAGAACATCAGCTCGACGCTATCTGTAGTTGTGTCGGTTACGCTGATCTCTGCCGGAGTCTCGCCGTCCAGAGTAGCCATAGGCGTGCTGTAGGAAACAACGAAGGTTGCGCCGTTCTGTACGATAGTATCGCCGCTGAGTCTGGGTACCCATTCGCCGTCGATCTCTTCAACCTCAAGCACATAGTACTTTCCAGCTGTAAGATTATCAAATACGATCGGTTTTTCGAGAACGCCCTTATCGTTTGTTGTGCCTGTTTTAACGTCAACGCCGGGAACTCTCTCGAAACTCTCAGCCTTGCTTGCGTCAAGAGGAGTTTCGATCTGCTTGCCGTTTTCGTCGAGAACAGGCTTTCCGTTTTCGTCTGTCTCAGGCTTTGTTTTCAGAGTGAAGAGTGCGACATTGAACTCGTGGCCCTTAATATACTCTGTAGCCCTTGCGTTTGTTACCTTTATCGCTGTCTTGTTAACAGTGATCTTATTGGGATTCTTGTCTGTGTTTGTGATTCCCACGCTTACGCTGTTGTACTGGGGCGTGAGAGAAATGTAGTAAGGATTGTTATCCTTATCAACTTCGCCTGCTCCGTCGTAGGATACGCTGAGCAGTCCGGTTTTTTTCAGCTGCTCTTTCTTGTCAGCAGAAAGATATGTATAATCAAAGCTGTACTGATTACCGCTCTCTGCACGTGAATACTTTACACCGTCAACGTCAATTGTGCCGTCGTCGTCCTTGTAAAGCTCATATACACGGTAGCCGTAATTGTCGGCATCCATAAGCTCAAATGTAAGAGTTGTGCCGGGAGTAACAGCCTTTATCTCAGATCTGCGCTCCTCACCAAGACTTACAGTGTCGCCGTCCTTGTTCAGCTCATACTCTGCAAGCTGTATCATGAACTTGCCGGAAGCCTTGTCGTGGTTCTCAATTACAAGAGTCTTGTCAACGCTGATCTTGTATACGATCTTCTTTGTGTTTGTAATTGTGATCTCCGAAGCATTCTCGCTGTCGGGTGTTACGGGGTCTGATGGGCTGTATGCAACGTTGTACTTAACGCCCGATGATGAAGTGTATTCCTTTGATATTGCCTTGTTGTCGGCAAGCTTACCTGTGGAATCTGTCTCGAATACGTAAAAATCCGTATCTGCCGGAATGTCAGTCCACTCTGCCGTCAGCTGTGCATTTTCAGCATTTTCTGCGTCGTAGATGAATTTCTTCACGGGAGCGCCGGCATAACGGACATAGGTCTGCGACTCCTCGTCCCATGTGAAGAGGGCTGCGAAGAATGTGTCCTTAGCCAGCGAATCGCCGTCCTGAACCACAACCTCCTTTGTTGCCTTGATGCTGCCTGTGCTCTTTTCGTTTTTGATAGTGAATGTCTGCTCGTCTGCAGTCATGGAAACAAGCTGTGCATTTTCCTGCTCTGCATCAGTTTTGTATGTTACATCGTAGCCCTTGAGCTGATTTCCGTCCTTGTCTGTTTCCAGGATGTAGATCTGGTCAGCCTGTGTCAGATCGGAAAGAGCATATCTGTCGAACTTAAGAAGCTCGATGCTGCCGACTGCCTCGCCGGGTTCAACAACGATCTCGTAAACGTCGCTGAGGCGTGTGGGATTCTTATCGAAAGAAGGCTTGTCGAAGAATGCGAAGTAGAATGACTGGCTTATATTAGCCTGAGCATTTTCAGCCAGAACCTTTTCTACATTCAATGTGAAGTTAACGTCGGGCTCTTCTACCCATACGCCGACCTTTGCAGGCTCAGCAACCATAACGGTATCGCCGAGGACGCCGGGCGCCTGGTATGAGTATGCGAAGGAGTTCCATGCAATATTGTCCTGACCTGTCTTTGAAACGGAAGCAGGAACAGTACCTGTAAATGTAATAACGATCTCGTCGCCGGGAGCAAGCTGTACGCTGTCGGGAAGCTCCAGACGGAAGTTTACAGTGTCGCTCTTCTTGGTATCGTACCACTGCATCTCGCCTGCTCCGCCTGTCCAGTCTGAGGAATACTCGTTGATGACTGTTTTCTTATCGGAGGAGTAGGATACCTTGTAATTGTCTGCGGAAATCTCCTCTGAGCCGACCATTACAGAGCTTATATCGCCCATAGATACGGCGAATGCCGAGTCTCTCTCATAGCCGGAAACAAGTCCCACGTCGCCTACATATGGCAGACGGTCGATGACAGACCAGTTCTCCAAAGCCACGGGAGATGTGTTCTTGATGTGGAGTTCGTATGTTACATCCTCGCCCTGCATACCCTGAACGTAGTTTGCAGCGGCGTTTGTGCTTATACCGTCCGCTGTTTCAGGGTCGGTATGTCTGTGACCGTTAGCTTTGTCGTGTCCCTGCGATGTGTAGTTGATAGTCTTGTAGGACTCCGTTGTCAAACCTACGATATTGTAGTTTGCAGAGTTCCAGATCTCGTTGCCCTTGGGCTCGCCGGCAGCAACGCTGTCCTGGGTGTACTCGTCGTCGAGAGTGAGGTAGCCGCGGTTTGTGACTACGCCCTCTGTTTCCATACCAGGCTTGATCTGAGTCCAGATACGAATTACGTAAGCTTCGTTCGGGTCAAGCTTTACACCGTCGGGAATTGTGAATACAGGCTTTCCGGTATCTGCTCCGGAAACTGCGGCCTCGGGATAGGTGCTGAGGTAGCCTCCGTTAAAGCTGTAGAGGCTTTCAAGCGTTCCTGTCTCGTTTTTCATTTCGGACTTATAGCTGCCGTTACCGTCAAGCTTTACAACGCCTGCGCCGATAACTCCGCCAAGTGAATAGCATGAGGGCAGCATATCGGTAATTGTCTTTCCGCCAAGGTTGAGTGCCGCGCCGTCTGTATCTGAACCGTCGCCGTTATAGACGATCAGATCCCATACAAGGCTGTCTCCGGCTGTGATAAAGCCGTGCTCAGCGGCGTTGAACTCATCTCTTGCCGCGCCGAATGTGCCGGGCAGCGAGGCTACGCCGGATTTGCTGAAGCCGGGCTTGGAAGCGGAGTTTGTGAACTTCGTCTCTGCCTCAGCTACTGTTTCCAGCGTCTTATTCACACTGTCTCCGCTGATCTCGACCTTTATTACCTTGTTGACGATCGTCTCCGAGCCGCTTGCCGGGATAGCTTTTAACTGTTCCGCAAGCTTGTCTGAGATCAGAGCGGTGTAGGTGATTGAACGAGAAGATGCGCCCCAACCGCTAAGACTACAACTTGATTTAACCTTGATTGTAAGTGTGTTCGTTGTCAGGTCGAAAACGGGACTGCCAACTGTTTCAATATCGTCGTTGGAAACCTTGATTGAACCCGGCTTATATGTCATTCCGTCGGGAAGAACATCTGTTATTGTAAATGTGCTTCCGCTATAGTTTGCTGAATCCTGATTGTTAGGAACAAGTGAAATCGTGTAGTCGATTCCGTTTGTCAGAACATTGTTAATGTCGTCTGCATCGCCTACGTTTACGGAAGCGATGTTTGATGTTTTGTTGTAGGAGAGACTTGTAGAGTGGGGAATTATAACCGTTGCATCAGCAAGACCACCTGTATGATCTACATTATAGCCGCGATCTCCATAAAACGCAACACAATTATTAGGCTCATACCATCTCCAGCTATCATCGCCAGCGTTTAACTCTACGGTATATTCGAGAACAAACGAACTGGATGGAGTAGAATTTATACCCTCCAGTTTAATCTGCCATGCCGAATATTTATCTGCATCATTGAAAGTGAGAGGTAATGATAACACTGTACCCTCAGGATATCCTATATTTCCTGTAGTTTCTATGATTTTCACATTAACTGCATCAATTTCAGGAATTTGAAGTCCTACCAATACGCTCCAGTCATTCATATAAAGATCTTCATACGTATTATTGGAATTATTGGTAAATTTGACTCTAAAGGTTGCATTATCGCCGTCGACAAAGCCGTCGAAACCATTTACAAGTGTGCCGTCAGGCTGCACAAGCGTTTTACCTGTTGAATCGACTATCCATTTTTCAGCAGAATGCTCCTGCTTCTTTACAGTAACATCTCCTGATGAGTGGAAATCTCCGCCGTTGTAGCTGTAATAAGCCCGGTTTGAAACGCTGTCGCCGTCGACGCTCTCCGGAGCTTTAACGGTAACTAAAACAGTATATACGCTCTTTGCAGGAATATTCACAATATGTCCGGCAATAAGCTTATCTGCTGTGATATCCGAATCAGACGTTCCGTTGCTGCAGCTGGCGCTTATCGCAGTTACTTCCCATCCCTTGTCAACGAAATTCGTTCCAAGGTCTTCATCCTTAACAGTCACGTCCTGTGCGTCGATATCACCGTTGTTGGAAACCTGGATCTTGTATGTCAGAGAGTCTCCCGGTGCAAATGACTGCACATTGTTCTCAATCGCCTTATATATACCCAGATCTACCTTTGCACGAGTGAAAGTACAATCAGTATTTCCGTTGTTGGTCTTCACAGTGTTCTTGATCTCATTTCCCGTGAAGCCTTCCTTGATAGTACCGTGAAGTTCGATTACCTTTTCATACTTCTTATCCGGGTCGCTGTAATCCGCCGGTGCAAGTGTGAACTCGCCCGAAAGAAGAGCTAACGACGCATCATTCCAGGTGATGTATTCCTTGCAGGCATCGTCAAGAACGTCCTCATAGTGAACCGTCTGCTCTGTGCTTCCCCAGTTATTAAATTTAAGAGTGTAGCATACTTTCTTGCTGCTGTCGTCGAACCAGGTCTGACCTACGTTATCAACATAACCGCTCTTGGTCACTCCGAACGTAGCCTGCGCCTTGCCTACGGAAGTATACGCATACGCGCCGTTGCCTACATTATTTTTATCGTAAACATGGTTTATGAAAGTGGGTGCGCTGCCATTGGACATCGTACCGCTAAGTTCAGCTTCGATAGTGAATTTCTTTTCCTCGTTCACATCAAGGCTGATCTCCTGCTCGGTAAAGCCGCCCTCGCCGAGGGTGATGCCTGTGCCGGGGTCTTCCACAAGAGTAATAGTTCCTGCGGCGTCGCCGTAGTTGCGAACAGTTATCTCATACTTGACAGTTTCATTGAAATCTCTGTCCTCTGTCAATGTGATATTGGACTTGTCCACTGACTTGGTGATCTGGAAACGAGCCTCCGGATCAGGAATTACAGGCGGCTCGACCTTTGAAACATCAACGGTCACCTTATCGTCGCCCAACTCCGTGGAATCGCCGTTTATTGGCTTTCCGGAAACCTTCAGCCCGTTGCTTATCTGAGCCGCATCTTCAAGCTCGCCCTTGAACGTAACCGGAAGATTGATCTTCACGCTTTCCATTTCCTTGTTTGTGTCATTGCTGTTGACCGTGAAATTCATCGTAACGGTCTGACCGCTGTTGTTAAAGGTATGGATCGTGTAGTCGTAAAAACCGGCAGCCTTGATAGAAGCCTCCAGCTGATCCTGCGTGAGTGTGGATGTGACACCGTCCGGCATAGTGATAGTGTCGCTGAAGGTCATGCTCTCCGCCCACCATGCGCCGCTCTTCTTTCCTGCGTTTCCGGATGTCGCCGAGAGGGTATAATCCACCTTTACGCCGTCTTTGAGAGCGTTTGTGTCTGTTCTGTTGATGCTTTCGCTCTTCGACTGACTCCAGTCAAAGTTAGATTTCGCCTTTATCGTGCCTGAAACAGATTTACCCGATGTTGTCTGTACCAGCTTGATAGTGTCGGTTGTGCCGTCCGGCGTAGTGCCGTTGGCAAACTTCGCCTGCAGACGAATCATTTTCGTAGAGCCGTTGCGGATATCGTATTCCAGATACCTCTTTCCGTCCTCCACGTGAAGTGTAAAGCCGTTGTAAACTGCTCCGTCAACAAAACCGTCTCCGGCAAAGTTCGTCAGAAGCAGGTTATCGTCAGTTATTTCCAGCCTGAAATTGTCGGTTCCCCAGGGGTTGTTGACATTATTTCCGGCAAGCTGGACTGAGAGGTAGAACATCGTTCCCGATTCCACTTCCGTTATCGACTTGAATTTGCTGTCGAGAAACGACACAGAAACATTTGTAAGCACGTTCGGACCGTAGCCGCCAAAGCCAAAACCGCCTAAACCTCCAAAGCCCCATGGACCTGCCGCGTCAGCAGTAAGCGCCGGGAGAATGGCAGAGGGTATGCTTGCAAACATCATGACAATAGAAAGCAGTATGCTTACAGCTCGCTTTTTGATCGTCACAAATTTTGATGCGTCCATTCGCTTTTTCCTCCTTTATAATAGGTATATGACAGTTCCTTTCCGAACCTCGGGTTTGTCCGGAAAAGAGCCGCAAAAACAATACAAGTCCTGCGGCAAAACTTCTCTGTTACAAAAATAAAAGATATAAACCTAATTCGGATAAGATCAGGATATAAAAAATATAATCATAAGAAAAGTAAGTGCGTAAGGACTTACGTAAAGCATAGCTTAGGCAAATCGTCTAAAAAAATTGCTATACTATCAGGATAATTATACCACCATTACGGGATTTTGTCAATAAAAAAAGAGGGTAAAAACCCTCTTCAAAAAAATTTCTAATATATCGACAAAAAATCAACGCTCCGGCTGTACACCATTAACAAAAGCTTTTTTTGCAGCTTAAGGCTTCGGCGGCAAACAGCCTTTCTTTAAATATACCGTGAGTATACGCCTGTGTTCTGTTAACTATTAGTTAAGGATAACATTCCTAATCCAGAGTGATCTCAGTTGTTATCATATTGCCGCTTTTGGCGTTCCTGTCCCGATACAATATAACATTGTCGTAAAGCTCTGTTTTCTCAATAACAGACGATTCGTCAAGATAGGGCATAATGATCTGCTTATAATTATCGAAAATACTGCCGGATAGCTTAACTGTGAAATTATCCTCTTCGGTCCAGTCCTCCGCGCTGAAAGGATTTGTCTCTGCCCGCTCCTTATAAACAACAGAGTTTTTATCCAGCATTTCCAATTTTGCCGGCAATTCAAATATTCCGGTGGATATGTTCGTCAGATAAAATTGATTCAGATATACAAATTCATCCAATGTAAATATTGCGGTCTGCCTGAACAATTGCGATATGTAGCCCTCCAGATAAAAGGACTTGTAATGAGTATTAAATCCCAACGCACGAAGGGTCAAAACAGCAGTCTCCGCAAATTTAAATTCAGCCTCAAAGGTTGGAAGATCGTAGGCTTTTGCATGGTATATAGCCATTTGCTTTCCCCGGTCTTTCATTTCACTGGAAACAGCGTCACAGTAACTTTTAAGATAGCTGTTTTTATATTCAAACTCTTTAGATGCTGCGGTTTTATATTTTTGCTTAAACTCAGCAAGACTGTAGGCTGCCTGACGCTTTTTCGCCATTTCATGAGCTTCGCTAATAATTTTTTCATCAAGCTTTTCCTGATATAGCGTGAATAAGAAATAGCCGACGCCTATGAGTATAGCGCCTATAACTATGAGCCGGATTATCCAGAATTTTATAAATAGGACAATCAAGGCAACGACGATACCCAATCCGGCAATAACTTCCCAATTACTGCCTATTTTTTCTATTATCCAGGCGCCTACGCAAACAACAAGTATAACAATTATTATTCCAGCCATCTTTCCTTCTCCTTTGGCAGCGCCTGCCTAAAACAGATACGCCGCCATTTACTTTATCTCGTCAATTTTCTGCTCAATGCCGTCTTCAGAATACAATTCGTCAAAAAACTGAGCTGTTTTTTTGTCGTTCATCATAAACTTTGAAGCCCTGACCTTGCCTGACATTCTCTTCTGTATCCACTGTTTATCGCTATTCTGAAAATAAAGAGTCACGTCAGCCTCGACGAACTCCTCGGTCTCATACAGATCGCGCGGAGCAAAAAGTCCTTTTGGTTTAGCCTGGGAGCAGATCGTAAACACGCATTTTCCGCCGTAGCAAGCCAGCTTTTCTCTGCGTATTATCTTTTTGGCATTCTTTTCTATATAGTCACATACATACTCATAAAAGCTATCGACCGTCAGCTTTCCGAAGCTATCAAACAGCCCGTCCATCGTTGAATTATTATCACGGTTTTCCAACATATAAACCTCCCTTAGCCTGCATTCTGGAGCGCAAGCTCATATTCGGCAGTTATGTCCGTTTCATATGAATTGACCTTTGCCTTTATCTCATCAGGCACTTCTGATTCGGAGATCTCTTTGGTGACAATGGTTTCCTGCCATTTTACGCCCTTTTTAGAGTAATGCTTCGATATCTCCTTATATGCCTCGCCCATCTTCTTCATAAATATCTTTGCGCCCAGCACAACGGCATTCACGACACGCTTTACCTTTTCGATCGCTCTCTTCAGCCACGACGTTATATCATTCCAGAAGGTCGCCAGCAGACTTGCGCCTGCCAAAAGTCCTGCTCCTAAAATAAGTGCGCCTAAAATCATTTCTCATTCTTCCTTTCATTTAACTGTCTATGTACGTATTCTTCGCTGACCTCGCGGGTCTCAACGTGAATTTTCGGCTTATTTGCATTTTTTGCAGCTATTATATTCTCTATTGCATTTTCAAAACAGCTATGATCGACAAAAGCATATGAATTGCTTGCGGCATATAAAGCTGCTTTTAAAACTGCGTTTGAAATGTCGCTTCCGCTTATATTCCCGTACTTTTCGGAAATATTTACAACATCAACATTGCTGGGCATCTGCTCCGGAATATACCTTCTCCAGAGCTTCTGTCTCAATTCCGCGTCCGGCAGCTCAAACCGGATATGATACTGTATTCTTCGCATAAATGCGGCGTCGTAATTAGAAATGAAATTTGAAGCAAATATTACCGCGCCTTTATAATCATTCATAAGCGTCAGCAAAACGGAACGCGTCTGATTTACGCTGACGTCGGTAGCGCTGCTCATATCCGTTACCCTTTTGCTGAGCAACGCATCCGCCTCGTCAAAAAATATCACCGCGCTGCGCTCGTATGCGTATTCAAATAAGCGAGTAATATTTTTGCTTGTCTCACCTACATATTTCGATTCTATATCAGCATAGTTTACACATATCATTTTCTGACCAAGAGCCGATGCTATAGCATGGGCAGCCATCGTTTTTCCTGTACCGGGCTCTCCGTAAAGGTTTACCGCGATATTCTGTCTGTCTTTCATTACAGTTGAAAGACCCCATTTATTAAACACCGTGTCCCAGCATTTTTTTGCATTTATAACTGTATTTATTTCATCTCTGACCGATCGGGCAACGATAAGATCGCCGATCGTATACTTCGGTGCAGTTACCGCAAATTCCAGCTGCTTTTTCTCGCTGCTGCCTTTGCTGACGTTAACCTTTTCAGAAGTTTTTTTATCAGTATCGGATGAATTCAATCTCCATGACGATGCCAACCATATCACCTCACACATAATTTTTTCTACAAAAACGTATAATACTATCTAAAACACCATTCTTCATCATTATAACACTTAAAGTTCCGATTGTCAACCCCGAAAGTTTATTTTGTTTCAAAAATTTTTCATGTACAATAGAAGTGATATCATTTTTTGAATATTTTAAAATCAGCATACTACAGGAGGAGCTCCGGAAATGAAAATCATAAACTATTCTGAAATGGGACATCGTATACGCAGGCAAAGGGAACTTTTAGGGTACACCAGAGAGCAGCTTGCGGAAAAGCTTGACGTCTCCACAAAATTCTGCTCAGATATTGAGATCGGCGTAAAGGGCGTTTCTATCCAGACTCTTGCAAAGCTGTCTGATCTGCTGGGTCTTAGCGCCGATCATATCCTGTTCGGGGAATGTACGCCGGAAAATTCGATGGAGCTGGAAATGCTGTCACTGTTAAGCCGGAAATGTCCCGAAAAGTACAGAAACAACCTTATTACCATTGTAAATGCGTTTGTTAATTCCGTAGCTGAGGAGTAAAACGGCTGCGTATTTCTTCTTCCGCCAGATCCGGATCTAAGTCCAGGATCTCATAAAGTCGGAGCAGGATATACGCGTTGACCTTTGAGATACTGCTTACCTTTTCGGCTTTTGCTGTTTCGCCGATTTTCCTGAGCCATATTTCAAGCTCGCCGCTGCCGTAGTTATAGATCAGCTCATCCATGCAGAAACACCGCTTCAGATCTTGCAGCGTTTCAAGATGTTCTCCGTTCATAAACATACCCGTCACCTCCTGAAAACAAGAATACCACAAAATTGCAGATAAGTAAACGCAAAACAGTTCCGGAAAAAATAAAAAATTCCGGAACTGTTTTATATTGACTATTGGCAGCGCCGTACAAAGTCGTCAGACGCGCTCTGTACGGTGTTGTCTGTTAGAACTTGTTCTTATATTTTAAGAAATTCCTCTGCCGTCCGGAGCATTTTGTCCTTTAATTCAAAGGCTGCATCTCCATATAACTGAAGCTCGTCTTCGTTCATCTCCTCATAATCAGCGTAGCTCAGGATATCGGGAAATGATTTTGGCATTACCGTCTGGAGCTTTCTGCTGAGACGCATTGGGATATTTTCGTTCGGCTCGCAGTTCATGTAATACCATTCGCTGAGCGGCGATAGATTTGCAAAGCAGAAATCGCATAGCTCCATATCCACGTCATCGTCGTCAATATAGCTCCTCTGCAAATGGTCGTACAGCTCCAACTCCGACAGATAACGATTGAAATTTTTTCCGTTATCCCTGTAAATATTGTAATCCTGGTACTGCAATACCGCCTTCAGATTCGGTATAAAATGCGGTCTGTTCTGCATCATTCCGGTTTTTCTTGCAAGAGCCGCAAAGATGATATAGGGTTTCGCAAGGCGCAGCATTTCATCGCTGTTGATGCAGGCAAGCAGTGCGTTCAGGTTATCTCTGTAGATCTCGCTGCCCACACTCTCATACAAAAACGTGTGCTGTATCGTGATATGATATAGCCATTCCGACTCCTCCGCAGCTTCAACATTTTTCAACTTTACCGGTTTTTTCAGATGTTCGAGGAGCGCCCTGTATTTTGCTGAATTTTCATTCTGTGATTTTCGGAAATACGTCAGTTCCCCAAGCGCTTCCTGCTGATTAAGATAATTTCTGACTATCTGCTCTTCGGTAGGGTCGGGATCTGTTCTGACGAGCAGTCCGAAATTCGTCATTACACATAAATACAAATACTGTAGGTCAGGATCGTCAGCCTGCTTATCAATACGCTCCATAAGGTCGAAGCAGATAACGGCGAGCTCACGGCTCCTTATCGAATATTTTTCAAGCAGAGCGTAAAAATATTCTTTAAACTCCTTCGACCGTTGCCGCGCCTCGGAGAACGTAAGATGATTTCGCTCCAGCAATTCATCCAATTCCACATACTTGTCCGCAAGCTCATTTATATACTTGTATATTTCGTAATCCACATCATACATTACTAAATTCCTCTCAACATTCTGTCAAAATCCCGTTTGATCTTTTCGCCCTCTTCGCTGTTAAGCAGCCTCATATCGTCAAGGTGGAGCATCATCAATTCCTTGAACATCTCGTCATCAGCCTCTTCTGCAAGCGCAAGCGATCTCTTCATGCCGTCCAGTTCTTCATTTTCAGCGATATACTCAATTCGTTTTATTGTACGCTTCGGAACGATCTTCCTCATTTTCATCCTCCTGCTTTTTTCATCATTATACACTCCTGCTTCTGTTTTGTCAAGTAAAAAACAAAAACCTGCCTGCAAAAATGCAGGCAGGTCTTGCTTTTAAACAAGAAGCTTTCTGAGCATTACAGCGTCATATGCGTCAATTTTGTTGTCGTCACACACATCTGCAAGCTGCCAGCAGCCGAGTGCATCGCTGTTTCCAAGAAGCCATTTCTGG
>JAMPAJ010000023.1 GCA_023667265.1 Alistipes sp.
TTAACCTTTTTCTGTTGCTTTTATTTGTTTCTGTTTAGATTAATGACATTAGCCATACCCTCGGCTCTCTCACGGAGACTTTTTATCTCATTCTGCTTGCGGTCAATTCTTCTGCGGAGGCGACCGGCTTCTTCCCAATATTCTTTTACTGTCATGCTACCTCCCTTATCATTTTGCGGATTCCTGCCATAAGTACGACCGTATCAATATCGCTGAGACTCTGTGCCCATTCGGAACGAAAGAACTTCTCATTCTCTGCTGTAGCAATGTCATCATGCTTAACAAGTGCCTCTTTGTAGTCAGTTGCTGCTGCTTCGATAATTGCAAGACCGAGAGCCTTGTACGGATCGTATGCTGTGGACTTTCTTTCTGCTGTCTTTATCATTTCTCACTTCCAAGTTCTGCCTTGACCGCATCGATCAGTGCGTTCTGGGTTTCTTCCTTTTTCTGCAATGCCGACATAATCTTTCTGTCAATTGTTCCGTCTGTGATAATATGCTGAATTACCACGGTCTCCGATTGCTGTCCCTGTCTCCATAAGCGAGCGTTAGTCTGCTGATACAGTTCGAGCGACCATGTAAGTCCGAACCAGATAAGCGTACTGCCGCCTGATTGCAGATTCAGACCGTGACCAGCAGAAGCCGGGTGAATCAGTCCCACAGGAAGTTCACCACGCTGCCAACGAGATATGCTTTCAGCCTTATCCATTGTGGAGAATGGAATATGCAGCTTATGAAGTCTCTCGCTGATCCTCACAAGATCGTGCTTGAACCAGTAAGCCACAAGGACGGTTTTTCCATTGGCGGATTCGATAATGTCCTCAAGAGCATCAAGTTTTCGGTCATGTATCGGAAGAATTTCTCGAGCATCGGAATATATCGCTCCGTTTGCCATCTGCGATAATTTATTACTCAGACTTCCGGCATTGCTTGCAGTTACATCGCCGTCGGGAAGTTCAAGCACAAGCTCCTCTTTCAGTTCCTTGTAATGCTGACGTTCCTCATCAGACAATTTCACGGGATATTCGGATATTATCAGTTCAGGCATTTTCAGGTGGTCAGTGGACTTCATGCTGATTGTAATGTCGGATATTTTGTCGTAGATTCGCTGCTCTGCATCAGGCAGAGGTCTATAGGAATACACGATATTGCCGTTTCTTTTATCGGGGAGGAAGTAGTCGGTGCGGTACTTGCCGATAAATCGCCCTAAGCGCTGTCCCATATCAAGCAATCGAAACTCTGCCCACAAGTCCATCAAACCGTTGCTTGGCGGCGTGCCTGTCAGACCTACAACTCGTTTTACTTTCGGACGGACCTTCATCAATGCCTTGAATCTCTTGGTGTCATGATTTTTGAAGCTCGAAAGCTCGTCAATTATCAACATCTGATAGTCGAAAGCTATGCCGCTGTCTTCAACAAGCCACTGCACATTTTCACGATTGATGATGTAGATGTCTGCTTGTGCTTTCAATGCTCTCAGTCGCTCTGCCTCTGTTCCGACTGCCACGCTGTAGGTCAGATTCCGGAGATGTTCCCACTTTTCAATTTCGTCAGACCATGTATCCCGTGCTACTCTCAAAGGAGCAATCACAAGAACCTTGCTGATCTCGAAGTAGTCATACATCAACTCATTTACAGCTGTCAGCGTTGTGACCGTTTTCCCAAGTCCCATATCGAGGAGCAGGGCTGTCACGGGATGCGTTATGATATATTCGACTGCATATCTTTGGTACTCATGAGGTATGAATTTCTTCATGTTTCATCACTTCCAATCTTATGGACTAATCCTGCTATATCGTCCATATCATCCAGTATATAGACCTTGAATCCCAATGCTCTGAGCTGCTTATGCCTTTTCAGCTGAATTTTTCTCGGAA
Source organism: Alistipes sp. (assembly GCA_023667265.1). Classification (GTDB taxonomy): domain Bacteria; phylum Bacillota; class Clostridia; order Oscillospirales; family Ruminococcaceae; genus Ruminococcus. The sequence continues at coordinate 1,877 of JAMPAJ010000023.1, forward strand.
TGCCGCCAGAAGCTTTCGTTTCCATAAAGGCGATCCGTCCTTTCGGCATCAAGACAATGCGGTCGGGAACACCTGCCGTGCCGGGGCTTGTAAACTTCCAGCAGAGACCTCCGACAGCTTTGACAGCATCACGAAGTTTCATTTCAATTTCACGCTCACGCATCAATAATTCTCCTATTCTTCGTGGTTTCATGCCCTTGGTGCAATTCGGTGACACCCAGTTCTATACCTTTACTATATATACTTTTTTCATTTTTTCCTCGCCTGCGTAAAGTAGGGATATGAGTATCACCGATATGCACTTTGGCTATTTTACGCACTTTTATGAATGCTTTAGTGTATGTCAGTTCAGAAAATCGTCAAGGATCAGGCGGAGTCCATAGACAATCACACCTGTCTTTGCACGTTTTCTGGAAAAGCCGGCCTGTTCAAGTGCAGTGTAGAAGTCCGTTGTGCTTCTCGTGAATTCGCCGTTCTGCGCACAGTAGCTGCGGTACTCTTGGTAGAGATTGCCCGATTTCTCCGTATAGATTCTATCAATTTCGCAGCATTCGGAAAGGAATGTTCCCATCCAGTCATTGTCCTCACGATAAGAACCGATAGCGGCTTTTACACAATCCGGCGCTTCAATCTGATAATTAGCCGCAATAATCTTTTTTGCTCCATCAATCAGCCACTTCAAGACTGCACCACCTGCGTTGTCAATGAGGTACTGCGTGTAATTTTTGATGTCAGCTGAACCGGTTATCTTCGCATGAAACGGAATCACGATAAGACGTCTCCAAGTGCCGTCATCGCTTGCACCCACTTTCGGGAGGTGGTTCGTGTAAAGAATCAGCGTGTGTGAAGGCTCGAAATTGAAAGGAGCCTTGAACTTCTTCTCTGCAAAAATGCTGTCTGTAGAACAGAGCTGCTTTACCACGGATGTATTCAATCTCATGCCTTCCTGCAATTCTGCGGCAATAATCAACCTTTTTCCTTTCAGTTCCGCCATTTCGGGCTTGACATTTCTCTTGCAATTCATGGTCAGAGCATCTGCCGACATATTGCCGCTGTAACTGCCGAGGACTTTGTAGATGACATTCCAGAATGTCGATTTGCCGTTGCGCCCGTCACCATAGGCGATAATCAGGGATTCTACATAGACCTTGCCCACGATACACAGTCCGCAAATCATCTGCACATAGTCGATAAGCTGCTGGTCTCCGCAATAGAATACATTCAGGGCATCAAGCCACAACTGCATACCCATGTCCGAGGGAACAACAGCAGTCACCTTGGTCAGAAGATTTTCGGGATTGGTCGCTCTCCAGCCGTCCATACCGTCGGGAAGGTAGTATGTTCCGCCGGGTGTATTCAGGAGCATTGCCTCCGCATCGAGAGCCTCCGGCGGTTTCTGAACGAGAGCTTTTGCCGCATCAAGAGCATTGTTCAGACCCCTCATGTTGCGATACTTCATGACGAATGCCTTGAAAGATTTAGCAAAGCTGTATGCCTCATAAGCATCAAGCTGCTCATCGGACAGGGATTCCATGAATTTCTTTCCGCCTTTGAGAGCCGCCTCCATGTTGATGCCTGCGTTCTGCATTTTTTCAAGAGCCGCTTTTTCAAGCTCGTCCGCCTTGTTCAGCTGTGCATCGGTGTGTTCCATCATTGCAAGCACCGCAGACTGCTCATTTTCTTCCCAATATGTGCCGTTGTACCGGAGGTAGTCGGTAGCCTTTGTAAAAACAAGCTCGTCACCGAAACATTCCGCAAGGGTACGAGCTTCACCAACATCGGAGAAGTCATCGGGAATCATGCTGTTTCTGCCGTACTCTTCGGGAGATACATAGCCTTCCTGCTTTGCGATCTTTTTGCCGAATTTACAGGCGGAATGCCAGATCATCTCCAATTCCTCGTCCTCCAGCGGCGGGTCGCACTCAGAGGCTTTTTCAAGGAATTTCTCGTGTGCATCATCGCCGATGCCGAATCGTTTCACGATACGTCCTGCAATTCGGGACATGGTCGCATTACGCTGTCCCTGTGGGATGTTGCGGTTAGACTTCATAAAGAGAAGCCAGTCCTCAATGCTCAGAGAGCCTTCATGCCACTCAACATCGCCGGTCGAGCCAAAGAAGAATCTTGCTGCGTCAAGGGCATTGCTGTCAAAGAAGGACATTTCTTTCTGAATGCGGCGTTTCATATCCTTGTGTATGGCAGCATCCTTGCAGATACCGGCGGGGAAATACACATGCATTTTAGGTCGGGCAGTCTTGCCGTTTTTCGGAATCATGTGACTTCGGCTGTATACGATTGCGTAAGCAACATCAGTGAGGATCACCGACAGTTTCTCGGCATCGATCCATTCGGCAGGCTCATCGGAGTGAGTGTTATCGCAGTCAAGGACATAGACATCGGACATATTGAAGCTTGCCTCGCTGCGGATGTTGTCCCTGTATCCGGCACAGACATGGTCGAAACGGACAGCCTTCTTGAGGTCAGCCGCCGAGGTAATGATCGTTTCATGGGGATAGCTCTTGTTTTTCGGGTTGCCGCTGCAATTGGCGGTGTAGAGAGTGAATTTCATTTCTTCTCCTCCATTTCTGAAGTGAAATAGCGAATCTTCATGTATTTGCCTTTCGCCTGTTTAATTTCCTCGCTCATGCCTTTAGAAATCATATCACCGAACACCCAGAGTTCACGGCAGTGACTAAGTAGGATTTTATTCAGTTGAACGGCTGTAGCACGCTCTGTTTCATCATCCATAAATTGCGTGAAGTAGATATGCGGAGTAATCGGCAGGCAATGGTTGTCCACGGCAAAACGGCTGTATTTCCTTGCATTCTCGATGTTCTGCTCTATATCACCTGCATAAGGCGAGCAGATATATACAATTGGCCGAAAGTTTGCCGCTTTACGTGCAGCTTTCTCCGCTTTCTCGATACGGCTGATTGCTTCATATTCCGTGGGACTGAAGTAGCCCTCGGAGTTGTAGAGATTAGCCATTTGTTTTCCTTTCCGACTGTCCGTTTTAGTGCGGACAGTCTTTTTATGATTTATACTGTCTGTATTGGTTGTTTGTGCGCCTTTACCAGAGCTATTTAACGCCCTTTAAGGCGAAGTGAAGCTCACACCACTTTATCGCAGTAAGTGTATGCTCCCGGCTATCTGTAAACCAGCCATTTGTTACCATAATCGTGCTGATTTTTCTTGAAATACAATAAAGATTTTCTATGCTGAAATCCATCTTATCCGAGTTTAAAAAGACGATCACATGACCTTTCGGTACTTTCTTACCGTAGTGCTGCTGCCAGATAAGGCGATGCTTTTCGATATAATCCTGATTCTTCAATCCGGTGTTACGAATTTTTACATAGGTATATCCATTCGCATGAACGGTTTCAGTACCAATAGGAGGATCATTCCATGGAATACTGCCTTTTTTAAATGCTTGTCGTCCGGATATGAGTTTGAGAAATCTGGCACAATGGCTTTGAATGCCTCGTTCGGTTTTATCAGTGCCGAAGCGCTGATTGAAAGCTTCGGCTACCTCAAGATAGTTGGCGTACTTGCAGCATTGTTTTCTCAACCATTCATCCTGCTCCTCGGTAAAAGGATGATGAACACCTGAAATACCGAGTTTTTGGCATTTGCTTTTCAGCGATGATGCTGTAACAGGATATCCGAAAGACTCTGAAAACTGTGTCGCAAGCTCTTCATAAGTTGCTGTTCCGACTTTATCACGAAGCCACTGAACTTCCTGCTCCGTATAATGATGCATCTGCCTCATCGAATCAGCTTTTCGATATTGGAGTTCTCCAGCTTGCCTTCAGCAACCAGCTTTTCGGTGCGGAGAACGACATCAGCGTTGTTGATCATCTGTTTTGCAAGTGAAGAAATCGTCTGAGAGATCTCCGCTTCCTTTTTGCGTTCTTCAAGGCTCATGTCGGTATCGCTCACAATGCGGATTCTCTCACCGAGAATGTCCTGTAATTCCATAAGTGTCATAAAATTTTCCTCCTCAATCTTTCATATAAAATTCGCATTCATATCCGTCTGCTCGGAGCGTCAGTCCGCCTGCCCATCGGGGAATGATGCACATTTTCTCTACTATCTCGTCAACGGTCATGCCGTCAGTCGCTTCGATGATGACTTCATCGTGTATATGAGCGACAATGCGGTAATGATTGAGATTCTTCATGGCATGGAGCAGAATATCTCTTGCAATGCCCTGAATGATATTTTCCACAAACTTCGGACCGTAGCTCTCAATGCGTTCCCATTTCTTCTGTTCACCGACACCAATGTAGGTGACTGACTCACCGCCGAACTTATTCTCGCCAATTTTCGGCTTCACATAGGCAAGCCGTCTGCCGGAGGGCAGTTCGATGAACAGGAATCCCGATTCACAGAAGATGTGCAGTCCGTTGACCTCCTCTTCAGTGCCCTTGTTTTTGATACACTTTTTCACGGCTCGGTCAACATCCCACCAGAGCTTTACGATATTTGGAGAAGCTTCCCGCCAATCGGAAACGATCTGCTGTATTTCATCATCGGATATTCCCATCTCCCGTGCGCCCATAGCTTTCATCGCTCCCATGGAGCCGCCATAGCCACAGGCGAGTTCGGCGATCTTGCCTTTCTGCCTGAGATGCCCGTTGATCCCATGCTTGACAACCGGAACGCCGAACATCTTTGAAGCAGAGATACAGTAGATATCGCCGCCGTTCCTGAACACATCCATACGCCACTGTTCGCCTGCAAGCCATGAAAGCACTACACCCTCAATGCTTGAAACGTCAGCGACAATAAAGCGTTGGTACGGTTTCTGCGGAACAAGTGCAGTACGGATAAGCTGCGACAGTACATCCGGAATATCCCCATAAAGCAGATCAAGGGTTTCGGCATCGCCGCTTTTGACGATGTCCCGTGCAAGAGCAAGCCCGTCCATCGAATTGCGGTATAAATTTTGGATCTGGACTAATCTTGAGCTAAACCGCCCTGAACGATTTGCACCGTAAAACTGAAACATTCCACGGATTCGGTCATCGACGCAATGTGCGCTCAGCATTGCATCATATTTCTTGACGGACGACTTCGCAAGCTGCTGTCTGAGGGATAGTACCTTTGCAAGCTTCGGCGGTGCTGTCTCCAGCAGTTCCTTGACCGCCTGCTTGCCCAGCGACTCGGTTTCCATTCCGTTTTCTGAAAGCCACTCCTTCATCTGCTGTACAGAATTGGGGTTGTCCAGCATAGTTAGTGCCTGTATCTCGGCAGTGATCTCATTCTTTATTTTTTTGCTTATCGTAATTGCATGGCTTACAAGCTCCATATCCACACCAACGCCACGGTCATTGATCTGCTGGTCGAGATGATATTCACTCCATACGAAATCCGGTACGGGATATTTGGAGAGCTTCTGCTGAATGGCGATTTCCACCTCAACATCTCGGCAATTGTATTTCTTGAACAGTTCCCACTTACCCGGATGCACCTTTGGATGATGCAGATTGCCGTCCTTATCGGGAATACAAAAGAACTTTATCAGTTCCTTACCCTCGGACATTTTCTGCTTATCCAATCCAAGAACTGCACCCACACCAGCCAGCGACATCGGCAGACCAAGCGTTGCCGCCCAGACCATTGTGCAGTGCCACTGCGCGGGATCGAGATATGTGCCATTGGGAAGTCCGAGGTGCTTGGAAATACAGATGCGCTCGAACATGGCATTATAGGCTGTCTTGATGACATTCGGGTCAGTCAGTGCTGCAATAATATCATCGGGGAGCTGCTCACCGTTTGCAAGGTCAATGACCTTCGGCGGCTGTCCATCTATGCTGTAACCGAAGAGCAGTATCTCAAATTTCTCGGACTCTGCATAGGGATATACTCCCGATTTACTCAGATTGACATCTGAGTATGTTTCTATATCAATTGAAAGTATTCTCATAGTTCAAATAATCCCACCCAAGCCGAAGCTCAGCGCCCAACCCGTCTGTATTCTTAGTTCAGGAAATCGTCATCGTCCTCGTCATCGAGGTCTGCAAAATCGTCCTCTGCACTGGTTCTGCTGCCGAGAGGCTCACCGTCACGGAGCTTTTGGAGATTTCCGAGACCACAGGCGATACCCTTGTTGCCATTGGAATTGAATGCGTAGAAGTTGATGGATGCTCTGCCATAAACACCGCTGTATACCTCGCTGTGGGTAAGTATCGGCTGGCGGTCGGCATCCACAATTTCAGGAGCGTTGATACTGTTTGCATTGACGAAGTATGCGCCCTTGTAAGCTTCATCGTCCGGGCGTTCGATGTCACCGTCACGAAGAGGCGTTTTGATTGCGGCGAGAGGCGGCACGGATTTGCCGTTGCCCTTAAGTTTGGAAGCACCTTCCTCATAAGCTGCCTTGATTGCCGCTTTAATCTTCTGTACGGTGACGGTATCGCTCTTGGGAATGATAAGCGATACAGAGAACTTAGGCTTTCCGCCGTCCTGTCCTGCCTTCGGCTCCCATACATTTGCGTAAGACCAGCGGGTCTTGGGACCCGTGATCACCTTAGTCGGATTTATCATCTTCTTTGCCATGTTACTGTTCCTACCTTTCTTAAATCTGTAAAAGGTACACCATCGTGTTCAGACAGAATCCTGCCTCACACTTAGGCGTCCTTGAAATCTTCGTTTGCATCGGAGTATACCGGGCGCTTGTCCGATTTTGGAACGAGCGTCGGGGCTCCCTTCGGTTTCTCTACCAGACCGCCGAGAATTTGCGAGAATCTTTTCTTGCCGAGCAGCTTTTCCATTGCGGTAATCCCCATGATTTCCGGCTCACCGTAGGGATTGTAGCCTGCATTTTCAACTGCCTTGGCTGCTGCTTTCTTATCGGTGTATTTGCGGTTACTGCGACCTTCGACCAGCTTGTATCCGTCATAGTGAACGCCGCTGAGTGCCTGTGCCAACGCAAACTCCCTGACATCGTTTGCCCATGTGACCAGTTCGCCTGCTTTGGAGAGAATGATCGGAATTTCATGCTCTTCAAGCTGATCAGGCGGTGCGAATTCATACTGCGCAAGGAGCAGATTCTGTTCTGCTCTTTTGCGGCAGACAGCCTTCGCCTTGCAGAATCGGCAGTGATTTCCGGCACAGAATTCACCTTCGCCGTTGTAGGCAAGCTGTGCGGTCGGCTTCAGCGTTTTCTCCGCCCATTCGAGCAAGTCCGATACGCCGATCTCCCATTCATCAACATTTTCAAGCCTCGGCTGATAGATGATGAGACGAACTTTCTTGATGTCGTACAGGAAGTCGAACATCGCCAGTGCGCCCAAAGCATAGGTCTTTAGCTGCGGATTGTCAGTCGCTTCGACCTTTACGCCCATTCCGTGCTTGTAGTCCGCAATGGTCATCGTGCCGTTGGAAACGATGATGCAGTCTGCCGTGCCGAAGCATTCCGGAATATATTCCGAAACATCAACTCGCTGTTCGAGCATGATCTCGGTCGTGTTGCAGTTCAGCTTTGCGGTTTCGTACAGCTCCATGATGAAAGCTGCATAGCCATCGGCACATTCCTGCATTTCGGCATTGTAGAACTTCAGTTTTTTCTTCGGGCTGCGAACCTTCTCGCCCAGAGCTTTGCGTACCAGATACTCGCAATACTCGTGAGCTTCTGTTCCCTCCGCAGCAAATTCGCTTGGTGTTTCGGGGAACTGCTCCGAGAATCTTGCGGACGGCGGACAGGCAAGAACTCGTGCAATTGATGATGGTCCTACCCATGCGTGTGCTTTCGGCGGCATTACAGCATCGCCTCCAATTCCTTAAGCATATCCGGGTAGACCGATTCGGGAAGCTCGGTGAACTTCTGACCGCCATACTTCCGGATGAGTTCTCTTGCTTCCGTCTTGCGGTTGGAGCGGGTCAGCCTGGTCAGCTTCTCCATGACCTGCTCTCTTAGAGGAATCTGAGACTCCTTATCATCGATTTCTTCCTGCATCTGCTGATCCATTGTGGGATCGTAGATCGGCTCGAAATCGGCAGGATTGATCTGCCCGGCAGGTTTCTCACAGATGAGATGTTCGTTGCCGGTCACTGCATTTGCGTACTCCGCAAGGCTGTCTGCCAGATGCCGCATATCTGCGACCACATCCAGTAACAATTTGATTTGGCTCATTACTTGTCCTCCTTTGACATGTTTTGTGCGACAAAAAAGCCCGATTTGACAATAGGAATCCAAGGGTACAACGAAATACAGCTTTACGGGGTACGATGCTTTACGCGTCTGCCTACACAGGATGCCCTAATAAGCTGATATTCCAAGTATCCTTATTGCCCTATTGCAAATCAGGCAATTAAGTTGCTCTTCTGTTTTAGTCAGTCTTGGTTGTCCTTGACTGTATTTATATCATAACATATCTCGAGTCGATGCGCCATGAATGGCACTTGAATGGACTTGAATAGTACTTGAATGATTTCTTAATCTTTGAAAAAATGGTTTTTTTTATTGTAGTTTTATGGAGAAACGCTTGATTTTTTAGTGAAAATGTGGTAAACTATATCTATAGTATTTAGAATATAAGGTGTGTACAGCTACAAAAACTTTGAAAATTACTGACAGATCGAGATATGTTAATAAAATTTGATGAAAATTACAGACATAACATCTTCAACAATGGCAAAAATGAGTCATGAGTAATCGGTAAACTTATCGGTTTTTACAGAATGTGCGAAGCATTGGATTGTAGTACTTGAGACATTGTTGATCGAAAAATAATTGGCAAAAAGCTAGGGGAGAAAATAAATGGTTCTATGTTTCGCATCATTGGGGAATATTCTTTATTTGTGCAGTAAACCTGATACGACGCAAAAGCTTTTAGTGAGCAGAATATTTTCATCAATAAATTGGGAATATGGTGATTCATTAGAAACAAATGATACTGCTGTAAGTAAAATTCTTTCATGCGATACAGGATTATCTCCAAAGGTGAAAAAGGATATTTCCGGAAAAGATATAGATGATATTGTCGATTTTATTGACGCAGATGTACTTCCATTGCTTGACGATAACAAACATAATATAATACTTGCTGCCTTGAAGGATCTGATTACAAATAGCGATATTTCGGATGATATAATCGGATCTCGAACACGAGGATATATTATATCATCAGATAATCATGATGTTTGCAGGACAATTGCGGATATACTTTATTACACTGTATCGTATGTAAACAACCGAAAAGGGAAGGACACTATCTCTCAGATTAATGAGGAATATATACATACAATTGAGGCGCAGCTCTCAAAGCCAATTGATATGATTGTCGAAAATACGGAACTTAAAAAGACCATTACTGACAGTAATTTTGAAAATGTATTTTCTCATTTTGATAGCGATGCAGCATTGGATCTCAGTAATCAGTGCGGCATAGATATGTATTATCTGGATATATCTAATTCCGCCTTTGATTACTATGAATTATGTAAATATCTTCTTGATTGTGTAGGAATGTATGTATACTCACGATCAGATATTAAGAGGTTTGAGGAAAGCCGGCGAATCCGCAGTATTGGATTGAAAGCAGTAAAATCCATGAACGAAAATGGTAAGGCTGACGAAAAAGGCAGCGGTAACGAATTAGGTGAAATGCTTGTCTATGCGTTGATTGAAGAAGTGCTGAATGCTCCTAAACTACTCAGCAAGGTTGAAATCTCCGGCTCAAAAAGCAGAAGTGACAGTTTGCATTTGCTGAAACGAAATATAAAAGGTGAAATGAAATACCAACTTGTTTGCGGAACATCAAGTATTCATGATGATATATATCAAGCAATTGATGAAGCGTTTGAGATAATTGAAAGAATTAAAATCGGGCAGGTAAACGAACGAAAAGCAGCACAGAATACGCTTTACAATAACACTTATGATTCTGAAACAACGGAAGTTTTAAAATCAATATTGATTCCTTCAAAGGATAATCACAAACTTCCTGATATGGCTTTTGGCGTTTTTATCGGTTACAGTCTTGGAATAACGAATGACATTAATGATCAATTCATTACAGAAGCTCTTGAAAAGATGAAAAAAGATATCGAAATTGTTATCCCATACATTATGAACAAGGCAGCAAGCAAAAAACTTGGAATGCATTCCTGCTATTTTTATTTTCTTCCCATGAACAGTGCTGAAAAAGATAAAAAAAGAATCATGCTGGAGTTATTAGGGGGTCAGGCTGATAATGGATAACACGACTCTTGGAAACGCCGTTTTTTCAGGGCTTGAAAAGAACGGATATTTAACTGAATTGTATGATGAACTTTTATACAACTACACTATGCATATTTTTGCGGCAGAAACGAATAAATACATATTCTCGAATTTAAAGGATCTGCTTAATTTTGCAGATTTACTTGCGCAATCTCAAAATGTTGATAATTCCGAAACGCATCATTCTCTTGCACAGGAAATTGTTACATTGCTCAGTATACTTGAACCGGATAATTTACTTGTAAGGGATGCGGTCGGTTCAGTACTTAGCCAGGTAAATAATTATCTCGGACTGAGCTACGCTGCACCGTATTATCAGGAAGCATCTTTTCTTGAAAGAATAACAGACGAATATGAAAAGTCATTGCTGCAAATTCCTTCTGAAGAAGGCGGGTATTTTTTGCGTTCCCAGAAAGATGTTT
>JAMPAJ010000024.1 GCA_023667265.1 Alistipes sp.
GGCACAGCCCGACAAGGACTGTGCCTTGTTCGTTTTCAGATCAATTCATACAGATTTACACCGTTCACCAGAACCCTACGCCTGTAATTGCTGTTCTTCTCGGAAACGTAGCCTGCCTTTTCAAACAAATCGAGAATTTCTTCCGCTTCGTCTTTCGTGATCTCATAAAAATCACGAAGCTCCTTGTTTGTTATGTGAGGATTCATCTTGATATGCAGAAGCACCGTTGCAAGGAAATCCTTATCCCAGCTCGCCGTGTCTATATCGCCAAGACGAAAATACTTCCCTTTTTCTGTATGATATGGAGAAATACAGCCGTCATCCGGCTCGTCCATATTGTCGTAAAAGTTGAAGTCCTCCTCATCGTCAGGACTGATGTCATTTTCCTCATTCACATCACGAAATCTCTCATTGATCTCACCGCAGCCCTCGCCGACCTTGTATGCAAGATACGCAATTCCCGAAACCACGCCGAGACCCACAACACCTTTGATGATCTTCTTTACATTCATTTTGATAACCTCCGTTTAATTTTTATTTGTATCGTCCGTTTCCGAATGGTCAATCATTTTCTGTATCTGATACGGCACGCCGACCAGCAAAGCCAACATCGCTGTCACCGTCAGAATCACAGGAAGATGTTCCGCCAACGCCAAATGATCTATCATGCTGTTTTCGCTCCTTTTCTTTCGCTTTCATTTCCTTGACAAAAGCACGATATTTCCGTGTATATTCGTATGATTTGCCGAAAATATTGACAGCAGCTTTGTACAGTTCAGGCTCGTGTTCTTCAATAATTGCAATCTCCTCATTGATGTTCTTGCTGAACGGACAGCCCACACAGCCAGTTCTCTTTAAGCCATATTCCGTATAACACCGTGAATGCGTAACTCCGAAAAATCTCTCATAATCACGCTTGTCGCCGTCCGTGTACCAGAAAATCGGGCGGTATGTACCGCAGCCTTTGGACTTGCTTTCAGAGAAACAAGTTTTGTAGTTTGCGGAGCGTATTCCTCCCTCCGCTTTACGAATACCTGTTATCTCAAGGTCTGCATCGGTTTCTTTGATAAAACGCTTTGCAGGTTTTTTCTTTGCCCATTCACAGCATTTATTGCTTATGGGGAAATCCGGCGGATTCTGTATGATAAATTCTTTCAGCCATTTGTTGCGGCTAATGCTGAATCTGCTCATCTGCTGAATGCCATTATCCATTGAGTAGTAGGCATTGCACCACCATTGCAAAGCTATCTTGCACTTCGGATATTTCTTCAAAAGCACTTCCAACGGCTCATCCTCCCATTGAAAATGATGCTTCTGCAAACGCATCATCTGCTCGGAAGCATATTTCGACAAGAACGGTACTCCATACTCCTTAACACAAGTCGGGATAGGCTTATCAGGCTTCAATCTCTTGATCTCAATATCATATTTTTGTTCAAGAAACTCAAGATGCTCCTTTGTGGCGGTATATTCAAGCCCTGTGTCTATCCAGTAATAAATTACTTTGCCGTCCTCGTCAACCTTGTGAATAAGGTCAAGAACAACATCGCTGTCCGAGCCGCCGCTGATACTGCATACAGGAGTATACGACCGCATCATAAGCCGCTGCGCTTTACATAAACTGGTATAAATCGTGTAATTTTCAGAGTCGGTACATTTTACAAGTAATTCGTCAATCGCCATTGAGACCTCCTAAAATATGAGCGATCACATCGACCGTCCAGCCGTTGACGATGCACTTGTAACGCTGCGTATTGCTGATTCCTGCCGTGTAGTTATTGGGCAGAGTTTGAAGTCTCTCAGCTTCAATAGGTGTCAGCTTACGGATTATGTAATCGCCGTCAGGCAGATCAATTTTGTATAGACCTGTTTTTGCACCCCGACCTCCGCCGTTTGCAGAAAGGGTAACGGACTTTCCACGAACGGAATAGATACGCTGCCCCTGACCGCCTTTGCCGTATTGTCCAACACGAACAGGAGCGCAGATCAAAGAATCTTTCTGAACTGTTGTTACACAGTTTGACTTTCCATCCTGCCGTATTTCAAGATGCTGCTCGGTATTTTTATCATCAACATATCGACCTCTTTGTGCTGCTCCGATAGGAACAGCTATCTTCTGTCTGCTGTTTTCAGCCTTAAAACTCGGAAACAGGTTAGTCCCTGCCTTGTAATATGTAGCCGGAATTGTATGCGACTTTCCGTTGACAGTATTTACAGGCATTGCAACCATTGTGCGCTGCTTTCGCTCCAAAGTATTCCACAGCACAGCACCGCCATAAGAGGAAGTCATACAATAAGACTTATCCTGCCACGGCATAGCATTTTCAAGCACATCAGCAAGCATAATTCCCTTATCTTCGGGCTGTGTCACATTCGGGATATTCGTCCAGTAACAGCGTTTTCTGTTCTGTGCCGACAGCAAAGAAGAATTTATCATGATCGGCTGAACATCGAGATATTTTGAAATTTCCTCTTTAATATTTCTGTGAATGGAATGGTTATTTTCATAAAGAAAATATCTGCACTCACTCTCACATAAGGCTCTTACATATTCCATAAAGAGCTGGAATCCCATACCGTCCGAGGTAGTCTCTCGTCCTTTTTTGGCAATGCTCCAATATGTACATGGCGAACCGCCGAGTAACAGGTCATACCCCTTAAACTCTGTAAAATCGCCGTCAAAAACATTCCCGTGATGAACAATATCGGGATAATTTTTCTTTGAGACCGTGACGGCGTACTTGTCGATCTCAAAGGCATCATAGCGCTCCACAGGCAGTCCGGCACGTTCAAGTGCCAGTCTGCCGCAGGAGATACCGTCAAATAAACTTAAAACTTTCATCAGACAAATTCTCTCTTTCTCATTGTCCGTAACTTTGACTCCGGTGGGGTCAAAGTTGATTTTATTCATCATCGCCGTTGTGGTCATAGAACTCAAAATCATCATCTTCGCTGATAAGGATCTCCTCCTCATCGTCCGGCTCAACCGAAACAGAACTCTTGCCCTTTGATTTTTTCTTTGTCAGCATAAACCCAACCGCACCGATTCCAATCAGAGCAGCCGCACCAAGAGCAAGATAAACGCTGTTCATATTGCTCTTTGCAGGCGTTTCATCATCAGGCTGACTTTCATTTTCAGCAGCTTCTGTAATTTCATCTGGCTTGTCCGAACCGCTGTCCTGCTGAACTCTGCCATTTGCATTTTCGGCAGCCTGCGCCGCCTGTTCGGGAGTGATCGTGCCATTGCTCTCATTTTCCTCTCCGGCGTAAAGCAGCGCATACAGGTCATAATCGTCAACTTTATTCAGAAAATATACATTGTCCTGACCGTCAGCCACAGAGTAATTGATCAGCACATAAAAGACATGACCGTCTTTTGTGGTTACAGCGATAAACTGCATTTCTTCGGAATTGTAGATGATCTGCTCCGACTTGATGAGCGATGCATTGCCCTCCGTATCGTAATAATCATCGGCAAAATAATCAATCGTCGTACTTTCTGCGGACGACTCCTCAACCATTTCAGCGGTATTTTCAGACGCCTGCATTTCGGTCGTTGATTCTGTAGTCTGAGCAGTTTCCTCTGTTGCAGCTTCTTCCGCCGATGCCGTAACGCCCACGCTTGCCATTGCAAGAACGGCGGCGGAAAGCACCGCACTAAAAAATTTTGCTTTCATTTGTCTCCTCCTCGGAATCATTTGTATGTATTGTGATCTCGCCATTGGCAAGAGCTTCAAGCATTTTGTCCGTAATGCCATGTGACCGCAGCTTCATAAGCGTGTCATGCTCCTGCGTCACAAGGGAATTGACATCCTTTATTTCACAACTGAAAACCACCGCAAGCTGAGAATGTTCAAGCACCCTCGCTTCGGACTCAAGTCTTGCAAGCTCGTCCTTATCGGACTGGATACGCCTTCGCAGAAAGTCCTGCCGCTGATGATTTTCAGCTATCTTTTTGTCTAATCGCTCCATTCTGCCTCCCTTAATACAGCACAAGCCGGGGATCAATGTAATCCCAGCCATAGCCGTCCGTATCTATATAGATGTGGAAATTTACATTCCCAGCCGTTGTTTGTGCAAACTCCGTATCTTCGCTTACCGTATCGCCATCGAAAAAACCGCTTAGTAGCACGGCATTTGCAATCGTAACTTCCGTATCACGCTTTGTGCCGCCGTTTCCGTCATACCAATACTCAACATCGTCCTTGCGAATCGTGATTTTGTTATCTGTGGTGTTTACATCGGTAATTTTTCCGCTAAAAGGCATTTTCAGCTTTGTGCCACTGTCCGCATAGACCTTGATACCCTGATACAGACCGTCTCCGGCAATATTCCACCCAGTCATTTCATATCCGAATTCACGCTTCAGACTATAACTGCGGATAGAACTTTCGGGTAGCAGATTTTTCAAAGTCTGATGATTGCCGTACATCGTGCTGCCGTCCGTGCCGACAAGCAAATTGTAATATTGAATACGCTCGTCAGAATGGGACAAATTGCTGAGTTTTTCGGCGATCACCTCATCAAAAGTCTTTTTCTGCCTGACATTGTAGTAAAGCCGGCAGTCCGTTTTCCAGTCGTATTTTTTCAGAAAACTGCACCAGTCGTGTTCCGTGATGACATAGGGGATCGGCGTGACAAGCACATCGTTTTCCCATATTCCGCAACTGCACTGCTCGCCGTTGACATACCATGCACCGTACTTCGTACCGCTGTTGTCATGATCGTCGGCATACTGATTTTTCAGATACCAGCCTGTCGCAGAATAATTGTCCGAGTAATTTAGAACTTCACCGTTGCTCAAATCAAAATAAATCGTTTTTCCGTTGTTATATCCCTGAAACGGAAGTGCGTCGGGATAAGAAATGTTGATATATCCGTGATTGCCCGAAATGCCTGAACCGTCAATAGAATAATAGCCGCGGAAATCGAAATTCTGCCTGTACTCCCAGCCCGATGTGTTGTCGTAATAATGCTCAAATTCGTACTCTGCATTGAAAATTTCATCAAGCAAATTTTCGGTATCACTTGTGAATTTCCAATACTTTATATCGCCGTTTTCCGCATCAAAATCGTAATAATACGCACACAAAAATGCCCACAGCTTATAGCAGTCGAAATCATACTGCGGCTCCCAGTCATAGACCGAGGACTTGCCCCAATACCAATTGTTCGGAGTATCTTTCAGGTCATTTTTATTTGCACCGAAATCCGTAAGACCGTCTTTCCAAGTGTCTGAATTACTCACTTTCAGAATTTTCTGATTGAAGTTATATGCAAGCTCCGTGTAATATTTTTCAGCTTCGGAAAGGTCATAATCCTGCGCCGCATAAGTACCGAGCGTGAAACTGCTGCTGTGCGAGATCGAACTGAAAATCATGATGATAAAGGCGAACACAAGAAGAATGATGATGACAGGCACAGCGAGAGTCGCAAAGAATTTTACTGCTTCTTTGGCGTAGACATTTTTGACGAATTTTAAGAGCTTTTTCAATCCTTCGGAAAGTGATTTTTTCGCCTTATTTTTCGGCTTGCGTTTCTGTTTTTTCTTAAAGCTGTCGTGCTTTGCCTTCAGCTTATTTTCTTGCCGATTCAGCCGCTTATTTGATTTCGCTTCACTGTTTTTCAGCCTGTCACGCTTTTTCTGCTCACGCTGTAAACGCTCAGGTTTGCTGACTTTGTGGACGGCAGGCTCGGCTATTCTGCGCTTTGCAGAATCAATGACGTGAACAAAATCGTTATCCTGATCTTCGTTGACCGCCTTTTGCCAAGCGGACGCTTTCATTCGTCCTGCCGAGTAGGAAACAGGTTTCAGGATCAGAAGTCCTGCACTTGCATTTCGCTTGATTTTTCGCTGATTGCGAAGCTCTCGCTTCTTGAAATTCTTGTTGATTTTCTGTTGCTTCTGCACGAATTTCAGATCAGCCTTATTACCCTCAATTTTCGGCTTGCAGGACTTCGCCTTGAAAACCTTGTATTCCGCCTTTTACATATTGAATTTCGCCTTTTCAAATCTTGCCTGTTTTTTTAATTTGAAGTGTCTGTGCGTGCCTTTTACGGCATCGACCGCCGTTCTTCCGACAAAAAAACTCCTTTGTGATAATCGTCCACTGCTTCACGAGTGTATTTTTGTTTCAGCTTGCTATGTGCTTCATGCCGAAGAAAATCGGAGGATTTTATCTTGACAGTTTCCGCAGCGAGAGCGACATCAACAGCCGTCTGAGCAGCATCATGAATTGCAAAATTACTTATTTGAGCAGTCTTTTTCAGAAGCCTGCCCTTTGTAGATTTTGGCTGCCAAGCGTTGATTGTTCTTGTAACAGACGGCACATCTCCCTTAACACGGTATTTCAGATTGACAGCCTTATGAAGCAGACCACGATTATTTCCGTGAAATTGCTTTTCTCCACGGACGATATTCGCTTTGGTCTTGAATTTGCCATTTCTGTTTTGTGAACGGACAAATTCTATCTGAAACTGCTTTGAACGTCTGCTGACCTTATCAAACCGTGCCTGCGCTTTTCGGAGGTTATTTTCTTTTCTCTGTAAACTCATATATCCTCCATTCCACGCTGTTACGAACTTTCAGTCGGTTTTGTGGTCATAAGTTTATACATCTCCGTATTTATGGGGAATTTGTCCGTAAATGGAAGCAGAACCTTATCATAACGAATAAGTCCCTCACCTGGACCGCTGTTCGTGACAAATTTCATCTGCTCCTTAGAAATATGGAGCTTTTCAGCGAGAATATCACGGTCTCCGGCAGCCTGATTGAGCATATATACGAAGTCCGAGTTATCAAAGATATTTTCTACCTCCTGAGAAGAAAGCAAGTCCTTGACATTTTGCGTAATGCCCGTCGGAACGCCGCCCCATTTACGAAAACGCTTCCAAATTTCTGCACTGTACTTCGCTGTCTGCTCCTCTTTCAGAAGCAAGTGGAATTCGTCAATGTAATAGCGAGTGATCTTCTTTTTCTCACGGTTAGCGGAAACCCTGTTCCATACCGTGTCCTGAACGATCAGCATACCGACCTTTTTGAGCTGATTGCCCAGCTCCTTAATATCAAAGCAGATGATACGGTTTGTCATATCAATATTGGTGCGGTTATTGAATAAATTCTGCGAGCCGTTGACAAACATTTCAAGGGAATTTGAAACTCTCAGAGCAACTTCGCCCTCTTTTTTCAGTTCACTTTGCAAGTCGGAAAGCAACGGCATTTTCTCGATAGTCGGCTCATTCTGTACGAAATTTTTGTAGATACGCTGTACACACTTGTCAATGACAGAACGTTCCTCAGAAGAAAGTCCATAGCGACCGCCGACAATTATTTCGCACAGAGAAATTAAAAAGTCCGATTTATTGGCGATCACTTCCATTGGATTTTCAAAAAGGTACTCATCAATCGTAATATCCATAGGATTGATATGCTGCTCGCTGTTTGAAGCGATACGGATAAGCTGTCCATGAAGTGCCTGCACAAGTGGAAAATATTCGCCCTCCGGATCGCAGATAATTATGTCATCAGGAGTTGTCAGAAAACAGTCGAGAATCTCACGCTTAACGCTGAAACTTTTTCCTGCACCTGGCGTACCGAGGATAAGACCGTTCGGGTTTTTGAGCCGTGAACGGTTTGCCCTTATCATATTGCCCGACAGCATATTCACACCGTAATAGGTAGCCTGTCCGTCCTGAAAAAGTTCCTTTGTAGTGAAAGGCACAAAGATAGCAATACCGCTTGTGTGCATTTCTCTTGATACGGGAATTTCGTTGTAACAAAGCGGCAAAGTTGAAACGAGTGTCTGCTCCTGCCGATAGTCATAAGGGAACATCGTGCAGTTATTTTTCTGACAGATACGCTTGAGCATTTCTGCCTGTAATTTCAGCTCTTTTTTACTTTTTGCGTAGCTTCTGATACTGATCGAAATATGAAAAAGACGCTCATTTTTGCTGTTCAGATCAGCGAGGAGCTTTTCAATATCCTCAATGTACATCTTGATAGACGGCGGCAGAATGTCGGGGTCATAACCTGCCTGTGAAGCCTTTTTCTGCTCATCAACTTTCATGGCATTAACCGCAGTCAATTTTTTCTTTACAAATTTTAAGGCATCAACTTGTTCAAGAGGTTGGGCATGGATATTCACGCAGAACAGGTTTTGCATTTCAAGGAAATCCCTGAGTATTTCATCAGGCAGCTCTCCGGCAAGGATATTCATACCCCACACAGCGCCGTAAGCATTGCCGATCTCACAGTCCTGTTTGTTGAATTTCAAGGACGGAGGACAAATGAAGTCCTTAGTGTCCATTCCTGCACGCAGCATAGAATCCCAATCAAAAATGAATGGGGAATTGCGGTAAGGATTGAGAGCATAGTACAGAGCTTCAAGTCTCTGTCTGCCGTCAAGCATTTCCGCTTCGACACCAAATGCCTTGAAAGCCTTGATAATATCATTTTTTATACTCATCAGCTTTGATTTCGCCGATTTGTATGAAGTGGATTCAATTCCGAATGTCAGGAATTTTCTTGCACTCTGTCCGTTGCTGCCTTTCAGCAGCTTGTCGGTCAGCATAGCCGAATATTCCTTGCGAATATCGTTGAAATCGTCCTCCTGTTCTGGTATCTGCACCGTTCTTATCAGCTTTTCCTTTGACCTGTTTTGATTTTCAAAGGTAAGCTGAAACTTGATCGTATTATCGAAAAGATTGATAACATCACAGTATTTGCTGAAAATGTTGTTCTGTTCATCAAATTCAGCAATGCTGTAATTTGCACCAAAAAACTGTACTGTCAGGGAAAAGAAATTTTCGCTGACCTGACAAACGCCGTCTCTGTACATACAGAGAAACGGGATTGTGTTCTGCACAGTTGCGTTGTTAGAATTTTGCTTTTTAATTTCCGACATTCGTGCGGAAAGTATCTTCTTTTCGTCTTTTGTAAGCTGTTTTGCAGGCTTGCCCATGATAACGTCAGCAGGTGCCTTATTATCACTTCTTTTGGCATTTTTCTTTCTAAAGCCCACTTTTGTAACCTCCAATCTTTGTGTTGGAGAGCCGAGAGCCTATTTCTCGGCATCTCTCAGCTTTTTCTTAATTCTGGTATATTCGATATGCCGTTCAAAGCACTCGAAAATATTTGTGGTTTTGTAATATCGCTTTCTCGGTCTTGTGAAATATTCCTTCATGAATTTCGCCTGTTTTTCGAGAAAAACGCCGTTCTTCTTGTAGAGTCCACAGAGTATCGCCGGAGCAGAACAAGCTCCCATTGCGAAAATTGCTCCCGACATTCCGATCATGGCTCTTGTTAAGAAGAAAACAGGTGCACCGACCACAAGACCGATTCCGAAGCATATTACCTGTCGTTTTGTAAATCCCATGATGAACTTTTCTTTTATATCGTTCAAGTCCTTTGGGATCGGAACATAATGTGCCATAAAACCTCCGTAAATAGCCATTTAGTGAGCGCTGAATGCACTTTTGCTGATCGCACCTGTACGCAGAATCGTAAAGATCAATGCAGCCGTATATCCGAGAAGCATCGCCATTTGCATAATTACACCGTCAGAGCTGGTATTAAGTGAGACGATCATATTGCTGAACAATGTCTTGAAGATACCGAGTGCGACCACGATGAAAAATCCCTGAAATGATAATGCCAGAAGCTGTTTGATCCAGTTTTTGCCGATACTTGCCCATTCACCGCTGTCCATCATGGTTGCCATCGGGATCGGTGCGATTGAAAGGTACATAAATACCTCGATAATTCGGCTTGCAAGCGTTATCACAATTGCAACGATCAATATCATAATTCCAAGGTGGACGATGAGCGAAATAAACCACACGGTCGTCAACTCACCGTGTGATAAGCCGCTTAGTGCCGACTTCTGCAAGGCAAGCGCTGTGGAAAGATAGTTGCCTGTGCCGAATAAAGTTGAAAGCCCGTTGGCACACACATTTGTGCCGAACCCGAACAGCGCAGATGCGATGTAATATGTATTCGACACCAGTATCACACCGCATAGGGCTTTGATTATCCATTTAATGAAAATCGAATCGTCAAAGTCTTTGAAATTGTTCCCTCGTATGACTGTTTGTATCAGATCGTTCAAGAGAATTATCGTCAGAATAAAGCCGCCGATTGGTACAACAACATTGTTGCAGAGCGTTTCAATTGTTGTCCACACGGCAGTGCCACCTGTACCGCCGCCCGTGAAGTTTGCAGGGTGCGAGGTCAGATAAGTCGAAACAAGTCCGCCGTTTCCTGTTGTTTGAGAAAATGTTTCTGTCAACAGATCGGAAATTCCGTCAAATTGTGATTTAATGCCGTCCTTGAATAAGTCGCAGCACCAATCTTCAAGTGCGTCTATCGCATCGCTTATTACTCCCATTGTTCGTCACCTCCCATTGGGTTCTGTAATTTATCGCCATAATTTTTCCCTGTCCGATTGCTTGCCCACACTCCGCCCTCCATAAGCAATCTGATCAGCGTGCGTTAATCAGACTGCACCTGTCATCATGTTCTGGAGAACAGGGACGAGAATGATAGCGAGGAGGATCAGCCCAAGACCAGCCATAAGCTGCTTCATGCCTT
>JAMPAJ010000025.1 GCA_023667265.1 Alistipes sp.
AAAAAGCGGCACAGCATCATGCTGCACCGCTGAAAAAAACGGATTCTGACCGTCACTCTACTGTCGGTTTCTTTCCAATCAAACTAATAATTGCATCATCATCCGCATTGGGATACAATTTCTTAACATGGTCATATATTCTCTGCCAAGACTGCACCGGCTCTTCACCGTATGCGGAGGTCACCAAATCATATCCCCACATCGTCTCCGGCGGAAACATAACGGATACGCTCATGCCATATTCGTCGCCCTTTTTATTTCTCCTCCGCCGAAAATCCGTGATGACAAGATAAAGCTGCATTTGCAGTCCTGCGATGATGCCGGGATAATTTTTCAAGCCGCCCTTGCCTAAGCCTGCCATTTTCTTCAAATCGGTTGAAAGAATCTCGTCCTGCTTCCAAAGCATATCTCCATTACTATCCTCGCCAAGATAAAAATCCATGATGATCTTTTCACGGAGATTAGCAAGTCCGTCCGCATATCTGGAATCAAAATCATAGCCGTTTCGGCGGTAGTTCGCAAAATACGGCAGCCACTCCTTGCTGATAAATCCAGCCTTGCCGCCGAAAAATTTACCGTAGGCGATCTTCTTGCTGCGAGCGATGATCTCACGCCATTCCCAAGGGTCTTGCTCGGCATCGCCTGTCCACCAATAGTCTGGAGAAATATGCTCCTCCACAGAAAATCCCTCTATTTCGTTTGCAAACAGCGGCAGAAATCCCACCTCGTTCACGAAGTTGACAAGTTCCTGCCATGTCCTGATCCTATAGGGATCGTCCCACGCAAGACCTTTCATGATCCATGTTTCATTTGCCATAGATTTTCCTCACTTTGCATACCAGATCCACACAGCGCCGTCTGCCATTTCTCTGCATTCCAACATCCGAAAATCCGTCATTTTCGCATCGAAAAACAGCGGTTTATCACCCTGATCCGCAACAATCGGCGCAATAACCTGACTGATGTTGTCAACGGCATCGGCACGGAGAAATGCACCGTTGATAATGCTGCCGCCTTCTAACAGCAGCACCTTGATGTCAAACAAATTATACAGCTTATTGAGAGCAGTGTTGATATCAATATCGTCCTTGCCTGCAAAAATATACGAAACGCCGACTTTTCTGTAATATGCGAGCATTTCCTGCTGCGTGTTTTCACCCAGAACCTCAATGATATGGCAGTCATCATAACCTGGATCTTCATCGTGCAAAATGCCGTCTTTCCAGCCGACAGAACCGTGCCTGTCAAAAGAAACTGCGTAATAATCATGTTTCTGTGCAATGAAATCCTCATAGGGAATATCTGTGCTTGCAAACTCTGACAGATCCGGCTTAAATCCGCCTGTGAAACTGGATTCCATCGTCACTCTGCCGCAGGCAAACGCATCGCCCTTCAGCTTGCGGTTGATTTCATAATATACTCGCTGACCTGTGTTCCGATCTTTCCGGAAAGAAAATCTCCTGTAATTTTTCCGTCAATCGAGGTCACCATATGGCAGATCACAAGCGGATGCAGACCATGCTTTTCGATATATTGCTTTGCATAGGAACAAGTCGCACGCACCGTGCCGCCTCGCTGATTGATCTCGTTCAGACAGAGCCGCATGAGCTTTCTGGCAATACCTTGCCCTTGCATAGATTCGTCTACTTTTGTTGACTTGATCTCGTAAACATTGTTTTCGCACTTCGGAAAAATGATTTTTCCTACTTCTTTTCCGTTATCGTCAATACAGCTGATTTTGCTATCGTGTGTTAAAAATTTCATGTTGACTCCTTGTCTTTGGATACCTGGAAATTTAAGCAGCAGTATATTTTTCTGCCACCGCCTTGATTTTGGCACTTTTATTATAGCACATTCAGCTTGAAAAAGCAATTGATTTTCTTTGCAGTCATAAAATACAAAACGTCCCGACAGATTGTCTGCCGGGACGTTTTTGTTTTATGCTAAACCGAGGATTTTTTTTGCTTGTGCTTCCTCGATGCCGCTGTCAATCATGTTCTTAAGAACTTCCTTCAGTGTTTCAGCTCTGCCCTTCGCTTCGCCCTCAGCCATTCCCTCCTGAATCGCATCATTCCTCATATCTTCAATCGCTTTACACACATCAATCGACTCCTCTCCATCTTTGATTTCAAGCTGTGAATTTGTAATTGTGTTGATCACCACTGCCGCCTGTCTCGGAACACTGCGGAAAGCTTCGTCCTCATGCAGAGCAGCGTTCAGCAGATTTTTATCTTTTGAAAACTTGATGTACTTTAAAACGGTTCTGAGATCAGTACTGAACTTATCCAGTTCCTCTTCCGAGAGCTCCTGCGGTGCGATCAGATTGATCCTGTAATCCGGAGTATATGCAAGGATTCGTTCATCCTTGACCAGCATCATATCACGAATCGTTCTCGGTGCGTCCCATTCGCTTACACCGAAATACACAACAAGCGTAATAACCGGCAGCAGTTTATCCGACTTATAAAATCCTGAAAGGTACTCCGCGTTTGTATCTCCTGTGTTATTGGCATTCCGGTGAGATTTGCCAGCATCAGAGACTTGTTTCGCATATTGAAGCATATCGTATAAGCCGTTTCTGACCGGCATCGCATAATGAATATCCGTCTGATTTTCAATTCCGAGAATCAGGTATGCCGCATTCTCATCCGCCATAGCCGTTGCCATTTTCAGCACATCACGGAACTTCTGCACAGGCTCGGATTTGTTGTCATCTCCATACGGAAGAACGATTTCCGCTGTATCCAATTCATGCAGGCTTTCAGGCTTGATGACCTGTTCGCCGCCATATATCAGGTAATTGAAAGCGTCTGCAAATACTTCCGTGTTCTGCATATACTCTTTCGTTACCGTATCTTTCATACCCATGACGCATCACATCCTTCCACACTTTTATTATAGCACTTTTTCAGCAGAAATGCAAGTCGTTTGTGCAAAATCATATCCATATCAAATCATGTTCATCTATCAAGTTGATTTTCGTGCAATGTATCTTGTAGTTCATCAATCTGCAATTCCAAGTATATCAAGGAAATCATATGACTTTATTTCTTTATCCACTCTGCCGCTTATATCAGCAGGTCTGCCTTTTTCCACGATCATAATGTTTTTCTGTTCTTTATGAGCATTTCTCTTAATGCTTGTTCAAATATCCTATCCTGCTCCACTGTCCGTTTCGGCATACTTTTCAACCTTCCGCCGCTCTGACGAATTTTCTTTGAAACAGCACGAAACTCCAATAATCCCGAAATATTCTCATCAGTGTACTCTTTTCCGTCCTGATTGAGAACGACCGCACGTTTACTCAGGCACATTGCTGCAAGACCATAATCCTGCGTAATGGCAATATCGCCTTTCTGAACCAGATTCACGAGGCGGAAGTCCACACTGTCTGCACCTTTATCTACTACAATTGTTTCAGCATTATCATACTCAATGCGGTGTGAAGTGTCGCAGATGATAACGCATGGAATGTTGAATTTTTCTGCAATTTTAATAGTATTTCTGACGACAGGACAGCCGTCTGCGTCGATGTATATTTTCATAGTTACGCTCTTTCTTCGTGAAGCTCTTTTTTCTTTCTCTCATATAATTCCCGGTCGAAATATAATCGCACCGACTCTGTGTCCATTGTACACCAGATGCGAAAAATGATCTTTACAAATCCGTACTCCTCATACCATACAACAGCTTTCAAACCTGTCCCGACATCATCGGAACCGCTGCACTGCTTTATCGGTTTTCCATAGACCGCATTATCCGTTTTATAAAGTGTACGATATAAATATATAGTTCCTCTGGATTCAGAATGCCATCCGACAAAGTATTTGCCTGAAGGAGAAACCGATTCCGGATGAACAGGAATATTTGTATTTTCGCCTGATTTCGTAAAGTAGTTCATGTATTGACCTCCCTATGTTTTCAGCCACATTGCTCGTATAAATCAAGCGTTCAATTCTATTGGCACAGCTTTTGTAATTTCCAAACTATCGGGTGTTACCGCGCACTCATAAGCAAGAATATGTACACCCTTTTCTGCCGCACATCTCAGAGCATCTCCGAATTTCATATGCGTCGCATCATTGGGAGTAAACATTTTTATTTCTGACATTTGGATCACAAACAGCACATAACTGTGATAACCGTTTTCCATTGCACTGACAAGTTCTTTAATATGCTTTACGCCTCTCTCGGTAGGTGCGTCCGGAAAGGAAGCTATACCGTTATTTTCAAGAGTTACACCCTTGACCTCAACAAAACCTTTTTCACCATTTTTGTCCTCAATATAGAAGTCAAAACGTGAATCGCCATATACTTTTTCAGGACGAATTACCGTAAAATCCGACATACCAGGCAATTTTATACTGCCGTTTTCCAACGCTTCCATAACGACTTTGTTCGGTGCCTGAGAATCCATATTTATCAGCAAATCACCTTTTCTGACCGCAACCAGATCATATAACAGCTTGCGTTTTCCCTGCCGATAACTGAAATTCTCCAGATAAACAACAGAACCGGGAACAAGCAATTCACGGCATCGTCCCGTATTTTTAACGTGGACAGAAGCTTCCTCTCCATTCAGAAGAACCTGTGCAACAAAACGGTTCGGACGTGAAATAAACTTTGCAGTAACTGTCTTCTCATACTTCATGCTTCAAATACTCCGATAGCGCTTTTTTCAGAAATTCGTAGCGCATACGTTTTTCCTCTTTAGCAAAATGAACCTCTCTGAACTGCTCCGTATTATTTTCATATACAAGCTTTTCATCGTCGAACTGCTCGCTTGTCAGATCAAAAACACAGTTTCCGATCACATTGTAACAATGATAATTTCCGCCGTCACGAAGTATGCCATAAACTTTTCCGCCGAAAATATCCTGCGCAAGAAATGCTGTTACTGAGCATTGTCCCAGTGTTTTATTGTCAGAATTCCACTTGCCTCTCATTCTCGGAGCGCAGGTTTCCGCACACCATATTTCTGAAAGAGCGTCATACAAATCTCTCGGAGAATTAACTGACGGATAAGTATTGATGATCGGTGGAACTGCCTCTGTTTCCCAGCCGTAAAAATTGTATTCCATATAGCCCTCCTCTATACTCTTATTCTATTATACACGATAAATGCAAAAAAAGCAATATTTCCGTTGAAATTCAGTGGGGAAAGTGGTATAATATTCTTATTACATACTCAGGGAGTGATGCTCGTGAAACAGAAGCTCTTTTACAACGCTTTCAGTATAATCTGCGATGAATTGAAAACAGCGTTGAATCTTACTCAGAAAGAAGCCGTTTTTGACCTGATGTTCGGCAAATTGTACCAATGCGCCGGTGTTGAAATATTCGATTACGACCAATTCAGGAAAATAACATCAGGTGCAAATCCGTTTCACAGCAAGGTGCGTAAGAAACTTCACACATATGACGGGTTTGAACTGTTCAGATCAGAAATTGAAATCAACTGTCTGCCGTATCTCAAAAATACGCTTCCTGACCTCATCGAAATTTTCAACCGTTCAGAGAATATTCCGCAGGAAGTAAAAAGTCAGATTTGTACGGAAATCACTGACGATTATCATGTTTCAAGAACGATTGCGGCTATCCTCGACTGCCTTGACTATTCGGATCATCTTGTGTCTAAGGGCAAAAACAGTCTTTTTGACGTTGGATATATGCGGCTTTCGGCAAATAACGCTCCAACAAAACATCCCAAATATTTAACCGAATCACCTGAAAACGGTGTTGAGCTTATCGGTCGTAAAGACGATATTGATATATTGCATGAGTTCCTTATTAAAAAGAAAGAAAATATTCTTGTGACCGCTGTCGGTGGTCTTGGCAAAACGGAACTTGTAAAGAAATTCATTTCAGAGATCAGAGAAAAAGATGTCAATGAATGCGACATTGAGATTATAGCATGGGTGCAGTACAACAACAACGATCTCAGAATGTCCGTAAAACAGGCTTTTCACATGAAGTGCGAAATTGATGAGGTCTGGACGGAAATACAGAACATCTCCGATAAATACGGCAAGCGTATGCTTCTTGTCGTTGATAATATTGAAGCGTCGGACGATGAATATCTGCGGAAATTGTCTCAGCTTTCGTGTCGAATCCTCGTTACAAGCCGCAACAGAAAATTGTCCGGATTCAATGAAAAGCTTGAATTACAGCCGCTTTCTATGGAGGACTGCCGTGAACTTTTCTACCGGCACTATAGAATTGAGGAACGTAACAACGAGATCCTGAACGATATCATTGAGCTTACCGCAAAGCTCACTATCATGATTGTTTTCATTGCCAAAGCGGCTTTTTCTGAGGGATTTTCACTTCTTGAACTTTATGCCAAACTCGTGGAAAAAGGATTCAAGCTGAGCGAGGAAGATGTTTCCTGCGAGCATGAGAAAATGCAAAATGATGAAACGATTATCAGGCAAATGTGCATCTTATTTTCGCTCGTGAAATACAGTGATGAAGATAAAAAAATCCTCACATATATTTCCGTCATTCCCAATCTCAAGTTTGACTTCACCAAGGCAAAAAAGTGGTTCAATATCCGGAAGAACAGCAGTCTGTTATCCTTGTTTAATGTAGGTATGCTGGAATATATCATGGAAAAACGTACCCATATTTACTGGATGCACTCCGTGATTGCGGCGGCGATACGTGAACAGCAAAAAGAGATCCTTTATGAGCAGTGTGCTCCGTTTATTCATGAACTTTCGGAAGAGCTGGAATGCGGAGAATACTGGGGAACGGCTTACACAAAGCTTGACTTGATACCGTTCTCATGGTCCGTTGCGGATTTGCTGGAAAATAATCTTAACAATGAAGATGATGCGACTTTTCTTATTCGTTTATTCTATGTCTGCTTTGAAGCGAGCAACTATCCGCTTTGTAAGAAACGATACTGAAAGCATTGGAAATTGATAGACAGCTTGATGATAACGAAATGCTTATCCGGGATTACAAAAATTGCAGCGAGCTGTATCTGCGGTTTGACGATGTTCCAGATGCGCTTGAAACCATAAAAAAAGCTGAGCATTATCTGAATAAAATAGATCCAAATAAGAATAAAATGCGTGAGTGGGCATTTTTGTGGCATATTTACGGGAACATTTACTATCACGATGGAAAAGCAGACGAAGCGCTCGACTACTATATGAAAGTGTTGGAAGCAGATTTACAGATAGAAAACCTGCCGCCTGCTGAGATTGCCACTGATTATTCGAGTATCGCTTCGACCTATCAGATGTTCGGTGATTACAAAGGTGCATATGAGATGATTAAAAAGGCTATGGACATTGAAGAACGAAGTGAAGAAAACTCCGAAACGATCATGAATTACTATTATCTTGCCGAAATCTGCACTGACCTCGTTGGAGACGGATACACCGAATATTATGATGAAGCTGACGAATGCTATCGGAAAGTAATCAATTTCAGAGAGTGTAACCTCCCAAAATACTGCAGTGATACAGCAGATGTATATTTAGGTTATTCAAATTTCCTTTACCAGACTGGCAGCAATGAAAAATCTTTGAAATACTCAGAAAAAGCCTGCAAAATATACCGTCGTCTATATGGTGAGGACAGCTATCATGTAATGCAGTGTCAAAGCAATAAAGCGCTTGTAGCTGCTGAATATGACATTGAACAGGCAATAGAACTCTACTCCGAAATCATTGAGAAGCATAAACTGATAAGCCATATCCCTGCCGGCGACCTATACCGCGATTATCAGAACTATGCTGATTTGCTGGAACAAGCTGACAGATATGAAGAAAGCGCTGATTATTATCGGAAAACGATTGCAATCATTCTTGAAATCCAATCTGACGATAGTCCGAACCTTTCACAGCCATATATGGGACTGGCAAACTGTAATATGGGCTTGCAGGATTATGAAAACGCACTCATATATCTTGAGAAAATCATAAAAATAGCAGGTGAAGATTATCTGTTGAAACAGGTTACATATCACAAAATGGCTGTCTGCAATATGTATTTGCAGGAATATACGATTGCAGAAGATCAGCTTTTGTCTGCTCTCCATTGCTGCACGGACACATCCAATGCAAATATCGGATATATCTATGCAGAATTATGCAGGGTTTACGCATTTATGGGAAATACAGCGGAATCCAGAAAATATCGGCAGTATGCTTTTGCGTTTGCGGAAGAATCGGATGATGAACAATTATCAGATTACATTAACAGTTTCTTCATAAATTCAGACGGAAAATAGAACAGAAACCGTCACAGACAAAATCGAATAAATAAGCTATAATTTAAGTACAGTTACAGGTACTTGAATTGTGGCGGAAGCGTTCATGGTTCAGGAATTATCCTGAACTGTGGACGCTTTTTTTGTATGGTGATTCCTTTGCGGAATTATCTCAGCTCCATACAAAAATGCAATTAAATAAAAACGCAAACGGCGACTGAGAAGTCGATTGCCAGATGGGATATCAGCTATAACTGTATCTTTATGCAATCGAACTATGTTCAGTCGCCGTTTTGTCCCTTTCTGGCAGTCCAACAGGCATCTGCCGGAAAGGAATCATTATGCCGCAGGAAGAAAAGAAGGAACGAACCTACAAAATCTACATCCAGGCAACAAAGGAGTTCGCAGAGGTATCCGAGGAGGTATTCAGGGAATTTTATCGTCACTGCAAGCGTGAGCGTGACGCTCTGCGTAAGGCAGGTTACTGCTTCTGCCCCCGCAGTGCAGTTTACTATTGCAACTGCGACTGTACGCAATGTCATTATTACGCTTATTCCACAGTTCATTCTACGGGAAACCGGGATTATGAGGAAAGTGTAATTCCCGAAACAGCCGACCCGCTGGACATCGAAATTGAGATGGACGTGCATTTGCTTGAGGAGCTTATCGACCGCCTTGCAGAAATTTACCCTGACGCTAAAACCATAATAAAACTGCGTTACGAGGGATATTCAGACAGTGAGATCTCACGAATTACCGGAATCCCGCGCAGAACCCTTGATTACAAGCTGAAGGCTGCCTTAAAAAAGCTCGGCGTTTCTTTTGAAGATTTTCTTTGAAATATTTTCAAAAATCTTTGCCAGTTTGCACGGCTGAACGGCATTATAAGTAGGAGGTGGTGTATATGACCCACGAAAAGAGGTCTGACACAAAGGAACTGATCGAAATTCTGACGGCGATCAGCATTGTGTCAAAGCGGCTGGCATTCAATCTTTCCCGCAAGGCAGCGGTGCAGAGATTTCCCAACGAAAAAGAATGCGGAGGTGTGCTGCATGAATCTGTTTCAGCATCAGCAGGCGGCGATTGATTTCTTTATCAGGCTGTACAGCCGGATGAGAAGAAACGGCATGAATTCACTCGGTGTCGCTCTGCTTATGGAAATGGGCTGCGGAAAAACGGTTACAGGTATTTCTATTGCGGATTTTCTCTATCATCAGCAGGATCTGCACAAGATACTGATTGCCGCACCGCTGTCTATTTTGTCCGTATGGGAGGAGGAACTTGCAAAATTTGCCGAGTTTCCTTACAGCGTGTTTACACTGAGAGGAACTGCCGCACAGAAACGGCAGATACTCTCGCAGGCAAAGCGATATGCCGAAGATGTCCGCATTGTGATCGTAAATTACGAATCCGCATGGCGGTTGGAAAAGGAGCTTCTGAACTTTGACGCAGACCTGATCATTGCCGATGAGGGACATAAGCTCAAGGAAAACCGTACCGCACAGAGTAAGGCTCTGCATCATCTGGGCGACAAGGCAAGGTTCAAGCTCCTGCTTACAGGAACGGTGATCACCAACAAGGAAATAGACGTTTTCAGCCAGTACCGCTTTTTGGACAGCAGGATTTTCGGCACGAGCTTCTATGCGTTTCGCAATCGTTACTTTGAAATGACCGGCTACGGCAATCATATTCCAAAGTTCAAAGAGAGTATGAGGGACGAGTTTCTGCAAAGGATGCACTCTGCCGCATACAGAGTCACTAAGCAGGAGTGTCTCGACCTGCCGGAGATCATTGAAGAAGTACGCTCAGTATCACTTGAATCCAAGGCAAAAAAGCTGTATCGGCAATTGGAAAAAGAGTCGTTTCTGGAATTGGACGGAGCGGAAGTAACGGCGGCAAATATCCTGACAAAGCTGCTGAGACTCTCGCAGTTCACGGGAGGTCATCTTACTGACGATAACGGCGTTGCCAATACAGTCAGTACCGCAAAGCTGGACGCTCTTTCAGATATCATTGACAGCACGGTTGCCGACGGACAGAAACTTGTTATTATGGCAAGATTCGTCCCGGAAATCAATGCTATTCAGGCTATGGTTGAGAAAAGGGGCATCGGTTATGCACTGGTTCGCGGCGGTGTAAAAGAACGCGGTGAAGAAGTCCACCGTTTTCAGAAAGATACCGACTGCCGTGTCTTTATCGGACAGCTTCAGTCTACCGCTCTCGGCATTACTCTGACCGCTGCACACACAACTGACATGATCAGAACGGAAAAAATTAATGCAGATATGTATAGCAACAGCGTAA
>JAMPAJ010000026.1 GCA_023667265.1 Alistipes sp.
TCGATAATCGACAGCAGCTCGTTGACGCAAAAGCCAATGCAGGTCGCGTCACGGATATATGTTGTGCCGATTAGGATATCCATGCGGACAGCCACAACCACCATAAGCAGAATGCAGAATTTCTTCGCCAGCCCCACCCAGCCTGCTTTTGAACTCAGCCTGCCGGAATTGCTGTGCTTGGATTTACCAAGCGCCGCAGCGATCAACCCTGTGGTAAAGTCGATTGCCATAAAAATAATCAGTGTTGCCAATGCAGAATCCCACCCTCCGAGTATTGCGGCGAAAAAGCCGCCGATAACGCCAACAATTGTACAAAAATTCTCCTTCATTATTTCACCTCCAAAACTTTCACACTGCGAATAATCGGTCTCGTGTTGTTGCTTCGACCAATCCACGCAAGGTAATATTCGCCGGGCTGAATACCCGTGCAGTCGATCTCTGTTGTGATAAACTTCTGCGATTGCAGCCACTGAAAATCAAGCTGAACTGCACGCCCGTAGTTAATTTCGTTTTTGGCGTAAATTGTGATCGGCACATCGATCTTACCTCCGGGCGGAGCGATCAAATACAGAAACCCGTCCTCCGCAGCGCCGGAATTGTAGCAGAACTGAATCTTGCTGCTTGCCGTCAGATTCAACTTTTTCTCCGCACAGGTAAAAATCTGCGCGTCCCAGTTGAAATCCTCCTGATTGTAGTACAGCGCATAATCGTTAGCTTCGCAGCAGAAATTCGGATACTGCTCACACATATTCGTCATCGTGCGAAATCCGCCGTTCAGCATAAATCCAAGAACATTGTTGTACTTTTCAAGAGCGTCAGAGCCGCACTCAAAAAGCACCGTATAACCGTTATTTTTCAGTGCGTTGATCTGGTTCTGGAGTTCGAGCAGCGCATCCTGCATATACGAAATATTCGCAGCATTTTTCTCGGTTTTATCCCGATATACCGTCAGATTCGTGCTTAACCCGTTGACCTGCGTTTTCAGTGTAGAAATACTGTCCCATTCCGCCATTTTCGCCGCAGTAATGCTGTTCAGAATCGTGAGATTGTGATGCCAGTGTGCCTGCGAGATAACTGGTTCTACGGATTCTCTGATTGTTTGAATATCATATTTTGTGGAATCTTCGAACTGCTGTAATCCCTGTAAATCGGCAAGCAGTTCCGATGTCAGTGCGTCAAGAGTTTCTTTATTTCCATGTGAATGCAATTCCCTTGTCAGCGGAATCATCGCTTCACGAATCGACAAGGATTCCTGTTCCAGAGATTCCTTGGTAGCATAATCAGAGGGTGAAAAATCGGCAAGTTTCTGCTGTTCTTCGACTGTGTAGCTTGCAGTTGTCGCATCCAGAATATCCTTATTTTCATGATTGTGACCGCTTTCGAGAATCATAGCGATCTGTGTTTCAATCAATTTCTGAACATCTGATTTTTTCGGATATTCCGACATATCGGGAGTTACGCCGTCCTTGCCGTCAATGCCGTTTTTACCGTCTATCCCGTCTTTTCCATCCACACCATCACGACCATCAACACCGTCCTTCCCCGGTAAACCGTCCGCACCTTTCAGACTCTCCAGCCACTCTGCAAGCGTACCCACAAAGCCGTTCTCCTGCGCCAATTCGTAAGCTGACAAACCGTCCCTGCCATCAACTCCCGACTGAATTTCCGCAATTTTCTGCAACAACTGCGTGTACAGATCAGGCGTTGGCGGAATCGGCGTGTCGTCATCTCCAATAAATCCCGATTCCCGAATATTCAGCGTAATCGGCACAGTCGTCGCCCTTACCGTCGTGTCGGATTCCGCGTCATAGCCGAAAACCGACATCTTCACCGCACCTGCATGAAGCTCCGCTGGCAGCCTGCAGGACGTTCCGTCAAATCCCAAAACAATGCTGTAAATTTCATCGCACTGGGAAAACTGCACAACCTTGTGAAACCTCTTCCAGTCGCCGTCGAAAGTAAATTTCAGATTGACAAATGCAATCTGATGATCGGCGATCACTTCACGCTCCATAACCTCGATTTTCTGCTGTTTTACGAGGAATTTCCACATCAGTCAGCACCTCCGTTCGTCTTATCGTTCAGATACTTCTCCCAGCCGTCCTCATCATTGGTGTAATTTCCTGCGCCACAATCTGCTGAAAAATTAAGAACAGTCTGTGCATCCATCGCTGTGACCGCGCCGTCTCCGTCAACATCGGGATAAACCGCACCCCTCGACTCCGTCGCCACGCCGTAGCTGTCAAACCAGTAACGCTTTCCGTCAATGGTGCGATGCTGACTAACCAGCTTGCCCTCCGACAGTGTAATATAATACATCCTTCCGCCGTATTCCACCCAACCAAGCTGAATATTTCCGTTCTGCGGATCGTAGTAGTATCGCTTGCCGAACACAGTTCGCCAGCCTGTTTTCAGAACACCGTTCGTGGCAAAAAAGTACGGAATACCTCCGATTTCCTGTTCGCCGGTGAGAGGATTTCCGGCAGAATCGTAATAAAAAAGTTCGCCATCGGCATTGGCTGTAAATCGGGTGCGGTCGGCGGTATTGAATAAATATTGCTGCAGCTTTTTTACTTCTGCGGTCAGCGTTCCGTCCTTCAGACCGCTGATTTCCTGACGAATTTGCTCCATTTCATCGAGCATTTCTGATACATGACACTTGCCCAAAATGCACCTGACATAGCCGCACCTCGTCGTGTTTGCCCGATAATCCGTGATATTTGACTGCTTGATCTCAGTTGCTTCAGCGTTCAGGCGAACGGCTGCGAGGGTAAGGTAAGTTCGTGTCTGTGTGTTGGTAAAAGTGGGTGTTGTGGGCGTTGTAGCCGCCGTTCCCGCCTTGATTTCAATGTCGCATTTGCGATAGGAATCGCTCACATCGCAGTAGATTCCGATGATGAGATACTTGCTCATAGATTCGTCGATATATCGGGATAAATCCAGTGTGTAAGGCGAATCGTTGATAAAATAATGTCCGTTGATCCAAGCCTTACCTGTGCCGATTTTTACTGTTGAATCGCCGTTTGCGGTGATAGAAAAACACTGCCCGTAATTATCCTGAATCCCGTTGCAGATCAGACTGCCGAGATAGTCGCAGAAATTCTCCGCCGTGTAGGTTCTGTCAAGCCCTTTTGAGTTGAAAAATCCATAAGAAAATGCCATATTTATACCTCCCTGAATGTTGGTGTAAGACTTCTTCCGTTCTGATCGAAGCTCTCTATCATGCCGATAAGTTGAATTTTCGGCTGTATCAAGCCAAATCGCTGATGTTCCACCGTCACATAATCGCCGACAAAATAGTCTGTGTTGTAGCGAAACTGCGTGGACTGCACTGCGATCTGCGATTCCGATGCGGTCAATGGCAGGATGATGTTTTCCTTGCCTCTTTCTTTCAGCAGTTCGATATATTCATCCTCAGAAATCGGCTTAGATTCGCCGTTTTCCTGCTGTTCATCTGCCATATCTTTAGCATCAACATAAACCTCATAACGCTCTAAAAAAGACGGCTCATCGCCGTCATAAAATGTGGTTCGTTTTCTCTCCTTTCCTTCGCCTTTTCCCAGAATATATGCGAAATTCCGCTGCACAGAAATATCCGAGGAATACGAAAATGACAGCAAATTTGTGTAACCGTCAGAGAAAATGATGTGCGGATTATCGTTTTGTAAAATACTTCTGTCAGAGCCTTCTGAGAGATCAAGCAGCATTTCATATTGCTCACCACTTATTTTTGATAAACGAATATTTGCCGTACCGCCGATTTTCTCGCAGACTGTGTAAATCCATTCCATCAGGTTATCGTAGCTGACCTGCAATTTGGTTTTCTGCCCCCAACAATCGCCACTAATTGAACCGAGAGCAAGCCCCGGAATCGTTCTATTTTCGGCGTTAATTGCGTTGTTGGTGACGGCAGTCCGCACAATTTCCGCATACATTTTTTGAGTTGTAAAACTTAGCGTAGGATAAATAATTCTCCGCTCCAGCAGGCACATTAAAAAGCGGCCACTTATTATTAAGTAGTCGCCGTTCTCTGCGTCTGTTTCGATCTGCACAGATTCAATCAATACGAAATGCTCCTTGTCATCATCACGACCGACAATTCTGCCCGTCTGAAAAATCTCGATATTGCGTGGATTTGCTGCGATATATATTTCAAATTGTCCGCAGGAATAATACTTAATATCCCACAATAGCGAAGAAAAGCTGTCGCATATCGCTTCAAGCATTATCGTCAGATTATTTTCATTCGCCGTCATTTTGTAAATTTCGATCTGCATAAAATCACACTCCAAGGTAAGCATTTCTGTGAATCAGCCGCACTTTTAAATTTGAAATTTCGCTTGATGCATGGAGATAAAATTTATTTTCACCCTCACGCAAGGTCAGCCAAGTCGAGCCTGATACAAGGCGGTTGATGATATTTTCCTGCACACCGCCACGTTCCAGCGTAACAGTTTTATTACCTGTTTTCGTTGTTATGCGGATAATATCGCCCTCCTCAATATCGCCGAGAATCTGCATATATTCGTCCGTTTCGGCGTTGTACAGAGTTGGATTTCTCGCAGGACCTCCACTTATCTCAAGCGTGAATCCCGTTTCATCGCCGTCATTCTGAATCGTCATCATATTCTGTGTGTTGTACTTGCCAAGCGGAAAAGGTTCATCATCGTCGGGGAATATGAAGTGAAAAGCTCCGAAAATCTGTGAATATTCTGCAACTTGCGTTTCCGTGGAATACCAGTAAATATCGGGGCAAATTACACTGATTTGTCCGCTTGTGAACTGCTCGAAATTGCTGACCTCGCAGGTCTCCACATAACCCTCGGCGTACACATCAATGTTTGCCGTGCGATAGTAAACCTTGATATATCGGGACGACTTGACCACTTTGTACAGCTCATGACGGCGTTTTTCAATGCCGATACCACGCATATGAAAAGTGATCACAAGATTGCGTTTTTCGATGAAAGCGTTGTTCAGGTAGCTGCCGTTCATGCCGGCGTAGGTTGATGTGCTTATCGTTCCGTTTGGTGGGTACAGACCGTCTATTGCGGAGGTCATGTATTGGTTGGCGGTGGTGGTCAGGTTGAGTTGGTCGCCATGTTCGTTTTCTAAAATTAGGGTAAATTTCATAGAGTTAACCTCCTTCCACAAGATTGACTTTTTCGGATAGATGTGATATACTGAACTTAGTAAATTGGTTTTGCGAGGTATGAGAATGAAAAACAAACGGCAGGCAGCAATTAAAGCATTTTTTATTCGGGAATTTGGCGAACAAAAAGGCGGCGCCTTTTTTGAAAAACAAGAATCAATTTTTAAATCTCTTATTGAACAAGCTAAGGGAAAAAGCAAAAGCCAAATGAAAACACTGACGCAAACAATCATGCCTGTAATAGCCATGTATCAGGCTCTTTGGGAATTTGTACCCGAAAAAGAAGATGCCTTGCATATTGTTCGCAAATATATGATAGATGTTGTAGCAGCTGATAAGAACAGATCGATGGCTAATATGGAAAAAGTACCGGGATTTTTTTACATTTACAAAACAATATTTTTGAAAGTTATGCGGACAAGTGATTTGTGGAACAGCACACAAAAATCAGGTAAAAAATGTTACGATGTTACCATTACAAAATGCCTGTGGCACGAAGCGTGCTTTGAAAACGGCTGTCCTGAATTATGCCGATTATTTTGTGATGTGGATGACGTAACCTATGGAGGATTGAATAAAATTAAATTCAGTCGAACAAAATCACTTGGTTGCGGCGGAAACTGCTGCGATTTTCATTTTTCAAAAAAGTAATTTTTCTACGTTTTCAACGCATTCCTCGTCTGCCGGTAAATCTCCAGCCGTGACAGCGATTTAGGCGAATTATTCGTCTGATTCACTGTGCGGCTGTTGTCATAATTGTTGATAACAGTCCCGACAGGACTGTTTTTCATAGGCGAAGAAATCTCGTCAAGGCTCAGCCCGATATCAGAATTCAGCGACATCTGCATTGCGTCGGCAACACCCTCAACCGCTTTAGAGATCAGCTTTTTGCTTCTATTGATACCGTCCGCAAGACCGCCGATGAAGTCGGGCATCCAGCTTTCAAAATCCGTCAGCGGACCTTTTTCGGGAACGGAAAAATGCAGATATTCCCAAATTGAATTTGCCACATCAGCGACCGTATTAATGAGGTTTCCGATCATGTAGCGGATTCCGTTGATAAGATTCTGCATGAGATCATAACCCCACTGCCAGGAAGAATTTGCAATATTTTTAATGCAGTCGGCAGCGGAATTAATCCCATCGGAAACAGCGTCACGAATACCGCCGAGCCTGTCCCACACGCCGTTTTTCACATTATCCCATATATTAAAGACGGTATCGCGGACATTATTCATCGCTTCACGAACCGCATCGGGCATAGCATTCCAAGCAGAAGAAACAGCGGATTTTACCGAATTTACGGTATTTTTCACGCCGTCAGAAATCGTCATCCATGTGGAAGAAATAGTATTTTTCATACTCGTCTGACCGTCAGAAATAAAGTTTTTGATCCCGTTCCACACGGTTGAAATAGTATTTTTAATGCCGTTTACTGCTGTTGTGACGGTATTCTTAATTGAATCCCAGCCCGATTTTACGCCGTTTCCGATGTTTGTCAGGATGTTGCTCATATTTGTTTTAATGTTATTCCAGACGGTTGTAACTTCCGTCAGCGTGTTCTCCATAAACGTCTGCACAGTCGTCACAATATTGGACATTGCGGTCTTGAAAGTGTCCGTCAGAGCCGTTGTAATGTTCGTTCCGAACGTGCTGAGAGCGTTGTCCACGAGTCCTGCATTTGCCGAAATTCCGTCAGCAAGCCCCTGCATAAAGTCCGGCATCCACGATTCAAAATCCGTCAGAGGTCCTTCATCCGGCACGGAAAAATGCAGGAAACTCTTAATCTTATCTGCAACACCTGTGACCGCATCAGCAACCGCCTGAATTTTAGACTTGATACCGTCAACGATACCATTAATGATGTCCGCACCCCAAGACCACGCCTCAGAAGCGAGATTTTTCACGAAATTGACAGCGTTGTTGAAGCCCTCTGTGACTGTATTTTTAATCCCGGTTATCTTCTCAGAAACCGCCGATTTTACGCTGTTCCAGATGTTTGAAATGGTATTTTTAATACTGTTCATCACATTTGTGATCGTATTTTTTATTGCGTTCCAAATGTTTGATACAGTCGTGGAAATTGTATTCAGCACGCCTGAAACAGTACTGCTAATTGTGTTCCAAATCGAAGAAATGACAGACCAAATAGAATTCAGAATCCCCGAAATAAAGCCGGAAATTGTAGTCCACACGATTGAAATCACATTATAAATATTATCCAATGCCGTGGAGATTGCCGTAGAGATCGCATTCCATATCGTTTCAAAGAAAGTTCTGATACCCTCTAAAATCGGCGTAATAAAGCCAACTATAGCGTTCCAGACAGTTTGGATTTTTTCAGAGATCCAGTCCATGACATTGCTGATAATGATATGGATCGCCTGAAAAATTGTCTCGAATAAATAACGGAAAGCCTCCAAAAGCGGAGAAATAAACTCATAAATCGTATTCCAGACCGTTGAAATAGCGGTATAAATCGCGTTTAATACCGTAGAAATTGCAGTAGAAACGGCGTTCCACACGGTCGTGATAACCGTCTGAATCGCCGTGATTTTCTCCGAAATATAGGCGTAAATCGAGTTCCAAATACCGATAAAGAAATTTTTAATTGCAGTCCAGATCGTTGTGAAAAAGTTCTGAATACCCGTGAAAATTCCGGTTACGAAATTGCTGATGCTGTTCCAGATGCCGATAAAAAAGTTTTTGATCGCTGTCCATACTTCACTCCACGATGTTCCGAACCAGCCGAAAAATACATCGGCGATACCCTCAAGTGTGTTGAGAAAATTGGAGAAAACATTCTTTATAAAGTCCCATATACCGACGAAAATACCCTTGATACCGTTCCACATCTGCTCCCAGTCGCCAGTAAACAAGCCGATGAAAATATCCAGCACGCCGAGAATCGTATCAACTACCACATCGAAAATCTCCGAAATATAGGTAAAAACGCCCTCAAACCACGGAGCGAGAATATCGCACAGACCTTGCCAGATCTTCTTCACCATATCGCCGAAATCCTCGAAATTAAATCCGAGAGCGTTCAGGCGTTCAACGATTCCCTGCGTCAGATTTGAAAAAGTCGCCTTGATTTTTTCCCAGACCGCAAGAATGCTGTTTCTGAAATCTTCATTTGTATTCCACAGGTGGATGAACGCCGCTACAAGAGCAGCAATTGCTGCGATAACAGCGACCACAGGTGCGGAAATTCCGCCGATTGCTCCGCTGAGCGCTGTAAATGCCGCTTTCGCTCCAGCGATCATTGTGGGAATGTTGCTGATAAACGTCATCAGGTGTCCAACTGTTGATATGGTTTTTCCGACCACAATTAACAGAGGTCCGAGAGCCGCAGCAACCAGAGCAATTTTGATAATTGTCTCCTTTGTTGCCGGGTCAAGCTGATTTAGTTTATCGATAAATCCCTGAATTTTCGCCACAATTTCACGGATCGCAGGCATGAGTATTTCGCCGAAAGAGATTGCTAATTCTTCAAGCTGCGACTTTAAAATCGTCATCTGACCTGCGAGGTTGTCCTGCATGGTGTCAGCCATATTTTTCGCCGTACCCTCGCAGCCATAAATGGCGTCGGTCAGCTTGTTGTAATCCTCCTCACTGGCGTTGATGATCGCCAGCATTCCCGACATATTCTGCTTGCCGAAAATTGTCGCCGCCGCCTGCACCTGTTCAGCCTGTGCCAAACCCTCAGTGGTCGTAGACAATTCCGCAATGATGTCGTCGAACTCACGGGCGTTGCCGTCCGCATCGACCAGTTCCACATTGACCTTGCCCATTCTCTCACGCAACGTCCCCATGATCTCGCCGAGCGACCGCATATTGCCGTCAGCGTCGGTCATAAGCGTGTTCGCGCCCATAATTTCAGTGGAAACTCCTGCCTGTTCCTGTGCCAGCTTTTCTTGTGCGGCAGTCAGCTTCAACTGCGCTTTTTCGTAGTTATTGCTTGCAATCTGCGCCTGCGAACTGCTCTCGCCGTATTTTTCAATTGCGTCGTTCAGCCTGATCTGTGCAGAATCGAGATCAATCGTTGCGGATTCTACATCCTTTTCGGCTTTCTCGACCTTTTCAAAATCAATTTTCTGAATCGTATCCGTGGAAATGAAGCCGAGCTGCTGCATCGCCGCTGCCTGCTGTTTTGTTGGTTTTGTGAGGTTGACGAGTGCATTTTTCAGCGAATTTCCGGCTTGCGAACCCTTGATACCGCTGTTCGCCATAAGACCCAGAGCGATTGAAAGGTCTTCCGCACTTGCTCCCATAGAACCTGCGACGGGAGCGACATACTTGAAACTTTCGCCCATGAGGGACACATTGGTGTTGGCGTTTGAACTTGCAGCCGCCAATATATCAGCGAAATGTGCGGACTCGTCCGCACTCATTCCGAGAGCCGTTAG
This sequence comes from Alistipes sp., assembly GCA_023667265.1. Classification (GTDB taxonomy): domain Bacteria; phylum Bacillota; class Clostridia; order Oscillospirales; family Ruminococcaceae; genus Ruminococcus. The sequence goes on from JAMPAJ010000026.1 coordinate 9,562, forward strand.
TGCGTCGGTGACAATGTCAGAAGTGGTCGCCAGATCTTCACCCGATGCCGCCGCAAGATTCATAACGCCCTCGATACCGCCCAACATATCCTCGGTTTTCCAGCCCGCCATCGCCATGTAGTTAAGAGCCTCTCCGGCTTCGGAAGCGGAAAACTTCGTCTGACTGCCCATCTCACGTGCTTTGGCACGCAGAGCGTCCAAGTCCTCGCCGGTTGCGCCTGAAACAGCAGACACCTTGCTCATCACAGCGTCGAAATCCGCAGTCGTCTTGACCGCCACCGTTCCGAGAGCAGTGATTCCTGCGGTCAATGGGAGGAGTTTTTCTCCTGCGCCGCTGATTTTATCCCCGACCTTTTCCATTGTCGCACCGGCTTCTCCGATTTTGACTAAAGCAGTCCGGGAATTTTCAGCTTCACGCTGAAGATTCTGCAATTCCTGCTGTGTTTCCACGATTTCTCGCTGCAGCGAATCATATTGCTGCGGAGAAATGGGATTGCCGAATTCATCGGATACAGATTTTGCAGACTGCTTCAACGATGTTAATTCATCGGTTGTTTCCTTGATCTCACGCTGTAGGGCATCGTATTTCTCCTGAGATATTTCACCTTTGGCAAGCTGTTCATCTGCCGTTTTTGCCTGCTCTCTGAGATCTTTCAGCTTTGTTTCGGTCTCGCCGATTTTTTGCTTGATCGGGTCAAATTTGGATTTCCATGCGTCGTAGTTGTCCTTGGTTTTCGCCGCTTGCTCACTTGCCTTTTTGAGCGTTTCTAACTTGTCGCCGGTTGAGGAAACTGCCTCGGCAAGCAGCTTTTGTTTCTGTGATAACAGCTCTGTATTGGT
>JAMPAJ010000027.1 GCA_023667265.1 Alistipes sp.
TCATTTTAGTTTCTGGAAAACTTCTATATGAGTATCTACCTAATGCAGTTCCTTTATTTTTTGATGTTATTCTGCGATTTTCGGCAGAGAGCGGATAACCTTAGCGTCAAACTCCTGAACGGCAAGCGCGTCCATGGCCGTAACTCCGCTTCCGGGATCATAGCAGTCGGCGTTGAGCTCGCCTGCCGCACTCAGAGCGTACTTGTCGGGATTTCCGATAGACTGGAGAATCGACGTAGCGTCGGCAATATCCACCAATCCGTCGGTGTTTGCGTCGCCGTAGAGAATCTCGTCTGACGCCGCAGGCGTTGCAGTCTCGGTCGGCTTAACAGTTGTGGGAGCCTGGGTCGCAGGCTGGGAAACACCGCCGCCTCCGGAAGCATTTCCGTCAGCCGATGTGCCGTCCGGCTCTTCTCCGTAGTAAAGCTCGCCGTTGATGTAAACGGGAATATACTTCGTGACAATGCCCTTGACGCTTCCGCTGTCGTCAGCCTCCCCTGCCTTGCCGATAATTTCCTTGTTGGAAAAGTCGTTTTCCGCATCCCAGCCGCTGCCGTAGTCAGGGAAAACAAAGGCAATGAGTATCTCGCACTGCTGCATACCCTCGGAAACCGGCATAACAGCTCTTCCGTCCGGGAGATTCACCTCGACGTAATAAATATTGCCGCTGTAATGCTTTATTCCCGAAATTTCGGCAGACGCCACGCCTCTTCCGGAATACATAGCCGACTGGTCACGGTCACAGCGGATAACAACGTCCTCCGGAGACTTTCCGGCAGCTATGACCTCGCTGAGATCCATAAAATACTTAAAGGAAATGTTGTCCTGAACTCTTGCCGGCCATGCGGAGTGATTCGTCACCTTGAAGCTGACCGTTGCGCCGCTGGCTGAGATTCCCTTGTCGAGAGCTTCAACGTAAAATTCCGGGCCGTCGTGAGTTTCCTTGGGCGGGAATGAAGGGTCGGATTTTCCGCCGTATTTATCGACCATTTTGCAGAGAAGCGCGGTAAATCCTGCGTTATAGTCCGTCGCGACCTCGTTGTTGATGTAGTTGTTTCTGTCGTCCTCGTAAGAACCGTCCTGGTTAGGGCCTCCTACAAGCGCGCCATAGAGGATGTGTCTGTTATTTTCCGGGATATACAGGTCGTTCTTCCAGGAGGAATGAGCCGTTCTGTGGTGGGCGTTTATAGCCGGCTTGTCGCCGTAGCCTACCACGTAGCTCTGACCCGTGGGGTTATCGCCCAGAACGTAATTTATCTGATTCTCGTAAAACTCAACGTAATCGTCGGTATTTCTGTCTTTGAGCACAGTATCCGCCGCAACTGCCGCAACAAATCCGGCAGTTTCCGCATATCTCGCACAGCCCCAGCTGTCCAGGTATGCCAGCTTTCCATCGACCTTTGTAACTGTATTTGCAAGCCAGTTAACGTGCTTCTCCACACGGCTTACGAAGAAATCGTCGCCGGTGTTCTGCGCATAGAGCAGGATTCCGCCCTGGAGCTTGTCGTCCCAGCAAAGCTCCCAGGTGTACTTCATTTCGTCAGAACCAAGCTCCTTGTCAAGGTTAGGGATATAGCTCTCCGCCTTATCCAGATACGCCTTGTCGCCGGTGGCGATATACAGCCAGTTTGCGGCGTAGAACAGCTCGTCGTAGAAATGGCTCGAGCGGTAGAAGCCCATGGCGTCGCTGCCGTTGTAGACCGCATCGCTTTTTGATGCGTCGGCAAGCTTGAAAAGGCTTTCGGCGTGCTCGATATAGCCGTCGATCTTGGAGCTGTCTATCCTGCCCTCAAGAGAAGCGGCTCCGGCAGCCAGAGCGGCAGCCATTCCGCCGAAAACAGCGGAGCAGCCATCGGACGCAACGAGGATTTCACGGGCAGCCTCATAGCTTCCGCCGGCGTCCTCCATTCCGTACTGATAAAGCTCGACCGGACCCCACCAGGTATGGTCGATCTGACCGTTGCCCACCTGGAAAACAGCCTCTGTACCTCTGTCACATTCCGCAAGGTAGTCCATGACAAACTCCAGGTTGTTCACATAATTTGTCATTTCGCCGCAGCTCTCCAGACCCTCGGGATACTGATAGAGACCCCACGCCATAACTGAAGCGGCGTAGGACATAGGCAAATTGAATTTAACGTGGTCTCCGGCGTCATACCAGCCGCCCTTTACCTCGTCGATCATTGTGGAATCCGCACGCCACTCTACCCTGTTCCAGTCCGGGAGCGGACCAGCCTGCTGACACTCGTAGAAGTATATCGACTTTTGCAGAGCCTCGGCGTAGTCCGGAGTACCTGCTGCAACGGAGGCTGCGGGAATAACGCTCACCCCGGCAGAAACCGCCATAGCAGCGCAAACTGCACCGGACACGAATTTCTTAAACATAACATCACCTCTCATAGGATTTAGAATTTATATACTTATTCTATTTTAATTGTATCACAATTTTTACAAAAGGTCAATAGCTAATCTCAAAAAAAGCAGGAAAATGGAACAATATTTCCACATTCCTGCTTTGATTTAATTATTTAAAGTAAGCAACGCCGCTTTCAAAGATCTTCTGATCCTTGCAGCCCTCAACGTTCTTGCAGATGAAGCTGCCCTTACGCTCGGAGTGTCCCATTTTACCAAAAACTCTGCCGTCGGGAGAGGTAATGCCCTCGATAGCTTCAACGGAGGTATTGGGATTATAGCGTATATCCATAGTAGGCTCGCCGTTCAGATCGACATACTGTGTGGCGATCTGTCCGTTCAGCGCCATTTTCTGGATAAGGCTTGCCGGAGCAACGAATCTTCCCTCGCCGTGAGATATCGGTACGCAGTGGATATCGCCCACCTCTGTGCCGTACAGCCAGGGGCTCTTGTTTGAAGCGATCCTTGTGTTCACCATCATTGACTGGTGGCGGTTGATCGTGTTGAAAGTCAGCGTGGGCGACTCGTCGGTCATGTCCACGATCTCGCCGAAGGGCACGAGACCCAGCTTTACAAGCGCCTGGAAGCCGTTGCAGATACCCAGCATCAGTCCGTCGCGCTGCTTGAGAAGCTCGTGAACGGCGTCCTTGATCTTGGGATTGCGGAAGAACGCAGTTATGAACTTGCCGCTTCCCTCGGGCTCGTCGCCGCCGCTGAATCCGCCGGGGATCATGATTATCTGGCTCTGCTTTATAGCCTTCTCGAAGTAGTCAACAGACTCCTCGATATCTCCGGCAAACATATTTCTGATGACAACAGTCTCGGCAGCCGCGCCTGCCTTTTCAAAGGCTCTCGCAGTGTCGTACTCGCAGTTTGTGCCGGGGAATACAGGAATGAGAACTCTCGGCTTTGCAAACTTTTCAGAGGAGCTTGCCGTAAGAGAGCGTCTGTAGGCGTATGTCTCAGGTGTGGCTTCTGTAGTCTTTATCCTGCACGGGAATACAGGCTCAAGCTTGCTCTCCCAGGTGCGCTGGAGGCTGTCGAGGCTTACGATGTAGTCGAGAGTGCGGATCTGGTAGCTCTCGTTCACCTTACCGATGACCTCCTCGTCAGCGGCAGCATCGCCGTTCAGCTCAATGATAAATCCGCCGTAGCAGGGCTTGAAGAGCTTGTCTCCGCCGAGACGTGAAACGAACTCAAAACCGAGCTTGTTGCCGAAGCACATCTTCGCAACGCCCTCGGCAATTCCGCCGTAACCAATAGTCCAGACAGCGGCGGCTCTGTCGGCAGCAATAACAGACTCGACCTTGTCGAATACCGCCTTTACGCTGTCGAATACAGGCAAGCCGTTCTCGTCGTACTCAGGAGCGATATAGATAACGCTGTCTCCAGCCTTTTTAAATTCAGTTGATACGACCTTGTCAGCCTTTGCCGTTGAAACTGCAAAGGAAACAAGTGTGGGCGGAACATCAATGTTCTCGAAGGTTCCGGACATGGAGTCCTTACCGCCGATAGAACCGCAGCCCAGCTCCAGCTGCGCCTTGAATGCGCCAAGAAGAGCCGCCATGGGCTTGCCCCAACGCTTCGGGTCATTCTGTGTACGCTCGAAATATTCCTGGAATGTCAGCCAGCACTTCTTATAAGTACCGCCGGCAGCAACTACCTTTGCAATTGACTCGACAACAGCCAGCATTGCGCCGTGATATGGGCTCTTCACGGAAATATCCGGGTTATATCCCCAGCCCATAAGCGAGCAGGTGTTCGTTTCGCCCTTGAGCACAGGGATCTTCGCAGCCATAGCCTGTGAGGGCGTCATCTGGTACACGCCGCCGAAGGGCATAAGAACTGTTCCTGCGCCGATAGTGGAGTCGAATTTCTCGATGAGACCCTTCTGTGAGCAGACATTCAGGCTGCCCATGAGCTTTGTCCACTCCTCGCCGTTGTCCGGGTGAGCTTCGCCCTGCACGTCCTCGGGAGCTTCAATGGCAATATTTGTAAACTTGGGCGCGCCGTTGGAATTGAGAAATTCACGGGAAAGGTCAACGATAGTTTTGCCGTTCCAGTTCATTTTCAGTCTCGGGTCGTCCACAACGTCGGCAACGTGAGTAGCCTCAAGGTTCTCCTTCTTTGCCTCAGCCATGAATTTCTCCATGTCCTCGGGGGCGATAACTACTGCCATACGCTCCTGTGACTCGGAAATAGCGATCTCTGTTCCGTCGAGACCGTCGTACTTCTTAGGAACAGCGTTCAGATTGATGACGAGTCCGTCGGTCAGCTCGCCGATAGCGACCGAAACACCGCCTGCGCCGAAGTCGTTGCAGCGTTTTATCATTTTTGTGACCTCAGGATTGCGGAAAAGTCTCTGGAGCTTTCTCTCCTCCGGAGGATTACCCTTCTGCACCTCTGCGCCGCAGTTTTCCAGGGATTCGAGAGTATGGGACTTTGAAGAGCCAGTTGCGCCGCCGCAGCCGTCGCGTCCGGTCTTTCCGCCGAGGAGGATAACAACGTCTCCCGCAGCAGGACGCTCACGGCGGATATTCTCCGCAGGAGCTGCGCCTAAAACTGCGCCAATTTCCATTCTCTTAGCCACATAGCCGGGGTGATATACCTCTGAAACATGACCTGTGGCAAGACCTATCTGGTTGCCGTAGGAGCTGTATCCGTTAGCCGCGCCCACTGTGATCTTTCTCTGGGGAAGCTTGCCGGCGATAGTGTCCTCAACGGGAACGAGCGGATTGGCAGCTCCTGTCACACGCATTGCCTGATAAACATACGAACGTCCGGACAGCGGATCTCTGATAGCTCCGCCGAGGCAGGTCGCAGCGCCGCCGAAGGGCTCGATCTCGGTCGGGTGATTGTGCGTTTCGTTCTTGAACATGAGGATCCAGTCCTCCAGCTCGCCGTCGATATCTACCTTGATCTTAACAGAGCAGGCATTGATCTCCTCGCTCTCGTCCAGATCGGGCAGCAGGCCGTCGGCTTTCAGCTTCTTTGCCGCAATAGTTCCCAGATCCATAAGGGTTATGGGCTTATCGGTCCTGCCGAGCTCCTTGCGGACATTTATATACATATCATAGGTGTCCTTGATGTAAGGCGTCACGATGCTGACATCCTCGACATTCGTCAGGAATGTTGTGTGACGGCAGTGGTCTGACCAGTATGTGTCTATCATGCGGATCTCCGTGATAGTTGGGTCACGGCGCTCCTTGTTCCGGAAATAATCCTGGCAGAACTTGATATCGTCATAGTCCATTGCCAATCCGAACTGATCGACGAAGGCGCGAAGTCCTTTCTCGTTGAGCTTGATAAAGTCTTCCAGCACCTCGACGGAAGTGGGGATCTCGTAGTTGGTGTCCAGGGTCTCCGGCTGCTCCAGAGAAGCCTCGCGGCTCTCAACCGGGTTGATGATGTATGATTTCAGCCGTGCGAACTCCTCGTCGGTAAGGCTGCCCTCAACGATGTAAACTCTCGCATTTCTGACGCGGCATCTTTCGCCCTGGCGAAGTATCTGTATACACTGCTCGCAGCTGTCAGCACGCTGGTCGAACTGACCGGGAAGGAACTCCACCGCAAAAATACGCTGACCGTCCTCCAGCTTCGGGAGCTTGTCATACACAACGTCAACGGCAGGCTCGGAGAAAACCGTGGCTATAGCGGCGTTGAAGTCCTCCTGAGAAAGCTTGTCTGCGTCATAGCGGTTAAGGATCCTGAGACTTTTAACGTCGAGTCTCAGAGCAGTTTTGATGTCACTGAGAAGAGACTGTGCCTCAACGGCAAATTCCGGCTTCTTCTCTGAATAAATTCTGAATACGGACATAAATTTCTATCTCCATTCTGAGTTGATTAACAGCGAAAGGCAACACCGCACAAAGATTGTGCGGCAGATGCACAGTCAAATTTTTCGTCAGGTTGCATAAAAACGACGCAGGCATACTGCCATATGTCAAGGAGTTTTTGTGTAAGATGACGGAAAATTTGCAAGCAGATGACGTGCAAAGTCGTCAGACGTGCTTTGTGCGGTGTTGCCGAAACTATTCACTGACTATGCTGCCGATGCAGTGATCGCCCCGGCACTCTTCTATTATAACATAAAAAACAGAATTACGCAAACTTTTTTTCACATTTTTTTCTGATTTTTTTACAGGGACCTTTACGAGGGTATGGTCCGGGGTATGTCCGCGGTGGAAATCCGGGCTGTTCTCCTTTTCAAAAAGCACCGGAAATGTGCGTCCTACCAGACTTTCGAGGTATTTCCGGCTCAGCTCGTCTCCAAGGCGGTTCATCCGCTCCCAGCGCTCCGCCTTCACCTGTTCGGGAACCTGCTTCATTTTTTCGGCAGGAGTTCCCTTTCTCCGGGAATAGCGGAAAACGTGGAGCTTGGAAAAACCGATCTTCTCCACAAATTCGAGGGACTCTGCAAATTCCTCATCCGTTTCCCCGGGAAAGCCGACCATAATGTCGGTCGTAAAGGCAGCCTCCGGGAAATACCTCCTGATTTTTTCAACTATAGCCGCATATTCATCGGTCGTATATTTTCTGTTCATTCTTTTAAGCGTACCGCCGCTTCCGCTCTGCAGCGACAAATGAAACTGCGGACAGAACTCAGGCAGAGCCGACAGCCTCCGCAGATCATCCTCCGACAGCATTTCCGGTTCGATCGAACCAAGCCGCACGCGCTGGATACCATCCATGCGGCTGCAAACCTCGACTGCGTCCACAAGACGAAAGCCGTACTCCCTTCCGTAGAAAGCCAGGTTTATCCCCACAAGCACGATCTCCCTGTGCCCCGTTTCCGCCAGCCTTGCAGCGTCCTCAGCCACATTCTCAATCGGCTTGCTGCGGCATCGTCCACGGGCGTATGGTATCAGGCAGTAGGAGCAGAAGCAGTCGCAGCCGTCCTGAATTTTCAGGAATCCGCGCGTCCTGCCGCCGGGTGATGCGCCTACGGGAAGCTGCTCGAAGCTGTCGCCCTTACCATGAGGCACGATACGCCTTATCCGCTTTTTTTCACTGAGGCAGGCAAGAGCAAGTCCGGGAAGAGCAGCCCGCTCGGTCGTTCCGACGATAATGTCAGCCTCCGGGCATATCTCGCTCCCCTGCTCTGCCGCCTGGGGAAGGCATCCTGTCAGAGCCGCAACGGCATCCGGATAAGCGTGTTTAAGCCGTCTGACGGCATACAAGGATTTACTGTCGCCGCCCTGAGTGACGGTGCAGGAGTTGACGACGAAAACGTCCGCCGAAGCCTCCGTCTCCGCAAGATCGAAGCCCTGTTTCAGAAAAAGACTCTTCATGCTTTCCGTTTCACAGCTGTTCACCTTGCAGCCGAAAGTTATAAAATAAACCTTATACATATTTCACCTTACATTTCATATTACCACCGCGCTTTAATGTGTTAAACCTGTACAAATCTATATATGTATTTTTATGCACAATATATAGTTATTCTATATTCCCAAAAACTGACTGCTATAGAACAATATAATATACCAAAGTGACGAAAATGTCAAAAAAGCCTTGACATCGGCAATTTTACGTGGTATTATATAGATGCGGTCGGGAGAGACCGCGTGGAAGAAGGAATAAACAAGAAAAACCGGGATACAGATATCCCACACCGCACTTTATAGGAGGTAACTATCATGACTAAGACAACAGTTTCTCTTCAGGCGATCAACGACGTTAAGGACTTCGTAAATATCGTTATGAAGTACGAATTTGACATCGACCTCGTTTCCGGCAGATACGCAGTAGACGCAAAGTCTATAATGGGTATTTTCAGTCTGGATCTTTCAAAGCCCATCGAGCTCAACGCACACACTGATGACGCTGAAAATTTCATAGCAGAGATCGCTAAGTACATCGTAAAGTAATAGCCTGCATACTTCTCCCCGGCTGAACGCTGCCGTTAAATTTGTCAGCTTTTGATCGGCGGAGCAACAGAACACAAGAATGACGCTCCGATCGGGGCGTTTTCTTTTTTATTTTTGAATATTTTAAAAAAAATCCGCCATAATATTTTCAGACGTTACGAAAGTAAACGTCGTGAAAAGAGGTGTTCATTCATGTGGGACAAAATCGCGCTCATCCTGCTCATTATCGGCGGAATCAACTGGGGTCTCGTCGGAATTTTCGAGCTTGACCTGGTTGCCTGGATGCTCGGAGGCGCAGGAAGCCTTGCTGCCCGGGCAGTCTACATTCTTGTAGCCATCTCGGCTGTCTGGTGCATTTCGCTCCTCTTCCGCAAAAGCGAAGAGCCAGCCTACAGCGTCGCCGACAGGCAGTAAAGCTCGCTCCTGTCATACATGATGCCGTACAGGAGAAAGCGGAAATTGTAAAAAAAGGAGACAGAACGTCTCCTTTTTTCTTTGATTTATCTGTGATCAATCGCTAACGTATGCAAGCAGAGCAACCTGTCTTGCCTTCTTGATAGCAGATGTCAGCTCTCGCTGGTGGAATGCACAAGTGCCTGTAACTCTTCTGGGAAGAATCTTAGCTCTCTCTGTCATGCACTTTCTCAGCTTTGCCAGATCCTTATAATCAATTCTCTCAATTCTGTCTGCGCAGAACATACAAACCTTCTTGCGAGGCTTCTTTGAGGGACGGGAACTTCTTTCCTTTTCCATGACAATTCTCCTTTCGTAATTTTGATTCAGTTTTTAGAACGGTACATCGCCGTCGCTTAAAATTTCTTCAAATTCGCCTGCGTTGCCGTAAGCCATATTATCATTGTTCTGTACCTGTGGAACAGGTGCAGGAGCAGGAGCCTGATAGACGCCGTTATTGTAACCGCCGCCATTGCTATAGCCGCTATTGCCGTAACCGTTATTATTATTGTAGCCGCCCTGTCCGCCAGTGCCGGATTCAGCTTTCGAGCCGGTAAACTCAACATTATCAACAAGAACGTCTGTTGTGTAATGAGTTACATCGGGATATTTCTTATCAGTATAGCTACCTGTCCTGAGAGTACCCTCAACGCAGATCATGCTGCCTTTATTGAAATACCTTGAAATAAATTCAGCCTGCTGTCTCCACGCCGTACAGGAGATAAAATCAGCCTGTCTCTGCCCAGTCGTCTTATCAGCAAATCTTCTGTTGACAGCGACAGTAAAGCGACATGAAGGAACACCGCTGGGTGTTTGTCTGAGCTCCGGGTCGGCAGTGAGCCTTCCCATAATAATAACTTTATTCATAGGGCTTCCTCCTCATCTATGAAATACGGATCAGTCAATAACAGTAACGAGTGAACGAAGAACTCCGTCTGCGATGTTGAGACGTCTTGTCAGCTCAGCTGGATAATCGGGAGCTGATGTGAAAGTATAGATCACGTAGTAGCCCTCTGTCTCGTCCTCGATAGGATATGCAAGCTTGCGCTTACCCCAATCCTCGTTGACCTCAACAGCTTCAGCATGACGCTCAATTCTCTCCTTGAACTTTTCGATGAGAGCCTTCATGGGCTCCTCGCCGTTCTTAAGGCTGAAAACAACCATTACTTCATATTTTGCGGATACCTTTGCCATTATGCACACCTCCTTCTGGATTTCGCCCTGCAACCCTCTGCGGGCAAGGATAACAACCGCGCCGCTGGTACTTCCGGCACGATTCTTGATTATTATACCACATTCTGACAGGCTTGTCAAGGGTTTTGAAAAATTTTCTGAACCTGTTCTGCGTTGTCAATAGATATGACCCACAAGGGAATTGATCCCCAAGATATGGAC
>JAMPAJ010000028.1 GCA_023667265.1 Alistipes sp.
ATTATACCATAGGAGGTCCTTTTTGTCACTGTTCTTTTTTACTGGTTCGGTTCAAACTGATCCGCACCGTTTTCAAGAGTTCCCTTGGTCTTTATATCAACATTTTTCTTGTAAGCGGCAGCTCTTGTGAGTGCAACGGCGTTTTTAGCTACCGATTCAAAATCCAGTTCGTTCAGTTTTTCTTCAGGCATTTTGTTTATAGCGTCAAGAAGCTGATTACTGAGAAGCTGTAGGATTCCGTCCGTAATATCAAGATCGGGACATCTATCCATTTCTTCGCGCAAAATTCTGAAATTCTCCTGAGTCATTCTGAGAGCATCCAGCGTACTCATTAGATTTTTGGCGTATTTGCCAACAGCGGCAACAGAAATGCTTATGCCATGGGATCTTATATATTCGGCGATATCCTTGTAATAAACGCCCGACTTTATCATTTCCTCAACGGTTTCTTTCAGTTCCGGTTCGAGCTTGCTTATCTTAGAATGTGATCTATGAGCCATCTCGTCACCACCTAAACCTCGATGCACTCGTCTGTGCGGACGCAGGCTATTATTTTGATTCCGTCGGCAGAAACTTTTGCCTCGATCTCCTCAAAATCGCAGTCAGCGAGAGTGGTCGGAAGCTTTGATCTGATATTCCGCATTTTTATGTAACCGCTTTCGGAAAGATAGTTAACGCAGTCCCTGAGTTCTGATTCTGTAACGGACGGTTCGAGAGCGTATTTAAGCTCCGGCAGAGAAACGTACTGTGTGCGGAGCAGATTTATGCCTTTCAGCACTATACCATTGTTGCGAAAAAACTTCTTCTGACGGATTCTCTCCGTCATTTCCTTTGTTTCCATTTTCAACCCTCCCTGTTGTAATAATTATCAATTTTGCTTTCAAGCCGCGTCATAACACGGATAAAATCTTCGTTTTTTGTGGTATGCTCCTTGATATAGTCGATGTTGTCGGAAAGCTTCTGCATTGCCGCTTTTATCTCGGCGACCTCGGCTTTTGTTGCGTATTTATCCGAAAGTGTGAATTGAGCTTCTTTCAGCTCATGAACGCTCTCTTCCAGCTTGTCGCTTCTGTCGATGGTTCGTTTGAGGAAATAGCTGATAATGCCGAGCGCGATCGTGATCGCTGTTGTTATTCCGAAATATATCAATTCCTGCGACATTCTCTCTCACCCCCGAAAAGAAAAATGGTATAACCGATTTGTTCTAAATCAACTATACCATATTAATTGTATAACGTCCATTCAGCAAGATGCAAAGATTTTACTTTAGTTTCAATCTTCAAACTGCATTTGTCCTTCCAGCGGAGCGCATCTGAGGTGTTTTCTTTTTCAGAGGCTCGCTGTGATTTTTCAACCTCATACGTTCCTGAAGTTCATTCTGAACGACCCTCGCTTCCGTCGGGGTAAGATCATTGACGTGTTCTTTTCCGGTCAAGCCGTAGACGAGCTGGTGAAACGGATCTTCCTTGCTGCCGCTATCCACAAGTCCCAGACTGTTAGCCAGAGTGTAGAGTCTTTTAGTTGTTACTGCCATAATTTCACTCCTTTCGCAGACGGTAGTTTCTGTTTCGGTCATACGCGATAACCGTTCGGAATCCTTTTGACATCTGAAATATGCGTCCTGCAAGACCTTCATCGCAGTCTATCAGTGCATTTTCGTCCAGTTCGGTTGAAATTATCATTTTAAGGCACTGTCTTGATCTGTAGTCGATCAGCTCAAATGCAAGCTTTATATCGGCGTCCTTGACATCCTTCTGTTTGAAAAGATCGTCGATGTACAATACGTCGGCGGTTTTAAATTCGTTTATGCGTTCTGTGTATTCACGGTCGTTTACTATTGCTTTTAGTATGGTGGAATCTTCACGCCATACGAAATATCTTGCGGATAGTCCCTGCTTTATGAAGTTCCCGATCATTGCAGTGCATATGTGTGTCTTTCCACATCCGCTCTGACCTCCGATGAAAAAACCGATAGAATCGCTTTTGACAAACGCGGAAGCCTTCATTTGCTGCTGCCATTCGCTGCTTGTCTGAAAATTTTTGAATGTACAAGTTTTAAGTTGATTTTCAAGACCGCTTTTCCTGATCCGATCGAGAGCGCTGCGTATCTTCATACATCTGCATTTCGACATAGCCGCGTCGTTATTGATGATTTTTGCAATATATCCCTTGTTAAGGCATTCGGTGCAGTCATATCCCGTAAGATCACCTTTTGAAGAATTATACGCATTTACCTGCATTTCTAAAATCTCGTCATAAGACGGTGCAGCATCCTGTTTCAGAATATCCGGAATCGACCTCAGTATCTGTTCCATTCTGATCCTCCTCCCAGTCCCGGCGATTCAGCCACGTCTGTGCAAGCGGTATGTACTTTGTGCTGATATGCTTCCAGTCTTTCAGCTTTGCCTGACGTTCAAGCTCAGCAATAATTCGCTCCAGTATTTCTTCCGTTATATTCAGCTTTTCAAAAGTCCGCAGAGCTTTCGGCTTTCCCTCTTTTCGGGGATAAGCTTTCCAGAAGATGTCAAAATGAGAGTTATTCGTCTGTGCCGCCGTTCGCATACGTTTCACCTCCGATTTTGATTTCCGTCTTTATCCCTCTCGAAACATTGACGGCAGAGTTTACCTTGTTCATGACATCGGCAAGAATTTCACTGTTAAACCTGCCGTCGTTGTTGACTTTGATAAGAGTGCAGATCTGTTCCCAAGACGCAGCTTCGTTTATAAGATACGCCGTATCAGAGGCTTCGGATTCGGAAAGTCCGGCGTAGTTCATAAGATTTTCCTTGTCTTTATCAAAGTTAATGCCTTTGAGCTTTTTCAGCAGCGCTTTCTTAGCCTTTTCGTCACAGTTCAGATCGCCGATAATTTCGGCAACGCTTCCCTCGCAGTATTCTCTGTGCCATATTGCCGACAAAATTCGTTTTGCAGGCTCTTTGAGCGTGTACGTTTTCCTTTCGCTCACCATTGACGGATAAACGCTGCCGAATATCTTCGGCAAAAGTTCGCCTGCGATCACCGACACCGTATCCGACGTTGTTACCGTCGCAGCGTTTCCGTTCGTTCCGTAATAGCCTGCGGATTTGATTTTGGTGTCCGTAAGATCGCATTCCGCGATCACCTGAAGCTGAGCCTGCAATTTATCAAATTCAGCTGTAAGAGCCTTCTTTTCGCGTTTGATCTCAGCCATACGGTCAACGATTTCGGAAATCTTCATATCAGACAGCCTCCTTCATTTTATCGGAACACGACGGGCAAACGCACACGTCCTTGTATCTGCGAACATTTTCCGTTGCTCCGCAGAATCGGCAGCGGTCAACGTGCGTTCTGATGATCAGACCTCCGTCGCCTGTAGTCTCCATATCCACCGACATTCCTGGCTGCCAGCCGAGCTGCAAGCGGACGTCCTTCGGGATCGTTATCCCCGATTTGCTTGTAAGTCTTTTTGACGTCATAATTTTTCCTCCTATTCAATTTTCAAAATTCTGTGGTCTGCCATCGTCAGCGTTGGGCGACCACTCCCAATGGACAGCGGAACTTGTCCGCTGTTTCGGCTGTTATTAATTACAGAGCTAACGGCTTTCAGCCTCTTTTTGTTTTGCCTTTTTGTACGTTTCCGAGTTCCCATACACGCAGTAAGTACAGTATTTGCCTGTGTACTTACATTTTGGCGGCGTGGGTTTTCTTGCAGGCGTTTTGTTTATTCGCTGATATTCACACATTGTTTTTTCTCCATTTCCGATTGTCCGTATAATTCTTTGAAAATCCTATCGTATTTACTGTTCAAATACTCCCACTTCTTATGATTTTCCGCAAGGGCAATGCGGATCTTTAGTATTTCTTCACATGAATAATTGTGTGGTGCTTTAGCCATTTCACTGAATTTATTGGTTAATTGCTCACCTTCAGTTAAATTAGCGTCGATCTTCGCTCCTATTTCATCGAGTCGTATCTCAGCAACCATTTCCGACCACGGAAATGTAGCATAAGTCAGTTTCGAAGCTTTCATTATGGTCTTTATCAGTTCTTCCTTTGTGCATTTTTTGAGGGCTTCGCGCAGGTTATTTTCTGTCATCGTCGATCTCCTTAAAATACTTGCAGTTTTCCGAAACAATACGCTTCATGAACTGTGGATAATCGTCCTGCGGTCTGAATTTACAGATCTGTTTGTGAATACATCGGTCACATTTCGTCCTCATCGCCGTCCTCCTTTACGGGAATAACGATACTGTAGGTATTCACCTTAGTTCCGTCTCTAAACCCCTGCTGATATATTTCCTTGTGTTTTACCGCACAAAATATGCATTTGCCAGATCCCAGCCTATGTAACCGACCAGTCCGATCAGAACTGGAAGAAGAAATTCTCCGCCGATATGCGGCGGTCTGGCAAGCCAGCTACGAACCGCTAATTCTATGAGCAGGGCTGCCGCCGCTCCTGCTCCCACTCCTATTGTCAGGATCTTTATGTATTGTTTCATTGGGTGACCTCCTATACGTCCATATCCATGAATTTCGCCATAGCTACCAAGCCGTTATAGCTGTAATTCTTGTTGTCGTAAGCGTTTGAAAACAGGTTCACAGTACCCCTGAGAGCCTGCTGAGTCTGAGCTATCTGAAAGAGAAAATCAATTTCTTTTTCTTTGTTTTCAGATTCAAGAATCGGAAAAAGCTTCTTTATATCATCACGCTGGATCTCTGATTTCAGATATATTTTGCGCTGCTTGGTACGATTTGCAATCTGAGCGAATTCAGCCTTCTTGCTGCCGATCCGCGCTACCGTTTCAAGATTGCCTATAAAGCAGATGCCGAGGGTTTGTCCCTTGTCGTTGAAGTAATCAGAGAAGCTCCTCAACACTTCTATGTCTTTAAGGGTAAGATGCTGTGCTTCATCGAAGATCAGCACTATTCCGTCTGAAAGCTTTTTCACGATTGAAAACCACAGCTCATCCCGTGAACGTCTGCCGAAGCTCCGATTCTGTCAGTAATGATTTTCAGAAGGCTTTTTATACTGGTAAAACACGAATTAACCGTTATTAAAACGCTGTTTGTTGGATGATCCTTAACAAACTTCCGGGCAGCTTTTGTTTTGCCGATCCCTGCGTCTCCGGCTGCGACTGCAAGTCCGCCTTTGATCTGACATACATTGATTATGTCATAAATTCTGGTTGAGATGCTCGTCGGAGCATAATCAATTTCGGTATAGGTCAGCTTTGCCTTTTCCTTTACGCCGAAATAATTCGATATTATATCGAATATGCTCTGAGGATCGGCAGGATAGCATTCGTTTTTCACCTGTGACAAAGCCGTTCCTGAAATTCCGATCACTTTTGCAACTTCATTCTGAGAATATTTTTCTCGCGCTTCAGCTCCTCAACTTTTTCGAGCAGTTCCCTCTGTTCAGGCGTATACATATGTTTATTTCCCCTTTCTTTCTGCGGCGCTCTGAGCGATCGCGCGCAGATTTATTTCTACCGGAGTTTCTTCTGCTCCGACGGCTTGTTTATCGTTGATGTATTCTTCTCCTGCCATAACAGATATGATTCTCTTTGGCATTTGGATCACAAACTTATACGCCTTGTTTTTCTTAGTCTTGTTCACAGTCATCTCTATCATCGTTATACGCTGTTCGTTAGAAAGGTTTGCTGTAATTCCGGCTGCCTGTTCATGCACAAATTTCTTTGTCATTCTGATTCTTTCCTGAGCGTCTGCAACATTTTCCTGAATGCTTTCAAGATAGTTGAGTATAAGAACGTCGGCAAGTTTCCATTCAAACATGAATTTATCAGTTACAGCGTCGTAAAGTCTTACGCTGCGAAGATCGGCAGGATCGTATCTTACAAATACTTCGTGTTGAAGATTCATAATAGTTTCTTCCGGGTTCATGTACCAGTACTTCTCGCCGCATATAGTAACATATACGCCGTTTCGCTTGATCTTCTGCGCTCTGGTAGTACTCATAAGCATTAGATTGAGATCGTTCGGATTAGCCTGTCTGACCTCTTTTATAGTTTTGTTCCAGACATCGATTCTGGACATTCCTTTGAAGCAGCGTTCTGAGCCGCCGTAGTTCTGACAGTTGTACTCTCCGTCTATCCACGAATCAAAAATATCTCTGATCTCATAATCACGGGGGATCTTTCCGTTTTTGATTCTGAATTTCAGGCTTTCAGGACGTTCGAGTATCGTTCCGCCGCAGAATCCTTCAAAAAGTTTGGAGAATTGTTCCTTTACTGTTCTGAATGTTCTTTCTATAGGTTTTGCTTTGGCATTTCGTACAATAGCGTTTCTCATTTCAATGCCGAGGCGGTTCAGAATGGCAGGCGGTTCAGGCTGATCTTCCATTGATTTGTGCGATCTGTTTCCTCTGCCGCCGAAGCTTATATTCAGGAACTCCCGTCCGTTATCCACATAAATACACTTTGGAATTCCAAATCGCATTATTCCGTGTCTGAGAGCAAGGATCGTTGACTGAGCGCAAGGCGAATCCGTTATATTCCAGCCGACCATAACGCCCGATTTCGCGTCGGAAAAAGCTGTCAGGTACAGTCTGTGTTTGGTTTTGCCGTCAAAAGATATGATGTCGAAAGTATGGTTATCAGCTATCCAGCAATCGTTAGCCTCCAGATTCTCATACATACGCATAATATATGGAGCGCAGCGGTCATTAAAGGCTTTTTCACCTTCACGCATCAGAGTTTTTATCGCATAAGCAACATCCCGATCTATCTGTCTGCGAAAACTCCGTTCTGTCGGGATCTCGCATACCAGTTCAGGATAAAACTCCTCTGCCCATTCAATCGTATTGCGGTAGCAAAGGCTTGCCGTTGGCTGATTTTCATCAAGCCAGCTGTACAGAAAATAGTCCCAAACAGGAGCGGGAATTCTGCATTTGCCTTTATTCCATGCTCCACGTTTGTCAATAAGACCTTCGACTTCGTTGTTTTTGTAAGCGTTCCATTTTCTGTAAAGGATATCAGCCGATACCTTTATCTCCGGATGTTCAAGTTGACATTTTCCAACGTACAGCTTATCAAATTCGGTTTTACTGCCCTTGTATGCGCTGCGCATTCCCTGCCATTCCCTGACAATATCTGTCCAGAGGTTGACCTCTGCTCGCTCATCAGCGGAAAGCTCTTCAAATGAACGCTGCGGAGCTTGCGGCTTTTCGGCTTTTTTCTCCTTAACATCCTGTTGTTCAGGGAGTAAGCCTGCTTCTGTTCGCTTCTGCTTGTAATACCTGGCTTTCAGATCATCCGGAAGTGTTTGGACAGGTATCATATATCGTTCCTGTTTTATTTCAGCATCAAACTGTATTTCAGCATTGAGCTTGCCGGATTTAGCAATTTGCTTGATATATCTCTCAGAACATCCTTTAAGTTCAGCAAGTTCTTTAACCGTCAAATAATCCACGTTATCCTCCTTTCTGTCGGGAGCAGGATGC
Organism: Alistipes sp.; assembly: GCA_023667265.1. GTDB lineage: Bacteria > Bacillota > Clostridia > Oscillospirales > Ruminococcaceae > Ruminococcus. The sequence goes on from JAMPAJ010000028.1 coordinate 7,442, forward strand.
TCCCGACGAAAAATTTTTCTTGACAAAATCCACATTTTGTGATACACTTAGTTTAGAACATTAATTAAAGGTCAATTCCTTTTTTAATGTGTCGTTCTCCAGTTTCAGGGCAGTTATTAACTCGTCAAAGTTCAATCCTTGAAGCTGGAGTTTTTCTAAGTGCTTGACAGTCGTCTTGTTTGCGTGGATAAATCCTTCACGGCAAACCTTAGCTCCTTCGGCTGAAACATTCAGCTCAGTGATAAAATCCGCCGTTGACTGTTCCAGTTCAAGCAGTGCAACCGTGATCTTGTGAACCGCTTCGGGTTTCAGATCATCAACCTGTTTTCTGACGTTCGCAGGGAGCAGGTCTATTTTATATCTGACCTTTGGCTTGCAGATAACAGCAATTCTCTTTTCAGCAGCCTGCGGAACTGTTAAAAGCGGAATCAAAGACTTGATAGTCTCGCTTACGGCAGTTGTTACTGCCTTTGTAATAACTTCCTCAATGTTGATACCGCCATAACTTCCAGTGAGCCTTATTTCAGGAAGCACTTCGTCAAACACCCAGCGTTCAAATTTCTTTGCCGCAGAAAGCCTCGAACGGACGATCAGTCGATAAAGATTGCCCTCGGTTATGAATTTCATCTCTTGATTTCCTCCGTCCGTAAGGGAGTAACATTTCGTTACCCCCTCTGAATCACAGTGGTCAATGATAGCTTTTCTTGGATTTGAATAGCCTAAAATCCTTGCACACTGTACAGCAGGGAAGTATTCTTTGCCGTCGATCATCATTACTCCGAGTTCGCCGAACTCGCTGTTTTGAAAAAATTTTAAGTTCATTCATAAATTTTTCCTCTTTTCTGTTTACTTTTCAAGCTACTTGTGGTACAATTATCATAGTGGTTTTGCGCCCTGAGATATCTGTTACTAATATTATAATAGATAATTTTCTAAAAGTCGAGGCAATTATAGGAAATTATCTATTTTCGTAACAATGCACAATTTGAGGTGATATATTTTGTTAATGGTAGACAGAATTAGCGATTTGGCTAAGAAAAAAGGTATTAGCATTGCTGCTCTTGAGAAAGCAATTGGAATAAGTAATGGCATTATAGGCAAATGGAAGAAGCAAAGTCCATCTTGTGATAAACTTAAATTAGTAGCCGATTATCTAAACACGACTCTTGATTATTTAGTTTATGGTGAAGAAAAAAAGTCGCTAACGTTAAAACTGGACGCCGATGAGCAAGAGTTGCTTGGATATTTTAAGAAGCTTTCGGATAAATCTAAGGGGATAGTTCTTGGAAAAGCTGAAACTTTAGCTGAACTTGAAGATTCCAAGCCAGAGCTGACTCACAGCGAACATGAGGAGAAGGAAGAACCAGAGACGATCTTCATAGAGTTTGCAACTCTTAAAGCCTCTGCCGGCACAGGAGAACAGCTCATAGACGATCCGGAACAAGATTTTATTGAGGTTGTAAAAAACGACACAACACTTCAAGCGAAGTTCGCTATCCAAATACATGGAGACAGTATGAATCCAGAATACAGCAATGGAGATATCGTTCTCGTTAAAACACAGCCTCAGATCAACGTCGGACAAATAGGCATTTTTACTGTTAATGACATGGGCTACATAAAAAAACTCGGAACAGACAGGCTTGTTTCCATAAATCCCGAACACGATGATATTTACTTTGAAGAGGGACAAGAAATAAGATGCAAAGGGCTTGTTATAGGAAAGCTCGATGAGGATGATTTTGTCTGAACTTTATATACTATTTGTATAAAAACAGGGTGCGGAACTGGTTCCGCACCCTACAAGAATTTGTTCCGCAGTTCCGCACTCTATTTCGCATGGTTTTGCGCTTAAATTTATAATGATTATTTAAAACTCCGAGACACCATTTAAATGATTAAATTGCGATATATAGGCATTTCTCAAAATTCTTTAAACAGCAAGCGAGCTGTTTAAACACTGATTAAACATTATTTTAAGAAAAAATTAAAATGCGCCGAAATTGTGGAAAACTTCCCAAATCAGCGCATTTATTTTTGACACGTCAAATTTATTAACTTTAATAATTTTCTCTTTTTCAAGCTTGAATATCACGGAATATAGGCGCTTTTTAAGCAAATTTACTCTAATCCAGTCAAATCAAGCATTTTCAACTTTTTTTGTATTCTGCTTGTCAAATCACATTCGGAGCAACCGGATCTTTTTTAGAGCCTGTTCAGCTTCTTGTCAGTCGAATTGTAGAAATATAGGCACATACATTATTCCATTTCCTTGGAAAGTTCCATAATGAGCCGCCGCTGTTCACGTCTTAAATGTTTGATCGCCTTAACGGCTTTATCGACTGTCCGGGGATATTTTGCCTCTTCACCGAAAAAATCTTTCGCCGAAATATCAAGATACTTTCAAATATATAAAAACCTTCCTACGCAATTTGCATTGCTCTGCTTTCTCACTCACCATGCGAAACCGCTATCGCTTTTTCAACCACGCAGGATTTTGTTCGGAACTCTG
>JAMPAJ010000029.1 GCA_023667265.1 Alistipes sp.
CGCTATATTTAGCGGTTTTTCGGGTGGACATCTATTTTGTTCCACTAATATGGTGCACCTGACAGGAATCGAACCTGCACTTCTCTCGAAAATAGAACCTAAATCTATCGCGTATGCCAATTTCGCCACAGGTGCATATATTTATTTAATTGTTTATTTTGAATTTTATTTGTCGACAGCCGCATGAATTAAATACACTGTATTAACGCAGAAGAAATTTAACGTGTCTGCCAATTTCACCACACCCGCACATGATGCCGCCGCCTGACCAGACAGCGGACATCGGAATATGTAAATTCAGTTATTCAGCAACAGCAGATACTTTTTCTGCCGCATTGACTTCCGCGGATTTTTTTGAAGCGTCAGCCTTTTCTTTCTCAGCCTTGTCAGCCTGCTCCTTTTCAGCGCGGTCTCCGGCGGACTCGATATAGATATCCTCATCAGCGAGACTGCCTACGAAATTCAGCTGCTTAACAGGGATTCTCTTCAAGGGAGAATAAACGAACTTGCCGCAGGAAAAATTGCAGTCAACAATACCTCTCTTTTCGCAGAGAACCTTATTTCCGTCCTTTGCACGTCTGCCGAACTGGCAATAATCACATTTAGGAGTAATATGCTTGTCAAAATATTTACCGCCCTTAAACATAGAAAACAGATCCATAATTAACACCTCAAAAAATAATCGATAATCAACTATTTATTATTATAACATAAACTCCAACAAATGTCCAGTATTTTTTGAAAATTTTTTCATATCCGTAAGTCCAGACATTGACATAGCTGAAAAAAAGGGGTATAATAATAGTGATACGATATGGCGGCCCGGACTCTATACACGGCGTTTCCATATATTTTACAGACAAGGAGATTCATATGAAATTACTTGCCATTGACGGAAACAGTATCCTGAACCGCGCTTTTTACGGAATAAGGCTGCTTTCCAATAAAAATGGTGTATACACCAACGCCATTTTCGGCTTTATGAATATATATCTAAAAAATTTCGGCGATGTTCAGCCGGATTCCGTGGCAGTCGCCTTCGACCTTCGCTCGCCCACATTCCGGCACAAGGCTGTCGATTACTACAAGGCGAACAGAAAGGGGATGCCGGAGGAGCTTGCCCAGCAGCTGCCTCTTGTTAAGGCGCTTCTGGAGCATCTGGGAATTACAGTCCTCACCTGCGAGGGCTATGAGGCTGACGACATTCTGGGCACGCTTTCCAGGCTCTGTACCGAAAGCGGAAACCAGTGCTTCGTCCTCACCGGCGACCGGGACAGCCTACAGCTTATCGACGAAAACGTAACCGTTCTTCTCGCAACGAACAAAGAGACTATACACTACACTTCACAGCGTTTCACGGAAGACTACGGCTTCGAGCCTATCCGACTTATCGACCTGAAAGCGCTTATGGGCGACTCCTCGGACAATATTCCGGGAGTTCCGGGAATCGGGGAAAAGACCGCTTCCGCTCTGATAAAGGAATACGGCACAGTGGAAGAGCTTTACAGGAAATATGCCGACTCCGGACTTACAAAGGGCGTAAAGGCTAAGCTGGAAAAGGGCATTGACTCAGCGAAGGAAAGTAAATGGCTCGCTACCATCGTCCGCGACGTGCCGATCAATAACGATCTCTCCGTCTATGCCCTCCGAGAACCGGATAAGGCGGCTGTCAGCCAGCTGCTTACGGAGCTTGAAATGTTCAAGCTGCTGGACAAGCTGAATATACCCGCATCAGCGGCTGAGAAGCTTCCGGAAAGGAAAACGGCAGAGTTCACTCCGCTTGAGCTGACGTCTTCGGAGCTTACAGAGGAAATTATCGCAAAGCTGGAAAATACCGCCTATATATACAGCGACGGCAAGCTATCTGTTATGGAGGGCGACCGCGTTTACGTTACCGATGACCCTCAGCTTGAAAAGCTGTTCGCCGTTTCCGGATGTAAAAAAATCACTATTGACTCAAAGCCGTTTCATCGTTTCGCTGCCGACGGAGGCGAGCGTTTAGCCGGTCTGGACTGCGACGCGGCTATCTGCGGCTATCTGCTCGATCCTCTGGCTTCGGAATATACAGTGGAAAAGCTCTGTGCAGTATACGGCGTTCACTATCGCAGCGAAAACGGCGAATTTTCCGATCTTGCCTCTCTTCCCGACCTGACGGCTGTACTTCTGGCAGAAATTGAAAAAGAGGGTATGACTGAGCTGTTCCGGAATATCGAGCTGCCTCTTACCGAGGTTCTCGGCGCAATGGAAAGCGTCGGCGTGCAGATCTCGGGATCAAAGCTCTCGGAATTTGGCGATTATCTCAAGGAGCGTATCGAGAAGCTGAAAAACAGCGTCTACAGCGAAGCAGGTCACGAGTTCAACATCGCCTCACCGAAACAGCTTGGAACCGTCCTTTTCGAGGAAATGGGACTTCCTGCCAAGAAAAAGACCAAAAGCGGATATTCAACCAGTTCGGAGGTTTTGGAGGAGCTGCGGAATTTTGCGCCGATCGTGGACTATGTGCTGGAATACAGACAGCACACAAAGCTGCTCTCCACCTACGTGCTGCCTCTTCAGGAGAAGGCTGACGAGAAAAACAGAGTCCACTCCGTATTCCGTCAGACCGAAACGCGTACCGGACGAATTTCATCGACCGAACCCAATTTGCAGAACATTCCCGTCCGGACTGAGCTTGGCGCAGAGATGCGCAAGTGCATTGAAGCCGCTGCGTCAAAAGCGCTTGTTGACGCGGACTACAGCCAGATTGAGCTTCGCGTCATGGCGCATCTCAGCGGCGACGAAAATATGATCGCCGCCTTTACATCCGGAGAAGATATACACACCTCCACGGCAGCGAAAATTTTCGATATGCCGCCGGTAATGGTCACTCCCGAGATGAGGACTGCCGCGAAAGCTGTAAATTTCGGCATAATATACGGCATAGGACCGTTCTCCCTCGCCAAGGATCTGGGTATCTCCGTGGCTCAGGCGAAAAAGTATATTTCGGACTATTTTGCTAAATACCCAAAGGTAAAGGGATTTCTGGACAAGACCGTTGAAGAAGCGGCTAAAACAGGCTGCGTAAGGACGATGTTCGGGCGTAAACGATATATTCCGGAGCTTCTCTCCTCAAACAAAAACGTTCAGGCGGCAGGAAAACGCATCGCCATGAACACTCCTGTACAGGGCACGGCTGCCGACCTGATAAAAATCGCTATGGTCAACGTATATCGCCGTTTGCACAAAGAAAAGATCAATGCCGAGCTGATCCTGCAGGTTCACGACGAGCTGATAATCGAGGCTGAGCTTTCCTCCGCGGAGCTGTGCGGGCAGATCCTCCGGGAGGAAATGGCAAACGTCTGCAGGCTCAGCGTGCCTCTTACGGTGGATGTTCACCGGGGCGAGACCTGGTACGAGGCAAAGGGATCATAATATGGATAATTCGCACAATATTGCTGAACAGCTTCAGCTTATCCGACCGGACAGAAATTCGTCTCCCGAGTTATTTTCAGAGGCTGAAGGGCTGGACAGCCTGTGCTTCACCTCCGAGAACTGGAGCGCGGCTGCTTTCCGCGAAGAGGCTGTCAGCGAAAACGGCATCATGATATGCGCCATGAAAAATGGCATAATGGCAGGTCTTATCTGCGGCTATTTTGCAGCGGACGAGTCGGATGTCGCCGTTGTGGCAGTCCGCCCGGATATGCGGCGGCTGGGCATCGGCAAGCTGCTGATGAACGCCTTTGAACAGGCTCTTCCGGAGGCGACAGAGACGATTTTTCTCGACGTCCGGGAGTCCAACGCTCCGGCAATAGGACTTTACGAGGGTCACGGCTACGAAAGAGTAGGTCTCCGCAGAAATTATTACAGAGAGCCTGCGGAAAATGCCGTAATTATGAAAAAAAATCTGAATAAGAGGGTATAGAATGTTAATTCTTGGAATTGAAAGCTCCTGCGACGAAACAGCCGCAAGCCTGTGCGAGGACTGCCGTAGCATACGCTCATCGGTCATCTCCACGCAGATAGAGGAGCATAAAAAATACGGAGGTGTTGTGCCGGAGATCGCGTCCCGGCGGCACTGCGAAAATATACTTGACGTGACAAGGCAGGCTATTGCCGACGCCGGAGTTACCCTTGCCGATATTGACGGGATCGCCGTTACCTATGCTCCCGGACTTATCGGCGCGCTTCTGGTCGGGGTAAACTTCGCAAAGGCTCTCGCATTCGCCTCCGGAAAGCCCCTTATCCCGGTTCACCATATCAGCGGTCACATCGCCGCAAACTATCTGACCCACAAGGAGCTTGAACCGCCTTACCTTTGCATGGTGGCAAGCGGCGCGCACAGCCACCTTATCGAGGTTCTGAGCTACACCGAGTTCCGCGTTATCGGCAGGACACGGGACGACGCCGCCGGCGAATGCTTCGACAAATGTGCCAGAGCTATGGGCTTCCCTTACCCCGGCGGAATACATATCGACAATGCGGCGAAAAACGGCGATCCGAAAGCGTTTAAGCTGCCTCATCCTGCCGTTGCCGGAAACGAGTTTGATTTCAGCTTTTCCGGGCTGAAAACCTCGGTAATAAATATGCTTCACCATGCCGAACAAAAGGGCGAAAGCATTAACAAAAACGACCTTTCCGCATCGGTTCAGGCTACCATATCGGAAATAATCACAGCTAAGACCATGGCTGCGGCTGCGGCTCTCGGCTACAAGAAGATCGCCCTTGCCGGAGGAGTTTCGGCGAATACGGGAGTTCGCGCGGCTTTGCAGAAGGCGTGCAGCGAACGCGGCTGCAGCTTCTATATGCCGGAGCTTAGCCTCTGCGGCGACAACGGCGCAATGATAGCCTGTCAGGGCAGCTATAACTTCCTTGCCGGCATACGTGCCGACGAGAGTCTGAACGCCGTTGCGACACTGCCTATAGACAGTATATAATAGCCTGTTCAGTATCTAAGGAGGATAATATGAAAAAGTTTTTATGTGTTTTAGTATCTGTTTTCTGCCTTGCAGGAGGTCTGTGCTCCTGCTCCGACAGCAATGAGTCGTCGCCCTCAGTATCTATCCGCGTCAGCACAGAGCCTCTTGACGAAAAGCTGCTGGGCGAGTGGTATAACGGTGCGGCAGGCTATCGTTTCGGCGAAAACCGGAAAATCAGCCTTATCTATAATTTCTCAGGCAGAGGTCATTTTACAGCCGACGGCTGTCTGCAGACTGCCAACGCCCTTATCCCGGCAGAAAATGTATCCTATGACGGAAAGAAGATATACGCAACAAACGACGCCTATAACGAGGAAGCCGGAGAGGTGCTGACGTCCGTTCTCATTGATATGGATCGCGTTGACGGCGAAGATCCCGACACGTTCGACGGCGAGTATACCATAAACGGCGGAATTATCGTCGACGTGCTGACAAAGGAGCTGGGGATAAATGCAGAGTTACTTTCATTTGAGGGAATCGTTGACGGCGAGACGCTGATAATCACAATTGCAGATGCCTTCGACTACGAAATAGTTGACGGAAAGATCGAGATCTTCAGCAACATCATCCAGGGCATGGCGGATATGGACTACACATACGTCATTGACGGCGACAAGCTTACCATGAACTGCGTAAGCGTCGAGAATGCGCCCTCCGAGGTCTATACCCGGTTCGAGCGCTGAGCATATGAAAAGGCTTTTGATTATAGCGGCGGCGATGCTGGTTCCAGCGGTTTCATGCGGAAAAAAAGAAACTCCGCCAGAGCCTGTAGCCGGCAGCTGGTACTGTAACGATATGAGCTGCACCTTTATGTTTACGGAGGAAAACGAGCTTTTTTTCCTCATCGACCTTTCAGAGACAATGTCTATCGAAGAGGACGGAGCGGTCATCATGACAGCGGCTGACGGCAGCTGCATCTATCAGGGAAATTATGACGGCATAAATTTTTCGCTGTCTCCGGCGGAGGGAATCAATTTGCTGGAAATGACCCGGACCGACGGCGCTTCAGAGTCGGTCTACGGAGAATATACCATGAACAGCGGCGTAATGTACCAGCAGCTTGCGGGAAAATATCCCGGGCTTGAGGGCGGGATCGGAATGATCGTCGCTCCGGATAAGCTGGAGGCAAAGCTGCATATCTGTCAGTACACTCAGGAGGACGGCAAGCTGATATTCTCGGCGGAGGGCGCATCGGTTTTCGCAGAAACGGGTGAAGCTGTGCAGTATAACTACGCTGTGGACGGCAATATCCTGACGCTTGTATCGCCTGCGCAGAATCTTGTGCTGTCGAAAATTGAGTGACTGAAAAACATGGTGTTTTATCCTATGAATACAGGTTCTAAGTATTCCGATCGTCGGGATGATCGGATCGGCTTTCAGAATTCGGCTTGGCGGATATGGCAAACATATTCTTTTACGATTTATAATGAATTGAAACTCGCCGTATGATTACAGTGCGGCGAGTTTTTAGTTCGTTATTTTAACTTTTACGTAAAAGCTTGACTTTTTTTAAAAGGTGTGATATAATGTTAGGGTAGAATACGATGCCGCTGTGGTGGAATAGGCAGACACAAGGGACTTAAAATCCCTCGGAGTAAAATCCGTACCGGTTCAAGTCCGGTCAGCGGCACCATATTAGTGGAACAAAATAGATGTCCACCCCTCAAACCGCCTATTTAGGCGGTTTGTTGGCGTTTTAGGGGCGAAAATTTTAGGTGTAAAACCGTAGATGCTTTTTGGGCGTTTTCACGAACCAAAGGGATTCGAACCGATGCAGAGGAATATTTTGGAAAAATTCAAGGCAGATTTGAGAAGAATGATCTTAAATCTGCCTTTTTTGATATATAAAATAGTGTAGAATTTTTAAAAGCCGTTTTGTCTAATATCACAAATTTAAGTGATGTTAAACAAAGCGGCTTTTTTGTTTTCTGAGAGGTTGGTATGGTGAAAACAAGAAAATCGCAAAAAATATAGGAGGTCATAATGAAAAAGCTAAAATTTAACAGTACGCTTAATCACAAGCAAAGCGACTACAAAACCCATGAGGTCATCGTTGAAAAGGCGGTCATGGTTTATGACAAAAGTTTCTCGGAGCTGAAAGATCACCCCATGCGTGATGATCCGTATATCGCTGAAAATCGTGATCTGATGTATACCGACAGCGATGATGTCGCTCATTGTCTGCTTCTGGTTGATTACGACAGCGGCGATGGTATTCTGGTGGAATCCGAGGGCAGTAACTACGCCCGAAAATCACAGTTTATTCCAAACGCAAGAGCGTTAGTTGAAAACAACGAAATGACGCTTTCGGAGCAGAAACTGCACAATCAATTGAAGCAGATTTCCGATAAGATCGCAGAGCTTGCCCATTGCGGCGAGAAAGACTTTGATTTTGAGGAACTGCTTGATAAATCCGATCTGGATTTTAAATCGCTGCTGCGCAATTCCGTGGTGGAAATGCTTAATGACCGTGAGGATATCAAAATGGCTGAGGGGCAGTCAATTGACGTGGATTTTCAGCCGGATATCACAGTCGAAGCAAAGCCTACTCTGGAACTGACGTTTTATTGTCCGCTGCACATTGTCAGAGAGTATAACGACTCCGAATATGAGTGGGACGAAGAAGTCATGGAAGAAGCGGAGGAAATCCCATCAGAGTACGCGGTAGGCTGTGCAGACGAGATCAATGAATTTATTCAGAATTATTCAGAACCTGAAGAAGAACACCGCGGACTTATGGTTTATTTTGACAATAATCCGGCAGTAAGCGAAAAAGTTTTCTCGGCGATACCATCTGTCAAGGAAATTGACGGCGAACTCATGGGTGTGTTTGAGTGCCGGATCACCGATAAATTGACTGATAATGAACTGACAGATTTGAAAAGTTATCTGAGCGGTCAGGCAAGCGATGGCTGGGGTGAAGGTCTTGAGCAGCATCCAATTAAAACTGCTGATTACGGCGAAATTTACGTCAGCTTCTGGAATTCTGGCGACAATTGGGCATTGCAGACAGAAAAAGAAATGAGTTTTGAGCAGACAGAAGATCTGTCGGAAGAACCCGAACTAGATATGACAATGTAAGCGAGGTTTGGTATGGTATTTAATGAAAAGAGAATTGAAATGATGAAGCAGAGATACCCCGAAGGCACAAGGATATGCCTTGACAGAATGGAAAACGATCCGCATCCGATTCCATCGGGAACTAAGGGGACGGTACAGTTTGTTGACGACATGGGGACGGTGTTCTGCAAATTTGACAACGGAAGAAGTCTTGGAGTTATACCCGGCGAGGACAGCTTCCACACAATTCAGGAAGAAGTTCAGACTGAGGAAATCAGCGAAGAACTTGCGGAAAAACCCGAATTGGATATGACAATGTAAAAGGCTAAGTTTTAAAAACTTAGCCATTTTTTGTACCCAAATGAAACCAAAGGAGGCGAGGCTATATGGCACACTTTGTGTACACAGTTTTAAAGAGATATACCGTGTTCGGCTGGATTTTCCTTTGATTCTCAAAGCCGAATAAAATTTAAAGTCACAGGCGGTAAATCCGCCTGTGGAAAGGAGGAAAAATGATAAGATATTTTGATATTTTCGCAGGGATCGGCGGTTTTCGCTCCGGACTGGAAAAAGCCGGAGGATTTGAATGCGTCGGTTACTGCGAAATAAACAAGTATGCAAAATTGGCATACGAAACGCTTTACGATACAAAAAGCGAGGTGTTCTACGATGACGCAAGAAAAATCGATCCGAAAGAGCTGCCCGATTTCGACCTTATATGCGGTGGATTTCCTTGTCAGAGCTTTTCGATCGCTGGAAAACGGGGCGGTTTTGACGACGCAAGAGGAACTTTATTCTTTGAAATTGCCCGGATTGCCGCCGTTAAAAAACCTAAATATCTGCTGCTTGAAAACGTTCCCGGACTCCTATCGCATGACTCAGGCAGGACGTTTGCGGCCATCCTCGGTGCGTTGGATGAATTGGGGTATGATGTCGCATGGCAGGTGCTTAACAGCGCAGATCATTATGTCGCCCAATCCCGAAAGAGAGTGTATATTGTCGGATTTCTTAGAGAAAAGTGCGCCGGCAGAGTACTGTCTTTCACAGACGCAAACCCAAAAACTCTTATACAGCGCATTCCCGGAAAAGAAGGAAACAGAGTCTATTCCCCAAAAGGACTGAGCATAACTCTGACAAGTCAGGCAGGCGGTTTTGGCGGCAAAACAGGTCTTTATGAAATACTTGGATTGCCAATAAAAGTCAAAACTAAAGCAGGATTTCAAATTGCATTGCCCGGAGATAGCATAGACCTTGCATACCCGAATCTGAATTCAAGGCGCGGCAGGGTTGGGAACGAAATTGCCCACACTATTACAACAAGCTGCAATCAAGGATGTTATGCCATGTTTATCGATATGAATCCCGATCCGAAAATCACGGAACTTGCAAGATGCATAACCGCCCGTCAAGACAGTGGGATAAGTAAGCATAAAGGCGAGCATTCAGGAGTTATGCTGATAACCGAGCCGATAGCTGTGCTTACTCCCGAAAAGGCTAACGTCCGTCAGCAAGGCAGACGTTTCAAGCAGCCGAATGAGCCGATGTTCACTATAACTGTGACCGACAGGCACGGAGTGGTATATTATGGATATATCCGCAAGCTGATGCCTTTGGAAGCGTGGCGTTTGCAAGGCTTTACGGACGAACAGTTCAATAAAGTTGCGGCAACCGGAATGTCCGATGCGCAGCTTTACAAACAAGCCGGAAACGCCGTAACTACGACGGTTGTTGAGGCTGTCGCAAGGTTTATTTTACAGGTCGAAAATGAAAATGATAAGGAAATTTCGGTCTGAAATTGTTACAAATATTATATCACTTTAAGCGCTTAAAGTTAAGAGATTTTGAGCGCTGAAGACCTGCAAATAAAAGTCAAGAGTTAAAATGAAAATTTCACAAAACTTTCAC
>JAMPAJ010000002.1:0-27712 GCA_023667265.1 Alistipes sp.
CTGGAATTGCTAACATCGACAGCAGCTACACTGCAACTCATGTTGATGTCCGCGCTTCCGGTAAATGGTTCGGCGATGAAACTGTCACTACTGCTTATAGCGTTTGTTCGGATTTTTATGGGTATTTCGGATTGAGCAGAACCGATGTTTACGGCAAGAAAATTTATGATATCACAAATAGAGACGATGTCAAGGACTTGCAGAACGCTCTCAATTCTAAAGGCTATAACTGCGGTTCAGTTGACGGAATCATCGGTAATAATACTATCAGGGCTATGTTTGATGCGGTTTGTGAGTTGGTAATATGAATCTAAAAAGCAAAAGGCTCAATAAAAAGAGCCTTTTGCTGCTTAAAAAATGGAGGATTAATTTATGAAATCATTTATACCTTGGATCGGCGGAAAAAGACTTCTTGCCAACAAGATAATATCCTTATTTCCAGATAAAATCGACCGATACATCGAAGTTTTCGGCGGAGGCGGCTCTGTTTTATTTGCAAAAGAAAAACACGCTTCGCTTGAAGTTTACAACGATGCAAACGGTCAGCTTGTAAATCTGTTTCGATGTATAAGATTCCATCGCGAAGAGCTTCAGCGCGAGATCTCAGGATACATAAACGCGAGGGAAGTATTTGAAGAAATTCGAGAGCGCATGAATATAAGCAGTTTTACCGATATTCAGCGCGCGGCTATGTTTTATGTGATGATAAAAATAAGCTACGGAGCTGATGGAAGGACTTATGGATGCAATAAGAAGAATATCTCGCCGGATTACCTCTCCGAGATTGAAAAACGCCTTAAAACAGGCTCTGGAGTAGTGATAGAGCATAAAGATTTTGAGGATCTTATCAAGGTTTATGATCGTCCGGGGACATTATTCTACTGCGATCCGCCTTATCATAAGACCGAAAAATATTACGATGCTAAATTCAATGATTCTGACCACGAGCGTTTAAATAACTGTTTAAAGGCAATTAAAGGGCGCTTTATACTCTCTTACAACGACGATGATTATATCCGTGAACTGTACAAAGATTTCAATATTTCAGCGGTTTCAAGGCAGAACAACCTAAGCCGCGGAGATTACAAAGAACTTATTGTTACGAACTACTGATGTATTTTTTTTAGAGCCCAAATAACGATATACGTTATTTTAGTTGTAAAATGAATATATGGAGGAAAACAATGATTAAATGTCATTTAAAGACCATTTTAAAAGAACATGATCTATCACAAAAGGATCTCTGCGATCTTATAAAAGCTCGCCCGTCAACCATTTGCTCCCTTTGCAATAACAACTCGGAAAACCTTAAACTCAAACTCCTCGAGGATATATGCACCGTTCTTAATTGCAAAATATCCGATGTTTTATCTATATCATAATTACAGGCTCCTGTTTTTCCAGGAGCCTGTTTTTTACTCAAAGTAAATTTTTTTTATTTCGCTTGTCAATTTTTTGTGTTTTGCGTGGCAAGCTACACCGAAGAAGCATCTGGATCCTTCATTTTCAAAACTCTATTCCTTTTCTTGCGGTTACGCCGTTCTGATAGGGGTGCCTGACGCATTTCATTTCGCTTATATAGTCGGCAGCCTCTGTGAAAATTTTGTCAGGCTCACGACCTGTAAGGATGATCTCAGCGTCTGACCTGTTGCGCAGAATAAGCTCAGCCGCCGCGTTTCTATCAAGAAGTCCGAGCTGGTATGCGGAATTGAATTCGTCAAGGATGATCATGTCATAGCCGCCGGAAAACGCCCTTTTCAGCAGGCTGTTGTGGCAGTCTGTCAGCTGTTTTTTCTCCTCGCCGCCCATGTTCCACACGAAGCCGTAGTTCCTGTCGCAGCGCATGACCTTGATAGCTGGTATCAGCGCCAGGGAGTCAAGCTCCGAAGTGAAGCTGCCTTTCATAAACTGCACAAGGCACACTCTCATTCCGGAGCCTGCTCCGCGTACTCCGAGACCTATAGCAGCCGTGGTCTTTCCCTTTCCGTCGCCGCAGTAGATTTGAAGCATTTCCGTTTATTTTTCACCGATCAGCGCCTTTTTCATAAGCGCAAGGTCGAATGAATCCAGCTTGCCGTCGGAATAGAAATCCGCGGTCCACCAGTAGAACATCTCCACATCTGACGAATTCAGAAGCCATCTCTCAAAGGCTACGACGTCGGCAATGTTGAACAGACCGTCACCATTCACATCGCCGTCCGCAGGAGCAATGTCTCCCATAAGAGGCGGAAGCTCTTCAGTTGGCTCAGTAGTTTCGTCGGGTATCATAACAACGCCAGCCGTCTCGACCAGTTCATCAGGCACCATAATTCCGCCGTCAACTTCCGGCAGGTCGTCGTCAGGCGGCATAAGCTCGCCTTCAAGTTCGACTAACTCAGCCTCAGTCGGAGAAATCGTTTCGTCGGTCAGCATCGGTACGCCCGCTGTTGGGACTGCTTCCTCAGAAGATGCCGTAATTGCGCCTATTCCGGCAGCGCCAAGGGCCGCAGAAGCCATAAGTGCCGTTATTTCTTTTGTGAACTTTCTCATGGTTGTTACCTCCGTTTTGATAATATCTCAAGTGCTGTAAGGATATGCACCTGTTCCTCAAGACAAGCTGCCTCTGAAATGTTTCGTAATGTACCTGTTGTGCCCATTTTCCGGCAGGCACAGGAATTTCGGCAGTATTTTGCTATTTCACAGCCCTCGCATCGCTCCGACATCATCGAATAGTCGGGATGAGCCGCTCTGACTTTTTCGGCATCGATCCCGGTATAAACATCGCCGCAGCGAAATTCCGGCTTGTTCTGGAACTGTATACAGGGATAGAATTTTCCGTCCCAGTTTATGTAGACCTTTTTCCTGCATATTTCGCAGGTGCTGCTTTTGGCTTCTTTTATTACTTTCTTTTTAAAAGCGAGCTCATAGACGTACAGCTCCTCTATCCTGGCAATTTTTTTCCACTGCTCTCTCAGAAGATCTCCGAAGCTGTCGGGATCGCCGGAAACGAGAAATGCGTCCATTGCCGCCGAGACCTTTTTCACTCCAAGATCTTTCAGATAAACGATATTGTCGTAAAGCTGCGGAAGATTTTCCTCGGTATATACCAGTTGAACCAGCGTTTCCGGCTGATATTTCAGCAGCATTTTAAGGTTTGCGTCAAGCTCAGCCCTGTCAACGCCCCGTTCCGCACACACTGCGCCGTCGTGGGACATATTGATGATAACGTTCCTCGCCGCGCACCACTCCGCAAATTCCTCATCAAGGAGAGTGCCGTTCGTTGTGATGACAAATTTTCTTGCAAGAAGATTTTCGCAGAAAAATTTCACGGTGTCCTTATAGAGCAGCGGCTCTCCGCCAAACAGATATACAGTTCCTGCGTCGCCCCGGCGATTTATAAATTCAGTTACCCGGTGCATTGTCTCGTCAGATATACAGCCGAGCTCCGTATTCAGATGCCTTTCGTAGCAGTAGCTGCACCTCAGATTGCATCTGTTGGTAATACTTATGGTATAATCCAAAAAATCACCTCCGCCGTGCTGATGTACGGTATTGTCTTTGCATCAATTATATCATACTTACCTGAATTTGTCAAGCGGCGGCGGAGAGCCCTCGCTGATTTATTTTGCAGACGTAAATATGCCGCGATTGACATAAATAATATAAATTGCTCCCGTGCGGGTTGCAATTTTGCGGATTTTATGCTATAATATAATCAGAGAGGTGGCGGTTTATGGAAATTATTCTGGGGATGATAACGATCATTGTCATATGCAAAATACTCGGAGTCAGCAATTCTGCTCTGGCTCTTGGCGGACTCGGTCTCGTCGGGCTTACAATGATCGCTATGGTGATTTTTTTCATCTATTTCAACCTTCACCTGCTCTTCTCCAGAACAAAAAAAGCAGCCTTTTCCCGTATCGACGTACCGCAAAAGGGCAGATTCAAGGTCGCCTTCTACATCGTGGACGGAGTGGAATATCCCTGCATTTTCCCCAAGGAATCAGCTTTCAACAGCAAGCTCTACAGGGACGGCAGCCTGCATACCGTCCGGTTCAGCCGGCTTCTCAAAAAAGTTTATGACAAATGGGCGATCATGACCTGCATCGTCGGACTAATTTTCAGCTGCGTTACCGTATGGATAGCTGTACGGCTTGTCATGGAGCTGGGAGTGTTTAATTTTTAACGAAAAAAACGTGCCGATATTGCCTTTAAGGAGAATCAAAATGGAAGAACACATATGCTGCGGAGGCGCTCATCACGAGCACCCGGAGCTGACGGAAAAACTGAAAAATCTTATGCCGGACGAGCAGTATCTCTACGACGCCGCAGAGTTGCTCAAAATCTTCGGCGACTCAACCAGAATACGAATAATCTTCGTTCTTTGCCAGGGCGAGCTTTGCGTGTGCGACATAGCTGACACGCTGAACATGACGCAGTCCGCCATATCGCACCAGCTAAGAGTGCTGAAACAGGCGCGGCTTGTGAAAAACCGCCGTGACGGAAAAACGATATATTACTCGCTGGCGGACGACCATGTCCAGCGGATATTCTTCTGCGCTATGGAGCACGTAATGGAGTGAACATGAAATATTTTGACTTTCACACCCACGCCTTTGCCGACGCCCTTGCACCAAGGGCTATGGCGTCTCTGTGCGGAACGGCGCAATTATCGGACGACGAAAATGTCGCCGGAGTACAGCCCTGTACTGACGGAACTGTCGGCGGATTGAAAAAACTTATGGCTTTACGGAATATATCAGAAGTAATGATACTTCCCATTGCCACAAAGCCCACGCAGCAGACAAATATCAATAACTGGGCTGCGGAGATAACCGGGAACGGCATACATTGCTGCGGCTCAGTCCACCCTGACGCGTCGGATGCGCTTGAAGAGCTTGAGCGTATCAGACGCCTCGGACTTCCCGGAATCAAATTTCATCCGGAATATCAGCATTTCCGCCCTGACGAGGAGCGGATGTTCCCCGTGTACCGGAAGGCTGCGGAGCTTGGGCTTTTCGTGGTTTTCCACAGCGGCTGGGATCCCTGCGGCGGAGAGGAAATACTTGCAAAGCCGGAATGTTTTGCCAGAATAGCCGAAATAGTTCCGGAGCTTACAATATTAGCCGCTCATGTAGGCGGAATGAAGCTTTTCGACGAGGTCGAGGAGCTGATCGCCGGAAAATACCCTAACATTTACCTTGACACAGGTATGGCGGCGGATTATATCTCTCCCGACCAGCTTTTGCGCATAATCAGAAAGCACGGTGCGGACAAAATACTTTTTGCAAGCGACGCGCCCTGGGATGACCCGGGAAAGGAGATAGCCATGATAAATTCTCTTCCGCTTACTGCTGAGGAAAAAGAAATGATTTTCTTCCGGAATGCAGAAAAACTTATACTAATTTTCGATCAAACTGTAGACGAGATTGGCAGATAGAATTTTGTCAATCAAGGAAACCAAACACAGGCAGGCTGTCGCCTGTCAAGTTTGGTTGACGCAGAGTGACAAAATTATAGCTGTCAAGATTGTCTATAGGGTGGTTGAAAATTAGTATTATATAGAAATATCGGGACTCCCCACAGGTCATTTTCCCTGGGAAGTCCCGATTTTCATTTTATTTTATCAACATCATTATCAGCCGAGAACTACTGTGATATCGTTTACATCAGCCAGCTTATCGGCAGGAACATAATTGCTCTCCAGCTTTTCGCCGTTGAGAACGATCTCCTTAACGCCGCTTTCAACGTGCGCTGCGTTGTCAACTGTGATATTCAGCTTCTTGCCGCGGAACAGCTTGCTGATCCTGAAGCTCTCCCACTCTGCCGGAACAGAAGGCGCGATCTTCAATCCCTTTGCATCAGGTCTCATACCGCAGATACCCTCAACACAGCCTACCATAACTGTAGAAGCTGTACCTGTGAGCCAGTGAACGTGTGAGCGTCCCTCGTAGGGCGATGCCTTGGACTCGGTAAACTGACCGTGAACATAAGGCTCCATAACACGTATCTCCGCCTTGTCGTTCATTGCGGCAGGCGAGCTTTCCATAAAGTATTCAAAAGCACGGTTTCCGTGACCCATAAGAGCCTCCGCCAGAATCAGCCAGCCCTGGGACTGGGAGAAAATACCGCCGTTTTCCTTTGTATCGTCGTTGAAAATGTGCATAAGCGCGCCGTCAAAATAGTGATCCTTATAAGGCGGCTCAAGAAGCTTAGCTCCGTAGGGCGTATTCAGAATGTCGTGAACGCTGTTCATTGCCTTTTCAGCCTGCTCCTCAGAAGCAAACTGAGAAATAACACTCCAGGACTGCGGGTTGAGCCACATATTAGCCTCTGGGTCTTTCTTTGCACCTACGATAGTGCCGTCCTCACGAATTCCGCGGATAAATCTGTCCTCATCCCAGCACTTTTCAAGTGTCTCGGCAAGCTTCGACTGCACGTTTCTAATGTAATCGAGGTAGCTTGCGTCGCCCTTATCCTCAGCCATTTTTGCAATGGAGCTCATAGCGTAGTAAAGCTGGAATGCCACGAATGTGCTCTCGCCCTTTGCGCCGAGACGGAGACAGTCGTTCCAGTCTGCATGAAGTCCGGCAGGCATATTGTGAACGCCCAGACGCTCCATAGAGAATCTGATAGCATTTTTCAGGTGGTCGTAAACCGTAGCCTCGCCGCCGTTGGCGTAAACGATGACCTCGTCCAGGAAGCCGATATTTCCGCTTTCGCCGATGTACTTGTCGATAGTGGGGAAGAGCCAGAGAGCGTCGTCCGCACGATAGGATGGATGACCTGTCTCCTTAACGTACTCGGGATCGTCGGGAGTATTCTCGTGACCTGCATTATGGTTGAACTTTACCAGAGGCAGACCGCCGCCGTTGTCAACCTGAGCCGAAAGCATAAAGCGGATCTTATCGGCAGCCATTTCCGGATCAAGGTGAATGATACCCTGTATATCCTGAACTGTATCGCGGTAGCCGTAGCCGTTTCTCAGACCGCAGTAAATGAAGGAAGCAGCTCTCGACCAGATAAAGGTCATGAAGCACTGGTAAGCGTTCCACACATTTATCATGTTGTTAAATTCGGCAGAGGGCGTCTCTACGCTGAAATTAGACAGCTTGCCGTGCCAGTAGCTTTTCAGCTCCTCAACCTCTGCGTCAACCCTTCCGGCAGCCTTATACTCATTGAGAATAGCGTTAGCCTGAACGTTATCACGCTGACCAACAATATAGATAAGCTCACGCGTCTCGCCGGGAGCAAGAGTTATGTCGCTCTGGAGCGCGCCGCAGGAGTTGGAGTTGTAATTCATCTTGTTGTTGCACCTTCCGGACTCGACAGCAATCGGGTTTGAATATGTTCTGTAAGAACCGATAAAGTCGCTGAGAGAGCCGTTATATGCCGAAATATCAGCGCCTACCATACCGAAGAAGCGCTCTCTGTGGTTAGAGCCGGACTCGTCTCTTCCGGAATTTTCGTTGATATGCTGGAGGATCTTATTCTCCTCGAAGCTTGTCCGCGTAATGAAGAGAGTGTACTGGAGATTTACCTGATCCTGCTCGTAGTTGTTGTCGTTTGTGAACTCGCAGAAGCCGTAAACGGAGAGCTTTCTCTCCTTATCGCCTGTGTTGGTTATCTTAGCTCTCCAAACCTCGTATGTCCTGCCGTAGGGCACATAATATGTAACGTCGGAGGAAATTCCGCTGTATTCTGCGGAAATAACGGTGTAAGCCGTACCGTGGCGGCAAACGGACTTGTACTGGTCAAGGGACTTGCCGACGGGCTGCCATGAAGCCGACCAGTAATCGCCGTCCTCGTTGTCGCGGATATAGATATATCTGCCGGGCAGAGCCATATCCGAGTTGAAGCGGAAACGGAGAAGTCTGCCGTTTGCGCCGGATTTTACAAAGCTGTAGCCGGCGGCGTTATTCGAGATCATTGCGCCGTATTCGGGATCGCCGAGGTAGTTCGCCCAAGGTGCAGGCGTCGCCGGATTTGTGATAACATACTCCTTGTTATCAAGGTCAAAATGTCCGTAATTCATAGTTTTCTAACTCCTTTTGCCGCCATTGACGAAAGCGGCCAATATTATACTTATTATATCATATAAACTGCAAAATTGCAACACTCGCGGTGAATATTCAGTTTTTAAATACTTTCAGTGCGAAATTGCCAGCGGAGGCTCTCCGCTTATTCAACAGCAGTTTCTGATTCGTCTGTTGCTTCTGCGGACTCACCGTCATCTGCCGCGGATTTTTCTATAGGCAGAGAATTGCCGTCCTCGTCCAGGAAAACAATGTTGTCAATATACATATTTCCTTCATTCTGAGCGCCCCAGCGCATGATCTGGAAGGTTGCCTCCTCCATGGTCTCGTCCCAGCATTTTCCGCCGGCAGCCAGCAGGAACTTCATCTCAACATGAACAGCGCCGGACATCTCAAAATTGTACTCGCCGCCTTCCCATTCGCTGAAATCGTACCAGGTGTCTCCGGCAACATTAGCTCCGCCGCCTCCGCCTATCCAGCCGGGAGCTTTTACCATAGAGCCGTCCTCGTTTTCCAGCTCCTCTGCCGTTGCGTCGGCATAAACGTCCATTTCAATTGAACGCACCTTAGCCAGATTTTCCGGCGAAAGCAGCTTTGCACCGTCGAAGAGTATCTTCTGCACCGTACCGTCGGCGAAATTCGTACCGCTGTCGGTGAATTTCAGCATCCTGTTTCCCTGGATTTCCACAACGGAAAGCTCGCCCTGGGCGGAATCCGGGTCGTCAGCCTTAATTCCGGCGAAGCTGATATCCTCGTCGTCAAAGGTAATGCCGTTGGGGTCGCTGCACTCCGCCGGAACAGGAGGGTCGGGCAGCGGCTCGGTTGTCTCCTCGCCCTGAGTGACAGGCTGGGGTGCGTTTTCCTCCGTAACCGAAGAACCGGACTCCGGCTCTGACGACGAGCTGTCTCCGCATCCGAACATCGCCGCAGTCACAGCGACCGCGCCTGCAACGGCTAAAAATCTTTTTATATCCATTTTGTACTCCTTGATAATGCCAATATATCGCCTATTAAAAATCCCCTCTGTTGAAGAGGGGATTTTATTGATCTTGAAAATAATCTATTTAATTACTTTCTCTTTCTTACAACGAAAGCGCAAGCAGCAGCAACGCCGAGAGCAGCTACAGCTGTTACAATGCCGGCATCACCGGTTGCAGCGGCAGTCTCGCCCTTCTTGGCAGTTGTAGTTGTCTTCTTGTCGTCAGCCTTAGCTGTTGTAGTTGTCTTGCTGTCAGAAGCGCCGGGCTTAGCTGTTGTTGTCTTATCATCAGCAGCAGGAGCAGCTGTTGTGGGAGCCTCTGTAGGATCCTCAGCTACAACGCCGTCGTCTGTCTTGATAGAGTCAACAGTGATGTTGATACCTGTTGAAGCGGGATCGTTGCCATCGAAGCCGGCACGATTCCAAAGGTTGATATTTGTCTGGATGTAAAGACAGCTAATGCTTTCAGAACCCTCTGCAAGGTGGTATCTCGCTGTATACTGTCCGTCGCCAGTAATATCAACAGGTGTATCGCCGGCAGCCTCAATAGCACTTAAGCCATGACGACCGCCGTCTGTGCCGACCTGACCACAAAGATATGCGATATAGGAATCTGTTGCATTACCCATATCATCAAGATTTGTAACCTGATCGCCAAGACCTGAAATTGTAAATGTTACATCAATATACTCATTTACAGCAGTATGATCACCGTCAATGTCAGAAATCTGCGGTGTTGTCCAAACGTTGAAGATGTTTACACGAGCTTCGTTGCTCTCATTCTTGTATGCACCCTCTGAAGGACCAGAATAGGGAATATCAACCTCAGCAGCACTTACAGAAACAGCCATAGCAGCGGAAGCAGCTACAACAGCGGAAGCGATTCCAGCAATAAACTTTTTCATATTCATAGTAAAAACTCCTTACTTTTCAGGCGCTTTTTGCGAATTTAGGAGAGGTATGCGCCTATATAGATTTTATAATATCATTTTAACACAATTTTGCGCCCTTGTAAAGTCGCATTTTGCACAATGTTCACTTCTATTTTTCGTCGATTTATCACAATTATCACATACATTTGTAAATTACAAAGATTTTCCTGGGCAACACTGCACAGAGATTGTGCCGAAGATGCGCAGTCAGATTTTTTGTCAGATTGCATAAAAACGACGCAGGCATACTGCCGTATGTCAAGGAGTTTTTGTGTAAGATGACGGAAAATATGCAAGCAGATTCGGTGCAAAGCCGTCAGGCGGTCTTTGTGCGGTGTTGCCCTGATTTTTCAATGATACCGACAACGTCCTTCATCATGTCGAAGGGACGTATCTTCGGGTCGATCTTCACCGATACGTAGCTCTTTCCCGAGCCGTTAAAGGTTATCCTGCCCTTGAACGCCGCCGAAAGTCCGGCTATCTGGTCTACCGTCAGATACTGGGTATAGAAGTACATCTGTCCGTTTTTCTGCGATATTTCGGTAATTCCCAGATGCGCAGCCCTGTTCCGCAGCAGCGACACCTCGATAAGCCCGACCACGCTTTTCGGCGGCTCGCCGTAGCGGTCTATCAGTTCGTCCACCAGGTCGAATTTGTCCTCGTCGCTGTGAACGCCCATGATGCGCTTGTACAGGTCGATGCGCTGGTTAAGACTTGAAATGTACTTCTCCGGGATATGAGCGTCCACCTGGATGTCCACCAGGCACTCCGGTATTTTCTCCGGTTTTTCGCCCTTTTCCTCAGCCACAGCCTCCGAAAGGAGCTTCAGATACATATCGTAGCCCACCGACTCCATATGACCATGCTGACTGCCGCCTAAAATGCTTCCTGCGCCGCGTATCTCCAGGTCACGGAGGGCTATCCTGAAACCGCTGCCGAACTTGGTAAACTCCCTCATTGCACTGAGCCGCTTTGAAGCGATCTCCGTCAGCACCTTGTCCCGGCGGTAGGTAAAATAGGCGTAGCCGCGGCGGCTTGAACGTCCGACTCTTCCACGGAGCTGGTAAAGCTGTGAAAGTCCGAACCGGTCGGAATCCTCGATGATAAGCGTGTTTACGTTCGGCACGTCCACTCCGGTCTCAATAATAGTTGTGCAGACCAGAATGTCTATCTCATGCTCCACAAGCTGCTCCCAGATAGAGGACATCTCCTCCTGGCTCATCTGTCCGTGGGCAATGGCGATATTCGCTTCCGGAACAAGCTGTTTAAGCCGGTTCGCGCAGGAGGTAATGGTCTCCACCCGGTTGTGGATATAGTACACCTGTCCGCCCCGTCTCAGCTCCCGGACGACAGCCTGGGCTATCATTCCGGCGTTGTACTCGATAACGTAGGTCTGGACCGGCTTTCTGTCCTGGGGCGGATCCTCCAGCACCGACATATCGCGTATGCCGCTCATCGCCATATTCAGCGTTCTGGGAATAGGCGTAGCGGAGAGCATGAGCACATCGACTCCGGCAAAGCTCTCCTTGAACTTCTCCTTGTGAGCCACGCCGAAACGCTGCTCCTCGTCTATGACCGCAAGTCCAAGGTCTTTGAAAACCACGCTCTTCTGGATTATTTTGTGAGTGCCGATAAGTATGTCTATCCTGCCCTGTTTCAGCTTTTTCACGATCTCAGCCTGCTGCGCCGGACTTCTGTAGCGGCTAAGCAGCTCCACATTCACCGGAAACTGCTCGAAACGCCGGACTGCCGTCTGGTAATGCTGATAGGCGAGGACGGTCGTGGGAGCTAATATGGCGCACTGCTTTCCCGAGAGGACGCATTTCATCGCCGCCCGGAGAGCGACCTCGGTCTTTCCGAAGCCGACATCGCCGCAAAGCAGCCGTTCCATAGGACGTCCGCGCTCCATGTCCGCCTTTATCTCCTCGATAGCCGTAAGCTGGTCGTCGGTCTCCACATAGGGAAAACGCTCCTCAAAATCGCGCTGTATTTCGTCGTCAGGGTAAAAGGCGAAGCCCTTGCTCTGTTCACGCTTGGCATACAGCGCAATAAGCTCCTGTGCCATATCCTTGACGGCGCGGCGGACGCTGCTCTTCCTCTTCTGCCAGTCCCCGGAGCTCAGCTTTGTCAGCCTGACTCCCGAATCGTCCCGGGGGCCTATATATTTCGACACCATATCCAGCTGAGTGACCGGGATGTACAGCTTGTCGGTTCCGGCGTACTGTATGGTGATGTAATCCTTGACAACGCCCTCGAACTCCATTTTCCGTATTCCTGCAAATCTGCCGATGCCGTGGGTGCTGTGTACGACAAGATCACCCTCGGTAATGTCCGCAAGACTGCGTATTTCCTCGGATTTCTGCTTCTTTTTGCGCTTCTTTTTCACGGCGGAGTCCATAGCTCTGCCCTGGGTTATGAGCACGGTCTTAGTTTCCGGGTACTCGAAGCCGCCGCCGAAAGCGCCAGCCATAAGGCATACTCTGCCGCGCACAGCCTCGGTATCGTCTCCGACAATGTCGCAGCCTATGCCGTTTTCCTCCAGATCCTGCTTGATTATGGGCAGGGTCTTTTCGCTTCCTGCGCACAGGATAACGGCGTAATTCCGCAATATATAGTCCGAAAGCTCCTCGTTGAGCTGCTTCATCTCGCCGCTCCAGGGCGCAGTCTGGTGAGCCTCAAAGCTTATGAGCCGCCGGAAGTCGACGTGCTCGCTGCTCTGTAGAAAATCGCTGAGGTAGAAGCAGGTCTTTTTGTCGAAAATCAGCTGTAATTCGGGCATTTCCAGCATAAGTCCAACCAGTCCGCGGCAAAGCTGACCGTCCTCCATGAGCAGTCCGACATCCTCCGAAAACCGCGCCGCAACAGTGGCAGCATTCTCCAGAACCGCCGAATATCCGCTGAAAAGCACAGCTCCGTCGATGTAGTCCAGCACAGTTGCCGGAGCTTCATAGGCAAGAGAATAGTATTTCATGCCGTGAGAAAGTATCTCTCCTGCCCTGAGCCGTTTCACATCCGCACCGAGGCGGTCGCGCACAAGCTCTGCACGCTTTCCTCTTACTTTTTTTAATAGTGCTTCAAGTCTGTCGGCTAAAATGTCGCCCCGGCAGACCAGCTCGCTTGCCGGAGAAATTTCCAGCTTCTCCAGCGCCTCCGGGGAACGCCGCTGGGTATCGGTATCAAACTCGGCAATGGAGTCGATCTCATCGTCCCAGAGCTCAATGCGCACAGGCTTTGCCGCCTGTACCGGGAAAATATCTATGATGCTTCCCCGGACGGAAAACTGTCCTGCGCCCTCGACCTTTTCACATCGCTGATAGCCCTGCTCCACCAGCTTCAGGCAAAGCTGCTCACGGTCGATAGTCTCCCCTGCTCTCAGTTCTGAAACAGAAGAAATCAGCGTTCCGGGCGGAATGACCGGCTGCATGACAGCCTCGATACAGCCGCATATGACGCTGCATTTGCCGCCGAGCGCGCGCGACATAGCGGATATCCGCATATATTCGTACTCATGAGTTGAGCTGTCAACAGGCGTGAAAATGTACTCGCGGGCAGGAAAAAGCACGGCGGATTCACTGCCCGTCATCATGTTCACATCGTCGCAGAGCCGTTTTGCCTCCGCCTCCGTTCCGGTTATGACAAGGCTTATCCTGCCGCCGCTGCGACCGGAAAGTGCGGCGATAAGGTTCGCCCTGTGTATATGGGAAAGACCTGTCACAGAGACAGGTGAAATGCGTTTATCAAGACATTCCAGGACGCCGCCGAAGCCTGAAAGTCCGCAAAAAACAGAATCAAAAAGTTTCATATCAGCTCCTACGAATTGAACTTATTCATAGCTTCGTCGGTTTTGCCCTGTACCATGAGCCTTATGCACTCACAGGCATTGTCAGCCGCCGTTTTCAGTGCGGAGGTATCCTCCTTGGAGAATTTTCCAAGCACCCATTTCGCCAGGTCATAATCCGGATGCGGCTTCTTTCCCACGCCCATTTTTATACGCTGGAAATCCTCTTTTCCGGTCAGCTCGATAATGCTGCGTATGCCGTTATGACCGCCGTGGCTGCCCTTTCTGCGTATTCTCAGCTTGCCCGGCTCAAGGGAAATGTCGTCGTATACGACGATAAGACGGTCGGTATCCAGCTTGGCAAACTGCAAAGCCTGCACCACGGACTCGCCGCTGTTGTTCATGTAGGTGGTAGGCTTCAGCAGCAGACAGCGCTTTTCGCCTATCATAACATCAGCCGTTTTTCCCTTGAAATTCAAACGGTTTATGCTCTCCCCAAGCTGCTCTGCAAGCACGTCCAGGGTGAAAAAGCCGGCGTTGTGACGCGTTTCCTCGTACGCCAGCCCGGGATTTCCCAGACCCACGATTATATACTCCGTCTTACCCTTTGGCGCGGCGGAATTTTTGGATATTCTGTCAAAAACATCGAAAATGCTCATATTTTTTCCTCTCTTGCTTTATATTGTGTCTTAACTGGTATTATACCATATAATCGGGAAAAATGCAACCCGCGCGGAAAAATTATTGATTGCCGTGTCAGCGGATGCATGCTTGACATTGAGAGGAAAATGTGGTATTATAATTATGTTGTATTGTATCCCCATTACGGGGAATAATAACAAGGAGGAAAATTTAATATGAAAGCAAAGCTTAACATCAAGTCAATGGTTATCATGGGCTTGCTGATGGCGATCGTGCTCGTGTTTTGCATGACGCCAATCGGCTCTATCCCTATCGGCCCTCTGGTGATCACCCTGAACGTTATTCCTGTTGCAATTGCTGCTGTTGCCGTTGGTCCTATAGGCGGTCTCGTCGTGGGAACTTTTTTCGGTCTTTTCAGCTTTCTGCAATGCCTGGAGATCGGCGTACCAAGCGGAATGGGCATGATACTCTTCCAGATCAGCCCGGTCATGACCTTTATTCAGAGAGTCGTTCCGCGTGCACTGGATGGTCTGCTGGTCGGTCTTATTTACCGCGGCGTAACTAAGGTCAGGAGCAAAAAAGCGTATTACGGCATTGCCGCTGCAATTTCCGCATTGTTCGGAGCTGCGCTGTTCCTGTCGATCATGCAGTTAGTCGGCTACGACAAAAATGCAGCTAACAAGATGACGCCTGCTCTGGACAGCTTTATGAAGTCCGGATCTCTGCTTGTCTATGTCATTATAGCGGTTGCAGTTCTATGTTTCGCGATTGGATATATGCTTGTAAGCGGAAAAAAACTGAAGAAGATGAATGTTGCTTGTATGATAACAGGATTTTCGACGGCTATTCTCAATACGCTGTTTTTTATGTCCGCCCTTATCCTGCTTTTCGGAAACACGGAATATGTGAAAAATCTTATGAACGACACCGTAGGCAGCGAAAATGCCGTGCTGTTCATCATAGTGTTTGTAGGAGTCAACGCCCTCGTGGAAATGGTTCTTGCAACGATCGTCACCGGAGCTGTAGGAGCTGCCCTGCACAAGGCAAAGCTGGTAAAAGGTCCGGAAGAGGATAAATAAATTAAAATAATATTTACGATTTAAAATAATATTTACGATACAACAAAGAGGCGGAGATGATTTTCTCTGCCTCTTTTCAATTGTGATGTCATAGTGCAGGATCAGTGCGACGCATCCCGAAGATGTTCTGTGAAAATAATTATAGGCACTTGACAAATATCAAGATTTGTATTATAATAAAAACATAATAGTCTGGGAATGATGTTCTCCCTTGGGAAACCTAAACCGCTTACACAAGCTGATGACGTCTGCGTTTTACGCAGAGGTTGTCAGCTTTTTCGTTAAATTTATTAACAGGAGGATGCTTATGTTACTATCACTTTCAATCATTTTTCTTGTCGGAATGTCGGCTTCGTTCATTTTTCAGAAATTAAAGCTACCGGGAATAATCGGTATGCTTGGCACGGGAATTGTAACAGGACCCTTTGTGCTTGACCTGATCGATCCGGCTATTCTTGGAATATCATCGGAGCTCAGGCAGATCGCGCTCATAATAATTCTCATAAAGGCTGGACTTTCGCTGGATATCTCAGATCTGAAAAAAGTCGGCAGACCTGCCGTCATGATGTCCTTTGTTCCGGCGTGCTCTGAAATACTTGGATATCTCTGCTTTGCGCCGTTGCTTCTCGGAATAAGCGCGACGGAAGCTGCAGTCATGGGCGCGGTATTAAGTGCAGTTTCTCCTGCTGTCGTCGTACCGAGAATGGTGAAGCTTATTGAAGAAAAAACAGGCACAGGAAAGGGCATACCGCAAATGATACTTGCAGGCGCGTCGTGCGACGACGTTTTTGTAATAGTCCTGTTCAGCACATTTGTCACAATGGCGCAGGGCGGTTCTGCTCATGTCAAGGATTTTCTGAATATACCGATGTCCATTATAACCGGAATATTGATTGGTATTATGTCGGGAGCTATTGTTTATCTTCTTTTTGAAAAATCATATCTGCATAGTCATAAAATACGCGGTACTGTAAAGGTCATCATTATGCTTGCCGTGTCATTTCTGATAATGTCGGCTGAATCGCTGGCAAAGCCGTATATTGCAATATCCGGACTTCTTGGCGTTGTGGCAATGGCGTGCGTGATAAAATTGAGATCGAAAAAAACGGCTTCGGACAAGCTGTCCCGAAAATTCGGTAAGCTGTGGATAGCCGCGGAGGTTCTGCTGTTCGTCCTTGTAGGAGCTGCTGTCGATATACGCTATACGCTTGGAGCAGGCGTATCGGCAGTTTTAATGATATTTACAGCGCTTATTTTTCGTGCCGCCGGGGTATTGCTGTGTATGATAAAAACTGATCTTACCTGGAAAGAAAGAGCTTTCTGCGTCATTGCATATTTGCCGAAAGCAACGGTTCAGGCTGCAATAGGTTCTGTGCCTCTGTCGCTTGGATTGCCCTGCGGAAAAATAGTTCTGTCCGTTGCAGTACTCGCTATTCTTATAACTGCTCCGCTCGGTGCGATCGGCATTGACATCAGCAGCAGGAGATGTCTGACAAAATAAAAACGCCCTGAACAAGAGCGTTTATCAGACCTGTTCAAAAACCTCCGGGGCATTCGCCGCTTTTACAGCTTTTAAACAGGTATATTATTCCGGCTTTATAAGCTTATTCAGGCGCTTTGCGGGATGCTGCCTTTATCTTATGGACATAAGAGTGAGAATAAGGGTCACAATTACCGCGACAACGTATATCTTTACAGCTATAGGCGGAAGCTCATCCCTTTTCTTATAGCTTTTAAAGCCGACTATCGTCAGTGCAATAAGAAGGACTCCCGAAATAATTCTCATGACAGCGTCCTTGACATATGTCAGTTCAAGACTTGTTGAAATGCCAAGCGGGAAATGCGTTCTCATAACGCCTACCGACGAATTAAGCTCATCTTCTATCTCATAATCCGAGATCTTCTTTGCCAGCGCGGTAATTTTAACGCTGTTATCGTCGCTGTCACTGAAATTTTTCTCAGCCCATTTTTTCGGACCGTGGATTATGTAGGCATTGTCCTCGTCGTCGATTCCCAGGTAATAGTGATCCTTGCCGAAGGGAATAATATAGCTTATGCTGTGCTCGACCTCCAGAATTTCCTCTGCATAGACGAGCTTCACTGTTTTGAGGTCGTCCTTGTTCGCCAGATCAGCCACAGGCACAACGAACAGCATCGTAAAAAGAAAGATCAAAAGCAAAACTCCAAAAAATATTGTAAAAACCTTTTTCATTATATCTTCTCCTTATCCCCGGGAACGCAGTAACCGTGCTCTCGTAGCAGCCGTACATACTCTGCATCTCTGAGGCGCTCCTCCGATTCCTCATACATCCGGTCGAATTTCCTGGCTTTCCGCCCGGTTTTTATCAGCAGTATCTCAACGATACCGCCAAGAACAAATATCGCGCCCATTACTATCAGAACAGCCGGCATGAGCCACTGCACCTCTTCCGGCATACCAAGCTGTACATAGTCAAGCAGCGAAACGCCTCGCCAGACAATAAGCGCCCCGACAAGTGAAAGAATAACATATGACGCGATCGAAAATTCAGCTGAGGGTATACCCTCGGCAGCAAGCTCGTGACAGCGCGGGTCAATGTACAGCTCGCCGCATCTCGGACATTTTTTCAGCGGAGATTCATACTTTTTAACATTGGTATTGTCATAGCTCACAAGCTTCTTCTTGCAGTTAGAGCAGTAAACGGTTCTCATTTTTTATGCCTTTCTTGGAAGTGAAAATGGATTATCTCCCACGTGCGTCCGACGATTTGCATTATAACAATATTATAGCTCAGAATCTGTCAAAAATCAATAGTATTGAGAAAATAGCAGAGCTTTTTTCATAAGCGTAAGGTCGAAAACATCAAGCTTGCCGTCATTGCAGAAATCAGCCGCTTTCCAGTCTGTCAGAGCAGCGTCGGACGAACCGAGCAGCCACCTCTGGAGCTGAACCGCGTCGGCTATGTCAAATTCGCCGTCTGCATTTACGTCGCCCATTAATTCTGGAACTGTAATATCGGCGATAACAGAGCCGTTTTCAGTTACCTGGTAGGTTTTCTTAGTGCTGCTGTCAGCGGGACTTTCCGGATCCCATTCACGTCCGACTATCCATGTTACATCCGCAATGCCGTTGGAATCAGCCTGGTATACGTTTACGGCATATGAAGTATTGCCTGCTGCCAGATCGGCTGCGCAAACCTTATCGCAGTACGAATTTTTTATCAGTTTAAGCTTCGTTTCGCCGTTCTGGAGCATGGACAGAGTCGCGCCGGTGCTGTAGTTTACGTCCGCGCAGTATACAACGTAATTATCATGAACGGAGGCAACGCCGTTTTTCGCCAGGAAAGCGTTATATTCCGTGATGCAGTCAGGCAGCCAGCCGAGAATATCAGTTTCAGTCAATTCGCCGTCGCTGACCCGAAAAGAAAGCGTCTCAATATTGTTGGGCTTCTCATATCCGTTCCAGGTTGAAGCGCATTTAATGGAAAATTCGGCGTCGATATTCACATCAGGTCTGTATACCATTACGCGATAGCTAAAATCCGGCTCGAAACCGTTTTCAATGAAATATGGGGTCAAGCCTATATCATACAGCTCATTGAGGTACTCAAGATACGCCTCAAAGTCTGACTCGTCAGGCTCCTCCGGCGCGGTATACTCATAGGAACTGTCACGCACCAGCTCGCCTGTTACAAGGGTATCGACGGTCTCGTATGAAACGTCGTCTTTTTCCTGCCATACATAGCAGAGAACGCCGTTTTCAATGTGTGTACTGCCGTACTGATTGTTAAATTTCAATGCCTCTGTGAAATTCTGCGGTATCCAGTCGGGCAGGTTTTCCTCCGGAGCTGCCGTGCCGTCCGTGACAGTGACAGTCAGTGATTTTTCAGAGGGGCTGTTTACCGCAGTAATAACGGCTGTTCCGGGGCTGATCCCGGTTATATTTCCGTCAGAGTCAACTACTGCGATATCAGGGGAATCCGAGGTGAAATAAAGACCGGTTTTCGCGCCGGTACTTCCGGTGATACTGTCCCAGATAACCTCGACTGCGGCAGTCCCGCCAACGGCAATTACAGTCTTTTCCGCGCGTATTTCCTCGATCTGCGCGATGACAGTGAGAGCGTTTACCGAAAAAACATTCATGCTCATCCCTGTAGTGATCATTGCGGCGGCAGCAAGTACGGCTGCAAGCCTTCTTGTTTTTCTTCTCATTCTGATAACCTCCTTGTCGGAAAAATACGGTTCTTGTACGTATATTATAGCATAGAATTGGCAAAATTGCAAGTTATTTTTTAGAGCGATAAATATCAATCGCGGTATATTTACGTCTGTAAAATAAATCAGCGAGCTATCGCGGTCACGTGAATTGCCCGTGGGGACTGCCCCACCGCGAACTTGCCGGCGGAAGCTCTCCGCTTAATATCCCAACAAAATATATTCTTCAAGAGTCAGCTCTGATGTGTAGATCTCCAGCGCTGCCTCCGCTCCGACATAGCGGTAGTGCCATGGTTCATAGTCGATGCCGGTGATGTACTCCTTACCCTGGGGATACCGCAGGATAAAGCCGTATTTATAGGCGTTTCCGGCAAGCCACTCGTACACCTCCCAGTCCGTCGAGAGGTCAGGTTCGGCATTTATATCAAGAGCAAGTCCAAGCTCGTGTTCGCTTTTTCCCGGCTGGGCAACCCAGTCCTCCGCCAGCTTCTGAGCGTCGTCTTCGGAATAGCCCTCGGAAATAAAGCTGTCGATCTTGCTTTGCATGATCGACTGCTGTTCCTCGTGAGTCCTGTAGCCCTCTCCGACGATAGGATATATACCCTCAGCCCGGGCGTCGTCAAACATCTGCTGTAGCTCCGGATATATCGACGAATCTATGAATATTCCGTTTGAAAGCTGCATCAGCTCCGGTTCATAGCCCTGGGGAATGGGATTGTCGGCGTTCACAAGAAGAATATTCCGCTCCGGCGGAGCTTCCGCGGCTGATTTTGAAGAATAATAGTCTTCCGGCTTTTCAGCCTGCTCGATATTTCTGAATTTGAAAAAAAACGCTGTTACCGATAAAATAAGCGCCGTCAGAATTGCTGCTGATAATATGTGCTTTAATAATCTCATAATCATAAAAACATCCTTTCATAAGACAACACCGCACAAAGCACGTCTGACGACTTTGTACGCCATCTGCTTGCATATTTTCCGCCATCTTGCACAGAAATTCCTTGACAGGCGTCAGCCTGCCTGCGTCATTTCTGTACAATCTGACGAAAAATCTGACTGCGCATCTGACGTACAATCTTTGAGCGGTATTGCCAAAAAATCCTGCTGTATCAATTTTAACACAGCAGGATGGATTTTGCTTTTGTTTTTTCTTTGAAAGAATATACGATTTTATGAATTAAATCATACGATTTTCTTACGGGAAAAGGGCAGCTTTACAGTGAAGCAGATCTGCTCGTTTTCGCTGTTTGCGCTTATGATGCCGCCGTGAGCCTCGATAAGCTGCTTGGCAATGGCAAGCCCGAGCCCCGAGCCTCCCGTTGAACTGCTTCTTGACGAATCAAGGCGGAAAAACTGCTCGAAGATACGCTCCAGCTTCTCATGCGGAATAGTCCTTCCTCTGTTGGTAAAGGTCATAATAACGAAGTCAGCTCCGGAATTGAGCGCGATTTTTATTTCAGTGTCAGGATAGCTGTAGCTTATGGCGTTCCGAATAAGATTATCAATGACCCTCTCCGTTTTGTCAATGTCGCAGCTTATGAAAACAAGCGGCTCTGCATTAAGAGTGATTTTCAGCGACTTTTCTTTCAGCAGCGGCTCAAATTCATAGACTATCTGTTCAAGCATCATGGAAAGATCGACACGCTCCATTTGCAGCTCGATTTTTGAGATGTTGAAACGTGTTATTTCAAGCAACTCGTTGAGAAGCTCCTCGATACGTTCTGCTTTTTTCAGGGATATAGCCGTATATCTGCCGCGCAGCTCGTCGGAGAGGTCAGGCTCGTCGCGAAGCAGCGTCATGTATCCGATAACGCTTGTAAGAGGCGTTTTGAGATCGTGGGCGAGGTAGGTTATCAGATCGTTTTTCCGCTGAGTCTCCGAACGCAGCGTCTGCTCCTTATTCTGTACCTCGTATTTTATTTTCGACAGCTGAGCAAATATTTCTGTATATTCCTGCGAAAATTCGGCAGGAAGAGGCTCGTCCTCCAGGATATAACGGTTCATATACCCGGCTATGTTATGGAAATATTCTCGCTTCTGACGCTGTTTTCTGTAGCCTGACGCCGCTGTGCAGATAAGCGAGACGACAGCGGCTATGGCGATCAGCAGCTCCAGTAAAAAGGTCTTTACAAGATCCCAGTCGTAGGAACGTGTGATAAACACGGTTCCGTCGTCCATGAAGGACGTAACTTCGTGAGAGAATTTACTGTCTATCCAGTCCGCGATAAATCCGAGAGAGATCTCGTCTATCACGGAAAAGGCAATGAATATTACTCCGGCGCATATAAGAGGAATATAGACGAACCGCAGGTATTTTCCTATTTTACTCTTCAAATTTGTATCCCACTCCCCATACGGTTTTTATGAATTTCGGCTTCCGCGGCGGCTCGCCCAGCTTTTCACGAAGTCTTGCAATATGCGCCATAACGGTATTATTGCTGTTCAGGTATTTTTCCTTCCATACCGCCTCAAAAAGCTCCTCAGATGGCACGACTCGGCCTCTGTTTTCGCAGAGATACCACAGAATGTCAAATTCTATAGGCGTAAGAGCGATCTCTCTGCCGTAAAGCCTGCAGCTATGAGCAGTCTGGCATATATACAGACCTTTTTCGTCATATTCGGCAGGAGCGGCGCTTTCCTGTGCGTTATAGCAGGTGTATCGCCGCAGCTGGGTTTTGACACGGGCAGCCACTTCGAGAGGATTAAAAGGCTTTGTAATATAGTCGTCAGCGCCTATTGTCAGACCTGTTATTTTATCCATATCGTTAATTCTTGCCGTAAGCATAATTATGGGAAACATAAATTTTTCACGTATCCTCCTGCACAGCTCAAAGCCGTCCATGTCCGGCAGCATAACGTCGAGAAGAGCAAGCTGTACTGATTCTTTTTCTATAACAGACATAGCCGCCTCAGCCGTATACGATTTGATGATTTGATAGCCGTCATTTTTCAGATATAGACCTACAAGGTCTGCAATTTCCCTTTCGTCGTCAACTATCAGGATTCTTTCGTTCATTTTTATCACCTGTAGGAAATTATATCATATAAACAAGAAAAATGCAACACTCGCGGAAAAATTATTGATTGCAATTTTTTCAGCGTGGGTTGATTTTTTGCAAATTATATGCTATACTTATATCAAATTAATTCGAGAGGATGAGCCCCTTATGAACAAATTTTTTAAAAAAGCAGCGGCAGCTCTTATTGTTGCCGCAGCCCTGCCGCTGTGCTCGCTTACAGCTATGGCAGAGATCGAACCGAACCCGGTT
This sequence comes from Alistipes sp., assembly GCA_023667265.1. Lineage (GTDB taxonomy): Bacteria > Bacillota > Clostridia > Oscillospirales > Ruminococcaceae > Ruminococcus. Next base: position 22,889 of record JAMPAJ010000002.1, read on the forward strand.
ATAAGCCGGAATGTACCGGTATACTCCAATTCCGGGCAGCCCTCTGCCGCAAATGACGAGCACTATTTCTCCTTCTGCTTCGTGCCTACGCCGGGATATGTCGCCTATGACCTGTCCGGCGTTCCGGAGGAGCAGCGTAAGCAGGTTCTTGCCGTGTGGTACAACACCTCCGCCTACGACGATATCGGAATGTACCGCAACCGCAATATGGAGCCTTCGGACTATACCGTGGAGGTGAACTCCGCTCCCGGCGGCGAATATCCCGAGGACGGCTGGGAGGTCGTGGAGACCGTTTCCGGCAACACTCTCAGCTCACGCCAGCACCTCGTAAGCATGGAGGGCTATAACTGGATACGGCTGAATATCGCCATGGCGAACGACTCCGCAGGAACTCAGGCAAGCTTTAATTTCGACGTTCACACCGTCTCCAACGGCGTTTCCGACAGCTGGCTTTTCCTGGGTGACTCAATCACAGCCGGAGGCATGAACAACTGCTACGGAACAGGCTTTGCAACTCATATAAATATGCTGGACGACCGATACTTCCCCGTTCAGGAAAACGGCGGTATAGGCGGAATCAAGAGCAGCGACGGCAAGGAGAATATCGACCGCTGGCTGTCGACCTCCCAGGCTAAATATGTCAGCATCGCCTACGGAACAAACGATTGCTGGGGAAATCCCAACGCTACCGAGGAATACCGTGCTAACACCGAATATATGATAGACGCTGTTCTCGCCGCAGGAAAAACGCCTGTGCTGCCGAAGATCCCGGCGTCCACCAACGACGATGTCATGAACAACGTGCCGCTGTACAACGCGGTCATCGACGAGATCTACGAGAAATACGGCGACAAGCTGGTTCAGGGTCCCGATTTCCAGGCGATGTTCGGGGAAAATCCTGATTATCTCAGCGGAGACGGCGTGCATCCCTCAGATGTCGGCTATGCGGCGATGCGCGAGACCTGGGCTAAGACTATGTACGAAAGAGTGTATACGGCTGAATCTGCCCCGGTAACTACAGCTCCCGTCACAACTGCCGAAACAACGGCAACAACGACGACCGTCGCCCCGACAGCTGCCGCAGATGTAGTCTACGGCGACGCTAACGAGGACGGCATCGTGGATATTGCCGACGCAACGATGATACTTCAGTATATCGGCAACGGCGACAAATACACGCTTACAGAGCAGGGCGCGAAAAACGCGGACTGCTGCGATCCCGGAAGCGGCATCACCGCTCTCGATGCACTGACTGTGCAGAAGCTCGACGCAAAGGTGTTGACTGGGCTGCCGGAATTAATTGATTAACTATAATCGGGAGAGTATATTTGAAAAATTTTTTAACTGTACTAAAGGAAATTTCACTTGCCAATTTCATAATGATGACCGTGGCAGGCATAATCAATGCTTTCGGGATAACGATCTTCTTAGCCCCGGTAAAGCTCTATGACAGCGGAATATCAGGCACGGCAATGCTGCTGTCCCAGGTGACGCCATCCTGGCTGTCCCTGTCAATATTCCTCATCGTTCTGAACATTCCGCTGTTCCTCTACGGACTCAAAAAACAGGGCGGAGTTTTCACCATAAGCGCAATATACACCGTTCTGGTATACTCCGTAACAGCCTGGCTCATTACAGATGTTTTCCCGGTTGACGTGAGTATCGCGTCTCCACTCGCCGGAACTGACCTGCTTCTTTGCTCTCTTTTCGGAGGAATTATCTCGGGCATCGGAAGCGGTCTCGCCCTGAGAGCCGGCGGAGCTATGGACGGCATCGAGGTCATGGCTGTTATCTTCGCAAAGCGTCTGGGCGTTTCCGTGGGAACGTTCGTGATGATCTACAACGTCCTGCTCTATATCCTCTGCGGATTCGTGATAAAGAGCTGGATACTGCCGCTGTATTCCATTGTCACCTACTATGCGGCGCTGAAAACCATAGACTACATTCTGGAGGGTCTCGACCGCTCTAAGGCGGCGTTTATCGTTACCTCGGAATCGGAGAAAATTTGCAGTGCGCTGCAAAAGGAATTTGGCTGCGGAATGACCATAATCGACGCAAAGGGCGGATATTCCGGCACAGACCGGAAAATGGTCTATTTCGTGGTAAACCGCTTCCAGGTCACGAAAATGCGTGATATTGTCCAGAAAATCGACCCTCTGGCATACATAACGCTCAATGAGGTCGCTGATATCTTTTCCGCGAATCAGGATAGGAACTGAATATCACAGATATCCGCAGACTTACCCGTATAAAAAAGGCAGAGGGAAATTTCTCTCTGCCTTTTCTTTATCAAATAATTACCTTAAAGCAAATGCTTCTGCCCTCATCGTTCTCCACGACGACCTTGAACTTATGCTTGTCAATGATAGACCGGGCGATCGCCAGTCCCAGACCATAGCCGCCGGTAGACCTGTTACGGGACTCGTCGCTGCGGTAAAATCTCTCAAAGAGCTTATCCTTCTCCGACTCCTTGACGCCAGAGCCTGTATTGTATACCGAAAGCACGGTCTTTCCGTCCTCCCTGCCAAGGGAAACGCGGACTGTTCCGCCTTCCTTGGAATATTTTATCGCATTGTCAATGAAAATAGCCGCAAGCTGCTTGATGTGCTGCTCGCTGCCGTTTACCATGATTCCCTCCTCTACGTTGAGAACGAAATTTCGACGATTTTCAAATGCCTGACACTCGAATGGCAGAGCGGCGTTTGTCACAGCCGCGCTCAGATCGAAATCCGTGCGTATAAAATCACGTGTCCTGTTCTCCAGTCTCGTCAGGCTCAGCAGGTCGTTGACAAGAACGTTCATTCTGCTTGCCTGATCCCGGATATAGTTCAGCCACTTGTTGTCGCCGACCTCTCCGGAAAGCACATCGGCGTTGGCAGAAATTACCGTAAGCGGTGTTTTCAGCTCGTGGCTTGCGTCGGAGATGAACTGCTTCTGCTTCTCAAAGGTTTCTTTCAGCGGACGGACAATAAGACCGCTTACGAAATATGCCGCCGCCGAAAGGATAACAAGGCTGACCAGACCCACCAGCACAGTAGTGCGCTTCAGCTTGTTCATCATGTTCATTTCCGCAGTTCTGTCCGTCAGAACAAGCAGCGAACCGTTGCTCTTTTTTTCGGCACAGTAGCTCATATTTCCCACCATACCGGAGGTTTTGCCCCTATCAAGGACGCTGTCGATGTACTCCTGAGCTGTATCAGCTGTGAGGTCGTCGTTGTTGAGAGATGACACATACTCGCCCTTATCATTCGCCATAATGACGAAAAAGTCAATAGAGCCCATAGATTTTGGAAATTTATCCATTTTTTCACGGCGCTCAGCCGGCGGATCGCTGCTTAGCCTGCTCACAGTAACAAAGCTGCTGAACAGCTGCGGCTCGACAGGCGGATATGTCGCGACCGGCTTCTCTTCACCGCGGTTTTGCCAAGCTGATTCGCCGTCCTGACCCCAGATATGATGCGGCGGTTCGACCTCGTTCCAGGGTTTGTCGCCCCAGCCGCCGTGGTTTCCCCAACCGCCCTGCCACGGATCATCGGGCATATCCGGAGGCTGTTCCGGGTTCTGCCCTTCCGTCGGCAAAATCTCGGAAGGCTGCTCAGGCTCGGGCTTCTGTCCCTCTGTGGGAGGCGGAGCTTCGGTTTCTTTTTCCGTGGGACTTTCTTCTGCTTCCGAGGGCTTTTCCCCGGCTGTGACAGGCTGAGTCGGCATAGCCTCCGTAGGCTTGGTCTTCTCATCGGCGGAGGTCGTGACAACGACTGTTTCCGGTTCAGACGAGGTCTGTTCCGTGCCAGGCTCTGCCGCGGAGTTTTTTTCCTCATCGGGCTTGTCCTTTGGCGGAGGAACATCTGTCTTGTGACGTCCGGGGTCTGTAAAAGTAAATGTTGCCGTTTTGTCGTCATACTCCACGCCAGCAGCGACCTGCTGCAAAACCACCTTTGTCTGACGCTCCATGAGCAGATCCATAATGATATTTACGGAGCTGAGAACGGCGATAAAGATGGCGATAAGGATAGCTGTGATGATGCCGAAAAATTTAAGCTGAACACGTTTGAACAAGTTCCATCGCCTCCCTGTCATTCAAGAGAATAGCCTATACCGCGTGCGGTTTTTATCTGCACGGCAGAGTTTATGGAGGCAAGCTTTTTACGCAGAAACGATATGTAGACCTCGATATTGTTGTATTCCACGTCGCTTTCGCAGCCCCATATCTTCTCGATAATACGCTCCTTCGGCAGGATCTGCCGGGGATTTGCAATGAGCATTTCCATCACGTTGTACTCTTTAAGGCTCAATTTCACGTCATTTCCGCCGCAGCTTACAGAGCAGGTATTCTTGTGCAGTTCAAGTCCGCTGTACTCGAGGCGGTTTTCGTCTACCAGCTCTCCTTTCCGCCTCGTCATGGCGCGCACTCTCGCCAGCAGCTCGCCTGTGACAAAGGGCTTTGTCAGATAGTCGTCTGCACCGCAGTCCAATCCGTTGATCTTGTCGTCTATTTCACTTCTGGCAGTGAGAAGAAGGACGGGCGTGCTGATTTTCTCTCTGCGCAGGTTTTTGAGCACCTCGATGCCGTTCATTCCCGGAAGCATAATGTCCAGGATGATGCAGTCGTAGATGCCGGTAAGAGCGTTGTCCAGTCCGTCGATGCCGTTGTAGAAGGTGTCAACGGAGTACATATTGCGTTTCAACAGCTCCGACAGTGCGTCGGCGAGCTGCATTTCATCTTCGATCACAAGTATTTTCATTAAACCATATCCTTTTGCTGTAATCAAGGGACGCTCTCTCTTGCAGAGCGTCCCCTCTTTCAAAACAGTCCCCCGGACTGTT
>JAMPAJ010000002.1:27812-96372 GCA_023667265.1 Alistipes sp.
CTTCCTTCTTGGAAATGTGGATCTCAGAGATTTTCTTAGGCGCGTCGTTTACAATAACGTGCGTATCATCCTCAGAGTCAATTACAACGTGTGATTTGTCTGTGTCAGTCTCTTCAGTTGTGCTGAGCTTGCCGTCTTTGATCGTGAAGCTCCATGCAGACTCGACCTTTTCGTAGTCATCGGATGGCGCGGTGATCTCTTCGAGAACATACTTGCCGTCGGGAAGTCCCATAATAACCGTTGCTTTATCAATAGACGTGAATGTCAGTGACTTTCCGTCCTCGCTATAAGTCAATTCATTATTTGAAGCAACTTCCTCCTGATTCAGCGTGGAATCACTGTCAAGTGTGATCGTGATTACCGCACCTGCAATTTCCTCATCGCCCTTTGTGATATCGCGCTTGCTGATCGAAATTGACTTCTTCGGCGCGGGGTTTCCTGCGCTATTGTAGAATCTGATCTGCTCATCATCGCCGAGCTTGGAAGTAAGGTTCAGACTTACGTCGATCGCCTTTGTACCAACAGTAATGATAAATTCGTTGTTCCGCATTGAAACCTTGTCAACAAGACCATCTGTATGCATTCCCATCATATCATAACCGTTGATATTGGACTGATCCAAACCGAAGCCATTGAGATTGACAGGATTCAACTGCTTTATTATTGTATATCCTTCGTTACTATAAGTAACTCTGCAAAGGATTCCGTCGATTCTGTAGATATTTTTATAAACCGCAGGAACTGCCTCAGCAAAAGGATCGCCGAAGTTACCTTCAGAAATTTTATTTGCGGTATAGCGTGTAAATACGCCGTTATTATCAAAGCCGTACCATACGCCGCCATTGAAGCTGTCATCATTTCCACTGGAACGTACATACTTGGAGGTCAGATCTTTTTCCTGCTGTCCACCCATTCCAGGGAAGCCCATTCCCATACCTTGTTGTTCTGTAGAACTGTACGCCTGTACAAGAACGCCGTTTTCATCAAAAGTCAGCTCGTACCAGGTCTCGGGATTATATCCATAAGCAGGCACAATATCCTGGACAACATACTGATTGTTGACCATGGGAATGAATTTGCCGTCATAAACGAGGCTCTGGCTGATTTCCTGTGAAACGCCGTCAGCGTTTGTCAGCTGCTCAACAGAGTGAACAGAAATGCTGTTCCATGTGCTTACATACTCGTTCTTTGCCTGCTCATCAGCAGAAAGCTTGGAAACATCTATAGTTTCCGTCGTGCCGTCCGCCTTTGTGATGACCAAAGAAGCAAGAGCAGCTTTTTCTCCGGTCTCGACCTTATCGCCAGCGGTGATATACTCGACCGACTCAAATGCGCCGTCGTTTTCATCAACAGATGTAATGACTGCATTTCTGATATATGCGCTTACGACCTGCTGGGCGTCCTTCTCATTTTCAACGACCTTGCCGTCCTTGTCAACATACTGCCCCTGAGAATTGCGTCTCGGAACTGTTCCGCTGTAACCCAGCTCGAACTCGTATGTATTCTGGCTGTCTGAAAGCTCTGCGGAAACGACGTCGATTCCGGAGCATTTGCCCTCGGCATAAGGTACGCCGCTGAAAGGAGCTTTGTCGTCTGCAGTCGATTTGTAGACGATGATCGAAGCTTCGTCGTATGAGGTTTCGAGCTGGTCGATCTGTACGCCCTTCACGCCCTCAACGTAAACCCCAGCGCCGTTGACCGTTTTCAGTCCGCCGCCGTTTTCTTCAGATAAAAGCTTGTAGTATTTTGTGGGAGGAACGGTTTCCAGACCGTCCATTCCGCCATAGATTTTAACATCAAAAGAACCATTTTCAGTCCAGTCGCCGGAATCAGCGGATTGGCACTTCTTAACTTTTATATTAAGAGGACTGTCGACACTGTCAGGCATTGTTCCGTTTACAACAAAGACTATTTCCTTTATGCCACTGCACTCATCCTGACTAAGTGAACCTTTTGTTGCAAATTCAAGCCAGTCAATACCCGAAAGATTGCTCTTATTAATATTGAAAACTTTATCCTGCTTTGCTCCGTCGTTGTAACGCAAAATCATCTGATTAAGTGTGAGATCAGCCGGAACATTAGAGCCAACTAAGCCGATCTGCATAAGGCAGCCTGAGTCACCGAAAGGAACAGTTACTCTTGTCGTTCCCTTATCAACAGCAACATAATCCTTATTTTCAGGAGTAATTCCCTCTGCCTCGTTATAGACATATTCTGTTGCAGTGAATGTGGGCTTTGCATCGCCGCTGTATACCGCCTTCTTGGTTTCCGCCTTTGGAATGTGGATATAGTAGGCAGTTGTCTCGTCGAGCTTATAGCCGTCGGGAGCTTTGACCTCTGTCAGCTTGTAATAGCTGTCGTCGGAAACGCTCGCTCTCATGTGACCCTTTGAAAGCGTCAGGTACATCTCCTCGGCAGGAACGTTGATGTTATTTCCGGCATCGTCCTTGATTTCCTTGAGGTTTCCTTTTTCGTCATACTGAACAAGCTCGCTGTTTGCTGTGTAGGGCACGCCGGCTTCGTTTGTCTTTGTAAGCAGGAACTCCGCTCCGTCAAGGAGAGTGTCTGTTCCTGTGATGTATTTGTAAAAGTCTATGGTGTATTTGGAGTCAACGCCGAGAATGGATATCGGGCCTCTGAAAGGTCTGTAGCCGAATTCGGTTTTACCCTCAAAACTCTTGGCGATAAGAGCTCCGGAAAGATGTCCTGTTTCTTCGAGAGCTGACACATGAGCAAGAGGTGCAAGGATCGTACCCTGGGAAGCGCCTTTACCATAATCAATTGTACCAGTAGCATCCGGGAAATTGTAAAGGATTCTATCAACATCAGGGTAATTATTATACCAACCAGATATTTTACTCTCATACCAATTTGTTGTATTATGATTACCGAATGCAGTATTAAAGGCATCAATATCGCCTGTAGTAGCCTTAATTTCTCCGGTGTTCCTAAAAACATCCACGTGTACGCCGTTAAGTGAAATATCTGTTGCCTTTCCGTCGTCGTCAACAACAGTATATGCACCCTTTGATATACTTACATCATTAATATAAGTATATCTGTCAGGAGTACCTGCCGAATCCGAACTATTAAATACAATATTATTTCCGTTTACTCCGGTAATATTTATGATAATATAGGCATTGTCCGGTATATTATTATACTTGATAACCTTACATTTGGCTACCTGTTCGTATTCCTCCATTGTCAGCGACAGGTATACGGTATTGTCAGAATCATTTCCTTGATATGTAAACTCTGCAACACCTGTAACGCCCTCTTTAATCTGAAAGTCGCCGTACATTTCGCCGTCATAATTCGGCTGATGAAAATAATTAATGCTGATAACCTTATTTACATCAATATTCTTATCAAAATCTGACGATAATTCTGCAATATCAGCACTTCTCTGCTCTATTGTTGCAAACTCACCAGTTTCATCAGAAAAATCGATCAATTGGGCATTATAGAAATTGTTAAGCCAAGCTCCATAGCTTGTTTTAACATAGCTTTCACCGTCAGGATTCTGAACAGCTAAACGTTTTGGAATTACTCCATCATACGGCTTATCATATCCTCCCTCAACAGTGGGAATATAATACCCCTTACAGTTAATGTTCCAGAAAGTCGTATCCGGTTTTCCATCCCAAATAACCTCTGCGAAACCGTCAGTGTTCAACAGGCTTGACAGCGGAACCATAGTGTTGAAATCGCCCTTTCCGATTTCATACGCACCATTCTCACCATACGGATTATCAATTGAAATGTTTCCGCCTACAGCAAGACGTCCCTCTGTGTCTGCACTTGTAGTTTTAAAATCTTCCTTAACAAAAACCGCAAACTGCGAAGCAATACCAAGCGCATAGTCTGCATTGAATTGCTCAATAGCTGCATCTACCGAGCTGAAATTCTTACCGTCACCAAAATAAGGATTACCGTTCGGGTCTGTTGGATTATTACCAACAAGAAGCGTAACATCATCGGTGGTTTTTGAACCGTCCAGATTTGTAACCTGGTTTGCCGCTCCTACATTCAGCACTTTTCCCAGTCCCAAAGGCACAGCCTGAGCAAAAGCTGAAAGAGCGAGCATCACAGAGGCCGCGCCGCTTATAAGACGTTTCCCCAAAGTCTTTTTCATAAAGTTTTTCATCCTTTCACATTTATACTAAAGAATACACAACTGTTTTGAACAATCATTATTCTATTTTACTATTATAACATATAATATTTTAATATGCAACCCTTGAAATACTGCTCAGCGTAGAATTTTCACCATATTTTTTAGATATTTTGTCCAAACACTTACCGCAAGTATAAGAAATCAATTATACAGCCTTGCGTAAATCAGGCAAAACAAAACAGGCTGCACAGCAAAATGTGCAGCCTGCCATAAATCTATTCCGGAATCAAAGAGCAAAATCGCCGATGTTATCCTCGTCGATCACGTAGTAAACCTTGTAATCCTCGGGCTTAACATAAATGCTTACAGACTTGGGATCAGCAACGCCTGCAAAAGCCTTTGCCTTTTCAACCATCTCGCCGTAGGAAACCTGGATTCCCTGATACTGGATGTACAGTTCAGCGGAAGCGGATGCCTTCTTGGACGCAGTCTTTCTTGTTGTCGTCTTCTTTGCAGCAGTTTTCTTATCGGCAGACTTCTTGGCAGTTCTCTTTGCGGGAGCTTTCTTCTCAGCAGGAGCCTCTGCAGCAGTCTCAACAGGAGTCTCAGCAACAGCCTCTTCTATGGCAGGAGCAGCCTCAACTACAGTCTCTGCTGCTTTTACCTCTTCAACCTTAACAGTCTTTCTTCTTGCCATTTCAATTCTCCTCCGTAATTACTTGTTTACAGCGCTCTTGAGTGCCTGACCAGCCTTGAATGCAGGGGCTTTTGAAGCAGGAGCGATCATCTTCTCCTTAGTCTGGGGATTGATAACCTGCTTTTCCTTTCTGTCGCGAACCTCAAAGGTTCCAAAGCCGGCAATAGCAACCTTTTCGCCGCTTACGAGAGCAGCAGTGATAGAAGCAACAACTGCGTTAACAGCAGCTTCTGCATTCTTCTTGGTCATTTCAGTTCTTTCAGCAACTGCGCTGATAAGTTCAGTCTTTGTCATAATTTATTCCTCCATTTCAATTTTATATTTGCATTATATACCCTTTCAGGCGATTTGTCAAGGATTTTCGGAAAAAATGACATTTCGACCGATACTGCGGCAAAAACCGTGTATTTTTTATCAAAAACAACCATAGAAAAATGGCTATTTTACGTTCCCAGCGAACCCCAAGCCTCAGTCGGCTGTCAGCTCTCCGTCAGCCATATCCACAACAATAGTATCGCCGCCGCTTATATTGCCGCTCAGTATCCTTTTTGCAACAAGAGTTTCAACCCTTCGCTGAATAAATCTTCTTAGCGGACGCGCGCCGAAATTGGGGTCATATCCGCACTCTGCAATATAATTCTTTGCTTCCTCCGTGACATTTATACGAATATGCCTGTCCTCAAGCCTTTTTTGCAGATCAACCAGCATGAGATCGACGATACCTACTATCTCCGTTCTGCCCAGGGGCTTGAAGAATATCATCTCGTCAAGCCTGTTCAGGAACTCCGGTCTGAACTGCTGTTTAAGCAGCATATCCACCTTGCTACGAGCGTCCTCTGTGATCTCGCCGTCGCTGCCAATGCCCTCCAGTATAAAGGGCGAGCCGAGGTTGGAGGTCAGTATTATAATAGTATTTTTGAAGTCCACCGTTCTTCCCTGAGAGTCGGTTATGCGTCCGTCGTCGAGAATTTGCAGCAGAATATTGAATACGTCCGGATGCGCCTTTTCGATCTCGTCGAAGAGCACCACAGAATACGGCTTTCTCCGGACAGCCTCAGTAAGCTGACCGCCCTCGTCATAGCCGACATATCCGGGAGGCGCTCCGATAAGGCGGCTTACACTGAATTTCTCCATATATTCGGTCATGTCAATGCGGACGATATTGCGCTCGTCGTCGAAAAGTATCTCTGAAAGAGCCTTTGCAAGCTCCGTTTTTCCCACACCGGTAGGGCCGAGGAAAAGGAATGAGCCGATGGGTCTGTCGGGAGACTGTATGCCTGCCCTGGAACGGAGTATAGCCTCGCTCACCTTTGTGACCGCCTCTTCCTGACCAATAACACGCTTATGCAGCAGCTCCTCCAGACCAAGTATTTTCTCCTTTTCGCCTTCCATAAGCTTTGAAACAGGTATACCTGTCCATCGGCAGACGATTTTCGCCACTTCGTCCTCCGTAACTCTGTCGCGAAGCAGTCTGCCGTTTTCCATATCAGCCTCCGCCTGCTTTTCCAGTTCAGCCAGCTTGTTTTTCAGCTGAGGCAGCCTGCCGTATTTCAGCTCCGCAGCCTTGTTCAGATCGTATTCGCGCTCAGCCTGCTCGATCTGACCGTTGACCGTCTCCAGCTCCTCGCGAAGCTTCTGAACTGCGGAAATATCAGTCTTTTCATTCTCCCACCTTGCCTTCATGGAATTGAACTGCTCACGAAGCTCCGCCAGCTCCTTCTGTATCTCCTCGAGGTGCTCCTTTGAGATGCTGTCACTTTCCTTTTTCAAGGCAGTTTCCTCGATCTCAAGCCGTACAATGCGCCGGGAGATAACGTCCAGCTCGGTGGGCATGGAGTCCATTTCCGTCCGTATAGTCGCACAAGCCTCGTCGATAAGGTCGATCGCCTTATCCGGCAGGAATCTGTCGCTGATGTAACGGTTAGACAGCACAGCGGCGGAGATCAGCGCATTATCGCTTATCTTTACACCGTGGAAAACCTCGTAACGCTCCTTTAGTCCGCGGAGAATTGAGATTGTGTCCTCTACCGTCGGTTCGTCAACCATGACCGGCTGGAAACGGCGCTCCAGAGCCGGGTCTTTTTCGATATACTTCCTGTATTCATTAAGCGTAGTCGCGCCGATACAGTGCAGCTCGCCCCGGGCAAGCATAGGTTTCAGCAGATTTCCGGCGTCCATTGCACCGTCGATTTTTCCTGCTCCGACGATAGTGTGCAGCTCGTCAATGAAGAGAAGTATCTGACCGCTGCTGTTCTTTATTTCGTTGAGGACAGCTTTCAGACGCTCCTCGAACTCGCCGCGGTATTTCGCGCCTGCCACAAGGGCGCCCATGTCAAGAGAGAAAACCTTTCTGTCCTTCAGGCTGTCCGGAACATCCCCGGCAACTATTCTCAGGGCAAGTCCCTCTGCAATAGCCGTTTTGCCAACGCCAGGCTCGCCGATAAGGACTGGATTATTCTTCGTCTTACGCGACAAGATCCGGATAACGTTGCGTATCTCGCTGTCTCTGCCGATAACCGGATCAAGCTTATTCTTCCGCGCAAGTCCCACAAGCTCCTGACCGTATTTTGCAAGCACATCGTAGGTGTCCTCGGGATTTTCGCTTGTGACGCGGGTATTTCCTCTGACAGACATAAGCGCCGATAGAAATTTCTCGCGGTTGATGTTGAAAGAGGTCATTACAGCCGCAGTATCCCTGTCCTTTGAATCAATAAGGGCAAGCATGATATGCTCCACTGAAACAAACTCGTCCTTCATGTTTCCGGCAATCTCCTCCGCCGCAGTCAGCATACGGTCACACTCGGCAGAAATGCCTATGCTGCTGCTTCTGCCGCTGCCGGTCACCTTCGGGAGACGATTTATTCTGCCGTCGATCTCTCGTTCAAGCATATCCGGATCCAGCTCCATTTTTCTGATAAGCTGCGGAATGAGACCGTTTTCCTGCTTCATAAGACCAGCAAGAATATGGACAGGCTCTATAACAGAGTTTGACTGCATGACAGCGACGCTCTGCGCCTTTCTGACAGCGTCCGCCGATTTCTGAGTAAATTTTTCTGCGTTCATAAAACAACATCCTTTCTGTCAAATAATATCATTATTGATCGTAAGCTTTTCAAAATCCTGCCTGTACCGTCCGAATATAGCGTCCGCATTTTCCGGGCATGCAAAATAGCTCTTCACAGCTCCGGACAGCAGCTCCAGATATGAACCGATAAGCTCGCCGCGCTCACTCTCCGGCAGGCTTCTCGGCGTGAGAACATATCTTACAAACGCTGCACCGTTAAGCTCGCAGCGATATACGCCGCAGCCCTGTTCCGCCAGCGTGTCCGACTCGACACAGGCTATATTCCGGAACGCCTCTCCGAAAAGCCCGATAAGCTGAGGACTCTGGGTTCTGATGCTCACCTTTATTCTGCCCAGATATTCTCCCGGGATCCGCTCCAGCTCCACCCGGTAGCTTATTGTGGGGCGGTATTTATACTCCAGCGCCGTTCTCAGGGTAAGCATGGCGTTTGTCTGCTGTCGGATGAAGCCGGGATCCATAAGCCGCGAGATCTCGTCAAATATCCGCTGCATCTTCATTTCCGGCGTAACGCAGGACAAATGCTCCGCGAGTATCTGATTTATAAGGTTGGAGCGGTTTGTCCCCAGCAGGTACGCCTGTCGGTCGACCGCACGTATCACATCGTCGGTCAGCACAATACTGTAAACGTTTTTATTCATTTCGTTCACCTCTTAAAATATATTCTATCACATCTTGCGCAACTTGTCAAGCGATTTATATATTTTTTCACACAATTTTCAAAATAACAAAAAAATACACCCCCAAAGGAGGTGCTGTGTATGACCCATACGGCAACCGCCGTTTAGCACTGCGGGTCGGACCACGTACTATAAAGTTAAATAAGTTATTGAGAATAGAAAACATGAAAAAATCACAAATGAAAGGGATTAGTTACAAAATAAAACTAATTCGATTTCTGAAGTGAGCAGTTGGTGAGGTGATCTGATCCAGATATATGAGAGGGAAGGATACCTGCTCAAACCACCAATATTCTCAATTGCTGATTATATTATATTGCAAATACAAGCACTTGGCAATATACAAAAGTGCACTAAACTGAACTTTTGTTCAAATCAGTAGTTTTTTCTTGCCTTCGGAAGCAAACAAAATATTAATACGTTATTTCAATTTAATTATTTACAATTCCGAAATTTAACATTTTGCTTTTTAAGCCTTTGTTACTCCACTGCAAAATAATTCATTCCGTCGGCAACTGTTATTCCCTGCTGGACGCCGCCGTTTACATAAGGCTCAAAAGTGCTGCCAACAGCAATATCCTGGCTGAGCATCATTATGCACCTGAACGGATTCTGCGGCGTAAGCGACGCATACTCCATGCCGTTAAGGACAAATCCTATCGTGCTGCCTGCAGAAAGTCCGCCCTTCCACTCCGTCACAATATACGGAGAAGCCGCAGTCGTCGGAGCAGTTACCATATTTCCGGCTGCGTAAACGTTTCCGCCTGTGTAGTACAGTCCGGCAGCTGCGTAAATCGAGCTTTTCTCCTCCTTGCTTCCGCCGGCAATGAAGAAATCTCCGCCGTTGATATTCATAGTGCCCTTGGACTTCAAGCCGTTAGTTCCGCCGTTTATCGTCATTGTACCGCCGTTAAGGGTGATATTGTCGTTGGCAATCATTCCCGATTTAATGGAATTGATAACGTACTCGCCGCTTTCGATGATAATATCGTCGTCGCTGGCGATACCGTGGGCATTTCCGGCATTCAGCTCAAGATAGCCGCCGCCCTTGATCCGGAGCGTGTCGTTGGAGAAAATAACGCCGTCGTTGACCTTATCCTTTCCGCCGTCGCTGAGATAATTCCGCGTGCCGTCCGCAAGCTTGATAACGCATCTTTTTGCATTGTCAACAAAAATAGCCGGGCCGCCTGAGCACGAAAGATCGAGACCGTCAAGTGTCAGCTCGACCTTTTCCTCGGAAACGGTGTTTATGTAGATCTGTCCGTTGGAGGAATATCCCCGGACGATATAATCTCCTCCGGCTGTAATGCGTACAACAGGGCCGTCGGTCTCCACGTTCACGCCGTCTGCGTAGGCGTTTTCGTCAAATGTGATCTCCGCATCAAAGGTCTTTGCCGCCTCTGTAGCCGTGGGAGTTGACGGCGTGTTCGGCGATTGAGTCACGGGCTTCGTAGCTGCCGAAGGCGTACCTGAGCCGGAATTTCCGCCTCCTGTACCGCCCTGGGAAGTTCCTGAGCCGCCGGAGCTCCCAGTCGGATCATCGCCGGAACCTCCCGGATTGCCGCTGCTTCCGGTATTTCCGCCGGAGCTGCCGCCGCTTCCTCCTGAATTATTCGCATTTCCGCCGGAAGCGCCTGTGCTTCCCGAATTTGCCGCTGTAGTCTGCGTATTTTTATCAGTCGTATCATTTTTTGCCGTAGTCCGGACAGAACCGATATTTGTCGGCGATTCGCCGCTGTCCGGCTGCTGAGTCTCCTGCTCCTCCGGTTCGTCGTCGACAACGGTATTCGACGGGTCTTCAACTACGCTGTTGAATATACCCTCGTCCGGAACAGACGGAGCTTCCTCCTTGCCGCAGCCCACGATCGACGCCAGCATCACCAGAGCGGCAAGACCCGCTGTAATTTTCTTTATTTTCATATAATTCCCCTTATAGCCTGTCCGGCATCTTATTTTTGCTTATCAGTTCTCATAGATCTTGTCGTCATACTTGAAGAAAACAAGATTTATGGTCATATTTCCATTGAGGGCACGGAGCTCGTCAATGAACTTCTTCTGGTCGACGTCCTCGTTGATGTCGATAGAGTAAACAAGCTCGAACAGTGTGCCGAAGTTTGTTGTTTTTACTCTTCTGAGCTTGAAGAAATTTGTGTATCTGGAAAGAACCGGATCAAAAACGCCCTGATAGTCAAGGTTTTCGGGAATGGCTATTTTCAGCGTCATGTGATTTGTCTTGCAGCCGCCGAAGTTGACCTCGGAAAGGATAAACATAACGACTGAAAGGATAACGAAGAAGATAACGCCGAAGCCAACGTAGCCGATACCGCAGGCAACGCCAGCTCCCATTGCAAAGAAGATATAGGCTATATCCTTCGGGTCGCCGGGAACGCTTCGGAATCGCACAAGGGTGAACGCACCGGCAAGACTCAGCGCGCCTGCGGTGGTGTTGATGAGAAGAAGTATCATTGCCACGATAGTGGGAAGCATTATCATGGTCATTACATAGCTCTGGGAGTAGCCCTCTTTTCTGTGGCAGAAAATGTAAACGAGGCTGATGAGGAAACCGATGACAAGAGCCGCGCCTACGCAGATGCAGAACTCCTTGAGGGTGATGTTGTCAAGTCCTGTGACGGTATTTGTTGATGGATTTGAGAAGATGTCGGAGGCTGTTTCCGTTCCCTCCGAAAGTACGTTGCCGAAAAAGTTGAATGCTGCCATTTTTAAACGCTCCTGTTCATTACTAAATTATTGTTTATCATATTGTTGTTCACCATTGATATGCCTGAGATCTGAATACGGCTCTTCGTCGCCTGCTCCCGGACAAAATTGGTGTAAGCCCTGCCGTACTTGGAGAAGCTTGTCTTGTAGATTCCCAGCTCCGACAGCTTGCTTACCAGCCAATCGGGTACGGAATCGCCCACCTTTACCTCCATGAGACGCTGGTCAGCTTCAATTATAAAGTTTCCGTAGCTCTGGCAGCCAAGGGTCAGGTCATATCTGCGCTCTACAAGCTTTCTGTCGAAGGTGAGCCGGAAATCGCTGTTTTCCTTGCCGAAGAACGCCTCGCGCTGATAGCTGATGTACTGCTTCGGCGCGACCGGATAGTGGTCGAGAAAAGCGTCGAGCTCGGTGAAAACCTGTCCGGTTATGTACTTATGTCCCTCGCGCTTGCGGCGTGTCGCAAGGTACTCCTCGCTTTCAGCCAGCGTCATGGAGACTCTGCGCTTTGTTACGATGCCGCCGATCTTACGCTTTATTTCCAGGAAAACCGGAGAATCCGGAGTCGCCGGAGAGTAGTAGCTGCGAAGTCTCAGCTTTTCCTTGAAGTAAGGCTTTGCCAGGGATTCTCTTATGAGAAAGTCATCAGGGGTATCGTAATATATGTTGTATATCCCGTACTCCTTGCCGCCTACGCAATAAGCATCGGGGTTCATATACTGGCTGATAACTTCCATAAGACCTTCGTACTGGTGCATATTCAGCAGAAATTTTATCTCCTTGCGGGCAAATGAGTTTATTGCCATACAAATGCTCCTTTCATTTTTCGTTCCATGATGCCATTATACAACCAATGTCTTAAAATAATCTTAAAGATTTTGTAAAGACTGTGAAAAATTCATAAAGGAAACACCGCACAAACACCTTGATCGTGTGTCTATGCGGTGATTTGCAGATCCTATGAAATTATTCCGCCCTCTGTCCAGTCTATACCGCCGGGCTCAACAGCTCCACCGCCCATTTGCGTCTGTGATGCTGCGATACCGGAGGAAACCAGGACTTTCTTTTCCTCAAGATCCTCCGGACTGTTGATAACTATATTGTCGCTTTCGGTCGAAGGAAGCTTATAGCCATCGCCGTTTATTTCGATAAGCTTTTCTGCAATATTCGTAAGCTTCCGGCGCATAAGAACCAGGTCATAAGCGTCAAGTCTGCCGTCCTTGTTCATGTCGCACTTTCCGCTGTCCGGGAGACAGCCCTCGACAGAAAGACCGTTGAGATAACGTGCAAGCTTTACCATATCGCTGATCTCGATCCTGTCGTCAATGACCGGAGCAGACGTCGTCGTTGTCACCTCGGTCGTTGGCGCAGCCGCAGAAGCTGTTGTGGTCGTGGCAGACGTGGTGGTGGTGGTGGTAGTCACCGGCTCAGAAACAGTCGTAACAGGCGGCTCTATCGGTGCGCTGCCGTTAAGGTATTCCTCTATAATCGCCGTCCAGGAATCGCCCATAGCCTTATAGCCGATATTATTCGGGTGAACGCCGTCGAAAAGCTGGTTTTTTACATCCGTGATAGCCCCGGGAGCCTCTGACAGATACACGTTTCTGCCCTGAGCCTGCTTCTTTTCAGCAAGAGCCGCAATGTCAGCATTATAGTCCGCAATAGTCTGAACTACAGCAGCCTCAGCCTCTTCGTCGGAATACTGCGTCTGCCAGTCGGCAGAATGACGATAATTGCCGAACCAGCTGTAAACATCGCTTCTGTTCGGGTCAACATTGGGAATCGTGGAAAGAAACAAAGTTGAATCTGCCGGAATATTATCCAGGATATAGTCCACGACCACCTCAAGGCGGTCAACGGCTGTGTCCATTTCGTGATTGTCTATCATATCGTTCGTACCGATCTGAAGCGTGACAATATCGGGAGCTGTGCTCTGGAGGCAGCCTGTCTCCTGGAGAACCTCGTATATACCCGATCTGCCGCTGTAATTCTGGATAGAATAGCCGCTGTAGCCGGTGTAGTCGTTGTCAAAGCTGAAGCTCTCCCCTGTTGCGCTGTCGGTATATTCGGGAGTCCAGCCGCCGCTGCTCTTAGAGCCGACCATATCAATACTGTAGCCCTTTTCCGTAAGGTTGTGATAAATAAATTTACGGTATGAACCAACATAATCGTTAGTATAGCCGTCTGTGATAGAGTCGCCGATACACATTATTTTTATCATTTCGTCTGCCGCCTCCGCTTTTCCGTCAGAAATATTAACAGCTGCTGCCGAACTGAACACCATAGCCGCTGCGGAAACCGCGGAAATTATTTTTTTCATTTTTATTCCTCCTGAACTGCCTGGAAAGGCGTTTTTTTCCAATATCCATCTCTATTGATAGTATAACATATAAACCGCAAAAATGCAAGCCGCGCGGGAAAAATATTAATTGCAATTTTTTCACCGCGAAACTGTAGGCGAAGACTCCCCGAGTATAACATATAATTTTGAAAAAATGCAACAGCCGCGGAAAGAAATCAGAACCTATCCACATAAAATTAATGTACTGATTTTCGTAAGAATTTATTCCAGGATATTGCAAATACTTATATATAGTGGTATAATATGTACAGCAATACACTTTTTAGGAGAAATGAAAATGAAAGAAAAATCTTCTGCAAACATAAGCATCACCGGAGAATTTTCAAAATTCTTCTCCGCTGTATTCAGGATCATTTTGCTGATAACAGCTTTTTTCCTCCTATACGTTTCAGCCTGCTCTTTTTTTGATATAATGGACGCGCCATTTAAGACAGAGCATCCGGCGCTTATTCTCATTCCCGGAACGCTGCTTCTCATAGCTTTTCTATCTTCTGTTTATTTTATATCAAAGAAAATATCCGACAAGGCAGTTACCGCTGCGACGGCTGCGATCCTCGGCGTTTTTTCTTTGATATGCTTCGCTTTCCTTTTCAATTTCAGAGTTTTCAACCACCATGACTATTCCAATATACGCGCTATCATATCCGACAGGCTTTCGTCCGGCGAATGGGATCCCTACTACGTTTCAAAATATCCGAATAATCTCCCTCTGCTTGCAATGATGCTCCCTGTCAACCGTCTTGCCGATTTATTGGGAATGGACAGACTTTTCGCCGAGGGACTCGTCAACACGCTCTGCATTATAGGCACGGCTGTATTTACGACTTTTGCTTCGGGAAAAATGTTCAATAAAAGAGCCGGTCTTATCGCATCCGTACTTTTCCTGATAACTATTGTGCTCTACCCATGGACAAGCAATATTTACTCGGACTGCCCCTCAATGATGCTCATGATGCTGGGCGTTTACCTGTTTCAGCACGGTCTTGGAGCCGGAAAAAAATCGGCAAAAATCATTTTCTGCGGCTGTTCTGGGGCTGCATTTGCCGCCGCCGGGTGGATAAGGATCACCGCAGCTTTTTTCCTTATAGGCATCGCTGCTTATTTAATATGCTGCAAACAGCGGAAAAATCATATTTCTGCCGCCGTTTCGGCTATAATGTCTTTTGCCGCAGTTTTCGCGCTGCTTACCTGTGCCGGAAATTCTCTCATTCCCGACAGCTACGACAGCGAGAGCCGCAGGATCCCGACAGTGCACTGGGTAATGATGGGCTTGAATCCCGAGACAAACGGCTATTATAATGTCGATGATGTTAAGTATACCGAGAGCTTTCCCGGCTATGAGGAAAAAACCGCAGGCGATATAAAAATGCTGAAAGAGCGGCTCAGCGCGCATGATCCCATATCCCTTACAAAATTCTGCCTTAAAAAAATGCAGATAATGTGGTCGGGCGGACATCATAATATAAAAAATCAGGCAAAACAGGCTACAGATTACGGCGGTCTGTATCAGTATACCGTAGGCTCTAAAGACGATTTCTTCGTATATTTTAATCAGATCTCATGGTCGTCGCTGCTTATCCTGTCTCTTGCGTCTGTAATTTCTGCATTGTTAAGACGGCGTCACGGTCTGGAAGCCGCCATACAAATCGGGCTTTTCGGATTCTTCCTGTTCTATCTGATGTGGGAGACAAACAGAAGATACAGCTTTTTCTGCATCCCGGTGATGATAACGCTTTCATCCGGCGCGGTGCATTCGATATATACGCTTGTGCAAAAAAACATTACAGCGCGCGAAGGCTCTCGAAAAAAAGCTTTTATCATTTCCTATGCCGCTATTGGGGCTGCTTTTCTCGTGGGGATAACGGCGTCCTTCGGAATAAAATGGAATCACTACACCAGGGAAAATATACGCTTTAACAAAACGGTTTTTCTTCAGAGAGCCGGCGGAAATAAATTCGAGCTCGGAGCCGGCGACGTTTACACCGAAACATTCCCGGTAAAACAAGGCTTTAACCGCATTTCGCTTATGTTTTCCGGCGATAATGAAAAAGCCGCCGGGGAATATAGGATCAGCGGAGAAACCGACGGCGGAGAAATTATATTTGAACGTTCCTGTACTGCCTCTGAACTGCTGAAAAGGAAAAAATACTCCTTTGATACCGGAAGCTTCACTCCCGACGGCAAGGAGTATGTCACTGTCAAAGTAGAATGTATCTCCTCCGGTGAAGAGCCCGTCAGCCTGCGCGGCGAAACGCACTATCCCTGCAACGACACGAAATTTTATAAAAATAATAAATTGCAGCCAAACGCTTCGATGATGCTGAATGTTACTGCCAGAGCCGACGAACGATTTATGTCTCCTGTCCTGTATCTGACCGTTATGGCAGGATATCTTATCATCTGGACAGCGGCTTTCGGCGTTCCGGTGCTTCTCTTCTATAAACGACGATACCGCTGAACAATAAAAGCGACCAGCCTTTCCTGGTCGCTTTCAACATGATGTATATTAAAGGAGGAATGAATTAAAAATCATTTATTTCATCTCATCTTAGCGTCGATCCTCTGAACCTCAAGGGCATCGAGAGCCGTGACCTCTCCGCTTCCGTCAGCATCGGCATTGTACGCGCCCTGGGCGGTAAGCTTGTATTTATCGGAATTTCCGATATACTGGAGTATCAGCGTTGCATCGGCAATGTCAAGCTCTCCGTCGGTGTTGGCGTCGCCTTCTACTGCGTTGTAGAGGTCAATGACTTCGCCGCCGGCTGGAACTACTCCAATGGCAGCCGAAGATCCACTTGGAGATACGCCAAACTTCTCATATATTTCGAGTGCAATATCAAGCTGTTCCTCTAAGGAAGCACTGCCGGAAGTTTCCAGCATCATATAGCTTCCTTCATCAACGCTTTCAACAGGCTGGCGGCAATGTTTAGCTTGAACATCATAAAAATTAGGTACTGCAAGATTATTATCTATGACATACTCGGCTATTTTCCTGATAGTCTCCGTGTCTGTATAATATTCATAATTCAAAATCTGCTCAAAACAGATATCCCTCTTGCTATAGAAGCCCGCCTGGGTCATATAACCGTTAATCAAGCCCTCTTCCTTGAGAAATCTGCTGATTTCTTTATCACGTCCGCTGACAAAATCCACAAGGTAATATGTCTCGCCGTTTATCTCCTCTTTTTCACCAGAAGCCTTGGGATATTCATACCACGTGTCAGCCGGGGTTCCGACTGCTACAGCTTCAAAATTCTGTTCGAGAACTTCGTTTATCTGTGATAATGTCACTCCCGACGCCGGAATAAGACCGCTGTTTGCCATATCGACCTCATACATAACTGTAGCGCATTTTGTTGCGTCGATATACACTGTGACCTCATCGTCTGTCTTACCTGTTACTTTTTCCCAATTAAACAGGCAATTGTATTTCGGATCAACTTTCGTAAGACCTTCCGTCCACTCTTTCATGACATCCGCGGTGCTTGTATGATAGAAAAGCGCAGACGAGCTCATAGGTGTCAATGAAAGAAGAGAAAGAGTCAATGCAGCTATTGTTGTAATTTTCTTTTTCATAAAAATATCTCCTTCTTATTACGCAGTTAAATATTCATTACTGCAATAAAATTTAAGATGATTTGCGTCTATACGGATGCCGGCGTTATAGTCCTGTTCTTCAGACTGCGAACCTTTTTCTGAGACATTAATTGCCACAACTGTCCTGTATTCATAATTCGTTGTTTTCCCATTTGACGTTATGGAAAATCCCTCTTCAACGTAAACCGGTCCTCCGCTCTCTCCAGTAAGCATATCTGCATCGTATCTCAATTTATAAGAATCTGTTAAATCCGGCAGAATATTACCAGATGACTTAAATCTAAGTCCATAAGATGCTCCCTCATATGTCGGTTTATATCCTACCGGAAAACCAGAAACAATTACCTGTCCTTCGTTTTCAACATATTTCTGTGTGGCAATACCAAAGCTAAAAACTCCATATTGACTAAGATCTTCCTCTACATATAAAAGTGCATAATCAAAATCATTAGTATCATAATCATCTGACGTAACATAATCTCTGCTAATATGAGCATACACAGGTCTTACCGTAAGCAATTCCTCATTATCAGAACCTACAACGGAAATCTCTATATTGTAAAACCTCTCAAAGTTCTTATTGTATACACAATGAGCGGCTGTAGCAATAATATGTTTACCCACTATAAAGCCGCTGCCAACACGTGGCAACCCATTGCCTGTAAGACTTAAACAAACAACAGAAGTATCTTTATCCCTTATCATATCGTTTGAACCAATGACCATACGCGAACTTTCCTCAACAGACAGAGAATACTGTGTGTACGAATCAAGGGCAGGATCACTGTAATCATGTCGCCAGTAATAGCGTTTGAAATAAGCTGCATTTGCATCTTGCGGATTGCCATATGCTGAAAAAGCAACAACTGCTACAACAAGAGCTATAACAAATGCGGCTAATCTAATCGAAACATTTTTTACTCTGCTCATTTTATTACCCCCGCATCCTTAAACATACATATCATTGCATCAGCCTCTGAAACAATGCCATTGCCATCAACATTTAAAGGTGTATAGTTTGTAAGCAAATACCTGCCGGCAAGCACCTGATATATAAACGTTGCGTCTGCAATGTCGATTACTCCGTCACCGTTAGGGTCTGCACCCGGTACTATCAGAGACGCTGAGGATGTAAGCGGCACGAAAGCTGCCATTGCGAGTACAGCCGTTAAAGAACAGGCTGCAATTTTTTTGATCAAATTCATAAAATGACCTCCTGTTTTTTATTTTTTGTGATTGCAATATTTCTATTAAGCTATCACCTTTCCTTTCTTATTACGTTATCAAGACAGATAATAACATATTACCTGATCAATCGGAATAAAACTGACCTCCACGCAGCTGAACTGCATATTTTATTCCGATTTGACCAGAACTCACCGCACAAATGCAGTAAGTTATGATACCCAGACGAAGATTGACGTAGCTGTTATATTCAATCTACCGGGAAATCACCTTATTTATGCTTGCCTCTATTGCAAACTATCCGGTAATTCTGACAGGAAATCCGTCTGTCTGCGTCATCCCCTCACCACACGACAATGTGCGAACTATTTATCAACTTTTACCGACAAATATTACTTTTCTGATAATAAGAAAGCCGCTGAGCATAACGCCAACCAATTTTATTACCTATAATAATTATACTTTCTTATTTTTCTGATGTCAACATATGTGGCACGAAATTCCGTTTTTGGGTCTGAAATGCATATTATTTCCAGTCAGCGCCAGATCGTGCCAGAGATATGTTTTCATTCTGTAAAACTAAAGGCAGCATCGTACAAAGTCGTCAGATGTGCTTGGTGCGTTCGCCCTTTACTCATGCTATCATATGCAGTCTTTTTTGTAAAAAAAGAACTTCCGAAGAACAATGTCCTCCGGAAGTCCCGAAAAATTATTCTATTACAGAATGAGAGTGAATGAAAAACTCCTCCTGGCTCGGCTGCCATGCCTTGTTTTATTACAACTTTGCGGCAAACAGATACTATAATTTCTAAGTGAGAAGCAAAACTAACAAAGCACATACATTAATGTTAATAACACGTTGTATAGATACTTAATTTTTCAACATCAGATAAATATCCACCGCTCATCTTTATTAACTTAAGCGTATCGTCAAATCTAGACTTTAAATCCCTTTGAACTTGTTGACATAATTTTACCATGTTCGAGTAATTTTCTGTTTTGGACGGAATTTCTAACGTTGTTGATCTCAGCATACCATTAATGTCACCTACTAGTTTACTTGCTTTTTGGCAGATGTCATCAGCCTCATATGCAAAACCCGTAAAGAAGTCATCACAATTCCCAGTCCATTGATTATCACAAAAGTAATTATTTATACACTTGTGATATTGATTTTGTAAATTTGAGTAATCATTTACCAGTTTTTAAATATACCTTGGTTTGTATGCGGCATAAATACAACCTCCTAAATTTAATTTCACTTTATTATACTTTTTGTAATATAAAGTATGGTTGGGGCAGCGGGATTTGAACCCACGCAGTGACAGAGTCAAAGTCTGTTGCCTTACCGCTTGGCTATGCCCCAATTGACAAATATAGAAAAAAGCCCGAAATATCGGACTTTCTCTAACATGGAGGCGCCACCCAGATTTGAACTGGGGATCAGGGTGTTGCAGACCCACGCCTTACCACTTGGCTATAGCGCCATGCTGGAGCGGATTACGAGGCTCGAACTCGCTACCTCCACCTTGGCAAGGTGGCGCTCTACCAGATGAGCTAAATCCGCATGGCGACCCGGATGAGGCTCGAACTCACGACCTCTAGCGTGACAGGCTAGCGTTCTAACCAACTGAACTACCGGGCCAATATGGTGGGGACTACAGGGCTCGAACCTGTGACCCTCTGCTTGTAAGGCAGATGCTCTCCCAGCTGAGCTAAACCCCCACACCTTTTGCCGTCGCCCACTCTATCGCTGACGACTTATTTATTATATCACATCTTTTTTCATTTGTCAAGCCCTTTTTCAAAAATTTTCAAAAAAATTTTTATGACCAGATTTTCTACGAAAATCTGGCGGATAGCCTCCGTTAGCCTTTATATAATAAATACCAATTGCAAATAAAAAGCTAAAGGCTCTATACTATAAAATAACTTGCATTTTTGCTGTTAATATGATATAATTAGCATATCATAACCGACGGAGGAAAAAATGAATACTACAGACTACGCTGCGCATATCGGCAGAACTATCATAACTCAAGAGGAAATAAGCGGGAGAATTTCAGATACAGGCAGGCAGATCAGTGCAGAATATAGCGGAAAGCCGCTTCTTCTCATCAGTGTGCTGAACGGAGCGTTCGTCTTTATGTCAGATCTGTGCCGTTCACTTACGATCCCATGTGAAATCGGTTTTATATGCGCCAAAAGCTACTGCGGAACGGAATCGACCGGAAAAGTAGAGATAACTATGGATGTGAAACAGGACATCAGCAAATTTCACGTTATTATTGTTGAGGACATTATCGACACCGGCAGGACTCTTGACATTCTCTCGCGTATGCTGCGTGACCGGAAGCCATTGTCCCTGAAAATCGTCACTCTCCTTGACAAACCCTCCCGAAGAACTGTCGAGTTGAAGCCGGATATAGCCCTTTTCACGATCCCTGACCTGTTCATTATAGGCTATGGGCTCGACTGCAACGACTACTATCGCAATCTTCCTTATATTGCAGAGTATATTCACTAATGTCAGACAATATGCAATAGTCATAAAAAAACGAGTCTCGCAAACGGGTATATAAACCGTCCGCAGAAACTCGATGCTGTAACTCTGGAACAAAATAGATGACATTGATTTTTACCGTATTTACGTCGTTTATGAAGAATTTTTAAAATATTTTTTCATTCTCAAACCCACGAGTTTCATGGATTTGAGAATGAAATTCAGCGGTACATTTAATACCGCTGAATGCAAAAATCAATTCTCGTTAAACTCGTCCAACATCCTCTGATACTCCTTTTCCTCGCAGTCGATGTAGTCTTTTGCGAATTGCTCCGCTTCATTGAGATTATTTTTCACCAGTTCAAAATCCACCGCAGCGGAAAAGACATCGATTTCTACATTTTCAGATTCGTCAGCAAAAATTTCGATTCTGAATCCTTCACAGGCAACAATTTCGCCGTCCTCATTTTCCCTCGGCAAGTAATTATCAGGTGTGATCTTCACAAAAAATCCTTTATACTTCATACTGTCAGTTCTCCTTTTTATAGTTCCATTTGAAAATCATCGTTATAATCGATATCCTCAAAATCGTCCATATCAAAATCTTCATCGAATTCTTCCTCTGCAAACTCCATTTTAAGTGAATTTTCCAGAGCCTTTTGCAGATAAGATTCGTCAAGACTATTATCTCTGTATCCCTGCAGAATAGTGTTATAATACTGCTGACTCGGCGGCGATATTTCTCCATGATTCATCAGATACGCCATGCCCTCATAGGATTTTCCGTCCAACTCAAAAGGCATTTTTTCTTGTCTATAAAGTCGAGGCCATCCCTCGTACCGGTTCAATATGGGCAGATCCCTTTCATCAAGTTCCCATATCAGAACCGGAACGCTTGCGTTTTCTTTCGGTACGATAGTAGCAACCCCTCTGAATTCCAATTCAAAATCCTTGATTTCAGATGTACCAACCACTTTTGAATGCGGACATCTGAACGCGATCTGCCCCAGATTAATATTACTTCCATAGGCAATGTATAGTTGTTTATTTTTCATAAATCCTCCATTTACATACTTAATTCAAATGCTTCTTCCTGCTCCATACCCTCGTCCTCAAAAATCGGCTCACGCTCGTTTTCTGTCGGCTCTGAAATTTCATCGGGTACATTTTCGATTTCCTGCCTAACCTCTGCTATAGGCTCGACACGTTGCTCACGGGCGGCGATTCTCTCGGCTTTAAGACGTTCCCTCTGCTTGATTGCATCTTCGGGGTGAAGCCAAGCTATATTACCCTCAAGATGAGAAATCAGATGTTTTCGGCAGTATTGCGATAGGTAAGGTTTTGAAATAATCTCCGCCTTTTCCCCCGCTTAGCACCGTGCAAGCGACTTTCACCGCACACGGCGCCCCATCGGTATTACAAATTCGTTAGATTGGTATTGATTTCAAAGTTTTAAAACGTTAAATTGCAGGATTTCCTGCTGACATTCGGAATTTATTTATTTTGTCAAGCTGAGATTTATTAGGTTTTATTTTATCAAGATATGCCTGAATAGTCTCGGATTTCACAGCGTGGATTAACATGTGAACGTCTTTGTGAACAATCACAAGATTATTGTATTCATCCGTACCGCCCTGACTTGTCGGCTTTTTATGATGACAATGAATTTCATCAATCCACAGCACCTTGCCCGTGACAGCACATTTTCCATATTGGGCAGCATATAGAGACACTCTGTTATCCAGATATTCAATACTCCTGTTTGAAATAACAGCTTTTGCAAGCATATGAAGCACCGTCATAACACTTTCGTCAAATTTCAGACGTTTATGAATTTCTTCTCTGCCCTCTGCTGTATATTTGCATATCTTTTTCTTTTTGTACATTGGGTTCTTGGTCTGTATATATCCAATCGGACATATTGGTTCTTCACATACAAAGCGTAACATTTTACTTTCGCTATAGTGTTCTGCAATATATTTACTGGTAACCGTACCATGTCTTTTAAGCTGCCTTTTCAGACGATTATATATTATCCTGCTGATTTGAAACTGAATTGCCATACAATCAGAATTAACTGCCGTTGCATATCTGTAATAATTATGAATACCAATAACCAACTCGTTGTATTGCCTGATTTTCAATGCTTCTTCTTTATTGTTTTTACAATGTTCTATTAATTTAATTTGTTCTTTCAGCTTTTCAGTTTCACGCTTAACTGATTTATCGGACATATGAGACCTGACTACGTACTTTTTTCCCTTGCGAACCGCTTTTAATTTAAACCCTAAAAATTCAGAATAATGCCTTTTGAGATTCACAACCTTTGATTTTTCTTCACTTACTTCAAGCTTTAATTGGTTTCTAAGCCACTTTTGGACAGCAATAAATATTTTATCTGCATCACTGCGCTTACGACAGAAAATCTTAAAATCATCTGCATATCGCACAATATACATTTCTTTCAGCTTCGTTTTCCTTAAAGCATTTACTACATTGCTTTTATCAACTGTCCCATTTTCCATAATTCGGCACTTGTACTGTGTTTTCGTAGGAAGACTTTCCCATTGTGAACTTATCCACCAATCAAACTCGTTCAACACTATATTTGCAAGCAGTGGTGATAAAATACCGCCCTGTGGTGTTCCTTTCGTTGGAAAAGCTTTATTTCCATCGGGCAATATTATCGGCGCTTTTAGCATTTGCTTGATTATACATATTAGTTGCTTATCCCTGATACCCATTGTCCACATCTGACGTATCAGCTTTGAATGATTCACATTGTCGAAAAATCCTTTGATGTCAACGTCAACAACAAAATGTAAATTCTGCTGTTGTATCATTTTATAGCATTGCGCCAATGCGTGTTCTGCCGACCTGTTTGGTCTGAAACCGTTGCTTCTTTCATGGAATTTTGCTTCGCATATCGGCTCCAGTACCTGTAAAATACACTGTTGAACAAGTCGGTCAATAATGCATGGTATTCCTAAAGGTCTGGTCTTACCGTTGGACTTTGGGATTTCTACCCGCCTGACAGGTTTGGATTTGTAAAATTTTAGTTTTCTCTGAATTATCAGGGCTAACTTTTCAGCGGATAACCTCTCAATATCTCTGATATTCAGATTATCCGTACCGCTTGTATAACTGCCTGAATTTCGCTTGATATTCCTGTATGCGAGCCGTATATTTTCCTCACTTGAAATTATCTCCATGAGCTTTGTGAAAACTTCACCTTGTTTACTTTTAGCATACAAATTATCAAAACATTCCTGCAAGTCATAATATTCCAAATGTCTTAGTTTTTTCTGCTTTGTCATAGGCAACTCCCCCTTTCAGGTTCGTTTTTCTCGGATAACTCCTAAATCTTACTCGAAGCTATGAATTTCCATACCTATAACGATTTTGTAATATCGACTTGTGGCTGTCCCTCCGTTTTTCATTACAGAAAACATCATCAGTAATGCCACGACTTAGCCCACAATCAGAACAGCTTATTATTCTTCGTCTGTACCGCAATAATGCGTATTGTAGGCTGCCACGTTCCGATAATCCTATCTTTACATATATACTTAGGTGCCATACTATGAGCCTAACGGCTTGGCAGTGCCTGTAACACTGCAAGGTATTTCATATCAAAAAATCTTACTTTACCCCACCGTCACTGCACTTAGGCAGTCTGCACATTTCTATGCAGTAGAGTTATAGACCCGTACATTCGCAGGTTTGTCAGATGTTCCCACCATTCTCACCATATATATTTTATAGACCCCCGACCTATAGGATACACCGTTCACCTCTGAACAGCTTTCGTTCTGCTTTCGCAGTTTACGGTATCTCTCAGCCGACTTCACCGAGCTTCTGACAAAATCAGTTTCCCAATAATGCCAGTCGGAGTATCAGGGGAGACGTTTCAAGGCGTTACTCTTTCATTCCACCTCTCGGATTATCAGTTCTCCTAATAAGAAAAACTGTCACGTTCTTTTATTAGTGCCTGACCTTTTCAGTCAGAAACGTGTCGCACTCTTAAACTCGTCACCGTTGAGTCCTAAATTTATCAGCCAGACTCTTGCGCTGTATCTCAGATTTTCACTTTGAGAAATGTGCGGAGAACAGAATTTTTTTGTCAGCGCAGCATTGGAAATTGCAAGCGCCAAAGTCACGTATGAACGGATCACACCGGCGTGAAGCGATGAGTTACAGGCTCTCATTTCCCAATTTCCGTTGGCAAAAAAGCTATGCAAATTACAAGCCCGATATCTCATATTTGAGTAGTGATGATGCACCTCGTTCATATCGCCCCTATACCAAAGCCTCTGTATTTCTTCGAGCGATTTCGGCTTTTGTTTATTCAGCTTTTCCAAAAAATCTCTGTCTACCTTTTTACAGTAAGTTTCACGCATAGGCGATACCTGAAGCATATCGAAAAGGAAGTTTTCCTTACTGGCAAAAATATTTACCAAGTTTCTCAATGTCCGCGCGTCGTAAGGCGCGCCGTCAATGTGAACATGAATGCCCGCCCGATACTCTGCTCCGGTCACGCCGCCTGATTTTCTGACTGCACGAACAACCTCCTGAAGCATCGGCATATCTTCGTATTCCAACACCGGAGTGACAAGCTCTACAGCATAATTTCTCGACGCTGAATTCCCGTTTTTGTCAACACATCTGATGCTCGAATCATAAACAACAGACCATTTTCTGTCCTTGCTGTCACGGACATTATACTTGTCATAACTTCCTCCATAATACTCAACCGAACCGCCCAAAACCTTGCTTATCGCCTTTGCAGCGGACTCTCTGGTCAAGCCTGTACACTCCACTTCTACGCCGAATTTTTGCGTTTTTATTCCTTCAAAATTTCCTGACAAATTATCGCCTCCAATGAAAAATGTCTGTAGATTTTTCTCTACAGACATCTTGATTTTTATTATGCAATATCGGTTTTCACTTCGTAACCGCCCTTGAAAATAACCAGTATTTCGGTCTTTGAGAGTACCTTTACACACTCTATAAGCTTGCGTATCAGCACATTATCAAAGGTTTCCAGTTCAAACTTTTCATGCTCTATCATATCCATGATCTTATCGAGTTTTTTCTGAGTTTCGGCAGAGGTTTTATTCTGTGATTTCAGAGTTTCCAACCTCTCGGTCAGCTGCTGTTCCTCCTGATACAGCCTTGAAAATTCGCTGTCAAGCTTGTCCTCATCGCAGCCTCCGGAGGCTATCAGTCCTACCAGATCATTCCTCGCTTGGTCTATTTCTTTCAGACGATTTTCGATGCCGATTATTTCTTCCTGCCCCTGACATTCCAGCACCGTTCCGATATTTGCTTTCAGAATTCTTGCAATATCGTCTCGGCAGCAGTAATAATTATTTATCGCTCGGATTATGCCCTTGTGAAGATTTTCTTCTTTGATCGTCGGCGAATCGGGACAATATTTTTTGCCATGTTCAAGGCGGCTGATACACCGCCAGACGACCTGTTTTTTCCCTCTTGCAGACCAAGTAGTTCGACGATATAGAGTACCGCAATGACCGCATATTAACAGCTCTGTAAGCGCATATTTACTGGAGTATTTGCCCTGTTCGGTAACAGTTTTGTCGCTGATTTTACGCTTTGAACTTCGCCTTGCAAGCTCCTGCTGAACCCGATTAAAAGTATCTCTGTCGACTATCGGGACGTGATGATCTGTTACCAGATACATGGGGCGTTCTCCATGATTTTTCACGATTTTGTGTGTTATGCAGTCGACTGTAAACGACTTCTGGAGCAGTGCGTCGCCAACATATTTTTCATTTTGCAGAATCCTTGAAATCGTATTTGAACGCCACTCGATTTCGCCGTATTTATTGAGTTTGCCGAGGCTTTTCAGCGTAATTGCAATCTCTTTCATAGAGTAGCCGTCGAGGAATAGCTTGAAAATCATCCGCACCGTTTCCGCTTCTTCGGGAACGATTTCCGGCTGTCCGTCATCGCCTCTTTTGTAGCCAAGCAGATGCTTGTATTGGAACTGAACCTTGCCCTCACGGTAGGCTTTTTCCTTGCCCCAGCTGACATTTTTACTTATCGATTCCGATTCCGCTTGAGCGAAACTGCCATATAATGCAATCATAAATTCGCTTGTCATGGTCAAGGTATTGATGTTTTCTTTTTCAAAAATCACGCCGATTCCGAGGTTTTTGAGCTGCCTTACATATTCAAGGCAATCCACGGTATTTCGGGCGAATCTTGATATCGACTTGGTGATCACCAGATCAATTTTCTTGTTTTTGCACATACGGATCATGCGGTTGAACTCTGTTCTTTTCTTGGTCTGCGTACCGCTTATGCCTTCGTCTGCGAAAATTCCGGCAAGAGTCCATTCCTTTTTTCTGTTGATCAAGTCGGTGTAATATGCGATTTGAACTTGATAACTGTTCTGTTGTTCCTCTTGTTCAGTTGACACCCTACAATAGGCTGCCACTCTTAATTGGTGATACTTATCACGGTTTATTTCCGTCTGCGCTTTCGCCGGAATTATCGTCACATTTGAAGCTATGCTCATGATTTTCACCTTTCCTTTCCGTTATATTTTTGATATGTATCCCATTGATAAACTCAACTTCTATGGTACAAAAATGGCTTATCCAAATCCTGTTTACACAGGACTTAAACAAGCCAATATCCAAGCTGTTTAATTGTTCATGTTTTTCAAGCAAACTGAGTAGCTGTGCCGTTTTCTGAGGATTATCATCATAGGTGCAGCAGTCGTATTTCATCTCGGCAAGCCTGAAAATTTCCGACTTTACTCGATCAAAATCAACTTGCGGAGAATCCGTCATCTGACTGATCTCGTTCTGCTTGCGGATCACATCAGCAGTAGGGGAATACACGCTTATCTCGCTGCTTGATTCTATCAAATTCGGGTTAATAATGACTGTATTCATAACCGTCAGAACTGCTCCGATGATCATCTGATCTGTAAGCCGATATTCAAGTTTATAACAATCGGGATTTCTGCAATCCCATTTTGCACAGTGGCTGTTACCGCCTATCCTTGACAATCTGTGACCGCATTCGGAGCAGTATGTACGGTTTCTTATTTCCTGTAATTTCTCTGAAATCATGCACACGGAGGTTGCTTTTGACACTCTTTTTTCATTTGCCTGATTGAAGAATTTTTCGCTGATTATCTGCGGATATTTGTCATTGCCAAGATACTTTTCATTCTCGATTATCCGCTTGACCATATTCTTATTCCAACGGTCTAAATCCTCGTTGTACTTGATTTTCTCGGACTCCATTAGCTTTGCAATCTGCATTAAGCTGCTGCCGTTCAGATACTCTTCAAATATTTTTACGACCGCTTTTGATTCTGTAAAATCGACTGTAATCTTGCCGTTTTTCATGCAGTAACCGAACGGTATTGTGCGATTTTTAGACATTATATCAGCTCCTTTCAACTGACAAGGATACCACACTTTTATGTGAAAATCCAGTATCAGAACTAACAAAAATATGCTCCGAAATTTTACTTTTACGGAGCATATTACATTATATTTTTTCTTTAAATTTTAAGCCTCCGATCATGTGAAATTCCAACTCATTTTGGTTTATCACAACAATTTTCTCCACGATATTTTCAAACGCCGATTCGTCAAATTCACTTATTGGAACATCTTGCTTTTCAAAGTGATCTATCAGCATTTCGATTTGTTCAAGCGTTTCGTCCTCATCGTCATGATACGTGATTTTCTTCAGTTCCGACTGCAGCTTATTCACTTTTGCATTAAGCTCTGTCGTCTGCTCAAGGTACTTCGCATTGTCAAGAAAACCTTTTGTTTTCAGCCTTGCAAGAACGTGTGTCTGCTCTTTGAGTTTTGCGATTTCTTTGTGAATTTCCATTACATTGGAATTGCCGCTGCAACGCCGTAATTTTAAGTCCTGCAATGCAATTTGCAAGGGAACGAGAATCTGTTTGTAATTGAACCATAGCTTGCTGTGCAAAGCTATAAATGCGTTATAAAACCGCTGCTCTGAAATTTGTT
This sequence comes from Alistipes sp., assembly GCA_023667265.1. GTDB lineage: Bacteria > Bacillota > Clostridia > Oscillospirales > Ruminococcaceae > Ruminococcus. Next base: position 56,784 of record JAMPAJ010000002.1, read on the forward strand.
TTATACTGCAATTCTTAGCGGACGTATTATGATTTCGACATTCCCAATATGTGCTGCCGTTGATGTGCTTTATGCGAAACATTGTACCGCATTCTCCGCAGTAAATTTTCTGACTTAGTGGGCAAATACATTTTTTCACTTCAAAAGATCGTGATGACATTAATTGTTGTACCTTGTCAAACTGTTCCTGCAGAATTATGGGGTCATGAGTATTTTCCATATAATATTTTTCTTCATAGCCGTTATTTATAATTGTTTTGTAGGGAAGTACCGTAGTGGTACACGTTTTATGCCACAATGAATTTCCGGTGTATTTTTCATTCGTCAAAATATATCTTACAGCTATGCTTGACCATTTCCTTTTATCCGATTTCTGATTTAATAAATTCGCAATTGCTTCAGTACCCAAACCATTCAAATAGCTGTCGTAAATAAGCCGAATAATTTTGGCTTCCTCTTCAACAATTATAAGCTGTTTATTTTCTATCCGATAGCCATAGGGAGCATGAGGAAGCACATAAGTCCCGTTCTGCATTCGCTTCTGAACGCTCCAGCGCATATTCTGCGAAATCGAAGTCGATTCCTCCTGCGCCAGACCGCCCATGATCGTTATCATCATTTCATCGGTCATGTTGGTGGTGTCGATATTTTCTTTCTCAAAAAATACCGTAATTCCGAGTGATTTCAGTTCTCTGATATTTTTAAGACAATCTCTCGTATTCCTTGCAAATCGGCTGATTGACTTAGTGTAAATCCTGTCGATTTTTCCCTTTCGGCAGTCCTTCATCATGCGCTGAAATTCCTCACGCTTATCATCACGAGTACCTGTCACGCCCTCGTCGGCATAAATATCGATCAGAATTTCCGTTTCCGAATTTTCAAAAATCTGTCCGTAATACCTCGTCTGAGCCATAAAGGAATTCAACTGATCCTCGCTGTCGGAACTTACCCTACAGTACGCTGCACAGCGTATCAGCGTACTTTTTTCTTCTGTTATTGTCGGCTGAATTACTGTAACTGTCGGCATTTTGATCACCTCCGTTTCACCAACAAGGATACCACATTTTTCGCCGGAATGGTATCACCAAACTCAATAAAATTACTTGTCTGAACCTGTGCAGTTTTTACGCTTATCGGCTTGTCCTGCCGCCACGCAAAGACAAGCTGCAAACATTCCGACAATGCCGCCGATTACCATACCTATGAAAAATATTAACATCTCAAAACCTCCTATGCCGCGTCCCTTGAGGACGGAAACTTTCTGTAAATATCCTCTGCATTTTTGCTGTTGAAATTCTGCTTTTCGCTTTCTTTAAGAATTTTGCTGATCTTATCGGCAAACATTTTTGCCATAAAATCGCTGTATTCTGCTTGTCCGAATTTAGTCATTGCAATCAACTCCAATACTGATTTTTACTGCTCTGTCCACTTTCTCCATAACTTCCAACCCTACCGAACCCACATATCTCAGCAGTCGGTTTCGGTCAATTGTGCGTATCTGCTCTGCAAGAACGATCGAGTTCTTGGGCAGCAATTTTGAACCTCTGATATGAATATGAGTGGGCATATTATTCTTTTTTGCTGACGATATTGGCAGCACAACTACCGTCGGACTATATTTGTTCCCAACATTATTCTGCACCACCAGAACAAGTCTGATACCGCCTTGTTCCGAACCAATAATCGGGTCAAGGTCAGCATAGAATATATCTCCGCGCTTTACAACCATTTCGATTCTCCTTTCGTAACTTTTTATATGTAACGGCGGTCTGCCAAACGCAAACCGCCGTATAATTTCATTTTGCCTTCGTCTGATTATTCAGACGATTTTCCATGATATTTATTCTCAATACCCGTCATGGCGGAACATCGTGAACGATCGGCAGCTTACCGATCTCATGGAAATCTCATCCCTCTATGGTTCTCATAGAGCCGCCCTCATTGCCTGATTCCCCGACCAAGGGGTGCTGTGACTGGACGGAAGTATCATTGTCCTCCTGCGTTTCATTGCCGTTCCGAAAAGCTGTTCCGGATTTTGAAGCTTCATATTTGTCGCTCGCTCTTTCGAGGTCTTGGCGTATGGCTTCTGTGGCTGACGATTTTTAGACCGCCCGCAAGATTAACGTATTACCGATGCTGTATATTCGATTTTCAAGATGCCAAGGGATTCAGATTACTCTTTTGCCCTTTCACCCTATAGCCGACGAGAATGCCCGTTTTACCCACTTACAATAAAATTTCAGCGATTTTAACAATCCATCGGGATATTGTTTGCTGTGGTTTCAGTAATTTTGACGAAATTTCTTTCTGAGAGTACCCGTCAAATATGTACATTGTGAATGCTTCACGCCAGATTTCCGGCAGAGACATTACTTTTTCATACTTCTCAGGGTTCTCAATTTTGTCTATCCAACCGTAGCGATTATTGGCTGAATAATCGTCATAAACCCTCAGCCTTTTTATATTCAGATTATCTGAAAGACCTACGGTTCTTTCCCTATAGCGGCGGTCCGAGTTGAAAACCTTTCGGTCAAACCTGTAAATTGCCGCTATTTGTTCTTCCGTCATTCCTGATTTTCTGTATTCTTCAGCAGTTTTCTTCCACTGCTCTTCAAAGATTTTTTCTTCCAAGCCATGATTATAGCTCACTTTTTCTCACCTCCGTTCGATTTAAAATCAAACGAAGGCTATGGATACTTTGCTGCCAGACAAGACCATTTTGCCGTAAAAAACATGATTTTCCTTTCCATTTATTGTCGTTAGGGCATAAAAAAAGACCTGCGTATTTTCATACGCAGGCCTCACGATTAATCTTAGTTAATATTAAATTTTGAAAAAAATCCCTGTTCCGCTTAACGCAGAACAGGGAAAAACGAAAAAACTCGTATAAATTTAGAAACTTATTTTGCTCCGTAATATATTATTGGTAATTTGGGTATTGCAAATTTTAAAATTGAAGAAACTCCGGATGAATAATCAATTCAGTATTAATATCGTAAGCCACACCCACATCTGTTGAGACACCAGAAATACCGATATATTGCGGTTCATTTTCCAGTTTGTTGTCATATTCATCAGTAATTTCATCCCATCCGGTATGGTAGAATCCATAAGTAATATTGACTTTCAACTCATCAATATGCATAACGTTGTAAAAATATCCCTTAGTCCAATAAAGCCGTGTCACTATTAAAGGATTTGTAATTAAATTGTGAAAATCGGGAACAAAAGATATATTATCCAATGATTTGGTTTTATTCTTAAACAGCATAACCACATACATCCCGTCACCATTGTGGTTTGTAACATCGCTGTTTGCAACAATACCATAGAAATAAACCTCGTCACGCGGAGAAAAAACAAAAACATCGCCTTTTTGCGGATACTTTCTGGTTCTTTTTATTACTCGCAATTGATGTCCGTTTATTTTTCCATACCCTCCGTTGTGAAAAAATTCAGTTTCATTATCTAATTCCTTTTTCACAGAATCCGATAGTTTCTCATATCTTTTTTTCCATCTTGACAATATAATGTTTTCTTCTTTGTCCAGTTTAATCACCTCTAGCGTTTATGAGATTTTCTATACTGCGAAGCCCATTTTTGCGATTCGGAGTAATATTGATGTTTGGGACTAATACTATTAATTTTATTCATTGTATTTGGTCCATTTATAATATCATATTGTTCTAATGCACGTGCCTGATTTCTTGTTAGTCCACTATATTGTACATTAAGTGAAGAGAAATCCTTTCCTTTTTTGTTATGTTGATAAAGTCTTTTATCTATACTTTGTTTTGTTATACCTGTATACACATTCTTTCCACTTTTATCAACTCCATAGTACACTTTATTGTTGGATTCCCCTTTATTTAACCATGCTTCAAAACCATTTGATTTGCCTTTAGTTAACGCTTTTGAGGAATCCTTACCGGCATCAACGATATTAGAAGCCTTCTTAATATCTTTAGCTGCGTCTGCCGCATCAAGAAGATCGTCGCCTTTACTGATAACATTTTTAGCCGTTTTAGCTGCCTTAGAGGCATCCCCTAATTTGTCAGTTGCCCTATAGATGTCATATGCTGCACCAACAGCTTCTGTTCCTACCTCAATACCGGCTTTTAATCCGGCGCTTGGAACACCCGGAATAAGCAGTCCTGCTACATCTGCTAAAACGTCAACAGCGCCCATCGGCGTAGGTTCTACAATCAACGCTACAACATCAACCGCAAGACTTGCTATATCAAACAGCGTGTCGAGGAAATGACCTGTGGAATCCGTACCAATAATCGGATTATTGTGACAGTAAGTATAAAGGTTAAGACTTAAAGGTGAAGAATTATCGCCGGCATATGAATCGCGGCTAATGAATCGACCTGTTGACGGATCATAATATCTTGCTCTAAGGTAAATTGTACCCGTTTCGGTATCGTAATATTCACCGCAGTAACGGAACGCATTTGTATCGTTTTTGTCGATATTCTTTTCAACGCCGAAAGCGTCGTAGGTATACTTCTTAGTAACCTTACCGTCTTTATCAGTAAGATTTACGACATCGCCGTGAGCGTTCTGAGTATAGTAAGTATACTCGGACTTATCGCCGTTTCTGTAGTTGTACTTAGCGACAAGATTTGTGCCGCGGATATAGCAGTCAGCTTCATAGAACTGGTTGTCGATAACGTCAGCAACGATCTGCTTACCGCCGTCCCAGACATGATTTATTCTCTGTCCATCAACAGTCTTTTCATATCTCAGACCGTCAACATTGTAAGCATAGCTTGCAGTCGTATCTCCATCGGTAAATCCGATAAGCTGATTCAGACCGTCATAAGTGTTAGTTTCAGTCTTGCCGTCTGCAACTTTCTTGATCTGATTACCGTTTTTGTCATAGGTGTAAACTGTCTGCTCGACTTTATCATTCTTATCCAGAGGATTTTTGCCGTCATTCTTGACAGTTTTGGTTTCCTTCTGAAGCAGAGCGGTATATTTACCCTGAGCGTCATTGTAGCTGTACTCGGTGACATAATCCTCAGTACCGGTCGCTGTCATCTTAGAGCGGTTGCCGTAATCGTCATACTCATATGCATAGGTATCAGTTGTGTTGTTGCCAACCTTGACAGACTCCTCAGTCAGTCTTTTCAGACTGTCGTATTCATATGACGTTGATTCTATTATACCACTTTCATTGCGTACTTTGCAAGCGTCAGAACCGTCTAAATAATAGGAATATTCATAGCTTGAAATTGTGGAATTTTCCTTTTTATTGGTGATTCCGATTACTTTGTTGTTATTATTGTAGGTATAGGTCGAAACCACGCCGTTTGCAAGAGTTTCAGACTTTTTGTTACCATTTGCGTCATAGGTGTAAGATACAGTTTCATTTCCTGATTCTTTGACCTTGACAATACGCATCTCATCGTCATATTCATAAGTTTTGTCTGAATAGAACAGCAAATGCGTCTGACCTGTAAGTTCTTCTCTTGCATACTTTGAAATACCTTCATAGAAGTAACCTCTGAAGATGGAATAGCCGTTGCCGTCAGATTCTGTTTCGGTATACTTTCTGCCAAGAGCATCATAACTTATATCTGTAGTCAGCTCGTTGCTTACAGATTTTGTAACTCTTCCCATGCTGTCGTAAGTATAGGACTTGCTGACATTTTTGGAGGAATCTTTTGAATTTACAGTATTTGCCGTAAGCACACGATTGAGCGCGTCGTAAGTGTTTTCTGTAATGTTTTCGTTTGCATCCTTGTTTGTAAGAACATTGCCGTTCAGATCGTAGGTTATCGTACCCGAATTATAACCGGCGCTGTCCTTTGTACGAACAAGATGATTGCGTGAATCATAAACATACTCTGTTTTCAGATATGAGGTATCGTTGTCAGACGACAGACCTGTACGCATTTCTGTCTGGATACCGTCATGGTTATAGAAATACTGAGTAATATTCTTTTCGTTTGAACCTGTTCCACTGAGAATTACTTTTGAAAGCAATCCAAGACCGTTGTACTCGTTCTGAGTAATACTGTACTTTGCGGTACTTGAATCTTCCTTCTGAACAGTCTGTTTTGTAAGGATTATATTTCCGTTTTTGTCATACTGATTTTCAGTAACAGAATATTTTTCCTTACCGTTAAAAGGAGTGTAGGTTTTGCTGACTTTGCGTAAAGTATTATTTACTTCAACTACCGTATTTTCATGCTTTGTGATATTACCCAGCGCATCAGTTTCACGCGCAGTTTCCCCATTTGCATAATATGCAATTGTACGCTTTACTTTACCGTTTGTCTTTTCATAAACAGGGTTTTCTTTCCAGTCTGCAAGAATCTCGTTAACTATCTGTTTGTCTGCAGTAATATATGTTTTCTTGATAGTTTTAAGACCGCTGCATGACTTTGAGGAAGAACTATTGATAGCAGTGTAAACATCAAAGCCGTGACCCTTTACAAACTCATAATCCGTAGAAGTGAGAATTTGCTTTTCTGCTTCTGCATTGGACTTGAAATATGTGGCTTTTTCACGCTGCAAACCGTCGTATTCTGTAACACTGACTGTACCATCAGGATCAATTTTTTCAATAACGTTGCCATAAGCGTCATATTTATAAGATAATACATTTCCGAGTGGATCAGTTTGGGTCTTAATCGCATCATTTGGATAATAAGTTGTCAGTGTTCCATGACTCTTATCAGCAGAATAGTTAGGAGCATATTCGGCAATTTTTCTGCCAAGCTTATCATATTCTGCAATTGTAACTGCAGCTGTTGAATCAGGAGCAGTTCCTTTATCAATAGTTTTTATTACATTGTTGAATTTGTCGTACTCGTATTCCTTTACATAGCCCTCGGAACTTGTTTCCTTTGAAACCTGAAGCTGCGAATTATATTCATAACGAGTACCGTGAGCTGGCTTTGAAATTCCGTTTCCGTAAACCCATTTTTCACTTACAAGACCTTTACCGTTTCCGGATTTGTGGTAGTCATATTCTGTGATATTCCCCTCAGGATCGGTTGTCATATGAATAAGTCCGATCACTCCGCTGACATAGCTGTCGGCATAGTATTCGTGGCTTGTAATGGCATAGCTGCTTTCATTTGCAGCGAGATAAGTTATAGGATCAAAATTCTTTGCGGTTACTTTATCAATATCTGTTTGTGAAAGCGTATTCAGACTTTGCGCTTCCTTGACTAAACGAACTCCGTCCTTTTCATATGCCTTGATAGTCGCATAGCCCATTTCGTCAACTTCGGCAATCACATTATTTTTACTGTTGTAATTTGCTAAAGTAAATGTGCCGTCGGGATTTGTAGTCTTTGTCACATTGCCGTTATCGTCACGGTCATACTTTGTTACATTGCCCATGATGTCAACGCTTTCGGACATTTCGTCATACTTGTTTTCATCGTCAACCATTTTATAGGTGATCTTGTCAACGTCGTATTTCTGACCGTCTGTTTCAACCTTATTGGTCTTTACAGCATATTTTTCATCATAATCATACTCAAAGGTTTTAACGAGCTTATCGCCGTCATATTCCTTTGTGCCGGTATGCTTTTTAGCCTTATTATATGTGTATTCCTGCTTTAGACCTGATGCGTTTTTCAGCCAATTAACAGAGCCGTTGTCATTGTAAACTATCTGATCCGTCATCTCGTCATAGCAGTTTGTGATCTTGCAAAGTCTGCCCTTGCCGTCGTATTCGTACTTTTCAGTACCGTCTGCAACATTTGTTGCGGAAATCAACTGAAAATCGGAATTGTATTCATAGGTTACAATTCTGTCTGCCGAAGTATCCTCGATTTTTGTTACACGGGAATGCTCTTTATTGCCGTTGTAAGTGATTTTGTAGGTTCTGCCTGTGGAATCTTTAACTATTCTTTGATCGTTTTTCTTTGCAGAAATTGTAAGCTCATTTCCCTCAGCGTCCTCGACCTTGTACATTTCTCCGTCTGCATTAAAATAATACTTAGACTGAGCTGCGTTGGTAATAATATATTCGCTGCCCGATTTTGTCATTGTACTGTGAGCATTTAAGCATTCATAACCGCCGCTTTCCTTATCCTTGAAAGTCGTATTAGAACCGTCGGGAAGTACAACCTGATAGTAACCCGGCGCAGGAATTACCATTTTGCTGACGTCAATATTGAAGTCCCAGCCAATACCAAACGAGCCTTCTTCATCGCTTGTTGAGTTATAGGTTCTTACAAAATCGGACTGAACTCCGGGTGATTCAACACTCAGATCTGTAAATGATTTTGTGTAGTTTCCGGTTGCGATATGTACGCCGTCGCCCATTTCCCAGCCTTTACGGTAGAGAGTGTAATCCGGTTCGTCATAAGGTCTCCACCATGGTCTGAACCAATATTTATCCTCCGAATATCCATAAGGGAAAATCAAGCCGTCATTTTCAAAATTGAAAGTACGCTGCGTATTCAAACTGCCGTCCTCTTCGTCAATATATGTCAGACAGTTATCCCAGAGAATAGTTTGTTTACCGTCTGTATAATAAAACAAAATGCAGTGATCTCCGGAGGAATATATGGACTTCGGACCTGAATGTTCATTTACTTCCCAGATCGGTCCTCGAAAGTCAATTTCGCCGGCTGTCCATTTTCCTTCCATATCAGTCAGCGTAATATAGTTCCAATTGCCCCAGATTTCCAGATAATCAGCGGCATCGTTCATCCATATTGTATCATAACAGCCTATCTGACCAAAGTTAAAATCTCCGCCGATTACCACAGCGCCGCTGTTGAGATACATATTCTGTCCTGCTCCGCTGTTTTGATCAGCGGTACGAAAAACAAGATTGTTCCAAACGTCCAAATATCCGCCGTTAATATCCAGAGTTGCTCCACTGTCACCCCAAAACTGCGGCATATCTGTTGTAAATGACATACAGTCATCAACATACAAATTATATCCGTTTAAATCAAGGTTTGTATCATGCAGATTGAAACTGTATGGAAAATAGCCATCAGATAAAAGTGTCATATTTCTCTTGAAAGCGTGATCCCAATCAAGATCGCCTTTATATGCATCTGTAAACCACGCTACATCGGTAGGCTCGATTGTACCGTTATCGTCCTTGTCCATGTACTCAAAGTAATTTTCGGAACGACCTCTTTTCTTTGCGACTTCATTTATTTTTGCAAGGCCTTCTTCATAATCCTTCTTGTCTACGGTTACATCGCCTGTCATTTCATGGTTGTAAATGTAAGCCCATGTATTCGGCTGGCGAACACCGCTGAGTTCACTTTCAAATGCCGACAAATATTCCTCGGAAGCGCCGGATTCCTCTAAAATCTCATAATCGGTATCGTTGATAACGCCGTCAAGATTTATATCTAAATCCTGAATTTCCTGCGGTAGTGTGTATTCGTCATCACCAAGATTTTCATAAAACGCATTAAATGCGTCAAGATCTGCTTGACTTATGACATTATCGCCGTCAGCGTCCATACTCGGATTGAAATCGCTGTCGCCACGAGTTTCGCCAAGGCAGCTTTGAACATATGCCGAATCGGCAGCGTTGAGTACGTCGTCGCTCCATTGATTGTCGTTTTCTTCATTCCATGTGGTGTCGCCGGGAACAAGCGTTATTGTATCATCTGAATCGCCTGAACCTACCATATAAGCACCATTTCCGAAATCCTTCAAATAAAACGGCAGATAACCGTCACATTCAAATTTAACATGATAAACGTCCGAGCCACTTGCCTCTACACTGAATTCTTCTCCGTCTGCGATTTCCACTGAGTTGATTTCTGCCCAGTCGCCGTTAAAGATACGCACAAAAATAGACGTATCATCAAAAGCAGTGTGCCCACTTACTATACCTTTTTTTACATATCCTGTAATAGTAAGACTATCGGCATAAACGATTTCTTCTTCGCTCTCGCTATACGCTGTAATATTGGCATCTGATTAATCATTAAAATAATCTACCTCACCAAGTCCATCAATCGCATTTTCATATTCCTGCTGTAAATCGTCTGCATTCTCGGAAAGCTGAAGAGATTCCTTGATTGCCTCAATGGTTTCCGCATGAGCGATGCCCTGCGAACTGCCATCGCCGTATATCAGAACCTGTCCAACGAACATAACGGACAAAACTCCTGAAACTATTCGTCTGAATTTTTTATTCATTCATTTCCTCCTAACTAACAAATCTTAAGAATGCTGTGTAAAATGCCGTTAAAACATTTCTCACAGCATTCTCATCGATTTGTTTTCTTTTGATTTTTGTCTTTAAGACTTGCGGAGCTTTCTTACAGCTTCGGATTCTTTCGGCTGGTGATATCCCAAAACAGAAGCGGAATTTGCGCCGACTACAGCGCTGATCTTACCTGCTTTGGCAATAGCCTTAAGAACGTTTTCTTTTAAATTCTTTTTCATATTTATTCACATCCTTTCATTCGAAATCCTGATATCACCATTGCAAGCGCAACAAAAAATATTGTCGCATCAAGCAAAACGGTGCATTGGAATTTCTTAATATATGTCAAACAGGTTATCAGCGACATGAGTACGCATATAACTCTGCTGAGCGCTTTAAATACTTTTCTGCTGCTCTTGCTTAGCTGTTTGTTTTTATTTTCGATCGGTGCAAATGCAAATACAGACAATATCCAAAATGCTGTTATCAAATAATGCAATACGCCGCATATATCGACCGAAACATATTTATTTGCCGCTATAACTATAAATGTTGTGAATGTAAAAATTATATTGCATTTTAAATACGATTCAGCGTGATAACCTCCGCATATTTGCCTCAATAATGCAAATATGCCAAAGTATATCAAAGCGGCAGAAAGACTTTTCATTACGATCCCCAATATTATCACAATTGCAAATGTAATAATAGTTGAAATCATGATTTCAAAACCATAATTATAAACGTCGGTATCCTTTTTAGAAATCAATTTATTTTTCTCTAAACATATGGTTATTTTATTGGCTATTTCAGAAATCATTTTATCACCTGCTGTTTCCATATTTTCAGTTCCATTATAGCATTTTCCTATTTCATGTCAATAGATTTGTCGTAATTGGTCATTCTGGTGACGTAATTGGTCGAAAATATAAAAATCCGCACTAAAAAGTGCGGATAAATGCTTTATTATTTATAATTATGATTTATTTTCAGCAGTATATTAGCTATGAACCAGTTTCCCTCCTCGAAAAATTCCTGCATACCGTCATTTTTCTGAACGGTTTCTATAATACTCAATATTCCAAATCCGTGGTGTTCTTTATCTTTTTTCGACGTTTTTAAGGATTTATTATTTTCAAGAACCGAATCTGATATATAATTTTTCATTTTCACGCTCAAATAATTGCCGATTATTGATATATCCAGCTTGATCGCCGGACTGCTTTCCTTAATTTCGGCTTCAATGGCATTATCAAAAAGATTTGCAAGTACAATACACAAATCAACGTCGTCAATTTCAGGCAGTTCGTCCGGAATGCAGCATTTTAAATCTATGCCTTGTTCATTACATTTATTCATTTTTAAATTCAAAACTGCATTTAAAGCGGAATGATTTGTACAAATACGATTTGGTATCTGATCAATTGTTTTTTCACAAAGTTTTTCAACATAACGTTCAGCTCGTTCATAATTATCGTTCTTCATTAAATCAAGGATACACCCCAAATGATTTTTTATGTCATGCTGTATTGTTTCAACCTTCCTGTTCCATACCAACGATTCTTCCATGCTCTTTTTTTCGCTTTTCATTTGAAGCTTCAGCAATGCGTTTTGCATCCTTTCATTATTTTGAGTGGATATGAGATATGCGACAGCCAATAATAAGCAGTTTATTAAAATCAGACATACTGTTATAATAATCGATTCAAAACCGGTAATTTTATTTTCTAATTGTATCTTTTCTAACGTAACGCCAATGCCAAATGATATCAGAAGAATTGTAAAAATCACAGTACACTGCGATGTACTGAAAATCAATTTTCTTTTGGTTATTAACGTTTCTAAAATATACAAAAATATGCCAAGCAGTAATTTCGTAAAAAACAGAAGAAAAATACGAAGAGGATTTCTCATTAAAAGAACGTCGTTCATAGATAAATTCAATATATTGGAAACAACTAATGTCACGCTAATGTTAATTATATATATGCACATATACACAAGTATAACTGTAATACACTGAAACCAGATCTTTCTCCGCAACGCAAGCCTGCAAAACAAAATCAAAATGAAGATATATAGAATCGTTAATATACCTTCAATTGTATAAAACCAATTCAGCATAAAAACCAATATGTTATAAACAACATACGAAGAAAAAGTTATACTATATTTTTTAAAATTTGTTTGTTCCTTAAAGGATAAAACATTTATTAAAAATGCAAAGATAATCGTACTTTCAACAAGTGTAGCGATCCACTCGGCTATGTCATAAATCATATTAGATTCCCCCTTGACAACTTCAAAAAATCCTCTTTTACTTCTTTTACCTTTCTTCTTGGTATATATAAATTTTCATTGTTTTTTAATAATATACAGTCTTTTTCTATCGAAAATATATATCTGTAATTCACTATACAGCTTGCGCTTATTGATATAAAATCAGAAAAACTGATCAGTTCTGTTAACGAGGTCAACGTGCCGCGCATTTTTAATGTATCTTTCTGATTTCTTATATGAAAAAGCAAATTATGATCCTCGCTTAAAACATATATGATATCTTCTATATTGATCTGATAAAGTTTTCCTGAACTTACGATTGAAATTTCATGCAAGTGCGACTCTATTTCCTTTAATACCTGATCCAATATATCGGGAAGTTCCTTATCCATAACGTTTTTTCTGATAAAGCCCACCGCCTTATATTTAAACGCCTGATATACCAAGTCGTTTCTATTGGTAATATACACTATTGGAATATTTTCATTTACTTTTCTTATTTTATCTGAAATTTCAAATCCGGATTGAATGGGCATATCCAAATCTATAAATAGTATTTGAAATTTTAATTTGAAAAAATCAGACAAAAATTTAATAGGATCAGTATATACATCAATTTGATGCTTTACATTTGATTTACTTAAGTGGGACTTTATAATTTTGCTTATCTTTTCAACAGCAATTTCTTCGTCGTCAACAACCGCAATCCGAATCATGCAGAACACCTCCGTATTTTCCATAATATCACACATTTACATATATTTCAAGAAATTTTTCGTAAAACCTGTGATATAATAGAACGTAGGGAAGTCGTTTTGACTTTCGTCAATTCCGCCAATTAGTAAAATCAAAACCGTAAACAGCGCAGAATAGGGGTTTTTAATGAAACCAATTACAATGTTTTGACGGCTGACAGCTTAAGCGGTAAGTTTTAATCTGTTAACATAATTTTTCTTCATCTGCATGGAAGAATGCACATAACGATTGAGAGTAATGCTTGCGTCCGCATGACCGAGCAGCTCGCTGAGAGTTTTCGGATCGAATCCATTTTCAATACAAACGGTCGCATAGGTATGGCGAAGCAAATGAAAGTTTACGTTTCTGATACCGCAGATTTTCAGGATTGCCTTGAAACGGTTCTGCATAGTTCTCGGTTCGGTAGGCTTGCACATTCCGGTAATGATGTAAAAATCATTACCTTTTCTTTTTGATTTTAAAATTGCAAGCAAAAAGTCAGGAATAGGAACGGTGCGAATAGAGCTTTTGCTTTTCGGAGAACCGATAACAACCTCGGATTTACCATGCTTGTTGATTCTCTGAACTGTTCTGCTGACAGAAATTGTTCCGTTTTCAAAATCAACATCGCCCCACTTCAGACCGCATAGTTCACCAACACGAAGTCCTGTAAAAAGGCAAAGTAAGACAGAAATATTTGTATTATTCTGATTATGGAGCAGATAATTTTCAAGTCTTTTTCTTTCAAAAGCGTTCAGCACATCGGTCTGCTTTTTTTCGGTTTTAGGCATGGTAAAATGGGTCTCACGAATCCCATACTCCCTCGCCGCATAAGCTTCAATGCTGCGGTATACGGTCATAATATCACGGACTGATTTCGCAGAAAGACCGCCTTTGCCGTTGAGTCTGCCGTGATTTAACTTGTGGTGAATGAAATCGTTAAGTTTGCTTGTGGTCAGATTTTGCATATACTTGCCTCCTAAGATCGGCAGAATATGCTTTGAAATAATGTTCTCATAGTTGGCGTAGCTTGATTCCTTAACACGCAGCTTTGCGGAGGAAAGCCATTGCTGCGCCGCATCACGGACAGTAAGTTTTATTGCGGAAACGCTGTGATTCTGTTTGATTGAATACACTTCAGACATCTTCTCCTTGACCTCTGAAAGCGTTCTTGCATAAACGGACTTATACTTGATTTTTCCGTTATCCTGATAACCCACAGGGACACGTCCCTCAAACCGACCGTCTTTTCGTTTATATATATTGCTCCCTCTTTTAGCCATAAAAATCCTCCCGTTCCGACTGAAATGTGACGGTTTAAAAGCTTGAAATTTTGCATTTCAACCCACTTTTCAGCTTTAATTTTTCAAAAAACACTTTACATTTACAAAAATTGTGCTATAATAATCATATATTATCATTAAATTCGCTCGAAAATTGTCAAAAACCGCCTTCATCAATTGGCGGAATTGACGAAAAAAGCACACCATTAAAATTGATGTGCCTGTTTTATATAACGAAAACGGAGTACAGCCTTACCTACCGTACTCCGTTTCTGCTATTTTATTTCAATGCGTTTGGTTTTAGGCTGCTCCTTTTCTTTCTTGGGCAAAGACAGCCTTAAAATACCGTTGGTGTATTCCGCGTCGATAGCGCTTTCATCGATATTCGAAATATCAAAGCTCCTGCAGTATGAGCCGCAGCTTCTTTCTCTGCGGATATACTCTCCGGCGTCGTTTTTCTCATCGTTTTCAATTTTATGCTCTGCGCACAAAGTAAGCGTACTGCCGTTAATATCTATCCTGATATCGTTTTTGTCAAAACCGGGCATTTCGCACTCAAGAAGATATCTATTTCCTTCGTCCCTGATATCTGTCCTGCAGCGACCCGATGCTCCAAATCCTCTGAAAAAATCCTTTTCAAAATCTCTGAACGGATTCCAAATATCGTTTCTTTCATATGGTGTTAATCCAAACATAATAAAATCCCTCCTACACTTTATTATTGTATTTTTATAAATCATTATTCGTTACAAGTACATTCTTCCGGCAATTTATCTTCTCTAAGCCCTTTAAATACGGGCTGCCGCATACCTCCGCTTTCGGTTTTCATCATGTATTTGACTGTACACACCAGTTCCGATTTTACCCATACAGCATTTTCATTTCCTTGGGGAACTTCTGAAAACGGACAGCTTGTTCTGTCAAGGAATTTGATTTTCCGGAACGGATCGCCGCCCACTCCCAGAGTAACATGACCCTTGTAAACAAGCCGGTTTTTACGGTACTGCCCAAGGATAACGCTGTTCATATTATTTTCTTTGGGAACATAACCGAGAATAACAAAGTCGTCGTCCTGCATATACTTGATTTTTATCCAGTCCTTTGTACGCTTATCAAAGTAATATTTGCTGTCCTTACGTTTTGCAACGATACCCTCCAATTCCTGCCGTTTTGCAAGCTCATAAAAAGCCGTACCGTTTTTCTCGATAAATCTTGATATTGCAAATTTACTGTTTTCAAATTTTATTGCTTTCTGCAAAAGTTCCTTTCGCTCTGTCAACGGCAGATCTGTGACTTGCCTGTCATCGAAATAAATAACGTCGAATGCCGTAAAACAGGTGGGATACTTATTTGCAGCCATATCGATTTTAACGGGATTACTCATCATACTGCGTTTCTGAATTTCAAAAAAATCCGGCTTACCGTCCTTTATAACCGCAAGTTCTCCGTCCAGAATACAGCGGACTCTGACATTTTTGTAAATCTCGGCAAGCTCCGGTACTTTTGGCAGCATTAAAATATTCCGCTTGTTTTTCAGAATAGTTTTATCATTGTCAAGATATGCGATACATCGTTCGCCGTCGAGCTTCAGCTCGTAGATATAATCATCGCTGTCAAAGGGTTGCCCCTCCGTACCGATAAGCATAGGCTTGATATTTTTGGTTTTCCAGATATCAGTCATTCTTCACGCCTGCCTGTGCAAGACTCTGCTTGAGAGCCTCCATAATGTCGATAACATTGACATTAACATTCGGAGAGGAGACTTTTATATCCTTGCCTGCGATCTTCCGTTCGATAATTTCACGTAAACGCACCTGATATTCATCCTTGTACAAACTCGGCTCAAAATCCTTGACCATTGTATTTATAAGCGTTTTCGCCATAGTCAGTTCAGCTTCGCTTACTTCGGGATGCGTTGACTCCTTTGGAGCTTGCTTTACCTCGTCTGCAAAAAACATGGTTTCGATCAATATACCATCGTCTGTAGGGATAAGAGCCAGCAGCTTTTCCTTTGTCCCGATGACCGTCTTGGCGATCGCAACCTTGTTTTCGTCTTTCATTGCTTTTCTGAGAAGTTCAAACGCTTTATCGCCTCCTGCTTCGGGAACTGCATGATATGTCTTATCATAATAAATCGGGCGAATAGAATTTAAATCGGTAAAATGCAGAATATGAATTGTCTTATCCTTTTCGGACTTTGCCTTTTCAAAATCCTCGTCCGTCATAATTACAAATTTGTCTTTGTCGTACTCAAAGCCTTTTACGATATCCTTTGAGGAAATCTCCTTGCCGCATGAAGCGCAGACTTTTTTGTACTTTACTCTGCTGCCGTCCTCTCGGCAAAGCTGATTGAAGTGAATATCGTTATCCTGCGTTGCCGTATACAATCCAACCGGAATGTGAACCAAGCCAAATGAAACAGCGCCTCTGTGTGATACTGCCATTGCTAACACCTCCGTTTTTATTATTGGATTTTCATGAGTTGTTATTCACTATATGATTGCTCAAAATTCTGCTCCTGCTTAATGCCGAGCGCTTGCTTCTTCTCCTGAATAACTCTTTTCAGCTTGCTGTCTATCATTTTTCTGCCCGATTGGAACTTGTGATGGTAGTTGTCCTCGATGCATCTGCTAAGATTTATAAACAGGCTGAATACGGTATTTACGAGCATTTCATTTTCAAACTTCTCGGTGTTATCAATAATACCTTGAGCGTACTCATTTCCTTGTTCAGCAGATAAATTCAGATATATCATAGCCTTTTCTTTATTTTTTTCCAAATCTTCAGCGCCGAAAAAGTAAAGCCTGCCAAGCTGATAGCCCGACCACATATTCTTATCGGCGGACTTTTCAAAATAAAAAATTGCTTTTTCAATATCATAATTTTCCTTTTGCAGATATATTTTACCAAGCTTGTAACAAGAAAAAGCATCGCCGCTGTCGGCTTGCTTGACGAGCGTTTCCAAATCCTCCTGAGTCATAATTTCCGGCGATCCAAATTCAATATCATCATTCGGATATTTCATTTTCATCACGGTCTGAATTATCATATTTTTCACAGACCTGAACTCCTTGTTATCAACCAAATCCGGAAAATTAACTTTTGCGGACGAGTACACGTCATGCTTTTGCTGTTCCATTTCGCACCACAAATCGTACATCTTCCTGACCGATTCGTTATCCGCAAGCCTTGTAAAAATTTCATTGACAGTTTTCTTTACATCCTGTTTCAAATATCCGTATACTTTCTTGCCCTTTGATTCCGCAAGCTGAGTTCGTAATTTGGCAACAAGATTTATAAGTTCCACATCAAAATTTTGATCCTGTGAAATTTTTTCGGCAAGACTTTTCATCAACTGCTCCGACTCTTTTTTCAGCAAATTACGCAAGTTTGTCTGCTGCTCGTAGAGGTGGTGAAGTTCATCATAGTAGATATCGTTTGCGAATCCGCTGCGGATTTTTTCAATGCCATGATTGGTCAGAAATCCCTCACGTTCATCTTCCGAATAGACGATGATGTGAACGTGAGGATTTGTTTCCTTGTCATGAAATGCAGCGTACCAGCGCATATTTTTCAAATCTATCTTCTGATTTTTAGCGATGCTCGGAATCTGTCTGAGTACCAGATCACGCCAAGCATTCAGATTATCGTAACCCATTTTCTGAGCGTTGTCACGTCTTAGTGAAACCACATGAGACCACACATTACCTCTATGATCAGCAATCTCTTTTGCAGTCTTTTCAAGATTTATCGGCTCATCTTTTTCATTGAAAAGTCCGTGAGAATTCGGACGGTTAGCAAGGTAACCCACGTAATTTTTACGCTCGCTAATAGTATTAATCACTCCCTCACGAGTGGCGATATATTTTACATAGTTTTTCAATTTCTTTTTTGAGCTGCTTTTCAAGTAGCGGCTTGTGACAATAATTTTCGGCATTTAATCACTCTTTCTGATACTCCACAGCGTCCTCGTAATCGATGATACCGTTGATTTTTCTGACCTCTGTCACGCACATGGCATGAAGGCTTTTCAGCGTTTCATCGTCCACGTCGTTCATGGCAGCAGTCATGTGCGACAGCTTTCCAAGCTCAACTGCGACTTTGAAAATCAATCTTGCAAGCCGCTGCTCAGTACCTTTGATTTGCGCTTTGACCGTTTCCGTAATCATCGGCGAAATATAGTTCACACTTTTTTCCTCGTCAAGGTAGCCAACATAAAATTTTATCGCCTTTTCAATGAACTCGCTCTGCGACTTGCAGTTGTCGTTTTTGTAATGAATCTCCACATCTTTCAGCGTTTCGGGATACGCCCACAGCGGAAATTTCACTTTATTCTGAAAACTCATTTTACTCTCATCAACTCCTTAAAAAATTCCTTATCTACGCTGTTTTCTGCACTTACAACTCCTAAATTCTTAAAAGTCCGATTTTGCAACCCCTTTGCTGAAAACTTCATAAACCTCGCAAAATGGCGGTCGGCTTTGCCGTCCGCTGTGACTGTATCGGGGCTGCAACCCCGATACTTTAACTAGCAATGAATTCTCACCATTCATTTCTCCCCCAAATCCTCCCGAAAATCCATTGAACCTCCCATTTTCAAACTCCGCGGCAAACGCCCGAATTTGCCCTTGAACGCTCTCGGAGGGTAGTTATCCCACCCACTCTCCGAAAACGCCGCACGAGGGCACACGGTGCAAACTGGGGGAAGTTACTGCTCTGATCGATTTCCTGATTCGATAGGAGCAGTACACTTTGTTTTGCGAGGAGGTTTCTTTGCCGCCGTCAACTCGATAAATTCACGGACGTTGGACGGCACATATTTCTGATAGAGCTGTTCCGAAAACTTTTCAAGTTCCTCGATCAGCTTCATATTTTTCTGCCCCAAGTACATTTCCAGAGCGGTCAATTTTTCCGCTTCTACACTCACCGTAACCGACTTTTTCATAGGCTCATACCTCCCATTTCCATTTCGATATCCTCGTCAAAATCTTCTTCACATTCTTCTTCGAAGTCCTCCACAAGCTGCTGAACAGGCTGAACAGTCAGCGCAGAATACAGCTCCTGACCTCTGCCTGAAATCGCTCCGTATGACGTAACCTCGCCGCCTGTCTGCGCTAAAATCTTTAAGCTGAAGTCGTACAGATCCATATCCTCAAGCGTTGAAACATCAAAATTTGTGGGCAGATTTCTCGACAGATACGACCTGCCAAACTCGTTATAGTCCTGAACAGATCGGTCAAATTCATACTCCGACAGCCTGTCAAGAGCGGTTGCCGCATCGTATATATCATGAATATTTTCCGTTTCCATAACCGCTTTCAGCTTCACAAAATCATTGTGAGACAGCTCTGAAAGAGACTTTGCAAGGTCGTTCAGCTTATGAATATTTTCAATTGTAAGCTGATTCTGAGGCAGTTCCGGCAGCGAGGATTCTCTTTTTACACAGGTCATTTTTTCAAAGTCAATGTCCTGATTTTTCTCGTCAAAAGGCAGAGACAGCCATTGTGCAGAGTCATAATCGGGAACGCCGTTTTGCTTTATCGGCGCGATCAGCAGACGGAAAAAACATCTTTCCGGTCTGCCTATTTCGATATTGATATCCGGCGGCTCATAGCCTGAAGTCACGCAGTAATTCTCGCCGATAAACACGCCGCAGTCGCGCTCCTGCATGAGCTTTCCTACTTTTTCACGATCAAGAAGTTTCAGAATCTTATCGGAACAGCCTTCGAGTTCCGGCAGCATCTCATTCTCAATAACCGTTTCTCCCAATTCACGGCAGTTTTGACAGGGATAAACCATCACGGAATCCAAGCCGTAAGTCATCAGCAGTATGCCCTCAAAATCACACTCAGGGTTGGAAACCAACAGGCTTTTAAACGCCGTCATCTCCGAGGGATCAAGATTTTCAAGCCTTTCTGCAAACAGGTTCAGTTTATAAATATCCGCTGAAAATTTCTTGTCGCATATGCTCATCGGCAGTTCCATGTTGTTATATTCCGAAATTTCAAACTGCACTATCGGCTTATCATCGGGGATTTTCAGCTTGTCAAGCGTATCCTGAAGCTCAAAAACATTCATGGGAAATTCCTTTGTCAGCACTGAAAACT
Source organism: Alistipes sp. (assembly GCA_023667265.1). Lineage (GTDB taxonomy): Bacteria > Bacillota > Clostridia > Oscillospirales > Ruminococcaceae > Ruminococcus. Next base: position 77,348 of record JAMPAJ010000002.1, read on the forward strand.
GACCGCTTTTTAAATTAATTTTCATTCAATTTTCCTCCTATTTTTTAATATAATCGATATACGGAATCTGAAGCCAATGCGTCCATTCACGCCCTGCAAGCTGAGTTCTTGTCACGCCTCGGAGGGTGTTCATGGCTTCAATTACCTCGCCGTTGCCGATATAAATTCCGATGTGACCGTCCACCCAAACGGCAAGTCCGGGGACTTCGGGGATCGTATCTATCGTGCCTTTGACGGTAGCATTGGCAAACATTGCGTTTGCCCCAACGTCCATCATGCCGTTAGAACCCACTCTGATCTCGCCGTTTGCTTTATCATACCAACCGTATCCCTTGATCAAGCCAACGCAGTCGGCACAGCGCTTTCCCATCCAATTCTGACGAATGAAATCCATATAATCCGTGACCTCGCTGCCGAAAACAGCGGCTCTGTCCTGAAGCAAATTCTCCGTCAAAACGTTGCCGTAAGTGCCGTAAATATACCCCCAGCCGTTTTCGTGAGCCTGAATTGCCCACTGCACAAGCCCCAGATTATTTTTCTTGCTTTCATCATATTCATCGAACTTGATGGCGGTATTATACGCCGATCCGCTGATGGAACTCCACGAATTCCATGCGCCGTCAACAACCTTTTCCTTAGTAACACAGCCTGATTCTTTCGATGCAAAAATCACTTCGCCGTTACCAATATACACTCCAAAATCAGTACCGTCGGACAGGATAGTTCCTGCCTCATCGGGCATTTTGTCAAGACCGCCTTTGGAGGTAAAGTGCAGACTGCTCGGTTCGCTGTTGAATACTTTTTGCTCCGGATCATACTTGAGATACCCCAATATCAAGCCTGCGCTGTCACTATATCTGATTCGGTCTGACTCGTCCCTATCGCCGAAAGCACCGTCCTTGTAACCCCAGCCTGCAAGGTACGCATTCTCTGCCCAAGCCGCAAGATCGGCAGCATTTTTACTTTTGGAATCTGCAAACATATACTGATTCATCGTGGAGTTCATGATCCATGTGTAGCTTTTCATAAACTCATTGTAGTCTATTTTCAGACTGTAAGCAGAGTTTATTGCGTTGATTAGAGCCTTATCGTCTGCCGAATTTTTGAACAAATCGGCATAAGACTGCGCATTGAAATTCTGCGCATTTTCCAAAAAAGACAGGTATATTAGCTGCGCTTTTATGGTCTGATTTCTGATTTCCGCCGCCGTCATAGCGTCCTCGATAGCCTGTCCTTGATTCTGCAAATTTGCAAGCTGCGTCTGCTGATCGCTGCTCAGATTTTGTATAAAAGCCGCCTCATTAAACAGACTTTTGTCTATCTGAGGCGGCTCGATTTCCATGTTTCCAAGGCTCGCAATCACCACAACAGGAAGACAAAGCAGTCCCAAAAATCCGCAGACGATACTGCCGATTACCACAAAAGCCTTGCCCCGAAGCTCCTTGTCGCTGAGAATATATGCGGCTATTTTTTTCAACGCCGCCGCAACTGCTGCCGACATTTTATCTACCTCCTGCTTTACCGAACAGTTTCATCTTGTAATCAGTTGCATGAACCTGTAAAAGATACCTCTCATTACCACAGCGATACAGGCAAGTACCACGTTCGGGATACTTTATCAAGCCGTATTCCGACTGCTCCACCTGAAGCGTATCCATGAAGTCTGACGGCGAAATATTTCCCGGATTGAACAGAAAATGATGCGCCGGAATGCTGAACAGAGGCTTGGTAAATTCCTTGATCTCCGGCAGTAAAAAATCCTCGATATTCTGACTTGCCAGAATAAACGAGGACTCCTTTTTACGCACACGCTTCATGCCGTTTCGGATATATTCTATCGCCGTCACATTTGTTAAAAATAAATACATTTCATCTATTGCTGCAACAGTATTTCCACGCCCTAAAAGCTGATTTGACATATACGATAAAATGTTGAACAGCAGCGTATCCTTGAGCCTTTTGTTGGTGTCCATCAAGCCTTTCACCCCGAAACAAATGAACTCACCGTCACGAATATTGGTGTGTCCGTTGAAGTATTTACTTTCCGCACCTTTGCACATGGAGTGCAAGCCAAGACAGATATTCTGCAGAATTTCCTCTGTATACAGATGCTTTTTACTGCTGTCGAACGACAAGAATTCCTTTTCAATAAGATCGTAAAGGTCGCTCATTATCGGATATTTTTCTGATTTCAGATCGTCAAAATCTGTGGAATCATCGATGTCAAATCTTGAGTACAGCTTCATCAACATGATCTCTATGGTGTCGATTTCGGCGTCGGTGAAATCCTTGTAGGCTCTGAAAAAGTCCTTTAAATAGCTGATATGCTGACTTAATCTTGTGACCTTTCTGAACGTTTCCGGCGAGTCAGCGTCACACCGATCGTCATTAGACGACCACGCTTTAGGTTCTAATGGATTTATCATAAACTCGCCCGACATCATATCAATGTAAGTGCCGCCAAGATTGTAACAGAGGTCATGATACTCCGATTCCGGATCGAGGCACAGGATCGATTTTCCTGCCTCACGCTGATTGCACAGCAGCAGTTTCATGAGGTGCGACTTGCCCTGACCGCTGTTGCCGAGTATTAAAATATTGCTGTTGGTCTTGTCCTCGGTGCGCCTGTCGAAGTCCACCAGAACGTTGCTGCCGTACTTGTCACGACCGAGATAAAAACCGTTTTCATCGGTCTTTCCGCTGTAATTCAGAGGATACATATTCGCCACGGAACTCGCCGGCAAGACACGTTCAAACTGGCTGCCGAACATATTATTTCCGGTCGGAAGCACAGACAAAAATCCTTCTTTCTGACGGAGCAGAAGCCTGTCAACGCTGATTTTCGAGCGCGTCAGTTCCATAGTTATATCCGCCTGAAGCTCCTTTAATTTGTCCTCGGAATTCGCTTTTAGCTCGACAAAAACTGCCGTGTGCAGCAGATTTTCTTTGTTCCTACGAAGCTCCGACAGCAGCTCAACCACGTCGTTTATATTGTCCTGAGCCTTGATACTTTCGTTGACGTCGTTTGTGGTGGTCATCATGTGGTTTTTCCTCATCGCCTGCTGAACGATTTTTCTTTGCTCCATGCTCGTAACAAGGCGGTTGTAGATGCGTAAGGTCACGCCGTTTCGGTCCGCTAAATGTGCTAAAATAGCGGTTTCTTCCGTGTTGGGAGGGTACTCCGTTACCGCCCAGCATGACTTATAAAAGTTACCGCAAATGTAGTGGTCGGTGTAAAACCTGATCATTCCCGGCACGATCCTATCAAAAAAATCCTTTGTTTCCACAGCCTCGATCTGCGCTGCCGACAGTTCCTTTTTCTTAAACATTTTCAGTTACCCCCAATTCAAAATTTTCAGAGCCTTCTATATCGGATATTTCCTCGCCTGAAATACTCGTGCCAAAGTACAGCGCAAGCATTCTTTTTATTTCGGATTTCGTCATCCTTCTCGCCGCAAATCCATGCTCGGAAATCGCCTTGTCAACACGATTCACAACGTTAAAAATCTGCTCGTCCTTTTCTCTGCGGAATCTTATCGAGAACATAAACTGCCTTGCCGACGACATCTCTGCCTGAATCTCATCAAGGAAAGAATGGTCAGCCTGCAGCAGCTTTCTGACTTCCTCGTTCTGCTCGGTCTGCAAGCGTTCCTTCACATAAATTTTGTTGCTGTCGAAACATTCGCAGGAGTCCAGAGCGATAATTTCAAGGTCGGGAATCGTGCTTAAAAGCATCATCAGATGATGTATCTTGGTATCGATATTTGCCGCCGACAACACCGAAATATTGGTCGGTTCTACGCTGAAAAACGCTATGTCAGCCTTGTCCGTTTTTACTCCAAAACGTGAAAAACGTTCAAAGCCGATAAGGCTCTGAACGCTGTTTTTCTTCTTTGCCATTTAATTTTTCCTCCATGAATAAATTTGCTGCGAAGTCACAAAAAATTTCACAGCATTGAAAATGTAGTCCATAATTGCCGTATCGTCAACCCTAAGACTTAAGAATCCGTAGCATACCGTTGCTGCAATAGGCAGCACGTTCCACAGATTCACGAACACGATCACCGACAGAATTATTCCGCCGCAGATTATTATAAAGTCCCTTACGTTCCAGAACCACAGCTTGACCGTGGCTCTCAGATTTTCGGGGTAAATATAGGTTTTCATTTCGCCGCTCCTTTCAGCATTCCGACAGCCTTAGCGCCCATAGAAACCGTGTGGCTGACGGACATCATATTTACCTTAACGCTTGTATCAAGTCCGAACATCTGCGCAATTCTCGGCACTTCCGTTGCCGACAGGCAGATTCCCACCGCAAGCAGAGGATGCTGCGTGTAACTTAAAAGTCCGAGATATAGGATCGTTGTCTGCAAAAAAGCCGTCAGACAGGTCGCAATTACCTGCTTGCACCAGCCGTAAAATCCGTCTGTGTAACCTCTCGGAACGCCAAATAAATACAGGCTTCCGACAGCGATCTGACAGAGCATTATGCCGCCTCTTTTGATGTTCGCAAATATAACTTTTATGGTGCAATACCCGAATAAAATTATAAAAAACAGGCTGAACAGCGACACGTCGGAGGCAAGGGCGATTATGACTCTGAGTCCTGAATCCGCTACGGAATCACTTACATCGCCTATGAAATTGCCCAATAAATCGTGGGCAAAAGTACCTTGAGTGGCGGTGCAGAACGAGTATAATCGCTGCGGCACGACCGTCACCAGACTCGCCGCCATGAAGCCTTTCAGCACGTTCAGACAAGTATTTTTTATGTTCGCCTGCCCCGATTCATAGGCTATCGCCGTATCGAAAACCGCCACGATAAGTCCGCATACAAACAGCATCCAGCCAAGATTTTGAAACAGCGAAATAAAGGTCTGAACCCAAGACATCGCAAAAATATCCGAGGTTGTTTCATTAATAAACTCAAACAGATCGGCAATCGCTCCGTAGATCAGATTGAACAGCCATTCAAACATGGCCTCCCATATCCAGTCGCCGATAGCGTCCGCAACGCCTCCGATAGTATTGTCCCAGATTTTTGAAATTCCGTCGCCGATCCAGTCGACGGCGTCGCCTATCCAATCAAACATTTTTCTTCACTCCGATCTCTCCTTTGATTTTGTACAGCGAGCTTCGCTGTCCGCCCAGAACATGATATCGATGATTTATCTCCAGCAGATCATTCTTTTCAAGTTCCTTGAACGCCCTGTACACCGTCGTTTTCGAGAGCTTCAAGTCCTCTGCGATCCTGCGAATTGCCGGAAAACACTCGCCGTTTTCGTCCGCACGATTTGCCAGATAACAGTACACCGAGACCGCCTTGTGGCTTAGTCCCAGATCGTAAATTCTTCTTGGAAATATCAATTTTCATCAACTCCTTGTCCTGATATTTGTCTTTTTCTTAGGGAGCTCCTCGTCGTCAAATTCCGGCTGAAAAATTTCCTTTTTTTGCGGATATTTGACCTCCACATCACGAATCAGCTCGCCGCAATCCTTGTAGGAAACCTTTCTTGCAGCCTTATCCGACAGGCGGTATTCTTCCTCGAATTTGATGCTCCATTTGAAGTACAGCTTCAGCTTTGAGATCATCGGGTGGACTCCTGTTTTCATGACGATAAACTGTCCCTTGGGCATGGATTTCAATTCATCCACCGTCATCAATGGTCTGCCGATCATCTGCAAGGACTGCGATTTTTCTCTGCCCGTGGTGACATATCCTGACAAAACGGTCTGCTCTCCCAAGGACTTTGACAGCACTTCCGCAGACTGAGAATTTGGCGCAAAACCGCCGAAAACAGTCAATTGGGTGTTGTCCGTAATGATCTCCATGCCCTGCTTTCCGTAGTTTTTTTCAAGCTGCGCAAAGGACTGAATTATCGCAATTATGCTGATTTTTCGGCTTCTTCCTGCCGAGAACATCGCCTCCATACCGTCAATTTTTGGAAAAGTGCCGAGCTCGTCTGCATAGAACATTACACGGTTTTTCAGCTTGCCGCCGTTCTCGTCGGCGATTACCAAAATCTCACGATATAACTGCTGAATCAGCATACTCACCATAAAATATTTCGACTGATCCTCCTCCGGAAGCACAATAAAAATCGCCGATTTTTCATTGCAGAATTTCTCCGCGTCTATCGCCGTACCAAAGCACAGCATTTGCTCCATTTCCGTGTCCAGAAAGCTGTTGAGCCTCGACAGCGCCGTCGACATTACCGACAGCATGGTCTGCTCTGAGGTGTTCAGGGCTGCTCCCGCAAGCCATTTTGCTTTGTGTTCCGGAGGCAGCTTTTCCATAAGCTCTGAAAAATAAGTCTTGGCTTTGGCTTTTGAATCCGGCTGCGTCTTTGCAAGCAAGTCCTGTATCAGCTTGAAAACCGACACAATATGCCGTTCGTTTTTGTCGCCGAACTCTGCAAGCAGCAGTATCGTTGACGCAAGAAGTCCCTCCGCGGCGTCGTAAAAGTATGCGTTTGCACCGCTCGATTCAGAACCGCCGCCAATGTCGATTATGGTTTTCGCCGTGATTTTGGCGTACTTCTCGGCCTTTGCCTTTGCCGAAATATTGCTTTTGTCGGACAAATAAATGTCCATATATTTGTTGACAAGATGCAGGATATTATTCTCATCAGAGCGCGTTGGATTTCTTAAATCCAAAACTGACACATTGTAGCCGTAATACTTTTTTGCAATCGTTCCATAGTTACGAACCACGTCGCCTTTGCAGTCAGTATTTATAAAACTCATACCGCTTGCACAGGCAAATTCGATATTCGGGTACAAGAAAAAGGCGGTCTTTCCAACGCCCGCAGCTCCGACCATAAGGGTATGAACATCGCCCTCGTCAACAAGAGCAAAGGTCTTTTTTCCCGAACCTCTGCACCCAACAACAGTACCCTGAACAGTCGGCAGATCCACGCCTTTACGCCATTTTTCAGGCTTGAACGGCAGAGAAACAAAAGTCTTTTTTATCTCGGATTTGCTTGCCCAACGGGCAGTTCCGTGCTGACCGTCACCAATTTTTTTAGACTTGATTCCATTAAGCGATTTATTATCGAGCAGATTTACTATCATTAAAAAGGCGACAAAAATTACTGCCAACACGCCGATCAGAATCATCTTTTTTTCACTCAATTTATCACATCCCAATATATTTTTCTTTCTGTATTTGACAGAATTGTTTGTTTATTATCTTCAAGGTGTTGCGCTGTGAAACCGGGGGTATTGCATTACCCGAATTCCATGCACGGTTCGGGTTCACAAACGATTTCCATATTTTCTTTCTGCTCCTGAATCGGCTGCGACAGTACCGAATCTACCTCTAACCGTACAGCGTTATCCGCAAGCTGAAACAGCAGTTTTGCCGTGTTTACCGACTGCTCACGGGTACGGGCAGTCTGCTTTAAATCCCGCATTACAGCCTGCACACAATCGCTCAGATTCCGCTGTTTCTGAGCCGTTTTACCCTTATCGGTATACGCCTTGTAATCGTCCTTAAGCTTTCTCTGAAGCCTCAAAAACGCCCTGTTTTCATCGCTTAGCTGCGGTGTTTTGGGCAAGAAAAACGCCGAGGCAGCAAGCGCATACTCGGCAAGATACTTGTATTGTCCATTTTTAAAAGTGGCGTAAATCTGCGATCTCAGCTTATCGGGACGGCATTTCAGATACTCCAAATTCTCAGCCTGACGATGATATTCTTCCTTGATTTTGTGCTGAACAGAAGGCAGAGGTGTCACTCCATTTTGGAATTTTAAAACTTCATTCCAATCTTTAAATTGCGGCAAAAGTCGGTTGACATCTGAGTATCCATTTACTTTCAAAATGTCCCGAAGCCTGTCCGCTGCGTCGATGCCGCCGATATCGTTATCGGTGCAAATCACAATTTCAGACAAATTTGAATGCCCCTTTAACGCCGTTAAAACAGCGTTTTCGTAAACTCCGTTCATAGCGATATACGAGTGCTGCTGCCAGTTTTCGGGGTGCAAAGAAAGATAAGAAAGCATATCGATCGGAGCTTCGAATACGAACAGCTTTTCCGATTTTCCGAAGTGAGAGAAGCTGTATTTTGTGTCCGAACCCTCGACAGTCTGCCTGAAAGATTTCCCGAAAGTTGCCGTCCCACGCTTGTGAGCCTGTTTTGGGACTCCGTTTTCGTCAATGCCTACAAATACTGCGTTGTGATGATTTTTATCCTCATACAGCATGTGATTTTTGGCAAAATGTGTAATAATTTCGGAACTTATGAACCTCTGCTTAATCAAATATGCGAACACTCTGTGCATATTTTCATTGGCTTCGGGCAGCTTGAATTCCTTGTGCCTTTCCTCTTGAATTTTTTCCCTTTGCGGAACAGGAGACAGAGGCATTACCCTCTGTCCTAAAAGCTCCTGCACCGCCGTCGGGAAGTCCATTCCGTAGTGGTACTGCATGAATTTTATAGCGCCGCCGCCCACCTGATTTTTGTGGTCGAACCACGTTGAATCACGAATCGTTATGCTGTCGTGACTGCCCGAACCATCGCTGTAGATCAGCTTGTATTCACGTCCGGCACGTTCTAATTTCTCGCCCCTTGACCTCAGAAGATCTGCCAGATCTACGCTGTTTGCGATCGCTTTTTGTTCCTCTGTAAATGGAATATACGGCAATTTTTTCACCTCCATTGAAATGAAAAATCCGCCCTTTCGGACGGATTCAATTCTTGTTATTCGCTAAATAAAGCAGCAGCTATTTTTGCGCCAAGTTTTATTCCTGCCGCAGCCGAAGCGCTTTCCACAGCGGATATCAGCCTGCCTATCATTTCTCCGATTTGATTTGCTTTTTCCTGTGAAAATTCTTTTTCAAGAAATTCATTAAGCGACATGGTGATATTTTTGTAATTTTCATCTGCCGACATTTCTTTGTCTATCTCCACTAAAAATTTGTCGGTTATAAAATCGCTCATCTGCACGTTCTCACCCCCGACTCAACAATACCACATTTTTCAGAATAAAGCTATCACCAAATCTGACAAATTTTCAGTCTGAAAGCCTGCCAAGATTGACGATCTCCAAGCCTTTTTGACGAGCGTAATTAACGGTATACGCCGTACCTCCGCTGTTTTCATTAAGATAGGCAACGCAATATCCGCTGAAATTCACAAGGTGACGATTGCGCCTATGCATACAATCTTTGAAGTAATTTTCAGATGTGTACACTATTTTATCAGCCTGATTTTTAATTTCGGCAAACGCCTTTTTGTTATCCACAGTCCAGTATTTCTCCTGATTTTGACAGGGAAGCACAAGTATTAATTTTATCTCACGATGCTTGTTCCTTGCCCGTATCACCGCCCTTTCCGCCAGCATATCAAAGCCGTATGAGCCGCCAACGCCGTAAAATATCACTCCTTTTTTATACAGCTTTTCAATGATCTTGTCGAGCTGCTTTTCCACTTTTTTGATGTCATTTTCGGGCATCTTTCTGTGACCTGTAAAACAGGCTGTTCTCTTTTTGTCTATCACACGTTTCACCTCTTTTAAAACTTTAAGTCATATATATTATAACTTAAATGCATAATAATTACAAGTGATACGAATAAATATTATGCATAATTGTAGTAAAATTAAAACAGAGGTGATTAAATGAGACTTAAAGAATTAAGAGAATCCAGAGGGGAAAGTCAGCAAAGTCTTGCGTTGAAAGTGAACAGTTCGCAAGCTATGATAAGCCGTTTTGAACTTGGGATATCTTATCCCGATGTGCAGACTGTGATTGCTCTTTCAAAGCATTATGGCGTTTCAACAGATTATCTGCTTGGGGTTTCTGATGTGAAACTTCCATACACAAAATCAGACTTATCCGAAAAGGAACAAAACTTGCTGTTTTTATTTAAAAAACTGACTTCTACTCAAAAGGAAAAAGCAACCGCATATATTGAGGGAATGCTTGATAAATAGTAGCTTTACAGCAAAGTTTTTAATACTTCACATTCTCCGCAAACCTTGCCATGAGCTGCATAAAATTCTGCCTGTCCATCATATCGGAACTGAGAAACGCACCCGATACAACGGTCAGCTTGCCCTCGGCAAGTACGGCGTAGGTTTCGGTGTAACCAAACTGCGCAGCCATACCGTCGGTTTTCTGAACAGAGGAATATCTTTGATATTTTCCCTTTGACATCACGCTGCTTACCATGCGGTAATTGGATACGAAATCGTCCTCTGTGATGCCGTTCATCTGCGAGGCGGTCAGTCCGAAGTAGTAATTGCCGAAGTTTTCGAGGATATATTCAAAGCCGTAACTCAGATTGCTTTGGCTCATATCGATGCACATTGCATTCACAATACCGCCGCCGTTAGCGGTTTTTAAAGTTATCTTTTGTATTCCGTTCGACGATTCTGTTTGGTTCTCAAAGGTACAGTTTTTCATTGACTCCGTCACAAGATCCTGCACGTCGGCAAACAGGATACCGGAATCAAAAAACTCCGCAATAAAAGCGTTTGACTTTATCTGTTCTTCCTCAGAATTATCGATTGTTTCCGTAGGAACAGTGTGTTCTTCTGTTGGCTCTATTGCTTCTGTAACAGCCACTTCCGGCTGAGTCTGAACAGGCGGACTGATAGTTCCGCAAGCTGTCAAGGTCATCGCAGCGATTGTAATTAAAATTATAAGCGTTTTCTTTTTCATATTCAAGCCCCTTTTCAATTTGTTTTCCTCGCAAGTGTTTGGCAACATTTACGAGTTAGTGAAATATGCGTATGGGTCCAGCGTCACGCTGGTTTTTCATACACAGATTCCCCCTTAAATAATCGACCAGATATACAGCGGAGCAGTCAGGGTAAAGATCAGACAGCCGAAAATAATAGCGATCGGAGTCCATTCAAGCTGACCATGTTTGCGATAATCGAGATATGCGAGACCTATCTTGACAAACAGCAGAATCGCCAGAATTACGTCGATCACGGGGAATATAACGTTGTCCACAACCGACACGATCTGCGACTTTGCGGTACTCCAAGTGCCCTCCACAGCTCCGGCAACATCGCCGCTTGCGTATGCCGTAAGACCGCAAAAAGCGGTCATCACAGCGATTGAAATTAATGCAATAAATGTTTTCTTTTTCATACAAAAACTCCTTTCATATTTCAACTAGCTTTCCGGTAAGAACAGTCCTTGAGCTGCCCTCGGAATCGGTACAGGTGGACAGCGAAATAAACCAATCTTTCTCGGAAACGCCGATATTTCTCCAGATAAAAGAGTTGGCTCTTAGATCGTCAAGCCAAGCGTTTACGTCTGCCGACACATTATAAAAATCATCATAATTTTCCGGCTGAGACAGCGAGAAAAAGTCAATTTTATACACAGTATTTTCCGTGGTAAGCCAGCCGTAATTATGACTGTCAAAGTAGTCCGTATCGATGAATTTCATCACGTCCGCAAACATACTTCCGTCGCTCATGTTGTGACCGTACAGAACGTTGATTTTTCTCGTAAAATCGGCATTGCAGCGGTAATCGAGAAAGATCGAACCCACCCTCAGATAGCTGCCGTCAACGGCTCTGTGAAGGTAAAAATCATTGTCGCCGGAGTACATAATAGGGTAGTTTATTTTCGTTTCGGGAACGTTTATCCAACCCACAGAATTGTCAAAATCACCGCATAAATTCTGCATTTGCTCTTTCAATTTTTCCTCGGCATCAACAGAAATTTTATTCGTATTTTCTTCTTCCTGATTTTCATTTTCCATAGATTCTAAAACAGTAAAGTCAGGCACATACGGCTTGATTTTTTCCTGCTGAATCAGCTCTCCGACATCGTCACAAAGCAGCAGAAAAAGTCCTCCGAAGAGGAGGGCGATCGCTAAAACGACCGCCGATATTTTGATTATTTTATTCCTCATTCTTAACGCCCTTTTTCTTTCTGCGAATGAATAAAACCGAACCAATCGTAAGAGACAATCCTATCATGATCCATGCTAAAAGATCGCTGTGGTTATCGCCTGTATACGGCGTAGGCTGATGCGGAATCTTGGTGTTTGTCATGCTGCATTTCACGATCTCGCCGTTCTCCTTGATGGTGAACGGGTAGGAATTTTCATCGAGAATATATCCGTCCGGAGCGTCGAATTCACGGTAAAAATAATCGCCGACACGGAGCATATCAAAGGTAACAACACCGTTTTCATCTGTCCGTCCCTGAAGGACAACATTGCCGTCCTTGTCGAGAATTTCAATGCCGCAGTTTGGTATCAATTCGCCCGTTGAAATGTCAGTCTTGGTGATCTCCACGCCGCCTTTTTCCGGCTTGTTAGCAAAGCCTTTTCCGACTTCTGTGTTGCTTATTTCGATTGTTTCGCCGTCATTCTCAATGCTGAACGGATACACATTTTCGTCGATAATAAAGCCGTCGGGAGCGACAGTTTCCTTCAAGAAATACTTGCCGTATTCAAGGTTTTCAATGAGGTAAACGCCCTTTTCTGTTTCAGATAATTTGCCGATTTCAGACTCGCATTTTTCATCGGAATAAACGGTGAACTCTGCGCCGGAAAGCCTGTTGTCAGGGTATTCCTCGTCGATTTTTGTGACAGTGACATTGCCTCTGATTTTCTCGTTAACTGTACGAATGCTGATAGTTTCGCCGTCCTCAGACACAGTTACAGGGTAGCTTTGCTCGCTTAAAACATAGCCTGTTGGAGCTGCGATTTCGCGCACGATATAGCTGCCGAAAGGCACATCTTCAAAGCTGAATTCACCCTTAGAATCGGACTCGGAAGTCATGATCGCAGTATCCTCTGTGAACTCGGTTTCTTCATTAGAAAACAATCCGAAGAGAGCGTTTTCAAGAGGCTCGTCAGCTTCATTTACCTTGATTCCTTTAACAGTTCCACGTTTAAGGAAATTCTTAAACTGTCCGCAGTCCACGTACACCGTGGACATTTCCTGACCCTGATATTCAAAGCTTACAAGGTACTTTTCGCCGTTTAAAATATAATGTTCATCGGTTGCGATTTCCTGAACATAGTATTTAGCGAACGGTACTTTTTCAGCGATGACAGCCTTCATATTTTCATCGAGGGAGACCTCTGCAATAAGTCCATCTTCGGGTATCGAACTGCCGTCAGCGGCTGTGATCTCCTCTGCTGCGAACAGTCCAAAACGGACATTTTTGTACTCGGAATTCATGCCGATTTCAAAGATTTCATCCTGTTCCATAACCTTTTCAAGGCTTATCTCAACGCCCTGATAATTGTTGACAAAGGCTGCATTTACAGTATCTCTCACGATAACCTCCTGTCCTGCGTAGGCGAGTTCCACAAGCTGCGGCTCGCTGTTTAAAACATAGCCGTAAGGGGCGGTAATTTCTTTCACTTCATACTTTCCGAGGTACAATAAATCGGTTTCGGCAAACCCGTTTTCATCGGTTGTAAGCTCGGCAACAACGTCGCCTGCAGAGGCTCTGACTGTGCCGTCGGCGGTCACGATATCCTCGCTTGCAATGACCTGATAAACTGCGTTTGCAAGCCCGTTTTCCTCGAAAACTGGTGTGTATATTGTCTGTCCGCTTTCATGTGTTTCGCCGTTTTCATCAACGGAAATAGCGCTGCCAAGAGCAGTCACGGAACTGAAAATATCTCCTGTTTTCTGCACAGAAATTTTTCCTTTCTGCGCAATATCCGACTTCTGAACCTTGACGATATTCACGGCATTTTCTATCTCGGAATTTGCCGCAGTCACGCTGAATGGAACGGGTTCGCTGTCCAGAACATAACCCATAGGTGCCTGAACTTCAACAAGAGTATAATCGCCGTAATGGAGCGTTTCGGGAGTGATAAGATAGCCTTCGGAATTGGTGTAGAACGTGTCCACGCCCATGTTTACAATGCTTCCGCTGTTGTCAAAAATCTGAAATCCTGCGCCCTCGTAGGCAATGTTTTTACCTGTTTCAGCGTCAAGTTTTGTGATGTGGATATACGATTTGAACGGCGCGTTATTGAGAATATATTCATAGGTTTTTCCGTTTTCTGCTATGAAAACATCGAAATCAGAAACGAATGCAGCGTCGTTGACTGTCTTTGTCTGATGGACAACATAAATTCCGTATGGCATTAATTTGGTTTCTGCAAAGCCGTTTTCATCGGTAATGAGGTGATCCTTTTCGCTGTCCTTTGCGTTTGCATAAGAGCCTGCTGATTTAAGGTAAACCTCGAATTCTGCGCCCTTTTCAAGATTCTCAACAACATTTTCGTCATCGTCCGAATGCTTGATTATGCTGATTTTTCCCTTTACCGAATCCTCGGTTACGGTCATAGAAATCGGGTTGTGTTCGATAGCATAATTCTTTGCTTCAGCGCCAACAGGATGTGAAGTTTCGTCGAGTAAATAACCCTCTGACGGACTGATTTCCTGAATAGTGTAATTGCCGCAAACGTACTCCTTGGTCTTGAAATATCCGTTTTCATCGGTTGTATACTCGTCAATTAATTTGCCGTCAAGATAGAGTCCGTAAACTGCTCCGACAAGGGTAGCATTGCCCTGCGATTCCCCCGTTTCGGAGTCTTTTTTAATAACCTCTGCGGTGAACTTTTTCAGCACATTTTTGAAGGTAGAACTTACCGTTGCGTCGGCTGCCAGAGTGACCTTGTGATCCGCCGGAACAACATACTTTACGGGTACGTTTTTCTCGCTGATAGTGTAGGTGATTTTCTTGTTGCTGCTGTCATAAACGGGGATATCGCTGAGGATTGCAATACCGTCAGAACCCGTTTTTATGGTGTAAGTCTTTCCGTTTCCTTTAATTGTAAATTCTCTGTCGCCGTTCTGATTATCCTCAGATTGCTTGTTGATTTTGATAGAGCCCTTCTTCAGATCGTTGTCAAAATTCACGTTTACAGTCAAATCGGCGTCGCCCTTTGTCAGCGTAACATTCTGCGCTTTAGGGGTTTCATATCGCGCAGCTACGTTGATTTCCGAAACAGTATAAGTGACAGCCTTGCCTGTTTTCATGTCGTAAACCTTGAGTCCCGAAAATTCTGCAATGCCGAGAGCGTTGGTCTTTTTGGTATAACTGCTGCCGTCCGAACCCACAACCTTAAACTCAATATTTCTGACAATCTTATCCTCCGCAGTCTTGTTTATTTTGATTTTTCCGGTCTGGAAATTCTCGTAAACGGTGACCGTCTGATTAGCTTTCAGCTCGTAAACTTTTGTGGAAAGAGCGTAGCCTTTCGGCGCGGAAATTTCCTTGACGTAGTAAGTTCCGCTTGAAAGTTTTATCGAACCCGTTCCTTTTTCGCCGATTTTTATCTCGCCGACCTTAGTCTTGCAAGCCTTATCGCTGTACACTCCGTACTTCGCAAAACTGCCGTCAACCGCCGATTTTCCGACGATCTGAGTCGTTCCGTCGAGGCACTTTTTGATGCTGAAAGTAGCGTCACGGGAGGTGAGTTTGTAAGCCACAAAGCTCTTGAATCTCGCCTTGCCGTCGGTGTTATTGTTGATCACACAGCCCTGCGAGCCGTTGCACTCGATACGCCAATGCTTGCCGCCGTCGCCGTTTCCGCTTCCCACATATTTTGTCACGGAATCACGCTTGTAGCCCAGTTTTACGAGGTAATCGAGGACTGCGTCCCTGTTGCTGAACTCGCCCATATAAAACCACATATGACCGATCCCGTCACCCTTTGCGATGCCCGAAACGACTGCTCCGGGGAGCAGTTTTCCGCCGTCAAAATATTGGTGATTATCAGCGTTGAGCTTTTCGTAAAGCACCTCGATCGGCGAAGTTACGCCCTTGTAGGTCATGGTGCAGTTCTTGTAAGCAGAGCCGTCGCCGTACTCCCAGTAGTTCTGCGGAACAGGATTATTTGAGGGAAATCCGCTGGTTCTCACGCCCAGATCGGTAAGCGTCGCATACACCAATCCCGAACAGTCCAGACCCTTTTTGCGAACAGTTTCCATCGACTGTTTCTTAGGACTTGTGGACGAATAAACGCCGTCGTAGCCCTTGCAGTCCCAGCCGTATGGAACGCCAAGATACTTCGCCGCTTGCTTGATGACCTCGTCGCCTGAGAGCAGCGGTTCCTTCGCCGTTGCTGCTGCGGAAGTTTTCAGACCTCCGACATTTGAGCCGATCAAAGTGAAAGCGCAGAGGCCTGCCATGAGCCCCGCGCCGATTTTTTTCAATATTTTATTTTTAAACATACTTTTTCCTTTCCAATAAAAAAGACCCGCAGATGCGAGCCTTTCATGATTTTTTATTCATATCTCACGCTGCTGATGATGTCGGCAGATGCGATATAGCTTTCGTTTGCGTCCACGATCTCCGTGAAGCCGCACATATTTTCCGTGAGGAAGCAGCCTGCCTGCGTATCCAGAACATACCACGCTTCGTCGATTTTCACCACATTCGCAACGTGTCCGTAAAGCTGATTTTCAGTCCATGCGAAGTAACATTCCAGACCATAATTTTGACACATTTCGTAGGTCTGCCATGCGTATTGCACGCAAGTTCCGCCGCCGTTTGCCGTCATAAAATTGTACACCTCAAGCGCCTTTTCATAGTCCGACATACTGTATTCCGGAAGCTCGGTTTCTTCTTCGTATTTCTCCGGTTCGGTGACCGTAACAGTAGATTCGGTAGTTTGCGGCGGTTCTGTTTGTACCGGAACATCAGATTTTTCTTCTGCATTTTCAGCACTCGGTTCTGCATGATCCGTAGGATTTTCTGCAGTCTTTTCCTGCTGAGTCTCCGTTGAGTCATATTGACCTTTTTCTTTCTGTGCATCGGTTACAGATGTTGTTGTACAGACCGTTTCGGACTTGGTTTTAGATGTTGTCACAGTCGTTTCTTCGGTTGAGATCTCGCGCTCTGTTGACGGCTGAGTTTCAGTTTCAGCTTCTGATTCTTCATCATATTTTGAAGTTTCCGTGACTGCCTGTTCGGTGGATTTCTCTACAGTTTCCTGTGGATTTTCAATAGGTACGCAAGCGGTTAGCATTGCGGTCATGATGAGGATAAGTATTGATTTTTTCATGGTGGTCAACTCCTTTCGTTACCATAACCATACCATAAAATCAACGTAATATCCAGACCTTTTACGCAAGTTCTACATTATAAATAAGGCGGAGACCTTATATTTGGGCATAACCAATCAAGCATTAATTTATTTCCCCTTCCTCATCGCAGTCGCCCTGAAAAACGCAGTTTTCGCAGCCGTCGGCTTTGTTGCATATCTCCATTAATTCAATGTCCGTCAGCTTTCTGCGTACTGCCGTCAGCACAACTCCATCGTCATCTACCTCCAGAACGACCTTTATGGGAAGCCCGTTTTTATCATAAACTCCTGAAAATTCAGCCGTTCCGTTATCTGTCATAACCTGTGAAAATATAACCTTTTTCATACACATTCTCCTTGTTCAAAAAGCGTCATTTGATATGACGTTTTAGTTCTTACGCTTGTATCATAATTTGATATCAGCAATTCCGCATACTGACAGCCGCCATCATATCGCTGCGCCAAATTATTCAATCTGCTGATTTCTTCAATATAAATATCGGGATTTTCCCACAGTTCCCGAATTTCGGGGCAGTCGTTGTAGGACACCAAAAATTTGCCCTTGCTTTTCATCAGCGTATCCCTTAACCTTACATGATCGGCAGTTTTAAATCCCACATCTTTATAATAATTTTCCGTTGCAAAATACGGCGGATCGCAATAAAAAAAGCTCGTCGGACTGTCGTATTGTCCGATGAGCTTTTCAAAATCCCTGTTTTCTATCAGCACCTTTTGGAGCCTCATTGAAGCCATATCTATCTGCGGAAAATCCATCCACATGGAGTGGGGTTTGCATCCGAAGCTGTCCAGACCTGATGCGTAGCTGTACCTGATAAGCTGATAAAATTTGGCTGCCCTGTCAACGTCACGCAGTTTTGGGAACAGCCTTTTTTTGTGCAGCGTGGCGATCCAGTCGAAGTCCTCACGTGAGTTCAGAACGTACCGCAGCTTGTACTTCAGCTTGTTCGGCTTGTCCCTCACACACCGAAAAAGATTCACCAGATTGCTGTTAAAATCGTTGTAAATTTCCATTTCTCTGCCCTGCGGCTTGCGGAATAACACCCACCCTGCACCGCCGAAAACCTCGATATACTTGTCGTACTGCGGCGGCAAACGTGCGAGAATATCATCTCTCAGCAGCTTTTTACCGCCTATCCATGATATAAAACTATTCATTAAACTCCTTTTTCAGCCTTTCAATGATATACCTCTGACCTTTTCCTGTGACGAAAGTCTGCTGATAGGTTTTGGTCATTGAACCTGTTTCGAAAACCGATTCTTTCACCGCAAAATATCCGCGGTCGATATACTTCTGATAGGGCAGATTTCCCGACATCAGAATTTCGTTTTCACGAAGCCAACGAAACAGTCGGTTTCTGCCGACAGGGATATTTTCTTCGATCGCAAGCTTTGCCATTGCGTTCATATCGATGAGGTTTTCGGTATTCGATACCTGATTTGCAAACTCCACCAGCGGCTGATCGTGCCTGATACGCTCGTTCAGCTTGCTGATGGCAGTCATCTGCAAGCGGAAAAGATTCTGATACGGCTCGTCAAGAAAGGGGAGGTAATTCTCTACGAACATATCCTCGTTTGCAACGTAACCTCCGGTTCTGCGAATTGTAGGCAAAATCTCAGTTGTAACCCATTTGCGAAAAGGCTTCGCCTGCGGTTTGTCACTTCTGAGAATCACAGCATATAGTCCGCTTTCGCTAACTGCTGTCATTTCTCGGCGCTGTCCACCTGATGTCAGTTTGACTGACATCAGCTCCTCAGTATCTAATCTTCCGGCAACCATTCTTGAATTGCTGATTTCAAGAACTTTACATATATCTGCAAGAACAAACCACGGTTCTCCGTCCTTGACAACTGTTCTTACTTTGCCGAATTCCTCATTTTCAAAAATTTTCATCTCATTTTTCATATAAAAAATTCCTCCCTACTATAATAAAATTGGTCGTATAAATCCATGACAAGCCAGCCATGGTTTACA
>JAMPAJ010000002.1:96472-184311 GCA_023667265.1 Alistipes sp.
ATTGTACTTTCAATTTTAGCTGATATAAAAGCATGAAATATAAATTCTGATTTATGCGAATGAACCAATAATTAAGTAATGCCCGAAAGTAGTTTTTTAGCTGCTTTCGGGCATTACTTCTATATGAGGATCGTTTTTATGTTCAAGCGTTCCTGTTTTTTTCTTTTCCACTAATTAATACCTCCGTCATTCTTGTGGTTGGATACTGAGCAGGATTATAGCCGACAGTATCAGTAAAATGCCTGCCATTTTCACAGGACCTGTGTCCTCTCCTAACGCTGCTATTCCGATAACTGCGCCAACAAGCGGCTCGGCAGTTGCAAGTACTGCCGCCTTTCCGGCCTGGGCATACTTTAATCCGAAGGTATACAGCAGATAGGGAAGAAGAGTGCAGAAAACGCCTATGACCATGCAAGTGATAACAATATCCGGCTTACGGAAAATGATCCCTGCCATATCCCCCGCCCTGCTGAGCGGAAAGCTGCCCAATGTGCCGAATATAAATGTGTAAACAGTCACTGTAAGACTGTCGTATTTTTTCAGGGCAAGCTTTCCAAAAATTGTGTACAGACCATAGAACAGCCCCGAACATATACCGATAAGGAAAACTATCGGTGTTACACGATGTCCACTGCCAACAAATCCCGAAACGCAGATACAGCCGGCAATGGTAAACAGCAATGCGGCAATTTTTCGCAACGTAATCCGCTCATTGAAAACAAACCTTGATATGAGCATAATAAAAACCGGCGATGTATACAGCAAAACTACAGCTATCGAAGCTTCTCCTCTTGTCATTGCGTAAAAGTAGCAGCAGTTAAAAAGCACGATGCTGACAATACCTGTTCCAACGAAAAGAGGCAGATCTCTGAGCTGTACATAAAGCTTTTCTCTATGGAACACCGCCGTATATAGGGTCAGCAGAACAGCGGCGAAAAACAGCCGGATAAATGTTACCTGGATGGGCTGGAATCCCACCGATGACAAGCGTCGGACCGGAATACTGATGCACCCCCAGAGAATACCCGCGCAAAGAATCGCAGCCGATGCAGCTGTTGATTTTTTTATATTAATTTGCTTCATATATCAGACCTGCCATTGTAAATTATTCAGGCAATACCGCACAAAGATTGCGCGTCAGACTTGCTTTGTGCGGTGCTGCCTTCACATATATGCGTTACAAGCTTTCAATGATCCGCTTGCAGCCGTAATAAATATCGCTGTAGGCAACGTCAAATCTGTCCGTATACCAGGGATCGGAAACGTCCTTATTTTTCAGCAGCCTGCTGACTTTTTTGTCAGGATCGCCGCCGAATATGCGCAGCGTATTCTTCACATTATTTTCGTCCATGCAGAAAAAGAGATCATACTTGTCATAGTCGGATCTTTTTAGCTGAACCGCTCTCTTTCCGACGCAGGAAATATCGTGTTTCGCAAGTTCTTCACGTGCAGGCGGATATACAGGATTTCCGATATCGTTCCATATTTCTTCAGTACTTGTGGCGGAAGAAGCAACGTAAAAATCCGCTTCACGGTTGTATTTTTTCATCATATCTCTGAAAATAAATTCCGCCATCGGACTCCGGCAGATATTGCCGTGGCAGACGAACATTATCCTTATCATTGTCATCCTCCTAAATCAAGATGCCGCTGAAATGGTCGATCTCATGCTGAATGATCTGCGCATCAAGGTCCTTGAACGTCTGTATTTTCTTCTTGAAATTCTCGTCCAGAAATTCAACCGTCACAGATTTAAAACGTTTCACTTTTTTCTGTCCGACAAGAGAAAGGCAGCCCTCTTCGACCTCATAGCTTTGCTGCGATGTCCTGATTATATTCGGATTCACCATGATAAGACAGCGATTTCCTATCAAGGCGGCAAGTATCATTTTCCGCACGCCTATCATATTCGCAGCCATTCCCACACAGCGGTCGGAATTTGCTTTGAGTGTGTCTGTCAGATCCTCTATTACCTGCACGTCATCTTTTGTTGCAGTCTCTGATTTTAGTGCAAGAAAAAAAGTGTCCTTTACAATTTCTTTTATCATATTTTCTCCCTTTTTATCAATAGACTTGTTCTAAAATAATACAGAAAAGGTTCTCATAATATAAACAGCCATTTATCGGCGGATAGCCGCTCTTAATGTAATCTGATTATATCACAAATATAAGCAAAATGCAAGTATTTGCGGAAATAAGTTTTTGTAAAAAAAGTCATCACAGCGTTATATATCACAGGCATAAACCGGCGATAGTCAAGCCTATATTATTGATGAGACTGCCTTAATTCCTCTGAAAAATAATCAAGAAATTTTTCCGCCGCCTTTGAAAGGATCTGATGACGTTTCCAGACAAAGTGCATTTCCGCCTCAAGACTTGGAGATAACGGTCGGAAACAAAGAGCGCTGTCGCCTGATACGTTAATAAGCTTATCCAGACAAAGCGCATATCCCAACCCCTCGTCAACCATCAAGGAAGCGTTGTAAACCAGATTGTAGGAAACGGATACGTTCAGTTTGGAAAACGGTTTTTTCATCCATTTTGAAAGCGAGCTCGTTTCCTCCTGTTGACGTGATACAATAAGCGGCTTGTCCCACAGATCCTGCGGCGTGACAGATGCCTTTTCCGCAAGCGGTGAATCTTTTCGCATAAGTACGCCCCATGTATCTTTAACAGGCATTTTTATATGTTCAAATCTGGAAAGATCTATTGGTTCAAATAAAATTCCGAAGTCAAGCAGCCCTTTGCTCAGACGTTCGACAACGTCAATAGCGTCGCCGCTGAAAATATGATATCGTATCAAAGGATAATTTTTTTGGAGTTTTTTTGCAGCCTGAGCAGCCAGTCTTACTGCGTCAGTCTCCCCTGCCCCGATATAAACGCTGCCTGAGATCAGCTCGTCGGAAAATTTAATATCATCCTCTGTTTTGCGTACCAGCTCCACGATCTCCTCGGCGCGTTTCCGCAGCAGCATTCCTTCATCCGTCAGTGTGATACGCCTGTTTCCTCTGATAAAAAGCTGTTTTCCAAGCTCATCCTCCATATCTTTAAGCTGACGTGAAAGCGTAGGCTGTGACAGATGCAGAAACTCCGCCGCACCTGATATGCTCTGCTCTCTTGCAACTGCTAAAAAATACTCCAGAACCCTTAATTCCATGATGATTCCTCCAACCCCAAGACAATATGATACGATCTATGTAAATAAGCTGCTGAATATATCGTACCATATTTTTCCATACCTGTCAAGCGCAATAAAAGCAACTCTCCGCATTGAGCAGACCAATGCGGAGAGTTTTTTGTGTATTATTCTACGTTCTTCAAGGCATCTGACAAAGGTATCTTGTTTATCTGCCTTCTGAGCAGGACTGCTACCACGGCGTATGTCAATATACCGATAATAACAACTCTCAGATATACGTACCACTGAACGAAAAACGGGATCCAGCCAGTATACTCTGACATCATTCCGTGCCAAATAAGATTCAGCGCTGAATCTACGATAGGAAGGCTTATGATAAGGGAAAGTATCGTGACTATTGTTGTCGTATGAATATATATTCTGTCGATTTCTTTTTTATTATAGCCCAATATTTTTGTCATTGAGATAGACTGAGAATTTTTCTCTATGATTATCTTCGCGAGCAGATAGATGACGAGCAGGAATACGCCTACGCCAAGAACCCAGAATATTGCCATCATATTGCCCATTGATTTTTTCAGCTGACGGGAAGATTTTGTGTAGTCGTCCTCTGTTATCTCAGCTGCGATAAGGCTCGCGTCAATGTCCTTTATCTCATTGTCCGACAAATATCCGCTGTAGTGATCCTTTTCGTTGCCGAACATATCGTTGAACTTGTCCATGCTTACAAAAACAGCCAGCGTCGTAGGATCGCCGTAAATACCGTCGATGTTAAGCTGATGAGTCTCATCTCCGAACTCCTCTTTAAGTGTGAAGCTGCCGCCCTCCTTCAGACCATATTTATCCGAATATGCGCTTGTGATATATACCTTTTCACCACTGAGATCAATGTCGATGTATCGGCTGTCCTCGGATATTCCGTAAATCGAGATATTTTCCGTGAAGCCATCGCCCGTTGTTTTCAGACTGCCAATGCAGTATTTTTCTGCTCCATCAGTCTCTGTGTCTACCGGCATTTTAAGGATATACTGGTGAGCTGCGACCATATGGTCAAGAGTTTCCTCCTCCACGTAGTCAAAAAGCGGTACGAACATCGTTCCGAAAACAAGTATTATCCCTGCAAACAAAATTCCTACGAAAATGGTTATGTAATTCGGAATATTCTGGAAAATAACACGGAGCTTGAAGCGGGTCATGATTCCGATCTTCGTGTTCAGCTTAAACGCCTTTTTCTTCTGATGTCTTTTAAGGTCGCGTCTGATAAATTTCAGCGGAGAAAGACTGAAGGCTCTTATCAGCATAATGAAATTGATCGCTGCCATTATCACTATCGGAACTATAGTCGTCTCGATAAATGCCGTAGCATTCCACAATGTCTTATAGGATGTCAGACTGTAGCTTCCCAGATACTGGTCTGCCATAAGATCTTTAAAGAATGTATATCCAAGAACGTTTCCTATAACGGCGGCAGCAAACAGTACTATCAGCGGCGGTGTCATATAGTGCCGTATCAGCTCCGCCTTAGTATATCCCGATGCTCTGAGCGTTCCTATAACATTTGCCTCGCGGTTGATTGTATTGCTTGTAGTTATAGAAAAAACAAAGGCAATTATAACTATCAGAATATACATCAGCGTCAGGATAAGCGTTCTGTCTCCGCCCATATCATCACCGGCAAAATTTATCGCATTTGAAGAGCAGCGCGGGATAAAATTAGTCAATGGCGCATTTGCACTCACAGCTTTCATAAAGTCCTCAGCCATATCCCTGGCTTCCTTGCCGTTCGGGTCGGCGGGAGGATCGTCGTATTTCCAGGAATAGCTGTAATGTATATTGCCGCTTATTCCTGCAAATCCGTCGTCGGTCATTACTGCCACGCCGAATTTTATACTGTCGAACATAAAATCGGTATTATTCTGAAACAGTGAAGAATAGTCTGACAAAGCGACGATACCTGTTATTTTCAGCGGCTTTCCGGCAACGCTGAATGTGTCGCCGACGGACAGATCGTTATTTCTTGCATAAAGACGATCGAGAGCTATCTCATTTTCCGCTGCCGGCATTTCACCGCTTAAAAGGCACTCTTTGTTCACATCAGTTCTGTTCGCAAAAATTCTCAGTGTACTCTCAAAATCGTCCGTATCTTCTTCAGTGTAATAATTTTCGTATAGCTTTACGCCCTCGTTTTCGATAGAATTGATCGTATCGGCGTCGGCTGCTTCCGCAAGTTCAAAATTTCCGTCCTCAACGTTATACTTCTCAAAGCTGTCATCGTAGGATGTTTTCAGACTTTCGCCTGCAATGAGAAAGCCTGAGACAACGCCTACAAGAGCCGCCATGAAGATAAATATTACCAGGTATTTTCCGGCTTCGTCCTTTATCGCCTTGAAGATTCTTTTATTAAGAGGATTTTTCATAGCTGTTCCTCCTTACCAATCGAGCTCTGCCGCTGAGGTTTTTGTTTCATTAAGATAATTCTTTCTGATGACGCCGTCGCGGAGCTTGATAACTCTGTCCGCCATATTTTTTATCGCGTCATTATGCGTTACCATAATGACGGTACTTCCGTACTTCTGATTCAGCTCCTCAATAAGCTTTAGTATCTCCTTGGAGGTATTGTAATCGAGAGCGCCTGTGGGCTCGTCGCAAAGCAAGATATCAGGATTTTTAACAATAGCGCGTCCGATCGCAGTCCTCTGCTGCTGTCCGCCGGAAAGCTGGTTCGGAAGCTTATGACGATGTTCATAGAGTCCCAGGACCTTCAAAAGCTCGTCCACATCCAGAGGATCCTTGCTGAGATACGCGCCTATCTCCACATTTTCCTTGATATTCAGATTTGGAATGAGATTGTACATCTGGAAAATATAGCCAAGATGCTCACGACGATAGGCTGTCAGCGACTTTTCGTTCATATCCTCGGTTTTTTCTCCGCCGATCTGGATATACCCACTGTCGGCGCTGTCAATTCCGCCGATTATATTAAGCAGCGTGGATTTTCCTGAGCCTGAAGGACCAAGAAGAACGCATATCTCCCCTTTTTCGATTTCGGCATCAATGCCTTTCAGCACCTCTACGCGGCTTTCGCCCTCTCCAAAGTGTTTTTTGATGCCCTTGATCTCGATAAACATAAATATTCCTCCTCAGTTAGAATAAGCTAACTTTTATCGCAAAACGTAAACAACCGTTTGCAGTTGCTAACATTACTTTAACATATTTTTATCAATTTGTCAAGGCGTGCGGAATGGATTCATTATTCCGGGAAAAATCTCTTCTTTTTAGGTGAATATTCTTATTAATAATATATAAAGGCAATACCGTGCAAAGTCGTCAGATATGCTTTGTGCGGTGTTGCCTAAAGGCAGACTAAAAATGCCGCACAGGAATGTACGGCATTCAGTCACCTTATTTTACTGCTTCACATAGCTGCTGTAAAGTCCGTTCTGCTTTAACAGCTGCTCATGTGTGCCTTCCTCTGCGACCTGTCCCTTATCCATAACATAGATATAGTCGCAGTTTCTGATCGTGTTTAATCTATGAGCAATAATGATGCAGGTCATTTTGTCCGAGAAGTTTTCGATCATCGCTTTTATGCTATTCTCCGTTATAGTATCAAGATTGCTCGTCGCCTCGTCCATAATAAGCACATCGGGGTTTCTCAGCAGAGCTCGCGCAATAGCGATCCTCTGCTTCTGACCGCCGGAGAGGTTATTGCCGTTCTCCTCAATGACAGTTTCATACTTCATGGGAAGCTCCTGTACAAAATCATCCACAAGGCAGAGCTTGCACACACGCTCTATCTCTTCATCTGGAATGTCGGTTCTGCCCAGCGTCAGATTGTTGTATATCGTATCGGAAAACAAAAATACATTCTGGGAAATATAAGCGATATGATCTCTTACGGAGTCGGATGAATATTGTGAGACATCGCTTCCGTCAATGGAAATGATTCCGCTTTCAGGAGAATAGAACGATAAGAGCAGCTTTGCGAGAGTTGTTTTTCCGCATCCGCTTTCACCTACTATAGCGGTCTTTTTTCCTTTCGGGATCTTCATATTCACATCCTTCAGCACGAGCTCTCTGTTTCCGTAGCGGAAATTCACATTCTTCAGTTCGATATTTCCGTAAAGACTGGAAGCAGCCGTTTTCCCGTCAGAGCCTTCAGTTTCGGCATCCAGAATATCATTAAGACGTTCAGCTGCAACAGCGGCTGTCTGGAGCTCGGGCTGGAGATTTATAAGATTCTGAACAGGGTCGAGGAAGAAACTGATAAGGTAATAGAAGGTTATCAGATCACCGATAGTTATAACGTTTTTTATGCAAAGATATGTGCCCGACCAGATAAGCAAAACTATTCCGACAGACGCAACCATGTTTACAAGGGTCTCCTGGATGTTATAAATGATAGAGCCCTTGACGGATGTATCGGCAAGCTCGTTATACAGTTCCGATGTTATTTTCTTTGCATTGCTTTCACACTGATAAGCCTTTACAGTTTCTATGCCGTCTATGGATTCTTTAAGATATGATGTGACCTGCGCATCCCTTTCCATCATCTCATGGTTGACATTTTTTATAGGCTTTCTGAATGCGAACATTATCACAGCGTATACTATCATAATGCAAAGGGTAATTATAAAAAGTGTGCTGTTTATAAAGCAGAGCAGAATACCGCAGGCTACTGCCATTATCGTATCGAACATCAACGTAAGGGTCGCTGTAGATATGGCGTTTCTGATTTTTTCGGTATCGGAGAATCTGGACATGAACTCGCCTGTTTTTCTTGTTCCGTAAAACTCGGCAGGAAGCTCGACAAGATGATCGTAATATCCAAGAGTTAAAGGAACATCGACTTTTTTCGCAGTGAGAGCAAGGAGATAGCCTCTTAAAACCTGGAGCAGACCTCTGAATATATAAAGCAGGATAACTGAAATACACACGGTATTTATATTCTGGAAAACCACCTCAAGCTTGCCGCTTATGCTTGTCAGCATTTTCGTCATAGTTCCGGTTTCTTCCTCGGCAGCTTCGCCTGTATGGTCGTGATCCTCCTCGCAGTTTTCGTCATCACATTCTGTCTCATCGGTCGTTGACGAGACAGCGGCTCCCATGGCATAATCGAATACTACTGAGCCTGCAATATTTATCATGGATACCAATACTGACATGACAAAGACGAAAACGAGCATTTTTTTCTGCATTGTAATATATCTGAAAAACTTCCGGAATGAGCCCTTCCGCTGATCTCCCTTGCTGAAATCCTTTCCGGGAGCAAGGGTTATGATATTTCCGAGCCATTGCTTTTCAAACTGCTCGGCGGACATCCTGGTTATCCCTGTTTTAGCCGGGTCGCCGATTTTCAATGTCCCGTTTTCTATCGAGTATACGACAATATAGTGCTCGAACATTTCGTCGTTTATAATTCTTGCGATAAAGGGAAAGCAGATCTCGCCCTCCGATATGCCGTCGGTAAGCTCTGCGTAAGAACCTTCAAGAGCGTCCGCCTGAAGCCCTATTTTCTCCGCGCCTGTTACAATACCGTAGATATTCGCGCCATGATTGTCTACTTTTATTAATTCCCGGCATTTCGCAATAGGCAGCTTCAAGCCGAAAAATTCGCTTATCATAGAAAGGCAGGCAGCTCCGCAGTCCTTTTCGTCATGCTGTTGTATATGTGGATATTTCATTTTTTTACTCCTGATAAAAATTGTAGGCAATACCGCACGAAGATTGTGCGGCAGATGCGCAGTCAGATTTTTCGTCAGATTGTACAGAAATGACGCAGGCATACTGACGTATGTCAAGGAATTTCTGTGCAAAATGGCGGAAAATATGCAAGCAGATGACGTGCAAAATCGTCAAATGTGCTTCGTGCGGTGTTGCCTGTAGTATAAATGAAAAACCATATCCCCGGAAAAGAGATATGGTTTTTCCGCTTGATCAGCAAATATAAGCGTTGTGACCAGGATATAACATATTGTGAGCCTTAACCTGAGCCTTCAAAATAGCCTTGTTGCACCAAGCAACAGTTCTGTGCCAACCGCACTTCCTGCAGTATGCACCCCAGCCGCCGTTAGCCTTAACCTGTGCAGCCTTTGTCATCTTCTTCATTGCAATGATCCCCTTTCATTAAGATTCTGGAATATTAATTCCATACCCCTATTATACAAAAAAATAATCAATTCGTATTTTATACAAAGTTTTTGTTGAAAATTTGTATATATTTACCCAAAAGAGTCCCGTTTAACGCTATCAGTGAGAAAAAATCAGGGCGTCTCCGTACAAAGTCATCAGACGTGCTTTGTGCGGCGATGCCCTGAGGTTTATAAAATTATGCTGTTTCTGACGGAAGAGATTTCAGATTGCCTGCGTCATAGCTCTGGATCGCGAGAGCGTCGAGAGCCGTTATGCCGTCGCCGGGATCGCAGCAGTCCGCATTCCTTTTCTCCTGTGCGCTGAGCTGGTACTTATCTCCGTTGCCGATGTGCTGGAGCACCAGCGTTGCGTCTGAAATATCGACCTCGCCGTCGCAGTTCGCATCGCCGTAAAGGGTCTTGCTCTCCATTTCCGCGAGTATCTCCAGGTTCTGGTCATAGCTCTTGCTTTCAGCTTCGAGGGCGGGAGCTCCTTCAAGGCTCGCCTGGTAGCGGCTGTATACCTCGTCAAAATCCGATGTGTCCGTATGCTTGATGACGTACATCTGAACCGCAAGAATGTCGTAGATATCCTTTGTCGTGCCGTTTCCGTTGATATCGAAGCCTTCCTCGATGTTATTCCATATTTCAGCCGGAAGCGCGCTGTCAGCGGCGGTTTTTCCGTTGATCAGCTCCTTCATGTATGTGTTGATCGTGAAGTAGTCGTAGAGGTCGACAGCTCCGTCCATATTGACATCGGGAGCGGCGGTAAGACCAGCATCGACGTTGTCGCAGTAGGTGAGGAAAAGCTCGTTAAGGTCGTCTATGTTGTATTTCAGCCATGCGTCGTCGTCGACCCTGAGCCCGAGCCGTGCAGCCGCCTGCTCGACCAGATAATTTATTATTCCGCTGTCAGGACGATAGTAGCTGCTGCCATAGGTCTTGATATAGTATTCCTCAGTGAAGTACTCCGGTCTCATTTCGATATGCTCAACGATATAGTGCGTCAGGTAGTAGCGGAACGTATGTACATCCCTTGACTGTGTATCTGTGAAGCGATAGCAGTCCTGCAGACCGTTGTCCTCTGTGCGCTCGACGCAATACTCTGTTATTATGCCGGGACAATGGGACATTGCCGTATCGCAGCGCTTCCATTCCTCGTTGGAAATATATCCCTTGTTTTTATCCTGTGTCCCAAGATATTCAAAGACATAGAAGACATAGAGATCGCCGATGTCAAGCTGACCGTTTCCGTTAAAGTCCAGGTCGATAGACATATCGAGTTCGTATGCGGTATTCCATTCGCCTGTCGTGTCCTCGTACATCTCGGCGAATATGTCATAGCCTGCCCGGAGGTAGTACAAGTGATCCTCCAATTCCTTGATGTAGTTGTACAGAACATTATAGTCCGTGCTGAAATCATCCATGGGGAAATCGGGGTCATAGAAGGTAGGATTAAGCTGCGCGCGTTTCACTCCGCCGTTTATTATCAGATATCTTTCGAGATGCTCTGAATCCTGGAAGTTGACCACTCCGTCGCCGTTGTAGTCTGCGATAGCCTCGATTCGCTCCCGGTCTGCGTCGTCAAGGTCTATCTTACCTAATTTCTTGTACTTCTCCGCAAAATAGTTTCTCGCGTTTTCCGCATATTTTTCGGCTAATTCCGGTCTGTCGGAATAGCTCGCATAGATATGCTCTATGGTCTCTTCAACGGCTTCGATCTGGCAGTATCTCTTTTCAAAGGTATAGCAGAAAAGCTTAAAGCCGTCCAGAACGTCGAAAGCTCCGTCGCCGTTTATATCGAGGTCGAGCTCGCCGCTTTCCATTTTAGCGAATATCGCCTTTTCTCCTGCCCAATATCTCGATTCGTCGATCTTGTATTCTGCGCTGCCTATTATCGGCGATGCCGAGGCTGCTATCAGTAATGCGGATGTACCTAATGCTGCGATTTTTTTCATATAGATTCTCCCTTCGGTTTCCGTCTGCGCTGTGCAGACTGTCGTACTTGGCGGAATTTCGTTTGTGTGGAGCTTTGTTTCAAGGGCTGTCTGTGTCTGCCTGGCTTCCGTGTCAGCCGATATGCCCTGGCTGTGGGGCTGCGTCTGTACCGCCGGGGCAGCCTCCGCGGTCGCTGTGCCGGGAGCAGGAGCGGTCTGTGCAGTCTCCTGCAATGACGTATCGTGATAAGGGCTCGTTCCAGGTGCAGCAGTCGTGGTCTGAGGGCTCGTTTCAGTCTCGGCAGCCGTGACAGGAATATTCATATCCGGATAATTATTATTAAGTATAACGTCAATATCCGACGTGCCCCGGACTCCGAGGCATATGAGAAGGACTGCGCAGAGCTGCGCTGCAAGGCATGAGACCCTTTTTATCCCGGAAGCCCTTCTCTGCTTCCGTTCAAGCAGCTCGTCGCCCCTTTTAAATACTCTTTCTGCAATATCCTCATAACTCTTCATATATAAACCTCTCTTGATATAAGTTCTCATAGCGAACGAAAAGAACGAACAAAAACCAAAACTTTCAGACAATAGAATATTGTACAAAACAAACAAACTCACGGAATAAAATCGGTGAGTTGTTTGTATTTTCAGGGACTTTCAAAATGAAGTCCCTTTTCTTATGTCTGAAAAACGAAAACGGAGGTAGAAAAATGGAAAAGAACTTTGTAACC
The DNA here is from genome assembly GCA_023667265.1 of Alistipes sp. Taxonomy (GTDB): domain Bacteria; phylum Bacillota; class Clostridia; order Oscillospirales; family Ruminococcaceae; genus Ruminococcus. Next base: position 108,414 of record JAMPAJ010000002.1, read on the forward strand.
GAACAGAACATCATCGAAATTCTTGACAGCTTATATGACAATGAAGAAGCGATATACATACCGCAGACAGTAGCCGCACTGCCAAACATATGTAATGATACAAAATATATTTTTGGAGTGGCATTTTGTGAATGTCTGAGGAAGATTTCAATGGAAAAACATTTCATACAGCAAGCGGTTGATATGATAAAAAACTATTTGGGAAATATTGAAGCACAAACAGTTATGAACTATGTTGAGTGCAGTCTCCAAAGGGCAGTTGAAATAAAAGAGGAGCTTTTAGCTGCTGCTGACGATGAGATACTTCGGAAGTGTTTTAATGAAGGCTTTATAAGTTTGATTGAAACAACATCGTTAGAGGACATATACCTTACCAACATTATGTCAAAAGTAGAAGCCTTGCCGTTATGGAAACGCCGTATGGTAAAATCAGACATTATAAATATGATTGAGGAAAATTACTCAATCAGCGAATGAAAGGAGATATAAGAATGATTGAAAGCAAATCCGGAACAGGTCTAATTGCACCTGTTGACAACTCGCTTTCTCTCGGAGCAAGAGGGGTACTTGGAGTAATGCTGAATGACCCTTGCTGTGATTATCAGCGGAAAGAAAATATATACAGCATATTCTGCTCTGACAGCCGTTCAGCAGTTGACAAAGCACTGTCAGAGCTGTGTGAGAACGGATATATAATTAAGCTGCCGTCAGACGTGTTTGCAGTCAATAAGACCAAAATACACGATATGCTTATAATTGGGAGGTAAATAATGCCAATTTTACAAAAGAAAGTAAACGATGACTTTACAATCGTTCACAATGCCTTTATTCGCGACCCTAAACTCGGCATAAACGGGAGAGGAATTCTTCTGACAATGCTGTCGATGAAAGACGGTTGGAATTTCAGTGTAAAAGGCTTAGCTGCAATTTTGCCCGACGGAGAAAAAAGAGTGTCTACCGCTCTCCACGCTCTTGAAGATTTAGGCTATCTCAAGAGAACTCGAATTACCGACAAGCAGGGGAAAGTAGTTGAGTGGGAGTATACATTCAGCGACGAGCCAATCTTTTTGGAAAATTCTGACGGAACTTCAAAGAAGCCAAAATCTGACAAAAAAGCAAAAGAAAAACCACAATTCCGTTTTGGAGATGTGGATAATGCAAATGTGGAAAAGGCAGATGTGAAAAAACGGCATGATAATAAAATACTAAATAATCAAATACTATCTAATCAAATACCATTTAATCAATCAGTCAGTCAAGACGAAAAAATTCCGGCAGAGAAAACCGAGACTGGCGGACAGACAGACGGACAAAGCAGGTCAATGTCTTTTGCGGAGGTTCTTGAAGAAATCGGCTTTGATACGGACAGCATAGATTTTGTTCCTGAAAGCGAAAAAGAGCTGAATGAGCTTGACGAGGAGGACAGAAGAATAAGCAGATGTACAATTCCCTATTCGCTTAAAGCAGATAAAAAGGCTATGAAAGAAGCCTTGAAATTCTTGTTTGCTTACAGCTGCTATGCGCCGACTATGGAAAGCAGCGGCAGACGGCTGCTCGATACCGTCATTTCAGCCCTGGCTGAAATGACAAAAAAGGATATACAGGAATATCAAGGGCAAAGAGTACGCTACAGTGACGTTATAGACCGTCTTAACGACGTTATACACAGTACGGACGGTTCACTGTTCGACTGGTTCAACAGCTTTGTACAGCAGTGGAATAAAATTCTTGCGGAGAATGATATAAAGCACCAAAAAGCGTATATGAAAAGCTGTATATGGAACTGGCTGAACGATTATGCCTTTGAGGAAGATAACGATTTGAGAAAACTTGACTACAATTTAAAGAGAAACGGAGTGATTTAGTATGTCAGACCGCGAAATCCGGAAAACTCTCGGAGTAATGGTTGAATGCGCAAAGCTGACACCCGAAATCTTCGCAAAAGCGATTGAAGATATGCTGAAAAACATCTCCGACAAAAATCCGCAAGGGAAAACAAGCCTTAACAAACTGATGAAAACAGGCAAGGTTGACAGCATAGAGGTCAGCGACAGCAATATCGGCAGTTTTACACAGACTGCCAAAAAGTACGACCTTACATATGCCTTGAAGCGCGTTCAGGACGAGAACGGCAAAAAACAGTATCTTGTCTGTTTCCACGGCAAAGACTTAGAAACTATGCAGAAAGCGTTTAAGGAATATTCCTACAAGCAGACCCATAAGAAAGAAACGCTTTTCAGCAGAAAGAAAATTGCTGAAATTCAGGTATCCGCTCCCGAACACGATAACGACCGCAGCAGAAGCAAGCAAAAGGAACACAAAAAAGAACGTTCCGACAAAAATATCAGTCTGTGAGGTGAGCTGCAATGACTGATAAGAAAAAATTGGGAAAGTTCAGCTCCGCACACAAGAGAACAGAAAAAGATATTAAGTGGTATATTCGTTATCTTTATGTTGGCAAAGAGCCGAATTTAAAGCGTGTGGGCGGTTCAGGCAGCGGAAAAACAAGATTTTTTATAAAGCCAAATCTTATGCCGAAGAAGTGAGGTGAGCTGCAATGACTGATAAGAAGAAAAAACCTCTTATTTCTCCCGACAGTATTCTCGGAAAAATGCTTGCGGACTTGAAAAAAGTTTTTAAGAGGAAAGCAAAGTTTGATAAAAAGACGGTTATCGGACTTTTGCCGCTGATTATTATCGCTTGGTTGGGAAATAAAATTTACTGCGCTTACAGACTTAACGGTCTGACAATGGAAATGTTCACAGCGGTGAACGATATGTTTTCAAATCCCGTGCCGAGTTTCAATAAATCTGATTTACTGGCAGGACTTGTAGCGGCGGCAGCTTTCAAGCTGTTTCTGTATATCAAGAAGAAAAACAAGAAAAACTACCGAGATAAGGAAGAATACGGCTCTGCACGTTGGGGAACGGCAAAGGATATTGAACCGTATGTTGATACGGAAAATCCCCAAAACAATATAATCCTCACTCAGACCGAGAGCCTGACTATGAACGGCAGAGTGCCAAATCCGAAATATGCCCGAAATAAAAACATACTTATTGTGGGCGGTTCGGGCAGCGGCAAAACAAGATTTTTCGTAAAGCCTAACATTATGCAAATGCACAGCAGCTATGTTGTTACCGACCCGAAAGGCACGATAGTTTTGGAGTGCGGAAAAATGCTCCAAAAAGCAGGATACCGCATAAAAGTCATAAATACGATAAATATGGACAAGTCAATGCACTACAATCCTTTTGCCTATCTGCACGGTGAGGAAGATATTCTGAACCTTGCAAACACCATTATCACCAACACCAAAGGCGAGGGAGACAAAAGCGGCGAGGACTTTTGGGTAAAGGCTGAAAGACTGCTGTATGTTGCATTTATCGCCCTTATATATTACGAATTTCCCGAAGAAGAAAAGAATTTCGGTACGCTGTTATGGCTTATAAACCAGTGTGAAACACGGGAGGACGACGAAACGTTCAAGAACCGTGTTGACCTTACTTTTGAGCTGCTTGAAAAGAAAAAGGGCGAAGACCATTTCGCGGTAAGGCAGTACAAAAAATACAAACTTGCGGCAGGAAAGACCGCAAAATCTATCCTTATTTCGTGCGGCGCGAGACTTGCGCCGTTTGACATAGAAAAAGTCAGAAAAATGATGACTTACGACGAAATGGAACTTGATACGCTCGGAGACCCCGACCAAAAGACGGCTCTGTTCGTGATAGTTTCGGACACGTCGGCAACATTTAACTTTATTATTGCGATGTTGTACACACAGCTTTTCAATCTGCTCTGTACCGTCGCTGATGATAAATACGGCGGCAGACTGCCTACGCACGTTCGCTGTCTGCTTGATGAGTTTGCGAACATCGGGCAAATCCCGAATTTTGACAAGCTCATAGCCACTATCAGAAGCCGTGAAATATCGGCAAGTATCATTTTGCAGTCCAAATCGCAGCTTAAAGCGATTTATAAAGATAACGCCGACACCATAATCGGCAACTGCGACACAGAACTGTTTCTCGGCGGAAAGGAAAAGTCAACGCTCAAGGAGTTATCCGAAATTTTAGGTAAACAGACTATTGACCTTTTCACCACATCGGAAACAAGAGGACAGTCGCAGTCATCGGGGACTAACTACAACAGAACAGGGAGGGAGCTGATGTCACAGGACGAAATCGCGGTAATGGACGGCGGCAAGTGCATTATGCAAATCAGAGGAACGAGAGCTTTTTTCTCCGATAAATTTGACATTACAAAGCACGAACGCTACAAGGAATTATCGGATTTCGACCCTAAAAACACATTTGACATAACGGGATATGTCAAAGCAAACGCTAAAATCAAGAAAAACGACGAAATAGAAATCATGTCCCGAATGGTTTTCTGAACGTCAAAAAAATTTATGGAGGTAATTTAAAATGTCATTTTTTACAGACGCAGTAGGAGTATTACAAACGGTACTTACACTTATAGGCGCAGGCTTAGGCGGTTGGGGAATTGTTAATCTTCTCGAAGCCTACGGTTCTGACAATGCCGGAGGAAAATCTCAGGGTATGAAGCAGCTTATGGGCGGTGGCGGAATTATTCTTCTCGCTCAGATACTCATTCCTAAGCTGAACGGTCTTATGTCAACGTCCTGATGTGTCACCGTGACACACTTTAATTAAGATGTCGTCACGAATAAAATCGTGACGACATAAAACTTTGGGAGGTGATTTATTTGGGCGTAGTAAGCGACGCAATTGACGGTATAAAGGACGGAATTGTAGACGCAATAGAAGAATTTATGCAAAAAACATTGGGCGGTATGATTGAAACGGTTACCACCAATGCCGCCGGCTGCATGGAGGACGCAATTCTTGACGCAGGCAGCAAAGTTTCTGAAACTCCGAGCGGTTGGCTTAGCGGGGCAGTATCCGGACGTTCTCCGTATGAAATTCTTCAAAATGTTTCAAATACTGCAATTATGCCTGTTGCAATAGGCATAATGTCAATTATAATCTGCTATGACCTGATTACAGCCTGTACCGACAAAAACAGTTTCAAAGATTTTGATACATCAATATTTTTCCGATTTATTGTTAAAGCGTGGGTAGCGATTTACTTTATGAATAACTGCTTCACGATTTTTTCAGGAATATTTGACATTGGAGCGGCAATAGTTGGAAAAACAACAGCGATAATTACTTCAACGGACGTTTCAATAACAGAACAATTAGCGACAGCTTTTTCGGGAAGTTGGTACAAAGATTTCTCTGTTGGAGACCTTGCCGGTTCGCTTTTGCTGTCACTGTTTACTTATGTGGCTTCGTTAGCCATATTTGTCATTATAACGGTCGTCACGGCGGGACGAATGATAGAAATAATGATTTACTTTTGTTCTGCCCCTATTCCGTTTGCAACAATGACCAACAAGGAGTGGAGTCACGTCGGTTTTTCATTCTTGAAAACCCTGCTTGCCTTTGCGCTCCAATCATTTATCATAATTGTTATACTTGTTCTGTTTGAAGTCATTTTCAACGCAGAGGTTGTGTCCTCACTTGCAGGTTTGGAGACCCTTTCGGGAGCATTGTTGAAATGGTTAGGCTATGCTGTAGTATGCTGCTTTATGCTGTTAAAATCGGGAAGTATAGCAAAATCAATCTGCGGAACGCATTAAGGAGGTCGGGAAATGGCTTTATATATGAAAATACCAAAAGATATGAACAATATCAAGGACACGGTAATGTTCAAAATGACAAAACGGCAGCTCATTTTCAACGCTATTGGCTTAGCATTGGGTTTTACAGTATTTTGGCTGACATACAAATCTCTTGGAACAAGCACGGCAGGAATTTTTCTGTTTTGTCTCGGAGGTCCTTTCTTCATAATGGGAATATATGAAAAAAACGGATTTACGCTTGAAAAAATCCTGCTGAACTTTATACGGTACAAGCTATGTCCGCAGATACGACCGTATAAGACGGAAAATATTTATCGCAAAATCGCGGAAGAAATTGAATATAAGAAAGAGGTGGAAATGCTTGAAACAGGCAGAAAAAAAGTCAAACTCAAAAACTAAGACTAAAACCGTGCCGCTTTCAAAAGCGGAATATGAAACCGTAAAGCAAAGCGTTTCGGCAAAGGAAAAGCAGCGAAACGCTGTCAAGCTGCCGCAAACTTCACAGCAGTCTATACCATTTGACTATATGACCAAAGACGGCATCGCAGTGTCGAGCGAACCTGAAAAATTCTCGCTTATGGCTTTTCTGTTCGGCAAAAAGAAGCCTGTGGAAACACGGTACAGCAAAACGGTACAGTTTTACGACGTTGACTATGAAATAGCGGAGGTTTCAAAACAGCAGAATATTTTCGCTAAATATTGCAGTCTGCTGAACTGCTTTGACAGCAGCGTGAAATTTCAGATTTCAGTTGTAAACGTTACAAACGACAATGATTTTGAGGACATAATAGAGCTGCCGGAACGTGACGATGATTTCAACGATATTCGCAAGGAATACTGTGATATGCTCCGTGAGAAACTTGCAAAGGGCAATAACGGCTTTATCCGAGTGAATTATATAACCTTTTCCATAACGGAAAAAAACATCAATAAGGCTCGTCAGCAGCTTACGGGAATTGAAAAGGACGTTATTCGTGCGTTTAAATCGTTCGGTGTGGCGGCTGTTCCGCTGAACGGCGAGGAAAGACTGTTTGCAATGTACAAAATGCTTCATCAGTATTCTGACGACCCGTTTCTGTGCGATTTTGACAGTATGCCGGAAGCCGGATATATGCCAAAGGACTATATTGCTCCGTCCTCGCTCAATTTTTCCAAAAAGAACGAGTTTAAGTGCGGAAACTTCTGCGGTTCTACATTTTCTATCAATTTGCTTGCTTCGGAAGTATCGGACAGGTTTCTTTCAGACCTTATGGATACTGAAAATCCCATAGCGTTTAATATGCACTTCACGGCAGTAGACAACCTTGAAGCCAAAAAATTCGTCAAGCTGAAATTATCAAACGTTGAAAAAATGAAAGTTGACGAACAGAAAAAGGCGGCGCAGCAAGGCTATGATATGGACATTCTTCCTCCCGACATGAAAACATACATAAACGAGCTTAACATTATGCTTGACGATTTGGAGAACAAGAACGAGAGAATGTTTCTTGTAACTATTCTTGTAACCAATTTTGCTAAAAGCGGAAAAATGCTGAGCGTATGCAACGACAGGCTGAACCGTATTGTTTTACAGGCTAATTCACAGCTCATTCCTCTTGATTACAGGCAGGATTTGGGACTGGCTTCAATTCTTCCTCTTGCGGAAAACAGAATTGAAATAGAACGCCGCCTGACTACAAGCTCTGCGGCAATATTTCTCCCGTTTGCCACAAAAGAAATTTTTATAGGCGGTGAAGCCGTTTATTACGGTCTTAATCAGATTTCCGACAATATGATTATGGCTGACAGAAAACAGCTTGACAATCCCAACGGTATCGTGTTGGGTGTTCCAGGCGGCGGTAAATCGTTTCAGGTTAAATGCGAAATAGCTCCGGTGTTTCTGTTCACAGACGATGATATTATGATTTGCGACCCCGAAGATGAGTATCATCCGCTTGTCAAGGAATTTCACGGTCAGGTTATTGAAATTTCAAGCGACAGCTCGGACTATATCAATCCTATGGATATTGACCGGAACAGCGGTGAGGAAGATATTATCGGTGTAAAATCGGAATTTATCATCTCTCTTTGCGAGCTTGTAGCAGGAGGGAAATACGGACTTGACCCGCAGGAAATTTCAATTATTGACCGCTGTGTAAGAAATCTGTACATAAATTTTTTCACGGCAATGGAAAAAGCAACCGATGAGGAATTTAATGCAAATATGCCGATTTTAGGCGATTTGCAGGTAGCTCTTTTAGAGACAGGGGAGGAATACGCAAAACGTGTTGCAAATGCCCTTGAAATTTACGTTACGGGTTCTTTAAATATCTTCAATCACCATACAAACGTTGATTTGAATAACCGTATTGTCTGCTATAACATCAAAAAGCTGAAAAATACCCTTAGAAAACTTGGTATGCTGATAGTACAAGACCAAGTATGGAACAAGGTTTCAATGAACAGAGGTGAAAAATCCACATGGTACTATATGGACGAATTTCACTTGCTGCTCAAAGAAGAACAGACCGCAAAATATTCAGTTGAGATGTGGAAACGTTTCAGAAAATGGGGCGGTATTCCTACCGGACTTACGCAGAACGTAAACGATTTTCTTTCTTCAAAAGAAGTTGAGTCCATTTTCGACAATTCGCAGTTTGTCATAATGCTGAAACAGGCAGTCGGAGACGTTGACGTACTTGCACAGAAATTAAAAATTTCTCCCTCACAGCAGAAATATATTGAAAGCACTGTGCAGAGGGGCAGCGGTCTTATTTACTATGGCGGAAGTATTCTGCCGTTCAATAATCAGTTCCCGACTGATACAAAGCTGTACAGACTTATGACAACCAAACCGCAGGAAAGTATGATTTGAGGTGAGTTATGTGAGCAGTCGTGACGAACAGCTAAAAGCATTGGAAGCTGCCGTAAAAAGTGCGGAAAGCAAGCTGAAATCGGCAGAAATGACGGTAAAAGATGTTGAGGGCAAAATAAAGTCGGCTGACGAAGCCTTTGAACAAAAACTTGCCGAAAAAGCAGCAGGATACAAAGAACAGACCGGAGCTGATTTCAGCCGTACAGTTGACGAAAACGGCAGAGTTACTTATTCTTTCAGCCGTGAAAAAGCTGAAAATGAGCGCAAGAACAGCCGTAATCTGACAATAAAGCGGTATTTTGACAGCGAAACGGGAAAAGTCCGGCACAAGGTTGAGCTTGCCGAAAACGACAGTCAGACCGTAGCTGTAAATTCGGCAAAAGACCTTAAAAAACCGAAAAACAGGAAAAGGTATATTGCATATAACCTGTTCGGCTATCGGAAATTGGAGTTAAGTAATACATTCCTTGATACAGTCGGAAAGCCGTTAATCGTCCCTATTCAGACTGCTGCACGTCTTGCTGAAAAAGTCAGGGAAACACCTGTCGGCAAAGGTGCTTCGGGTGCTGCAAAAATTGTTTCTGCTCCTATCGTTATTCCTGCAAAAATAATCAAGGAAATTGCCGATAAAGGCGGAGTAATTCACGCTGTTACAGACTTGGGCAGTAAAATTAAAATTGAGGGATATAACGTTCCGAAACCTTTAGCAACAGGACTGCACGCCGTTTCAGCCACGGCAAAGGGAGCTGAAACTGCTGCGGTCGGCACGGCAAAAGGCTTGGGAAAATTCTCAATTGAGATTGCCAAAGAGCAGCTTTATCAGAAAATCAATGAGGGAATTGCCGAAAACGAGGGAACACAGGCGGCTTATGTTATCGGTGTCAGAGTTATTGACGTTTACAAGGTTCTCCACGAACATGCAAAATTTAAGCGCGCTGTAAGGAGAGACAAGGCAGGAAACGATATTACTGATGTAAATGTTTCCCGTTATCTTGCGGAAAAGGAAGAAAAGAAGTTCGGCAAAAATAAGGATAAATTGGAAGCGGAAAAAGCAGCGGCTGATTATTCGGCTGACGGTGCAAGGAAAGAGTATGAAGCGGCAAAGGCAAGACTTGACAAATATTGTAAAGAACACGGCATTTCTGTTTCAGAAGTTCCGAAAGCTCCCACATCAGAAGCTGTTTCTGAAAAGCCAAAACTTACCAAAACCGAAAAGAAAATTGAAAAGACCAAACTCAAGTTAAAATCTGTTCAGAAACATAAATACAGGCTTAAAAGGCAAAAAGTCTTTGACGAAAGAAAAGGAGAAGTCGTTACAAAGACAATACTTGCAAGGGTAGAAGTTACCGGAACAAAGCCAATGACAGCTTTGCAGACAGGTAAAAAGCTCGGAGGACTGGCTGTTCGTGATACTGCTATGAGTATGCGCCGAAAGGCAATGAGAGACGGCGGCGATAATGCAGGAGTTGAAGCCGCTAATTTTGCTATCACTGCTTATCAACAGACAAGTCGAGCCGCTAAAACCTTGAATGAAAAGGGACGGCAATGGTCGGAACGCTTTTATGAACGAAAGCTGCAAAAGCTGAACAACGCGAAAAAACTTGAAGAACAGACAATTCCAAAGAGCAAAGCATATGAAAAAAATCCGACGGATAAAAAAAGAAAAAAGAAATCCGGAAATCAGAAGCATATGCAGAAAAAGAGAACTCAGAGGAAAGTCTACAACCGCAGAAAAAAGGAAAGAGAAGTCTTTAAAAACATTATTAACGATGTCAAAGGTTTTGTTTTCAAGCAAATAAAGGGCGCAGGAATTGTAATTGGCGGAATAGTGGCTATTGTTATTCTGCCTATGCTGTTTCTCACAATGTGCGGCGGAGGTGGCGGTCTTGCTTCATCAGGTGTATTTACAAGTCCGCTTGATTTATACGATATTGGTTCTATTGACCTTTATTACACGGAACTTGCAAAAGATATGATTGATGTTCATCAGAATATTGAAAACTATTATGTTGATTATGACAAGTATGTCTGTCTAACAGAAATAAACGAAATCAGTCATTCGCCGACTAAGCTTCTGCCGTATATTATGGCTGATACTGATTTCCAATTAAACGACGTTATAATTGACGAAGCGGCGGACGTTCGGATAATGGAAAGCGCAAAATCAAAGGTCAAATCAATTTTCAACGCGCAGTATGAATTTTATGCAAATGAAATTCACGAGGTGAGAAAGGACGTAAAAACCGTCACATATTCAAACGAGGACAGTTACTATTCACTGTTTGGTACGTCTGAATATAACCTTGAAAGACCGGAGGGTTTTGATATTCCAGACCCGCTTAAATCGTCCGGATACACAGGATATGCAAATACTTATGTGCACGTTGAAGTACCGATTATCAACGGCTATATTATCAATACGATTGACAATATAGGCAGATATACGGACATAAACGGAAATACTACAGAATATGACGATATGCGGACAATGACGTTCTATAACTATTGGCAGATAACTCTTGTGTTTGATTATATGGAGGACGGCGAATATCAGGAATACTGGAAATATACCGAACAGCGGCAGGAGTATTTTGAATATGACTATTATACCCTTGAATACGCTATCAGGGAAAGGCAAATCGACGTTCCCGAAAGTTACTGGTCTGATACGGACGAAAACTGGCAGGACAATAATTTTAACAGGCTGATTTACAATTTGGTGTCAGATATGGACGGAAATGAACAGGCATTTTTCTATGGGTATCTTGCGTTTAATATGGGACGGCAAATATTCAAAAGTCCTTTTCCGGATGCTCAGATAGCAAAATATTCAGGGTACAACACTGATATTTACGGTGATATGTCGCTTGAAAACAGCATTATTTTCTATTCTTCTCCAGGGCAGGAAATAGTATGCGGTACTGACGGAGAAATTACTGTAACAGATAACGGATTTTCGATATATAACAAAAAATATGGAACGCTCTACTATGAGGGAGCGACTGCTCCAAATGTGCAGACCGGTACTAAAGGCACAGTCGTTTCTACTGCAACAGGCGATACGCTGAAAGTAACTTATATTGACAAAAATGGAAATTATGTCAATCCGCTGTTTGCTTTCACTAATTAATTGAAAGGAGATTTAATTACAATGAAAAAAATTTCAACCGCAAAGAAAAAGACCGCTAAGCTGAACGCTGAAATACAGCAGCTTGAAGCGCAGATAGCAGACAGCAATAAAAGATTGTCTGCTTTGAAAGAAGCCAAAACAGAAGCAGAAAACACAGAAATTATTTCTATTATACGAGGTGCGGATTTATCCGTTGACGATATAGCAGAACTGATTTCGGACTTAACCGCAGTGAAAAAAACTCCGCAGCAGTCTGAGAAACAGGCAGCGGACACGGATTTGAAAGGAGAGGAAATTGCCATATGATTAAAAAAATTCTTACTTTTCTTACAGCTTTATCGCTTGTAACAAGTATACCGATTACTGCTGTTTCAGCGGTGGAAACAGAGGAAACAGCTGCTACAGAAGTAACGGAAACAGCGAGTACAGAAATATCCGACGTTTCAGTAGACGAAATTGACGATATAAAGCAGCTTTTGGAAGATAACGGCTATGACATTGACGGTATGGTTTCTGACGTTTCACAACAGGCAACGTCTGAACCGCAGACGGCAACAGTCACAACAGTTAGCAGACCTGTTGTTGAACCAAATACAGAGCCTAACGGTTATCTTGTTGAAAAGGTTGAGAAATATTCTGACGAACGTGATTTTATCACAGTCACCACAAGAAACGGTCACGTTTTCTATATCGTCATAGACTATGAGGGGGAAAATCAAAATGTTTATTTTCTCAACACTGTTGATACAGCAGATTTAAAATATCTGCTCGAAAGCGGAGGAACTTCAACAACGGTCAGCGGTGATGAGAGCCAAAAGAACTCTACCGAAGTTAAAGCAGCGACTTCCGCTGATACAACACCAAAAGATGAAAAAGAAAAAGCTGAGACAAAGAAAAACAGCAATACTGTTTTGTACATAGTCGGCGTAATAATGATTATGGTATTTGTATTCATTGCAAAGAAAAAATTATCGGGCGGCAAAAAGAAATTTGACGATGACGAGAGCGACAGGGGTGACGATTACACAGAGGAAGAACCTGAAATTTATGTAAACGAAGATAATTTGGAGGACGATAATGAATAAGAAAACTTTGGCTCTGATTGCTTTTGGTTCTTTTGCAGGAATAGCTTTGCGGTCTCAGAGTAAACGTCAACAGGCAAAAAGGTATATTGAAGCTATCACTGAAATACTTGACAATAAAGAAGTTACCGACTTTGAAAGTTTTTCTGATTATTTGCTTGAGTATTACGGAATTACCGCAAAAAACATTTGCGGGAATGTGGTTGAGTATTCTGCAAAACAGAACAGCGCAATGATAAGCGAGGATTTACGGAAATACGGCAGCAGCGGTTACGGTTACGATATGGGCGAGTTGGAAACTTTCTTCTCCTCTAACCGTATGTTGGTATGAAGTGTGTCACGGTGACACACTGAAAAATCCGTCCCGTTTTTAGTCGGGACGGATAAAATTTTGAAAGGATTTGATTGTATGAAACTCATAATCGCGGAAAAGAAAAGCGTAGGAGAAACAATCGCTAAAGTGCTTGGAGCAAAAAGCAAAAACAACGGATACATAGAGGGAGACGGATATATCATTTCTTGGTGTCAGGGACATCTTGTAGGACTTTCTCTACCTGATAGCTACGGCGAACAGTATGAGCATTACTGGACGTTTGACAATCTTCCCATTATTCCGCAGGAATGGAAGTTTGAAACCGACAGCAGCAAGGTAAAACAGCTTAAAATTCTAAAAGACCTTATGTTCAACAATTCAGTTGACGAAATAATATGCGCCACTGACGCAGGACGTGAGGGCGAGTGCATTTTCAGATATGTGTATAATTTTGTAGGCTGCCGGAAGCCTGTCAAGCGTTTATGGATTTCGTCAATGGAGGATACGGCTATTAGTGAGGGTATGCGGAATTTATTGCCTAAAAGTAATTACGACAACCTTTTTGCTGCCGGACTGTGCAGAGCCAAAGCCGACTGGCTTGTGGGTATGAACGCTTCTCGCTTGTTTTCCAACCGTTACGGAGCTGTCCTGAATGTGGGACGTGTTCAGACCCCTGTGCTTGCAATGGTGGTAAAGCGTGATTATGATATTGCTCATTTCATCAAGCAGAAATTCTATAACGTCTCTTTGAACTGCGGTGATTTTGACGTAACTTCCGAAAGAATTGAAGATGAAAGCACTGCTATTGAAATTGCCAAAAAATGCGGCGGCAAAACGGCAACAGTTACCAAAGTTGAAAAAGAGATAAAAAACGAAAATCCACCAAAGCTGTACGACTTGACTACTCTCCAAAGAGAAGCCAACAGGCAGTTTGGCTACACGGCAAAGCAGACCCTTGAATATTTGCAGTCGCTGTATGACAATAAACTCGCTACATATCCCCGAACAGACAGCCAATATCTGACCGAGGATATGGAACAGACCGCGCTTGATATGATTAAAACTGTTCAGCAAGTCATTCCCGAATTTAATTTCGGAATTGAAAATCCGAACGTTAAACGCTGCCTTAACAACAAAAAGGTATCAGACCACACGGCGGTTATCCCCACTGCCGAAATCGCAAACGCTGACATTGAGGGACTGCCGACCGGAGAGAAAAATATTCTTTTCCTCATAGCCGCAAAACTTCTCATCGCAACAGCAGAACCTCACAAATATGAAGCTGTGAAAGTTACGGTCAATTCAGAGGAATATGACTTTTTTGCAAGAGGAAAAACCGTTATTTCAAACGGTTTTAAGGATATTGAGAGCCGCATAAAGTCCCAGCTCAAAGGCGAAAACGAAGTACCCGAAAAAGAAACCGCTTTACCTGAACTTTTTGAGGGACAGAAGTTTGAACACGCTTCATCAACAGTAACAAGCGGTTACACTACCCCGCCGAAAGCCTATACGGAAGATACCTTGCTCAAAGCTATGGAAACAGCAGGAAATACCGATTACGACGAAAATTCCGACGTTGAGAAAAAAGGCTTGGGTACTCCTGCAACGAGAGCCGATATTATTGAAAATCTTGTAAAGCGCGGATATATTGTGCGTGAAAAGAAAAAAGTCACGGCTTCTGAAAAAGGTATACATCTGATTGAGGTCGTTCCCGATGAAGTAAAATCCGCTAAACTTACTGCCGATTGGGAAACGACATTGCAGCACATTGAAAGGGGACAGGCTTCTCCCGACAGCTTTATAACTGAAATTGAGGATTTCACAAAAGAACTGGTGAATAAATATGCCGAAAAAGCGGACGGTCAAGTTTTTGCCAAAGAGAGAGAAATACTTGGCAAATGTCCTCGGTGCGGCAAGAATATTTATGAGGGAAAACAAAATTATTACTGTGAGAGCGGAAAAGACGGTTGCGGCTTTACAGTTTGGAAAAATCAGAAATATCCAAACACAACAGTTTCAGCGGCTCAAATGAAAGAGCTTTTGTCGGCAGGAAAAACAAGGCTTAAAGCCGTATCGAAAGAGGGCAAGGAATACACAGCGGATTTTGCTCTTGAAGATACGGGGAAATACATAAATCTTGTTTTTCTTCCTGCCGAAAATGAAGCCTTGGGCAAATGCCCGAAATGCGGCGGAGACGTTCTGAAAGGTCAGTACGGCTTTTGCTGCAAAGATAAGTGCGGAATGAACATCGGCAAGGTTTACGGCAAAAGCCTGACGGAAACACAAGTGAAAAAGCTGCTTAGCGGCAAGGAAACCTCTTATACTGCAAATGACAAGAAAGTCATTGTGCTGCCGGAGGTCTTTGAGAACAATTATCAGGGAAAGATTTTCTTTCAATGGAAAACTAAGAGGTCGGAGTGATATTAGAAAAAATCATATTGCTGTGGCACACTCAAAAAAAAGGACGGAGGTATACAACCTTGCTTGAAACTGTTTTTGTATTAATTGCTTTGCTGTTGATACTTATAATTTTTTTGTTTGGTGTTGGACTTTCTTTTATGATGTTGGCAGTTATAATTTTTAAAATACGTAGTATTTTAAATAAGAGAAAAATTTACAAAAAACTACGTTCAAAGTTTGCTATTGACAAGAGCGAAAAGGAGCTTGACGAGCTTGCGGAAAAGCTGCTGACAGAATATTTTGAGAGTGTGTCACGGTGATACAGTCAGAAAAGAATAAGGGTGAAGACTATGTCATTAATTGAGTATATAAATAATATTTTTGCAAATATAGATGTTTTTCTATTTATAATATTATGTGTTTTTTGGGGTAGCACTCTGTTATTTATTATTGCAAATTCACTTGAAATTAGATATAACGATGTTTACGACGAATTTTTGTCAAGGTCTGATATTGATATGAGCGAACAAGAGTTTTATGAGCTTACCGAAAATCTGCTGACAGAATATTTTAAAGATGTAACATAGTGACACACTTATAAAGGAGGATAGTATATAATGTTATCTATTGTGTTGATAATTATGAAGGTATTGCCGTTTATTACCAGTCTTATATTAGCTATTCAAATTCCAAGTAATAAATCACTGTGTAAAAAAGAAAAAGTAATTCTTTTTATTATACTTGTAGTTTGTATGGTAAATTGTCTTTTGATGTCAATTACAACTAATATAATTTTATTATCAGGAATTATGGTAATTCAATTAGCATTCGCTGGTCTTATGCTTTTTATGATAATGGCAGATGACGACAAAAATTAATTGTGTCACAGTAACACACTCGAACATTATAAACGTTCCGTAAAGAAAGGATAAATATTATGAATTTTATGCGTAAAACAAATAATCTTGCTGACAAAGATATTCACAATAACATCATACTGACAGACGATGTTCAGTTATCGCTCAATCCTGTGAAAACTGGAAAAAATCTGAATGTATGTGTTTTCGGCGGTGGAGGAACGGGCAAAACACAGAATTACGTTCTGCCGAATATTTTACAGGCAAACACCTCATACGTCATAACAGACCACGGCGGATATTTGTTGAACAAAACAAGAAAATTCCTTGAAGAACAAGGTTATGTTATCAAAGTTCTGAACCTGAATGATACCGAAAATTCAAACCACTACAATCCGTTTGACTATGTATATGACAAGGACGGCGTTTGTAATGAAGCTGACGTTACAAAAATGGTTGAAATGATTTTAGCAACGCCAAAAACAGCAGCGAAAAAGACTTCTCTTGCAGGTCAAATTACAGACGATATGATGTGTATCCTTGTTTCCGCAATCTGTTTTTATCTATTTGAAATGGGAAGCAAAGAAAATCGTAATTTTCAAAATGTAATCAGACTATTAAGTATGCCTGTTTCGGAACTTGACGAAATTTTTCTTATGCCCGATGAAAAAGTAAAGTTCTTATCTCTGAAACGTTATATGCTGTTCAGAAAAGCGGCAAAAGTGGAAGAAATTGCAGAAACCATACGCATTAAAGCACTTAACAGACTGGGTGCGTTTACTCAGACAGATATAACTAATCTAACACAATTTGACGATATGGAACTTGACCTCATAGGAGACAGAAAAACAGCGGTTTTTATTCCGCTCCCGACTTTCAACCACAGTCTTAATTTTCTTACAAGCGTTCTGATTACACAAATATTCAATGTATTATGCGGCAGGACTAAAGCACTGCCAAATAGCAAATTGCCTGTTCACGTTCGCTTTATGCTTGATGAATTTGCCAACTGCGGCTATATTCCCGATTTTGAAAAGTATGTTGCAGTATGCGGTTCTCACAATATAAGTTTTAATATTATCTTACAGTGCGTTGAGCAACTGCAAACGCTTTATAAACATTGGGATATTATACTGAATTGTTGCGACAGCAGATTATATCTCGGCGGTTTAAATATTGGAACATTGCACAACATTTCTGAAACTGTCGGCAGCCAAATGAGTGTTGATGAATTTCTTGCAATAAATAATCACAACAAATGCGTTTTAAACGTTCGCGGTCTGCCGACGTTTTGCGGTAATAAGTTTGACGTTGAAAAACATTTTAACTATGACAAGATTGAAGAATAGTGTGTCACTGTGACACACGACATAATAAACACAGCAATTAACACACGAATATAATCCCTATGGGGTTATAAAATATAAAAATAAAAGGAGCAAAAAATCTATGAAACACACAAAAAAGGCACTCGCACTCACATTGGCGGCAGTAATGGGACTGTCAGCCGCACCAACGTTAAGCTGCTCGGCAGCGGAACGAACAGAGCTTGAAAAAACATATTTCAGCTCTACATACGAAGAACCGTATACCCTTGAATTTATCGTTATTATGTGGTCTGAAAACGATAACGGGGAGCTTGCCATAACAGGCTGTTCCCCAATGTGGTCAAGCAGAGTAAGCGACTATCCGACGTCTAACGTCATCGGTGGATTTGTTTTTAACGGTACGCTGAAACTGCCCTCGCATATTAACGGCAAGCCGGTCACGGAAATAAGCGGAGTTAATATTGCAAAATCGGTAGGCGCAAACACGGTTATAATCAACGAAAACATTACGGAAATTTCAGACAATGCTTTCGGAAAAGGTATAACGGTTATGACTACTGATAAGGAACTCAAACAATCGCCCATTTATTATTGATTTTTCTCACGGCAATTTAATATTACGGTTAAGGGAGTATGCGTTTGTGTACTCCCTTTTTTGTTTCGGGAGGTGGAAAATGTATCAGGTATTATTTGTTCTTATGGTCTGCGAATTTTCGGCGGACATTCTTAAAAGTATGTGCAATAGGCAAAAAAATATTCTTGAAGAAAAAGCGGCATATCTTTCTCCGAAAGAAAAATTCAGATATGAACGGAAAATCCGTATTTCAGGTTTTTTTGAAAAATTCTTGAAATATGGCGGTATAGTCTATGCCGTGCCGGCAGCTATATTGGTTATTATTTCTTAGAAAGGAGAAGAAATGGACGTATTAAGTTTGTTTGACGGTATTTCCTGCGGAATGGTCGCATTGGAACGTTCGGGAATACCCGTTGAAAAGTATTCAGCGTATGAAATTGATAAATACGCTTTGACAGTTTCAAAGAAAAACTATCACAAAATAGAACAGTACGGAGACGTATTCGAGGGCAGTTTCAAAAAACATAAAGGCTGTGATTTGCTTATCGGCGGCTCTCCATGCACTTTTTGGAGTGTTGCTAAAAGAGACAGAGAAACAACTCCAGACGGTGAGGGGTTCAAAATGTTTATGCAGTATGTCAGAGCCTTAGAAGAAAGCCGTCCGAAATATTTTCTTTATGAGAATAACAACAGCATACATAAGGATATAAAGACGGAAATATCTAAATTCTTAGGTGTTGAGCCGATTATGATTAACTCCGCTTTGGTGTCCGCACAGCATAGAAAAAGATGTTACTGGACAAATATTCCGAATGTAACACAGCCGGAGGACAAAGGCATTTTGCTTAAAGATATTATCATCAGCGGCATTCCTTGGCAGGACAAGTCTTATGCCTATACAACAAGATGTCAGGCTGCAACGTTTAAAGATACACTTGAACGTCACAGACATACAATGATTGCCGAGCCTGTCATACTTAACGATATAAACGGAAAAGCACGGACAATAAAAGCGCAGTATAAAAATACGGGTATTCCAAACGCCGTTCGTACAGACGGTTTTGGCGCAACTATGGTCGCAGTACCTGTCAAAATCGGACAAATAGGAAAGTATCAACAGGACAGAGTGTATTCGGTTTACGGAAAGTCGGTTTGCCTAAAAGCCAACGGCGGAAACGGTGCAAAAACAGGTCTGTATAAAATTGACTTGCCCGACGGAGATTACATAATCCGCAAGCTGTACCCTATCGAAGCGGAACGTCTGCAAACGCTCCCCGACAATTACACGGAGGGAGTTTCAAACACTCAGAGATACAAGGGTATCGGAAACGGTTGGACTGTTGACGTTATCGCTCACATTCTTGGATTTATTCCGAAATAAAAAGAAAGGACTGAACAAATGGAACACATTCTGTCTCTCAGCTACGGCAAGGACAGTCTTGCCTGTTTGGGAGCAATTGAAAAATTAGGGTGGCAGCTCGACAGAATAATTCACGCTGAAATATGGGCAACAAAAACTATTCCTGCCGATTTGCCGCCGATGATTGAATTTAAAGAAAAAGCCGATAGGGTTATAAAAGAGCGTTATGGACTGACAGTTGAACATATTACTGCCGATGATACATACGAGGAAATATTTTTCCGCACTTACGTCAGGGGTAAAAACAAGGGCGTTATATACGGTTTCCCGTGTATAAAAGGCAATTGGTGCAACAGCAAATTAAAGGTCAAAGCATTGGATAAATGCAAAACAAACGGTGTTAGATATATCGGAATAGCTTTTGACGAACCAAACAGATTTAAAGTTCTGAACAGCTTGAAAAAATCTCCCCTTGTATCTGCAAAATGGACTGAAAAAATGTGCTATGACTGGTGCGCGGAAAACGATTTGCTTTCTCCGGTCTACAATACGTCAGCTCGCGGCGGCTGTTGGTTCTGCCATAATCAGAGTGTAGAGCAGCTTCGCATACTCCGCAAAAGTTACCCCGATTACTGGAAACTGCTTCTGCAATGGGACAGCGTTTCTCCGATTTCCTTTAAGCCTGAACATACCGTACTCGATTACGAAAACGTTTTCAGCTTGAAGATATGGGACTTATGTATCCTAATGACAGACGTTTTCGGTGGGAATGGGTAAATTAATATTTTAAAAATCATACATAAGGTGTGTCACGGTGACACACCTTGAAAGGAGAAAATAATGCCAAAATATACTGATGAACAGGTGGAACGCGCAAAAAATACCGACGTCCGCACGTTTCTTGAACAGACAGAGGGGTACACATTTCAGAGAAGCGGAAAATATCTGAAATGCCAAAATCCCGAAAGAACCGGACAGCCGTCATCGCTTACGGTGGATACTAATATGAACCGCATATTTTACAATTCCGAAACAGGCAACCGTCCGCTTTCCGCTCTTGACTGGTGCAAGGAAATAAAAAAACTTGATTTTCAATCCTCAATGCAGCTTATTCTCGGCGAAAGTCCGCAAGGTGAAAGAACCGAAAAGCCAAAGTACCAACAGCACAGGTCAGAGCCTGTAAACTATGAACCCAAAAACCTTGAAATGTCCGAAAAAGCGGATACGTCAAAAAACGTATATGCCTATCTCACCAAAACGCGAGGTATTCCCGAAAACATTGTCAAGGACTGCCTTAACAAAAATCTCATATATCAGGACGTAAGAAAAAACGCCGTATTTGTTGGGTATGACGATGATAACAATGCCAAATATGCCGCAAGGCGAGGTACGTTCACGCCCGACGGAAAAGAGCCTTTCAAGCGCGACTGCACAGGCAGCGACAAAAATTTTGCTTTCAGGTTAGAGGGCAAAAATGCCGACACGATTTATGTTGCGGAAGCGGCTATCGACGCGCTTAGCCTTGCCGCTTTGGAGGATAAATTTCACGGCAGCGGAGCGTATAAGGAAAAGACCTACATATCAACAGGCGGCGCAGGAATTGACAGCGCAATCGAACAATTCTGCAAGACCCACGACGTTAAAACAATCAACATCTGCTTTGACAATGACGAAGCCGGAAAGAACGGAATGGAAAAAATAATGCAGAAATTCCGTGAAAAAGGCTATGAAGTAAATGATATGAGGGCAAGTTTGGCGCATGACTATAACGATGAGCTGCTTGCTTTCAATCAAAATCCGCAGTTTTATCCCGAACCGCCTTTGACGGTAGCAAAAAATATCGGCGCGGAGAAAACGGAGAATATTCAGCTGCCCGAAATGCCAGAAAACTATCCCGAACCGCCGATAAACGAGAATAATATTCCTCCCGAAGATTATTATGCGGATTATGACGAAGCGGATATACCTCCGGAGGATTATTACAGCGGATATGAGCAGTTTGAAGAAATACCGCCCATGCCCGAACCTAAAAAAGAAGAAAGGATTGATACTATGCCCGAAATTACCATAACGGAGAATGTACAGCAGGAAGAAAAAGAACCTAAAGAGGTTGAACAGCCTGTTATGGAAGAAATACAGCCTGTTCCCGAACAGCCGCAGACAAGGATTTTTGAAATGGCTGAAAACGCTGACAGTCAGAAAAAAGACAATATTATTCTTCCGAAAAAAGAAGCAGAACCTCCGCAGACAGAAAATGTTTCCGTTCCCTCACCGCAGGAGCATAAAGAAGAATTCACCGAAAAACAGCTTGAAAACCTTGATACAGAGGGCAAAATGAATTTTCTGCTTGCTTCAATGAAAGAACGTCAGGAGAATAAACGCGCGGAGCTGCTTGACAAAATTGACAGGATAGACGGCAAAATTGCCGACCGACAGAAGCAGATAGACAAGCTGAACAGCAAAATTGCGGATATTGAAACTTCCTTGAAAACCTCGGCTGCCTTTAAACGCGCTTTTGGCAATACTCTTGTCGGCAAACTTATTGACAGCAGTATCGAAAGAAAGCAAGCCAAAATTCAGAAAATCCGTGAAGTAAAAATCCCGAAGCAGAAAGAAAAACTTGACAGGCAGACCAACAAAAAGGCTAAGTCCGTTAAACGGCTCGGCAAAGTAAACAGGAAAATTGACAAAATCGACAAAGTACAGCAGTTTTTATCAGCTATCGGCAGCGATGACAAAGAGGAGCGGCACAAAGGCTTTGTGACAGGTCTTGAAAATCTTTCAGATATTCGCCGTGAAAGTCTTGAAAACAAGCTGCATAAGACTGAAACAAAGATTGATATGCTTTCGGCTAAATACAGTTCTCCCGATATTTCTCATACGGAACGTTATGAAATCGGTAAAAATATACGCTCCCTCAGAGCTAAGTCGGACGTTCTTGCTGTCAAAATCGAAAGTATAAACAAGCTGCACAGCGATTTGGACGATATAAAGAACGGAAAACTTACCGAAGCTGAAATTGAAACGGTTGTCAATAAAACAGCCGATAAAATTTCCGAACGTCTTGAAAATTCCGAAAATCAGGGGGAAAAGGGAGTTGTAAATGCCGTTATTGCTAACTCCGTTGAAGCGGGCAGTGAAGCTATAAACGAGGTTACGGCAGAAAAGGCAATCGAACAAGCTGAAAAATCCAAACCGTCTATCGAACGTGAGCGCACTCCCGAAGAAAGAGAGCCTGACGTGAACAAGACAAAGGAGCTTGATATTCTGACAATGGCAGCGGTCATAACAGGAGTTAATATTTCTGAACTTAACAGACTTCCTGCCGAGATAAAGGCGGATATTATTGCTGAATTTCAGGAGAATAACGGCAATATTTCATCGGAACAGCTTGCGGAGAGAATATGCGAAATTGCCGATATTGAGCCGCGCGAAACGGTAAAGCCGTCAGAACCCGAAATAAAGCCGCAGGAAAACAAGGAAAAGGAAAATCATTTGCGTGAACTGGAGGAAATGACAGAATTGAATTATAACCACATTGACGGAATAATCAATAATCTGCCGCCGGAAAAACCAAAGGAAATTGAGACGGAAAAAGACGAACCGCTTTTCTCGCGTTCAAAAATTATGGGCGATGATTTTAAGCCGACTTCCGAAAAATCGCAGGAAGATAAGGAAAAGAGCAAAAACAAAAATAACCACATAGGACTGTAACAAAACTTGTGCAAAGTGCCGAAATATAAAGTCAAGGTAAAAAAACCTTGACTTTAGCACTTTAATGTGGTACAATGAAATGGAGGAATGGAAATGCCAAACAACAAGGTCAGTGAAGCACAGGCAATTTATATCGGTGAAATACGGCGAGTTCAGGAGACTGCCGAAAAGTGGAGAGATTTTCTTGATTTTGCGGCACAGGCGCAGATAAGTGAAAATCAGAGTGAATTTGAATTTTCCTCAAAGCTGATTATTCACGCGCGTAATCCAAATGCCAAAGACTGCCGCCCGTTCGGTGAATGGAAAACAGAGGACGGAAATCACGTCAGCCGGCTTGAAAGGGGAATACCCGTATTATCCCGTGACAGCAGAGGAAATCAGTCTGTAACGTATCTTTTCGATACAAGTCAGACAGCGTTAAAAAAAGAGCCTGAACGTATTGAAATCCCCGAAGAAATGAGGGAAAATCTTAAATCTGCTCTAAGCGGAATAATTAAAGATTTTTCGGACAATACTTCACTTTCCGACGTACAGAAGCGCATTTTTGCTGAAACTGCCGAATACAAGCTGTGCAAACAGTACGGACTTGAAACGGCAGAAAATCCCGAAAGATTTTCAGGTATTGAAAAGCTGTCAGTAAAAGAAATTGCAAACATCGGTGTAGCTCTTAACAGGTGCAGTAATTCTTTTGCTGAAACGGTAAAAAACGAAAGGAGTAATTTCAATGAGCGAGGTAACAACAGTCAATCAAGAGATGATAGGACAGAATTATACGGACAGGAACGGCGTGGAGTGGATTTGGGACAAGGAGTATCGGGAACACGTGATGAAGTACGTTTACGACGAGAACATGAACGAATGGAGCAAACTCAACGAGGAGAACATGACATACGAACCGCTGATAGAAATTCCGCAGCCGAAGCCGACAGCGGCAATGGGCAAGTACGGCAGTATGAGACTGAAATTCATATGGCAGACCCCGTGCCTGTTGGAGATACTTCTCACGGACAATCAGGTGAAGCACTGCGAGGAAATGAACGAGAAAGTTCTGAACCTGATAGAGAACATAGTGGAGAAGAAAAAGCAGTCGGAGGAATACAAGGCGATAGAGGAAACGGGGAAATTCCTGCCGAAAGTGCAGATACTGGAGAGGTACAGAGCAGAAGCGGAGGAGGAAATACTTCCCGTGACGGTTTACGCGATATAACGGAGGAAACGGCAGAGCCTGAAAAGGTTTCTGCCGTTTCTGTTTCCGAAAATGAACAGTCAGACCCTTTTGAAAACTTCAAACGTTCCAAAGACGGAGATATTATCTTAGGCAACACTACTTTCAGATATATTCCCGAAAAGACCTATACCCAAATTGACAAGGATATAGCTGTCGAGGTTTCGGAACAGCTTGAGAAGCAAGGCATAAAATTTTCGGGAGTTATAAAGGGAGACACGGCAACAATTACCGTGAGCAAGCCGCAGAAAGAAACGCTTGACAGGATTATTGCGGATATTTCTTCTCCCAACAAAGATATTGCTGCCGAAGAAAGCATTGACACTCCCGAATTGACAGATAAGGAAAAGGCTTTTTTGGACGGAGAAACAGCTCCGCTTATGGCTAAAGATGTGCTTGCTTGGGACGAAATAGAAGATATTGGCTACCGTTTGTACGAAAAAGGATATATCGACCGTCACGCTCCGAGCGAAAAGGCAATATACGGAAACGGTCTGAATGAACCCGTGCTTTACGATATGGCTAAGCGTATGCAAAACGGCGAGGATATTGGCAAAGAACTGTCTTTAGCTCTGCTCGGAAATCAGCGCACGTTTGACATAAACATTTTTGACGAATTTAATGTTGAATACGGCAGTGACTTTATTACAGCCAAATTCGGCAATGCTGAAAAACAGGTAAGCTATGAGGAACTGGAAAATGCTTTTTTCAAATTGTTCAAAGATGAGTATGATGATATTGTTCACGGCAGAACGGTTGAGGATTTGAGAGATATTTTTCCCGATATTACGGGCGAAACCGCCGATAACCTTATCAATGCCTTTGACGGTGCAATTATGCACGGCTGGCAGGATAACGAGGTTGTTCAGCGTAAAATCAAAAAGGCTTTGTATAATATTCTCGGTGATAAGGAAAATACCGAAAAGGCTTTTTCTTCTATTGCAGATATGAAATATAACGTAAAAATAAGCAATATCGGCTTTTTCTCTCTCGGCAACGGTGTGACTGTCTGCGATACTTCCCGTATGGATAAGGAAACAAACGATTATGTTAAGGTGGCTCACATTTCGCCGGAGGGCGTACTTACTATGTACGATAATTCCGTCTCCCAACAGGATATGGCAAGTATCAGGCAGCAAGTCAATACTGTGCGTGATGAATTTGTGCGGAACTGGAACTCAATGTCGAGGACGCAGCAGTTTGAAATGCTTCTTGACAGAGCCGATATTACCACACAGGTCAATATTTCCAAAGACAGTATCTCTATGGAAGAAAAAATTGAAAAATATATGCCCTATGTATTTTTCAAAAAAGGCGAAAGACCCGAACCGCAGACGGCAGAGCAGAATAATATCAAAAATATTGAATTTATTGGTGAAAGAGATAGCTTTGAAGCCGTAAAAGCAGCGGCTCGAACTCAATCCTTTGGTACTACCGTGACTGACGGCAACAGGCTTTCTATCGTTATGTATGATAATGCCGATGTTGACGAGGTAAGAAAACTCTTAGAAACTGCACAAGAAAACAATGTTTTTGAAACTGTTGAAACCGCTAAAATGCTTGAAGATAAATTCGGAGCAGTTTTTTCATATAATTCTCAAAACAATCCCACTGTTGCCGATTTATCGGCAGGAGATGTAATTCTCTATGAGGGCAAGCGAAGAGAAGTTGAAAAAATAAGCGAAAACAGCATAAGTCTGAAAGATTTGGACGCGCCCGATTTCGGAGGTATTTTGCTCGGTACAAGTGACGTACTTGCGTATAAGGGCTGGCAGGAGGATATGAACGAAAAGGGTTTTGAAATTCTTTCCAAAGCCAAAACTTACTCCGAAATCACAAGGGATATGTACCAAACAGAAAATCCCGATATATTTACCGTTAAGGGCAAAGGCAGCTTTGCAAAAATTGATATTACGGTCAATGCGGAGCTGTGGGAAAGGCTTGCCGAAAAGGGACTTGTACGGAACGAGAACAGTGTTGACAGGGTAATTTTCAATATTGATAACAAGGAATGGAACAAACTTGTAATTCCCGATAAATGGGGAAATATGACCAACAATATCAATATCGAGGACGTTTTTACCAGTGAGGAATTGCAGACAGCTAAATCTGTTGCGGATTTTGTTATCGGAAATGAGGATATTCAGCAAGTGCTTGACAATTTCAATGAGGATATAACTCCTGTTGAAAATAATACGTCATTTTCGGAGGAAATAAGCGGCAGTAACGGCACTGTCAAATATAAGGTAACGGAAAACGCTGACGAGCAGTACAAATATAATGTGCAGATATTCACTCAGGGGGAGAACGGCGAATTTTATTACAGCGGCTTAGGTCGCTTCTGCGAAACGCTTGATGAAGCTCACGCTTTTATTGAAAATGATATTGCAGAGCGTACTGCCGCAAAGGATAGGCAACATTCCGATAAGGACGAAATCACCGGAAACGATGAATATAACATTTCACAGGGACAGATGTCACTGTTTGATGATATTCCGGATATAGAGGAAATTCCCAATGAAAGAAACTATCAGGTTGTTACTTATTCTCGTGATTTGGGTGCAGATGACAAAAAGATTTTTTCAACATTGGACGAAGCCGTTGAAAGCGGCAGAGGATATTTGTATGACAAGGAACACGAGGGTTATTATTCGGGCATTGCCATTCTTAACACAAAAGAACAAAAGGTTGAATATTATGAGGGTGATTTCCCGTTAGAGGGTATTTTCAGCGAACAGGTATACCAAAACAGCGGTAATTGGCAGAGAGCCGAGCCAATTCCAAACTTACTGTTTGACAAGTTTGATGAGCATTACAACGAAATGTATAAAAATCACGATGAAGTCAACGGTTATGACGAAGCGGTCGCTGTCGGTGACAAATTTATTAGGGAAAATCCCGATATTATGGAAAGAATAGCAAATTCCAGAAATGATGTTATTACCAGTGACCGTGAAGCAGCAGCTCTCGCATTTGCACTTGCCGACGTGGGTATGATTGACAAATTTGTTGAACCTGAACAGTCTAAACAACAGAAAGTTCAGCAGAATTTAGTTACATCGGTGCATACTGAACAATCGCCGTTAAATCCGGAACGTGTCACGGTGACACACTCCGAAGCTGCAAAAGTGCCTGACATTGATGTTGAAAAGCCGGAAGAAAAGAAAACCAATAACCTTTTCCGCATAACAGACGAGCATTTGGGCGAGGGCGGCAAAAAGGAAAAATTCAGGAATAACATTGAAGCTATAAAAACGCTGCAAATCCTTGAAGCCGAAGAACGCGCCGCAACTCCCGAAGAACAGGAAACACTGTCCAAATATATCGGCTGGGGCGGTTTGCAGGAAGCGTTTGACAATTCTCTCTCCGCTTGGGATACGGAATACCGCGAACTTAAAAATCTTCTTTCCGAGGAAGAATACGAAGCCGCACGGTCTACCGTAAACGACGCGTTTTACACTTCTC
This sequence comes from Alistipes sp., assembly GCA_023667265.1. Taxonomy (GTDB): domain Bacteria; phylum Bacillota; class Clostridia; order Oscillospirales; family Ruminococcaceae; genus Ruminococcus. The sequence goes on from JAMPAJ010000002.1 coordinate 136,387, forward strand.
CGGTCATAACACAGGCAATTTATGAGGGACTTGCGAACATCGGATTTAACGGCGGAGAAGTCCTTGAGCCGTCAATGGGTGTGGGAAACTTTTTCGGAACTATGCCCGATAAAATGCGTGAAAACAGCAATCTGTCGGGAATTGAAATCGACAGCATTTCGGGACGTATCGCCAAAAAGCTCTATCCCGAAGCGGATATTGCCATAAACGGCTATGAAAATATAAAGCTGACCAAAGGCTCTTTTGACTTGGCTGTGGGCAACGTTCCGTTCGGAAATCACGGTGTAAACGACAAAACAAAGGCATACAAAGGACTTCTGATACACGACTACTTCTTTGCCAAATCCCTTGACAGCGTTCGTTCGGGCGGTATTGTTGCTTTTGTAACGTCAACGGGTACGCTCGATAAAGACGATACGAAAGTCCGTCAAATGCTTGCACAGAAAGCGGAGCTTTTGGGCGCGGTCAGACTGCCTAACAATGCTTTTCAGAAAAACGCAGGAACACAGACGGCAACCGATATTATCTTTCTGAAAAAGCGTGAAAAACCGCTTAATATCAGCGAAATGCCTATGGATAAATCCTGTGAATGGGTGCATACAAAGGAAAACGCCGACGGTCTGAAAATAAACAGCTATTTTGCCGACAATCCCGAAATGGTTTTAGGCGAACTTTCCGACAAGGGACGTTTCGGCAGTATAATATGCACTCCCGTTCAGGGCGCAGACCTTAAAGAACAGCTTCACGAAGCTATGAAAAATATCAAGGGAGAATACGTTCCCCTTGAATTTCAGCAGGAGCTTGACGAACGTGCGGAAAATAACTATCTGACCGCAACTCCCGATATTGAAAATCTGACCTATACTGTTGTGGACGATAAGCTGTATTTCCGTGTTGACGATAACCTTATTCCGCTGAAAGAAAGCGAACAGCACGGAGTGACCGCAGACCGCCGCAAAGGTTTGTGCGATTTGGGTTTAACCGTCAGGGAGCTTTTGAAAGCGCAAGTCGAGGACAGACCCGACAAGGAAATAAAGCTGCTGCAAGCGGAGCTTAACGTTAAGTATGATAAATTCGTTCAGAAATTCGGACGGATAAATCCCACGGAAACGCCAAACTCAAGAAATGCAAGCGGAGTTACAAGAAAAGCTCCCAACAGCAACGTTTTCAAAAACGACGTAAGGCTGCCGCTTTTGCAGTCCCTTGAAAAAATGAAAGAGGGGCAGTTTGTAGGCAAAACAGAGATATTCACCGAAAGAACCATACGTCCCCGTAAGGTAGCGGAACACGTTGAAACCGCTCACGAAGCATTGATTTTGTCAATATCCGAAAAGGGAAAAATTGACTTTGATTATATGCAGGACTTGACAGGCTTTGAGAAAGAAAAAATAGTTTCCGATTTGCACGGTGACATATACCCTGTTCCCGAACTTTCCACGGAAGATAATACCGTATATCAGACAAGCGATGAGTATTTATCGGGAAATATCTATAAAAAAATAGCTATGGCGGAAGCAAAAATATCGGAAAATCCTGCCTATGCGGAAAATGTGGCGGCTCTGACGGAAGTAATACCGAAACCGCTGAAAGCCACGGAAATAGATATGCAGCTCGGTATGACTTGGATTGACACGAAAATCATTCAGCAGTTTATGTATGAAACTTTTGAAACTCCGCAGCGTTTCAAGGAATATGACGGAGATGTTCCGCAGGAAAATCCCTCCGCTATAACCGTTCACTATTCGGGCGCAGGAAAAGGCTCTTGGAAAGTTGAAAACGCATGTCTTGACAATTCCGTGAAGTCTACGAAAAATTTCGGTACAAAGGATTTGAACGCTTATGAACTGCTTGAAAAAATCCTTAACGCTAAATCGGTCGCGGTAACGCAAACCGTAAGAGATGAGGAGGGCAGACAAAAGACCGTAATTCTTGAAAAGCAGACAAAGGCAGCGGAGGATAAAGTCAAGCAGATAAACGCCGCTTTCAAAAAATGGATTTTTGCAGACCCCGAAAGGCGCAATGAGCTTGTAAAGACGTACAATGAAAAATTCAACGGCATACGTCCCCGTGAATACGACGGCAGCAATCTTAATTTCTTCGGTTCAAATCCCGAAATAACGCTGAAACCGCATCAGAAAAATGCTGTGGCGCACGCGCTTTTCGGCGGCAATACGCTGTTCGCACATCAGGTCGGCGCAGGAAAAACCTTTGAGATGATAGCCACGGCAATGGAGGGAAAACGTCTCGGACTGCACAATAAGAGTATGTTTGTCGTTCCAAATCATCTGACGGAACAGATAGGCTCTGACTTTATGAAGCTGTACCCTAACGCTAATATTCTTGTGGCAAAGCCGGACGATTTTTCTCCGCAGAAGCGCAGACAGATGTGCGCAAGAATTGCAACGGGAAATTTCGACGCGGTAATTATAGGACATTCACAGCTTATAAAAATTCCGCTTTCCGCGAAGCGTGAAGAAGAATTTATACGCAAGCAGATAAACGAGGTTGTATCAGCTCTTGAAGCTGCCGAGGAAACCGACAGCAAAAGCTACACGGTAAAGCAGCTCGAAGCAACAAGAAAAAATCTCCGTGAACGTCTTGAAAAGCTGACCAACGGCACGGTCAAGGACAATGCGGTCACATTCGAGGAGCTTGGTGTGGATAAGCTGTTTGTAGACGAGGCTCACGAGTTTAAAAACCTCTATGTTTCCACAAAAATGGAGAACGTTTCGGGACTTTCCACTAATGCCGACGTTCAGAAAACGCAGGATTTGTATATGAAATGTCAGTATCTTGACGAAAAAACAGGCAGCAAAGGTATTGTTTTCAGTACGGGAACGCCTGTGACCAACGCTCTCTCGGAAATGTACACCACAATGAAATATTTGCAGTCCGATTTGCTGAAAGAAACAGGTCTTGACAGTTTCGATGCGTGGGCAGGAAATTTTACAAGAAAATCCACCGAAGCGGAAATCTCGCCCAGCGGCAGCGACTGGAGAATGAAAACACGTTTGAAATTCACCAACGTTCCCGAACTTGTCACTATGTTCAAAGAATGCGCCGATGTGAAAATGGCAGACCAACTCAATCTCGATGTGCCTGAATGCGAAAAGCACATTGTTTCGGTTGAGCCGACAGAAGCGCAAAAATCAGTTGTACAGTCCCTTGCGGTAAGAGCTGAAGCTATCAGCAAGGGAGAGGTTTCAAGAACAGAGGATAATATGCTTGTTGTAACAGGTGACGGAAGAAAGCTCGGTCTTGACCAACGGCTTTATGACCTTAATCTGCCCGACGAACCGCAGACAAAGTTAAACGCTTGTATTCAGAACGTTTTTGACATATGGGAAAATACGTCCGAAAAGAAGTCAACGCAGCTTGTTTTCTGTGATTTGGGTGTGCCGCAGTCCAAAGAAGATTTGAAAAAGAACGGAGAACGGTTTGACGTTTATTCCGATATTCGTTCAAAGCTGATAGAAAAAGGCATACCCGAAAAGGAAATAGCCTTTATCCACGAAGCCAACAGCGAAACGGAAAAGGCGAAACTGTTTGCAAAAGTCCGCAGCGGAGACGTTCGTGTGCTTATCGGTTCAACGCAGAAAATGGGCGCAGGAACTAATGTGCAGGACAAACTTGTCGCACTTCACGACCTTGACTGCCCTTGGAGACCCGCCGACCTAACGCAGCGTTTGGGACGTATGGTTAGACAGGGCAACGAAAACAAGAAAGTAGACAATTTCAGATATGTTACCAAAGGCACGTTCGACGCATATCTGTACCAAATGGTAGAAAAAAAACAGGAAAGCATTTCGCAGATTTTCACGTCAAAGGCTATTGCGCGAACCTGTGACGATATTGACGATATGGCGGTTGACCTTATGCAAGTCAAAATGGCTGCCGTGGGAGACGACCGTATCAGGCGGCAAATGGAGCTTAGAGAGGATATTCGCAGTCTGAATATGCTGAAAAATACATATCTTGAAAATAAATACGAAATTGAGGACAACATAAAAAGGCTGCCGTCCAAAATTGCCAACACGGAAAAAATAATCGAGGGAATTGCCGCCGACACCAAAACGGTAAAAGGATATGTTCCCAAAAAGGATATTGACGGTCAGGAAGTTTTTGAAATGAAAGTCGGAAACACCTTGTACGTTGATAAAAAAGAAGCGGCGGAAGCTCTCAAAGCTGCTATGACAAGTGCTGTTATGGGAAATCCGAAAGCGCAAACGGATATAGCCGAATACAAAGGCTTCAAAATAGCCGTTTCCTATGACGGCTTCGCAAAATCTTACAAAGGACATCTTAAAGGCGAAAACATTTATTCCTTTGATTTTGGCAGCAGCGAAAGCGGAAATCTCACGAGAATAGATAACGCGATAGCTTCTGTTCCTATGCGTATAGATAAAGTCTGCAACGAGCTTGAACGTATGAAAACTGAGCTTGCCGACAGCATAAAGGAAGCCGATATGCCGTTTGAGCATGAAGCGGAGCTTGAGGAAAAGAAACAGGAGCTTGAACGTCTGACTGACGAGATAAACGCCGATAAGGTAAAAGGTGAGATTGCGCCGGAACAGCCGGAAAGCACGGGAAAATCCTCAGAAAAGCCGGAAAAACAGGTGCAGACCGAAAAAGTTGATAATCTCAACATCAAATGGCGGCAGAACGACAAGGAGCTTCGCATAACCTATGACAGAACCGCCGACAGCAAGATTACCGCATATTCGGACGGAAAAGAAATAGGGCATTGCTCCCCCGACGAGCTGACGGTCACTAAAATCAGCGGGAGCGAACAGAAAAAATATCCCGACGGAATAACAAAGTGCGTCGAACCTTTAAACCTTGCGTTCAGCAGTAAAATGGCTATGCACATCAATAACTTTGCCGAAAGGGTGAAAGAAGCGGAAAAGTCCGTTTCAAGGGACGATAAGGCACTTTTCTCCCGTGACAGGATTATGAGCGATGATTTCAAGCCAACCTCGGAAAAGTCAGCCGATACTCCCAAATCTCAGTCGCTTTAATGCAGTCCCCCGAATACAGTTTTTGTGTTCGGGGGAATTTTTCTTATTTGACATTAGTTTATATTTGTGATAAAATGGGTATATCATTTTAAAGGACAGTATTTTACTGTTCTTTTAAGGAGATTGCTTATGAAATTTGAGAACATCTTTAACGAGATAGCCGAGCAATACTATAACGCCATTTTCAAGTATTGCTGTGTCAGACTGGATAATGAACACGCTGCAAAGGACTGTACGCAGGAAGTTTTCCTGACACTGTACAGAAAAATAGATAAAATGAAGCTGTCGGAGAACGTCAGAGCTTGGCTTTACCGTACTGCCGACAATGTTATGAAAAATTACCGCAGGAAAAATAAAATAACCGTTTCCATTGACGATATTAACGAAACTACCGAAGATAGTTACTCGGTGGAAACGCCGTTTGAAGATATTATCACCAAAGAGGAATACGAGCTGCTTAATTCCTACTACATAAACGGTGACAGTATCGAAACCATTTCAAAACGGCTTGGTATCAGCAAGGACGCTGTTTACCAACGTATTCACAGGATAAAAACAAAAATCGAAAAAGAATATATGCAACAGTAACAAATTAGCGCAGACAAATTTATGCAAGTATACAAACTTGAAAGGCAATTGTCAAAAAATGAATTGCTGCGAACATTACTTAGTGAAAGGATTTTTATATGGAAAATATGGAAAACATTCTTGAAAAAATTCGTTCAGACAGTTCTTTCGGTGAAATAACCGCCGAGGAACTGGAAAAACAGCTTGACCGCGAGCTTGCAAAGCCGAACCCTGACTATGATTTAGTCGAAGAACTGACAGCGGCGATTATGGAAGCAAGAGGAAAAGCTGTAAAAGAAATTAACGTACAGTCTGAAATCAGAATGATAAAGCAAAAGAGCGCAAAGCGTTTCAAATTTCCCAAATGAGCAATTGCCGCAAGCGCGGCGTGTATTATGCTTATCGGTGCAAACACTGTGTCCGTGGCGGCATGGGGTACAAATATTTTTTCGGCGATTGTGCAATTTACCAAAGGGGATTTGACTATTGATTTAGGCAAGCAGGAACAGACCGTAATCAGCTTGCCGACGTCGGAGAACGACCCTTACGGCATAAAAGCAAAGTGCGCCGAATACGGTATTTCTCCGCAAGCTCCATTTTATCTTCCCGACGGTTTTGAGTTGGTGGATTTTTATGCCGAAATAAACGAAGCGTTCAGCGATATATGCTTCTTTTACAAAAACGGCAAAACAAGGCTGAATATAACCTTTACAAAATACGTCAATTCGGATAATATACCGCCGATAGGAATACCGACGGATACTTATAATCTTCAGGAAACCGAAATAAACGGGCAAACCGTATTCATTCTGAAAGAGGACGGTCAGTTTACCGCAACCTATTTGAACAACGGCATAGTTTATGTTATTACTTCAAATAAACTTGACTATGACGAATGCCAAAAGGTAGTGGAAGCAATGAAATAGCGACAGGAGAACCTTATGAAAAAAAGTTTTGCAGCAGTAGGGATTGCAAACTTGCTGTGTATTTTAACGCCTATGCAAGCGCAGGCTGCCGAAATTGATACGGCAGACAAACCGTACCTTACTGTATCGGAAACAAGCGGCATTATGCCCTATGCGGAATGGTTAATCACAAACCATTCGCTGTCATGCTCCGCTGCAACAAAGGCAGTGGAAATAACGTCCAAAACGTCCGCTTCATCTTCAATGGCTAAAATCGGCTTCAAGAATATTGTTATTCAGAGAAGCTCCGATAAGGTCAATTGGACTGACGAGGTAGATGTTGGAGATAAACTGAAATCGTCAGCAAGCACATACAGCCTTGCGAATTACTCGGTTTCGGTAAAAGGCGGTTACTATTACCGTGTTAAGCTCACACATTACGCCAAAGAAAGCGGCTTATTCGGCAGCTCTCAGAGCGTAGATGTTACTTCAAACAGTGTGTGGGTAAGTTAAAGTGTGTCACCGTGACACACTGTGAAAGGCGGCGGTCGGATTGATTGTATAAGTTTAATCTCGGACTTTTTTACACACAAATATAAACAATCGGAGAAAATTCAGACGGAATATTCAAACATAATTTTATGACAATTGAATGACGTATATTTTCTCCTCACACTTGAAAGTGAGGAATTACTATGAAAATGACAAAAAGAATTGCTGCTATGGCAGCTTGCGCGGTTATGACGGTTTCTTCTGTGGTTGGTATGAGTGCTTCGGCAGGATTTTCATCAACTATGCTTGAACCAAACGGCTCATGTGTACTCTTTTCCGTTGGTGGGGAAACCTATGGCTTTCAAATTCGTTCAGAGATAGAAACAACGGCTTTGGGCTATGGAAGTTCTACAATAAATTCAACAACATATCTTCATGAGGTTATACAAAGAAATATACCAACGGAAAACGTAAAAGTGGACTCTTATCTTTATGGCAAATCCGCAAAAACTGGCACATATTCCTTGCTTAGCATTGGACATTCAGAAGATAACTCTGATTATCCCTCAAGTATATATGCAGAAACAAGTTGGTATGATATGTGGGGGGAGTATTCATCTTTTCATACAACCGGACGTGCATATGGTAGATACTCCACTAAAGACATCTGGCAAAACTTCTTAAATGTTGAGACATCAGATATAAGCTAAATGCTTAACTTTATTATTTAGGAGGATATTACCCATGCAGAAACTCAAAAAAACAAAACTATTTTATATAATGATTATAGCAGTATCGGTAATATTTATAGTGGGAACAATAATATTGTGTTTTCAAAAAAACAACAATAAAAGCACACACATTGAAAACAGCAATATATACGAAACGAACTCTAATGGACAAACTTATGGTTACGCAGAAACTACTTCATATGAACAGATTCCAGACCTAACTCCTGCTGTAGGGAAAAATCATATAGACGGATATATGCGTAAAGAAGACCTTTTATGCGAAAATATCGAAAAATATGATACATATACTGTTGAACTTACTGATACTGATTATGAGCTTGAAATAGCACGCAAACAGTATAAGAATCAATATGAAGATGTTACAAAAATAAAATTTTACAAAAAATGCGTTGATGTACCGCTGTTTGATGTTTCAGGCGAAATTGAAGTCGACCAATTTACTATCAATATGGGTTATTATCCTTATCCTTAAACTAAAAATCAAATCGAAATCTCCCTCTATAAGCACTTGCCTATAGAGGGAGATTTTTTATTATAACTCCAAATCATTCTTTTTATCCAAACCAACATTCTTGTCCTTACTTCTCGTAGGAGCATACTTGTCAGAACTGATTTCGGCAACCGAAAATAAAGGCTCTTTTTCCTGTTCGTCTTTCTTTTCAGGAGCAGAGGGAATAGTAGGTTGAGCTGCCTTGCGTTCATGCTTGACAGACGGCTTTTTTACTTGTTCCGCAGCTCGCTTTTTCTTGTCGAGCATTGAAGCAGCCTTTTTCAGTATGTCCTTAATATCGGAGAAAAAATTATATACTTTGCTTTCGGCAGTGTGCGTACCCCTTTCAATTTTGGACTTAGCCTTAGTCAGAGCTTGCGGTGTTTCAATCGAGATGATAGGCTTAAGCGACATAGTTCCGTCCTCGTTTTGAGTTTCTTTCGTAAGAGTGATTTTTGACGATAATTTAGCATTTGGCACTTTCTCACGCTTCTCAATTTCCGCATTGACGGCTTTTATTTCATTCAGAATAAGGTCTTTAACATCGCTGTTATGTGGGTCTTGCGCTTGAGCTGCAAGTCTTTCTGCGGCATTTTTAAGCATATCGGAATTGTAAATAGTTCTGTTGCTGAATACCGACAGTTTCCTCTCATAGGCTTTCTGAGCGGCTTCTGAACGTGTTTCCGCATACTTTGTCCTCTTGCTTCTAAGCTGCTTTAAATCGGCTTTAATGGTCGCATATTCGGAATTATTCAGTATTTTTTCATTCAGCCGCCGACGTTCCTCTGCCGGAATTTCTATAATACATCTGTCAACATTGTTTACCTTGTCATGTTCAACAAATGAAACTATTGTGATTTCGGGAACACTTCTGCGCCCGTCATTGTTGTATGTCCTGTCGGTAGGAAACTGTGATATTCCGTGAGCAACTTTAGGATTATTTTTATCAAGCCTGAAAAAAGCATATATTCTTTCATCGGGAGTTTTCTTGTTTTCAGGTTCAAATACAAGCATAAAATCAGCTGCGATTTCGGAATTATACGGACGTTGGCTTCTATGACAGTCCAAGTTCCACGAATACGCTTTTACATTACCGCTGTTCAGAACCTCGCGGAAATTCGCAAATGTATCTATTCTGTCATCGAGGGTATATGTCACGCTGTTCTTTTGAGGGTCGTTGAGCGGAACATTCCACGATGAGCTGCTGCAAGCAGTTTGATATGTAACGGTATTGTCCATTATATTATCATATAATCTGCTGCTGCTTATATCAGAAAATGGAGGTAAATCAGTCAGTTTCTCTAAACCTGCTAAGTGCATAAATCCGCTGTTGTCAAAGCCGATAGTTGTATTGATAATTGTTCCGTTATTGTGCAAACATATTTTGTATTCATAATTTCCAAGTTCTGCATATGAATTTGCACACTGATATAATTTGTCATTATTCTCCATTTCCGCACCTCTTTACATAAAATAAGCGGCTCTGAAAACAGAACCGCTTATTGCATATTTTCTTTCAGCATTTCTGCCTACGTCAAGTCTGGTTCCTATGCAACCACTAAAGCTCCATGCACACCCCTTGACTCCTGCGTGACACTTCATAGCTTAGCAATCCCGATTACTTACGGGCAATGCTGATTTTCATCATTTATATTATATGCTATTTTTTTCGATTTGTCAAGGGCTTTTGAAAAATTTTTTAAAATTTTTTTATTTCCGTATTCTCTCCAATTCGTCCCTTAGTTCAGCTATAATCTGCCGCTGTATCTGTGTTTCCACTCTGTACTCGTCAACCAGCTTCTGCCATTCGGCTTTGACTGCTGCGTGATTATGCCTGTTGTTTGCAGCTCTGAACCGCGCATTTGCTTTCTCTACGGTTTCGGCACATTCGGAACAATATTTGCGCTTGATAAGAGCGTAATAGCTTGTGTCATATTCATTTCCTATGTACTTTGCACACACAATACAATGCCCTGTCAGAACCCCGTCAACGTACTGCAAGGCAGGATTTTTAAATTTACTCATACCGTTTTCCTTTCGTTTTCGTACTATCTCCCCTACCCTGATTAAAGAGGGAATTTTTAACCTTTTCGCAGCGTTTCCGTTACTACCGTAACGATATTGCTTTTTACCTCAATTATAAAAGAGTGCTAAGCGTTTTCCTTGATTTTCGGAAGTTTCTTCATTGATTTTTTTAACTCGTCCTTTAGCCGCCGTCTTTCATCTGAAGCGAGGACAGTTAAATTATCTGCGTTAGTCAAAATCGGCAGTCGTATTGTCTTATCATTGCCGCCCGAAACCGGAGCATATTTTATGTATGCGTAAATCTCAATATTGTTTGAACGTCTGACCGTTTCAACGTCTGTGAGAAATTCGTCTATGTCATCAATATCCGCTCTTATTTGTTCCATACGGATAATCTGAGGACGAACCTTGCCATAATTCACATCATTGTGAGGAATTAAGTACCATTTGAAAAATCGGTAAGTTACATAGCCGATGATAAAAAGACCTAAAATTGCTGTTCCGTTACTCATAAAATTTTTCCTTTCGATGTATTGACGAAAGGGTATCAAATGTGTTATAATAACACTGTCGGACACCTTTCGTCCGTCGGACAGGGCAGAACCGGAAGTGTGGAGCTTGGTGGTCTGTCCTGTTTTATTTTTGAAGTGTGTCATCGTTACGCACTTTTTTGTTATATATAAAATCTATCAGTATCACAGAATAGAATTACCTTTGCAAGTCCCCAAAGCCAAACAGCGGCAATAAATACCATACTGTATAATTTTGAGACAATTGTAGGCATAGAACCGCTAAAGAGGGTAAGGAGCGTTATAAATATAATGCAAAGGAAAAAAGTCAATCCCATTTCCTTGAACTCGCTCCAGCCGTTTCTGAGTGTCATAATTATTCCGATTATTATTCCTATCATTCCAAGTCCGGCTATAAAGCTGCCGGCAAGTGCTATGAGGGAAGCCGCAAAATTCAAAAATAATAAAAAAGTATTCTGAAAAATCAGCAGCAACAGAGACAGCAAACCCAAAATCAAAAAAAGCACAAGCCGTATCGGAAAAGAAATTATTTTTAGAAAAATCATAGTTATCTCCTTGTCATCTATTTGGTTCTTTTATCTCGCTGTTAAAGAAATCAATCAACAGTTCCTGAGATATGCTTGCGGCTTCGGCAAGCTGTATTATATGCTCTATTAAATCGGAAATTTTGCTTAAATACAGCTCCTGCGCGTTTTCCTTGCAGTTTTCTGTGAGTATGTAGCCGCCTGACTTAGTGCGGCTGACAATATCGTTTTCTAAGAGAATTTTAAATATAATGCCCATTTGCTTCGGCAAAAGGTTATAATCCCTTGTAAAAATAAATTCCCCCGATTTCTTTTTCCCCGATGTTATTTCATAAATGATTTGGTTCAAAGTCATTTCCTGCTTTGTAATACGCATTGGTTTTTCCTTTCCGAGTGTGTCACCGTGACACACTACTCTTGCTCTGAATTGCCTGTCAAATCCTTGCTGTCAAAATAATCACCGATACTGTAAGAATTATAAACATCTTCGCTCACATCAAAATGATTGCTGCCTTGGTGTGTTTCTCCGTCATACTCAAATTCCGCGCTGATATGTATGCGGTAGACCGTAGGAACATAGCTTTTATTGCCGTTAAAGCTGTAACCGACCTTGCCGTCATAATAACCCACTCCTGCGCCGCCGGCTGTGTGTCCGTTGATTATTTCCTTGTCTGTTATAATTCCTGCCGAAACGCTCGCTTTAGAGTTGTATCTCATGCTGTTGCCTAAGCTATCAAAAACTCTATCGAGAGCAATCCAACCTCCAATAATTATAAGGACAAGTGCTGCCATTTTAGAAAAAAGCAATATCATTTCTGCAAAGTCGAAATTAGTGTTTTTTCTCACAGTATCTTCGGTTTCTTCTGTACTTTCATTCATTTCGTCAAACTCTGTCATTTTAATTTTTTTCTTTCCGAGTGTGTCACCGTGACACACTTTCTCATAGATTATGAAATAATCTCAATACCTTTTTTCAGAAAATAATTTTTTCTTTCTGTAGTATTCATTTTAACCTCATCACCGCTTAGCTCTATAATGTTGACTGAATTGTCATTGCAATTAACACCAATTTCATAAAATGGTTTGCGCCATTCCTTACCGCAGCTTTCACAGTGAGCATGACTAATCCGCCACACAGGTGGTGTGGTACATTCATCAGCAATTCTGTCCGAATATTCGTCAAAACCTTCGTCTGTCAGTACCGCTTTTTTGATATATGTAAGAGTGTAAAGGATGTCTACTATTATTTCTCCGCCGCATTTTGGGCAATGTAGTATGTTCATAAAATAACCTCCTTTATAGTGTGTCACCGTGACACACTCTCAAAATATTCCGTCAGCAGCTTTTCCGCAAGTTCGTCAAGCTCCTTTTCACTCTTGTCAATAGCAAACCTTGAAAAAATATTGTTGTAAACATTGCTCTTGTATTTCTTCAAAGGTTTCGGCGCAAGCAGCTTTGTAAATTCGTGGAACGGAACGTCCTCGCCGCCGTAAGTCTCTACGATTTGAGCAAACTCCTTTGCAATTTCGGGAGTGATTTTCTTGCTGTCGGGACGTGAAAGAAAATTCAGAACCGCTTTTTGATTTCCCTCCGAAAATGCCGCTATGATTTCGGCGGCGGCAAGCTGAATTTTTCCCTCGTCCGCATATTTCTGTAAATGAACATTCAGACTTGCTACACTTATGTAACGGTACATAGTCTTTTTCGATACTCCGAATTTAGCGGCAATTTCAGCGGCTGTCATATCAGTATCAGCACGCTTATCCATATATGCGGAGAATATTTTTCCGTACTCACTGGGCAAAGTCCTGTCCCTCTGAATATTGCTCTCTGCAACAATTTTAAAGGCTTCATCGTCTGTGATTTTTCTAACCACGCAAGGTACGGAAAGCAGATTAAGCTGCCGTGCCGCTTCATAGCGGTGATGTCCTGCAATTATCTGATAATTATTACCGTCAGTTTTGCGGACTATCAGGGGCGTTACAATGCCTATATCCTCGGCACTCGCCATAATCTGAGCTATCTTGTCACTGTTCAGATTAAACGGCTGTGAACCGCCTTTCTCGTCCTCATAGTGGTGCAGCAGATTAAGCTCGATACTTTCAACCTTTTCAAAAGAACTGCCCCACACATTGTTATAGGACTGCTTTAATGCTGTGTTTTCCGTATCGGTCTTTTGCTTTGCTTCAATTCGTTTTTGCATTGCTTCAACACGCTTCTTGTCAATATCAAGCGGATTTTCAGCAGTTATCGCTATCATGTCCAACGGGTCAAGACAGCCGTGTTCGCTTATTTCTGAAAAGCGTGATAAATCAAGTTTTCCCATATTATTTTCCTTTCTGTAAATATTGTGCCGTCTGCAATAGTTATCCCACGTTTCGCTGCGGAATTTGCCGCTGTAAATAAATCTTTGTGCAAATTCCAACTGGATTTTATCAGGGATAATACCCTTGCTTTCGTTTCTTTCCGCTTGGGCATAAAGCGTTATACCTTTGAATTTCTTTAGACGTTCCGCTCTTTCGGCTGCATTGTCAACGTCCTTTGTAACCAACAGATAAATAAACAGCCTGTAAGGTTTAACTCCGTATTTCATAAGAAGCTCCGCAGCATTTTCAATAGCTGCAATTTGCGCCGATGTATCGCAGCTGAACCGAATGTATTTTATCCATTTCAGCCGCGAGAGTATCTGCGCTATGCTATCGGTAACAAGACGTGCATCCATACCCTGATTAAGGTCAATAGCGTAACCGCTGTCAATCAGACTTTCGAGCTGCCGTATGCCGTATTCGCTTGCGAGAATGTTGTTGTCCATAAGCACAAGTTTACGGCTGTCAGGTCTTACAAGCTGCTCCCACGTTCTGTACGGCTTAATATTGCCCTCCTTTTCGGGAACAATGCACCAACGGCAATGATTGGGACAACCTCTCGTTATGTAGCCTATGGCGTAGTCACAGTCGGGATAAATACTGTAATCGGGAAACATTTCCTCAATTTCGGCAGGAAGAACGGAATGTATGTCATACCCCGTCCCTCCCTTGACCGTATCGGGCGGCAGCAGAGGATTTTCGGGAGTAAAGTCAAAAATCTTGCTTGAATAGACCCTGTCGTATTTTTTCTCCGGCTGCCACCATTCAACGGTATCTCCAACAGATTTGTGATAAGCCGATATTTTCATAAGCGCGTAATTGGGGAACGTCTTTCTTTTCAGATATTCCTTTTCGCTGTCGTGTAGAGCGATGTTCATATATCATCATTTTCAGTTATCAGTTTTACCCAACATATACCTGAAAAAAGAAACATAAGTATATGAAGTCCTGCCCCAATTTTTACAAAGGTATAGTTAAATCCTATCATCAGAACAATAAGAAGTAACATTGTGGCTACGCCATTTATAGCTGTGAGTGCTCTCATTTTTCTAATATCATTATTCATTATGATTTTCCTTTCTGTGTTGCTAATTTTTTATATTTATGATAAAGATTTCTTACTTGAATTTCAAGCTGTCTTTTTGCAACATATGCTTCGTATTTTTCCTCAACTTGTAAAAACATACGCTCAAAATTTGTTTCGGAAACTCCGTAAAATCTTTCAGAAGTATTGATAAATTCTATTTTTGTTTTTCCAACAATGTCTTTTATAAAACCCAAAATAACAAGGCTAATTGCAAAGCCTATCATTAAATACAAGTTTTCAAAGACCCAAGCAAACACAACAAACGCTATTGGAACTAAAGCAAAAGTGAAATAAACGGCTTTAATCTTTTTAGCTTTTGAAAAAGATTTTATCACTTCTTCATAATCCATATTTTGTATTTCCTTTCCTGCTTATAATCTCCTCCGCAACACTCATAAAAGCCTTGCCGATAGTGGTTTTATCGGAAATGCTCTTGTCCGACATAACCGACTGTTCAGCCTGCGCAGGACAGTAGGGGACAGTCGTGTTAAACACCAAATCCCCGTAACGCTTTTTGACCTCGCTGACAATTTCGTGAGCAACGGAAGTCCGCTGCTGTTTGTTCAGAAGTATGCCGAGGACTTTAAGCTGACGGTTCGTGCTGTTGTTTATAGACTTCACCTTGTCAATCATTTTGTAAAGTCCCATATAAGAATACAGACCACTTTCAACAGGAATAATCACGCTGTCGGAAGCATTCAGAGCATTAGCCGCAAGCAAGTCAAGAAGCGTTCGGCAGTCAAAAATTATGTAGTCGTAAGCCTTGGAAATTTCCTTGTCCAACGAACGTTTTATAACATATCCGCTGTCGCTGTCATTGGCAATAAAAGCCGTAATTCCCGTGAGCATTTGTGAAGCAGGAACATAGTCAACTCCGCTTTCGGAATGACGTATAGCTTCGGAACAGTCCATATCAATCCCCGCAACAGTGTTGTAAATAAGCTCCGCCGATGTAGGCTTTCCGTCATAAGAATAGCCGAGAGCTTTGCTTGCGTTCCCCTGTTGGTCAAGGTCGATTACAAGAACCTTTTTCCCCGACTTTGCAAGTCCCTTTGCCGTGTGTACGGCGGTCGTGGTTTTGCCCACGCCGCCCTTTTCCGAAATCACCGAAATAATCATTTTGTACCTCCGTTTTCTGAATTTATATTTTCATCAAGATATTCAATATCCCTAAGAAATCTTTCAAGTATTTCCTTATTCTCGCCCTTGCCCGAAATATTCATCAGGTCAAGAGCGTAATTCATTCCCTGAACAAATCCGAGATACTGGGCAGAGTAAGCACGTTCATCAATTTCCTCCCTAAGTTGATTTAACAGATTTTCGATTTTATTGCTATGCTCCATAAAATCCTTTACCCATATATTCTCTCTATCTATTTCGTAATCTTCCTGATAGAAGTAAATTACTTTCCGCAAATGCTCTAATTTTGTAAGTTTTTTATTATCCATTTTTCTGTCCTTTCTTTATTGCAGCAATTTATTTATTACCTTTTCTTTCTTTCCGATAGCCAACTGTTTATCTAAGGTAACCGAAAACGCTACTCCCATAATTCCCGCGGTGCTCCAACAAATGCCAAAGAAAATATTTCCGATAATTCCAGTTGAAATTTCTTCAGACGGTATGAAAATATTATACCACACACCATTAACCCAACCGAGAATTGATATAGCTATCAATCCTGCAAGCCAAAAAAGCATAAGCAAAATAAGTCCCACATTAATGTGCCGCTTTTCAAGATAAGACTTGTATTCTTTTGTTCTGTCAGTGTCAATCGTGAAGTATTCTCTGACAAAGTTCTGTATTCTTTGCGGATATTTCGGAACATCATTTGAAAGAATACATTCTTCGTCTTCTTCAATCACATCGCTCAGATACATATAATCACAATCGTCTGATAATATGACTTTGTAGCAATCACAAAGTTTACTTTTCTCGTCTCGACAAAGAATAACCCGTGTTCCTTTGGTAATAATACCATTTCTCGTCTGCAAATCTTTTTTCAAAATAAAGATAGTATTTTCATCAGGCATACTCTCTGCAATTATTTCTTCATTTGATTTAAACATCGTATATCCTCCTGTTTTACCTTATTCTCACCCGAAGTCCCTCTAACGGAATATTATTCCTGTCGGAACTTATCGACTTTGAACCGACAATATAATAGTCATCTCCATCGTGTTCAACGCTGCTCACAACCCAACGATAATAACCGTTCCAATCATCATAAGCATAGTATTCTATGCTGTTTCCGCAAGTGTATTCGTGCGCTTCACACTCATATCTTCCGCCGCTGTTTTTGTGCAGAACATACTCGCCCCTTATCGGTTTCCGAAGATAGCTTATTGTGTCGCTTGCTTCGGAAATATTCAGCATAACTTTCCGAAGCTCCTCGACCAACAAAAGCTGTTCGGGACTGTTGCTGTCCGCTTCAATTCCCGATAAATCTCCGTTCGCTTCAATCCCTGTATTCTTGATAAGACGTGTAAATTCCGTATTAAGTACCGACAAGGATTTCATTAACTCGTTAATGTTCATTGCAATACCCCTTTCTTGTGGATAAATTAGTTTTGAGACATTACCTCAACCCCTGATAATATTATACCATGAGTTGCCATAATTGTCAATATATGGAAATATATTTTTCATATTTAACAAAATAAAAATTCATTATTCAAGCTCGCCGTTTGACTTTTTTCTCTGTTGCTCGGAGCGTTCCACATCAAGATACGCTTCAATTTTTTCGTGAAGGTTTTCAAGAGTTTTCAGTGAGTGTTTCAGTGAGTTATACTCGTCAAGAAGCATTTCACGCTTGCTTTCGTTTTCGTTAATCTGCATTTCCAACACTGAACGGTTCGGTAGGGAAGTACCCTTGTATCTTTCTTTCAGCCATTCTTTCGAGGACTGAAAAATTGAAAGTTCGCGGCTGTGCTCACGTTTGAATTTTTCCCTGTCGGAACATTTCAGATATTCATCGTGAACGGCTTTTGTGTTCCAGTAGGTTTGAAGCATTTTCAGCAGCTCCCTTTGGCTTCGTATTTCTTTTTCAAAATCGTTCAGACCCTTTACAACATCAAATCTTCTGTCGTACTGCTCCGATATTTTTTCTTCGAGCTGCGGAACAGAACCGATACCGTATTCGGAAAGAACATTCAAAATTTTTGAAGCTTCCTGCATATTCTTAAGAGCCGCCCACCTGTTAAGACCGACTGCATTTTCATCATTGGAATGATAAAAACCGTTATCTTTTACGAGCTTGTCCGTCCGCTTTCTCAACTGTCTTGCAATACGTTTTTCAATCTGTTCAGGCTCATAGTACCAACCTAATCTTTTTCGGCTGCACCTTGTAAAACGTTCCTGTCCCTCCGCTCTGAACGAGAGTGAACTGCCCCTTATTTTGTATTCATACTTCTTTTCGGTCTGCATTTTTTTCAGAAAATCATCATAGCTTTCAGCAGACAAAATACAATCGTCAATTGCTCTTTTCAGCTTGCCTTTGTAGCTGTTGTCGCGCTGTTCCTGCAACCATTCATAATAGCATTTTCCGTAACCTTTTTCGGGCATTGAAATAACGGATAATTTGTTTTCAAGACAAATATCATCGCTTATTTTTCTAAGCTGTTTCCACGCAGGATTACTCTTTCTGTCATGCTCCGTTCCAAAGGCTAATCCGTTTTCAAAATTCACTCCGCAAATGATTATGTGGTTATGAATATGTCCTCGGTCAAGGTGTGTGGAAATGACATATTCATACTTGCCTTTCAGAAATTCATCGGCGGTCTGAATACCTATTTTGTGCGCCTGTTCGGGAGTTACCTCGTCAGGCTTGAAAGACTGGATACAGTGAAAAGCAAGATTTTCTCCTTTGAATTTGTGACGTTCCCTTGTCTTTGCAAATTCAAGATACGCTGTTTGTTCACTGCAAGCGAACGTTGAAACAAGCAGATTATCATCAGTTTTTTCGGGATTGACAATGTAGAAAATAGCCTTGTCAAGCGTGGTTTTTATAGCGTGTATTTTCGTGTAAGCCACTTCATTTTTCCTCCGTTTCTTTCATAAAAAGCTTCATAATTTCAACCTGTTTTTTCTGCAAAAGGTCAACTTGATTTTTCAAATCCTGCAAGTCCTCACCGTAGAAATTTCCCGTTGAATTTACTCGCTTTGCGATTTGATTTATGCTTTTCGCGGCATTGCTCATAAGGTAATTATTCTTTCTGATTTCGCTTTCAAATTCGGAATAATCATACCTTATGCACTGTCCGTCAATAGCCATTTTTCTCAGATACGCTTCACGGTTTTTAATGCGGAGCATTTTCATTTTTGCCTGAATGAATTTCAGCTCATCTTCATCAACACGAAATGAAATTCTCTTTTTCCGTACTCTCTGTTTTTCCTTAATCTCATTTTTGTCGTTCATTTCTTAATCCTTTCCGCTGTTCAGAGGGCTTGGGAGACTTCCCAAAATGATTTTCAAAAGCCTTTGAAAATTGCGAGTGGACACCCACTTGCGTTGCTTGCTATATTAGAACTACCCTCTACACTGATAATTACTTTAGCTTACCTCATACCATTACTATACCTTAGTGCCGAATATGACATTTTGAAGCTGAAAGCAGAAAAAAGAAGTCCCTCTAATATTATAGTGAAAAAATAGGTCGTTTGTAAATAGGAAACATCTTGTTAAAATAAAAAAATATATCTGTACATATTTACAAATAAGGTTAAATAAGTTATAATTAAGTTAATGCAAAACCTCAGAGGAGTTAAGTTTGCGGCTTCAAGCCGTAAATAAATACTTTGGAGGTTTTGCTATGAGCAAAAAAAAACGTTCCGTCTTGAAAACGGAACACCGGTGACGGGCAATGCCGAGGTTTACAAGGCATATGCCAGCAGCAGAAACAAAGAACGTTACCTGAAACGCAGGCGTGACGAATTCGTCTCAATGTCGCTTGACGATGAAAAAACAGCTTTTGTTTTGAAATCCGACAGCAACGTTGAGGAAGAAGTCGAAAAGCGTATCCGTATTGAATTGGTGCGTAAAGCTGTTCGGGAGCTTCCCGAAGATGAACGCAAGCTGATATGCGAATATTTTTTTGAAGATATTTCACTTCGGCGGATTGCTAAAAGATATGGCGTATCTCACACCTACATCAGCGGCAGAATAAGCGATATTCTGATTAAACTCAGGCAGTACATTACTGACAAAAACAATTAAGTTTAATTGTTTAATGTGCTGATTTTTTGAAAAAAGTCCCTTTTTCGTTTACAGTGAGCGAAAAAATTCACTATATATTATAGAGGGGTATATTTTCAAAAATATCTTTCTGAAATATTCGCCGTAGCGAACCTTGAAAACAGAATAGACTGTATCGGAAACAAAACAGCTTGTTTTTTGTTTTGCCACGACTGCCTGAGAAAATTTTTCGGAATTTCCTTGAACGCGAAGAACCAACTAAGCACACCCACGGTGAAGCAAAGGCACGAGCGATAAGAGCATTTTGCAAATGATGTACATACAAGAACGAGCTGACAATGATACTTCCGTGTTGAACGCTTCACAGCATTGCACGGCGCACCCACAGGTATGGGACGGGAGAAAAGTATTCCGATTGCTTTTACTTCATGTGTGACGGAGCAAACCGTCTGTTCGATACGGTCATTAAATTTTTATCGGAGGTGTTTTCTTGAAAAACAATAGCAATAAATGTGTTAATGTTCAGAAGAAAATCCACAAAAGGGAAATTCACAAATACATTATCGGCAATACTCATTTTACCGTGAGCATTATCAATAAAAATGAAAATCCCCGTTTGATTTTGGAAAGACTTAAATCTGTTGTTGTTAATCACACGGACATAAAAGTTTAACATCTTTTCACTGCTCTCTTGCGGCAAATATGGTATAATTTTTATTGTACAATATTTGTTGTTTGGGAGCATAGCTTTATGGAGGTAAAAGGTATGCAGAACAACAACTTAAACGAACTTATCACGGCTCTTTACTGTAGGCTCTCCCGTGACGATGAACTCGACGGAGACAGCAACAGCATTGTCACACAGAAAAAAATTTTACAGAGATACGCTGACGAAAACGGATTTGCAAATTGTCGGTTCTATGTAGATGACGGTGTGAGCGGAACTACTTTTAACAGACCCGATTTTCAAAGAATGATTTCAGACTGCGAAAATCAAAAAATCAGTACGGTCATTGTAAAAGATATGTCCCGTTTCGGAAGAAATTATCTTGAAGTCGGTTACTATACAGAGATATTTTTCTCCGAAAAAAACATTAGGTTCATAGCTGTAAACGACGGTGTTGATACAAGCAAAGAAGCAGATGATTTTGTTCCTTTCCGCAACATCATTAACGAGTGGTATGCCAAAGACATAAGCAAAAAAATAAAGTCCTCGCTGAAAAGCAAGGGTATGTCTGGCAAACACATCAGCCGCTGTATTTACGGCTACAAGGAGGGAAAAGATAAGCAGGACTGGATAATTGACGAGCCTGCCGCAGAGATTGTCAGACTGGTTTACAAGCTGTTCATTGAGGGTTTGGGAGTTACGGCAATTGCAAGTTATCTAAAAAGGCACAACGTTCTTACTCCTGTTGAGTATGCGAAAACAAACGGCAAATATCCCGATTGGGAAACGTTCGGAAAATGCAATTGGTGTTCCTCGACCGTTACCAAAATTCTCACTCACAGAGAGTACATAGGCGATACGGTAAATTTCAGAACTTACAAGCCGTCTTACAAGTCCAAACGTCAGATAAAGAACGATAAGGACAAGCAAGTAATTTTTGAAAATACTCACCCTGCCATTATTGATGACGAGCAGTTTGAACTTGTTCAGAAATTATTGGTAACGAGGAAAAAGTCATACGCTGACAGAACACCTGACCCGTTAAGAGGTTTGATATTGTGTTCCGACTGCGGAGCGAGACTGTATCTTCAAAAGCAAGTAAATCCGCGTTACGCTAATCTTGACTGCTACTACTGCGGCACTTACAAGAGGGACAAAGACCGCTGCACAAACCACAGGGTTTTGCTTTGTGATATAAACGAAATTCTGTTAAAGGAGCTGCGTTTCATAACCGCAAAAGCGGCTGAAAATGTCAATGAATTGGCAAGGCTTTTACAGAAAAATTCCGAAAGAAGCAGCAGTACAAACTATGCTGCCTTAACAAAGGAAAAGAACTTTTGTGAAAAGCGTATCCGTGAAATTGACGTTATGATAAAGAAGCTTTTTGAGCAGTCGGTAACAGGCGGTCTGACTTCTGAACGTTTTGCTTCTCTCACAACTGATTATGAGCAGGAGCAGAGAGAATTAAAAGAAAAACTTGCCGATATTTACTTGAAATTATCGGATTGTGAAACGAACGAAAAGAACATTGACAGATTTATTGCTGTTGCTAAAAAGTATGCGGACTTTGAAACGCTTACCCCCGAAATCATCATTGAGTTTGTGGACAAGATTTGTGTTCATCAGGCACAGGTTGACGAGGACGGTAACAAAAGTCAGCAGTTGGATATTTATTTCAACTACATCGGTGCTTTTGAGCATAACAGCTAATTGCAATCTCACCTTTGTTCGCTATGAACACTTATAATGTTCAAGCTTTGCTTTAAGGGACTGCTTCGCCCGGTAGAGCAGATATGTTATCTGGCGGTTGGTCTTGCCCATTATCCTGGCTGCCTGGGAGGTGTCGAAATCCTCAAAATATATCAGATATAGCACCTGTCTGTATTCCGGCTTAAGCCTCTGGATCGTCCTGTGGAGCATGAGCCTCTGCTCGTTTTTGATATGCTCCCGTTCTATTTCCTCCTTGTCCGCAAGACTATAGAACTCCTCAATGGGGACAGAGACCGTCCGTTTATTTTTCCTGATGAAGTCGATTGCAGTAAATCTTGCAATTGAATAAAGCCAGGTTTTGAATGAGCTTTTCCCGGAGAACCGGGGCTTATTGACATAGAGCTTTACGAATACGTCCTCAGCTATCTCCTCGGCAGCGCATATATTATCGACAAGGCTGTTCACGTACAGCACGATGCCGTCCCTGTATTCGCGGATCATATCAGTCAGAGCATCTTTATTCCCTTCGAGAAAACGGCGGTAGCTACTTGCACCGTTATCCATATTTCAACTCCTTTCTGAAAATATATCTTCACTACTTAGTCGTATGATATGCTGTATTGTTGCAGATAAAATTGGAAAAAATTTTGCGAGTGGGACAGCCCCCACAGGCAAGTTCGCGCTGCAAATATCTTAAAATTAAATTTTTCCACGCGAGTGTTGCATTTTTGCAATTTATATGTTATAATGTACTCAATATAAATCCAACTTGAAGCCACGAAAAAGGAGGCATATATGCCAAGAAAAATTTTGTCCGGAACAAGACTTATGAAATTTTCCGCCGTACTCTGCGCCGCTGCCATTGCTGCCGCCGTGCCGTACAGCAATTTCTGTCGTCCTCTCCTGTCTGATGCAGCGGAATCAGACGGAACTGCGGAACAGCCCTTTCCTTTTTTGAGATATTCTGTCGGATACCAGAACTGGGATGACACGGAATATATCACTATTGAAGAATGTGACAAGGACTATATCGGAAACCTTATCATACCCGAATATATCGAGGGAATCAAGGTTGCGAGCATTTCTTCAGGCGCATTTGAGGAATGTATGAATCTCACCGGAATTGATATTCCCAAGAACGTCCAGTCAATAGAAAACCGTGCCTTTGCAGATTGTTTTTCACTGAAAACCGTTATCATCAGAAATGAAATGTGCATGATAGCTGACAGTGAAGATGTTTTCGGCGACGACCGCAATTTTTACGATGACGATAAGGTCGTCCGGACGCTCTACTCCGCCGCCGATTCCTATGTCTCTGAATATGCGCAGAGATACGGCTTGAATTTCAGCTCAGATATACCGGAGCTTGAAGCCTCCCCGACAAATATACTGCCCTATCTCACCTATGATTTAGAATACTCCCATGCGACCATCACAGGCTGTGACCCTGCCGCATACGGAAGATTTATGATACCCCAGTATATCGAGGGCATGCCTGTTTCTGAAATCGCTGAGGGAGCTTTTGAGAACTGCGCAGGTATCAGCGAGCTCCAGCTTCCCGACTCGTTATATTGTATCCGTTCCAGAAGCTTTTATGGCTGTTCGGGACTGAAAATGATCGAACTGCCGGAATTGGTGAGGTTTGTAGAGGATAATGCCTTTACCGAGTGCTCTTCCCTTGAAACGGTGATTATCCGTAATCCGGAATGTGAGATCTACAATAGTCCCGAAACCATCTGCAATACCATTGAGCCGCCGGGATATTCAAGAACTATTTTCTTTGGAACTATCTGCGCTCCTGCCGGTTCACGGGCGGAAAAATATGCCAATGACTTCAACTGCGATTTCAGCACTGAAATACCGGAAAGCCCTGTTTTTGCTGAAAATGCACTTCCCTATCTGAGCTATGAGGAGATCGGCGGCTATATTCGCATTACAAAATGCAGTCCTGACGCATCCGGTAAGCTTATTGTCCCGTCTAATATAGACGGAAAATCTGTCATTGAAATATACAGCAACGCTTTTATGGACTGCAAAAATATTGTAGAAATTGAGCTTCCGAGCTCAATAATGGCGGTCGATTCATATTCATTTGCCGGCTGTACAAGCCTCAGAAAAATTGACCTTGGAAGAGGCGTACATATGATCGGCGATTCCGCCTTTCTCGAGTGCGGCTCTCTGGAAACCGTTATTATCCGCAGCGATTACTGCAATATTTCATCGGATGCGTTCAATGGATATTTTGAACCCTTTCACGGAACTATTTACGGCTTTTCAGGTTCAACCGCCCAGGAATACGCTGAGAACAATGGCTATAATTTCAGCGCAGAGATGCCGGACTGCACACATTTTTCAGTTGACAGCGGCTCATATCTGACATTTGAAAATGCTGAGCAAAGGACAATTCTGACTAAGTGCGACCCAGCTGTTGTGGGAAAGGTCATTATTCCGAAGGTGATAAACGGTACGCCGGTCGAGGAAATTGCGGAAGACGCTTTTATGGAATGTCCGAATATCACGGCTGTTGTTCTGCCGGACTCTGTTCATTTTCTTAATCCGAGAATATTCGCGAAATGCGAGTCGCTTTGCGAGGTGATTCTTCCTGACTATATATTCAGCATATCAAATGAAAGCTTTTTGGAATGTGTGTCTCTGAAAAAGATCAGACTTCCCGAAAATCTCGTAAATATTGGAGGCAGTGCATTTGGAAGATGCCAGAGTCTTGAGGATATTACCATTCCGGCAAAAGTGAGCGCCATTGAATCGGGAGCTTTTTCAGACTGTGAATCATTGAAGAAAATCACTATTCTTAATCCTCATTGCAGCATCTACGGCTCAAATTATACAATTTGCAACTCCCATGGAACTGACAGCTTCAGCGGCGTAATTTGCGGATATGACAACTCTACTGCCGACAAATATGCCGAACAATGCGGTTATGCCTTTGAGAGTCTCGGACCTGCTCCGGAAACGCTGAGAGGCGACGCGAATTATGACGGAATATTTTCAATTTCAGATGCGGTCATGCTGGAAAGATGGCTGCTTGGCTCAGGAAAGCTGACTGCCCCGGAAAATGTTGATCTTTGCAAGGACGGAGTTATCGACTCTTACGATATGTGCCTGCTCAGGAAGGAACTGGTTTCGGGTAATTAAGATGACAAAAAACGCCATAGTACTTTTGACTATAAATCAAAATGCTATGGCGTTTTTATTTATTCATCAGACCTGTTTCCGCAATAATTGACTATAAAAATTCCTATGCATACAAGCACAAGTGCGGCTAATGCGTTTATGCCGAGAGAGCTGCTTTCTTTCAGCACAATGCTCGAGATGATAACTCCGCATACCGGATTCATAAAGCCGAACACGGACACCCTTGACACCGGATTATATTTCAGCAGAACAGACCAAAGGGAATACGCCGCCGCCGATACAAAGGCAAGATACAGCAGGATCGCTATTGCTCCTGCGTTTATATTCCGGATATTTCCGCCGCAGATAATTCCCGTCAGAGCCATAATAACTCCGCCGAGGAAAAACTGCCAGCCGCTTAGCATGACCGGGTTCTCTCCTGCCGAATATTTTTTCATCAGAACAGAAGAAAAGCCGTGTGCGATCGTTGATATGAGAATAAAACCATCACCGAGAAAATTAAAGCTTATACCTGCTCTCAGACCGTTCAGGTTAACAGCTATTATTCCTGCAAAGCCCAGTATACAGCCAATTATCTTTGGAATAGTCAGTTTCTCGATCCTATAGATAAGCGAGGAGATGAGAATTGACATAAACACATTCGCGGCTACAATTACGGCTGCCTTGACTCCGGTCGTATGAGCAAGACCGATGTAATAGAAAACATATTGCAGAACTGTCTGGAAAAGGCATATTACCGCGATCTTCGGCAAAGCTCTTTTCGTCGGCAGAAGAATTTTCCTCGAGGTAACACTGCCTATCGCCACAGCCATAATTCCTGCTATGGCAAATCTTGCTCCGGCGAAAATCATCTGGGACTGCCATTCTCCGGAGGAGATGCCGAAACGCTGGTAGCCTATTTTCACACCTGAAAACGCGCTTCCCCACAATGCCGAGCAGATAAATGCAAGGACGACCACTACCGGAGTTTTTGTAAATAGATTTTCCTTTTTTGTCATATCAATAACCGTCGTTTGTCCTGAGCTTCCGGGCGGCATTCCGCTTGATCGCGCCCTCCCATTCAGCCTTTTCCGAAAGCGTCTCCACGTCCAGACCGTACCTGACAGGCTGAGGTCTGCCCTCCTCGTCCACGTGAACGCAGATCAGATAGGCGTGGTTTATCGCGCGCCTTATTCCGGTCTCAATATCCTCAACATATGTGTCAACCCTGACCTCCATTGAGGTATTGCCCACGTAGGTTATTTTTCCGATAAGAACAATTATTTCATTAATATATGCGCCGTATTTGAACCGCAGGGTATCTACAGCACAGGTCGTCACAAGTCCGCCGCAGTGACGCATTGCAGTAAGTGCAGCCACCTCATCTATCCATTCCATAAGCCTGCCGCCGAAAAGTCTGTTCTGACCATTGATCTCCCGGTACTGCAAAAGCTTTGTGGTCTCAGTAATTGACTCGGAGACCTTTTTATTTCTGATCCTATCCATAATATCCTCCTCTTTCCTTTTTATTAATTATAACACTTTTTGACGTATATGTCCAGAACTTTTTATCACAGAAATTTGCTTTCAAAGACATCGAATTGTTAAACACCAACATTTTTATTGATGAGTACAGTTTTTATTTTGTTGATTCATACAAATCGACAGATTTTTTCGTCTTTTTTGCCCATAAAAAACACTAATTAATAAAAGCTGCTTACATAGCCGCTATAATTAAAAAAGGAGTGTTTTTTATGAAAAAGGTTTTATCAATTCTATCTGCCCTTGCACTGCTCACGACATTCTCATGCAGCCAGAAACCGGCAGAGTCCGACCAGCAGAAGCAGACAAGCTATACAGCCGAAAAGCTCAGCGACGTTGTCTCTTATAAGAAAAACAACCTGCCTGTGCCCGAAAGCTGTTCCCAGATCTGGACATTTATGCCCTACAACAGCGGAGAAGACTATCTCCTCCTTGGCTCGGGAACAAAATCCCCTGAGTTCTGGCACACAAAGGATTTCAAGAGCTATGAAACTGTCGATTTTCCGGATTTTGAAATAGGCGCGAATTATACTGTCACCTGCGCAAACGACGGCACTGTCGTTACCTTCCTCTCCATGCCGGATCAGGAAATGAACGATGACTGGACATATCCCGAGGGTACGCAGTTTAAATTCATGATAAATACCTACAAGGACGGCGCACTCGCTTCTTCGGTTGACGTTGAGGATTTCGGCGTAGAGGCACAGCAGAATTCCTCTATCAGTGAAATTTATACTGACGGTGAAACTGTTATTGTCGGCGTTTCCGGATCGCTTGAAATGTTTAAAATAACCGGAGAATATGTCGGCGAGCTGACCTCGGAAAAGTACGATATTGACGCTGTCGGAAACGACAAGAGCGGCAGATTGATCTGCACCGCAGCAAGTACGGAAAATGATTCCGACGTAATAAAGCTCTGTTATGTCAATGCCGACGGTACGCTGACCGACTGCAATTCAATTGCGTATGATTTCTCTGAGACGCCCCAGGGTATTCAGATAGGCTCAGGCGACTACGACCTCTTCATCTGGTCGCGAACAACCGTTTTCGGCATAAAATCTGACGGCGAGATCGAACCCTTATTTAATATAAACGCAGCCGGTCTGACATCCGATATGATAAATGGCATGATAATTACGGAAAATGGCAATATTGCTGTGATAAATAACGATTACAGCACATGGAGCGTATTTTTCAGAGAATTTATACCGCGTACAGCAGAGGAAATGGAGGGTATTCCCGTTCTCACTCTCGGCGCTGTAAACGGCGGAGACTATATGTTGCGGGAATATGTGACTGCCTGGAATGACGAGGGGCACGATTTTATTCTTGAATACAAGGATTACCAGAGCGAGTGGGATATTGAAACCGGAGTCAGCAATATTAGTGGGTTACAGGAGGATATGCTCACAGGAAATTTGCCGGACATTATGATAGGAGAAGACAGCGACTTTAATGAACTTGCACGAAACGGAGCACTTTGCGATCTGTATGAATTTATAGACAACGACGATACGTTAAGCAGAGATTCATTTTTCCCGAATGTGCTGAATTGCTTTGAGAATGACGGTAAGCTGTACAGCCTTTCTGACAGATTTTATCTTGATGCAGGACGTGTGGCTAAGACAAAATTTGTGGGCGACGGTTCAGACTGGAACCTGGATAAGACTGTCGATGTTCTGACTGAATATTCTGATAATATAGAGATCGAATATGACAGCAAACAGCAGAGATTATCTTATATCATTTCCTATCCAGAATGGATAGACAGGGAAAATGCAACTTGTCATTATACTGACGAGAGCTTCATAAAATACCTTGAATGGTGTAATATTCCCGATAACATCGAATCGGAATATCCCGACTGGGAGGAAAGGACTGATGAGGAGGAACAGGCTGATTATATCAGACAACAGCGCAGATATATTGACGACAAGGCGATATTTGCAGATATGAGCTGGATGAACTATATGTCGTATGTACAGGACACAAGAGGAATGTTTAACGGCGAGGAGATAACATATCTTGAAGCGCCTACGATCAATATGTCAGACTGCTTTTCCATATGTTCTACCTCTGAGTACAAGGAGCTTGCGTGGGAATTTATCAAATCAAAACTGACAGACGAAGCCTATACAACTGGCAAAAACGAATGGAAAGGCCCCTTCCCGGTCACAAAGTCCGGAGTTGAGATATATCTCCAGAATGATATTGACCATTATACTGATTTCACACAATATGAAGAGATAACAGACCCGGAATGGCTCAATTACCGCGGTGTTACTTATCAGCTTGGTTTCCAGATATACGGCGACGATGTCATGCAGCTGGGCGAAATTACTGACGAAGACGTTAAGTTTGTGAACGATATGATCGAAAGGGCTGAACCTGGCGATTCGACTTACTTATCATTGGGTAACGACTACTATGAAATTATGGATGACGAATTGAACCGTTTCTTTAACGGCGAAACTACAGCGCAGCAATGTGCGGAGTTTATCCAGGATCGTGTAAGTATTTACCTCAGCGAGAAATTCGGATAATATAAATAAGGCTGTGCAGGAGATATCTGCACAGCCTTTATTCTGATTTATCTTATCAATATCCATTTCCTCATATCCGTTTCATAGCCGCCGGTCGAAAGGTATGAATAATAGCAGAGTATATCTGCGGCATCCGAAGCATCAACAAGTCCGTCAGCATTTGTGTCCGCATATTCCAGCATCGTGTAGTCTATAGGCGCAGCTCCCGTTCCGGTTTCCTCGTTAGTGGTCGAAAGATAGGCATAATGCTTCAGAACAAGCGCGGCGTCGGAAGCGTCGACCTTTCTGTCATTGTTGACATCGCCAAGATTCAAGCCCTCCGGCACAGGCGGTCTTGTGACTGTTGTGACCGGGACTGTAGTAGTTGTTGTTGTTGTCATGGTGGTAGTTGTTGTGGTCGCAGCAGTGGTGGTCGTCGTTGTAGTGACAGGGTATTCAGCTTCCTTTTTCTTCCGGAAATACTCGTAGATCACCTTTGCCTCTTCCTTGGCAAGCTTTTTCAGATTATCCTCGTTATACAGCCATACTGCCGACCTGTAATTGGTGTGGAACGAATGCTCCATAAGTATTCCAGGAGTGCCGACATACCTTGAGCCAAAAAGAACGCTGTACCATTCGTCGTCCAATGCACCGTTCTTGTCATGGTCAGCATCACCCTTCCGCCTGGTTATCGCACCCTTCTGAGTTGTGCCCATTACCTTTGTCGTGGTATCTGCAAGAAGCTTTCCGACATCGGCGCTTATGTCGTCAATGTCTGTCCAGGAAAGCTGCTGATATACAAACGCCAGAGGCTGGTCAGAGGTAGTATTGTTTGTGGCATTGCTGTGGACTGACAAAAACAGATCATATCCCTTTGACATAAATCCGCGGTCGTTCAGCGCCGGATCGTCGTCAAGACTCTTTTTCGTCAGGTCGGCATGAACTCCTAAAGCCTGCAGCTCCTGCTGTAAATAATTTGACAGCTTCCAGGTCATATGGCTCTCCCAGTAAACAGGATAAACCGGAGATTGATTGTAATTTGAAAAGTGTCCCGGGTCTATCAGTATCTTTATGACCGAACCGTCCAGATCTTTAATTTTATCGCTTATCGGAAATTCCGACGGCGGAGGAAGATTTTTTATATCGGCAGCAGCGCCGTATCCCTCCTCATCAAAAATCAGATCCATTGATATATCGGAAAATGCGGCATTTATTACCGGGAAACAAGCTGCACTTAAAAAAATAGTAGCTCCCATTATAAGTGAAATCAGTTTTTTTAACATGAATTTTATACTCCTTAAACGTTATTTTATTTATTATAGCATATAAACGGCAAAATTGCAAGCCACGCGGAAATAAATTTGAATTTAAAATTATTGCAGCGCGGAACTTGCCGGCGAAGGCTCTCCGCCGTGAATTTCTGATAAAACAAATGAGCCTCCGGGGAAGGAAGCTCATCTGCCATGATATAGGGATTATTGGGGATTTATAATAAAATGTTGGGGTAAACATTTTATTATCATTAATGAGATACAGCGTCTGCACAACACAATCGACTGACCTCGTATCAAAGCGTAATGAACGCTTCATATTAATATTATACACTAAAAATGTGAATATTTCGTGAAAGCAGGACTCGTCAAATTAACGAAAATTTCCTGATATATCCGAGTTTTTGTATTAAGTTTTCACATCCTTTCCAGCTATCCTGAACCAGAACACTGAACCTTCGCCGAGAACGCTTCTTACGCCGTAGTCATAGCCGTGAAGCTTCAGGACAGCTTTAACGATCGACAAACCAAGTCCCGTGCCTACGACCTCCCTCTTATGATTCTCAGACCGGTAATATTTATCAAAAATCAGATTTATTTTCTCCTGCTCGATACCGTCGCCAGTGTCCTCGACCTCGATCAGTATACCGTCAGAGGTATTTATCTGTCTTACGAAAACCTGCTTGTCCTTGCCGGTATAATTTATAGCATTGTTTATAAGATTATAGATTACCTGCTCGATTTTCACCACATCGCAGACCACGACCCGTTCTGCGTCGGGGGTAAAATTGATACTGTAACCCATTTTCTCGGAGATACCCTTGAATCTGCCGATAATTTCATTCAGCTTGGCGCTGATCTGGAATGTCGATGGCTCCAGCTTCTGCTTGCCGGATTCAAGCTTTGAAAGATCAAGAATATCGTTTACCATAAGCGACAGTCTGTCGGTTTCATTGATTATTATCTCCAGATGCTCATTGCGCTTGACCGGATTGTTGCCGGAAAGGTCGCGGATCATCTCAGCGTAAGCTTTGAGCATTGTCAGAGGCGTCCTCAGATCGTGAGAAACATTCGCGATAAGATCACGCTGCATCTTATCGACCCGGGAAAGCTCTTTTTCTGCGTAAGTAAGCGTATCAGCAAGCTGACGTACCTCCAGGTATCCTTTGCCGTCGAATTTAGTATTGAAATCTCCACGTGCCAGATTTTTTGCCGATTCTGTAATCTTGTCGATAGGTTTGGAGATATGCTTCGATAGAAAAAGCGTAAATACAAAGGAGAATATGATAAGAATACAGGTTATCAGCATAAGCTGACGCTTGATGATGCTTACCGTAGAACCTACCGGAACAAGGGATGTATTGACAAACAAATATCCTCTTGGCTCTGCCTTTGATCCCAGAACACAGCCATAAAGCAGCATAGAATAATTATTTCTGGAGTTAGTCTGCTTCAGCCAGATAGGATAATAGTCATTATCCTTTATCCTCTTCATGTAGCTGCGAGGGCTGTTTTGATGTATTATGCAGTCAACCGAGTATTCCTTTGTGTAAAGAGAACGTCCATACATATCTACGACCTCGATGCACAAATCGTTTTCGGAAGCGATCCTTTCGAGCTTTTCGCTGAATCCGGCGGATGTATCAAGGTAAAAGGAGGCTGTCATTTTCGCCGCCGCCTTTTCGACGTCATGTATCTTTGAAATTGTATAGAATTTTTCAAGAAAAAAAATCTGAAACACCCAGAGCAGAATAAAAACGAGAGAAGTAAACCCAAGAAAATACATCCATATGCTGAATTTCAGAGATCTTCCGAAAAATACAGAGCGGATCTTCTTACTCAGCTTCAAACTTATATCCCATTCCTCTCAGTGTAACTATGAATTTGCGGTATTCTCCGAGACTGTTTCTCAGCATTTTTACGTGGGTATCAACTGTTCTGTCGTCTCCGAAGAAGTCATATCCCCACACCTCCTCAAGAAGCTGCTCTCTTGAAAGAGCAATATTCTTGTTGCGTACCAGATAGAAGAGCAGGTCGTATTCTTTTGGAGTCATGGAAGCTTTTTCTCCGTTAACATACACCTCTCTGCCGGATATATTGACCTCCAGTCCCTCAAAGGTGTACCTGTCCAGCTTTGAGGACTCAGCGGCAGGCTGATTACGCTTCAACGCTACTTTTACCCGCGCCATAAGCTCCTTTGGCGAAAAAGGCTTCACAACATAGTCATCCACGCCTATCTCAAATCCAAAAAGCTTATCGTATTCCTCTCCCCTTGCAGAAAGCATTATTACGGGAATATTCTTGCTTTTATGTATTTCCTTGCAGGCAGAATATCCGTCAAGCCTGGGCATCATAACATCCATGATTATCAGGTCAAAGTCGTTATCATGACATAAGCTGACCGCTTCCATTCCGTTTTCAGCTTCCGTTACCTTGTGACCTTCAAATTCTGCATATTCGCGGACAACCCTGCGTATATTGATCTCATCGTCTACAACCAAAATATGTGCCATATTTATAACCTCCGTTTTCAGAAACGTTAAATATATTTTTATTATAACATAAAAACTGCGAAATTGCAACCCACGCGGAAAAAATATTGATTGCAAATATTTACAGCGCGAAATTGCCGGCGGAGGCTCTCCGCTTATAACATAAAAACTGCAAAATTGCAACCCACGCGGAAAAAAATATTGATTTCAAATATTTACAGCGCGAAATTGCCGGCGGTTGCCCTGCCGCTTTACAAATTAATTATTGACTTTTCAGGTTAAATTTGCTATAATTAGAGTAGATGAATTTCAGGCATCACCGCACAAAGAACGTATGACGGTTTTACGCCGGCTTCTGCTGCCGATCTTTGGCACGAGCTGTGTGCGATATTGTCTTTACCGAAGGGAGGCAGTGAATTTGAACAATAAAAACACACTGGCATCCGCTCTTGCAATTTGCCTTTCTACAGCCTTTGTGATAACATTTGCTTTCCTGCGTCCACAGGAATCCATTCTTGTCATTGCCGTTTATGTGGCAACTCTGATACTTGTTTCTCTTATAGTGCTGGCAATAAGCAAAATTTATTACAAAAGCAAGACCTCCGTCAATACGGAAGATTTCATTAATACCATAGAAAATCTCAACGGAGAATTTATCGTCTGGTCAAACGATTTAGCTTATATTCGTATGAACAGGCAGTGCCGTGAGCTTATGGAGATCACGGATAACGGCGGCAGAGATGCACTGAAAATTGCCTTCGGACTTGAAACGCTGGACGAGAAGAGCGTCGAGCTGATGACCTCCGGCAACCGAACAGTTACGTTCAAGACGCCATCCGGCAAGTCGGTCAGTATTGCCTGGAGCACCTCGCTGTTCAAGAGCAATAAAAAAAGAAGCCTGTTTCTGAGTACAGGTTTCAATTATACTGAGATCAAAAAAATGCGTACAAATCTTGCAAGTGCGAACGATTTCTTCAACTCATCTATGGAGCTGGCGGAAATCGGCGTTATTATGAGCACTGACAGGAAAAAATACGCCGCTTCCTCTGAAACTGTGCGGATGTTCGGACTTAAAAGCAGCAGCATCGACATATCGTCATTCCGGGCATTGATACATCCAAACGACCGTATGCAGTTTGACAGCGCAGTAAAGGCGAGCAGCGACGAATGCAGCGAGGTTAAAAGCGTCGATCTGAGGATCAAGTCGGCAGTCGGAGCTGCCTATCGGTGGTACGCGTTCAGATACAAAGCTATTGCGGCTACGGATAATACTCGTCCCCTATTCGGCGGCGCAATTCTGGACATAACCGAGCAGCGTGAAAAAGATATTCTCATCGAACGTCTTGCCTATATCGACGAGGTGACCGAGATCGCCAACCGAAACAGACTTGTAAGCATCGGACAGGAGACTTACGAATGCTGCCGTTCCCTTGGTTACAGCTACTGGATAGTTACTCTTGATATTGACCGTTTTCACATTATCAACGATACCTGCGGCTATGACAACGGCAACTACATTCTGAAAAATTTCGCCCATATTCTCTATAAATTTGTAAGCCCAGGCGGTCTTGCCGCGAGAATAAGCGGCGATAATTTTGCTCTTGTGCTGAGAGATTACGGCGACGATGAGCTGCCTGTCCGCACGGCAAAAACGATCCAGGAGGAATTTGCAAAGCTTGCCGTAGATGATTTTGCGGCTATAAGCCTGAGCTGTTCCGCAGGATTTTCAAAAATGCCGGACGACGGCGATTCATTCCTTGACGTTCTGGAGCACGCTGAATTTGCCCTGAAATCAGTAAGCGGGCAGCAGAGCATAATCTGCGGATACGAGCCGAGTATGCATGATTCCATAATCGGCTCAACTGAGCTTGAAAAATCCCTGGAGCTTGCGATCAACAACAACGAGCTCGCGCTTTTCTTCCAACCGAAAATCGACCTGAAAACAGGCAGGATCATGGGCGTGGAGGCGCTGATACGCTGGATAAAGCCGGACGGAACTATTATAACTCCCGACGCTTTTGTGCCGATCGCAGAAAGATCGCGGCTTATCGGCAGGATAAGCGAGTTTGTCCTTAACGAGGGATGCCGTCAGAATATGCTGTGGCAGAAAATGGGCTTCCCGAAAATTATTATGTCCATTAATTTTACATCCAGCGATTTCTACCAGAACGACTTAAAAGAAAGAGTTTTTGACGCTCTGGTGAAAACGGGACTTTCTCCGGAATGGCTGGAGGTGGAGCTTACCGAAACCCTCGCACTCAGTGATATTGACTATGCAGTTGCTCAGATGAATAAGCTCCGTGACCTCGGAGTGAAGCTGGCAATGGACGATTTCGGGACAGGCTACTCATCTCTGAGCTACCTGCAAATACTGCCTATCACACTTTTAAAGCTGGACAGGTCGTTTATCACCGATATTGAGCATGATAACATTGCATTTGAAATTGTTTCCGCTGTTATCAGCATTGCAAAATCAAAGAAGATAAAAACTATTGCAGAGGGAATCGAAAATGTCCGGCAGGAGGAGATTCTCCGTCGGGCAGGCTGCGATTTCGGACAAGGCTATCTCTATGGCAAGCCTATGCCTGCCGGGGAGCTTGAAGAGCTTATGCGTAAGATGATGTAAGGAGACCTCTAAAAACCTGTGCTGATTTTTGTCAAAAGAAATTTTTAGCGGCTGCCTTAAGATCATTGATTATAAATTATGGAGGTATAAAAATGAGAAGAATAGGAATTTTAACAAGCGGCGGCGACTGCCCCGGACTTAATGCTACTATCAGAGGTGTTGCAAAGGCGTGCTACGAGCAGTTCGGCGAGGACAATGTAGAGATCGTCGGAATTTCAAACGGCTATTACGGACTTATCAACAATCTGTGCAAGGATATGTCGCCCAGCTCGTTTTCCGGTATCCTCACCCAGGGCGGTACTATTTTCGGCACAAAGCGTCAGCCCTTCAAGATGATGCAGGTCATCGGAGAGGACAATGTGGACAAGGTCAAGAATATGAAGGAGACATATAAAAAGCAGAAGCTGGACTGCCTGCTCACTCTTGGCGGAAACGGCACTCACAAGACGTCAAAGCTCCTCTCAGACGAGGGACTTAACGTTATCGGACTTCCCAAGACTATAGACAACGACATCTACGGAACGGACGTTACATTCGGATTCCATACTGCTGTTGATATTGCTACCGACGTTATCGACCGTCTCCATACAACAGCGGCAAGCCACAGCCGTGTTCTGGTATGCGAGGTCATGGGAAATAAAGCAGGCTGGCTCACTCTGAATGCCGGAATTGCCGGCGGTGCGGATATAATCGTTATCCCGGAGATTCCTTATGACATCGACAAGATATGCGACGCCGTAATGGCAAGAACCGCTTCCAGCAAGACATTCTCAATTATTGCCGTTGCAGAGGGCGCTTATGATGTTGCCGAGGCTCAGATGAAGAAGAAGGAACGTGCAAAGAAGCGCATGGAGGCTGGCATCGTTACCGCAACAGGACGCATTGCCGCTCAGATCCAGCAGAATACAGGAATCGAGGCTCGCGTCTGCGTTCCCGGACATATGCTCAGGGGCGGCGCGCCCAGTGCCTACGACAGAATTTTGTCTACACAGTTCGGCGTTCATGCTGCATCTCTCATCGCAAAGGAGAAGTACGGCAGAACTGTTGCTAAGATCGGAGACAAGATAACTGCGAACAAGCTTGCTGATATTGCCGGAAAGACGAAATTTGTTACTCCCGATGACCACCTTGTTGTGGCTGCAAAGGCGATCGGCGTTTCATTCGGAGATTAATTTTTTAAGGAGTTTTGAGGTAAAATGACGTACAAAGAAAGTTTCATTAAGTTCATGGTTGACTGCGGTGTCCTGACATTCGGCGAATTTACACTGAAAAGCGGACGTATCGCTCCGTATTTCATCAACTGCGGAAATTACAAAACAGGCGCTCAGCTTGCTAAATTGGGCGAATACTATGCAGAATGCATTCATGCGAACAATATTCCCGTAGAGACTCTTTTCGGACCTGCTTACAAGGGTATTCCGCTGGCTGTTTCTACTGTTGTCGCTCTCAGCAATAAATTTGGGATCGACGTTTCCTACTGCTTCGACAGGAAGGAAGCTAAAGACCACGGCGAGGGCGGAATGTTCGTTGGCAAGAAACTCACTGACGGCGAAAAAGTCATCATCATCGACGATGTTATGACCTCGGGAAAGGCTCTTCGCGAGTCGATGCCCAAGCTGAAGACCGCCGCTGATGTTGACGTAACAGGAATGGTTATTACTGTTGACCGTCAGGAAAAGGGTACAGGAGAGCTTTCCGCAGTTCAGGAGGTAAAGCGTGATTTCGGTGTTACGGTATATCCTATCGTTACAATGGAGGATATTATCGAAGCGATACGCAACGATATAGTTTCAGGCAAGGAATATCTGGATAAGATGCTGGAATACAGAAATACTTATGGTGTCTGAGCAACAGACTGCATAAGCATCTGCCGGAACAGGATTTAAAAAATACAACGAAAGGACGGGCAAAACCCGTCCTTTTCAATAAAAAAAGCGCCCCG
Source organism: Alistipes sp. (assembly GCA_023667265.1). Taxonomy (GTDB): domain Bacteria; phylum Bacillota; class Clostridia; order Oscillospirales; family Ruminococcaceae; genus Ruminococcus. Next base: position 174,238 of record JAMPAJ010000002.1, read on the forward strand.
AAAAAGGACGCCTTTTTTTATTTCGATACAACCAATTATGCCTTGTTAACGCTTCCGAAAAGCTCCATCTTCTCCTTGACCTTAGCCTTGATAGCCTCGAATCCAGGAGCAAGAAGCTTTCTGGGGTCGAAGCCCTTACCGGACTTGTCCTTGCCAGCCTCGATGTAGCCTCTTGTAGCGTCAGCGAATACCAGCTGACACTCTGTGTTAACGTTGATCTTAGCAACGCCGAGAGAGATTGCCTTTGTGATCATGTCGTCAGGGATTCCTGTACCGCCGTGGAGAACGAGGGGCATATCGCCGACAGTCTTGTTTATAGCCTCGAGAGTCTCAAAGCTCAGACCCTCCCAGTTCTCAGGATATACGCCGTGAATGTTGCCGATACCTGCTGCAAGGAAGTCAACGCCCAGGTCTGCGATCTGCTTGCACTCGTTGGGATCTGCGCACTCGCCCTTGCCTACAACGCCGTCCTCTTCGCCGCCGATAGCGCCAACCTCAGCCTCGATAGAGAGTCCAAGGTGATGAGCAGCGTTTACAAGCTCAGTTGTCTTTGCAACGTTCTCCTCGATCGGGAAATGAGAACCGTCGAACATGATAGATGTGAAGCCAGCCTTGATGCACTTGTAGCAGCCCTCGTATGAGCCGTGGTCGAGGTGAAGAGCAACAGGAACTGTGATTCCGAGAGACTTGTCCATAGCGGCAACCATAGCGGCAACTGTCTCAAAGCCTGTCATGTACTTGCCTGCACCCTCGGAAACTCCGAGAATAACGGGAGAATTGCACTCCTGAGCTGTAAGAAGGATAGCCTTAGTCCACTCAAGGTTGTTGATATTGAACTGACCTACTGCGTACTTGCCTTCTCTTGCTTTGTTAAGCATTTCTGTAGCTGAAACTAACATATAGATTCCTCCTGAAATATCGTTTTAGAGCCTGTTCTGGGCTCTCAGGGATCATAAAATTCCCACTTTTTTCATTATACCATATTTCTCCGTAAATTGCAAGAGCTTTTCGTGATTTTTTTCACATTCAGCTATTCGGTATTGAACCTTCGGATAACACGCTCTAATTACTGTATGGAACGGAGAGCGACGTTTCGCTTATACTCCTTGATCTTATGCTTACCGGAAAAAGCGCCGCAGGAAAGATCTCCTGCGACGCTTTTTTGTTTTATATGCTGTATTGTAATACCGAATCTTAAATTGATAACTTAGGGAAGAAATTATCCGCGAAATCCTCGAAATCGCTAAGATTTATTTCAATGCCGCCAACGAAGAACGTAACGTCAAAGGTCGGAAGCAGCTCCTCGAGTGAGTCTCCAAGCACACCAAGAACATTTTCTATGGTAAAATTGAGCATTGCAACGGCATCCTCAGCTTTTCCGGTTATTGCATATTCAAGGTACAGTTCAAGATTCTCATAATACATTGCCCAAGCATCGCCAAGTGATTTTGCAGCATTCATTGCCGGGATTCCTGCAAGCGCCTGACCAAGAGGAGACATTGCACTCGACATCATAGAAGCGGCTTCTGACAGGTCGGAAAGAGCGCTTGAAACATTTATGAGATATATGAAATTATTGACGCGATAGCAGAAGTCCATTGCGTCGTCTACATTCATATACGTCGCGGAGGGCTTTTCCAGCTTTACGTTATTTGAAGCTGAACCGCCTGCCGTACCTCCGGAAAGCATATACGAGGTGGTCTTTCCGGTGAGATCATAGGCAATATATGCCGTTCCCTCCCACTTATTCACCTTAATATCCTTCGGAATTATCTCCACAATGCAGCCCTGGTTCACAAAATTTCTTACGTCACGCTTTGTATTATCGCTGATATCGCATCTCGCAAGCATTTCTTCAAGGTCGGCAGAGGTGATGAGAACGCGGTCGATATTCATTGCATCGGAAAGCGCGAACATACTCATAGTTGAAATGCCGAACGAGCCTTCGCCAAGGATCGCCTCCCAGACCTTGCCCTCGTAAGCCGATTCAGCAGCGCCCTGAGACATCATATATTTTATCTCGTCAGAGGTGTTGCCGGAATAGCTTATAGTCGTAACATTATTATATGCCACGTCGATGTAGAAATTTCCGTAATGAAGCTTTCTCACCATTCCGAAAAAGGTTTCATTTTTAAGAGTATATCCCGTAAACGCCAATCCGAGCATACGGTTTGAGTTTACATCGGAAGCAAATTCTCCGCTGAATGACGCAGTGTCGCAGGCTGTGAAATAGGCTTTTCCCGCATAATCAAGGATCGCGCCCACTGATTTTCCGGAATACGGTCCGTACTTTTCGGCATAGTCGGATGCCTGCTCCATTCTCAATTGCGATCTTTCGATATCCTGTGGCGAGATCCTCTGGAGATCAAGAGTGATCGCATACACCGAGCCGGCATTGACCTTGTCGCTCAATGCAGAGCTTCCTCCGCGGTTGCTTATATAGGTGTTCATCTGCTGAGCAGTACCCAGCGTTACCCCAAATTCTCCGCGGAAAACCTCGTCTCCAACAATTGCCGTCGGAACTACGTTTACCAGATGCGCCGGGACATTTTCGACTCCGCCGTAGCTCTGGATTAGCTCGTCGTCGCAGCTGTTTTCGCCCTCATAGCAAATTATAATATTCTTTCCGTAAAGCTCGGCTGTGGTCATGCTGAAAAGCTGATCCCAGCCCACATCGACGCTGATCTTATCTGACATATCCGAGGGTACGGCTGAAAAGGTTTTTTCGGAGGAGAAAACCTGATAAGGAAGCGAAACCGGAAGATATTTCTCATTTTTCACGATGATCTCTCTTGATCTCAGTGTTATCTTATCCGCGGCGGCATATGTATCGTCAAGATCTGCAATTTTCTGGTTGAACTCGTCCACGCCTTCCGGATACTGACAGTCTGCTTCCGCCTCTTTGATCTCTACAGCCTTGAAGCTTGCATCGAGGCTGACCCATACATTTTCACCCTGCTCATTTCCGGCGCCGCGGTAATCAGTATACGGAACATAAGCGTCTACCCAGGTCTGTGTCATCTTAAATCCGCATATTTCGCCGTTTTTCATTACGCTTGCAACGGGCTTATACTGAGAAGCGAGAAGTCTGCCGGCATTTTCGGCATCAGCCGCTCCGGTCAGTTCAACTGCCTGCTCCGGCGTGATAAAAGCAGTTCCGACGTGATACCGTGCAGGATATCCCAGATATCTGAGCATACCTATCAGCAGGCTCGCTGTATCTGTATCATTGCCGCCATTCTGCTCAAATGTTCCTACAGCACCCTTTCGCGAACCGTAATAAGGTTCAAATCTGATATTATTTTTAACATACTCATAGACGTTCTTTGCGCTGCCAAGCGAATCCGCCAATTCCTTTATTTCGTCTGAAATTTCCGTTTCGGCAGAATTGTTTAAATCAGTCTCAGAGACAGCCGCATAAGCTAAAGGAACAGCCTCCGGAAGCTCGCCTTTCAGTTCCTCGAGCCCGGCTTCCGTCTCGGTATTCAGCGACGGAACAGCTGTCGGGATAAATTCCGTCTCCTCCACGGCAAAAAGCTCTGATAAGGCTTCTATATTCTCCTCTAAAGAAATACTGCCGCCGCTCAGCTGTTCAGCCGCATTTTCAGCAGCTGTGAGCCTTTCGTCGATCTCCTTTTCATAGGAGCTCTGCCTGTCGTTTATTACACTGCTGCCGAGCTTGTCGATAACGTTATGCGTATCGGCTATTTCCGCCTCAAGCTGGCTGCGCAGCTCTTTCAGGTCTGAACTCAATTCAGCCGCATAACGCTGCACCTCTGATGCCTCGTCGGCTTCCGAAAGCCTGCAAAAATTATCATAAGCCGCGGAATATTCAAGCTGGAGAGTATCGTTTTCCACAACGATCTCTTCCTGACCTCCGCCAATATTATTCTGAACCTTTCCGCCGGCAGCACATCCGATCTGCGCAGAGAGAAAAGCTGCAAGAGTTGCAAGCGACAAAGCGGTTTTAATTTTTCTTTTCAGCATTTTTCTTTCCTCCTGTAACACATACCGCAATAAGTCCCAGTGCGCTCACGATAGTCGAGATCCAGAGCGGAAGCGGAACATCGTCTCCTGTTTTGGGCGAATTGCTCTTCGGTGCAGCCGCAGCCGTAGTTTTGGCAGATTCTGCCTTAGTTGTCGTTTCAGCTGTTGTAACAGTCGTTACAGCAGGCTCGACATACTCGGCGTCAATGGTGAAAACTGCCGTATCAAGCTCAGTGCGCTCCTCCGCTGTCTCGGCAGTAAGGATTCCATAATAATCGCCTACGCCATATTTCCTCGTATCGACAATATCATTAAATTCAAGGGTCTCCCCTGCCCCGACAGCCGAATGTCTGATTATTGTTCCAACAAGCTCGCCGCTGCTGTATATCTCAACTCTTATAACCGCTTCGGATACGTCAACATCGCTCTCATTTGTAACGCTGAAATCAGCCCTCTGAGAAATCTCTCCCTCGGGAGAAAAGCTGAGCTTTCCTGTCATTACCGCGCTTGACTCTATAACGTCAAATTCTGCGGAATCCTCGGTAAGCTGACCGCTTTCGTCCCTTACGGCGGCATGAACGGTATATTTTCCGGCTGCAAGCTTTCCTGATTTGATAATATCGTTATAGGAATAATCGGACTTTGGATGAAGCGTGCCGATATTGCTGCTGAAAGAAGCCGCAATACGCTGCTGGGAATTATAGACCTCGATGTCGAGAACAAGACCGTTTTCCGCAGAATTTGTACTGCTGTTCACAACATTGCTGAGGATCTCAACAGGGTCGCTTGTGCGGTAGCTCAGCTTGTCAGTATGGACGAAATTATCGAGACTGCCGTTCGCCGCAACTCTGAATCCATGACTCGCTTTTGCGATCTCGTTTTCGCCGTCCTTCCAGACGATCTCGGCAGTATATTTTCCAGCCATTATCTCCGGAATAGTCCATGCGCCTGCAAGCTCGACATTTTCATCAGGCGCGATGTATCGTTCGCTTTCGCTGGCAAGCGTCAGTGTGAGATTTCCGTCCTCGTCATAAATACTGAGCTCGCCGTCGGCAGTGATACCGAATTTTACGGCTTCTGACGCGGATGATACGCTGACCGTTTCGCCGGGAGTGTAGATATCCTTATCGGTATTCACAGAGGCTTCAATTTTTGCCGAGCCTACGGGAATGATCACCTCTTCGCTGACATTATCAGCATTGTCCACCGCGAAAACATGGATGTAATACTGCTTTCCATAGTCCGGGAGTTCAGCGGATGCCGTAAGCGTTCCCTGGGCATCGCAGAGAATGACATTCGTGATATGCTCGTTGTTTTCGTCATACTCGATAAGCTCGGGAGACGGCTGTGAGCTGTCGCTGACCTCAACGACAAAGCCCTTCATATCGGCAAAAGCCGTTTCTGTAACAACGTTGGACTTCACGATATCGCCCTGGTCTGTCGAGGGCTCGGCAGCTATGTAATACTCATAAACTGTCGGATTGTCCTTTGAGGCAATAGAAAGCGGAACGGAAGCTCCCGAGATCTCACCTGCCGTAACGTCGGGCATATCCGGTGCATCAATGTCATAGAATGAGCTGTCTTTTGCAGTCGTCAGGTCGGATAACTGGTGGAGATAGAACAGCGTATTTGCCAGAACCTTTCTCTCGTCGTCGGTTGCCTGCCCTGCGCTGTGACCTGTCTGGATCATACCTAAATTTTTATTGGTTGTAAGATAACAGCCCGAACGTGCTCCGGTTTCTTCATCAACAGAATATGGTCCGTTCAGTCTTATCCATTCAGTAGACGTCAAAGAACCGCCAACATACTGACCTGACGAATGACATCTCGGTATGTTCAGAGTTCCTCTGAGCGTCCATGGGAAATTAGTGAGAGTTCCGATATTTTCAATATACACGGAAGATGTAGCAGAAGAAGCGCTTGAACTGTCTTGAAGCTTTAAGATCATATCAAAGTCGTCGGCAAATTTATTACACCAAGTATGGTTCAGATATAAATCTATTGAATCGTGACCGAAGAGAATACCTCTGCCGCTGTCTGCGTAACTTTTAACGTAATTATAAGACGTTTCATTCAGATCCTTGCCGCCGTTACTGTCGGCAGAACCGAAAAACAGAACGTCATACTTCCAACTGCCGTTTTCATCGAGCAGATATGTTTCAGGGGTAGCGTTAAAATCATTCCAAGACACAGAATCAATATCGAAAAGACCCATGCCGGCAGGAGTTTCGGTATCGCTGATAGTCGTAGTCATCCACGTTTCAAGATATGGCGAAGCAGGATAAATGTTGAGAACCTCAACCTTCTCGCTCTCGTTCCAGATAGAACGTGATTCCCAATCGTTTGTCTCTGTACGGCGGAAAAGTCTGTAATGATATGATTCAAAATCGCTTGTGATATCGTTCCATGAAAGGTCGATTCCTGTGTTATTTTCGGAAGAATTGAGAATCAGGTCTTGAACAGGCTTTTCGAGAATTTTCACAGTACGCGTACCCTCGGCGATAACATTTCCCTCTGGATCGCTGAATGTCATAATAACGTCAACACTGCTCTTATCCTTTACTTCAAAGCTGAGAAAATCCTTGGTAGTATATCTTGGCAGAACAGGCAGACCGTCGGGATATTCAATATCTCCCTTTTCGATAGTCACGCTCTCTTCACGCTCGGCAATGACCTCGCCGTCCTTTACGACCTGCATAGAAATTATTCCGTCAAAGTCGCCGTTGGAATAATAAAGGATCTCGGCATTGGCATCGACAATTGTTTCAGTTCCGGCGTAAATACAGTAATCGCTGAGCACAGGTCCTGCCCAGTTTACAACAATTTCCGGCGCAGCGTCAGGGTCGTCAGTTATATCTTCAAGAACGACCTGCTCTTTTACAGCAAATTCGCAGCTACGCTCGGCAACGACCTCGTTTTCGTACATACACTGAGCCGTTACAACATAAGTACCCTCGGAATCAGTATCGGGAGTGAAAACAATGCCCTGCATCTTCAAAGAATTTTCCGACGGAATAAGCTGCACTGAAACAGTATTTTCATCAACGGTCTCGCCGTCTTTGTTGACTATAAGCTTCATGTCAACGCTGTTTTCGACGTTGGTTGCGAAAAGCAGGTCAAATTCAGCCGAAACCTCAACAGGCATACCGACATACGCGCTGTACTTGTCGAGCTCAAGCGTGAAATCAGTCAGCTCCGTCGAACCTGCAGCAGGAATCTCCGCAAGCGTTATCTGCTGACTTCCGTTTGCAACGATTTTATCGCCGCTGCAAAGCTGAGTTGTCACAAAAATTCCATCATCACGCATTTCATTAAGCACAAAATCAGCGGCAATGCCCTGAATTGTCGATCTGTCAGGCGAAAAGACAACCGGAGCTTCCTCGGTGTAAATAACAGTTTCGCCGTTTGTGACTGTGGTTTTCAGCGTATATTCGGCTTCCGCAGCAGCTGAATACGAGACGGAGTATTGAGATACGACGTTCATATCCTTGCCGAAATATCCGCTCTGAGCATTAAGCTGAGAAGTCATTTTCTTGATCTTCACTGAGTCTGAAAGGTCAATATTACCGAGAAGCTTTACAGCAAGAGCGGTAAGATGAACGTCATTGTAAAAGCTGCCGTTGCCGCTCTGGACTTCGCTGAGACCATTCAGAACTGATCTGTAGTCAATTGAGCCGTCGTACTGCATAAGTGCAATATCTGAGTACAATGTTTCCTCAATGCTCTCGCGGTCAAAGTCATCCGCAGAATTATTTCTTAAAAATTCTGTTGAAGCGCTCAAGGCGTTTTCTGCAGCCACGGAAGTAAGCATATTGTCGTCAAGGAATTTGTCCAGTGAGTATGTGACCATAGACGTAAGCCTGATGTCCGAAGCGGAATCCGGACTGTACGACCAGCCGCCGTCGCTGTTTACGCTGCCGATGAGGTACAGACAGATCGCCGAACCGCAGTCGATATAATTTTCGCTTCCGCAGGAATTTATAGCGTCAAGCACCAAAACTGAATCAAGCACATCGCTGGCGTAGTCCTTATAAAGACCGAATCCGCCGTCAGCATTGGCGTATGATACTACGGAATCGAGAATCACACTGTCCTTACAGGCTGCTGCCGTTCGCGCAAGAGTATCAATGTTTTCATCATATCCGCTGCTTTTCAGCCATGCAGCTGCACTGCTTATGTCGTGATCGCTGAAATTCCTCAGAACTCCCGCAGCTTCCGCAGTATCGTTTATTATGCTGACATAATTACCAAAGCTGCCGTCAGAATTATGCGAAGCAACAAGATAGTTTATGGAATTTTCAAGCATTTCAGCCTGAATATCGCCAAGATCGCCCGGCGATGCTCCGCTGACCTTACACGCCGCGATACCAATAAGATTCACGGTAAGCGATGAAGCCATCAGGACAGCAAGCTTTTTTCGTTTGTTTTTCATATAAGCCTCCTTGATCCATATAGAATTAAATCAATTTTTGATATAGTAATTATATCATATAAACTGCAAAAAAGCAAGCCACGCGTGAATAATTTCAATCTAAAATTATTAGAGCGCGAACTCGCCAGCGGAGGCACTCCGCTTATATCATATATAACGCGAGCCTACCGTGAAAGGCTGCCCCACTGAGGAGATCTATTCAAAAAAATAACCCCACAGCCGAAACATTTCAACTGTGGGGTCGCCCTACGTCGCCGGATAATAATTAGTTATAGCATTCAACTGAACTAAGAATGTCGTCAATAACATCCCAGCTGTACCAGTCGCCCTTGTACTTGAATACTGTAAAGCGGCTTGTGTAAGATGTATCGTTGATTATCTTATAATCAATGTACATAACACTGCTTATTTTCTTTACGTCAAATTCCTTAAACTTCATATCGTCAATGTAATCCTCGTAATCATCCATGCTGTCTTCGATTTCGTCGATCACGTCGTCATACAGATCGCTCTTCTTGTCCAGCTTCACAGAATCAAGAACGATCACCTTGATCTTGTCGCCTTCCTTATAGCCCTCATATCTGTCTTCAAGTGCATCGTAGAAATATTTATCATATGTATCGTCGATATATTCCTCAGCACAGTCGATCACATCATCCTTATCAACTCCGGCTTCCTTATCCAGATCCTTCATGATATCCTTCGGAACCATGCTTACAAACTTCTTCGGATCTTCCTTCTGTATAGCCTTGTAGTAATCCTTTACAACACCGTCAGCGCCGCCGCCCGAGCAGAGAAGAATTATGAGCACGATAAGTATTATAGCCACTCCGCCGATAACACCGAAAAGCAACGTTTTGTTGTTCATGATGCCTGGAGCGGCAGTCTTATCGACAAACTCCACAGAATCAGCCTCAGCAGCTTCCGGAGCAGGAGCTTCCGTTACAGGAGGTACAGGCGCACCGTTTGTCTCCTGAGCAGGCTCTGCAACAACCTCCGTACCCTCGCCGCATTTAGGGCAGAACTTCGCGTTTTCGTTCATTTCTGCGCCGCATTTTTTGCAAATCATAATAAAAATTCCTTTCTTTCTCTCCCAGATAAGGGAATATAAATTTATTTCCGGGCAATACTCCAAGCCCTTATAAATGCGCGGCTCATACCGTCGCGCCACAATATAATTTTATCATATATCCATTGAATTGTCAATAACTTTAAAACTTTTTGATGACAATTGATATACGGATATCTCAGAAATATTTGTGTATTTATTACAATAGAAGTCATTCTGAAAAGATTGCATCAGAAGTGAATTTCAGAATGTGTTGTTAATAAAAAGCCCTTCCCCTGCCCCGAGTCTCTCAGGAATGACAAGCAGCCAGCTACTTTAAGTTAAATAAAAAAAATATTTCTCAACCCCTTGACAGGAAATGGAATATGGTGTATAATAATATACGGTTCAGGGGTGAGTACCCCGAAAGATGCGAGTGTGCTGGAATAGGCAGACAGGCACGTTTGAGGGGCGTGTGTCTAACGACGTATGGGTTCAAGTCCCATTACTCGCACCACTAAAGCAGATTTTCTGCTTCATAATATTTTGGTATGGACAGGTGGCTGAGCTGGTCTAAGGCGCACGACTGGAACTCGTGTATACGTTA
>JAMPAJ010000002.1:184411-235101 GCA_023667265.1 Alistipes sp.
TTAAAATCTTCAATCTTCTGTCTGTGGCTCTCTGTCCTGAAAATCCTGCTAAAAACCTTATGTGTCTGCTTCCGCACGCTCTCCACCTGTCTACCTCTCTTAAAATCAACTCGTCTCTCTCGGTCACTCTCAACTGTTCCACCACCTATCTGATATATAATTAAATAATAAAAATAAATAAATAACTCTGTAACTGCGATGTGTTTCAAATATAATTTATTATATGTATTGCACGAAGTTAGTGTGGGGTCTCGTATGAAATAGGAGACCCCACACTAACATCGGCAATTGAAATTCAGCGCAGTTACGGAGTTTTTATTTATATTCTTATTTTTATGCTGTGTCTTTTGTGATTAGAACACTTTTGTTATGGGGTGGTGGAACAGGTGAACAAGCTTCTTTATACGAATATATTTGAATTAATAACCAAAAATCTGAATAAAAGACAAGCCGTTCCACATATCTATCAAAATAGATAGGAGGGGTTACATTGTCAAGAAAGCAAATTATAAATGGTAAGAATAATTTTATAAGTAAAAACGAAAAGGAACGTACACAAAATTATACTAAAAAGTGGATAACTATTATCAATCAGAACGAAACAAACAGAAGTTTGAAAAAATGCAAATAACCTCTTTACAAATCGGTTCAAACGTAGTATTATAATTACATACAAGACCGATTTGTTTTTATCAAATCTGAAAAGAGGAGATGAAGCAATGAAGGTAGCTATTTATTGCCGTCTTTCCGAGGAGGACAAAAACAAGCTTTCCAAAGAGGACGACAGCGAAAGCATTCAAAACCAAAAATCAATGCTGATTGAATATGCGGTACAAAAGGAGTGGGAGATTTACAATATTTACAGCGATGATGACTACACAGGTTCAGACCGAAACCGACCTGCGTTTAATCAGCTTTTGAAAGATGCTGAAAATCACAAGTTTGACATTGTGCTTTGTAAGACTCAATCGAGATTTACAAGAGAACTGGAAATTGTTGAAAAGTACATTCATGGATTATTTCCGATATGGGATATCCGTTTTGTCAGCATCGTAGACAATGCCGACACGGAAAACAAGGGCAACAAAAAAGCTCGTCAGATAAACGGACTTATCAATGAATGGTACTTGGAGGATATGTCGGACAACATCAAAAGCGTTCTGACAAACAAGCGTAGAAACGGCGTACATATCGGGGCTTTTGCACTGTATGGGTACAAAAAAGACCCCAACCAAAAGGGGCATCTTATCATTGATGAAGAAGCCGCACAGGTGGTTCGAGAGGTTTTTACTCTGTTCTCGCAAGGAATGGGAAAAAGCTCGATTGCAAGGTATCTGAACGAAAAAGGAATACCAAATCCCACGGAGTACAAGCGTTTACATGGACTGCGTTACCAATTGCCAAAAACCAAACAATGCACCTTATGGAAGTATTTTTCCATTGCGGATATGCTTGTAAATGAAATTTACATTGGTAATATGGTTCAGGGCAAATACGGAAGCGTTTCATACAAAAGCAAGCAAAACAAGCCCATTCCGAAAGAACAGTGGATAAGAGTTGAGGGAACGCACGAACCGATTATTGATATGGATTTATGGAATACGGTTCAACAGATGATCAAGCAAAAAGCAAAGCCGTTTTCTAATGGTGAAATCGGAATTTTTGCCCAAAAGGCAAAATGTATGTACTGCGGTTATGTCATGCGCTCGACTAAATCTCATGACAGGCGATATTTAAAATGCGCAACGAAAAATGCCTGCAAGGACGCTTGTATCGGTTCTTTCATTTCAGTTCCCGTTCTGGAGGAATATGTTTTGTCGGAGTTGAAAAAGCTTTCCGCAAAATATCTTGATATGGACGAACTTGAAAAAAATGTTGTTTTTAATCAGAAGCTTGACGAGAAAAAACAACAGCTTGAAATTCAGCTCAAAGATTATCAAACTAAAATGATTAACTGTTCAACAGGTATCAAAACGCTGTATCTCGACAAGGTCAAGGGCATCATAACCGAAGATGATTTTATTCAGCTTTCGGCTGATTTGCACAAGGACAAAAGCACTTATGATAATTTGATAAGTGAATTATCTTCCCAGATTGCCGAAATCGAAACAAGACAGACAAATACAACAAGCAATAAGGAACTGTTGGAAGAATACTTATCTTTGGAGCATCTGACACACGATATTGTCAGTCAGTTAATTGACTCTATCATCGTCGGAAAACGTGACCCTGAAACGAAGGAAATACCAATTGAAATCAACTGGAAATTTTAATTGCTTATGGCGGATTGTAGCAGAACAAAAAGCCCGCACCACCTACGACAATATCCTTCGGCTTGCCGACGATCCGGATGTCCGCGATCCTATCAAGTTCCTCAGACAGCGTGAAATTGTCCATTTTCAGAGGTTTGGCGAAGCACTGCGTCTTACTCAGGACAGACTTGACGCCAAGAATTTCTATGCCTGCAATCCTTCCTTTGACAAGAATTGCGGTACTGACAGCAGCGATTGCGGATGCAATAATAATTAACAAAAAACAGCTCTCTGAAAAAACAGGGAGCTGTTTTAAATTTATTGATGCCAATATTTGTTAAGAAACTCCACTCTGCTTTCCAACCAGTCTGACAGATACTCAGCCGATTCCTGCTGAGTTTTGCAGGCTTTAGCGGCACTGCAAAGTTCTCCGGCAAAAGCTGATCGGCTGCCGAGGTTCTGCCATTTGTCGTAGTTTCTTTTGATACCCTCGCTGTACGCTTCGGTCTCTGAGGCGATCAGATCGTATGCACGGCTGAAAACTCCGCTGTCGTATATTTCTGTCCATTTTTCAGCGATTATCTCCTGATACCAGTCCTCATACATAAGCACGGCGAGCCATGGATTGATAGTCTCGTACGAACCGCCTCCGTCAGGACCTCCGTTTACATCGGGAACGATATTTGCCGCGTAGAACCCTGTTCCATCTGCACACCGGTCTTTGTTGCCCAAAGCGGAATCAAAGTCCCAGGGCGCTTCAAACCGCAGCTTTTTACTGCCTGATCCGCCGAAATCCACGTCCATGAAAAAGCTTGACCAGTAAATATCGGCATCGCAGGTCAGCTCGCTTATGATGTACATATCAGCTAGGGACTGCACATCGACCACAGCCTCCACAGCCTGCTCGGGAGTCAGCTCGTCAGTCTCCGAAATGCTGCTGTACGTCTCATCAAAGGCATACGCCTTGTCCTCATAGGCAGCGTAATACATTATATTGTAAACATTATTAACGTAAGATGCGATAAAATCGTGCTGCTCGCCGCTGTAAATATCGCTTTTAATGGTAATGCCAACGTCCTCTTTCCAGTCGCCGCCCTCCGGAAGGCAGCTCATAGTCCGATCTCCGCCGCCGTCTCCGTCAAAGGGCACGAGAGCTGCATTTCCGGCATAATCTACGTGAAAGGAGTGCTGCTCATCCTCATCGTCAAAATTGCCGTCAAACTCCAGAAAATAGCCAATATCCGGATCGGTATATCCCTTTTCCGTCTCAGTTATATCTACCCGGTTACTGTTAATCTGCTGGAAGTCGGCAAGAAGATAAATTCCCCAGTAATTGCCGTTTATCTCCACCTCCACAAGCCTGGAATCGGCGGCATACAGTCCGTCGCTCTTTAGGATCTCCCGGGAAATCGACAATGCCGTCCGGTTTCTGAGCAGCGAGCCGTCCTTGTATTCAGCCAGCAGCACCCAATTCCGCACCTGCGCGCCGCCGTTGAGGTCGCCCATACTCTGCTTTTCGTCAAATTTTATGCGCAGCGGCTTCTTATCATAGGAGGTCGTCCAGTTTCCGCGGACTTTAGCCTTTCCCGTAACGTTATCCAGCAGCACGCTTCCGTCGCCGTCCAGGAGAGTGAACGTGCATTCCTCGTAGTACGGCTCGGGCGGCATCTTGTAGCCAGGGGTCCAGGAGGCAATTGACTCCGCAACAGAGCGGTTTACGGTTTTAGTCACAAAATCCATGACATTTTCATCGTGGCTGACGGTGCTGATCGAGAGCAGGGGAATACCGTCGATCTGCTCCACAGGCTCGGGCGCAGCAGAAAATTCTGTTTCCGGCTCAGTCGGAGCGGTTTTTTCGGGATCTGTGAAAGCTTCTGCATCAGTCCCGGAGATCTCATCGGCATTGCTGATTTCTTCGGTTTCAACGCCATTTTCCGTCGTTGAACATGAACCAAGCATCATCAGGCTCATAATTGCAGCAGATATTTTCAATAATTTTTTCATATGATTCCTTTCAGCCTTGATTGTGAGTATTCAACAATTTTATACTAAGCTAACTGTATGATATCACCAAATCCGGCTTAACTTATTGACTTTTTATTATTTTTGAGATATAATAAATATATAATTTTTTTATAGCAATGCGGACGAAGCTTATTTCGCCTCATTGCAGGAAATGAAAACGTGATATTATAGAAGGCAGTCCCGTAAGCACAGAAAAATACAGCTTATGGGATTGTTTTCATTTCTATACAAATTATAACATCTCAGACAGCCCATGTCAAGGTGGGGCGGGGAGCCCCCGCCGGCAATTTCGCGCTATTAATATTTGCAATCAATATTTTTTCCGCGTGGGTTGCAATTTTGCAGTTTATATGTTATAATAGTATAAAATTTATTGATAACCTGGAGAAAAATAATGGAAACCGGATATAAAGAATACAAGGATAAAGTTGATAGAGTAATTGCAAAATACCGTAATAAAAATGCGGCGACCTTTATGCGCAGCAGCGGAAGAGAAGAAAAAATCAGCTTCGGCAGGCTGGGACGTTTTATAAGCTCGGCAGAAACGAAGCTTCGTATGTATCTCAGACCGGGTGATAGAGCGGCGCTGCTGTCGCCTCTGACGCCGTATTCGGTAATGACAGCTATTGCTCTTACATATTCCGGCATCACTGTTGTACCTATTGATATTACACTTCCTGCCGAGGAAATAAAACGGCTGATCGGCTTTTCCGATGTCCGTGCAGTTTTTATAACTGAAAAGCTCTGCGGTTTTCTCGACAGTAAAGCATTTAAGGCTGTTCAATGCTTTAGGCTCGGAAACGGACTTGGTATTGTGCCGTTTGAAAAAGCTGAGAAAATTTACTCACATGAGCCGACGTCTGACCCTGAAACAGATGTTGCCGCTATAATTTATTCGTCTGGTACCACCGGGCAGATGAAGGGTGTCAAGGTTACTTACAGATCTATAATTACAGCTCAAAAGGTCGTCCAGCGTCTTATCGGATTTAAAGCAGGTATGAAATATCTTCTTGTGCTTCCGTTCAATCATATCGCCGGTTTTACAAGTGCGATGACCTATTTTCTTACAGGCTGCGAGATCGGATATATTGAGGATGTAGACGCCTCAAAGCTGCAAAGCGGACTGCAAAAATTCCAGCCCCATTATTTTGTTATGATACCAAAGGTCTACGAGGTCATGGAGCAGAAGATCCGCGCCGCTGTACGTGAAAAGGGAAAGCTTGTCTACGGATTTATCATGTCAATGCTCAGGCTGTCCGGCGTTTTGCGAAAGAATTTCGGTATCAATATAGGAAGAAAGGCGTTTCATGGCATAACG
Organism: Alistipes sp.; assembly: GCA_023667265.1. GTDB lineage: Bacteria > Bacillota > Clostridia > Oscillospirales > Ruminococcaceae > Ruminococcus. Next base: position 190,007 of record JAMPAJ010000002.1, read on the forward strand.
AAGCAGGTTTTCGGGGAAAACATAGTAGGACTCGGCACTGGCGCATCTCCCTGCAAACCGGAAACTGCCGAGTTTTTTCTGAATCTGGGAATCGTGTGGGCGAACTTCTATGCCTCTACCGAAACCAATGTGCCCATAGCTGCAACAGGAATTTATGACCGCTATCCTGCCGATACTGTAGGAAACGTCGGCAGACATCCTGAGATAAGAGTGAAGATCAATGCTCCGGATGCGAATGGTATCGGTGAAATAACTGTGAGATCGCAGCTTATGATGAAAGGATATTTCAGGCGTCCAGACCTGACCAGAGCTGCATTTGAGAACGGGTATTTCAAAACAGGCGACTACGGATATATTGATAAGGCTGGATATCTTCATATTACCGGAAGGATCAAGGAGAGCATTGTTTTGCGGAACGGAAAAAAGGTCTCTCCCTCTGACGTGGACGATTATTATCTTGAACGTATTCCGGAACATGATATTGCAAGCCGCGGTATCACTGATGAAAACAATCAATATGACGAGATACATTTGTTTATTGCAGATGAGGGATTTTCAGCGGCTCAGAGAAAAGCTGTATCCGCAGCTTATCAGAAAGCGTCAAGGAGCGCGCCTTCTATGTACAAGCTTTCCAGCATCCATTTTATTCCGGAGATACAGCGCACTTCCGTTGGAAAGGTAAAAAGATTCAGCCTGAGCATAGACGACGAGATACGCGATGATATTGTCAGGACGGATAATCCTGACTCCGGCAGCAAGACAGGCGTTTCTGAAACGGTTTACAAATGTATCCGCAGTCTGCTTGATGCGGAAAATAAGTTTATAATTTCTGACGATATGAGACTCAAGGAGGATCTCGGCATGGAATCCCTTGATGTTTTTGATTTATGTGTATGTCTTGACGAAAAATACGGTACGGAATTAGAAGCAGCGCTTTATGAAGGGATAAGCGTAGGAGACATTATCCGGCTTACAGAGCAAGGTGCATCCGGCGTCACAACTGTAAATGACGCTTCGGCGTATCCTCTTTCCAGAACTGAAAAGGATCGCAGAGCGTTCCGGCATTTTATGAAAATTTCCCGTTTTATCTGGGATATAAGAGTCAGCGGAGGAGAGAATATCTCCAAGGACGAGACTTATATCTTCTGCCCAAATCATCAATGCCACTTTGACGGAATGTGGGTAATAGGCAGTCTTGATGAGAGAATACGGAACAACATCTGTTCTGTTGCTGCCGACTATCTCTTCGAGCAAAAAATATTCCGCAAGGGAGTAATATTCATGGGCGGTATTCCGGTTCACCGGACGGGCAATACTGCTACCGCAATGAAGCGTGCGCAGGAGTGTATCGCAAACGAGGGATATAATTTGCTCATTCATCCCGAGGGTACGCGTACCTCCGACGGAAGGCTTGGCGAATTTAAACCTGGCGCAGCAAAGCTTGCTATTGATTCGGGAATAAAAATAATTCCCGTGTGTATAGACGGAGCGTTTAATGTATTTCCAAGACAGAGGGCGCTTCCACGCATATTTGATTTTAAGAACATGAAGAAATATCGGGTCAATATCTGCTTCGGAAAACCGATATCGCCGTCGGGCAAAACAGAACAGGAAATTACAAATGAGATAAAGCGTAAAATTATTGAAATGAGATCGGAGATCAGAAAGGAAAAGCAATGAATATTGGCGTAGACTGCGACGGAGTTCTTACAGATATGTCGGAATATATATTCCACTACGGAGAAAAATGGTTCAAACGCAAGCCTGTTGACCCGAATGGATGCAGTACAGCGGAAATTTTCGGATGCTCGGAAAAAGAGGAGTTTCTTTTCGGCATCAGGTATTTTTTCACATACTGCCGAAAATGGCAGCCACGCAGGGGTGCAGCTGCCGTAATCAGGAAGCTTGCAAATGAAGGCAACAGCGTATATCAGATCACTGCAAGAAAATTTGTAACGCAAAACGATCCCCTTGGCGCATACAGCCGTCATGTCTATAGAAAATGGCTGAAGGAGCATCATTTTCATTTCAAGGATATATTCTACTGCTCCGAAAAAACTGCCGTCAGGGACAAGCTCCGGGGCTGCCGGAAATATTCCGTAGATATTATGATCGACGACCGCCCGGATATTGCCCTTTACCTTGCAGATCACGGTATTCATGTTCTTCTGTTTGATACTGCGTACAACAGGGGAGTAGTGCATGAAAATATTACAAGGGTCATGAACTGGAAGGACGTGTATAAAAAGCTCTCGGGGCTGAGCTGAACAGCAAGGACTTCGTGCGGCGTTGCCTTAGTTATTCATATTGCGGATAGAAATTTGTTAAAAACGCACAAAAATGACCTGGAATTTTTTTACTGTAAATTTTTGCATTATTGGTTGATTTTATTGCGATCATGATGTATAATAATTATAAGGATAGTTGTATGCTGTTTATCAACTTTCCTTTTATGGTAAGAAGGGATAGACATTTTCATTAACAAATAAGATATTGAAAAAACATAAGTTTGATAATATTTTAGGAGGTAATATGAAAAAATTAAGTCAATTTTTAGCCCTTTCTCTGATCGTTTTCCCCTTGGCAAACGCGACGGTCTCAGCTGCGTATGATTACAACTGCTATTATTCAGACTATCTTGATGAAACAACATACTCCACCCACAAGGAATCCAAAACAGGCACGCTTTCAAATGCAGACAGCTTCCTGGATGGCTGCGATGTTTACACAGTCGAAACTGTAGAGGCATATGACTCTTTGCCGATTTTAGAGACGAAGTACGACTACGTTTTAGCGCCCAGCGACGTTATCGGAAGCTGGTTTGAGTATCGCTCGGAGTTTGATGATTGTTTCAGCCGCAGCTATGATGTGAAGCTGCCGCTTCATACGGGATATGTTCTCAACGAAGAGACCTTTGAGCTTGAAGACGGCGTTTTCTACGACATTGACGTTATGTGGAAAACTGTTCCGTATATCAGCATTACGGCTGACACAAAGTCTGCGCCGCTGTTTGATAATGCACAGCTCAGACAGCTGTTCCCTGATATTAACATCGTAAGTATGGGTACGGATGATGACGGGAACTATATCTCGTATATGTTTGCAGGCGGCATATACACGGACATAGGCGACTATGAGAGCGATGCTGATACGGTGATCTCTCTTGAGGACGCGAAAAAAATTGCCGGGCTGCGGAACGAGCACGTCCTTGATATGAGCTACTGCACTTCCTATGAAACACAGCGCATCTCATTGTGCGAGTATCCGACCTACACTGCGGACACTGTAGAATACGCGGCGTCTGTTTTTGAGGCTTACGGATATGATGTTACAATAGAAAATGGCTGCCAGATCGTTCCTGCCGGACACGTGCCTGCTCTTGAATATTTCGAGATCATTTCTGAAATTCAGATGAAGAAAGACGCTATGCCAAATATGCTGATGTATGAACCTGTCAGCTCAGGTCTGGTCAATTCCGTCGGTTTATTGAGCGCACCCCAAGGTGATATAAACGGAGACGGAGAGATCGGAATAGCCGATATGGTATTATTGCAAAAATATCTTCTCGGCGGAAAAAGCATCAGTTTATCTGCCGACTTGAATGAGGACGGTTCAATTGACAGCTATGACATGATATTAATGAGAAAAATGATCGTGAACAAGCTCGGATAACCGTTGTTCAGATTTTGTTTAAGAAAAAAGCTTATGATGAGACCGCTGGGAGCTTCCGGCGGTCTTGACTTTTACGCCGTAAAGTGATATACTGTAGTAGGTAGACAGGCTCTTATGCCATACATTCTGGAAAGGAAGGTTAAAATGAAGATTTTAGTTGTGGGACTTGGACTTATCGGAGGTTCTATATGTAAGGCGTTGAAGAAATACACCTCGCATTTCGTCGTAGGCTGTGATCTGAATCACGACATTGAATATTCGGCAATGAGAGATGTTGCCATTGATATTGATTTCAACGGCGATTTCAGCGGATTCGACCTGGTTATCGTTTCGCTTTTCCCGGACGCGGCGGAAAAATATTTAAATGAGAATATCGGGAAATTCGACAAAACAACATTGATCACCGACGTCTGCGGAATCAAGGGCGATTTTTCCCGCAGGATAAAGGCTCTTGCCGAGAATAATGGTATGCGTTATCTGGGGATACACCCGATGGCTGGAAAGGAATTCGGCGGATATCACAACAGCAGCGCTGACCTTTTTCAGCGGGCTAATTTTATTGTCGCGCCATTCGGGGACAGCGCAGAAAACGATATCGAGCTTCTGAAAGGTCTTGCCGCTGAGCTTGGAGCAGGTAAAATAGTCGTGACCTCGCCCGATAATCACGACAAAATGATCGCCTATACATCGCAGCTCGCACATATTGTTTCGAGTGCGTATGTTAAAAGTCCTGAGTTGGGACTGGAATGTGGATTCAGCGGAGGAAGCTTCCAGGATATGACAAGGATCGCCACTATGAATGAAAAAATGTGGACTGACCTTTTTATGCAAAACAGGGAAAATCTTCTCTTCGAGCTGGACGTTCTCATAAAGAATCTGAAAGAGTACAGCGCAGCTCTTGAAAGCTCCGACAGCGAAAAAATGCAGGAGCTTATTGCCGACGGCAGAAAGCTGAAGGAGGAGAATCTCCGGCACCGTCTCGGTCAGCCTAATTAATAAGGAGCGTTAAATATGAAAATGAATTCGGATTATGCAAATAAAACTATCAGTAATCTCCAGTCAGAGATCTCCTCGATCTTGCAGGCGGAGGAAAACGGTAAAACCTACTCCTACAGCGTTTCCGAGAAGCCCGTTGTGCCGGATTACAGCTTTGCAGATACTCAGGAAAGGCTGGAGGAGCTTCGGCGGAAGATAGCAAGCCTTCGCCATGCAATAAATGTTTTCAATATCACCACGAGGATCCGCGATTTTGATATAACGGTCGACGAGGCGCTGGGCAGAATGTCTATGCTTTACAACGACAAAAAGCGTCTCTATGCCATGCTGCAAATTCCCGAGCAGAACCGCGTCCGCGAGTACGGCAGCCGTGAGGCGGATATTGTAAACCGCAATTTCAATATCGAGGAGGTTCAGGCGGAGTACGACAGAGTCAGCGACGAGCTGTTAAAAATACAGCAGGCGATCAATGTCGCCAATCTGACTATTGATTTTGAAGTGGATTTTTGATGCGCCTTTCCGCCGGTCTGATAAATTGCTATTTAAAGGCTTTCAGGGAAGTTGTCCATGTCAGAGGTTGTTTTGTTGTTTTTTATTTGCCGCAGGGAAGTTGGCAGTTTTTAAGCAGATAATGACTTCGGTCAACGAGCGATCTATCATATCGGGAAAGCCTGCTCCCGGAGTTCAGGCACGGTTTCGCTCCGGATTTAAGAAAAATGCCTGCGGAAAATCCGCAGGCATTTTTTATTTTTTCGTTTCAAATTTTGCCGCAGCAAAATGAATTGTAAACAAAATAAATAAAACAAAATTATGTGCGATCATACATCCCCAGGCTGAAACAAGTCCTGCTTCAAAAATTCTCGTGCAGATATATGTTCCCACGATACGTATGCACCACATTCCGAGTACGTTATAGATGAAAGGCGCGGCAGTTTTGCCCATTCCCTGCATCATACCCTCAATTACGATAGGCACTCCGTAAAACGGCTCGGACAGAGCGACCATTCTCAGAACAGTCGTTCCCATGGAGATGACGGCGGAATCGTTTGTAAATATTTTCATAAGCATTGGTGCGAAACAGAAGAGCAGTCCTCCCGATACTGCCATCATTCCGATTTCAAGGGGAATTATAGCCTTTGAAAGCCGCTTTATTTTTTTACTGTCACCCTCTCCCCAGGCGTTTCCGGCAAGAGTGGCGGAAGCGGTCTGCATACCGTAACCCGGAATGTAAAATGCCGATTCTACAGTGTTTGCGATGGTGTGGGCTGCCGTGGAAGCCTCGCCGAGAGAGTTTATCATAGATGCAAAGGCCACATATCCGAGGGACGTTGCAAAGCGCTGGAGCATATTCGGAAAAGCCACGCGGAAGCATGGTCTGAGAATAGCCATATCCGGCTTCATACGCTGATTTCTTGGAGAGATCGTCTTATGCCGCCAGAGCGCCGCCGTAATGATTATTCCGCCAACAGTATACGAGACTGCACTTCCGACAGCCGCGCCCTCTATTCCCATATCAGCTCCCAAAAATGTAAATTTATTCCCGAAAACTGAAACTGTCCTGGTGGGATAGATAAGCAAAAGGTTCAGGATGATGTTTATGATATTTACTGTAAATCCCACCCACATAGGCGTTTTTGTATCTCCGGCAGCCCGGAGCAGAGTTCCGAAAATTGTGTTTGCAGTGCGGAAGAGCATGGGCGTGTAAAGGATCAGAAAATACCGTGAGGCGAGTTTCCTGATACCTGGGTCTACCTGCATCCAAACCGGGATAACGCCGCTGAGAGACAGTGTGACCGCAGTGAACAGCACCCCGGTTATAAGCGATGTCGTAACAGCCTGAGCAGCGGCTTTTCTTGCTTTTTCCGGTTTTCCAGCTCCGATCGCCTGAGATATTACAGCTAAAAATCCCACGCCGATAGCCGAGATAGTGCTGCTGATGAGCCAGTTTACCGTCGTTGTAGCGCCTACCGCAGCCGTAGCGCTTGTTCCAAGCGAACCTACCATTGCCGTGTCGATATACTGAACGGCTGTATGAAGTATCTGCTCGATCATAGTAGGAAGAGCAAGTGACAGAATAACGGGAAGCATAGCTAAAAAACCGGCAGATCTTCGTTTTTCAGTGAACATAGGTTTTTTCAGCCTCGCTTTTCAAATGGAAATACGACGCCCCAGTCCCGGCGAAGGGTGTCCATAAGCTCCATTATGAAGATAGTTTCCCGGTGGGTCATTTCGATGCATTCTGTCTTTCCCTGTGAGACAGCCTTCAAAGCCGTCTCGACCTCGTATTCATATCCGCTTATCTGGGGCGGGGCAGGGTAGTGCGTTCGTCTGCCGTCGTTCATGATAACGTCGATGCCCTCGCAGTTGTTGATATTGGTGAACTCGATCCTGCCGAGAGAGCCGTAAATAATACCCATGCGGTCGGTTGCGGAAAGGCAGGTGCTGTGGAGAACGGCGGTCTTGCAGCCATCCATGGTAAGAATGATGCTGTTCTGCAGATCGACACCGTATTCGTTTTTGATACATGATGATTTTATATCCGTAACGTTATGTCCGAGAACGGAAACAGCAAAATTTATGGCATATACGCCCAGATCCAGCAATGCTCCGCCGGCGAGCTCCGGCTTTATAAGCCGTTCAACGTGGGAAATTGCATATCCTAAATTTGCGGTAAGGGAGTGGATGCTGCCGATCGCGCCCTCGGATATGATCTGGTCAAGTAAGGCTTTCATCGGCATAAACCGAGTCCACATAGCCTCTCCGATGAATGACCCTTTTTCCTCAGCATAGCTGATAAGCTCCCTGGCTTCTCTGGCATTTGCGGTAAACGCTTTTTCACAAAGCACGTTTCTTCCGGCGCGGAGACAGGTCATGGCGTCGGCGAAGTGGCGTGAATGAGGTGTTGCAATGTAGATCAGGTCAAGCCGATCATCTGCCGCAAGCTCTTCATACGAACCGTATGCAAAGGGAATATCAAATTCCGAAGCGAATTTTTCGGCATTTTCTTTTGTTCGCGAGCCAACTGCTAAAAGCACTGCAGTATCGTCCATTCTGGTTATGGTCGCAGCCATTTTCCGTGCGATTTTTCCGGCGCCTAAAATTCCTATATTCATATTATACAACCGCCTATTTCAAAGTGATATAAGTTGATTATAGCATATAATTGGCAAAAATGCAACAGCCGCGGAGAAAATTTTGTCTGATAGTAAATCAGTGAGGAACGAACGGTCACGTGAATTGCCCGTGGGGGCTGCCCCACCGCGAGCTTGCCGGCGGAGACTCTCCGCCGTGGGCTCTCCGTACTGATGTGCATTATAATCATTAGCATTCTTACAAATAAGAGATTATATTATACTTATGGCTGCTTCACTGTAATAAAATATTCATATTTGAGTATTATTTTGAATTGACAAAAAGCTGCGGATTTTGTATAATGTTAACATAACCTGCGGCGGACCTGCACTTCTGCCGCAGTAATAGAAAAATTTGTGTAAGGGACAAATCGGATGAAGCTGTTGCAGTGTTCTGCGGCAGCTTTTTGCGTTTTATGATATACTTGCTGTTGACATTTTGAAAAAAATGTGATACAATTTATGTGGTTAGTTATAACTAAACGAATAGCAAAGGAGTATTTAAAAATGAAAAATTTCTGGAAAAACGAAAAGCTTTGGTGCGCAATCGCAGGCGCTGCAACCGTTATCATAGGAAAAAAGGTCCTGACCTCAAAGAAAACCCGTGAGCTTGCGGTTTCAGGGCTTGCAAAGGGTATGAAGCTGCAAAACGATGCAAAGGAAGCGTTCCAGAATATGAAGGACGAGGCTGCGGATATATGCTATGACGCCAAGGCTGAGGCTGGACTGATGGACGATGGCTCTGAGGAAACAGACGAAGTGACCGCAGAATGAAATATCAGATCGTCTATGATAAGCCCGGCAGAATACGTTTTCGCTGCGGAAGCTGCGCATTTGAAAAATCACTGGAAAACGCTGTTGTAAAGGCAATATCTTCCAATGAATTTGTGACGCGTGCGGAAGCGCACAGCGAAAACGGCGGCATTCTGGTTTATTATAAAAACGGACACCGTGATGCGGTAATTAGTGCGGTATCGGCTATCCAGCCGAAAAAACTGATTCCTGTCGCATCTGATTCCGATATTGAGATAGCGGAGATCGACCGGAAATTCAAGAGCAGTTTAGTGAAGCTTGCCGCGAAGCGCGCTCTTTCAAAAATACTGATCCCTGTACCGCTTCGCTGTGCTATAACAACAGTGAAAGGACTACGGTATATATTTAATGGTTTGCAGGCGCTTTCGGAGTGTAAGATCAACGTTGATGTGCTGGATGCAGCGTCTGTTGCGTCGTGTCTGATCCAGAAGAACCATAAGACTGCAGGTTCGATAATGTTTCTGCTGTCAGTATCTTCACTTCTTGAGGATTACACCCGTGAGAGAACCCGTGCAGTCCTGACGGATAGCCTTGCGGTGAAAGTAGACAAGGTATGGCTTATAAACGGAGAGACCGACGTTTTGATCCCGATTTCGGATTTGAAAGTTGGCGATTGTATTCGCGTGCGAACAGGCAGTATGATCCCTGTGGACGGAGAAATTGTTAACGGTGAAGCATACATCAACGAATCCTCCATGACAGGCGAACCGCTTGCCGTTATGAAATCCTTTGGAGATACGGTTTTTGCCGGAACAGTTGTGGAAGAGGGGACTATCGGAATTTGCGTCCGTGAGCTTTCCTCCAATACCAAAATCAGCAAAATCATTGATTTAATTGATAATTCCGAGCAGCTAAAAGCAGGCGTGCAGAGCCGCGCTGAGCATCTTGCGGACAGTATCGTGCCGTTCAGTTTTCTTGGTTTCGGTTTGACGCTGCTGCTGACAAGAAATGTCACAAAAGCGGTTTCTGTGCTTATGGTGGACTATTCCTGCGCGATAAAGCTGTCAACGCCGATTGCAGTAATCTCGGCGATACGTGAGGCGGCAGATCATCATATCACCGTCAAAGGCGGAAAATATCTGGAAGAGTTTGCTCACGCAGATACTGTCGTGTTTGACAAGACCGGAACGCTTACAAAGGCAGAACCCGTTCTGGAAAAAGTAATTCCCTTTGGTACATATACGGAGAATGAGGTTCTCAGTATCGCAGCTTGTCTTGAAGAGCATTTTCCGCATAGCGTAGCGAGAGCGATCGTAAACGGCGCGGCTGAAAAAGGACTTGACCATGAGGAAGAGCATACGGAGGTGCATTACATTGTAGCGCACGGAATTGCTACTGATTTTCATGGTAAGCGTGCGATAATCGGCAGCAGACACTTTGTCTCGGAAGACGAAAATGTTGTTATCACAGACGAGCAGCAGGCAAAAATTGATGAAAAGTCGGGGGCTTGCTCTGTCGTTTACCTTGCGATAGGCGGAGAATTGTCAGGCGCTCTTTGTATAAGCGATCCGCCGCGTGCAGAGGCTGAAACGGCTGTTGATCTGCTGAAAAAATCGGGAATACGCCACATTGTAATGCTGACGGGGGACAGTCAGAAAGCTGCCTCGGTAATAGCTGAAAGACTCGGTATTACGGAATGTCATGCCCAGGTGCTTCCCGAAGATAAGCACCGTATGGTTGAAGAAATTAAATCCCGGGGACACCGCATCATTATGGTCGGAGACGGAATCAACGACGCGCCAGCCTTAGCTGCTGCAAATGTTTCGGTCGCCATGAGCGACGCTTCGGATATTGCAAGAGAGGTTGCGGATATCACGCTGCGTGGTTCAGATCTGACGGAGCTTGCAGTATTTCGTGAATTGAGCCAGCGGCTGATGTACAGGATAAACCGAAATTATCGGTTCATTGTGGGATTTAACTCCGCACTTCTGTTATCGGGCTTGCTGGGAATTATTACACCGTCTCTCTCGGCGCTGCTTCACAATGCGTCTACAATGGCTATTTGTGCAAGAAGTATGCTTCCGCTGTTAAATGAAGATGATGAAAAGTAATGGTAGTATCAGAACCTGTCTGCATTTTGCAGGCGGGTTTTGTTTATGCATGAAAAATTTTCAAAAAAATGCTTGACAAGTCTTTCAAAATGTGATATACTAATATCATAGTTAGGGGCAACTAACTATACATCGGATTTAATTCGATATTTTTTATAGCGTACAGTTAGCTTTATCTAACTATATAATTGGATTTCAGAGGTGAGAATATGTCAAAAACAGAATACAGAAGCTTTGGAGAAAAATTGGCAGTATATTCGGCGCCGACGCTTCTTGGTATCAAATGCGGAAGCCTTGTTTCACTTTCTATGTCAGAATTCGATCTGCACTCGCATATCCGAATGTTTAACCGCAGGGCTTGCGGCAAATCGTTGAAAATAAAAAAGCTTTATGACCATAATGAACGTTCTCTCCTTTTGATTTACAACGAAAAACTTATGCAAAAACGTCTTGCAGACGATGATGTAAAAAATCTGCTTTCTGAATTCGGCTACTCAGCTGATTATTCGGCGGAGGAATATCTGGATCACCTCGGTGTCAGATTGTCGGAAAATGAAACCTTTCCTCATGAAATAGGGGTCTTTCTTGATTATCCGCTCGAGGATGTAATCGGTTTTATGGAAAATAAGGGCGGAAATTATAAATTGTGCGGCTGCTGGAAGGTATATGGCAATGAAGAAAAGGCGAAACGCACGTTTACGAATTACGAAAAATGCAAAGAATTTCTTTGCACAAAACTGAATCAGGGCGTTGATCTATATCATGCGCTGAAAATATATTAAAGGCAACACCGCACGATATTTGTGCAATGTTGCCTTAAAAGGAGTAATATTTTATGAAAAATGCAGTAATCTACTGGAGCGGCACCGGCAACACAGAAATGATGGCAAAGGCCATCGCAGAGGGCGCAGGCGCTGACTTGTTCGCTGTTTCCGAGTTCAACGGAAATATTGCTGACTATGACAGAATCGCATTCGGCTGTGCAGCAATGGGCGCAGAAGTGCTTGAGGAGGACGAGTTTGAGCCCTTCTTTGCTTCAATCGAGGGTTCACTTTCCGGGAAAACAGTCGCACTTTTCGGCTCTTACGGCTGGGGAGACGGTGAATGGATGCGCAACTGGGAAGAACGCGTCAAGGCGGACGGTGCGGTTCTTTTCGGCGATGAGGGTCTTATTGTGAACGAGACTCCCTCCGATGACGACCTTGCGAAATGCAGAGAGCTTGGAGAGAATCTGGCTAAGTAAGAACTTGTTCTCATAGGATATTGCACGCATACTTTCGGCAAATTCTGCCGATTGCCGCGTTGAAAAAGCTCACCATATGTCAGTATGCTTTTGCTTTTTCGAGTCTCGATTGTCGTTTCGGTCGGCGCTTCCGCTTCGCAGAGGTGTCCACTGGACAACCGCACCCGTGCACTCGTCAGAATTGTGTACGAAATTCCACGCACATTCCTATGAGAACAAGTTCTAAATGCGAATACCCTTCTTTTAATGTGACCGCTGTGCATAAAACTGCACAGCGGTTTGTGTTGCCTTTAGTCCGCTTCTTCCTTTTTACCTGCTGAATTTCAGCGGAAATATTGCTTTTTTTCTATTTATCGTGTATAATGTAATAAAAGTATATGAGGAGGCTTATATGAAATACAATTTTTACGGCTGGGAAACAGCAACGGTTCCACCGATCAGCAATACTTATCCGTCAATCCATTCTCCGAGAGATCTATATGACGCTCTTTCAGAAATATGGTGTGCGGAAACCTGTGCTCCGAGAATGAGAGACAAGTGGACTTCCGACAATAAAACGCTCGGACAATGCTCTATAACAGCATTTCTTGCGCAGGATATTTTCGGCGGAAAGGTTTATGGCATACTTCGTGACGGCGGAAATTATCATTGTTACAATGTGATCGGAAATTGTGTTTTTGACCTGACAAGCGAGCAGTTCGGCGATGAAAAGCTTGTATATGAAAATAATCCGGAGCAGTTCAGAAAAATTCATTTTGCAAAAGAGGAAAAACGTATGCGCTACGAATTTCTGAAAAAATCACTGTCGAAGTATACAAAATGAAAAAACTATTTATAATAGATTTGAAAGACTATGACTCGGAATTAAAGCGATTTAAACGTCCGTCAGCTCGGGCAATCATAATAAACGACGGAAAAATTGCAATGGTGTACAGTCAAAAATATGATTATTATAAATTTCCAGGCGGTGGAATTGAAGCAGGAGAAAGCCGTGAAGAAGCGTTGATTCGTGAGGTTCAGGAGGAAACAGGATTGAGAATTATTCCTGATTCCATTAAAGAATATGGTTCCGTCCTCCGCATACAAAAGAGTACTTACAATGATAATGAAATATTTGAGCAGGAAAATTATTATTATCTTTGTAATGCCGAAGATAGTTTAATAACTCAGAATTTAGATGATTATGAAAGCGATGAAGGATTTAAATTGGAATTCGTTATGCCGGATTATGCACGAAATGTCAACCGTACACATAATCATAATGGCTACGATAATATTTTAATTGAACGTGAAGCTAAGGTGTTGGAAATGCTTGAAACGGATATATTGCATGAATTGAAATAATTTCCAGGAGAACAAGTATTATGAAAATATACATAGATGCAGACGGCTGTCCTGTCGTTAGAAATACCCTTAAAATTGCAGAAAAATTTGATGTTTCATGCGTTATCATCTGCGATACTGCTCACCGTATTGAGCATGATAATGCTGAAACAATTGTAGTAGATAAAGGGGCAGACAGTGCGGACTTCCGCCTTGTGAATCTCGTTCAGAAAGGCGATATTGCCATTACGCAGGATTACGGTCTTGCCGCAATGTGCCTGAGTAAATGTGCAGTCGTTCTCAATCAGGACGGAAAAGAGTACACTGATGAGAATATTTCGGGATTATTGGAGTTTCGTGCTGTTTCAAAGAAAATCCGTCAGAGCGTTGGAAGGTTGAAAGGTATGCCGAAACGGACAGCGGAGCAGGATAAGATATTTGAACAAGCATTAAGAGAAATACTCATAAAGAACGAAGAAACATTATGATCGTGGAAAAAGGCAGACCTGCTGATATAAGCGGCAGAAATGAAAGATCCTGCTGGAGATGTTTTTAGTCTCGCTTCTATTGTGACACTACATTGTTTACAAATTAAAATGCGAAATAGACTTGACAAAATCGGAAAAAAGTGGTATAGTTAATAGGTAGTGTACAATTGTGCGCGAATCACGGACGTTTTTGAATAGGGTGACAGCTATGGAACAAAAAACACAGCTTATCGTTGTAGACGCAAATATTTTGCCTGATGTCTTTACCAAGGTTCTCGAGGTGAAGAAGATCATGGCGCGAAAGGACGAGAGAAGTTTCGCATCTGCCTGTAAACGGATCGGGATCTCAAGAAGCGCCTATTATAAGTACAAGGACAGCGTTTTCTCCTATGAGGAACTGTTCAATAGACGAATTGTGAATCTTTACCTGCTGCTGAACGACAGCCCGGGCGTGCTTTCAAGCGTGCTGGTGCATATACACAGTCTCAGCGCAAATATTCTGACGGTGAACCAGAGCGTTCCCGTAGACGGCGTTGCAGCGGTGAATATTTCCCTGCGGCTCACATCCGAGTCGTCCGGGGAGCTTGATTCCCTTAATTCGATTTCAGCATTAGATGGCGTTCTCGAGCTTAAAATTTTATCGGCGGAGTAATGCTTGTTATGGAGGTTTTTTTATGTCAGTCAAATTTGCAGTTTTAGGTTACGGAGTCGTAGGCTCAGGTGTTGTGGAGCTTTTTTATAAGAATAAGAGCAGCATCGAAAAGCGTGCCGGAACAGAAATGGATATAAAATATATTGTAGATATCCGCGATTTTCCCGATTCTCCCTATGCGGACAGGTTTACCAAGGATTTCAACGACGTTCTCAATGATCCGGAGGTAACTGTCGTTGCAGAGTGCATGGGCGGAGTTGAGCCGGCGTTTTCATTTCTGAAGGCTGCGCTTGAAAAGGGCAAAAGCGCGGCAACGTCAAACAAGGAGCTTGTAGCTGAAAAAGGCGATATTCTTCTTGCCGCTGCAAAGGCTAATAACTGTAATTTCTTCTTTGAGGCAAGCGTAGGCGGCGCTATCCCGATCATCCGTCCGCTTCACCGCTGCCTTGCTGCAAACGACATTGACAAGGTTGCCGGAATCCTCAACGGAACGACAAACTTTATCCTTACGAAGATGTACGCAGAGGGTATGAGCTTTGAGGACGCATTGAAGCTTGCCCAGGAGCTTGGCTATGCCGAGAAGGATCCTACTGCCGATGTTGAGGGACACGACGCCTGCCGCAAGATCTGTATTATTTCCTCGCTTGTTTTCGGCAAGCACGTTTATCCTAAGTCTGTTTATACAAAGGGCATTTCGGAGGTTCAGCTCTGTGATGTTGCCGCTGCCGATATTCTCGGTCATGGCGTCAAGCTCATTGCTTCTGTGAGAAGGCTGGCTGACGGCAGGATCCTGCCCTGCGTTATGCCTATGCTTGTTCCGCACGACAATGTAATGGCTGGAGTTAACGATGTTTTCAATGCCGTTATGGTATACGGCGATGGTATCGACCAGGCTATGTTCTACGGCAGAGGCGCTGGAAAGCTTCCTACTGCAAGCGCGGTTCTCGGCGATGTTATTGAGGCTGCCAAGCACAGCGTAACAGTATTTTCACAGTCCTGGGAGAGCGCTGACGACGACAGCTTCGTAGCTGCTGCGGACGAGCTCAAAACAAAGTGGTACTTCCGTGTTCCGGCGGAAAATCAGCCTGCTGAGGGTGCATACTGCGACGAAAACGGAGCGTCCTTCATTGGCAGTGAAATGACATTTGCCGAGGCAAGGGAAAAGGCTGAGCAGCTTTCTGCAACGGCTTGTATTCCTGTACTTGATTAAGACGCGGATATCTCAATTAAATAATAGAGCGTGTTCACATAAAAATGTAACGTAGGTATTGTTATCATTTATACAAATTGGATTTTATCGGAGGTAGACTGTCATGGCTGATTTTATTACACCGCCAGATCATATCAATTTTCAGGCTAAAAAATTATTTGATAGCTGCGGTCAGATAGTTGAGGGTTCAATCGCTTATATTTCATTGAATGGCGGCGGTCCGATAGAACAGCATACACATAATCATAACCATTTATTTGTTGTTGTGCAAGGCGAAGCAAAAATTCTTTTGGACAAAGAAACTGTTATTGTAAAAAAGAATGAGAGTTTTCTTGTTAATGGAACGATTCCTCACTCTGTATGGAACAACGTAGAAGAAGAGACTATAATGATAGGTATAACCGTTGTTTGAGGTAATACCGTACCATGTTGTAGGACGCGCTTTACGAGGTTCTGACTTAAGATTCAATTTATCTTACTGCCCATTATGTGTCAGAAAATAAGCCAAGCCCGAAAGGATTTTCAACTTCTTTCGGGCTTGTTTGTATTTTATTCAATATCAGCCAATGGTATCTGAGTTATATCAAACTCACCGTTTTTTCCAATTGTAATCAGCTCTCCGCCTCGCTGCGCCGTATCCTTGTCGATTCCCGGCATGGCAAGATAGTCTATGCTCATGCCGTACGTAAGCCGTATTCCCTGGTACTCCACAGAGAGATTATTATAGTGATCATGACCGCAGAACATCGCTTTTGTGCTGCCGAGGGAGACGGCTGTGTCAAAAAGCTTGCTGGGATAATCGGAGCAGCAGACCTTGTCGATCATCTTTTCATTGTTTGCTCCGAAGAAATAGGTCACATCTCCGCTGCCCTCCACGTACAGTTCATAAGCTGTGCGGTACTGCTGAAGCGGTATGTGGAAGAATATCATAGATTTGACGTCGGGATGATCGCTTTGCAGCATTTTTACCTGTTCGGCGTACCAGTCAACCTGGTCGTCGTGGATATAATCGTACTCGTTTATGCCCTCGCCTGTGTAATCGTTGGAGTCAATGAGAAATAACGCCTGCCTTACGCTTCCGTCAGAATTTTCAAGCTTTATCATCTGATTGCATCTTCCGGTGATATCCGGCGAAATGTAGGGATAAAGCAGATTTTCTGAACTTTTGAAGGAAAGCGATTTATACTGGAGTACATAGACATCCTCCCGAAAACGTCTTATGACCGAGATCATCAGAACAGCCGCCGCTAATATTACGGCAAGAGGCTTGTTGATATAGAAATTCTGTCTTACAAGAGGTTTCCTTTTATGATAGCTTATTATCAGCCCCGCAGCGAGAAAAATGGCAGATGCAAAATAAACCGGAATAAATGGATTGAGCATATTGTTCCAGAATAAGATAATGAATAGAACGGAGAGAAGTAGGAAACCGCTGCATACAGCCGAAAGTCTTGCTGCATAGTTTCTGAGTTCAGAGCTGTGATTTTTTGGCGATATCCCGAGAAGAAAAACATTGTCCAGGAAATATTTTATAACGAAAAATAATCCGAAATTCAGAAATGATATATTCATATTGAGAAGAACCGTCAGCTCGTCATAGTTCATTCCGTCGGTTTTGGCTCGCTCAAATGTCAGCGAGACGAAATAGATGATGATTCCAAGAAGCAGAAAAATGCTGTTTATAAGACGGACCTTGTGTCTGTCACGGCAGAAGAGAAATCTGTCCTTTGCTTTTTATCGAGGCAGATATTTTCGTAGCTGTATTTTTTCTGAATTTTTCGAAATGGCAGTAAAAAAATTGTGCCTATCGCCATAAATATTGCCACGGAAATTATAGATATCGGAGACTTCATTACGATTCCCTGAAAAGCCGATGTAATAGCCAGAGTGAAATAATTTGCAGTAAGTATGGAGAACATCCGTATTTTGCGGAAAAGATTTTTAAATTGCCTTATCTTCATTGGTTCGGGACCATCGACCGATTCACTCTCACCGCCAAGACTGTATACGCTGTCGGGGCTTCCGTAGCGGTTCATAACATATCCCATAGCCTGGATATCTGTCAGACCGTTGTTTTTCTGTTCTGTATATTCTTTTTCGAGAGCGGCAGCTGCTTGATCCTTAAGCTCCTCATTTTTTCTTGAATAAATTACAGGTTCAAATAATTCTTCAATTAATTCTTCTACTGATTTGAACAAATTAATAGCCTCCTGATATTGCTGAAATCAAGAATATTATAGCATATAATTATGCGTTTGATGTTTGCAGCTCACATATCAGCTTCACTGGTGTCTTGATGTAATTTTCCGAGAAAATGACTCAAGAGCGAAAAAAAGATAATTCTCCGCTGAATCTGAATATTCTCAGGAAAAATGCACCTCCTTTACTTATAACTTGTTCTCATAGGATATTGCACGTGTAAGTATGAAAAAGC
The DNA here is from genome assembly GCA_023667265.1 of Alistipes sp. GTDB lineage: Bacteria > Bacillota > Clostridia > Oscillospirales > Ruminococcaceae > Ruminococcus. Next base: position 208,020 of record JAMPAJ010000002.1, read on the forward strand.
TGATGTTCAAAGCAGATCTAAATATCGATTGGCTCTCAATATCCTCTTTACTACTCTGAAGTAAATGCGTTTTCCCTGTACTGGCAGCAAATACCTCTTGTTTTTCTCTTTCTATGTTATACTTTTCATATAGTGAGCGAGTTCCTTTCTGTTGGTTTGTTGTGGTAACTTTATTTCAACAGCCTTCGATCACTTTTTCTATTACTTTTTATTTTGAGTCTCACTTCTATTTTAATACTACATATATTTTTTTATTTTAACATTTCCATCTCTTGACATATTTGACCATTTATGATATAATATTATCAGTTGATTTCAGGATAAGTTCTGATATTATATGCCGGTGTGGTGGAATTGGCAGACGCGCGGGACTCAAAATCCCGTTCTGGCAACAGAGTGCGGGTTCGACCCCCGCCACCGGCACCATAACAACAATGTAAAATCGGATTTCTTTGGAAGTCCGGTTTTATTTTTTACTTTATATCAGAAGTTTTCATCTCCTTTCAAGCATTTTGAAAAAATGGCAATAGCGGAGAGTCTCACCGCAGACGAGTTCGCACTATGATAATTTTAAATCAAAATTTATTCCCGCATGGGTTGCATTTTTCCTGTTTATATGATATAATAATAAAAGCCATTTTTTGAAGGAGTTTCCCATATGGAAAATAAAACCAGCCGCGAATCTGCGGTTTGCAATTCTAAGCGATTGATATGCACGCCGAGTCAAGCTGCCAAAAACGCCTTTTTTTATGTGCAGGAAGCTGGCGTATTTAATAAAAACAATACCGCCGACACTCAACGGCATGATCTGGACTCGTTTCTATTTGTAGCTGTAACCGCCGGAAAAGGTGAGCTTACGGTGAACAGCGAGGAGTTTGAACTGTCAAAAGGCAATTGTTTTCTTATTGATTGCCGCACACCGCATCACTATAAAAGCGATACCGACGATCCATGGGAAATTGTGTGGATCCATTTCAACGGCGCAACATCCAGACAGTACTACGAAAATTTTATTTCCCAGAGCCGCAATGTATTTTCTCCATCGTCCTTTGAGGACGCTGTTGACGCTATTTCAAAGATAATTTGTTATAACGAGCAGAATAACGCTAATGCTGAGGCGTTATCTTCGGCGCAGATAGTCCGACTGCTGACGATCGCACTTACAACTGCGGAAAAGGAACAGGAGACAGATTCTGCGCTTGCGAAGAAGATGTCTGCGGTACATGAATACATAGAGGATCATTTTAATGAGGATATTACGCTGGAACGGCTGGCTGCCGAGTTTTACATAAGCAAATTTTATCTGACGCGCGAGTACAAAAAAATCTACGGAAAGACAATTTTCCAGCATATTATCAACTGTCGCATTAACTACGGAAAAAGGCTTCTTCGTTTTTCTGACAAATCTGTTGACGAGATCGCACACCTGTGCGGTTTCAATGACCAAAGCTATTTTGTGCGGCAATTCAAGAAGGCGGAAAACATCACTTGCTTTGCATACAGAAAAATGTGGCGTGAAAATAATCGGTAAACGTTATTGTTTCCGCCACCGATATTAATAACAAAATATTGCCGCATGGCTTGCAATTTTACAAATAATATGTTATAATTATTAGCGGCAAATCCCTGCTCAAAGGGAAAATGAAAGGAGAAAAAAATGGCTGAGCTTAAATTTGAAATTACTGAGAAAATAGGCGTTCTTTCCGAGAATGCAAAGGGTTGGTCAAAGGAACTGAACATGGTTAGCTGGAACGAGCATGAGCCCAAGTACGACATACGCGAGTGGGCGCCTGATCATTCGAGAATGGGAAAGGGCGTAACGCTGACTGCCGATGAGCTTGCTGCACTTAAGGAAATGCTTAACGGCATCGACCTGGATTCATTTGAATAATACGTCTTATTCCGACTAAAGGAAAACCTCCGCCGCAGGGTGGAGGTTTTTGTTGTTTTGCACAATGTGTAATATTCGCACTTGTCTAAATTGACAAATTGAATTAAAATAATCAATAAATTTGTAAAATACTATTGACTTTTCGCAAAAGATGTGGTATTATATAATCAAAGAAAGGGAGTAAACAAGATTTACTCAAAGCAAAGTTTACTTGGATTGGGATTCGTCTCATTGTAAATTATTCTGAGCGGAAAGGTAAGTGAGTCCGATGGAGTCGAGTACAGAATCACAGCAGATAGCCGGCGGGCTTTTGCGGTAGTCAGATTTAGATATGGGAATATAGGTCATTATGACTTGTTCCGTTGATTGAAGCGAAAATGTAATTTGATTGCAGAGAGCATGCAGCGCTGAGCAGCTTTAGCGATTTCATGACTGCGTTTGATTTGAGATACAGGATTGTCTGAAATTCCGGCATAGGTCTGAAAATAGATCGCACGAATAAAAATTTATTGTAAAGGTTGAGTCCAATGAGATGATTTGCTGAGAAATGTTCTTTATCTTTTGCAGCCCGGCGGTATCGGATAATTTTAAAAAGAGGTAAACTCCGATGAGATAGTTACTCAAAGTCTGAAATTGAATATTGACAGGCTCCGGATATTTTCGGAGCCTTTTTCATGAGCCAAAGCCCGTAGCTTCAATGAAACTCCGGGCTTTTAAGTCAAGACCGCATAATGATTTTTTGCGTTTTTTCAAGAAAGCAACGTCCGAACATATCCCGATATGCATTTCAAGCCAAAAAACGGCATTTCGTGCCAAATGTGTTGACTTTCCATTTTTTATCAATTATAATAAAAGCAGAGCTATATCCGACGACCTGAGTTCGGAGGTACCGGATTATTTATTTTTTAGAAAAACTATTGATGAATATTTCTGGGTATAGCTGTTATCCCAACATGTATCGTACACTTTTTTATAAAAGTGCAGGATAAATATTTTTATGATCGGTATAACCGTTCGGAAAGGAATTACACATGAAAAAAGTAATTTCAACACTTGCAGCAGCTATGATGGCTGCAACCTCACTTGCTCCTTCTTTATCATTAGCAGGCAATGTAAGCGCAGTATACGCGGCAGAGGATCTGGGAGCGCTTGCGTCCTCTCTTGGCGCTGACACTGATTATCTGAACGTTCCTTATATTCAAGAGAAAACGGTCGGTACTGATGGCAAAAAGGTATATTCAGATAACAGCTACTACATCACGACAATGGAAGTGCTCGCACACAATGGCGAACTGGAGATCAGCGATTTGCAGGCCGATGCTTCAAGGCTGTCAGATATATCCGACAGTACCGACCTGCGTGAAAGAATGAAAAGTCAGTGCGAAAAGCTCGGTAACAACGCCATTTACAGCTATACGTTCAAAAATGCTGCTGCCAAGGATAAGATCTCCGCGCTTCTTGCAGCTGCTGAAAAAGCGTATGCGAATGATGAGTATTTTCATATTGGCTACAAAGGTCTTGACATTGAATTTGAACCGGATGGATCATCGGAATATGAAACATATTTATCTGGTCATTTCGCAACAGGCATTGGCATAACAGACGGCTCATGGACTTTCAACGGCAGAACATTCGACAAATGTATTCTTACCCTGGACACTGTAAATACAGCTAACGGAGAAAGCGCCTTTTCAGAAGATACCTGTATCTACATAAACTCCGAAACATATGATTATTATATCCCGAAATATTCGGATTCAGCAGCAGGCGATATTCATATAATTGCAATTGACAACGATACAATGCTAAACTGTGACACTTCCGATCTGTTTAATATAAGGTGCACCAAGGTGAATACCAGAGCTGATTATACGATAACCTCGGAAAAAACGGTATTGAAACGATACGAAACAGCGAAAATGAGTTTCTTGACTATTGTCACAACTCATATAACGGAGATTTCTTTATAAAAGCTGACAGCTTCAAGATTGAATGTGAGAGCTCCAGCCTTACTGAGATGACGATAACGAACGATGACGTATACGTTGAAACCATGCTCAGCGCAGGCAGAAGCACGTTTTCTTTTGACGGTAAGGCGTATCATATCAGCGGAGCGTACAACACGGGATATATTTTCCCTGTCGGAGACGAGGCAAACAACTATTTCTCCTACAAAAACGGCAATGCTGAATACAGCTTCTACGGCAGGCTGTTAGACGGTTTTTCCTTTGAGCCTGCCGATAGCAGCTTCGTTATTGACGGAAAGGCAGGCGTTCGTTTCTCCGGCAATTCAGAAACAATGGGCAATATTTTCGTCTCTGAAAAAACAGAGGTCAGATACGACGAAGACGGTATTTCAGGTTTTTATCTGGATAAGGACAAGGACGGCGTATTCGAGCATAGGGTAGAAACTGGTGATGTAAACTGCGATGGAAAAATTGATGCAAGCGACGCTTCGTTTGTGCTGCAGGCATATTCCTCACTTTCCACAGGCGGAACAACATATCTCAATTACAGTCTCGCTGATTGGAACGGCGACGATAAGATAGACGCCTCAGACGCTTCCCTGATTCTCCAGAAGTATGCTGAGCTTTCTACGACGAAATAATCACAAGCTGTTAGAACGCTTTATGGGCGTTTTAACAGCTTGTTTTTTAAGGCAGCACTGCACAAAGATTGTGCGGTGCTGCCCTAAGCGTATTCACTTTTTATTATCAGATCTCACATCTGCAAGGGGATTTCCCTCAGCCGCGCTGCGCAGACTTTCGCTGTTGATATGCGTATATATCTCTGTCGTCGAAACGTGAGCGTGACCCAGAATCTCTTTTAAAGTCAGCATATCGGCGCCGCCGTACTGATACATAAGTGTTGCCGCAGTATGACGCAGCTTATGCGTAGTTATGCCTTTGCCGTCCAGACCTGCAGCCTTTAGCGAATTTTCTACGATCTGCTGAACACGCCGTTTTGAAATACGTCTGTTCTGCTTGCTGATGAAAAGAGCCGGCTCAGCCTTGGCTTTTTCGTTGGCAAGGCGGATCTCCAGATAGCTGACGAGAGCTTCTACGCAGGCAGTATTCAGATAAACCATACGTTCTTTTCTGCCTTTTCCCATAACCTTCATGTTATATTCTGTAAGGTCGATATCACTGATATTTATGCCCACAAGCTCGCTCAATCTCATACCGCAGTTAAGAAAAAATGTCAGAATACAGTAATCCCGGACTGAATCACCGGAGTCGGACGATCTCAAAAGCCGCATACTTTCCTCCAGAGAAAGAAATTTCGGCAGCGCAGCTTTGGGCGAGGGGACTTCAATATCGCGTATAGGATTTTCCTCAAGAATATGAGCTGTTTTCGTCAGATATCCGAAAAAGCTGCGAAGAGACGATACCTTGCGGTATCTCGCCCTTTCTGCATTGCTTCTTTCGTCGGCGGTATAAAAAATGAAATTGTAAATATCTGAAAGGGTAATTCTTTTCAGGTCGGCAGCAGTCATGGAGGAAATATCAGTGCCGTCTATATATCCGTCGGTGTTGAGAATATATTTTAAAAATAGCCGCACATCGAGATAATATTCATTTATCGTCCTTTCCGAAAGCATTTTCACGACGCGTATGTGAACCAGATAGTCATTGAGAAACTCGGGATTTTCATTGCTGTTGTAATTCGACATTATTATTAACAGTCTCCTTCTGAGTTAAATTATTGAGCCACAGATATTTCCTGTAGTGCTTATAAACTGCCGGAAGTTTTATTATCTCGTCAATATTTATAATGATATACACGATAGAAACAGGCAGATCGAAAAAAAACGAGCAGATTATTCCAATGGGCACTGTAACGCACCACATGGTTATAGTATCACATTTCAAGCCGAATTTCGAGTCGCCGCCGGATGGGAAAATGCCTGAAATAACAGTCATATTCATAGCCTTGCCGATCACGTAATAGGAACTTACGCAAAGCATCAGCCGCAGATATTTCTGAGCGACAGGCGTAATTGTTTTAAACATAGGCACAAACGGGACAACACAGAGAATAATAAGACCTGAGATAATACCAGAGGCAAGAGAAATTCTGCACAGCTTTGAACCATAGCTCTTCGCCTTGTCAATATTGCCGCGTCCAAGCTCAGCTCCTACCATTATTCCGCTTGCGGTTGCGACGCCCTGGGATATACAGATCGCAAGATTTTTCACTATGTTAGCAATAGAGTTTGCAGCGGCAGCGTCGCTTCCGCGATGACCGAGAATAACGCTGTACATCGTAAATCCAAGTCCCCAGCCAAGCAGATCGCCTAACAGAGGAAGAGCATATTTTCTGAAATCCCTGCCGAGAACCTTATCGTTATGTAAAAAATATGAGAGCCTTAGCCTTATCTCCTTGTTCCGGAGCATTACGATATACGTCCAGATAAGCTCGACAGCCTTTGAGATAACCGTTGCAACAGCAGCTCCGCGGACCTCCATCCTCGGAAATATGCCGACGCCGAAGATGAGCAGCCAGTTGAATAGAATATTGAGTACGACCGAAATTGAGCTTATGAGCGAGCTTTTTCCGGCATGACCGCAGTTTTTCATTATGCACAGGTATGCCTGGGACAGAGCTATCAGCAGATACGACGGCGCAACAGCCTTCAGATATTGAGCGCCGAGCTCCACAAGTGACGCATCGGAGACGAAGCATTTCATCAACAGCTCGGGAAAGAAGAAGGCACAGATCGAGAAGGGGAGTGCAGAAATGATCAACATTTTCAATCCTATTCCAAGAACCTTTTCAACAGATTCTGCGTCCTCTATACCCCAGTACTGAGCCGCCAGAATGGATACGCCTCCGGTAATGGCAAATGTGAAAAGTCCGTAGACGAATTGGACTTGTCCTGCGAGAGAGACTGCCGAAAGCGAATCCTGGTTGAGGAAACCCATCATCACCGCATCGGTAAAGCTTACAAGGGCAAGCATAAGCTGCTGCAAAGAAATTGGCAGAACGAGCCTCAGCAGCTTTTTTCTGAATTCATTTTTCATATTCAAACTCCTTAAAATTACGCGAACGATGCCTAAACGTTCGGTTTTCACAGATTATTATGTCATTACACATTGCAGCCCACGCGGTATTACCTTAACATTTCCGCTTACGAAAATATCTGAATGCAGCAAAACACATAATGATTTGCAGAACGGTCGAACATGGCGTAGAAAGTCCGATGAGGAACAGCGAACCGTTTCCGAAATGCTGCATAAGAAATGCAACGGGGATCCTCACGCAGAAAGCGCCGCAGATACCTTGAAGCATAACGAATTTAGTTTTTTCGATTCCGTTATAATAGCCGATAAAGCAGAACAGAAAGCAGGTCAGCAGGCAGTCGATGGCATATGCTTTCAGATAGCTCCAGGCATCGGCAACGGCGGCAGCGTCCTTTGAGAATATGCCAGCCAGCAGATCGCCGTGGAAGAATGTCAGCAGGAACATAACAACACCGAATGCAAATGATACGGCAATACCGCTCTTTAACGCTTTTTCCGCACGATCAGGCTTGCCTGCTCCAATATTCTGAGCAACGAAAGAAGACATCGACTGCATGAAAGCGCTGGGAACGAGCATGATGAATGCGCAAACCTTTTCGGCAACGCCAATTCCTGCTGACGCCGTCAGACCGAGCTGATTAACAATGGCGAGCAAAACAAGAAATGATATTCCTACCAGAAAATCCTGCAAAGCAATTGGCGTTCCGATCCGGAAAATAGCGGCGGCAAATTTTTTCTTAAGTTTCAGATCTGATCGGTGAAACCGGAACGGAAGCTCCGCCTTTCGTATAATAAAAAGCGATATTATAACGCTGATAAGCTGTGCAATTACAGTTGCCCACGCTGCGCCTGGAGCGCCGAGATCAAGCACGGCTACAAAGAACAGGTCGCCGAGAATGTTAAAAATGCAGGCGATTCCTACTGCGATCAGCGGAGTCCTGGAGTCGCCAAGTCCCCGGAAAATGCTGCCAAGCAGATTATACGCGGTAATTACAAGAAAGCCTCCGCCGCATATCCTTATATAATTTACAGTAATGTCAAACGCTTCGTCAGGGGCTTGCATTACTTTGGCAAGAGGGCCGGCGAACAGGATGCTTACTGCAGTGAAAACAGATCCAACTATTACAAATATCAGAAGTCCGGCGCCGATAGTCCTGGCTGCGTCGTCAGGCTTTTTTTGCCCGATTTTCTGCCCTACGGCAACGGTAATTCCCATTGCGAAGCTGACAATAAGATTTGTGAGAGTAAGTATTATCTGAGAACCGGTAGAAACGCCTGAAACGTCTGCATTTGTGCTGAATCGTCCCACAACCAGAAGATCTACCGCTCCGTACATCGCCTGTAGGAACATGGCGAAAAGCACAGGAAGCATAAATTTCAGAAGCTGCGGTAAGATCGCTCCTTTTGTAAAATCATTGTTTTTCATATGTACCTCCAGCTGTGTTCATAGGATAAGCTGCACGTATTTTCGGCAAATTCTGCCGATTGCTGCGTTGAAAATCCTTGCCATACATCAAGTATGCCTGCAGATTTTCGAGTCTCGACTGTCGTCTCGGTCGGTGCTTCTGCTTCGCAGAGGTGTCCACTGGACACCCGCACCCTTACACTCGGCAAAATTATGCTCGAAAGTACGCACCTCTTCCCTATGAACACAGACTCTAAAAACTGGATAAAACAGCAGACATATCAGACTGCGGTCTTATCCAGCAATAATATTATAGATAATCTCTGAAAACCTCTTCTTACAAAAATCAGTTATGCACGGCATTTGCTTCAATTCTTCATGGTACGTAAACGCAAATGACGCGGAGACAAGTTCCGATCATTTCTTCGTAACAATAACGCCGCCTGTTTTCCATATAGAATTTTCAGGCACAACGCCTCTCACGCAGCTTGTGGGATAGATATTAGACGATCTGCCGATTACAGTACCGGGATTCAGTACACTGTTGCAGCCAACCTCAACATTATCGCCCAGCATTGCGCCGATCTTCTTCATACCTGTCTCTATTTTCTCCTCACCGGATCTTATGACGACGTTTGTCTTGTCTGATTTTACATTCGACGTTATAGAACCGGCTCCCATATGCGATTTGTAGCCAAGAATACTGTCTCCCACGTAGTTGTAGTGGGGAGTCTGGACATTGTCAAAGAGAATGACGTTTTTCAGCTCAACGGAATTTCCTACAACGCAGCCGCTGCCGACAAGTGCGCTTCCTCTTATGAAAGCGCAGTGGCGAACCTCTGTATTTGCACCAATTATGCACGGCGAGCCAAGATATGCGCTCGGGAAGACCTTAGCGGTTTTATGTACCCATACATTTTCCGCCGGATTGCTGAATTCCTCCGGGTCAAGGGTTTTTCCGAGGGCGACGATGAAATCACTGAGTCCCTTCAGCGCCTCCCAGGGATATGTGAAGCCGTTGAGATAATCCTTCGCCATTGTGTGATTGAGGTCGTAAAGCTCGCAGATCTTTATATTATTCATAAGTTCCTCCGTTTAATACCTTGTGAGCGTAGGTTCTGAAATCGTGACAAATTAAAGCGGCAATAGCTGCCTTCTCTATAACACATATTATACCACCTTTCATTAATAATGTCAAGTAATGTCAAGCATATTATTCGTCTCAAGAAAAAATTCCGGAGCAGCAACAATTATTCTCATGCCCTTGACAAGTATTCTCAAAAGTGATATAATGAGAGATGTAAAACAGGGGAGCTTATGAGATCAGCTGAGAGGAAGGTGAAACCTTCGACCCTTTACCTGATGCGGGTAATGCCGCCGTAGGAAGTCATATGGCTTTTGTCGGAGATACTCACATGGATATCTCCGTTTTTTGTGAAGCGAGGATTCGTAAAATGAAACAACGATCTAATATTATAAGGCTTATACTGATGGCGATGATGATCGCTCTCGGCGTAGTTATTTCGCCGATACTTCGTGTTGAGGGAATGTGTCCCATGGCGCATTTTATTAATGTGACCTGCGCCGTACTGCTTGGTCCCTGGGAGGCGTTTATATGCGCGGTCATAATCGGCATCCTGCGTATGCTGATCATGGGAATCCCGCCGCTTGCCCTTACCGGAGCAATTTTCGGGGCATTTTTTTCAGGTCTGCTATATCGCCTTTCAAAGGGAAAACTTCTTGCCGCTGTACTGGGCGAGGTTTTCGGCACGGGGATCGTAGGTGCAATTATTTCCTACCCGGTGATGACGTTTATCTGGGGTCGGGGCGGTCTGACGTGGTTCTTCTATGTGCCGAGCTTCATTGCCGGAACGCTTATAGGCGGAAGCATTGCGTTTGCATTTCTGCGTAAGCTTGCACAAAACGGGCAGTTGGAGCGTTTCCAGAGCCGTCTTGGCTCAAAGGCGTATGCGAGCCGCTCAACTCTTGTGGGAAACGGGATCGCCATTGCTTCAATAGGAGTTATCGGCTACGTTGTTATAAACATAGTCTGCGGAATGTTCAAGCTTGAATCGGCAGCCCTGACCTACATTTCCCGTGGCATCCTCCTGGCGTTTATTCTGATCGCTCTTGTGTATCTGGGAATAAAAAAATTCAGACGTTCAGCTGAAAATGCCGATTTATGATAACTGGAGAGTGGAAAATGTACCGTCAATTGAAAGAAAAAATTTATCTGGAATTTAAACGCGATTCCGGAAACCTGATACATAGCATAACAAATCCCATTTCCATCAATCTCTGCGCAAACGGTATACTTGCTCTCGGCTGCCAGCCCATAATGGTCGAGCATCCGGCGGAGACGGAATATATAACCGGAATTTCCGCCGCTCTGCTGCTTAATCTTGGAAATATAACTGACGCAAGAGTAGAATCAGTCCAGCTTTCTGCCGAGACTGCAGGAGCTCTGGGAAAGCCGTTTGTTCTGGACGCAGTCGGAGTCGGCTGTTCTGAGCTTCGCCGCAGTCTGACTATGAAGCTGCTGAACGGCTCTGCGCCCACCGTTCTGAAGGGAAATTATGCTGAAATATTTTCTCTTTGCAACAATGAATATCATTCAAAGGGCGTAGACGGTGACAGCAAGCTTACCGTTGAAACTATAATTGACTGTGCAAAGCAGCTTGCCGGTCAATACGGCTGCGTTGTGCTTGCAAGCGGAGAAACCGATATTATCTCAGATATCGGCAAAACAGCTCTTGTCGGAAACGGAACACCGATGCTGGGAAGGATAACCGGCACGGGATGCCTTTTGGGAGCAATAACAGCTGTTATGCTGTCATACGGAGGCGACGCTTTTGAGGCGGCAGTGCGTGCCTGCGCAGTTCTCGGCGCTGCGGCTGAGTCCGTTGCTCCCGGTACGCTCTGCGGAACCTTTCAGCTCAGATTGCTGGACGAGCTTTCTGTCATTTCAGCAGATAAGATCAAAGAAAAAATGCGATTGGAGGTAATATAATGCTCAATACTTCTTTATATCTTGTAACTGACAGCACCGGACTTGAAGAGGATATTTTCCTCGGAAAGGTGGAAGCTGCCCTTAAAAACGGAGTTACTCTTTTGCAGCTTCGTGAAAAGGAAAAAACAACAAGAGAATATATGGCTCTTGCTGAAAAGGTTCACGAAATTTCACGTAAATACAGTGTTCCGCTTCTTATCGACGACAGGATCGACGTTGCAATGGCGATCGGGGCAGAGGGAGTACACCTCGGGCAGTCTGATATGCCCATAGGCATTGCCCGTAAGATCATGGGCAGCGGCTATATAATAGGTGCAACTGCCAAAACTGTCCCACAGGCGCTGGAGGCGTATAACAGCGGCGCGGATTATCTCGGCGTTGGCGCGATCTACCCGACAACGACCAAAGTAAAGACCGTGCTCACGTCTGTGGATACCTTGCAGGACATTTGCGATGCTGTGCCGATCCCGGTAAACGCTATCGGCGGTCTTAACCGGGAAAATATTGATATTCTCCAGGGGAAGACGATAAGCGGCATCTGCGTAGTTTCTGCCATAATGAAGGCAGAGGACAGCGGACTTGCTGCGAGTGAGCTGAGGCAGGCAATGCAGGAAAAGCTGCATATTTAGTTACAATATTTAAGGCGGCGCAATATGCGATGCGCCTTAAAAAAGCGATATATCGGGGACACCACCTTATACCGCTTGATAAAACTTTGCTGTAGGCAATACCGGACAAGGTCGTCAGACGTGCTTTGCGCGGTGTTGACTGTAGAACAGGAGGAATCTGATGAAGCTAAAAACAGCAATGACCGTTGCAGGAAGCGATTGCAGCGGAGGTGCCGGAATCCAGGCAGATCTCAAGACAATGACAATGAACGGCGTATATGCCATGAGCGCAATAACAGCACTGACTGCGCAGAATACCATGGGTGTGCGGAGCATATCCGAAGTTACGCCGGAATTTTTGTCAGACCAGCTTGAGATGATATTTGAGGACATTTTTCCGGATGCAGTGAAAATCGGAATGGTATTGTCCGCTCCGCTGATCGAGGTCATAGCGGAAAAGCTCAGGATGTACGGCGCAAAAAACATAGTTGCCGACCCGGTAATGGTATCCACAAGCGGCTCGGCGCTGATAAAAAACGAAGCAGTCCGGACGCTCGGGGAAAAGCTGCTTCCAATTTGTACCCTTACCACGCCGAATATCCCCGAGGCGGAAATATTGTCAGGTACGACAATAAAAAATGAGGAAGATATGGAGTCCGCAGCACGGATAATACATGAGAAATTCGGCTGCGCAGTTCTTATCAAGGGCGGACATTCTGTCTGCGATGCCGACGATCTGCTTTATGAAAGCGACGGTTTTACGTGGTTCAGGAGAAAACGCATTGACAACCCGAATACCCACGGAACAGGCTGTACGCTTTCAAGCGCTATTGCCGCTGACCTTGCAAAAGGCTGGACACTAAAGGAATCTGTACGGCTCGCAAAGGAGTATATCTCCCAGTGCCTCTCTGCTCAGCTTGACCTGGGCAGCGGCTCTGGACCTATGGATCACGCATGGAAAATAAATGGAGGAAAAATGTCATGAATTACACAACACAAATGGATGCCGCAAGAAAGGGCATCGTAACACCTGAGATAAAAACGGTTGCCGAAAAGGAGCATATGCCGGTTGAGAAGCTCATGCAGCTTGTAGCGGAGGGAAAGGTCGCCATATGCGCGAACAAGCATCATAAGTCCCTTGATCCGGAAGGCGTGGGAAGTATGCTCAGAACAAAAATCAACGTAAATTTAGGCGTTTCACGCGACTGCAAGGACTACAATATCGAAATGCAGAAGGTGATGAAGGCAGTTGAGCTTGGCGCGGAAGCTATCATGGATCTTTCAAGCCACGGCGACACTCAGCCCTTCCGCCGCAAGCTGACATCTGAATGTCCTGCAATGATAGGCACAGTTCCGGTATACGACAGCGTAATTCACTATCAGCGCGATCTTGCAACTCTGACTGCCCAGGATTTCATTGACGTTGTAAGAATGCACGCTGAAGACGGCGTGGATTTCGTTACGCTTCACTGCGGCATCACCAGAAAAACGATCGAGCAGATCCGCAGGCATAAGCGTAAGATGAATATTGTAAGCCGCGGCGGAAGTCTTGTTTTTGCCTGGATGAGCATGACCGGAAATGAGAATCCGTTCTATGAGCACTACGATGAGATTCTTGATATATGCGAGGAGCACGACGTAACGATTTCACTTGGAGACGCCTGCCGTCCGGGTTGTCTTGCTGATGCTACAGACGTTTGCCAGATCGAAGAGCTTGTCCGTCTGGGCGAGCTGACAAAGAGAGCCTGGGCGCATAATGTTCAGGTCATGGTTGAAGGACCCGGACACGTTCCGCTGGATCAGGTTGCTGCAAATATGAAGGTTCAGCAGACTATCTGCATGGGCGCACCTTTCTACGTTCTCGGACCTCTTGTAACAGATATTGCGCCGGGCTACGACCATATCACTTCTGCTATCGGCGGCGCTGTTGCCGCTATGAACGGAGCAGCGTTCCTATGCTATGTTACGCCGGCTGAGCATCTTGCTCTTCCGAATGTTGACGATGTTAAGCAGGGAATCATAGCGTCTAAAATTGCGGCTCACGCTGCCGACATTGCTAAAGGTATTCCGAATGCCCGTGATATAGATGACAGAATGGCTGATGCGCGCCGGGAGCTTGACTGGGATAAGCAGTTTGAATGTGCTCTTGACCCTGAGACAGCCAAAGCGATACGCGACAGCCGCAAGCCGGAGGACGATCACAGCGACACTTGCAGTATGTGCGGAAAATTCTGCGCTGTAAGAAGCATGAATAAAGCGCTGGCAGGGGAGTATATCGACATTTTATAAAAAGACATCAGGAGCTGTTTGATCAGCTCCTGATTTTTCACAAATTAAAACGGTGCAGGAACTTATCCTGCACCGAAATTTTTATATCAGCCTTTTCTCTTAGCTTCGATCTCGGCAAGAGCGTCCTTTCTTGAAAGGTTGATCCTACCCTGTCTGTCGATCTCGTTTACCTTAACAACGATCTCGTCGCCGATGGAAACAACATCTTCAACTTTCTCAACTCTCGACTTATCGAGCTTTGATATGTGAACCAGACCGTCCATACCGGGAACGATCTCAACGAAAGCGCCGAATTCCATGATACGTACAACCTTACCGCGATAAATTGCGCCAACCTCCGGACCGTTTGCGATAGTGTCAACGATCTGGAGCGCTTTCTTGGCGTCAGCAGCATCAACGCCGCTGATGAAAACATTTCCCTCGTCGTTGATGTCGATTTTTACGTTGCAGTCGGCAGATATCTTCTGGATAACCTTTCCGCCTGAACCGATGACCTCGCGAATCTTCTCAACAGGAACCTTTGTCTGGAGCATCTTGGGAGCGTACTCGCCGACGGTATCTCTGGGAGCTGGGATAGCCTTGAGCATGATCTCGTCAAGAATGTAGATACGAGCCTTGCGTGTTTTCTCAAATGCTTCCTTGATGATCGCGGGAGTAAGACCATCGACCTTGATGTCGACCTGAATAGCCGTGATACCCTTGTGAGTACCGCCAACCTTGAAATCCATATCGCCGAAGAAATCCTCGAGACCCTGTATGTCGACCATTGTCATGAAGTCGTCGCTGTCAGGAAGCGTAATAAGTCCGCATGAAATACCTGCAACAGGCGCCTTGATCGGAACGCCGGCATCCATGAGGGCAAGCGTAGAGCCGCAAATAGAGCCCTGGGATGTTGAGCCGTTGGAGGAAAGAACCTCAGAAACAAGTCTCAGTGCATAGGGGAATTCCTCAACAGGCGGAATTACAGGAGCAAGAGCTCTCTCAGCCAGTGCGCCGTGACCGATCTCACGTCTTCCGGGACCTCTGCTGGGCTTTGTCTCGCCAACGGAGTAGCTGGGGAAGTTGTACTGGTGCATATATCTCTTGGTGTCCTCCTCATCAAGACCGTCGATACGCTGAGCATCGCTTACAGGGCCGAGAGTTGCTATAGTGAGTACCTGAGTCTGACCTCTTGTGAAGAGACCCGAACCGTGTACACGGGGAAGAACGCCTGCCTCTGCGGCAAGAGGACGGATCTCGTCGATACCGCGTCCGTCAACGCGCTTGCCCTCGTAGAGCCATGTACGAACTATTTTCTTCTGGAGCTTGTAGATGCACTCGTCGATCATCGCGATCTGCTCGGGATAAACCTCGTCAAATTTAGCGTGAATATCGTCAACGATAGGAGCAAGTCTTGCATCGCGGACAGTCTTGTCGTTTGTATCGAGAGCGACCTTTACGCGGTCGGCAGCAAAAGCTTCGATAGCATCGAACATATCGTGGTCAACTTCCATGGACTCGAACTTGAACTTGGGCTTTCCGATCTCCTTGCGGATACCGTCAATGAAAGCTACCATTTTCTTGATCTCTTCGTGACCGGCAAGAATACATTCAAGCATTTTATCCTCAGGAACTTCATTTGCGCCAGCCTCGATCATGACGATCTTCTCAGCTGAACCTGCAACTGTAAGGTTAAGGTCGGTCTTAGCTCTCTGCTCCAGTGTAGGATTAAGAACGATCTCTCCGTCAACAAGACCTACATTGATGCTTGCGACCGGGCCATTCCAGGGGATATCAGAAATAGAAATTGCGATAGAAGCCGCGATCATACCTGTGATCTCAGGCGAATTATCAGGCTCAACAGCGAGAACAGTCATAACAACTGAAACGTCGTTGCGCATATCCTTTGGAAAAAGGGGACGGATAGGTCTGTCGACGCAGCGCGACGTAAGAATAGCCTTTTCGCTGGGCTTGCCCTCTCTCTTTGTGAATGAGCCGGGGATCTTTCCTACGGAATAAAGACGCTCCTCGAAATCGACGGAAAGCGGAAAGAAATCAACGCCCTCTCTGGGTTTTGCGGAAGCTGTAACGTTAGCCATTACAACTGTTTCGCCGTACCTTACCCAGCATGAGCCGTTGGAAAGACCGCAGGTCTTGCCTGTTTCAACAACAACAGGTCTGCCGGCATATGTGGTTTCAAATTTTCTGTAATTTTCAAACATGATTTCTGCCTCCTGACAAATTTTGCAGCGGCTTTAGCAATAAACTCAGCGTACACGAAGCATACGTTCAGTTTAATGCTAAAAGCCTTGACTGCCATACTGATGATTAATTTAATTCCGCCTGATGCGGTGTCGCCAATGCTTTAAAGGCAGAAGGGCACACCCCTCTGCCTTTGCAAACGATTACTTACGGAGACCGAGCTTCTCTACGATAGCGCGGTATCTCTCGATGTTCTTCTTCTTGAGATAGCCGAGAAGGTTACGTCTGTGACCAACCATCTTGAGAAGACCTCTTCTGGAGTGATGGTCATTCTTGTGGATCTTCAGGTGAGCGTTCAGGTCGTTGATTCTTCTTGTAAGAATAGCGATCTGAACCTCAGGAGAGCCTGTGTCGTTTGCGCTTGTTCTGTTAGCCTCGATAACGGCTGTTTTTTCTTCTTTCAGTAACATTGAAAGCACCTCATATAAATATATTCCGCTGACTTAGAAAGGGGTGCAGAAGCGTCATAATGAACATTTCTGTTATGAGGTCAAGCCCGATTCCAAGTACACGGTGATACTATTATACCACATTATTTTCCACTTGTAAAGTCTTTTCGCAAATTTTTTTCAAGATCCAGGAGAAAATTTTATTTATGTATTTTATATTAAAAAGATAATATAAAAAATCAATTAAAGTATATTGACGTTGGGAAAGAAATATTATATAATAGTATTGTATGAAATATAGGAAGTGATATAAATATGAAAAATTATGTATCGGCATCAATTCTCAGCGCGGATATGCTTAATCTCGAAAGAGAAATAAGAAGGCTCGAGGAATCAGGAGTGGATATGCTCCACTTCGACGTTATGGACGGAGTATTTGTTAATAATATTACCTACGGACTCCCTGTGCTCCAGCAGGTACGCAAGGCGACCGGCATGACCCTTGACGTGCATCTTATGATAACAGATCCGCTGAAATACGTAAAGAATTTTGCTGATTTCGGCGCTGACATCATTACTTTTCACACTGAGAGCGAAAGCGACCCGATGGAAACTGTAAAGGCTGTCAAAGCATGCGGAGTAAAGGCTGCCGCCGCTGTAAAGCCTGGCACGCCCGCCGAGGCAGTCTATGATCTGCTTCCGGAGCTCGATATGGTTCTCGTCATGACGGTAGAACCGGGATTTGGCGGACAGAGCTTCATCGAAAGCACGGTGGAAAAGATATCTGCTGTCCGCAGCCGTATCGACAGCCTCGGACTTGGCTGCGACATCCAGGTGGACGGAGGTATCAACTACGAGACCGCTCCTGTTGTACGCAACGCCGGGGCAAATGTTCTCGTATCGGGAAGCTGTCTGTTCAGGGCGGACGATCTCGCGGCGGCTGTAAGGAGAATAAAGGGATAAGATGCGGAGAAAAATAAGATCACAGCGTTTTATCTGCCTTGACATACTTCTTACGCTTCTTACGCTGTCTCTCATGGAATACTTTTACTATGGACTGCGGGCAGTTGTATTAAACTGCGTATGCGTCGCTGCGTCGGTTATTGCCGAGCTTATTTCGCTTCGACTCATGAAGAGAAAGTTTACAGCTGACGACCTGACCTGCGTTACGGACGCGCTTATTTTCGCACTGATGCTTCCGGCTGTTTTCGATATGAAAATGGCAGCCATAGCCTGCGTATTTGCGGTAACGGCGGCAAAGAATCTCTTCGGAGGACGAAAAAATATGATGTTTTCTCCGGCTGCTGCGGCTTACGTTTTTGTTCTTGCCTCCTGGAAGAACAGCGTACTGATGTTCACAGAACCCCATGTCCGCACCGGAATATTCGATAAGGCCGAAAATCTTGTCAGCTCGGTAAGTCACAGCTTTAACGTTACCGGACGAATGAGCGTATCAGATTTTGAGCTGCTCATGGGAAATGTCCCCGGATCTGCCGGATCTGTCAGCATACTGCTCCTGACGGTTGCCGCGGCAGTTCTGATTTTCCGCCGCGATATATCCGCTGGAGCATTTATCGGCACGATAACTGGAACTGCTCTTCTTGCCTGCTTTGTGCCAATGGCAAGCAGCATAGGAATGTCCGTGAAATACACTCTTTCCACGAATATGGTGCTGTTCGCGGCAATTTATATTGTCTCCGACAGGCGTATCGCTCCCAAAAGGAATTACTACGCCTTCTTCTATGGATTATTTGTGGCTGTTTTCTCCTACATCCTCGTACTCACCACAGCAAAGGAAAATGCTGTGATAATTGCTTCGGTAATTTTCACTCCCGCTGCTCTTGGACTGCGCAATCTGGAAAACAAGATCGAAAAAATCAGGGAGGAAGAAATTTCTTCAGCAGAGAAAACGGCTGAGATTCCGGCAGAAACGTCAGAGGAGGCGATCGCCGATGAGTAAAAGGATCTCTGTTTTCGACGGACTTCTGAGAGAT
Organism: Alistipes sp.; assembly: GCA_023667265.1. Lineage (GTDB taxonomy): Bacteria > Bacillota > Clostridia > Oscillospirales > Ruminococcaceae > Ruminococcus. Next base: position 226,871 of record JAMPAJ010000002.1, read on the forward strand.
AATACCGTTCTGTCATCTCTTATGGTAATATCGCCGATCATAGTCTGCGGCGATACTGTAATGAACGGAATAGCCCTGATCTACGCCTTTTCCGTCATTACATTCCTGTCGGTTCTCATCGGCTCGTTTGTACCGAAGAGACTGCCATATGCAGTGAAGATCATAATCTATGCTCTGATCTCTTCAGCCGTATTCATTCCCACGAAAATGGCTGCGGAGGAGTTCTTTCCGGATGTAATACCGAGAATAGGAAATTATTTCATGCTGGTGGCTGTCAATTCCATTATTACCGTCAGGTCGGAGGCTTTCTTCTATCGCATGAAACGCGGCAGAATGATGCTCTCCCTGTTATTCTATATCCTGGGATTTGACGCGGTCATGCTGGTTATCTCACTTATCCGTGAGATAATGGCATACGGAACAGTCTGCGGAAGAGTTATGGACGCTGATATTCTCATCAGCGGCATGGGTATGCCTTTCGGCGGATTTATCCTTCTGGGCATAATGTGCGGAATTTATCGGAAGCTCCGGTCTGTATTCAGCCGTGAGGACGTTAAGAGCGACGGAGGTGACGAGAATGTTTCTGATAGCTGAGCTTGTAGTGCTTCTTGCAACAAACCTCATCCTGAGTCAGGCGCTGGGAACCAGTACTCTTTTCATTGCAGCCGGAAGCCGGAAAAATCTTCTCTGGATAGCAATAACAATAACTGTATTCACAACAGTTGGTTCGGCAGCGGCGTATTTTATCGAGCTGCTTCTGCCCGACCAATACAATGATTTCCGGCTTCTTCTCTACACGTCAGCAGTCGGTATCCTATATGTACTTTTGCTGACCGTCCTGTACTTTGCTGACAGGGCAGGCTTCGGCACGACAAGAAAATATGTCCATCTTTCGGCATTCAACTGTGCTGTAATGGGAGCTCTTTTCGCTGTTTCCGACAGGCTTTCCGTTCATCCGACGCTTAATACGGCAGGCAGCTTTATGATAGCGGGCGCAGAGGCTGGAACCGGATTTATTCTTGCTGCGTTTATCCTGTCCGCCGCGTACCGCAGACTTAATTCTGCTGACGTTCCGGCTTCGTTCAGAGGATTTCCGGCAATGCTTGTTTACCTTGGCATTATTTCAATGGCTGTATACGCCTTGGTATAAGAACAAGTTCTAAGATTCTACATCAAATGCTCAATTTCGGGAGATAATTAATGAAACGCAAACACAAGGGAAGGAAAATCTACAAAACCAAAGAAAAAAACTACTACGGAAAAAGTCCCTTCGGAAAATTTATGTCCGCGGTCCTGACCGTGCTCCTCATAGGCGGAATAGGCTTTATAGGCTACAGCGCCGCCGAGCCCATTATAAACTATACTCAGCATAAGGGCGACAAGGCGGAGGAAGAAACTACCGCAGCTGAAGCAGCTTCAACTGACGAAGTATCGCAGCAGGATCCGGGAGAAGCCCGGTCGCCCGGGGCGGATACGGAGATCGTCGCTGCCGGAGCTGCGCTGAAAACATCAGATCTGCAAAGCTCTGAGACTCTGCAAGCGGCTATCAGCGCGCTGCCGAACGACATGAATATCAGCTATATCGAGATACCTCTCAAGTCCAACGACGGTTTTTTGTGGTACGCCAGCTCGGTATACGACGCACAGGCAGCAGGAGCAGTCCGCGGAACCATGAGTCTTGACGAAATAATTTCAATAGTTGAAAATAACGGCTATAAGGCAGCTGCCGCTATAAGCGCCTTTGAGGACAGCTGTTTTCCTGCACTTTATTATGATGCAGGCTATCTTACTTATGCTGACGGGGCGCAGTGGATCGACAACGATGCGGAAGCAGGAGGAAAGCCCTGGATGTCGCCATATTCGCAGAAGGCGCTGGACTACCTTTCGGAAATAACCGAGGAGATATCCTCATCGGGATTTGATATGGTGATTTTCTCGGAGCTCGTTTTTCCGCCCTTTCGCCAGAGCGACCTGGAGCTGCTTGGCGAACGTTACGGCAAGAGCGACCGCTGTATGGCGCTGACCTCTGCGGCTAATCTGATGTACGACAAGGCAATGTCAAACGGAGCGACCGTGCAGGTGGAGATATCGGCGGCGGACGTTCTGAGCGGCAGGGGAGACGTGCTCCAGCCAATGCTGCTTTCAGCTGCAAATGTTATTCTCCGGATAGATACGGATGAACTCGGCAGAGGGGTAAGCGACGCTACCTCGCTGTATGAGTTTACCGGAAGTCCGGGAGATACTGCGCTTAAATGTATAACATTGACGGCGGATAAGCTGTCGGAATTTAATGTAAGCATCCGCCTGACAGGCTCGTCGCTCACAGCCGCTCAGATTGTCGATGCAAGGGAGAAAATTGCGGAATACAGCTATGATTCGTTTATAATTGGCTGATTCCGGGAATAAGGAGAATATTTATGGCAGAAAATTTTAAGGTTTCACTGCAAAGGATAATTGATGAATTCAAGCTCGAGGTCATCAATATCCCAAAGGATGCAGATGAATTGATGATTGATCAGACAGAGGTGAACAGACCGGGGCTGCAGCTCATGGGCTTCTATGAGTACTTTAATCCGGAGCGTATCCAGATCATCGGAAAAATGGAGTTCGCCTATCTTTCTACGATCGACGAGCAGACGAGGCGCGAGCGTTTGCAGCTTCTGTTTTCACAGCGGCTTCCCGCGCTGATAATCGCCCGTGAGCTTCCGTATTTTTCAGAGATGCTGGAGCTTGCGAAGGAGTACGAGGTGCCGCTGCTGAGAAGCAAGGAGAGCACATCTAACTTTATGTCCGGACTCATTGCGTTCCTCAATCTTAACCTTGCTCCGAGAGTGACTCGGCACGGCGTTCTCATTGAGATCTACGGCGAAGGCGTATTTATTACCGGAGAAAGCGGCGTAGGCAAGAGCGAAACAGCTATCGAGCTTGTAAAGAGAGGACATCGTCTTGTGGCTGACGACGCTGTCGAGATAAGAAAGGTATCGAATATCAGCCTGGTCGGAAGCTCTCCGGATAATATCCGTCACTTCCTGGAGCTGCGGGGCATCGGTATCATCAACGCACGCCGGCTCTTCGGTATCGGCGCCGTTAAGATGACCGAGAAGCTTGACCTTGTTGTCGAGCTGGAGCAGTGGGATCCCGAGAAGATCTACGACAGAATGGGCGTAGATACCGAGTATGTAAGCCTGCTTGGAGTAAAAGTTCCCTCTCTGACGATCCCGGTAAAGCCCGGCAGAAACCTTGCCGTTATTCTTGAGGTTGCCGCTATGAACAACAGACAGAAGAAAATGGGATACAACGCCGCGGCTGAGCTGCTTCACAGACTTGGTATGGATTCTGACCCGAAGGAAACGGTCAGAAATTACGAAAACTTCTGATTGAACAGGTGAATTAATGAATTATTTGGACGAATTGGCAGAAAAGTGCCGTATCTCAGGATGTGAATTAAAGACGGGCTGTGATCTCAGCACGTACACCACGTTTAAGATCGGCGGAAGATGTACGGCTGTTGTGGAGCTCAACAGCTCTGCGACTGCCGCAGATATTATAAAATGGCTGAATGAGCGCGGCGTAAAATTTGCGGTTCTGGGCAAGGGCAGCAATATTATCGCGTCGGATGATGGCTTCGACGGAGTTATACTCCATTTCGGCAGTGATTTTTCGGAGATAAGCGTGGATGGCTGCACTATTACGGCACAGGCAGGAGCAAGTCTGAGTGCAGTCTGCCGTGCAGCTCAGGAGAACGGTCTGACCGGAATGGAAAGTCTTTTCGGGATCCCCGGAACTGTAGGCGGCGGACTTTATATGAACGCCGGAGCATATGGAACCGAGATGAAGGATGTTGTAGCTTCTGCGGAATATTTAGACCAGGATGGAGCTCCGGGAACAATGACGCTTCCGGAAATGGAGCTTTCATACAGGCACAGCGCCTTTTCAGAGAATAAATGCGTCGTGACCTCGGTGACTTTTTCACTGGAAAAAGGAGACGTAGGCGAAATAAAAGCCGCAATGACCGAGTGCATGAAGAAACGAAGCTCAAAGCAGCCGCTGGAATATCCGAGTGCCGGAAGTACGTTCAAGCGTCCGGAGGGCAGCTATGCCTCGCTTCTTATCGAGCAATGCGGATTGAAGGGCTATACCGTCGGCGGCGCACAGGTCAGTGAAAAGCACAGCGGATTTGTAATTAATATCGGCGGAGCTTCGGCGGCAGATGTTTTAAGGCTATGCAGCGATGTGAAAAATATTGTAAGAGAAAAGACGGGATATACTCTCGAGCTTGAACCGATTATTTTGGAATAAGAACAGAACGGAGTAATAAATATGAAGCTTTTGATCGTTACCGGTATGTCCGGTTCGGGAAAATCCAGTATTATGGACGTAATGGAGGATATAGGCTATTACTGCATCGACAACATTCCGCCGAAGCTTATTTCTCAGTTTGTGGATCTTTGCAGAAAATCAGAGACAGGAATTGACAAGATAGCGGTAGCTGTTGACATACGCACCGGAGATATGTTCACGGAGATCTTCCGTGCCTGGCAGACTCTTAAATCCGAGAGCGATGTTGAGGTCAAGGTTCTCTTTGCCGAGGCGAATGATGAAGTTCTCATCAAACGCTACAAGGAGACAAGACGCAGACATCCACTTGATGACAAGTTCAACGGCAATATGCACGAAGCTATCATGTATGAGAGAATGCAGCTTTCACAGCTTCGGGAGATCGCGGACTATTTTATCGAAACATCCCAATATTCCGCTGCGCAGCTGAAGGAGCAGGTAAAGGGACTTTTCTTGGATAACAACTCTGATTCGCTGTCTATAAAGATCATGTCCTTTGGCTTTAAGTACGGCGTGTCTACAGAGGCTGATCTGGTTTTTGACGTGAGATGCCTGCCGAATCCCTATTATATCGAGGAGCTCAGAAATCATACCGGACTTGAAGAATGCGTCCGTGAGTATGTCATGCTTTCGGAGCAGTCACAGGAGCTGTTTGCGCGGCTTTCAGAGCTGATCGAGTTTCTCATTCCGCTGTACATACGGGAGGGCAAGAGCCAGCTTGTCATTGCTTTCGGCTGTACCGGCGGAAAGCATCGCTCCATTACCTTTGCAGAGCTTATGGCTGATTACCTGACCGAGAGTAATTACAGAGTACAGAAATATCACAGGGATATTACGAAGGATAAAAAGCTTGGTTAACTTATCAGAGTCCGCATACCTAAGTATGCGGACTGCTGTTCCTCTGGAGGAGTGAGAAAATGTCGTTTTCCGATGATGTACGCAGTGAGATCTGCAATAATATAACTGATAAGGATAAACGCTTCGCGTGTCTTTATGGTATGCTGCTGTTCAGCCGCGTGCTAAGCGAGGAGCGGATCTGCTTTCAAAGCAAAAGCAGAATAGCCGCTGACGCTTTCGGAGAGCTGTTCGGCAGAGTTTTCCGCACTGAGCTTCGGTTCAAGGAGTCCCAGGGAAAAAACGGCAGGATAATGTATATCTACGACATAACCGAAAAAGAGCTTATTGAGCAGGTTTTTCAGCGTTACCATTTCAGCGGTACAGCCCGGAGCATTGATGAGGATATTATATCCACCGGAAGTCTCGGCGTTTTTGCCGCAGGCGTATTTCTTGCTTCGGGAAGCGTGAATAATCCTGAAAAAGAATATCACCTGGAGTTTACAGCGCCGGAGGAATCCCTGGCGGCGGAGCTTATCGCTCTTTTAGGCGACATCGGAGTTACGGCAGGTCGTGCCGTCCGCAGAGGGCAGATCGTAGTTTATATTAAGGGCAGTGAATCCATTGAAGATACGCTTACCTTTATAGGTGCGCAGCAGTGTACGCTTGAGCTGATGAATGTGAAGATATATAAGGACGTCCGCAATAAGGCTAATCGCATTGCAAACTGCGACAACGCCAACATAAATAAGACGGTCGATGCCGCAATGAAGCAGGTCAGCGATATAAAGCTTATAGCCGAAACAGAGGGTCTTGACAGCCTTTCCGATGAGCTTAGGGAGGTTGCAGAGCTGCGCCTTGAAAATGTGGGGATGAGCCTGAGCGATATAGGCGAGAGTCTTTCTGTGCCCATAAGTCGCTCGGGAGTTAACCACAGATTTAAAAAGCTGGCTAAAATTGCCGAAGCTATCAGAAAAACAGGAGCTGAAAAATGAAAAACGATGATTTTGTTCATCTTCATGTGCATACGGAGTACAGCCTGCTTGATGGCGCCTGTCGGATAAACCGGCTTATGGAGCACGTTCGGGAGCTGGGACAGACTGCGGTCGCCATAACGGATCACGGAAATATGTACGGCGTACCGGAGTTTTTCCGTGCCGCAGAAAAAGCTGGTATCAAACCAATAATCGGCTGCGAGGTATACGTCGCTCCGAGAAAGAGAACAGACAGAGAGCCTGGATTGGACGGCAGACCTTATCATCTTATACTCCTGTGCGAGAGAAGCGAGGGCTACAGCAATCTCGTAAAGCTCGTTTCCGCTGGAAATATCGAGGGATTTTATAACAAGCCCAGAGTTGACATGGAGCTGCTGAGAAAATATCACGGAGGACTCATTTGTCTTTCAGCCTGCCTTGCCGGAGAGGTACAGAGGCTTCTTTCTGACGGCAGATACGAGGACGCAAAGAGTAAAGCGCTTGAGTATCGCGATATATTCGGCGAAGAAAATTACTTTCTTGAGATCCAGGATCATGGGATTCGTGAGGAGAAGCTGAATCTGCCGAAGCTGTACCGCCTTTCCCAGGAGACCGGAATACCTCTTGCCGCAACAAACGATTGCCACTATATAAATAAGGAAGATGCGGAAATGCAGAACGTGCTTCTCTGCATACAGACCGCTACTGTCCTTGGTCAGCCAAACGGCATGAGCTTTGAGACGGACGAGTTTTATCTCCGCTCATCAGAGGAAATGGCTGAGCTTTTCAAGGGGCATGAGGAAGCGCTGATGAATACTTCTCTTATAGCTAAACGGTGCAATGTGAAGATGAATTTCGACAGCACGGTGAAGATACCGGAATTTGAAAAAGACATCGGCAGGGACAACAGCCGTTATCTCCGGGATCTGAGCTACAGCGGTCTGTATCGGCTATATGGTAGGAATGTCGGGAAAAATGTTGTGGACAGGCTTGAATATGAGCTGAGAATAATCGACGAAAAGCATTTCACAGACTATTTTCTCATCGTCTGGGATTTCATCCGTTACGCACGTGAACACAACGTTCCCGTAGGACCGGGAAGAGGCTCCGGAGCAGGAAGTCTCTGCGCCTACTGCATCGGCATAACCGGAATTGACCCGATAAAATATAATCTCATGTTCGAGCGCTTTCTCAATCCCGAACGTGTGAGTATGCCTGATTTTGACGTGGATTTCTGTATCGAGGGAAGGCAGTCTGTCAAGGATTATGTGGTGCGGAAGTACGGCGAAGACAAGGTCTCGGAAATAATAGCCTTCGATACTCTGAAAGCAAAGGCGGCGGTACGTGACATTGCCCGTGTGCTGGGACTTCCCTACAGTCTTGGAGACAAAATAGCAAAGCAGATAGATCCGCGTATGAAGCTTGCCGATTCTCTTAGTGAAAGCAAGGAGCTTTCGTCAATGTATTCTGCCGATAAATCCGTAAAAAGGCTTATTGACCTTGCCATGAAGCTTGAGGGTATGCCGCGTCACACGTCAACTCATGCGGCAGGTGTCGTCATATCGGCCGTTCCCATTGACGAGCTTGTGCCTCTGCAAAAAAACGACAACACCATAGTTACGCAGTATACTATGACTCATCTTGAATCCCTCGGATTGCTTAAAATGGATTTTCTCGGGCTGAGGAATCTTACAGTCATCAGAGACGCGGTAAATGAGATCCGAAAAACAGAGCCGGATTTTGATATAAGCAGAATCCCGGTAGATGACAGCAAGGTTTTTGAGATGCTGGCAAAAGGCGATACGTCCGGCGTTTTCCAGTTTGAAAGCGCCGGAATGACTAAGCAGCTCATAGATCTTGTTCCAGAACGGCTGGAGGATCTGATCGTTATAATTTCCCTTTACCGCCCCGGACCGATGAAGTCGATACCGACCTATATCAGGAACAAGCATGAACCGGAGAAGATCACGTATCTTCATCCTCTTCTCCGGGAGATCCTGGAGGACACCTACGGCGTTATGGTCTATCAGGGTGCGACTCGTTCCTAGTTTAAATAAACAAAAACTAGGCACACTTACAAGTAAG
>JAMPAJ010000030.1 GCA_023667265.1 Alistipes sp.
AGATGCTTTTTACCCGTTTTTTACGGTAAAAGGGATTCGAACTTGCACAAGGGAAAATTTGAGGTAAAATCACAGCGGATCTGAGAAAAAAATCTTGAATCCGCATATAAAATAGTATACAAAATTTGAGAGACCGTTTTGTTAAATGTCACGAAAATCGTGATGTTAAACAAAGCGGCCTTTTTTAGTTTGCGGAGAAAGGGATGTGGTGCGGATGTGAAAGTAAAGGCTATTTTTGAAATGATTGGAGGGAGATTTTATGAATAACAAATTTAAGCTCAACGTTTCGTTGATGAGAAAGGAATCTGAGTTCCGCACAAAATTCTGCGTGGTTGAAAAAGCGATAGCGGTTTCGCATGGTGAGTTTGAGTATCTGAAAAATCATCCGCTGCGTGACAATGAACTGATCGCTGAGAATGCTGAGATGATGTATTGCGACAGCGACGACAATTATCATTGTCTGCTGATTTACGACAAGGAAAACGGCGACGGTCTGCTGATCGAGTCGGAGGGATTTTCTTACGCTCGGTATGCTCAGGATATTCCAAGAGCAAAAGAACTTGTTGAATGTCATCAGAATCCCGAAATGTCGCTGACGGACGGTGAAAAGAAACTCCATGAACTGTTGAACGAAACTGCAGAAAGAATAGCAGTCTTTGTACGCCTTGACTATTCAAACTTGAGGATCTCGGCGGCAATTTTGATGATGTGAAGAAAATGATTGTTGAAGCAACAGCGGAAATGCTGAATGAAAGAAACGATATTCGGTCGGTTAAGATAAACGACCTCGATATTCCGTTTCAGCCTGATATAACGGTGGTGGCAGAGACGGTAAACGAAGATTTATCGGAAAAATCCGAGATAAATATGACAATGTGAAAGAGGTATTGATATGATGTATAACAAGGAAAAAGTTAACATATTAAAGCAAAGATATCCTGAAGGCACAAGAATCTGCCTTGACCGTATGGGAGACGACCCACGTCCGATTCCGCCGGGAACGAACGGGACTGTTCGGTTTGTTGACGACTGCGGAACGATTCACTGCTCGTTTGACAATGGCAGAATGTTTGGGGTAATTCCCGAGGAGGACAGCTTTCATATTATTCAGCAGGAAGAGGTTCAGGAAGAAGAAACCGAGATGAATATGACGATGTAAATGGCGGATTTCTGCGGAAATTCAGCTTTTTTTACTGCACGAAAGGAATGGTGATAAATGATAAGATATTTTGAAGCGTTCGCAGGAATCGGCGCATTCCGCTCCGCTTTTGATAAGGTGGGCGGTTTTGAATTTGTCGGCTGGTGCGAAATCGACCGATTTGCACAAAAGGCTTACCGAGCCTTGTACGACACGGAAAGCGAGGTGTTTTATGAGGACATCACAAAAATCGATTACAGAAATATGCCGGATTTTGATCTGCTCGTTGGAGGCCCGTGCTGCCAATCGTTCAGTGTTGCGGGGCGCAGACGCGCTTTTGAGGACGATAGAGGAAACTTGTTTTTCAACTATATCAAAATCCTTGAAGTCAAGCGACCCAAGTATTTTATTGCTGAAAACGTTCCCAATCTGCTGGGGATATCGCAGGGAGAGTGCTACCAAATTATCCTTGAAAAGATTTCAGAACTGGGGTATAGCATATGCTGGCGTGTGCTTAACAGCGCCGGTTTCGGAGTACCGCAGTCAAGGCGAAGGCTGTTCCTTGTCGGATATCTTGGAGGAAGATGTCCCGCCGAAATATTATCTTTCGGACGAGGCAATGCAGAAAATGGAAAAGAAAGAAAACCTGAACAACTGATAGGCGGCTCACAGGGTTCGAGAGTATATTCCACAAAAGGTACTACCGTTACGCAGTGTAGCGGTTCGGGCGGAAGAGGAGGAAAAACAGGTCTGTATCTCGTTGATTACAATGAAAATCCAAAAATCACCGAAACTGCGAGGTGCATTACAGCACGTCAGAACAGCGGAATGTCGCACCATAAAGGCGAACATTCCGCTGTTTTTGTTGATATGAATGAAAGTCCGCAGATTACGGAAAACGCCCGTTGTCTGCACACAAGAATGGATCTGGGAGTGACAAATGGTACGCACAAAGGCGAGCGTTCGGGAGTTCTTGAAGAAGCTCCGAGGGCGATAATCAATCCGTTTAAGGAAACTACCCGACAGAACGGCAGACGTATAAAAAATCCCGATGAACCGATGTTTACGATAACCGTGACCGACCGTCACGGAGTAGTTCACAGGGGCAGGATTCGCCGTCTCATGCCCGTTGAGTGCTGGCGTTTGCAGGGCTATGACAAGGCTCAGTTTGAAAAAGTTGCCGCCACAGGAATGTCCGACGCACAGCTTTACAAGCAAGCCGGAAATTCAATTACGGTTAACGTGGTTGTGGAAATTGCAAGGAATTTACTGAAATTTGACAAGACCTGCAAATAAAAGTCAAGAGGTAAAATGAAAGTTTCACAAAACTTTCACAGAAGAAAAAATAGACACGACAATAAGACCACAGAAGCAGTCCGAAAAAATGAAATGCAGTTGAAGACGACCGGCAACCTTGACAGAACATCATAAAAATGCTAAGAGGGGCGTGCCGACGGTGAAGAACTCATGAATAGATGAAGTCAGTCACCGTCGCGGCAGCCATTGTAGCATTTTTATGATAACCTGTCAAGGTCAAGCGGCTACGCCGTGCCTGGTTTTTGCCTCTGGTTCAGAATCTATGAATAGATGCTATGTGTTTTGAGCGTTCATTGCTTCTTTGACTTTGGCATAATAAATGCGCAGAAACTTGTGTGCAGCGGCGATCATGTAAACCTTGTACGGCTTTCCTTCGGAACGTTTCTTATCAAGAAATTGGTATACAGGTTCATCAGTTGGTTGTTGCTGGAGATAGATCGTCATGATCAGGAACAGCGTTTTTCGCAATGCCGGAGATCCTCGTTTGGAAATACTTCTGGATTTCGGATTATCATTTCCTGATTGATTTGGAGGGGGATCAATACCTGCCAAAGCTACAAGTGATTTCCCACTTTTCAACTGCTTGATATCGCCGATCTCAGCAATGAGTTGTGAGCATATTACTTTACCAACACCGAACAGACTCATGACGGTTTCATACTCAGGAAGCTGTGATGCAAGAGAGTCCATTTCAGAATGAAACTTTGCAAGGGTTTCAAGCGTGGAGTTGAGGAGCTTTGCAGAGTCTTCAATCATATTCTTAACCGTTTCCGTCATAGGCAGCGTGCAGACCAGTGTCCTTGCATACAAATGAATCTTTTCAGCCTTGGACTCGCTATACTTGTAACGCTCCTTTTTGCACCAGCTTTGATATTTGGTTTTGAATACAGATAAGGAGAGCTTTGCAACAGAGTCTGCATGGGGGAATTTCATCACAAAATCTACCCATTTTTCATGACCGTCTGACTCCCTGCGCGGCGATGTAAACAGCGTATTCGCATTCGGAAAGCAATAGTCCAGTAATGCAATTAAACTGTTCTTCTGCACCACAAGTATCTTATTCAGCTTGATACATTGACGATTCATGATTTTCAGCGTTTTGCGGATCGTTTCGGCAGGCGTATATTCCCGAAGTTTTATCCACTTGTAAAGGGCGAAAGATGCAATTTTCAGTGCATCAATTCTGTCGGTCTTGACTTTTCTGACACGGTTTGTGTCGTAGTCATCGATCAGCAGCGGATTGACTACGGATACAAATATACCAGCGTTATGGAGTGCATTGGCAATGGGTTCATAATATGTGCCGGTGTACTCCATAACTACCTTCGTTTCACCGGACAATGATTTGATATACTTCACCAGTTCTTTCAGGTCTCTGTCCGTGTGAAATACATCAAAAGGTTCAGCTATGACAACTCCAAATGGCTGAATTACAGCTACTGTACTTTTTCCTTTGGATACATCAATTCCGACTGCGTTCATAATTATCTCTCCTAAGAAGAATTTGTGATCGATAAATCCACACTTTCCTCGTCACCTATTCTGCCTACTGAGTGATGCGAGCGCATACGAATGGCTCTACCTGCAAAATCGAACGCTATAACGAAAGTATGGATAACTGTCTTGTCAACGGGCGTGGTGTCCCAAGGAGTTGAGCGTTATTCCAATCACTACTTTCATTATAGCTTAAGTAACAAGTGCGTGTAAACCATGGCTGGCTTGTCATGGACTTATACGACCAATATTATTATAGTAGGTGTTGAATGCTTATGGAAATTAAAATCAAAATTTTTGAAAGTGAGGAATTCGGTAAAATAAGAACAGTCATTATTAATGACGAACCGTGGTTTGTCGGCAAAGACGCTGCCTCGATTCTCAAGTACCGAAACGGTAGTCGAGATATTAACAGACACGTCGATGAGGAAGATAGACGTAAGATAATGATTTCTGACGACAAGCAGAATAAAGACACCATTATCATCAACGAAAGCGGTCTATACAGCCTGATTCTCTCGAGCAAAATGCCGAAAGCAAAGGAATTTAAAAGGTGGGTAACCTCAAGTACACTTCCAACTATCAGGCGCACAGGCGGTTACGTTGCCAATACGGTTTACACAAAGGGTTTCGTCAACAACGACGGCTGCGTCGAAATTCCGGGAGTTTTTCTGGAGGACGGCGCAGAGGTCGAGCTGGCGATAAAGGTGGTTTCGGGGAAATTTGAGATCGCAATGTTTCCCTCGGAGGAGGATGAAGATGAGAAAAATTCTTGATCGATTCTGTCCAAAAATAAGGTCGCCGCCTTATTCAAAAGGTAGAAAATATCGAAAAAAGCTGGATATATCGTGATTTTTGTGGTATTGTGAGGTTGAAAAATAAACGTAAAGGAGCTTAACAGCCATGAAAAAATCAATGCTTATCCTGCTTGTGATGTTTCTGATGTCAGCCTGCGAGGATATGGAAAATCCTCAGAAAATCGGGGAAAATCCACCTGTCCAGACGACAGCGGTTTCGACAACCGCATCAACTGAAATTTCCGAGATCACCACCGCTGAAACGGCTGTAATTCAGGAAAAAACTACAACTGCAACTGATTTTGAAGATCCTGTGGAATTTCAGATCGAAACAGAATTTTTTGAGGAAACAACCGCAGGATTTCCCGAAATACAGCCAAAAACGGAATCACAGACAACCGTCACGGTCAGTGAAAATGCAGAGGAAAAAGAGACGGTGGAAAGCGTTGCAGCGGCGGCAGCAACAGAAGCGAAAGTTGAAGAAATTCCCGATATACCGCAGAAAAGCGACTACGATAGGGCGCTTGAGGTGTACAATTTCATGTGCAAAAACGGCAGCGGAACTTGCGTAAATTTCGCCTGTCAGACCTACAAAATGTGCACGGAAATCGGGCTGCCATATTACATCGTGTGGACTGAAAATCAACTGTGCGGACATGTTGCGAATACGGTAAAAATCGGCGATATATGGTACATTCTGGACGTTCAGGGCGGATTTTTTCTCGACTGCAATTACGGATTCACAGAGGTTGTGGACATCGACGGAAATCATATCGCAGACGGCGATATATTAAGCAATTACAGCTACGATGAATTAAATTAAAATATGCGAAAATCCCAGATTATTCGGGGATTTTTTGCGTTAAGGAGAAAGAAATGTTTAAATTTAAAAATAAAATAAGGAAGCTCGGCGCAGGTCTCATGGCGGGACTTTGCGCTTTTTCAATGTTGGGAACAAGCGTGGGAAACGCTGTTCAGACTAAGGCGGCGAATGCGATAACTACCGAAAACTCGGCGTTTCCGACCGCTGATAAGGTCATCGCTCAGGCGGCAACGCTCCTCGGCTCGCCTTACGGTTGGGGATTCAAGGGATACACAGGTGTTTACTATCAGGGCAGCTACAGTCCGCTTTCCCTCGATTATGTGCGCAATCAGGGCGTTGACTGTTCGGGTCTGATCTACTACACTCTGACTCATCTCGGCTACAAAACAAGCGGTTTTTCGTGGAATAATCCTGTTCCCGTGGACACGACGCACTGGCTGACTGTGGGCGATAACTGCACAATTTCTTACGGCGGCGTAACATCGAAAATCGACGTGGAGAAGGAAAATCTGCCCACTCCGAGCAACACTCAGGCGGCGAAAACCTACGAATATTGGGAGTGCGCCGACGGTTCTACCATTACTCCCGGCTCGGTTGTTATCGCCGACAATCTCAACGGCGAAGATCACTCGTGGATATACATGGGCGAGTTTGACAGCCGCGATGATGTGGTCGATTATCTGCGAAATATCGGCGTTTCCGAGGACTTAATAACGTCAAAAACAGTAGGTGACGGCAATGGCGACGGCGGTACTCACTGGCGTATCGAATCCAACGGCTCGGAGGGCTGCGTTGTCAATAATCGTACCGACGGCAAAAAGTCCACTGCGATGAATGTTTTGGATATTCGGGACACGCTTGACCGACTGAAAATTCCCGATGACAAGCCAATCGTGGAGTTTTCAATTTCGGAATACGACAATATGAAGCTGCCGTACAGCTTGTGCCGCAGAGAGTTTTCAGCGGATATTTACAGGCTGAATCTGTTCGCTGAACGTATGGAAAATCTCGATTTTTCGGATATGACGGCGTTTAAAAGTCTGCTGAATTCTAATCCTGAAAGCGACTTTGAGGATACGCTGAAGATGACTTACGGCAATGCACATCATGATATTAATATCGAAATCGGCAGACCTGAGAATTGTTTTTTTCGTCTTCTGGCTGCTCCTGATTTTGAGAAAAAAGAGCAAGCGCAGTGGGTAACGCTGCCCTG
This sequence comes from Alistipes sp., assembly GCA_023667265.1. Taxonomy (GTDB): domain Bacteria; phylum Bacillota; class Clostridia; order Oscillospirales; family Ruminococcaceae; genus Ruminococcus. The sequence goes on from JAMPAJ010000030.1 coordinate 6,783, forward strand.
TGATGAGGGAACGGTTTCATATCTGCGAGGAATGGTTTGCCTTAAGTTTCAATCGTCACTGCCCGGAATCACAAGAAAATCCTTCGAAAAAATATTTGAAATCGGTACGTTGAATCAATTATCCGAAAGACTTTCAGAACTATCTCATGATAATTTTGTGAAGCTGAAAGCGGTTATGGAATCAGAAAGTATTTGTGAAATTTCAGATACGATCGACTGCATTGGCAGACTTTCGGAGTATCAATTTGACAGAAATATTTCAGATCCGAGCGGATTTGGCAGGAATTATCTTGCCCGGAATCTGCCTACAAATTTTGATATTTCCGTGCTTGAAAATGCGGATCTGCATGATTTCGGCAGCGAAATTCTGAATCAAAAACAGGGCGAAATAACTTCTTACGGAGCAATTTCAGGCAGAGGTCAGGAGCTGTATTCTGCGTTGACTGTTCAGCCTGAGCAGCAGCTTGACGAGGATTTTGAAGAAGATTATGAGGAGAATTTTGAAATGGAAATGGGAGGTCTGCAATGAAAAAATCAATTGTTGTGAACGTTAACGCCGAAAAATTATCGGCTCTGGAAATGTACTTGGGACAGAAAAATCTGAAGCTGTCGGAGGAGCTTGAAAAGTTTTCGGAACAGCTCTATCAGAAATATGTTCCCTCAAACGTACGTGAATTTATCGAGTTGACGGCGGCTAAGAAACCGTCTCGCAAAGCCAAAAAAGACGTTCCTGCTGAGTTTGAAAATCAGCAGGAGCAGTAATTCGCACCGGTTCGCGCGAGAATGCCGCGTGTGGCGAGGGGAGGCAGTCGGTGGGGGTAAGTTTACCCTGAGAGCAGTCGGGGCAGATTTTGAGCGTTTGTGACGAAGTTTGAAAATGGGCGGATTCTGTGAAATTCGGGCGGGACGGGGGAATTTTTATTATATTGCAAGTTAAAGCTTCGGGGTTGCGCCCCGAAGCAGTTACAGCGGACGGCAAAGCCGACCGCAATATTACGACGTTTATGCAGTTTTCAGAAAAGGGGTTGTAATTTTAGTTGTTTTTGAATTTAGGAGTCGTAACAGCAGAAAACAGCGTAAATACGACATTTTTTTAGGAGTTGATGAAAGGAAAATGAGTTTTCAGAACAAAATAAAATTTCCGCTTTGGGCGTATCCCGAAACGCTTAAAGATGTGGAAAATCATTTCAAAAATGACAACTGCAGATCGCAAAGTGAGTTTATTGAAAAGGCGATAAAATTTTATGTTGGGTATCTCGACGAAGAAAAAAGCGTGAATTATCTTTCGCCTATGATAACTGAAACTGTGAAAGCGCAGATAAAAGGTACGGAACAGCGGCTTGCACGTTTGATTTTTAAGGTTGCGGTTGAGCTTGGAAAGCTGTCTCATATGACTGCGGTGATGAACGATATCGACGATGATACGCTGAAAAATCTTCATGCGATGTGCGTGAATGAAGTCCGAAAAATTAACGGAATTATTGATTATGAGGACGCCGTGAAGTATCAAAGGAGTGATTTTTGATTGCCGAAATTAATTGTTACAAGCCGTTATTTAAAATGCGGTTCAAAAAAGAATTTGAAAAATTATGTGAAATATATTGCAACTAGTGAGGGTGTTGTTAGCACGTTTAACGAGCGTGAAAATTATGTCGGTTATCTTGCGAATCGTCCGAATTCTCACGGACTTTTTTCGCAGACAGACGCTCCGATAAACCTTAATAAAGCTGCAAAGGAAATTTCGGAACACAAGGGAAATGTCTGGACGCACGTTGTTTCATTAAGACGTGACGACGCGCAGAAAATGGGTTACGATAATCTTAAGGCTTGGCGTGATCTGGTCGTTCGGCAGATTCCGAACATCGCAAAGAATCAGAAGATAGATTTGAAAAATCTGCGATGGTATGCGGCTTTTCATGATAAGGAAACGAATCCTCACGTTCACATTATCGTGTATTCGGCGAACGAGCGTGAGGGATTTTTAACGAATCAAGGTATTGAAAAAATTCGAAGCGGTTTTGCAAATGATATTTATGCGGAAGAACTGCATCACGTCTACGAGCAGCAGACGGACTTGCGTAATCTGCTGAAAAAAGAGTCGGAGCAGTTGATGAAACAACTTGCGGAGAGTATTTCTCGAAATAAAAAATTTGATTCTGAACTTATAGATTTGGTTTTAAAATTGAATAAGCAGTTGGAAAATTCAAAAGGGAAAAAGGTTTACGGTTATCTCAAGTCTGACGTTAAAAAAACGGTTGATGAAATTTTTACAAAGCTTGCAAGTAACGAATCAATCAAGAAAATGTATGATTTATGGTGCGAAATGGAGCAGCAGAAGCATGATATTTATTCGTCTGCAAAAGTCGATTTTCCGAGTTTGATTGATAATAAAGAATTTAAATCGGTCAAAAATATGATCGTTCAGACTGTGATGAAAATGGAGTTGCCGAT
>JAMPAJ010000031.1 GCA_023667265.1 Alistipes sp.
AGAAGCTAAATAAGCAGACACAGCAAATCTCCGACCGTGAGAAGCTCCGTAAGGCAATGGCGTTTATCTCCGCTTGTGGGCTGTCGGACGATTTTGCCCGGTTTAAATTTAACAAAATAAGAGGTTCAGAATTAGAATAAAAGACGAAAAGTTATGGCATACTTCTGAAATACTTGACATACATAGAAATATGCGCTAAGATTATAATGACAGGAGTATGCCATAAAATCTATGTTGATAGAAAGGAATCAATTTATGGCTACGATAAGAAAAAGAGGGAGCTCCTATCAAATCAGAGTTTCCTGCGGTTACGATACATCGGGAAATCAGGTCACTAAGAACAAGACATGGACTCCCGAAAAAGGAATGACACCTAAACAGATCGAGAAAGAGCTTAACCGTCAGGCTGTGATGTTTGAGGAAGCCTGCAACAATGGATTTCAGAGCACAGCGATCAAGTTTCAGGAATTTGCCGAGGAATGGTTCAAGCAGTATGCAGAAACAAAGCTCAAAACCCAGACTGTACGCTGTTATCATAACCGCGAAAAGAAGGTCTACAAGGCTCTCGGTCATCTTCGTATGGATAAGATAACAACACGCACGATACAGACTTTCATAGTTGACCTTGCAGGGGAGAAGCGTTATGACAGTAAGGGAAAAGAGCTTCCGCCGTATGCTCCGAAAACGGTCAGGAATTACATATCGTTCATTTCCTCAATATTTGACTATGCTGTGAGAATGCAGGTTCTGACCAATAATCCCTGCAAGAATGTTGTTTTGCCGTCTAAAAAGGCGAAAGATCGTGAAGTCTATTCACTGGACGAGGTTCAGCAGATGCTTGAACTGTTTGAGAATGAGAGTGAAGCCAACTACAAGTACACGATTTTCTTTACTTTGGCAGACTTTACAGGACTTCGCCGTGGAGAATTGCTCGGTCTGGAATGGAAATACATTGATTGGGATAACGATCTTCTCAGCGTTGTCAGAACGTCCGAATACACCAAAGAGAAAGGCATATACACAGACACTCCGAAAACGGAGAGCAGTGTTCGTTTCATCAAGCTGCCGCCCGAAGTTATGCAGAAGCTGAAAGAGTTTCAGGACTGGCAGAACGGCTACAAGGCAAAACTCGGTACGAAGTGGGTAGAGTGTAACAGGCTGTTCACGAAAACAGACGGCTCTCCTATGGGAATGCGTCAGCCGTATAAATACTTCGAGCGTTTCTGCGAGAGGACGGGTATGCGGTTCGTGAACATTCACAGCTTCCGACACTTCAACGCTTCCGTTCTTATCAACAACGGTGTCGATGTAAAGACGGTGCAAGGCTGTTTAGGACATAGCTGCGCAACAACGACTTTGAACATCTATGCTCATTCTTTTCAGGAAGCTCAGGCGAGAGCTATGGACAGCGTTGCAAGCTGTATCTTAGGCAGACAGGGAGCATAAACCCTGTTAGTGTTGTATAAAGGACAAACAAAGGACAAAGCTAATTTTGTCAGATAATGAAAAAGGAGAAAACACCGATATTTCGATGTTTTCTCCACATTGGAAATGGCAGGGGCAGAAGGACTTGAACCCTCGGCACGCGGTTTTGGAGACCGCTGCTCTACCAACTGAGCTATACCCCTATGAGTGTTTCTCACAACAATAATATTATATCAGCTTTGGACGCGTTTGTCAATAGCTTTGGAAATATTTTTATTTTTTAACAATAACGCGGCAGCGTGAAAACGAGTTGCTGAGGCATAATATGAATGAAGGGCATCTCTAAAAACCTCTTTTGGCAAAAATCAGCTATGCACATCGTTTGCTGCGTCAACCCCTCTCGGAGTGCAACAGCACGCCTTTGAGGGCTTTTCTTGCAACCGATGCACCTATCTGATTTTTGCTTAATCAAATAGGTTTTTAGAGATGCCCTGAATTTGTGAATATTGACGAATTTTTGGAGGATAAACAAATAGTCAGGGCGTATTGCTTGCATTTTTTCTGCACATATAGTATAATGTAAGTGTATGGACACGCAGGGGCGAAATAATTCGTTCCGGGCATCGAACTAACAGGAGGTTTATTCATGGCTGTAATATTTCTTGCAGGCGGAGCAGGCTATATAGGCTCGCATACTGCGGTGGAGCTGCTGAACGCAGGTCACGACGTTATTATCGCAGATAATTTCTGCAACAGCTCTCCGGAGGCTGTCAGAAGGGTTGAGCGGATAACAGGAAAAAATGTTAAATTGTACGAGGTCGATATAACTGACAAGGAAAAGCTGGCGGCTGCTTTCGAGGAGAATAAAATCGACGCGGTTATACATTTTGCCGGACTCAAAGCGGTAGGGGAGTCAGTCCAGAAGCCGGTCATGTATTACCGTAACAATATCGACACGACGCTTTCTCTTCTGGAGACTATGAGCGAGAACGGCGTTAAAAATATAATTTTTTCGTCAAGTGCAACGGTCTACGGCGAGGAAAATCCTGTGCCCTATCTGGAGACAATGAAGAGAGGCGTCTGCACAAATCCCTATGGCTGGACAAAGGCGATGATGGAGCAGATATTAGAGGATGCCGCCAGGGCTGACAAGGAGCTTTCCGTTGTGCTGCTCAGGTATTTCAATCCCATAGGCGCTCACGAAAGCGGGCTTATCGGCGAGGATCCGCAAGGAATACCAAACAATCTCATGCCATATGTTTCACAGGTGGCAGTGGGCAGACGTGAGTGTCTCACTATCTTCGGCAGCGATTATCCCACAGCAGACGGCACCTGCACAAGAGACTATATCCATGTCACAGACCTTGCGATAGGTCACGTAAAGGCAGTGGATCATATCCTGAAAAACACGGGAGTCGAGATATTCAATCTCGGAACGGGAACGCCCTACAGCGTAACGGAAATTGTGGACACCTTTGAGAAGGTAAACGGCGTTAAGGTGAACCATGTTTACGGCGAGAGACGTCCCGGAGATCTTGCGGAGTGCTATGCAAATGCCGACAAGGCATGGCAGGTGCTTGGCTGGAAAACAGAGCGCAGTCTTGCAGATATGTGCCGCGACAGCTGGAACTGGCAGAAGAACAACCCAAACGGATATAATACTTAAATTTTAAAAAAGAATTGCGTTGTGAGCTGTTTTACTGCGTGATTCTTTTTTTAGGCAGCGCTGCATGAAGATTGTACGGTGTTGCCTTCACGAGGTGCAGTATGGACAGATTTATACTTCATTCCGGATATGCTCCGTCGGGAGACCAGCCGGAGGCGATAGAGGCTCTCGTAAAGGGTCTCAGCGATGGAAAAAAGGAGCAGATACTCCTGGGCGTTACCGGCTCGGGAAAAACATTTACAATGGCAAACGTCATCGCAAGGGTAAATAAACCCACCCTTGTCCTTGCTCACAATAAAATACTTGCAGCCCAGCTCTGCTCGGAATTTCGCGAGCTTTTCCCCGAAAATGCGGTGGAATATTTCGTATCCTACTACGATTACTACCAGCCGGAGGCTTATGTTGCAAGTACAGACAGCTACATCGAAAAAGTTTCCTCAATAAACGACGAGATCGACAAGCTGCGTCACTCCGCCACCACAGCCCTTGCGGAACGCCGGGACGTTATCATCGTGTCCAGCGTTTCCTGCATCTATTCACTAGGAGATCCGGAAGAGTACCGTGCAAACGTTGTTTCCGTCCGTCAGGGTATGGAAAAGTCGCGGGAGGAGCTTATCGCTGAGCTGGTGAAAATACGATACGAGCGTAACGATATAGCATTTGAGAGAAACCGTTTCCGTGTCCGGGGCGATGTTGTGGAGATCTTTCCTGCAATGTCCGGAGAAAACGCCATTCGCGTGGAGTTTTTCGGAGACGAGATAGACCGTATTTCCGAGATAAACGTAGTTACCGGAGAGGTCAGGGCGACGCTTGCCCATGCAGCGATCTTCCCTGCTTCACACTATATAGTCGGCGATGACAAGGTTGAGGCTGCGCTTATGGAGCTTGACCGGGAGCTTAACGAGCGTATAGACTATTTCCAGCGCAATAATAAGCTTGTGGAAGCGCAGCGTATCGAGCAGCGGACGCACTATGACATGGAAATGATACGGGAGGTCGGCTATTGCAGCGGCGTCGAGAACTATTCCCGCGTACTTTCCGGCAGACCTCCGGGAAGTACGCCTATGACGCTGCTCGATCATTTTCCGGATGACTACCTGCTGTTCGTCGACGAAAGTCATGTAACGCTGCCCCAGGTTCGGGGAATGTACGCCGGAGACAGAGCGAGAAAGGAAAATCTCGTGGAATACGGCTTCCGGCTTCCGAGCGCTCTGGACAACAGACCGCTGAATTTCCAGGAGTTCAACGACAGGATAAATCAGGCGATATACGTCAGCGCAACTCCTGGTCAGATCGAACGTGAAAAAACCGATATCGTCGTTGAGCAGCTTATAAGACCTACGGGACTTGTAGATCCGGAAATAATCGTGAAGCCTACGGACGGTCAGATAGACGACCTGTATTCGGAGATACAGAAGCGTATAGAGCGGAAAGAGCGTGTGCTTATAACGACGCTTACCAAGAAAATGGCAGAGGATCTGACTGCGTTTTATGAGAATATGGGTGTGAAGATCCGATACCTGCACCATGACATTGACACGGTAGAGCGCATGGAGATAATCAAGGATCTGCGTTCCGGAGTTTTTGACGTACTGGTGGGAATAAATCTTCTTCGTGAAGGACTTGACATTCCGGAGGTAAGCCTTATTGCGATACTTGACGCGGACAAGGAGGGCTTCCTGAGAAGCGAGACGTCGCTTATACAGACTGTGGGACGAGCTGCACGAAATGCCGGAGGTCAGGTAATCATGTATGCCGACAGCGTCACAGGCTCTATGGAACGCGCCATAAGGGAGACGGAGCGCCGCCGCGCAATACAGACCGCATACAACGAGGAGCACGGAATAGTGCCAAAGACGATAGTCAAGGGCATCCGCGACGTTCTTGAGATAACCTCCAAGAGCAAGGTCGAGAGCAAGACAAGCAAAAAGAAGATGTCGGCAGAGGAGCGGCAGCAGCTTATCGACAGGCTGACTGTTGAAATGAAAAACGCGGCACAGATGCTGGAATTTGAGCACGCCGCGTATCTCCGTGATAAAATAAAGGAGTTAAAGGGAGAATAGGGTGAGCGTTTAATGGTAAACAAAATAGTTATTAAGGGTGCGAGAGCAAACAATCTGAAAAATATTGACGTTGAGATTCCGAGAGATAAGCTTATCGTCATGACCGGTCTTTCGGGAAGCGGAAAATCATCTCTTGCCTTTGACACGATATATGCAGACGGTCAGCGCAGATACGTCGAGAGTCTTTCTTCCTATGCAAGAATGTTTCTGGGACAAATGGAGAAGCCGGACGTTGACAGCATAGAGGGTCTTTCCCCGGCAATATCCATCGACCAGAAAACTACCTCAAAGAATCCCCGATCGACGGTCGGAACGGTGACGGAGATATACGATTACCTCCGTCTGCTCTACGCCAGGATAGGCGTGCCACACTGCCCGGTCTGCGGAAGGGTGATCTCCCAGCAGACTATCGACCAGATGGTAGACACTATCATGGCTCTTCCCCAGGGAACGAAAATACAGCTTCTTGCGCCTATAGTCCGTAACAGAAAGGGACAGTACGTAAAGGAACTGGATTCCGCCAGAAAATCAGGCTTTGTCCGTGTACGCATCGACGGCATAATGTATGAGCTGAGCGACGAGATAAAGCTGGAAAAGAACAAGAAGCACAATATCGAGATAGTTGTAGACAGACTTATCGTCAAGGACGGCATACAGACCCGTGCTACGGACAGCCTTGAGACTATATTCAAGCTGACAGACGGTCTTGCTATTGTAGATGTTATCGGCGGCGAGGAGATTCTTTTTTCCAGGAATTTCGCCTGTCCGGAGCACAATATCAGTATCGGCGACCTTGAGCCTATAATGTTCTCCTTCAACAATCCAATGGGAGCCTGCCCGAAATGCACAGGTCTCGGAATGTTCCGACGCATCGACCCAAGAGCAGTAGTTCCGGTCAAGTCCAAGAGCATTCTGGAGGGCGCGATCTTCGCCAGCGGCTGGAACAGCCTTGACGAGGCATCTATCGCAATGATGTATTACAAGGCAATATCGAAGCATTACGGCATACCTCTCGACGTTCCCGTGGAGCAGCTTACGGATGAGCAGCTGAATATTTTCCTCTACGGCACAGGAGATACGGAGCTGGAGCTGAAGCGTCCTGCGTCCCTGGGCGGAGGCAAGTACAAGACTCCTTTCGAGGGCATAATCCCAAATCTGGAACGCCGCTATAAGGAGTCAAACAGCGACTACTCCAAGGCGGTCATCGAGGAGCAGATGACGGAGTGCCAGTGCCCGGAGTGTAAGGGCAGAAGACTTCGCCCGGAGAGTCTTTCCGTAACCGTGGGCGATGTGAACATCAGCCAGCTCACCGACCTTTCCGTAAGAAAAGCCCTTGCCTTTTTCGACAGCCTTGAAATGACGGAGCAGCAGCGGCTTATCGGCGAACGCATCATAAAGGAAATAAGGGAGCGGTTGAGCTTCCTCAACAGCGTCGGGCTTGAATATCTGACGCTCTCGCGTTCCTCCGGCACGCTTTCAGGCGGCGAATCCCAGCGTATACGTCTTGCAACGCAGATCGGATCGTCACTTGTGGGCGTGCTGTACATCCTCGACGAGCCGAGCATCGGACTCCACCAGCGTGACAACGACAAGCTCATCGAGACTCTTAAACGTCTCCGTGATATCGGAAATACCCTTATCGTGGTCGAGCACGACGACGACACAATGCTTGCGGCTGATTATATCGTAGACATCGGTCCTGGAGCAGGCGTAAACGGCGGCGAGGTTGTTTTCGCCGGAACTGTTGACAAGCTTCTGAAATGCAGAAGGTCCGTTACTGGTCAGTACCTCAGCGGCAGAAAGAAAATTCCGCTTCCGGCAGAGAGAAGACCGGGAAACGGCAAATTCCTGACGGTAAAGGGCGCGACCGAGCATAACCTGAAAAATATAGACGTGGAGATACCTCTCGGCAAGCTCATCTGTGTTACAGGCGTTTCCGGCAGCGGAAAAAGCTCTTTTGTAAATGAGATATTATATAAATACCTGGCGAACAAGCTGAACCGGGCAAAGACCATTCCCGGCAGCTTTTCGGCGATCGAGGGTCTTGAGAATCTGGACAAGGTCATATGCATCGACCAGTCGCCCATAGGACGCACGCCAAGGTCGAATCCTGCAACATATACGGGCGTATTCACGGATATACGCGAGCTTTTCGCCCAGACTCCCGACGCAAAGGCGAGAGGCTACGGCAGCGGACGTTTCAGCTTCAATGTCAAGGGCGGACGCTGTGAAGCCTGCGAGGGCGACGGTATGCTGAAAATCGAGATGCACTTCCTCCCCGACGTTTATGTGCCATGCGAGGTCTGCAAGGGTAAACGCTACAACCGCGAAACGCTGGAGGTACACTACAAGGGCAAGAGCATTTACGATGTTCTGGAAATGACTGTTGACGAGGCTGTGGAGTTTTTCGAGCATCTGCCGAAAATAGCGCGAAAGCTCCAGACGCTCCAGGAGGTCGGGCTGGGCTATATCAAGGTCGGTCAGCCGGCAACAACTCTTTCCGGCGGCGAGGCGCAGCGCGTCAAGCTTTCAACGGAGCTGTCGAAAAGGGCGACCGGAAGGACGATCTACATTCTGGACGAGCCTACGACAGGTCTCCACAATGCCGATGTACACAGGCTTATTGAAGTTTTGCAGCGGCTTACAGATCAGGGAAATACGGTTCTCGTCATAGAGCATAACCTGAACGTTATAAAGTGTGCCGATCACATAATCGACCTTGGACCGGAGGGCGGCGACGGCGGCGGAGAGATAGTTGCAGCCGGAACTCCCGAGGAGGTCGCGCAATGTGAAAAGTCCTACACCGGAAAATATCTGAAACCGTATCTGGAATGAGAATCTGTCAATACGAGAATTTATTCAACAAATATGCCAATAAAAAATTCCTGATTTTAAGTCTGATATTAATATAGAACTAATGCCCGAAAGTAACTAAAATAAAATGCTTTCGGGCATTAGTTAATTATTGTTTTACTTGTATAAATCAGAATTTATATTTCATGCTTTTATATCAGCTAAAATTGAAAGTACAAT
>JAMPAJ010000032.1 GCA_023667265.1 Alistipes sp.
TTATCTCGATTGGAATTTCTCTTTTTTATTGGTTCATCTCATTTTAACACATACAAGCCCTCAATTCGTTTGGCGGCTATGAACTTTCCAATTAACTCATTGCTGTTGTCCTCCTCCGGCGATACCTTGTTTTTGGTTACCTCGTAATGGAACAGAGCCTTTCCCATCACCTCACGCAGTTTCTTCATCTGCGCATTGTCGAGGTACGGCAGCATTTCCTGCATTCGCAAGAATGAAGTCAGCTTTCAACGTAGGATGCAGATCATTTGTGAACGTATCCGCCTGATAAGGTCCGAAGTCTGCGTCAATCCCACGGATTGCCATATTCATTTTTGCCATCTTCCATGTGTCAGCATTTGCTTCTTGTCCGTAAACGGAGATCGTGCCGCGGTTGCCTGAATGCGCTCTTATAAATTTAGCACTCTGTACAAACATACCGCCGCTGCCGCAACAGCAGTCTATCGTAGTGCTGTCTTTGATACAAAGCCCATATGTGACTTTTACGGAAGAAGGGCGTAAAAAGGCTTGAAATAACAGCATTTCCGCTCTCCATGTCCTGTTTGCCGCTGCCGAGCAGCCGCGGTTCAAAGCCCGACTTGTTCTGAAAGCTGTCTGTGTCATCGCCAATTTGCACCCTCCTTCCCGTGAGATTTCTGCTATCGCTAAAATGTGTGGCTATCGCTGAAAAGTGTGTAAACGCTGAAATGTTTAATTCAGCACATCACCGAAAGCCTGCCGCACCTCATCGGAGTCCTTGCCGGATATCGTTCTGCCCGTGGCCTGCTCGATAGCTCCTAACAGTTTCTTTGCTCGGTCAATGATAAAGTTCTGGAATTCATCGTTTCTCAGCATCGTGTGGTCAATCCAATGCGTCTCTACATATCCGTCCAGATCGGATGGCAAAACAGAGCCTTTCTTTTCGAGCTTTCCGAGATAAACGGAAGGAGCCACGCCGCCGATCTCCCGATTGCTGCTTGCGGAAATCGGTGTCTTGTTTACGATGCTATTCCATTTTGACTTCTCATATCTCTTTCCCATGCAGTAGTCCTTCGGGAAGATATGATGAATGTCAATCTTCTCGTTAGAGTATGTCGAGAAGTCCATCTCTGCGCCGGAGATGAAGTCGCGGGCATGGTTTTTCAGGATCAGCGCCATAATGCCTTTATATGCCGCCGACTGCCTCGACTGCAGGCCAAGCAGACGCGTCGGATTAAAGAAGAAGTCTGTGACAGTCTTCGGAAAGTCTCCGCCGTCTGTAATCCACTTGATGACCTGAGTTATATCATTGGCATACCTTGTTTCGTTTGCTGAGCCATACAGTTCTCCGAACACTCCGCACCAATACCACTGCTTTACCATGTTCTTAATGGTGGTGGTGTAGATTTTGTTTCCTTCCATCAGCACGGTGCAGATAGCCGCAAGAGGAATAAGCTGTGTGCTATACGGCAGGTCACGGCTTGAGAAAATCCGCTCCTCCTGCAGCAGTTTATCCGCCACTGAAAATCCCTTGCAGAGGTCATCCGCATACTTCTTGTACGCCGTCAGCTGAAGTGCCAGCACATCCTTCTTCTTGCAGCTTACCGTTCCGCCCGCTTTAAACGAGGACAGCAATGTGAGTGCGGTCAAGAAGTCTGTGGCTGTTACGATATTCAGCAGATTGCCTGAGAAGTATTTCTCTTTGCGGTCTTCCCAGTCCTTGCGGAGTGGAAAGTCATCCATTGCAAAAATTGCTGTAACAAGCTCGAAAACAGTCAGAGAAACGCCACCTGTATTTACATTCTCAAAGACCTGGCAGACCGCTTCTTTCGGAGTCTCCTTGTCCAAGAGGATAACCGGCATGGCGTATTTCTGTGTCGGCATGATAATCTTGGAAAACAGCTCCGTGAACTGCTGAATAACCGCCGGGTCATAGTTGTAAAATGCGTAATATTCGTTTTGCCAGCCTTGCTCCTCGCCGGAGTTGAGGATGATGTTAAGCGGGAACATCTTCAGCCTAAACTCGTCCTGCCTGGTGGAGAGATCCATATCAATCTTCCTGCCGAAATCAGACGTCACCTGTCTTGTTGCGGGAATAGATATAACGACCTCGTCATCATTGGCACTCGGATCGACAGCCTTTTCGATGTCCAGGTAATAATACCTGTCTATCTCTTTCCCCTTGTCCGTTTTCGTGTGGACAGGATTCTTGCTGTAGAGGGCATTGTAAAGAGAGGTTAACCGCTGCTGCCCATCAAGGATAAGCTCATCCGGCTCGGTGTCGGGATTGGCATCCGAACCCTCGATGGGCTTATGCTTAAAGTGGATGCTTTCATTTCCGTACTCAAGGAACATAGCTGCTCCCACAGGGAAATTATGGATCACGCTGAGTATCAGCGCCTTGATACGACCATCATCCCATACCCATCCTCTTTGGAAATCAGGCAGCTGTGCCGCACCGCTGTCCACGGCTTTCATTAAATCTGTAAGCGGTCTGTCATTTGTTTTCATGTTGTTTCGACTCCTTTACTCTTCCTCGGTGAATATGCTCGGTGCATTCTGCCTGATATAAACAACTTCATTCTCCACGTTCTTGTTTCCGCATGAAGCTAAAGATGCACTTAGCTTCAGAACACCGGTACTGCCATCCTTCTCCACATACTCTGGATGTTCCTTGACAAACCGTGCGGATTCCCTGGTGAATCCGTTTCTTTGAAGAAGTATGGTCAATGGATTTGTCGTGCCATATTCGACATACTCGTACCAGTTATTCCTATCCAGAGCTGCATCGCCTTTAATCTTGCGATACTCATTTGAGAACCGCAGAAAGTAATTCGAGATGCTGAATAAAACGATGTTCTCTATAACCTCAAGCGTATCCGCAAAAACTATATTGTGGTGATCCAAGGATTGCGGATTGTATGTGGTTGGCGGATCATATCTGTTAACCCAAAATGGGTATGGATTATCTTTGTGATAATTCAATGCTCTGTCCATGATAAATTTCAAACCGCCGCCTTCCATCCATTGACAGAGGATAACCGCATACCATTTACGGAGCGTAGGCTTTCCAAGTGTGCTGGACTCATAGATGTCCCAGCGAAAAACCCTACTCAGTTCATCGAGGAAGTCAAGCACGTCCTGATATACAAACTTTCCGTTCACAAGGTCAGGGTAATGCAGAGGATTGTTCTGCCTCTTTATTGCAGCAATCAGGTGCTTTGTCTGGTCTACAGATGTGTTTATATCATCATCTGGAACGACAGGCTTATCTTTAAACGCCGCTCTGCGGGAATCCACATAATGCTGCCATTTTCTGCGCTTTGGAAATTCAATCCTTTCTTCCGTGACCGTCCATGTGTGATCCTCGTTTTCAATATTGAATACACCTGTGCGACCGAACCAGTCCTCATCGCAGTGGTTATTCATCCGATTGCAGAGCCATGCGGGAGTGAACACCTCCGCTTTTTTTCGAGTTCTCTGTGCCTGCGCCTCCAGCGACTTTTGTATGCGCGGGCGGATAATATCGGTGCGCCGTAGTAATGCACTCGTATCCATCTGTACCTTATCCGTAAAGCCCTCTCCAAACTCCTCGTATGTGTCAGTAGCCCAAATGATATTCTTTTTTGTCGTTTTATCTGCAAGCAGTAAATCCAGAACATTTGCGACTGGATAACTGCTGATGTCTATCAATCTTTCCACAAGAGGAAGTTCCTCCTTTCCATGCGCTTATCAGATATCTATTCTTCATCATTGGAGTCTTTTTCCTCCTTGGTATCATCAGCAGCGCCGCCAGAGCGAATCCACTCATCTACTTCAGATAATTTAAACTTCCAAAGCCTCCCAACCTTATAAGCGGGCATACTCCTTTTGTTTATCCATTGCAGGATGCTTTCACGACCGACTCCCAGATATTCCTGCACGTCTTTAAGTGTTGACCAGTTTTCTCTTCCATTCATTCGTTGCCCACCTCCGTGAATCTCACGCAAATCTGTATATTGAATTCCCATCTATAATTTGGAAAGCAGTCCTCGCCATCCGCATCCTGCATCTCCCATTTACAATCAAATTTTCCTTCAAAGCCGCCGGCGTTAATGTCGGTGGCTATTTTTATTGTCTCATTCGGTCTGGCATCAGGTATCGGGATAATTGCCTTCAATATTTCCGGGCTAATCTCATCTTGATTTATTAACACAAGTTTGCAATCGTGCCATTCCTTAGTGCCTCTATTCTGTATCTTCCATTCGTGACGGATAGAGTCGTAGCAATTTGCCTCGATGCTTTTTCTCGAAAAAACTGCCGCCGAGTCGCCTGCGTATCTCGGTCCCTTAATGTCATCAGGAGTTATCTCCTCACCAATTAACAATGGTTGATAAATCTGCCATACATCGACATTAACATCCGCATCGGTACTTATCACAAAGCAGCTGAACTGTATGGCCAGAGCCTTCGCAAATTTATCTAAATGTGCATCCGTTCCTACCGGAACACCGAAGTCAGCCATGCAGGAGGGAGCTTGTTTGAATCCATATTGTCGGCAATGAACCGTGTTAGTCCATCAAGGTCTATAGGATTCGGAAAACTCGCTTTTATCTCGTCAGTCAATGAACGGTCCTTCGCATAGTGTCTTTCATTTTCAAGATACTGATTCGTCCAATGCTGTCGGTTTGCAGGCAAGGTGAAAATATTGCTGCCGGCAGCGTTAAAGAACTTTATCACATAGACTCCCTGGTTCTTCTGATTAACAAGAGAGCCGTATAACTTTCCCAAAAATTCGTAGCTCTTGATGCCCATCGCCTCCCAGTACCTGATTCTGTACTTACTGTACCTGATTTGCCCTGTTTCGTTTGTTTTCCAGTACCTAACGCCGGATCGATAATTAAGATCAGCCGATGGAAAAAGGCAAAAACAAACGCCTGAAGATATTATACACCATTTTTCAAGCAAAGTCAATGGTAAATCGGCTTCCAGGTTTGTAAACAGTCATAAACAGACGCAAATCCACGATTACGGAGGTGAGAATAGATGCCAGATACTGAAAGAAGAATGTGGCGGATCAACATTGAGAATGCCGCCGCTGAAGTTTGCGGGATATACGGGAGCGATGTGGCTCAGTCGGTATTCCGCAGATACGATGCATCAGGCTTTGATGACTTGAGCTCCTGCTATTATGCCGAGGTCTTCGGAGACCTTGAGCTGATGGCAAACGATAACTAACCCACTCTGCCCTGGGTACGGCGTTAAACTGCCCACCGACATAGCGGTTCACCCCGGCGCGCAGAGGTGGCTCGAACCGCTGTGACGGTCGCAACTGAATAACTACCAGCCTACGAGCATGGCTGGCCAACAACGAAACGAGATATTCCCGTTCCGTCAGGCCAGTCATGCCTTTTTGCGCTTCGCTGTGCCTCCGGTTCGGGAACGGACTGGAGGAAAAATTGATGAAGCGTAAAAAAGTATATGTCCACTCGGAAAACAGAGCTGAGCAGCTCGTTAAAACTGCTGCGAACAAGAGAAACACCTACATCTACCGCTTTCACGGCGTAGAGACCGTTGGCGGAAGGAGCCGCGAGTACATTGAGGAAATCGAGCTCATCCCCGGCGAGGACGGTGTTACGGCGGATGACATCAAAAAGCTGTATGCCGCAGAAGACTCGGATGTCTACTACAATCTTAAAACGCGCCGTCCGCAGCGCACCGCTGAAGAGAAGGCGCATATCACAAAGTGGAAGGCAGACTACATCCGCAGGTTCAGAGAGGCGCACGGCTACGAGCCCAACGCTGCGGATGTGAACGATGCCGCCGATGAGGCGTTTCCGAAGAACTGGTCTGCATCGCTCGATGAGATTTTGGATGGCAACGGAGATGATGACAGCGTCGCGGGCGACAAGTCAGCTGTCTTGGCAAAGGCGTACCGTTCCTCCGACTCGGAGCCGGGTGCCGTGGAGATCATGGACGAGATCGCGTCCACCTGGCCGGAATCGTGGCAGGAAATCTACGAGCGCGTACTGAAGAATGGTGAGACCATTTTACCGATATTCCGCCTGATTGCACATCGTATAGAAAACCGTAAACTTGCCTCTCTGCGTGATGAGCTTCTTCTCCAACTCATGTCTGGGGAGCTTGATGTTTCGGAGGTATCGTTACGAGCGAAAAAGAGCTGAAAATCCCTTTTAATGCTCCTCTAAACGAGCAGGACACCGAGTCACAAATCTACGGATGTCACCAGAACAATCCAGACATATGTGGAAATAATGGGTTAGCTGGTATCTGTGCCTTCGCAAGTAAGGACGGAATCTGTCTGAAGCCATCCCGTTCTTGGAAAAAGCAGTACCAGAAGCTCAAAGGTTAAGCCGCTAAATTCTCGTTTATCTCCGTATTTGCTGCTATCTTATCATCCAGTGATTTCAGTAGCCCAGATATCCTTTTCTGCTCCTCGAAATCGGGAACAAGTATATCCAAATTCTGGACTACATCCGTCTGTACTCTTTGTCTTCCGGACGATCCTACCATCGACTTTATCGCAGGCTCGCGGACAATTGGACTGTAAACCAAATAGTAGATAAAGTCTTCATCGACGCCATCCCTGGCACGAAACACGATATATTCCGTAGAGCCAAAATCGACCTCTCCGTCATCAAGGGTATCGACTTTTGCGGTTTTTCCGTTTTCCAGACACGGAGTGATTCTGACCATAATCGTATCTCCATTGCGGGATTTTGTACCACCAGAAAATGGTTCCAGCTCATATCCCGGTACATCCCGACAAAAAGGCTGTAGCTTATCCATAGCGATTTTCTTGGCAACAACTCCCTTTGCGAGAGATTCTCTTGGATTGAAGTCCGCTATGTCTTTCAGCTTTTTCATTACCCATTCAGCCATGTTTTCACCTTCCTAACCTATGTATTTCTTATGAGACGCTTTCACATTGCTCTGTTTGACCATTGCGTATTGCAAAGTCGTATCTATCCTCTGATGCCCAAGCAGCCGCTGAAGTTGCTCTATGGGCATCTGGACAACGAAATTCAGGAAATGATCGATAAATTGGAGGATGATAACGATGATTAAGACTTACAAATTCAGCGACGATACACAGTTATTGCCGCATTTCAATGCAAAGGAGTTTCGCTGTAAATGCGGTAAAGAACATGATGTACCGCAGCATCATGATGTATCAGATAATGGCTGATATCCTCAAAAACTGGCTGAGATCAGGTGCGATCTCAAAGAGAGAATACGACCAAATGAACACAAAAATAGCCGAAAAATACGGCATATCTTTGTCAGGTATATTCGTTGATAATTCTGCGATTTAGAGTTAAAATGGTAGCTGAAAGGAGAGGGTATCATGCAGCGATCGATACAAAAAATTGAACCTTCTACAGCTTCCCGACCGCAGTTACTACGAGTTGCAGCGTATGCACGAGTTTCCAGCGGCAAAGACGCTATGCTTCACTCCCTATCGGCACAGGTCGGATATTACACCGAATTGATCCAGAGCAATCCCGAATGGCGATTCTGCGGCGTTTACGCTGATGTAAACCATTGCAAAAGGAACGAGAAAATAAACAATAAAAGCAACAAAACCTACTGGCAAATATGATTTTCTAAACATAATAATCCTTAAATTTGCTAATGGCAAAACAATTCATAAAAAAATACTGTCAAGGGCGCGAAGCGTGCATTTTACCCTTGACAG
>JAMPAJ010000033.1 GCA_023667265.1 Alistipes sp.
ACTCGTGTATACGTTAATAGCGTATCGAGGGTTCGAATCCCTCCCTGTCCGCCAGAAAACTCCCGAGACTATTATGTTTCGGGAGTTGTTTTTTACAAGTTTAAAAAAGCCTGTATTTCGTTGAAAATCACGAAATACAGGCTTAAATATTTAAACGTACAAATAATCATTCAGCACAGGCTGCAAGCCTTCGTCGGACATATCATCGTACATCTTTTTAAAGCTTCTGCCATCGTTTATCTCGAACTGCTCGTCTCCCCCCTCAGCCGCGTTTTCGTTTCCGGTATATTTGCTTTCGTGGTCGCCGATTCCGGTTGAAACGCCTGCCGAAACCTTGGTTGCAGCAATTTTTACAATTCCGTTGCGGAAGGATTCGCTTTCTCTTGAAGAAACGGTTATTCCACAAAACGGCAGGAAGATTCTGTATGCGCACAGCACCTGACACAGCTGACGTTCATGGACATCAAGAGGATCTATAGCCTCATTATTGACTATGGGGCGAAGTCTCGGGCATGAAAGTGAAATTTCGGCATGAGGATATTTTCTCTGGAGATAGTACATATGAAGCGCGCTTGCAAGAGCGTCCCTTCTGAAATCCGAAAGTCCCAGCAGCGCAGAGCCTGCAACTCCTCTCATTCCGGCCATTAAGGCTCTTTCCTGAGAATCAAAGCGATACGGCCATACACGCTTATGTCCCATAAGATGAAGCTGTTCATATCGGCTGCTGTCATAGGTTTCCTGGAAAACAGTGACATAATCTACTCCGCACTCGTGAAGATAGCGGTATTCGTCGGTATTTACAGGATATATCTCCACCCCGACCATTCTGAAATATTTTCTCGCAAGCCGGCACGCCTCACCGATATATCTGACGTCGCTTTTGGCGCGGCTTTCGCCTGTAAGAATGAGGATCTCCTCCATTCCGCTGTCGGCGATTATTTTCATTTCACGCTCTATCTGTTCCATATCGAGCTTCATCCTTTTTATGTCGTTATAGCAGTTGAAGCCGCAATATACGCAGTAATTGTCGCAGTGATTCGCTATGTACAGCGGTGTGAACAGGTAGACCGTATTGCCGAAATGCTTCTGCGTTTCAAGCCTTGCACGTTCAGCCATTTCTTCCAGGAAGGGTTCTGCTGCCGGAGACAACAGCGCTTTAAGATCCTCGACAGT
Organism: Alistipes sp.; assembly: GCA_023667265.1. Taxonomy (GTDB): domain Bacteria; phylum Bacillota; class Clostridia; order Oscillospirales; family Ruminococcaceae; genus Ruminococcus. The sequence continues at coordinate 1,174 of JAMPAJ010000033.1, forward strand.
GCAATTTTCATGAGCAAGCGCCCTGCGGACATCTGCCGCAGTATATGAATTGTAATCGTAGCTGTCCATTTCAGAAATTACCATGCTGCATATATCAGACTTTATTTGCTCCATGCCGTTCATATATTTCATATGATCTGTACGGGACTGCGGATCATTTTCAAGTGCGTGCTTTTTCTTCAAAGCAGCTTCCGACAGCTTATCCGAATCTATAAAATATTTATTGTCCATTTCGCCTTCTCCTTAATCGCGTAAAAATCCTGTAAGCGAATCTGAGGGTGACGCTCCTCTTGTGAGCACTCTTCCAAGTCCGGCGAGATAAGCCTTTCTTCCGGCTTCAACTGCCTGACGGAACGCTTCTGCCATTGCAGGGAGATCGCCTGCTGTGGCGAGAGCCGTATTTGACATGACTGCCGCCGCACCCATTTCCATTGCCTCGCACGCCTGTGACGGACGGCCTATTCCTGCATCCACTATTACAGGAAGGTCGATCTCGTCAATAAGTATCTGAATAAAATCCTTCGTTGCAAGACCTTTATTTGAGCCTATCGGCGAAGCAAGAGGCATTACCGACGCCGCACCCGCATTAACAAGGTCCCGCGCCGTATTCAGATCCGGGTACATATAGGGCATTACGATAAATCCCTCCCCGGCGAGAATTTCCGTAGCTCTGACAGTTTCTTGGTTATCGGGAAGAAGATATTTTGAATCTCTCATAATTTCGATCTTAACAAAATCTCCGCATCCAAGCTCTCTTGCAAGACGGGCAATACGCACTGCTTCATCAGCGTTTCTCGCACCGGAGGTATTAGGCAGAAGCGTCACGCCCTCCGGGATATGATCAAGGATATTTTCATTCTCCTTTGAATTTGTCCGGCGTACCGCAAGGGTTATTATCTCTGCTCCGGCATATTTTACCGCAGCTTCAATAAGCCTCATCGAGTATTTTCCAGAGCCCAAAATAAAGCGTGAATCAAATTCTCTTCCGCCTAAAATGAGCTTATCGTCATTTTTATTCATATTAGTTTCTCCTTATTCGTAATTATTTTTATTGCCGCAAGAGCCTCATGTGCGGCGCAGACCATTACTCTTGCGGATATAAGACTTCCGGCTTCGTAAACATCGCTTTCCTCGTCTCCGCAGATATAAAAACGCTTTGTGACCTTTCTGGTTTTTATAAGATTTGCAGAGCCTGCTCCTGCCATTCCCGAGCCCGAAACAAGATATTTCTCCGGCAGCTTCTCCAGAACGCAGTTTACGAGCATCGCCTTTTGCTCCGCAGAATCAAACGCCTCGCAAATAACGTCGTCATTTTTCAGCAGTTCAGGTATATTCTCCTCCGTAAGCTTAACGCAGTGAGCTGTTATTTCGCAGTATGGAGCGATCAGGGAAAGGATATCGCTGAGAGCCTTCGTCTTGTACTCCCCTATCTGGCTGACAAAATACTGCTGCCGGTTCAGATTGGATATATCCACTCTGTCGAAATCAATGATATGAAGTCTGCCTATCCCTGCCCGTGCGAGGGCTATAGCGATATTAGAGCCGAGTCCGCCAAGACCGCATATCGCGGCAGATGCTGATGATATTTTTTTCTGGAAGTCGCTTCCATGCCTCTTTTCAAGAGCACGGAACATTTCTTCTCTTGCAGGAATAGCCATAACGATCAGCCGCCTCCCACAAAACGAACGACCTCGACAGAATCGCTGTCTTTAAGGATCGTTTTTTCATACTCGCTTTTCGGAACGATACTCTCGTTCAGCTCAACAGCTACGCGTCCGTCTGAAAAGCCCATATGCTCCAGAAGCTCCGAAACTGTCCTGCCTGCCGCGTCCGACATTTCTCCATTTACCTTAACCATAAAACACCTCCGCAAAATAAAAAGGAACTGCCGCAGCAGTTCCCGAATAACAATACTAAAACAATATTTATCGGCGTCCCTACGTTGGCATTATCCAAATCAGGTTTCGGGATCCGTATATTCAGATCCCAACGGTCGGAAGTTACACTACTTCCCTCTCAGCCTGTAACACAAGCTCCCAAAGCTTTATTATAGCACTTCTTTTTCTAAAATACAAGAGTTTTTTCAAATTTTTGCAAAAGCTTCCGAAGAATAGGCAAAGCTCACAAAAAAGCACGATTGATAAAGAGCAAAATTGTCGATATATACAAAGCAGATATAATTCCATAATATCTGTTGACAAATGAAAAAGCTTCTGCATTGATCTGTGCAGAAGCTTTTGTATTGTAAGCATTTGAACGCGCTCCGCTCGCTATCCAAGCAGCTCTCCCTTATATGTACCGTTCTGTATTCTGAAGAAAAACTCGCTGAAGCTATCGGTCTCGAATATCTGCATAAGCTCTCTCATATTCCATATGAGGTCAGCGGTTTCAATTTCACTCCTGTCCAGCCAGAATACTCTGCCTTCCTCGGAGCTTTTAAGCTCGCCCTCGTACTGATCGGTTTTATACAGAAGAACGATATACCGCGTTCCGTCCTCCAATATCCAGTCCTTGAAGCCGCATGGCTGCGGATTGTATATCGTAAGTCCGGTTTCTTCTCTCATTTCACGTATGACAGAATCCAACAGCGCTTCATCCTGCTCGACGTGACCGCCAGGAAAAACCAAACCGCCCTTATATTTATCATTTAAGCCGAGCTTTTCCTGAACAAGCACCCTGTTATCACCATATATCAGACACATATTGGTAAGCTCTATTTTTGACGTTCTATCCATTTTAAACACCTTGTTCCGCCCATAAATTCATTACTTGATTTCTTATAAAAACTCGACCTCGCCGCTGTCCAGATGATATATTGCCGGAAGCACCTTTAGTCCATGCTCCTTTTCGTCAATTTGTATTTGCAGGCTTCTTTCAATTATCTCACAGCTATGCTTCACATTCAGACAGCAGGCTGTTACCTCGTCTCGTTCATCTCCGATCGCTTTTATGATCTCATCTGTGATAAATTTGATATAACCGTCCGGTTCATGATTCATTGCCGCATCGACTGCTCCGCAATGGTCGTGTCCGAGGACTACTATCAGACCTGTCCCAAGATGCTCTGCGGCATATTCAATGCTTCCGAGCTGGTGAGAATCAATTACGTTTCCGGCAACCCGTATAACGAACAGATCGCCTATTCCTGCCGAAAAAATCAACTCGGGTACAACTCTTGAATCAGAGCAGGTAATAATTATCGCATAGGGCTGTTGTCCGTTTTTTACAAACCTCTTTAAATGCGCTGACGAAATATCTGTCTCATATCGGTTTGTATAAACATATTCAATATTGCCGTCGATAAGACGCTGTTTCGCTTCATCCGCTGTGACCCTGTATTCCTGCATCCTGCTTCTCCCCTGTCTTGCTCCTTAGTCTGGATCCTAATTGTATAGGTATATTATAGCATATAAACAGGAAAAATGCAACAGCCGCGGAAAAAATATTGATTGCAAATATTTATAGCGCGAAATTGCCGGCGGAGGCGCTCTGCTTATAGCATATAATCGGAACAATGTCCAGCATATTATATAAACTTTTTAGTTTTGCTTGTGTTTTTCAGCCATATTCAGCGCATTTGCAAGCTCGATTAAATTCATATAATTGACTTCTACCAAGAATTTCTACCAGTTTTTCTACCAAAATCGCTCTTTTTCAAATTTTCTATTTCGTCCTCGGCTATTGTCACATTATACAATATAATTATGCGTTTGATGTTTGCGGCTCACCCATAGGTGTGCCGTTTTTCTTTTTTCTGCTGTTTGACTTTTCAGGCACAAGCATCTTTTCGTTCTTATCTGCTTCTTTTGTATCATCAGGAATAACTTCCTTTTGCTTCTCTCCGCCGAGAACTCTTGCGATTGTTTCAGCAGAAGCAACTTTAGCGTTATACTCCAAATGACTATAAAGGTTTGCCGTAATATTAAAAGTTGCGTGTCCGAGCCACTCCTGAATTGCTTTCATCGGAATATCGTTCGCAAGCAACAAACTTGCACACGAATGTCTCAGATCATGGAAACGGAGCATTTTCAAACCGTTCTTCTTGATTACCTCATGGAAATCGTGAGTCACTGTATTCGGACTGATAAGGTTGCCAAACGGGTCACAGCATACAAATCCTTCAAATTCGGTACTGTATTCCCTGCCTCCGAGTTTCTTGTAATGCCTGTCCATCTTTCTCTTTTCCGAGAGCATTTCCTCAATATGCGGAATTAACGGGAGCGTTCTTCTTGTAGAATTTGTTTTTAATCTCGTTTCAACAAAGAGTTTTGACTCGCCGTTTTCATCGTAATCACTCACGATTTTTCGCTCAATAGAAATCGTCTTTTTCTTGAAATCAATTGAATCCCACTTCAATCCGAGAATTTCACATCGCCTCAAACCGTAGTATGCAGCGATATGTACGATCAGTTCCAGCCTATGTCCCTCAAACACCTTGAACAGCTCATTCAATTCGTCCTCATTGTAAAAAACAGCTTCATGTCTGTCTGCTCTCGGAACGATCATTTTGTCCATAGGATGCTGAGAAAGTATTTCCATTTTGACCGCCCAGGCAAATGCTGAGTGCAATGCGAGGTAATACTGCTTTACAGAACTGCCCTTTAACCCTTGATCCATCTTGTAATTGAGAAACGCCTGAATTTGAGTGTGGCTGATCTCGCTGAGGGCAATGTCAGGATAATTCGCATCGGCGTAGTCCATGAAACGCTTAGAGAGCCGCTTGTAGCATTGCAATGTGGTACGAGCAACATTTGGCTTGATTGCCGTCAGCCACTCAGAAAAGAAATCGCTGAGCGAATGGTTGACAATCGTAGATTTGCTGCCATTGTCGCTGTCGTTGATGAAGCTGATCTGTGAGTTATTCCACGCTTTATCAAACTCTGCAACAATTTGTTCAACCGTTTCTTTCAGTACCTTCTTCGTGCATTTCTCAGGCAGACCTGTCGCTGCCCATTTGCGTTTACGCTTTCCTGCTTTATCCTTGTAGTCAAAGACAACATAGTGTTTGCCGTTTTTTACGGCAGTAATGTATTTATAAGGCAGACTTGCTTTCATTTTAATATCCTCCTTTGAGTCGAAAGCGGAAGAAGTCTGCTGTTGACAATTCAATTATGGCGCGAATCGTCATATAATGCAAGCCCTACAACCGCTTTTCTCTATTTTCGGAACATCGCCTGAATACTCACGGCTGTTTTTGTGCGCGTTGCAGAACGTAATTTATAACCTCGATCTTTGCTACTCTGATTTTTCGACCGTCTGGCATACGTGGTATCTTGCCCTCTCGCACAAACTTACATACTGTCTTGTATTTCAGGTCAAGCATTTCGCAGAGCTGTTCTGCACCGACAATATCGGGATATTCAGCAAACATAGTACGATAGATAGTTTCATCAGTCTGCTTTTCCATTTGCATTTCTTTATTCTCATCCATTATGAATACTCCTTTCAAAAAGGAAGAAATAGAAAATAAAATAGCGTTGATGTTTCATATTCAGTTTTCAAGATGCTGTAAATACATCGTCTGTCGGTTATTTTTATGCCCAAAGATTGATGTACTGTTGGCAGCCGCTCACTGAAAGTGAGAAACTCCCGACGGTATATCAACTGATAACTTACAGAACGGTGCTGACAGAAATGGACAAACTGACAGCACCGCTCCATAGTCAAGAGGATGTGTTTAGAGGGAATGTCATAGTGCATATCGCACACAAATGATCGAATGTCATCAGTCTCTCGCCATGCAGATAATA
>JAMPAJ010000034.1:0-2930 GCA_023667265.1 Alistipes sp.
CAATGAGGGCGGCTCTATGAGAACCATAGTGGGATGAGAAATCCATGAGATCGGTAAGCTGCCGATCGCCTGTAAAGTTCCGCTGCGACGGATATTGAGAATAAATATCGCAGAAAACGTCTGAGAAATCAGACGAAGGCAAAACGAGTTATTACTGCGGTTTGCGTTTGGGCAGACCGCAGTTTTACATAAAAATGGAGGGAATAAAATGGTCGTAAAAAGAGGAGATGTTTTTTATGCCGATCTTGAGCCGACAATTGGTTCGGAGCAAGGCGGAATCAGACCTGTTCTGGTGGTTCAGAATAATGTCGGAAACAAGTATAGCCCGACAGTAGTTGTACTTCCGATTTCATCGGCAAAAAAATCGGAACTGCCAACGCATATACGCATTTGCAGTTCAAAAATGCTGTCGAAAGATTCCGTTATTATGGTGGCGCAGATACGGACCATTGACCGAAATCGGCTGCAAAAATACGTTGGTTCGGTTGATTTGGAAATAATGAAAAAGGCAGAAACAGCGATGAAAATCAGCATAGGAGTTGACCGTGATGACTAAATTAGGACAGGCGGAATTTGCCGAATTTTTGGCTGAAATGTTTGTGAAAGACAAGCTTGATAAAATGCTTGAGAATTCGGAAAAACAGCATTTCAGCAGCAGAAACACAGAGGATATTTACAAGAAATTTTGTCCTCAAAGGATGCGATATAGGAGAATTTTATGTTGGGATTTTTTATAGGATTATTTTTCGGCAGTACAGCAGGCGTATTTGCAATGTGCCTGTGCAGAGCGGCTTCGGACGCCGATAAATGTATGGATTTCACAGATTATGACGAGTAAATTTGTCTGGTTTGATGATACCATTTTGAATGAAAATATGGTATGCTTGTAGACGGAAAGGAGCGTGAGAAAATGCCGACGGTAACGGTAATTCAGCCTACAATGACAGGAGAAAAAAGCAAATTAATACGCTGTGCTGCATACTGCCGAGTGAGTTCCGACAGCGAAGATCAGCTTAATTCTTTCATGGCACAAACGAGGTATTACAGCCAAATTTTTGAGAATTCTGAAACGGAAACTCTGATCGACATTTACGCTGACGAAGGCGTAACAGGAACTCGTGAGGACAAACGTGAAGAATTTCAGCGAATGATGAAAGACTGCCGAAAAGGTAAAATTGACAGGATTTATACAAAATCAATAAGCCGTTTTGCTCGAAATACAAGGGATTGCCTGAAAAATGTTCGTGAACTGAAATCACTCGGAATTACGATATGTTTTGAAAAAGAACGTATCGACACAGCAAATGTGACCGATGAAATGATGATAACTATCATGGGTGGTCTGGCGCAGGAAGAATCAACTTCAATTTCGCAAAATGTACGCTGGAGTATTCAGAAACGTATGCAAAACGGAACATACAGAAATTCTACTCCGCCATTTGGATTCAGAAATGAAGCCGGAAAGTTGGTTGTGGACGAAAAGCAGGCTGAGATAGTACGTCAGATGTTTGAATGGTATGTATCAGGTTGCGGACTTAAAAAAATAGCAGATATGTTGAATGAAATGAACATTTCGAGCGGACAGCGATGTGTACCTTGGCAAGCCAAAACGGTACAGTATGTGTTGAAAAACGAACGGTACATTGGAGATGTTATGTATCAGAAAAGCTATATTACAGAAACTCTGCCGCATATGAAAAAGACGAATAATGGCGAAAAATCGCAGTATTACGTTACAGCGGTCAATGATTCGATAATCGAAAAAACAATTTTTGACGCAGCTCAGAAATTGATGAAGTCAAGAAACGGAAAACATATTGATAACCACCTGATTTTATCAAAGAGGATTTATTGTAAGAAATGTGGAGCGACTTATAAATTTAAAAGCTGCAACGGAAAACGTTATTGGACGTGCCGAACGCATGATATTAAGGCTGATTTGTGTGAAAATGGCTGGATTTTAGAGAGCGATATATACGCCGCTTTTATAAGATTATGCAATAAACTTATGTGCAATTACAAGCAGATTCTTGTACCATTGCACACGTCGCTTCTGGAATTGAAATTACGTAAATTTAACGACAATTCAAACGTCATGGAAATGCACAAAGAAATCGCAAAACTCAAAGAGCAGACGCACGTTCTTGCGAGACTGAAAACAAAAGGATTTCTCGATAATACGAAATATCTTGAACAAACAACTGAACTTACAGCGAAAATTAATAAGATGCAGTCGGAACTGAAAAAACTTACACGCTCCGATGACGAAGATGAAGCTTTGGAGCAGCTTGAAATGTTGATAGATTACTTTGAAAATCGGGAAAGTCCAATTACAGAATTTAATGAATCTGATTTTGAAAATATTGTTGAGAAGATCGTTGTGATAAATCAGAATGAGCTGGAATTTCACCTGATCGGCGGATTGAAATTTACAGAAAAAATATAGTGGAATATGTCCTGAGAGTAGGATTTCAGGACATATTTTTGTCGATTTTGATACTGGATATTTACGGAAGAATGTGATATCATGTTGTAAGAAAGGAGACGATGAAAATGCCCAAAAACAGAGTAATACCGTTCGGATATTGTATGAAAAGCGGTAAGATTACAGCATATCTCACAGAATCAAAAGCAGTTATCAGAATCTTTGAAGAATACTTAAACGGCAGCAGTTTCCTGCAAATCGCAAAGCTGATGGAGTCCGAAAAAATCCGATATACCGACGATTCTGAGCACTGGAACAAAAACATGATCAAGCGGATAATCGAGAATAAAAAGTATCTCGGAACTGAAAAATATCCGCAAATCATAAGCGAGAAATTCTTTGCTATGGCAAACGAGAAAAAGGCTTTAAAAGCAACCTCGATCAGTGCAATTCCGGAGGATTTACAAATAATAAAAAATCGCACATACTGCTCTGAATGCGGACA
>JAMPAJ010000034.1:3030-6783 GCA_023667265.1 Alistipes sp.
AAAAACTGTGTAAACAGAATTTTGATAAGCCATTTTTGCACCATTGAGGTAGAATTTATCAATGGCATTACAATAAAAAATACAACGGAAAGGAAAGATGAAAATGCCCACAGCGCCGAATGTAACGCTAATTCCTGCGAAAGTGCAGACTGCGGAAAACAGGGATAAATACCACCAACTGCGAGTTGCGGCGTACTGCCGAGTGTCAACTGAACAGGAGGAGCAGCAGAATTCATATCAGGTACAAATCGCATACTATACTGATTTAATCAACAGAAAAAAGGAATGGACTTTGGCTGGGATTTTCGCTGACGAGGGAATTTCAGGTACTCAGACGAAAAAAAGAACCGAATTCAATCGCATGATCAGAATGTGCAAAAACAAAAAAATTGATCTTGTAATAACTAAGTCAATATCGAGATTTGCCCGAAATACCGTGGATTGCCTTGAATATGTACGGCAGTTAAAAGACCTCGGAATCGGTGTAATCTTTGAGAAGGAAAATATCAATACTCTTACAATGACATCGGAATTTATGATTGCACTTTATGGCAGTTTTGCTCAGGCGGAGAGCGAATCAATTTCAAAAAATGTTTCGTGGGGCAAGGAAAAAGCGTATCGCGAAGGCAAGGTGCAATTTCAGTACAAACATTTGCTTGGTTATAAAAGAGGCACTGACGGCGAGCCTGAAATCGTGCCTGATGAAGCCGAAACAGTGAGAATAATTTTTAAATTATTCCTTGACGGCTATTCAATGAAAGGGCTTGCAGCTGCTTTGAAAAATCGAGGCAGGCTCAATAAATTCGGCACAACTGAATGGCGTTCTAACACAATTTCGAGGATTCTGCAAAATGAAAAATATGTTGGCGACGCGCTTCTCCAGAAGTCCTTTACGGTGGACTGCATTACCCATAAAATTGTAAAAAATCACGGTGAAAAACCGATGTATCTGGTTACTGACCACCATGCTCCAATTATTGACAGAGACACTTACAATCGTGTTCAGCAGGAGCTTGCAAGGCGCAGTTCTAAGCGAAAAATCAGCGATAAAACGACTACCGAACAGGGCAAATATTCAAGCAAATACGCGCTCACAGAATTACTGATCTGCGGCACTCCATACCGACGAACAACGTGGTCTGCGAGAGGTAAAAAACAAATTGTCTGGCGGTGTATCAGCCGTTTGGAACACGGCAAGAAATACTGTCCCGACTCGCCGACAATTAAGGAAGAAAATCTTCAAAAAGGCATAATTCGCGCAATAAATAATTATTATAGTTGCCGTGACGATATTGTGAGAATTTTGAAAGCAAATATCGGTTCGGTGCTTGAATGTCAGGGGCAGGAGGAAATTTTAGCGACCGAAAAAAGATTAAAGGAAATCGACATTGCAAGAAATAATTTGGTGGGACTGATAGCTTCCGGCGGCTGCGATGAGGACAAGCTTGACAGCGAATTTGCGAAGTTATATGAGGAAGAACAGCAGCTAAATAATCGGCTTGAAATTCTGAAATCTCAGAATAAAACATCGGCTGAAACTCAGAAAAAACTTGATAAGATTATGAAAATGATAGAGCAAGAAAAATTCGAGCTGGAAACTTTTGATAATGTGCTGATACGTAAGCTGATCGAGTGCGTAAAAGTGCTGAATAAAACCGAAATATTGGTGATTTTTAAGGGTGGATACGAAGTGAAAACTGAAATTGAATAATAAAAAATGCAGCTTGCGAATTGAATTTTGCAGGCTGTTTTTTGTTGGGAGGATGATAATTTGGCAGGAGATTTTGAGGGAATAAAGCGGCAAAAATTCGGAGTTGAAATCGAGTGTACGGGCTTGACAAGAGCGGCTGCGGCAAAGGCGATTTCCAAGGTTTTAGGAGGTTCACCGGAGCATTTTGGCGGCAGCTACGACAGATATGATGTTTACGATAGCCATGGCAGACGGTGGAAAATTATGTCTGACGCAAGCATTCGTTGTACAACGAAGAATGGAGAGCCGGCATCCAAACTGCATTCCGTTGAGCTTGTAACTCCGATTTTAGAGTACGATGATATGGCAACACTTCAGGAAGTCGTGCGGTCAATTCGGCGCAGCGGCGGCGTTTGCAACGAGTCGACGGGAATCCATATTCACATTGATTTCGAGCCGTATGATGTTCGTACATTGCGGAATCTTGTGAATATTTTTGCAAGTAAAGAGGATATGTTGTATCAGGCTTTGCAAGTCAATTCCAGTCGTGAAAATACCTACTGTAAAAAAGTAGACAAGCATTTTGTTGAAGAATTAAATCGAATAAAACCGAATGACTTGCAGACGATAAAACGGCTGTGGTACGGCGATAATTCCGAGTATCATCCTCACTATGACCCGTCTCGGTATCGATGTTTAAATTTACATCCGGTATTCACCGACAATAATATCGAGATAAGAGCGTTCAACAGCAGCTTGAATGCGGGCGTGCTGAGGGCATATATTTCGCTTGTTCTGGCGGTCAGCAATCAGGCCCTCATGCAAAAATCTGCAAGTCCACGTGTGACGCAAAGCGAGAATCCTCGCTATACATTCAGAACCTGGCTGATCCGAATCGGTCTGAACGGTGGCGAATTCAAGAACTGCCGTAAGCATCTTCTTTCGCATTTGGAGGGTAATATTGCGTGGCTGCACCCCGAAGATGCGATCAAGCAGAGGGAACGATTGAAAGCAGAAAGAATTGCCGCCCGTGAGCAGCGTGTCGAGCCTGTAAACGAGGTTCAGCCGATAGGCGATAACATACCCGATGAAACATCGGAAAGCGTTGTAAACGATTGTGACGAGGATTTTGAGGAAGAAGAAACATTTGAAATGAGTATGTAACGGAGGTCTAGCATGAGTAAAAAACAGCTGTATATCGCCTATGGAAGCAATATCAATCTGGAACAAATGGCGTTCAGATGTCCGCATTCGAGAGTTGTGGGAACGTCTGAAATCAATAATTTCGAGTTGGAATTCAGGGGCGTTGCAACGATAGTTCCGAAAGGAAATATGAAAGTGCCTGTTTTGATCTGGGAGCTTGATGAAAGAGATTTGCCCATACTTAATAGGTACGAGGGATTTCCGAGACTTTACAGACAAGAAAAAATGTCTTTTGAATTGTACGGAAAAGAAGTTGAGGGAATGGCTTACCTGATGAATCGTGGCGAGATCTCACCGCCGAGTCCGCAGTATTACAACACCATTTTGCAGGGATACCGAGAGAACGGTTTGGACGAGTCTTATCTACAGACTGCACTTGAAAATTCGCTTTATCATGGGCAGCTTGCGGAGGAAGAGTTGGATGAAGATTTAGATTTTGATGATGAGCTGCAGATGAAATTTTAGGAGGATGACAATATGAAATATAAGGGATTTTTTGTGAAAATTACTCCCGATAATAATTTGCTTCGGGAGAATAAGAACGGCAAAATAGTTAAGTGCGACGGTTTCAAAATTGAAGTGTTTTCTGACGAAACTGAGAAATTTAAAATTGATTCTTTTTCTGCTGCAGTTGATTTTGAATTGGTGAATAATTCCAACGACGAAGCTGTGCAGTTTGCTATGGATTATATTGATTGTGAGGAAAAGGAGTATAAGCGGCTGATCGATGAACACAGCAGAGAATTTAAATAATAATTTTTATATAAAATTTCTCTCAGTACTTGATTTTGTGTGCGAAAAATGGTATACTTATATTGATGAAGAATGGAGGTGCGGTTCATGGGAATTTATCTGAATCC
>JAMPAJ010000035.1 GCA_023667265.1 Alistipes sp.
GTTATGACAAACTTGATGTCATATATTTTTCGGTTGTTTCACTTGCTATGATTCTTGATGCTATTTTAATGTGAACACGCTCTAGTGTAAAATTAATAGATAACTATAAAAATTTATGACGTTCCAATGCCACTCAATTGATTTGATCCTATTTTTAAGCAAATCTACTAACCTAAATATTTTTGCGGTTTTCGCAAAAGATTTTCTTTTGCGAAAACCGCACCGAATCAGAAGTCTTTCAGGCATGAGTCGGTTTTAGTTAAGTCTATATTACTCATATTATGAGTAAAAGTCAATACTCAATAACTGAATATGGTATAATAAATCCACCAAACTTTAGGAGTGATATTTGTTGAAATTGCAATTACGATTAAGAGACTTGCGAGAAGATAACGACATGAGTCAGGCAGAAATGGCGAAATTACTGGGATGTTCGCAGCAGACCTACTCACGCTATGAATCGCATACGACCGAAATTCCGCTGGAACAGCTGATTTTTCTTGCCGATTACTATGATACCAGCGTGGATTATCTGCTTGGAGTTACAAATTGCAGTGATGCTTATCCGAGAAAATAACGGAAATGTACCGTCAAAATGATTTGCACTCAGGATATAAAAAAGCGGCACAGTATTTCACTGCACCGCTGAAAAACGGATTCTGACCGTCAAAAAAATTGCTCCGACAGATAATCTGCCGGAGCGTCGTGTGTTATGCTAAGCCGAGGATTTTTTCGCTTACGATCCTTCAATGCCACTGTCAATCATGCTTAGTACTTCACCACAAATATCCTGAATTTTATCCATATCAATCTCCACATACCTCTTGCTCACACCTGTAGTCCTGTAAAGCTGAATCTTTCTCTCCACAAAATCAATTTTTCTGACTCGCTCAGTCATAGTAACATAAGAACCTCCATCTTTTTGCATATCATGGATAAAATATGTGAATTGAAGTATCGGATGCTGCCCGTTCTCTAAAGAGTCTGCGATCAGATTGATTTTTGCATTCAAAATCTCCATTTCGGATTCGCTCAGTTCTTCCATTCCTCCGACTTCCCGTGCCTCTTCCTCGATCATATCCTCATAGCCGGTCAACGCTGCAAACGGCGAGAACTGTGCGGCTCTCTCATAAACTGTCATTGGCGTTTTGTCAGGCGATTTCCAATGCGGCAAGTTTATAATATCAGCATAAATTATTTTCGCATCCGCTTTATACATCATACTGTATCTCCTCCAGCACGATGGCCTCCAATCTGCCCGTTTCGCTCGATGGTCGTCCCGGCATCCAGTAAATTCATGCCTTTCAGAACGGCATTTTTTCCGTACTTATCCTGCAACACAAGCGTCGCTTTCTGCAACCGGTGTTCCTTTGCATCCTGTGCTTTTTTGGCGGATTCCTGCCGTTCCAATTCCTCGTAATCCACAAACAGTTCAAGCTGCACAGGCTTTTCCTCCGGAATCTGATTTTCCGGCACGACATCGCAGGCACAGATCGTGACACGGCGAATGTACAGATCTCCGTCAACGATCTTATCATAAAGCTGCATCATACATGCAACAATCGCCTTTGCCGATGACGTCCAGCTTTCCAGATTTCCGGTGCTGTGTGCGTGCTTGGGAATCGCTCTGCCGTAATGGTCTTTCGTGACCTGTCCGGTATATTTCTTTCCAGTCGACACAACCTTGTAGACATCATTTTTCGAGGTTCGCCCACGATACAGCAGTGCAATGGAAGTCCTGTCATAGCCGACCGTGAGCGTGATTTTTTTCGTGACAACGCCTTTTCGCACAAGATCAAGTGCCAGCAGTTCCGTCATTTCACGCACGATCAGCCGCCCATTTTTCGCATCATAAGGCTCTTTCAGCACCTGTCCGGATGAGATGGAATTTGAAGTCGGCTTGTAGGATCTTATCGCTGCGATTTCTATCGGCTCCCAGCCCCATGCGTGATCGATCACAAGCTCCGCCTTGACGCCAAGCACATCATACAGGGCATCTTCATTCTGCGTACTGAGCCGTGCAATATCGCCCATTGTGTAACATCCAAGTTTCGCGACACGCTTCGCCGTGCCTGCGCCGAATCCCCAGAAATCCGTCAGCGGCGTGTGACACCAGAGCTGTTCTCTGTAGCTCTGCTCGTTCAGTTCCGCAATTCGCACGCCGTCTTTATCGGCAGGGACATGCTTTGCTACGATATCCATCGCCACTTTGGCAAGATATAAATTTGTCCCGATTCCGGCGGTCGCAGTGATTCCGGTCTCATACAGCACCTCACGGATCATCGTCATAGCAAGCTCATGAGCCGTCATGCGATAGGTTCGCAGGTATCCGGTCACATCCATAAAGCACTCATCAATCGAGTACACATGAATATCCTCGGCGCTTATATACCGCATATAAATGGAGAAAATTTTCGTGCTGATCTCCTCATACAGCTTCATTCTGGGCGGTGCGACGATATAGGAGAGTTCCAAGGACGGGTCATCGGCGAGTTTCTCCGCATCAGATGACGAGGAGGAAAAGTGGTATTTTCCGTTTTCATCCTTTGGAAGTACGCCGAGCCGAAAAGCCGCATTGAACCGTTTTTGATTCGCTTTTTTCACAGCCTGAACCACCTCGAACAGCCTTGCACGACCGGAAACGCCATAGGCTTTCAGAGAGGGCGTTACCGCAAGGCAGATGGTTTTCTCCGTCCTGCCCTCGTCGGCAACGACAAGGTTGGTTGTCAGCGGATCGAGACCGCGGGCGGTACATTCCACTGATGCATAAAAGGATTTGAGATCGATCGCAATATAGGTCATTTCCATAACTGCTGCCTCCTTGCTTTCATTAAGATTTGTTTGGAACCTCTACATACCATCTGCCGAGCCTGCTGTGCTGATGTGCGTCCGTTTTTTCAAAAAATAAATATTTCGTTTTACCGCTGACCACAATCGTATAGCGATCAATGTGATTGTCAAAGGGGCGAAAATCCTTCACGCTCTCTATAGAAAAAACTCTGCCGTCATCCCAGGTGATTGTCCTTGGCTGCATAAATCCGGCCGTGTCGAAATCTGAATTGACCTTGACATATATCCTCTGGCTGTGTGTTTCCATATTGCTCCTCCGCGGCGTTGTCTTAACTATTTTGGCTTTCCTCAATTCGCTGCCGGACGCTCTCGAACCTCTCAACCTCATCATACGGAACAATGCAATCTGGCTCTAACACGCCACGCACCTTACCAATGAGGAAAACGCTGTCGTCCTCGCTGAATTTCATCGTTCTGTATTTCTTATTCAGCGAATGCAGACCGTCCTTCCGGTATACTTTAATATATGTCTCATTCCCCACAATAAACGCACCAATTTCACCCGGTTTCAGCTCGGAATAACCAATATTTCGTTTCACAAGCACCTTGTCGCCATCGTGAAATTCCGGTTCCATGCTGTCACCGCTGACGGTAAAAACGCAGTCGGCAGCTTCCGTTTCTCTGGTGCGGTAAAGGTGAATAACCTCTCCGTCATCGTCAAATTCCAGGCCAGGATCATAGCCTGCGGCAAGCTGCTTGGAGAAGAGCGTGGTTTCAATGATTTTGTCATAAAGCTCTAAATCTTCCACCTCACTAAGCTTGTCCAGCATAGCGTCCACAACCATTCTGTGTCCTGCGGATAGCTGGTGATACTTTTTAAGTAAAGATTCATCTTCCGGATCTTGCTTTTCCTTTTCAACTGTAACGATACGCTCCGGTTCAGGCGCAGGCAAGCCGAATAATTCGTCAATACTAACGCCCAAAAGCTGACTGATACCCGGCAGTAGCGCAAGATCAGGTCTTGCTCTTCCATTCTCCCAATTGCTGATCGCATTGGATTGGATGCCGATTTTCGAGGCAAGCTCTTTCTGCTCCATGCCGAGCTTTTCACGATAGTATTTGATCTGCTGACACACAACAGCAATTTCTTTTTTCTTATCCGAATCGGCAGGATTTTCCTGCATACTGCGTCTGCCCGCGTAAGGGCGGTTCAGCCTTTTTCTTTTCTCTTCCATTAGGATACCTCTTTCTATATGATCGCAATGCACAAATTTTAGTCTGCAACATTGTGCATTGCTACAAAATTTCAGAATATTTCATTTGGGTCAATACCCGAAAATGCCTTTGTTATCGTCCTTCTGTTATCATTATAACACAATATTAATGCTTTGTCAATGGGTAGCTCTGAAATTTAAGGCTTTACATTTCACAAAATCTGTGATATAATAAGAGTATCAAAAAATCAGCATAGAAAAACAGGAGGTGCATACATATGACGATCTATCTTGACCGAGATCCGTTCCTCACAATTCCCGATAAGTTGCGACCAGGAAAATACAGAGTGATCCGCAATCCGGAATAGCAGGGCGAGCTGCCTGAGATCGTGTCGTTCACGGATTTTCTGAAATGGAATTATACGGTAGATTACGGAAACTACATTCGTGAGCTGTACCGATACGGACAACTTCCGCTTGCATACGATGTTGCCGGAAATGCCGAAATTGAAAGTGTGGCGATCAAAGACGGCAAATATGACCGCCTCGATCATGACTCTTTTCATATGTATGTGATCTGCGATGTGCTGTTCTCCTGCAGCGGATACGAACTGCGTCAGAAATATGTTGTTCATGGCGTATACAGGTCGGGAGCAAAATCTTACTTTCTTGGAGATGTCGAGCTGTACAACGGAGGGCGTATCCAGCTCGGTAAGCCGTTGGATGCGTTCCTTGTATCAATACTTTCCAAGAGAGATTTTGAAAGGATTGCGGAAGAAATTATTGATAAATTTTATCCTTGCAAAACAGATTATTACTATCGTATCAACGCCGTAATACTTGCGAGGAATATGGGATATGACATCATATATGATCGACTTTCCATAAACGGCAAGGTAAAATCCAAGCTGATACTTGATAAACGCGATACAATTATCTTTGATGAGCAAGGAAACGAGAGCTGGCTGCATATTGACGCTCCCACGATATTGGTGGAGAAAAATCTCGTAAATGCGGAAAAACAGAATGCGATGCATCACCATGGCCTAAAACTTTGTGTAGGTTCAGACCGGTCAGCAAGAATTCTCTTCAACAGTTAAATGATAACAAACTGTTCTTTTCCTCTGCAAATTACTATGATGATCCATTTGATACATATTTCTATATTAACATTGAACAAATGATTCCGGTTTATGAAGAAATGAGAAAAAGTCTGCTTGAAGGAAATGCTGAAATTGTAAATGCACTTCATCAGATAGCTTTAGCAGCAGGTAAACATCCAGATGAACTTGTCAAAATGTTGTCCAATGAATTTCTTGATTTTACGAAATTCAAAGGACAATTAATGGGTATTCGAAATTCAATCCAGAGAAAATTGTTTTCTATCTGTTTTTGTGAAGATGAATACAATGAAACATTATGGCTAAAGTACGCCGGTAATTATAGCGGTTTTGTACTGGTATATGACATGGAAAGTCCGGATACTTTTATGTGTGGAAAAGAGGAGCAATGTCAGAATTGTAATTCAGCAAAAGAACGTCCGTATATTTACCCGGTCTACTACTCAGATGTTAGATATGATGCCACTAAATATGCATCAGGGATTTGGCTGATGGAAAAAATAGAACAGCAAAATAATATGGCACTATTACCTTTTTACAAATATGTTTATTCAACTCTTGTGTGGGAAGCAGAGCGTATTTCTCTGATTAAGAAAAAGTGTCACGAAAATGATCAGGAATGGCGAATGATTCGTCCGGCAATTTCTGAACAGCGTTCATGTATCAAAATGAAGCCGAGTAGGGTGATAATCGGTTTGAGAACGCCGGACTACGAAAGTCGACTTATCGTTTCTGCAGCAGTAAATGCGGGGATACAAGAAATACATAAATTATACATCAACGATTCAGACATATTAAGTAGTTCTCCGATACCAGATAATCTTTATCGTATCTGATCTACTATGTCTATAAATTGAGAAACGGGGGAAAGAAAATGCTTTTTACTAACACAAAAGAAGCCGGATTTGAATCCCTCATCGTCAAGTGACTCACAGAGCACAACGGCTATGAGGAGGGCAGCAACAGCGACTACGACAAGGAATATGCGATTGACGAAACAAGACTGCTGCGTTTCCTGCGTGACACCCAGCCGACAGCGGTCGCCAAGCTCGGCATCGATGCTTCCGAAACGAAGAAGCGGCAGTTTCTCAACCGTCTGAGCAGTGAGATTACCAAGCGAGGCATCATTGATGTGCTGCGGAACGGAGTCAAGGTCTATCCGGTTGACCTCATCCTATTCTATCTCACCCCGACAGAAAATAACCAGAAGCAGCATGAGATGTATCAAAAGAACATTTTTAGCGTGACACGGCAACTCCGCTACGCATCGGACCGAGCTAAGCTCGCCCTCGATCTGTGTATTTTCATTAACGGTCTCCTTGTCATCATAATGGAACTGAAGAATTCCCTCACAGGTCGATTCACCGCCGATGCCGTTCAGCAGTACAAGGATGACCGTGAGCCGAATGACATTCTGTTCTCGTTTAAACGCTGCATGGTGCATTTCGCTGTAGATGACCGCACGATCGAATTCTGTACAAAACTTGCAAAAGAAGACAGCTGGTTCT
>JAMPAJ010000036.1 GCA_023667265.1 Alistipes sp.
CCTCTCGAATACTCCTCGCATATTTCCATGTATGTCCAGAGTTACACGAACATTTCGGATGACGGAATGAATAACTATAACGACATCAGCAAGTCCAAGCAGCTCATCAATACATATATCGAAGTCTTGAAGGACGATGCGGTCATGGAATCGGTGGGCGATGCTCTGACAAAGCAGTTTGACGAGAACGTTATCTCCGAGAGCTTCTCGCTTTCCGGCGGAAAAATCAAGCCGTCCACCCTTGCATCAGCAATTCAGATCACAACTGTTACTGACACAAGCGCGATCAATATCACTGCGACCACGAAAAATGCGGAGTTATCCGCAGCGGTCTGCAACGAGCTTCGCAAGCAGGCAAATCAGTTTACTGCAAAGGCGATCGGCGTTGGCGAGATCAAGTCCATTGATACCGCCAAGGTCTACAACAATCCCGTTGCTCCGCATACAACGAAAAATACCGCAATCGGCGGTCTTGCTGCGCTGATGCTTGCCGTCCTAATTATTCTTGCCGTAGATTTCTTTGATAATACAATCAAATCCTCGGAAAATCTTGAAAAGAAATACGACAAGCCGATTCTCGGGGAGATCGAGGAAATCAAGAATCCCGACGGTAAAAAAGCGGATAAGAACGCTACGAAAAAGCCTGCAATGCTTGACAAAAATGTCTCGTTCAACGTGGTTGAGGGCTATAAATCCATGCGAACAAATCTTTTGTTTGCACTTTCGACCTCGGAAAATAAGGCGTTTGTGATTTCGAGCGCGAATCCTGACGAGGGAAAATCAACTACTGCCGTGAATGTTGCGATCACGCTGGCGCAGGGCAATCACAAAGTCCTGCTGTGCGACGGCGATCTGCGTAAACCTGTTCAGGCTGCCAATTTCGGCGTGAAAAATAAAAAGGGACTTTCTTCCCTCCTCAGCAAGATGTCTGAGATCAAGGACTGCATTCAAAGCACAGATATTGAAAATCTTGATCTGCTGCCGTCCGGCGAGATCCCTCCGAATCCCTCAGAGCTGCTCGGTTCTGCGAGAATGGAGGAAGTGCTGAAACAGCTTTCGGAGCGCTACGATTACATCATCATCGACGCACCGCCTATCAATATCGTTTCCGATGCGCTGAATTTAAGCCGATTTGTAGCCGGAATCATGATGGTTGTCAAGTACGGTTCTACGACATTTGACGATGTGGAGAACGCAATGAACCGCATTCAGCTTGCCGATATGAAGCATCTCGGATTCGTGCTGAATGACATTGAGACAAAGCACGGCAGCGGCTACTACAGCAAGTATGGCAAATATCAATATAAATACGGCTATGGAACTGCCGAAGCTAAGACTGAGGAATCCGAATGATGACGGACGCTCACATTCATATTTTGCCTGAGATCGACGACGGTGCTAAGAGCGTTGAAGTGTCGCACATAATGCTTGAAATGCTGAAATCACAGGGCGTTGAGCAGATCTATGCTACTCCGCATTTCTATGCACATCGGGAAGAATCCGTTGCTGATTTCTTGAAAAAGCGTCAGGGCGCCTATGAAAAAATGGGTTCTCCAAAGGAAATTCATCTCGGTGCAGAAATTGCGATCGAGCATGGTATTTCCGAAATTCCCGACATTGAAAAACTTGCGTTTGAGGGAACGAATCTTATCTTACTGGAGTTTCCTTACACAGGCTATGCACCGTGGATGGAAGAAGAAATTTACAACATTTCGATGGAGTACAAGCTGACTCCGGTTATTGCACATATTCACCGCTATCTGAATCTGTTCAGCAAGGAGCAGATGGAGAGCGTTTTGAAAATGAATGCCGTTTTTCAAGTGAATAACGAGGCGTTCAGAGATTTCAAACAGAGGAGGTTTGTGAAGAAGCTGCTGAAAGACGGATATCCGATTGTTTTCGGCTCGGACAGTCATGATCTTACGGACAGAAAGCCGAATTGGGACTTACTCTGTAAGAAAATTTCTGTCAATATACTGGCAAAATCCGATGAAACGTTGGAGGCAGCGAAAAGAAAATGAGTTTATCTGATAAGAAAAATGAAAATGATGAAATCGAAAATCAATGCAGTGTTTTTATCGTTCCGGCAGAAGATGAAAACTGTATTCTTTGCGGCTGCAAAACAGGAGTCAACCGTAAAACGCCTTTAAATAAAAGGAAGTATTACGTTGACGGCTGCGGTCAGCTTTGCAGAGAGTGCTGGATTGAGACATACGGCTGCTTGGAAATAGATGATTTTATTGTGTGATGTGAAAAGTAAGGTGGGGTTTTATGAAAGATGTTGGTGTAAAGGAGAATATTAAATTGACTGAGCCGTCAACACGGCGTGCTCAAAATAACTTAGTTTCTGATACAGTATCTTTTCAGAAGAAGCCTGTTTATGATTGTGTAAAAAGGATATTCGATATTGTTGCTTCGTTGCTGGCATTAATTGTACTTTCCCCCTTGCTGCTTATCACCATGATCGCAATATACATAGATGACCCTGGGCCGGTAATATTCAAGCAAATTCGTATTGGCAAGAACGGAGAGGAATTCTTGTTGTATAAGCTGAGATCAATGGTTGTGAATGCTGAAGAGTGTAAAAATGAACTCGCAGCAATGAATCAAGGTCACGGTGCTACTTTTGAGATGAAGCACGATCCGAGAAGAACAAGGATCGGAAAGTTTCTGCGTAAGTCTTCCATAGACGAGCTTCCGCAGCTCCTGAATGTGCTGAAATCGCAAATGTCAATTATAGGTCCAAGACCATTTATTCCCGAAGAACAGGCGAAATTGCCCAGTGACAGACTTCTTGTAAAGCCCGGTCTTTCGTGCTATTGGCAGATTGGCGGAAAGAATAGTCTGAGCGAGGAAGAGCAGATCGAGCTTGATCGGAAGTATATTCGGGAGATGTCGATGTGGACTGATATTAAGATCGTTTTCAAGACGATTTTTGTTGTGTTTCATAAGGGAAATCGATAAAGGAGGATGACAAATGAAAATAGCTATGTTGGGTCACAAGTACATTCCTTCCAGAGAAGGCGGCATAGAAGTTGTTGTAGAAGAACTTTGTGTCAGAATGTCATCACTTGGACACAATATCGTATGCTATAACAGGAAGAATCCTAAGATTTCAAGTGAAAAAACAAACAATTACAAAGGCATAAAGATCAAGGAAGTTTTTACGATCAATAGGCGTGGACTGGCAGCCGTAACAAGCTCCGTGTTTGGTTCGATCGGCGCAGCTTTTGGCAGATATGATGTGGTTCATATCCACGCCGAAGGTCCTGCTTTTATGTGTTGGCTTCCTAAATTGTTTGGAAAAAAAGTAATTGTAACAATACACGGACTGGATCACCAAAGAGCGAAATGGGGGAAATTCGCAAGCTGGTATATTCGCAGCGGCGAGAAAAACGCTGTTAGATTTGCAGATGAGATCATTGTATTGAGCAAAGGGGTTCAGGACTATTTTAAGGAAACCTATCACAGAAATACAAAATTTATTCCCAACGGCGTAAATCGTAAAGAAAGACGCACCGCTGATATGATCGCAGATAAATGGAATTTAAAAGAAAACGATTATATTCTGTATCTCGGACGAATCGTTCCTGAGAAAGGTATCCATTATCTGATACAGGCGTTCCAAAATTTGAAAACAGATAAAAAGCTTGTGATCGCAGGCGGAAGTTCAGATACAGATAAGTATATGGCTGAACTCAGAAACATGGCGAAAAACGACAGCCGAATTATTTTTACAGGATTTGTAGAAGGCAGATTGAAGCACGAACTATACAGTAATGCTTACATATATACCCTTCCAAGCGATTTGGAGGGAATGCCTTTAAGTCTGCTGGAGGCAATGAGTTATGGCTGCTGCTGTCTGACGAGCGATATTGCAGAATGTGCGGAGGTTGTGGAGAATAAAGCCGTTACTTTCCGCAAAGGCAGTGTGGCTGATTTAAAGGCAAAGCTGCAAATGCTCTGTGATTCGCCGGAAACAGCGAAAAAATACAGAGATGAAGCTGCTGATTTCATTTGTGAGAAGTACAAGTGGGATGATGTTGTGGAGAAGACGCTGAGGTTGTATGTATAGGAGATAGAGTATGAAAATATTAATGATCAATAAATTTTTATATCCTAACGGAGGTTCGGAAACTTATATTTTCAAACTTGGTGATTATCTGAAAAGTCAGGGACACGAAGTTCAATATTTCGGAATGGAGCATATAGGTCGATGCGTTGGAAATAATGTTGATTCATATACAAGTGATATGGATTTTCACGGCGGCTCAAAGCTTGCAAAATTGACATATCCAATCAAAACGATCTACTCTTCTGAAGCAAGAAAGAAGCTCCGACTTGTATTAGAAGATTTCAAACCTGATGTTTGTCATCTCAACAATTTTAACTATCAGCTCACGCCGTCTATTATTCTGGAAATTGAGAAATGGAGAAAAGAGGGGCATAAGTGCCGCATTGTATTTACTGCACATGATTATCAGCTTGTCTGCCCGAATCATATGTGCAACAATCCGAATTCAGGGGAAAATTGCGAAAAATGTCTCAGCGGTCATTTCTTAAACTGCACAAAAGGCAAATGTATTCACGGCAGTACTGCGAAGAGTATGATCGGCACTATGGAAGCAATGTTCTGGAAATGGAACGGTGCTTATCAATATATTGATTCAATCATCTGCTGTTCTGAATTTATGAAAACAAAGATGGACAGCAATCCACTGTTTGCAAGAAAAGCAGTGGCGATGCACAATTTTGTCGATCAGGTTGAATGGAAAGATACCCAAAAGAAAGATTATGTTTTATATTTTGGAAGATTCAGCACTGAAAAGGGCATTGGCACACTAATGAAAGCGTGTAAGAAATTACCTGATATTCAGTTTGTGTTTGCAGGAACAGGACCGCTTGAGGATGAGATCAAAGGTATTCCGAATATCAGAAATGTCGGATTTCAAAAAGGAACCGCATTGGAAAAGTTGATTCGTGAAGCGAGATTTTCGATTTATCCGTCCGAGTGGTATGAGAATTGTCCGTTTTCTGTTATGGAAAGTCAGATGTATGGAACTCCTGTTTTAGGAGCTGAAATCGGCGGTATTCCTGAACTGATTGAAGTTGGAGTTACCGGAGAATTGTTTGAAAGCGGAAATGTCAATGAGTTGAAATCAAAAATTCAAAAGCTTTGGAACGACAGAAGTCTTACTGATTTATATAGTCAGAATTGCAGAAATATTAGTTTTGATACTGTTGAAGAGTATGCTCGTAAGCTGATGATGATTTATTGTGGCAGTAAAGTAAGGAGAAATAAGAATGGCTGATAAGAAATTGAATGGAACCGTCATTGTTACATATCGCTGCAATGCACGCTGTTCAATGTGTAACAGATACAAAGCACCTTCCAAACCGGAAGAAGAGATCAGTTTAAAAACGATTAAAAAATTGCCTCCGATGTATTTTACCAATATTACCGGCGGTGAGCCGTTCATTCGTACTGATTTGAAGGATATTGTTCGTGAGCTTTATAAGAAAAGCGAACGAATTGTTATTTCTACCAACGGTTTTTTTACAGATCGTATTGTAGATCTCTGCAAAGAGTTTCCGCAAGTGGGAATTCGTATTTCAATCGAGGGTCTGGAGAAAACCAACAACGAAATACGCGGACTTGAGAACGGTTATCAGCGTGGTTACCAGACTTTGAAGAAACTGCGCGAAATGGGTATGAAGGATGTTGGCTTTGGTATGACTGTTCAGGACAAGAATGCTCCCGACCTTGTGCCGCTTTACAAAATTTCTGATAAAATGGGAATGGAATTTGCAACAGCGTCTCTTCATAATAGTTTCTACTTTGTTGAGGCGAAGAACATTATTCACAATCGCCCGATGGTTGCCAAAAACTTTGAAAAGCTCGTTAATGAGCTTTTAAGAAGCAACAGCCCGAAGAAGTGGTTTCGTGCATATTTCAATCATGGTTTGATTAACTATATCTATGGACAGAAACGGCTTCTCCCCTGCGATATGAGTTTTGATACATTCTTTATTGATCCTTATGGAGATGTTATGCCTTGTAATGGTACAAAGGACAAAGAAGTAATGGGCAATCTGAATAGTCAAAGTTGGGACGAGTTATGGAATAGTCCCGAAGCTGAAAAAGTCCGTGCAAAAGTGCGTCATTGTGACCGTGACTGCTGGATGATCGGCTCGGTATCTCCTGCCATGCACAAGTACATATGGAAACCGGCAATATGGGTTATGGTTCACAAGTTTAAAGCATTGTTCTCCAAACATCCTTACAGTATGTATGAGAATAAAGTGGTTCGTGATTTCCGTGACGGCAAAATAACGAAGAAACAGTTGGATAAATGTTCTACCTGTGATATGTGCGCAACAGTAAATAACGGTCTAAGTGAGGCAAGTAAAGCTCAGTTGGTTGGTAAGACTGGGGAAGAGATTGTGGATGCGGATATTGCGGAGCAGATGGAAAAAACAATG
>JAMPAJ010000037.1 GCA_023667265.1 Alistipes sp.
TAATGCCTTAATTTACTGTCAGTATCGCCCTATCTGGGCGCACCTGTTCGATATTTGAAAACGTAGCGTGTTCCAGATCGCCGATCATGTGAAGGGGGACACGATAGAGCCTTGCAATTTCGGCAACCTGAAACTTACGTGTTTCAAGGAATTGCGCTTCGTTGTTGGGAATGGAAATCGGCGAGAACTTTGTACCTTCTTCCAGCACAGCGACTCTGTGAGAGTTCTTGCCGCCGTATGCTTTCTCCCAAGCATTCCGCAGTTTTTCGGGATTTTTTATCACTCCCGGATGTTCCAAAACGCCTGACGGAGAAGCATTGTTCGCAAAGAACGTCGAGCCGTATTCCTCGCAGGCAAGGGAAATCCCTATCGCATTTTTCGCCATAGCAATGGGCGAATAGCCGACTAATCCGTCAAATCCTAATCCCGGAATATGCAGTACATCTTCCTGACGGAGAACGATGTCGCCCTGTTCTTTCAGATTGGGATTTGCTTCATCATATCGGCTGTAAACATAAATCAAGCGGTTACGCTCGTCACGGTCGACCTTGATCTTATCGGGCATTAGTGGGTACAGACCTATAACTTCACCACGACCGTTGCGGATGATCTGAGCATAGGCATTGCCGTAAATCAGCAGATGCGACATCAGCGTTTCACGGAAAATAAAGCTCGTCATTTCGGGATTCGGCTGGTCGTGGAGCAAAAAATATAGCGGGTGCGTCGGCACTCGCTCTTTTCCGTTATCCGTATATTTGTAGACGTGCAGCGGCAGTTGTGCGATTGCTTCGCTCAGAACTCTTACGCAGGCATACACCACTGTGTGCTGTAACGCCGTTCTGTCGCTGACTCGTTTTCCGCTGCTGCTTCGTCCGAAAAAGTAGGTGTAGGACGGGGAATCATAGCTGTTTGTAGGCTTGTCTCGGCTGCGGAATAGTCCGCTGAAAATGCTCATTGAAATCACCTCGAAAATTTTTGTAACCCCTTGACAGATTGGGGAATATGCTGTATAATAAATATAGGATAGATCCTATATTGAAGGAGAATAAAAATGCGGGATTTTGACATCATATTTTATGACAAGCCGGATGGTACAGAACCGGTTAAGGAGTTTTTAGACAGTCTTGATGTAAAAATAAGGGCGAAACTTCTTCGTACTATCGTCATGCTGCAAAAGAATGGATATGAACTGCGTGAGCCTTATTCCAAAGCATTGAACGGTGGAATTATGGAACTCCGTGCAAAGGCCGGTTCAGACATATCACGAGTTCTGTATTTCTTCGTGGTTGGCAGAAAAGTGGTTCTGACAAACGGTTTTATTAAGAAAACGCAGAAGACCCCCAAGGAAGAATTGGAGCGAGCCAAGCGTTATAAAGCGGAATATCTGAGCAGAAAGGAACAGGGTGAATCATGACAAACTTTAACGATTATCTTGACCAGCAGATGGAGAATCATGAATTCAAGGAAGAGTATGAGGCGCTTGAACCTGAATTTGCAATCATTCAGGCAATCATCGATGCTCGTAAGTCCTCCGGCATTACGCAAAAGGAGCTTTCCCAGAAGTCCGGTATCGCACAGGGTGACATCAGCAAGCTAGAGAACGGCAATGCCAATCCCTCGCTGAGAACACTACAGCGTCTTGCAGCGGCAATGGGAAAAACGCTTAAAATTGAATTTGTATAATTAAGAGAACGGGTGCCATGGCATCCGTTCTTTTATAGCACCAACAAATCGCGCTCGTCATAAACGCTTGCCCCTGAATTACCAATACCAAACCGAATAGCTCTGTCCAAAGCCATAATCAAAGCAACAGCACCATCAATCTTCTCTGTGGATTTCTCCTTATCTGGCTTTATATTGCCGGCAGGATCACGCTTAATGAAAATGTTGTCCATGTTCCAGCGGAGAACGGGGTGACCGTTGTGGGCAATCTTCTGTTCCAGCGTGAGCTTCATCAGCTCTTTGGTCGGCGGACTCATGTCTCGATATCCTTGACCGAACTGCACCAGCGTGAACCCTAAATCTTCGAGATTCTGCGACATTTGGACTGCTCCCCAGCGGTCAAAAGCGATCTCTTTGATATGAAATTTCGTTCCAAGTTCACCTATGAAATTTTCGATAAATCCGTAGTGCACCACATTTCCCTCGGTAGTTTTCAAGTAACCCTGCCGTTCCCATAAATCATAGGGAACATGGTCGCGGCGGACGCGGAGAGGAAGCGTTTCTTCGGGCAGCCAGAAGTACGGCAAAACGTAATAAAAATCGTCCTCGTCAGTGGGTGGAAAAACAAGCACAAACGCTGTAATATCGGTGGTTGACGACAAATCCAAACCGCCGTAGCAGACACGCCCTGCAAGGAAATCCTCATCGAAAGCGACCTTGCATTTATCCCACTTTTCCATTGGCATCCAACGAACTGCCTGTTTTACCCATTGATTCAGACGAAGCTGTCGGAACGCATTTTCTTCGCCGGGAGTTTCCTTGGCGGAGTTGCAGGCGGCCACGACCTTATCCATGCCGATTGTCTTGTCAAGACTTGGATTCGCCTTTTTCCAGACCTCCGGGTCTGTCCAGTCCTCGGACTCGTCCGCACCGTAAATCACAGGATAAAAAGTTGGATCGTGCTTTCTGCCTTCGAGAATATCCTTTGCCTTGGAATGCACCTCATAGCAGATGCTGTTTGTGTCCGTTCCAGCAGTTGTGATAAGGAAGTACAGCGGCTGCATTCTTGCGTCGCCCGAACCTTTTGTCATAACATCGAACAGTTTTCTGTTAGGTTGCGTATGCAGTTCATCAAAGACCACGCCATGGATATTGAAGCCGTGCTTGCTGTATGCCTCGGCAGAAAGTACCTGATAAAAGCTGTTTGTCGGAGTGTAGATAATACGTTTCTGAGAAGTGAGGATTTTGACACGCTTATTCAGAGCTGGACACATCCGCACCATATCGGCAGCAACGTCGAAAACAATGGCAGCCTGCTGACGATCAGCAGCACATCCGTAAACCTCTGCACGCTCTTCACCGTCACCGCAGGTCAGAAGCAGTGCAACTGCCGCCGCAAGCTCACTATTATGTGTAGGCAAAAAAGAACGCCCCACCAGATACTGATGCGACGGACTGTCAACCTGAATGCACTGCATTCCGCGGTTTTCTATCTTTTCAATTTTATCAATGTAACGAAAATGGCTGCGTGTTGCGGGATTCCTTGGCACTTGATTTTTGGCCTTTCTCTTTAACCCCACAACAGCAATATCGTCAAAAGCTGTGAATTTCACATAGTATAAAGTTTCGCCGGTTGGAGATCTGCCGCATTTTTCACTTGGCAAAGCCCAATCATTACGCTGGGTACTGACAGCTGTTGAGATTGTATTTTTTATGCCCAGACTCCACAATAATTCGCTGACGCTTTCTACGAGATTTTTTTCTGTCCCGGTATAAATTGCCTGCCCCTTTATTTCTGAAATACAACCATCGGAATCCATGAGCCCCTGCAAAAGTTCCAGTCTTTGATAGTACGACGACCGCAGGTATTCAAGCGGAATTATCTTTTCATGAAAATTTTTCAGCAGGATTTTTTTCAGTTCAGGAATTCTGAAAATGACACTGTTGCCGACGTTATTCCATGCAGTTACATCCGGATAAAACGGGAGAATTTTTGCAAGAACGCCGGGAATATCACAGGTCTGAACTGTGATTTCAGGCTTTACCGCGTTGCCGTTGCCAAGCCAATATCCCATTAAATAAGGTTCTATCGGCAAAGAAACATCAGCAGTCTGAATTGACTGTGCAACGGGAATCCTGAATCTGAAACGCCCGTCCTTTCCCGGCATTCCGAATAATTCACCGGTTGTCAGGGTACACTTTTTTCGCTTTCCCTTTGTATATTCGCCGAACCACTGATGACGTTCTCCGGCTTCAATGACCTGACCGTCCTTAAATGTAATGCGATAAGCCTGTTCTTTGAAATCGACCTTGCTTTTGGCGACAACATGACATCGATTACCGTTTTCGTCAAAAACCGTATCGCCGACCTGAATTTCGCCCATAGTTGTAAATCCGTCAGGAGTTGGAATCAACGTATCAAGCGACAATTGTTTACCATTTTTCTTCGGAATCTCAATGTACGCCGTGTTAAACTGCCGATAGCCGTTTGGTTTCAGAATCCCGAACAGGTCACGGATAATCTGCTCCTGCCAGTCAAGCAGTTCAAATTTTTTCCCGACCATGTACCTTTGGTATGAGACAGACACTGAATAAAATTGACGGCGTAGTCCGCCGCCTTTTTGTTGTATTTTGAATCCTCCGCCATGAAGCGTGTCGGTTTGAATTTTGCCATTGTACTCACCTCGCTTTCTGAAAATATGCTTTGATTTGTTAATCTCCAGATTTGGAAATCCGTTCGTCTGCTATTCGGCAGAATGCTTCAGAAATTTCAAAACCTATATATCTGCGGTTAAGTTTTTTTGCGACAAGACAGGAAGTTCCGCTGCCTGAAAAAATATCGCATACAATATCGTTGACGCCACTGAAGTAACGAACTGCCATCTCCGGAATCTCTTCTGGAAACGGCGCGGAATGACCGGAAATATTTTCACCTTTGCAGTTTATTTTGATTACGGGATTTATCTTCACAATATCTCTTCGCCAGTTTTTTCTGAATTTTTCGGGAATTTTATTTTCGGCAGTCTGATAATTGTTCATCATTATACTTCGTGCAGAAAATCGTTTACCTCTATTGTTGGGTGATTTTGTGGGACATTCGGGATTTTTGCACTCCCAAGACTGTATTCCGATTCCGGTGCAACTGTTTGACTGCGTAATTGTTTTATTGCAGTCAGGACATGGGATTTTAGTTTTATTCAGCCTATTTTTCGCAAATATCAGAATGTGTTCATAGCAGTTGACGGGATATTGGTAGTAAGGAAACGGTGGATTTCCGAGATTCCTTTTACTTTGAGGCTCGCCCTTATCCCAGATATAGTCGTCAATGAACTGAAACCCAATATTTTCAAGTATAGTAATGAAATACGCGCCAAGCGGAAGCTTCCTGATATGCCATTTTGCTGTTCCGGTCTGGCACACAACATCACCGACATTTACTACGATGCAGTGATGATTTTTCAAAGTTCGGAATACCTCAGAAAATATTTTTTTCATGTCCGAAAGATACTGTTCGACCGTATCCCAATAAGAATACTCACGTGCATTGTAGTACGGCGGAGATGTTACAACAACGTCAATGCACTCATTATCAAGCAGTTTTAATCCTGACAAACAGTCCATGTTATAAATTTGGTTTGTTTTCAACATGAATTCTTGCACCTCCGTTCCGTCATGAAAAAAGACCTGAAAACTCAGGTCTGAAACGTTATTTTAAACACCCCTTGGGCGATTTTTTTATTGAGATCACTCTTTCATTTTACTCTATTATGCCATAAAAAATCAAGAATTGCAAGTCATTTCGGCATCATAAATTACACAAAGATAAGCCGAAAAATCGGCGGAAATTATACTGCCGGAGGAAACGAAAAACGGCAGTACGAGCAACAGACCCTCTTGCGAGGGCTGTCGCCTTTGATTACTTGCTGTTTCTGCCCAGTTCGTAGGCTCTTTCGAGCATTCTGCGGAGTGCCGTCACGCTGATTTCCTTGAAATCCTCGTCATCGTTGTTGCGGCTGTCAAGTCCGCCTCTTACCTCGATTGCGTAGCTCTCTTCCATTGCGATTTTCTCCAGTGCCTTTTCGATGTTCTTGTTCATTTTCGTTTCCTCCGTTTATTTTTTTCGCTTGGGTTTCCCCCTTGCGTTGTAACTATATTACCATACAATCTGACATTATGCAAGCGGCTAAAAGTACAGAATATCGGGAAAAATCAGCCTTCACAATTGTGTTATATACACCATTGGAATAATAAGGAAAAGGGGCGTTTTCAGCCCCTTATTCTCAGTCGTTCAGGTGGTCGAAGCACCACTTCATTGCGT
>JAMPAJ010000038.1 GCA_023667265.1 Alistipes sp.
GTATAGGTAAACCTGCTGTTGTAAAGCAGTAAGGCGACCTATATCTACCTCATCAGGGTATTGCATTCGTGCAGTATTCGCTCATGCCGTGGATCATCCGCATTGAAAAGGGCATCATCAAAGACTTGCTTTTAGAGGAAGAGCAGGATATTTACTTTCCAAAGTTCAACGTGGACGGGCTGATGCGAGGAGACTATCAGAGCCGCATGAACGCTTACGCAATCGGCGTGGGAAACGGCTTCTTTTCGCCAAATGACGTGCGTCGGCTTGAAAATATGGATTTGATTCCTGACGAACAGGGCGGCAATGATTACTACCTCAACGGCAGCTACAATAAATTGCAGGATGCAGGTGCCGCCTATTCAGTAAATCAGCCGAAAAACACTGATAATACATCAGAAAATGAAGAATAATGGAGGAGATATTATGCAGAAATTCTGGAACTGGATTCACGATGACAGCGGCGGAAGGGTTCTCCGTCTCGAAGGTCCTATTGACTCGGAATCATTTTGGGGCAATGAGATCACGCCGCAGGACTTCCGTGATGAGCTGTATGCGGAGGAGGGAGACGTTACAATTTGGCTGACCTCGCCCGGCGGCAATGTGTTCGCTGCCGCAGATATTTACGCAATGATTCGAGATTATCCGCACAAGGTCACTGTGAAAATCGCAAGTATTGCAGCGTCCGCCGCAAGCGTTATCGCAATGGCAGGAGATACCGTGCAGATGTCACCGGTAGCTTTGTTAATGGTGCATGACCCGTCCACAATCGCTATGGGCAACGCCAAGGACATGGAAAAAGCGATCAGCACACTGAATGAAGTCAAGGAGAGCATCATCAACGCATATGCCGCAAAAACGGGACTTTCACGAAGCAAGATTTCAAAGCTCATGAGCGATGAAACATGGATCAATGCAAGAAAAGCCGTGGAATTGGGATTCGCCGATGAGATTCTCTTTGGCGAAAAGCCGAAGCCTGAACCGGACGAAGAAAATGAACCTGACGACCCGGAAGAACCAGATAAGGAAGGCGGTGACGATGAAGGAGATGAAGAGAAAAAAGAGCCTGACAAGGAGAAAAAGCCGTTCAAGCTGGATTCCGGGAATGCCCTTTGGCAGTACAGTACCCGTATCATGGGACAGACCATTCTGGGAAAAATCGGCGCGTCCTGCAAGAATTCGTGTGAGAACGACAGTGCCGATCATGCACAGAAATCTGCCGAGAAAGGGCTGACACCTGTAATCGGCATGGATGGCAAAACCAAGGACGGCGCAATGCCGTATGAAATTCTGAAAGCGCAGCTCAGTTTATTGAAATGAGCTGTTATTTTTATGCACACCGGATTTTATCCGGAGAAATGGAGAAAAATATGAATCAGATCATGGAACTTCGCAGCAAACGAAATACCCTGTGGGAGCAGACAAAGGCATTTCTCGAAAAGCACCGCGGCGAGAACGGGCTTGTAGAAGCGTCCGCCGTGGAGCAGTACAACAAAATGGCGGCGGACGTGCAGGCGCTCGGTGCAGAGATCGAGCGTCTGGAACAGCAGGCAGCTGTGGACGCGGCGCTCGCTGCACCGACTTCCCGTCCCGTTACCAACGCTCCGCAGAATTCCCCGAAGACAGAGGGTACGGCGAGTGACGAGTACAAAAATGCTTTCTGGGATATGATCCGCAACAAGGGCGACCAGTTTGCAGTCCGCAATGCCCTTTCTGTCGGCGAGGACACCGAGGGCGGATTTACCGTGCCTGACGAGTTTGAGCGCCGTCTTGTGCAGGCTTTGGAGGAAAATAACATCTTCCGTCAGATGGCGACCGTCATTAAGACAAATTCCGGAACTCGCAAGATCCCGATTGCCAACGACACAATGGAAGCCCAGTGGATCGACGAGGGTGAGGAGATCCCCGAAACTGACACAAAGTTCGGGCAGACCACACTTTCCGCATACAAGCTCGGCACGATGATCAAGATCAGCAATGAGCTTCTGCACGATTCCGCTTTCGACCTCGCAAGCTATATCGCCACTCGTTTCGGCGTGGCTATGGGTAATGCAGAGGAGCGTGCGTTTTTCACAGGCGACGGCGATAAAAAGCCTCTCGGTATTCTTGCGGAAACAGGCGGCGCAGAGCTTGGCGTTACTTCCGCATCGCAGACAGCTATCACCTTCGATGAGATTTTTGACCTCTACTACAGCCTGAAATCGCCCTATCGCCGCAACGCTCAGTTTGTCTGCAACGAGACGCTTCTGCTCCAGCTTATGGAGCTGAAGGACAAAAACGACAACTATATCTGGAAGCCCAGCCTTGACATTGCCAAGCCCGATACGATTCTCGGCAGACCTGTTCGCACCAGTTCTTTTATGCCGACTGTGGCAAAGGGCGAGCGTGTTCTTCTCTTTGGCGATCTGAAAAATTACTGGGTTGCCGACCGTCAGAACCGCACCTTCCGCCGTCTCAACGAGCTTTATGCTCGTACCGATCAGGTAGGTTTTATGACCACTCAGCGTGTGGACGGTCGTCTCATTCTGCCGGAGTCGGTTAAGGTTCTGAAAATGGCAGGAAATAAGGCTACAGGCGGAAATACGGGAGCGTGATATGAGTTTGCTTTCACTGCCTGAAACAAAAAATTATCTTCGTGTTGACCATTGTGAGGATGATAAGCTCATCCTCACGCTCATGGAGACGGCACATCGGCTTGTAATGGACGTGGGGCGCATGGATGAAAAGCGGCTTGCGGAGAATGAGGAAACTTCCCGTCAGGCGATGCTTTACACAGTTTCCTACCTCTACGAAAACCGCAACACAGCGGATTTTCACAAGTTGACGCTTACTCTGCGTTCGTTGCTTTTTGCACAGAGAGAGGGCGTGATTTAATGGAGATCGGGAAATTAAATCAGCGTATCACGATTCTGGAACACAGCACAAAAATTGATAACATTAGCAACCACAAGGCTCAGTGGGACGAACTTTTTTCCTGCTGGGCTGCGGTCTCT
Organism: Alistipes sp.; assembly: GCA_023667265.1. Taxonomy (GTDB): domain Bacteria; phylum Bacillota; class Clostridia; order Oscillospirales; family Ruminococcaceae; genus Ruminococcus. The sequence continues at coordinate 2,994 of JAMPAJ010000038.1, forward strand.
GTAAAAAATTCAGTTGAAAATTCTGACAACGGCACGACAAAAGAGATACAGACCTTGCAGTTTATGATCCGGCAAAACAGCATGACAATGGGAATTTCAACAACTGCAAACCGTATTTCTTTCCGTGGTGTGATGTACGATATTGTCGGAATATCGCCGAATTTCGAGTGTCGTGATTATCTGAAAATCACGGCAAAAGCAAGGAAAGCAGGTGATTGCAATGACATCTATTGACGATATGGCGGACGAGATCATGAAAGGCTTAACGGAGTATGCTGAGCTTGCGGATACAGCCATGAAAAAAGCAGTCCGCAAGACTGCCACATCTGTTAAAAACGAAATATCCGCAAATGCCCCGAAGCGTACAGGCAAATATGCGAAAAGCTGGATGACGAAAAAAGTCAAGGAAAATAGCCATTCTCTTGAAATTACCGTGCATTCCAAAGACCGATATCAGATTGCGCATTTGTTAGAGCACGGTCACGCTAAAAGAAATGGCGGTCGTGTGGCTGCGATTCCACACATTGCTCCTGCCGAAGAAAATGGAGCAGATTTATTGGAATCGCTGATCGAGAAGGAATTAAAATGAGTTATGAAGAAATTAACGAAATGATGCTGGAAATGGGGTTTCCCTTCGCCTATCATCACTTTTCCGATGGTGAGTCCCCGAAGCCGCCATTTCTGATTTTTTTATCCCCCGGTGAGAACACTTTTTCGGCGGATAATCGGATGTATTTCAGCTTTAAAAAGCTGGATATTGAACTCTATACCGATGAAAAATCTCCCGATACAGAGGCGGAAATCGAAGCTGTTCTGCGGCGGCATCATATTTTTTACAACAAGACTGAAACATGGATTGCATCTGAGGAGATGTATGAAGTGCTTTATGAAATGGAGGTTTGATTATGGAAAAGAATAAGGTTAAATTTGGTCTGAACAGGGTGCATTGGGCGAAGATTCTGTCCTATGGTGAGGACGGAATGCCTGTGTATGATACGCCCGTCCGACTGCCCGGTGCCGTATCGCTCAGTATTGACGCAAGCGGCGAAAATGAGCCATTTTATGCCGACAATTGCGTCTACTATATGTGCAACAACAATTCCGGATATGAGGGTGACCTCGAAATCGCTCTTGTGACTACTGATTTTGCAACGGAAATTCTTGGACAGAAGCTGGACAGCAAAGGCGTTCTCGTTGAAAGTAATGATGCAGAAGTTGCAGAATTTGCGCTGTTTTTTGAGTTCTGTGGCGATAAAAACCACATTCGTCACGTGATGTACCGCTGTTCCGTGGCACGTCCTGCAACGGAATCCGCAACTACTGAGGATTCCAAGGAAGTAAAGACGGAGTCTCTGTCGCTGACTGCTTCGGCTCTCGAAAATGGGCTTGTGAAATCAAAAAGCTGCGAGGCAACGGACGAAACGGTTTACAACAACTGGTATAAATCCGTGTATATTCCGACATTTTCAACGGCTGTGACTGCTAAATCAGCAGCGAAAACAACATCTTAACGGAGGTACAGCATGGCTATCAAGAAAAATATTACAATTGACGGAATCGAAGTACCGTTCAAAGCGAGCGCCGCAGTGCCGCGCTTGTACCGCTTGAAATTCGGGCGTGATATTTATCGTGATTTTGCTTCTTTGCAGAAAAATGTCAAAGCGGGCGATGCGGAGAATTCCGGACTGGATATCGAAAGTCTGGAGGTTTTTGAAAATATAGCGTTCGTCATGGCGAAGCACGCCGATCCGGAGAATGTTCCCGATAACCCTGACGACTTTTTGGAGCAGTTCAACACGTTCAGTATTTACGAGATTCTTCCGCAGCTTATCGAGCTGTGGGGACTCAATACCGCCACGCAGGTGAAATCTAAAAAAAACATCGCCAGACTGACCGACCGATGACTACGCCTTTATTTCTCCTGAGATGCGTTCAGCTCGGAATTTCCCTTTCCGAGCTGGAGCTTCTTACGATTGGGCTTGTCAATGATATGTTCACTGAGCGAGAAAATGACGATTATAAAGGCTGGTCAGAGTTAGCAGGTCAATCAGATTTTGACCGATTTTAGGTCGTTCGAACGGAGGTGAGCTGTTACGGCAAACAGAATTAAGGGAATTACGGTCGAGATCGGCGGCGACACAACTAAGCTCTCCAAGGCCCTCGAAGGCGTAAATAAAAATATTAAGAACACCCAATCACAGCTAAAAGATGTAGAAAAGCTGCTGAAGCTCGACCCAACCAATACAGAGCTGTTATCACAGAAACAAAAGCTGCTTGCCGAGGCAGTTTCCT
>JAMPAJ010000039.1 GCA_023667265.1 Alistipes sp.
TTTTCATATCCTTATTTTATCATATTCCTGTAAAAATGTAAATGCTGTTGCCGTGGTGATAGAATGATTAATGAAAACCTGATTTATGAAATACTTGCAGTTGTTGAATAAATACCGGAAGACAAAGTCGCTACATATTGACAGATGCGGTACTTACTTCTCCTGGCTTGTTATGAGATGATATAGTCCCTCAATTGCCTCTGTTCGTTCTGTGTACATTGCCTCATTTAGAACACTGAACTTAGTATCCAGATAGATCTTGTTAACATTTCCACCGTCTTCAACTCCGAACATGTCATAGTCCACAGTTGCCAAAATAATCTGAGGTAAGTATGTAATCTTCGCTATCATGTTTAGAATTTCTTTACTACTGCTAACGCTCAATTCCTTTTCACGTGGTGAATCGACCACAAACGGAAACCGAATCACACGGTTTTCCATATTCGCCATTGTTTGAAATAGTCCATTGTACTGCGAAAGTATTATCTTCGGAAGCAATGATCCCTGTGCGTTTAGAGCCTTAAGGAGTTTTATTTTCCCGTCATATTCCTGCGTCCACGCACTGAGAGCGATTATGTTTTGCTTCACAAAATTTATATAAGTCTGCTCTATTTTCTTTTTATCATGAACTTTTAGTAATTCCTTATTAATTTTTTTAATCTCGTCTTCGCATATTTATCGTGTAATCCCTCTGTGAAAACATATCATTTACAAGAACCATACAGGCAACGGAAAGTTCTTCGTGTTCATCACACTGTTCTGCCGTAAGCCCGGTGTAGCCCTTGATGTATTCCCGGGCGGCAGGCAGCAGGACTTTTTCGATAACATCGTCGCTGTCATCGTCGGAGATGCCGCAGTAGTCCTTAATAATACAGGCGGTAAGCTGGCTTATTTTCATGACGCAGCTTTCTGAACGAGTACGGCAAGCTTCTGTTCATCGGTGATACGGCTGTCAAATTCAAACCATGAGATAACGCCGAGAGCGTGCTGATCTGCATATTTTTCACGAAGAACCTGAATTGAGATATCCTCGCGGAAATTTACAGAAAGTCCGCTGTAATCGCCGTAAAGCACAGTTCTTGCACCGGCAGCCGCTTTCGGCATATTGTCGGAGAGGTACACTGGCTTTCCGAGAAGAGTATAAGGAAATGCTTTTGACACATCCGGCTCAACGAGAGGTCTGCCGTTGGTGTCTTTCATCAGCTTGATGAGAGTGAAGGTGTCGTTATTCATAGTCCAGCAAGCATTTTTCTGATATGCCTGTTTCACGGCACTCTGGAGCTTAACAAGCTCGTCAAATGTAATAGCCGCAGCCGCTGCCGCAGTGACAGTATTCGAGCAGTTAAGCACGCCCTGAGCGGCATTGGTTCCTGCCCCGTTAAGCAGTTCGTCTTCGATAAACTCCGCGATCTTCTCGGACATTTTTCTGATAACAAAATCAACAACATTTACCTGAGCATTGTTTTCAACGCTCCTGCCAACAAGGGTAAGCGCGCCTGCAAGGAAGCCGCTGAGATCGACGGAATCAAACTTTCCGCTGTCGGCAGCGATAGCCTTGAACTCCTGAGAATATCCCACAGCAACGTCATGAGTACCGTTTGACTTTGTCCATTTAGGGATCTTAAGCGTTCCCTTGACGTGGTATACTTCTGCCCCGGCGAGGATAGGACACAGTTCAACCACAGTGTCGATAATGCGGTTGGCGATAGTCTGCGGAATAACAGCTCCGTTGCTGTCCATAGTCATATTCTGTTCGCCGGCTCTGATCTCCGCTGTTCTGCCAAGAATGTAATCTGCAAAAGCCCTTTCTTCAAGCTCTTTCTGCGAGGCGGTATTGTCGGACATAGGCGCATGAAAATCGTCAATGCCCCTGGCTCTTTCCTCTGCCTGAATCGTCGTGTCAAGAGACCTGATCTCCTTTTCGATGCGGTCAAATTCCTGTGCTTCCTCTTCGCTGAATGCTCTTTCCTCGGTCTTTGCCTTGTCAAGCATTGTCTGAAGCTGCGCCTTTAAAGCGGCTCTTTTTTCAATAAGCTTTTTCATAAATTTTCGATCCTTCTTTCATATTCAGTGTAGTCGGGGTTGTTTTCGTATGATATATGCAGCTCCGGAGCAATATCAAGGGCTCGCTGTTCAATGTCGACAGCTTCGTCCGCACGATATTCTACAGAGGTAGCAGCATAGCAGGGCACTTTATCCTTGATAAGGGAAATGTGGTCAAGGAGAAGTCCCTTTACGTGTCTGATCGGAATCTCGTCCTCCCCTCGGCTTTCCATTTCGTCTCGTACATTGTACATTCCGAAGCTCCAGCCTCTGATTTTGCCTTTACGCGCCATTTCAATGACTGTTTCGTCGGTGATGAGCACATCGGCGTGAAGTCCGATAGCGTCCTCCCGGAGTTTCAGCGTTCCGTCTGAGGTTCGCGCATAGGCACGACCTGCATCGTGATCCAGCTGTACCGTTATATCTCCGTTTTTACGGATAGCATCGTCAAAAGCGCGTTCCTCGATAGTTTCGAGCACCTTTCCTCTCGGGGTCACGACAGGTCGGGACAGTTTTCCGGTAACGTTGACATAGCCGCTGATATGAGCTGCATGCCTTGCAAAGTCCTTGATAGTTGCTTCGGCATAATCCAACCTTCTCATTTCTGTAGTAACCCCATCAATGATTTCAGTTAAGGAGCGAATTGTTTCCATATGTTTACCTCCATAATATGGCATTGAATATCGAATATATCAAGGATAAAACATTATGGAAACAAACTCGTGACAAAACTGACAAAAACGATGTAGATACGCTGAAAATCTAATGAAATGGAGTGATTCTATTCATTATGCTTTGCTATCCATTATCTTTACCTCCGGAGTAACAAAGGTAATATGGTTCGCTTTCAGGTTCAAACGCCTTTAATCGTTCAATCGCCACCTTTTCTTTTTCAATACTCATATTGTATAAATACGATTCTTGCTAATGCAATCGCAAAGGCTATTGCAAGTGCAGCCTTTACCATTACTCTAATCAAAAGTTTCTTGTTTACCATTGACAACACCGTCCTTTTGTGATATATTTATATTGAACACTTTCCCCGGTGCTTTCGCCCCGAGTGTTGTGTTCCTGTTTTACTTTGTCCATATTTCAATGATTGTTTTTATGGACATTGACACAAGTGCAAGTTTTGCGAGAACGTTAAGCACTGTATCGAGATTACTGTCGATTTCCTTCAGGATTTCGGCAGTTTTCTTTTTGCATTCCACTTTTTCACCCCTTTCGTTCTTTACTGTAATTACATCATGTCACAATAGTTATGCAAAGTCGAGCAAATTCCATAACATTCGTTGTGTTTCGCGGTATTGCACAAATTACAATTGTTATATTTGTGCAATATTACAAAAGTTAATGCTGCATCTTGAAAAATTGTAACAATTGTGGTATGCTATACTAAAAGGGGGCTTTTAATATGGAAACAAAAGATATTTTAAAAATGTTGCGTAAGAACAGAAATCAATCTGCTAAAGATGTTGCTGTTGGTTGTGATATGTCTCTTGGCGTATATCAAAAGTATGAAAGTGGTGAAAGAGGCGTCGGAACACCTGCACTATGTAAACTTGCCGACTTCTACGGAGTAACTACCGACTACCTGTTAGGAAGAGAGCCGTTACCGAATCCATTCGCAGAACTGAATCTGTCCAATGATGACGAAACAGCAGTCATGGAGAAATTTATGAGTCTGCCCGACAGCTTCCGTGCCTGCGCTCTGGAACTTCTCAGGGAGTTAGGCGGAGCGGTTAAGGGGAACGACGAATCCGTGCAGCCAAATTCACAAAGCGACCCGGAGCAGGTGCAGAGAAGTGATACCTATACCTGCGGCGAGCTTGAAGAAATTCAGAAGCAAAATGATTTTAATAAAGACGCAGGATGATGATAGTAACGTTTTATAAATGGCCAAAAATTTCGGGAGTGATTTCCCAAATTACGCATATACTGATTCAAAGGAGGAATTGATATGAGTACAAAGGAGAAAGCAACATATATTTTTGAACATCTCACAGAAGAACAGCTTGAAGCCTTCGTAACGCTTTTTGGAAGCATCGCAGAGAAAATGGCAGACGAATTTGAAGACGACGTGTTTTGCGAAAATCTCTTGAACAATTATCTCAACGACGATGCTCCGGATAAGCACGACAGCATATCGCTTGAAAATCTTGCTGATGAGTTGGGGATTGATTTGAGTGAATTATAATATATCGGTCGAGAAACGCGCTAAAAAATTCATATAAAAGCAGCCGCGTGACCAGCAAGTAAGGATTCTTTCGGCAATTACGCAGCTGCCGTACAAAGGAGATATTAAATCTCTTAAAGGAAATTCGGGATATTTCCGACTTCGTGTCGGCGATTACAGAATCATTTACAAAGTTGAACATAATATCATGACCGTAATAGTTACCGACGCTGGAAACAGGGGCGAAATATATAAATAAAAATTCCCTCACGGTTTTCGTAATACCGCAGAGGGTTGAAGCGAGCCTTTAGCAGTAGTTTTCCCACCATTAGGTGCTTTACGAGACTAAGGGCTTTTTTACTTGAATTCATATGAAAGTAGTCCCCAATGAATATAATAAAATATCCCTCCGAGGAGGAAGTAAACAGGAACATATCCACAGACGAGCCTCTTCTTGCGATAATATCCTTTGACGGAAAAACAGCTGTTATGAGCCATATTGACGAGGCTGTAGAGCATCATATCCTGCTAATGAAGGCAGGATATAAAGACACTGATATTGACAGCTTTTTCAGGATAGTTTTTGACAAGGAAGGAGCTGACTGGACTTTTGTATGCCCACCAAATTACAAGAACATTCAATTTAAAGATAAGAGGATAGAGGCGTTCTACAAGGACGGATTTACCGTTATTTCAGACTTTCTTCATTCCATAGGTTATCTGGTGGGAATCAATATTCCCAAACGTTACAGGCGTCATCTTGATGCGCTGAGTAATGATACGTACTAATAATAATCTACGGAAAAATAAAAATCCGCCCAGCGAATAAACACTGGGCGGATTTTAGTCGATGACGTGCTGTACGAAGATATCAGCACTACTGTATTATAGCACGTCCTTTTGAAAATGTCAATATTAAAGAGGGAATTTTTATGAAAACAATTCTGCGTTGTCAATAGATATGACCCACAAGGGAATTGATCCCCAAGATATGGAC
>JAMPAJ010000003.1 GCA_023667265.1 Alistipes sp.
ATTTCTATGAACGGGAAGAATTATATCACTAATGGGTATTGGTATGCGGAGGAGTGACGGTATGCTTAAAAATTAGTTTTCTTTAAAATATAATAAAAACCGCAGACGCTGGTCCACTCTTCCTTGATGTGGACGGCATCTGCGGTTATTTTTTGATAGTGAATATAAATTGTGACATTGGTTATCATATTGAAAATTGCATTTCTCTCTGCACATATACCGAGAGTGGAACAAGTGTCGATACAAACACCTGTATATATTTTTCCCGATCCTGAAAGAATTGCAGCGGAAACCTCCCCACAGCTAACATATTCCGAGAGCTGACGTTCATTTAAAGCTGATTTGACAGACTGATACATTTTAGTCCATATACTATCCATGGGTACTCCTTGGCGTCTTTGATACAATGATTTTATTATATGTCTGTTAAACTGTACAAACCGCTATAAACCGCGGGCTTTTTGAGGGCACGCGGTTTATAGCGGCTTGTGTGTTGGTGGAGGCGAGGGGAATTGAACCCCTGTCCGAAAACCCGTTCATGCAATTTTCTACGAGCGTAGTACACCTATTAAGATTCCCTGCAAAAGCTGCCGGTGAACGGGCAGATAGAGCAAGTAGTCCGAATACAATTCAGCGGCACGGACACGCCGGAGAATCGTTCACCGTTAGTCGATGCCCAACCAAAAGCCACGGTACTCTAATGGAGGACAGAAGCAGACTTAAGCTGCTACCAGTGCACTATTTCTAGTAACTGTGATATTTTTTCTTGCGTTTATATTTAAACGTGGCGCAGTTTAAGGAGATTACACCGCAGCTCCGCTCGCTTATCACACTTCAGGATCCCCGTCGAAACCTTTACGCCCCCGGAGATCAACAATAACATTATACCACAAAAAAGCGGCTTTGTAAATAGTAAAAAAGAATTTTTTTTGTCAGGCTGCGAAAAAATGCCTATTTTGTCAGAAGTTCGAGAGCCTTTGCGTATTTTTCTTTCCAGTGATTTTTCTTTTTTTCGGAGACAGCGTCAGGGTCGACCATGCGGCTCTGGTCGGAATTATGCAGGACGTCGGCGATTTTAACAGCTCTGGCATATTGGTCTTGTTTTATTTTCTGGATGTATTCACAGTAATCGTCGGAGCTGTTGTGAGTCAGAAGGCTGACTGCCCGGACGATTTCATTCGGGAATTCACGTCTCAGGTCATCGAGGGTAACTGAGGTGTCCTCGACGACATCGTGAAGGAGCGCAACACAGACTGATATTTCGTCTGTCATTTGCTCTGCCACGTGAAAGGGGTGGAAGATGTACGGAACGCCGTTGCAGTCCGTCTGACCGTGGTGAGCGGCGTAGGCGAGGCGCATTGCTTTAGTTGTCAATTCAGTATAGATCATGTTAAACACCCTTTCGTTTTTTTATTATAACATATTAACTGCAAAATTGCAACAGTCGCGGAGAGAATTTTAGGATAAAAATTTCTTCAGCGCGAAACTGCCGGCGGAGGTTCTCCGCTTATAACATATTATTTTCAAAATTACAATAATCGCGGAGATAAATTTAAATTTAAAATATTTACAACGCGAACCTGCCAGCGGGTGCTACCCGCTTATAGCACATGATCTGCAAAATTGCAAGTTGTTTTGATCAAGCCGTTAGCTTGCGGCCGCAATTCACGTTTACAATATTGTTAACCGGTGTTAACAAAGCTGCGTTGTGACTGAAAATGAGTTATAATATTTTAAAGAAGGTAAATTGCGGAATACAGGGAAAAAGTACGACGTTAGTATGCAATAACTATTTCCTGGATTTTTTAAAGAAAAAATCGTCTTTTTCGGCGTCAAAAATCACTAATACATGAAAGCTTTCAATTTGCAGCTGCAATTCGGGCGATACAGTCCGGAAAACGCGGTACGTGCGTTATCCGTTCTGTGCTGCCCGTGGTTTTGGAAGGAGTGATTTATATGATTGCCGAAACCGAATACTATACCGGAGGTGAGGAAACTATTCTCAGCATATTTATCCCAAAAGAACCGGTAGTTCATGAAACAGAAGGAAACCACATCAATAATCTGATAGCAGGCTGTTCCTCATCAAAGGAATGTCTCAGCGAGCTGTATGTTATGTTCAAAAAAAGCGTGTTTGCGCTGGCGTACAGCATCACGTCCGATTATCACTTGTCGGAGGACTGCGTTGCGGAGACCTTTATCAGGCTTGCCCAGCTAAAAAAATTCGACCCGACAAAAGGCGACGGAAAGGGAATTATCCTTACTGTTGCCCGAAATGTTGCTATGGAGCTCCGGAGAAGTCATCTGAATATGCACCAGGACGAGGTTATCCGAAACTATGGCGAGGCGGACGAAATTGTGGAAAACAGGATGTTTGTTGACCATTTGCTCGGGTTCCTCACAGAGAAGCAAAGGCAGGTAGTGGTGCTGCACTGCTGCAGCGGACTGACATTCAAGGAAATTGCAAAAATAATGAAACGCCCCGAATCCACTGTTAAATCGAGGTATAAAAAGGCTATGGAAATATTACAGGAAAAGGCAGGTGTTGGCAATGAAAAATGAAGAGTTTCATAAGGAGCTTGAGCAGCTTCTGAAATCTAAAATTGATGAGCTTGCAGAATCCGTTGATTGCTTTGACAAAATATCCGAGCGTGCGTTTCCTGCCGATAACAAGGATTTTTCCGAGAGCGGATTCACCGTAACCGACCTTGAAACCGTATCGTCTGATACAAAAAGACATCACATTGTCAGGTGGACAGCGCTTGCAGGCGCGGCTGCCGCGGCAATTTTCCTGCTTCCGAAAACAGGAATTCCCCAAAGAGCTCTTACGAAGCTTGGCGTCAATTCGTCGAAATGCAGCTATGAGGCTATTCTTGGCGAGATCGAGTCCCAGACCAGTGACGGCAGCTATCATATTATAGATGTGCCTCTCGAATATTACATCGAGAACGATATTCTGGTAACTCCGCTCATGAGATGTCCCTTTGAGGAGACCGACAGGGACGACGCTAATGTGCGTCTCTATATCAAGCAGATCGACGGCTGGGATACAAACCAGGTCTATGCTATTGAATATCTGGGCACGTATTCCGATAATGATATTGTTGCAGCGGCGAAATCAAAGTATACCTTTACTGCTGAGGAGCTCGACCGGAAGCTCCCCGACACGGCGGACACTCAGGCTCTCGCGGGTACTTCGGCATATCATAGCTTCTTCGGCGGAGACGAGGGTGTTCTTACCGATGCCTGGGATACTGCTGTTTCTCTTGCGTCATTTGAGTATGATTCCGTTGTTAAGGATGAAAGCGGTGTGCGCAAGCTGAAAACGGAGATCATTTATGGAACTCGCTCTGAATTTGTCAAGGCGCCGGAGAATTTTTACGACATTATGACCCATACATCCAGCGATGAGCCGGCGATACCAGAGGCTGACAAAATGTGGGAGACATCGGTCTATTTTAACGGCAATTCCGCATTCCCGGAGAAGAGCGGCTCGTCATATACCCGAGAGACACTTTTTACGGAGGATATGTCGGATGCTTTGGATTATGTCGCAATGCCTGTTTCGGATGATTGGCTGCCGCCTCTTGGCATGAAGATCGGACTGAGAGGAACTGTGCTTCAGAACCTCATATCGACTGTGACCTGTCCGGCGAATCCCAGTGCGGCGATAAACCTTAAGCTTTACTTTTCCATTGACACAATGCTGGCATATGATAACGCGACTGTGGAGCTTGTGGACTGTTCCGGGACTGCGCCTGAACTGGTGCACGAATATTCAATTTACGAGATAAATGAAAATATGTTCGATGCGGAAAGCATGACGCCTGAAATGGAAGCCGAGTTGAGAGAGCAAGCTGTGAGAACAGAAGAAGAACAGATTATGAGGCTGGCTGAAGCAGAAAAAGAAAAAGCATACCAAGAGATGAATAAAACGATTGATAATCAGTAACAATTTATCAGTGGAGCAGAATCCGCTCAGCTCCCGGAAAAACAAAAACGGCTGTCACCAAAAAAGGTGGCAGCCATATTTTTAGGCAACATCGTGCGGTGCTGCTTTTATGCTTTGAGCATTTTTTCTGTGGGAGTTTTCAGCAGCCTGGTAAAGAATTTTACAACAAGTCCGGTAGCTGCTGCGGCGATAATTGTTCCCTCACGTATGCCACGCAGCCTGAAGCTGAAAAAGAGCAGCGACAGAACGGCGGCGGTCACGACGCACAGAATATCGAAAATGATCTTCAGATTGCCGAATTCCTTTCCGGAGACGTCGGAAACGGCTTTGACAAACGCCTCGCCGGAGTTCATTATAGCGTTTGCAATTACCGCCAGAGCGATCCCCAGTCCGAGAATTATCGTCCCGGCAATTACAAGCGCGATCTTTGCCGCGTAAATATCAGCAGGAAGATGCTTTGCAAGCATTGTTCCTATGTCAGTAAATACCCCAAAAAGCAGCGACATAGGCACCTGAAGAAGCTGTATCAGTCTGAATTTCTTTCTTAGCAGAAGAATCTGTCCCAGTATCAGCACGCAGTTCCAGATGAACAGCCATGTTCCAAGCGAGAACGCCGGAAATTTTTCGCATAAAACGTTTGAAACAGAGGAGATCGGCGAAACTCCAAGTTCTCCGCGCTTTGTTATGGCAACGCCAAGAGCCGATATAAACAGGCTGACGACGCATAAAATATATCTTTTTGCAATTTCTTTTTTAGACATTTTTATCCCTCTTTCAGATCGTATTGACTTTTGATATTGAAAATGTTAAAATTAGTTTGTATTGAAACGGCGGTGATTTTGTGAAAAAAGAAAAAAGAATAGTTGTCCGCCCGAAAATCAGGCTTGGCGGCGATTTATTGAGACTGATGCTTTCGGCAGCCCTGCCTGTCGGAGCTGTTATGGCTGTAAGATATTTTTTCGGAGCAGGGGAGAGCTGCACCCTGTTTTCCATAGCTGTGCTGGCGATATGGCTGATTTTCTGCTGCAAGCACACGCTGATAACGCTGATATATATGTACCAGAAATTCGCTCCGGGATTTATCCGCGGCGCCTGCCGGTTCACGCCATGCTGCTCGGAGTACGCCAGAATATCTATTGAAAAATACGGCGTGTTCAGAGGAGTATACCGCGGCATACGCAGGATCATGCGCTGCCGTCCGCCAAACGGAGGGATCGACGAGCCGTGAGCATTACGTCTGCACCGTTTCACCGCGCTCGATACGCTCTGCAAGGTCGTTGAGATATACCCACCGCTCCATTTTCTCCTCAAGCTGAGCCTCCAGGGACTCTTTCAGCTCCGTAAGCTCCTGGAGCTTCACATAGTCCGAGAAATTGGCGGAGATCTCCTTTTCCGCCTCAGCAATACGCTCCTCCAGCGCTGCAATATCGCCGTCTATGGTCTGATATTCACGCTGCTCCTTAAACGAAAATCTAAGCTTGCTCTTTCCGTTGAAGGCAGGCTTTTTCTTTTCACCTTTCGGCGTTTCCGCTTCGGAAACCGCTGTCTGCTTTGTCCGGGATTTTTCGGCATAATCGCTGTAATTCCCGGTATATCTGCAAATTTTGCCGCTGCCGGAAAGCTCCCATATTTCCGAAACGGTCTTGTCGAGAAAATATCTGTCGTGGGAAACTGCGGCGACTGCACCGCTGAAATCCGACAGATAATCCTCCAGTATCGTCAGCGTGGCGATGTCAAGGTCATTTGTCGGCTCGTCCAGAAACAGGATATTCGGCGCTTCCATGAGAATTTTCAGCAGGTACAGCCGCTTTCGCTCGCCGCCCGAGAGCTTTTCTATCCTGCTCCACTGCAATTCCGGCGTGAACAGAAACCGTTCAAGCATCTGAGCTGCGGTAACTGTGCCGTCGGGAGTCTGTATTCGGTCGGCAGTTTCCCTGATATATTCGATAACCCGGAGCGACGGATCCATACTTTCACATTCCTGTGAAAAATAGCCGATCCTCACCGTGTCTCCGTGTATGACGCTTCCGCGGTCAGGGGCAAGCTCGCCTGTCATTATTCGGAGCAGAGTGCTCTTTCCAGCACCGTTGCAGCCGACAATACCGATACGTGCGTCTCTGGCAAGAATAGCGGAGAAATCCCGGATGAGACTGCGGTCTCCCACACTTTTGCTTACATTTTCAAGCTCTATGGTCTTTTTCCCAAGGCGTGACGAGACAGACTTTAGCTGTAATTTTTCTGCGTCGATAGGTTTTTCGCGGTTTTCAAGCTCGTGAAAACGTTCGATCCTGTCTTTGGACTTTGTTCCCCGGGCACGGACGCCTCTGCGTATCCACTCCAGCTCCCGGCGGTACATGGTGCTGTTTTTCCGCTCCCTTGCAAGAGCGTCTGCCTCGCGCTGCGCCTTATATTCCAGATAAACGGAATAGCTGCCCTCGCAGATGTAGACCTTGCCGCGCTCCACCTCAACAATACGCCGGGTGATACTGTTGAGAAAATATCTGTCGTGAGTGACCATAACGATAGCGCCCCGGTACTTTTTCAGCTGCTCCTCCAGGAGAACTACCGTTTCGCTGTCGATGTGGTTTGTCGGCTCGTCCAGGAGCAGTACGTCGCTGGGCTGAATAAGGGCAGCGGCAATTCCTGCACGTCTGCGTTCGCCTCCGGAAAGCTGGGAAATATCACGCGTTACGTCGGAAATACCCATTTTTCCAAGTATAGACTTAGCCTCGTATTCCTTCGCCTCTTTAAGGTCGTCCGGCAGATGAAGCATGACCTGCTCCAGAACAGTACCGTGGGCGGAAAACTGCGGAATTTGCGGAAGATAAGAGATGCGGATGCCGCTTGTGCGCACGATCTCGCCGCTGTCAGCCTCCTCAGCTCCGGCAAGAATACGCAGCAGAGTGGATTTTCCGGTGCCGTTTATTCCAACGATGCCCACCCGGTCGCCCTCGTTCAGGAAAAAGGAGACGTCGTCCAGGACTTTTCGTTCCATATATGTTTTCGATATGTTTTGTGCGGAAAGTAGTATCATTACAAGATCTCCTTACTTTTTTATCAACGAAAACAGCAAAATAGCCGCTCCCAGTACTGTCAGGACGATTCCCATTGCCCTGTTCAGCGTTTTTGCCGACGCTTTATTTGCAAATACAGAGGCGACTCTCGCCCAGATAAAGGTGAAAACAATACAGAGCGACCAGGTGAGGATATCAGGCGTTCCTCCTATGGCAAAGTGTGAGACCGAACCGGTCAGTGCGGTAAATGCCATAATGAAAACGCTTGTTCCCACAGCGGTTTTCAGCTCGTACCCCAGCACGGAGGTGAGGATGAGAAGCATCATCATTCCGCCGCCCGCGCCGATAAATCCGCAGATAAAGCCTATGATCATGCCGCAGATAACGGACTGGACAATACGCTTTTTTGCAGAGACAGCCTCCATGGATTCCTTGGTCGTCATAATAGGCTTGACGATGAATTTCACACCCATAAGCAGGGTCATGATAACGGAAAAGCTGCCCATAGTCCTAGTGGGAACGAGGCTTGAGACGAAGCTGCCGACTATGGTGAACACCAGAACGCTGAACATCATCACAAGACCGTTTCTGATGTCGAGATTTTTATTTTTCCCGTAGGTGTATGCGGAAACCGCGCTTGCGAGGATATCCGAGGAAAGCGCAACTCCTACCGCAAGATAGGCGTCCATGCCAAGAAAGGTTACCAGCATCGGAGTAATAACAGCGGCTGCGCTCATTCCTGCAAAGCCGGTGCCAAGACCAGCGCCCATTCCTGCAAAAAATGTAACGATAACAGTGATCAGCAGTTCCATAACATCTCATAAGCTCCTTTTAAAAATCTATATTTAATTATAACATATGATCTGTAAAAATGCAAGTTATTTTACAGAGCCATTAGCCATTAGCTTTTTATTTGCGATCGGTATTTATTAGCTAAAGGCTATTTACTACATATTGACGATCTGATAATTTTCGTTCGCGTGGGTTACCTGCACTGCTTGATTAAAACATATAAATTAATCGGAAATATTGTAATTCAAGCTGAAATGTGATACAATATAACTATATTTTATTTGCAGGACGGCGATACATATGAAAATAATGCATATTTCAGATCTGCACCTTGGAAAAAGAATGGCTGAATACTCTCTGTATGCTGAGCAGAGGGATATGCTGGAGAAGCTGCTGTCGGCCGCAGACTCCGAAAAGCCGGACATCCTCGTTATTGCCGGAGACGTGTATAACAAGGCTGTTCCGCCGGAAAACAGCGTGGAGCTTTTTGATGATTTCATTTCCGAGGTATCGGACAGGAAAATACCTGTGTTTATTATAAGCGGCAACCACGATTCCGCAGAGAGAATAGCCTTTGGCGGACGGATAATGAAAAACAGCGGAGTTTACGTCTCCCCGGTATACAAGGGCGATGTTCAGCCGATCGTACTGGCGGATGAGGAGGGCGATGTAAATATCTATATGCTGCCCTTTATCAAGCCTTTTACCGTGCGCGAGTTTTTTCCTGACAGGAAAATCGAAAGCTATAACGACGCCGTAAAGGCTGCGGTGGAGCAGATGAACATTGACACAAGCAAGCGGAATATACTTATAACCCACCAGTTTATCACAGGTGCGTCTCTCAGCGATTCGGAGGAGATATTCATCGGAGGAACGGAAAATGTTGACGGCGGCATTTTTGCCGGTTTCGACTACGTGGCTCTGGGACATATCCACAGTCCACAGAATATAGGCAAAAAAATGAGATACTGCGGCTCGCCTCTGAAATATTCGTTTTCCGAGGCAGGGCAGACGAAATCCATTACTATTGCTGAACTGGGGAAAAAGGGAGAGCTTGAGATCCGCACTCTCCCGATAAAACCGCTCAGGGACGTGAAAAGCTATACAGGTTCATTTGAGGAGCTGACAGGGGAGGAGTTCTGCGGAAAAATAAATACCGACGATCACGTCTATCTCATACTGACCGACGAGCAGAATATACCGGACTGTATCCATAAGCTGCGAAAGGTTTACAGCCATATCGCTGGGTTCAGGTACGAAAACAGCCGGACTAAGAATATAACCTCCATGATGCCGGGAAGTGCTGAAAGGATCAATTCGCCGGAGGAGCTTTTCGACGCATTTTACCGTGAGTACAGCCCGAATGGCATGAACGGGAAGCAGATCGAATATTTAAAATGGATAATCCGTGATATATGGGGAGGCGAGACGGAATGAGACCTATTATGATAGAAATGTGCGCATTTGGACCTTATGCAGGAAAAACAGTCATCGACATGGACAAGCTTGGCAGCAGCGGACTTTATCTCATTACAGGCGATACCGGAGCAGGCAAGACAACGATCTTCGACGCTATAACATTTGCTCTTTACGGAAAGGCAAGCGGAGGAAAGCGGTCTCCGGAAATGCTCCGCTCAAAGTACGCTGATCCGTCGGTCATGACCGAAGTTACGCTGAAATTCGAGTATGCCGGAGAGGTGTATAAGATCAGGCGTATTCCGACTCAGCTGCGCGCGAAAAAACGCGGCGAGGGCGTCATGGAGCAGAAGGCGGAGGTCGAGCTTACCATGCCCGACGGAAGAAAAATATCCAGAAACGATGTGGTAAACAAGGAGATAAGCCAGCTTCTCGGCATGGACTCGGATCAGTTTACCCAGATCTCTATGCTTGCACAGGGCGATTTTATGAAGATACTCCTTGCAAAGGCGGCTGAGCGGCAGGACATTTTCAGCAGGCTTTTTAAAACTGAGCGGTACAGAGAGCTGCAAAAGAGAATAAATGACGATGCAAATGCCGCGCGTCGGCAGGCTGAGGAGATAAAGAAGAGCATTTACCAGTTTACCGACGGTATCAGGTGCGCACCTGATGACGACGAGCATCTTGAAGCCGTGAAAAAAGCTAGAAATGACGAACTGCTCGTCAGGGATATCCTCAAATTGACGGAGGAGCTTATTGCCGCAGATACGGAAAAATACGGCGTTCTCGAAAAAGAGCGTGAGGAAATTGACCGTGAGACTGAGAAACTGAACAAAACGCTGGGAGCTGCCGAACAGAAGCGCAGGCTTGCGAAGGAGCTTGCTAAGGATGAGGAACAGGTAAAGCGTATCGCTCCGGAGACGGAGAAGCTGGAGCAGGCGTATCAGCAGATAAAGCTTCGTGAGCCGGAGCTGGAGATCATGGGCAGGAATGCCGCGCTTCTGGAAGAGGAGCTTGCACGGTATGACGAGATGGACAGTCTTGCAGCCGGAATAAAGGAAACTGAAAAAGCTCTTGCTGAAGCGGAAATACAGCGGCAGAGAACTGTCCGGCTTATTGAGGAGACCGCAAAGGCTGCTGCCGATGCAAAGGCAGAGCTTGAAACCCTTGAAGATGCCGGAGAGCTTCGGGAGCGGCTCAATTCGGAAAAGAAAATCGCCGTCGGCAGCTATGATGAATGCCTGGATATCCAGAGATCCCTGGACGATTACAGGAGAATTTGCGCGGAAGCGGACATCTGGGAGAAAAAAATGTCCTCCAGCCGTAAAAGGTTGGAGGAAAATGAGGCTCGTAAGGCGGATATCTCCGAAAGTATCGTCAGCGTCAGAGCGGAGATCGCCGGGATTGAGGAGCTTGGAACGAAAATAGCAAGGGCTGAAAACGGTATCAGAACGGAGCTTGAGCTTTCAGCAAGACTTCGCGAGCTTTTGGAAAGCTGCAAGGAATGTACGGCGAAAAAAGCAGAGCTTGTCAGAGCGCAGGAGGCGTATAAGAGAGAACAGGACAATGCCGATGAAAAGAAGGCTTTTTATGAGAAAATGAACCGTGTCTTTCTTGATAATCAGGCGGGTGTTCTTGCCGCCGGTCTTACCGAGGGCAGTCCGTGTCCGGTCTGCGGCTCTGTACATCATCCGAAGCCGGCTTTTTTTACGGAAACTATATTAAGCGAGGCGGATGTTACAGCGGCAGGAAAGGCTTCTGAAGCAGCCGCAGCCAGGGTCTCGGAGGCAAGTGCAGAGGCGCACAGGATAAAGGGCGAGCTGGAAATGATGACGTCGGCTCTCCGGGAGACCGGAGAAAGGCTTCTGAATACAGAAAATTCTGCGGAAATTCCGGAAAAAACAGAAGCAGCCCTGTCCGCGTCAACAAAAAGGCTGAAAGCCTTTAAAAAAGAGCTTGCCGGGCTTAACGAGCTTGCCGAGGAGAGAAAGAGTCTTGGAAAGAGGCTTGAGGAGCTTGAAAAGCATTTGGCAGAATGTGAAAAAATAATCAGGAGTATCACAGAGGAACACACCTCGGCTGTAGGCTCGAAAAAGGAGATATCTGGAAAGGCGGCGATTTCTGCGGAGAATCTTGAGCGCAGATTGGGCTGCGGAAGTGAAAAATGGGAGATCGCGTTGGCTGAGCGGCTGAATAAGCTGTCGGAGACTATAAAAAGTCTGGACAGTCAGATAGAAGTTGAGGAAAAACGCTGCCAGCGGAAAAAACAGCTCTCGGAAGGTCTCCCGGAGCTTGAAGGCTCTGCTGCCGCGGCTGAAAAGAGGCGCAGCGAGCTGACCTCGGAAATAAGCGCGCTCAATACAAGGCTTTCGGAAACTGGTTCGCAGCTTTCGCAGCTGAAAAAGCGGCTGAAATTCGACGGCAGGTCTGCTGCGGAGGGTGAGATCCAGAGGCTTAATGTATCAATGAACAGGCTTCGCGTGGACATTGACGAGGCTGGAAAAAATTTCACGGAAAGCAAAAATCGGCTCATCGAGCTGAAAGCGAGAGTTGAAAAGCTTAAAGAACAGCTCCCGGACAGCGGCATAATAGACACATCGGCTGAGCAGAAGCGTCTTGACGAGCTGAATTACAGGCGAAAAACGCTTACTGCAGAAAAGGAGCAGGTTAGCAGCCGTATAGACTCCAACAGAGCCGCCTCCGAAAACATTGCCGCGTCAGGCATGGAAGCGGAGAAAATCGCTGAAATGCAGCAGTGGCT
Source organism: Alistipes sp. (assembly GCA_023667265.1). GTDB lineage: Bacteria > Bacillota > Clostridia > Oscillospirales > Ruminococcaceae > Ruminococcus. The sequence continues at coordinate 11,936 of JAMPAJ010000003.1, forward strand.
TCAGGATCTTGCAAATGCCGCCACGGGAAACGTTGCCGGAAAGGAGAAGGTCAGCCTTGAGGTTTACGTCCAGATGAGTTATTTCGATCGTATCATCGCCCGTGCTAACGAAAGGCTGGCGGTTATGACCAATGGGCAGTACGAGCTTCTGCGCAGCGTTGAAGCAAGGGACAACAGATCGAAAAGCGGTCTGGAGCTTGACGTTGCCGACCATTATAACGGAAATATCCGGCGTGCCGAGACTCTTTCCGGCGGAGAGGCGTTTATGGCGTCCCTTTCCCTTGCCCTTGGACTTTCGGAGGAGGTGCAGAGCAGCTCTGGAGGAGTGAGGATAGACTCGCTCTTTGTTGACGAGGGCTTTGGTTCGCTTGACAGCGACACTCTGAACCTTGCCATGAAAGCGATCGCGGATCTGTCGGACGGTACGCGGCTTGTGGGCATAATTTCCCATGTAGCGGAGCTGAAAAACCGCATTGACAAGCAGATCGTCGTCAGAAAGGAAAGCGCCGGCGGAAGCAGAGCGGATGTAATAGTATAAAACCTATATGATCAATAGTATAAGTCCTTGGCATTTTCCTTGTCAAGGGCTTTTCTACACAAAATCTCCAAATTCGACACCGAACGGCAAAAAAAGATTGACAAAGGTTTAATTGATGTATTATTATAGAAATACAGGCGATGTTTTTCAGGCTATAGTCAGTCTGCTTGTTCCGATTTCGGATGGAATGACTATAGCCTGCGGCGTCGCGGATTGTCAGTCAGGCATTGCATATCCCTTCGAGACGAGTTTGTCCTGCGAAGAACAGCAATATCAGTAGGCAGGACAAAGGCAGCAGCGTACCAATTTTTCCGGTATACGATTTAAGTGCTGCCTAAAATATCAGTGGAGGTATATGAAGGAGTGAAGTATAAACTTCTTATAGGCGATAATTTATATGGAATGGGCAAGCAGATTGCGTTAGTGCTTGAACAGCTGGGATTCGAGGGCGTTTGCTGCGGTAACAGCTATTCAAGTCTTTGGAAAAATCTTGGCAGAGAGAAATTTGCCGGAGTAATGTTTTTCGGTACGCTCGATACCGAGGAGATGCACGGTTTTATCAGAAATTGCCGCGAGAGTTTTCCTGAGATAAATATATATGCGATCTTATTCAGTCGCAATCAGAATCTGCACAAAACTCTTATGGAAGAAGGTGTGAAGCGTTGTCTCAGCTTGCCTATGGTGTCATATGAGATATGTGATGAAATAGTATATGATTTCTATTCCGGCGATGATTTGCAGATAATCCCGAAAATCGGAGCATTTCTTACTAAAAACGGATTTTCAAGTATATATGTGGGATTTAAGTATCTGTGCTTTGCAATAGAAATGACAGTGGACGACCCGTCGGTGCTGCATAATATAACGATAAATCTGTATACCAGGATCGGCGAAAAACTTGACATATCCAGCAGTCAGGTCGACCGAGGTCTGCGGATATTGCGTGATGCCGCCGAGAGAAAGGGTATCTTTGAATTTTCTGAGAATGGCAAGAAAAAAATCACAAATAAGAGGATGATAGCGGCGCTTTCAAGAAATTTTGCTGAATTTATCGGATTTTCCACAGACAGATTCAAAGGCTATGTCGATTAACGGAGTTATGGCGGCACCGCACAAAGCGCGTCTGATGACTTTGCAAGCCATCTGTCTGTATGTCTGACTTCATATTACACAAAAACTCCTTGACATACGGCAGTATGCCTGCGTCGTTTTTATGCAATCTGACTGCGCATCTGACGCGCAATCTTTGTGCGGTATTGCCTTAAAAAACAGCCGCAGAAAATGCGGCTGTAGAAAAAATGGTCATTTGTTTATCTCAACGCTGAAATTTCCGTCAATATCGACTTTTAAGCGCAGAGTCTTTATGTACTTGTTATAGAAATTCTGCATTTCCTTTTCCGTCGCGTTTATTCTTGTTTCCGTGTAGAGCTGTTTTACAAGCTCCTTTCCGTTGATGTAAAGAATATCCGGCAGATATTTTTCAAGAGTATCGAAAAGAACGGCTTTTTTCAGATCTTCGATATTTCCGGAACAGAAATCGTCAATGGAGCAATAATAGATGTCATGATCGGAAAGAGCTTTTTTGATTGCAGATCCGCATTTGGAATACTCGTACATGACAAGGAAATCAGCGTTGGGCAGCGAGGAGATCAGACCCCAGAAGTCGGAATCGCTGGACACGATTATGAATGAGGTGATATTGTTTTCGTAATAGTCTCTGCATACGCCGGCTGTCATTTTTATGTCGACCAGCGATTTCTGATTCGTTACACGCTCGACCATAACGTGCTCCACAGGGATATTGGTGAATTTTCCGAGCCAGTCCCAGCCGCAGTTGGTGTGGTAGTCGTCATAGAGGACGATTTTTTCAATTTTCAGCAGCTCATGCTGGTCGAGATTTTTCAGAACGCTGTAGAGCTTATATACATCGGAGTTTTCACAGTCTACGGCGATAGCTACACGATAGCTGTCTTTTATAAAGCTGTAAATATTATTTTTCGTTTCATCGTGAGCGTCCTTGTATTTCGTAAAATCGGTAAACACATCGTTGTGCTGCTTATATATGATGCTGAGGAATTTTCCATCGGTGTAGAGCAGGCTTCCGCAGTCCTCCGGGTTCCAGTGAATATACATCTGGAAAGGATAACATTCGTTTTTCTTCATGAATTTTTCAAATTCTTTTTTTACAACAGCGGATTTTTTATAAGACGGAATAACGAAAAGATCGCGGATATAACTCCAGTTTACCCAGTCCGGGAAAAATTCCTTGCAATTGTCGATATTTTCAGTAATAAGTCTGTTGAAGTCTTCCATGTAAAGCTCTGAGCGGTAATTTGTTTTGATAATGGAAATACCCCATTTTTCAAGCTGCTTGATATTATCTGTATCGTACCATTCAAGCTTATGCAGATTTTTTAAATTAAATCTCATCTCATCGTCCGTTTTCTTGAATCTGAACATCAGCGTAGTACGCAGCTTGCACAAATATCTGATAACCGTCATATTTTTATCGCCGTACAGTTTCTGAAGCAGATCATGACATTCCTCGTCGAAGCATTGCTCCACGATATGCTTCTTGATCCCTATCATATAGGCTATAGCTGCTACAAGGTCTTTTGTGTCTGTTCTCATTGATATCACTCCTTTTGGGTTATTGCGTCGACCAGACAATCGGCTTGGAACAAGTTCCTATGTATATTATACAATTTTTTTTATAAAAATTCAACCTCTGCAGCTGAAAATTTGATGAAATTTTTGTTGACAAATCTGGAAAAATGTGATATATTATTAATATATTGGGGTATAAAGCCTATATGAGGTATACCCAAGCCGCTTGTTTTCAATTTCAGAGCGTATTTGCCTGTGTCTGAGGCTTGGCATGGCAGTATGAGAATGGAGTATTATTATGTTTTGTAGAAAATGCGGGAATCAGTTTGATAATTCCCTGGACCTTTGTCCGCAGTGCAATGAGCCCGTCCCTGAAACTGCCAGGCAAAAAGAAGTTAACGCAGAACCGCCGGCAGCGCCTGGTACGAAGCGCTGTCCTGAGTGCCGGAAAGAGAACAAGGCTGAGGCAAAGTTCTGCGCCGGATGCGGAGCTGATCTGACAAAGGCTGAAAGACCAGCCGATATGCCTGTTTTTACAGCGCCGGAGATTAACGGCTCGCCTGATAATTCCGATACCGGTTACGCTCTGCCGGAGGACGGCGCGGTTACGGCTAAACAAGGGCTTCCGGTGAAGGCTGTTGTTATCGGAGCTGCGGCGATCGTTCTTGTGCTTATTATTTTGCTTGTTTTCCTTCTCAGCGGCGGAAGCAATGAGCCTGTCCCCGCGCTTCTCAGGGCTGCGGAAAATCTTGTCGATGAGGTAAAGGACGCCAAGGGAATGCATATAGAAATGGACATTGACGGCGAAAACGTCGACATTGATTATCAGCTCAATATCAGAAAAAAGGAATTTATTTTCTTCATCGAAGCTGACGGCAATGAGATAGGCGGCTATATTTTCGAGGACGAGGGTCGTGTAGCTGAGGAGTTCGGCGGAGATTACTATACCGAGAAGATCAAGGGCAAGGATGCCGAGACATTCTGGTCGTCACTTGAAAACAAAAATTATGAGGACAACGAGCTGCTGACGACATATTTCGACAAGAAGAAGGTCGATAAGGCTGTCAAGGCGATATTCAAGGGACTGGACAGCAAGGATTTCCAGACGGAGCTTGCCGATGCGCTTGAGATCGAGTACGATAAAAAGAGCGGCGAGTATACATATTCCGCTGAGCTTAACGCAAAGGGCGTAGGTGAGGCTATTGAGATCCTGTTTGAAATGATCGAGGAGCGTACAGAGGATTACGCTGAAAAAGAGCTTGACGATGTGCTTGATGAAGTTTTTGACGGTGCAAAAATGATAAAGAGCGAGGGCAAGAGCTTCTCACTGGGCGATGTTGAATGGGTGATAAAGAAGGGCAAGCTCCAGAGCTTTGAGTATGAGCTGGAATATACCGATTATTGGGACGATACTGAAAAGTACACGGTTTCCGGCGAGCTTGAGTACGGATTCGGCGGACTTGAATCTATCGAGATAGACGGCAGCTTTGATGGCGATAAGTTCAGCATAGAGATCTCCGACATTGATAAGGTAGACGATGTAAAGGAGCTTATGTCAAAGTCAATGCTGAAGGAGCTTAAATTAAATAAATAATGAATTATACTGTCTTGTCCTGAGCATTTCAGGGCAGGACAGCTTGATTTTTAGGTAAAGTGTAAAATATAGAAAAACACTTGCAATATTCCGAAAAAAGAGGTATAATAGTATAGACAGTACCGCCGGTCTGCGCGGTTGATTCGGAGAGTGGATATGGAAAAAAAGAGAACTGTTCAGCAAAAAGGAACGAAAAAGAGACGCAAGCCAAAGCTGAGATTCCGCTTTGGAACGCTGGTCGTTATTTTTATACTTGGATTTGCCGCCTGCTTTATCATATATATGATCGCGGCGAATGTCAATGACGATTTTTTTGTTGACGAATTTGACAAGACTATTGCAGAGCTGGAAAGCCAGAATAAACAGGATACTACGTCTGCCGCAGATGCGGATGCTCCCGGGGCTGGGACGGAAAGCTCTGTTCCTACAGACAATTCAGGATTTTTGCCTGTCGTTAATCCCGTGCCGGAGTCGGAGGCGGAAAGCAGCTCGTATTTCGATAGCTGCTGCCTGGTGACTGACAGTACGCTTGCCGGAATGAAGAGTTACGGCAAATTTGCAGAGGCGAATGTGTTTACAGATCCCCAGCTTGGCGCGGCGGCGTGTAATTCTGCAAAGGTGGATAGCAGCTTCGGCTATCTCACGCCGTATGAGATCATCAAGGACAAGAAGCCGAATGTGCTATATATCATGCTTGGCGGCGATATCGGAACATCGGACGGAGACGAAATGATAGCGAATTATACTACGTTTGTAAATAATCTGCACACTGCTCTTCCGTCTATGAAGATATATGTTATGCAGCTTCCGCCGGTGATCTATGATTCTGATACGGTTTCAAACGAGAAGGTGAATACTTTCAACACGCAGCTGTTGGCGATGTGCAATACCCTCGGAGTTTACTGCATCGACACCAATACTGCATTGAAATCCGAGGATGGCAAGCTCGTGGAGGATTACTGGTCTTATGAGACGCTTTCTCTTTCGGAGGCTGGCTTAAAGGTTATTTCGGATTATATTTTAACTCATGTTTCATAATCTTTTAAAAGAGACCACAATATATTGTGGTCTCTTTTTACTTTCAACAATATGAGAGAAAAAGCACGATATATAGCCTTAAACGGCTGTTGAAAACTATCAACGGTGAAATATGCATAAAAATCTGTGATTTTCTTGGAAATCTGATGTGATATATTACGATTGACAATTATAGTTTTTTGGATTATACTTATATAAGATAGAGAAAGGTTGATACAATATATTGTGTTTGGAGGTTCCGGAAAATGATAATTCATATTATTAAAAGAGACAGAAGAAAAGTCCCGTTTAACGTAGAAAAAATAGCGAACGCTATATTCAAGGCAGCTCAGTCCTGCGGCGGTACGGATATGACAACGGCTATGGAGGTGGCAGGAGACGTCTGCACTCTCTATGAGCAGCAGAATCCCGGCAAGATCCCTACGGTTGAGGAAATTCAGGATCTGGTCGAAAAGGTTCTGATCGAAAAGGGTCACGCCAAAACCGCGAAGGCATATATCCTGTACCGCTATGAACGTACTCGTTCAAGAGAGATGAAAACAAATCTGATGTGCGTGCTCAATGAGCTGACCTTCAGCGACGCAAAGGACAGCGATATAAAGCGTGAGAATGCCAATATCGACGGCGATACTGCTATGGGAACTATGCTGAAATACGGCTCGGTTTCCGCAAAGGAATACTACGGTATGTACGTCCTCGAGCAGAAACATTCCAAGGCGCACAGAAACGGCGATATACATATACATGACCTGGATTTTTACACGCTGACTACGACCTGTACGCAGATCGACCTGAAAAAGCTGTTCCACAACGGTTTTTCAACGGGTCACGGCTACCTCAGAGAGCCTAACGATATTTCCAGCTATTCTGCTCTCGCTTGTATCGCTATCCAGTCGAATCAGAACGATCAGCACGGCGGACAGAGTATCCCGACCTTCGATTATGCAATGGCTGACGGCGTAAAGAAAACATATGCCTCCAGATACACACAGAATATTGCCAGAGCGCTTTCTCTTTATGACGGAGTGGAGGATGAGTTTGAGGCGGCTAAGTCTATAGCTAAGGAGATAAAGGAGAGCTGCGGTCTTGTGCCGTCCCTCGCTAACGACAACGGCTATCAGGATAAGGAAAAGGAACTGCTGCTGAAATATACCTCGGCTGAAAATGCTGAGAAGATCCAGGCGTTTGCAGTGAAAAATGCCGTTCGGGAGACTGACAGAGCGACGTATCAGGCGATGGAGGCTCTCGTTCACAACCTCAATACCATGAACAGCCGTGCAGGCGCGCAGACTCCGTTCAGCTCCATAAACTACGGCACAGATACCTCTCCCGAGGGAAGAATGGTTATCAAAAACGTGCTCCTCGCTCAGGAAGCCGGTCTCGGAAACGGCGAAACACCGATTTTCCCGATACATATTTTTAAGGTCAAGGAGGGCGTCAACTATAATCCCGCAGATCCCAACTACGACCTCTTCAAGCTCGCCTGCCGCGTATCGGCAAAGCGGCTTTTCCCGAATTTCTCATTTATCGACGCGCCTTTCAACCTCCAGTATTACAAGGAGGGCGACCCGGACACAGAGATAGCATACATGGGCTGCCGTACACGTGTTATCGGCAACAACTACGACAAGAGCCGCGAGATCGTCACTGGCAGAGGAAATCTCAGCTTTACATCTATAAATCTCCCCCGTCTTGCTATCAAGGCAAATCACAACGTAGGATTGTTTTTCGATAAGCTGGATGAAATGATGGATCTTGCTATCGAGCAGCTTATGCACCGCTTCCGCATTCAGTGCCAGAAGCGCGTGAGAAACTTCCCGTTCCTTATGGGACAGGGCATCTGGATAGATTCGGACAAGCTTGATCCAGACGACACAATAGGCGAGATATTGAAGCACGGCACTCTTTCCGTTGGATTTATCGGTCTTGCAGAGACGCTGAAGGCTCTTATCGGCAAGCATCATGGAGAGAGCGAAGAGGCTCGTGAGCTTGGTATTGAGATCGTTACAGCGATGAGAAAGCGTCTCGATGAGGAGTCGGAGCGTACAGGACTGAACTTCTCCCTCCTTGCAACTCCGGCAGAGGGCCTTTCCGGACGTTTTGTACGTATGGACGCGAAAAAATACGGCGTGATCGAGGGCGTTACCGACCGCGACTACTACACCAATTCCTTCCATGTTCCGGTCTACTATCCGATCAGCGCATACGAAAAGATAAAGATAGAAGCTCCTTACCACGAGCTGACAAACGCCGGTCATATCAGCTATATCGAGCTGGACGGCGATCCGCTGGAGAACCTTTCGGCATTTGAGAAAATTGTACGCTGCATGAAGGAGTCAGGCATCGGCTACGGCGCCATAAATCACCCTGTAGACCGTGATCCCTGCTGCGGATTTACCGGAATTATCGGAGATGTATGCCCTTGCTGCGGACGAAAGGAGCACACCGACAGCGTCGCTTTCGACCGCATACGCCGTATCACAGGATATCTTGTGGGAACTCTCGACCGCTTCAACAACGGTAAGCGTGCCGAGGAGCACGACAGAGTGAAGCACAGCGTCTGAGGTGCTGCAATGAAGCTGAAAATAGCCGGGACTGTCAATGATTCCATCGTTGACGGTCCCGGAATAAGATTTACCGTGTTCACCCAGGGCTGTCCGCACAGATGCAAGGGCTGCCACAATCCCGGCACTCATGACCCGGAGGGCGGAGAATGGGCGGACACTGAGGAACTTCTGAAAAAAATACAGGGCAACCCTCTGCTGGACGGAGTGACGTTCAGCGGAGGCGAGCCCTTCTGTCAGGCGGAGGCTCTCTCGGAGCTTGGCAGGCAGATAAAAGCCCTCGGACTTAACATCGTCACCTATACCGGGTACACCTTTGAACAGCTCTACAGCGACCGGGAGAGAGACCATATCGGAAAGCTGCTTGAGGTTACGGATCATCTTGTGGACGGGCGGTTTATTCTTGCTGAAAAGGACTGGGAGATAAAATTCCGGGGAAGCAGGAATCAGCGGTATATCGACTGCCAGGCGAGCCTTAAAGAGGGCAGGGCGGTTGAGGTCGAGCCATAAGATCAATTTGATCGGGCTGCCTTAAGGCAACACAGCACAAAGAGCGGCTAATGCCTTTGTACGTCATATGTTTGCATATTTTCCGTCATCTTGCACAGAAATTCCTTGAAATGCGACAGCATTCCTGCGTCAGCTCTGTACAATCTGACGAAAAATCTGACTGCGCATCTGCCGCACAATCTTTGTGCGGTGTTGCCTTAAATTTCTTCTTGCAATTTCGCTTTCGATAGTGTATAATAGATGTATCAAAGGGCGATCGCCGGAAAGGATATAACTATGAACGAATACACACCGGAGCTGTACGAGCTTGTTGACAGCGAGGGGCACAAAAAGAATTTCGAGCTTGTAGACGCTGCCGAGCTTAACGGCGAGCAGTACTACGCTATGATACCTGCCGTCGAGGACGAGGATTATCTCAACGCCGACTGTGACCTTGTTATTCTCAAATCCATCTACGAGGACGGAGAAGAGGTTCTTGCCTCCATTGACGATGAGGATGAGTACGACTTTGTTTCCGCCTTTTTCCTGGAAAGAATGGAAGAAGCAATGGAAGAGATAGAGTGGGAGAGCTGAGAAAATATGAACAAAGTGATAAAATTTCACAAAAACACTTGATTTTTTATGAAATGTGTGCTATAATACATACATAACTTAGATAAGATTTCTGCCTTGTTCGATACAATATAGTTTTTTATAATCCAACACATCATATTAGGGAAATTAGCTCCGGCTGTGGATTGCAGACCTCCCTGCTCATTTTGAGAGGAAGAAGGGAGCGTGAAGCACTCGGGCGGTTACCCACCTGCTTCGTGCGGGTTTTATGCGCTATATGAACGGCAAGGCGGATTTTTTATGCAATACTGCACAGTGATTGCGTGGTGTTGTCCGTATGCTTCTGCGATGCAGAGGCATTTTTTATGCAGAAGGAGAATTGGTATGAAAAGGATATTGTCTGCCGCTGTTGCCGCAGTTATGCTTTCTATGTCCGTAGCTTGCGGAGAAGAGCCAAAGGGCGGAAAAATGCGTGATATTTCCACAATGGAGCTGGTTCACGACATGGGCATCGGCATAAATCTTGGAAATACATACGAAGCCTGCGGAGACTGGATAAACGGCGAGACTCCGGATAACTATGAGCAGGCATGGGGAAGCCCGGACGTGACCGAGGAGATCATAAAGGGCTATGCCGACGAAGGCTTCGGAACGCTGAGGATCCCCGTTGCATGGTCGAATATGATGAGCGACGATAATAAAATAAGCGGCAACTATGTTGCAGAGGTCAGAAAAGCCGTAGATTGGGCTCTCGACAGCGATATGTACGTTATAATAAATCTGCACTGGGACGGCGGATGGCTTGAAAAAATGCCCGAGGACAAGGAAAATGTCATGGGCAGATATTCCCGGATATGGGAGCAGGTCAGTGGAGAATTCAAGGACTACGGCGACCATCTGATTTTCGAGTCCCAGAACGAGGAGCTGGGCTGGAGCAGTCTCTGGAATCGCTGGGGAGGAACTGAGGGAAAGGACGAGTCCTATGCCCTGGTCAACGAGGTGAACCAGACCTTTGTTGATATTGTCCGGGATTCCGGCGGAAATAATAAGAAGCGGCATCTGCTTATTTCCGGCTACAATACGGATATTGAGCTTACCTGTGATCCGCTTTTCAGGATGCCTGACGACCCTGCCGGAAGATGCGCGGTCTCGGTTCACTATTATACTCCGTCTACCTTTGCAATTCTGGAAAAAGACGCAGACTGGGGAAAGGCTGCCTATACCTGGGGTACTGAGGCAGAGATAGCAGAGCTTGAAAAGAACATGGATATGATGAAGTCTACATATGTGGACAATGGTGTTCCGGTAATTATCGGCGAGTACGGCTGCCCTGTAAATAATAAGGATCCGGAGTCGGTGCGGCTTTATGTTTCCTCCGTGTGCAGAGCTGCCTATCAGCGGCAGATGTGCCCTGTTCTGTGGGACGTTACGGACGCGCAGTATAGCAGGAGCGAGTATAAAATGAAGGACGAAGAGCTGAAAAATATGATGATGTCTGTTTTAGACGAATAAATAATATTCCCTGCAAGAAAAAACTTGCAGGGAATATTTTATTTCTTAACTATTTTATAGTACGTTCTCGCTGTGAGCAGATATATCACTGCGTAGACAAGTGCGAATGCGGCAAATGTAAGAAGCGTTGTGACTGCAAACAGGGGAGTGTTCGTCAGTCTGAACATTTCCAGCATACGCCTGATTATGGGGAATGCGAAGAAAATATGGACTCCGGCAGTAACAAGAGGCAGGAAGAAAACCGTGAGCACCTGGCTGTGGATAGCCGATTTGACCTCCTGCTGGCTGAGACCGACATTCTGCATTATCTCGAAACGCTTCTTGTCATCGTAGCCCTCGGATATCTGCTTGTAGTAGATTATCAGAATGGTCTCCATGAGGAAGATGACACCGAGGAAAACGCCGATGAAGAAAAGTCCGCTGAATATCTGAAGTAATTCGAGTTTTTCCTCTTTCTTGGAGGAATCAGTGTAGTAGAAGCCGTTATCGCCGTTGTCCTCGCAAAGTCTGGCATAGTGATCCAGAAATCCGGACAGAATATCCTGTTCGCTGCGTTTTTCGCTGTCGGAAAGATTAATGAGATAGTTCTTTCCGGTTGTATTATCGACATCATAGGCAGCCTGATACCGACGCTCCAGCTCGTGCAGAATATCCTCATCGGGCAGAAGAACGACAGTCGTATTTTCAAAGAAAATTTTACCGTTCATGGTGAAGCGTTTAAGCTCCTCGGTGACCTCCAGCTCCATGCCGAATATATTTATTTTATTCAGGTCGAGCCTGTCGTTGAAATCGTAAATGACAGCCTGATTTTCGCCGAGACTGATATCATCCCCGGAAATAGAGCTATAGGCGTCACATGGCATCAGCCACAGCAGCCAAGCTTCCTTGTCATCAGTGGCGGTGAAGCTTTCGCTTCCGTCGTAGCTGGTCATAAAGGTTATATCCTCATATTTCAGACTATCTGCAACCTGGATATTCTCCTCCGCCAGATAGTCGTCAAGCTGCTCAAAGAGCAGGGCGGAGTCGGAGGAGAAATTCAGGTCGTAGGGATGGGCTGTTTCTATCATATCGTTCAGCCCGGTAAGGAGAGAAATAGTAGATGACATCATAACAAGCACCATTGTGGAAAGAATACAGATGCTGGCAAGTCCCATTGCGTTCTGCTTCATCCGGTACATCATTCCGGATACGCTGATGAAGTGCTTGGTTTTGTAGTAGTACTTCTTATTCTTTTTCAGCAGCTTTAAAAGAGCAATGCTGCCTGCCATAAATACAAAGTATGTTCCCGCGATAACGAGCACAACTGCTCCGAAAAACACAGGGATAGTATTTCGCAGATCTTTTTCTGTAACTGAAATGTAATACGCAGCTCCGAGGCAAAGCACGCCGAGGATAGCCATTATCCAGCGCGTTTTCGGTTCGCGTTCGCCGACCTTGCCGCTTTTTACAAGCTCCAGAGGCTTTGAGACGCGGACGATCACGATGCTGATAAGAGTGATAATGAGAAAAGCGGCTGCGAAATAAATGGAAGTCATTATCAGGGAAAATGTTGAAATGTAGAAGCCCAATGTCGCCTTCTGACCCAGAATTTTCAGGATAGTCAGGAACGCCAGCTTATCCAGCAGCATTCCCACGCCGAGACCGGCGACAAGCGAAATTATGACCGTAAAAACGTTCTCGTAGACGATTATCCTGGCAATGTGCCGCTTTTCCATTCCGAGAATACTGTATAAGCCAAATTCCTTTCGCCGCTGCTTTGAAATGAAATTGCTGGTATAGATGAGGAAAACGGTGCAGAAAATGTACATTATGGAGTTCCCGAAGCCCAGCATCTCTGCGACCATGCCTCCGCCGGAAATGTTTTTCAGATCAGGATTTCCGGAAAGCGATCCCATAATGTATATCATAGCCACGGTGAGCGTATTCGAGATTATGTACGGCAGGTACATCCGGGCGTTTTTTCGTATGGTATCAAACGCAAGCTTAGGGTAAATCATTGTCTGCCCTCCTCCGACGCAAGAAGGGTGATGGTATCGGAGACCTTGCGGAACAGCTCGTCGTCTGTGGAGCTTCCGCGGTAGATCTGATGAAATACCTCGCCATCCTTGATGAACAGCACGCGTCCGGCACGGCTTGCTGCCCTTGCAGAGTGTGTGACCATGAGGATCGTCTGTCCGGCTCTGTTGATCTCGCTGAAGATACGGAGCAGGCTGTCGGTGGACTTGCTGTCGAGAGCTCCTGTAGGCTCATCAGCAAGAATGAGCTTTGGCTCGGTGATTATTGCTCTTGCTACAGCCGCACGCTGCTTCTGACCGCCGGAGACTTCATAGGGATATTTGCTCAGAAGAGCCGATATTCCAAGCCTTTCCGCGATCGGAGCAAGCCGCTTTTCCATTTCGCCGTACTTAATTCCCGAAAGCACCAGCGGAAGAAAAATGTTGTCCCTGATACTGAATGTGTCCAGCAGGTTGAAATCCTGAAAGACAAATCCGAGATTCTGGCGGCGGAAGGCAGAAAGCTCCTTGTCTTTTATCCGGGAAAGGGGCTCGCCGTTAAGGCGTATCTCACCTCCTGTAGGTTTATCAAGTGCGGCGAGAATATTAAGCAGCGTCGTCTTTCCCGAGCCGGATTCGCCCATGATCGCGACATATTCTCCGGACTCCACGGAAAAGCTGACGTTGGACAGCGCCTTTACCTGATTTCCGCCGAAGCGTGTGGTATAGATTTTTTCGATGCCTGTTACTTCTAATAATGACATTTTTGTCCTCCCTTTCTGAGGTCTGCTTGCGCTGTTCCTGACCTCTGATACAATTATAGCACAAAAGCCGGAAATGCAACATCGAATCGTGTGACATTCCGGCTTTTTATGTGACATTTTTGTAAGTTTGGATTCATTCAATATCAAGTTTTCTGCGGCTAAGATCGAGATGTATCGCCGTGCCGGAATTGACCTCCGATTCCGCATATATCCGGTGTCCAAGCTTGTCGCAGACCTTTTTGCACAGGTACAGCCCAAGTCCGGTGGATTTTCTGTCGCTTCTGCCGGAAAGTCCGGTGTAGCCCTTTTCAAATATTCTCGGCAGATCGTCGGGAGAAATTCCGATGCCGGTGTCTCTTACCGTGAGTATATTATTCTCAAAGCTGATCGTAACGCCGCCGTTTACGGTATATTTCACGGCATTTGAAAGAAGCTGCTCCACCACAAAGCCAAGCCATTTTTTGTCGGTCAGAACGGCTGCATTGGCAGACTTGTATTTCAACTGGATGCGTTTGCGTATAAAAAGCGGCGCATATCTGTGGATAGCCTGTTTCAGAATATCGTCCAGGTCATATTCCTGCAGCACGAGGTCATTCGAGCCGCTGTCGAGCCGGATATAGTGCAGCGCCATTTCAGCGTACTGCTCGATCCGGAAAAGCTCCGCGGAAAGCTCACGGCAGGTGTCGGTATCCTCGTTTTGCAGGATCATCTGCATGGCGGAAATGGGCGTTTTTATCTGGTGTATCCATACTGTAAAATAATCCTCGCTGTTCTTGCGGATGCTGTTTATCTCGTCGATTTTTTCGCCGCTTATTTCATGCAGCCTGGAAATTATCCTGTAGAGCGTCTCCTCCGCCGGACTATCGGCAGAGGGCAGCTCATCCGACATTACCGGCAGATCGTCGAAGATTTTTTTCAGCTCCCGGCTGCGCCTCCGGAATCTGAAAAATCCGCATATTATGCCGCATAGTCCGATAAATGCGCATATCCCGGCGGCATAGAAAACAGCCTCGGCAGCACAGCCGTACAGCATGAGCAGAAAATAGAATATTGCCGAAAAAATCAGGAAAAACAGGGCTGTTCTGCGGTATTGCCGCAAATATTTCAAGAACGTCATCATTCGATAATGTACCCCACTCCTACCTTGGTTTTTATAAAGCCCTCGAGCCCGGCGGCTTCAAGCTTTTTGCGCAGCCTTGTGACATTGACGGTCAGGGTATTTTCCTCAACGTAGCAGTCCGCCTGCCAAAGCCTGTTCATCAGCTTATCCCTGCTTATCACCTTTCCCTTGTTCTCCATAAGCGTTTGCAGGATACGGAAATCATTTTTGGTAAGCTCGACAGTCTGCCCCTGATAGCTGAGGGTGGCGTCGTTGAGATTCAGTACTGCGCCCCTGTGCTCCAGAGCGGGTATTTTGCTGCCCATATTATATGTCCGGCGGAGCATTGCCTGTATTTTTGCGGTCATAACGTTCAGATCCACGGGCTTGGGGATAAAATCGTCACCTCCCATATTCATAGCCATGACGATATTCATGTTGTCCGCCGCGGAGGAAATAAAGATGATAGGCACATCCGAAATGCGGCGTATCTCGCTGCACCAGTGATAGCCGTTGAAAAACGGAAGTTTAATATCCAGCAGGACGATATGAGGATCAAACTCTCTGAATTCCGGGATAACGTCGTTGAATCTGTCGGCACATTTTACGTCGTATCCCCAGTTTTCCAGGTATTTCCGCATCTGAACCGAAATAGTGAAATCGTCCTCAACTATAAAAATCTTAAACATATGAAACTCCTTATCATATACTTATGTAATATTATTATATATTAATCAGAAAATTTTTTCAAGTGGGTATTGGAGATTTTTTGAAAAAGCTATTGACAAATAAAAAAATGAGTGGTATAATGTAGTAAGTAAATGCTAAGACGAAGAGAAGTAGCGCCGGAGTTCGTTCCCAGAGAGTGCGGGGTGGTGTGAGCCGTATAATTGAGCCGCCGTGAATAACACTTCAGAGCAGCAATGTGAAAGTCGGGCTGATGTGTTCGTGCAGACAAGTAGCTGAGCCGTTTTCTCCACGTTACAGGGGACAAGAGTGATCGCTTTTGTTGCAATAAGCGGTAATATCAGGTGGTACCACGGGTTATATGCTCGTCCTGTTTTCTTACAGGACGGGCTTTTTTCGTCCTGGAAATAGCTATGAAAGGAAAGAGTATTATGAAGCACATTGATGTAAAGGAAATTATTTCATCGGCTGAATATGTGGGCAAGGAGGTCACGGTCTGCGGCTGGGTTCGGACGTCCCGAAACTCCAAGAGCGTCGCTTTCGTTGAGCTGAATGACGGTACTTCTCTGAAAAATGTCCAGGTCGTCGTTGAAAAAGGCGACGGCGACTACAAAGAGCCGAGAGTTGGTATGTCCCTTAAAGTTGTCGGCACAGCAGTCGAGGGAAGAAACAATACTGTTGAGATAAACGCTGTTCCGGCTGGTATAATAGTTCTCGGAGACTGTCCCACGGATTATCCGCTGCAAAAGAAGGGTCACACCCTTGAATTTATGAGAGGTATGCCGCACCTGAGAAGCAGAACTAACACATTTAACGCGGTATGGCGTGTTCGTTCAGTTCTGGCGGCGGCTATCCATAGATACTTCCAGGAGCACAATTACGTATATATCAATACGCCCCTTATCACAGGCAGCGACTGCGAGGGTGCAGGCGAGATGTTCCAGGTAACTACAAACGGCTATACTACGCAGTTTAAGAGCGAAGAGGAATACTACGAAAACGATTTCTTCGGCAGAAGAGCCGGTCTTTCCGTTTCCGGTCAGCTGGAGGGCGAGATGGCTGCTACAGCTATGGGTAAGATCTATACCTTTGGTCCCAGCTTCCGCGCTGAAAACAGCAACACTCCTAAGCATCTTGCCGAGTTCTGGCACGTTGAGCCGGAGGTGGCTTTTGCCGAGCTGGACGACGTTATCGAGATAGCCGAGGATATGCTGAAATATGTTATCGGTCAGCTTCTGGAGCTTTGCCCTTCGGAGATCGCTTTCTTCGACGCACATTTTGAAAAGGGACTCAAAGCTCGTCTTGAGGATCTGATCTCTCACGATTTCGGCAGAGTAACATATACAGAGGCTATCGAGCTGCTGAAAAAATCTGGTGAGGACTTTGTTTACCCGATAGAGTGGGGCTGCGATCTTCAGACAGAGCACGAGCGTTATATCGCTGAAAAGGTGTTCAAGAAGGCTGTTTTCGTTACGGATTATCCCAAGGAGATAAAGTCCTTCTACATGAAGCAGAATGCCGACGGTAAGACTGTTGCCGCTGTTGACCTGCTTGTTCCCGGTGTAGGCGAGATCATCGGCGGTTCTGAGCGTGAGGCTGATTACGATAAGCTTGTTGCGGCTATGAACGAGCGCGAGATGAATCTGGAGCTTTATTCCGATTATCTCGATCTGAGAAAGTACGGCACAGTTCCCCACGGCGGATTTGGTCTGGGCTTCGAGCGCCTCATTATGTACACAACGGGAATGGCGAATATCCGCGACGTTATTCTCTACCCAAGAACAGTCGGTTCTATCCGCTGATAAGGAGGTTTTACCATGTCAAAAGGTTTATATATTCCAGAGGGCTATAAATCGGCTCTTACGCTGAGAGAGACTCAGCACGCTATCAAATATATCAAGGATATTTTTCAGCAGTCCCTGTCATTCGCGCTGACTCTTGACCGCGTTTCCGCACCGCTTATCGTAAGGAAGGGCAGCGGAATCAACGACGATCTGAACGGCGTTGAGAGAAAGGTAGATTTTTCGATAAAGGAAATTGCAGGCGACGGCGAGGTCGTTCAGTCTCTGGCAAAGTGGAAGAGAATGGCTCTCTATCGCTACGGCTATCAGCCGGGAGAGGGCATCTACACCAACATGAACGCGATAAGACGCGACGACGACACAGACAACACTCATTCGATCTACGTTGACCAGTGGGACTGGGAAAAGGTCATTACTCTGGAGCAGAGAAATGTTGATTTTCTGAAGGATACAGTAAAATCAGTTGTAAAGGCGATCGCCTATACAAAGCGCAAGGTCGGTCTGCGTTATCCTGACATTGCCGGAACTATATGCGAAGAGCCGTTTTTCATCACAACTCAGGAGCTGGAGGATATGTACCCTGACAAGACCAGTCACGAGCGTGAGCGGCTGATAACTCAGGAGCACAAGACGGTTTTCCTTATGGGCATCGGCGGAGAGCTTGCAAGCGGCAAAAAGCATGACGGACGCGCTCCGGACTATGATGACTGGGCGCTCAACGGCGATATTCTCATCTGGGACGCTGTTCTGGATGATTCGCTGGAGGTTTCAAGCATGGGCATCCGTGTTGATGCTGATTCTTTGAAGAAGCAGCTTGCGATCTGCGGAGCTGAGGACAGAATGAAGTACGATTATCACAAAATGATAGCTGACGGAACGCTTCCGCTGACTATTGGCGGCGGTATCGGTCAGTCGAGACTTTGTATGCTGCTTCTGAACAAGGCTCATATCGGTGAGGTGCAGTCGTCTATCTGGGAGGACGATGTTATCTGCACTTGCAGCGAGAATGGAATCACATTACTTTAATAAAGTACGGCATCTGTAATATAAAGCAGATGCCGTTTTTTATTATGAAATTGGGTTTCCAAAGGGACGGTTGTCCCTTTGGCAGAGTCCAGATGCGGCGCCTTTGGCAGGGTACGGGACAGAGTCCCGTATCGACGGAACGTCGATGGTACCTTCAGGCGCTCCGCAAAGGGTGAATTTTGTAACAGTCCAGTGGACTGTTACAAAAGAGGGAACGCCCTGCAAGAGAGGGCGTTCCCTTATAAACTTCGATTTCTATAAATGTAGTAATGTCTTGGAGTCAGATCATAATCCGATAGCAAACTTCTCCGCCTCTTTTATCAGCTTCACATCGACCATAGCGTCGATAATTGTGCCGTGCTCATTGTATTCCTCGGAGAAGATCTTGCCGTTTACCCTGATCCTGCTTATAAATGCCGTAGCCTCATAGGGAACGAGCAGCCTCATTCGCCGCGCCGTCTCAGGAAGATTTTTGGTGATGCACTTTAAAAGCCTGTCAAAGCCGATTTTTTGCCGTGCAGATATGATCACCGTGCTGTCGTCCTCGAAAACAGCATCAATATCAGCAGCTGCATCAGCCTTGTTCATAACGTCTATAACTGGGATTCCGTCGCAGCCAAGCTCAGTCAGCAGCTGACGGGTGACTTTTGCCTGCTCTGCAAAGTCCGGAGCGGAAATGTCATGGACGTTGAGGATAATATCAGCCGCCGCAGCCTCTTCGAGAGTGGATTTGAATGCCTCCACCAGATTGTGGGGCAGTCGCCGGATAAGACCGACCGTATCAATGAGCATGACGCTTCTGCCATCGGGAAGCTCGATGGAACGCGATGTTACATCGAGAGTTGCGAATAGCTTGTTTTCTGCCAGCACTCCGGCATCCGTCAGAGCGTTCAGCAGAGTGGATTTTCCAACGTTTGTATAGCCTACGATAGCTGCGCACAGAACGCCGTCCTTTTTACGCCGTGAACGGGCGAATTTACGGTGTTTTTCAAGCTCTCGCAGTTCATCCTCCAGATACTCTATTCTCTGACGGATATGACGTTTGTCAGTTTCCAGCTTTGTCTCGCCAGGACCTCTTGTTCCGATTCCGCCGCCAAGACGCGACAGCGCAGTTCCCATACCGGTAAGACGCGGCAGCCTGTACTTCTGTTGGGCAAGCTCAACCTGAAGCTTACCCTCTTTCGTCCGGGCACGCTGGGCGAAAATGTCCAGTATCAGCGTAGTGCGGTCGATCACGCGGACTTCGAGAATATTTTCGATATTTCTCACCTGCATACCCGACAGCTCATGGTCAAATATAACAAGCTCCGCCTCCAGCATTTCAAGCTGCTCTTTCAGCTCTTCGAGTCTGCCGGGACCCATGCAGGTCGCAGGATCGTAGGACTGTTTTTTCTGTATGATCTCGCCGACTACTTCGGCATTTGCAGTAGACGAAAGCTCAGCCAGCTCGGCTATCGAGGCTTCTGCGTCGAACTCGCCTGTGTCAACGCAGGCAAGAACCGCTTTTATCGGTGTTTCTTCGGTTTTATTGTCGTACACGTCGGATCTCCTTTTTCTCAGTTTACAGAGCTCTCCGACAGATACTCAACTCCGTCGGCGCCATAAACATAGACATCTGTATGTATCTTATTATCTTCGCTGCTTTCATAAACCTCTGTCTTTTTCATTGGACTGAGCCAGCCGTTTACCCACTGGTAATCCACAGACTTCTTAACATAGCCGTCGTCCGTGGTCTTAGTCAGCAAGCCGTCCCCGGTAACACTCAGCAGACCTATTTCAGCCAGGGCATTGTTCTCCTCAAATGTATGCTTTGACGCATTATAGCAGTAATAATAGCCATAGTCAGCAGACGACTCATAGGGGATATATATGTCGTTGTAGCCGTCGAAATTAAAATCCGCAACGGATATGCGTGAAGAATCGGGCGTGTAGTAAAAGGGGAGAGTCTGGCTGAGAACGCCGTCCATGTACAGCTCCACGGACGTGCCGTTAAGGGAGTAGGAGAGCGTCGCCGGCGATACTGCAGTGGTTTCCTCCTGAACTCCGCTCAGATATGTCTCAGAATAGACCGCCGTGGTGTGAATAGTGAAATTCTCCGCACGAACATACTCGTCCGGAGATTTTTCCTTTCCGCAGCCTACAAGAAGTACGGCAGCTATAGCCGCAGCTCCGAAGAAAAATTTATTCATCCGATCCCTCCACAGAGCTTTCGGCTAATTTTGCGACCTCGTCGGGGGAGAACACATATTTTTTGCCGCAGAAATGACAGCAGACCTCGGTAGGCTTGCCCTCGGCTGCGATAGAACGCAGCTCCTGCGCACCCACGCTTATAAGCACCTTTTCCGTACGCCGTCTGCTGCAATCGCATTTATATGCCGGGCGAGCAGTGTCAAGCTCGTTGGGGTCAAGACCTTTTAGCAGCATTTCGGCGATCTCCTCAGGCGTCGTTCCCTCGGAAAGCATGGCAGAAACTGGTCTCATCTCCGCAACGTTTTTCTCGATCTGGCTTATACAATTTTCATCTGCAAATGGCAGAAGCTGAACCAGGAAACCTCCGGCTGACTTCACGGAAAGATCCGGATTCACAAGCACGCCGAGAGCGCATACAGTAGGTATCTGCTCGCTGACGGCGTAATAGTTCGCCACGTCCTCGGCAATTTCACCGGAAACAAGCGGAATCACGCCTACATAGGGCTCGCGCATCCCAAGGTCTTTCACAACGGAAAGAGTGCCGTTTTTGCCGACAGCTCCGGAAACATCGAGCTTTCCGATACTGTTCAGCGGCAGCTCCACTACCGGATTATTCACGCAGCTTTTCACGTTGCCCATACTGTCTGCGACGGCAACAAGCTGACCCGCAGGGCCGTCGCCGTCAATACGCAGGGTTATGCTTGATTCGTCGCCTTTCAGCATATAGCCCATAAGTGAAGCGGCGACCGACAGCCTTCCGAGAGCTGCCGTTACGACCGCTGATGTTTTATGGATCATTTCTATTTCGGAGACAATATCCTTTGCGTCCAGAACAGCCGCAAAGGCTGAACCGTCGGCAGAAATTGCCCTGTATAAATTGCCCATTTAAAAAATCCTTTCAAATTGTCTGTCCGCTGCGGAGGATCCTTGTCACGTAAACCAGCCGCTGTGTGTCATTTTCTGGCGGAAGCATAGTGTCGTCGCCGTATTTTGCCAGTATTTCAAAGCCCTCTTCGGCGAGGAGCTTTTCCAGCTCCTCCTCGGAGTACGCCTTTTCGGAGAATGAATCGGAGCTGCGCGAGTATAGCCCGTTATCCTCCAGCTCAAAAAACTCCAGGTTCATTTTCACCTCGTCTGTTTCCGGCACAAGGGTATTTTCCCAGATGCAGTAGACCTGGTCGGTTTCGTAGGTAAACGTATTATTTGCAAGAATACTGCGATGCTTATAAAGCGTATTGACATCGAAGATAAAAAGTCCGTCTGGAACTGAGAAGAACGCTATATTGCGGAAAACCTTGCGTACATCATTGAGGCTGTCAAGGTGATTTATGCTGTCCAGCGCGCATATAGTCACGTCCGGAGAGCCGTATAGGTCAAGCTTCCGCATATCCTGGCAGAGGTAGCGGATATCGAGACCGCTGTCGAATTTTTTGTTCATGGCCTCATTCAGCATTTCCTCCGAGTAGTCAACGCCCATGACATCATATCCCAGCTCAGCCATTGCTTCGGAAATGCTTCCCGTTCCGCAGGCAAGGTCGAGGAGAAGATCGCCCTCTGTTTTCCGATATTTTTCAATAATACCGTGAAAATATTCCGCACGCTTAACATAGTTGATATTTGCAGTGAGACTGTCGTAATACCGTGCAAAAACGCTGTATCCCGACATCAGGCTCTCGTCTCCCAGGTTATGTCTATCTCCTCAGCGCCAACTATCTCATAGACCTCGTTGAAGATCACCTTTTCGCGCTTTGTTATCTGTTTTGCGCCGCCAACGTAATCGCAGTAGTCAATATAGACATTCCACAGCTCCTCAGCGGAGTCGTCAAGGCGGTAGTGATTTACGGAGTTGACAGGAACAAGCTGTCTGCCGATGATCTGACCGTCGTCGCCGATGATATTCTCCCAGGTGTATGTGAGTACTTCGTATTCGTGTTCATTTTTTCTGGTAGTAAACTGGATAGTCAGAGTTTCACTGTTTGCCTCTGCATAGCCGGAGACAGCGTCCATTCCGCTCCAGTCGGCATACTGACCGGAAGCGTCGTCATATTTTTTATAAACGCCAAGGGTGTTGTACTCGCCGATCTCGGTGGGAATGAATATCTCATCTACGCCGTCAAAGTCGAAATCAGCGATGACAATACGCTGCGAAGGCGCAGTTTTTCCCTCTGCGTAGGCATTTTTTATGCCCTCAACAATATTCTGATCTAGCCCGATAAGCTGTGTTTTAACACTGCCGTCCTGAGCCGTTACAGCTATTTCAACTCCGTTGTCCTTAAGCGAACAGGTTATGTTGTCCTTGGTGATAACAGTAGGTCCTACCGGAGCCGGAGTGGTCGTCACAGTCGTAGTAGCTGCCGGGCGGTGGATCGACGTAGCCGGAGGATTAGTCTGAACAGGCGAAGAGTTTCCGCCGCCGTTGTTTCCGCCGGAAGGAGTAGACGGGCGAGTGGGCGGTGCAGGAGTTGTGACTTGAGCTGTGGGAGTAACGCCGGTACGCTTTACAAGCTGTACCTGACCTGTTCTCACGGTAGTTGTAGCTGTATCGCCGCTGACGGTAGTCACAGCGGCTCCGGTCTGTACAGCCTGGGCGGAGTTTCCGTTTTCGTCGTTATCTGAGCCGGTTTTCGTAGTATTTTCGATTTCAAAGGGTTTAACATTTCCGCTGTTATCAGCGGAATCAACACGTCCGCAGCCTGCAAGCAGAACCAGGCAGAATGACAGAATCAAAGCAGTCTTTTTCATATTAACACCTTTCCTGAACGGTTCAAGGCGGCTCGGTTCAGGCCGCCTTGAATTACTTTTATTTTTCTTCTTTAAGCTTACAGCACTTCTTGTATTTTTTTCCGCTGCCGCAGGGACAAGGATCGTTGTCGCCTATTTTCTTGGCGGACGCCTGTGGAGCGAAGCTTCCGTCGCCTGCGCCTGCATTGGGAGCGTCGGGCTTAGCGACCTGCTCTCTCGCGGGAGCCTCATTCTTACGGAGCTTAACAGTCAGCAGCATACGAACGGTATCCTCACGGATAGAATTGACCATAGCGTCGAACATCTCGAAGCCCTCGTATCTGTATTCGATAACGGGATTTTTCTGACCGTAAGAGCGAAGGCTGATACCCTTTTTCAGCTCCTCCATATCGTCGATATGCGCCATCCACTTTGTGTCTACGACCTTCAGCAGAACGACGCGCTCTACCTCGCGTATTACCTCGCTGCCGTATTCCTCTTCCTTAGCCTGATATATCTCGCCGCACTTCTCATTGAGGGCGGAGATGATCTCGTCGCGGGTAACAGATTGCAGCTCATCGTCGTCGAAGTCAAGATCTTCTTCATTGATAAGCCAGCCGAGGAAATATTCCTTGAGACCAACGATGTTCCAGTTCTCTCTCTCGTCCTCGTCGGCAAGATAGAGATTAACGGTTGAGGTAATCAGATCCTCCATCATTTTGAGTATCTCAGAATGGAGATCTTCGCCGTCAAGAACCTGTGAACGCTGCTTGTAGATTATCTCACGCTGGTTATTCATAACGTCGTCATAACTGAGAACGTTCTTTCTGATACCGAAGTTACGTCCCTCGACCTTCTTCTGCGACGACTCGATGATACGTGTCAGCGTCTTGCTCTCGATAGGCATAGTTTCCTCAACATTGAGCATACGCATGAGATTCTGGAGACGGTCGCCAGCGAAAATACGCATAAGGTCGTCCTCAACGGAGAGGAAGAAGCAGCTTTCGCCCTCGTCGCCCTGACGTCCTGAACGTCCGCGGAGCTGGTTGTCGATACGTCGGGACTCATGACGTTCCGTACCGAGGATAAATAAACCGCCGACCTCGCGTACCTTAGCGGCCTTTTCCTTTACTTCGGCATTATACTTATTGTAAAGCTCCTGATAGAGCTTTCTTGCCTCGATGATCTCCTCGTTGTCGGTATCTGCAAATCCGATAGCTTCAGTGATTACCTCCTCGGGAATTTCGCGCTTTCTCAGCTCTGCACGAGCCAGGAACTCGGCGTTTCCTCCGAGCATGATATCGGTACCACGTCCAGCCATATTCGTGGCGATCGTAACAGCGCCGAATTTACCTGCCTGCGCTACGATCTCAGCTTCCTTGGCATGATGCTTTGCGTTGAGGACTTCGTGCTTGATGCCCTTTCTCTTCAGCATAGCGGAGAGGAGCTCGGATTTCTCGATAGAAACCGTACCGACAAGGATAGGCTGTCCCTTTTCATTGCACTCGATGATCTTCTCGATAATAGCGGCATATTTGCCCTTTTCGGTGCTGTATACCTGGTCGTTATGATCCACACGGATAACGGGCTTGTTGGTGGGGATAGCGATAACGTCCAGCTTGTAGATCTCCTTGAACTCGTCCTCCTCGGTCATAGCAGTACCGGTCATACCGGAGAGCTTGTTGTAGAGGCGGAAGAAATTCTGGAAGGTGATGGTAGCGAGAGTCTTTGATTCGCTCTTGATCTTAACGCCCTCCTTTGCCTCAATAGCCTGGTGGAGACCGTCGTTGAAGCGTCTGCCGAGCATGAGACGGCCTGTAAACTCGTCGACAATAATGATCTCGCCGTCCTGAACGACGTAGTCGATCTCGTTTTTCATAACGCCGTTTGCCTTGAGAGCCTGGTTTATGTGGTGGAGAAGGGTCATATTCTCGGGATCCATAAGGTTCTCGACGCGGAACGCCTCCTCAGCCTTCTTAACACCGCGCTGTGTGATAGTGGCAGTTTTAGCCTTTTCGTCGATGATATAGTCAGCAGTTTCGCTTATAGAATCCTGATCCTCCTTGTTATCCACCTCGACGACGGTAGTAGGCGTCAGCATTTTTGCAAAGCGGTCTGCGATAGAGTAAAGGTCAGTAGATTTTTCACCTCTGCCGGAAATAATAAGAGGAGTTCTTGCTTCGTCGATGAGAATAGAGTCCACCTCGTCCACGATAACAAAGTTAGGCTCACGCTGAACGCGCTCCTCCTTGTGGGTGACCATGTTGTCACGGAGGTAATCGAATCCCAGCTCGTTGTTTGTTCCGTAAGTAACGTCGCAGTTGTAAGCCTCACGTCGTTCGTTATTGTTGAGTCCGTGAAGGATACAGCCTACAGTAAGACCCAGCCAGCGGAGAACCTTACCCATTTCCTCAGCCTGAGTTTTAGCGAGATAATCGTTAACGGTTACGACGTGAACGCCCTTGCCGGACAGTGCGTTGAGGTATGAAGCGACGCAGGCGACAAGAGTTTTACCTTCACCGGTCTTCATTTCGGCGATACGTCCCTGGTGGAGAACGATCGCGCCGATTATCTGAACAGGATATGGCTTCTTTTCGAGAACACGCCATGCCGCCTCGCGAACAGTTGCGAGAGCCTCCGGGAGAATATCGTCAAGGGACTCTCCGGACTCAAGTCTGTCCTTAAATTCGGCAGTTTTTCCTTTCAGCTCGGCGTCTGAAAGAGCTGAGTACTCGTCCTCCAGCGCCAGCACCTTATTTTTTATAGGCTCAATACGCTTCAACTCTCTGTTCGAGTAAGCATTTGCGCCGAAGATATTACTAAATAAACCCATTTGTTTACCGCCTTTACGTAGTGATATAGTTATACATATTATATATTTTACTACATATTCAGAATTTTGTCAAGTACATATTTCAGGAATTTGTTATGTCCTGTTCAGAAAGAGCCTTGCTCTTTTTGAATTTTCTGTAGCTTTTGTCGATATACCGGCTTAAAGCCTTGCAGTAGTCCTCGTTGAATGGCACGAAAAGATAAGCCTCGTCTTTAAATTCCTCGCAGTTGTACTTCTCTTCGCCGAAATAGTCGAGAGCGGCGTTGTCCACATCGCCGGGATAGCTTGGTTTGCCGCTGCTGTAGAAATCATAGTATTCCGCTATAAATTCCTGTCCCTCCTGGTTGAAGAGATCCATTGTCAGCTCGCCGCCGAGAACGTTTATGACAAATTTTCTCGGATCAAGCTCGCCGCGGCGCATCTGAAGCAGCTCGTCCGCCAGAAATTCCCGGAGATCCTCGGAAAGCAGCTTTTTTTTCACAGCCCACATAAGGAAAGCGGCAATATGATTTGCACCGTTTATCTCAGGAATATACAGCTTTTTTTCTTTTACCTTTGAGGAGTGCATTTTCACTGTGTCGATCATATTCTCGAAATCCTTGTCGATAAACGGTTTTCTGTCCGGCTCTGTGACGAAGCTGTTTAAATCGGGGAAGAAGTCGAGCAGCGCGATGGCGCCGTGCTTTATCTTGAATTTCAGTTCATCCGGATAAAGCGGTATGACCTGATAAAAATTAATGATCATATCATCCGACATTTTGCAGATATGCGGATTCTCGCCGTCTGTTGAGCGGACCATAAGCGCGCTGTTTAGTTCGGTTTTTTCGCTGAATCCGCTGTCGTATTCCACAGTATGACCGAATCCCAGCCAGGCATTCTCGCTTATAGGAAGATGCGCAAGCCTGTCGAGCAGCTGGATAGGCCATGAAGACTCGCCGTTGCCGCCCTCGAATTTCCAGTATGCAGGCAGCTTGATGACAAGCTCTGCGCGCTCCAGTCTGCGTTCCTTGAACTCCTTTGGGACGTTCATCCTGTGCGCGCCCATTCCGCCGGTCACAAGAGTATAAAATCTGTGCTCTTTATCAGGAGCTACCACATAAAAATTCAGCCTTACTCCCTCAGAGCTCTTTTCCTGAAAAAAGTGCTGTATTTCACCGTAATTCTCTTCAATATATCCCTCAAGCTCTCTGAGCTGTTCGTCAGTATAGACTTCAAGATCCTTTTCCATTTCAGTTTCCTCCTGACATTATCTTAGAAGCTGCTCCAGAAGCTCGTTTGTTCGCTGGGTCTCCTTTATGAGCCGGCGGAGCAGGTCTGCGATGTTATCGTCTTTATCTTCCGGTTTTTGCGGCTGCGTCGTTTGTTTTTTTTCGGCTTTCTCTGCAACAGTCTCCGCGAATCCGCAGATAATGTCCTTGTGCTCACAAAGTCTGCGGGCTGAAGAGCTTTTCTCCAGAAATCCGCTCATAAATCCGCAGTAATTCGTGAGGAAAAGCAGACATTTTTCAAGGTCGAAGCCGGAGCTTCCTCCGAAGCCGTCGTATTCTGCTCTCATGTCAGAAATGTCTGCCATATATCTGCCCATTTCCCGGCTCAGGCAGCAGGCTGATAGCACGATCCGCTTCGGCTCTCTGTAGCACTGGTTTTCTGTCCCGCAGCCGCTTTCAAGTGCAAGGACAGTAAGCGCAGAATCAAAAATGTTTCCGAGAAACGGAATTATAACGGTGTTGTGGTCGAAACCGGTTTTTTTGAAATCAATGCTGCCGATTACCGCAGCCGCTTTTTCAGACTGGGACAGGATATTTGCGGTCAGTTCGTCCGCTGTAAGATATAGCATACCGTCACCCCAGGAATCCGCCGTAAACGACCATATTTACTATGTCCTCAACGTCTGCGGGAGTTTCTGCAATAAAGTCCGCGCCTGCCTTTTCAAGCTCCTGACGGTCTCTGAAGCCCCAGAGACAGCCGATAGAGATGATCCCTGCATTCCTTGCAGTCCGGATATCGACATTGCTGTCGCCGACCATGAATATTTTACATTCCTTATCCGGTGCGCCGCCGAGGATCTCGTAGATTATAGCCGGATCAGGCTTTTTTGCTCTTTCATCGCATCCCCCGAGAACTATGACGTCGTTAACGTGGCCGGGCAGCAGGCTTGCGAAAACCTTTCGCGCCACATCCTGGGGCTTATTTGTAGCCACGGCAACTGTGAAATCGTCGTTGATCAGGTTTCCGATAACCGCGTCAATACCCTTATAGGCAGAGGTCTTGTCCAGATAATGCTGATCGTAATATGCCTTGAACAGCCCGTAAAGCGTGTCTGAAAGCTCTTTTCTATCCTCAGGCAGAGCGCGGTAACAGAGCTTCTGAGCACCGTTTCCGACCATGAGCTTATATTCCTCTGTCGGATGCTCCCGGAATCCAAGCTGCTTCAAGCCCTGATTTACGGCATCAGCCAGATCTTCCAGAGTATCCGCGATCGTTCCGTCCATGTCAAAAATAACTGTATCTTTCATGCTGTCACCTCATATTCTTGCTGCAAGAAGCGTTGAATACTTCTGCCTGAACTGCTCAAATCTGTCCTCGTCAATGGCTTCGCGTATTTTTTCGGTCAATGTATTATAGAAGTAGAGATTATGCTGAACTGCAAGTCTGCCGGCAAGCTGTTCATTCGCCTTGAAAAGGTGGCGCATATATGCACGGCTGAAATTCCGGCATGTAGGGCAGTCGCACTCCTCGTCGACCGGACGGGGGTCGGTCTCGTAGCATTTGTTTTGCAGGTGCATTATTCCGCTCCATGTAAACACCGTTGCGTGACGCGCATTCCGGCTCGGCATTACGCAGTCGAACATATCGACTCCCCGTGCGACTGCTTCGATGATGTTCGACGGTGTGCCTACGCCCATGAGATAACGGGGCTTATTGACCGGCATATATGGCTCGACAACGTCGATTATGCGGTACATTTCCTCTGTAGCTTCACCGACGGCAAGTCCTCCTATGGCATAGCCGTCAAGATCGAGCCTGGCGATCTCCTCCATGTGGCGTATTCTCAGGTCGTCGTAGGTCGAGCCCTGATTTATGCCGAAGAGCATCTGCTTCTTATTTATGGTGTCGTGGAGACTGTTCAGTCTTTCCATTTCATCCTTGCAGCGGTAGAGCCACCGGAGCGTGCGTTCTATGGATTTTTCTGCATATTCGTGGGTGGAGGGATTTTCCACGCACTCGTCGAACGCCATTGCTATCGTGGAGCCCAGATTTGACTGTATCTGCATACTCTCCTCTGGACCCATGAAAATTCTGTGACCGTCGATATGGGAGGCGAAGTATACGCCCTCTTCCTTTATTTTGCGCAGCTTTGCAAGGGAAAATACCTGGAATCCGCCGCTGTCGGTGAGGATAGGCTTGTCCCAGTTCATGAATTTGTGGAGTCCGCCCATTTCCTTTATTATCTTGTCCCCGGGGCGGAGGTGGAGATGATACGTATTGCAAAGCTCCACCTGAGTTTTGAGTCCTTTCAGGTCAACGGAGGAGATACCGCCTTTAATGGCAGCGGCAGTTCCTACGTTCATAAAGCAGGGCGTCTGGAATGTGCCGTGGACTGTCTCGACCTGTCCACGGCGGGCTTTATTTTCTTTTTTTATCAGTGTAAACATATGATCTCCTTTGTCATAGAATTACATTTGTAACTGTCAAAGTGACATTTATTATATTGGAAAAAATCTCCTTTGTGGTATGATTGTATCAACAAAATAAAGGAGGTTTTATTTTATGGGAAACGGAAGCAGGATAGGCAGAATTATTTCTGCTGCGTTTAATTCAATAACAGCGTGTTTGTCCGGTATCACTTCGTTGGAGCTTTTCAGAGAAGCTGCCGCGCTTGGAGCGAAGAAAATGCCGTCGGAGCGTGAATGGAGCTTCGTCAACAATCTCTTTGTCGGCATGGGACAAGGGATAGCTCATGGATTTGGAGTGCTTTTCTTAGTAATAACTCTGGGTGCATCGGCAGGGCTGGGACTTGTCCATCTCTCGAAAAAATCAGAAGAGGCGACAAACGGCTATTCAAATTCCCGATCGGTCGCATTGCTGATATTAAGCTATTTTACTGCAATCATAGCTTTTTTTCTATACTTTATATATATGCTCATAAGCTGATGCTGTTTCTGCGGTGCGCAGTTCATGCTTCTCGTAGTAGCCTATAAGCCTGTGGTTATCGTCCCGGAGAGCTATCATATATACGTCCTTGTTATCCTTGGTATTATGGAATGTGAAGATGCGGTTGTTGTTCTCGGACTGCCCGAACCATTCGACGACCGCCTTGATCTTCTCGTTTGAATCCGCATTATGACAGTCCAGGAGCGAGCGCCCGACCAGCTTTTCTCCGCCTCTTTTTGTATAGCGTTCGATCGCCGTCGGGTTCATGTAAATTATTGTGTGGCTCAGGTCGCAGATAACGATCGGGCATATATCACTGTCAGCTATTGCTTTAAAAAATAACGATAAATTCATAATAAATACCTCACAAAATACACATCGAATCTCCGAAGCTGAAAAATCTGTACTTCTCCTCAACGGCGGTTTTATAGGCGTTCATGGTGCTGTCGTAGCCCATGAATGCCGAAACAAGCATTATCAGGGTGCTTTCCGGCAGGTGGAAATTAGTTATAAGTCCGTCGATGCACTTGAATTCATAGCCGGGATAGATGAAAATGTCGGTGTAGCCATCGCGCTCCGAAATATCGCCGAAAAATGTTGCAACACTTTCCAATGTGCGACAGGTCGTAGTTCCAACAGCGATAACGCGTCCGCCGGCTGCTTTTGTCTCGTTTATAAGCCTGGCGGTTTCTTCCGGTAGGTGATAGTGCTCGCTGTGCATCTTGTGCTCCAGCACATTATCCTCCTTGACCGGGCGGAATGTTCCGAGACCTACATGAAGCGTGACAAACGCAGTTTTTACGCCCATCTGATGCAGCTCCTCCAGCATTTCCTTTGTAAAGTGAAGTCCGGCGGTAGGTGCGGCTGCCGAGCCAAGCTCGTTGGAGTATACCGTCTGGTAACGCTCCTTGTCATTGAGCTTTTCCTTTATGTACGGAGGAAGCGGCATCTGCCCTACATCCTCCAGAGCCGTAAAGAAGTTTCCATCGCAGTCAAATTTCACGACACGGTTGCCGTCCTCGTGCACCTCGATGACCTCCGCCGTGAGACGGCCTCCGCCAAAGCTGAAACGTGTGCCGACTTTGGCTTTTTTTCCGGGGCGGCAGATTATTTCCCAGAGCTTGTCGCCCTTTTGTTCCAGAAGCAGAAATTCGATAAATGTGCCGTTTTCGATTTTTTCGCCGTAAAGCCTTGCCGGAATGACCCGGGAATCGTTCATGACAAGCAGGTCACCCTTTTTCAGTCTGCTGCATAAATTATAGAAATGCTCGTGAGTTATCGCTCCGGTGGAACGGTCGACGCACATCATGCGCGAGGCATTCCGCGGCTCGACAGGCGTCTGAGCGATAAGCTCCTCCGGCAGATCGTAGAAAAAATCGGATTTGAGAAGTTCCATAGATTATCTCCTTGTAAAAAAATTTCCGAAAAGATATTGACAGAATAAACATAAAGTGATATTATAGTAATTAGATAGAGGTGCGGCTGCGATCAGTAACCACGTTCAGGACTACCAGTCCCGTGAGGCGCGGTGAAAGGCAATGCTGCCGAGGAGGGATGTCTGGTAAACATTCCTTCGGCTGTGGGCTCAACAGGCTTTCGGCTGTCATCGTGTTTATGATGGAGCGCTATCGGCATAGGTAATATCAATATGCCAACACATCTATTATAACACATGATGAGCCGGTTTGCAACCGGTTTTATTATTTTTTGACTTTTTGTTCAAAAAGTCTGATAAGGAGAAATGATTTATGAAACAGTACAACGTAGGTATCATCGGCGCAACAGGTATGGTCGGTCAGAGATTTGCAACTCTGCTTGAAAATCACCCTTGGTTCAATGTGAAGGTTCTTGCAGCTTCTCCGAGAAGCGCAGGCAGGACATACGAGGAGGTTGCCGGAAGCCGCTGGAAGATGGCTGCTCCCATGCCCGAGGCAATGAAGAGCATGATCCTCATGGACGCAACAGCCGACATAGAGAAGATCGCTTCAATGGTTGATTTCTGCTTCTGTGCAGTTGATATGAAAAAGGACGAGATAAAGGCTCTCGAGGAGGCATACGCCAAGGCGGAGTGCCCTATTGTTTCCAATAACTCCGCCCACAGATTCACTCCCGACGTTCCTATGGTCGTTCCGGAGATAAATCCCGACCACATAGAGATAATCAAGGCTCAGAGAGCGCGTCTCGGCACAAAGAGAGGATTTATCGCAGTTAAGTCCAACTGCTCTATCCAGAGCTATGTTCCGGCGCTTCATCCGCTGAAAAAATTCGGTCTAACAAAGGTGCTCGCCTGCACATACCAGGCTATCTCCGGAGCAGGAAAGAACTTCGAGACATGGCCCGAAATGGTAGATAATCTTATCCCCTACATCGGCGGAGAGGAGGAAAAGTCCGAGCAGGAGCCGCTGAAGGTTTGGGGAACCATCGAGGGCAATGAGATCGTCAAGGCTTCCGCACCTGCGATCACGACCCAGTGCCTCCGCGTACCTGTTTCGGACGGTCACACTGCGGCTGTTTTCGTAAGCTTCGAGAACAAGCCCTCCAAGGAGGAGATCTTACAGCTCTGGGCTGATTTCAAGGGCGTTCCACAGGAGCTTGAGCTTCCCAGCGCACCCAAGCAGTTTATCCACTACTTCGAGGACGATAACCGTCCCCAGGCTAAGCTTGACAGAAATCTGGAGAACGGTATGGCTGTTTCCACAGGCCGTCTCCGTGAAGATACACAGTACGATTACAAGTTTGTATGCCTTTCACACAACACATTGAGAGGAGCGGCAGGCGGCGGCGTTCTGCTTGCAGAGCTTCTTGCAGCAAAGGGATATTTTGACTGATTCAAGGAAAGGTTGATTTTTCTATGAAGAACACTATTTTTACAGGTGCGGCTATTGCCATTATCACACCCATGAATGACGACGGTTCTATCAATTACGACGTTCTCGGCGAAATGATAGATACGCAGATAGAGAACGGCACAGACGCTGTCGTAATATGCGGCACGACAGGCGAGGCTTCGACTATGACAGACGAGGAGCACCTGGAGTGCATCCGTTTTGCAGTTCAGAGAACAGCGAAGAGAGTTCCGGTGATCGCCGGAACAGGAAGCAATGATACGGCTTATGCTGTGAAGCTTTCCAAGGAGGCTGAAAGCGTCGGAGCTGACGCACTGCTGCTTGTCACTCCCTACTACAACAAGACAACGCAGAAGGGGCTTATCGCTCATTTTACAGCTGTTGCCGATGCGGTGAATATTCCTATCGTGCTCTACAACATCCCCGGCAGAACGGGCATGAATATGGAAGTCTCAACCGTAAAGAAGCTTGCGGAGCACAGAAATATCGTCGCTATAAAGGAAGCAAGCGGCAATATCAGCTATGCGGCTAAGCTTATTGCGGAGTGCGGCGATGTTATCGACGTTTACAGCGGCAACGACGATATGATAGTTCCGCTGATGTCTCTGGGCGCAAAGGGAGTTATTTCCGTTCTCTCACACGTTATCCCGAGAGAGACTCACAATATGGTGCAGTACTGCCTTGACAATAATTTTGCCGAGGCGACAAAGCTCCAGATCGAGTACCTTGACCTTATAAACAACCTGTTTATCGAGGTAAATCCCATTCCTGTGAAGGAAGCTATGAATATGGTCGGCGTCAATGCAGGACCCTGCCGTCTGCCTCTCGTTGAAATGTCTGAGGAGCATAAGGCAGTTCTGAGAGCGTCGCTGGAGAAGCATGGGCTTATAAAGTAATTTAGGAGTTGAAAAAATGACAAATATAGCAATTTGCGGTGCAAACGGCAAAATGGGCAAGACCATTTACGGCTGCGTAAAGGACAGAGAGGATTGCAGAGTTGTTGCCGGAATAGACCTTTATACCGAGCAGTACGCCGATTTCCCGATCGTTGACGCGCCTTCAAAGCTTCCGGAAAAGCCGGACGTTATTATTGATTTCTCGAATCCGGCGTCCCTTGACGGACTTCTTGAATACTGCCTTGCAACAGGTACACCAATTGTTGTAGCTTCGACAGGCTACAGCGACGAGCAGATCGCACAGATAAAGGCTGCTGCGGAGCAGATACCTGTGTTCTTTACATTCAATATGTCGCTGGGCATAAATCTGCTTGTCCAGCTGGCGAAAAAGGCTGCGGAGGTGCTGGGCGACCGCTTCGATATTGAAATTGTGGAAAAGCATCACAACCAGAAGCTTGACGCTCCGAGCGGAACGGCGATAATGCTCGCCAATGCCATAAACGAGACGATGGACAATTCAAAGCAGTACGTTTACGACCGCCACTCGCGCCGCGCAAAGCGTGAGAAGAACGAGATCGGAATGCACGCTATAAGAGGCGGTACTATCGTCGGCGAGCACGACGTTATCTTTGCCGGAAACGACGAGGTCATCACTCTGTCACATTCGGCTGCGTCAAAGACAGTTTTTGCGGAGGGCTCTGTCAAGGCTGCGGTCTATCTCAAGGATAAGCCGGCAGGACTTTACGATATGCAGATGTTAATATAGTCAGGAGTGTAAAAAATGAGTAAATATAAAATCGCGATCGCAGGCTACGGAAATCTTGGAAAGGGCGTAGAGCTGGCGATTCAGCAGAATGAGGATATGGAGCTTGTGGGAGTTTTCACACGTCGTGACCCGGCAGACGTAAAAACAATTACAGGAGCTAAGGTCTACGGTATGGACGAAGCTGCTGCTATGGCGGATTCTATCGACGTTATGATAATCTGCGGCGGAAGCGCTACAGACCTGCCAAAGCAGACGCCGAAGCTTGCAAAGACATTTAATGTTATCGACAGCTTCGACACTCATGCCCGTATTCCGGAGCACTTTGCAAATGTTGATAAGGCTGCCAGGGAGAGCGGACATCTGGCGTTCATTTCTCTTGGCTGGGAT
The DNA here is from genome assembly GCA_023667265.1 of Alistipes sp. Taxonomy (GTDB): domain Bacteria; phylum Bacillota; class Clostridia; order Oscillospirales; family Ruminococcaceae; genus Ruminococcus. Next base: position 47,017 of record JAMPAJ010000003.1, read on the forward strand.
CCCGGTCTTTTCTCACTGAACCGCCTTTATGCAGAGTCTATCCTGCCCAACGGCAAGACATACACCTTCTGGGGAAAGGGCGTAAGCCAGGGACATTCCGACGCTATCCGCCGTGTTGAGGGCGTAAAACGCGGAATCCAGTATACAGTTCCCGTCGAGTCGGCTATGGAAGCGGTAAGAAGCGGCTCGCAGCCCGAGCTGACCACACGTCAGAAGCATCTCCGCGAGTGCTGGGTAGTGCCGGAGGAAGGCGCTGATACGGCTAAGATCGAGGAAAGCATCAAGACGATGAAGAATTATTTTGACGAGTACGATACCACAGTTAATTTTATAACTGAGGAGGAGTTCGACGCTGTTCACAACAAGATGCCTCACGGCGGATTTGTAATGAGAAGCGGCATGACCGGAGCAGGGGAGAGCACACACCAGATGATCGAGTATTCACTGAAGCTGGACTCAAATCCGGAGTTTACCGCAAGCGTGCTTATTTGCTACGCAAGAGCGCTGTGCAGACTGAAGGCAGAGGGTGCAACAGGCTGCAAGACAGCATTTGACATTGCGCCTGCTTATCTTTCACCTCTTTCAGCAGACGAGCTGAGAGCGCATATGCTTTAATAAAAATAAGAAAAGCTGCTGCGATCCAAATTGAATTGCAGCAGCTTTTTTTAGCTTTGTTTCAACAATTTCAGAGAGAACTGTGGAAAGTACGTGATATTACGTCGTCCTGCTGTTCCTTAGTGAGCTTGACAAAATTAACGGCATAGCCGGAAACACGCACTGTAAGCTGAGGATATTTTTCCGGATGAGCCTGAGCGTCCAGAAGAGTTTCCTTTGTGAAAACATTTACGTTGAGGTGATGACCGCCTTTTTCAACATAGCCGTCCAGCAGCTCGATAAGGTTGTCGACCTGTGTCTGATTTGCATTTTCCATAATGGTTCCTCCAATCATTCGTCATCGTCGTCCATGCTCTCCGTAGGCTGGCAGCAGGCGCCCTTGTTTCCGCAGTAATCGGTGCTGTTTACGACGTTTACCATTACGGACTGAGCATTGTCATCGGCGATTATATTTACGTGTCCGCTTCCCCGGGACATGAGGCTGTCAATGAGATCTGCCAGCTCCTCCGGTGATTCGGGCTTTTTTTCGTTTGCGTCCATTTTATTCCTCGTTTCTCAGCTTGTCGAGGTCAATATCTCCCACAAATACCTGCATATCCTTACCCAGTGCATCGGGAATTATAGAGAATGTGTTGGAGATGCCGTCCTGGGCGTGACGGAACGGAAGCTTTGCAACAGAGGCAAGCGAAGCCGCAGCTCCGTGAGTATCTCTGCCGTGCATAGGATTTGCACCAGGTGCGAGCGGAACTCCCATTTTTCGTCCGTCAGGCGTATTTCCGGTCTTTTTGCCGTATACGACGTTTGAGGTGATCGTGAGGATAGACATTGTAGGTACTCCGTCGCGGTAGGTATGGTGCTTTCTCACGCAGTCCATAAATTTGCGCACAACGGTAACAGCAAGGTCGTCAACCCGGTCGTCATTGTTGCCATATTTCGGAAAGTCTCCCTCAACCTGATAGTCGGTAACGATACCGTCCTCGTCGCGGATAACCTTTACCTTTGCATATTTGATAGCCGAAAGCGAGTCTGCGACAACGGAAAGTCCGGCTATTCCGGTTGCGAAATAACGCTTTACATCGCGGTCGTGAAGAGCCATTTGCAGCTTTTCGTAGCAGTATTTGTCGTGCATATAGTGGATGACGTTCAGGGTATTTACGTAAAGACCTGCAAGCCACTCCATCATAGCCTCGTATTTATCCCATACATCGTCGAAGTCGAGATAATCGCCCTCTACCGGACGGAATTTCGGACCTACCTGAATCTTGAGGCGTTCGTCCATACCGCCGTTTATAGCGTAGAGCAGGCATTTTGCAAGATTTGCACGTGCGCCGAAAAACTGCATTTCCTTGCCAACGCGCATAGATGAGACGCAGCAGGCGATAGCGTAGTCGTCGCCGTGGGTAACGCGCATCATATCGTCGTTTTCATACTGGATAGACGACGTCTTGATCGACATTTTAGCGCAGTATTCCTTGAATTTCCGCGGCAGTCTCTGTGACCAGAGCACTGTCATATTCGGCTCTGGAGCAGTTCCGAGATTGTCAAGGGTGTGGAGGAAACGGAAGCTGTTTTTGGTAACGAGGTGTCTGCCGTCTACGTCAACTCCGCCGATGGATTCGGTTATCCAGGTCGGGTCGCCGGAGAAAAGCTCGTTGTACTCTGGCGTACGAGCGAATTTTACGATACGGAGCTTCATGATGAAGTGGTCGATAAGCTCCTGAGCCTCTTCTTCGGTGATAACGCCGTTTTCGAGGTCGCGCTGGATGTAGATGTCCAGAAATGTCGATGTACGTCCAAGAGACATAGCTGCGCCGTTCTGCTCCTTGACGGCGGCGAGATAGCCGAAATAGAGCCACTGAACAGCTTCTTTTGCAGTAGCGGCAGGCTTGGATATATCGAAGCCGTAGATTCTGCCCAGCTCCTTCAGTTCTTCAAGAGCGCGTACCTGTTCAGCAAGTTCCTCACGGAGACGGATATTTTTTGACGTCATGCGGACGAGGGATGTTTCGATCTGATGCTTCTTGTCGGCGATGAGGATATCAACGCCATAGAGAGCGACCCGGCGGTAATCGCCTATGATACGGCCTCTTCCGTATGCGTCAGGCAGACCTGTGATAATGGCGGATTTCCTTGCAAGACGCATCTCAGGAGTATAAGCGTCAAAAACGCCCTGGTTATGTGTTTTTCTGTATTTGGTGAATATTTTCACTACCTCCGGGTCGACCTCATATCCATACTGTGAGCAGGCGTTCTGCGCCATACGGATTCCGCCAAAAGGCTGAAGTGAACGCTTAAATGGCTTATCTGTCTGGAGACCAACGATTTTTTCCAGGTCTTTGTTCAGATATCCGGCATCGTGAGATGTGATAGTTGATACGATCCTGGTGTCCATATCGAGAACACCTCCAGCTTCACGTTCCTGTCTTGACAGATCCATTACCTGCTCCCATAGCTTTTTCGTGGCTTCGGTCGGAGGTGCGAGGAAGCTTTCATCACCGTCGTATGCTGTGTAGTTCTTTTTGATAAAGTCCCTGACATTAACGGAGGTCGTACACCACCGTCCTTCCTTGAATCCTTTCCATTCAGCAGGATACTCAGCGAAATAATGCAGCAAAAATATCAGATCCTTTCAGATTATTAGCGGCACAAGAAGAGCCGTTTAGTTTCATATTTATATCATATCACATTGTTATGGTTTTGTCAATGGTTTATATTATTTATTTGATAAATTTTTATACTATTATTCTCCTTTCCGCAGGTAAGTAAGATAAAAATAAACAGGCTGAGTCGGTGGAAAACTCAGCCTGGTCTTATCATTGTCATATTCTTATCAAGCAGACTCAATCAGGAGGAGAACCCGGGTCGGGCATGAAATTCTTGCCGCAGCTGGGGCAGTCTGATCCGCTATGTAAAGAGTCAGTGCATCACATCATATCTCCTTGCTTTTTCTATTTTTTTCATCGTCGGTAAGACTGTCATCTATCATGATATTAAGGATGTTATTCTTCCTATCCTGGCGTCTTTGTATTGCATTTTCTTTTTCCTTATCAGTATTGGAAATTTCAGACTTGATACTCTTTCCAAATATTTTCTATATATATAATAGCCTCCTACTGCTATAATTGCAAATATCGCAATTGTCGCAAATTCTGCCCCTAATGGTGCGAAAAGTACTAAAGCGATTGGTTCTAAAAACATTACAGCTGCAATTGATATTAATAATTCCTTTGTAACCTTCTTCTTTTTCTGTTTCAATTCATCTTTTTCCTTCTCGCTATCCTGGAAAATTGTGTTCATGAAATCGTCTGTGGGATAAGTGGTTTCATACACACAATCACAGCACGCTCCGGACACAAGGCACTCATACTGTTTATCTTGATATGTGTAAACTATTTTATATGCCGGATAATACCATATCTCCCTGTCGATATTATGTACAAAATCCATACTAAAATTCGCGTATTTTTGACCGGGGATCTGTTTTATGCAAGTCTCTTGCGCCACATTCTTTGCTTTCAAGATTAATTCCTTGTTTTTTTCACCATCCGCAAAAATCATTTCGTCCACAACAGTTCCTTCGACCGCTTCATCAGAATAAACGCTTCGTTCTCCATTACTATACGTTCCATACAAAACATTGAAAAAAGGATAACGTTCTGAGAGCGCGTTTATCATATTGCTTTTAACAGTTCCGGAACTGTTTTTTCGACCAGTTTCCTGTTCATATGGAATTTCCCTTGATTTTTCAACTGTGACTTCCCTTGGATCCCATGGTCTTGAAGTAACCGAACCTGAATACCCTTTTACTCTTGATTTTATGGGGTGAAACGTTCCTGTACGCCATTTACCGGATTCAGTATCAAAATAATCAAAGCCAGGTTGAGTATGTTCTCGTCCCCATCTATCGAAATAATGTACCTCCTGCACAAAGTATGTTTCTGTTTCTGTCCAGTACCTCATAAAAATACTTACGGCATTCCATTTTGCTTCGTAATTCACTGTCAGTCTCTCTACCGGATAATATATTTTTTCAGAAGAAATATATCTGCTTTCACTTGCTATATTTACTGGCGTATCTTCCTTTTGGGCGAGATGCTTCAGCAGGCTGTTCCAGGCAACGGTACTGTCGACATCAAAAGGTATTACTTCTTTTATTGTATTTTCAGTTATCATCTTACACACCTTCAATTCATTTGTATTACTGTTTGTTCTCGTTTGGACATAATGCCTGTTTTTTTATTTTTTTCAGATAAGCAAAAAACGGAGCATATTTCAGCTCCGTTTAATTTATTTCTTATTTGATTTTTCTTTTTTCTGTTTTTTATGGAGTTTGAACGGAATGTGAGCCTTTTTTTCCTTTTCAGGCTCTTCCGGAGGAGGCTCGATGCCAAGCTCTTTTTCCTTTGATTCAAGCTGTTCAAAGGAGATCTTGTATATCGTTGCGGCAAGAGGAACTCCCAGCAGCATACCGGGTATGCCCCAGAGTCCACCGCCGAGCGTAACCGCAGCAAGAACCCATATTCCAGGCAGACCGATTGAATTTCCCACAACCTTCGGATAGATGAGATTGCCCTCAAGCTGCTGTAAAATAACCAGGAAAATCAGGAAAACAAGCGCCTGCATAGGACTTTCAGTTAGGATGATGAATGCGCTGATGCCTGCGCCGAGGAACGCGCCGACGATAGGAATAAGAGCCGTAACTCCCACAAGAGTTCCGCTCATTGCGGCGTATGGCAGCTGGAGGATCGTCATGCCGATGAAGCACAGGCAGCCCAGCAGGATCGCCTCGACAAACTGACCGATGAAGAAGCTCTTGAAGGTTTCATTTGCCGTTTGGCATATGCTCTGTATCCGACTGTTGATTTTTTGGTTGAACCAGAGATTGAACAGTCTGTTGATGTCGCGGAGCAGCTTATCCTTACGGAGAAGAAGATAGATTGCGAAAATAACAGCGAGTACTATATTTGTCACAGTTCCGGCGATGACGCTGATAAGTCCAAACGCCGATGTGAGAAGACCCATAACTCCTTTTTCAACGAATGCGGCAGCTTTGTCGGTTATTGTTGCCCAGTCCAGCTCCTTAAAGTCAAATTCATTGAAAAGATCTGTGACCTGTTTCTGTATGTCGGGATACTCGTTGAATTTTTCGATCACATAATCTCTGCCCTTGATGATGAATGGAGGAATTTCCGCAGTTATCAGCTTTATTGCGCTGATAAGCTCCGGTATGACGATATTCAGTACAAGCGCTATTGTAACGAAAACAGAGAGAAAGGAAAGAATTACGCAAACCGGTCTCCGGGAGTATCTGAAAAATTTGGAATCCTTTTTCGGAAAGTAATGCGCCTCGAAAAAGCTCAGTATTATGTTGGAGACGTATGCGATGATTATGCCGAGAAGCAGAGGATACATCGCTTGCAGCGCGATAGATGCCAGAGTTCCGACAAGACTGAGATTCTGAATTACCAGAATCGAGCAGATAAAAATTGCAGCAATTATTATATATCGTTTAAATTCCTTTTTGTCCATATAATCCCTCCGGACATTTTAGGCAACACCGCGCAAAGCACGTCTGACGACTTTGCACGTCATCTGCTTGCGAATTTTCCGTCATCTCACATAAAAACTCCTTGACATACATAATCTCCACGCTGGGGAGGTGTCACGAAGTGACAGAGGGGCTGACCGACAGACCAGTATGCTGCGTCGGTTTTATGCAACCTGACGAAAAATCCGACTGCGCATCTGCCGCACAATCTTTGTGCGGTGTTGCCTTTATTACTTGACTTATATTATACACCAAAAATCTTCCAATTGTGTGAACAGATTATGAATATTATCGGAAATAGTCCTGATTTCAAAGTTTTCACCTGTTTATCATAATTATCACAATTTACCTGTTGAAATTCGTGTCGGAATATGTTATAATTTTGTCAAGCAAAGCGATATTGCGAATAATTATCTGAAATGGAGCAAGATCATGGATACACAGAAAAATAATAAAAAGCCGTTGATTTGGTTTATTGTAATAAGCGCGGTTTCAATTCTGCTCTTCAACGCTTTTATAACGCCAAGCCTTACCGGAGGAAAAATTAAGGAGACCAACTACAGCTTTTTCCTCAACTGCCTTGACGAGGGTTCGATCACTCAGGTAAAGGTCGAGGATCAGGAGATACGCTTTGAGGTTGAAAAGGACGGTGAAAAGCAGGTCTATTCCACCGGCAGAATGGATGACCCGGAGCTTGTGACGCGGCTTCGTTCCGACAAGGACATCGTCTTTACTGAGGAATTTGCCGAGGAAAGCTTCCTGTTGGAATTTCTGGTTGGCTGGATAATGCCTATTGTTTTCTTTATACTGCTCTGGAAGATACTGTTAAAAGGCATGGGCAAGCGTATGGGCGGCGGAAATGCCATGTCTTTCGGCAAAAGCAATGCCAAAATTTACGTTAAGGCGCAGACTGGAAAGACCTTCGACGATGTGGCAGGTCAGGACGAGGCAAAAGAGGCTCTGGAGGAGATCGTTGATTTTCTTCACGACCCGAAAAAATATGCCGAGATAGGTGCGCGTCTGCCAAAGGGTGCGCTCCTTGTAGGGCCTCCAGGAACGGGAAAAACTCTCCTTGCCCAGGCTGTGGCAGGCGAGGCGAATGTGCCGTTTTTCTCAATTTCAGGTTCGGAATTTGTGGAGATGTTCGTGGGCATGGGTGCGGCAAAGGTTCGAGACCTATTCAAGCAGGCGAATGAAAAAGCGCCCTGTATCGTATTCATCGACGAGGTTGACACTATCGGCAAAAAGCGTGACGGCAGTCTTGGCGGAAACGACGAGCGTGAGCAGACGCTGAACCAGCTGCTGACGGAAATGGACGGATTCGACGGCAAAAACGGCGTAGTTATCCTTGCTGCAACGAATCGTCCCGAGTCCCTTGACCCGGCTCTTCTCCGTCCGGGACGCTTCGACAGGCGTATACCTGCCGAGCTGCCGGATCTGCAAGGTCGCGAGGCTATCCTGAAAGTCCACGCAAAGAAAATCAAGACCGAGGAAAATATCGACTACAACGCTATTTCCAGAGCTACAGCCGGAGCTTCCGGCGCTGAGCTTGCAAATATTGTCAACGAGGCGGCTCTGCGCGCGGTGAGAAACGGCAGAAACGTGGTTCTCCAGTCAGACCTTGAGGAGAGCGTGGAGGTCGTTATTGCCGGTTATCAGCGGAAAAACGCCGTTATTTCCCAGAAGGAAAAGGAGATCATCGCTTATCATGAAATAGGTCATGCACTTGTGGCGGCAAAGCAGAAGGACGCTGCTCCGGTACATAAGATCACGATCATTCCCAGAACGAGCGGTGCGCTTGGTTATACCATGCAGCTTGACGAGGGCGAAAAATTCCTGATGACAAAAGAGGAGGCGTATGCCAGAATCGCTGTTCTTGCAGGAGGCAGATCGGCGGAAGAGGTCGTTTTCGGCAGCTGTACGACAGGTGCGTCCAACGACATAGAGAAGGCGACAAAGCTTGCCCGGGCTATGGTGACGCGCTACGGAATGAGCGGCAGCTTCGATATGGTCGCCCTGGAGACGGTGACGAACCAATATCTCGGCGGCGACGCCTCACTTGCCTGCTCGCCGGAGACTGCTGCGCGGGTGGACAACGAGGTCAACAATATTATTTCCCAGTGCCATGGAACTGCAAAGCGGATACTTTCTGAGAATATTGATAAGCTCCATGAATTGGCGAAATTCCTGCTTGAAAGGGAAACTATAACAGGCGATGAGTTTATGGCAATTTTAAACAAAGAATGAAATTCTGAATTGTAAAATTTGTACTATAAATTGAACTTGTCCGGAAAATACCAAAAATCCTTGACGGTTTCGACAAAATATGAGATAATAGAGATAATTCTATTAATTGTGAAAGGACTACCGAAATGAGCGAATTAACCGAATCAATGACACTATGGCTACAGGGTCACGGAATACCGACCTGGCTTGTGCCCTTTCTCGTCTCTATTTTGCCGATAATCGAGCTCAGAGGCGGAATAATCGCCGCCAGCCTGCTGGATATTGAGCTTTTTAAGGCGATATGGATATGTATGCTTGGAAATATTCTTCCTATTCCCTTTATTCTGCTGTTTATCGACAAATTTTTCAATTTTGTCAAAAAGCATAAGATCCCGCTGCTGACAAAATTAGTGGTGTATCTGGAGAATAAAGCCATGAACAAAAGCGGAACAATGGAAAAGGGAGAGTTTATTTTCCTGCTGCTTTTCGTAGGTATACCGCTTCCGGGAACAGGTGCGTGGACAGGCTCTCTTATCGCTTCTCTGCGAAAGATCCCGCTGAAAAAGGCTGTGCCGGCTATATTCCTGGGACTTTGCCTTGCGTCGGCTATTATGTGTACGCTTTGCTATGGCTTCCCCGGACTTTTTGCAAAGCTTTTTGGGTAAAAAACGGATAAAAATTACGGCATCTGCGCTTTTGCAGATGCCGTTTTCAGTATGTTGAGCTGATTTTATGTCTGTTTGCGAATGACTGTTCCAGCCGGAAATTCTGTCTCGCAGGGGAAGGAAAACTTCATCATAGCATGATTTGCAACCTCGATCTGCTCGCCGGATTCATTGAAAAGCGTGTCCAGCTTCATGACAACAGGCTTCTTTGAGGGCGAAAGCAGCTCAGCCTCATCTCCTGCAAAAAATCTATTCCGCTGCGTACAGTATACCATACCGTCTCTGCACGAATCCACGACGGCGATTATGTCATAGTTCCTGATATAGCCGCTGTTCTCGTAATACTGGGAATTATCCGGCGTGCCGAAATAAAAACCCCGGCTGTACTGTCTGTGGCTGACCTTATATACCTCGTCCCTTATCCAGTCCGGCAGCTTGAAATTATAAGGGTCTTTATAATACTCGTCAACTGCCATACGATAGGCGTTTGTGACGACCGTAACGTAGTACGCCGACTTCGCGCGTCCCTCTATTTTCAGACTTGTTATGCCACATTCCGCCAGCTTGTCGATGTGCTCTATCATGCACATATCCTTTGCGTTGAGTATGTACGTGCCTTTTTCGTCCTCGAAAACGGGGAAGTACTCTCCGGGACGTTTTTCCTCCATAAGGTGGTATCCCCAGCGGCAGGGCTGAGCACATTCTCCACGGTTGGCGTCGCGGTTTACAAGATACTGCGACAGAAGACATCTTCCCGAAAACGACACGCACATCGCTCCGTGGACAAAACATTCGATATCGAGGCCGGGGGAGGTTTTTGCGCGGATTTCCGCTATTTCGTCGAAGCAAAGCTCACGTGCCAGAACAACTCTCTTTGCGCCGAGATCATACAGCTCCCGGGCGGTCTGGTAGTTGACTATGCCTGTCTGGGTGGAAATATGTATCTCCATATCCGGAGCGTATCGCTTTATCAGCATCAGCAGACCGATGTCCGCAACTATAAGCGCGTCTACCTTTGCCTCCACAGCCTCCCGGACGAACTGCTCGAAGAACGGCAGCTCGTTGTTCCGGGGCAGGGTATTGCAGGTAACGTAGACCTTTACTCCTTTTTCGTGAGCAGCTTTAACCGCGCTGCAAAGCTGGTCGAAATCGAAATTCATGGGAGAAGCTCTCATGCCGAACTGCTTTCTTCCGAGATATACGGCATCTGCGCCGTAATTCAGCGCAGCCGTGAGACGTTCTTCATCTCCTGCCGGAGCGAGGACCTCAAGCTTATTCCTCATAGTCGAGACCCTCCTGCTCATAGTATTCCTCAATCTCAGCCTGATAAGCCTCATGCTCCTCAAGCGTTTCAGAGAAGTATGTTACCTTTGTGTGAATATTGGCAATGAAGAAATAGTAGTCGCTCTCGTACTTTTCAAGGACTGCGTCAATAGCCTCGATACCGGGGTTGCAGATAGCTCCCGGAGGAAGTCCCGGAGTTTTGTAGGTGTCGTAGGCGTCGATCTTTACCTGATCGAAATACTGCATATTCGGTCTGATTACGTTGTTTGCGTAGTTTGTGGTCGGGTCGGACTGGAGCGATCCGAAGTTATCCGTGTCTTCAAGTCTGTTCCAGAATACGGATGCTACACGGTTCATGGTGTCTGTGGTGGCAGCCTCTTTTTGTACGACAGAGGCAAATGTGACAAGCTGGTCAAGGGTAAGTCCGAGCTCCTCCATTCTGTCAAGACGCTCGTCTGTCATTTTCTGGTCGAAGTTATAGTATATCTTCTGACATACCTCCGCAGGAGTGCTGTTCTCATAGAAGAAGTAGGTATCGGGGAAGAGATAGCCCTCCATACGCTGGAATTTAAGAGCTGTATCAATAGGCAGCAGATCCTCGAATGGAACGCCGTATCCGCCGGAATTGAAGTAGAAAACAAATTCCTCGGCGTCGCATATGCCGTTTTCCTCCAGAATATTGCTTGCCTCGATAAGGTTGATTCCCTCGGGGAAGGTGACCTGCACTGACTCGCCGCGCTCAACTTCAGGAACGACGGTCAGCTCGTTGATTATAGTCTCATATGCCATATTGGGTCGGATGAAATGTTCTCCGGATATATACGCAAGGTCTTTGTTGCGGAGGTCTGCGAAGAGCTTGAACGCCTTGGCAGACTTGATGATACCGCCCTGCTCAAGCATATCGGCGATCTGCTGATTGGTCGCGCCCTCCGGAACGACGATCATATGCGTGTTTTCACTTTTTCCGATACCGAGCATATCCTTTCCAAAGCCAATAATAACGATAGAGGAAATGATAGAAACGCCGAAAATAAGCGTAACCAGAATAAGCACGCCCGGGAGGCGGCTATTATGCTTTTTTTTCTTCTTCTTTTTCTTTTTTTCCGGAGCTTTTCCGGCAGGTTTCTTCCTGCCTTCTCCCGGGAGAGGCACGGACTCAGGCTCTTCTGCTTCAGTATTTTCAAGGTATTCCTCGTCAATTGCGTCTATAAATTCCCGGGCTTCCTCCGGCATCTCCGCATCCATGTCATTCTGACTGTAAAGCTCCTCATTTTCCTCGGCATAGTCCAGAGCCTCCTCCACAGGTGCGGCATCCGGATCAGTCTCGCTGAGAATATTATTGAGTATATCTTCGTTTTCGCTGAATTTATCATTCACGGCAAAGTACCGTCCTTTCTTCCGTAACAATTTCGTTCATCAGCACGTCATGCTCCTCAAGCGGCAGGCTTTCGAGGATAAGACCGTCATAGGCAAGAGCGATCCTATAAATGAACGGGTATTTATGAATAAAGCTGTCGTAAAATCCGCCGCCGTAGCCCAGTCTGCCGCCCCTTTCCGTAAAGGCAAGTCCCGGAACTATGCAAACGGTCTTATCTGTAATTTCCGGGCATGGCATCTGTTCCGGCGGCTCTTGTATCCCGTAGCTGCCTTTGACAAGCATTTCCGGCGAGCTTACCAGATGGAACGTCATTTCACGGTTTTTTCCGCATCTTGGAAAAGCTACTGGGATATCCGCACCCAGAAGCGCTTCCGCGATATGCCAGGTGTCTGTCTCTGAGCCGAAGCTGGCGTACAGGAGGACAGCGTCTGCATCCCTTACTTTAATATGGGCAGTGATACGCTCTGCTATACGACTGTCATTTTCGGCGGAGCTAAGCCGCTTTCTCAGCTGCATACATTTCTTCCGCAGCTGTGCCTTGTCCATGCTATTCACAGAGAACAGCCCTGAATTGACGGTCGCTTTCGGCTTTTGAAACAACTGTTTCAACCAGCTTCAATGCGAACTGCATGGCGACTCCTGCGCCTCTTGCGGTGATGATATTTCCGTCGACCTCGACTGCGCTTCCGCATACCTCCGCGCCCTCAAGCTGTGCCTCAAAGCCGGTGTAACAGGTCGCTTTTTTTCCGTTTAAAAGTCCCATATGACCTAAAATAGACGGTGCGGCACAAATTGCTGCAACAGGAATATTCCTTTCCATGCAGAATTTGATTGCGGCACGGACGTATTCTGATTTTTCGAGATTGAGAGTTCCGGGCATACCGCCGGGGAGAACGATCATTTCAAGCTCGTCGGTAAGAGCCGCTTCCTGGGCGATGGTGTCCGCAACCACCGGAATACCGTGGGAGCTGACGATAATATTATCGCCTACACCTACGGTCACTACCTTTTTTTCGGCGCGTCTGAGCATATCTACAGGCGTAAGCGCCTCTACCTCCTCAAAGCCCTGTGCAAGAAAAACGTATATCATAATTTGCTCCTTTCAATCCTTGAAGGTTACTGTATATTTATTGAGCAGGAAGATAGGATTATAGGAAAGCTTCGCCTTGCGAAGTCCCTCTAAGCCAAGGTCTTCCTCCCGGTTGATGCAGCTGAAGCCCTCAGTGCAGTTTTTGACGAAGAGATTGTTTATCCCGGCATATATGCCCTCGAACCGTCTGTCGGCTTTTTCGATGTGAACGCAGAACGTATCAGAGTTCAGTCTTTCGCCTATAGTAACTGCCGCAGTTCTGCCGTCTATCCTGATGATCCCTCCGGTAAGCTCAAGCTCGCGGAAATGGGAAAAATAGGTGTTTACCGCGAACTGCTCGGCGATCGCCGAGTGGTCGGCATAGCCGGCTGAAGCGTTGTAGGTATCGGCGATAAAGCAGATGCAGTCGTCATAATCCCTTTCGGTTATGGGCGAAAAAACATAATCCAGCTTCTCGAATCTTGCGAGATGATTACGTTTGCTGTGGAATTTTCTGCCTTTAAGCTCTGCAAGTTCCTGGCGGCTGTAGATGTAGTCGGAACTGTCGCGGTCATATTCGGCTGTAAATTCTCCGGGGAAAAGCCCCCCGAGTATTTTCAGCTTATTCTCCGTTACGCCCCAGATCCTGAGCGGAACGCCGAGCTCCCGGCAGAAGCTCTTCATTTCCAGGAACAGCTCCCGGAGATCGCCCGAACCTGCCGGAAAGGTGAATGAGGGGATACCGTCCTCAGTTCCGAAGGCGCAGACAATGTAAAAATCCTCAAAGAAGCAGATCTTTGAGTCCGAAAGCCGTCTCCACGCCATATTGTTGGCAAAGGAGTACTCGCAGCCCATATTATCCGAGGCAAGGAGAGCGGCGTTTGCCCTTTCCTTGTCTTCAAGGGCGATTTCTCTGAATTGCAGCATTATTTTGTCATATCCTTGAAATAATTTGTTACTTCCCGCATTTTTCCGCAGCTCATTTTTCCCTCCGGACATTTTCCCGAGACGAAGCAGGATGGGCCGGCGTGGCGGAAAATGTTGGGCGCTTTTTCAAGACAGAGACGCAGCATTTCAATTGCAACAGCGCGTATCTCCCACTGTGCACGGCTGCAGCAGCGGTGACGGAAGAAATTGAAAAGCGAACGGACGTTCATGGTGACGATGATCTTGGTCTCGCAGGCGTTGGGGAGAATGAAGCGGGCGTCCTCGTTTGCAAGCTTTCGCGCCTTTGATGCAGCTGTCTTTTCGTCGAGACCATCGGCAAGAAAACGCTGCTTATGAGATTCTGTGAGAATATCGGCAATTTTTTCATAGCTGTCGTTCAGCTCGGACATCATGCGGTCAAACTCCGCTTTAGCCTCCGGTATTGCCTCGATTTCAGGCGGCGTTATAAACTCGAAGGCATTTTCGTTGACGTAACGCTGACTTTTCTGGGAATATGAGGCGATACGGTGGCGGACAAGCTGATGCGAGCAGGCACGGGATATTCCCTCGACGCCAAAGGTAAAGCTGACGTGCTCCATTACGCTCTCATGCCCTATGGATACCAGCATATCAATATAGCTGTCTGTCTTTTCCGGAGTGAGTCCGTCGTAAAGCGAACTTATATCGCTGCTGGAGTAGCAGAGCTTTGCAGCCGTTGCGGCAGTCCGCTCCGGCTCGGGAGTATAGGCTAAAAGTTTAACGTTCATTTTATCAATCCTTTTAAGAACCTGTGTTCTCCAGCTTGCGAAGGGCGAAAATATGACTGAAGATCTGCACGCTGTATCTGCGGACGAAGGCTCTGAAAAATATATATACTATTATTTTACCATTTTTATAGCTGTGAGTCAAGAGGTGATAAGCAAAATTTCACGTTCGCGCTGCAAATATTTTAAATTTGAAATTTTTTCCGCGTGGGTTGCAATTTTCCTGTTTATATGATATAATTAATGTGACAAATCAATGGAGGGATAAAAATGATCCTATGTATTGACAGAGCTCTGTGCAGGGACTGACGGAACAGCACTGTACAGAGCAGAAAATATGATTTCTGTTCCGGACGCCTTGCACACTGACTCAAAAAAATAATTAGTTAGGAGTAAGGTAAAATGAAAAAAATATTCAGTACGATCTTTGAGATACGTGCATTTCTCATACTTTGGCTTAGCCAGTCGTTTTCAGCTCTGGGAAGCTCCATGACGGCGTATGCACTTGTGATCTGGTCATACCAGCAGAACGGTTCTGCACTGGGCACAGCGCTTCTTATGGTCTGCTCATACGCGCCCTATGTCCTTTGCAGCATCTTCGCAGGAGCGTTATCTGACAGGTGGGACAAGAAGAAAACTATGCTCATCTGCGACAGCGCAGCGGCATTTTCCACTGTTATCGTCCTTTTTCTCCTGATGACCGGAAATCTCAGGATATGGCACATCTACGCCGTAAATGCGTTCAGCGGACTTATGAATACGGTCCAGCAGCCAGCTTCCGAGGTTGCGGTTTCAAGAATTCTGCCAAAGAAATACTATCAGAAGGAGGGCGGCTTCCGCTATCTTGCAAGCTCAGCCAGCTCGATCCTGACCCCCATAATCACAACGGCTGTAATGGGAATTTTTGGCATGAAAGCAGTCATATTCTTCGACCTTATAACATTTTGCGCAGCATTTCTTACGCTTTTGCTCTTTATAGAAATACCGCGTGACAATACGGAAAAAAACCGGCAGGAAAGCTTCCTCGGCTCAGTAAAAAGCGGACTGGACTGGCTTAAAAAAGAGCGCGGCATTTTTAGTCTGATAATGTTCCTGTCGTCTATAAATCTTGTCGCATCTATGTATGACGCCGCATTTCCGGCAATGATGCTTTCAAGAAACGGCGGCAGCGAGAAAGCTATGGGGATAGTAAATGCTGTTATCGGCGTTTCATCTCTTATCGGGAGCATTATCGCATCCATGTGCAAAGCGCCTAAAAACAGGGTAAGGGTAATTTGCTCCTGCCTTCTTTTTTCAATGAGTACGGAAAATATCCTGCTTGCTCTCGGGCACAATGTCTGGGTATGGAGCATCGGGGGATTTCTCGGCTGGATAGTGATCCCTCTTATGGACACGAATCTTGGCGCGGTAATGCGGCTGAATATCCCGGAAAATATGCAGGGAAGAATTTACTCGGTAAGAAATTCGCTTCAGTTTTTCACGATTCCAGTAGGATATTTTATAGGCGGATTTGCAGTAGACAAAATATTTGAACCGTTTATGCTGCATAATAACAATTCCGTTTTTTCCGCATTATTCGGAACGGGAAAAGGCTCGGGAGCGGCGCTTTTCTTCTTTGTTATCGCGTTTCTTGGCGTTGCCGTCTGTCTGTTGTTCAGATTCAGCAAGTCCATACGGGAGCTATGCGCTCAGGCAGATAAAAACGAACAGTCACAGATACTGTAAATGAATAAAAATATCAACGCTATTTCTGAAGACTTATAGCGTAGATCTTTTAATATATTTTTGTTAGTAAAATTTTAGTCGATCAAACTTCTTAGAAAATGTGTACTATAATCATCTTGGATAATTCAAAGGATTATAGTACACATAATTTGTTTCAAACATTTCAAATTATCTTTTTCATAAAGAAATCATAGTTCATTGACATCAGTAAAAAAAAGCTGTATAATATAACCAGCAAAAAGCAACCCGCGCGGAAACGAATTTCAATTAAATTTTATTACAGCGCGAACCTGCCGGCAGCGGCTCGCTGCTTATATCATTATATAGGAGAAAAGGTCAATGAAGAAAAAAATATGTTCACTTATCACTTCTGCGGCTATGTGTACCGCGTTTGCCGCGTCAACTCTTTTCACAGGCGTAAACGAGCAGTCTGTCAATCTCACGGCTGACGCAGCTTCCGCCGCATATCCGGTTCAGGAATTCAGGCTTGGAATATCCGACACCGACAACAATGTTACTTCCGATAACGGCTCTCTTGCTCCTTCGGTCGAAAAAGGAACAGATAACGAAAAGTGGTCGCTGAATTACGTAAGCAGCGGAGTGTATGAGATCGTAAACTCCGCTGACGGTAAAATTCTCACGGCAAACGGCTCGGGCGTTTCCCTTGCCGCCGATACGGACGGCGCTAACCAGCGTTGGAAGATCGAGGGCGTTCAGAAGGATTTCGAGGGATACTATCTCTATTACAAAATAACAAGCAATGCCGATCCCTCAAAAGCACTTACATATACCGACGGCGCAGGCTTCGGTCTTTCCGGCTATTCCGGTGCAGAATATCAGAAATATAAGCTGAATCTCGACGGACTCGAGGGATACGCCGCAAACTGTATGACCTCATCCGGTGAAAAAGCCGGTACTATCGGCGGACTTCTGGGAGAAACTGTTTATGTAAGCACTGTCGGGGATATGGTCGATGCAATGAAGAGCAATGACCCGCTTACTATCGTTGTCAACGCGAATCTTGATTTCAAAGACTGGTCGAAAATGGATCAGAAAATCGAGGATGACAAAACTATCGTAGGCTCATATGCTGCAAATAATCTCTACGACCTCCAGTGGAGAACAGACGATTTCTACGGTGACGCTTCAAAGCCGCCGAGCAATAATATTGTTGTCCGCAACATAAGCGTAACAAGCCGCACTCTCAACGGCAAGGTCATGATTCAGGTCTACTCATCAAGGAACGTGTGGTTCGACCACTGTACATTCAATAACACGCTCACATATGACCGTACAGGCAATGGTCTTGACGAAGTCGGAAAGTTTATCTGGATAAACACTCCGTCTATGGGTTGGACTGACGACGCATACAACGGAATAAGCCCCGACTATATCACAATTTCCTACTGCTCGTTCAACAGCCGTTACTGGACAGTTGCATACGGTACTCAGAATACGGAAACAACGAGATGCCGCACTACCCTGCTTTACAACAGTTGGACGCACTGTGTAAGACGTACTCCTCAGATAGGAAACGGCACAGGTCATATCTATAACAATTATTTTGAGGGCTACGACAGCGGAAACGGAAGCGGTACTGCTCAGATCATTGGCGGCGACGGCTCAAACATGGTAAGCGAAAACAACCGTTTCCAGGCATTTACTCAGGGGCAGGCGTTAAGCATGGGCGGAGGTTCAGACCCGGCTCGCGACAGCGGTTCTTATCTCGCTTCAAGCAGCTCTGCAACCCCCGGAAAAATTTCATTCAGCCCCAAAACCACAAGCACTCTTTATCCTAATAAGACAAATTACGGGTACTCTCTTCTTTACGCATATCAGTCTAACGGAAATGACACAAAGAAATTTACTCAGACATATGCCGGCTGCTTCAACAGCAAGAGCAAGATCAAGTATATTACAGATTCCGATATGGCAGGCTGGATCCAGACGAAGTATGCTTCGCCTTTCCTCAGACACGTTGAGTTTTCTTCCGCAGTTCCGGCAACATTTAATGACGGTTCAACATACAGGATCAAAAATGTAAACTCCGGTCTCTATATGCAGGTAGACGGCGCAAAGGCTGAAAACGGCACAAACGTTCAGCAGTGGGGAACAGCCGACGGCGTGACTCACGACATATGGAAGCTTCTGGATGCAGGCGAGGGCTACTACTATCTTGCCTCCGCAGTCGGCGACGGCGGCACATATATGCTGGATATTGCAGGAAAAAAGACTGCAAACGGCACTAATGTGGATATTTACCAGTACAACGGCGGCGATAATCAGAAATTCATGATCACCAAAAATGCAGACGGTTCATACAAGCTCCGTACAAAAATCTCCGGAAACAAATCGGCAGTTGAAATTGCAGACGCCGGAACAGGCTCCGGCGACAATGTCCAGCAGTGGGAGATCAACGGCGCAAGCTGTCAGGATTGGATATTCGAGGAGATCGCTAACCCCGGCTGCAAAATGGATACAAGCGTTATATATGAGTTTGAAAATGTCAACAGCGGAATGGTAATGGATATCGAAGCCGGAAAAATGGAAGCCGGAGTCAATGTTCAGCAATGGTCTACAGGTCATTTCAAGAGCCAGCAGTGGACGCTTCAGGCATTCTCAGGCGGCGGAAATTACTATTATATCCGTTCATACTCGAATCCCACCTATGTGCTGAAAGTTGAAAGCGGCTCCAACGGCGGAAATATTTCTATCGCCGAGTATTCCACAAAGGACAGTGCAATGCTGTTTAAATTCTCGAAGAATCCCGACGGCACATACCGTATCTATACAAGAGCTTCCAAGGATGCGGCGCTGGTGGAGATCGATTCTGCAAGCACAGCAAGCGGCGCCAATGTTCAGCAGTGGGGTCCTACGAATAACGACTGCCAGAAATGGGCGGCGGAGACTATGACAACTACTACAACTACTACAACTACTACGACTACTACCACTAAACCGACAACGACCACCACCACAACTACGGCAGCTCCCGTTACAGAGACAGAGCCTGCAACAACGACCGCCCCGGTTCAGACAGCTGTTATCGGTGACGTAAACAGCGACGGGGAGCTTGACATTGCTGATTTAGTCATGATGCAGAAATGGCTGCTCGGCTCAAATGAAATTACCGACTGGACAGCAGGCGACCTGTGCAAGGACGGCAGGATCGACGCGTTCGATCTGTGTCTTATGAGACAGGCGATCTTGAAAGCAGTTTAAGATGACACGACAAAAGGTACTGACCACTTTCGGCAGTACCTTTTCTGTTGACTGAGAACCTGTGTTCAGTATCTCTCCACGCATCTTAATTCATCGCCAAGCTCACGCATCTGTGCAATTCCCTTTTCCTGGGACGATATGATAGCATCAAGGATTGGGATAAGCCCTGAACAAATCGGAAAACCAAGCGCATTTCTTGACATCCTGACCGCACCCATATGATGCGGTATCATTTCTCTGATAAAATCGCAGTTGATACAGCCGTCAGAATACGCGTTTTTCATACCGTTGATCATTATTTTCATTATCCGGCATACGCGGTCCTGATACGCTCTCACCTCGCCGCAGGAATTTGTCATAGTCTCACAGGAACTAAGTATCTCCTGCATATCTGCGATGCTTTTAGTCTGCTCGCTGATTATCCCGTTCGCGATATCCTCAAGCTGCACATCGCTCGTATACTTTAAAATGTTTTCAGACATTCTTATTGCAGCCATATGGTGCGGTATCATCTGCACGATAAAATTGTGAGAGATGCTGTTTGTCAATTCAGCGCTGCACATTCCCTCGGTCATCGTTTGTAATATGCTTCTGTATTCGCCAAGATAATTCTCAGAGTCGCTATTCGTTCTGCACTGCATAAAATCACCTCTTTTCTACTATATGTATGTTATCTGGAAATGGTGATTATTTTGGGGTTGCAATTTTGCAGTTTTTATGTTATACTTGTGATAGTAAAATTTTACTCAGGAGAAATAATTATGAACAATTTTAATTTTTACAGCCCGACCGAATTTGTTTTCGGCAGGGACAGAGAAAACGAAACAGGAAAATATGTGCGTAAATTTGGCGGTACAAGAGTTCTGCTCCACTATGGCGGCGGCTCTGCCGTAAGATCCGGACTTCTGGAGCGTGTGAAAAGCTCCCTTGAAGCCGAGAATATTTATTTTACCGAGCTTGGCGGTGTTAAGCCAAATCCAAGGGATACCCTTGCCTATGAGGGAATCGAGATCTGCCGCAGGGATAATATCGACTTTATCCTGGCTATAGGCGGAGGTTCGGTCATCGACTCTGCAAAGGCAATTGCAATGGGCGTTCCGTATGACGGCGATTTCTGGGACTTCTACTGCGAAAAAGCTGAAGTTAGGGCGGCTCTTCCTGTCGGAACCGTTTTGACCATTGCGGCGGCAGGAAGCGAGGGTTCGGGAGATTCCGTTATCACCCAGGAAAAAACAGGTCTCAAAAGAGGCGCCGGCTCCGATCTGATCCGTCCTCGTTTTTCCGTGCTTGACCCACAGCTTACCTGCACTCTTCCGGCATTTCAGACAGCCTGCGGAGCTGCGGATATTATGGCGCACGTTTTTGAACGCTATTTCACCAACACAACAGAGGTTGAGATCACAGACAGGCTTTGCGAAGCCGTTCTGCTGACAATGGTCAAGGAAACGCCCCGTGTTATTGCCGATCCTGATAATTATGAGGCGCGTGCAAATATTATGTGGGCTGGAACAGTTGCGCATAACGGGATTGTCGGCGTTGGACGTTCGCAGGACTGGAACAGCCACGGCATCGAGCATGAGCTGTCGGGACTTTATGATGTTGCGCATGGTGCAGGACTCGCGGTTATCATGCCGTCATGGATGGAGTTTGTAATGCATCACAATGTTATGCGTTTTGCACAGGTCGCAGTCAGGGTCTGGGGCTGCGCTATGAACTTTGAAGCTCCGGAGATGACGGCGAAAGAGGGGATAATGTGCTTCCGGCGTTTTCTTCATGATATAGGACTGCCGATAAATTTTGCGGAGCTCGGCGCAAAAGCGGAGGATATTCCTGTGCTTGTCAGGAATTTCGGCTTGAACGGCGGAAAAACAGGAGGCTTTGTTTCACTCAGCGAGAATGACATTGCGGAGATCTATCGTATCGCAGTCAATGCAAAATCGCTGTAAAATAATATTGCAAAAACTGGAGGAAAAAATATGTGTACAGCTGTTACCTACAAGACAAATGATTTTTACTTTGGAAGAACCCTGGATTACGAGTTTTCATACGGCGACGAGATAACTGTAACTCCGCGAAACTATCCGTTTTCATTCAGAAACGGCTCTGAAATGAAAACACATTTTGCAATTATCGGAATGGCGTATGTCTGCAATGATTATCCGCTTTATTATGACGCGGTAAACGAGAAAGGACTGTGTATCGCCGGACTTAATTTTGTCGGAAATGCGTTTTACAGAGACGCCGCACCTGACAAGGACAATATTACGCAGTTCGAGCTTATCCCTTGGATATTGGGTCAGTGCGGCACGGTCGGTGAAGCGCGCTCTCTGCTTGAAAAAATAAACATCACCAATATTCCGTTCAGTGAAAATCTGCCTGTTTCATCGCTTCACTGGATGATCTCCGACAAAACCGGATCGCTTACCCTTGAATCCGTAAAGGACGGAATAAGGATCTACGACAATCCTGTCGGCGCGCTGACGAATAATCCGCCCTTTGATATACAGATGTTTAACCTTACAAATTATATGAAGCTTTCGGCAGCTCCACCGGAAAATAAATTCTCGGACAAGGTCGAATTGAAAACATACAGCCGCGGAATGGGTGCGCTCGGACTTCCGGGAGATCTTTCGTCAATGTCGAGATTCGTCAGAGCGGCGTTTACGAAAATGAACTCTGTTTCCGGCAGTTCGGAGGCTGAAAGCGTCAGCCAGTTCTTCCATATTTTAGGCTCGGTAGACCAGCAGAGAGGCTGTTGTATTCTCGACGACGGAAAATGCGAGATAACGCTTTACACCTCATGCTGCAATGCCGACAAGGGAATTTATTATTACAACACATACGAAAATCATCAGATCTCCGCTGTTGATATGCACAAGGAAGATCTTGACGGCAGCGGGCTGGTACGGTACAAGCCTGTTTACGGCGAGCAGGTCAACTATCAGAACTAAGAGCTTGTTCTAAAGCGTGTTCAGAGCGCGCTATGGTATTTTACGTAAAAATACGGACTCCGGGAGCTTTTCCTTGGAGTCCGTATTTTTTCAGCATTGCCGGAGCTCTCTTTTTCTCCAGCTTATAAAACCGTACATATCGTTAAAAAAGAAAATGACAAAATTAACTATTACCGGGATATACGCCGGATTTTCCAGGGAAGCCAGTATCCATAGAATTATCAGGACGATATCGTTTGCGGCATATCCGAGGGCATAGTACGAGGAACGAAGCATGGTCAGGGCGGCTGCTAAAAAGCTTGTTGCAACGGAAATCGTGCTGAACACAATATTAGGCGTATTAAGACTGTGCAGGATCAGATAAAAAACTATTGTAACAATTATTGTGAAAACGGCGAGCAGTATTGTATGTCCGCCGCTCAGGCGTCGTATTTCGACCTCGCTGCCGTTTTCATTCGACGGATTCCGAAGCCACGTTATCATTGACCATACAGCCATTGGCAGCGTCATTCCCAGATATGTGATCATCTCTCCCCAGTACCGGAAGCGGTAGGAAATTATACCGTATAGAATACTGAATATTATCATCAGGAGCTGCGCCCACACATTGCCTATCGCCGCAAAAACAAGAGATGTGACACCTACGATCGCAGCAGCCAGCGTAAGGAGATCGGCATCCCTGGACAGGATATTAGATATCACAACAATTATCAATGAACCTATCCAGAGAAGCCACTCTTTTCCGGATAGATTTTTTATTGGATTATTCATTTTTTACCTCTATAGATTTTGAAATAAAATCCTCTGCATCGTGCTATATTACAGGAAGTGTTTTTGTATATGATTTAATGGCTGAGTGAACAGCGCTAACTTTTTTTCCGTCCTTTATAAGACGGGTTAATTCAGTGTTTAAACTTGTTTTATTTTTACTGGTGTTGATTATTTGTATGATCTGCGGAATATATTCAGATATTCCCTGTACAGAAGAAAGTAGCTGTATTATACTGATATCTCCTCCGTTATCTGTTATATTTTTTTCATTTGCAACACTTATCTGAGATATAACTGAAATATTTACCTTAAAACGGCTCCAATACTTCTGAAGTATCTGAAACCCATTATCCTTAGAAATAATATAGAATTTTTCATTCTGTGGTTCGGGACATTTTCCGATTAAATATCCGAGATAAGATGCTAATTGAAAATCAAGAGCATTTTTTGTTCCCGCACCGACGTTGCAGTATTCGATTACTGCTTTTGACTCATTCAATCTTTTATGAAGTCCGAATGTCATTGT
This sequence comes from Alistipes sp., assembly GCA_023667265.1. Taxonomy (GTDB): domain Bacteria; phylum Bacillota; class Clostridia; order Oscillospirales; family Ruminococcaceae; genus Ruminococcus. The sequence goes on from JAMPAJ010000003.1 coordinate 70,688, forward strand.
ACTTGCATTTTCACTATAAAAAATAACCAAAGAATCGTTTTCAGCAAGTTTTTTAATACCATTCATTCCGTTAACATTGACATTTTCATAATCCACAAGATAATACGCCATAATTTTTCTCCTTTATTGCCGATGCTGCATATATATATCGTATTATTTCATAGCAATACGGTAGCAGCTTGCTTACTTCAATACAAGTATAACATATTTATGCCAAAAAAGCAACCGAAAACTTATAAAATCAAGAATGTAAATACTGATTACAGACGCCCTGATATAGAAATAACAAAATAGTATCAAGCAAGTATTATTTTCTATTCGCCAAAAATACAACAATAAACGGAACACCGATAATGACCGCTGCGATTAACGAGGCCTTCCACCACAAATTTTTATCGGTTTTCAGTTTATAAGCAGTCACGCATTTATTCGGGTCGTCAACATCATAATAAACGGTAATTTTATCTCCGACGTTAAGCTTATCAGTTCTATATTCCTGGAATTGCTTATTATGCGTTTTTCCGCATATGTCCGTAAAGGAATAATGTACAATATAATATTCACGGCTTTCGGTGTGCAGGTCAAAGTCATGATACTCAATATTCGTTATCGTACCTTCGGCTTCCTCACGGTTCTTTATTCTGCCGTATTCTCGTCTGCTTTTAGTACAGGCAAAAATAATAATGAAAAAAACCGCAATAAGCATAACAAGAACAACAGCAATAGCAAGTATTTCTATATTTTCCATCTTATTTTCAGCTCCTTATCTATGTATGTTCGATTCTTTTTGCTTGCCTGACGACAAGTAATACTAATCCACTAAAATCCGATAGACATCGGCTTTTAGTGGAACGCCTGCTACGCAGGCTACAATCGGCTACGCCGATTGCCGTCTCATACAATCCTCTACGCCGCCTACGGCGGCTAAATTTCGATAGCCTTATCTATCGAAATTAAGAGGATTGGTATAAAAAATCCCAAGAAATACAGCGCACAGCATCCAGGTTGACGGTTCTGTGAAAACTACTGCGAAATATCCCTTTGCCGGGACTATCCATATTGCCGATACAACCTTTACCGCCAGCTCGATACCGCTTGAAAGCACAGGCAGAATTTTATGTCCCATTGCCTGCATCGCGGTACGCGTCACGAATAAAATTCCAAGCGGACAGAATAAGACAACACTTGCGTACAAGTTCATCATTGCATTATCTATAATATCGGCATTGTCTGTACCTGTCAGAAGCCTCACGAAAAATTTCCCCAGTGTAAGCGTAACTGCAAACGATATGCCAGCCCATGCAAATTCTGTAAGTATCATATTACGATTTGATTCGCGTATCCGGTCAAGCCTTCCGGCGCCGTAATTCTGTCCAACAAAAGTGGAATTTGCATTTGCCAGCGTTGCCATTGGTATCATAAGCAATTCAAAAAAACGCCTTGAAGCCGTATGAGCTGTAATTATATCCGTTCCCAGAGCGTTTATAGCCTTTTGCATTATTACAGAGCCGATCGAAAATACGGAATTCATCATTCCCATTGAAAGACCGGCAGTCATCATCTCACCCACTATTTTCCCGGAGGGAATAATGCTCTCTCTTTCCGGAAGCTCATTCCTGTATTTTTTGACAATGTAAGAAATGCTCAGGGCAGCCGATATTCCCTGTGCAATTACCGTAGCCGCCGCCGCTCCCGCTATTCCCATTGGGATCAGGATAACAAGCAAAACGTCCAGTATCAGGTTCAGTACGCTTGATATCATAAGAAAATAGAGAGGCGTTTTGCTGTTCCCAAGCGCTCTCATAAAACCGGCGCACATATTATATCCTATGGTTGTAAGCGTTCCTGCTATGATAATAACGATATATGTATACGCGTCATTGAAGATATCGTCGGGAGTTTCAAGAACGCGCATAAGCGGTTTCAGAAAAATAAGCGGTATTACTGTGAGAATTATCCCGATAATTACATTGAGCATAACCATGGCAGCCACGCCCTGTCTGAAGCCTTTCCCGTCATTTGCGCCGAAATAATTTGACAGCACAATACAATAGCCGTTGTTCAAGCCGCCTGTAAAGCTTATCAGCAAAGAATAGATAACCGAAGTTGCACCTATTGCTGCAATTGCACTTTTACCGAGATAATTTCCGGCTATCATCGTATCGACAAGGTTATAGATCTGCTGAAAAATACTTCCTATGAGAAGCGGCAGTGCAAACATAAGAACCGTTTTAAGGGGCTGCCCCGTTGTCATGTCGTTTGTTTTGCTTGCAGGCATTATATCACTCCTATTCCTCCGCTGCCGTAAAATGCAGCGCAACAGGCGCATGATCGCCCCAGATCCTTGGAAGCAGGATACCGCCCTTCATTAAGGCTGCTCCTGTATATGCCTGACCGCTTTCATCCAGATAATAGCTCTTTTTAGGAGAAAGTCCGCGCAGCTTTACCGCATATTGCAGCGTATTCGGTTCAGCACGAAATATCATTCCCTGGACGATAGCCTCCGATCTGTCGGGAGAAACAAATTCCCAGACAGCATACTTGTCCTTCAGCGGATCGCTTAAACGATAATATGTACCATTATGTATCAGAGGGACGTATTTTCTGAATTGCGCGATCTGCTCCGGAATCTTTGCCTTTTCCGCGTCCGGAAGCGTGCTAAGATCAAGCTCATATCCAAAACTGCCAGCCATAGCGGTTATTGCTCTGGTTTCGATAGAAGTGATTCTTCCCGTCTGATGATTCGGGACAGCGGATATATGAGAACCTACGGCGGAGGTCGGATAGAAAAACGAAGTGCCGTATTGTATCTTCACACGCTCATAAGCGTCGGTGTCATCGCTGCACCAGATCTGCGGACAGTAATACAGCATTCCTGCGTCAAAACGTCCGCCGCCGCCGCTGCATCCCTCGAAAAGAACGTCCGGGAAATCTGTAGTAAGACGTTCCAGTATCTCATAAAGTCCGAGCACATATCTGTGCGGCATTTCGCCCTGAGCATCAGCAGAAAGACCGGACGTATACCAATCGCTGATACTGCGGTTCATGTCCCATTTCACATAGGAAATATCCGCGCTTTTTAAAATTCCGCTTATTGTCCGGCAGAGATACTCTCTCACCTCCGGCTTCGTTATGTCAAGAACAAGCTGATACCGTCCGCGCATCGGCTTTCTTCCTGGGATCTGAATTGCCCAGTCCGGGTGCTCGCGGTACAGATCGCTGTCCTCCGACACCATTTCGGGTTCAAGCCAGATGCCGAACTTCATTCCAAGCGCTTTGATCTTTTCGGCAAGACTGCCGAGTCCGCCCCGGAGCTTCCTTTCATTAACGAACCAGTCTCCAAGTCCTGAGCAGTCGTCGTTGCGCTTACCGAACCAGCCGTCGTCAAGAACCATCATATCCACGCCCAGCTCAGATGCCCGACGCGCTATATCCAGTATCTTTTTCTCATCAAAATCAAAATATGTCGCCTCCCAGTTGTTTATGAGTACGGGACGTTCCGAAAGCTGGTATTTTCCTCTGCAAACGTGCTCACGAATGACTCTGTGGAAATTATGCGAAAGCGTCTCCATGCCTGTACAGCTGTATGAAAGGACTGCTTCCGGTGTATGAAACGTCTCATCGGGTTTCAGCTCCCAGCGGAGCATATTTTGATCTATTCCCATTACAAGGCGGATCTGATTCAACTGGTCAAGTTCGATCTTCGTCTGAAAGCCTCCGCTGTACATAAGCACCGCGCCTATGCAGCTTCCGCTTGTTTCGGTACAATCAGGCTGGCAGAGCATTACCGAGGGATTCTGCTGGTGACTCGACGTTCCTCTGCCGCTGGAGCTCTCCTGTATACCGTGAATCAATGCCGCGCGCTCCGGAAGGCGTTCCATTGCATATCTGCCTTGGAGGTGCATCCATTCCCAGTTTCCATAGGGAATATCCAGACACACGCTCGCCGCCTTCGTAAGTGTGACCGAGCTTGTTCCGTTGTTGCAGAAAACAGCACATTGGGTAATAATATCAAGCGACTCCAGGACTCCGTATCTGAGCGTGACAGTAATATCGGAGGCATTGTCTTTCATAACGATCTCAAGAGTTTCCGCCTCATTCATATCGGCGTACACAGCAGGAAGTCCTGGTATCGCGTATTTACCCTCCGAAACCGAATACTTCTGGTAACGCAGATCAAGCGCATTGCTGCCGTTACTGTGAATTACCGACGCTGCTGAAATTCTGAAATCACCGACGCCCTCACAGGAATATTCCTGGGGAAGCGTATCGAGAGAAAAGCTTCTGTTATTGCCTGCCTCGTATATATTGCCCGAAAATCCCACATCTGGGTAATTCAGCAGATATGACATATCGCAGCCGGTTTTCTCGCCGTACCATATGTGATGCAATATTCCATATTTACCAGCCTTGATCTGATACATGGTGTTTTTCGTTTCCAGATAAAATACAGTTTCCCCTGCATTAGTTTCTATCCTGATCGCCATATCGTTCCCTCGCTATCCTTTACTTAGCAGAATTATTTTTCATTATAACATATAAACCGTAAAAATGCAACCCACGCGGAAATAAATTTAAATTTAAAATAATCGCAGCGTGAACTTGCCGGCGGAGGCTTCCCGCTTATAACATATTATCTGCAAAATTGCAACCCATTTTATAGAGCCGTTAGCTATCAGCTTTTTATTTGCAGTCGGTATTTATTAGCTAAAGGATATTTACTACAAATAATTTTCGCTCGCGGAGGTGGTGACGTCTGCACAAAATATTAGTGATGTACGAACGGCTGCGTGAACCGTCAGCGGCGCCTCGCCGCCGCCTTGCATTTTCTTTGGATCTGTGATATACTTGTTTATAGAAAAAATATGGAGGAAATATCATGAACGAAAGATTTTCACGTACAGAGCTTCTGTTCGGAAGCGAGGCAATGGAGCGGCTTTCCCGAGCGAGAGTTGCAGTTTTCGGCGTAGGCGGAGTAGGCGGCTATACGGTGGAGGCTCTGGCAAGAGCAGGAGTCGGGGCGATCGACCTTATCGACGGCGACAGTGTCAGCGAGTCCAACATAAACCGCCAGATAATTGCAGTTTCCGGAACTGTCGGTATGCTGAAAACAGAGGCAGCAAGGCATCGTATCGCGGAGATAAACCCGGATTGCCGGGTAACTGCTCACAATATATTTTTCACGCCGGAAACAGCCGATGAAATTGATTTTTCCGTGTACAGCTATGTAGTGGACGCCATTGACATGGTTACAGGAAAAATTGAAATTATCATGAGGGCAAAGGCGGCAGATGTTCCGGTCATCAGCTCGATGGGAGCAGGGAATAAGCTCGATCCGACAAGGTTCGAGGTAGCCGACATATACAGCACCTCCGTATGTCCTCTTGCCAGGGTCATGCGCCGGGAAATGAAGAAAAGGGGAGTGAAGTCGCTGAAAACCGTGTACTCCAGAGAAGAGGCGGTGATTCCGAAAAAACAGGAATTTCTCCAAAGCGGCAAGCCCGTTCCCGGCTCTGTATCATTTGTACCCTCTGTTGCCGGACTGATAATTGCGGGCGAGGTGATAAAGGATATCATTGTTAATTAAATATGTTGATTTGATTTGCCTATTGCAATTTTCCGGAAATTGTAATATAATAAGAGAATAGTGTAAAAATAAAGTTTAAGGAGTCTTTTCCTGATGGTATACAATAACATTATCGAAGCAATGGGGCATACGCCTATGATACGGCTGAACAAAATGACAAGGCCCGGAAGTGCAGAGGTTCTGGTGAAATTCGAGGGGCTTAACGTGGGCGGTTCGATCAAGACCCGGACAGCTTTCAATATGATACGTCATGCGGAGCTGGAGGGCAAGATCAACGAGAACAGCATAATCGTCGAGCCGACAAGCGGCAACCAGGGCATAGGTCTTGCACTTGTGGGAGCTGTCCGCGGCTACAGAACGATCATAATTATGCCGGATTCCGTAAGCGAGGAGCGCAGAAAGCTGGTTCGCCACTACGGTGCGGAGGTTATTCTCGTTCACGACGACGGCGACATCGGCAGATGTATTCAGGAGTGCCTTGACACGGCTCTGAAAATGGCGGAGGAGGACGAAAATGTCTTTGTTCCGCAGCAGTTCGCTAACGTTAACAATATTTATGCTCACAAGTATCATACGGCTCTGGAGATACTGGAGCAGACGGCAGGCAGGATAGACGGTTTCTGCTCCGGGATCGGAACAGGCGGCACAATTACAGGAATAGGGGAGACGCTGAAATCCCAGTATCCCGATATGGTGATATGGGCTGTCGAGCCGGAAAATGCGGCGATCTTAGCCGGCGGAAATATCGGAACGCATTTGCAGATGGGAATAGGCGACGGTATAATCCCGGACATACTGAATCAGGAAATATACGATGATATTTACATTGTCACCGACGAGGAAGCGATCCGGACAGCACGTGACCTTGCAAGCAAGGAGGGCATAATGTGCGGTATTTCCAGCGGTACTAATGTTGCGGCAGCGTTGAAGCTTGCCGAAAAGCTGGGCGAGGGTAAGACGGTCGTGACTATTCTTCCCGATACTGCGGAGAGATATTTCTCAACGCCTTTGTTTGACGAATAAAAATAATGGACGTTCCGAATGACTACGCTAATATAAGAGTTTTTCACTATAGTGTTTCTGTTGACAATAAGATAAATTGAGAATTTGCAGGAGGCTCAGTATGGACATCGAGAGAACGAAAGCATATTACGCAAAACTACGAAGAGAAGACATATGTGACTGTATCTATTGTCAAAATCTGATAGATGAGATCAAACAATCTTACCCTGATGTAGCAGAGTATCTCGCGTCTTTGGGAGTAAATATTGAAAGACCTTTTGAGGTGTTTCTTCCGATAGAAGATCATTCTATCGGATATATGGATTATCCAATTGTTCAATACCTAATTGTCGGTAATTCAAATGATTTTAATGAAACGAAAGTAGGCGATATTGAAATAGGGATAAGTGAATGTCATCCAACAGCAACTTACCAAGGTGAACATTTTATTATATATGCCGGAGGCTTTCACATAAAGTGTCGATATGATAAGTACGACTTTAATGAATAATAACGCTAAATTCTGATTTATGTGAGTAATCAAATATTAAAAATAATCCCCGAAGCAGTTATTAATAATTGCTTCGGGGATTAAATTTCTTTATAAATATCAAATCAAGGAGCGTCAGTTTTTATACGCAGCACCGCACAATCTTCGTGCGGTGCTGCGTATAGTATTTATTCCGGCATTTCCGGAAGCTTAGTCAGAATTTTAGCGTCGTATTTCTGAATTGCGAGAGAGTCCATTGCTGTGATTCCGCTGCCGGGGTCGTAGCAGTCTGCGTTTTTCGCGCCGGCTGCCGAAAGCTTATATTTGTCGGAGTTGCCGATGCTCTGGAGGATAAGCGTTGCATCTGAAATATCCACGATGCCGTCGCAGTTTGCATCGCCCAGGAGGGAAGTCTCTCCGCCTGCTGTCGTTGCAGGCTTTGTAGCTTCTGTAGGCTTTTGCTCCTCGGCAGTAGTGCCGTCAGGCTCAGTACCGCCTATGAGCACGCCGTTGTCGTAAACGCAGATATTGGGAGCAGTTTTTTCGTTGCCGTTGCCGAAGAAGGCGTCGTCCTCCTTGTAAATCTCGAGTCCCTGATAACTCCAGTCGTTAGTAGGATCCCAATTGTCGCCATAGTACATTCCTACGCTGAACTGGTATTTTTTACCGGAATTTGCGATCATATAGCCATCCCATGAAACCTCGATATAATAGGTATCAGGCAGCTTGTCGTACTTGTGAGGGCCGCTGATAATGCCGTCTGCACCCTCGACCTCTGCTGAGGACTGGTCGTACAGCTCGCCTACGTTTGTTACGGAGCTTACACCGCCGGACATCTCGCTTGTGTTAAAGAAGTAGCGAACGGAAATCTTGTCCGAGGGCTTAGTTGCGCCTGTCATTACCTTGAATGAAACCTTAGTAACGCCCGAGCCGTCGCTGTGGAGATCGTCGATACCGCACGCCTCGACCCATGTTCCGCTTACGTCCTCTTCGCCTTCAAGGGGCTTGTCCTCGGGAGGAAAGTTAGCTGTAACAGCCATTTCCGGTGTGCCGAAGTACTCGTAAAGACCTGCGCAGGCGCCTACGAAAGCGGCGTTGTAGTCGATAGTTACCTCGTTGTAGATGTAGTCGTTTGTCGTATCGTTGTGATTATCCGAACCGTCAGGTCCTCCGGCAAGCGCGCCCCAGAGCACGTGTCGCTGCTCACGAGTATCTTCCGCAGTAAGCAGACCGGAAGCTGCACGGTGGTGAGGATATTTAACTGATTTTTCGTTGTAGCCTACGATGTAGCATCTGTCAAGGGGATTGTTGCCCATGATGTACTTCATCTGACCCTCAGCCCATTCGCTGTACTCTCCGGGCTTTCCATTGTTGTTGTATTTGTCGTAAACGAGGGCGATAAGCTGCATTGCCGTATTGTATCTTGCTGAGCCCCACTGGTTCAGGAACGCGTAGCCTCCGGGCGATTCAAGTCCTTTCCAGACCTTGAAGCATTTTTCGACTTCGTCCCAGAAATCGTCGTAAACATACTCGTTCTTGCCCTGAGCCTTTCTTACCACGTTTACAAGGTCAAGCTCCGGATATTCCTGATTGATACGTCCCCAGAGACAGCCCGTACCGCTCCACATATCGTTCCAGCAGTAGCACCAGCCGCTTGGAGCGTAGTAGTCGTAGTAGGGAGCAGCCAGCTCCATATATGACTTGTCGCCTGTGCAAAGGAAGAGCCATCCGGCAGCCCAGCAGTAGTCGTCCTCCCACTTGCTGGAGCTGTAGAACTGCATCGGACCGTCGGCGTTGTCGCTGAGCTCCTTGGGATTGTCGTTGGCAAATTTCCAGAGCGCCTTTGCGTAGTCCAGGGATTTTTCAGCGTACTCGGGGTCGGTGTCCTTGAAGTTGAGGTAATTTATAGCCAGAGAAGCGGCGGCGGAAACAACGTAATCTGTCTGAGGCTTTTCGGCAGTCAGGAACCACGCCGGGCGAACCATGGAATCGACCTCGGGAGACTGCCAGATAGCGTGGTCTATGCCGCCCTCGCCGACCTGGTAGCAGTGTGCGATGACCTCGCCGGAAGCGTCGCGGAAGGTACACTTCATAAGGTAGTCGTTGAAGTAGCGTACCAGAGTCTCGATATGGTCGTCAAGACCGAGCTTTGTATAGGAATCACGAAATTCGTAGTAGCCCCAGCCGAGAGTTGCGGCTGCGTAGTTTTCCGGCATACCGAATTTTACATGATCTCCTGCGTCGTGGAATCCGCCGGAAACGTCGATATAACCGTCGCCGTCGGGGTCGAGGACATCCTTGTTCGCTTCCATAAACGCCTCGGAAAGGTTAGTGCCGTTCTTGTAGCCGTCGGAAACGCCGTTTACCATCGGTACCTTGCTGTCGTAGCTATGGCAGTCTCCGCGCCAGGAAAGAAGCGAGTTTTCCTCAGCCTGGTCACCGCACATATTAGCGTCGTAGAAGTACATTGAGTATTGCAGAGCTCGTGCGTAATCGTAGTCGAGACCGGAGTTTTCAACTGTAGCGTCGGCAGCGTCGACAGTGAATGCCGCCGGAACAGAAGAAATAGTCATAGCGGCGCACATTACAGCTGCTGCAATTTTTTTCATACTGAACATTTTTCTCATCCCTTCGATTAGAATTTGGACTTCCAAGGTAATATGAACGTCCTTTTCAACATCTTGTATAAATATCATAACATATTATTCAGAAAAATGCAATACTTTATTTGCGAAAAATTTAAAAATTGGTCATTTTTTGCGGTGTTTTTTTCTTGTCACAAGAAGCAGGGCTAAGATCGGGACGGCAAATGCCGCTATAATAAAAATAGTAGGAACGCCTATTCTCTGACCGTTTATTCGCTGGATGGCAAAGGCGTGGACGGAATCCTCGGCTTTTTCAAAGGAAATGGCGTTTTCGGCGGCGTAGTCCTGAGCTGCGGAGTTTTTTGTTCCGACAAGGGTAAAGCTTTCGTTGGGGACTGCGCCGTCGTTGGTTGGAATATAGCCTACTGAGCAGAAGCCAAGGTCTGTCACAGATGGAGGTATGTAGAGGGAGTTCAGCGACGTACACATATAAAAGGCGCAGTCCCCGAGCTCGGCGACGGATTCTCCCAGGGAGACGGACGTCATGGACGTACACGACGAAAAACAGAAATCGCCGATTTTTTCTACGGTATCTGGAATGATAATGTTTTTCAGAGACGTGCAGCTACGGAAGCAGGATTCAGGGAGACTCACGATCCCCTCCGGAAGCGCCGCGTATGAAAGCGCAGTACAGCCGGAGAAGCTTCCCATGCCGATCTCCGTCACCGAGTCCGGGATAACAATGCTTTCCAGGGCGTAGCAGCCATAGAAGCCGTGATGCCCGATTTTTTCTATTGTGCCGGGCAGAGTGATCTGTTTCAGCGAGCCGCACTCATAGAAAGCATTGTCACGTATTCCTGTTACACGGCAGCTCTCCACGATCTCCGGAATATCAATGTAGACCGGCTCGCCCTGAAATCCTGTAATAGTTGCTTCGTTATCTATAATAGTGTAAACAAACCCGTTTTTTTCGCTGTCAGCAGCCGCTGCAGGCGTCGGAGACCAGGCGGTGTTGATGAGGATAGCTGCCGATACAGCAAAAAGTATTTTTTTCATGGATCGTCTCCTCCTTTGTTCTACATCCATATTATACGACAATTTTTTCAGTATGTAAAGAAGAAATTTCCGCTATATTACGCCAAAAGCAGCTTTGTATCGACATTGCCTGCCATATTATCCGGGTTTGCGGCAGATTACCTTAGCGTTTTATGTCGAAAGCTGCGGAAAATAATTTGAATAATTGCAGTTTAATGGACGATACTCATACCATAAAAAGTAAAAGTCTGAAAGGAAGAAGTATATGAAATCAAGAAGATCTGCTCTTATAATTGCCGCTGCAGCTCTGCTGCTGACCATACTTATCTCCAACGGGATAAAGATCATCCGCGACGGAAGGCGGCTCGACGATCTGCGCGCAAGCGTGCTCAGACTTCATATCCTAGCGGAATCCGACAGCGAGGAGGATCAGCGGCTGAAGCTTATGGTAAGGGACGGGCTTCTGGAGGCTGATATTTTCTCCGACTGTGAAAGCCTTGAAGAAGCGGAAATAACGGCTGCTGAAAAGCTGCCGGAAATAGTGGAGACGGCAGAAAAGATCCTGCGGGAAAACGGCTGTTATTCCAGTGTTACAGCGGAGCTTGCGGATGTGGAATTTGACAGCCGCGTTTACGGAGAAATCACGATGCCTGCCGGGGAATACCGTGCTCTGCGTGTGAAGATCGGCAGCGCGCAGGGGCATAACTGGTGGTGCGTTATGTATCCGCCTCTGTGCATCCCGGCAGCCGGGACTGTAGAAGAGGACGCTTCGGTTTTTTCGGAGGACGAACTGGATATCCTCTGTCACCCGAAAAAATACAGAGTCCGTTTTGCCGTATGGGATAAATTGAAAGAAATATTCGGATAAAAATTGTGCAAATAGATGAAAATCTGATATTCTATTGACATTTGCCTGAGAATGGTATATAATAAACAAGTAAGAAAGCAGAACACTCCGTTCTCACCGTCCGGCTAAGCTTAAACGGTCAATATGTTGAGCCCTTTGTGGGATAATTGCGTATTGTGTGAGTGTGGATGATTCTGCGCTCACTTATTTTATGTCCGGAGGTGCTTGAACATTAGCAAACAGGAACTGCAGATCAACGAAGAAATTCGGGATAAAGAAATTCTCGTTATCGACGATGAAGGAAAGAAGCTTGGCAATATGTCTGCCAGGGACGCTCAGAAATTAGCCTACGAAAAGGATCTTGACCTGGTTAAGATCGCACCGCAGGCAACACCGCCCGTGTGCCGTATCATGGACTACGGAAAGTATTGCTTCGAGCAGGCTAAACGCGAAAAAGAGGCAAGAAAGAATCAGAAAATCGTTTCTATCAAGGAAATCAGAATGTTTTCGACGATTGATACCCACGATTTTGAGACGAAAGTCAATCAGGCTGTCAAGTTCCTTCAGGGAGGCGACAAGCTCAAGGTTTCCGTAAGATTCCGCAAGAGGGCCATCGCACATCCCGAACTCGGAGCGGAGCTGCTTGACAAGTTCAAGGAGGCTGTTTCCGCAGCAGGCACTGTTGATAAGCCGGCTAAAATGGAAGGTCGCAGCATTGTTATGTTCGTGAACCCGAAAACAAGTAAGTAAGAGCTGTTTTGTTCTTAATTCAAGGAGGAATATTCAATGGCAAAGGTTAAGGTTAAAACTCATTCCGGTGCAAAAAAGCGTTTCAAGATCACAGGAAGCGGCAAGGTAAAGTATCAGCACACAAACAAGAGACACAGACTTACACAGAAGGATACAAAGCGCAAGAGAATCGCTCGTAACGCAGGCGTTGCAGGCAGCGCGAATGCTCCTACAATCAAGCAGCTCATTCCTTATATGTAATCTGCCGTATCAGGTTACTGCTGCTCACATCGTTTTTGTAATAATATTGGAGGTATAAGACTATGGCACGTATCAAGGGTGCAATGATGACTCGTAAGAGAAGGAATAAGGTTTTAAAGCTTGCGAAGGGCTACTGGGGCGCTAAGAGCAAGCACTTCAAGATGGCTAAGCAGGCCGTGATGAAGTCCGGCAACTATGCTTACGTCGGAAGAAAGCAGAAGAAGAGAAACTTCAGACAGCTCTGGATCGCAAGAATTTCTGCTGCTGCAAAGATGAACGGAATGAACTATTCCACATTTATGAACGGCTGCAAGAAGGCTGGCATCACACTTAACAGAAAGATGCTCTCTGAGATTGCTATCACAGACGCTGCCGGCTTCACAGCAATCGTTGAGAAGGCAAAGGCCGCTCTTTAATTAACACCGATCAAGTACAACAACACGCTTCTTACATATAATAAGAGCGTGTTTTGTTGTACATAGCAGGGCAATATGCCATTGGCAACGGAGGTTATTTCGTATTGGAAAACATCATAACATCAAAAGACAATCCGACAGTCAGGCTGTATCAGAAGCTTTCGTCTTCAAAGAAAGAAAGGCTTCAGTACGGCTTATTCGTGTTAGAGGGACTGCGTATAGTGGAGGACGCCTTGAAAGAGGACAGCGGTATCACTCACCTTATACTTACAAAGCAGGCTCATGAAAAATTCGGCGAAACGATTTTTCAGGCTGATTTGAGAAATACAAAAACTCTTGTTATTTCAAATGAACTTGGAAATAGGATATCCTCGACGGACAGCACCCAAGGCATTTTCGCAATTTGCAGGATACCAGCGGCAAAAGCTCCGGCGTTCCGGGAGGACTGCCGCTATGCAGTCCTGTTCGGCTTGCAGGATCCGGGAAATGTCGGAATGATAATCAGAACTGCCGACGCACTCGGGATAGACGGAGTCATGCTTTCAGGATGCTGCGATCTCTACAGCCCGAAGGTCATCCGCTCGACTATGGGGTCGGTTTTCCGCATGGAGATAACTGTGGAAAATGACACGGAAAGGCTGTTTGAGCTCCTTAAAAAAGGCGGAGTGAAAACCTCGGCAGCCGTTATCGACAAGGATGCTGAAAATGCCGTGAGCTGCGGATTTGACGGAAAACAGGCGATTTTTATAGGAAACGAAGGAAACGGTCTGCCTTCTGAGATATCGGAACGCTGTGACAGACGGATCACTATTCCCATGAACGGACGTATAAACTCACTTAATGCGGCTATGGCAGCCGGGATCCTGATGTGGGAGCTGGAGAAAAAATAATGAACGATACAAAATATTGGGTTTGGCTTTCCATGATTTTTGGAAACGAAGTGAAGCGGCTGTGGAATCTGATGAGCTACTACGAGAACGCCCGGGAGGCGTATCATGAATTCAGTTCCGGTTATGGAATCAGCCGGCTTACGAAAAAGGAGAAGGAAAGGGCAAGGGCTTATTCTCTTGACGGTGCGGAGCAGATCGTTGACATATGCCGTAAAAAAGGTATCGGTATCGTCCGCTATGATTCGGAGGATTACCCTGAGCAGCTGAAATATATATCGGATCCTCCGCTGATACTTTACTATAAGGGAGATATCAGGTGTCTTGCCGGAGCGAGAACGGTCACATCCGTTGGAACAAGACGTGCCGGAGATTACAGTGTTTACGCTGCAAGACGCATTTGCTCAGAGCTTGCAATGGACGGCATTGTTATCGTAAGCGGCTTTGCGGTCGGGATCGACATTGCGTCTCACCTTGCCGCGGCGGACGCAGGAAGACCGACTGCCTGCGTACTTGGCTGTGGAATTGATGTTGATTATCCGCGTGACAATATCGGATTCCGTGATAAGATATTGGCTGCCGGTGGTGTGTTTCTGTCAGAGTATCCGCCGGGAACATTGCCGGCCCGGGGAAATTTTCCCCGCAGGAACAGGATATTGTCCGCATTGAGCAGTGCAACTATGGTCTTTGAAGCATCTGCCAGAAGCGGCTCGCTTATCACTGTAAGATTTGCCCTCGAACAGGGCAAGGAGGTCTTTGTACTCCCGCCTGCAAATATTTTCAGCAGCGCATATTCCGGAAATGCTGACCTGCTGAGAGACGGAGCTGTTCCTCTTCTCAGTTCCGAGGACGTGATGGACTTTTTCAGGATGGAATACTCTTCCGCCGGACTATGGTTAGACGCCTTTGACGCTGCGGAGGATGACGGTGATCATCACAGAGGCTCATCCGTATTTTCTGATATGTACGACGAATACTATCATGACGATCCGGAAGACAATTACGATCCGGAGCCGGATAATGAGCCAGAGCCGGATAATGAGCCGGAGCTTGGTCTGGAGGATATTCCCGAGGGCATACAGCGCGATATTATAAAGCTGCTTGCAGACGAGGGGACGCTTCATGCCGACGCAATTGCCGCAAAGCTCGGGATCGACTCCGCGGAACTTATGACTGAGCTGACAGAGCTTGAAATAATGGGAGCGGCTGAATCGCTGCCGGGAAGAATGTATAGAACGAATATATGACATAAGGCGGAAAACCGATTATCCGCCGGAATGGAGAAGGATAGACAAAATGTCGGATTTAGTTATAGTTGAGTCGCCGGCAAAGGCGAAAACGATACAGAAATATCTGGGAAAGGGCTACGAGGTCGTGGCTTCCATGGGTCATATCCGCGATCTGCCGAAATCAAAGCTCGGCGTGGACACGGAAAACGATTTTACGCCCCAGTATATAGATATGAAGGGCAAGGGCGATATCATAAAGGAACTTAAAAAGCGCGCCAAGAAGTGCGATAAAGTGTTCCTTGCGACCGACCCTGACCGCGAGGGCGAGGCAATATCATGGCACATTGCACAGATACTCAAGCTGGATATGAACGAAAACAATCGTGTGGCGTTCAATGAGATCACAAAGTCCGGAGTAAATGCCGGAATGAGCGATCCTCACAAGATAGACATTGATCTCGTTAATGCACAGCAGGCGAGACGTATTCTCGACAGGCTTGTAGGCTACAAGCTTAGTCCGTTCCTGTGGAAAAAGGTAAAGCGCGGACTGTCTGCCGGAAGAGTACAGACGGTCGCAGTGAGCATAGTTGTCGACAGGGAAAACGAGATACGCGCGTTTGTTCCCCGGGAGTACTGGTCGGTAGACGCGAAGTTTATTGCGCCAGGCTCGAGGCGTGTTTTCGAGGCGTCGCTTCTTACCGTCGACGGGGAAAAGGCAGAGCTTGCCACGAAGGAGTCTGCGGACAGCATACTGAACAGACTCGATGGCGCTCAGTACACTGTAACAGCCGTGAAAAAGCGCCTTACCAGAAAACAGCCTGCGCCTCCGTTTATTACGTCCACACTCCAGCAGGAGGCGTCAAAAAAACTCGGTTTCAGTTCAAAGCGGACTATGAAAGCGGCTCAGGAGCTTTACGAGGGCGTTGACATTGAAGGGATCGGCGCAGTTGGTCTCATTACCTATATGAGAACGGACAGCCTCCGCATTTCAGACGAGGCAAAGGCGGCTGCGGCACAGTATATCGAGACGGTTTACGGCAAGGAATATCTTCCCGATAAGCCGAGGACCTTCAAGAGCAAGGGCAACGCCCAGGATGCTCATGAGGCGATAAGACCCTCGATAGCCGACCTTACTCCGGCAAGGGTAAAGTCCGGACTCACCTCCGATCAGTTCAAGCTCTATGAGCTTATCTGGTCAAGGTTTATCGCAAGCCAGATGGCAAATGCAGTTCTGGACACAGTTTCTGCGGATATATCGGCAAACGGCTGTGTTTTCAGAGCCTCGGGCTACAGCGTGAAGTTCAACGGCTTCACCGTTCTCTACGAGGAATCTGGCGACGGCAAGGACGGCAGCAGGAAGATGCTTCCTCCTCTTGAAGTGAACGACGTTGTGAAAATAAAATCACTGGACGGAAATCAGCATTTTACTCAACCTCCCCCGAGATATACCGAAGCTACTCTTATCAAGGCTCTTGAGGAAAACGGCATCGGCAGACCGAGTACCTATGCTCCGACTATTTCAACTATAACTTCGCGGCAGTATGTGGAGCACGAGGGCAAGCAGCTTAAACCTACCGCCCTCGGCGAGATAACTACGGAGCTGATGAAGGAGCACTTCAAGGATATTGTCGATGCGAAATTCACCGCCGACATGGAGGGAAACCTCGACCGGGTCGAAAACGGCACGAAGGACTGGGTGTCGACTCTCCGGGAGTTCTATACAGGCTTTGCCGCCGACCTCCAGAAGGCAGAGGAGGCTATGGACGGCAAGCGAATAAAGGTGCCTGACGAGGAAACGGATATCGTGTGCGAAAACTGCGGCAGAAACATGGTCATCAAATACGGCAGATACGGAAAATTCCTTGCCTGCCCCGGCTTTCCGGAGTGCAAAAACGCCAAGCAGCTTGTTTTTGAATCCGAGGGCACTTGTCCCAGATGCGGAAAGAAAATGTTGCTGAAAAAGTCCAAGAGAGGCAGAAGCTTTTACGGCTGTCAGGGCTATCCCGAATGTAATTTCATGACATGGAACGTCCCTGTAGCTGAAAAATGTCCGCAGTGCGGCAAGACACTTTTCAACAAGGGCGGAAAATCAGGAAAGCTGATATGCGAAAACGAAGGCTGCGGATATGAAAGGGAATTGAAAAAATGAGTATCCCGGAAATGACTATAAATGTAATAGGAGCAGGACTTGCAGGCTGCGAGGCGGCGTGGAGCGCTGCATCCTATGGTATAAAGGTGCGTCTTTTTGAGATGAAGCCGAAGAAATTCAGTCCTGCCCACAAATACGGCGGATTTGCAGAGCTTGTGTGCTCAAATTCTCTGAAAGCGGCGCGTATTGAATCGGCAGCAGGACTGCTTAAAGCGGAGATGGAGCTGCTCGGCTCACTGACTGTGCCCTGTGCAAAGGCAAATGCGGTTGAGGCAGGCGGTGCTCTTGCTGTTGACAGGGAAAAATTCTCCGACGCTGTAACGGCAAAAATCAGGGAAAATCCTCTTATTGAGGTCATAGATGAGGAAGTGACTGAGCTGACCGAGGGAGTTACTGTAATTGCTACAGGTCCTCTGACAAGCGGCGCAATGGCTGATGTTATAAAGGATCTGTGCGGAGAGGGTCTGAGCTTCTACGATGCCGCCGCTCCCATCGTGACCTACGAGAGCCTTGACAAGGAAAAGGTTTTCTTCGCCTCACGCTACGACAGAGGCGATGCCGATTATATCAACTGCCCCATGGATAAAGAAGAGTATCAGGCGTTTTATCGGTCGCTTACAGCTGCGGAACGTGTGCAGCTCAAGGATTTCGAGACGCACCCGTTCAGCGTCTACGAGGGCTGTATGCCTATAGAGGCGCTTGCTTCGAGAGGCGAGGACACTATGCGTTTCGGACCTATGAAGCCGGTGGGAATTACGGATAAGCGGACTGGAAAGCGTCCCTATGCCGTTGTTCAGCTGCGCCGTGAAAACAGAGAGGCGACTCTTTTCAATCTGGTCGGATTCCAGACAAATCTGAAATTCGGAGAGCAGAAGCGCGTATTTTCTATGATACCGGGACTTGAAAATGCCGAATTTATGCGGTACGGCGTGATGCACCGCAATACCTTCATCAACAGTCCGGAGCTGCTCAGCAGGGATTTTTCCATGCGCGAAAACGGAAATATCTACTTTGCCGGACAGATCACCGGAGTCGAGGGCTATATGGAATCGGCGGCAAGCGGTATCATCGCAGGTACAGCCGCAGCAAGAAAGCTCCTTGGGCTTGAACCCATAAATCTGCCGGGAGAAACTATGACAGGAGCTTTGTCCGCGTATGTCAGCGACAGCTTCAACAGCGGAAAATTTCAGCCTATGGGCGCAAATATGGGTATACTTCCGGACATCGGCAGACGTATACGCGACAAAAAGGAGAAATATGCCGCATATGCAGATCGTGCATTGGAAGCATTGAGAGGAGAGCTGGAGAGAATTGGCAAGAATAATAGTTGACGCTTTTGGCGGAGATAATGCGCCTCTGGAGGTAATAAAGGGCTGTGAAAGAGCCGTAAAGGAGCTTGGGACTGAGATAATTCTCACTGGCGACAAGGCGAAGATCGAGAAATGCGCGGCTGATAACGGAGTAAGCCTCACAGGAATGGAAATACAGCATACCTCCGAGGTGTTCGATATTCACGAAGAGCCGGGAAACATCATGAAATCGGGAAAAAATACCTCTATGGCGCTTGGAATGAAGCTTCTTTCCGAGGGTGTCGGCGACGCATTTGTATGCGCAGGAAGCACAGGCGCGCTTGTAATGGGCGCAACCTTTATTGTCAAGCGCATTAGAGGTATAAAGCGCGTCGCTCCGTCTCCTGTTCTTCCGGCTGATAAGGGCAGCTTCATTCTTCTGGACGCAGGTGCGAACACGGAATGCCGCCCGGAGATGCTGGTGCAGTTTGCCGTCATGGGAAGCGCATATATGGAAAAGGTTATGGGAATAAGATCTCCCAGGGTCGGACTGCTGAACATCGGCGCTGAGGACACGAAGGGCAGAGAGCTTGAAAAGGAAACCTACCGTCTGCTTGAAAAGTCAGGGCTTAATTTTGCCGGAAATATTGAGGCGAGAGACCTGCCGAAGGGAGAATTTCAGGTTGTCGTGACCGACGGCTTTACCGGAAATATCGTGCTTAAGCTGTATGAGGGAATGGGCTCGTTTTTCTCGAAGAAGTTGAAGTGGATCTTCTCCGGGGCAGGAAAAATAGGCGCGCTTTTTTCCCTGGGCAAAATCAAAGCTTTCAGAAAACAGATGGATTACCGCGAAACCGGCGGATCGGCTCTGCTGGGAGTGAAAAAGCCTGTTATCAAGGCTCACGGCAGCTCTGATGCAAAGGCGTTTTTCAATGCCGTTCGTCAGGCACAAAAATGCGTCGAGGGAAATGTTATCGGCTCTATCGAAGAATATGTCAGAGCACTCGGCGAAAAGGAGCAGGACAATGAATAATACAGAAATTATTTCGGAATTAGAAGAAGAAATTTGCTATAAATTCAAGGACAGAGATCTTATTGTGAACGCTCTTTCACATTCGTCATATGCAAACGAAAATAAGCAGCCTCTCGGCAGCAATGAGCGGCTGGAATTTCTGGGGGACAGCGTGCTTTCCGTTGTGGTGTCGGAGTATCTCTATACTCACCTGACGACTGTTGCCGAGGGCGACCTTACAAAGCTACGGGCATCGCTTGTGTGCGAGAAGAGTCTCCACAGATTTGCCATGAAAATTGATCTTGGCAGATATCTGCTTCTTGGAAAGGGCGAGGAGAACACCGGAGGACGTGAAAGACCGTCTATTCTCGCAGATGCCTTTGAGGCTGTTATCGCCGCGATATATCTGGACGGCGGAATGGAGGCTGCAAGAGCGCATATTCTCCGCTTTATGCCCCAGGATCTGCAAAAGGGCGCGAAGGCTGCTTTCGGCGATTTCAAGACTGTTTTGCAGGAAATAGTTCAGAAAAATCCGGAGGAAAAGGTGGAGTATGTTCTTATCGGCGAGGAGGGTCCCGACCACAACAAGCGTTTTGTTGTTGAGGTAATGCTTAATTCCCAGGTTATCGGCAAGGGCAAGGGCAGAAGCAAAAAGGATGCCGAACAGCTTGCCGCAAAGGAAGCTCTGGAGCTTATGGGATATGAAACATTCTAATATTTCGATTTTTGTGCCCCATATCGGCTGTCCGCATCTATGCAGCTTCTGCGACCAGCGGACTATCAGCGGCGCACAGCACGCACCCTCCGGAGAAGAGGTGCGAAGCATATGCGAAAGGGCTCTTGGTGAGGTGAAAGCTCCGGAGAACACGGAGATCGCCTTCTTTGGCGGCAGCTTTACGGCTATTCCAACGGAATACATGACGGAGCTTCTCGACGCTGCACAGGATTTTATCGGTGAGGGAAAATTCCGCGGCATACGAATTTCCACACGTCCGGACTGTATCAACATTCCGGTGCTGCATTTGTTGAAAAACAGCGGAGTTACCGCTATCGAGCTTGGTGCGCAGTCTATGTGCGATCACGTTCTTGAACTGAACGAGCGAGGACACCTGGCTGACGATGTTGTGAATGCCTGTCAGCTTATAAGGGCTTTCGGCTTCGAGCTTGGCTTGCAGATGATGGTCGGTCTGTACGGCAGCACGCCTGCTGACGAAATGGCGACAATTGAAAAAATAATTGCCCTTTCCCCGGACACTCTGCGTATTTATCCCACAGTCATTCTGAAAAACACACGCCTCGGAGAGCTTTTGCAGTCCGGAGAATACAAGCCTTTTTCCTTTGACAAGGCTGTGGAGATCTCTGCGGCAGCTATGGTAATGGCGGAGGCAAGCGGCATACGCGTTATAAAATGCGGACTCCATGCCAGCGAGTTTGTGGAGCGCGACATGATAGGCGGCTTCTATCACCCGGCGTTCCGGGAATTGTGCGAGGGGCTTATCTACCGCCATAATATGGAGCAGGTCATTAGATCGGACGTAGAGGAGCGCAGCAGCTATACATTTGAGGTCTCGGCAGACTGCATAAGCAAGGCGCTGGGACATAAAAAGGCAAACGCGGAGTATTTCAGAAGCCGCGGTATCGGCATAAAAATTCGCGGCGGCGAAAACATACCTAAATATCAGGTCAATATTTTATCTGAACAGAGGTGAATGAATGTACCTTAAATCATTGGAAATACAGGGATTCAAGTCCTTCCCGGACAAGATAAGCCTTAATTTTGACAAGGGTCTTACGGCGGTAGTAGGTCCCAACGGCAGCGGAAAAAGTAATATCGGCGACTCGGTTCGCTGGGTTCTGGGAGAGCAGTCAACGAAAACTCTCCGCGGAAATAAAATGGAGGACGTTATTTTTTCCGGTACTGTTGCAAGAAAGCCTATGGGCTTTGCGGCTGTAACACTGAATATCGACAACACCGACGGTACTCTTGCGGAGCTGGGCGAGGAGGTCGCCGTCACCCGAAAGCTGTACAGAAGCGGTGAAAGCGAGTACATGATAAACGGCAAGGGCTGCCGTCTTAAAGACATAAACGAGCTTTTCATGGACACCGGACTTGGCAGGGACGGCTATTCCATTATCGGACAGGGACGCATCGCCGAAATTGTCGGTGCGAAGAGCAGCGAACGCCGCGATATTTTTGAAGAGGCAGCCGGGATCTCGAAATTCCGCTATAAAAAGCTGGAGGCGGAGCGAAAGCTGACGGCGGCTCAGGAAAACCTGCTGAGACTGACGGATATTCTCTCGGAGCTGGAGAGCCGGGTTGAGCCGCTGCGTGTCCAGTCGGAAAAGGCTAAGAAGTTCGTGAAGCTTGCGGAGGAGCGAAAGCGTCTTGAAATTTCCGTCTGGATAACGAAGCTTGACGAACTGAAAAAGCGTCTGGAAGAGCTGGAGAGAAAAACACTGGTCAGTCGCGGAGAGTATGAGAATACGGAGAATGACATTCAGCGTGAGGAGCAGAAAATGCAGGACTGCTACCGGCGTATGCAGGAATGTACAATGAGATCCGATGAGCTGCGGCGGAAAATGATCGAGGAGGAGCAAAGCTCTTCGAGAAAAAAATCCGATATTGCAGTATGCGAAAATGATATAAGCCACTGTCGTGAGGCTATCGAGCGTGCAAAGCGCAGCGTGGCTGAGTCTGAGGAGACAAAGCGTGATATGCAGCTCCGCATAAAGGAAACGGAAAAGCGCATCGGCGAATTGCAGCGGCAAAGAGAGGAGCTTCTGGCGGAGATCTCACGCGTCACAGAGGAGTTTGAGGAGGCGGAGGCTGAAAGCTCTGAGATCGGAGATTCTGTAAGCAAAGCCGGCAGCGAGATAAATAATCTTTACATCAGGCAGAGCGAGCTGAAATTTGCCGCTGAATCGGCAAGGCAGACGGCTGAAGAGGAGAAGAAGCGTCTGGCTGAGCTTATAGAGGGCAGAAGCGACATAGAGGGTACGGCTGCCGGATATGATCGGCAAATCGAGAAAAACAGCGAACAGCTGGAGAAAAATCAGGAGCTGCTTGCCGGAATGACAAATAAGGCAAGCGGAATAGAAAGGCTCTACAGTTCCAGACGAGACGGCTTTGAGAAGGCAAAGGCGGAGTTCGAGGAGCTGCTCTATGAGCTGAAAAGCGTTCAGCAGCGGAAGAAGATACTCATAGATCTTGAAAACAGCATGGAGGGCTTTGCCGGAAGCGTCAAGCAGATACTTAAAGCTGCAAAACAGGGGCGGCTTACCGGAGTATACGGAACAGTCGCTCAGAATATCAGCGTTGACGCCAGATATGCAACGGCTATTGAGACGGCTCTCGGCGGCGCGATGCAGAATATCATAGTCGAAAATGAGGAAAGCGCAAAACGCGGAATACGTTTTCTCAAGGAGCAGCACGGCGGACGCGCCACATTTCTGCCTGTTACATCTGTAAAAGGCTATGAGCTTAGGGAGCAGGGCGTTGAGAACTGCCAGGGATTTGTCGCCCTTGCCAGCAGGATCGTTGGTCATGACGAGAAATTCGGCGGAATTATCGCATCTCTGCTGGGCAGGATCGTCATAGCTGAGGATATCGACTGCGCCACTGTCATTGCAAAGAAATATGGCTATAAATTCCGTATAGTTACTCTGGACGGACAGGTCATCAATGCAGGCGGTTCATTTACCGGAGGCTCGGCACAGAAGTCCGCAGGAGTCATCACGCGTAAGAATGAGATCGACAATCTTGAAAGAAAGATCGGCGAACTTTCTTCACGTCAGAGCGAGGTACAGACCAGAATGGAAAAGCTTCGCGTCGAGTCGGAAAAGCTGCGGTACGACAGAGAGGCTGAAAGGGCGAAAATCTCTGAGCTGGAGAGCGAAAACGTCCGACTGAATGCCGAGCTTTCCAGTCTGACAGTCCTGGTGGAGCAGCTGCGTTCGCAGACGGACGGTTTTGAGCGGCAAAAAGCTGAATATGAGGGAAAAATCGCCGCTGCCGTCAAGGCTGAGGAGGATGCCGGAAAGGCCGGAGAGAGCCTGGCTGAGGAGATAAGGCTTGCGGAGCAGAAGCTTTCGGAGAGCCAGAGCAGCCGAGAGCAGCTAAGGCTGCGCCGGGGAGAGCTTTCGGAGCAGCTTTCGGCTCTGAAGATACGCGACATGGAGCTTGCAAAGGATATACAGGCGCGTGAAGCTGAGATACAGCGGATAAAAGACGAGTTGGAGTCCCTTAGCAGCGGAAACAAGGGCTTTGAGGACGAGATCCGCAGACAGAACGGCATTATTGCCGACAAGGAGAATGAGATCGCCCGGCTGAAAGAACAGCTTGAAAGCGTTAAGAGCAATTCCGAGCAGTATACGACTGAGATAAGCCGCTGTCAGACAGTCCATTCCGAGCAGAACAGGCTTGCCAATGAGATACAGAAGGGTATGAAGGCTCTCAACGAGGCGAAGGAAAAGCTGTCCGGCGAGATGACCCGGCTTGAAGAGCGGCGTGAGGCGGCAGAGCGGGATTCCGACAGCATCATACGGCAGCTTATGGACGTATATGAGCTGACACTTTCTGAGGCGGCTGCGGCTGCGGAGAAAATCGAGGATATCGGGGCTGCTCAGGCGGAGCTGACCTCGGTCAAGAACAAAATACGTAACCTCGGCAGCGTAAACGTAGACGCAATTGACGAGTACCGGGAGGTCTCGGAGCGTTATGAGTTTATGTCCGCTCAGTTGAAGGACGTTCAGGATTCCAAGCGTGAGCTGGAGCGGATAATCGGCGATCTGACCCAGGAAATGTGCCGGATATTCGCAGAAAGCTTCCAGATCATAAACTCGAATTTCAAGGAGATATTCGTGGAGCTTTTCGGAGGAGGAAAGGCGGAGCTTATCCTCACCGACCCGGAAAATGTCCTGGAATCGGGAATCGAGATAAGCGTTGCACCTCCGGGAAAGGTCATCAAGAACCTCATTTCTCTTTCGGGAGGAGAGCAGTCCTTTGTGGCAATTGCGATCTATTTTGCAATTCTCAAGCTGAGACCTGCGCCGTTCTGTATTCTGGACGAGATCGACGCCGCTCTCGATGAGGTAAACGTAAGAAAATATGCGCAGTATCTGAAAAAATTCACGGATACCACGCAGTTTGTCCTGGTAACGCACCGACGCAGCGCAATGGAGGAAGCAAACGTCCTGTACGGCGTAACGATGCAGGAGGACGGCATATCCAAGCTGCTGAAAATGGAGCAGGTAGATTTCCAGGAGGAAGAGCAGTAAAATCTGATATATAGAACGGAGGTTATTATGGGACTTTTTTCAAAAATCGCAAGCGGTCTTAAAAAGACAAAGGATAGCTTTTTAGGCGGATTGCAGAGGATCTTCAATTCCTTTACCAAAATAGACGAGGAGCTTTTTGAGGAGCTTGAGGAGCAGATGATAATGAGCGATATCGGCGTGGAGACCTCCGTAGAGATCTGCGACCGTGTCCGCAAAAAGGTAAAGGAACGCGGTATAACCGATCCTAACGACATTATGGAGCTTATCCATGAGGTGGTTTCGGAGATAATGGGCGACGATACGGGACTTGATATGTCCGTTTCTCCGGCTGTCATTATGGTTATCGGCGTAAACGGCGCTGGAAAGACTACCACTATCGGAAAGCTCTGCCACCAGTTTAAGCAGGAGGGCAAAAAGGTGCTTGTTGCGGCGGCTGATACATTTCGTGCGGCGGCTATTGACCAGCTCCAGGTGTGGACGGAGCGTGCCGGAGTCGATATCGTCAAGCACGCCGAGGGCAGCGACCCGGGAGCTGTCGTATACGACGCTCTCGAAGCTGCGAAGGCGCGTCAGTGCGACGTCGTAGTCATCGACACTGCCGGCAGACTCCACAACAAGAAAAATCTTATGGAGGAGCTGAAAAAGATAAACCGTATCATTGACAGCAAGGCAGGGGAGTGCTCCCGGGAGATCCTTCTTGTGCTTGATGCGACTACGGGACAGAATGCCGTCAGTCAGGCTAAGCTTTTCAGCGAAACTGCGCCTATCACCGGAATAGTACTTACGAAGCTTGACGGAACGGCAAAGGGCGGAATTGTCATATCCATTAAAAATGAACTGGGTATCCCGGTGAAGCTTATTGGCGTAGGCGAGAAAATCGACGATCTACAGCCATTTGACAGCCGTATGTTCTCCGACGCACTCTTCGACCTGGACGAGGCTAAGCGTAATGCGGCCGAAAAGGAGGATGACGACGAGGAGGAAACTGTAGTCGAGGAAGAGGCTGTAGTTGAAGAAGAAGCTGTAGTCGAGGGAGAAACTGTGGTCGAAGAAGAGGCTGCAGTTGAGGAAGAGATTGCAGTCGAGGAAGAGACTATAGTTGAGGAAGAGACTGTAGTTGAAGAAGAGGCTGCAGTTGAAGAAGAGATTGCAGTCGAGGAAGAAACTATAGTTGAGGAAGAAGCCGAACCCGAGGAAGAGACTAAGAAGAAAAAGAAGGGCTTCTTCAGCAGACTTTTCGGAAAGAAGGACGACGAATAATGAAAAAAATCGTTTTTGCTACGAATAACGAAAATAAGCTCCGTGAGGCACGGGAAATACTTGCGCCGCTGGGGATCGAAGTTCTGTCCCAGGCTCAGGCTGGAGCGGACTGCAATCCGGAGGAGAACGGCACCACATTTGCCGAAAATGCCATGATAAAGGCAAAGGCAGTGTACGACCGCGTAAAAATGCCTGTTTTCGCCGACGACAGCGGACTCTGCGTTGATGCCCTCGGCGGCAGACCAGGCGTATATTCGGCAAGATATGCGCCAAAGGGACAGGAATGCTGCAAGCTGCTTTCGGAACTGGAAAATGTCCCGGAAGCTGACCGCAAAGCGGCTTTCAGATGCGTTATAGCCTATACCGACGGTAATCGGGAATTTACAGTTTCAGGCGATGTGCAGGGAAAAATCGGCTATGAGGAAAGAGGAACGAATGGCTTCGGCTACGATCCGGTTTTTATGGTCGGAGAAAAATCAATGGCGGAAATGTCTCCGGAAGAAAAAAATGCGATCAGTCACAGAGGTGCGGCGCTGAAAGCGTTGGCTGATGTGCTGGGAAGGAATTAGTGAGGAAAAGAATTATGCTGACAAGTAAACAGAGAGCGTATCTTCGCAGTATTGCGGCAGATTACGATACAATTTTTCAGATAGGCAAGGGCGGCGTCACAGAGACGATCTGCAAAGAGGTCGAGGACGCTCTTCGCAAGAGAGAGCTGATAAAGCTTCGCGTTCTGGACAATTCCGGCTGGACTGCAAGAGAAGCTGCCGATGCGATCGCCGAGCAGACAGGCGCCGATGTAGTCCAGGTCATCGGCAGCAAGCTTGTGCTCTTCAAGCGAAATACAAAAGATCCGGTTATCGAGAATATCCCGAAGGCAAATAAATGAGAACAGGCATATACGGCGGCAGCTTCAATCCAGTCCATAACGGACATATCCACCTTGCGGATTCGGCTGCGGAGGAGCTCGGGCTTGACAGGATATATATGCTGCCATCGGGTATAAGTCCACACCGCTCCAGTCTTGAATATGCTCCGGGAGACGACAGGCTGGAGATGCTGAAACTCGCCTGTATCGGGCACGAGAAGCTTATTCCCTGTGATTTTGAACTGCGGAATGAGGGAAAAAGCTACACGGTCTATACTGCCCGGGAGTTCCGCCGGAGATTTCCGGAGGACGAACTGTTCCTGCTTGTGGGCAGCGATATGCTGATGTGCTTTGACAGCTGGTACAGGTTTGAGGAGATTTTGCAGCTTGTTAAGCTTGCCGTTGTGTCTAGAGAAATCGGCGACAGGGAGAAGCTGGAAGAAAAAGCGGAAAAGCTCCGGAAATTCGGGGAAATATTCATTTGCGACACGCCTCCTCAGGAGGTATCCTCAACGGAGATAAGAAAAAAAATAAAAAAAAATGAAAATTTCTCTTGCTATCTTCCCGAAAATGTAGTACAATATATAAAGTGGAATAATCTATACTTGCAGAGGTGAGCTTTTTGTTTTACGATCAGGACGAGAAAAAGAAATACCTTAAAGAGCATCTTTCACAGAAAAGGTATCAACATTCGCTGAATGTTGCTGCAGAGTGCAGAAGGCTTGCGGAGAAATACGGCGAAGATCCGGATAAGGCTTATTTTGCAGGACTTCTTCACGATATTTGTAAAGAGCTTCCGGCAGAGGAGCAGCAGCGGCTCGTGGCTGAAAGCGGCTTCAAGGTCTGCCGGGAGGAGCTTGAAACGCGTTCTCTCTGGCACGCTGTTGCAGGAGCTTATTTTGTTAAATCAGTTTTTGGGGTTGAGGATATAGATATAATCAATTCCATTCGCTTCCATACAGTGGGAAGAGCTGGAATGACACGTCTTGAGGAAATCGTCTATCTGGGCGACCTCGTTTCCGCGGACCGCGACTATAAGGACGTGGACAAGATGCGTAAGCTGGTTCACAGCGACCTTGACAGGGCTATGCTGGAGGCGTTTGCGTTTTCCATAAAAAGCGTTGTCAAAAAAGGCGGAGTTCTGCCCATATGTACTGTTGAGGGCTATAACTTCTATACACGCCTTCTGAAGGATGAAAAAAAGAAATGACAGAACAAATGAAAAGAGGATTTGAATGACTGATAAAGAGTTCCGTCCGGAGGAATTTAAGAGCGCGGCAGGCAGTTCATCTAAGCAGAAGCCTCTTAAACCTCTTGTGAGAGTCAAAAAGGATGCCGGCGGAGAGTATCACGGCAAGCATGAGGCTGAACCGACAGAATACCATGGCAGGTACGAAGCTCAGCCGTCGGAATATCACGGAAAATACGAGGCTGAACCGACAGAATATCATGGCAGATATGAAGCTGAATCGACAGAATATCACGGAAGATATGAAGCCGAACCAGCTGAATACCATGGAAGATATGAAGCGGAGCCGACCATATACAGAGGCAGGCATGAAGTTCCGCCGAGACCGGAAGCCCGGATAAATACCTATGCAGCGAGAACTCCGGAATATGAAGAGACCGTGAAAGATGACGATCTCTATGAGGACGAAATGCCCGCAAAGGGCGGCAGAGCTAAGAATATAATTATAAAGATCGCTTCGATCGCGGCAACGCTTGTTCTTATGTTCGTGCTTGTGCTCAATGTGCCGATATGCGTTGATAAGGATACCGGAAAAAATATCTCGCTTATAACGCTGTTCAAAAACTGGAAGCCGGCGGCTGGAGAGGGTATCCTGGATAAGAACAACGTCGTCCTTAATAAAGACCCGGACGTGGTAACCGACGATTACAACGACGGTCTTGATCTGCCGCAGCTGATAGAGGGTCAATATACAATACTTTTCCTGGGCTTTGAGCCTGACGAGTACAATACGGATATTATGTGGGTGATGCAGTTTGACATCGGTCACGGAAAGCTGAATATTCTGCAGATCCCCCGTGACACCTGTCTGCCGGATTATACCACCTCTGTTACAAGAAAATTCAACAGCGTATACAGCATGGGAGATCCGAATATAAATCCTCCTATCCAGCGAACTGTAAATGCTGTCCAGGAGAATTTCGGTATTCCCATAGATGCCTATGTAACTACGACCTGTCCGGATATTGTGAAGATCATAGATCTTATCGGAGGCGTGCCGATACACATAGACAATGAGATTATTTTTGAACCTGGTAAGGTCATTCCGGCAGGAGATGTAGTCCTCAGCGGCGCACAGTCGGAGTGGTTCATACGCTTCAGACGTGAATGGCTTCAGGGCGACATAGGAAGAATGCAGAATCAGCGGCGTTTTATGGCGGCTGCTATGAATAAACTCAATAGTATTGTTGAGGACGAGGGTAAAATGAAGCTCTACGGCTATATCAAGGAGATCTATGACAACGATCTGCTTTACACAGATCTTTCTGTCGGAGATATAGGAAAGCTTGCGGATTTTGCTTCCACTATTTCAATGGAAAATGCGGTCGTGAATATGGTTCCCGGCGAGGACGCCTTCTTCTATGCCGCAGACGGAAAAACTTACTCCGTATATTCTGTTCACAAGCAGGCAACTATCGACCTGCTGAACAAGTACTACCGCCCCTATCAGACGGATATGACGGAGGCTGACACCTCGATCGTTGAGCTTGTGACCGATTACCAGTACAATATTCTGGACGACACAACCACAAGCTTTGATGATATACAGGATTCAACGGAGCCTATAAGGGATCCGAACGTTACACCATGGCGAAGGAAATGATAAAAATGACAGAACAGGAAAAGCTTGAAATAATCGTCAGGTCGCTCGACAGCAAGAGAGGCGAGGATATTCAGGCGCTTAAAATTTCAGATCTTACGATATTAGCGGATTATTTCGTTATCGTAAACGGTACGAGCAACACTCACGCAAGAACTCTTGCCGACGAGGTCGAGTTCCAGCTTTCGCAGAATGGCATCGAGCCTGAAAGACGTGAGGCAGATACTGGAAATACCTGGATAATCCTTGATTACGGGGATATTATCGTCCATGTATTTTATAAAGAAACACGCCAGTTCTATAAGCTTGAGGGCGTATGGGCTGACGGAGAAAGAGTGAACATTGATTCACTTATCACAAAGGAGGAATTATCATGAAAACAAACAATGAAAAGGGAAGAAGCTACATGATTCTTCTGAGCGGCGGACTGCTTGCCAAGGAGGTCATCGGTCTGATAGTGGGAATCATTTCAGGCGCTATTTACGGCGGAGTCGGCGGAGCTATCGGCGGATTTATCGGTATGCTCATTCTTGACGTAATTCTTATCGCGGCGATGTACAGCGGGCTCAGATATGCCAACTACGGCGTGTGCGGAATTTTCGGTATTCTGGCTATCTACTATTTTGCTAATATATTCAGCATTTTCGACAATTTCAGCGTCATGGCGCTTATTGGTCTGCTCCTTAACCTGGTATGGACTGCCGGACTTGTTATCGGCATACTGCTTCTTGTTATGAATGACGATGTCAAGGAACACTTCACAAACGAGTGGAGCGAGCTTGGAAGCCTTATTCGGAAGTAATAAACTAAAAGGATTGAAAACATATGAAATACGATTTTAGAGCCGTAGAAAAGAAGTGGCAGAAATTCTGGGATAAAAACGGAACGTTTAAAGCTGCTGACGACTACAGCAAGAAAAAATATTATACTCTGGTCGAGTTTCCCTATCCCTCGGGACACGGTATGCACGTAGGTCATATCAAGGCTTACTCCGGTCTTGAGGTCGTAAGCAGAAAGCGGCGTATGGAGGGATATAATGTTCTTTTCCCTATCGGCTTCGACGCATATGGTCTGCCTACTGAGAATACTGCAATAAAGGAAAATATCCACCCCAGAGTTGTTACAGACAGAAATATCGCCAAGTTTACCGACCAGCTCAAAACAGTCGGATTCTCCTTCGACTGGGACAGAGTGGTAGATACGACCGAAGAGGGCTACTACAAGTGGACGCAGTGGATCTTCCTTAAAATGTTTGAGAAGGGTCTCGTTTTCCGTGACAAGACTAATGTAAACTACTGCCCAAGCTGTAAGGTCGTTCTTTCAAATGAGGATTCACAGGGCGGAAAGTGCGACGTCTGCCACAGCGATATTATCCAGAAAACCAAGGAAGTATGGTATCTGCGCATAACAGAATATGCCGATAAGCTTCTCCAGGGTCTTGACGAGGTCGATTACCTCCCTAACGTAAGACTCCAGCAGGAAAACTGGATCGGCAAGTCTACAGGCGCATTCGTCAATTTCAGGATAAAGGAGCAGGAGGAGACCCTTCGCATCTACACGACGCGCCCTGACACTCTCTATGGCGTAACGTTTATGGTTATCGCTCCGGAACACCCCATGATCCAGAAATACCGCGATTCCATCGCGAATATTGACGAGCTGGACGCTTATAAGGCTGAGTGCGCCAAGAAGAGCGAGTTTGAGCGTACACAGCTGGTAAAGGAAAAGACCGGTGTGAAGATCCAGGGTCTGACTGCAATAAATCCTATCACAGGCAAGGAGATCCCTGTATACATTTCGGATTACGTAATGATGGGCTATGGTACGGGCGCTATCATGGCTGTACCGGCTCACGATACACGCGACTATGAGTTTGCGAAGAAGTTCGGCATCAATATTATCGAGGTCATCAAGGGCGGCGATATTTCGCAGGAAGCCTATACCGGTGAAGGCGAGCTTGTCAACTCCGGCGAGCTTAACGGCATCAGCAACAAGAAGGACGCTATTGCAAAGGCGCTTGAAATACTTGAAAAGCTGGGCTGCGGCGAAAAGGGCGTACAGTTCAAGATGAAGGACTGGGCATTCAACCGCCAGCGTTACTGGGGCGAGCCTATCCCGATCGTTCACTGCGACTGCTGCGGAATGGTCGCTGTTCCATATGAGGAGCTGCCGCTTAGACTGCCGGAGGTCGAGAATTTCGAGCCCGGTACAGACGGTGAAAGTCCTCTTGCTAAAATCGAAAGCTTTGTTAAATGCAAGTGCCCCAAGTGCGGCAAGGATGCGCGCCGGGAGACCGACACTATGCCCCAGTGGGCTGGTTCGTCATGGTACTTCCTCCGCTACTGCGACCCAAAGAATGACAAGGCGTTCGCTTCTGAGGAGGCTCTGGATTACTGGATGCCTGTTGACTGGTACAACGGCGGAATGGAGCACGTTACCCGCCATATGATCTACAGCCGTTTCTGGCATAAGTTCCTCTATGACCTGGATCTCGTTCCGACCTCCGAGCCATACGCAAAGAGAACGGCTCAGGGACTTATTCTTGGACCTGACGGCGAAAAGATGTCTAAATCACGCGGCAATGTTATCGACCCTAACGACGTTGTCGAGGAGTTCGGCGCTGACGTTCTCAGACTGTACGTTCTCTTCATGGGCGACTACGAAAAGGCTGCACCCTGGAGCGAATCCAGCATCAAGGGCTGTAAGCGCTTCGAGGACAGAGTGTGGGGACTTCAGGATATCCTGGTGGACGGCGACGACTACAGCGATAAGCTGAGGGCTTCCTTCCATAAGACTATCAAGAAGGTCTCCGAGGATATAGAAGCAATGAAGTTCAATACTGCAATTGCGGCTATGATGGCTCTTATCAATGAGATCTACAGCGTCGGAAGCATCACAAAGGCAGAGCTGGCGGCTTTCGTGACTATGCTCTATCCATTTGCTCCTCACATTGCCGAGGAGATCTACAGCAATACCTTTGGCAAAATTCTCAGTGAGCAGAGCTGGATCACCTACGACGAGGCTCTCTGCAAGGATGAGACAATTGAGATCGTTGTTCAGGTCAACGGAAAGCTTAAAGCTAAGCTGAATATTGCTGTTGATGCTGACAAGGATTCTGTTATTGCAATGGCTCTCGCCGACGAAAAGGTCAAGGAGACTGTTGATGGCAAGAATGTCGTAAAACAGATATATGTACCAAATAAACTTGTTAATATTGTAGCAAAATAACGAATTTTTGAAAATATGAAAAAAACCTTGACACGGATGCATAAATGTGGTAAAATGGTATTATATTCGTTACACATTTTGAGATGTGTGAATAGAGGTATGTTGACTACCGCTCTATGAGCGTTGGTATATAGCCCGGGGTTTCCGATGGGCAACCTCTGACAAGGGAGGGAAAAGATAAATGGCAGAAGTTCGTGTTAACAAGAATGAGTCACTTGACGCTGCTCTTAAGAGATTTAAGAGATCATGCGCAAAGGACGGCGTTATCGCTGAAGTTCGTAAAAGAGAACATTACGAGAAGCCTTCCGTAAAGCGCAAGAAGAAGTCTGAGGCAGCTCGTAAGCGCAAGTATTGATCTTGTTGGTCTTATGACATTATAATGTTGACTAAGCGGGCGTTTATTCGTCCGCTTTTCTCATGAGGTGATAATTATGGTAAAGAAAATTCTGGTCATCCACGGACCTAATCTAAATCTTCTCGGAGAGCGCGAACCGGGAGTTTATGGCAGCTCTGGAATTGACGTGCTCAATGAAAATATCATCGACAGAGCCAGGGCTGAGGGGCTGGAATGCGAAATATTCCAGTCCAATCACGAAGGCGCGATAATCGACAAGCTTCATGCTGCCAGAACTGCTTTTGACGGCGTGGTGATAAATGCCGGAGCGTACACCCATTACAGCTATGCCATTCGCGACGCTATTGCGGCAATCAAGATCCCGGTGATCGAGGTCCATATCAGCAATATTGATGCCAGGGAGGAGTTCAGAGCAAATTCCGTTATTGCCCCTGTCTGCCGCGGAAGCATCTGCGGACTGGGCTTTATGAGCTATTATCTTGCTGTCAAGGCATTGGCGGAGATGTGATATGACAAGAGTAGAGCGACTTTTTAAGGAACTGCCGAAAAGCGTTGAATGTGCGATGATAACCTCCAACGTGAACAGAGCTTATTTCACAGGGATGCGTTCGTCCGCCGGCACGCTTCTAGCTTTCAGAGACAAGGCATATCTGCTTATTGATTTTCGCTATATCGAAAAGGCAAGGGCAACTGTGCGGAATATGGAGGTCATCGACCCAGGAAAGCGGCTGATGCCCATAATTATTGAGCTGATAAAGAATCACGGCGTGGATAATCTGACGGTTGAGTCAAGAGAAATGACGGTGAGCAGCCTTAATTCCCTGAAAAAGAGTATTAAGGGAGAGGTTGAGATCATCGACACAGACGTTCTCAGCAATGCAATTGATTCCATGCGTATGGTGAAGGATGAGCAGGAGTTGGAGTGCATCAGAAAGGCTCAGGAAATAGCCGAGATCGCTTTCGACAATATATTGAATTTCATCAAGCCGGGCGTCACTGAAAGACAGATCGCTCTGGCGCTTGACAGAACGATGCTGGAGAACGGTGCGGAGTGCGTGTCATTCGATACCATTGCGCTTACTGGAAAAAATACATCGATGCCTCACGGCGTGCCTTCCGAAAAAAAAGTTCAGTATGGCGACTTTGTGCTTATGGACTTTGGCGCGGTCTACAATGGCTATCACAGCGATATGACAAGAACGGTCTGCGTGGGCGAGCCTGACGATGAGATGAAAAAGGTCTACGATATTGTTCTGAATGCTCAGAGGGCGGCTATCGAGGGCGCAAAGGCTGGAATATCCGGTTCTGAACTAGATATGATCGCAAGAAAAATTATTGAGCAGTCAGGCTACGGAGAGCATTTCGGACATTCTCTCGGTCATGGCGTGGGACTTGAGATACACGAATCGCCAAATGCCGCACCGAAATACCGCAGTAAATTAAAAGCCGGCTCGGTTATTACTGTAGAGCCGGGCATATATCTTCCGGGAAAATTCGGCGTTCGTATAGAGGATTTTGTCATTTTGACCGAAAATGGTTGTATAAATCTGACGAAATGTGCAAAAAATATAATATCTTTGTAATAAAATCGTTTTAGGTATTGCAAAGCATTTGAAAATATGGTATAATAGTACATATAATTATGGTCCGGGGCGGGAGTTTGGCTTTCTGTTTCCGGTCAAGTTTATAATTGGTCTGGCTTTTTGAGACAGACGATGGAGGTATAATTAATATGATTTCAGCAGGCGATTTCAGAAACGGCGTAACTTTTGAGCTGGACGGACAGGTCGTTCAGGTCGTTGAATTTCAGCACGTTAAGCCCGGTAAGGGCGCAGCTTTTGTAAGAACTAAGTACAAGAATGTTATTACTGGTTCTGTTGTTGAAACTTCTTTCAATCCTACTGCAAAGTTCCCTACAGCTTTCGTTGAGAGAAAGGATATGCAGTACAGCTACAACGACGGAGATCTTTATTACTTCATGGATATGGAGACATATGAGCAGCTTCCTATCAGTGCATCTGTTCTCGGCGATAACTTCAAGTTTGTTAAGGAGGAAATGATCTGTAAGATTCTGTCCTACAAGGGCAACGTTTTCGGCGTTGAGCCGCCTAACTTCGTTGAGCTTGTTGTTACACAGACTGACCCCGGCTTCAAGGGCGATACTGCAACAAATGCTACAAAGCCCGCTACTCTTGAGACAGGCGCAGAGATCAAGGTTCCGCTGTTCATCGACGAGGGCGAGAAGATCCAGGTAGATACACGTACTGGCGAATATATGTCAAGAGCATAATTCGCGTGAAAAGAAGAGCCGGTGATCCGGCTTAACCAAGGAGGGTTTATAACTATGAAGCTTACTGAGAAGATGTCTTATTTGCAGGGTATGCTGGACGGCATGGAGATCGACGGCAGTACTAAGGAGGGCAAGGCTATCCTTAAAATGTCCGAGGTCATGAGCGAAATGGTGGCTTATGTTGAGGATCTCCAGTCACAGGTTGACGAGCTGACAGAGCTTTGCGATATTCTCGACCAGGATCTTGGTCAGGTTGAGGACGATATTTACGATGAAGACGATATTGACTGCGAGGAATGCGACGAGTATTCCGAGGATGACGAGGACGAAGATGAGTTCGACTTCGATGACGATGAGCTTTATGAGATTACTTGTCCCTCCTGCGGCGATACGGTTCTCGTAGACGAAGTAATGTTGGAGGAGGGCAGTATCAACTGTCCGAACTGCAATGAGCTTCTGGAGTTTGATTGCGATGATCTTACGATTGAGGACTTTGAGGCTTCCGACGATGATGAGGAAGAGTCCGACGAGAAGTAATTATTAAAAGAATGTCGGCAGGCGAGATGTTATTGTTTGTCTGTCGACATAATTTTTTTATTTAATTTTCTGAAAACTATTGACAAATAGAAAAATATGTGATATAATATATGAGTAATGTGGGGCGTGACTTGATTGGCTAAGCTTCACGAGATGTTTGTGCAGATGTGGCGGAATAGGCAGACGCGCTAGCTTCAGGTAGCGTTACGTCTGTGTAAAAATTGTTTTGTCGTTCATCTCAGCATATTTGTGGCGCAGCTTGTGAAAGTCCACCTCGGTTAAAGAATCTGAACCGAGTAAAAATTTTAGATTCATGATAATGCAGGTGTGGCGGAATAGGCAGACGCGCTAGCTTCAGGTGCTAGTCTTCGCAAGGAGGTATGGGTTCAAGTCCCTTCACCTGCACCAAAAAATATTAAAAATAAAGGCTCGAAATTTCGGGTCTTTGTTTGTATTAATAATAAAATTTTTTGTTATAGGGTAAAAATAAAATGTCAAAAAACAGAATAAAAGTATTATTACACATGACATACATGTAAAGGCAAATGAAATAATAAGTGAAGGTGAAAGATCATCTTTGGAAAGTAAAAGGATAAAGTTTCAAAAATATATTGAAGAATACTATAGAGATTTTACTGGTAATTCGGATATCTTAGTTGCGAGATATCACGATATAGATTTTTTTGCATCAACATCTAAAGATATTATTTCATCAATATTAATTGGAATATCTACATCAACTTTAGTTACTGTTATATTTTTAAATATCAATCTAAATACATGGGTAGAAACTATATTTTTTATTTTGTTTTCAATGTTGGCTATATTTTTTCTGCCAAAACTTTTATTGAAAATTTTGGATTATAGAAATAAACTTTATAATTATGAAAAATTACACTGTGAAGAATTTGAAAAGGAAATTATTGAAAGAATTTTAGATGAAAGATTGAAACAAGCTGAAGAAACAATATCTGAGAAAAATTAAATTTCAAAAGGCTGTAAGAAACGGTAGCTTACAGCCTTTAATATGCGATTTATAACTAATTTTCCAATTCAATAGACGTGTTTGATGTGTTGTTAAAATCTCCATTCATTTCAAATTTGATGTCGAGACTTTTATCCTCATTCTGATGAATCAGAATTTTATTGACAAGCATTCTGAGATTCACATCTGAAATTTTGCCCTCTGATAAGATTTCATCAAGTACCTGAGTTGTATTTTTGAGATGTTCTTTTCGCTGTTTACAAACCTTATCGTATTCCTTTAAATCTGCTGTCTTTTTTTCAAGAGCAGCTATTTCTTCTTCACGCTTGGCGATCATATTGTTGTAGACCGAGGCGTGTTCTCTGTCGCCAATTCGCTCTATGATTAAATCTTCAATTTGTTGTTTCAGTGCCAGTATTTTATCTGTGTTAGCCTGAATCTGCTGTTCATACAAAGGTTTCTTTCTGAGCCAATCTCTGACGATTTTATCGTACTTATTGCTCTCTGCCAAGATGCTATCTTTAAGTGATTCCACCTCATTTTCCACAAGCTCGTCAAGCTGATTCTCTCTTATCGTATGAGGAGTACAGTATTCCTTTCCGTACCTGTGGCAGCTATTGCAAGTGTAGTCAACGTATTCGTTTCCACGCCATTTTCGTGTTCGTGCAGTAAATCCCGAGCCGCAGTCAGCACATTTTATCAGTCCTGCATAGCGATGAAGTTTACGACCGTTTTGTGAACGTGGATTTATTTTTGAACGTTGTTCCAGTAAAAATTGCGCCTGTTTCCAAGTTGTTTCGTCTATGATAGGTTTGCAGAAATTCTCATGCCGATACTGTTCTTCATGCGGTATGAACGTCTTGGTCTTGTAAATCTTACTTGTCACAGTCTTGTGATTTACCATCGTACCGATGTAAAGTTCGTTAGTCAAAATACGCTTCACAGCAGTTTGAACCCATAAGTATTTTTTTGAAATATCTGGTTTCCAGTCGGCAAGTTTTCGATTGAAGTAGTAATCAGGAGAACGAATACCGTCAGCATTCATTTTCTTCGCAATGGTAGTCAGTCCGTATCCATCAACGTAAAGTTGGAATACTTCACGCACTATCCATGCTGTATCCTCATCAATTTTTACTTCATTAGTGTTGCGGTCAAGGTAGTAACCAAGCGGCAGCGTGAGAACCAGACCTTTGCTTTTCTGTTTCTGACGCATACCAGCCTTGACCTTTTTACTGATGTCTTTAGCATAAAAATCATTGAAAATCTGCTTGAATCCAATCATCAGATCATCGTTTTCGTTAGTTGAATCAATGCCTTCGGTTACGGAATATACTCTGACATTGTTCTGTCGTAAGTGGTCTATGAACAGTTCTGTCTGTGTTCTGTGACGTCCCAGTCTGCTTAAATCCTTGACTAGAACAACATCAATTTTACCCTCATCAACTGCAATTTCAAGTTCGCCTAACCCCTTTCTGTTGAACGTCATTCCCGAAACATTGTCATCAAAGCTCTCGCCAATGATTTCATATCCGTTCTGTTCAGCGTAGTCAATGAGAATTTGTCTCTGATTCTGTAAGCTGTTCATTTCCTCGTCCTCGTCACGGGAAAGTCTGTAGTACAGCCATGCTCTCATCATATCAACCTCCTTTGAATTTGTGTAGTTGGCAGTCGCAGCACCTTTTTTTGGTGCTACGACAACCATATCACAACCGTTTCCGAAAGTCCAGCAATCACGCCGATTTCATATTATTTTCTACCTTACCAACAAATTCGGGAGGCGCAGATTTGGCTATACTACATGAATTCAAGTAGTCCAGAATCATGGACTCCATAAACACCTCAAATGATTTTTTGTCGCCGTTGTAGGTAA
>JAMPAJ010000040.1 GCA_023667265.1 Alistipes sp.
GCCATCATAGCCTTGAAGCCGTCACGCTCAAACGTCGTACCGCTTACACCATCGTTGATACAATGCCCAAGGGGTTGCACCTACAAATAAAAGGGGGTTGCAAAAAGGGTTGCACTATACAAATAAAAGCTCTTTTTGTAATTTTTGCGTTTCAGAAAAGTGCGTAAAATCGGTAGAATATTGATATCAGAGGGTTGCACTAACAAATGAAAGGGGTTGCAATTTGCAACCGTCTTTTATTTGAAAGTGCAAAATTGCATAAAAAAAGCGGGCACCCTGCGTTTTGCAGAGTGCCTGAATGTATTTCACTTCTTGAATTGTACCCATATATTATCCTTGCTGTAAACGATCATGCTCTCCAGTAATACGCCCCACAAGGTTTCGTCAAATTCCGTCAGCGTGCCTTGTGTTCTCACATTTTCAATAAAGGACCCCATCAGCTGCGCACGTTTGTGGGCATCGGTGATTTTTCTATCGATTTCTTCATACTGGCTCTTAGCCGCTTCATATCGTTCAATCAGCGTGTTATATTTTTTATTGTATTCCGCCTGATTCTGTGCGATTCGGGCATTCTCCTGTATCAGCTTCTCAACCATATCCGCCAGCAGTACCATTTCATCTTTTGCTTTATCACGCTGCCTTTCAAAGTCAGTCGTATCAGAGAAAAGCGTAATGCTTTCACGCAGGTTCGATATAATTTCTTCCTTGTTCTGTATCAGCTCATTCAAAGCGTCAACGAATGCCTTGTGAACCTCATCAGCAGTCAGATGCGGTGTGCTGCACTTACACCCTTTTTTGGAGTATTTATGCCCACACTGGTATATGACCTTCCGGTATTGGTCGGTCGAATGCCATACTTTTGGACTGAAGAAGCTGCCGCATTCTCCGCAGATGATTTTTGCCGCAAGAATGTCCACACCGCTGTAGCGGCTTTTGCTGCCTTTCCGCCGTTCCATTTCTAACTGCACTGCTTCAAAAATCTCCTCAGTAACGATTGCTTCATGGCTGCCCTCTACATAATACTGTGGAATCTGACCATCGTTCTTTTTTGTCTTTTTCGTCAGATAATCGGGCGTGAAGGTCTTTTGAAGCAGTGCATCGCCCTTGTACTTTTCATTTGTCAGAATGCTTCTGACTGTGGAGGATGACCATTTGATTTTTCCGCCCGGAGTCGGGATACCTCGTTCTGTCAGCGTTTTCCCGATGGAATGCGGCGTAAGTCCTTCCAGAAAAAGTCTGTAGATCTCACGGACGATTTTTGCTTCATCCTCATTGACGATCAGCTCACCGTTTTCCACTCGGTCATATCCAAGAAAGCGGCCGAACGGTACTGATACCCTGCCGTCTGCCATACGCCTGCGGTGTCCCCATGTGACATTTTCTGAAATTGAGCGGGATTCTTCCTGACTGATGGAACTCATAATGCTAAGTAACAATTCGCATTTTGAGTCGAATGTCCAGATATTTTCTTTCTCGAAGTAGCACTCCACATTATGCTCTTTCAGCTTACGGATCGTAGACAAGCTGTCAACGGTGTTTCGTGCAAAACGGCTGACCGATTTTGTGATGATCAAGTTGATTTTACCAGCCAGCGCATCCTCAACCATCGTCTGAAATCCCAATCTGCCCTTTGTGCTGCATCCGCTGATACCCTCGTCCGCATACACGGAAACGAACTCCCAATCGGCTCTCCCTTTGATATATTCGGTGTAGTAATTGACCTGTGCTTCATAAGATGTCAACTGCTCCTCGTGGTCAGTGCTGACTCTTGCGTAGGCTGCGACTTTCCGCTTACTCGGCACAGATAACGGCATATCGGTAAATCGGCTGATCGTTGCAGGAATTGTTGTTATAGTTTTTCCCATATCTTTTCACTCCCATCTGTAAAAATGAATTTCAGACTTCCGCCGTCAAGCACACGGATTTCCTGAATCTGTTCTGTGAATGCATCCTCATTAAACTGAGACATATTCAAAATGTATGCGGAAATGGTTCTCAGCTGATAATCAGTATAATTCACATTATCGCAGATGTGCTTCTGCTTGCCGTAGCATTTCCAGTAACACCAGCGGTTGTGGGCATTCACACGATGATAGACCGTACTGCATTTTCCGCAGATCACCTTACCAAGAAAAGCATCGGTCACAGTATGCGGATGCTTGGCAGGATTCAGATGCAGATTCGTCCACACTCTCTTTTCTCCGTTTGTAAGCGTGAAGTGGATGTTTCCATCCTTATCCACAGACATTGATTTTATTCTATCTTCATAATCCTCACCAACAACTCGTTTGCATATTTTGAGCAGTTCGTTTTCTTGGAAATTTTCTGAAGAACAGGTCATTCCGGTTTCCTTTTTACTTCTGCATATCCAATGAACATAAGTCTTGCCACGGAGCTTGCTTTTCTTTCGTGTGTAGACATTTCCGCAGCACTCGCATTTTATCAGCCCCGTGAAGAAGTATGTCGGATTCATCAATGCGTTGCGCCGTTTTAATTCTTCCTGCACCAATGCGTATGTCTCTCTGTCAATAATTGCTTCATGGCAATCGGTGTACAGATATTGCGTAAGTTCTCCGTTATTTTTTATTTTCATCTTGCTGATCGGGTCGGGTGTATGGGTTTTCTGCCTGCGGATATCACCAGCATACACCTCGTTGACAATATGTGCCCTTATAGAACCCTCCTGAAAATTGTTTCCAAGAATCGTGTGAACTCCTGCGGCAGTCAGGTTGTCGGCTATTTGCTGATAGGAAAGCCCATCCAGAAACATCTGGAACATCCAGCGAACACTTTCCGCTTCTTCCGGAATAATTACATATTTGTCAAAAACTTCATCGTATCGGTATCCAAGAATGTGTTTATTAGCGGTGCCAATCGTACCGTCCTGAAACCGCTTCCGGATACCCCATTTGCAGTTTTCCGAAATAGAGCGTGATTCCTGCTCCGCAAAGCTCGCTAAGAGTGTCAGCAAGACCTCGCCATCACTTGACAGTGTATTGATATTTTCCTTTTCAAACCGTACCTCAACACCGATTTTCTTCAGATGGCGAACAGCATTCAGCAAATCAACTGTGTTACGGGCGAATCTTGAAATACTCTTACAAAGTATTACATTGATCAGTCCCTTTTCACAATCTGAAATCATACGCTGAAATTCGCTTCTTTTTTTGGTGCTTGTTCCGCTGATAAAGCTGTCAGCGTATACACCTGTGTATTCCCATTCCGGATTTCTTTGAATCAGATCGCTGTAGTAGCTGACTTGCGCTGAAAGCGAGTGCATCAAACGTTCTGTTTCCCTTGATACACGAGCATATGCGGCGACTCGCAGCCGAGGCTTTATCAGCGGTGAAGGCGGTTCAATTTTTGTGATTTTCGGCATAAGCTATTCCTCCTTTCAGCTACTATATTACCATCTGTCAGGAGATAAGTCAACGAATAATGTGCCGATTTTAGGCTGGTATTTCGCCCTCATCTTTGTATCAATTACGGCGTATTCCTCCGGAGTCAGAAGACCGTTTTTCACCATGTTCTTGAATAACATCATTGTGATCAGATAGCTGATTTCGTTCTGATTCATTCGCAGCACCTCCGTATCGATACGCAATATAGCAGGCATGAGAACAATATTTTCTGTGGTGTCCGGCATAGTCAATAAATGACTTTCCGCAGGAAGGGCAGACAAGATCAACGGCTGTTTTATGCTTCATGCGCTCCGGATGCTCCCGCCAGTACAGTTTTTGGCATTCAGCAGAACAGAATACCCGCTGACGATGACCAGGCGTATTGAAAATCTCTTTTCCGCAGCGTTTACAGCCATCCTCTTTCGGTTCTGTGATATGGCGGCTACAAAATGCTTTCACAGTACCGACAGCCAAGGAAACAGCCGATGCGATATCCCCATAGCTCATACCTTTTGCACGCATTTTTGTGATTTTCTCTTTCTGTTCATTCGTCATAGCATCCCTCCCATATGAAAAAAGTGGGCAGAGGATATTGCACCTCTGCCCATAATCAATCAGCCCT
Source organism: Alistipes sp. (assembly GCA_023667265.1). Lineage (GTDB taxonomy): Bacteria > Bacillota > Clostridia > Oscillospirales > Ruminococcaceae > Ruminococcus. Next base: position 4,024 of record JAMPAJ010000040.1, read on the forward strand.
TTGTCAGCGTACCCTTGTAAACATCATCACCAATCTGCACCGAAACAGCCACAGCGTTGTCATCTGTTTTGTCATCTGCTGCTGGAACATCGGGAGTGGTTGCGATATTCTGTTTGCCATAGCCGTTCAAACCAGCCGCCTTGACATTTGCAGGATAATCCACATAAGCCGTATCGAGGTCAACATCGCCGTTGATGCCGTTCACAGCACCTTTGCTGGAATACTGCCAGATGCCGACCGAGCCGCTGTAGTTCAGCTTGCTGCCCCATTCTGCGACCCACAGCGCATAGCGAGTCTTGATATCATCCTCGATGTGAGTAGAGAGAACGGAACGGCTTGTGTACAGACCGACCCAGTAACCAGCGGCTTCGAGAGCCTCACAGAATGCACGGATCATAAAGGAAAAGGTTTCTGCGATCATGAGAGCTTTTCTCGAAAAAATCGAGTCTGCAGGCTATTTTGTTGGACTTTACGGCTCGGCTTCTTCCCTGAAAACGCATACCGCCGATGACATTAAAAACCGCTACACAGTCTGGCTGGCACATTGGGTTGAGACAACCAATTACGATGGTGCATATGCTCTGTGGCAGTATTCGGAAAAAGGCTCTGTTTCGGGAATCAGCGGAAACGTTGACCTGGATATCTGCAGCAAGAATTTTCCGACAATTATGAAGGCGAAGGGATTGAATGGGTTTGGCGGTACTGTAGTTACTCCTGACATCCCGGCAGCTGATACGAAAATGGGCGATACACTCACTGTTTCCGTGCAGATCGGAGAGGATAATTATTCTGGTACGTTGGCAAAGACATGAGTTTATGAAGGGCGGAGAAATTTCTCTGCCCTTCTTTATATGTTTCACAACATAAGGAGGCGGTTTCATGACAATACAACAGAAACTTGCAATTGATAAAATGCGTGATAACGGTCAATCCATGCAGGTTATCAGCGAAGAGCTGCACATATCTCTCGGCACGATAAAATCCTATCTGTCCAGAAAAAATTCCGCTCACTGTGAAAATTGCAAACTGACCATTCATCAGATAAATAGCGGTAAAAAGAAACGATTTTGCAGCGACCGCTGCCGTATCAGCTGGTGGCGATCTCATTGCGAAAGCTCCGGAAAAGCAATTGAAAAAATCTGTCCGAT
>JAMPAJ010000041.1 GCA_023667265.1 Alistipes sp.
AACCTGAAAAATCAGACCATCGGGGTCGAAATTGAGATGAACAACATCACCAGAGAAAAGGCTGCGAAGATCGCCGCAGAGTTCTTCGGAACAGGCAGATTCGAGTACACAGCAGACCGCAACGGCTACTACACTTGGTCGGCTTGGGATGCACAGAACAGAGAATGGAAATTTCAGCGGGATGTTTCAATTTCAGGTCCCGACAGCGAAAAGTGCGAGCTGGTAACGCCGATTCTTCGCTACGAGGACATCGAGATTTTGCAGGAGCTTGTGAGGAGGCTCAGAAAAGCCGGAGCAATAAGTCACGCAGGTATAGGGGCGGGCGTCCACATTCACATTGGAGCGAAAGGACACACACCACAGAGCCTCAGAAATCTTGCGAACATCATGGCGAGCCACGAAAAGCTGATTGCCGACGCTTTGAAAATCGATCAGGGCAGGATAAACCGCTACTGTCGAACGGTAAACCCGATTTTCATTGAGCAGCTCAACAAGAAAAAGCCTGCCACGATGGCACAGCTTGCAGACATCTGGTACACGACAAATAATGCGAATTATGGGCGGAATCAGCACTACAACGACAGCAGATACCATATGCTGAATTACCATGCGGTGTTTACAAAATCCACAATCGAATTCAGGTGCTTTAACTTCGACAAGCCTTCCGACGGCAAGAAAAACGGGCTTCATGCAGGACAGTTAAAAACATGGATTCAGCTTTGCTTGGCGCTTTCCGAAATAGCAAAAGAGGTCAGAACAACAAGCCCGAAACCACAGCAAACTGAAAATCCGAAATTCGCAATGCGGACTTGGCTGATTCGACTGGGCATGGTTGGTGCGGAATTCTCGACAGCGAGAGATTTTTTAACACGCAACCTTGACGGCAATGCCGCATGGAGATACGGAGCATAATGCAGGAAACAGCCTCCTGCTTCCCATGCCGCCTTCGGGCGGCTCTGGGTGGTAGAAGGGTATTCCCTTCGGAAAGGAAGTATCACAATGAAAAAGTATTATCTCGCCTATGGCTCAAACCTCAACATTCAGCAGATGAAGTACCGCTGCCCCGACGCAAAGCCCGTCGGCACGGCATGGATCAACGGCTATGAGCTGCTGTTTAAGGGTTCAAAAACAGGCTCTTACCTCACCATTGAAAAAGCCGAAAATTCCAGAGTTCCCGTTGCCGTCTGGGAGGTTTCGGCAGCCGATGAACGCCGCTTGGATTTGTACGAGGGCTGCCCGACTTTCTATTACAAAACGGAAATGGAAATCACCGTAAACCACCGAAAAATCAGGGCTTTTGTGTACATCATGCACGAGGAGCGACCGCTGGGGATTCCGAGCAGTCATTATGTCAGAACCTGCGTGCAGGGCTACCGCAATTTCGGTTTTGACCTGAAATATTTGCGGTTGGCGTTTGACATCAGCGAGAGGGGTGTGCGAAATGAAAAGTGAGATCAGAGAACCGAGAATTTGCCCGAAATGCGGTCAAACCTACACGGAGCGACCTGCACTTTCCAGAGAGGATAATGAAACCCTGATTTGTGCCGATTGCTCAACTCGTCAGGCTCTTGACAGCATCGGCGTTTCCGCCGAGGAACAGGAAAAAATCATCAGCATCATTCATCGCAATTACGCTAAGTGATCGCCCAAAAGCCGCCACGTTTGCCCACGTCCGCCGTTTTGATTTTTCCTGCAAAGTTATCCCAATCGCTGAACGGCGGCACACAGGGGCAACTGTGGGGCTTGTTTTGGAAAGCATATATTACACAATTGCAATGCTTGATTTTCCTCGATATTTCGTGAGTTTTAGCCGCTTGCTATTATTCACACAATGCGGTATAGTAGTTACAACGGAAGCGGAAACCGCACCGAAATAAAGAGCAAAACGGAGGAAATCACCATGAACCCTTACACACTGAGAAAACGCCTGAATCTAATTGACGCCAACACCGCAATCACCCGCGAGGACTTCGAGAGTCTATTCTGCAAGACAGCTGAGCGCATCACTTTCACTTTCAACGGCTGGGACGGCAAAAGCTACAACGGAGAGAGCCGCAGCGGTTACGTTTACCGCACCGTCATCGAGGGCTACGAGGATGCGAGATTCATCAAAGTCGGCAGGAGTCTGCACTACATCGACGAGAAGAGTGACGTCACCGAAAAGTCAACGGGCATTGCCCACAAGGAAGCCGAATGGCTGGTCGATGTGAAGAGAGCCTGAACAGAAAAGCGCAGTCCTTCCATGCGGAGGGACTGCCAAATCAGAAGGAGGAAAAATTATGGACACATACGAACAGCTCATATCATTAACTGCGATCATTGCGAACCTTTCGTCAGACGGCGTGTGGTCGGAACGCACAGTAATGGAGACGCTCTTGGAGGTCTTTGAACCGCAGGAGCTTGTTGAATTGGGCTATGGCATCCGAGTGGATGCTTACATGGAGGAGTACGGCGAAGGGAGAGAAATAGAATGAAAATTCTGGTATGCGAACCGGGCAGACACCCATACATTAAGGATATCGATTCTACGCTTGAAAATTTTCAGAGAACGGTCGGCGGATACATCGAAGCTCTGTATCCGTTTGAGGATAGAGTCGCCATAGTCTGTGATGAAGAGTCAAAATTGAAATCCGATACGCAGTGGAATCGGACGCTCCCTGAGTGCAGGGATATCATCAAAGGAACGTTTTTTATCTGTGGGATCGGCGATGAGGATTTTACCGATATTCCGCCTGATCTGGCTGAAAAGTACAAAAAACGTTTCTGGAACATCGAGCATTTTATTCCCACTCCGCATGGGCTGCTGCCGATTGTTTTTGGGGAAGAATAAAGCGAATTCTTGCCCCTGCAGCCGCTACGTTTGCCCACGTCCGCCGTTTTGAGTTTCCTTTCAAAGTTATCCCTTTTCAAAATCGACGGCACACAGGGGCAACTGTGGGGCTGTTGTGAAAAGCTAATTCATACAAAAAGTCGTTGTCAAATTACTTTGACGGCGGCTTTTTCTTGTCCAAAATATACACTTCTCAGGCTGTATCTTTGTCACATTTATTATTCAAAAATCCGTTGACTTATCTCGAAAAAGACGGTAACATACACACAACGGCAGCGGAGATACACTGCACGAAAGCAACGAAATTTGGAGGAAAAATCAATGATCAGCTACGGAATGGCAAAGGCAAGAGCAATGGCAGGAAGAACGGACTGGAACGAGCGGGAGTACATCAGCAAGGCGATCATCACTTGGGTGGACAGCGATTACGAATACGAGCTTGAGATTGAAAACGACGGCATGAGCGACGAGGCATTCAGGGCTTGGATCGAGGCGGACGCTGAGGACCTCGCCAAAGAGGATGCGGCGGAAAACGGCACGGTTTTCGAAGAGGTATACAGCATCGATTACGAAACGGATTTTATTGACGACGATGAGATTTTTGACAGAGGATATGAAGATGCCTGCGAATTTGACTGGGAATGCAGGACGGGTAGATAAAATTAAAACCGAGCGGAATCCCGAAAGGGATTCTTGCTCGTACTGCCGCCACGTTGCCGCACGTTCGCCGTTTTTCTTATTCCCACAAAGTTATCCCACTCGCTGAACGACGGCACACGGGGCAACTGTGGGGTTGTTGCGGAAAGGCATATATTACACAATTACGAGATTCAATTTTCCTCGATATTTCGTGAGTTTTAGCCGCTTGCAATTATTCACACAATGCGGTATAGTAGTTACAACGGAAGCGGAGAACGCTCCGAAAACTACGAAAAACGGAGGAAGCAATTATGAAATGGGAACAGGTAACAACAATGGAGCATCTTTGGAGTAACGGATTCACTTCGCAAGGTGCAGCACTGAAGTACGGCGACAGGGTTCTGGTGACAGGGCTGACCTACAGAGGATTTGAGACGGCGGTTTATGAGTTCATAGAGGACGAGGAAGAGGCAGGAATTTCCTACATCGAGTGCCGCCTGAACCTCAGAACGACCGCACCGACGCCTTTTGACGACGGTAGGGACGCAATGAAGTGGTGCTTCGACCACCTGAACGACTGAGAATAAGGGGCTGAAAA
>JAMPAJ010000042.1 GCA_023667265.1 Alistipes sp.
GAGCGTGACGGGCAGCAGCAGGACCGCAGGCGGAAAAAGGGTGGGGATTTGGAGTGATTTTTATGTACGACAGCTTTCGCATCTGTCTGTGTTTTTGTATTCGCAGATTGGGCAGGGATTGAAATTCGGCTTGTCCTCGTAATCAAACACTCTCTGATAATCGCACACACCGTTCAAAATCATACATTTATCACATGGACCATAAAAACGTGTTTTCGGCAGTAAAACTTTTTAAATTTCTTGGGTTTCTTATTCATATATGATTCTCCTTATTTATGATTTTCTTTATACTCCTCCAAGGCCGTCAACAAAAGCTGTTTAATCGTCATACCTTGCTCCTGAGCGTAAGCCTTTATCGCATCGCCCTCGCCTTTGGGAACATTGAAGCGGATATAATCGTAATTTTCCTTGATATATTCCGCGGACGGCGGCGTTTTCTTCCGATTTCGATCCGCCGCACAATCCTTGCAATACTTCTGCGAGCCGGATGTCACGGTGTAAATTTTACCGCAGATCGGACAAGTTTGCTCGCTTCCAATTGTGACGGAAGTGCCTGACTTTTTCTTCTCAACATAGGCTTTATTTCGTGCCGATTGAGCCTTGTCACGGCAGTAGATACAGTATTTCGCACGGTTGGACTTGCTCTGAAACTCCGTTCCACACATCTCGCACTTATGCGTAAACAATCGTATTTCCCCTTTGTAATGTTCTTTTTCTTATTCTATCATATATTAGGCATAAAGTCAAGTATAGCGGCGAATTTGTGAAAATCTCACTGGGGAAAATCAAAATCGGAGTGCGGATTGCTGCGCTCCTACAAAATTAGTTTTCTTCGTGGAATTATACTTGACTTTATGCTTAATGCAATGTATAATGAAACCATAGCAAAACACAAAAAAATCACAGGAGGATAAAAATGGACACCAAAATTATTGCGATCTCAAATCAGAAAGGCGGTGTGGGCAAGTCAACCACAGCCTACAATCTCGGAGCGGCACTTGTCAAAAAGTATGATATGAAAGTGCTTCTCGTTGACATTGATCCACAGGCGAATCTCAGCGAATACCTCGGCTACGAGCCGGACGGAAACGCGACTATGACACAGCTTGTCATGACGGCAAGCACAGGCGGAGTTATTACTTCCGAGCTTGTGAAAACGGCTGTCCGCCATTGCGAAGCGGCAAACGTTGATTACATTCCCTCCGACATAAACCTCGCCAACAGCGAAACGCTCATGTCAACGGCTTTGTCGAGAGAGACGATACTCCGCAGGATTCTCTCCGCCGAAAACATCAAAGGATACGATTTTGTGATCATCGACTGCCTGCCGTCGCTGAGTACGCTCCTGATAAACGCTCTCACGGCTGCCGATATGCTTCTCATTCCCGTGCAGACGCAGAAATTCAGCCTTGACGGTTTGCAGGCGCTCAACGCTCTGTACGAGCAGATCAGAACGGCTATCAACCCGAAACTCTCCATGTTGGGCATACTTCCGACAATGGTTGATCGCACGAAAGTCAGCAGAAATGCCCTTGTGGAATTATCCGAGAAGTACGGCGATGTGCTGTTTGAGACGAGCATCAGTAAATCTATCGAAGCCGCCAAGAGTTCAGAAAACGGCATTCCCCTTTGCTTCACAGACCACAAATTAGGGCGTGAGTATGAAAATCTCGCTCGGGAGGTACTTGAAAAATGCTGAAAATTTTTGAATTGAAAATGAATCACAAATGCAGTAAGGAGGTTTGAAATGGCACAGCCCACATTTGATTTAGGTGCGATGCTTTCTGCACCTGCACAGACTGTCGTTCAGCAGATACCGTGCGAACAGCTCCATCCATATCACAACCACAAGTTTGAGATGTACACAGGCGAACGGCTTGAGGATATGGTTGAGAGCATTCGTGAAAACGGCGTACTTTCGCCAATTATCGTTCAGTCGGACGGGGACGGCTATGAAATTCTCATCGGTCATAATCGTTGGAATGCTTCAAGGTTAGCAGGACTGGCGACAGTTCCTGCCATCGTCAAGCAAGGGCTGTCCGAGGACGAAGCAGAAATGTTCGTGATAGAGTCGAATGTTATTCAGCGTGGTTTCGATAATCTTCGTGTCAGCGAACAGGCGGCAGTTATCGCCCTCCGCCATAATGAGATGTTTTCTCAGGGGAAGCGAAATGACATTATCAGGGAGCTTGCACTGCTTGAAAATCCCGAAGCTGATACCATAACTTTGACTCCGGTGGGGTCAAAGTGGGACAGCGGAAAAACTGTCGGTGCTGAATACGGCGTGAGCAAAGGCTCTGTAATTCGACTTATCCGCATCAACAAGCTGACCGACAAGCTGAAATCTCTTGTGGACAGCGGCGATATTTCGATACGGGCAGGTGTTGAGCTTTCTTTCCTGTCCGCCGAAACGCAGGAAGTTGTTGCAGAACAGGCAGAAAATTTTAAGATCGACATGAAAAAGGCAAAGGCACTCCGTGAAGCTGCCGACGGTGACGGTAATGTTGATACTGCGGTGATCGTTCGTATCATCACAGGAGCAGAAAACAAGACAAAGTCAAAAAGCGTGAAGATCAGCAGTGATGCTTACGCCAGGTATTTCAGAGAGGGAATCAAGGCTAAGGAAATCACGGAAACTATTGAAAAGGCGCTTGCATTTTATTTCAAGAACATGGAGGAACAGTAATATGAAAAGGTTTATCACAGCGGTTTTCTGCACCGCACTTGCACTCAGCTCAGGGCTTACTGCTCACGCTGCCGAGAATCTCGATCGTGACTACATTGAAGCTGAGATTTGGGCAGAGATGTGGAACGGCAAGGGTGATAACGGGCTTGACTTCCCCGAAGCATCGTACAAGCATCATCTGCTTGATAAGTGGCTCGACGAGAATTACGGCTCTGATGATTATGATTGGAGTGAGATCGGCGAACTGAAATACGAATACAAGGACTATTATCGTCACCTGATCGAAGATTGGGACTTTGAGAACGATGGCAACGGTGGTTGGACGATAAGCACAGAGGACAACCATTACAGCTTCTATGTCCTGAACGGTATGTGGCAGATGCTCGACCAGAACGGTGATACCGTTGACACATTTCCGCCGTTTAGTACCTTAGAAGATGATGAAGTTGAAATCACAAGCAATTACAAGATAAACGATGACGGTGCGGATTCTCCGAGAGTGATCGGAGATGCCGCAGGAGGAACGGAGACGGCTTCTGAGAGCATTGCAGCCGAAGATAATGAAGTTACCGCAGACAGCTCTGCAAACGCTTCTGACAGCGATTCTGAGCGTTCTGCAACACCTTTGCTTATCATTGCAGGAGTTGCCGCTGTCGCAGTAGTCGGCGGTGCAGGACTTTACATTATGAGAAAGAAGAAGTGAGGTACAATTATGATTTTCAAGAGTAAACAGACAGTCAATGGTGAATCCGTCTGGGCAGTCGATACCGACACGCAGACAGTCAGGCACATCAACCTTAAAACAGGTAAAACGGAGCGTTATGTGTTCCATGCCGACCACATCAAGTATCATCTGCATCACATTGAGGATAACTATTCCGAACATTTGCAGAAACTTGTGGACGAAGGCGAGATTTACAAGTATCTTGACGAACTTGATGTTAAGGTCACGGACGCAGTAAATCGGCAGACGGAATTGCTGATGCAGAACAGCCGTGAATATCAGATTGCCAACGAAACGGGCGATTTGAATAAAGTCGGCAGTATTGGTAATCTACTTCGTATGCAGGCGCAGAGAGCTGTTTTTGATGCGATGATCTATATTTGAGATTGTTGGGATTGATGTAAAAAACGGTCAGCCGAGTGTGTTCGGTTGACCGTTTGAGTGCATGGTAGAAGCGTAATCCATAGCACTCAAATCATTGCAATATATCGTTATTTGTGCTATAATATAATTATGGAGCAGATGGGTAATGTCATTAATCTAAACAGAAACAAATAAAAGCAACAGAAAAAGGTTAAA
>JAMPAJ010000043.1 GCA_023667265.1 Alistipes sp.
CAATTTCGCGTTATAAATATTTGTAATCAATATTTTTTCCTCGTGGGTTGCAATTTTGCCGATTATATGCTATAATTCCCTTCATTCAGCATTACAAGTCATTAACAGGTGTTAAAAAGTATTAAAATCCCGATTCTACGCCATTTCCAACGGTAGAAAATCTCAAAATCGCCATATTACAGGGAAACGAAAAAATCGCAAAAATCAAGATTTTCGGTAGAAATACGGTAGAAACCGATCAACTGCAAAGCTGGTAGAAGATTGGTAGAAAGCCGAAGAAACAAGCAAAAACGGTAAGAAGTCTGTTGACAAATTAAATAATGGACAATAGCGGACGGTGTTTCATAGAAGTGAAGCGCTGTCTGCTATTTTTATGCCCAAAATTGAATATCGTACTACGCTTCTCAGCAATGAGGAGCGTTTTCTTTTTCAGAATGAATTTCTCAAGGAGGATTTTTTATGCTAATTCCAACCGAGATCGAGCTGCTGAACTATCAGCTTTCCGCCGTGTCAGAGAAACTGCTGACGGCAATGCTAAACAAAACCGATAAAGACTATTCCATGATCGACGAGCTTTTCGATATTCCGGAGCTTTCTGAATATACGCCGGACGATGTGCAAAACGGTGTTCGGGAGCTGTATCACAGAGGTTTTCTGCTCGAAGTCAGGAAACCTTACGGCTGCGTTTATGCCGTAAACAAACTGCGAATACCCAATATGATGTTCAAGTATAACTGACGAGGTGGAGCGAAATGGACAAGAAAAGAAATTCAAAAACTGTCGTGGATTCGGTCTGCCACGTGCATAAATCAGTCGGATATACCGCACTCAGCAACTGCTTTGTACGCTCTACGAATATCCACTGTCCTGCCATTGGTCTGCTCGGCAAGGTCATGAGCCTGCCGCCAACATGGAATTTTACAAAGGCAGGACTTGTCGCTATCTGCGGTGACGGCGAAACAACCGTCGAAACGGCGCTTGCTGAGTTAGAAGAATTCGGCTATGTCAAAAAGACGCTCCAGATGCCCGATGAGTCCCCGACAGGCAGGATTCGCTGCGTCTATGACTTTTATGAGTATTCCGAAAAGGATGATTCGCTCCCGAAGTACGATGTGGTAATGGAAACTTTCACGGTGGACAACGCTACACTGAACCGTGTCAGAAAGGACAGCAATTTCACCCTTATCAGCAACAAACTCCTGCAAAATAAAGAAATGAAGCTGAAGCTGCTCGGTTTCCTGCTGAAAGTCCTTTCTCTGCCGGATAGCTGGCATTTTTCTATGAAAGGTCTCGAAGCCATCTGCAAGGAGGGCAGGACGGCTGTCCGTTCGGCGGTCGGCAGGCTGATGGATATGGGCTATCTTGTGCGGACAAAGCTCCTGCCCAACGAGTCCGTCAACCATACATATGAATATGTATACGAGTTCTTTGAGAAGCCGCTGAGCAAGGAGGAATCCGAAAATCGAAAAGCTGAAACACGCAGAAAAGCGATCACGATGTGCAGAGGCGGTGCGGATTCCAAGGCGGAAAAACAGCAGGCAGAAAACCTGCCTCTTGATTCTCTGCCTTCTGAAATTCAGCACACTGAAAATCAAGGACAATATAATACTAAAAACAAAATATCCAAAAATTCATTACCGATTGATCAATCATCTATCCTTCCCTCAGCTACGAAAAAGAAAAATTTTGACAGAGAGACGGATGGATTTCAAAAAGACATTGAAGTATACACCGACATCGTAAAGCGGCAGATCGACTATTGTGATCACGGCGAGTGGCTATGCCGTGACGATAACGACGGCTTTGCTGAAGCGGACGAGATCGTTGGCATTATCGTCGCTGAGATATGCTCTACTGCGCCATATGGGCAAATTAAGGGGCAGAAATTTCCAAGAGCCGTCATAAAGTCAGTGCTGCTGAAAGCGGATATTGTAACAGTCGAAAACGCACTTACGCAGATCGCCCATGTTGACAATGTGCGGAATTTCAAGCGTTATTTCATCAGCACTTTGTACGATGAGGTCACACAGCGGCATTTCAAGGAAAACTGCGAAAATCGTTGGGCGAATTATGCGGTAAATAGGGATTTTGGCTATGCTTACGCATGAGCCGTGAAAGGGGTGGTAGCATTGATTGTTGTGAATTAGAGCAAAACATTTTTTTGAAAAGAGAGGTGAAAAAATGGCAAAGTCGATTATCACACAGAACAACACGCTTATCAACTACAGCAGACTGCTTGCGGTCTATGTTGACGAAGATCTCGACGATAACGAGAACATTCTCGGATACGACCTCATCGGCGTAACAGGTGCGGAAAAGGACTCACAGGCGCTTATTCTCGGCAGCTATGCAGATGAAAAGTCCGCTAAAAACGCTATGGCTGACCTGATCCGCTGGCTGCAAAGCGAGGCGTTTTCCACATTCGAGATGCCGACGGCGGATGAGGGCGGTGATGCGTAATGGCTTCGGATTTTGAAAGCGGAACACGGAAAACCATAGATATTTCGGTAAAAGCCGAGAAAGTGACTGCCGATGTGCTGAAAGCTGCATTCCAGGAATTTATGTCGGGCAAGGCTGAGAAAAAAGGGCGGATGACCTACAAGCAGTTGCAGGACAAGTCCCCGTCCAAGCTCGACAGCATCGAAGTTTCTGACCGGAATATCGGTGATTTTCTGAATACCGCACGAAAATATGATGTGGATTTTGCCCTAAAAAAAGACAAAAGCACCGAACCGCCCACCTATCATGTTTTCTTTTCTGCTGCGAAAACAGCGGATTTCAAGAGAGCATTTTCAGAGTATGTCGGCAAGGGACAGTGCAAGACCAAACAGCGAGGGCAGTTTACCCGTGAGCAGATGAACAGGCAGGCTCAGAAAATTGCAGGCAGACCCCGAAAGCATAAGCATCGGGAGAAATCGAGGGAGAACAGGCGATGAACACAAAGAAGCTCAAAAGTCTGCTCCTTACAAATCTCCCCTACGCAATTTTCGCCTATGCAGGCAATCTGCTGAGTTTTGCGTACCGAACCGCAGATGGCAATGGTTTTCAGGAAAAACTTCTGCCGTTCATGAATAATATCGGCACTGCGTTTGCGAAAGTTTTTCCCAGCTTGCACCCGATAGATATTCTATTCGGCTTGGTGTTGTCGGCGGTCATGAAACTCGTGCTTTACATCAAGTCGAAGAACAGGAAAAAATTCCGACAAGGTGAGGAATACGGCTCGGCGGTCTGGGGCGGAGAAAAGGATATTGAGCCATATATGGACAATTCCTGCCCTGAAAACAATGTCATTCTTACAAAAACGGAGTTTCTGACAATGGGCAGTCCGTCCGCACCAAAATTCGCACGAAACAAGAATATTCTCGTGATCGGCGGTTCGGGTTCAGGTAAAACTCGCTTTTTCGTGAAGCCGAACCTGATGCAGATGCACTCCTCCTATGTTGTGACCGATCCGAA
>JAMPAJ010000044.1 GCA_023667265.1 Alistipes sp.
GCTTCTCTTTATTCTCGTGACTATTTTTGCTTTTCTTAGCTTAATGACATTACCCCAAGGGGCGTTCAAAAATAACGTTTCAGACCTGAGTTTTCCAGGTCTTTTTTTATTCCCTAAATTCTCACGAAAGGAATGATGCCGTATGGCTGAACGAGGCAGAAAACCAAAGCCCACAGCAATCAAAATGCTCGAAGGCAACCCCGGCAAACGACCGCTGAATGATGCCGAGCCCAAACCTGTAAAGAAAGCGCCTCCCTGCCCTAAGTGGCTGGAACCGGAAGCGAAAAAGGAATGGCGCAGACTGTCAAAACAGCTTGAACAGATCGGCGTTCTGACCGAGGTCGATCAGGCGGCATTCGCATCCTACTGTCAGGCTTATGCACGCTGGAAAGAAGCCGAGGAATTTATGACGCAGCACGGTACTATTGTAAAAATGAAATCCGGCTACTGGCAGACAGTTCCGCAGGTCTCTATCGCGCAGACCTATCTGAAGATCATGAATAAAATCGCAGAGCAGTTCGGACTAACGCCTGCCGCCCGAAGTCGTATTACTGCCGGTGCGGAAATAAAGGACGCTGCCGATGATATGGAAAAACTGCTGGGAGGTGGATAATGGCAAGAACCGCAAAAGCAAGAGAAAGACCGAAAAATTATCCGAAACTGACCGATTACAAGCCCTCACAATTTATGCTCCCCGATTCGCATTATGATGCGGTAAGAGCAGACAGAGCTGTGCGTTTCATCGAAAACCTATGCCACACCAAAGGCCGTTGGGCTGGTAAACCGTTCTGGCTTTTGCCGTGGCAGGAGCAGATCATACGAGATATTTTCGGTATTGTTAAGGAGGATGATACACGGCAGTTTCGGACGGCATATGTGGAAATTCCAAAGAAAAATGGAAAATCTGAGCTTGCCGCAGCAATCGCCCTATACCTTTTATATGCCGATAACGAGCCATCTGCGGAGGTGTACGGCGCAGCGGCAGACCGTCAGCAGGCATCTATCGTATTTGAAGTTGCCAAACGCATGGTAGAATTAACACCTGCGCTCCTGAAACGCTCCAAAATTATGGCTGCGACAAAGCGGCTCGTGAATTACAGCAATGTGGGATTTTATCAGGTGTTGTCGGCAGAAGTCGGCACAAAGCATGGTCTAAATGTATCGGGGCTTGTTTTGGACGAACTTCATGTTCAGCCTAACCGCCGCCTTGTGGATGTACTCACAAAGGGTTCAGGCGATGCACGAACACAGCCGTTGTACTTCCTGATCACAACAGCCGGAACAGACCGAAATTCTATCTGCTACGAGTATCATACAAAAGCGCAGGATATTCTGAAAGGACGGCGCATTGATCCATCTTTTTATCCCGTAATATTCGGACTTGATGACGGCGATGACTGGAACGCCGAGGAATCGTGGTACAAGGCAAATCCCTCGCTGGGACATACGATCACTATCGACCGTGTGCGCGATGCGCACCGTGAGGCGTTGCAGAATCCTGCGGAAGAAAATGTATTCCGGCAGCTTCGCTTAAATCAATGGGTCGGCAGCTCTGTTGCATGGATTCCGGAGCATATTTACGACAAGGGCGATATACCGATCGACCTCGAAAAACTCAGAGGCAGAGAGTGCTATGCCGGACTTGACCTATCAAGCACAAGCGATATTACCGCTTTTGTACTGGTATTCCCTCCGCTGCATGAGGGCGAGAAATACATCGTTGTTCCCCATTTCTGGCTGCCGAGAGAAACTCTTGATTTGCGCGTTCGCAGAGATCATGTTCCCTACGATGTATGGGAACGAATGGGGCTTTTCCACATCACAGAGGGTAACGTGGTAGACTATAACTTTGTGCGGAAAACGATCAACCAACTGCATGAAATCTACAACATCAAGGAAATTGGTGTGGATAGGTGGAATGCCACGCAGCTTATTACCGATTTACAAGGTGACGGATTTGTTATGGTTCCTATTGGCGCAGGTTTTAAGGACCAAAGTCCGCCCATGAAAGAGCTTTACAAGCTACTGCTTGAGGGCAAATTCATTCATTGCGGAAATCCTGTTCTGCGCTGGATGGCGGGAAACGTGGTCGCTGAGATCGATGCTGCGGAAAATATCAAGCCGAGCAAGAAAAAATCCACTGAAAAAATAGACGGCATTGTCGCATGGATCATGGCGCTTGACCGCTGTATCCGTCACGAGATGCAAGGCAGTGTTTACGATGATCCCGACCATGAGTTAGTCATTATTTAAGGAGGGCGATACAATGGGCTTTATGAGTTGGTTTGGACTGGGAAAGCCGAGAGACGCACCGAAAATCCCCGATATTTCGGACAACGTCCGTGATTCGGGAAATTTGTTTGTTTTCGGCATGACGCACAGCGGAGAGCGAGTGGACGAGCGCACGGCAATGCAGATCGTGACCGTTTATGCCTGCGTGAGATTACTTTCAAATACGATTGCAGGACTTCCCCTGCATCTTTTCCGTATGACCGGAAAGGGCGAAGATAAGGAGTTAGCTACAGATCATCCGCTATATAAAATTTTGTATCGTCAGCCGAATCCGGAGATGAGTTCATTCTCGTTCTGGGAAGCGATGATGTGCCATTTATTGCTGTGGGGCAATGCCTACGCACAGATCGTCCGGGACGGCAAAAATACGATTCTTGGGCTTTACCCGCTGCTTCCCGAAAATATGGAGATCGACCGTGACAAAAGCGGAAATCTCATCTACACCTACCACGCCTATACCGATGAAAAGCCCGGTGAGCATGACAAGGATATCACCTTTCAGCGAGACGAAATTCTTCACATTCCCGGTTTGGGATTCAACGGTCTGGTCGGGTTTTCACCTATCGCCATGATGAAAAATGCACTCGGTTCTGCTATTGCGGTAGAGCGTTACGGCAGCGCATTTTTCAAAAACGGCGCGCAGCCTGCCGGAGTTCTGGAACATCCGGGTGTGCTTAAAAATCCTGAAAAAATCAGAGAAAACTGGTCACGAGTTTACGGCGGTGCAAGAAATGCTCACCGAATTGCAGTTTTAGAGGAGGGCATGTCCTACAAACCAATCAGCTTACCGCCCGAAGATTCGCAGTTTTTGTCAACTCGTGAATTTGATGTTGAAGAAATCTGCCGTATGTTTCAGGTTCCGCCCCATCTGGTGCAGGACTTGAAGCGTTCGACATTTAACAATATCGAACAGGTGCGCCCAGATAGGGCGATACTGACAGTAAATTAAGGCATTA
>JAMPAJ010000045.1 GCA_023667265.1 Alistipes sp.
TATTATCTGCATGGCGAGAGACTGATGACATTCGATCATTTGTGTGCGATATGCATTACGCTTACACTTACGCCTCATGAACAGAGATACCTTTTTGGGATTCTTGGTTGGAAACTTCCTGATGATGACGGACAGGGCGAAGAACGTGAAAAGATCATCCGCTATTACATGGATTTCTGTGTTTGCGATGAAACGCTGACGGTCAAAGAGTGCAACAAAAAACTCCGTACTAAAAACTATCAGCCGCTTACCAAGAGAGTTATGAGAGGTAAGCGATAATGGGGAAATTTATCTACAAAAACTTCGGGGAAGATATTCCATATAAAATTCAAAAAGAATACAATCGTATGCTCAGGCAGGAACAGTATCAGATCGAGAGAGATATTGCACACGGTGTCAGAACTCCGAAATACGATCCACTTCTACATAACATAGCTGACAGATCACTTACAGAGGAGTTTCAGGCAGAGGCAGCAGAGGAACAGCTCTGGCAGGAACGCTTGTCAATGCTCTCAATCGCTTTGGAATGGCTGAAATTAGAATACCCTGATGAATACAAGCTGATACAGGACTATTACTATTCCAACGAGCCGATCACACTGCTTCATCTCTCTGAACGCTATGGTATCAGCAAGCAGGCTATTAGCAAGCGGATGGCGGTTGTTCGTGACAAACTTCGTGATTTCATCATTGCGCACGAAAAAGCATATTAAAAATTGTGCAATCATACAATTTTTCAAAAATCACGAAAAAATATACCCGATTTTCGGTTGACAAATGCAAAATCCTCGGTTTATTGATAGAGGGACATCGTGCCAAGGCAGACAGCACAATGACATTCCCTCTGAACACATCCTCTTGACTATGGAACGGTGCTGTCTGTTTGTCCATTTCTGTCAGCGCCGTTCTGTAAGTTATCAGTTGATATACCGTCGGGAGTTTCTCACTTTCAGTGAGTAGCTGCCAACAGTACATCAATCTTTGGACATAAAAATAACCGACAGACGATGTATTTACAGCATCTTGAAAACTAAATATGAAACATCAACGCTATTTTGTTTTCCTTTTCTCCTGAGAGGAGGATGTATTATGGCAAGCGATTCCATACGAAAATCACTGAGAAGCGATTTCAGGAAGTATCCGCCCGTGCTGACAGTCAAGCAGGTCTGCGAGATCATAGAGCTTAGACCTACCCGTGTCTACGGAATGATAAAGGGTGGCCAAATTCCAAAGATTGAGCATTGCGGTCGGCACATCAGGGTGCTAAAAGCCGATGTGATCGAGTTCTTAATGGCGCACAAAAATAACAGTTAATCCCCGGTCATAGTGCCGAAAATAGAGAAGTGCGGTTCAATAGTCTTGCATTATATTTGGTTCTGCGCTATAATAGAAGAGTCAACAGCAGACTTCTGCCGCTTTCAAATCGAAGGAGGATATTACAATGAAAGCAAGTCTGCCATATAAGTATATCACTTCCGTGAAGAACGGAAAACACTATGTTGTTTTTGACTACAAGGACGAAGCAGGAAAGCGTAAGCGTAAATGGGTGACAACAGGTCTGCCTGAAAAATGCACGAAGAAAGCACTGAAAGCTGCGGTCGATGAGATTGTGTCGGAATTTGATGCGACGTTTAGACAAACGGGCACATCTGAGCCTGTATCTGCGGTTATGAATGGTTCCGGCTCGGCAACTGCCGAAGCTGCTATGAAACTTGGTGACTATATCAACGAGTGGCTGACGGCGGTAAGACCAAATCTTGCTCGTACAACATTTCAGTCCTACAAGAGTGCCAATAAGCGTTTTGTGGATTTTATGGATGAACATTACCCTTCTATTACGCTTGGAGAACTGAGATACACGCACGTTCAGGAATTCCTGAATCACAAACTTGCCGAGGAGCGTAAAGGAAGCTGTGCAAAGCAGTATTATCTTGCGATCCATTCGGCTCTCGCTTATGCGGTCAAAATGGAGTATCTCACATCACATCCGATGGACAAGCTCGTTGTACCGAGAACCGAAAGATATGAAGCGACGTTCTATAATAAGAACGAGCTGAATACGCTCTTTGAGGTTTTCAAAGATGATAAGCTGGAATTGATCGTACATATCGCCGCATACTATGGACTCAGAAGAAGCGAGGTGCTCGGTCTGAAGTGGGATGCCATCGACTTTACAAACAAGACGATTTCCATTCAGCGCAAGGTCGTGAGCGGCTACGATGAGAACGGTCAGAGAAAGCTTTATGTAGAGAACAGGCTGAAAACCAACTCCACAAGAAGAACACTTCCGCTGATACCTCACATTGAGAGAATGCTCCTTGAAAAGCGAGAGCTTGAAGCACATTTCAGAAAAATCAGCGGTAGGTCTTATGACAGGGAATTTGAGGGCTTTATCTGCCGTGACAGCTTCGGTAAGCTGATCTCGCCGGAGTATGTGACAAGCCGTTTTCACTATGTCATTACCAAAAAAGGACTCCGTCATCTGCGTTTTCATGATTTGAGACATTCGTGTGCAAGTTTATTGCTTGCGAATGATGTTCCGATGAAGGCTATTCAGGAATGGCTCGGACATTCAAATTATTCGATCACGGCGAACCTTTATAGCCATCTGGAGTATAACGCTAAGGTCATTTCTGCGGAGACGATTGCAAGAGTGCTTGACGGTGAAACTCTGGAACAGAAAGAAGTTCCTGCGGAAATCAGCGAATGTGAAAAGAAATCTGCAAAGAAAAAATCGGCAGTCAAAACAACAGACAAGCCTGCATCGAAAAAGTCAGGCGGAAGAAAAAAGAAACGCGATACACCCATAGCGAATGGTGCATCGCAAGCATCAACATTATAAAATATAATATCGAAAAGTGAAATTGAGAAAAAGAAAACGAAAATTAAGCGATTTTGGTAGAAAAATTGGTAGATGAAAAATGGGTTTCGACATTATATCGTCTACCGCACGAAGCTGAAATAGTCCGTCAATACGGCATTTGACAGCTTTGAGGGCGATTTTGTTCATATAATGACATTGACTTTGTCAGGACTATATGGTACACCCCAAGTTTGCCACCAAAAAAGCAAAAGCAGAACCATAAAGCCATGAAAAAT
>JAMPAJ010000004.1 GCA_023667265.1 Alistipes sp.
CAATCGGCAGAATTTGCCGAAAAGACGCGTGCAATATCCTATGAGAACAAGTTCTTATTATACCATGGCTGAATCTTTTCTGTCTAATTTATTATAGACGATCCAACCTTGATGAGCAGCCTGAAATCAGAGTGACGTATTTCGTCCCCGATGAAAAGAAGCCGGGCGGCAAGTATGTTGATAAGGTCGGTGTAGCGAGGATATATGACAGCTATTCAAATGAGCTTGTGTTTACGGACGGGGCGAGAGTGGCTGTATCGGATGTGTATTCATTAGAGCGTGTTCACATAAAAATGTAACGCACGTCTTTTCGGGAAAGAAAATCGCAAAAGTTCATGAAATGATTACAATTGAAATTTGTAACTCCGTGAATATTGAGTGAAACAATTGATTTTCCACCAAACCAAGCCCTCAGCATTCTTGATTTTTTAGTGAAAATCTTGTATAATAGAAGTAACTTGATTTGGAGGTGCAATATGCTCATAAAGAAAATTTTAACGACGATACTTGCGGTATCGGCATCGCAGTTGAATTTCATAATTCCTGCACAGGCGGCGAGCGATACGTCAAGCTCATCTTCTCCGAGAATTGTAGGCTACCTGCCGGACTGGTCTTACAGTGCATATACAACGCTTGATTTTGGTAATCTCACACACATGAATATCGCTTTCTGCAATCCGAATGACAAAGGCGATATTTCGTGCTGGATTCCCGACAGCGAGCTTACGAAAATCGTTGAAAAGGCGCATAATAACGATGTAAAGGTTATGGCTGCTCTCGGCGGTGCAGGAGGCTGCGACAATTACCTCGACTACATAGACACATCCCAGGAGATGTCTGAGTTCAATGATAAGATTATGAATTTCTGTGAAAAATTCGGTCTTGACGGAATTGATCTTGACATTGAGCTGAATTCAACCAACGCTGTCTGGAAGTATTATGGCGACTGGGTGGACTCGCTTCGTGAACTTTGCGACGAGAAGGATTATGAGCTTTCCACAGCAACGGCACAATGGGTAGCTTACGGAGTTTCGGACGAAACATTTGCAAAATTTGATTTCGTCAATGTTATGGCTTACGATAACGACGAAAGCAAAACTTCTCACGCTGATATGGATTTCGCTATAAAATCGCTGAATTTCTTCAATGAGGAGAAGAACATTTCAAAGGATAAACTTGTGCTTGGTGTACCTTTTTACGGCAGAGGCTACTCATCTGACGGCAGTCTGGATTGGGGTTCGTATGTTCCGTATAAGGATATGATCGCAGATAATCCCGATTATTATAACCTTGACAGCTATAACGGAGCTGCCTACAACGGTGCTGAAACGATTGCCGAAAAATGCAGACTTGCATCTGATTATGGCGGTATCATGATATGGGAATTGTCGCAGGATACAACCGATGAATATTCACTCTTAAAGGTTATCGGCGATAATCTGAAACAAGAGAGAATAGCAGGCGATGTAAATGCTGATGGCAATTTGACCGTTGCTGACCTTGTGATGATGCAAAAGTGGCTGCTCTCTGTACCTGATGCAACGTTAACGGATTGGAAAGCCGGTGATCTCTGCGAGGACGATGTTATTGATGTATTTGATATGTGCCTGATGCGGAGGCTGCTGTTAAATAAAGCTGCGCCCTCTGAGCAAATACTTGTCACCAATACTGATGAACTGAAAACAGCACTTGCAAACGCAAAGTCCGGCGATGAAATTGTGCTTGCTCCCGGCGAATATATCTACAGCGGCTCAACTCCAAAGGGTCGAATGTTTACAGGTGAAGCTGATGGCACGGAGGCCGCACCAATAAAACTGCGCTCCCTTAATGCAGACGATCCTGCTATCATTTCAGGAACAACAACCGCAAGCAGCTACGCCCTCACGATTACAGGCGACTGGTGGGAAATCAGTGATTTAATTATCACGAACGCAGGCAAAGGGATCATTCTTGATAATTCAAGCCACACGATTATCCGCAATTGCGAGGTCTGCAACATTGGCGCAGAGGGTATTCATTTCCGTGATGACAGCTCCTACAACACTGCTGAAAACTGTTTCGTTCACGATACAGGTGTGGTATCTCCCGGCTATGGCGAAGCGATATACGTTGGTAGTGCCAAAAGTACAACAGGATACGGCTTTGATTGCCATTACAACACGATTACAGGGTGTAAGCTCGGTCCGAATGTGGCTGCGGAGCATATTGATGTTAAAGAGTACACAATAGGTACGATTATTGAGAATTGCATCTTTGACGGCACGGGCATGAGTGGTGAAAATTCCTCAAAGAGTTTCGTGAATGTTAAGGGAAACGACGCAATACTGCGAAATTGTGTGGGCTATCGCAACGGCTGCGATAAGATTACAAGGGCGTTTGAGTCCAATCAGGTTGTGGACGGCTGGGGACAGAACCTCAGCGTATACGGCAATAAAGCATATATGGACACGTCAATCAGTGCAGCAGGCAAGAATATGTACCTTCTTAATTCATGGAACTGCACTGCTACCGTGTGGGATAACTATATTTCCTATGAGGACGGTGAGCTTGTTTCCTGCGATAACGAGGATGATAGGCGGCTATATTACAACTGTAATTTGCTGACCGTAAAGGGATAAGGCAGAAAAGTAAGAAAAACATGAGAATACTATAAAAATCGGAGCTGTAACTGCTGCAGCTCCGATTTTTTTGAAATATGAACTTATGCCTGTAAGATTTGATATAACGATATTATCTCGAAATTTGTGCGATCATAGATAGTTCCATACAGCAGAGAAGCTAGAGCGTGTTCACATAAAATTAATGTGCGGATTTTCGAGCATAATTTTTGCGGATACAAGGCAAAAAAGCGAAAGCATACTGTCGTATGGTGAGCTTTTTTAACGCAGCAGCCGTCAAAATTTGCCGAAAAGACGTGCGTTACATTTTTATGTGAACACGCTCTAATAATTTTAGATTCAAATTTATCTGCGAGTGTTGCAATTTTACAGATAATATGATATAATATAATTGAAAAATATTTCAGGAGCCAAAAGCAGTGAAACAGATAACAACGGACATTATATCCGTCCCGGTTGAAATTATCCGAAGCAGCCGCAGAACGCTGGGGATACAGGTAACAAAAGACGGAAGGATCGTCGCGCGCGCACCAATTAAAATGCCGGAGAAAACGATCCGGGAGCTTCTCAACTCAAAGGCTGACTGGATAGAAAAACATCTGCGTAAAGCGCAGGAAGCTGAACATATGCTGGAAGAGCTTAAACCCTTTACAAACGACGAGCTCCGGCAAATGGCGGTCAGGGCTCTGAAAATAATTCCGGAACGCGTGAAGCACTATGCTCCTCTGATCGGCGTTACATATGGCAGGATCACCATTCGCAGCCAGAAAACAAGGTGGGGAAGCTGTTCCGGCAAGGGAAATCTGAGTTTCAACTGCCTGCTTGTTATGACGCCGGCAGATGTGCTGGATTCTGTTGTCGTTCACGAGCTGTGCCACCGCAGGCATATGGATCATTCAAAGGATTTTTATGCAGAGGTATACCGGGTCTTTCCGGAATATGATAAATGCAGCAAATGGCTGAAAGAGAACGGCTCTCTTTTGATCAGAAGAATGATTGGAGGATAAAATGAAAGAAATGTTTAAAAAAATCGCGTGTACTGCTCTGGCATTGTGCTTTGCACCTGCAATGTCACCTTCCGGCGCAGACGCTGCCGAACCGCAGGAAACAAAGCTCATCGCCCTTACCTTCGATGACGGCCCGAACACCACGACCACAAACGATGTTCTCGACGTTCTGGAGGAGTATGATGCAAAGGCGTCTTTTTTCCTCATCGGCAACAATATAAACGACGAAAGCGCAAAATCAGTGAAACGCGCCTATGATATGGGCTGCGAGATAGATAATCACTCAAGATCGCACCCGAATATGGGCAGTATGTCGGCGGAGGAGATCAGAGCTGAGGTAAGCTATGTCGACGAAAAGGTCTATGAAATCACAGGAGAATATCCGAAGTTTTTCCGTCCGCCCTTTATTGATACGAGCCAGGCGATGTATGAAAATATCGACGTTCCGTTTATTTGCGGGATCGACTGCCAGGACTATATGGACAACGTCACTGCACAGGAGCGTGCGGACTATATTCTAAACGGCGCACGGGACGGAGTGATCGTTCTGCTTCACGATGCAAAGGGCAACAGTCAGACGGTGGATGCGCTTAAAATCGCCATGCCCGAGCTTATTGAACAGGGCTATGAGTTTGTTACGCTTACAGAGCTTTTTGAGCGGCAAGGCGAAACTCCTAAAGAGGATATGATGTACACCTATGTATCGAAATACCCCTGCAACGGCTATACAAAATATCAGAATATTTTCAGCGGCACAGCGCAGGGCGAGCCGAGCTGGAGCGGCTGGTCTAAAACGGCTGTTCTGGACAGAGAGCTCCTTGAATCACTCGGCGATTCCTATGCGATCGAGGTCGAATATTCCTGCGAATACGAGCCCGTTATTGCACTGCAAAAATGGTCCGGGGCGGCGATCTGGCATCCTGTCAAGCCGAGCTATTACAACGGCGATAAGGCTTGCTTTATGGCGTCTGACGTTCTGAAAGCTCTTGATGAACTGGAAATTTCATATTCCGACCTCGACCGTATGACGCTCACCCCGTATGGCGGAAATATGACTGTCACCAATGTGGATATTCTGATAAAAAGCGGCGGTTCCGAAAGAATAATAGGCGATGTAAATGCCGACGGTGAATTTGATATTTCGGATATCGTGATAATGCAGAAATGGCTGCTTGGAGCTCCGGACACAAAGCTTGCGGACTGGAAAGCCGGTGACATTTGCGAGGACAATAGGCTGGACGCCTTTGATCTGTGCCTTATGAGAGAGCTGCTGGTCGGATAGAAGAAAAATGGGTATTCCATGTGGAATACCCGTTTTTTATAGCCGGTCTATCGTCTTAGAGCCTGCTCTCATTTCTCAACTAATTTTTTCCTCATAATCTGAAGATCGAATGTGTCGATCCTGCCGTCCTGACACATATCCCCTGCCGTCCAGTCCGTAAGCTCATTTGAACCGAGCAGCCATTTTTCCAGCATGACCAGATCAGCCACTGAAAATTCGCCGTCTGCATTGACATCGCCAATAACTGTTTTTTCATCTGCCGCCGGAACGATCACCCAACGCTGTCCTTCGCCTCCCCAGTAATTCCACTGGCAGATATTTGCGCCGGGTTCAGTATTGATATTATAAACGTCGATCGCCGATGCTCCGTCGGAGCAGGCGGATAAAATTCCGTATGAACCGTCCTTGTAGGGCTTGAATGTAAAACGCTGTCCGCTGCTTCCGGTAAGGTCAGCCAGAGCGATGTTGTTTCCGTCTGCTGCGCTGGAGCTTTCGACAGTCACAGCCTTGTCTCCGCTAAGAATAAAAAATGTACCGTCGTCATTTTTCCTGAATGTCCATGACTCAGCCTGAGCGGACTGCTCGATATTTCCATTATTTTCGGCTATATAAAGCCCACTATTGACATTGCGGATAATATATTCAGCCTCCGCTGCTTCCGGATATACGGGAGTGATCTTCCAGAGCTGACCGTCGCCCTCCCAGTATTCCCACTGGCAGATATTCGCGCCGTTCTCCTTGCTGATCTCATACACGTCAAATCCCGATTTTCCGCCTGAACACTTTGAAACAATGCCGTAATATGCTCCATTCTGAATCAGCCTAAAAAGCTGGCTGTCCGTACCTGCATATTTTTCAAGCTGGATATTCAGCCCGTCGGACGCGTCAGCTCCGTCGACCGTAACAGCCATGCTCTCGTCAGCCATTGAAACTATTTTGCACCAGCCGTCTCCGACATCGCATATACGCCACTCCTGTGCGCTTCCGCCGAGTCTGCTCCACTGCTGAATATTTGAACCCGAGGCTGTATTGCCGTTTTCCAGGTCGAGAACAAGTCCGCTGTTTTTGTTAGTTATCCTGTAAGATACATCGCTTAAAAGCAACGTATCGCCGAGTTTGCCTGAGCCTTTCTCAAATGACGTATTATCCGGATCATATGTCAGCAGACTGCCATAGCTCGTAAGGTCTATATTGTCCTGGTTTATGTCATAGGCAGCCTTTTTGCTTCCCCATACGCAGGTATTATTGCCAGTCGCCGTAAAGGTCATTTTCTCAATTTGCTGAGCCGATTCGTCGGCCTGAACCAGAAATTCGCCCTTATAGGTCACATTGTCAATGGAAATGCTCATGTAAGGCGAGCCGTTTTCCATAGTCCACGTTCCCGAAACGTCGCCGGAAACAGTTCCGTTTTCGTTAAGAGTGATGTTCTTCGGCTTTTCAACGTCGGCGCTCTTTTCATTTACAAAATTCTGATCAAGCGTGTGGAAAATAAACTCGTAATCTCCGATAACAGCTTCGGCAGAATGACCGTTTTCAGAAATTGACTCCCCGGAATACTCATAAGGAGCGGCGGTAAGCCATCCGTCCTCGTTTATGAACATCTGATGCACGCGGACCTCGTGGAAGCCATATACGTCGTCAAATTTTGTGTGATAGACAACGTACAGCTTTCCGTCGTCATCCATGAGCGCGGAATTATGCCCCTGAGCCTTGAATGGTCTGTCATTGCAGCTCCACTGGTAATTTGACATAAGACGTTCGCCTATTACGCCCTTTGTATTGGCATCGCCTACGCCGCGGCTGAAAATTGCGCTGTTGCCGTTCTGGTCGAGGTATGGACCGGACGGATCTTCAGAACGGAAAATTCGCATATTATAGCCGCCGTTGGAGTTGAAATAACCGTATGAAACGAAAAGATAGTAATAGCCCTTGCCTGTATTCGGGTCGACCATATACTCGATATAAGGGCCTTCTCCGGAGCTGTAGTCGCCGCCTGCCGCGCGGATTCCCATATAGGCGTCTGAAACGTTCGCTTTCGTTTCATATTTTACGTTATAGTCACGGAGACCGGTATTTTCGTCAAGCTCCAGCATATAAAGTCCGCCGAACCATGAACCGTATATCAGCCAGAGATTTCCATTTTCGTCATAGAATACAGCCGGGTCAATAGCGTTTGTACCATATGAAGCATTCCAGCCTGAACCGCTGAGATATCGGCTTATGTCCGGATCACTGCCAAGGACCCTCGGCACGTCCGTATCATTGACATTGTTGACGGAATTGTTTGTAAAGCCGGAATAAACTATCGTTCCCTGGTAGGTATAAGGCCCGTCAATGTTATCAGAGGTACAGAGAACGACAGAGGAGTTCCACACCTGACCATTGATGCTGAGATACATACAATACTTGCCCATAGCAGGATTGTAAATTATATCCGGCGCCCAGAGATTTCCGGACAGATCGTAGCCGTCCGTGGTATTCGACCACTTTTCAGGGACTGCAAGATCCTTGTAGATGTCATTGAAAAAGGTCGTATTTGTTGTGCCGAGATTGGAATTTGCGGCTGAATACCAGCTGCAAAGATCATCAGATCTCGCAGCGCCTAAATGCGAGCCTATGATGTAATATCCGCCGTCCGCAAGCTTTACAACAGACGGGTCGTGAACGCTGACTCTGGCGTGGTCAACCGCACTGACGCTCGGCATAGCCATAAATGCGGACATTGAGAGGGACGCCGCAGTTAAAACACTTGCCGTTTTCATAAACGCCTTTTTGATCGAAAACATTTTTGACCTCCTTATGCAGCGCCGCAGAAGGACTGCCTGTTGAGAATCTGTATTCATAGGATAAGCTGCACGTTTTTTCGGCAAAATTATGCTTGAAGATCCGCACACCTTCCCTATGAATACAGGTTCTGACTTTATACGGCGCTGCTCTGATATTATTTGTCTTATCCAGACCGGTTTGTTTAACGTCTTTATTATATCACAAGCTATTCAAAAAAGCAATGACATATAGTGTCATCTTTATAATACTTTTGTACATAAGCTGACAGCCTTCAATAAAAAACAGCGCTCCCGGGGAAAGCGCTGCTCCTTATCTCTTTAATTATCAATCGTATCGTTCACAAACGACCTCCTGCGGCTCGATCGTTTTGTATTCTATGCTCGTAAATTTCTTGAAATTCCGATTGAAAAGCAGGATCGCCGCTGCAAATGAAGCTGCCTCCGCAATCGGAAACGCGATCCAGATAAGCTTCTCCTGGAGCTGCATGGCGGCAAATAATGCTGTAAGCGGAAGAACGACTATGACCATTCTGAGAGCCGAGATCACAAGAGAGCTTATTCCGCTGCCAAGCGCCTGGCATACGCCCTGAAGCATCACATTTACACCTGCAAATATAAATCCCGCGCTTATGATGCGCAGTGCAGACACGCATAATGCGGACGCTTCGACCGACAGCTTGAAAATGTCAACAATAGGCGACGCGCAAAGCTGGAACAGAAGTATGCCGAATGTCATAATTGCAAGGATCACCCAGATGGCGTATCTTATCGTTTTTTTGACGCGATGAATTTGTTTCGCTCCGATATTATAGCCAATTATAGGCACGCAGGCATTGTTCAATCCAAATGCCGGCATAAATATAAAGCTTTGCAGCTTATAGTAAACTCCGTAAGCCGTTATCGCTTCAGCAGAAACGCTCTTCAGGATAAGGTTCATTCCCAGCGTCATAATACTTGTCAGCGCCTGCATGAGAATTGCCGGTGCGCCGACCTTCATAATTTCGCCGATAATTTTAACGTCCGGCTTTATGTATCTGAGATGACTTATTATCTCGGTATTTTTCCGGAAATGGAATGTGGCGGAAATGGCGATGGCACAGCATTGCCCGACAACTGTTGCAATAGCCGCGCCTGCAACGCCCATTGCAGGAATACCGCAGTATCCGAAAATAAATATCGGGTCGAGAATTATATTCAAAACTGAGCCTGTAAGCTGTCCAAGCATTGAATAGGTCGTTTTTCCCGTTGCCTGCAATAGCTTTTCAAAACATTTTTCACCCATATTGCCAAAGCTCAGACAGGTGACAAGCCCCAGATACGTGGCTCCGAAATTATAAACCACCGCGTCGTTCGTAAAAAAGCCGATAAACGGTCTTGCGAAAAACAACCCGAAAATCAGCATAACGGCGTAGTACAGGCAGTAGAGCAGCATTGCATTTCCTGCCGTTTTGCTCGCCTTTTCCCTGTCGCCGCTGCCAAGAGCACGTGAAAGGGACGCTCCCACGCCAACTCCGGTTCCCACGTTCAATGCGGTCATCAGCATTTGTATCGGGAACGCAAGGGACAGCGCATTAGCCGCCGCCTCGCCTGCACCTTCTATCCTGGATACAAAAAATGTATCAACAATATTGTACAGCGCAGTTATCAGCATCGAAAGCATTAACGGCACTCCCATTGAGATCAGCAGTCTTCCCTCGTGCATAGTTCCCATTTTGTTTTGCGAAATTGTTTTTCCCATTTTTATCTTCCTTTTTCTGACATCTATTGATATTATAGCATGCCATCTGCAAAATTGCAATAGCCGCATGAAAAATTTCAGTTGTTATTATTCATCCCGACCGCGGCATATTTACATCTGCAAAATAAATCAGCGAGGTACTCGCGGTCACGTGAATCGCCCGCGGGGGCTCCCCGCCGCCGCCGAAAAAAATTTTCAAAAAACCCTTGACAAATTATGAAAAGCGTGGTATGATATAACTGTAGCAACCGTACTATTCGTGATAGTACACAACAAACAGAAAACTCAATGAAAGGAGTGTCTATGTTTTCTATTGACTTAACAAGCCGGATCCCCATTTATGAGCAGATCTACAACAAGATCACCGACCTTATACTTGCAGGAACTCTCGGCGAAAATGATCAGCTTCCAAGCGTCCGGAGTCTTGCTAAGGATATGAGTGTTAACCCTAACACCGTTTCCAAAGCATATCAGGAGCTTGAAAGGCGCGGTGTTATCTACTCAGTGCCGGGACGAGGAAGCTTTATTGCCGCTGTTGACAACAGTATTTTTCACAGCTCGGCTCTTGCCGGATTTGACGAGGCGGCAAGAAATGCAAAAAAAAGCGGTGTTTCCGCAGATGTACTGAAATCTCATATTGATGAGATATTTGCAGACAAGAAAGGAGAGGCAAATGATTGAACTAAAGAACACTGTCAAAAAATTTGACAGCTACACAGCGCTGGACGGCGTTGATCTCACTATCGAAAAGGGCACGGCATTCGGTCTTCTCGGCTCGAACGGAGCAGGAAAGTCCACTATCCTCCGCCTGCTGTCCGGAATTTACAAACAGGAGCAGGGCGAGGTGCTCATCGACGGCGAGCCGGTCTACGACAATCCTGCCGCAAAGGAAAAGGTTTTCTTTATCAACGACGAAACCGTCCAGTTCGGCAGCTTTACCCTGAAACAGCTTAAGGAATACTACAAGGGCTATTACAGGACATTCTGCGACGAGACCTTTGAAAATCTGAGAAAGGCGGTAAATCTGCCGCTTGACAAGAAGATATCGACTTTTTCAAAGGGTATGAAGCGTCAGGCTATCGTTATCGTCGGGCTTGCCTGCAAGACTGATTACCTGCTCCTCGACGAGGCGTTCGACGGTCTTGACCCGACAATGCGCATCATCGTCAAGAAGATGCTTGTTGACGCCATGGTCGACCGCGAGCTGACGACTATTATCTCCTCCCACAATCTGAAAGAGATAAACGAGGTGTGCGATACGGCTGCGCTCATTCATGACGGAAAGGTCGTTTTCTCACGTGAGATCGACAGCGTTACAAGCAGCATACACAAGGTACAGGCAGTATTCCCCAAGGACGAAAACGGAGATCCTATGGTATACACCAGAGAAGAGCTTGCAGAGTCCGGGCTTGAAATTCTCCATTACGAGAGAACCCAGAGCATACACTATATCATCGCAAAGGGCGCTGCTGAGGAGCTGCGGACCTTCTTTGAACCCAAAGCTCCTGTGCTCCTTGAAATGATACCGCTTACCCTTGAGGAAATATTTATCTACGAACTGGAGGTGCTCGGCTATGACAGCAACGACATCAAGTGAAACAGCTAAAAAATCCCGGATGAACAGCTTTTTCGGCAGACGGTATATTACAGGGATAAACTCAAACAAAAAGGGTCTGATCGTGAACTGTATAATGCAGCTTCTTGCGCTGCCTGTGGCGGCAGTGATCGCTCTTCTGCTCTGTTATCTGGAGGAAAACTATGACAAGCTCGGCAGCGACACGATCTCATCCATAGAAAATGGAACTATGGCTTTTGCCGTAATTGCCGTTATTGCGTTCGGAGTCAGCATCATGAGCGGGATCCCTACGGCTATGGCGCATTTCTCCTATCTTCACAAAAAAGCTCAGGCTGATATGCACTACGCACTGCCTCTGAATAACAGGCAGCGCTTTATCGCCGATTATCTCTCGGGACTTACTGTTTATCTCGGACCCGTTATTGCGGCGGTGATACTGGCTTTTGCAATTCTCGGAATCGGCTCGGCATTTATCAACACCGAACCCGTCTGGAAGCAGCTTATGCCCATTGCCATCAAGATCGGCGTGGTAGTTTTTATGGCTATGCTCCAGCTTTACACTGTTGCAGTTTTCTCCCTCACCTTCTGCGGAAACGGATTTGAAGCAGGCTTCAGCATCTGCGCGTTCAACGTGCTTATCCCTGCCACGATCTTATGCCTGTGGTCTGCGGTCACAGAAACCGCTACCTTCGGAGTAGTTGCGGAATCAATACTGAAAATGAATATTTTCACCGACACATCCCCTGTCGGAGCGGCTGCGTTCCTTATGAATCTCGATGATTACTTCAGCTTCGCATACGACAGTGTATCGACTTTCAATTCGCTGTTCGCAAAGTGGCTGATATTGAACGTACTGTGCACGGCTGCATACGCTGTGGCTGCATTTTTCCTCTATAAATCGAGAAAAGCAGAGGACGTTTCAAAGCCCTATGTTCACCGTTCATTCTTCTACGCACTGCTTACAATGGCTGTTTTCTGCGTGCTTTCACTGTTTATCATCGGAGAAGCGCCTATTTCCGCCGGAATCGTCATCTGCGCAGTAGGCTGGTTCGTAATGGAGATAATCACAAGACGAGGCTTCAAGAGATTCTGGACGGCTGCCGTCGGATTTGTTGCCGCAACTGCCGCAGTTTTCGGAATTATCGGAATATGCACAGTCAGCGACGGCTTCGGAGCGTCAAAGCGTATTCCAACCGCAGACTCGGTAAAGTCTGTTACAATAAACTGCGGGGATTCATATCTTATCACATCATGTGAATTCACCGACGAAAAAGTCATCGAAGAGGCTGTAAAGCTTCACCAGCAGTGCATCGACCAATACTACAGCTTCGATGAAAAGAATTTTCCGCCCGTGGACTTAAACGACAACATCGTCCATGTAGACGACGACCTGTTCCGCGTCTCCTACACCATGAAATCAGGAGCCGGCTACACACGTGAGTATACTGTAAGCCAGAGCATGGAAGCAGATCTTATGAAGGCTATTCTCCTCTCCGACGAGGCAGCGGATGTCTGCTCCGAAGATGTAGGCTACATCGACGTTCACAGCAACGCTCAGAATCCCTGCGGCGTCAATGCAGAATATCTGGGTGTAAGCACATCCGTCAACATCAGTGAGAAGGAGCTGGAAGAGCTTCGCGGCGATCTTAAAGCGGATATGCTGGATATGACCGAGGAAGAGCTTGTAAACGTCGATGTCTATTGCTATCTGGACAATGGTATGTTCGTTCTGGACAGCTTTGAGCGCACCATTGCAGACCTGAATGACTTCGGTCTTGATCTGAGCGGCGTTACGATCGAAGACGAATTTACCATTATGCCCGACCCTGTATTTGCCTCATACACGATTTTAAGCTATGGCTCACGTACGGATGTACACGATTATGAGTACACTTATTACATGGATTATGACGCTCTTTCAGAGGTCGACCAGCTTTGTAATCTCTCTTCATACAGCTACGGCGATATGTGCAGCGGAACTGCCTATGAAATAAGCTGTGAAAATCCGTATATCGACCAGCTTCTTGATAATATGACTACTTTTATTATTGGTCAGAAGCCGATAGCCGCTATAGATCTGTACGGCAATAATTACTACCTGAAGGACACCGACGAGAACCGTAAACTTATTGAAAAGCTTATGGAATATAAAATAGACGAATACGATTGCAGTCACAAATATGAATACGAATATTCAGACGACGAAATATACGACGAAATTTACTACTAATATCACAGAAATAAGGGATTGATTTGAAGCGGACAGTAAATATCTTCAATCATTTTATTATTGTATTTTTTGCAGCCGCTGTTGTTCTCGGACTTTGCGGAGCTGCTGCGAATAAACTGAACACGCTGCCCTTGCCGGGACTTATGGTATGCCTCGGAGCTGCCCTTTGCCTCGGCGCGGCAGTCGGTATCGGCAGGATAGAAAAATATACCCGGAATTTATCCGTATATGATTACAGACGCTTTACTGCCCTGCTCCTTATTATCCTTTTCATCTCTCAGCTTATCACGGCGATCTTTGTCGACTTTACGCCAAGAAGCGACCTTTCCTATGTATGCGCCGGAGCAAAAAATCTGGCGCTGGGAAAGGACATTTACGAGGGCTTGCCGGACTATCACCAGGATTATTTTGAATGTTATCCGAATAATCATATGCTTTTTTCCGTGGTGTATCTTCTATATAAAATACAGTATGCGCTTACGGGAAATATAACTGATTTTCTGCCTACAGCTCTCAATATCGTCGGACTAAGCGTATCGTACTGGCTTATGTGCCGCTGTGCGGAAATGATACATCAGCCATCAAAGGCTTATATATGCGCCATACGGGGTATGCTTTTCACGCCGATGATAACTTATTCTGCTTTCTTCTACACCGACTCAATGTCGATGCCGTTTGTCATGGCGTCTGCATATTTCTATCTCAGATACAGAAACTCCGGTAAGATATCCCATATTATTTTCAGCGGCGCTTTTATCGGACTGGGTTATAAAATGAAAGGCAGCGCTGTTGTTCTGCTGATAGCCGTTATTATTGATATGCTCATCAAGAAGCGCAATATAAAATTTATTGCAGCATTGATCATGCCCTGCGCTGCAATAATAAAGGCTGTCTCATTTGCAGCAATGCGGCTGATGAATATAAGCTGCAGGGCTCTCAAGGAAAAGGCCTTTCCGCTTATTCACTGGATCATGATGAGCGCTGACGGAAGAGGCGGATATAATTCCGAGGACTTTTTCTACACCCAGAGCTTTTCCGGATGTGAAAAAGCTTCCGCCGATCTTTCAAGACTTGGCGAAAAGCTCGAAGCTCAGGGAATCGCCGGATTTTTCGGGCATCTTTGCAGCAAAGCCGCCTACACCTGGGAAAATATTACATTCATGGCAGGCTACTACTACGATGACGCTTTCCGCTCTCCGAGCTTTATCATTACAGCTTTCTTCTGCCATTTCACGCTGATGTTCTCGATTCTGCTCAGTCTTGTCGATTCGCGGAAAAACGGCGCGGACGGATCGTTCGTTTTCCGCCTGAGCCTTTTCGGACTTTGCCTTTTCCTTCTTATCTGGGAAACACGATGCCGATATCTGGTAAGCTTCTTCCCTTTGTTTATGCTGATATGATCTGTCGGCAAAATATATAGAAATCCTCAAAAAGGCTGCTGCAAAATCTCTCCTGCAACAGCCTTTTATTTAAGACAACACCGCACAAAGATTGTGCGGTGTTGTCTTATGTGAAATTGTGGCTCTGTTTAAGCACCATATCCTTTACCTTCATAAGCGAGGTGGTGGTGCTTCTTTCGTTTTCCGAAAGCTTCATTGTTATATATTTTATGGTTTCCAGATAGTCCGGTATCATAATATGCTCCAGAGCGTTTACCCGGCGGCGGGTCTTTTCGATCTCGTCAGCCATAAGCTGGCACGCCTTCTCGATCTCCGCAAGACGTATCATCTTCGGGAAAATATCGCTAAGTGCACTTATTGCGCCGTCCAGATCGACAGAGGTGAACGCCGTTCCGTACGAATAGATGTCGTCGGCGTCGGCAGTGCGGTATTTAGGGCTGAAAACCGGGATATAAACGCTCATTACGTTTTTCTCCGAGACTTCAAGCTCCACCTCCTGCTTTGGCAGAAGCAGCGCCGTCTCCAGCACCTCACGCTGCATTACCGAGCCTGCAACAGCCATATAGCGGTTAGCCTCGCGTATGCCTTCCTCGACCTCCGAACGCAGCTGCTTATTTTCCCGTATGAGATTCATGAACTGCCGCATAAGCTCGTCGCGCTTGTCCTTAAGCAGCTTATGTCCGCGCTGGGCAGAGGCAAGCTTCTTTTTAAGACTGCTCAGCTCCATTCGTGTGGGATTTACATTAAGTCTTGCCATTCAGCGCACCTCCCCTGCCCTTGCTGCAAAAATCAATCATAATACTCATTGAGATACTCCTCGCGAATACGTCTCAGCTCGCTTCTCGGCAGCAGCTTCAGCAGCTCCCAGCCTATGGAAAGGGTCTCCTCGATGCTTCTGTTGTTGTCGAAGCCCTGTGAAACGTAACGCTTCTCAAACTCGTCGGCAAACCTCGCATAGAGCAGATCGGTAGGCGTAAGGGCAGCCTCGCCAAGGACTACCATAAGCTCCTTTGCGTCCTTTCCCCGGGCATATGCGGAGAAAAGCTGATTCATGGTATCGGAGTGGTCGGCTCTTGTCTTGCCCTTGCCGATACCCTTGTCCTTCAGACGGGAAAGAGACGGCAGAACATCCACAGGAGGATTGATACCCTTTCTGAAAAGCTCACGGGAGAGAATGATCTGTCCCTCTGTAATATATCCGGTAAGGTCGGGAATAGGGTGAGTTTTGTCGTCCTCCGGCATGGTGAGAATGGGTATCATGGTGATACTTCCCTCCTTGCCGTCCTGTCTGCCTGCGCGCTCGTAAAGCGACGCAAGATCGGTGTACATATAGCCGGGATAGCCTCGTCTGCCGGGAACCTCCTTACGCGCCGCCGAGACCTCCCGGAGAGCGTCGGCATAGTTTGTGATATCCGTCAGGATAACAAGCACGTGCATACCCTTTTCAAAGGCAAGATATTCCGCAGCCGTAAGCGCCATTTTCGGCGTGGCAAGACGCTCGATAGCCGAGTCGTTTGCAAGATTGACGAAGAGCACTGTTCTGTCCAGCGCTCCGGTCTCGCGGAAGCTGTTCACGAAGTATTCCGACTCCTCAAAGGTTATTCCCATAGCCGCGAAAACAACGGCGAACTGCTCGTTATCTCCGAGAACCTTAGCCTGCCGCGCGATCTGTGCCGCAAGCTGTGCATGAGGAAGACCGCTGGCAGAAAAGATTGGCAGCTTCTGTCCGCGTACAAGTGTGTTCAGACCGTCGATCGCCGAAACTCCCGTCTGGATAAACTCCTGGGGATATTTTCTGGCGACCGGATTCATAGGCAGACCGTTAACGTCCATGCGCATTTCCGGGATTATATCCGGGCCGTCGTCAATGGGATTTCCCATACCGTCGAAAACTCGTCCGAGCATATCCTCTGAAACTCCGAGCTCCATCTGGTGACCTGTAAATACGACTGCGCTGTCCTGCAAATTTATTCCTGCGGAGTTTTCAAAAAGCTGAACAAGGGCGTCGTTTCCGTTTATCTCAAGCACGCGGCATCTGCGCTTTTCACCGTTTTTCAGCCGGATATCCGCAAGCTCGCCGAAGGTGCAGTTTTCAACTCCCTTAACAAGGAGAAGAGGGCCTGCGGCTTCTTCGATCGTTCTGTATTCTCTTGGCATCAGTATTCCTCCGTTTCCTTTGTAAGTCTGTCAAGCTCAGCCGAAATTTCACCGGAAAGCTTTGAAAACTCCTCGTCGGCGCTGTCTTCGGCAACATACTTGAATCTGCCTATTCTCTCTCGAACTGCAAGCTCCGAAACAGCTTCCACATCTGCTCCTCTGGCAATAGCGGTCTCCGCCTCGTCGTTGAAATTCAGAATGAGCTTCATCATATAAAGCTGTTTTTTCAGGCTGGTATATGTGTCGATCTCGTGGAAGGCAAGCTGGTGCAGGAAATCCTCTCGAATCGAACGAGCCGTCTCCATTTTCAGTCTGTCGGAAGCCGAAAGAGCGTCCATACCGATAAGCTTTACGATCTCCTTCAGCTCCGCCTCGTCGTTGAGGATAGCCATGAATCTTCCACGCAGCTTCATCCAGTCTGCCGAAACGTTGTTATTGTACCAGTCAGCCAGGGAATCCGCATAGAGAGAATAGCTGGTGAGCCAGTTTATCGCAGGGAAGTGTCGCTGATACGCAAGGCTTGCGTCAAGTCCCCAGAATACCTTTACGATACGCAGAGTCGCCTGTGATACCGGCTCTGAAATATCGCCTCCGGGAGGTGAAACCGCGCCGATGACCGAAAGCGCGCCCTCGCGTCCCTCTGTGCCTGTAGAGATAACGCGTCCTGCACGCTCGTAGAACTGAGCAAGACGGCTTCCGAGATAGGCAGGGTAGCCCTCGTCTCCGGGCATTTCCTCAAGACGTCCGGACATCTCTCGCAGAGCCTCTGCCCAGCGCGATGTGGAATCAGCCATAAGAGCAACGGAATAGCCCATATCACGGTAATATTCCGCGATCGTGATACCCGTATAAACGGAAGCCTCACGAGCCGCAACAGGCATATCGGAGGTGTTTGCAATAAGCACGGTTCGCTCCATAAGGGATTTTCCTGTCTTTGGGTCGATAAGCTCCGGGAACTCGTTAAGAACGTCGGTCATTTCGTTTCCGCGCTCGCCGCAGCCGATGTATACGATAATATCAGCCTCCGCCCATTTTGCAAGCTGATGCTGGGTAACGGTCTTTCCGCTGCCGAAAGGGCCGGGAATTGCCGCAACTCCGCCCTTTGCAATGGGGAACAGACAGTCGACGACGCGCTGACCGGTAACAAGGGGCATATTCGGCGAAAGCTTCTTTGCATATGGTCTGCCCCGGCGGACCGCCCATTTCTGCATCATCGTAAGCTCGCGCTCACCGCTTTCCGTCTCGATAACGCAGACTGTCTCCGCAACCGTAAATTCGCCCTGCTTCACCGATCTGACAGTGCCGCTTACGCCGTTGGGAACCATTATTTTATGAAGTACGATATCGGTTTCCGGGACAGTTCCGATAACGTCGCCGTCCTGTACCCTGTCGCCGATCTTCACGGCAGGGGTGAACTGCCATTTTTTATCGCGTTTAAGCGACGATACCTCAACTCCGCGGGCAAGATTGTTTCCGCAGAGCTTCCGTATATCGTCGAGAGGACGCTGTATGCCGTCGTAGATGCTGCCGATAAGTCCGGGACCAAGCTCCGCGGACATAGGCTCGCCGGTTGATTCAACAGACTCTCCCGTGCCAAGACCGGAGGTCTCCTCGTAAACCTGGATGGAAGCCCTGTCGCCGTGCATCTCGATTATTTCGCCGATAAGGCGCTTTTTACTTACACGTACAACGTCGAACATATTCGCATCTCTCATACCCTCAGCCACAACAAGAGGGCCGGATATTTTAACAATATTTCCAATGCTGCTCAAGTTCGCATCTCCTTTTCTAATTCAGAATATCGGAGCCGACAGCCTTTTCCACAGCCTCGTGAAGTCCTCTCATGCCCTCGCCGGTGTTGCCCTCGATGGCAGGTATCAGCACGATCGCCGGAAGTCTCTTGCTCCTGTATTTTTTTATGGTTTCAGCCGCAAGCGCCGCGGCAGGCTCGGTAATATAAATTACCCCGAAGCCGTTTGCCGCAAGCCTTGTTATAAGTCTTGATATTTTTTCGCCGTCGGTTTCACGGAATACGGAAAGTCCGAGAGCCGCAAATCCTGAAACGCTTGCCGAGTCGCCGATAACGGCTGTTTTGCACAATTCAGACATAAAGCTTCCGCATCCTTTCCGTTATTGTTTCCCTGTCTGCGCCAAATTCCTTGCACACGCGTATTATCCGCAGATTTTTCTGCTCAGCCTCTGCAGCAATGAAATAGGCAGCCAGAGGCTCCGAACCAAAGGACATCATTCTTGCAGATTCCGCAAGCTCCATTATCATGTCGTCGCATTGCTTTTCAAATGCCGCAGCCGAGCTGTTCAGCAGCTTTGCAAGCTCGCCGAAGCCTGCTCCGTCAAGGTAGGACAGCAGATTTTCCTCGCCCTCCAGCGCAGCCTTCACAAGCAATTCCTTATCCAGCTCGCGGCTTCCGCAGACGGCGGTCTCCAGAAAGCTCCTGGACTTTTTCATTCTGCTGCATCTGTAGGCTGTTTTTATATCGGCGCAGACCGCCGTAAGCTCCGCATATCTTTTTATAAATCCGCAGCCTGTTGCTCCGGCGTCCTCCTGCATACGGCGCAGCGCTGCCGCATCAATATACGAATCGGCAAGCTGACCGTCGGAGGTACGCACGATAATATCGTAAGCCTCGCGCGCCGTCTCCCGGATATGCTCCGGAAGAGCGTCATGATCCTTTTCAGCCAGAGCCTTCGGAAGCTGCTCCAGGTCGAGACTCGTCGGCTCGACAAAATAATCGGCAGCCTGCTTTCCGCTTATCATAGCCTTTAACGCCGCCTTTAAATTGTGAAAATCATTTTTATACAAAAGTATCTCCAGCTCACGGCTGTCCGGCGCATACTCTCTGAGCATAGTCCAGACGGCAGACGGATCTGCGTTTTCTCCGCCGCTCTTTGAATTCAGAATAGCTTCCGTCTCCGCTTTTCCCTGAGCATTTATCAGCTGCTCAAGCTCATTACGAGTCATCAGCGTATTTTCCATAGCCTTTACAGCTGCAACTGCGTTTGCATATTTTGTTGTACTCATCAGCTCACCTGCCCGAACAGAGCCTTTGCGGCAGTATCTCTTACGCTGTCGCGGTCGGCTTCGATTATCGCTCTGAAGCTGCAATTTTCGGATATAAGACCATAGGAGAGGATAAAGCCGTTTTCGATGTCAGCCGCCTTATCCGATATCGTCACAGTACCTCCGGCTTTTTCCGCAAGCCTTGCGGCAGATTTCCTGAAGCTGTCGGGCAGCCTGGAAAGATCT
Organism: Alistipes sp.; assembly: GCA_023667265.1. Taxonomy (GTDB): domain Bacteria; phylum Bacillota; class Clostridia; order Oscillospirales; family Ruminococcaceae; genus Ruminococcus. The sequence goes on from JAMPAJ010000004.1 coordinate 20,060, forward strand.
CCTGCGTTAAGCTGCAAAATGCCGTCTCCACGCTGCAAATGCTTTGCAAGCAGCTTTTCCAGTACGGCAAAATACTCATTGTCCGGCATACCGTCCAGCTTCCGGAGGGCAGCTTCCACTGTCTCGTCGATCGCCGACACCTTATACGCCAGGATCTTCCGCTTCATTTCGCCGTCTATTGAGGATTCGCCGTTTTTATGCTCCTGCTCGAGCCTTGCCAGGGATCTTTTCAGATATTCTTCATATTCCCTGTCAGCCCTGGCTTTACATTCAGCCTCAATTTCCGAAGCCTTCTTTTCCGCAGCTGATATGAGGGAGTCCTCGGTCTGCTTCTGCTGTGAGGCGATGATGTCCAGGATATTTTCAATTCCTGCCATTTCTTTACCTCCGTTTAAGCTCCGATATTGATGTTGTAAATGAGAAGAATGGATACGAGAAGCGCAAGGATAGCGTATGTCTCTACCATTGCCGCCATAATGATACCCTTACCGTTGTGCTCGGGCTTCTTTGCCGTGATCCCTACGCCTGCAACAGCTGCGCGTCCCTGCGCCATAGCCGAGAAATAGCCTACGATCGCAATGGGCAGACAGGCTGCAAGGAACATCCAGCCCTGCTGCGTCGTAAGGGCTGCCGCATTGCCGCCGAGTACACCTACGCGGCTGAGAAGAAGGATCGCCGTAAGAAGTCCGTAAAGTCCCTGTGTACCGGGGAGAAGCTGAAGGATCAGCACCTTGCTGAATTTTGACGGGTCAACAGAGACTACGCCGGCAGCAGCCTCGCCCACCAGACCTACTGCTCTTGCCGAGCCTATTCCTGCAAAAAGCGCCGCGCAAACTGCACCTACGATCGCTAAAGTGATTCCTAAACTATTCATTGATATTTTCCTCCTTGAATTTAATGTATTTTGTGTTGACGCCGAATGGCTGAAATTCTCTTCCGCCGCCTGTGTAGAACTTGCCGAAAAGCTCAACGAACTGAAGCCTGTCGGTGTGAACGTAAGCGCCGAGAAGATTTATCGCAAGGTTCGCCAGGTGTCCCACGATAAAGACGACGATAAGCAGAACCAGCTTTACAATTTTATTTTCCGGCATAGTGCCGATAAGGTTTATTACGCCCGCTATGCTTCCGGTTGCAAGTCCCAGAGCAAGAAGCCTCGAATATGACAGTATATCGCTGAGCCAGCCGGTAGCTGTGTTGTACAGCGCATACAATCCGCCGAAAAGCTTGCCGAAAATATTTTTCGACGTCCTTCCGGCTGTCAGCACAAGCAGGACGGCTCCCGCAATGAGCAGATATGTGCCGATAGTTTTAAGGATGCCCGGCACGGTCGTGAGTATGCTTGCCGCAAGAGGCGCAACTCCCGTTATGATGAGATATATGGGAACCGCGTCAAGAAGCGCGTCGAGCCTTCTGCCCTCGCTCCAGGTCATTTTCAGCTGCACCGCAACGCCCAGGAAAAGGTGGATTATTCCCAGACCAAAGGAATAGAGCAGCAGCTTTATGGGGTCGTCCAGCGGCTGGAACCACAGGGCGATGCTGCCGATCTCTTTGTCAAAAAACTCTCTGCCCACGACCTGTACTATATCGCCGAACCAGCTTCCGAAAAGCGCGCCCCAGAAAATTGTGGAAACGCCGCAGTTCCGGAACATTGTCAGCGTTTTCTTCATCGGCTCCTCAAGGCGGAATTTTTTCAGCGCAAGGGTCGTGCCCAGTACCATGACAACGCCGTAGCCGGCGTCGGACAGCATCATTCCGAACAGCAGATAATAGAAGAACGCCATGACCGGAGTCGGGTCAACATCCTTTTTCGACGGCATTGCGTACATTTTTGTAATGCCCTCCACCGGAGCTGAAAACCTGCCGTTTTCCAGCAGAACGGGAACATCCTCATCATCTGCCGGGTCACTGAATTCGATGACCGCCGTATATTTCCTTTCAATTTCCTTTTTCAGACCATCGCAGTATTTCTCCGGGATATATCCGTTGAGCACGAACACCGTTTCAGAAATACCGAAGTTACTCAGCGCCTGATACTTATCCTTACGCATTTCAAGGAAATCCACGGCGAATTTCAGACTGTCACGGAACTCCGACAGCTTTTTAATCTCCGCTTCGGCATTGTCCGCGTCGTTTTGCAGCTTTCGCTGCCTCTCGCAGTTTTTCCGGATCATCTCTGCCGCCGTTGCCGCCGACTGATCGGCAGCCGGAACAAATGACAGCCTCCGCAGCGAATCCTCGGTTTCCTCAGCCGAATCCCTGCTGCAAAGGATAAACAGATTCGTCTGCTCCTTTGACGAAGAGACCACCTCTGCGGAGCAGCTCTCAGGCAGCCTTTCCTCAACATCCTCCGCCGTCAGCATACCGCTCAGCGAGCCGATAAACGCAGACGTTCTGGCAGTCCCCTTAAAATTCATAGGAACATCGAGGGCTCTCCACGGCTCAAGAAGGTCTGATCTCAGCTCAAGCTGCGCTATCTCGGAACCGGCGTCAGCTATAGTCCTGCTGCATTTTATGATATCCGCCGCAGCGCCGAGGATCTTTTCCAAATCCCCAGCCTTTCTGCCGAACTCGTGCTTTTCGATCTCGTCTCTTCCGCCGAACATATCGGTGATCGAGGATCTTTCCGGAGCATAGCGTTCAAGGATATCAAGAGCCTGGGACGCTGTGCTGCGGAATCGTTCAAATTCGCCGATAACCGCCGAAACATTCGCCTGCTCCAGCTCCTCGTCTTCATTGCGGCAGATCTCCACAACGCCGCGCCGCTGTATCAGCTCGGTGATCTTTTTACTGTCAGTCAGAGGTGCAATGAGCTCGATTTTTTTCATTCTGAGCTTTGCCATAAATTATATCACCCTCCTCTTATCCAAAAAATCCGCTGATTATCGCCGAAACAGCCTTATCGGAGTTTTCCTGCAGCCGACTTCTCAGCTCGTCCAGCCTTCTGCTGCACTCCTTATCGGCATTTTCAGCATATTGTTTCAGCCTTTCCTGGTCGGAACGTTTTCGCTTTTCAGACTCCGCCCTGGCTTCCGCGACTCTTTTCTGGACTGCGACCGCTCCGTTCTGCTGAGCCTGGGTCACTATTTCCTCAGCCATTTTTCTGGCGTCGATGTTTTTTCTGTCCGCTTCAGCCTCTGCGTCGAGTATTTTTCTTACTGATTCTGATGCCATATTCTGCCTCCTTTTATGAATATTTCCTGGGGAAATGTCCATATAAACGCAAAGAGAGCCGACTCTACAGACAGCTCCCTCTTTGGATCTTCATTTCCTTATTCAGTATTATAACATAATTTACTCCCGCTGTCAATAGATATTGAGCAAATTTTGCCTAAAACAGCAATTCATCAAAAAATCTGCATTCCTCGTCATTACAGCATACTGCCTCGTCAAGAGCAATATTAAGGTGGAAAACGTGCCCCATATGCTCCTGCCCGGCAGAACCGTACAGCTTATACCTGTTTTTCACTCCCAGCTCGTCAAGGCGGCTCGCAAGCAGGAGCGCGTCGTCCCTGAGAAAATCGTAGTATGCGGTCATTATGAAGCTGGGCGGAAAATCCGGAGTGATACTCTCCATAACGTTCAGCTGCTCTGCCAGCTCGATTTCCTTTCCCTGAAAATAGGCGTCAAACATTTCGCTGTGCTCGCCGGACATTATGCTCCTCATATCGTACATTCCGCAGTTGAAGCCGCAGCCCTTGACACGGATATCCGGCAGCTCCAAGCCAAAAAGCCTGCCGTAGGCTCTGTTTGTCAGCATTGCCGTATACTGCGAGGCGATCTGCGCCCCGGCTGAATCGCCGACTATGAAAAGCTTGTCAGAGTCGATGAGATGCTCCCTGCCCTGCTCTTCTATGAAACGGAAAACGCTGTTCACATCCTCCACCGCCCCGGGATAAGCCGTCTCCGGAGCAAGCCTGTATGAAAAATTCACAACCGTGAAGCCTCGTGCGGCAAGGTCTGCGCAATAGAAGCGATACCGCTCCTTATCTCCGTAAACGTAAGCGCCGCCGTGAACGCTTACGATCGTTTTATCCGGAGAACCATCCTCAGCCGGATAGTAAATATCAAGAAGATTTTCATTTTCGCTGCCGTAACGAATATCCCGGAAGCAATTTACTGTTTCGGGTATCGCAAAGCTGCTGTCGCGCACATTATCATATCCGGCAAATGCTGCCCTTGTGCTTTCGGCGTATTTCAGGTATTTATCAAAATTATCTGTCATCATATTTTATTTCACAATAAGCTTTCTCATGGCTGCCAGGTCGAAGGCGTCGATAACGCCGTCCTCCACCAGGTCGCCTGCTGTCCAGTCTGTGATATCCTTAGAGCCGAGAAGCCATTTCTCCATCATCACAAGATCAGCGACGGAAAATTCTCCGTCTGCATTTACGTCTCCTATAACGGCTGTCGGAGCTGGTTCAGCGAAAACCGTATAATTAACGCAGCCTGCCGACTGACCGTTTGTACCGAGCGTTACCTTCTCGCCGCTCTTTACGGCTTTTCTGTAAATTATAAATGTAACGTCCTTATTATTTACAGCGGTCATAGACGTTTTTTCAAATCCGCTCATCCACTCCGGAGCTGCCGTAACGCGGCTGTCCATGGCGACATATACGGTCATATCCGCACCTGCCGTAAACTGCGCAAGGTCGCCGGTGGAATTTTTCGAGTCGCAGGCAGTTATGATGTATTCCGCATCGGCAAGAGCCTCCGGAAGCTCCGCATATGTCACGTCCCTGTCGCCGAACAGCGGCTTTCCTACGCTTAAAGCCGAACCTATCGACCAGCTTTCGGAATGTTCCGTATCGAGCACAGTCAATTCCTTGATAAGCCTTCCGCTGAGAGGAAGCGAGCCGCGTCCGAACACAAAGCTGTCCATATTCATAAGATAGCCGTCTCCGCCTGTAAAGCGAATGTAAAGATTCCTGACTCCGGAGAGCTTCGGAATATTGAAGGCTGCCTCCTGATAATCGGAAAATCCCGACGTTCCGGCAAAATCAACTGATGCCGCAGGAGTTCCGGACATAACGCCGAGGTAAAGCTCCATTTTGCAGGCATTTCCCGACGCCATGACCTTAAAGCTCTTAGCGCCGTCCTCGAAATCAACATTTCTGAACATGATGCTGTCGCCGCTCTCGATAAAGCCGATATTCTGTCCGCCTGTGGAAGCCAGATCCTCAACGCGTATACCCTCCTGCGAGGAGAAGCTTTCTGCCTCTATGGTCTCAAAGGCAGAGATCGTCTCAACAATTCCGTTGTACTCCACCGGGTCGCCGGCAAGCTCGTTAAGATACATTTCAACATTTGTGTAATCGTCTGCGGAAAGGCTGACGATAGCTCCGTCGGAAGCGTCATTCGGATCAAGACCATGCTCGGTCTCCCAGGCGTCGGGCATACCGTCGTGATCGCTGTCCGCAGGAGCAGCTCCGCCCTTGAAATTAGAGCTGTTCGGATAGCCGCCAACGTCGTTCTGGCTGTCGATAATACCCTTTAATCCTGCCTTGCTGCCGGTATAGGTGTACGTTCCGTTTGTGACCTCCTTGATATAGCGCGAGTCAAGGTAGTCCCAGCCCGGCTGATTTGCGCCTGCGGATGCGATAACGCTCTTGTAGGCGTCATCGGCGGACTGCGTATTCACATACGGCTCAAAGAAAGGCGTATCGCTGCGGACATCGGCATCGGTGGAGTTCTTGCCGCCCGACTTCGCTTTTCCCTTAGCCCATGCGTCGTCGGTTGAATTGAGGATCGCATTGCCCTTGCTGTCGGTCATTTTATTTCCGGAGACATACATCTTCTGCATATCGTTTGTGCCAAGCTCGTTGCCGTCCAGCGAAACCACATGAAGAGACGTATTGCTGACTTCGCCTGCCTTGTAATAATTATTGACAAACTGCAAACGCCTTACGCCGCCGTCTGTTGTACGGTCGCGCCAGTTGTAAACGACATTGTTCCGGAAGTCAAGCTGACCGCCGTATGTCACAGCGTCCTGCTCCATAGCTCCTGCAAGTGAAACGTTTCTTCCGGTATTGTCCACAAGCAGATTGTGGTGGAAGCTTCCGGTATAGCCGCTTATGGACGCGGCAAAGGAGTGGGGCTCGGTTTTATCCCGGTCGCCTGCGTCATAGTGGACAGACTCGTTCAGAGACTCGGCAATAATATTCCACTGGAATGAAATATTCTGCGCCGAACGGGAGCTGAAGCCCTCGTCGGTAGCCCAGGAGATCGAGCAGTGGTCTACGATGGAATAATTACAGCTTCCGAGACCCATGCCGCCTGTGGATTTTCCGTTCATATCGCCTACACGGACGCGGACGCCGCGTATGACAACGTCGCTTGCGCCCATTGCTCCAAAATCGTAATTGATAAGAGTTATTCCGTCTCCGGGAGCGGTCTGACCGGCAACATAGACATCGCCGCCGTCGTCGGGGATGCAGAGCACGCTTTTCAGTTCAATAATGCCGCCCACCTTGAATACAACGATCCTCGGGCCTTTTTCAACCTCGAGAGCCTGGCGGAGACTTCCCTCGCCGCTGTCATTGAGATTGGTGACCTCAACGATCCTTCCGCCTCTGCCGCCTCTCGCATAGCGTCCGTAGCCCTCGGCTGTAGGGAACGCCACACGTGCCGGGTTAAAGCTGTAAACTGCGCCCTTTACAACGTTTCCGCTGCTGTCTACCTCGTCGACACGCCAATAATAGGTATTTATCGAGGAATAGCTGCTGTCCAGATCAAATTTCGTGCCTGTCTGGCTGCCTTTATACTCGGCGGAGGCTTTTGTTGCATTTGCAACGCTGTTATAGTCTGTACCTATATAAACATCATGAGACTTCGCATCCTGACCTGCCGTCCAGGAAAGTCCGTTTTCAATTTCAAAATGCTTTTCCTTATCGGAGGGCGAAATTTTTGAAATAGATCTTACCGGGTCTGCTCCGTCCAGTTCGAGAGCGTTGAGCCAGGCATTATTCACATCGCCGTTGCCCTCGCCTTTGATGAGCACGGTTACGGTTTCTCCCGATTTTACGTCAAATTCCGCGTAGGAGATACCTGCGTCGTCCTCGTTTTTCACGCCTGTAGGACACTGAACGCCTGCGGCTGTCGTTTTTCCGTTGACGGAGACAGTCAGAGAGCTGTTCTTCACGTTGTCGACGCAGCTATGCCACATTTTCAGACTGTGGTGTCCTGCTGAAAGTCTGGAGATCTCCAGCTTCAGCACTCCGCCCTTATCGCCGTCATTTATCTTCGCGCCGTCCATTGTCATATACGGGTAAATGCCGCTCTGGAGCTGGAGCTTCTTGTTGTTGACCATGCGTACCTCCGAGCCGACTGAACCGCCGTTTGACAGCTTCAAAGACACGCCGTTTATTGTTGTACTCGGCGCATCTCCGGTGGCTATCCAGTTTTCGGCGACCCTTGAATATGACGCCTTTCTTCCGTCGCCTGCGTTAAGGTCGATAGTAAGCCGGACGCTGTCGCCCAGTGCAGATACGTTTTTTTCGGGCGCCGAAACATTACCCAATGCTCCGGAGCATACAACTGCCGCTGCCAATCCGGAGAAGAGCTTCTTTAAATTCCCTTTCATTTATGAGCCTCCATTATAAATACAAATAATTTCCTGCTGCATTTCTATCAATTTCATTGTTTACATTATATAATTTTTTCAGGCGCGTGTCAATGAATTATAATATCATATTTAAAAAATTATTTATATGTTTATTATTTTTGATGTGTACTATAATGTTATATTAATTCGCGTCAATGAGATTATTTTACATCTTTACAAGGGCTGACCGCTCTGTAAAATAACTTGAAATTTATTTCCGCGAGTGTTGCAATTTTCCTGTTAATGTGCTATAATAGTTATAGTAACTACACGAGAGCCTCCGGAAACGGACAGCTCGGAATCGGAGAATAATATGGAGTACCCTAAAAATGATGTTAATATGCGGGATATGCAGCGTGAAATTACCGACTCCATAAGCTGCGGCGTTCTGGCGTATTCTCTTCCGGAGCATCAGCTCCTTACAATAAACAACGAGGCACGCCGTATCATCGGATGCAGCGGCAATGACGACCCAATGGCTGTTTTTCTGCGCTATCTGCGTGAATATGTCGTTCCGGAGGACAGAGAACGCGTTCTCGGCGTCGTAAAAAAGCTGAACCAGCCCGGCGATTTTGTGAAGCATACCTATAAAGCTTATCGAAACGGCGAGACATTATGCGTGGAATCGAACCTGAAAAAGCTCAGATTTGAAAACGGACAGGATTACATACTCTGCACCATGGTCGATATCACCGAACAGGAAAGACTGACGCGGACTCTCGAGCACGAACGCAAAACCTACCGCAACGCGCTGGACAACGGAAAGGAATTCAGCTTTTTCTTCGACGTTACCGAGGGTAATTTGCAGAATGAATTTATTACTGCTCACGGCGTAAACCTTATCGAGCTGCTGGGATTTACCGTGCCTGTCAGCTTTGACGAGCTTATGAGCGCATATGTAAAGAGATGGAATATTCAGTTCCTGTCAGAATCTGCGAAGGGCTGCTTTACCTGCAAGGGACTTCTTGACGCCTTTGCAAAGGGTATCACGAATGTTGTCGTGGAATTTTATACGCCGCCTACAGGTATCTATATACGCGTAAACGGACTTCTTTCCCAGAACGACGAAACCGGGCATATCCACGCAGCTGTGGTTGCTATGGATATTTCTGAAATGCGCCGGAAAGAAAATCAGCAAAAGGCCGCTCTTGCGGAGGCGAATGAGAAACTCAGCAGAATGAACGCCGAGATCAACAAACGTATTGACGCTGTTCTGGACGGTATTTCCGGCGGACTTAAAATTATCAGCGCCAGCAATGATTTTGGCTATGAATACATCAGCGACGGCGCAGCAAGACTCCAGGGCTATGAAATTGATGAATTTCTGGAGCTTTTCGGTCATAGCGTGATAAGCAGCATCCATCCGGACGACGGCGCAGCCGCTCTTGCGGACGCAAAACAACAGGTCAGGAAAAACGGATTCTATTCCGTAAAATATCGTGTTCCATGCAAGGACGGCAGCATAAAATGGGTAATTGACCGCGGCAAGGAAATTTTTGATGAGTCCACCGGAAAAACGCTTTGGTATACTCTTATGCAGGACGTTACGGATATTGAGGAGCGCAACAGAAGGCTTGCAAATACACTGTCAATGCAGGAGGAGATGTCAGAATCCCTCGGCGTGGGAATTTTCGCCTATACACTCCCGGAACGCGAGGTTCTGATACAGAATCAGGAGGCAAGGCGTATTTTCAGCCGTATGGGACTGGTGGACGACGGCGTTGCAAATATTATGAAAACCGTTACCGACATCGACCGTCCGCATCTGATACGAGCGGTTGAACGGCTGAATACGCCCGGAGACAGAACCAGCTATATTCTCCACTCGCCTACTGTCAACGGCGAAATGCAGACCCTGAAAAACGACACAAAGCTTCTGCAGTTTGCCGACGGTCAGAGGTATATCCTCTCGGCAATTTCCGACATTACCGAACAGGAGCTTATGGAAAAGCGTCTTGACGAGGAGCGCCGGCAGTACAGAAACGCCCTCGCCATGGACAGTGAAGCTTTCTTTACATTTGATCTGACGGACGGCATAATTTATGATAACGTCATTTCCAGGAATAATACCGACCTTATAAAAGAGCTTGGTCTCAGCGTTCCCGTCAGCTACGACGAGCTTGCAAGGCGCTGGTTTTCTCCGGACAGGATCGTAAGCAGAACGTCCGACGTGGAAATGGTTTACAGCCGGGAAAGGCTTCTGGAGCTTTTTAAAGCCGGCACTTCAATTCTCGATTTTGAATACCATGTTCCGAAGGAAGGAAAATACCGCCGTGTACTGACTCTGCTGTATAAAATACGCGGCAGTATATACGCATCATTCATTATTTACGACATAACGTCGAGCCGGCATGAGGAAAAACAGCGCAGAAGCATGATAGAATCCCTGGGAATGATCTATACCGCGCTGTGCCTGTTCTCATTCCGTCACGGTACCTACAAGGCGTTCAAGCAGCGGGGCGATCTGGCTGAAAAGCTTCATGCGACCGGAGAGCTTGATGAGTTTATACGCGTCTATTCCGAGGAATTTGTTCTGCCGGAATACAAGGACAGGATCGCCTCGTTCCTGAGTACGGACAGCATCAGAAAAGCTCTTAAGGACAGCGATTTCACGAGCATAGAATACCAGAGAAAGGGCATCGGTTGGTGTCGTATAACTATTGTTGCCTCGGAGCGCGACGAAAACGGTATGGTGGAATCCGCAGTATTCGCCGGAAGCTGTATCGACGGTGAAAAAAGAGCTGATCTTGCACAGCAGGAGGCTCTTCGTGCAGCCTGCGAGTCGGCAAATATCGCAAATTCCGCAAAGACCGACTTCCTCGCAAACATGAGCCATGACATAAGAACGCCAATGAACGCAATTATAGGTCTCACCGCAATTGCCGGAACTCATATTGACGACAGAGAACGTGTTGCCGATTGCCTTTCCAAAATAACGATCTCATCCAAGCATCTTCTGGGTATAATCAACGAAGTGCTTGATATGTCGAAAATCGAATCAGGCAAAATGGAGCTTCACGAGGACGAATTCAGCCTGCCGGACCTTATCGACAATCTGATCGCCATGTCGAAGGCTGAGATCGGCGCAAAACGGCATCAGCTCAAGGTGACGATAAATGGTATTGACCACGAAAGAGTAGTCGGAGACAGCCAGCGTATCCAGCAGGTGTTCATGAACCTGATGAGCAACGCTATCAAATATACTCCGCCCGGAGGAAATATCAACCTGTCAATAACAGAAAAAATTACCAATAAGCCAAGGATCGGATGCTTTGAATTTATTTTCGAGGACAACGGTATCGGCATGGACGAGGAATATCAGAAGCATATTTTCGAGCCCTTTTCACGTGCAAGAAATGATGAGCGCGTTGAGAAAATTCAGGGCACAGGTCTCGGAATGCCGATAACCAATAACATTGTCCAGATGATGAACGGCAATATCGACGTAAAGAGCCGACTTAACGAGGGAACTAAGATCACCGTTACTCTCTTTATGAAGCTGAAAGCGGAAGAGGATGAGCTTCACAGCAAAGAGCTTATAGATCTGCCTGTTCTCGTTGCGGACGACGACGAGACCGCCTGCATATACACCTGCGATATGCTCAACGAGCTGGGCATGAAGGGCGAATGGGTCCTCACAGGCGAGGAGGCGGTGGAGCGTACCGTGCAGCATCACGAGCTCGGCAGCGACTTTTTCGCGGTTATTATAGACTGGAAAATGCCCGGAATGGACGGAATCGAGACTACCAGGGAAATACGCCGCAGAGTCGGAAAAAATGTCCCGATCATCATTATTTCCGCCTACGACTGGTCGGATATCGAGCTTGAAGCCAGGGCGGCAGGCGCAAACGCGTTTATTTCAAAGCCGCTGTTCAAGTCGCGTATGCTGCATCTCTTCAATGAGCTTGTTGACGGCGGCGATGAAAAAAAGGCTGCCTCCGAGCTTGGCGAATACACTAAGGATAAATTTGCCGGAAAGAGGGCGCTGCTTGTAGAGGATAACGGGCTTAACGCCGAGATCGCCGGGGAGATACTGGAAATGGCTGGTCTCACTGTTGAGTTTGCCCGGGACGGCAAGGAGGCTGTGGATATTATGACCGAGGCAGAGGACGGCTATTACAATATAGTCTTTATGGATATCCAGATGCCTGTTATGAACGGATATGAAGCTGCCAGGGCTATCCGGACGCTTCCCGGAGACTATCCCAAATCCGTGCCCATAATCGCTATGACAGCCAACGCCTTTGCGGAAGACGTTGCGGCTGCGAAAAATGCCGGCATGAACGAGCATATAGCAAAGCCCCTCGACTTCGCACAGCTTATGAACACGCTTAGAAAATACACATAATTAAAAGGGACTTCATTGCGAAGTCCTTTTTTAGAACCTGTATTCATAGGATAAGCCGCACATCTTCCCTATGAATACAGGTTCTTAATATGATTTTATTCTGCGTTGAGAGCAGAAATAACCTCTGTAAGAAGATTAGCCGGAAGCTGCTCATATCTCAGGAAATCAAAGGTGAACGAACCCATTCCCCTTGTCACCTGACGGAGATACATCGCAAAATCATGCATTTCGCGAACCGGGACCTCCGCGGAAATTCTGGTGATACCGTGAGCTGCCGGCTCCATGCCGAGAACTCTGCCGCGGCGCTTGTTCAGCTCGCCCATAATATCTCCGGTCTTATCGTCGGGAGCGTCGACCCTGAGCTCGCCGATCGGTTCAAGCATGACCGGGTCAGCCTGGCGAAGTCCCTCCTTATATGCAATAGAAGCGGCAGTTTTAAACGCCATTTCCGACGAGTCAACGGGATGGTATGAGCCGTCAACCAGGATAGCCTTCAAGCCGACTACAGGACAGCCTGCAAGAACGCCCTTCTTCACGGAATCCTCCAAGCCCTTCTGAACAGCCGGGAAGTAATTTTTCGGCACTGCCCCGCCGAACACGCGCTCCTCAAATATCAGCGTATCGCTTACGCAAGGCTCAAATTCGATCCAGACGTGACCAAACTGACCATGACCGCCGGACTGCTTCTTATGCTTGCCTTCGACCCTTACCTTTTTGCGGATAGTCTCCTTGTATGCGATCCTGGGCACGCTGAGACTTATTTCCACGCCAAACTTACTCTTCGCCTTTGCCGCCGCTATCTCAAGATGCTGCTCTCCAAGACCGCTGAGGATCTGCTCCTTGGTCGTTTCGTCCTGGATATAGGTAAGAGTTCTGTCCTCCTCGGTAAGGCGCTGCATTGCTGCGGAGATCTTCGCCTCGTCGCCCTGAGTCTTAGCCTTTACAGCCATTGAATAGCAGGTATTCGGGAACTCCATAGCGGAAAATTCAACTATTCTTGAAACGGCAGACAGGGTGTCCCCCGTATTCGCCGATATCTTCATGGCAGCTACGATCTCGCCGGCAGAAGCCGCTGAGACGTCAGCCTGCTTTTTGCCGCAGAGCCGTACAAGCTTTCCGATCTTCTCGCTGTTTCCCGTAGCGGAATTAACAGCCTCGCTGTTTGCAGCGAGCGTACCGGAAAGCACCTTTATAAATGACATTTTGCCGACAAACGGGTCGGCGACCGTCTTGAAAACATAGGCGGAAAGAGGCTCGGAGGCGTCGCATTTTATCTCGACAACATCCCTTGCCGGAGTGTAAGCCTCCGCAGGATAAACCTCCTGCGGATTAGGCAGAAGCAGCTCGATCTCCTTCAGGAGCATATCAATTCCAGCCAGCTCCGTTGCGGAGGTGCAGACGACCGGCGTAATGATTCCCCTGTTCATACCGTCGTGGATACCGTCGATAAGCTCCTTCTGCGTGAAGGGCTCGCCCTCGAAAAATTTCTCCATAAGCTCGTCCGATGTCTCTGCGACAGCCTCGGAGACCGCAGCGATAAGACCGTCGATACGATACTCGAACTTTTCGGATATCTCGGCGGTAGGCATCTCAGTCTCCACTGCATTTCCCTTGCTGTCGTATTTATACGCCTTCATCTCAATGAGATTTACGTAGGAAACGATCTGTCCGCCGCTGATAACAGGAACTACGACAGGGCAGACCGTAGGACCGAAAACGGTTTTAAGCTCTGTGAGGACGTTGAAGAAATTAGCGTCCTTATCGTCGATCTTTGTGACCACGAACATCTTGGATCTCGCCTGCCTGACAGCCTCGTCGTATGCCTTGCGCGTTCCGACCTTTACGCCGGATTTGGCTGAAACGGTTATCATGACCGTATCGGCAGCGCGAACGCCCTCGATCATCTCGGCTGCGAAGTCGAAAAGACCGGGAGTGTCAAGAAGATTTATCCTTATGTCGCCGCTGTCAAAGGAAGCGAGAGTCGTACCGATAGATATTGTACGCTTTATCTCCTCCGGGTCATAGTCGCAGACTGTTGTGCCGTCGGCTACTCTGCCAAGGCGGTCGGAAGCGCCTGTTTTATAGAGAAGAGCCTCGGCAAGTGAAGTTTTTCCCGAGCCGTTATGTCCTGCGAATGCGATATTTCTTATTTTAGTAACGTCGTAATTGTTCATAATTTTTCCTCCGTAGTGGATTTATATAGACAATATATCTATTGCATAATCTAATTATATAACAAAAGCGAAAAAATTGCAACAGTTTCCTATTTTTTCTACACTTTTCATTACTCACCTGGTGCTTTTTTGTATATTTTTCACAATCCTTCCGGAGCGACTTCTGTCAGATCCGCCCTCCATAAATAAAAATATGCCAAGATAGCCCACAAGCCATATTACAATGAAAAATATCATGCCGAAAGCCGAGCTGTCGTCCAGTCCGATCAGGCCGCACAAAAGCTCCGCAGCCGACATGGTCAGAAGGCAGTACAGCGCCGGAAGAACCAGATCCTTCAGCGGCTTCAGCTTGGCGGAGGTGTGGCGCAGCAGCTTTACAAGCCGGTTTACATTGCCGAAAATATTGCTTGCATAATACGACACCGCGATACCTGTAAATCCCCATCTCGGCACAAAAATCAGCACGATCGAAATTCTTATGACATATTCCGCAAGATAATTCAACGAGGAAAAGCCCTGCAGGCCCATTCCCTTTATGAGAGCCTCAAGCACGATCTCCAGATAAATGAACGGTACAACGGGCGCAATTGCGGCGATCATGCCTCCCCCGGTCTCGCCTCCGCCAAGCATTACGCCGATAGGTCTGCCGAAGCGAATAAGGATCGCCGAGGATGCCGCCGCATATATCAGAGTATAGCGTATTATCCGCTGGGTAAGGCTTTTCAGCCGCTCTTTGTTTTTAGCTGCGGAGGCTCGTGCCGCCTCAGTGACGATCATGCCGGAAAGCGAACACAAAACCACCGACGGAAAAAATAACGTAGGAATGACTATCGCTTCAAATATGCCGAAAAGAGCCAGCGCCTTTTCCTGGGAATCGCCGAACTGCCGCAGACAAACAGGTACGAGAGCGTCGTTTGCACTGCTGAGCAGGGATGTAAGTATGCTGCCGCCCATAACAGGAAAAGCGAGCGCCGCATAATCCCTGAGCGAGATCGAGCTTCTGCCGGTACTCCTTATATGTACTGCCGGGAAAAGAATTATCATCAGAAGAAGGCAGGCAACATTTCCGGCAATAACGGCTGTTATCATTATCTTGCAGGCAGAGGCGCTGTCGTGATTCTCAGTTGAAAGAGTCATAATTATTATCACGGCAGCCTTCACCGCGAAGTCTACAATATCGCTCAAAGCCGCCAGCGACGCTTTCCGGCAGGCGTTATAATAGCCCTCGAGGCAGCCGCATACTGCTCCGGAAATAAGCGCGATAGGCATAAACCGCAGGTACGAGGTCATTTCGCCGCCTCCGAAAAAGGCTGTGCCTATCGGCTTTGCAAATATGAAGATCGCCGCGGAAACAGCTGTGCTTAATGTCATGCACAGAGTTATTCCGTGAAGCAGGACGCGATTGGGATTTCCCTGCTTTTTCCCCAGCTCCTCAGATATAAGCCGACTGGTGCACAGAAAGGCGTTTCCGTCGGAAAGTATGCCTGCAAGTCCGAGAAACGAGCCCATGAGCGAAAATATTCCGACTGCCGACGCTCCGAGCTGCCTTGTTATAAACGAGTTGAGCAGCAGCGCCGACGAATCCAGCACAAGCTGCATGACTGTCAGAAAAATCGTATCTCTCAGCAATTTATTTTTCACCATTCACATCACGCTCCTGACAAATTCTATGCAAAAAGCGGATAATAAATGCAAAACAGCGTCCTGCCGAAGCACAGAACGCTGTATGTTATTTCATAGATCCAGATCGTGTTCACATTAATTTGCCGAAAGGACGCGTGCAATAGCCTATGTGAACAAGCTCTAATAAACCGGCATTTCATTCAGGCGGATATTCATGTCAACATCGCCGCTTATGCCGTCCATTCTGCCGTATGCGCTTGCCTGCCATATGGCAAATGCGCCCTGATAATCGGTCTCGTCTACATAATGCGCAAGCCAGACCGTCCGGTTATTTTTGTTTTCCCAGAAATTATTCAGGAAATTCCTGCTGCTGTACAACATTCCCGAGTAGCCGTTTTTCTCCAGCTCGTCGCAGAACGACTCGAAGATCTCGTTCAGATCGCGTATGTTCATGCCGTACTGCTGAAATCTTCCCCACTCCTCCCAGTCAAAGGCAACAGGGTAATCAAGCTGTCTGCCGTCAAGCTGCTCCGCTATCCAGCGCGCCTGCTCCCGGGCTTTTTCTTCAGTATTAGCCGTGGTGTAGAAATAAACTCCCACATCAAGCCCTGCCTCGGAGGCATTTACGATGTTCTGTCTGTAATAATCGTCCATCCTTATTTCATCATAGCAATAGCCCATACGCATCAGCACAAATTCGCAGCCCTGAGCCCTGACCGCTTCATAATCAACATTTGTCTGCCATGCCGAAACGTCAATACCGTAGCTTACGTTTTCATAGCAGTATTTGTCCATAAATTCCCCGAAGGTCAGACGCGGATTATTGTCCTGTGGAGACGGGATCTCGTTGAGGACGAAAACTGTGATATCCCAGCTCGTCTCGTTCCCGGAGCTGTCAGTGACCGTCGCTGTTATGGGATAATTTCCCACAGTCGAGGTGTCCACCTCTCCGGTATAGCTAAGCTTCGGCGAACGGTCGTAGTTGTCCGCAAATCCGACAATTGAATCCAGGTCAAAGGGCTCGCCCTTTTTCGTGTACGGATTCCAGCCCGAGTTAAGACAAAGCGGAGGAGTCGTGTCCGCGACAGTATATGTAAATGTGCCGCTGTAGGCTCTTCCCTTGTAGTCGAAAATATACTCAATGTCATGCTCGCCTAATTCGGAGGTGTCAATAAGCCGGTCATAGTCCTGCACGTCGAAATTCGAGCCGTCCAGCAGCTCTCCGAGAGTGACGTCGCTGTACACCTCCACCTGCTCCAGACCGGAAACGATCACGTCCTCCGGAATTTCCCCGGAAACCGGGGCTGCTGTCGTCTCCGACGCCTCCTCGGCTGCGGCAGCCTCCGGTGCAGTGGCGACGGCAGAAGCGGCTTCCGGAAAAGCCTTCGGGACAGATGCTTCCGTCTTATCTCCGCAGCCCCAGAGCAAAGCTGTCAAGGCTGCCGATAATGCCAGTATTTTTCTCATCTTCCCTCCTGCTTTCCTGTAAGCCTCCCGATCATGACCTGCCTGCATTTCAGTTCAAGAGCGTCGTCAAGCTCCGGGAGAGCCGTTTTTTCGTCAGATCTCCTATGCAGACAATATGCTATGATATAGTCCGATATTTCGGGATTTTTCGCGAGACAGGGACCGTGCATATATGTTGCGATGACATTTTTTTCAAAATAGCCCTCATGGCTGCTTCCGGTGCAGTTTCCATGACCGCAGACCACGCTTCCGAAAGGAGTTTTCACGCCCTTTGTCTGACCGCCGTGGTTCTCGAAGCCAACAATTTCGGTCTCTTTTCCGGTGATATTAGTTTTCACGACGATATTTCCTATGCAGCGTTTTTTTCTGTTCGGTTCAGCCACAGTGTAGTAGTCGAAGATACCCAGTCCCGGGATATCCACGCCGTCGGCGTCCTTATAATATTTTCCCAGGAGCTGGTAGCCTCCGCAAATCAGAAAAAGAAACGAGCCGCCGTCGTATGCGTCCTTTATCCCCTGCCGGCATTTTTGAAGGTCGTCGGCGATATGCTGCTGCTCAAGATCTGCGCCGCCGCCGATATAGATAAGGTCATATGACGTAAAATCTGGCATTTCCGAATCTACAGAATATTTGTCGATGCAGCATTCGATGCCTCTCATTTTGCATCGGTAGCTTATGATCTCCATATTTCCGCTGTCGCCGTAAAGATCAAGCATATCGGCATACATATGAAGAATTTTTATTTTACTCATGCTTTCCTCCCGCTTTGTCGGCGTAACGCTTCAATGCGCTGCGTGTAGGCTGAACCGCCGTATAATTGGCGATAACGAATTTCTTTCCCGGAGTTTTTGCAAGCTCCGCAACTGCGCCGTCAAGCTCCGTGCAGACCGTTATTTTCTCCGCCGGATACCCCGAGCATTTTATCCTGACGGCAATATCATAAGCGCGCGTGCCGGATGTCACGACTCTTGCCACATCTCTGAAAATGCTGAAATTTATGTCCCAGATCCAGGATACGTCAAGACCGTCCGCCACGTTGTCGTTGAGCACAAAAAGCAGTTCCTTTTCGCCTTTCATCTCGTTCATTACACGGAGAGTCATATTCGCTCCAACGGGATTTTTCGCAAGATTCAGCACAGCCCTGCGGTCGCCCAGCATAAAGGTCTCCATTCTGCCGTTGTTAACGGTATAGTTGGAGATAACGTCCTCCGTGATCTCCGGAGCTATGCCGTAAAGCTTTGCAATTCCTGCGACCGCGGTCATATTGTAGATGTTGTAGATGCTGTTGAGCTTCGGGCTGTAGGAGTGCCCGTCAGCCGTAAAAACAGGCTTTTCAAGGTCGATGCCGCTTGCAGTGATGTACGGCTCATAGTCACCGAAGCCGCACCCTCTGCACCTGAATTTTCCGATGTGGGAGTACTGATAATAATCATACTCCAGCGCCTCGCCGCAGAATGGACAGAAGCGGCCCTCGGACGCCTCGAAGATCTCATGCGTTGCAAAGGCGTAGGGCTGGGCATGAAAATATTTTACATTTTTATTTTTGGGATTCGCCTTTCCGAGACGGGCG
Organism: Alistipes sp.; assembly: GCA_023667265.1. GTDB lineage: Bacteria > Bacillota > Clostridia > Oscillospirales > Ruminococcaceae > Ruminococcus. The sequence continues at coordinate 38,842 of JAMPAJ010000004.1, forward strand.
GTATTCGGATCGTCGCCGTTGAGGAGCAGATTGCCCTCGAATGTCTTGCAGAAGCCGTTTATCTTCTGTATCAGCGTCTCCATTTCACCATTTCTGTCAAGCTGGTCTCTGAAAAAATTCAGAACGACCAGTGTTTCCAGCTTCAGCTGGGAGTAGACCACCGGAACATGGCTTTCGTCGGTTTCAAGAATAAGCATATCCGCCTTGACGCGTCCTCCGCCGTCGCAGCAGCGCAGAAGCAGCGAGCAGATGCCTGTATCAAGATTGTTGCCCTCTTTATTGATGATTATATTTTTTCCGCTCTTCTCAAAAAGCTGGGCGATACAATTTGTTACCGAGGTTTTTCCGTTTGTTCCTGTTACGGCGATTATGGGGCAGTCCACCTTGAACATCTTCACACATTTTCCCCTTGTCAGATGCCAGAGCACGATGCCGGGAAGATTTCCTGCATTACGCTTAAAAAGATGCAGAAGCTTCACAATAAGCTTTCCGATAAAAATTAATATCCTGTTCAATTTTAACTCCTTAACATTGCGATATTTTGCAGCTATTGCTTATATATAATTATAACATATCAGCTGAAAAATTGCAACCCACGCGGAAATAAATTTTAAAATAAAGTATATTCAGCGCGGACCTGCCGATTTTGATATATAGGCTGCGGAATTGCGTGAACCGCTCAGCGCTCCACTTGACAATTCCGTCATAACATGGTACAATAGAGACTAAGACAATCTGAGTAAGCGCCGCATAATGATCGTGCGGCAGACGCGCAGCCGGGCTTTTCGCCGGACGCGCCTTGTGCAGCGCTGACTTGATCCAAGGAGGAATACCCGTGAACCGCAAAATATCCGTGACTCTGCTTGCAGCCCTGATCTTCGGCAGCCTTACCGCCTGCTCGGACAAAAACCAGGAGGGCGGCAGCTCTGCTAAAGGCGATTTTTCCGCAGCATGGCAGACGCCCTTTGCCGAAAAATTGCAGGAATTTAAAAACTCACCCGACTTTGACGAGAACGTGTCTGCCTTTGATATTGCCGATATTACGGGAGATTCCAAGCCCGAGCTTATTATCTCCACCGCGGTTTCCGGTACGGACGCCTGCCGTGTCTACACTCTGGACGGCGACTCGGTAAAGGAGCTCGGAAACGTGGGAAGCTGCGGCAAATTCAGCTATATCCCGGAGCTTAATCTGATACGCGACGAATATGTCGGAACAGGCTTTGTTATCGGAAAATTCATCTCCTGCAGCGGCTCGGGGCTGGTCAGCCAGCTGACCTACAGCGATAACTCCGCGTCGGCTTCCTCCGGAGCGGCTATCTACCACAAAATAAACGACAAGGAGATGCTTCTCGCCGATTATCAGGAGGCAATGTCCGACTATACCGGCAAGGCTGAAACAGAGCTGGGAAGGCGTTATTCCTTCGGTGAGGAGACCCTGGATTATGCCGTAAACTCGGCGGAAAGCTGGAGCTCCGTCCTGAACGGAAGGCAGAAAAGGCTTTGCCGGGAAAAGCTTGAGGGGCTTCTTGCCGCAACTGATGAGAACGCCCTGGAGCTTGCCTTCGACCTGGTCGACCTCAACGCCGACGGCACGCCCGAGCTGCTTGTTTCTTCTGGAACCTACGAGGAAGCGGAGGTGCAGATATTCTACCTGACCGGGGACACCATCTCCCTTATGGAGGGCAAATACGGATGCAGCGGCACGTTCACCCTTGACGTAAAAGAAAAGGTTTTTGCCTATATTTCGCCGGATTCCGGAAATATGAGCTACTGGAGCATCGCCAACCCGGACTTCGACGCGGCATCCTACACCGACCAGTCCAACAAGATCCTGTGCGGCAGACGCTATCCCCTTACAGACGCCGGAATTTCGGCAGTTTTTGATTGATATGGCGAAGTCAAGATATACCTACACCTGCAGGGGCTGCGGCTTTGAAACATCGAAATGGAGCGGAAAATGCCCTTCCTGCGGCTCATGGAATACCCTCGAGGAGGAGCTGCGCCAGGCTGCTCCGGGAAGCCGGAGCGTCCAGCCGCCTGCCGACCTCTGCGACAGTATCCTGGAGCTGGAGGACATCGGCTACGACAGCGACGTCCGCTACGACACAGGTATCGGCGAGCTGAACCGCGTACTTGGCGGCGGACTTGTAAAGGGCTCGCTGGTACTTCTCGGCGGCGAACCGGGCATCGGAAAAAGTACGATTTTGCTGCAGATCTGCCAGTTTCTCGGGGAAGAGCACTCCATTCTCTACATCTCCGGCGAGGAATCCGCACGGCAGATAAAGCTCCGGGCACAGCGGCTGGGGGTGGACTCGGAAAATCTCTACCTGCTTACGACCACCGACGCCGAGGCAGCCGCGGCAACTATCACGTCCAGCGCGCCTGATATAGCCATAATCGACTCCATTCAGACCATGAACATAAGCCGCATCCCCTCCTCCCCAGGCAGCATAACCCAGGTGAGGGAATGCTCCAATCTGTTTATGCAGACCGCCAAAACCCAGGAGATCCCGGTGATCTTAGTCGGCCACGTTAACAAGGACGGCGCTATCGCAGGGCCGAAGGTCATGGAGCATATCGTGGACGCGGTGCTGTACTTCGAGGGCGAGCGGCATCAGAGCTGCAGGCTGCTCCGGGCGGTGAAAAACCGTTTCGGCTCCACAAACGAGATAGGCGTGTTCGAGATGCTGGATTCCGGGCTTGCGGAGGTGGAAAATCCCTCGAAAATGCTCCTCTCCGGCAGACCGCTGAACGTCTCCGGCACCTGCGTCGCCTGCGTTATGGAGGGCACGCGCCCGATCTTAGCGGAGGTCCAGGCTCTTGCGGCTAAAACGAGCTACTCCGCGCCCCGGCGAATGGCTACAGGCTTCGATTTCAACCGCCTGAGCATACTCATCGCCGTCATGGAAAAGCGGCTTGGCATTTTCATGGGCGGTCTCGATATCTACCTTAATATTGTGGGCGGATTCCGGCTTGACGAGCCTGCCGCCGACCTGCCCGTGGCAATTTCGCTGTACTCCGGCATCATGGACAAGCCGGTGGACGAGCTGCTCATCGCCTTCGGCGAGATCGGTCTGGGAGGCGAGATACGCTCCGTTTCCCACGCTGCCCAGCGTATCCGGGAGGCTGAGCGTATGGGCTTCAAAAAAGTAATTATCCCCAGGCAATGCTTCGAGAGCATAGCTCCGGGCGATTACGACATAGAAATCATACCTGCCGCGACGCTGAAGCAGGCGTTCGCAAGACTGTAGAAAAGAGGAAATCATGAAAATAACACGTATTACAGCGGTTTTCGCCGCATCAGCAATGGCTCTGGGACTTTTCGGCTGCTCCAGCGACAGGAACGAAAGCAGCCAGTCCTCACAGGTGGTCATCCCCACCAACGCCGCCTCGTCCCAGCCTGTCCCGGAGGAGGTCGTAGAGCCGTTTATCAGCTATTTTAAGGGCTATTCCGAAAACGACCCGGTCATTGCGTTCCGCGCAACGACACCCGACGCCTACATCGAGTCACTGAAGGAGACCGGCAACTACGACGCTTCACTTGAGGATGTGGCTGCGGACATCGAGGAAAATTACCGCCTATGGACGGAGGCATACGGCGAAAACGTGGTCGCAACCTACGAGGGCGAGGTGAGCAACACCGTTCTGACCGAGGAGCAGCTTGACCTTGCCCAGCGGTGCATCGAATATTATTATTACGGCATAGAGCCGAGAATCGACGTGACGGAGGGCTACGAGGTGACCTTCAACTACGCCGTAAAGGGCGACAACGAGACCGTTGGCGGCGAGGAGACGGCGTGCTTCGTGAAGATCGAAAATCAGTGGGTGATGCTGACAATGCCGGCAGTGCAGCTGAACTACTACGTCAATGCAAGAGACCCCTATGCTGACGCCGAATAATGCGGAGGAAAATCAATGAGCTTCGTTGAATTTAAAAATGTTAAAAAGATCTACAGATCCGGCGAGACGGAGATACGTGCGCTGGACGGCGTGGACTTTGTAATTGAAAAGGGCGAATTCTGCGTCATTTTAGGCGCTTCGGGAGCCGGAAAGACCACCATTCTGAATATCCTCGGGGGCATGGACACCATGACCTCCGGCAGCGCGGCGCTGGACGGGGCGGAGCTGTCCGCCATGAGCAAGAAGCAGCTCACCGCCTACCGCCGCTACGACGTGGGCTTCGTGTTCCAGTTCTACAATCTGGTGCAGAATCTGACGGCTCTGGAGAACGTGGAGCTTGCGGCGCAGATCTGCAAGGAGCCCCTGGACGCGGCTGAGGTACTGGCGCAGGTTGGACTTGGGGAACGGCTTAAAAATTTCCCGGCGCAGCTTTCCGGAGGCGAGCAGCAGCGTGTGGCTATCGCCCGTGCACTGGCGAAAAATCCCAAGCTGCTCCTCTGCGACGAGCCCACCGGCGCGTTGGACTACAACACCGGAAAGGCAGTGCTGAAGCTGCTACAGGACACCTGCCGGAGCACCGGAAAAACCGTCGTCGTCATAACCCATAACCAGGCTCTGGCGGCTATGGCTGACCGTATAATAACCGTCAAAAGCGGAAAAGTGTCGGATATGCGTCTCAACGACAAAATAGCCGATGTTTCGGAGATCGAGTGGTGACGTCATGAAAAAGAGTATGCTAAGACGGAGCTCCTTCCGTGACATAAGGCAGACCTTCGGGCGATTTATGGCGATTTTAGCCATTATGGCGCTGGGCGTGGGATTTTTCTCCGGCGTACGGGAGACGACGCCCTCAATGGTCAACACAATTAATCAATTCCTCGAGGAACAGCAGCTTTACGACTACAGGCTGATCTCCTCCATGGGCTGGGATAAATCGGCGGTGGAGGAGTTCCGGAGCGAGCCGGAGGTGCGGTTCGCCGAGGGCAGCTCGACCCTGGACGTACTGTGGAACAGAGGCGGCGCGGATTTCGTGCTGAAAACCCACATGATGCCGGAAAATATCAACGGCATACGGCTCACTGAGGGCAGACTTCCCCAGACCGGCAGCGAGTGCGTCATCGACGCCGACGAAAATCTGAAAATCGGCGATAAGCTGCGTATTTCTGCGGAAAATCCGGATTCCGCCGCCGATACGTTCAATACAAAGGAATTTACGATCGTCGGAAAGGCATATTCCTCACAGTATATTAATTTTGAGCGCGGCACCACCTCCCTGGGCAGCGGAGATGTGCGCGGATTTGTGTATATTCCAGAATCCGCCTACGCTTTGGACTACTACACGGAAATATTCATCCGCTTCGACCATTCCCATGAAATATACTCTCAGGAATATAAAGATATGATGGATTCCCTGGAGGACAAGTGGCAGGAAGCTGCTCAGGCTCAGGCGGACGCACGGTACGACAGGCTCTTCGGCGAGCTTGCTGCCGCTGCGGAGGCAGGACTGACGGAGGCTGAAATTCCCGAAAAACCGACGGTTTACCTGATGAACCGGAACACCAACATCGGCTACGCCTGCTTCGAGAGCGACTCCCAGATCGTCGGGCAGGTGGCGAAGGTTTTCCCGGTTTTCTTCATTCTCGTGGCAGCCCTCGTCTGTATGACCACCATGAGCCGTATGGTCGAGGAGCAGCGGACTCAGATCGGTATGCTGAAGGCTCTGGGCTATTCCCGTGGAAAAATTATGGGCAAGTTTATGTTCTACTCCGGTTCAGCCTCGATCCTTGGCTGTTTACTGGGCTTTTTCGCAGGCACATATGCCCTGCCCCGGATAATCTGGATAACCTATCGGCTCATGTATATCGAGCTGGAAATGAGCTATCACTTCGACCCGGTATTGTGTGCGTCAACAGCGGCGGCTGCGCTTCTCTGCTCGCTGGGAACGACCTGGATATCGTGCAGAGTCGAGCTTTCCGAAACTGCCGCTTCACTCATGCGCCCGAAAGCTCCGAAAGCCGGAAAGCGCGTATTTCTGGAGCATATCGGCTTTATCTGGAACAGAATGAAGTTCCTGCACAAGGTCTCCGTCCGCAACATTTTCCGCTATAAGGGCAGATTCTTCATGATGATAATCGGCATCGGCGGCTGTACTGCGCTGCTGCTGACCGGCTTCGGGCTGAAGGACTCCGTGGCAGGCTTTGCGCCCTCCCAGTACGAGGAGGTGGAAATTGCCGACGGACAGGCGTATTTCGACTCCGGAAACGCTGAAAATGCGGAAAAGCTTCTGGCGGAAAAGACCGAAAAATCGGCAATTTTCCACACCTCGGCATGGGACGTCCTCTACAGCGACCATGTGAAGAGCATTTCCCTCAACGTTTCGGAGGATCTCGGGGCGTTTGACGGGCTTGTGGACTACCACGGCGAGGACGGCGGAAAGCTGGCGGCTCCCGGAGTCGGCGAGGCGATAGTAAGCCAGAGCGTGTGCGAGCGATACGGCGCAGAACCGGGAAAAACCATCACTCTCCGCAACAGGGATATGGAGGAGCTTCACGTGAAGGTCGCCGGCGTTTTCGAGAATCATGTGTACAACTACGTCTGCATCAGCGGCGAGACCTATCGTCAGCAGCTTGGCAGGTCGGCGGAGGCGAACACGGCTTACGTGAATCTGCGGCTGGACGGCAGGACTGCGGCTGAGGCGGCGGCGGAGCTGTCCAGAACGCCGGAGATCAGCGCATTTACCAGCTTTTCCGAGCTTAAGGAGCGGCTTTCAAATATGATGAAGAGTCTGAATTACATCGTACTCGTCATTATCATCTGCGCTGCCGGACTGGCGTTCATCGTCATTTACAACCTGACGAACATCAATATAACCGAGCGCACCCGGGAGATCGCAACGATAAAGGTTCTCGGCTTCACGCGGCACGAATCCTCGGCGTATGTGCTTCGGGAGAATCTCGTTCTGACGGCGATAGGCGTAGCGGCAGGGTGTATCGCAGGAATTTTCCTGCACAGGTTTGTGATGCAGCAGATAGTTGTGGACATGGTGCAGTTCAGTGTGAAGATAGAGGCGATAAGCTTTGTGCTCAGTGTTGCGCTGACCTTCTTATTCAATATGGCAGTGAATCTGTTCATGAATGTGAAGCTGGAGCGGATAAACATGGCGGAGTCGCTGAAAGAAGTAGATTAGCGGGGAGCCCCCGCGGGCGATTCACGTGACCGCGAGTACCTCGCTGATTTGTTTTTCAGACGTAGATATTCCGCGCGCGAAAATATTTCAATTACTGACACTCCAAGCGCGACACCGGGTTTCAAAAGGGACGGTTGTCCCTTTTGCGAAGTCCAGAGGCAGCGCCTTTGGCGAGGCATGGAGCAGAGCTCCATATCGACCGCAGGTCGATGTTATACTTTAGGCGCCCTGCAAGGGGTGAATTAAAAAACAGTCCGGTGGACTGTTTTTTAAGAGGGGACGCTCTGCAAGAGAGAGCGTCCCCTAAAACTTTCACAGGAAATTCAAAAAGGTAGAAAGAAATTCTCCCCGAATAAAAGAGGAAGGAAATCATATCGCTCGCGGAATATCTACACCTGCAAAATAAATTAGCGAGGTACTCGCGGCTACGTGAAACCGCCCGTGGGGGCTGCCCCACAAGGGAACGCCCTCTCTTGCAGGGCGTTCCCTCTTTTGTAACAGTCCACTGGACTGTTACAAAATTCACCCTTTGCGGAGCGCCTAAAGGCATTATCGACGTTCCGTCGATATGGGACGCTGTCCCATGCCCTGCCAGAGGCGCTGCCTCTGGACTTCGCCAAAGGGACAACCGTCCCTTTGGAAACCCGGTGTTTTACGCTTAGATTGTCTGCAATCATGATTTTCTCCGCACGCGGCAATATCTGCGCCAGTCGATAAATCAGCGAGTTTACTCGCGGCTACGTGAATTGCCCGCGGGGGGCTGCCCCGCTGGTGATATTTTATCTCAGGTGCGGTAACACAAAAGCACAATATATCAGTTAATCAGTATTATTTATCATTGAATTTTTTGTGAACATGATATATAATATAATCACAGGGTCGGGAATGACCCAAGCGAACGGTCGGGAACGAGTCCCGGTCATATATCATTATATTTTACCACCGTCATCGTGACGGAAAAATCGGAGGGAAAGAAAATGAAAAATTCTATCATGAAGAAAAGGATCATGGCGATCGCCGCTTCTGCAGTTATGAGCGTTTCTGCTGTGACAGGTGCTGCCGGAACTGTTGCCGCTCCCCTGCTCGCAAATATGACAACTTCCATGGCTGCCGAGGCAAGCGTCAAGATCAACGCAACTGTAGGCTATGCCGAGGGTATGTACGCTACCTGGGGCGCTGTTTCGGGAGCTTCCGGCTACAACGTTTACGTTGACGGCGTGCAGATCGACTCCATGCTCATCAGACAGTACAGCGGCTACATGAGAGCCGACGCTATCGGTCTTAAAGCCGGCAGCCACACAATGAAGATCGTCCCCGTTATCAGCGGCAAGGAGGACAGCTCGAAGGCTGCTTCCGGTACGGCAAGCGTTTACGCCCACGACAGAAGCGGCTACGCTTTCGCTGACGGTCATATGCCCGGAGCTTACAAGGCTGACGGTACTCTGAAGGACAACGCTATCGTCGTTTACGTTACAGACGAAAATAAGGACACCGTTACCGCTTCTCTCAACGCCGAGGGCAAGGGCAACGTCGAGTGCAAGGGAATCCAGAACATCGTTACAGCCTACAAAAAAGGCAAGGAAACGCGTCCTATCTCTATCAGACTTATCGGAAACATCTCCGACCCTGCAAATATGCCCAAGGGCGACCTTATGGTGGACACAGTTACCTCCGCAGGCATGACTATCGAGGGCATCGGCAGCGATACTACAGCTAACGGCTGGGGAATCGTGCTGAAAAACTGCGTTGACGTCGAGGTAAGAAACATCGGCACAATGAACTGCAACAGCGACGAGGGCGACAACATCGGTCTCCAGCAGGGCGACTCCTACTGCTGGGTGCACAACTGCGACTACTTCTACGGCGACGCAGGCTCTGACGCAGACCAGGTAAAGGGCGACGGCGCGCTTGACACAAAGAAGTCCCACCATATCACCCACTCCTACAACCACTTCTACGACAACGGAAAGTGCAATCTCCAGGGCGCAAACAGCTCTGATACGTCGAATTACATCACATACCACCACAACTGGTACGACCACTCCGACTCACGTCACCCCAGAGTAAGAGTTGCTACAGTTCACGTTTACAACAACTATTACGACGGCAACGCCAAGTACGGCATCGGTTCGACTACGGATTCCGATATTTTCGCTGAAAACAACTACTTCCGCAACTGCGCCAAGCCCATGATGATAGCAGGTCAGGGAACGGACGCTGCCGGCGAGGGCACATTTTCCGGCGAGGGAGGCGGTATGATAAAGGCCTACGGCAACGTTTTCGTGGGCGGAACATACGTTCCCTACAGCGAAAACAGCACGCAGTTCGACTTCTACGACGCTAAGTCCAGAACCGAAGCTGTCCCCTCCTCCGTCAAGGCGGCTAAGGGCGGCGCAGGCTACAACAACTTCGACACTGCAAGCGATTTCTACAGCTATAACCTGGATGCAGCCGAGGACGTTCCCTCTGTCGTTACGGCAAAGGCTGGACGTGTTGACGGCGGCGATTTCAAGTGGACCTTCGACGCCTCCGAGGACACAAACTACGCTGTAATTCCCGAGCTCAAGGCTGCTCTGGTGGCTTACGACGACGCTATCGTTTCCATCGGCAGCGGCTTCAAGGACGATGTCTCAAATCCTCCCACAACAACTCCCCAGCAGACAACGCCCCAGACCTCACAGCAGACTACGCCTCAGCAGACGACTCCTGCTTCAAACTCCAGCGTGACAGGCGGACAGGTACACAACTTCACAGAAAGCGAAATGTCCAGCAGCTTCTACACCATTTCCGGCAACATGAACAGCAAGCCCGCGGCTATCACCTACAACGGTCTGACTCTTTCCAAGTGCATGAAAATGGAGTCCGCAACAAGCATCACATTCACGGCAGGCTCTTCCGGACTTCTGACTCTTGTAACAGATTCGGCTTCCAAGAATATCAAAATTGACGGCGACAAGTATGCTACAGATTCAGACGGCACGCTGACTATCGACCTGGGCGCAGGCGCTCACACTATCACCAAGGGCGACTCCATGAACCTCTACTATATGTCCTTCGGCGGCGAGGCTGGCACACCTGTTGTCACAAACGCTCCCACAAGCGGCAATACTCCCGTTGTGACAACTGTTACAGTCACAACTCCTGCCGCACAGGTTCCCTCCGGCGATATCAAGGTCGTTTACGCAGGCGGCTGGAACGAAATGGCTTACCTCGTATGCTCCGGCATCAAGGACGCCAACGTAACGGGCGTCTCCTACGCCGGCACGACAAACGGCAAGCTTTCCGGCGAGGACTTTGAATACCTCGTAAGAGACGTAAACGAGGGCGTTCGCGTTGATCTTCTCGGTCTGAAGCCCGGCACATACAGCATCACTCTCGAGACTACCGCAGGCAAGATCACTCAGCCCGGCATCGTAGTCGGCGAGCAGGATCGTTCCGGTTACGCCCACTTCAACTACACCGACGGCGTAGGCGCATACAACGACGACGGTACTCTTAAAGAGGGCGCAAGAATTCTCTACATCACAAACGAAAACAAGGACACTGTTTCCATCACCTCCAAGGACGGCACAACGGTAACAGGTATCGGCAATATCCTTAACTCCGCAGGCATGGACTCCGGAAACGGCAAGACCTCCGGCGGCGGTACGGCTAATACAAACTCCGGCATCATCAAGAAGATAGCTCAGGACGACACTCCCCTGGTCATCAGAATTATCGGCAACGTCGAGACTCCCAAGGGCGTTACAGAGTTCGACTCCGCAAACTACGGCGGAACTGTCGGCGACAACGGCGGCATGGCAAGAATGAAGTCCGGTAAGAACATCACTATCGAGGGCGTGGGCAACGACGCTGTAGTAAACGGCTGGGGCTTCCACTTCATGTGCGAATCCTCCGACCCCGACCTGGGCAAATCCTTCGAGGTAAGAAATATCGCATTCAGAAACGTTCCCGAGGACTGCATCGGCATGGAGGGCGTTCAGGAGGGCTCCGGCGACAGCGCTAAGCTCACTGCTTCCGTTGAGAGATGCTGGATACACAACTGCGAATTTTACGTTCCCAAGATAGCAAATCCTGCCGAGTCCGACAAGGCTGAGGGCGACGGAGCCTGCGACTTCAAGCGCGGTCAGTACTTCACAAACAGCTACTGCTACTACGAGGGCTACCACAAGACAAACCTGGTAGGCGCTTCGGATTCAAATATCCAGTACAACATCACCTTCCACCACAACTACTGGAAAAACTGCGAGTCAAGAGGTCCTCTCGCCCGTCAGGCTAACATTCATATGTACAACAACGTATTCGACGCACAGTCAAGCTACTGCCAGAACCCCAGAGCAAACGCTTACATCTTCTCCGAGTATAACGCATTTGTAAACGAGTGCAAGAACCCCGGCGTGCTTACCTCCGGCGGCGTAATCAAGAGCTACAACGACGCGTTCATCAGCCTGAAAAAGGGCGCAAAGGACGAGGCTACAAAGGTTTCCAGCAGAACCGAAAAGGTAAGCAGCTCCAACAAGTATGCCGGCTTTGAGATGGATTCCAAGCTCTCATACATCCCCTCCGGCGCATACGTTCTCTCCGAAAAGACAGGCGACGCGCTCTACACCGAGCTTAACTCCGTATTCGAGGAGCTGGGCGGCTGTATGGACAACAAGAAGCTGACGACCTCCGCGCCTGTAACAGAGCCTGCACCCACAACAACAGCTGCACCCCAGCCTGTCGTTACAACAACTGCCGCTCCCGATCCTGTCACAACCACAGCCGCTCCTGTTGCAAACGTAACACCCGGCGACGCAAACGACGACGGCATAGTTGATATCGCAGACGCTACACTTCTTCTCCAGTACATCGGAAACAGCGACAAGTACAAGCTTTCAGCAGCAGGACTTGCAAATTCAGACGTAGCAGAGCCAAAGGGCATCACAGCTCTCGACTCTCTCCAGATACAGATGTACGACGCAAAGATTGTTGACAAGCTTACGGTGATTTCATAAGACAGCTACAAGACCCTTTCATATAAGACAGATTCCCCGGCTTCACCGCCGGGAGGATCTATGTCCTGAAAAAGCTTGTTTCTCAAAATATAATGATATAAGAAGAGCGGCTCCCATTTCGGGAGTCGTTTTTCTGCGGGGCGGAAAGACGCCCCACTCAAGAAGATTTGCGGAAATTCTTATCGGTAATAATACGCGCCGCAATAAGACCCATAGGCAGGGCAATAATTATCATCAGCGCCTTTGCAAGCCATAAGCCGCCCTCCCCAAGCTGGTTCAGCGCCAGATAGTATACGCCCTTGTACAGGTACATTCCCGGAACCATAATAACGATCGCTGGAACAGTCACGGTTATCCGCGGAAATCCGGAGATCGGTTTCAGAGCCGAGGCGAGAAGCCCTGCCGTAAGCGTGCCCAGAAATGCCGCAACAGCCGGATGCAGCCCTGCAAGGTCGATAAGCTCCAGCCGGAGCAGATTCGCCGTCATGCCGATAAGTCCTGCCGTAAGAGCGTTTTTCGGCGTGCTGTTGAACATGAGCGAAAAACCGAAAACTCCCACAAATCCGGCGATAAGGCGGAATATCAGCGTAAGGGGCAGGTCAAGCTCCAGGTCTGCGAACTCTCCGGGAGCAAGGCTGAAAATGCTCGCCGTCACCCAACCGGTAACAGCGGCGGTGACAATGATGAGCAGAGCGTAGGTTATCCGTTCAAGCCCCGAACGCAGGTCAAGCTTCGCAAGGTCGAGACCGCCAGTGATAAGCGGAAATCCGGGAATTATGAACAGCATGGAGCATATGTACCCAGCCTGGTGCATGGCGGAAACTCCCAGTACCGCTTCGGCAAGCCTGATGAGCACGGCGTAGGTCACGCAGGCTGACGCGACTCCCACAAAGACGTTGGCGAGGAGGGTTATCCGCCGCTCAAGCAGCCCCTTCCGGACGAAATTTCCCACGCCTGCGCCGAAAAAGGCACATATCATCTCCACAGCTCCGCCTCCCAGCAGGAACGTAAACGCACAGCAGGCAAAGGCTGCCGCAAGTCCCAGAACAAGGCGGCTGTAGTTGCCTTTCAGCTTGTCGATATTGTCCAGTATCTGGTGGAACTGGGCTGCGGAGTACCTGTCTGCCCGCTCACCGAAGCTGTCGGCGAAATATTCGAGATAGCTCAGCTTGTGGGTGTTCACCCCGGTCGTCCGCAGAGACAGGGCGTTTGTGCAGAGCTGACCGTCGCCCTCGCAGGTATAGGCAATGGAAAGCAGCCCGATATCGGCGTTGCAGGTGATGCCCAGTCCTCGGGCAAGCTTGTTCATGGAGGCGCGTACTCTCCATGCCGCCGTACCCACGGACAGCATCATAAGCCCGAATCTGCCGACGAGAGCCGACTTTTCTTCCAGCGTCGCCCTCGAAACAGGCGTATCGTCGTCGCCGACAGTAAGCTCGTGCCAGTTTATCTGCATATGCTGGTCTCTGAATTTGCTCATAGATATCCTCCTAAAAATTGTTGATAAGAAATTTGTATTTTTCCGGGTCGAAGCCGTCGCTGAGTTTAGGCTTGGCAACGTTGTCCTGCTTCATCCACCTCGCCACAGTTCCCCAGAAATCGGCGATATGTGAAATGCCCTTAGCGGCCATCCAGTCCTGAACACGCTTCTGATAATCCAGAACATTTTCCCTGCCGTAATCGCTGATAAGCCTATCCTGAGCCGTTTTATCAGCCTCGGGAGAGGGAGAGCTTTTTTCAGCCTGCACTGGGGAGGCGGGCGCCCCCTTCTCATCCTTCTTGTAATTATTATTATTTATTATATTTATTTCATTGTTGTCATTCGCCTGTCGCTGCCCTGTCGTTTCCTTGTCATCATCCTGACATCTGTTTGTCGGCAAAATAAAATCATCATAGGAATTTACCGTAACTATGGTAAATTTTCCGCTTGATGACCTTGTCACGTCTCCGGTTTTCTCCAGGTGCTCGAACGCCGTTCTGATCTGCCGCACGGTGAGGTTCAGCTCGTCAGCCAGCTTGGTAAGAGAGGCTAACCGCTGCCCTCGGCGGACTGTGATGTCCTGGAACTCCCTCTCCTCAAAATTACAGCTCATAAGCAGGTGCAGGAACAGCCGCACGGTATTTCCGTCGCTGTACCAACGCCAGTCCATAAAATTCCTGCCAAGCCGGATATAACCAAAATTCAACATAAATATACCTCCATAGAGAGGGCTGAATTTAATGAAGCCCTTCTATAAGAGGCGTATTTTTGGGTGTTTTTCAATGGATACCCGTTGATTATTGAAAAAAGTTTACAAAAATTTTACATTTAAAAAAGAGGCGATATGAACTTCATAAGTCCGCCAACAATTTTGTAGTACAGCTTTTCATGCCTTATGGTCTCAGGCGTCACCTTGCGGCAGAGCTTCAGCGTGTCGTGGAAATCGCCCTCTATCTCGCCGATACAGCTTGTTTTGTACATATACGTCGCGCACTCGAAGTGGTGGTAAAGGCTGCGGAAATCCAGATTTATCGAGCCGACGACCGCTTTTTTGTCGTCGCTGACGATGACCTTTCCGTGGACGAAGCCGGGAGTGTACTCGTAAATTTTCACACCAGCTTTCAGCAGGGACTTGTAATGGGTCTTTGCCAGGGCGTAGGCGGTCTTTTTATCCGGGATGCCGGGTAGGATTATCTTCACGTCGATGCCGCGTTCCGCCGCAAATTTCAGCGCGTTTTCAAGCTCGCCGTCAAGAATGAGATAGGGCGTCATAATATGAACATAGGTGGTGGCACGGTTCAGCGTGTCCATGATAACGTTTTCGCCCACCTTGTCCTCGTCCAGCGGAGAGTCCGCAAAGGGCATAACGAAGCCCTTTCCGGGAGTTTCGGCAACGGGCTCAAGCCACCTGTCCCACTCCGGTTCTCTTTCATTGATATTCCACATTTGCAGGAACATCAGCGTAAAGCTGCGGACTGCATTGCCCCGTATCATAACGGCGGTGTCCTTCCAGTGCCCGAAACGCTCGATGCGGTTAATGTACTCGTCGGCAAGATTTATCCCGCCGTTGAAGGCGACTTTGCCGTCTACTACGAGAATTTTCCGGTGGTCGCGGTAGTTGTAGTAGGTGGACAAAAACGGCGTTATAGGCGAAAATGCGCGGCACTTGATGCCCAGCTTTTCCAGCCGCTGAGGGTAGTCGTGGGTAAGGGTGGACATCTCGCACATTCCGTCGTACATCACGCGGACCTCCACGCCCTGAGCCGCCTTTTCCTTAAGAATTTTCAGCACCTCGCTCCACATATAGCCCTCGGCGAGGATAAAATACTCCATGAAAATGAACTTCTCCGCCTTTCTCAGCTCCTCCAGAAGAGCGGTGAACTTGGACTCGCCGCTTGGGAAATAATCCACCTCGTCAGCGCGGAAGATCGGAAAACAACCGGTTCGGTTCACGTATTTGCACAGGTCGTCCATACCGGAGCGCATCAGCTCAGGCTCTCCCATAACGCTCGGATCGTGAGGCAGCTTGTTTCGCGTCTCGCCGATGAGCTGGAACGTCCGCTTCGCCAGGGCGCGGTGTCCGAAATCGCTCATAGTCAGGAAGAACAGCATCGCTCCGGGCACCGGGAACAGGAAGAAAATTATCGCCCAGGTAAATTTCGCTATGTACACCATGTCGGTATTGCACAGCCACAGCAGCATACATATGGTAAAAATGCCGAAAATCATGTGAGAATAGGGCAATATCTCCTCGAAACGAAGATACATTATGACAAGTATACCCACCTGTAGAGCCAGCAGACCAATGATTATTGCAAGTCGGCTGAACACAAGCCTGAAAATGCCTTTTTTTCTGACAGGGATCAGCCTTATGATCCCCTCTTCATCTTTAATTTTTTTACTCATTTACAAATCCCCTTGCTGAATATTCTGGTAAAACGCAGAAATCCATAAACTTTTTATATTACATTTTATTTATTATACAGAAATTTCAATGCCGCCTACGGGACGTATGCTCAGGACCCTGCAGCTTCCCTCGCCGAATATCCTGTCAAGCTCCGCAGCAAATCCCTTGGCAGCGTATGTGGGCACGAAAGCCTGGATAGTCCCTGCAAATCCGCCGCCGTGGACTCTCACCGCGCCGCTTCCCCGGAGAAAACGCTTCGCCGCGAGAATACCGACCATAAGCTCCCGGTCGCTGTCCCGTTTAAGAGAGAACAGATTCTGGAGCAGAAACGCCGAGGAGTCGCCGGACTGGTTCACAAGGCGGAAAAATTCCTCCGTGTCTCCCCTTTCCAGAGCCTCGCCCTCAAGCCTTGCGCGCTGGGTCTCCGCAAAGAAATGCGCAGCCCGGAGCGCTGCTCTGTCGCCGCATTTTTCCCGTATCTCCGGCAATTTCTCGTAGAAAGCGTCCTCGTCAGCGTCGCCGAGGACGTCAGCTCCGAGACATTCCGCACAGGCGCGCATATCCGCCGGGATCTGGGAATAGTCGTCGCTGAGGTCGCTGTGACTGCCATTTGTGTCCACGATGCAGAGGCTGTAGCCTGAGCCTGAAAAGTCGAAGTCGATGGGCTTAATCGTTGGAGAATCGGGATTTTTGAAGTCGATTCCCACAAATCCGCCCACTGCGCTGACTGTCTGATCCATAAGTCCGCTCGCCTTGCCGAAGTAATTATTTTCAGCATATTGTCCAAATTTTGCGATTTTCACAGCTCCCAGGTTGCCGTTATTGTAGAATTTGTCAACTATAGTTCCCAGCAAAATCTCAAACGCCGCAGAGGAGGAAAGTCCGCTTCCACTCATGACATCAGAGGTGGTATAGGCGTCGAAGCCACCGATATCAACCGATTTTTCGGCAAATTTCGACAGCACGCCGCGAATGATAGAGCCGCCGTGCCCCTTCTCGTCATCCTTGGGCGACAGGTCGGACAGGTCTATTTCATCAGCCTTATGCCCCTCGGATTTCAGCCGCACAACGCCCTCGTCATGGAACGAAACTATGGCAATTGCGTCAAGGTTCACCGCCGCCGCAAGCACGCAGCCGCGCTGGTGATCTGTGTGATTTCCGCCTATTTCAGTCCGTCCGGGAGCGGAAAAAACGTGGATCTCCTGCCGCTCCGGATAGAGCCGGGAAAACTGCTCGGCGGCATTGAGAAAGCGCGCTCTCTGCCGGAGCAGCTCCATGTCGGAATTGCCATAGATACGGCGAAAATCGTCGTCGAGCCTGCCTGAGCTGACGGCGGAAACAAAATCAAAAACAGTCATCTTAAAATCCCCTTTTGCGTTATTATACATTTTAATTATAGCATATAATCGGCAAAATTGCAAGTTATTTTACGGAGCTATTTTTTAGAGCCATTAGCTTTCAGCTTTTTTTGCAGCTAAAATTTTTAGCTAATGGCTAACAGCTATTCATTACATACGAAACATTGTTTAAAATATACAATTCACAGCTGAAAAATTCTCTGTTTTCAACAAAACGTTCTCCGATATCACAAAATATCAGCATTGCCCTTGACTTTATTTATAATTTGGTGTATACTTAATTTATACCTTCTTTTAATCAGATTCAGCTTAATGAAACGGAGAAAAATAATGTCAGAGATAAGATTAATTGCGCCTGCACTGCCGGATATGCCATGGGAGGATATGCCCAAGGGCTGCACTGCTCCAATGTGGCGACACAGCGGTAATCCCATAATAAAGCGGAATCCTATGCCAGATGTGGCGCGTATTTTCAACAGTGCTGTCTTGCCCTACGGCGACGGCTTCGTGGGAGTTTTCCGCGGCGAACAGCGTGACGGCATACCGCACATCTACCTCGGGCGGAGCAGCGACGGCTTAAACTGGCGATTCGACGAGGAAAAAATTAAGTTTACAGATAAGCAGGGAAAGTCCTTTCAGCCTATTTACGCCTACGATCCGCGGCTGGTACAGGTCGGGGACGAATATTTCGCCATATGGTGCCAGGATATGTTCGGGCCGACTATCGGCATAGCGAAAACTACTGATTTCACCAGCTTTACGCGGCTTGAAAATCCCCTGCTGCCTTATAACAGGAACGCGGTGCTTTTCCCCCGGAAAATAGGCGGAAATTACGTTATGCTCTCGCGCCCCTGCGACAACGGTCACACTGCCTTCGGCGACATCTTCATCAGCGAAAGCCCGGATATGGAATTCTGGGGCAGACACCGCCATGTTATGGGAAAAAACGGAAATTGGTGGGAGAATCTGAAAATCGGCGGCGGCGCTGCTCCTATCGAGACGGATAAGGGCTGGCTGCTGTTCTATCACGGCGTCGTCAACACCTGCAACGGCTATGTTTACAGCGTGGGTGCGGCAATTCTGGACATCGACCAGCCTTCGAGGGTGCTGCACCGCTGCTCCCGTTACATCCTTACGCCGGAAGAAAGCTACGAAACTACGGGCTTTGTGCCCAACGTCACCTTCCCATGCGCCGCACTCTGCGACGGCGAAACAGGCAGGATAGCGCTGTATTACGGCTGCGCGGATACATATGTCGGCGTTGCATATACGACTATCGACCGGATATACGACTATATTCTGAAATACGACAATGCAAGTGATGAGGACAAGGAGCCCGGCAGAAGATAACGCTATACACATTTTAATATGAAGGTTCGGCACGGCTGTGTGATTTTTCACAACATACAGCTTTTGCCGAACCTTTTCTTTGTTTGTATATTACAATGCAGTATAATTTCGTCATAATACACAAATTATATTGTTGGTAATTGTATCTCATGCACTTCATTTGCTGGATTTTTAGATTTTTCGCGAAAAATACTTGCAGTTTTTTGTATAATATGATACAATAGATATGATTGAAATACTATGGCGTGTTGACGCGCCTCGATTTAAGGAGTTAGCTATGGCAAAAATCAAGGCTGCCGTTATTTTCGGCGGCACATCGCAGGAACACGACCTTTCGCTGGCGTCTGCCGCACAGGTCATCAGGAGCATCCCCAGGCATAAGTACGAGGTCATCGCCCTGGGCATCACCCGTAAGGGCAGATGGCTGTATTTCCCCGGCGATTGGACTGAGATCGCCGACGGAAGCTGGGAGTCCAACCCGGACTGCACCTCCGCCTTCATCTCCCCCGACCCGCTCCACAGCGGCATCATCATCCTGGAGAACGGCGAGGCTTCAGTGCGGAAAATAGACGTGGTTTTCCCCTTATTACAGGGAAAAAAGGGCGGCGACGGCACTATTCAGGGACTGCTTGATATGTCCGGCATACCCTACGTCGGCTGCGGACTTCTGGCTTCCGCGTCCTGCATGGATAAATCCCACACCCACATGGTCCTCGACGACTACGGCATCCCAACCGCGGACTGGCAGCTCATAACTCAGCGCGACATAAGCAGGATCGAGGAAAAATGCCGTGAAATAGCCTCGGATATCCCTTTCCCGCTTGTGGTGAAGCCGGCTAACAGCGGATGCAGCGCAGGCACAAGCACCGCCGAGGATATGGACGAGCTGGTGAGAGCGGTGAAGATCGCGTTCTCCAACGATAATAAGGTGGTCGTGGAAAAATACGTCAGCGGACGAAAGCTTGAGGTGGCAGTTTTAGGCTATGATTCGCCGATTTCTTCCTCTGTAGGCGAAATTCTGCCCACTAACCGGGTCTATGATCCCACAGAGGTTCGCAAGACCTCCGGGGACGACCTGGTGATCCCTGCCGATCTGCCGGAGAAAACTGCGGAATTTGTCCGCGAAACAGCCGTAAAAGCCTTCAAGGCGCTGGGCTGCAAGGGACTTGCCCGCGTGGACTTCTTCCTCACCGAGGAGGGCGACCTGATGCTGAACAAGATCGGCACTGCGCCGGGATTACGGCTGAACAGCGTCTATCCCAAGCTCATGGCTCACATGGGAACGGACATGGAGGAGCTTACCGACGACCTGCTCGAACAGGCTCTCGAAAGCTCGGAAAAATGCTATTAAAAGGAGAATCCTCTTGAATAAGAATATTATGCTGTCACTGACCAGCATCCAGCGGCAGGACGGCGATAAGACCGAGACGGAGCTGACGACCAGGGCGATCCGGAAAAAATCCGGTAAATTCGACATTATTTCCTACGAGGACACCGCAGCCACCGGCTTTGAAGGCTCTGTCACTACCATAAAAACAGACGGCAGGATAGCCGTTATAACCCGGGAGGGAACGGCTAATTCCGTTCTGTCGCTGGAGGTGGGCAGGAAGCACTTCTGCCAGTACAGCACACCCTTCGGCGATATGCAGATAGGCGTTTACACCCACGCTATAGAGAACACGCTGGAGAAGGACGGCAGGCTTTACATGAAGTACACTCTCGACCTTAACAACTCCTACCTGTCAGACAACGAGATAATTATGAAAATAAATTAACGAAAGGACGTTTGAAATGTCAGACCTTATTAAATCAGCCTCGGAGCAGCTTCGTCAGCTCATTTTAGAGGCGCTGGGAAAGCTTGTTGCGGAGGGCAGCGCTCCCGCCGAGCTTCTTCCCGACTTTACTGTTGAAATTCCTGCGGATAAGTCCCACGGAGATTTTGCCGCAAATACCGCCATGGTTTGCGCGAGGGCGTTTAAAATGGCGCCGAGAAAGATCGCGGAGCTGCTGCTCGAAAAAATCGACATGGAGGGCACTGTTTTCCAGCGCGCCGAGATCGCAGGACCGGGCTTCATGAACTTTTTCCTCAACAAAAGCTGGTTCGCAGACGTTGTGGAAAATGTGCTCGGCGAGGGCGATTCCTACGGCAGGACCGACTTCGGCGGCGGAAAACGTGTGCTTGTGGAGTTCGTCTCCGCTAACCCTACAGGACCTATGCACATCGGAAACGCCCGCGGCGGCGCGATCGGAGACTGCCTTGCAAGCGTGCTGGACTGGGCAGGCTACAAGTCTGAACGTGAGTTCTACGTGAACGACGCCGGAAACCAGATCGAAAAATTCGGAAAATCCCTGGATCTGCGCTATATGCAGCTCTGCTCCGATAAGGGCAAGGCGGCTATGGCGGAAAACCCTGACCCCGAAAGCCTCTTCCGCTTTATCTATGAGGGCAGCGGCGAGGGAATGGATTTCGAGATGCCGGAGGACGTATACCTGGGCATGGACATCATCGAGCACGCCTATAATTTCTACGGCATAAACGGCGACAGCCTCGCCTCCGCCGGCGAAAGCGACAGAAGAAAGGCTCTCGTTGACTACGCCCTTCCTATTAATGTAGCAGGGCTGGAGCGCGACCTGAAAAAATACCGCATCGTTTACGACAACTGGTTCAGAGAAAGTACTGTCCACGAGAAAAACGAGACTAAGGCTGTTGTGGACAAGCTTTTAGCCAGCGGCAACGCCTACGAGCAGGAGGGCGCGATCTGGTTCAAGGCAACGGACTACGGCATGGACAAGGATTTCGTTCTCCGCCGGAGCAACGGACTTTACACCTACATCGTCCCCGACATCGCCTACCACTATAACAAGCTCGTGACGCGTAATTTCGACAAGGCTATCAACGTCCTGGGCGCAGACCACCACGGCTATGTTCCCCGTCTCAAAGCGGCTCTGACAGCCCTGGGAGTCGACGCTTCAAAGCTGGACGTCGTACTTATGCAGATGGTTCGCCTCGTTCGAGGCGGCGAGACCGTGAAGCTGTCCAAGAGAAGCGGAAAGGCTATCACCCTCGTGACTCTGCTGGAGGAGATACCGATAGACGCCGCTCGTTTCTACTTCAACCTCCGGGAGGCAAATTCCCAGTTCGAGTTCGACCTGGATCTTGCCGTCGAGCAGTCCTCCCAGAATCCGGTTTTCTACGTTCAGTACGCCCATGCGAGAATTTGCAGTCTCCTTTCAAATCTGGCTGCGGAGGGCGTCGAAATTCCGGAAAACGCCGATTTCACGCTGCTTGACACCAGCCGCGAGATAGAGCTTATCCGCCACCTCGCTTCGCTTCCGGGAGAGATCGTCATGGCGGCAAAGCAGTACGACCCGGCAAAAATGACCAAGTATGCCCAGGATCTCGCGACCCTGTTCCACCGCTTCTACGACGGATGCAGCGTAAAAAATGCGGAGACGGAAGAGCTTCGGGGCGCAAGGATACTCCTTTGCGTCGCTGTGCGCCAGGCGCTCAGAAACGTGCTCGCTATGCTGAAGATCCAGCAGCCGGAGAAGATGTAACTTTTCTGTAACCTTTTTGGCAGCTCAGACAGAAAAATGTTACCGATTTGTATTAAAAAACATTTTAGTTTGTGAGTTTATCACAATTCCAACACATAAAATTTGTCAAAAGCACAGGCATAAAATAAAAAGTTAACAGTTTGTTAATATTGCGTTCATTATTATATGTTACAATTTGTAATATGTAATGATGTTAATTTGGATTCTATAAATTTATTTCAGGAAGGATCATTATTATGTCCAACAGATTATTTCAGGGTTTAGTTCACCAGATGAGAGACACCATTGATACCACTATGGGCGTTGTCGACGAGACGGCGACTATCATCGCCTGCAGCGACCTCACCAAGGTCGGCACTACAAACGAGTTCGTCTCCCTCGACCTCAGCGACTCCCACGATATCTTCATCCGCGACGGCTATACGTACAAGCCCTTCGGCTCGCGCGTTAAGCCCGATTACGCCGTTTTCGTGGAGGGCGTGGACGAATCTGCCGCTAAGTACGCAAGCATCCTCGCTATCACTCTGTCCAATATCAAGCAGTACTACGACGAAAAGTACGATCGCAACAACTTCATCAAAAATGTCATCCTCGACAACGTTCTCCCCGGAGACATCGTTATCAAGGCACGGGAGCTCCATTTCAACGCCGAAATAAGCCGCGCCGTTTTCCTCATCCGCATCGTTTCTGCAAACGATATTTCCGCCTACGACGTTATCCAGAACCTCTTCCCTGATAAGAACAAGGACTTCGTTTTCAATATCACCGAGTCCGATATCGTCCTTGTCAAGGAGCTGAAATCCACTGTTGACGCCCGCGACCTCGAAAAGCTCGCCCGTTCCATCGCAGATACCCTTTCCAGCGAGTTCTACACGAGGGTAAACGTCGGCATCGGTACTGCCGTTGTCGGCGTTAAAGACCTGGCACGCTCCTTCAAGGAGGCTCAGATGGCTCTGGAGGTCGGCAAGGTGTTCGACACGGACAAGGTCATCGTAAGCTACGACAACCTTGGCATCGCTCGCCTCATCTACCACCTGCCCACCACCCTCTGCGACACATTCCTCCACGAGGTGTTCAAGGTCGGAAGCATCGACTCTCTCGACCACGAGACCCTCTTCACTATCCAGAAATTCTTCGAGAACAATCTGAACGTTTCCGAGACCTCGAGAAAGCTCTTCGTTCACAGAAATACGCTGGTCTACAGACTTGAAAAGATCAAGAAGCTGACAGGTCTCGACCTCCGGGAGTTCGACCACGCGATCATCTTCAAGATCGCCCTTATGGTCAAGAAATATCTCTCGGCTAATCCCGTCAAATTCTAAAATATTTTTTAAAAGGAAGGTGACAGCATGGTAGAGCTTCAGAACGTGTCGGTGACCTACTCCGGCGGCGTTGACGCACTGAATAATGTCAGCCTTAAAATAAACGACGGCGATTTCGCTTTCGTTGTAGGCTCTTCCGGTGCGGGAAAGAGTACCATGATAAAGCTGCTTCTGAAAGAAATAGACGCCACAAGCGGTGTCGTTACCGTAAACGGCTATAATCTGAGCAAGCTTAAAAGGCGCAAAATACCGGAATTTCGCCGCACTCTCGGCTTCGTGTTCCAGGATTTCCGCCTCATATCGTCAATGACGGTCTACGATAATATCGCTTTCGTGCTCCGTGTACTTGACGCTCCGTTAAAATATATAAGAAAAAGAGTTCCCTACGTTATCTCACTCGTCGGATTGCAGGCGAAAACCAATTCCTACCCCGACGAGCTTTCCGGCGGCGAAAAGCAGCGTGTGGCGATCGCTCGCGCGCTTGTCAACGACCCCCAGCTCATCATTGCCGACGAGCCTACCGGAAATATCGACCCCGAGCTGTCCTACGAGATAGTGGAACTGCTCAAGGGCATCAACGACCAGGGCACGACTATACTTATGGTTACCCACGAACACGACCTCGTCCGACACTTCGGAGGAAGAATAATCAACATAACAGGCGGAGAAATCGTTTATGACGAGGTAGTTACCGGCACAAATTCCGAGATACTTCCAGAGGTCGAGCTGGCGCAGGCAATGGAAAACGCCGCTTACGTCGATAATTCCGACTACGCCGTTTCTCAGGATTACGAAGAAAATGGCGACGACGCCGAAACGCCCTATGTGGACGACGTTATCGCCGCGATCATGGGTACTGCGGCCGCTGATTCCGAGACTGCCGAGGAGATCGCTCCACATCTGCCCGAGCCTGAGCCGGAAGAGCTTGTTGACGCAGAGGAAACAGAACTGCCCGAGGAGCTTCCGGAGGCTTCGATTCCCGATGACTCCCCTGCCGGCTTCGACGTAGAGGTGGACATACCGATAGAAGATGCCGAGGAAGCATCTCCCGAGCTTATAGGAGGCGTGAAATGAAGCTGAGCGGCGTAAAATACCTGGCAAATCAGGGTGTGGAGAACATCTGGAAAAATAAGATGATGGCGTTCGCGACCTTCTGCGTGCTGCTCATCTCCCTGCTTTTAGTGGGCTGCTCCGCACTTTTCTATATCAACACCAACTCCATGATACTCGGACTCGGCAACCAGAACGAGATAGCCGTCTACCTTGAGACCGACACCCCTGACGAGCGCGTCGAAGAAATAACCGCTCAGCTCAAGGGGCTCGACAACATCAAGACCGTGGAATTCATCTCAAAAGAGGAAGCCTATGCGCGGATGAAAACTCAGGTCGTAAAGGGTCAGGAAATTTTCGATCTCATCGACGACGCTGAATTTATGCCCGACGGCTTCAGCCTTACGGTTGCCAACGTCGAGACGATTGAGGACACGACTGCGGTAATTTCGCAGATCACCAACGTTCAGCTTGCACAGTGCTCGATACAGGTCGCGGAATTTCTCCGGGAGCTGAGAAGAGCCCTGACGATAATCGCGGTCGCTATAATCGTGGCGCTGGCTGCGGTTTCCATGATAATGATATCCAACACTACCAAGGCAAGCGTTTTTGCACGGCGTGAGGAAATTCAGATCATGAAATATGTCGGAGCGACGGACGCATTTATAAGGACGCCCTTCTTTGTCGAGGGTCTCGTCACCGGATTTTTCTCCGGCGCAGGAGCCTTCTTCATCACCTGGGCAGTCTACCGCTCCATTTATAATATGTTTATGTCGCAAGGTATGCTCATCAACGTTTTCGGCGCAGGAAGCCTTATTCCGTTCGCTAATATCCGGCTGTATGTAGCTCTCGCCTATCTTCTCGCCGGCGCCCTTGCCGGAGCTCTGGGAAGCGTCATAAGCACACGCAAGCACCTGAACGTATGATCGGTCACGGTAATCAAAGGAGACATACAAAATGTACTTATTAAAAAAGACAAAAAAAGTCCTGGCGTTTATCACCTGCACAGCCCTTTCGCTCGGAGTCCTGACGGTTTTCCCCTGGGCGACGGACAACGCTGCCGAGACATATGCCGCCAGAACTATCGAGGAGATCCAGGAGCAGCGCAAGGCTAATGCCGAAAAGATCGCCGCACTGGAAAGTCAGATATCAACTCTGGAGGGCGACAAGTCCGCCGAAGAGGCGCAGAAAGCCGCTCTCGAGGAACAGGTCGGACTTATCCAGGAAAATATCAACCTGCTCAACACCGAGCTTGAGGCGATATCCGCCGATATTACCGCCACAGAGACAAATATTACCGCCCTGGACGCGGATATCGTGGCTCAGCAGGAGGAAATTGATACCAACATTGAAAAATTCAAGGAGCGGCTCTGCTCTATGTACATGACAGGCGGCGACACCTCGGCGTCGGTCATTCTGGGTTCAACAAGCTTCTATGACATGATGTCGAGAATCCAGATGATAAACAGCATCGCCGAGCACGACGACCAGCTCATCAACGAGATCCTGGCTGATATCGACGCTCTGGAGCAGTCCAAAAGCGATCTGGAGACCGAAAAGCTGAACCTGACAATGAAGCTTGCTGACCAGGAGGCTCGCAAGGAGGAGAAGCAGGCGGAGATCGAGAGCCTCAGCGAGAAAATGCAGAACACTCAGTACGAGATCGACAGAATTGCCATGGAGCAGCAGTCCCTCGAGCTGGACAAGGCTGACCTCGAGGCTCGGGACGCCGAGCTTGCGGCAGAGGAAGCTGCGATCGAGGCGGAGATACAGCGTCAGGCTGAAGAGGCTCAGCGTCGCCGGGAAGAGGAGGAGCGTCAGCGTCAGCAGGCTCTTCTCCAGCAGCAACAGCAGCAGGCAAATGCAGGCGGCGGAACGGTGTCAGTACCATCCGCACCGGCTGAACCGGTTTATACCGTTCCCAGCCCGGCAGAAAGCGGTTTCACCTGGCCTTGCCCAGGATACAGCTATATTTCCAGCTATTTCGGCTATCGCTGGGGCAGAAGCCACAACGGCATCGACGTCGGCGACGGAAATATCATGGGCGGCTCGGCAGTTGCGGCACAGGCTGGAACAGTTATAATGGTCAGCAACAGCTGCACCCACAACTACGCAAAATCCTCGTCCTGCGGCTGCGGCGGCGGATACGGAAATTACATAGTTATCTCTCACGACGGTACATATTCCACCCTTTACGGTCACCTTACTTCCGCATACGTTTCAGTCGGCGAGTATGTCAAGCAGGGACAGGTCATCGGCGCAATGGGTTCTACCGGCTTCTCCACCGGAGCTCACCTGCACTTTGAAGTCCGCGTAAACGGCTCACCGCAGGATCCTCTGGGATATGTGAGCCCGTGACGGATATAATATATACGAAAGCATTGTGAGTTCAAGGGGACGCTCTCTCTTGCAGAGCGCCTGAAGGCATCATCGACGTTCCGTCGATATGGGACTCTGTCCCAAACCCTGCCAAAGGCGCTGCCTCTGGACTTCGCAAAAGGGTCATTGCCCCTTTTGAAACCCAATGTTTTTGTGCTACTTTTTATACATTACAGGGCAGAAGCTATTCTGCCCTAATTTTAATAGAAAGCGAAGATCGTGTATGAACAAAAAAATCACTCTCGGACTCGCCCTCAGCCTTATCGCCGTCTCCATTGCGGTGACCTTTATCCTGACCTCCTTTTTCTCCCTACAGAGCTTCAACAAAAAGGTCGTGGACGTCAACGAAAAGGCGAAAAAATACTCCGCCCTCCAGACTCTGGACAACTTCGTCCGGGAAAATTACTACGGCGACATCAACGAGGAAACCCTCGAGGACGGAATACTGAAAGGCTATGTCAACGGTATCAACGACAAATATTCCCGGTATCTGACGGAGGACGAGTATCTGACCGAGCTGAACGACAACTCCGGTTCTCTTGTGGGTCTCGGACTGACTCTCACCGAGGACGAAAGCGGCTACGTGCGCATCTCCGAGATCCTGAACGGCTCTCCTGCCCAAGAATCCGGCGTCCAGGCGCAGGATATCATCATCCGCGTTGACGGCGTTGATGTGAAGGATATTGGCTTTGAGGAGTCGATGGACGCGCTGAAAGGCACTGAGGGCTCGTCGGTCACCCTGACTATCCGAAGAAACGGCAGCGACAAGGACTACAGCTTCACGCGGCGCGCTATCCAGGTGACGACCGTCGAGGCGGAAATGCTGGGAAATCTGGTGGGATATATCAAAATTTCCGGCTTCAAGGAGAATACCCCGGAGCAGTTCATTGACGCTTTGGAGAGAATGACGGTAAACGGCGCGCAATCGCTGATCTTCGACCTTCGCGACAACACAGGCGGACTCGTTTCCGCGCTTTCCGACTGCCTTGATCCGCTGCTTCCCGAGGGCGTTGTCGCCACTGCCGAGTACAGCGACGGTCATTCCGAGACTTTGATCTACTCCGACGAATCCGAGCTGAATATGCCCATGGCTGTCATCGTGAACAGCAGCACTGCAAGTGCGGCGGAGCTTTTTGCGGCTTCTCTCCACGATTTCGGCAAGGCGGCGATCGTCGGCGAGCAAACCTACGGAAAGGGCGTTATGCAGGATATAACCGAATTCGACGACGGAAGCGCAGTCGTTCTGACGGTCGCGCGGTATCAGACGGCGTACTCGCCCTGCTACGACGGCATCGGACTTATCCCCGACTACCCCGTTGAAAACGACGACCCGGCTGTTGACGCGCAGTTCAACAAGGCGGTTGAGCTTGTGACTTTCCAGAATTAACTTAACACTGAGCAAAGCCGTGCAGTTAGTCACGGCTTACTTTTGGTTAAAATAAAAAAATATATGCTCGGGATATGTACAAATAAAGGAAAATATGTTATAATATAGTATGTATTTGTATGGGTGTCTGATTTGATATTTGTTTTGGTTTTTGTGCCCATAGATATTGTATTTTCAAATTTATTTTTGGAGGTAATCACAATGAACGAAAATGAGCTCTACAGCCTTTGGTGTGAAAATGCTGTTGCTGACCCTGACTTGCAGGCTGAGCTTGAAAGTATCAAGGACGACAGCGAGGCTATCAACGACCGCTTCTACAGAGACCTGGAATTTGGTACAGGCGGTCTCCGCGGCGTTATCGGCGCAGGCACCAACCGAATGAATATATATACCGTAAAGCGCGCTACACAGGGCTTCGCGGACTATCTCAACCAGGAGTATACCAACCCCTCCGTAGCCGTTTCCTACGACAGCCGTATCAAAAGCGACGTATTTTCAAGGGCTGCTGCCGAGGTTCTTGCAGCTAACGGCATCAAGGTCCACATCTACAGCGAACTTATGCCCACTCCCTGCCTCTCATTCGCTGTTCGCCAG
The DNA here is from genome assembly GCA_023667265.1 of Alistipes sp. Taxonomy (GTDB): domain Bacteria; phylum Bacillota; class Clostridia; order Oscillospirales; family Ruminococcaceae; genus Ruminococcus. The sequence continues at coordinate 67,811 of JAMPAJ010000004.1, forward strand.
CTTAACTGCCAGGGCGGAATCATGGTGACCGCAAGCCATAACCCTGCCAAGTACAACGGCTATAAGGTTTACGGCGACGACGGATGCCAGATAACTCTTCGCGGCGCGGAGATAATTCTCAATAAGATCAACTCCCTTGACATTTTCAAGGACGTGAAGTCTGCTGATTTCGACGAGGAAATGGCAAAGGGCAACATTAAATATATCGAAAACGACGTAATAGAGGCGTTTTACGAGAAGGTTCTCGCCGAGGGCATCAATACCGAGCTCTGCGCGGAAAGCGGACTGAAGGTGGTATACACTCCCCTCAACGGCACGGGAAACAAGCCCGTCCGGGAGATCCTGAAGCGCATCGGCATCAAGGACGTGACTGTCGTTAAGGAACAGGAGAACCCCGACGGTAATTTCACGACCTGCCCCTACCCGAATCCGGAGATCCGCGAGGCTCTGGAGGTCGGTCTCCGTTACTGCAATGAGGTCAAGCCCGATCTGCTCCTGGCTACAGACCCGGACTGCGACCGTGTAGGAATCGCCGTTCCAGACGGCGACGGCTACGCTCTGTTCAGCGGCAACGAGGTGGGCGCTATGCTTCTGGAATACATATGCGATCAGCGCATAAAGAAGGGCACTATGCCGGAAAACCCCATTGCTGTCAAGACGATCGTAACTACTGACATCGTAAGCTCTATCGGCAAGGAATACGGCGTTGAGATAATCGACGTCCTCACAGGCTTCAAATTCATCGGCGAGCAGATCGGTATGCTGGAGAAAAACGGCGAGGAGAACCGCTATATCTTCGGCTACGAGGAGAGCTACGGCTACCTCTCCGGCAGCTACGTCCGGGACAAGGACGCCGTAAACGCGTCAATGCTCATCTGCGAAATGGCTGCATATTACCGCACACAGGGCATTTCCCTTATCCAGGCGCGTGAGAATATGTACAAGAAGTACGGTATGTTCTACCAGACTCTGTACAGCTTCACCTTCGAGGGCGAAAGCGGCATGAAGAAAATGGACGCTATCATGACAAGCCTCAGAAACGATCCGCCTGCCGCTATTGCAGGTATCCCGGTCGTAAAGTTCGACGACTACAAGGCAAGCACCTCCAAGAACACCGCTACAGGCGAGACAACCGAGCTGACGCTGCCTAAGTCCAACGTGCTCGCATTCTTCCTGGAGGGCGGCTCGAAGGTCATCGTTCGTCCCTCGGGCACTGAGCCGAAGATCAAGACATACCTCACCGCTAAGCAGCCCACAAGAGCTGAGGCGGAGGCTCTGGAGCAGAAGCTTCACGAGGATTTTGCCAAGAACTTCCAGTAAGTTAAAACAAAAAAATATATTAAACACCCTTGACAAGCTCATGGGGATATGGTATAATATAATTCCAATGTATGCTTGCACTACTGTCTACTGGCGGCGCATGGGCTTAGATGCGTTCATGTTTCTGCACGATGGGCTGCACGATTTACAAATTTATTTAAAAATGAGGTGAAAATCGTGAGAGAGGGTATCCATCCTAATTTTGTAAAGACCACTATTACCTGCCACTGCGGCAACGTGATTGAGACAATGTCCACAAAGGAGAATATCAAGGTTGAAATCTGCTCTAAGTGCCATCCTTTCTACACTGGTAAGCAGAAGCTTGTTGACACAGGCGGTCGTGTAGACAGATTCAAGAGACGTTTCAATATGGGTAAGTAATGGACTTCAATAAGCCGCTCTGATTTGAGCGGCTTTTTGGTATATCTATAGGTTGATTATATGAATTATACTACTATCGAAAAACCGGCTCAGGATTCGTTTATCGAGAAAAAATCCGAGTTTATCGGCTATATCGCTCCGGTCAGTACAAACGACGAGGCTGTCGCCTTCATAAACAAGGTCAAAGCCCTCCACAGAAAGGCGCGGCATAACGTTTATGCCTATATCCTGCGGCAGGACAATATTTCGCGCTACTCCGACGACGGCGAACCACAGGGTACAGGCGGAGTTCCGGTGCTGGACGTTCTCAGAAAACGCGGTCTCACCGACGTCTGCGTGGTCGTCACCCGGTATTTCGGCGGTATCCTCCTGGGCGGAGGCGGTCTTGTACGCGCCTACTCCCATGCCGCTTCCCTCGCCTGCGATGCCGCAAAGGTCATGGATATGCGCCGTTGTCACAGACTCTTCATTTCCTGCGACTACAATATGTACGGAAAAATCGGCTATATCCTGCCGGATTTCAAGGTCATCACCGTCAACGAGGACTTCGGCGGCGACGTGACTATCGAACTGCTGGTGATGTCGGAAATGCTGGATGGACTGCGAAAAAAACTAACCGACATAACAAACGGCACGGCTGCTATAGAGGATATCGGCGAGCTGTTCGAGGACTTCTCAGCAGTTGTGTGATATGACGATTTTTTCATTCACTTTTTGTTTATAACGACGAAAGGAGGAAAATATGACTGCGCGAGAAAAATATGAAGCTGCGGAGGCAAAAATGCTCTCTCCCCAGGGCTGCCGGAGCACCGACCTAGCTATGACCGCAAGAGCCGTTCCGGAGGAAAAATGCCCGTACAGAACGGATTTCCAGCGCGACCGCGACAGAATACTCCACTGCAATTCCTTCCGCAGACTTAAACGTAAAACTCAGGTTTTCCTCTCACCGGTGGGCGACCACTACAGAACGCGGCTGACTCACACCCTGGAGGTCTCACAGATCGCAAGGACTATTTCCCGGTGTCTCGGGCTGAACGAGGATCTGGCGGAGGCTGTGGCTCTGGGTCACGACCTTGGGCACTCCCCTTTCGGTCACTGCGGCGAGGCTGTCCTCAACGAGATCTGTCCCCACGGCTTCAAGCATTATCTGCAAAGCGTTCGTGTGGCTGAACGGCTCGAAAAGGACGGCAAGGGGCTTAATCTGACCGCTGCTGTGCTGGACGGGATACGCTGCCATACCAACATGACCGCCGCGACACGGGAGGGCTGCGTCGTGCGGCTTGCGGACACTATCGCCTACATAAACCACGACATCGAGGACTCTATCCGCGCAGGCGTACTGTCGGCTGAACAGCTTCCCCGGGACTGCGTGGAGACCCTGGGCGACACCAAAACAAAGCGGATCACCGCCCTTATCGCCTCGGTTGTCGCTCACGGAGCTGAAAACATCGACTTCGAGCCGGATATCAGGACTGCTCACGACAGCCTGCGCAGCTTCATGTTCCGGACAGTGTACACCAACCCTGCCGCAAAACAGGAGGAGGACAAGGCGGAGCTGCTTATCCGGAAGCTGTACGACTATTTCAGGGAAAATTCCCGGCTGCTTCCCCGGCTTTACCTCGAGATTGCCGGTGAAAGCGACATCGACCAGGGCGTATGCGACTATATTTCCGGCATGAGCGACGAGTACGCCGTTGATCTGTATACTGAGCTTTTCGTGCCGAAATTCTGGAAATGAGGGACATATGGCAATAAACGACGAATTTAAAACGGAAATACGAAACGCAAATCCCATCGACACCGTAATAAATTCCTATGTCCAGCTTAAAAAGCGAGGCAGGAATTACGTCTGCTGCTGTCCGTTCCACTCGGAGAAAACGCCGTCGTTTACGGTTTTTCCCGACACCCAGAGCTTCTACTGCTTCGGCTGCGGTTCGGGCGGAGACGTTATAACATTTATTATGCGCGCGGAAAATCTGGAGTTTATGGACGCTGTAAAGCTTCTGGCTGAACGCAGCGGACTTGAGCTGCCCTCCGACAACAGAAGAGCCACCGACAGCGGCAGGCGGAGGACGCGGATCTACGAGATGAACCGCATCGCAGCAAATTTCTACTACAAAAACCTTATAAGCGGCAAAAACCGCGCAGGGCTGAACTACCTCATAAGCCGCCGTCTCACTCCCCAGACCGTAAAAAAATACGGTCTCGGATTCGCGTCGGACTCCTGGGACGAGCTGTGCAGGCTTCTCGCCTCCAAGGGCTACCGGGACGAGGAGATAATCGACGCCTGGCTTGGCGGACGCTCCCAGAAAACCGGACGGCTCTACGATATGTTCCGCAACCGCGTTATGTTCCCCATTGTGGATATGCGCGGCAACGTTATCGGCTTCGGAGGACGCGTCATGGACGACTCGAAGCCCAAATACCTGAACACTGGCGCAACTCCGGTATTCGACAAGGGAAATAACCTTTTTTCCATGAATTTCGCCAAAAATTCCGACAGCAAGCAGCTTATCCTCTGCGAGGGCTACATGGACGTTATCGCCGTCAATCAGGCGGGCTTCGAGAACGTGACCGCAACTCTCGGCACGGCTATCACCCCGGATCAGGCGCGGCTGCTCAGCCACTACGCCGAGGAAATAATCATCGCCTACGACAGCGACGGCGCAGGTCAGGCTGCCACAAGGCGCGCTATTTCGCACTTTTCCGACGTCGGTATGCGAACCCGTATACTCAGAATGGACGGCGCAAAAGACCCTGACGAGTACATCAAAAAATTCGGCGCACAGCGTTTCCGTATGCTCATCGAAAGATCCGGAGACGCGAACAATTTCCTCCTCGACCGCTGCGAGCAAGGGCTCGACATTGAAACCGAGGCTGGAAAGGTCGAGCTGCTGAAGCGCGTTTCAAAGGTTCTGGCGGATATGCCGTCGCCCCTGGAGCGCGAGGTGTATATTTCCAGGACTGCCAACAAATACAGCTTTCCCGTGGACGTACTGAAAGACCATATCAACAGCATGGTGCGGAAAAACAGCTATACTAAGCGAAAAAACGAGTGGCGGACTATCAAGTCACAGACCGCCGTAAAGCGCGACGACATAAATCCCGACGCGGCGAAATACCGGCGTGAGGCGAGGGCGGAGGAAATGATAATCTGCCAGCTCATCCGCCACCCCGAGGACTATGCAAGCATAAGCCGGACAGCTCCGCCGGAGAGCTTCGTCACGACATTCAATAAAAGGGTCTATACAGCGATCCTGAAGGCTGCCGAGGAGAACGACAGCTTCAATCTCTCCATGCTATCCGACAGCTTTACGGCTGACGAGATGGGCAGAATAAGCGGAATTACCGCGAAAAACCGTGAGATCGCGCTTACCTCCGATTCTATGGAGGACTGCGGACGGATTCTCCGCGAGCACAAGGAAAGGTCTGCCCCGGAGGACTGCTCCGACGACGAATTGAGAGAAATGTTTAATAAGCGACACTAACGCAGGAGGTTCAACTATGGATTCTAAAAAGAACACAATTGACGCACTTATCGAGCAGGGACAGGCTGCCGGAAAACTGACCACAAAAGCGATCACCGACGCTCTCGAGGAAATGGACTTTGATGTAGACCAGATCAACACGTTCTACGACCGCTGCGAAGCCCTGAATATCGAGATAGTTGAGGATATGGTGGTGGATACCGACCTTAACATAGGTCTGGACGCCGCCATGACCGACGACCTGGAGATCGCTCTCTCCACCGACGGTATCGCTATCGACGACCCGGTCAAGGTGTATCTGAAAGAGATCGGTCGTGTTCCCCTGCTCACTACCGAGGAGGAGATCGAGCTTGCACAGCGTATGCTCAAGGACGATAAATACGCGAAAAAGCGTCTTTGCGAGGCGAACCTCCGTCTTGTAGTCAGCATCGCCAAGAAATACGTGGGACGCGGTATGCAGTTCCTCGACCTCATACAGGAGGGAAATCTCGGACTTATCAAGGCTGTCGACAAGTTCGACTACACCAAGGGCTTCAAGTTCTCTACCTACGCTACATGGTGGATAAGACAGGCTATCACAAGGGCTATTGCCGATCAGGCGAGAACTATCCGTATACCCGTACATATGGTGGAGACTATCACAAAGGTCAAAAAGGTGAGCAGTCAGCTTCTCCACGAAAACGGTCACGACCCGAGCCCCGAGGAGATCGCCGAAAAGCTGAGTATGCCTGTCGATAAGGTTCGCGAGATAATCCGTGTGGCTCAGGATCCTGTCTCGCTGGAGACTCCTATCGGCGAGGAGGAGGACAGCCATCTGGGCGACTTCATCCCCGACGACGACGCGCCTGCCCCGGCAGAAGCGGCTTCACATACGCTTCTGAAGGAGCAGCTCAACGAGGTGCTGTCTACTCTGACTCCTCGTGAGGCGAACGTTCTGCGGCTGAGATTCGGTCTTGAGGACGGAAAGGCACGGACTCTCGAAGAGGTTGGACAGCGTTTTGACGTTACGAGGGAACGTATCCGCCAGATTGAGGCAAAGGCGCTGAGAAAGCTCCGCCACCCCAGCAGAAGCAAGAAGGTCAAGGATTATCTTGAATAAGGCGGCAGTGGGGAGCCCCAAACGCGCGAAAATATTCTGATTACTGACAATCTCAACGCGACACCGGGTTTCAAAAGGGACGGTTGTCCCTTTTGCAGAGTCCAGAGGCAGAGCCTCTGGCAGGGCATGGGACAGAGTCCCATATCGACGGAACGTCGATGCAGCCTTTAGGCGCCCTGCAAGGGGTGAATTAAAAAACAGTCCAGTGGACTGTTTTTTAAGAGGGGACGCTCTGCAAGAGAGAGCGTCCCCTGCGGGGCAGCCCCCGCTGGCGATTCACGTGACCGCGAGTACCTCGCTGATTTGTTTTTCAGACGTAGATATTCCGCGAGCGATATTTTTTCTCCCCGAATAAAAGGGGAGATTTTTTTCTGCCTTTTTGAATCTGCTGTAAAAGTTTAAGGGAACGCCCTCTCTTGCAGGGCGTCCCCTCTTTTGTAACAGTCCACTGGACTGTTACAAAATTCACCCTTTGCGGAGCGCCTGAAGGCATCATTGACCTGCGGTCAATATGGAGCTCTGCTCCATACCTCGCCAAAGGCTCTGCCTCTGGACTCTGCCAAAGGGACAACCGTCCCTTTGGAAACCCAATGTCGCGTTAAAATCATTATTGATCGTAGTTTTCTCCACGTCGGTTTTCTCTGCGCTCCGATTTTTTGCTGAAAATCCGTTGACTTTTCCCGAAAAAAAGTGTATAATAAATTTGTATGAACAATTGATTCCTGACGAATCATAACGATAGAAATAACAGTTTTCAAAGGAGTTGCCATGAGTATTTTCAACCTCTCAAAAAATCCTCCGGAATTGAGTCATGACTGGAACGTTTTTCAGCAGTTTATGGGAAATATCGGCGCTTTTACCTACATTGCAAAGGAAAAGTCCGCTTACCTCGACGACGCCGCCTGCCGTATGCTCTCCTGCTCCGGCACTAAGCTCAATGAATTCGAGTTCTTCAACCTGCTGGAGAAGATCTCCAAAATGCCCGTGGAGGGTCAGAAGCACATCTACCGCTTCACCAATAACAACGTGACAAAATACATAAAAATGAATATATACGAGAGCAGCGACGAGTGGCTGGGCTTCGTCCAGGACTACACCCGGCAGATCTCGGAAAATCAGGGGAAAAGCTTCGTTGAATACGAGCCCGTTACCCGTCTGCCCTCCTTCCCCTCCTTCTCCCAGCATATTAAAAAGCTTATCGCCGATGCACAGGAATGCTGCCTTGCCACCGTCTACATCAACGGCATCGAAAAGCTCGGCTCCTTCCTTACCGTGGATATGACCAACTGCTGTATGGCGTCTGCCGCCGAGGCGCTGAAGGGCTTCGCCTCTGATAACGTCTATATCGGCTGTAAATCGGGATATGAGCTGCTCGTTTTCTTCAAGGACTGCGACAGAATGTTCATTTACAACGTCCTCAACAGCATGGACGAGGCTGTCCAGAACTGCACCCTTACCGACGATTTCGGCGAGATCATCGACATTTCCGACAAGAGCAAGCTGAGCCTTTCCATCGGCTGCGCTTCTCACCCTTACGAGGCGACGGACTTCAATATGCTTGTCAATTACTCGGAATTTGCCCTCTATGAAGCCAGAACTGACCGACGTCATGTGATAAACTGGTTCTCGGAGGAAAATTACGTCCGGGAAAAGGACGCCTACAAAAACGCCCAGATATTCAACCGTATGATAATGGAAAATCAGCTTACCTACCATATCCAGCCTATCGTGGAGACGACTACCGGAAATATCGTCGCCTACGAGGCTCTTATGCGGAGCATCGGCGATGTGCGTATGGAGCCGAAGCAGATACTGGCTATAGCAGATTCCCAGGATTCCCTGTACACCGTGGAAAAGCTGACCTACTTCAACACGCTGAAGCTCCTCAGCGAGAATCAGCAGGTTTTCGAGAATAAGAAGCTTTTCATAAATTCAATGGCGGACTATCAGCTTACGGAGGAGGACTTCAACGAGCTGTACCTCACCTACGGCGAGCTGCTTGAAAAGGTCGTTATCGAGGTCGTGGAGGACAGTACCTCGACTCCTGAGGCTATCGAGATTATCAAGAAGCGGCTGAGCTTCACCCACTCCCAGCTTGCTATCGACGACTACGGCACAGGCTACTCCAACACCTCGAATCTGCTGAAATACCGCCCCGACTACGTAAAGATCGACCACTCCCTCATCACCGACATCCACAACGACCTGAAAAAGCAGCAGCTTGTGACCCAGATAATCGAGTTCTGCCGGGACAATCAGCTGCAATCCCTGGCGGAGGGCGTGGAGACCTCTCAGGAGCTGAAAACCGTTATACGTCTGGGCGTTGACCTGGTTCAGGGCTATTATACGTCGAAGCCGAAGCCCCTGTTCCTGGACAGCATCTCCAAGGAGGTCAAGGACGAGATAATCCGCACCAATCTGGAGATACGACCCTCGGGCACGAAAAAGGTATATACGGCTCAGAGCGACGCGGAGCTCGACCTTGTAAAGCTTGCTCTGGAGCGCTATACGGACATTCACGTCTACCAGAGCAAGCTGACTATCGTAGGCGATCCGGATAAGCCGGTGAAAATGAACATCTCCATTATGGACAACCACAGCTGCGAGCTGACTCTGAAAAATGTGAACCTTGTAAGCGGCAACAGCAAGCCGACTATCACCGTCGGCGAGTACGCGCGGCTCGTGCTGAACGTCGTAAGATCAAACAAGCTGGGCTATGCCGGTATCTATGTGCCCATGGGCTCGCAGTTCGAGCTTCACGGAAAGGGCAGTCTTACTATCGACTGCTACGCTCCCGACGGCATCGGCATCGGCAACGACTATGACCACGGCTACGGCGATATCACCGTGGACATGGAGGGCTCGCTGGAGATAATCTGCAACAGCATGGAGGCTGTCTGCATCGGCGGCGGCTACAACGACGACGATTCCGAGATCAAGCTGCTTTCTGGCAGGATCTGTATTTATATGTACAGCCACAACGGTCTTGCGGTAGGCAGCTTCAACGGCGACGCTAATATCGAAATAGACGAAAAATGCGACGTGGATATGGTCGTTTCCGGCATCAGGATAGTGGGTATCGGAAGCTGCAAGGGCATTTCGACCATTGCCAGCTCTGCCAATATAAAAATGTCCTGCACCGGCGCCCAGGCTGTCGGCATCGGCGTTCTTGAAGAGGGCGAGGGAAGCATCCTCATCCGCAAGGGCAAGATAGACATGAAAATGCGTTCGGCAAAGCAGTCCTGCATCGGCGCAATGGGCGGCGACGTGAACACCAAGATCATGAACTCCGAAATAACTATTGATTCAGAGGGTGATTTCGCCACAGGTATCGGCGACTCCACAGGCGGCGGCAACGTTTTCATCATGGATTCCACGGTGAATATGAAAATGCTTTGCGCAAATCCCGTGGATATCGCCTCGGAAAGCGGAAATGTGCAGCTCCAGAACGCCACTGTAAATTCGCTGGTGAACAATAAACGCATCGAGCACAGCAGTGATTAAGCTGCGGAAGGCGGCGGCAATGTGCTGCGTCCTCGCACTTTCGGCAGGCTGCGGAAGAGCTGAAAGCTCCGGCGTGACCGGGAATGTCCCGGAGCTTTGGACTGACCTGACGTATTTTTCGGCAGCCACGCCTGTTCAGCGGCAATTCTACAACGGTTGGAAAGCCCTGGCGAAGGACCCTGTACAGGAGCTTGTCATCTACGACGAGCCGGGAGCTTACAACTCGCTGCTGGTGGACGACGCCATGGACGCGCAGCTTATGCTGATGCTCGACGAGCCGGAATATAGCCAGATCCTGCGGTATTACGCGATCTGCTGCACCGACGATTCCGGACGCTTCGCCATGACAGCCGTCTACGACAGCCGGGAATGCCCGCTGGAGGAAAATATTCGCCGCCGGGATCAGGCTATGGCGGTCATAGAGGAAAAAGCCCGGGAGCTCGGCACGCTTCCCACGGCTGAGGAAAAGTACCGGGCGGCATACGACTGGCTCGCCTGCACGGAGTACGACTTTTCGGAAAGTCCGCCCGTGTCCGCCCACACCATTTACGGCGCGGCAGTCAAGGAGCTTTCCCAGTGCGACGGACTGGCGTACACGTACACCCTTGTCTGCCGGGAAATGGGACTCTCCTGCTATACCGCGGCAGGAGCTCTCGGGGACTCCGACCACATCTGGAATATAGCGCCCTTTGAGGGCGAATGGCGGCTTATCGACATAACGTCCGGGCAGGACGAGGCGATGCGCGGCGATATAGAATATCTTCGCTTTCTCTGCCCCGACATTTACGCCGACGGACGAAAGCCGCTTGATAATATAAAAAACATAGGTTACAATTTTTAACAGAAAGCAAGGTAATAAACATGAAGCTTGGAATGGTAGGTTTACCTAACGTAGGAAAAAGCACTCTTTTTAACGCACTTACAAACGCAGGCGCAGAATCGGCGAACTACCCTTTCTGCACTATCGAGAAAAATATCGGTATCGTTTCCGTTCCCGACGAGCGGCTGGACAAGCTGGCTGAAATGTACCAGCCCGACAAGTTTACCCCGGCAACTCTGGAATTCGTGGACATCGCCGGACTCGTCAAGGGCGCGTCAAAGGGCGAGGGACTGGGCAACAAGTTCCTTGCGGATATTCGTGAGGTGGACGCTATTGTCCATGTTGTCCGCTGCTTCGAGGACACTAACATCATCCACGTTGACGGCAGCATCAACCCTCTCCGCGACATCGAAACTATCAACCTGGAGCTTATCTTCTCCGATATCGAGATAGTGGAGCGGCGCATCGACCGCGCTAAAAAGGCTTCTAAGGGCGATAAGAAATATCTTGCGGAGATCGAGTTCCTGGAGCGGCTGAAGGAGCATCTCGAAAGCGGAAAAAGCGCAAGAGGCTTCGACTTCACTGACGACGAGCGCGCGCTGATAAAGTCGACTCCCCTGCTCTCCCAGAAGCCCGTTATCTACGCAGCAAACCTCAGCGAGGCTGATTTTGCCGGAGATATCGAGACAAACGAAAATTACCTGAAGGTCAGGGCTCTTGCGGAGGAGGAGAACTCCGCCGTGCTGCCTATCTGCGCCCAGACCGAGGCTGAGATCGCCGAAATGGACGAGGAGGACAAGGCTATGTTCCTGGCTGAGCTGGGACTTGAGGTCTCCGGACTCAACCGTATCATCAAGGAAGGCTACGCTCTGCTCGGACTTATCTCCTACCTCACCGCCGGAAAGCCGGAGGTCCGTGCCTGGACTATCAAAAAGGGCACAAAAGCTCCCCAGGCTGCCGGAAAGATACATACCGACTTTGAAAAGGGCTTCATTCGTGCAGAGGTTGTCGCCTTCGACGACCTTATGGCGTGCGGAACAATGGCTGCCGCTAAGGAAAAGGGGCTGGTTCGTCTCGAGGGCAAGGAGTACGTCATGAACGACGGCGATATCGTACTCTTCCGCTTCAACGTTTAATGGCGTCGCTTCTCATTGCACTTATATATCTGGCGTTCATAAGCCTTGGACTGCCGGATTCGCTGCTGGGCTCGGCTCTGCCCTCCATCCAGGATGAATTATCCATATCCACGTCGGTGATCGGGCTGATCTCCATGGTGATCTCAATGGGAACCATCGTGTCAAGTCTGATGTCGGAGCGGCTGATAAAACGCTTCGGAACTCCCGGCGTAACAGTCGCCAGCGTCTTTCTGACGGCGGCGGCTCTCTTCGGATTTTCAATTTCCGGAAGCTTTTTAAGCCTCTGTCTCTGGGCTGTCCCCTACGGTCTCGGCGCAGGCTCTATCGACGCGGCTCTGAACAATTACGTCTCGCTGCACTACAGCTCCCGGCACATGAACTGGCTGCACTGCTTCTGGGGCGTTGGAACAATAATCAGTCCCTATATAATGAGCGCCGCAATTTCCAGCTCCGGCTGGCACAGCGGTTACAGGTGGATAGCCCTTGTTCAGTCGGGAATTTTCGTAGTCCTGCTGGTCACACTTCCGGTCTGGCGAATACACAGTGCTCCGGAAAAGCAGGAGATCGGCAGCCGCGAGCCCCTGGGCATGATCGGCAGCCTGCGGATAAAGGGTGTTCCAAGTCTGCTTCTGGGCTTTTTCGCCTACTGCGCTGCGGAGGCTACGGCAATGCTCTGGTCGGGCAGCTATCTGCACAGAGTACACGGCTTCACGGAGGAAAGGTCGGCAGCTCTTGCGTCGCTGTTCTTCATCGGAATGACCGCCGGACGTTTTATTTCCGGACTTGTGTCGTCGAAACTGGGCGACAGAAACATGATACGCCTTGGCTGCGGAGTTGCATTTGCAGGGATCGTAATTCTGCTTATACCTGCAAATGCCGGAATACTGCCGATTTCCGGTCTTATTATTGTCGGACTTGGCTGTGCGCCGGTCTATCCGTCCATTATCCACGCGACGCCGGAAAACTTCGGTGAACAGAACTCCCAGGGAATAATCGGCATCCAGATGGCGAGCGCATACACCGGAACAACGCTTATGCCCACGATTTTCGGAGCTATAGCCCAGCGCGTGAGCCTCAGGCTTATGCCCGTATTTATGGCGGTTTTCCTGCTTATGATGATAATTCTCATAGAGAGGACGTTCAGCACGGCTAAGAATAATGTTACCGTGCACTAACAAAAATAAGTTCACGTGAACCGATTTTTTATAAAAACCTATTGCAAAATTCAAAAGAATGTGATAAAATATACTTGTAGGGATACTACAATAAATTATAAGGGGGATTTTTTATGGACGTTATTGTCTGGGCGGCTCTTGTTGTTATGTTCGTCATCGTCGAGGTCGCGACAGTTCAGTTGGTGTCGATATGGCTTGCGGCAGGCGCAATGGTGACTATGTTCTTCTGCTGCTTCACCGACGTGGGACTGTTGGGTCAGCTGATAATTTTCGCCGTAACCTCGGTCATCGGTATCGCTGTCACTGTTCCTTTCCTCAGAAAAAGGCTAAACAGAGGCTATACCGCCACAAATTCCGAGCTCGAGCTCGGCAGGTCGGCTGTCGTTATCGAGACGATTGATCCCGACAGAAACAGCGGCAGAGTTACTCTTAATGGGGTCAATTGGGGAGCTCTTTCCGCTGACGGAAGCTTAATTCCGCAGGACAGCATTGTCACAGTCACAGAAGTAAAGGGCACTAAGCTCGTCGTTAAACCCAGGGCGTGTTGACACATTGCTCAGCACCCTGAATAATTGGAGGTAATTATGACAAATTTCATCGGCATTGTAGTTTTATGCTTACTCATTTTTCTTATCATTCTTTTCATCAGATGCTTCAGGATCGTTCCACAGGCGCACGTTTTCGTAATCGAGCATCTCGGCTCGTTCAAGTGCGAATGGCAGACCGGAATCCACTTCCTCGTTCCCTTTATCCAGCGGATCGCCGGAAAGGTGTCGCTGAAGGAAAAGGTCGTGGACTTCAAGCCGCAGCCCGTTATCACCAAGGATAACGTAACTATGCAGATAGACACAGTCGTGTTCTACCAGGTAACTGACGCAAAGCAGTACATCTACGGCGTTGAGCGTCCTCTTGCCGCTATCGAGAACCTTTCCGCAACAACGCTCCGTAACATCATCGGCGAAATGGAGCTTGACGCTACCCTCACATCCCGCGATATCATCAACACAAAGATCACTTCTATCCTCGACCAGGCGACCGATCGCTGGGGTATCAAGGTGAATCGCGTTGAGCTGAAGAATATCCTGCCGCCCCGTGAGATACAGGACGCTATGGAGAAGCAGATGAAGGCTGAGCGTGAGAGACGTGAGAAGATACTCCAGGCTGAGGGTGACAAGAAGTCGCAGATCCTCGTTGCCGAGGGTGAAAAGGAATCCCAGATACTCCGCGCAGAGGCTAAAAAGGAGGCGCAGATCCTGGAGGCTGAGGCTGAAAAGCAGGCTATGATACTCCGTGCCGACGCTGTAAGAGAGCAGAAAATCCTGGAGGCTACCGGTGAGGCGCAGGCTATCGAGCTTGTGCAGCAGGCTTACGCCGACAGCCTTGTAAAGCTGACCCAGGCTGACCCGTCGGAGAAGGTCATCAAGATCAAATCTCTGGAGGCATTCCAGAAAGCTGCTGACGGCAAGGCTACAAAAATCATCATTCCCAGCGAAATACAGGGACTTGCAGGTCTTGCAGGAAGTCTCAAGGGCATCGTTGAGAACGACAAGCCTGTGCAGTAAAAAAATCAAAAATCCCACGGTTTCTTCGGATTCCGTGGGATTTTTCTTAATTAAATTTTTATATTTCTTTCTGGGTTTTTGAATCTCCTGGAGTGGTTTCAAGGGGACGCTCTCTCTTGCAGAGCGTCCCCTCTCAAAAAACAGTCCACTGGACTGTTTTTTGATTCACCCCTTGCAGGGCGCCTAAAGTATATCATCGACGTTCCGTCGATATGGGACTCTGTCCCATACCCTGCCAGAGGCTCTGCCTCTGGACTCTGCAAAAGGGACATTGTCCCTTTTGAAACCCAATGTTGCGTTAAGATTGTCAGTAATCGCAATATTTCAGCAATTCAGATACCGCCATAATATACGGCGCAATTCCCTTTGCGTCGTTCTCCACGACCTGCTCGCTGAGGTAATATTCCGCCGAACCGTCCCGGTTCTGACTTCCCCCGAGACCCGCCATGAGACATATGTTTTTCATCACCGGCACGCCCTCCTCATAACGGATATAGTCCCGGCAGACAGACAAAACTGCCGATTTGCCGCCGTTTACCGCGGATTCTGAAACCACGTCGAGCCGTCCGCCCTTTATCACTCCATATGCGTACAAAAGCGTGCCGCTCGTCTCCGGATAATTTCCGGGCAGCTCGGGGCGCATTGGGAGCTGCAAAAGCATTCCCTCAGACGTAAGACAGGCAGTCAGCCCGTCGGTCAGGTCGCGCAGCATCCTGCCGCAGAGGCTGTCTCCGGTAAGCTCGTACAGATCCGCCAGCCCGGCACACAGCCAGCCATTGGAACGCAGCCAGATCTCCCGGGAAAGCCCTGTCCCGGCATCAGCCCAGCACATTTCCGACGTTTCGTCAAAGCCGTGAAAATACAGTCCGGAGCTGCCGTCCTCCATAAACCGCCGTATCTGCGAAACCTGATGCAAAGCGTCGGAAACTGCCTGTTTATCGCCTTTTTTTATACCATACGCCGCCAGAAAGGGCAGCGCCATGTACACGCCGTCCAGCCACGTCTGCCTCGGGTAGATTTTCTTGTGCCAGAAGCAGCCGCATTTCAGCCTCGGCTGATTTTCAAGCTGCCGGAAAAGCCGCTCAGCCGCCGAAATGTACCGCGCATTGCCGGTCATCTCATGAATCGTCAGCAGATTCATTCCGCCGCAGATGTTGTCAAGATTGAAGTCCGCCTCGTTATAGGTCGGAATACTCCCGTCCTCTTCCACGTAGCTTTTCAGGAATTTTTCGGCATATCCGCCGTACCTTTCCCGGTCGAACATGAGTATTGCGCGAATGACGCAGCTGTCCATGTAATTCCACTTCGGCTGCTTCCGGAAGATGTGATTTTCCCTGTTCCAAAGCGGCATAAGCGGATCGGAGGGCACTATCATTTTGTTGATATAGTCAAGAGCGGTCTGCTCCATAAGTTTCAAGTCTGTCATCCTGATAAACCTCCTGCGGTAATTCCGCTTACAAATTTTTTCTGGGCAAGTGCAAATACGGCAATGGACGGGATCAAGCCGATAACCGACATTGCCAGCAGCTTACCCTGCTCATAGCCGTTGCCAGTGCTGTCCGCCGAAAGCCGCAGAATCAGCGACAGCGGATATTTTTCGACCGAGCTTATCATGATGAGCGGCGTAAGGAAATCGTTCATCGTCCACAAAAAGGTGAAAACCGAAATCGACACGATCGCCGGGCGGATGCAGGGTACGAGAATATACACCAGCAGCCTCAGACTTCCGCAGCCGTCTATCCGCGCCGCCTCGTCAAATTCCCTGGGCACGCCCCGGAAAAACTGTATCAGCATAAACACAAGCGTACCCTCAGTTGCAAAAAGCGCCGGGACAGTGAGAGGGATATAGGTGTCCAGCAGCCCGGTTTTGCTCCACATCAGATAGGCAGGCATAACGACAGCGATCGCCGGCATAAGCATCGCTCCCATAAATATGGTGTAAAAAAGCCTTTTAAATGGAAAATCGAACCTTGCGAAGCCGTAAGCCGTAAGCACTGACGACACAACGGTGAAAATCACCTTAGGGACGATTATGCAAAAGGTGTTGAAAAAATAGTGCGACATAGTGTGCCCGGTGACCGTCTGCCACGCCTTGGCGTAGACGGAAAAATCCAGATTTTCCGGCATAAACCAGACAGATGAGAAGATCTCGCCGTTGGATTTGAAGCTTGCTCCCACCAGCCACAGCAGCGGATAGAGCATAACAATTCCGCCCAGGGTCAGCAGAACATAGGGAATAGCCTTTTTCATCAGTTCTCCTCCCTGTGCCTGCCTGTGATCTTGAAAAGAACCGCCGTTACAACGGCTATCATGACGAAAAGCACCCACGAAACGGCGTTCGCATAGCCCACGTCGTGGAACTTGAACATTTCATCGTAGATCAGCATACCCACGGTGTAGGTACTCTTCATCGGGCCGCCTCCGGTTATCATATACGGCGCGTTAAACTCCTGCATCGCCGCGATGATCTGCAATATCAGGTTCAGGAAGATAACGTTTTTCAGCAGCGGCAGGGTTATGGCGAAAAAGCTCCGCACACGTCCGCAGCCGTCCACCCTCGCCGCCTCGTAGTACTCCCGTGGTATGTCCCGGAGGGCGTTGAGGAAAATTATCATGGTCGAGCCGAACTCCCAGAGCCGCAGGAGAACGATCATCCCCAGAGCCGCTCCGGAGCTGCTGTACCAGCCCACGGCAGGCAAGCCGGCAAGCTTCAGAAGCTGGTTCGCCAGTCCGTCCCCGGTGAAGAGAAACTGCCACATAATGACGATCGCCATATTCGAGCCTAAAATGGACGGTATGTAGAAAATCGTCCGGTAAACGCCTATCCAACGCAGCTCCATGTTCAGCAGCAGCGCCGTGAGCAGAGAGACGATCAATTTAAGCGGCACTAATATCGCCGTATATTTAAGGGTCACGCCCAGGGCTTTCAGAAATCCGCCGCTTTTCAGCATACGCGCATAGTTTCCGAAGCCGATAAATTCCGCCTGCCCGACGCCGTTATAATCCGTAAGTCCCAGTATAAACGACGAGACGAAGGGGTACAGCGTGAACAGCAGAAAGCCCAGAATAAAGGGCATTATCAGCAGCAGTCCGGTGTATTTTCCAACGCCTACCGGGTTGCGGCAGATCCGTTTTTTCATTTATCTTGTTATCCTCTCAAGGTATTCCGTTATCGAAGCGTACATCTCCGCCGCAGCCTCCTCCGCCGTCGCCTTGCCGTAGGACACCTGCTCGATCGCCATGTTGTAGAACTCCTTCATCTGGGTCAGCTCCATGTACGGACTTATAGTCACAGTGTCTATCTGCTCCAGCAGCTCGTCATTCTCCAGAGCAAGCCCGGACAGACTGCCGCTTTCCTCCAGCCGACCCTCAGCAGCCTTTGACGCCGGGATACCTCTCGTAGTTCCGAGAATTTCCGCCGCGTCGCCGTCGTTGAGGAGAAAGTCCATAAACGCCGCCGCCTCGTCGGGATACTGAGTATTCCGCGAAACAGCGTACATCAGCGAGGGCTTTATCATCCAGCCTGAGCAGTTTCCGCTGTCGTCGGAGAGCATAGGTCCAGCCTCCAGAACGCCATCTGCAAGGCTCATTTCATACTTTCCAACAGAGCTTCCCCATTCCAGCACGCCTGCAACCCGTCCGTCTATAAATTCCGGCGACTGATAGAGCGCAGCCGTGCCGTCCTCGTCTGTGCGCACGTCTATCCTGCGTATGACATGGCTGTCCTCCAGCAGCTTATAAAATTCCAGAGCCGCTGCAATATCCTCCTCGGTAAAGCCAAGCTTGCCGTCGAAGGTAAGAAAATCCCTGCCGGTCTGCTGCTGAACGTAAACGACCGCCAGATACCATGCTGTTCCGCCGGACTGAATGTCCAGGTCGAGAGGATAGATATTCTCCTGGCTGAACCGCTCGCCCAGTGCGATAAGCTCCGTCCAGGTCTCGGGATATTCCGCGCCGATACGCCTGTAGGTCTCGGAATTATAGAAAAGCCCTCTTCCGCTTACGGACACAGTCACGGCATTGAGCACGCCGCCGATCTCGCCGAATTCCAGCACATCGCCGCTGAACTGGGTCAGATCGAGCTGCTCCGACAGCAAATTGAGATCATAGAAGCCCTTTCCGTCGGCAGAAAATGAGATGAGCCAGTCATAGTTTATCTGCATGATGTCAGGCTCCGTGCCGCCGCTTAGCTGGGCGCTGACTTTTTCCGTCCAGCCGTCCCAGCCGCCGTATTCCGGCAC
The DNA here is from genome assembly GCA_023667265.1 of Alistipes sp. Classification (GTDB taxonomy): domain Bacteria; phylum Bacillota; class Clostridia; order Oscillospirales; family Ruminococcaceae; genus Ruminococcus. The sequence goes on from JAMPAJ010000004.1 coordinate 86,537, forward strand.
GATCTCGATTTCGGGATGCCGCTGATTCCAGAGCTCAATCGCCTCGAGGGTCGCCTCATGCCGGTCGTCTCCGCCCCACCAGGAAAAGCGCAGGGTACACCTGTCAAGACTGCCGTCAGGCATAACAGTTTTTCCGGAGCTGCTTCCTCCGCAGGCGGACAATCCGCCAATGCAGCCAAGCGCCGCAATTACAGAGATGATTTTTTTCATACTCTTGTTCCTCAAAATATATTAGATACCGCACAGACTGCGAATCATTTCAACATCAGCCGTTATATGCTGTTGAAAATCCGGTAAATTCCGCGCTTCCGCCGCCTGTACTGAAAAGTCCGAAGATAACTCCCGTGAATCCCAGCGCGACCTCCGACGAAACGTACCGCGTCTCCATAATTCCGAGGGATTCGCCGTTTATGCTGAAATTATAGCAGAAATTATTGAAGCTGATTTCAAGCTCAGCCTCGCCGCTGTTCAGGTGTACGAGCTTCTGCACGGACCTTGACGAGCCGAGCCGCACGTACAGCTCGCCGAAAAATTCGCCGTCAGCCTCCGCAATGCACAGGTCGTAATGGTGAGCCTCGTCCATGAACACGGAAACTCCTGAAACACCGCCCTTTGCGGAGATCTTGCAGCTTAGCCTGCCCGCAAAATCGCGCTGCCTTATGCCGATAAACGTAGGCGAGCCCGGCTCGTCCAGGGAAATTTTGCTGCCCCGGAGAATGAATTTCTCGTCGGAGAGCTCATAGCTGTCCATGTCCGGATTCCGCAGATACACCCACTGCTCACGCTTTGAGAAGTCCCCGTCAAGGTCAGGCGTCTGAGCAAAATCGCCCTGTATTTCGTAAGCCTCCGCAGTTGTGCCGTCAGTGCCTGCGCAGAACCATCCATTCTCGCCGAAAGCGACCGGAGTAAGGAAAACCTCTCGTCCAAGGTGGTGGAAGGGCATCCACATATCTATCTGCCGGAAGCCCAGGCTGAGAATGAACCATTCGCCGGTGCTTTCCTTGCATATCAGGTCGCCGTGACCGATGCCCTGAATCATGTTTCCGCCAAGATCACGGTTTGTGAGGACGGGATTTCCGGGATAGCCGACGTACTCGCCCCAGAGACTTTCGCTCCGGGCGTAGGTTATCATATGACCGTATTCCGTGCCGCCCTCAGCCGCCGTGATGTAGTAATATTTGCCGATCCTGAAGAGGTGGGGCGACTCCAGATAGCGTCCGCCCGTACCGCCCCAGAGCCGTTTGCTTTCCGACAGCTTTTTTCCGGTGGCGATGTCGATCTCGCACTGGAAAATCGCGCCCTTGCCGTTTTCGTCAGTGCCGTTGCTCATAAAGTAGGCTCTGCCGTCCTCGAAGTAAAGCGACGGGTCGATGCCGTCCTGCTCGACATACAGCGGCTCAGACCACTCGCCGTAGATATCGTCGGTGGCGACGTAGAAATTTCCGCCCGTAGTGGTATTTGTCGTGACCATATAGAAGCTGCCGTTGTTGAAACGGATAGTCGGGGCGAAAATACCTGCGGAGGAGGCAGCCTGCGCAAGCGGAAGCTGACTCTCCCGGGTCAGAACGTGACCTATCTGTTTCCAGTTGACAAGGTCGTCGCTCTCGAACAGCGGAACTCCCGGGAAATACTGGAAGGAGCTTGTGACCATGTAATATTTTTTTCCGTCAGTGCAGACGCTTGGATCGGGATAAAAGCCCTTAACTATTGGATTGGTGTATTTCATAAAAAACCTCGTTTCTGATATTTTTCCGTAATCATATTATAAAAATATGACACCCTCCCCTGATTCTTGGCTGGGCGAGGGTGCCACTGAAAGCAACCTACAATTCTGACAATTCAGATAAATTTGTAAGATATAACTTATCTGGCAGGGTTTCTCTTGTATCCGGGTCAAAATATTCCATCATGATCAAAACATCATTTTTGCTGTTAAAACCGCTTCCAAAGATATAATATTTATCATTTATATCATAAAACTCAATATTATCTACCGAATTATCAGCCATGTCATACACATATATCGAGTTGGTGCCGTAATTATAAAACAACTTATGTCTCATATTATTGGTCAAGGAAGATGCAGCATTAAAAAAATCGTCGACAGGAATAAAAGGAGCAAAATCATTTTCTGAAATCTCGCCAAATAAACGAGTACAGCAGAAATTTTCATAATAAAGAACGTTTCCGTCAAAGAAAAGATCAGAACAACCCTGACGCATTTCACCTTCCGGGCAATCTGTTTCTGAAAACAAATCCGAAATTTCAAGATCTGATACAAAATTCAGCTCCGAATCATAAATGTCCAGAAACAAGGCAACATCATCGTCTTCACTATGACTCACTCTGAGAATCGTTACAGTTTCACCATCCGTAGAAATCTTTCGGACAGCATCGCCGCAGCCAATATCGTTATCAAATTTATACCTGGCAATCGATTCAAAAGTATTGGTATCTGTATCATACATCTCGATAGATTGTTCACCGTTTTCGTCTTTCAAGATAATCAAATCATCCCCGAATGATCCCATCAAAGCATATGGAAATCCGCCAGGCTGCGAGTAGATCTCAACGCACGAACCGGATTCCAGATCAAAATCATAAAGCCGAAGAACTCTGTTCTGAGAATCCGCCAATCCTCCTGTTGTGACAAAGGTATACAAATGTCCGTTGATCATCTTCCTATCGTAAGCCGCTTCATATGCAAAATTTTTTATCTCACCGACCTTGGAAGTTTCGCCGCTATCGAACTTATAGTAATAGTAATTCATAGTGTCTTCATCATAATAGGACGTATAGAATATACCTTCATCCGTTAGGCTGACCTTTCCGTAGTGAGTAATATGTGTTATTTCTTCTCCGTTAATATTACATACGGGAACAGTTACATTTTCATGTGTATACGGTATCGCAAGTTTTTCATCATCAGGCGCAGACTCTGAGCCTTTACAGCCAGAAGCAATGCAAGTGTACAACAGCACCGCACAAGCAAGTAATATTTTCTTCATTTTGGCTCAATACAGTACGCAGGCAATGTATTTGCTGACAATACCCGCATCTTTCTCATAGAAATAATACCAATCATTATAACCGCCCAACGGATCGCCAAGCTGAATTTTAGACTTATCACTCCGTATAGCATTTACAACTAATGCGTGTCCATCCGTTGAATAATGCCAATTTTCTCCTGAAGGATTTGAAATTGCTATCATACAGGGGACTTTATCATTTGTAATTGTTTGATATATGACAGAAGTCATTAAACTTTTCGTGGGATAGTTCTCTTGTACATAAACACATTTACTCTGATGATTATTCAAATAAACTCTTGCATCATCCATGTAAAGGTAACAACCGCTCCACGCTATACTTTCCTGACTATCAGCAGAACCGTTAATGTAATTTATAATACTCCGAACGCAAGCCGGCACGCAATAATCATCGTAAATCTGCTGATACATTGTAAAATTTCCCGGAACAGAAATCTTAGTAGCATTAGCCGCCCTGATGCTATAAGACTCGGACTGTTCTGCATCTTGAAGAACCCTGTTCCTCTTTTCTAATTCTTCCTCTGAAAGAGAATTAAGGTACTCTTCAAATCTTTCCTGTTCATCCTCATGAAACCTCACACCGGAATAAACGTAACCCGACTCGTTCTCCGATTCAGAAGAGGCGGTAGTGCTGACAACTGCTGCCGAAGCAAACACAGCAGCACAAACAGTCAATGCAATTCTTTTGATCATCATAAATCTAACATCCATAACTTATATGATATATAATATAGTACGTTTATTATACCATATATAACAAATTCTGTCAACAGCTTTCAACTATTTCAGAAAATAATTTCTGCAGCTCCCATTTCACACCAGCTCCGACGGCTTCGAGAACAAATAGCCCTGGGAATAGCGTATACCGTTCTCGCAGATAATGCCCTGTATCTCCTCATCCTCGATAAACTCGGCAATTATCTCCTTATCGTGCTTGCCCGCCCAGCCGGCTATCATCTCCAGAAACTCCCTTGCGTAGATATCCTTGCTGATATTCCGGACAATTTCGCCGTCTATCTTGATAAAGTCGGACTTTATCTTAAATATATTTACAATATTCGAGAAGCCGCTGCCGAAATCGTCAATCGCTATCCGTCCGCCTGTCTGGTGTATCTGCTCCACAAACTCCGCAATGAGCTGGTAATCCTCGATCTCCTCGGTCTCCGTCAGCTCAAAGACATAACGCTCCGGATGCGGCGCATTTTTCAGATATTTCAGGATAAACCTGACGATTTCGTAGTTGTAGATGTCGCTTATATTCAGATTTATGGTCACGCTCTCGCTCCTGTCGCGGAACATAGCCATGACCTTCGATATCATCTGGTAGGAAATATCCGGATAGAAGCCGTACTCCTTTGCAATGTCCATAAACCGATCGGGCGTATAGATATAGCCCTGGTCGTCCTGGATGCGCATCAGCGACTCGTACATATCAATACATTCCCTGCCGTTGTCCCGGATTCCCTGGAAATAGGGAATAACACGGTCGTTCGCCACTGCGTCGTTGAGAATTTTCAGCATTTTCAGCTTCCGCGCATGGATCTGTTCAAGTCCGAGATCGGAGGTATAGTGAAGGAAGAACAGCTTCTTGCTCCTCATGCTCATAAGGGTCAGCTCAGCCTTGTTTATCATATCCTCCTCGTGCATGACCACGGAAAATTCGACTACCGGGAGATGCTCTCCGAACTTGTATTCCGAGACGTAATTCTGAACCGAGTGCATCATGTCGATAAACTCGCCGTCGCAGATCTGCTGACTGCACGTGATGATAAGACAGGTCTTTTTGTAAACGTAGCAGCTGTAGCAGTCGTCGTTGATAAACTCCGTAATATCGGCGTAAAACCGATTCAGGCACACGTTGAACTTGGACTTGCTCATAAAGGCGTTGAGCAGTCCCTCGTTCCGGAAGGTCAGCATACAGATCTTGTCGAATTTGCCCATGCTGAAATCGAAGGAATATTTTGTGACATTGCCGATACCCGTGTCCTCGTCCCGGAAAAGAGTCTCCTCGATCTCGTGCTGACGCCGGGACATATCGTCGCCGGAGCTTGTTCCCCTGTTCAGATTCAGCAGATATTTGACGATATGCTCCTGATCGTTTATCAGAGCCCCGGCATTTTCACGAAGGCAGTCCACGTTTATTTTAGCGCACCGCGGGCTCTCGGAAAGCGCCGAAATGGCAAAGGAATAGTTGCAGTACCTGTTCATAGAGCCGGAATTGCCTATTTCTCCGGCAACCAGCGCGCCGCTGAGATTTGTCCTTGCAAAGGGCATAAGCTCCCACTGGGCACAATTGCTGAAAAGATCCTGCCGGGAGACGCAGCTATAGCCGAAAAGCACCTCAGCCGGAACATTTCCCATAACATTGCAGACCTCCTCGCACCGCTCAATGGTCTTTTGAATACTCGAATAGGAAATACGCACCCTTTCGCCGGTCTTTGCCTCGCTGGGCACGAACATGACCGGATAGGGTTCGCCGGGGAAAATGCACATACTTTCATTCTGGGGCGAATAGGAAACCGCCCAGGGCATTTCACCGTAGTCCGAGCGGACGAGAGGGAACAGCACAGTGGTATCGTAATCGTGCTTATCAGTCAAATCTATTCCAAGCTGCTTCTGGTACCACTCCACCGCGTTTTCGCCGTCGATAGCGCGGATTATCATGCCGTCAGCGTCGGTTATGGTATGGACGCTTCCAACCGGCTCGGTTACGAAAATGAGATCGCTGGTGACGTTCATATCAGGCGCGTCAATAACGGCGATGGCGACAGAATCGTTTGAAGCGCTGCTTTCGTTGAAAACAAAGGCTTCCATAGCCACATCCACGTTCGGATGAGCCTGAGTATTGGCAATTCCGCCGATCATCTGCATATTATCTGCAAGCTGATTGAGCCGCTCAACGAAGCTGCTTATCTTGATGTACGGACGTGCAAAAAAAGCGAGCATAAAGCGGCTGTTTTCAGAAACCACCGAATCGAATGCCTTCTGTCCGGTAATCGTTCCGCGGATATCCTTGCCCTTGTCGTCGGAGAGAGGGAGAAGGCAGGTTTTGAGCCGGGCTAACTGAAACTGCGTAAAGGACAGCATACAGCAGTCCGTTCTGATCCTGCCGTCTATGATAACGCCGGACGTGGATGAGCCAATTATTTTTGATTTCGGGAAAAGAGCGGAAATTCTCTTTGCAAACGGCATAATGCTGCCGATATTATGAATACAGGTGTGTATTCTTATAAGGTATTCCATATCCGGATCCAGGTCGTCGGATCTTATCATACCTTCAAGCTCGCTGTCGGAAGTGTAAATTATATTCAGACTATCCGTAAGGCTCACATCCTTTGCTAAGGGCGGTCAGTCGTGCCGCGGCACTACGCCGTCCATTAATTATCACTTTAATTATAGCACAATGCTATAAAATTTTCAAGAGTTTTTCCGGATATTTTATGCAAATGTAACATTGCACAATCAGTACGACTCAACTTTGGTGATTTCACACAAAAAAAGTGCCGGGACAAACCCGGCGAAAAAAATCGGCATCTTCGACACATATTCTGTGTTGTGCTGCCATAAATAGAGATGTGCAGATACAATTCGGATTGTTGATGCTTAATCAACAATATTATTATATCACTCTGTAGATGGTTTGTCAACCAGAAATTTCAAAAAAAATTTGCAAAATTAAGATTTCGGCGTTTTCGACAAATTTCGCTATTAAATTCCCGCAATTTTCACATCAGAACATTTCAAAAAAAATTAAGTCATTAAAATAAAGCTAAAAAATTCAAAAACCCTGTTGACAATTCGTGGACAGTATGGTATAATAGCTGTATAGAAAAAAATGAAACAGAGGTGCTTTTTATGGCCGACATTGGTATCTTAATCAGAAACCGCCGGGAAGAACTCGGCATGACTCAGGATGAGCTGGCGAAAAGAACCGGATATAAGTCACGCTCGTCGATCAATAAAATCGAAAAATGCGGAAACGACCTGCCAAGAGCCAAGATAAGGATTTTCGCCCAGGCGCTCGGACTTTCCCCCAGCGATTTCGTGGACGACCTCAACGACATCGACACGCTGAGAAGCGAACATCCGGAAATTCTCCCGGTAAAGCTGAAACAGTTTCCCCTGCTCGGCGAGATAGCCTGCGGAGAACCGATCTTCGCCGTGGAGAACAAGGAAAGCTTCGTCATGGCAGACTCCGATATTTCGGCTGATTTCTGCCTCCGTGCCAAGGGCGACAGCATGATCGACGCGCGCATCTACGACGGCGACCTCGTGTTCATCAGAAAAATGCCGATGGTGGACAACGGCGAGATAGCAGCCGTTATCATCGACGACGAGGCTACCCTGAAAAAGGTCTACTACTACCCGGAAAAAGGCAGACTTGTGCTTTTCCCCTGCAATCCTGCCTACGAACCCTTCATCTACACCGGCAGCGAGCTGAACGAGATACGTATTCTCGGAAAGGCAGTCTGCTTCATGAGCAGTCTTTAAGGAGCATATTTATGAATTTAAAAAATACGATTTTTCAGCTTTGTTCAGCTCCCGGAGCTTCCGGAAGCGAGCTTGCAGCTGCTGAAACAGCTTTGGCGATGCTGCGGAAGTTCTGCCCGGACGCCGAAATTATCAGCGGAAATGTGATCGGCAGCTTCGGCGTTCACGACCTCGCGAAGAAAAATCTCGTCCTCGACGCGCACATCGACCAGATCGGCATGATCGTCACCCACATAACCGACCAAGGCTTTATTAAGGTCGGAAATTTAGGCGGCATCGACCGCAGACTTCTCCCGGCTCAGCAGGTCGCTGTTCACGGAAAGCGAACGATAAAGGGCGTTATCTGCTCCGTTCCGCCGCATCTTTCAAGGGGCGACAGCAAGGTGCTGTCCTTTGACGACGCGGCAATTGATACCGGAATGACAAAGGCGGAGCTGGAGGAGATAGTCTCCCTTGGCGACACCGTGACATTCGACGTTGACTGCCGCAGTCTCCTCGGTTCTCGGATAACAGGCGGAGCGCTGGACGACCGCTGCGGAATTGCGGCTATTCTGCGTGCTCTGGAGCTTATGGACGGCAAGGAGCCGGAATATAACGTAACTGTCGTTTTCTCCGCTCAGGAGGAGCTCGGCGAACGCGGTGCGAAAATCGGCGCATACAGCCTTGACCCGGATATTGCGATCGCCGTTGACGTCAGCTTCGCCTATGCTCAGGGCGAAAACGAGAGAAAATGCGGGTATCTCGGCAAGGGCGCGATGATCGGCATTTCCCCGTGCCTTTCGCGGGAGATCTCGGACAAGCTCATCGCCGCTGCACGCTCAAAAAATATCCCGTTCCAGTACGAGGTCATGAACGATCTGACCTCCACCAATGCCGACCAGTACTCTGTGGCGCGGAACGGCGCAAAGGCGTGTACCGTGTCTGTTCCTCTGCGGAATATGCACACTCCCGTCGAGGTCATAGACCTGGAGGACGTGGAAAATACTGCCGCGCTTCTGTGCGGATTTATGGGAGGTGACGCAGAATGAAGGAGCTGCTTAAAGAGCTGTGTATGCTGAACGGCGTTTCCGGCGACGAATCCGGAGTTCGCAAGTACATAGCCGGAAAAATAAAGGACAAATGCGAAATATCCGTGGATGCCCTCGGCAATCTCATCTGCTTCTGCCCGGGCAAAAGACCTGCCTCAAAGAAGCTCATGATCTGCGCCCACATGGACGAGGTCGGCTTCATCGTCACCTATATCCGGGAGGACGGCACGCTCTGCTTCGGCGAAGTGGGCGGCATCGACCCGTCGGTCATCCTCGGCAGGCAGGTCAGCGTCGGAAAAAATCACATAAACGGCGTGGTCGGCTCGACCGCCATTCATAACCTTTCAAAGGAACAGCGCGAGCAGCCGCCTAAAATCGACGATATGTACATCGACATCGGCGCGGATTCCCGTGAAGAAGCCGAAAAGTACGTTAGTCTGGGCGACCCGGTATATTTCAGCCCGGAGTTTACAGAGCTGGGAGAACGCTGCGTAAAATCGAAAGCTATCGACGACCGCGCCGGCTGCGCAATGATGATAAAGCTTATCCTGGAAAAGCCTGAATACGACACATATTTCGTGTTCAACGTCCAGGAGGAGATCGGTCTGCGCGGCTCTCGGGTCAGCGCATTCAGCGTTTCTCCGGATTTTGCGATCGTTCTGGAGGCTACGACTGCCGCAGATATCGACGGTGTTTCAGGTCAGAAACGCGTCTGCGCTCTGGGTGACGGACCTGTCGTGGGCTTCATGGACAGGAGCACGGTCTACGACAAGGAGCTGTACCGCCTCGCCTTCGACACCGCAAAGGAGCTGGACATTCCCTGTCAGACAAAGACAATGATAGCCGGCGGAAACGACAGCGGAGCAATACACCTCAGCGGCAAGGGCGTGCGCACCATAGCCGTTTCCGTACCGTGCCGATATCTGCACAGCCCCTCCTGCGTCATCGACAAGTCAGACCTTGAAAGCTCACTTGCACTTGTAAGAGTCCTTGCCCGGAAGGTGCATGAGCTATGATAAAGCTGATAAAAAGCGAAGAAGAGCTGGACAGACAGCTTCTTATGAAAACTCTTTCGGGTAGAAAGCTCCTCGCCTATATGAAGGCATACGGTCCGGGCTACGATTTCTGCCGGTTCTACAGGGTAACAGGCGCGGAAAAGGGCTGCGGATTCATGTTCATCATCAACTCCACCCTGATAATCTGCACCGACGGCTGCATCGAGGACACCGAGGAGATCGAAATTTTCATCAACATGAACCTGCCCTTCCGCGTGGAGGGCGACAGCAGCCTGCTGAAAAAAATCTCCGGGAAAATGGAGGACAGCGGACGTTATCAGGTGCTGAACAGAACCATTTTTGAGCTTGTTCCCGACGAAAGCAGCTATAAATTCGCGGAGGAGTTCGTGAATATGGATCCGTATCTGCCGGATGTGTACAAAATTTTAAGCGAGGGATTCCCGAATATTGCGGATTTTTCTCTGTGGTACACCGATACCTCCCACCGCTGCCGCCACGGAATAAGCCGGGTATTCACCTATCGCGAAAGCACTACTGCATCCGTGATCTTCGACATCGGCGACCAGGTGCTCATCGGGCAGGTGGCAACAAAGCTCTCGGCACGAGGAAGCGGCTATGCGCGGGAGTTTCTGAAATGGCTGGCGCTGTTCCTCAACAACCTGGGAAAGCGCGCATTTCTGCTTGCCCTGGACGTTCGGGTCAGTTTTTACCGCGAGATCGGATTCAAAGAAATTGAAAGGGAGATCGTCCTTGAACGCGTTGACGTTGAAAAGGAGAACGTCAGCAAGGGCGAACTTTAACAGGAGAAAATTATGAATAAGGATATTTGCAAAATATACGATTTTCCGCCGGAGCTTATGGAAATGGCTGAGCAGGCGGAAAAAAACTGCGCCGAGGCGTTCGGCAGAATCGAAAAAACCGCGGAATACTGCGGTGCAAAGGTTCTCAAGGCATTTTCGGACAACCGCGTAAGCGAGCCCTGCTTCTACGGCTCGACCGGCTACGGCTACGGCGACGTGGGAAGAGAGGTCATCGACAGGGTTTTCGCCCAGGCGCTCGGTACGGAGGACGCTCTCGTCCGCTTCAATTTCGTCTCGGGAACTCACGCCCTGAGCACCGCCCTCTTCGGCGTTCTCCGGACAGGCGACAAGATGGTTTCGGTCACCGGAAAGCCCTACGACACCCTTGAAGAGGTCATCGGCATTGCCGGAGAAAAGGGAAACGGCTCGTTGGCGGACTATGGTGTGGAATACGGTCAGGTGGATCTGCTCGAGGACGGTACGCCCGATCTCGACGGCATATGCGAGGCTGTCAAGGGCGCAAAGGTCGCCTATATCCAGCGTTCCCGCGGCTATTCCCTGAGACCTGCATTTACCGTTGCTGACATTGAAAAAATGGTTCAGGCAATTAAAAAAGGTGAACCGGAGGCTGTCATCATCGTTGACAACTGCTACGGCGAATTTGTCGAGGAGCGCGAGCCCTCGGAGGTTGGAGCAGACCTTATCATCGGCTCGCTCATCAAAAACGGCGGCGGCGGAATCGCCCGTACAGGCGGATATATCGCCGGACGCGCAGACCTTGTAGAGCTGTGCTCCTACCGCCTCACCTGCGTGGGCATGGGCAAGGAGGTTGGCTGTACCCTTGGCATGAACCGCGAAATGCTGCTGGGACTTTTCTTTGCTCCGGACGTTGTGGCTGCGGCGATAAAAACATCCGCCTTTGCCAGCGAGCTTTTCACCATGATGGGCTACGCCTGCTCTCCGCGTAAGGACGACAGCCGCGGCGACATCATAACCGCGATACAGCTTGGAGACGAGGAGCGCCTCACCGCGTTCTGCCGCGGTATCCAGAAGGGCGCGCCTGTGGACTCCTTCCTGACACCCGAGCCATGGGATATGCCGGGCTATACAAGCAAGGTCATCATGGCTGCCGGAGCATTTACAATGGGCGCTTCCATCGAGCTTTCCGCCGACGCTCCTATCCGCGAGCCCTATGCGGTATGGATGCAGGGCGGCATCACCTATACAAGCGGAAAATTAGGCGTTATGCTTGCCGCCTGCGAAATGCTGAAGCTGAAATAAGGTTACAAAATAATTACAAATTATTTCTATTTGAATACAAATTCGACTTTATTTGTTTCATATTTGATTAAACGGTTGACTTTTTCTGTAAATACTGGTACAATTAAAGTGTAGCCGTGTGGCTGCTATATATTATTACAAAGGAGGAGCTGCTTTGGGAGAACGTAGATTCTGCTACAGATGTATGGAAAAATACGACATGGATCAGCACATCTGTCCCCACTGCGGGTTCGACGACAGAACACCCAGCAATCCAATGTATATCGCCCCCGGCGCTGTCCTGCGCGACAGATACCTCGTCGGCGAGCTTCTGGAGTACAACGGCGAAGGAGCTACTTATATCGGTCAGGATCTTTCAACAGACTGCAAAGTCCTGCTGAGAGAATATATGCCGATAAATTTCTGTACCCGTGTAAAAAACAAGGCGACTATCAGTGTAAATTATAACAATCTGGCGAAATACAAGGCTTTTATGGCTGAGTATACCGAGCTTAACAAATCACTTGCAAGGCTGCGGAACAACTCAAACATAAATCCTATTCTTGATATGTTTGCTGATAATAACACTACATATACGGTATTCGAGTATATCGAGGGCATTAAAATGCTCGATTTTCTCAAGGATAACGCCGGCGAGCTGAGCTGGGAACAGGTCTCAAAGCTGTTTCCCACGCTGTTTACAACTATCGGCATACTCCACAATGCCGGAATCATCCACCGGGCTATAAGTCCGGAAACCGTTTTCATCACGACCAAGGGCGAGCTGAAGCTTTCCTCTTTCTGCATTTCAGCCGTGAGAACTGCCGACGCAGGACTGGAATATGAGCTTTACAAGGGCTATGCCGCTCCGGAGCAGTATTCCGCAAGCAGCAGCAGCCGTCAGGGCTCCTGGACAGACGTTTACGGCGTGTGCGCACTGCTCTACCGCTCGCTGACTGGCTGTATGCCGGTGGATTCCCTGAGCCGTATGAAGCACGACGATCTCTGCGAGCCTGCAATGCTCAATTCCGGTATTCCGGAGCACGTCTCAAAAACTATTATGGACGGTATGCGTCTTAACGGCAGCGACAGAATACAGACTATCACCGAGCTCGTTACAAAGCTCTTCGAGCAGCCGGTGCAGGTGAAGCACGTAGTTCCGATCCGCGACCATTCCGCCGAGGAATACCGCGAGCCCGAGCATTATGAAGAACGCAGGACTGCTCCGCCTCCGGAGCCTGTAGAGTATCGGCAGCCGGAATACCGACAGCCCGAACGTGAGATCAGACAGAGAGAGCGTCGGCGCGTTGAGGAGGAAGAACAGGTAAATACCGTGGACAGACTTAAGGTCCCTGTCATCATCGGCATCCTTCTCCTGGCGATACTGCTTATCATAGGCGTTTTCATTATGAATGTACTGAGCCCCTCCACTGATGACGACGAGTCGTTTTCAAAGAGCACCAGCGTTCACAGCGACGACGAGGCTGACCCCGACGCTACAGACAGCGACGGCGACACGGAAGTGCCCGACCTTATCGGAGATTTCCTGGAGCTCACGGAGAAAAATTACAGCGAATATTTCAGGTTCGAGATCACCGAGGTGTACAACGATGAAGCAGGTATGGACGTTATCATCGGACAGGAGCCTGAGCCGGGAACGTTTGTTCCTCAGGGCAGCACCATAAAAATTACTGTAAGCAAGGGCAAGGAAGGCGGCACTATCCCCGATTATTCGGGACTTACGCTGTCGCAGTACGAAAATAAGCTGAAAGAAGCCGGTATCACCAACTACTCCAAGGTAGAATCCTCGAATATGAACGGCTCGCCCGACAGCATTTCGTCTCTCCAGGTCAACGGCATCGTTGTAAAGCCCGGTGACTATTTCAGCAATAAGGACGGCAAGAAGCTCATCATCTACTACATTCCGGAGGGTGCGGTGGTTCAGGCAACCGTCGGAGCTACAGAGGCTTCAACAGAAGCAGCTACCCAGGCAGCTACAGAATCTCAGACGCAGCCCGTCACGGAAGCGCCTACAGAGCCCCCATATGTTGAGCCTACTGAGCCGCCATATGTTGAGCCAACCGAGCCTCCCTATGTAGACCCCAACCAGGGCGAATACGGCAGACCCGGCGAATTTGAAACATGGAACTGATAAAAACCAAAGGACTGCTGCGGCAGTCCTTTTTCATAAAAATAAAGGGATTCCGACTGTACAAGACCGGAATCCCTTTTATCGTCATTCGATGTATTTTTCCTCCAGCCACTTTATCATGGCGTCGAAGCCCTCCTGTGTGCGGTCGAACTCCTGCTCGTTCTCAATAGAGGCCTTTTCCGAGCACAATTTACCGTGCCAGGTCAGGGCTTTCAGAGTCTCGGAGGTTTTCACCTTATAGGAAAACTCGCCTTTGCTGCCGGAGTAATCGTTTCCGCTGTCGAAATAATAGAACTTCGGAATATCAAAAACCGCGGAAACACTGGTTTTTTCGGACACTCTACATCCTCCTCCTGAAAAAATCCTCCGCCTGCTCCAGATCGCGGTAAACACCGCTGAGCAGCGGCAGAAGCTCCTCCTCCGGCTCGGTCATATCCGGGATCATTACAGCCTTGCAGCCTGCGGAGCTTGCAGAAATTATGCCGTTGGGCGAATCTTCAAACGCAGCGCACTCCCCCGGTTCAAGCCCGAGAGCCTTTGCCGCAGTCAGGTATATATCAGGATCAGGCTTGCCGATCTTCACCATATCGCCGCAGATAACAGCGTCAAAGCAGTCTGCCGCACCGATTTTTTCCAGGTACAGCAGAGTCCTGCTCCGCTGGGTAGACGTTGCAACGGCAAGCTTTATCCCGTTTTCTTTCAGAAAATCCAGCAGGTGAAACATACCCTTTTTGACCTCGATGCCATGCTTCTCGATGTGAGCTGTGATGTACTCTGTCCGACGGCTGCGCACCTCCTCGGTAGGGAAGTCCTCGCCGAAAAAGCTTTTCAGCTTCGGTATGGAATATGTTCTGGAAAGGCTGCGGATGGCAAAAACGTGCTCATCCTGCATATCATAGCCGAAATCGGCTGCTGCCTTTTTCCAGTATTTCAGGTACAGCTTTTCCGTGTCGATGAGGAGACCGTCCATATCGAAAATAGCGCCTTTGATTTTATATACGCTCATATCACCAGTTTATCATCCAGCTGTACATACCCTCGTATTGCAGAGCAGAGCTGTTCCATGAGAAATCAGCCTCCATGCCGCGCTTGACCATAGCGTCCCACTCCTCGCGGTGATCGTAGTAAACGCTCTTGGAGTAGTTTATCACGCCAAGCATTTCCTCGGCATTGTAATTTGCAAAGGAGAAGCCTGTTCCCGTACCGTCAAACTCGTTGTAGGGCATGACTGTGTCCTTCAGACCGCCTGTCTCACGAACTATCGGCACTGTGCCGTATCTCAGCGAGATAAGCTGCGTAAGACCACAGGGCTCGAACAGCGACGGCATGAGCATAGCATCCGCGGCGGCATAGAGCTTATGGGCAAGCTCGTCGGAATAGAGGATATTTGCCGAAACTCTCTCCGGGTACTTCCACTGATAATGCTTGAACATATTCTCGTATCTGGGGTCGCCTGTTCCGATAACGACAAACTGCGTGTTTTCGTCGCAGATACGCTCGATGGCGTAATTCACAAGGTCGAGACCCTTCTGGTCAGTAAGCCGGGAAATAATGGCTATCATATACTTGCTCTTATCTACCGGAAGACCGAGCTGCGCCTGAAGCTTTTCCTTGTTTTCAGCCTTTTTCTTCTTGAAATTCTTCGAGCTGAACTCGGCAAAGATCTGCTTATCGTTGGCAGGGTCGAACACCTTATAGTCGATTCCGTTCACGATTCCGCGGAGGGACGCGCTTCTTGCACGGAGAAGTCCGTCAAGCTGCTCGCCGTAGAAAGGATATTTAATCTCCTCGGCATATGTCTCGGAAACAGTGGTGATATAGTCTGCATAGACCAGACCGCCCTTGAGCATATTTGCGTCCTTGTTGAACTCCAGCTTATCCGGCGTGAACATATAGTCCGGAAGAGCGGTGTTGTACTTGAAGGACTCGATGTCCCATACGCCCTGGAATTTCAGGTTGTGGATAGTCATAATTGACTTTGTTGAGCTGTAGAAAGGATTTGTGGCAAAGGCTGAGTGCAGGAAAACCGGGATAAGCGAAGCCTGCCAGTCGTGACAGTGGATAATGTCCGGGCGGAATCCGACAACGGGCATAATTGCGAGAACAGCCTTGCAGAAGAAGGTGAACCGCTCGATATCCCATTTCAGGTCGGAGGAATAGGGCTGGTCGCACTTGAAGTAATACTCGTTATCAACGAAATAGAACTTGATGCCGTTGTATTCGTACTCCATTATGCCGACGTGAACGCCGTTTGTACGCATACCGTAGTCCATGTAGAAGTGTGTGACGTACTTGAAGTTGTCGCGGAACTTCGGGGGTATGCAGGTGTAATAGGGCATAATTACCCGAACATCGAACTCATCCTTGTTGATATACTGAGGCAGAGCGCCGCAGACATCGGCAAGACCGCCTGTTTTTATGAACGGAACACATTCCGAAGCAGCAAATAAAATGTTTTTCATGCTGTCAACTCCTTGATAATTAATTCTGTTGTAAAAGCCGGAGAGCGTAACTCCAACTCCTCTATTATATTATACACCAAATATTCCGAATAGTCAAGAGAAAAATTATAAAAAATCACTAAGGCGGCGGCGGAGAGCCCCCGGCGGCGAGTCGCCGCTGACAGGTCACGTGACCGCGAGTACCTCGCTGATATTTTGTGCTGGCGTAGTTTTCTCCGCGAATTGAAGAAATTAATTGTGTAGCGTGCCGTGTTCGTTCAAGATTTGGAGAAACACAAGGCAGACACGGCACGCCGTGTCCCTACATAATGGTATTTTTTATTGCATTTAGCATAAATTTTTCAAGTTTTTTTCATGCGGAAGCCCTGTGGCTCTATAAAAAAATAGCTTGCAATTCATCATACAATATGGTATAAGCGGAGAGCCTCCGCTGGCGATTTCGCGTTAAATATACTTTTGTTTAAAATTTATCTCCGCGTGGGTTGCAATTTTCCAGATTATATGGTATAATTATTGTATCTGAGTATATTAAGTATTTTGTGATACAATTGGAGAAGATCATTTTATGGACAACAACTCTTTTATTGCAGCGAAACAGGCTGCGCTGAAAAAATATTTCAGCCGAATGAATGAAATGCAGCAGGAGGCAGTGTTCACTGTAAACGGTCCGGTTCTCGTTCTTGCAGGTGCAGGCAGCGGAAAAACCACCGTTATTGTTAACCGTATTGCTAATCTCATCAACTTTGGCAACGCTTATTTCGACACACAGCTTTCCGGCTCGGCTGAGGACATTCATTTTCTGGAGGATTTCGCCGCCGGAAAAACCGACGACTGGGAAACGCTCCGGGACATTACAGCCGTATGTCCCGTCAAGCCCTGGAACATCCTCGCCATCACCTTCACCAACAAGGCTGCCGGCGAGCTGAAAGAACGTCTTGCGGCTATGCTTGGCGAGGACGCAGGAAGCGTTCATGCCGCGACCTTCCATTCTGCCTGTATGCGTATCCTGCGCGCAGAGATCGACAGGCTCGGCTTCGGCAAGGATTTCACTATCTACGACTCCTCCGACACCCAGCGTCTTATGAAAAATGTCATGACTGAGCTGGATATTTCCGAGAAGCAGTTTTCCCCCAAGGCTGTCCTCAGCGAGATAAGCAGCGCAAAGGACAAAATGATAACCGCCGACGAAATGCTCCGGGACGCAGGTGCGGACTATCGGAAAAAGGTCTCAGCGCGTCTCTATAAGACCTACATGGAGCGGCTCAGGGCGGCGAATGCCCTGGACTTCGACGACATTCTCTGTAAGACCGTCGAGCTTTTCGATATGTTCCCGGAGGTTCTGGAGAAGTACCGCAGCCGCTACAGATATATAATGGTAGACGAGTATCAGGACACCAACCATGTTCAGTTCAGACTCGTTTCCCAGCTCTCCGCAGGTCACCGCAACCTCTGCGTCGTAGGCGACGACGACCAGAGCATCTACAAATTCCGCGGCGCTAATATTGAGAATATCCTAAATTTCGAGGAGTATTTCCCCGGCGCACAGGTTATACGGCTTGAGCAGAATTACCGCTCGACCCAGACTATCCTTGACGCCGCAAATTCCGTTATCGCCCACAACGCCGGAAGAAAGAAAAAGTCCCTGTGGACTGCCGGAGACAGGGGCGAAGCCATAACCTGGTACAAGGCTGCCGACGAAAACGACGAAGCGCAGTTTATTGCGGACACGATTATGGAGGATCATAAAAAAACCGGTACATATAGCCGGAATGCAGTTCTCTACAGAATGAACGCACAGTCGAATATCATCGAGCGCGCACTTGTAAGAGCGGACATTCCCTACAGGGTATACGGCGGACTCCGGTTCTACGACCGCAAGGAGATAAAGGATGTTACGTCCTATCTCGCATTCATAAATAATCCCCACGATATGCTGAGGTTCCGGCGTATCATCAACGAGCCCAAAAGAGGAATAGGCGACGCTACTGTGAATATTATCGACGATATCAGCCGAGACTTAAAGTTGTCGCCCTATGAGGTCATGGCGAATTGTCAGGATTTCGCTCCGCTGTCGAAAAAGGCATCTGCACTGAAAAATGCCGCCGCGATGTTCGGCGAGCTCATTTCCGCTGTTGATGAGCTGCCCCTTGACGAGCTGCTCGATCTGGTTCTGGAGAAAACCGGGTATATGGAGCACCTGAAAACCCTGGAAAATGCCGACTCCAAAATCGAAAACGTAAACGAGCTGCGCACCTCCGTCATTCAGTATATGGAACAGGCGGAAGAGCCCACGCTCAGCGGATTTCTGGAGGAGACCGCGCTGTACACCGATGCGGACAGCGACGACGGAAGCGACGATAAGGTTCTGCTTATGACAGTCCATTCCGCCAAGGGACTGGAGTTCTGCAACGTATTCGTGACAGGAATGGAGGACGGCATCTTCCCCGGAAGCCGCTCAATGTACAGCGAGGACGACCTTGAAGAGGAACGCCGCCTCGCCTATGTCGCGATCACCCGTGCAAAACAGAGACTGTATGTCATGAGCGCAGCCAGACGAATGATCTTCGGTCAGACGCAGAAAAACGTTACATCACGCTTCATTCGTGAGATCGGCAAGGAAAATTTCATCAAGCTGGACAATTCCAAGAAATTCGCCCTGAACGTTGACGACGGCGTTACGGAGGTACAGTCCCTTTCCCTCCAGCAGCAGCTGGCAAGAGAAAAGAGAAATTCCAGCTCTGCAAACGCCGATGCCAACAGCTATCAGCCAGGAGAGCGCGTTTCGCACAGGATCTTCGGCGAGGGCACAGTCCTGACCGCAACCAGAATGGCGAACGACTCGATGCTGGAGATAGCGTTTGAAAAAGTCGGCACAAAGAAGATAATGGCTAATTTTGCAAAGCTGAAAAAGCTGAGTTAAGGAGAACTAATATGAGAAAAACTAAAATTGTATGCACCATAGGTCCTGCAACTGACGACGAGAATATCATGCGCGAGCTGATGCTTGCCGGAATGAACGTTGCGCGTTTCAACTTCTCCCACGGCGACTATGAGACCCACGAGAGGCGTTTCCGCCAGATCGAGCGGCTGAGAAAGGACCTCGACCTGCCTATCGCTACCCTGCTGGACACCAAGGGTCCGGAGATACGCCTCGGCAAATTCGTTGACAACAAGCCCGTCGAGATACACGACGGCGATACCTACACACTGACTACCGAGGATGTTCCATGTACCGACAAGATCGGCAGCATAAGCTTCAAAAAACTGCCCAAGGACGTAAGCATGGGCACGAGAATACTCATAAACGACGGCGTGATCGAGCTCAGAGCAGACAAGGTCACAAAGACGGACATCGTCTGCACCGTTATCCACGGCGGACTCCTCTCAAACAACAAGGGCATCAACGTGCCCGGAGTCAAGCTTTCTATGCCCTACCTCAGCGAGCAGGACATGGACGACTTGGAATTCGGCTCTAAAATGGGCTTTGATTTTATTGCCGCAAGCTTTGTACGCTCCGCAGCAGATATAAACTATCTGAGAAAATTCACACAGAGCCTGGGCTGGTACGACGTTCGTATCATCGCCAAGATCGAGAACAGCGACGGAGTTGAAAATATCGACGAGATCCTTGAGGCCGCCGACGGAATTATGGTCGCAAGAGGCGATATGGGCGTAGAAATTCCCTTCGAGCAGATTCCGGCGATTCAGAAAACGCTCATTAAAAAGGGATATAATGCCGGTAAACAGGTTGTCACTGCTACCCAGATGCTTGAGTCTATGATAACTAACCCTCGCCCCACGAGAGCCGAGATCACCGACGTTGCAAACGCTATCTACGACGGCACAAGCGCTATCATGCTGTCCGGAGAGACGGCTGCCGGAGCGTATCCCGTTGAGGCTGTCAAGACTATGGCTCTTATCGCTGAGAATACCGAGAACAACATAGACTACAAGGGCAGATTTGCAGTCCGCCGCTCCAATCCCGAGGGCAGCATTGCGGAGGCTATCGCCCACGCCACAGTCACAACTGCCCACGACCTTGACGCCAGCGTTATAATCACAGTTTCACTGGGCGGACAGACTGCACGGCTTATCTCTAAATACCGCCCCTGCTGTCCTATCGTAAGCTGTACGATGAGCGAGGTGGTCTGCCGCCAGATGAATATGAGCTGGGGAGTTGTGCCCTTTATCATCGACGAAAAGAAGAGCACAGACGAGCTTTTTGCCGCGGCAGTCGAGGCTGCGGAGGAGCACCGCCTTGTTGAAGACGGCGACCTTGTCGCCATTACAGCCGGAGTTCCCCTTGGAGTTTCGGGAACTACAAACCTGATGAAGGTAGAGCGGATAGGACACGATAATTAAATAAAGCAAAAGGGAACGCCGTGAAAGAGCGGCGCTCATAAAGAAGTTTTTAATCTTTGAAGTAAAGGTTGCGTAACATAGGCGT
>JAMPAJ010000005.1 GCA_023667265.1 Alistipes sp.
TCATTTTAGTTTCTGGAAAACTTCTATATGAGTATCTACCTAATGCAGTTCCTTTTTTGCGTTGCTTCACATAATCGGCTGAAAATAAGAAAACGCCCATTTCTGAGCGTTTTCTTATATTCTATGGGATTGTTGGGAATTGGAAGTTATCAGTTGACCTTAGTGTAAACCTGACCGCCGTTCATCTGCTGGTTCTTTACAGCGAACATCTCGGAAACAGTTACTATCTGCCAGCCCTGAGCCTTGAGATAGGGGCAAAGCTCCTCCATAGCCGAAGCTGTGGTATCATATGTCTCGTGAGCGAGAACGATCGCACCGTTAAGTGAGCCATTGCTCATAGCAGACTTGATAGTATTTACTATCTGATCCTTAGACGCACCGTTCCAGTCCTGAGTGTCAATAGCGCAGGTGATGAGCGGAACGTCGCTGAGTGTGCTCTGAACTGTTGAATTACAGCCCAGATACGGCAGTCTCAGGAGCTTTGAAGGCTCTGCACCGATTATGCCTTTAAGCTTTGTGGCACACTGATCGTACTCATTACGGATCTCAGCTGCAGATTTTGTGGTCAGATCGGGATGAGACTTGGTGTGATTTGCGATCTCCATGCCATTTGAGTAAGCATACTTGACCTCATTTTCTCCATTCGTATCTCTTATCCAGTCGCCCACATAGAAGAATGTGGCATGGAATCCGCTGTCGCTGAGAGCGTCAACAATCCTTGTTCCTGTTTCGGGAGATGCGCCGTCGTCGAAGGAAATGGCAACCATAGGCTTAGTCGGGTCGATCCAGGAGATGTCTACTCCGCCGCTTACAACAGGCGCTGCGGTAGAAACATCGCTGACAAATCCGCCGCCTGTTACAACAGTGGACTTTGTGCCCTCGGCAGCAGTCTGAACTTCATCAACGTAGAAATCAGCAAGACTGTCAGGCATTTCGATGTACATAAGAAGGTCTGCTGCACCCTCGGGAATTGTGAATGAAGTTTTTTCCAGCTTTGTCCACTCGCCGCTGTTTGCAGTTACAGCCGCGATCTGGTCGTAGTTATCCTCGCCGTCAAGAGTATACTGGAGCGTCATCTGAACAGTTTCTGCCGCACCGCTTTTCTGAAGAACTGCCGCAGAGAAGCTGTATGCGTTTCCGGGAACAAATGTCTTTGTGTCCAGCTCAATAGCCGCACCATTCCAGTTGTCTGTACGTCCGCTTATTGAAAGTGATTTTCCGGAATAATAGTTGTCGGAATTGAGAGCGATCGAAGCGTCGCCTCTGCCTGTCCAGCCCTCTGTGGACGTGTCAAAGGAATTTGAGAAATATTTACCCTCGGAAGGATTCTGAACCGGATTATCAGTTACAGTCGTATTGCCGCCGCTCCAGCTGTCCGAATAGCTTTCCGGCAGAGATTTGATAACGCCTGCGTCGTATTTCTGGATAGCCAGGGAATCCATAGCCGTGATTCCGCCGCCTGCCTCATAAACATCGGCATTTTTCATACCCTGCTCTGTAAGCTTATACTTATCGCTGTTTCCGATATACTGGAGAATCAGTGTAGCGTCTGCAATATCAACACTGCCGTCGCAGTTTGCATCGCCCCATGCGATATTCTCTGTAACGGGAGCTTTTGCAGTTGTAGGCGGCTGAGTTGTAACAACAGTTGGAGGTGCAGTCGTTACGGGAGGTGTAACGCTTCCTGAACCTACAGTGCCGCTGCCTGTGACAACATCAGACTTTGTGCCCACAACAGCGCCTCTTGCCTCATCAATACAGAAATCAGTCAGGCTGTCGGGCGCTTCAACATAGAGAATAAGATTTGACGCACCAGAAGGAATAGTAAACGATGTATTCTCCAGCTTTGTCCAAACGCCGCTCGTTACGTCGGCAGAAGCTACCTCTTTATAGTTATCCTCACCGTCAAGGCTGTACTGGAGAGTCAGCTTCATGTTTGTGCTCTCTCCGCTTTCCTGGAGGACTGCTGTGCTGAAGCTGTAGGTATTTCCGGGAACGAAAGCGTCTGAATCCAGGCTTATCGCTGCGCCGTGCCAGTTATCTGTACGTCCGGTCACTGCCAGAGACTTGCTGCCTGCGTAGTAATTCTTGCTGTCAAGGGCGATTTCTGCATCACCTCTGCCCGACCAGCTGTCTGTACCCGACTCAAAAGGACAGTAGAAATAGTTGCCATTTGCGTCAGGTTCAACAGCAGGAGTATCAGGTGTGTCGCCTCCAACGCCAATATTCGGATCACGATTATCAGGATCGGTGTAAACATCCAGCTTTTTTACATCTGCAACGCCGCTGCTCTGCCAGCCCTCAGCATTCAGTGCAACCTCATAAAGATTACCGATACCCCAGCCTTCGTCTGCCCACGCTTTGAAGTGGTCGGAAACAGTAATATGTCCGGAGGTTCTCTTCTGCTGGCGAACGCTGAAATACTGCTTAAACGTCTCACTTCCGCCGTTTATTGTCGGACCGGTGTGATCCATCTGGAAGATCTTGTACTGCGCACCGTCGATAGTAACCATCTTGCCGTCAGCATCCGGACACCAGTCTACCCAGTCCTCAATAATATAGTACTCAACGAGCGGTACGTTGCCGGCGTTCTTGTTCTGGAACCAGCCGTATACGCAAAGACGTGAGTTACCGCTTGCGCTGCCGGTCTGACGATAGTCGGCTTCATAGTCCAGACCGATATACGGATAATCGGTAGCCTTCTTCTGGGAGCCGAAGTCCAAGCCGCGACGAGCGAGAAAATTTCCGCTGCTGACGCTTGCATTCCACTCCGCCGTGAAAGAAGCGCCCTCGCCAAGTGTCATAGAGCCGCTGCCGCCAGTGGTGTCGATCCATACCTCGTAGCTGTAACCGTCGCAATTGCCCTTATGCTGAGTCGTACCGTTACCGACGCTAAGCTTGTCTCCAACATTTGCAGCAGAAGAAGAAAGCTGCACTTGTGGAAGCATAGTTAAGCACATAAGTCCGCCTAACATTCCTGTGACTATTTTTTTGAAAAAGCCATTTTTCATGTGTATCATTCCTCACTTTCATAAAAACTTTACAGACAAAACCGCACATACACACAACAAAATTTATGCGGTCTCGCCCTGAATTTCTGCATCGAAACGAGGTCCATACCTCTATCCCTCCCGAGCAGTTTTTCCATAATCTTATTTTACAATATTCCAATAAATATTACAAGTCATTTTTTGCTAATTATTTTCAATTTGTTCATTTTTTGCTATATTGAACCTATTCATATTTTTTTAACACAAAAATATCAGCAGTAGGTTTTTATTTGTTAAAAAATAATCGGCATCAGGAACGCTCCCAATGCCGAAATTCAAAAATTATTGCTTAGCTCCGCACTTGTCGCAGAAATGCGATTCCGCAGGGATATTTTCTCCGCAAGCCTTACAGGTCACAGTTGCCGATGTCGGAGTGACCGGGGCTTCCGGCTGAGCAGATGCAGGCTCCGGCTGCTTATCAAGCTCTTCAAGCTCCTTCCGGAGAATTTCAAGCTTCTCCTCCTTCGCCTTTATATCAGAAAATTCCTGCTTAAACTTTTCATTCTCCGGGTCGGCAGCATAAAGAGCTTTTCCCACATTAAGCATAATAGTGTTGATCTCTGATGTCAACTGGTCGGTTTCTCTTTTGATTCGTCCGCGATCGCTCAATTTGTTGTAGCCCTCTTTACCGGACGAAATCCCTTTATCAATGGAACTGCCAAGTTTTCCGGCAAATCCCATCATAGCGTCTTTAAATCCCATTGGATAATACCTCCTATAATTAATAATACAATTATAACATATAAACTGCAAAATTGCAACCTATGCGGAAATAAATTTAAAACTAAATTATATTTAACGCGAACCTGCCTATAGCATATGACCCCAAAAATTGCAGAACCTGCATCAAAATTATGTCAGAACCGAGCCTGTAAGCGTCCGCAGAGACAGGGCATTACAGGCTCTGACCGCAGCCTCGGAAAAGTCGCTTACTACGTTTGAATAGAGTGTCATAAGCGGTGCGTCCATGGAGATCTTGTCCCCGACCTTAAACTCCAGAACAATTCCGGCAGAGTAGTCGATCTCCTCGTTCTTTATCTGCCTTCCTGCGCCGAGAAGAAGCGCCGCCATGCCGATCTCCTCCGCATTCACCGCAGCTATCTCCACATCTCGCGAAGCATATATAACATGGCTGTACTTTGCCTTGGGAAGTCGTTCCACATCATCGCAGACATTGTCGTCGCCGCCGTGCAGCCTTATCGTCTCTTTAAGAACCGCCAGTGCTTTTCCAGATACCACGGCATTTTCCGCCGCCTTCCGACATTCCTCAAAGCTTCCCTTTCCGGCAAGCTCCAGCATATGCGCCGTCAGATCCATGCAGACATCGTAAATCTCTCCCCTGCTCCTGCCCTGAAGAAGCTCCACAGCCTCCTTGACCTCAAGCGCATTTCCAATAGCATATCCAAGGGGCTTATCCATATCCGTAACAACAGCCCGGCATTTCTTTCCGGCTGCTCGGGCGACCTTTTCCATAAGCCTTCCCAGCTTTTCCGCGTCCTCCCGCGTTTTCATAAAAGCTCCCGATCCGCACTTTACGTCCAGGACAATGCAGTCGGCATTGAGAGCAAGCTTTTTGCTCATGATGCTGGCACAAATAAGCGGAATACTGTCGACAGTCCCGGTAACGCTTCTCAGGCTGTACATCTTCTTGTCCGCCGGACAAAGGCAGCCGCTCTGGGAAATGATAGAAAATCCGGTTTTATTGACAATGTCCGAAAACTCTGTAAGATCAAGCTCAGTGCGGTAGCCTCTGATACTCTCCAGCTTGTCTATCGTACCACCGGTATGTCCAAGACCGCGTCCGGACATTTTTGGCACGGCAACTCCGCAGGCAGCAGCGGCAGGTCCGACAATAAGGCTTGTTTTATCGCCAACTCCGCCTGTACTGTGCTTGTCAACCGTGATCGCATTTACAGTTGAAAGGTCGAGAATATCTCCGCTGTCGCGCATGGCAAGAGTCAGAGCGACCGTCTCCTCCTCCGTCAGCCCGTTCACGCATACAGCCATAAACCATGCAGACATCTGATAATCGGGGATATTCCCGGAGGTATATCCGTTTACCAGAAAGCTGATCTCCTCTGGTGTGAGCTGTACTTTATGTTTTGTTTTGTTGATTATGTCAATAGCTGTCACAATAATCCACCTCCTTACTGTTATTTTAACATATTTTTATGAACTTTTCAAGTGTTTTCAGGAAATTCATATAAAATAATTTATAATCACCGCAGCGGCAACAAATGGCACGCCAAGAACAGCGCTTCCGCAGACATTGAAAAGATTCAGCGAAAGCTGAACTCCTATCCTTTCACCGAACATATTCAGCACCATAAGTGCAGCAAGTCCGGAAAAAGCGCCGAAAATTACAGAAAGCAGCTTCCTCCGCCGCCCTGCATAATAGATCAGCACCGCGATCACAACTGCCGCGCAGCTAATATAAAACAGCATTTCTCCGTTCATTTTATCCTCCGATAATATAGGCAAGGGCGAGAATAAGCCTCTTATCGCCGTTATCCCTGAGCAGCAAAAGCAGCAGTCCGCCGATAAGCAGCATATCCCTGTCCAGCCCCGACAGCGGATTCAAACCGTAATTATCCCTGTTCACCGGCACTCCTCACCACCTAAAACATTTCCCCAAGCATTCCGGATTCTCTTGCCATGTCGAAAACAGCCATAAGCCGAAGCAGCTTCACGGCTTTGTCCACACGCTGACGTCTTTTCTCGCTAAGATGAGGCTTCAACGCAAGCAGCAGCCCTGTGTTTTCGTCGCTTTCGTTAAGCTTCCCCATAAGGCTGGTCAGCTTCATCATCGTCTCTATATCGGGCATATCCCCGAAAGCTTCCGTTTCCGGGGATTCATCGGGAGCTTCCTCCTGCTCTTCAATACCGTCGGTATCGCCCTTGCTGAGCATTTCCGCAAGCTCCCGTATCTGCCGCATACTTTCCTCGTCCGATAAAAGCTCCGTCAGCTTATTCATCCTGTCATCCAAGGTATCACCTATTTTCCTCCGCCAAGTTTTTCATAAAGCGCCTTCGCCTGGGGCGTTGTCATCAATTTTTCAATCAGTTTCGGATTTTTCATTGCCATTTTCAGTTTTTCGCTCTGACTGCGATCCATTGAGGAAAGCGCACTGTCGAACTTTCCATCCTCCAGTTCTTTTTTAAGCTGCTCCGGCGGAACACCGATTTTTTTGCTGACAGTTTCAAGAAGTCCTCCCACAAGCTTGGGATCAAAATTATTTTTGTTCATAAAGCTTCCTCCTGTTGACAATTTATTTTAATTATGTTATAATGTGTTCATTAGTGAACATCTGAATAAATAAAAGAAAGGTTGATTTTATGCGTATTATAGTTATTTCTGATACACACGGCAGCTTCCGTGCCTTGGAATCGGTTTTCAAGCGAACCTCCGATGCGGATATGTTTATCCACCTGGGCGACGGCGAAAAGGACCTCGACCGCTTTATTATGCAAAATCCTGAATACGCCTCCAGGATCGTACACGTTGCCGGAAACTGCGATTACGGCAGCTTTAGTCCGGAATTTACGGAGATTACAGTCGCGCATGGTCACAGGATACTCGCCTCCCACGGGCATATTTTCGGCGTAAAGAGCGGACTTGAAAGGATCAAGGCTGCCGCAAGGATAAAGGGCTGCGACATCGTACTCTATGGTCACACTCACGTGAGATACGAGAAATTCGAGGACGGTCTGTATATCCTGAATCCCGGCAGCGCAGGCGCTCCGCACGACGGAAAACCGCCGTCTTTCGGAACTATCAGCATTGAAGAATCAGGCATACTGCTTAATACCACCGATATATGAGTCCTCTTATTAAATATATGCCGGCATCCGGCGGAATGTGAAAGGAATAATTATGAAAACGTGTAAAGATGCATATATCGAAATGTCAGAGAACTACAGAATAATGAAGCTTTGCAAAAAAACATATAACATAATTGCTATATTCTATGCAGCCTTTAGTATCATTTATGCCTTCGAATCTATAGGATCACTTCTCTTTCCCGAAGTATTGCTGTTTCCGGTTCTGACAGACGGCGTTATTTTTAAGATTCTGATCATAATTTTCGGCTACGGATCATGCTACAAGCATAAAAATATATTCTCGCTGTGCACCATTATAGTATCAATTTGCAGCATTATCATGGCAGCAAGCGACAGCGGGGTAATTTGTATATCAAACTCCAGCGGAATAATTTGCATAGCAAATTCCCCTTACCTCTATATTCCCCTGCTTGTTTTATGTATATTCGCCGCTGTCGCTACAATATTCACGAATATGAAATATGCTTATCTGGAAGAGCAGCCTGGGTTTCCCCAGTTCAGCAAGCGTTTTGAGGAACAGAAATTCGACTATGCCCAGTCAAATATCAAAAACGAATTTCAGCAGAGCTACGAAAAGCGCATAAAAACCTCCACCGACAAAATGGAGGAGCTTGATACAGCTCCTCCGGTCAGCAATGCTCCTTGATATGGGAAAATGGATGAGATACAGATGATTATTATACTTTTTTCGGTATATGGCGGATTAACTGCCGCCGAATTTCGCAGCTCGCGGCGTTCATTCTTCGCCGCTGATTAATCAGCGAACCTGTGAGCGGTCACGTGGATTGCCAGCGGAGGCTCTCCGCTGCCGTAATGATATTTTTCACGTACTGCTTCATCTCTTTACCCGAACCGACTGCGTGAGCTCCGCTGACAATCTCCCATTTCTGCCGATCAGAAAGAGATGAAAATTTCCGCATGGCATCAGGCTCTGACGCAAGCGCCATAGAAAGTCCAACAGGCATATCAAAACCGCTTTTACAAAAGTTATCCATAATAAAAAACCTCCGTGCACCTGCTTTTTCAAAGCTTGGCACGGAGTTATTTTTTGCTTTTTTTCGTGAAATATTCAGCGATTATTTATATGCTCCGGGTATAGATCGTGGTGAGTAAGTCTGTCCCAGGCGATCTCCTCCCACTTTGTCCCGGGCATTCCGTAGTTGCAGTACGGGTCAATGGAAATTCCGCCTCTCGGAAGGAATTTTCCCCACACCTCGATATATTTCGGATTCATAAGCTTTATCAGGTCGTTCATTATAATATTGACGCAGTCCTCGTGAAAATCGCCGTGATTCCGGAAGCTGAAAAGATACAGCTTCAGCGACTTGCTCTCCACCATTTTCTCCGACGGCACATATGAAATATATATCGCCGCAAAATCCGGCTGACCTGTGATCGGACAAAGGCTCGTGAACTCCGGGCAGTTGAACTTAACGAAATAATCCCTGTCCGGATGCTTGTTCGGAAAGGTTTCCAGCACTTCCGGAGCATAATCCGATGAATATTTTGTATTCTGATTTCCCAGCAGCGTAATATCGCCGTGCTCAGCTTCTGTTCTTCCTGTCATTTTCATTCTCCTCTCATAAGCGGGTCAACAAGACCGTTCGCCTCAAATGCCGCTATTCTGTCACGGCAGGTTCCGCATACTCCGCAGGGCTTGTCATTTCCCTCATAGCAGCTCCAGGTCAGCTCATAGGGAACATTCAGCTCCGTTCCAAGGCGGACTATATCAGCCTTAGTACGGCTGACAAAGGGCGCTTCAATTTTAAGCTGCTCGCCGCTTCCGATATAGACCGCGTCGTTCATAGCATTGTTAAATCCGCTGCTGCAATCGGGATAGGCATTTCCGGCAGCGTCGTCGCTGTGAGCTCCATAGTAGATCACCTGGCAATCGTTGGACAGGGCTATGCTTGCCGCCGAGGAAATGAAAAGTCCGTTTCTGAACGGAACATAGGTAGAAACCGGCTTTCCGCCCGTCTCTGAAAGCTGCTCCGCGTATGTAGTCTGAGGGATATCCTTTTCTGACTTCGACAGCAGCGAACAGTCAGAATCCGCAAAAATCGGAGTAAGGTCAAGGGTTTTCCATATCACGCCGTAATGTCGGGCTATCTGTTCAGCCGCACGTATCTCCTTATCGTGCTTCTGACCGTAAAAAATTGAAAGAGCGATAACATTTTCCGCTCCGTATCTGCTGACGGCGATGGCGAGACAGGTCGTACTGTCAAGTCCGCCGCTGAAAAGAACAAGCGCTTTCATTTTTCCTCCTAATCCACCAGCTTTTGCAGGTCTCTGTTATTTTTGAATACTCCGGTGTATGTTCTTGTTTCCGTTCTCGACGAGGGATTCCGGATTCCCCGGGCAGTCATGCAGCTGTGAGATCCTGTTATTTTCACCGCCACGTCAGGAGAACCGGAAGCCTCTGAGATTATCTCCGCAATATCCCGTCCGAGCCGTTCCTGAAGCTGCAGCCGCTTTGCCGCCATATCGCATATTCTGGCTATCTTGCTGAGTCCCAGCACTCTGCCGTGTGGAATGTACGCCACATTCACCGTCATATCGTACATCAGGGCAAGATGATGCTCGCAGTAGCTGAACACCGTTATATCCCTCATGACCACAGCCTCCTGCGCCCCCGTCTCCTCCGCAGAGAAGGTCTTGCCGAACATTTCTGCTATCTCGTGATTTGTATACGCCGTGCCCTCAAGTACCTCTTCAAGCATACCTGCAACACGGCGCGGAGTCTCGATAAGCCCCTCGCGATCCGGGTCTTCTCCGATCGCTTCCAAAAGTCCGCGGATATGATATTCGATTTTTTCTCTGTCCATGCTACACACCTCTTTTCTCCGGATCCCAGATAAACTTGTGAAGCTGCAATTGCAGCCGAACGTCGTTAAGCCTGTTTTCCACCATAAAATCGACTATTTCAGCAGGTTCGACGCTTCCGAAAACCGGACTGAAATAAACGCTGCATTTTTTTCTGAGATCATATTTTTCTATAATTTCCGCCGCTTTTTTCAGGTCGTCTCTGCTTCCGGCAACAAATTTTACGGTGTCATTTCCGGTCAGATATTCATAGTTATCCGTCAGCATATGCTGCTCCATACCGCTGCCGGGAAGCTTGTAATCAAGAGTAAAGCCAGGGCGGAATTTTCTGCCGCACAGCCCGGCTATAGGCATACTTCCGTTTGTTTCGATCTCCACACGGCAGCCGGACTCCATAAGAAGCTCAATGAGCCTGTACAGCCCGCTCTGCAAAAGAGGCTCGCCGCCTGTCAGGGTCACATTTTTTACTCCGGAGGAGCTAACATATCCGGCAATTTCCTCGGCGGACATCATCTCAGCCGGACAGCTTTCAGTGTTCGCCCAGCGTGTGTCGCAGTATGTACAGCTGAGATTACACTTGCGGAAGCGGATAAATACCGCAAGCTCCCCTGCACGTCTGCCCTCTCCGTTTATGCTGACGAATTTCTCCGCCACGGGATATTTTATTTCATCAGTCATTATCCACCTCATATACCGCACAGTTATCCGGCGTTTCGTAAACTGTGACGCTCTTCACAGACAGTCCTTTTTCCGAAAGCAGACCGTAAAAATGTCTCGCAAAATTCTCGGCGGTCGGGCGGAAGGGAACTTCAATAAGACGGAATCCCTCGTCGTTAAGGGCAATCAGCGTCGACTCCTTCAGACTGCCAGACTCGTAGATCAGGGCATGGTCGAAGCTGTCAGCAAGGCTGCGGAGAATTTTCTTCAGGTCTCCGAAATCAATAAGCATTCCGCGTTTTTCCCCTGTCTGCTCCGTCTCGCTGCCGGAAACGGAGACCTCAACAGTCCAGCGATGACCGTGGATATTGGCGCATTTTCCGACATAGCCGTGAAGAAAATGTGCGCTGTCGAAGGAAGCGGAGGTTTTAAGGTAATACATAATACATCTCCTGATAATATATCTAAAAAATGCACCTGCGGAACAGATGCAAAAGGCTATACTCGGCTCTATTGCAAAATGTTCAAAGGATGCTGACAGTTTGCAATAGAGGCAAGTATATATTCAGTCATATCTGCCCTTAGTTTTGTTTAGCGACAGGATGGTGCAAACGAACTGTCGGTTTTTCTTTCTTTATTATAACAGCTTTTTTCCTGTCTGTCAAGGCACGATTCATTCCACAAATTATTACAAGTCGTAAAATTAGGGTAAAAAGTCAGATTTTTTGGGTATTAAAAACGGGAAATACATGGTATAATCTAATCATGGAAAGAGAACAAAGCAAAGATAAAGCTTAGGAACAAGGCTATATCAAAGGCTTTCCGGAGTTCTCACAGAGCAAAAGTTGAACTATACCAAATGTATAAAGACATTGAAATTTTTCAGAGGTGTGTATTATGATGACTACTACAATTAAGAGCATGATGAAGAAAGCTACAGCTATCGTTTCCGCAGCAGTTATGACAGGCGCAATGATGATCTCCGCAGCAGGCAGCACGTTTGCAGCAAGCGAAGGCGTTGACGCAGCTGAGATACGAGAGAAGGTCAACCAGATAGGTATTCTTGTAAATGAAGCACGCGCAGAAGAGGGTCTGCCTCCCATGTACATCGTCCCCTATCTCAACGAGCTTTCCGAGATAAGAGCCGAAGAGATCTCCGTAGATTTCAGCCACGTAAGCCGCGGAAAGAGATTCTCCTCGATCATCGACACTGACATCGTTGACTACTATATTACAGCCGAGAATATCGCAGCCGGCAACAGCACTGCCGAAGAGACAATGGAACAGTGGAAGGATTCCCCGAATCACTGGGCAGCTATCATGAACCCGAAGCTGACTCACATGGGCGTCGGCGTTTACTATGACGCTGATTCAGACTACGGCTGGTACTGGCAGCAGCTCTTCGTAATGACAGATCAGACGTTTGACGACCAGTATCTTCCTGCTGAAGCAGAGATCGTTCCTCAGGCTGTGGGCGACCTTACGGGCGACGGTATTATTGATACGTATGATTATCTGACACTTACAAACTACCTCCGCAAGAAGAACAGCGGTCTCCCGGCTTACCTGAATGAAGCCCAGCTTGAAACGGCAGACGTTTTCAGAGACGGTATAATCTCTGAGGCTGACGCAAAGGTTATGATGAGATACCTGCTCGGCGAGTACAAGGCTCTCCCGTTCGTATTCTAATTTATCACGACATCTCCTTCCGGATATACACACACAGGAACTCCGCTCGATCATGGGCGGAGTTCCTGCTGTATAATGAAAAGCTGCCAATAACAAGAAGCTGCCGCAATGTCATATTGCAGCAGCCTTAATTCTTATTCCGTCAGTAATTCCTGAAAGGTTTTAACATACTCGTCAGCTGACCCCGACCAGCTGTAATCGCAGCTCATAGCACGCTTGACCAATTCCGACCAGCGCGGCTTATTGTCGTAGTCACGCTTTGCCCGCCGGACTGCATCGAGCATATCGTCTGCGTTAATGGTGCAGAATGTAAATCCGTTTCCATTGACTCCTCCGTTGTCGCGGACGGTATCCTTTAATCCGCCTGTTTCCCGGACGATCGGCGCAGTGCCGTATCTCATGGCTATCATCTGCGCAAGTCCGCACGGCTCGCTGAACGACGGCATAAGAAACATATCTGCTCCGGCATATATCTTCCGTGAAAGCTCCGGAAGAAATCCGACTGTGACTGACACCTTTCCAGGATAACGCCGTCCCATTTCGATGAAAAATTCCTCGTAGATACGTTCTCCGCTGCCAAGAACGGCAAATTTGACTCCGCTCTTCACTATTTCCTCGAAAACACAGCGGATGAGGTCTATACCCTTGTGACGAACAAATCTTGTGACGATTCCGATTATCGGCTCATCTCCCGGATCAAGGTCAAGCTCTCGTATCAGCTCAGCCTTGCAGTCCGCTTTGCCCGAAATATCGTCCTTTGAATAATGACTGTATATGAGAGCGTCCTTTGACGGGTCGAACATATCCATGTCGATGCCGTTGAGGATTCCGATCAGCTTATCCTCCTTAGTCCGCAGTATCCTGTCAAGACCTGCGCCATACCAAGGCTCAAGAAGCTCTCCGGCATAAGTCGGAGAAACCGTGATTATCTTATCCGCTGACTCCAGAGCGCCTTTCAGCATATTTATATAGCCGTCATACTCCAGGATCCCGGCGTTATAAGAGGGAATACCCATCAGCTCGTCGAGCACCTCTCTGCCGTACTTGCCCTGGTACTCGATGTTATGTATGGTAAATGCGGTTTTTATCCTGCTGTAGCCCTGCTGATACTTGTAATAAAGCCGGTAATAAACCGGGATAAGAGCCGTCTGCCAGTCATTACAGCTTATAATATCCGGCTGAAAATCAATATATTTCAGCATTTCCAGAACAGCTCTGTCAAAAAAGACAAACCGCTCGCAGTCATCATAAAAGCCGTACAGACCGTCTCTGTCGAAATAATATTCGTTGTCGATGAAATAATAGGAAACGCCGTCTCTCTCCGCAAAGAAAATACCGCAGTACTGCTTCCGCCATGAAACGTCAACAGTGATGTTTGTT
This sequence comes from Alistipes sp., assembly GCA_023667265.1. GTDB lineage: Bacteria > Bacillota > Clostridia > Oscillospirales > Ruminococcaceae > Ruminococcus. The sequence goes on from JAMPAJ010000005.1 coordinate 13,443, forward strand.
ATAAGCTGCATATCCCCGCGAAGCTCTTTTGAAACAGCGCGGTACAGCGGAATGACCACGGCACAATCATGTCCCTTGGCGTTTATTGCCTTTGGAAGCGAGCCCATTACGTCGGCAAGACCGCCGGAGGCTGCATAGGGAACAGCCTCGCTGGCAGCAAAAAGAATATTCATTTTATCACTTGCCCTCCGAATCCGGCAACCGGTTATATTTTGCCGTTTTTATTGATATATACGGGATAGGTTGCCGAGCCAGTCAGCACCTTGCTGTCGCTTATCTCAACGCACTTATCAGTGATAACAGATGTTATGCTGCAATCGTTTCCGATGACCGTACCCTGCATGATAACGGAATCCTTGACTACAGTATCCTTGCCGATCTTTACGCCTCTGAAAAGAACGGAGTTCTCAACCGTACCCTCGATAACGCATCCGTCTGCGATAAGGGAGTTCTTGATGTTTGACTCCAGACCGTATCTTGCCGGGCCGTTGTCTCCGACCTTAGTGAAAACAGGCATATTGTTCTTGAAAAGACCTGTTCTCTTATCAGCGTCAAGAAGCATCATGTTAGCGGCAAAATAGCTGTCCATTCCGTCAATACGTACAAAGAAATCCTTGTGCTCGTAGCCCATGATCCTGTACTCGCTGTTTCTGTTCTGGAGGATCTCTCTTGTAAAGCTGCAAACGTTTCTGCTTGCTGCGTCGAAAACGATCTTCTTGAGAACGTCCTTGCTGATTATGAGCATCTCGAGCCAGTGATTGCACTCGCCGGAAACTCTGGGATTTACAAGCACGCTTCTGACAGTGTTGTCATCATTAAATTCGAGAATAGTTGTGCTGGGATTCTTCTCTCCGTCATATGCGCCCTTGCCGTAAACAAGTGTAATATCAGCCTCTGTGTCGATATGCTGGCGAAGAACAGGGTTGAAGTCGATAGTCGTCACAACGTCACAGTTCGCCAGTATAACGTGCTGCGCCTTAGAGTGCTCGACAAAGCTCCATATATTGCTCAGTGCGTCGAGTCTGCCCTGGTAGATGCCGCCTGTCTGGCTGTAGGGAGGGAGAAGGTGAAGTCCGCCCTTTTTACGTGCAAGATCCCAGTCTCTTCCCGAACCGAGGTGATCCAGCAGCGAACCGTAGTTGGACTTTGTGATAACGCCCACCTCGGAAACGCCTGAATTCACGAAATTTGAAAGCGGGAAATCTATCAGCCTGTAGCGTCCGCCAAAGGGAATAGATCCCATTGTTCTCTGCTTCGTAAGCTCGCTGACATATGAATCGTGCATACTTGCGAAAATCAGTCCCAAAACATTATAATTAACACTGCTCATTGTTCTACCTCCGCTCAGATATTTTCGCCGACTATATCTTTCGGCTCAACGGACTTGCCGCTTGAAACTGTAACATTATGTCCGACAACTGAAATTCCCCAGTCGTCTCTGTTGTCAACCTGTTCAGGACTTTTTCCGATATGTGCGCCGCCCTCGATAACGCAGTCGCTTCCTACTATCGCGTATTCAACCACAGCGCCAGCCTTGATGACAGTTCCGGGCATGATGATACTGTAATTGACAGTTGCGCCCTCCTCAACGGTAACGCCTGCGAAAAGTACAGAGAAATCAACAGAGCCGTCAACATTGCTGCCCTCGGCGATCATGGAATTTTCGACCTTTGCGTTGTCTCCGATATACTGCGGCGGCATATAGCTGCTTCTGGAGTAGATCTTCCAGCTCTTGTCGTAGAGATCAAGGGGAACGCTCGGGCTGAGCAGATCCATATTTGCCTCCCACAGAGAATCCAGTGTTCCTACGTCCTTCCAGTAGCCCTCAAACTCGTAAGCAAAAAGTCTCTGCTTGTCGCGGAGCATGGAGGTAATGATATCCTTGCCGAAATCCTTTGACCAGGGCTCGCCCTTTTCACGCTTTGCATTGGCGTCATTCTCATTCTCGATGAGATACTTTTCAAGCTTATCCCAGCTGAAAACATAAATACCCATAGAAGCAAGAGTTGACTTAGGCTCCTTCGGCTTCTCGACGAAATCAGTTACCTGGTTCTTGTCGTCGCAGATCATTATTCCGAAACGTGAAGCCTCGGCAAGGGGAACGTCGATAACGGAAATAGTGCAGTCTGCGTTGTTTGCAACGTGGAAATCCACCATTTTTGAATAGTCCATTTTATAGATGTGGTCGCCGCCCAGGACAACAACATAATCCGGGTCATAGCGTCTGATAAAGTTCATATTCTGATATATGGCGTTGGCAGTGCCCTCATACCACGAAGCGCCAGCCTGCGACTCATAAGGAGGCAGAACGTGAACTCCGCCGTTCATCTTATCAAGATCCCATGGCTGACCGTTGCCGATATACTCGTTGAGCACCAGCGGCTGATACTGAGTAAGTACGCCTACGGTGTCGATGCCGGAATTGGTGCAGTTTGAGAGGGGGAAGTCGATAAGGCGGTATTTTCCGCCGTAGGGAACAGCAGGCTTTGCGACATTCTTAGTAAGAGCATACAATCTGCTTCCCTGTCCTCCGGCAAGGAGCATTGCCACAACCTTTTTCTTTGTGTACATAGATATTCCTCCTGATAATATAGGGCATCTCTAAAAACCCCTTTTGGCAAAAATCAGCTATGTACATCGTTTGCTGCATCAAACCCTCTTGGAGTGCGACAGAACTCCTTCGAGAGCTTTCCTTGCAACCGATGCACCTATCTGATTTTTGCTTAATCAAATAGGTTTTTAGAGATGCCCTATAGTAAAATATAAGTTATTTTATTTATCCTCGGCAGGAGAAGTCTTTTTCGGACGACCTCTCCTCTTCGCCGGGGTTATTGCCTTTTTTTCGGTTTTCGGAGCTTCGCTTCCAGATCTCTCAGCCTTTTTCTTCTCAGCCGGAACCTTCAGATACATTACGGAGAGTGGTGCAAGGGTCATGGAAATACTGTTATCGAAGCCATGCATAGGCTCTTTTTCAGATTTATAAGACTTTGCGGAAACGCCTGTTCCGCCGAACTCTGCAGCGTCTGTATTCAAAGCTACCTTATATGTGCCCTTTCTCGGCACGCCGATACGGTAATCATCGCGCTGCACGGGAACAAAGTTGCACACGGCAATGATCTCGTTTCCGCTGTCGTCAATACGTCTGAAAGCGATGACGCTCTGCTTGTAGTCGTCATTAGAGATCCAGCTGAAACCATTCCAGGAATCATCGTTCTCCCAAAGCGGAGAATTTTCCAGATAGAATTTATTCAGCTTCTCGGTAAATTTGCTGACACGTCTGTTGTATTCGTTGTCCTTTGTGAGCTCCCAGTCGAGCTGAGACTTGAAATTCCACTCGTTATACTGGGCAAATTCCTGCCCCATAAACAGCAGCTTCTTTCCGGGATGCGCCATCATATAGGCAAGGAAAGCGCGGTATGAGGAGAATTTATTTTCGCCCTCTCCCGGCATTTTATTTATCATGGAGCACTTTCCGTAAACCACCTCATCATGGGAGATAGGCAGGATATAGTTCTCCGAAAAAGCGTAGAAGAATGAGAATGTAAGCTTGTCGTGGTTGAATGAGCGGTAAATCGGATCAAGAGACATATAGCTGAGCATATCGTTCATCCAGCCCATGTTCCACTTGAAATTGAAGCCCAGTCCTCCGATATCCGTAGGCTTTGTGACCATAGGCCATGCCGTGGATTCCTCCGCGATCATAAGGGCATCGGGGTGTTTCGCAAAAATAGCCTCGTTAAGCCGTTTCAGAAACTCGACGGCTTCGAGATTTTCGTTTCCGCCGTTGATGTTAGCAGTCCACTCGCCGTCGCGTCTGTCATAGTCCAGATAGAGCATGGAAGCTACGGCGTCAACACGCAGACCGTCTACGTGCATCTCGGTGAACCAATAGTTGGCGCTCGAGATCAGGAAGGAGCAGACCTCCGCCTTACCGTAGTCAAAAACGTGAGTTCCCCAGGCTTTGTGCTCTTTTTTACGCACGTCGGTATATTCATAGCAGCAGGTGCCGTCAAATTCGTAAAGACCCGGAGCGTCCTTCGGGAAATGAGCAGGAACCCAGTCGAGGATAACTGCTATTCCGGCTTCATGGAACATATCTACCATTCTGCGGAAGTCGTCGGGAGTACCGTAACGGGAGGTCGGCGCAAAATAGCCAGTCACCTGATAGCCCCACGAGCCGTCAAAAGGAAATTCCGTAAGTGGCATAAATTCAACGTGGGTATAGGACATTTTTTTCAGATAAGGAATAATATCCCGCGCGAAATTGATATACGAGGTAAAGACCTCCTCCTCGCCGGTATTTTTCCACGAGTTCAGATGCACCTCGTACACGTTCATAGGGCTTTTATAGACATTATTAGACTTCTTCTGCTCATACCAGGCAGCGTCATTCCATTCGTAGCTGCTTTCGTAGATCTTGGATGCCGTACCCGGACGCGTTTCAAAATGAGTTGCATAGGGATCGGATTTCAGCAGCGTTCTGCCGTCCTTTGTCTCTATGCTGTATTTATAGATGTCAAATCGTTCAAGCTTTGATATTTCGGCTTCCCAAACGCCGTCGGATATGAGCTTCATAGGATTTTTCGTTCTGTCCCAGCGGTTGAAATCGCCTACGACCGAAATGCTCACGGCATTAGGAGCCCACACTCTGAAGGTATAAACTGTGCCGCGTCCCTTTTTCCTGGAATGAGCGCCGAAGAACCTCCATGCCTCGTAATTTTTTCCCTGGTAGAAGAGGTAAAGCGGAAAATCATTGGGATTATTTTTTTTGTTAACTGACATAAATTATCCTCCTTTGCTTCGGTAATATATGCCGTATATCAAAATCATATGTCGATTTACAGTATTACCTATATATATTTTACCAGAAACGCCATAATTTATCAAGCATTTTTGCAAAGTTGCACAAAAATTCGGACATTAGTATAAATATAACTTGTATTTTATGTGCAACTTGCATACTTTACTACTTCATATCGGCATACCGATAATTAATTGATATAACAGCACAGCTTATCCCCGGCTGCTCTCTGTGACCTGTATTCCCACCACTGTTACGTCGTCGCGGACGCCGCCGTGACTGAATACTCCAGCCTTTTCTGCAATGGCATCGACGATCTCCCGGAGACTCAGCTGCTTCATCAGAAGCTCCTTGACATACGGTACGGCGCTGTCGCTTATTCCGTCGGAAAACATTATAACTATATCCCCGGCTTCCAGTTTCTGCTCCGCCCTGAACAGCTCTCCGCGGCTGTTTATGCCTATCGGAAAAGTAGCCGCGGCAAGCTTCATAACATCGCCGCCGCTTCGTATCACAGCGGCGGCAGCTCCGGATTTTATAAAATCAGCCACTCCCGTGTCAGGGTCAAAGCACATAGCGTCGAACGTGGCGAAGGACTCCTCACCGAGCTTGTTCACCATGACGGAATTGACCAGTCGTATGGCACGGCGCGGCTCAACGCCTCCGCAGACAAACCGGCGGAAAAGACTGACGATCATCTTCGATTCAAGAGCGGCGCTTTTTCCGCTGCCCATTCCGTCGGAGATGACTGCATATTCAATTCCTGTTCCGTCGGAAAAGCACGCAAAGCTGTCTCCGCTCACCTCCGAACCGTCGGCGCATGACGAGGCGCTGCAAATACTCAGCTCATACCTCGGCTTCTCATACATTCCGACGATCAGCTCCCTGGATGTCCTTACTGCCGCCGAGGGAATAAGACCGGAGCTGCCGCTTTCGTCGGCTATAATTCCGTACAGCCTGTCGGTGATCTTCGGAGCTGATCTTCGCTCAAACGCAGCCTCCACAATAAGCCTGCCCGCGCTATTATAGGAAGCCGTTACTCTCTTCGCAGTCATTCCGCATAACTCAAGCTTTTCGCCTATTTTACGGCTCAGTTCGGGGGAATATACAAGACCTTCTGATGGCATACAGTCTCTTACAAGCTCCTCTGTAAGCCGCATCATTTCGTAAAATCCGCTGATGCTCTCGCCGCGTCCGGGATTCAGAGCCGCTCTTTCTCCCGATTTCTTCCGTCTGCTCATAAAATGGGCGTTTATCCGCTCAAGATCGCACCGCACGCCGCATATAACGTCGGCAAGTCTGCCGCTTTCCGCCAGGCATATCCTGCGGTAATCCTCGGTCTCGGCATACCCGGTAAGTATCGTTTTCCGCGAAAAGCAGGGCGCTGAAATGACGAATATCCCGGCGGCGCACAGAATATTTGCCAGCAGAGCCGAAAGCCCCTGAGCGCCTGAGAAAACGGCAGTAAACGCAGAAAATCCCGAAAAAACGGCTGCCGACGCGAAAACGCTCCTTTTGCCGAAATATGCTGACGCGACTCCTGCCGCTGCAAAAATAACGCATATCTCTGCATCGCCCGATGAAGCGAGGACGATTCCTGTGCCTCCGAGGGCTGCACAGAGAGCCGCAGCTGCTCCGCCGTAGAAAAAGGCTGCGAAAAGAGTCAGTGCAGCTGTAAATATAATACCGGGATCCAGTGTGAAAATATGTACTGTTGAAAGCAGAGACGAGGCTGCAATGCAGCTCAGCGCTCCGTATGCGCCGTTTATTCCGCGCAAGTCCAGAACTCCTTTTCTGCGCCATATCGTCAGCAGCTTTGCAGCGGAAAAAGCCGCCGCACCGGAGATGACCGCATAAACAACGTAGTATATCAGCCTTTCCGGCAGCTCGCCGATAAGCCAGGATACCGCAGTTCCCGAGGACATAACGGCTGCGGCTGATATAATTCCGCAATTTTTCGGCTGAGATGATGATTCAGAAAAAAGCTTTGCAATGACGATCACTGCAAGCGCCGCAAGCTTGACTATCCGCCTGCCCACATTTCCTCCTGCCACAGCGCGGAAAAGCGCTCCGGCAAAGAATCCTGCGGAAAACGGAAGCTCGGCTGCTCCGCAGAATGAAATATCGGCAAAAACATTGCCGCCTGTTTTGCCGCACAGGATCGCCCCGGCAAGGAAGGATAAAAAAAATCCCAGAATAGCCGCCAATGTCTTGTTTTTTCTTAATACTTTTAACATCATATTCACCCACCGAAACAGATTACCACATGGCAAAAACAATTATATCACATAATAATTGCGAAAAATGTCGGATTTTACGCAGCAGGATGTAAATTTGAGGTATAATATTAGGGTGTGGTGACACTACCGCTCAACGCCCGTCTTACAAGCATTTCGGATAGTGTCACCACACCCCAATGCGATAAAATTGTTGACAATTGTCATAAAATGATGTATAATGTAATTGTGTAGTATTTCCAAATACCACACAATTTTATGATATGGAGGATCACAAAAATGCCCGGCAACATTCCCGTTATCCCCGTGCTGATAATTGCAGCCATTGCGCTCATCGTGCTTATCTTCGTACTGGGATACATCAAGGCTCCGCCCGATACAGCCTACATAATTTCGGGTCTGCGGCGTAAGATCATCATCGGTAAGGCAAGCATACGCATCCCGTTTTTCGAGCGTGTGGATAAGCTGAAGCTCCAGCTCATCGCCGTAGACGTTAAAACGTCCAGCGCAGTTCCTACCGCCGACTACATAAACATCAACGTTGACGCAAACGTAAATGTAAAGGTCAGCAGCGATCCCGTTCTTATCCAGCTTGGCGCGGAAAACTTTCTGAACAAGGACACTCTCTATGTTGCGAAGGTGGCAAGAGAAGTTCTGGAAGGAAATATGCGTGAGATTGTGGGACAGATGACTCTCGAATCAATGGTAAACGACCGTAAGGCTTTCGCCGAAAAGGTGCAGGAAAATGCCGCTCCCGACCTGAACAGGATGGGACTTGAGATCGTTTCGTTCAACGTCCAGAATTTCACCGACGACCAGAATCTTATCGAGAATCTCGGTATCGACAATACGACGAAAATTCAGAAAAAAGCCGCCATTGCACGTGCAGAATCCGAAAAGGAGATCGAGATCGCAAAGGCGCAGGCTAAAAAAGAGGCAAACGATGCAAAGGTCCTTGCGGAAACTGAGATCGCACAGAAGAACAATCAGCTTGCCATACGTCAGGCTGAGCTGAAAAAAGAAGCTGATACGCAGCTTGCGATCGCTGATGCAGCTTATGAGATCCAGAAGGAAGAGCAGCGCCGGACTATCGAGGTCACCAAGTACAACGCAGATATTGCGGCATCTGAGAAGGACGTTGAGCTGAAAAGCCGAGAGGCTGCGGTAATGGAGCAGTCCCTTGACGCTGAGATAAAGAAAAAAGCCGAGGCTGAACGCTATAAGGCTCAACAGTATGCAGACGCGAAGCTTTATCAGCAGAAAAAGGATGCCGAAGCCGACCGTTTCCAGCGCGAGCAGGAGGCTGAGGCGAAAAAGGCTGAAGCTGAGGCGCAGAAGTATGCGAAAATGCAGGAGGCTGAGGGTATTGCCGCAGTCGGACAGGCGGAGGCTGATGCTATCCGTGCCAAGGGTCTGGCTGAGGCTGAGGGTATCAGCGCAAAGGCTGAGGCTATGAAAAAATACGGCGAGGCTGCTATCCTGGAGATGTACTTCAATGCGCTGCCGGAGGTTGTTAAAAACGCCGCTGCGCCTCTTGGAAACGTTGACCGCATCACAATGTACGGCGACGGAAATTCCAGCAAAATGGTCGGAGATATTATCGGCTCGACTGTAAAGATCACCGACGGACTTTCAGAAGCGACGGGCGTTGACATACGCTCGCTCCTGGCTGGCTATTTAGGCGGAAAAATGTCCGGAGCAGATAAGACTGTACAGAGCAATGAAGCTGATTACACGGAAAATGATTTTACAGAAGAATAAGAGCTTGTTTTGATCTATTGTAACTAAATCGGGAGCCCGGAGGAAAATGATCTCTCCGGGCTTCTTGTATTATCCGCATAAACCTCTCCTTGTCCGCATAAGATTTATGGACAAAACAAATTGAGGTGATAGCATGGGTCTTACGGAAAAGGAAGCCGCCGCTCGTCTGAAAAAAGAGGGACTTAATGTCCCGGAGGAAAAGAAAAGATCCGGAGTTATGAAAATTTTTATGGGGCAGTTCAAGGACGTTATGGTCATGATACTCCTTGCGGCTACGGTCATATCTGCCGCTCTTGGTGAAGTCACTGACGCGGTCACGATAATCCTAATCGTCCTGCTCAATGCCATTCTCGGCTTTATCCAGGAATACCGCACGGAGCACACGCTTGAAGCCCTACGCTCTATGACAGCTCCTACGGCTAAGTGCTACCGTGACGGCAGACTTAAAGAGATCGAGGCAGCTTATCTCGTTACTGACGATATTGTAGAGCTTGAGGCTGGCGACCGCATTCCGGCAGACTGCGTTATCCTCAGCTCTGCAGGCTTTTTTGCAGATGAGGCGATACTGACCGGTGAGTCCGAGCCTGCACCGAAATCAGTCGGAGATACGGAGGATACGGACAACAGCATCAACAAGAAAAATGTGATCTACAGCGGTACTTCGGCGGTAAAGGGAAGCTGCCGGGGAAGAGTCATCGCTACCGGGAAAAATACGCAAATGGGCAAAATTTCCCAGCTTATAGCCGATATTGACAGCGAACCCACGCCTCTGCAAAAACGACTTGCGGAGCTTGGAAAAATTGTTGCGGTAATATGTCTTCTGGTCTGTGCGGCTGTTTTCCTTGCAGGTGTTCTCCGGGGCGAAAAGGTTTTCGATATGCTTATGACAGGCATCACCATAGCAATAGCCGCGATCCCGGAGGGACTTCCGGCGACCGTAACTATCGCCCTCGCGTTAGCGGTAAGCCGGATGATGAAGCAGCGTGCGCTGGTCAACAAGCTTCACAGTGTTGAAACTCTCGGCTGCGCTTCGGTAATATGTACTGATAAAACCGGAACAGTTACCGAAAACAAAATGACCGTCACTCAGCTTTCAACTGCCGATTCGGATTATTTTTTCAGCGGCTCGGGCTATAAAATAAGCGGAAGTATCTCAAAGGGCGACGAAAATACACGACCTAATCCGGGCACGGAAAAGGCTCTGACAGAAGCGCTGAAATGCGGCGTGATATGCTCAACTGCGGAAATTTTCTCCGATGAAAAGCCCTCTGGCAGACGGCGCGGAAGTCTCGATTCCGGCGGCGAATGGTCTGTGACAGGCGACCCCACGGAGATCGCGCTCCTTGTTGCCGCCGCAAAAGCAGGGATATTCAAGTCCCGGCTTGCGGAATCCTGCCGTAAAACCGCCGAACAGCCTTTCGACAGCGAGACAAGGTTTATGGCTGTTTTCTGCCGTGAGGGAGTTGAAAACCGTCTGTATATCAAGGGCGCAGAGGAAGCCGTACTGCCGCGCTGCTCCCGGTACATATCTGAAAACGGCGAGATCCTGCCTATGACAGCTTCTGTTCGCCGACGAATTTCTCAAAAGGCTATCGAAATGTCTGACAAGGCGCTGAGAGTTCTCGCTCTCGCCTGCACAACGTCGGAAAGCTTTGACCCGAACAGCGGAAATCTGATTTTTTCGGGACTTGCAGGAATGCTCGATCCTCCACGTGAGGAGGCAAAAACAGCAATAAAAAAATGCGCCTCCGCCTCAGTCAAAACGGTGATGATAACCGGAGATCACAAAAATACCGCCGTCGCCGTCGCAAAAAAAGCCGGTCTGCTTAAACGAGGCAAAGCAATGACCGGAAAGGAGCTTGACCGCCTCAGCGACAGCGAGCTTGACCGCTGTATCGGCGAATACACGGTGTTTGCGCGTGTAGAGCCGGCTCATAAGCTTCGTATCGTGCGGAGTTTCAAACGCCGGGGAGAGATCGTGACTATGACCGGAGACGGCGTAAACGACGCGCCTGCCATAAAAGAGGCCGATGTAGGCGTAGCTATGGGCGTGACCGGAACCGATGTTACAAAGCAGGCGGCGGACGTTATCCTAACTGACGATAATTTTGCCACCCTCGTTACTGCCGTTGAGCAGGGACGATGTGTTTACTCCAATATCCGCAAATTTGTCCGCTATCTTCTCTCCTGCAACATCGGCGAGGTGCTGGTGATGTTTCTGGGAATTATTCTTGGAATGCCGGTAGTGCTTCTTCCGGTTCAGATACTTCTCGTGAATCTGGTGACTGACGGACTTCCTGCCATTGCGCTGGGACTCGAACCGCCGGAATCCGACCTGATGAGCCGTCCGCCAAGACGTTCTAACGAGGGATTCTTTGCAGGCGGTCTGATGTGGAAAATCGTGATCCACGGCATTCTTATCGGCTTCTGCACCCTTGCGTCCTTTACCTCGGTAATGCGCTGCGGGGGCTCTCTTGAAGCCTGCCGTACAGCGGCTCTCATAACTCTTGTGGTGTCACAGCTTATTCACGTTTTCCAGTGCAAATCGGAAAGACGCTCTGTTTTCCGCATAGGCATTTTCAATAACATGAAGCTTGTATGGGCTGTTCTGTTTTCAGCGTCGGTTCTTGCAGCTGCCGTTATGATACCACAGCTTACTGCGGTTTTCGAGACAGTTCCGCTGACTATGAAACAGCTTCTGACGGCATTGGGATTCAGTGCGGCTACGGCGTTATTTTGATACAGCGCATCAAAAATAGGGTTTCAAAAGGGACGGTTGTCCCTTTTGCGAAGTCCAGAGGCAGAGCCTTTGGCGAGGCATGGAGCAGCGCTCCATATCGACGGAACGTCGATGTTATACTTTAGGCGCCCTGCAAGGGGTGAATGTCAAAACAGTCCAGTGGACTGTTTTGACAGAGGGGACGCTCTGCAAGAGAGAGCGTCCCCTTAAACTTTCACAGCAGATTGAAAAAAGGCAGAAAAAATCCTCCCCTTTTATCAGGGAGGAAAATCTCTTCTTGTGAAAAAATAAAAACCGGGAATTTATAAGGGAGCGCCTGAAGGCATCATCGACGTTCCGTCGATACGGGACTCTGTCCCGTACCCTGCCAAAGGCGCTGCCTCTGGACTCTGCAAAAGGGTCATTGACCCTTTTGAAACCCTATTTTGTCGGCTGCGCCGACCTTGGTTCTATTTACGCTCTCAGCTCCGCTCCGATAGCTGCAAGAGCCTTCAATGCCTTCTTCATTGCACCGTCAGCCTGCTCGTCAGTAAGCGTACCCTCGTGTGAACGCATGGAAATAGAATATGAAACGGACTTCTTGCCGTCCTCTATCTGTTTGCCCTTATATACGTCGAAGAGCGTTACCTTTTCAAGTATCTTGCCGACTCCGCTGCGGATAGCCTTTTCCAGATCTGCAACCGGCACTTCGTCGTCAACAATAAGGCTCAGGTCTCTTGTCGTAGCCGGGAATTTAGGAAGCGGACTGTAGGTTATCTTATCCAGCGCTGCCGCCATAAGCTCAGGGATATTCAGCTTAGCCGCATAGGTCTTAACGCCCAGCTCGTAGTTATCCTGTACCTCCGGGTGGATCTCGCCCATAATTCCAAGGTGTGCGCCGTCCTTGAGGATAACTGCGCTTCTGCCCGGATGGAACGCGTATTTTTCGTCAAACACATCGCAGTCAGCCGCACGTACAAATTCTACTCCGTCGACCTTTATCTCGGCAAATATCTGCTCGACCATGCCCTTGAGCACGTAGAAATCAGCGTCGCCGCCGTACATTCCGATAGTAAGTCTCTGGGGCTCGTCGGGAAGCGAATACTTGTACATATGCTTCTTTTCGCCGCTGCTTGCAAGGGTATCGCCGTTGATGTAGGGCTTCTCCTCAGACGCCGGGATATACTCCTTGGCGATCTCAAACAGACAGGCTTTTTCATTTCTGTTGTTATAGTTGAAAGACAGAACGTCCAGCATTGACGGCAGAGTCGAGGTCCTCATCACGCTCGTGTCCTCGCCGAGAGGATTTACAATGCGGACAACGTTACGCAGTCTGCTGTCCTGGGGAAGTCTTATCTTATCGAAATATCTTGGTGAAACGAAGGAATATGTTGCGATCTCATATCCGCCGAGTGCCGATGCCGCATTTCTCAGGGTGCGGACAAACTTCTGCTCCTCTGTAAACTCAGCCTTTGCCACACCGCGGAAATCAGTTGTGGGGATGTTATTGTAGCCGTAAATTCTGGCAACCTCCTCCGCAATGTCGGCAGGACGCTCAATGTCGATACGGAACGAGGGTGAAATGACCTTTCCGTCCTCAACGACAAAGCCGAGACGGTTCAGATAGCCGACCATGTCAGCCTCGGGAATATTTGTTCCAAGGAAGCTGTTTATCCACTCCGGGTCAAAATCAACAACAACAGGAGTCTTATCCGTATAGTCGCAGTCGATAACAGTGTTCAGCACCTCGCCTGCACCAAGAAGCTCTACAAGCTCAAATGCACGTTTGAGGCAGGTCATGGAGATAAGTCTGTCCACGCCCTTTTCATAGCGTGAGGAAGCGTCGGATTTCAGTCTCAATGCCTTTGATGTGCGGCGAACCTGCGTCGGCTCGAAATATGCGGACTCAAAAACGACTGTCGTCGTATCATCCATGATGCCGCTGTACTCGCCGCCCATAATTCCGGCAACAGCAACAGGCTTCTTCTCATCGGCAATAACCAGCATATTGTCGTCAAGTTCGCGCTCCACGCCGTCGAGAGTCATTATTTTCTCGCCCTTTACGGCATTGCGGACGTTGATGTGCGCGCCTTCAACATATCTCAGGTCGAAAGCGTGCATAGGCTGACCATATTCAAGCATAACATAGTTTGTGATGTCAACAAAATTATTTATCGGACGGACGCCGCTTGCACGGAGTCTCTCACGCATCCATCTCGGAGACGGTCCTATCTTAACGTTTTTAACGATACCTGCACAGTATCTCTGGCATTTTTCCGTATTGTGGATATCCACCTTCAGCATAGAATCAATGTCGCCGTCAACGCCCTTGAACTCCGGAGCTTTCACATTCAGTGGAAGTCCGTAGGCAGCGGCTGTCTCTCTTGCAAGACCAACTACGCTGAGGCAGTCAGGGCGGTTTGAAGTGATCTCGAACTCAACAGATGTATCGTCGAGACCGATCGCGGAGCAGATATCCTGTCCTATTTCGCAGTCCTCCTGCATGATAAAAATTCCGTCCTCGATAGCGTAGGGGAAATCGCGCTTGTCAAGTCCCAGCTCTCCCAGCGAGCAGAGCATACCGTTCGACGCAACGCCGCGGAGCTTGCCTTTCTTTATCTTGATCCCGCCGGGAAGGGTCGAGCCGTCGAGAGCAACAGGGATAATATCGCCTGCGTTTACATTTGATGCGCCTGTCACGATCTGAACAGGCTCTTCCTTGCCCACCTCTACCTGGCAGACCACAAGATGATCGGAATTTTCGTGAGGCACAACTGAAAGGATCTTTCCCACAACAACGTTGGATATCTCCTTACCCTCGACCTCATAACATTCAACCTTCTGTCCCGCCATTGTAAGCGCATGGCAGTATTCTTTTATGGGCATATCGGCTTTTACGTAGTCGCCCAGCCATTTCATAGATAGATTCATTTTATCTCTTCCTCCCTAAATCAGAACTGCTCTAAGAATCTCACGTCGTTCTCATAGAGGAGACGGAGATCGTTGATGTCATAGCGTCCCATAACCATTCGCTCCAGACCAAGTCCGAAAGCAAAACCGCTGTATACCGAGCTGTCGATGCCGCAGTTTTCAAGCACCTTCGGATGAACCATGCCTGCGCCGAGAAGCTCGATATAGCCCTCGTCCTTGCACATTGAACAGCCGCAGCCGCCGCAGTTGAAGCAGCTTATATCGACCTCGCAGGAAGGCTCCGTAAAGGGGAAGTGATGAGGACGGAAACGAAGCTTGCAGTCATTGCCGTAAAGCTTCTTCATAAGCATTTCAAGAGTGCCTTTGAGGTCGCTCATGGTGATGCCCTTATCAACGACAAGTCCCTCTATCTGGTGGAACAGAGGCGAATGTGTTGCGTCAACGGCGTCTGAACGGAAAACTCGTCCGGGAGAAATTATACGGATAGGCGGCTTCTGTGTCTCCATAACGTGAACCTGTACGGAGGACGTCTGAGTGCGGAGGAGAACTGTTTCATCTGTTCCCTCGATGTAGAAGGTATCCTGAGTATCTCTTGCCGGATGATCCGGGGGAAGATTAAGCGCCTCGAAAACGTGATAATCGTCATCGACCTCGGGGCCGTCGGCAATGTCGAAGCCCATGCCCATGAAGATCTCGCGGATCTCGTTCTCCACCTTTGTGAGAGGGTGAAGCTTGCCCATGGGAGCAGTTTTTCCCGGAAGCGTGATGTCGATCGTCTCCGCCTTGAGCTGTGCAGCTCTTGCGTCAGCCTTGAGAGCTGTGATCTTGCCGCTGAGAGCCTCTTCTATCTCGCTGCGCACCTGATTTGCAAGCTGTCCGATAACCGGTCTCTCCTCCGGGGAAAGCTTGCCCATTTGCTTCAGAATTGCCGTAAGCTCGCCTTTTTTTCCGAGAAATCGTATTCTCAGATCGTCAAGCGCCTTGATGTCTGTGCAGGAATCAAGCTCCTGCATCGCCGTTTCTTTGATTTTTTCAAGCTGTTCTTTCAAAATTATCACTCCTAATTTTTTGTCAAATCATAAAAAAAGCCTTATCCCGACAGGACAAGACCTACTTGCATAACCACCCGTTCGTAGGAGCCGACACTCCCCTGTCCTTAACGCAGACCTGCGTCCATGCCTACAGGACGAACCACCGTCTTTCAGCACAGCCTCTCGTGAGTGAACTTCGACCCGTATCCTCATAAGGCGCTTCCACCAAACGCACCTCTCTCTGTCTGAATATTCCGGACCTACTCTCTCAGTCATCAAGTTTTGCAGCATACACCTATTATACCAGCATCTGAAAAAAAAATCAAGGGTTTTTTTAAAATTTTCTTTCAAGGGATTGAAATTTGACAAAAAATGTGGTATTATTTAAGTGTGAAGTAAATATTTTTTAAGGAGAATAAAATGGATAGCTTTTACGAACAGCCCTTTATAAAAAAACAGCCTACAGGAAGCGAGAGAATGAAAAACATGGCGTTACTCGTGGGAGGAATGCTCGTCACGCTGCTTCTTGCCGTCGGAGGAATACTCATGCTTGGAAAAGGCTTTATCACCTTTATCATGCTTATTCTTGCAGCTGCGGCAGGATACGGCACGTTCTTCATGTTCCGCAATACGAAGGTAGAGTATGAATACACCTTTACCAACGGCGATCTGGACATCGACAAAATTATCGCACAGTCAAGCCGCAAGCCTATGATAAGCGTTCAGGTGAGCAAGTTCACTGATTTCGGCAAATACGGCGACGACACTCCGGAGGAATCCTCAGATATGACCGTTGTCATGGCTACGGACAATATCGCATCTCACGAATATTACGCTGATTTTCCCCATGAGGACTACGGAAACACACGGCTTGTTTTCGCACCGGACGAGAAAATGCTGGACTGCATTAAAAATAGCCTGCATCCGGCTCTAAAAAATAAGATCAACGTCTGATCTCACATCAATGATCTGACGGAAAAGGAGTGATACTGAATGAAGATCGTAACGACCAAACAAATGGCAAAGGTGGAACAGCAAGCCGAAAAGCTCGGATATCCGCCGAGGACGCTGATGCAGAATGCCGGAAAAAAGCTGGCGGAGCGCATAATGGAAATTACCGCCAGGGAGGGAAACTCCCCGGAAAATACAAGCGTTACCTTTCTTGCAGGCAGCGGAAACAACGGCGGAGACTGCTTTGCGGCGGCGTATATCCTGGTCTACAGAGGCTATAGCGTTACTGTCGTAAATCTGGTAAACGAACCGTCTACCGATATTGCAAGGGAGTGCTTTGCGGCTCTTCCGGATAGGGTGAAGATAATTACGGGTTATCGCAGTGAAAATATCGAGGCCGCTATCGAGGCTGCCGAGCTGGATTACATGACTATCCAGGACAGAGACGTTTCAAAGCTGAAGGGAAAAAAGGAGCTTTCCGCGGTGGAGAAAATTCTTCTCCGCGAAAAACAGCGTATGACCGAGGTTCGCAGCGCCATTATCTCTGCGGATATCCTCGTTGACGGAGTTTTCGGCACGGGCTTCCACGGACAGCTTGAAAAAGACCTTATGGCGATTTTTTCCATTGGAACAGGCGCTTATAAGATCGCAGTGGATATCCCGAGCGGCGGCGACGGCTCAAAGGGAACCGTCTCTCCCGGCTGCTTCAAGGCTGACGAGACTCTTTGCCTTGGCTGTCTGAAATTCGGTATGACTCAGTATCCGCTGAAAAAATTATGCGGAAACATCACTGTTGCTGACATAGGCATCCCAAAAGAAGCATACGATGTAATAGGCAGTGAACACGGCTACTACCGGCTTGAGAGAAACAGCCTTGCAGGATTTCCGCCGAAAAGAGAGCGGGACGCTCACAAGGGAGTTTTCGGCACAGTCCTTGTTATCTCCGGCAGTTCGTCAATGCGCGGCGCAGCGGCATTTGCGGCTCTCGGCGCGCTGAAAAGCGGCGCAGGTATCGTAAAGGTCGCCTCTGTGGAAAAGTGCATCGACACGATATCAGTTCTTGCTCCGGAGGCAACTTATATCGAAATGGAAGCCGACGACTATGGCTTCATGCTCTTCGACAGCAGCAAGGACGCGCTGAAAGACGCAATGGATAAGGCAGACGCGGTTGTTATCGGCTCGGGAATGGGCGTTACAAACGATACTATGGAGATCGTGCGGTTTGTTATGGCAAATTCCCCTGTTCCCGTTGTCGCCGATGCGGACGCCGTTAACTGCATTGCCAGGGATATTGAGATACTGACAAACCGGAGATCCGACGTTATCATTACTCCTCATCCCGGCGAAATGGCAAGACTGCTTAACTGCGATGCGGCAATGATAAACGAAAACCGCATTATGGTTGCAGAGAAGTACGCCGAAAAGTACGGTATCACCGTAGTTTTAAAGGGCGCGGGAACTATAGTCTCCGACCGCCACAGCACTGCTGCAAACCACACCGGAAACGCAGGAATGAGCAAGGGCGGCAGCGGCGATATCCTTTCGGGAATCATAGGCTCGGCAGTTGCACAGGGATTTTCGCCCTACGACGCAGCCTGTGCCGGAGTTTATATGCACGGACTTGCCGGGGACGCTGCGGCTGAAAAGCTGGGTCAGGAGGCAATGCTTCCCAGAGATGTCATAGACTGTCTCTCCGATGCATTCAGGATACTTAAAGAAAAACAGAGCGAAAATAACTCTGAGTTGTAAAATCAAGACTAATAAAAAACGGATGTTAAAAGTCAGAACTTGTTATCATAGGATCTGTGCGTGGATTTTTGAGCATAATTCTGTCGAGTGCAAGGCGAAAAAGTGAAAGCATACTGTCGTATGGTTAACTTTTTCAACGCAGCAATCGGAATAATTTGCCAAAAAGACGCGTGCAATATCCTATGATAACAAGTTCTTATACTTAAACACAAGAGGTGCTTATTATGAAAAAACTTTTATCATCCGTTTTGGTATTTGTTATGATCTTTTGCCTGGCAAGCTGCTCTCTGCCGGTGAAAGCTCCCGGCTCAAAGGGAAAAAGGGACAACAGCCTTAACAGTCAGTTTACATCGCAAATGACCGTATGTCTTGAAAAGCTTGTCGCCGAGGGCACAGTCTCACGGTTCGGCGACGGTCTTTGGGAGGCGGAATTTGAATCCCCCGGCACTCTCAGCGGAGTCAAGCTCTCCTTCGCCGACGGAAATGTCACCGCAAGCTATAAGGGTCTCAGCTTCTCTGTTCCAAGGTCGGCTATCCCTGTAAAGGCTATGCTTGTAAATCTCATGGACGCCGTGGATTCGGCTGCACGCGAAGCTCAGCTTACCGGTACGGAAAAGGACGGCGTTTTCGAGATAACCGGCGAGCTTGAGGGCGGCGGCTATACTCTCTCCGTTGATTCCGACGGAAATATTTGCAGCTTTGAAATGCCCAATAATCTGCTGAAAATGACGTTCACTGAGGTGAAAGCCTCCGCAGCACCGAAAACCGAGACCACTCTTCCAGCCGAGGAGACTACGGAAGAGGTCACCGAGGGTGAGGCTTAGGCTGGAAAGTAATAATCCAGCAGCAGATCAACTATTCTCGTGTAGCTCCTGATGCCGTCCTCCACGCCGTTTATCTTCATGCTTGTGTCAGCGGCAGCATCCGAAACTGCGTCTACTGTCTCCGTTGGAATGATCTCCTTTTCGGCATTTTCCTCCCAGTAATTATCGGGGAGAAACCTGAACCAGTCGTTCTGAACCTCCGCAGAAATAGCGTCTGTCATTTCATAGGCAGAAACGATCTCGTTTTCGTATATCTGATTATGGACATATTCAAGCGCGCTGATATATCCGCTGTACTGCATCTGCGGATCATCGCTTCCGGTGGTGGCTATAAAGGATATGAAATTGCACTCGTCCTCCTGCATGAAGCCTTTCAGATGTGAGTACTCATGGCAGATGACCTCCGGCTTTATCTCGTTGATCATATCGCTGTTATAGGTAGCTTCCATCGAAAACGGAAAATACATACCCGATGTACTTGTCTGGCTCATAAAAAAGGAGAACATGATCGGCTTCGGGCGCGGATAGTAGCCTCTGAGCTGGGGATACTTCTCAGACGCCCTTTCCATAGCCTTTTTACACTCCTGCTCCACCTCTATGTCCAGGGCAAAACGATTTTTCTCGTCTCTCGGTACTTCCAGGGCAAGGATATTGCACTTTTCTATCAGCATGGCGTAAAGCTGTTTAAGCTGCTCATTGTCGTGCTCCGAGGCTGTAAAAAAGCGTTCGGAAAAACGCGTGCAGCCATAAAGCGAAAAGCAGTTCAGAGCCTCAGTGCTGAATATGAACGTAAGTATCCAAAGGGCTGCCGTGAGCGATACCGCCGCTGTCTGTCTGCGCCGCTTTTTGGCGAAAATCAGCATCAGCAGCACTACAGGTATGCCTATCAGCACAATAAGTATAAACGCTATTATCATAAGCTCGCCCAGAGAAACCGGAAGAAAACTGCTAATAAAGGCGTAGGGCGTTGAGATTACCGGGAAAATATAGTCGGCGTAAAAATCGGCAGCCGGCCTGAAAAGCCTGCATATAAGAACCAATATCGCCGAAGCTGCCAATATTATCAAAGGGATAAGATAACGCTTTCTTATCCCCTTTTTTTCTGCACCTCTCATCGTCTTAACCCAAGTCGGCAGGATCTGCCGGAAGTGCGTTTATGATCTTTGCATCGAACATCTGGATCACAAGCGAGTCCAGCGCTGTTACGCCCGGGCTGCCGTCAACATCGGCATTAAGCTGTCCCTGCTCGGAAAGTACGTATTTATCGCCGTTTCCAATGCTTTGAAGGATAAATGTCGCATCTGCTATATCAACTGTACCGTCGCAGTTTGCGTCTCCGTAAAACCGGCTTGGAACAACGCTGAACCGCATATAGCTGAGTCCTGTATCCGACTCGGCAATAACGGCTGCCGTACCTGTTCCGACAGCTGTGATCCTGCCGCTGCCGTCGATAGTTAGGACGCTCTCGTCAGTGGAGAAAAATTCAACATTTCCGCTCAGTCCCGTTGAAAACTCCAGTTCCCGCCCTACGCCCTTTATCTCGGTAGTCTGTATATTTCCGGTATTTTCAACCTTGACCGAGGCGGTATATTCAACGCCGTCCACCTTAGCCGTAACGATACATTCGCCGTCACCGACAGCTATGACCGAGCCTCTTCTTGTTGCGATCGCTATAGAACTGTCGGAGCTGCTCCAGCTGACTTCGGCTTCGTCGGGAATACCGCTTATGCTGATTTTTCGCGAGGGCGTCGCGGCGTCCAGGCAGATCTCGCCCATATCCGTATTCGTCTGAGGATTCCCGGTATAAGTCGAAACGACTTCAAAATAGCCTGTCGTGCCATTGGACTCAATATAAATGCGGCAGCTTCCTGCTCCGACAGCTGTTATAAGTCCAGCGGCTGAAACCGTGGCAACCGTCTCGTCAGTACTGCTGAGAGTGACCGGAATATCCGGAGTAATGCCTGTTATCTGCTGAGTTGTTATCTTATCGCTCAGCTCAACCTTTCCGAGAAACTGCGGCGCTTTTTCCGTCGGCTTCTCCGCTTCCTCATATTCAGAAGTGACATTGATGATATAGTTAGTATTTCCATACTGCGCTGTGATAACGCAGCTGCCCCTGCCAACAGCTGTTATAACGCCGCTCCCGTCAACTGCTGCAACATCCGGATCGGAGCTTGTCCAGACCGCATCACCTGCTGTGATGCCGGTAAGCTTTACCTCCGCACTTTTCTGCTGATTTGTCAGCGTCACGCTGCCGACGCTGACAGTGTTTACCTCGACCTTTGATTCATTGAGGACTGTCACGTCAAAGCGTATCAGCTCATCCGGCAGAACGGCGTAAACAGCCGTACTTCCCTTTCCCGTTGCAGTTACATTGGCAGAGAGATCGCTGGTAGGAGTCACCGTAGCTATGGATTCATCTTCGCTGTACCAGGTTATCTTCACCGCCCCGGTAAAGGTTATGGGCACTGAATCGCCAATATAATTCAGTGTTATGGCGTTGCCCCGGAACTGATCCTCCGCATGGACTGCGCCCGTTGTATTTTCAAAATTCCGGCAGTCAACGGCAGCGCATGAAGCAATCACACACACAGCCGCCGCAGCTGCGATCATTTTCCTGTAATTCATTTTTTCCTCCGTTTTAAAGAGCTTCAGAACAAGTTCTCAACATTTTCAATTATATCGCCGCAGGACGAAACCGCTTCCTTTGAGCCGAAAACACATCGGCTTCCGATGCTTTCAAGAACGTCCGCAGCCTTCAGCAGATCAGCCCGGCTGAGTTCCAGCATACGGCGGCGTACAGCGCGTCTGTCCTCGTGAGTGATGCCCCTGAAATATGAGGCGTCAGCCGCAGCTCCATATGCACTGTCGGACATCAGCGGCTCGCTGCTTGCTATGGTACTGATTATATACGAGCCTATGTCCGGCTCTCCTCCGCAGTATTCGCGGATAAAATCAGCGGCAGCGGCAAATGTGCCGAATGTTTCCGCCGGAGACGGGTCACGGTAGGAGTAGAACGCCGTTTCGCCCATGTTGTTTGTACCGCAGCCTGTGCCGTATGCGCCGCCCTTGACGCGCACCTCATTCCAGAGGTATTCGTATGTCAGAACCGATGACAGAACTCCGAATACCGCCTTGTCAGTGTTATGCGACGAAATAGCCGCTCCGGTGTACGCAATTCCGGCAGGCACGATAACTCCCGACGACAGCGAATCTGCATGGCCAACAGTCATTTTCTCCGCAGCAGCAGCCGTACCCTCCGGGAGAAGCGACGCTAAAAGCTCAAGTCCGCACGTCTCAGCCGAGGTTATGCTTGCAGTAAGACGGCTGCGGCAGAAAATACGCTCTGCAAGTTCCGGCATGGACGCTGTCAACTCTTTCAGCTGTTCCTCCGAAAGTCCTGCTGCGCTGTGGAGCTGCTTGTAGCCCTCGAAACCGATGAATCTCTCCAGCAGAGCCGACTCCGCAGAAAGCACGCTTCTTGCATGCCGCATGGCAAAGCTGTGTCCCTCGGCTGTTATCTCCTGCTTTTCGTCCTCGTCGTCCTGCTTCAGCAGTTCGGAGATCATCCTTGTGTCATCGTATACAGTCCGGGTGAGAATTTCAGCCATAAGTTCCTGTGCCGCCGTAAAATTGCGGCGGAGGAATTTTGTACGGAGAGCAAAATACACTCTGCACTCCTCCGGCTTATCCGGCGTGCCATAGGGCAGAAGCTCTGTGCTTATGCCGCCGAAAATGCCCATGATCTTCTTTTGCAGTTCAGCTCCTGTGCTGTTACGTGTAGGCAGCTCCGAAATAAGTCTTTCTATGAGAATGAGGGTATCGAGCTCCTCCGGCATCAGATCGGCAACGGAAAAATAGAGATCGACAGTCATTATTTCATGGTCACGGGCAGGATGACGCAGGACCCGGAAACCATTCTCCTCCGATACGGACGTCCTGAACTCTATTGGTTCAGGGCTTACCTCGGAGAGAGGCAGCTTCGGCAGAGTGTCGATCGCCTCCTTTGTATCAGGAGCAGCCTGCCACTCTGCAAGATTTTTATTAAGCTTCGCAAGCGCAGCCCTGCCACTTTCGTCCAGAGCGGTAAATTCAGCCGTAATGCGCGCTTTTTCGGCAGCCGTCTGTTCAGCTCCGAGTGTCCGCGATGGCAGCATAAGAAGAACTGCGCGTCCCTCCTCATCAAGAAGCCAGTCCGAAAGAAGCTCTTCAAAATAGCCGGAAGCTATGCTTTCTCTCAGCTCGTCGAACACATTTCCGCACTGAATATACTCCAAAGGATCGCCGCCGTGAAGCCATGAAAGCATTCCGTTCATGCACCTGGTGAGTCCCTTTGGCTCTTCCGACTGACGGAATCTGAATTCGCAGCGATTTATCGTCGCCTCCAGGATGTCGCTGCCGATTCCGCCGGAAACAAGAGCCTCCGCGGTCTTTTTTACTGCCGCAAGAATATCGTCAGCCTTATCCTCGTCGGTGTTGTAGACATTCAGCATGGCAAAGGGCTGCATAATTTCGTCAACTATCTTCGCGTCCACGTCAAGGCACAGCCCGGTATTCAGTATCTCACGCTTGAACTGCGAATCATTGGAACCGACAAGCGCCTCAGTCAGCACAGCATAGCCGAAAACGCGCTTTCTGTCCTTCCAGTCAGCTACTATCTTGCCGATGGCAAGGTGGGTATGCTCCGCCTCATCTTCCTCCTCGGTTATCTCATATGACTCACGGCGGAGACATGACGCAGCAGGCGTCTGCCAGGGGATCTCCGGAAGCTTTTCAGCCCTGCCGAAGTCAGCTAAATATCCGTCAATAAGCTCCAGAACAGCGTTCAGATCTACGCCGCCGTCCAGGTAAAAATAGGAATTGCCGGGGTGATAGAAGCGTCTGTGTGCCTCGAGGAACTGCTCGTATGTCAGATCAGGTATCGACGCCGGAAGTCCTCCGTAAACAAAGCGATAGCTGCTCTCCGGGAAAAGCATTTTCATCATATGGCTGTCGATCTGCTCCTCAACCGATGACATACAGCCCTTCATTTCATTGAAAACAACGCCCTTATACATCGGCTCGCCCTCTCCGTTCCACTCGGTATGGTGACCCTCCTGGTAAAAAATGTTGGGCTGGGTATATATTGCAGGCTTGAAAACAGCGTCGAGATAAACGCTCGTCAGGTTCATAAAATCCGCAGAATTACGGCTTGAGATCGGGAACATTGTCTTATCCGGAAAGGTCATGGCATTCAGAAAAGTGTTCATAGAACCTTTCAGAAGGTACAGGAAAGGCTCTTTTACCGTGTAACGCTCCGAGCCGCCCAAAACCGAATGCTCCAGGATATGGAAAACGCCTGTGTCGTCCTCGGGAACAGTCTTGAATGAGACTGAAAACAGCTTGTTCTCGTCGCCGTTATTCAGCCAGGCAAGCCTTGCGCCTGTTTTTTCATGGCTCATTTCCACAAATTCGCCGTCCTCAGCCTGACGGATATTTGTCACACGGAAGCCGTGGATAAGGTCATTTTTATTCATATGTCCTCCTTAATCCTCCGGAAAAACCGCAGCCTCAGCCAGTATTCCGGAAGTATCGCGGCCTGTGGAAACGGCGGAATAGTAAACCAGTATCTTTGCTGCATCAGATGCGTCTATCTTTCCGTCATAACGCGCATTTGCGGCAACCCTCTGCCTGCTTGTAAATGTATATCCCTTTCCTGTAGAAAGGTTTGAGTATTCACGGAGTACAAGTGCGGCGTCGGAAGCGTCTATCCTTCCGTTGCCGTCAACGTCGCCCATTCTCACATAATTCAGATGTACATCCACCGTCGTTCCCGTTTCCGTTGAAAAACCAATGTCCCAGTCATTTTCAGATTCTTCTCCGTCGATGTTGAAAACATAGGAAAGCTCCTTGAAGCTGTCGGGAGCTTCGTTGAGGTCGGGAACTGTAAAATCTGCGGTATAGGGCTTTGAACTTACGTCATAGATTCCCCCGGTAAGCTCAACGGATATATGATAATTCCTGTAATCATCGTCGGTATTGTCGTGACCCTCGATGTCAAAGAAATACGTTCCGCCGGAAACTATTCTGACGTAATACGGCTCGTCTGTGACCTCCGGAGAATCGAATGTGATGTCAATGGCGGCAGAAATATTTTCCGGAACAGTAACGGCGATTCTTCCGTTTACGTCAAGTCTATGAAAATCCTCGTAAACGAGGCCTTCTTCATTCAGCGCCTGACCCTCCGCAGATGCCGGGATCGCTCCGAGAGATGCCGCGCCAAGACAAAGCGCCGCAGCAATTGAAATTATCTTTTTCATTTTTATTCCTCCATATTCTCAAATATTTCTATTTCAAACGCCCTGCCGCCGGTATTTTCGACGACGAGCTTAATATCGCCG
Organism: Alistipes sp.; assembly: GCA_023667265.1. Lineage (GTDB taxonomy): Bacteria > Bacillota > Clostridia > Oscillospirales > Ruminococcaceae > Ruminococcus. Next base: position 38,827 of record JAMPAJ010000005.1, read on the forward strand.
TTTATTTTCTCTGCTGGTATGTACAGGGAAAATCCAAGAGAGCTGCTTTCGCCCTCGCAGCCGAGAAGTCTGTCCTCGAAGCAGTTAAAGGCTTCGTAGGCTTTGCCGCCGATCACCGCATATATACGATGATCTCCGCCATACGCAGCGGCCTCATCAGGGATAACGCCGAAAAGGTGGGTGAAGCTTTTGTAGGCGCGTGTGTAAAGCTCTGCCGGCTTGCCGCATTTTTCTGCCGTGATATCCGATATATCCGCCTCCGGAGCAGCCACAACAGGCGCATATTTCTGAAGCCTGTCAAGATTACGCTCAACTATCTCCACAATGACCGTGTTTCCCTCGCCAACTCCGCTCAGGTCATATGCCTCGGAGCGTGAAAACTCCGCAGTATTGAAGCATTCCGCCATATACGGCAGGATAGCCTCTCCATAGGAATCACGGTACATAATCAGGTCGCCGCTGCCGCTTTCGCAGTATGTGGTGATATTAAGATCGTCCAGAGCCTGAAAACGGCTGGTATACTGGTATGTAAAAGCGTAGTCATTGTGAAGCTGGGCGTCCTTTGCATCTTCCGCAGGATAGAGCATCGCCGCAAGATCGCCGAGCCTGTCGTTTTTTATGTACCAATCCCCAGAAACAGGACAGCTTTCACGCCCCAGCTTCGCCATAATAAAGCTGTGACCTGCATATGCGCCGAAATTGTTCCAGTGGGTATCGGTCTTATGATACAGCGGAGTTGCGGAATTGAGACCAAGGAGAGCTTCTTTCATGTCAATATAGAAATCATCCCCCGAAAGAGCCGCCGCAAGCGCCTGATAGTTCCCGGCGTTCTCCGACGGGATATAGTTAAATGGCATATATTCCGGATAAAGCGAATTTTTGTTGGGCGCGGAAAAGAACACGAACTCCGCCCCTGCATCTTCGCAGCATTTCTCCATAAGCCGCAGATTATGGGCTATATTGCCTATCGCCATGGTGTCAAGACAGTTGATATGCAGAAAATCGTCGGCAGTCTCGCCGTAGAACAGCCAGCCGTCCTTTCCAACGATAACATCGCTGTTGGAGGATGTGCCAAAAACTGCAGATCTCAGCCGTCCGTCGGCGTTTACAAGCTGCTGACGAAAAGCGAAATGCTCCGAAAACCATGTCTCGAACTCCGAAAAAAAGCTAAAATTCAGCTTTCCGTCCTCAGTCTTTACCGAGGGCAGCTCTCCAAGCTCACGTTTTTCCTTTGAACCGTCGCTTTTCATAAACGGTGTAAGAACAGCCGGTGCAAGGCATATACCAAGGAAGGCTGCGGTGTATATTCTATAGAAGATCTTTTTCATTTTCGCTGCCTCCTTCTAAAATCTAAAGTAGATAAACGGGTTGTAGGACGCGGAGGAAAGAGTCAGCACGCACAGCAGCAGCAATACCAGAGATATGCCGTAGGTACACGCCTCATATACCGAATATGCCTTTTCGGACGCCGCCCTTGTCCGGAGCTTCTCTGTTACGGGCATTGAAAATACAGCCGCAAGCGCCAGCATCACCAGGAACATGGGCGAAAGCAGGCTGAAAAATACCGCCGTCTGCTCGCTGTCTCCGGAGGGTATGAACATATGTCCAATGAACCGGCAGGCATCTCCAAGGGTATCTGCCCGGAAGAAAACAAATGCAAGCGTCGTCACCAGAAGCGCGTAAATATGGCGGAATGGTCTCAGCCATTTTCCGGTGTTGATTATTTTGTATGACTCCAGCATCATGAATCCGCCGTTGAGAAGTCCCCAGACTATGAAATTCAGACTTGCTCCGTGCCATAGTCCTGTGCAGAAAAAAACAGCAAGCTTATTGAATGCCGTCCGCACTTTTCCCTTGCGGTTTCCGCCGAGAGGGATATACAGGTACTCCTTGAACCAGGTCGATACCGAAATATGCCACCTGCGCCAGAACTCCTGCATACTCTGGGAAACATAAGGGTAATTGAAGTTCTCGCGGAAATCGAAGCCGAACATTTTTCCGAGACCGATAGCCATGTCGCTGTAGCCGCTGAAATCGAAGTATATCTGGAAAAGATAAGAAATCGCGCCAAGCCAGGCGAGAGGCACTGAAAGCTCCGCCGTATCCATGGCATATATACTGTCTGCCGCAAAAGCCATGGTATTGGCGATAAACAGCTTTTTTGACAGACCAAGGATAAACCGTCTCACGCCCTCCGCCGTCTTTTGCGGAGTTGATACGCGGTGGTCGATCTGATCAGCAAAGTCGTAATACTTGACGATCGGACCTGCCACAAGCTGCGGAAAAAACGTTATGTACAGAGCAAGCCGGAACAGACTTTTCTGGATATATTTCGGCTCTTTGTAAGCGTCTATGACGTAGGACATTGCCTGGAAGGTATAGAAGGAAATGCCTATGGGAAGAGCGATCTTCGGCACTGTCACGCTTAAAAAAGGAAGCCTGTTTATCATTTCCGCACCAAAGCCCGCATACTTGAACACGCCCAGCATCAGAAGATTCAGGGCAACTGCGGCGGCAAGAGCAGCTTTTCTGTACTTGTTTTCGTGCTTCATAGCCCTGCCGAACAGGTAGTTCATAACGATCGAAACGATCATCAGAACGACTGCCTTCGGTTCGCCGTAGGTATAGAACGCAAGGCTGAAAATAAGCAGAACAGCGTTTTTTGCCGTTATATTTGGAATCAGGCGGTATAGAATATATACCGCCGTCAGAAAAATAAACAGGAATACAGGACTGCTGAATACCATGACGTCTCCTTATACCGGCATATAGATGTCAATGGAAACTACGGTATCGCCGTCATATTCAAAGCTGAGGGAATTGCTTCCGCTGTAGTAGTAGACAAATCTCTCGAATTTCGTCTCGCCTGTGCCGTAAACGGACTCGACGTCGCCGCGTGAGCTGCCTACGGATATTCCGCTGGAAAGAGGGTATCCGCCGTTTTCAATAGTTACGTCATAGATGCGGTCGCCGTCTCCGGCGATGTAGCAGAAAACAGTCATTCCGTCATAATAGCAGACTCTCTGATCCGCGCCGTTGGAAAGGCAGCCCTGGACTACCTCGGAGCTCTGAGGCTCTCCGTAAACTGAGGTGAAATCAGAAAAATTTCTGTCAAGCACGCTGTAGTCCATAGGCACTCCTCCTGCGTCCGGCTGATCAGGCTCGGGCGAGGGCTCGTTATATGGCTGGTCAGGCTCATCTGACGGTTCGTCGTCAGGCTCATCGGAAGGCTCGTCAACTTCGTCAGCTTCTGTGACTGCCTCCGTCACAGGCTCTGTAGACTCGGTCGCTTTCTCGGTGGGCTTCTCTGTTTTGTCAGCCGTTGCAGCCTCTGTGGTCACTGTCTCCGTGGTCTCCTCGCCGGCAGAGGTCGTCACTCCGGGAAGCTCCGGAAGCTCGGGCTTTTCTGTGTCAGCCTCCTCCTTGCCGCAGGAAAATGCCGCAGCAGTGATAACAGCCATTGCCGCCAGGATAGCCGCCGTTTTCTTCATCTTCATTTTAGTATCTCCTTTTTTGTCTCTTTATTCCGAATAGAACTTTGCGTTTACGTACTGGTAGATCGTGTAGTTCGCATTTTGCAGGGTCGTAAAGCTTACGCCGTTATATCCGTTGCAGGTGTCGTAATTCAGCCATTTTCCGTCAACATAGACCTGATTCCAGTAATGATCGCCTGAGCCTCTTCCCGTACCGTAGACAATACGTGTAGTATAGCCTGCCTGCTGGAAGAGGAGATCTGTTACAGCCGCAAAATAATAGCATACAACAGCCGGCTTATCCAGGGCATAATTTGCAAAGTAAGACCATCCTATGGACTCGATCTGAGCAAGAGTTTTTGTGCTCTCTATAAATTTGTAATAGTTGTGCGACACAACATAATTGTAGATAGCGCCTGCTGTTTTTCCGGTAGAGGCAAGGATAGTGTTTGCTCTCTTCTGAACAGCGGAGAACGCTATCGCATGACCGTCTGCCGCAAGGTTATAGTCGCCCACGATTGTATTTGTCATCATCTTGCCGTCAGAGGGATTGAAATAATACTTTTTACCGCTGATAGTGATCCAGCCGGTCTGCATTTCGCCGTCTGCCGCAAAGTAATACTTGCTGCTGTCGATAGTTACCCAGCCCGTCTGCATAACGCCGGAATTCGGCTCAAAGTAATATTTTTTCTTGTCTATAACAAGCTTTCCTGTCGTCATTACGCCTGTTTTCACATCAAAGTAATACTTCTTGCCGTCAACTTCTGTGATGCCGAAGGACATTGCTCCCGTTGTCTTATCGAAGTAATATTTCTTGCCGTCGATAGTCTGCCAGCCGGTCTTCATTTTTCCGTCGGCGGCAAAGCAGTAGTTTTTTCCGTCGATGGTTACGTTTCCGGAAGCCATTGCTCCTGAACCGGGCACAAAATAGTAACGGCTGCCCTGATAGTCCGTAAAGCCCTCAGCCATTACGCCGTCATCCAGGAAAAGAACTGTATATGCGTTATCTCCGCCGGCAAACCCGGTAAAGCCTGTTTTTGCCGTAAAGGTGGATTCGTCGAAGTAATAGCGGCTGCCGTTTATCGTCTGCCAGCCAGTACAGAGAATACCGTTCTCATCGGCATAATAGAAACTGCCGTCAAATTCGGCAAAGCCTGTCACCATAGCTCCGTTTTCACTGAAAAGCCGCGTACCTCCGCCGTATTCCGTGACGCCTGCGGCATATGTGCCGTCGGTATAGTAAAGCCTTACGCTGCCGTCGATGTCTATAAGTCCGGTATTGAGCCGTCCGGTGCTTTCATCCAGCATATAGGGAATGCCGTTTATTTCGGTAATTCCGGTTTTAAGTCCCTCCTGCGGATCAACGTAGTAGCCGTCGCCGTCAACTGTGATAAATCCGGTCTGTATGAGACCGGTATCAGGGTCGTAATAATATGTTCCGCCGCTCACATACGTCCATCCGGTCAGCTCCGCACCTGTTTCATCAAAGAAATAAGGCATACCGTCTACAGAATATTCGCCCTCGGCAAGAACGCCATCCTCCTTGATGTAGTAAATGCTGCCGTCATACCCGGTAAAGCCCTGTCCCTGTACGGTATCGCCCTTTTCGCCGAAGAGAACAAGCGCTCCCTCGTCAGTTCTTACAGCTCCTGCCGCCTTTCCCTCGTCGGGATCAAGATAATACTCCTTGCCGCAGTATGTCATCCATCCGTATACGGGCTCGCCTGTTTCGTGATCGTAGTATCTTCTCTTTCCGCCGACAGTTCTCCAGCCCGTTTTCAGCACGCCGTTGCTTGAAAAAAGATACGGCACGCCGTCGATAGTCTGTTCGCCTGTGAGGGCTCTTCTTGTCTCGTCAAAATAATAGATCCTGCCGTCGTCATCGGTGTACCAATCGCCGACAACTCCCCAGATGTCGCCCTCCGCAGCAAATGAAGCAGCCGGAACAGCAGCCGCAAGTGTGAGCACAGCCGCAGCTGCGCAGATTATCGCCTTTCTGTTGTTCTTCATAAGTCCTCCTTTTAAACAGCGCCGCCTGCCTAAAGCGACACTATATTTATATGTTCAATAATTATTTCTTATCTCTGACAGACAAAAGTCTGCATAGTAATTATACATCATATCTTAAAATAAGTCAATAGCACATTTTGTAAGAAAACTGTTCAGCGTCTCAAACGCGCTGTCATTCCTCCTGCGCTCTTATCTCCGTAAATCTGAACCGCTGTTTGTACTCTTTCGGCGTTACGCCCGTGTATTTTCTGAACATCTTGATAAAATAGCTCTGCGAACTGAAACAGAACAGATTGCTTATTTCAAGATCGCTGTAGTCCGAATACCGCAGCAGACCCGTCGCCTCCTCGATCTTCTTCCGGTTCACATATTCGCTGAAGGAAATTTTCATTTCCTTTTTGAAGAGCCGCGACAGATACGACGGATTTATCGACAGATATCCGGCGCAATCCTCAATTCTGATCCTGCTGTGAAGATGCTCGCTTATATATTCAACAGCACGGACGACACGCTTTGAGATAACTCTTCCGCTCTGTAAACGGCGCATTTTTTCTGTGTAGTCCTCAACCATTTTCCAGTGTGTTTCCCGGACAGCCTCTATGCTTTCGCATTCGTCAGCCCGCATAATATACACGTCGCTGAGGCTGTAGGCGTCCTCCGTGGTCATTCCGCCGCCTATGCAGACTCTTGCTATAAGGGCGGCTGATACGGTAAAATGATACTTCATGTTCTGCAGCGGATCCTTGCTTAGCGTTCCGCAGCCCTCGCAGAAAAGCGGCTCGGCATATCTGCGGACAGACTCGATATTTCCGGCGGAAATGCTCTCATAAAACGCCATTTCACGGTCGAATGAGGCATATTCAAAATTCTCCTCACGATGTGAAAAAAAGTGCGATAAAATATCATGCTCGCCTTTGTAATTCATATTCTCATCTCCTCCGCAGCTATACACAATAGATTCTATCATAAAAATAATAAAATGTCAACTGCATCTTGAAAAACAAAAAGCTCCTTCGTTTTACCGGAGGAGCTTTCGGAAGGGATGAATGTTGATGTTTTATTTAAGGCAATACCGCACAAAGATTGTGCGGCAGATGCGCAGTCGAATTTTTCGTCAGATTGCATAAAAACGACGCAGGCATACTGGTCTGTCGGTCAGCCCCTCTGTCACTTCGTGACACCTCCCCAGCGGGGAGATCACGTATGTCAAGGAGTTTTTGTGTAAGATGACGGAAAATTCGCAAGCAGATGGCGTGCAAAGTCGTCAGACGTGCTTTGTGCGGTGTTGCCTTAAAAGCCAGCCTTGTCATATGTTACCCACTGATAGTGAGCGGTAAGGGGTGTGCTGCCGTTAAAGGGCTTCAGCCACTCGTCAACTGTGATTCCAGGCCATGTATTCATCATTATTCTGCCGGGAGTCGAGGGAATACTTTCATAAGCCGTATAAACCGCTTCGCCGTCAATATACCACGTAATATGGTCAGCCTGCCAGTCGAAGCCATAGCTGTGAAAGCCCTCGGAGGCATCAAAGCCCAGATCATACATTACCTCATGATTTCCAACGCCGTTGGTGTAGTAGTTAAGCTGTACCTTCGCGGTGTCCTTGCCAAGTATCTCAATGTCGATCTCGTCCCAGGGATTGTCCTCGGAAGGACCCGTGTATGTAAAGAATGACGAAACGACTCCATCGTTCTTTATTGCCTGCATCGACGTTTCGTAATAGCCGTAACCGTAGTGATCTGCCGTTCTGTATTCCGCACCGCTGTAATTGTATTTTCCGCTGTCATCCTTGTCAATAGTAAGACTCAGCATACCGTTATCCAGCGATGTATTCTTTGCATACCATCCGCAGTCAAAACAGCTGCCGTTTGTCCAGCCGTCAGAAGCGAAAAAGAGCGTCGACTCTCCGTCTCTGAAATCCTCAACAGCCGTTGCACCTGCACGGAAAGGTGTACCGTAATCGGTTATCCCGTTTGAAGGCTTTGTCGTCTCCGCTTTAGTTACCGGAACATCAGTCAGAGCCGCTGCGGTCGTTACAACAGGCTGTGCAGACGCCGTAACCTCCGGCTCTGTATTCTCCTTATATGATTCCGGCAGCCTATCAATAACCTTCGCATCATATTTCTGCACAGAAAGAGAGTCCATTGCCGTGATTCCGCTGCCGTTTTCATAAACATCCGCGTTGAGCATACCCTCGCTGCTGAGAGTGTACTTATCACTGTTGCCGATGTACTGGAGGATCAGCGTAGCGTCGGCAATATCTACCGTGCCGTCGCAGTTTGCATCGCCCCAGAGTCTTTCACTTACAGGCGGCTCAACGACCTCCTCAGAGTCTCCGGTAAGCGCCATAAGATATGTGAAAGGAGAGTTCCAATATATCGTGACCTCGTTTACGGAATAAGCAGCGTCGTCGTCAAGCCAGCACTTTGCAGGAGGATTATCCTGGAGATAAGCCTTGGCAATAGAATCCTCAAGCCCCGAATTTACTCCGCCGACTACCATAGCCGGAACTGTTTTGCCAAGATACTGTGACGGACGGTGATGAGGATGCTCGGCTGCAACAGTTCCGTAGCCCGTTACAAAGCTGCAGCCAAGAGGATTTACACCGAGAATATAGTGGAGCTGGTCGCGCGCCGCCTCCATATATTCCGGATCGCCGGTAAGCCCTGAAGCGTAAGCCATGATTATGCCCGCGTTGGCAATAGTCATATTGCTGCCCCAGTTGAATTTGTTTATTGCAACACCATAGGGTGAAGCATCGGAAATGCTCTTCATTGAGGAAGCCTGCTTCATTATCACAGATGCAGCGTTCTTGTATATATCCGACTCCTTGTCGATACCGTCCATGGAAACAATAGCGATATTGCCGTAGTCGCCGACCGTTGACCAGTCGATTCCCGATCTTACCGTTACGCCGTCCATGTATGAAGAGTCTCCTGTTGCACGGTACATCTGTGCAGATGCCCAGTACAGCTCATCAGCAGTTATTCTGTCCTCGTAAGCTCCGGTGGAAATATCAGCCGGATTTGCCGTATAGAGCTCGTCAGGATTTTCCTTTGCCCAGGCATAAGCCTTTTTCGCAGCTTCAAGGCAGGCGTCTGCAAACGTCTGGTCTACATCGCTGTAAATTTCATATGCAAGAGCCATTGACGCTGCAAAATCCGCTGTTGCCGTTGTGCTCGGAGGCATGAGGATAAGCTCGTTTTTCTCCGACTGCGGCATAATTGTGCCGGGAAAGGTCGCGCAGGTGACCTTATGATAAACAGCGCCGTCCGCTCTCTGCATTTTCAGCAGCCATTCAAGCTCGTAGCGCACCTCGTCCAGAATATCCGGCGTACCGTTGCCGCTTTCGGGTATACCTATGCTGTCGCCGAACATTCCGGGATTTCTGTCATAGGCGTAGAGCAGATCTGCAACAGCCTTTGCCGCTGCAACAGGATATCTGCCGTAATCTCCGGCGTCGTGCCAGCCGCCTGTTACATCGACCTTTTCAGATATATGATAAACTGTAGCCATGGTATTGTGACAGGCAGGGTGACCAAAAGTATCGTCAACGACCTCTGTTCCGCAGCGCTGGAGATAAAGCATCCTTACAGCCTCGTCATTCAGCTTGTCATACACATCGTTGCCGATAGTAAATGTATAGGAATCGTCCATGCCGTCAGCCTTGATATAGTAAGTTCCGGGAGCTGTGACCTCCGAAAAATCGCCGACACAGTCGTTTTCGTCAGCGGCGGAATAGGAGATCGGCGCAGAGGTCTGACCTGTATAAACGACCTGATCTGTTGCCGCATCTACAACGCTGAAGGAAAGCGCGTCAGTATTTCTGAATACAGCGGTCTTTACAGCGTCTGTTCTATATCCCACCTGGTTAGTCATTATATCAGCCTCGTAGGGCTTGGATTCAGAGTAATCCACGTTGCTGTCGTCGATAAGCTCGAGCGTTACGTTATCAAGATAGATCGTATGCTCGCCCACAGGTCCGCCGTCCTCTTTTTCCTGAATACCGCAGTTCCAGCACATTTTTGAAGCGAAATCAGTCTCGTCCTCCATGGTGAACTCATAGTCGATGACCTGCGGCTCAGTTGTAACGTGAACGCCTTTCCAGGTATAGGCGGAGTAGTCGTCCTTGTTCTTCTGTATCATAGACTCAACAAAACGCGGAACAGTTGAAGATATCTCATAGCTGAAACGGTACACGCCGCCCTTATACAGCCGGACAATGTCGTAATTTGGCTGAACGGCGTAGTTCACTCTTCCCTGGTCGGTAATATGGATGGCAAGCTTTCCGTTCTCCACGGAAAGAGCTGCCGCGCCGCCGCTCTCCTTGTAAATAGCCCAGCCGCTTGTGCCTGTGTCGAATGTCGGATTGCTCACGATGTTCTTTGCCGCGAATACTGTGCCGATATTTGCGGCAGGAACGACCGCCGTCATCATCGTGCAGGCGGCGATCCCGGCAAGGATACGCTTTAAACCCTTTTTCTTCATGATAAACACCTCTCATTTTTTCTATCTTTATTTTTACTTCGTTTTGCAGCATATTCACAGTGCAAAGAATATGCCGATTTCAACATATTTATTGTAACACGTCAGAAACTTTCTGTATATTATTTTACTGACAAAAATAGCAAAATAATGACTAACACTTTACGGTTCAGAAATTCTACCCGTAAACTGCATATCCGGCAGCAGAGGACTCATTCACAAGCTCTACCTGCTTTTTCAGAACGTCCGGATCGTCTATCCATTCGTTCTCCCCGGATTCTCCTGCCCACTGATCCTTTTCTCCTGCCTTGTATCCGGCGAGCCCGATTATAAGCGAAATATCACTTTCCGAGCACAGCTTCTCCCAACGGCGCAGCGTCGGCTCAAAGGGACAGCTTTCGTTCAGAAAGCCGTAATATATCTGCGGAACGATATAGTCCGCATAGCCCTCCTCTCTGCACCACAGCTCTACGTCAGCATAAAGCCTGTCAGCGTCAGTTTCAATGTTTCCCTGGGGACTTATGCCGAATTTCAGCCGTCCGCCGTGATCTTTTACGGTGTCGTAAATTTTCTTCACCATGCGGTTCACGTTACTCCTCCGCCAGTCGAAAAGGTCGCTCTCGCCGCTGTTTTCAAACTCCTCGCTGTCAAATTCCGGCGAGGAGGTGGGATAAAAATAATCGTCAATGTGAATACCGTCGACCTGATAGTTGTCGAGTATCTCGTCAACAGCGCAGCCAATAAGCTCTGTCACTTCTTCATAGGCAGGATCAAGATACCACCGTCCGTCTGCAAGCTTTACGTTTCTGCTGCCCTCCTCTACCCACTTTTTCACAATAAAATTATCGTCAAGCCTGCTCATCTGCTCCTCCGTCTGCAATCGCATAGGATTTATCCAGGCATGGAGAGATATTCCCATGGAATGGGCTGTTTCCGTCATTATCTCCAAAGGGTCGTAGTCGCCGTCGTAATATACTCCTCTCGGAAAAATTTCAGAATTGTAATAAGCGTCGCCGTTTGGGTGAACGTGAAAATATACCGTGTTTACGCCGTTTTCGCGCGCTTTTTCCAGCATCTCCCTTACGGCAGCACTAAATTCTTCCTCCGATTTCCGGTACATATAATTCTCAAAATCCATATACGGCAGCCAGATTCCATTCTGGTCAGTGTAATTCACCGGAATATAGCCGTTTTCGCCATCAGACGGAGCGATCGAGCCGTCCGGATATATGTATGGCGATACCGAAGAGGCCTCCGGCACGCCGCCGCTATCAGTCGGAGAACCGCAGGCTGTAAGCAGGCATAAACAAATCATCCAAAGCCAAAGAATACCTTTTTTCATGTGTCCACCCCCGAAAAGATTTCAAAATGATTACAGTTTTTTGACGAAAACTGCCGAAAACCGCCAATATACCGCGAAAAACCGCCAAAACAGCTTCTTTCCGCGTATATTGACATCTGAATTTTTTTAATGTATAATTAATTATATACTTCTTTTTGGAGGTTTTATGCGCATATGAATACAATAAAAGGGGCGCTGTCCGCGGCGGCAGCGGCGATTTCCCTGCTGACAGCCGCTTCCTGTGCCACTATCGTGGAAAACACAAGCTCGGGCTATCCCCCCATTGTGAACAATGACGACTCCGCCGGCAGCAATACCGAGGCTGTCGCTACCGACGCTGCGGAAACGCCTGTAACTACTGCGGCTGAAACTACTGCGGCTCCGGAAACTACCACAACAACTCCTGTTCCCGACGTTATGAGAGGTAATCTCTACGATGCAGACGGCGATCTGCTGATGTTCAGCAGCATTGACGAAAACGGTGATGAAGTACGCATGACGAACGACTACAACAAAGTCGCATTTGCCAATATACTTAATGAAATGTCAGAAGGTCTCGACCTGACGCTGGACAAGCAGCTCCGCACTCCCAACGCTACTCCGGTCGAGGGCGGCGATTTCGGACAGTCCGTTCAGCTGACATTTGATGCCGACACGCAGATACGCATCTACGACTATATGGCTCAGCAGGGCATGAACGGCTGCGCTGTAGTTATGAGAAGCGACGGCTCTCTTATGGCACAGGTAAATTATCCCTCCTACGACCCGGATATCTATTACGGTACGAACACTGAGGAGGATCTCGCCTGGGGTCCCTGCGGAAACAAGGCGTTCCAGAATTTTCCCCCGGGATCATGCTTCAAGATAATGTCAGAGGTAATTTCTGACAAGCACGGCATCTACTCCCTCTACGACGAGGGCACATGGGAGTATGAGGGCACCTCTATCGTCAACTGGGATCACAAGAATACCTGGAATTATCCGCAGCAGCGAAGCCTCAACTCCGCTTTTGTAAATTCCAGCAACATCTTCTTCGCAAAGGCGTTCGATCAGATAGGCGCTGACGACGTTCTTGCAGATCTTGACAATATTTTCCACTTTGTCTCGGATATCGAGTGCGACTTTGGAGTTATCGAGAACAATGTGGAAATATACTGCAACGATGACCTGCGGCGTACGGCTTTCGGTCAGTCCTACGTGCTCACCTGCCCCATTTATCTGGCTGCCCTCGGGCGCGAGGCTGCATACGGCGACATGGTGCGCCCGTTTACCGTGAAGAATTATGTTGACACAAATAACTTCGGAAGCGTGATCTCCGCAGGCTCTCAGGCACACGATGTTATAGGCACTATCCCCCAGGAGTACAGGCAGAATCTCCTTGACGGAATGTCCGGTGTAGGCTCCGGACTCGGCGTATATGTACCAAGCGGCTACAGCTTCTACGCCAAAACAGGCACGGCTGAGACCTGGGACGGCGATTACCTCTACATCACCGGCATTGTCAAAAACGCCAGCGACGACGGCAATGGCACATATACCGACTACAACGACTACAATGGCTCATATATTATCGTAATGCAGCTGAGAAATCCCGAAAATTTCGGTTTCAGCTTTGCCAGCGATTCCGCAGCCCTTTACCAGGGACTGGTAAACTGCGTTGTAGGATAATTTCCTTGCAATTCCCTCTCTTAACATAATATAAACCATACACGCCCAACATAATAGAATAAAAATTTCTGGAGGTTACTGCAATGATGAATATAGCTGTGGCACAGTCCGGCGGACCTACGTGCGCCATTAACGCTTCCCTGGTGGGAGTTTTCAAGGAGTCGCTCAAAGAACCGAAGATCGACGCTATTTTCGGCTCTGTCAACGGTATCGAGGGTATTATTCAGGATCATCTCATCGACCTGAAAACTCTTATTCTCACTAACGACGATATGGAGCTCCTTCGCCAGACTCCGTCAACTGTTCTCGGCTCGTGCAGATATAAGCTGCCGGACTGGCACGAGGACGACTCCGTATACAAAAAAATAACAGCCACTCTGAAACAGCGTCAGATAGGCGCATTCTTCTACATCGGAGGAAACGATTCGATGGACACCGTCAACAAGCTTGCCGGATATTTCAGGGAAATCGACCTTGACGTGAAGGTCATCGGCATCCCGAAAACTATCGACAACGACCTCTGCATCACCGACCACACGCCGGGCTTCGGCTCGGCTGCAAAGTACGTTGCTGCATCTATGCGCGAAATTGTCCGTGACAGCTCGGTTTACAGTATTCCCTCCGTGACTATCGTCGAAATTATGGGACGTCACGCAGGCTGGCTCACTGCGTCAAGCTCCGTTCTCCACGGACTGGGCGAGACTGCTCCGCATCTGATCTACGTGCCGGAAAGAAAATTCTCCCTGGAGGATTTTTTCAAGGATGTGCGCCAGGAAATGGCAAAGCATAAGGCTGTAATTGTCGCGGTTTCCGAGGGTATCGAGGTTCCCGACGGCGTTCAGTCGGGCGTGGTGGATAACTTCGGTCACAAGTACCTCTCCGGCATCGGAAAATACCTGGAAGAGGCTGTACGGAACGAGATCGGCTGCAAGGTGCGTTCAATTGAGCTGAATGTAATGCAGCGGTGCTCGTCGCATATCTGCTCCAAAACGGATATTGACGAGTCGGAGGCTATCGGCGCAGAGGGCGTAAAGCGTGCGCTTGCAGGCGAAACCGGAAAGGTCATGGTTTTCCGCAGAGTTAACGATATGCCTTACACCGTGGTCATCGAAACTGCCGTTGCAGCTGATATCGCAAATAACGAAAAATTCCTCCCGGATCGCTATATCAGCCACTTCGGAAACAATATGACCGAGGAGGCGCTGAAATACTTCCTGCCTCTTATCCAGGGCGAGCTGAATATCATAATGGAAAAGGGTCTGCCGAAGCATTTCACGATACAGGAGTCGCTTTTGAAATAATGAGCTGGGAATTTAGCGTCCTCGACTTTATACGGGAGCATTTTTCAGGAGGTTTTTCCGATAAGATAATGGTTTTTATCACGCGCTGCGGCGATAAAGGGTATATCTGGATCGCCGCAGCATTGATAATGTGCATGACTAAAAAATACCGGAAATGCGGAATTACGCTTATCATCGGGCTTTTAGCCGGGGTGCTCATCGGAAATCTGCTGCTGAAAAATATAGTCTGCCGTGACCGTCCCTGCTGGGTTCGGGAGCTCGACGAACTGCTTATTGCCGTGCCGAAGGACTATTCCTTTCCGTCAGGTCACACTCTGTCAAGCTTTTTGACCGCAACAGTCATTGTTTTCCGGAGCAAGCGGCTTGGAATTGCAGCATTTGCGGCTGCCGCACTTATTGCCTTCTCCAGAATGTATCTTTACGTTCACTTTCCCACGGACATTATCGGCGGAGCTGTTATCGGCTCGGCTGTGGGAATTGCGGCTGTTCTTGTTATGGAAAAGTATTTTTTCTGTAGTAAGATCGGAAGGAAAATATAAAGGCAACATCCCCGAGAAGATCAATACACATATAGAAATTTTTAGCCATAGTATTTTGATTATAGATTCAAAATACTATGGCG
>JAMPAJ010000006.1 GCA_023667265.1 Alistipes sp.
TTCTCTTTATTCTCGTGACTATTTTTGCTTTTCTTAGCTTAATGACATTAGGCGGGGGCTCCCCGCTTATATCATAAATTTTGTAAAAGTAAAGACTTTTTTGAAAAAATTTGTACTGGAAATGAGATTTTGGCGTAAATTTTAAGTCGTTAAGCCGTCATATTTCAGTCGGAACGGAGGATTTTATGGCAAAAAGAGGAAGTAATATTTACAAGCGAAAGGACGGACGTTTCGAGGGGCGTGTGCCTGTTGGTTATCAGGAGAACGGAAAAATCAAGTATAGATCGGTGTATGCAAGAACTCTTTCCGAGGTTAAGGAAAAAAATGTCGGAGATGTACGCGATCAGGCAGAATCAGCCTGTTTCCTCGATAAAATTGACTGTTCGGGAAGCTGCTGAGCAGTGGCTTTCATCGGCGAAACTTCGTGTAAAAGAATCAAGCTATGCCAATTATGAAAACATCGTAAGCAGACATATTCTCCCGATTTTAGGCAAGGAATTTATGTATAATCTGACCACAAGCAAACTTAATAATTTCATTCACTACAAATTAAATCACGGCAGATTGAATGGAAAGGGCGGACTTTCGGCTAAGTCTGTTCGTGATATAATGACGGTATACCGCAGTATTGAGGCTTATGCGGCAAGAGAATATGGAATCCGTGAGACTCATTTTACGATGCCAAAAATTGAGAAAAAGCTGTTCTATATGTAAAAAGAACGGTTCAGCGTGTCAGCAAAAACGGCAGATCACAAGTTATTATCGGGACTCCAAAGAGTAAGACTTCTGTCCGCACTGTTCCGATTCCTGACTTTATTTTGGATGTCCTCAGAAGCTACAGAATCTACGGTGATTTCTACATCATAACAGGAACAGGCAAGCCTACTGAACCAAGAACCATGCAGAACAGATTCAAAGCGATTCTGAAAAAGTGCGGAATCAGAAATGTCAATTTTCATCTCCTCAGACACACTTACGCTACTGTCTGCATTGAAAAAGGGTTCGATCCCAAAACTCTCAAATATCGGCTGTATTTCATTATTTCAAGACTCAATTTGCCTAATGGGCGGATTTGACGAAAATTTTATATAATATATATTGATTTATTTGTTAAATTGTGGTATTATGTTAATTAAGAGGTGATTATATGATTCGGATTGCAGTTTGTGATGATGAAGTTGAAATATCCGAGAAATTGACTGCTGTCATTGAGAAGGTAATGAGCGATATCAATGAAGAAGTAAAGATATGTTCGTTTACAAACGGTTATGATATGCTTGAATCACATATAAAATTCAGTCTGATCTTTTTGGATATAGAAATGCCGAAGCTAAATGGAATTGAAACAGCGCAGAAGATTCGTGAGATAGATTCACGTGTTCCGATAGTGTATGTAACCAATTATCATGACTATATGCGAAATGCCTATCGTGTTCATGCTTTTGATTATATTGAAAAACCAATCGAATATGAAAGCATATATACAGTTATCTGTGATTATCTGAAAACCGTTAGTTCAGCAACAAACGATGTAATAGAATTTACTACAGAAGATTCAGAGAAGATTATTTTGAACGCAAACGAAATTGTTACGATAATGTGCGGCTACAAGCGAAGAACAGTCGTAGTCATAACAACGGAGAAAGAGTATCTCTTTAATGGCATGATTACAAAAATTTACGAAACTCTTGATGAGCGAGAATTTTATATGCCTAACAGAAGCTGCATTATAAACATATCAATGGTTAAATCGTTTAAGAGAAATGAAAATATTATCATGAATGACGGACAGGATATTTCTCTTTCTAAAGGTAATACAAAGGTTTTTGAAGCAAAGCTTGCTCAGAAAATGCATGAGAAAGTAAATAGGAGAATACTATGAGCGATAATATTTTAAGAATAATATGCAGTTTGTTTACAGCTTCAGTTTCATATTTCTGTTTTATAAGACTCTGCGATAAGATATATGAAATCCAAAAAGGTGTACTCAAAAAAACAGCGACATGTGCTGCTGTGATAGTAATTATGCAGTTTGTTCATTTGTTTCAAAATTCATATCTTAATTTTTTGTATACGATTTTATCATCACAAATACTGTGCTCATTGCTATATAAGGCATCTTTAAAGAAATCACTTCTGAAAAACATTTACTATCGTATTGCTTCGACATTCGGAGAAATCATATCCGTAGCACTTGTTGGAACTGTTACAGAAAACAAACCGTCTGAAGTTATGTCAGACTTTCGCTTAATGTTTGCATCGTGTTTGATGTATGTACTGATTGTTTTCTTCGCTTATCGGATTTTTAGCATTATCTGGTCATCAAGAGAGATCATTTCACTAAGAATGAAAGAATTGGGATTCATCATTTTTTTAACAGCCTTTGAATTTTTTGTACTATATTGTTTTACACGTACAACTTCGTCATTAAATTGCAATGTATTGATAATAACGGTGGCAGGATTTTTGATATTAGATATATATGCTGCATGTATCGTAAATGCTGTAGCTGCCGGTTATAAAAGTAAATACGAACTTGATGCGATAAAGATGCAAAGTGAAATACAATTTGCTCATTATGAGGAACTGAATAATAAATATGTTGAAACTCAATGTATGGTTCACGATATCGAAAAGCATATCTCGGCTATTGAAAAGTTATCAAAAAACAGGGATTTTTCAGAGGCAGAGGAATATACGGCAAAGCTGCGTGCCGAATTGAAACGGCATAGAAACATTTTTGAATGTTCAAATAGGATCCTGAGCGCAGTAATGAGTCAGAAGATTTCTTTAGCTGAATCAAAAGGAATAACTGTAGAAACCAAAATAGAGGATATGCTGCTTGATTTTATGGACGAAACAGACATTACTTCAATTTTTGCTAATCTTATGGATAATGCCATTGAGGCTTGTGATCAAACAGATAACCAAAAGCATATATCGGTAAAAATGTGCAGATTAAACGATTTCCTTTATATTGACATGATGAACAGCTTTTCAGGTAAAACCATCCAACAGAATGGAAAATTTAAATCAACCAAAGCCGGTCATAAGGGCTACGGAATGACCAGTATTCAAATGGCAATAGAAAAATATGACGGATATATGGTTACAGAGCAAAAAGACAATATTTTTATATCTGAAATCGTTATACCTTTGGTATGACAATTGCTTTATTATGAAAATGCGAGTGGATATTCACTCGCATTTTGTCGTTTCAAACCATTTTTTGGCATTTCAGACCAAAACGCTTGACTTTAGCCTTATAGAAATGATATAATAGATTTGTAAAAATATGCAGTTTTTACGAATTTAAAACGAGAGGCGTTAGTATGTTAAAAAGCAAAATCAAGGAAATTGCATGCAGACTGGTGAAGTCACGTGCGGAAAAGGCGGCTGTAAAGAATGCTAATTCAACCTGCGGCTGGTGGTTTTATCAGCCTGAGCAGCCTAAGTCTGTAAAGAAGCTCAGAAAGTTTTAATGGATCTAAGTAAGAAAATTTCAGCTTTCGTCTGCGGAACAGACTGCACTGAGGAAGACGAGCGGTCGGTAATTGAATTTGGTGTGAGAATATTACTTTCAAAAATGTTGAATTTGATCACAGAAATAATTATCGGCTGTTTGTTTTCCATGCTTTTTGAGACTGTGATCTTTCTTTTGGCATTCAGTTTTTTGAGAAGCTATGCGGGAGGATTCCATGCGTCTTCTTCATTAAAGTGCTATATTTCATCATCAGCAATTATGGCTGCTGCTTTGCTTATTATCAGGTATACTGATATGCCGATTGTTAATATCGTTTTTGCTGTTTTCGGAATGATAATATGTCTGGTTTTAGCGCCTGTTGAAAGCAAAAACAAGTATTTGGATGAGATCGAAAGAACAGTATATCGCAAGCGGGCTTTGATTATCCTCTTTTTGATCTTGTTGGCAATGATCTGTTCGTATTTTCTGCATATTAATTCTATTTTTACAACACTTTCAGTTGTACTGCTGATCGAAGGCATAATGTTGATATTAGGCAAAATGCAATTAAAATAGTAATATAATATTCCCATAGACTTTATCGGAAGGCTATGGGAATATTTTTTAGGAGATGGTATAGGTATGAATAAAATTATAAAAATGAGTGTTGCGTCATTGTCTGTAACAGCGGCATTTATGACATTCATATTTGTTTCAGCTGCTATTCCAAAAAACGAAAGTAAACCCAATGCTAATCCTTGGGATTATTCTCTGCTAAGCAGCAGGGGAAATACGTCATTAAGCTGTACATTGCATTCTATCTGCGTGGATGGAGATATGCGTTCAAATCAAAATATAAACTTAGTGGGAACAGATTTTCATATTGAGGGCAGCGTTGTAACATCCGGTGAAATTTCAGAGGTGAAGAACAATTAAAATTCAGCCTATTGTATATGAATCTTCGGAAACTGAAGAAGTTCCGATACTTGCATATGTGAGAACCACTCAGAATATCTCATTTATGAAGGATATGTATGCGGTTGACCTTGGAGTAATGAACAATGCTTCGCCTAAGTTTGTAATTACAAAGTTGAGAAATGAATATGACGCTGTCGGAAATGTAATCAAAAGTGTTGATAAAAATGGTGAAATTTGCGAATATACCATGGCAGAATTATTGAATCTGTAACGGCTCTCAGAAGCAAGAATAAGTACACTTATAACGCTATGGGACTTCTTAAAGACGCTGAGAATGCAAGAGGTCAGAAAACTTCCTACGAATATTACAAAAACGGCTGGATAAAGATCTTTACAGATTAGTTAGGCACGGTTTCATATACCTATGACGGCAACGGAAATGTATTGACTATAACTGATGAAAACGAAGTTATCACTCGTGAATACAACGAACTGAATCAGGTAACGAAGTACACTGATTTCAGAGGAAACACCATTAAGTATTCATACGACCAGCTTGGTAATCTTGTTGCTCTTACCTATCCCGACGAAATCACCTGTCAAGGTTTATAACTTTGAGGTTCAGGACTTCTACACTTATTTTGTTGGCGTAACATAAGAATAGCTCAAACGAAATTAGAAATGTTAATTGCAATAGGAGAAATGACATGAATAATAAATCAAACGCAAAGCTATACTGCGGCGAAATTTCTGTCAAATCGAATTGCGTAAGAGGTTAGCAGTCCATCTGAAATAATGACGTTTTTGAACGGAAGCAAAGCTGCTTTGAGAATACGAACTTGTGTTCATAGGTTAAGCACACATCTTTTCGGCAAATTATTATGCTCGAAAATCTGCACACTCACTCTATGAACACAAGCTCTAAGAGGTGTTTGCGTCCATTTTTATGACATATTGTATCGCAGAAATTTGTTGAGAAATTGCATAAGAGAGGAGCAATGCGGAAATACTATCATTAACGAATGGAGGTAGATTCTATGTTCAAACATGAAAAAATGTTATTTCATCCGGTTGCGGTCGAAAGACCTGATCCGCAATACGCCGCTCTCTTGCAGGAGCAGCTTGGCGGCGCTAACGGTGAGCTCAAAGCTGCCATGCAGTATATGTCACAGAGCTTCCGAATCAAAGACCTGGAAATCAAGGATCTGTTTCTGGATATTGCCGCAGAGGAGCTGGGGCATATGGAAATGATTGCGCAAACTATCAATCTGCTGAACGGTCACGACGTTGATGCGCAGGCTGTTCCGGCAGGAGAAATACAATCCCATGTGCTGCTTGGGCTGAATCCGGGATTGATCAATGCTTCCGGTTATTCATGGACCGGAGATTATGTGACGGTTACCGGAGATCTTTGTGCGGATCTGCTTTCAAATATTGCTTCGGAGCAGAGAGCAAAGGTAGTGTACGAATACCTTTACAGGCAAATCAATGATAAAAAGGTCAAGGAAACAATTGACTTTCTGCTGAATCGTGAAGAAGCGCATAATGCAATGTTCCGAGAAGCGTTCAATAAAATTCAGGACACAGGCTCGAACCGTGATTTCGGTACGACAAAAGCAGCGAAAATGTATTTCAGTATGTCTGAACCTTCGCCTGAAAACAGCAGATTTCCGGACGCCGATGTAACGCCTCCGGCGTTTCATTAAGAACCTGTATTTATAGGAGAAGCCCGCGTATTTTCGGCAAATTTTGACGGCTACTGCGTTAAAAAAGTTCGCCATACGACAGTATGCTTTTGCTTTTTTGACTTGTATTCGCCCAAATTATGTCCGAAAATCCGTACATTGATCTTAGGCAACACCGCACAAAGAGCGCCTGGCGGCTTTGCACCGAATCTGCCTGCATATTTTCCGTCATCTTGCACAAAAAATCTGACTTCGCATCTGCCGCATGATCTTCATGCGGCAGATGCCTTTATGTGAACACGCTCTGAATTATTTTGTTCCGTCAAACAGATAAATAAATTTCACACTTCCGTCCATGTCGTCGGAAATTCCGGAATAGCTGCTGTACTCTCTTGCCGCATTGCGGACAGCCTTGAAGTTGTCGATCATAGCTGGAAGACTATCGTTCAATGCTCTCGTAAGAACCGAAATTCCCTCGTCATTGAACCTTATCATGCCATCGTTCAGCTCCTGTGCTCCGTCATTCAGCTGGGATATGCCGCCGATAAGAGCTTTGCTGCCGCTTTGAATGGCGATGATACCTCCGTTAAGCTCTGATGCTCCCGAATAGAGCGAGGATGCACCGCCGCTGAGGGTCAGTATCGACTGGTACAGCGTATTCGCTCCGCTGCCGAGCTGAGAGCCGCCGCTGTAAAGCTGTGTAAGACCGCCGTCAAGAGTCAATACGCCGCTGTTAAGCCCTCCAAGTCCGAGCCCGAGAGCAGCTGCACCGTCCGAAAGCTGAAACAGACCGCTGTTGAGATCGTCAGCTCCGGAGGAAAGACGTGTAATGCCTGCGTTAAGCTCATCTGCGCCGCCGGAGAGCCGCTCCAGTCCTGCCGAGAGAGAATCAAGACCTCCGATAAGACTGCCGCTGCCGTCAGCAAAAGCTCCTATACCCGTGTCGAGAGCAGCAGCTCCCTGGGAGAGCTGTTCCGATGAAGCAGCAAGCTGTGCAGCTCCTCCTGCAAGAGCCTTTCCGCCGGTATCGAGAACTTCAAGTCCTTGCATAAGCAACTCAGAGCTGTTTTGCGCTGAACCCAGCCCTTCGGAAAGCTGTTCAAGTCCTCCGTTCAGCTGCTGCGAGCCGGTCTGTAGCGCTGTTGCAGCGCTATAAAGAGAACCGCCCTCGCTTATCGAGGCTGCTATCTGCTTCTGCGCCTCGATAGTCTGCTCGAAAGCGGATATGGCTGCCGCTATATCATCAGACTGCTCCTTCTCATATAATGCCTCAAGAGCTGCAAGAGCCTGTTCATTGGCTGAAATTGTAGCATTAAGGGATGCTCCGGCAGTATCGAGACCTCCCGAAAGTACTTCCGCGCCCTGTGAAAGTTCCGACGCTCCGACTGCAAGTGAAGCTGCGCCTGCTTTTGCAGTTGAAATACCCTCTGAGAGCGAGTCAGCACCGCCTTTTACCTCCGAGATACCTGACGACAGCTGATTTGCAGAGCCGCTCAGAGCCTCCGCTCCGTCTGCGATATCGGATGAACCGTCCTTTAACTGTGAGCTTCCCGAGGTGAGAGCGCCCATGCTGTCCGTAAGCTGCGATGCTCCGTTTTTGAGAACAGCTGCACCGTCATCTACCTGTGCAAAGCCTGCAGCGAGAGCATCAGAGCCTGTCTTGGCGTCGCCGAGTCCGCTGCTGAGAGCCGATGCGCCCTCGCTTGCTGACTGAAGTCCTGCACTGAGCTCAGATGCGCCAGAGCTTACCTGTTCCATTCCGCTGGCAACTGCAGATGAGCCGTCTTTAGCCGCTCTCAGTCCGTCAGACAGTGTGCCCGCAGAAGCTGCAAGAGTTTTTGCACCGTCGGCAAGAGCTTTTGAGCCCTTGTTCAGCTCATCTGCGCCGTTTTCCAGGCTGAGAGAGCCGTCGGCAAGCTTATCTATACCGCTCGTAAGGTCGCCCGACTTATCAGAAAGCTCGCTTATACCGTCATAAAGAGCCGCAGTGCCGTCACAAAGCTGTTGAGCGCCGTCGCTTAATTCTCTGAGCTTATCCTGCAGATCTCCGAGATCGGATACGTTATCAATATCGAGAGCGGCGAAAGCCTCGTTTGAAACGGCAGTTACGGATGAACCGATCTCAAAATCGGTAACATCGGCTGATATCTCGAAAGCTTCTGGGAGGGAAACGTCAAGTCCGTCTATTTCGTCAATACCGAGGCTGTCAGAAAGTCCGGGGAAGGCTATTCCGACAACGATAAGCCTTTCGCCGTCCGAGATCACCCTGCCGTTTGCCGCCTCGACATTCAGAAATTTATCTGCGTCAAGGATCGCCGCGCTTGCCGCAAGGAACGGCACATTTATCTCTTTCTCTGCACCGTTCACGACCTGGACTGATCTCTGATTATTCTTGTAAGTCCAGCGGATAACAAGATGACCGCTTTTTCCGACAATACTTTCGGGAGAGACCTCCTTTCCGTCAAGGAAGTACGTCATCGTAACGTCGACAGGGAGCTGCTTGTCGGAATTGCCCTTATAGTAGATATCACTGCCCTCCGCACTCCAGCTGAGCTCCTCGCCGTTCACCGTGAAGGTCTCATCGCCCTTAACGTTTACAATATTGCTGAGAGATGAAATATCGCCGATGGAAGCCATAGCAGGAGTATTTTTGAGCCAGTCGCTCACAATTATGTCTTTGATCGAGGAATCGTTATTGCAGAGCACATATACCGTTTCTTCCTTGAAAGCAGAATTTCCGGCAGAATTTCTTGCATTCCCGTCAGCTTCAATATATTTCTTTGCCGAAGCGTCCGGGACAGGGGATGCGTCTCCTTTGTTTCTGGCGTGTGCTATAGAACCTGTTGCTGCGGCAGAAACTGCTACGGCAATAACTCCGGCTGTTATTTTTCTGAAATTATTCATAATATATCTCTCCTTCAATTAACATTAACGGTTTGTTTATTCGCAACTGTTTTTTCTTTTTTCGGAAGAAAGCCTGCGCTGGTCTTGCAGATCAGCTTATCGAAAACCATAAACATTGACGGAAGCACTCCGATGACTACTATCATCGAGATGATCGCTCCTCTTGCAAGCAGCATACAAAGCGATGAAATAAGTCCGATATCAGAATAAGCTGCAACGCCGATAGTTGCTGCAAAAAATCCGAGTGCGGATGTTATTATCGACTTGACAGAAGCGCTTAATGCGATGTGAACGGCGTCTTTTTTATCTTTTCCGTCTCTCCGTTCAGTCCTGTATCTTGTCGTCATAAGAATAGCATAATCGACCGTTGCCCCGAGCTGAATAGTTCCGATAACTACCGAAGCGATAAACGGCAGCTCCGTTCCTGTGAAAAATGCAATTCCGAGATTTATCATGATTGCCAGCTCGATAACTGAAACGAGTATTACCGGCAGAGTTATCGACCTGAAGGTAATTGCGATGATGAGGAAAATTACCGCAATTGAAAGCACGCTTACGACCTTGAAATCCTTGTCGGTTATTTCGATAAGATCCTTCGTTGCCGGAGCTTCGCCGATAAGCATTGCCTTGCTGTCATATTTTTCTATGATATCATTGATCCGGTCTATCTGAGCGTTTACCTCATCGGACGCGACTGTATATTCCGAACCGATAAGCATGAGCTGCCACTCATCGTTTTTCAGGATCTCCCTGACGGAATCCGGGATGACCTCTTCCGGTATCGCCGGTCCGACGAGCGAGTTAAAGCCAAGAGCCATCTGAACGCCGTCTGTGTTTTCGATCTCGCGGAGCATACTGCTTGCCTGCTTTGCGTCAAGCGACGCGTCTGCAAGAAGAATATGAGTGCTGTTCATTCCGAAATCCTCTTCAAGCTTTGAATTTGCTATCATGCTGTCGAGATCGGCAGGAAGAGTGCTGTCGAGCTTATAATAAACGTCATAGTTGTTGTTTCCGTAAGCCGCCGGGATGAGAAGAACTATAGCGGCTGTGAGAAAGATCCCGAAGTGCTTGATGATGAACGCGGATGTTCTTTTAAAGTCCGGGAGAAAATCTCTGTGCGAGGTTCTGGCAATCGCCTTTTCAAAAATAAGTATCATTGCCGGAAGTACGGTGACGCAGGCAATAACGCCGCAGACGACACCCTTTGCCATTACAATTCCGAGGTCAAGTCCGAGAGTGAAGCTCATAAAGCACATTGCGAGGAAGCCTGCAACTGTTGTGAATGAGCTGCTTACGACAGAGGTTATCGTATTTGCAATGGCATGAGCCATAGCTTCCTGCTTGCTGTCGGGATACAGGCGGAGCTGTTCTTTGTAGCTGTGCCAGAGGAAAATAGAATAGTCCATTGTAACTCCGAGCTGCAAAACGAGTGCAAGAGCCTGAGTTAAAAATGATATCTCGCCGAATACAAAATTTGTTCCGAGATTCCATACAATAGCCGTGCCGATACTGAGCATGAAGAAAACCGGGATAAGGAAGGAATCCATTGCTGCCATGAGGACAATGCTTGTAAGAATAACTGCGATTACCGTGTAAATAATGGTCTCGCTCTGAGAAAGCTTTTTCATATCAAGCGTAACTGCCGACATACCGCTGATAAAGCACTGCTCTGATGTAATATTTCTCATTTTCTCAACAGCGTCAAGCGTTTCGTCAGCCGAGGTCGTATCATCAAAAAATACCGCCATCATAGTCGTATCGTCCTTGTTGAAGAAATCGTAAATATTATCGGGAAGAATCTCTTTCGGGATATCGAGTCCCGTCATCGACTGGTAGCAGACAACATCTGAAACGTGCTCTATCTCCGATATCTTATCGGCAGTATCTGCGACCTCTTTATCGCTCATTCCCTCCACCATTACGAAGGAAAAACCTCCCTGACCGAATTTGTCAATAAGAATTTCCTGTCCTTTCATCGTGCCGATATCCTCGGGGAGATATGAAAGAATATCGTAATTTACTCTTGTGTTAATGAAGCCTATGGCACACGGTATCATCAGCAGAATGCCGATAACAAGGATCAGAACCCTGTGCTTTGCGACCCATTCTCCGAATTTAAGCATAGAATCGTTCCTTTCATTTTTGCTCTTATTGCGAGATAACTGACCAACAGTCATTTATCTTTATTGATAGTATATTACAAAAATGACTGTTAGTCAATAAGCGATGAAGAAAAAATGACCAAAAGTCATTAATTTTGTTTATCTGCACAGAAATGTAATTCGAATTTAATGACTATTGGTCATTTTATCAGACTTGACAAGTCCCTCGTCTTTGGATTATAATAAATACAGGCAGTGTCGCCGTATTAATTTTCAGGGAGAGTATAAAATGGGAAAGATCAATTCAAACAAAAAGCAAAAGGAAAATTCTTTGCTGAAAAATGCCTTTGAAGCGTTCACGACAAAAGGCTTCAGCAAAACCTCTATCACAGATATCGTAAACAAGGCGGGCGTAGCAAAGGGCACTTTTTATCTGTATTTCAAAGACAAATACGATATCCGCAATAAGCTTATCTCACACAAATCGAGCCAGCTTTTTCGCAATGCCACGGACGCTCTTGAGAAATGCGGCAGTTCTCTTGAATTTGAAGATCAGATCATTTTTATTATTGATAATATAATTAATCAGCTCAACGAGGATCAATCGCTTCTTACGTTCATTTCAAAAAATCTCAGCTGGGGCATATTCAAAACAGCTCTCAATTCTCCCACAACAGATGACGATATTAATTTTGCCGATGTTTATGATCTTATGCTGAGAGAAGCGCCCTATGAATTAAACGACCCTGAAATAATGCTGTTTATGATAGTTGAGCTTGTTTCATCGACCTGTTACTCATCCATTCTATACAGCGAACCATGTAGTATTTCCGAGCTTAAACCTCATATTTTTGAAACAGTCAGACTGATTATTGAGAAGCACAAAAAGTGAAGGCTCATCATTTGCTAATAACCGTAAAAAATGCCCTCTGTCGGATAGCTGTTCCGGCAGAGGGAATAAAATTATGCCAAAAGACGTGAACTATATTTTTATGTGAATGCTCTCTGATAATAATGCCCAAGCATAGCCGCATAAAATAATGCGGAGGTGTTTTTATGATGCTTGAAATTCTGAAAAATCTTTTATTTTTTGTACTTCACGTAGATTGCGGCAGCGTATTTCCAAAGCCGCTTTCCAAGGCGCGTGAGCTTGAATGCTTTCAGCTTATGGAGCAGGGAGACCGTGAGGCTCGTAATGAGCTGATAGAGCATAATCTGCGGCTTGTAGCGCATATTGTAAAAAAATATGCCCCTGCTGCTTCGGAGCAGGAGGAGCTTATTTCTATCGGCACGATCGGGCTTATCAAGGCTGTTTCAACTTTTGACTACAAAAAAGGCGCGAAATTTGCTACATATGGGAGCAGGTGCATAGAAAACGAGATACTTATGACCTTTCGTGCGGCGAAGAAATCGGCTGGAGACATTTACCTCAGCGATGTAGTCGAGGCTGACAAAAACGGCGGAGGAATGACGCTTCTGGAAACCATAGACGACGGCAAAGATATTCACGAGCAGGTCGAGCTGCTCATAAGGTCGAAGCAGCTGTACGGCTTTCTGGAAGAATGTCTTGATGAGAGGGAGCTTGAGATAATGGTCTATCGCTACGGGCTGTATTCCGGAACGCCCCATACTCAGAGCGAGACAGCGAAGAAGCTTGGTATATCGCGCTCATATGTATCGAGGATAGAGAAAAAGGCTCTGAATAAGCTAAAGAGCAGATACGAAAGCAGCAGTCTGTGAAAAAGGGACTGCCGAAGCAGTCCCCGTAAATCACGTTTAATGGTTTAGCTATTCTGCAACGGCAGGTCAGCCAGAGGGATAAGTCCCGCGTCTGCCATTTGTATGGTAAGAGAGTCCATAGCTGTGATGCCCTTAGAGCCGTCGACATCAGCATTTATTTCACCCTGAGCGCTCATCGAATATTTGTCGGCATTGCCAATGCATTGCAGAACCAGAGTTGCGTCAGCGATATCGACTACTCCGTCAACATTTGCGTCGCCGGGCAGATATTTTCCTTCCGTTGGCTCGGTGCTGTCTTCCACGGAGAGCTGGAACGCAGCCACAGTCTTTCTGATTCCTCCGGCGGAGGTTATCGTGACAGTGTATTTTCCCTCGTCCTCAGCGGAAACGTTTTCCAGAGCTAACGTATCGGAATTGTAATTATCCAGCTCCTCGCCGTCCTTGCTCCAGACGTAGGACGCGCCGTCCTCATAAAGGTCAGCCAGAGCGGTATAGGTGTAGCTTTCGCCCTTGTTCAGGCGGATATATGTCGGAGCTGAGATAACGGCGAAATCCGACGGTACAGTGCAGGTCGCCGCTCTTACGTCGCTCATAAGCTTCCAGCCGTTGCCGCTGTCCTGCATGAAAATACGCAGAGTTGAAAACTCCATTCCCGAGGTCAGTCCGAATACCTCCAGGGGCAGACGGAATTCGACCATATCGTCGCTCCATTTGCATTGGCTGTCCATATAGCTGTCGTGATTGAAGTAGATAAAGCCGTTGGAAGCGTAATAGATCCAGTAGCTTTCGTCGTTTGACGTATTTTTGAGCTGTAAATTATAGACCGGGGCAGAAGCGCCGTCCTTGGGCACATTGCTCATGACGTAGAGATATTTTTCATCTGCCTTGACGTAGATCTTCAGTCCGTTATCGTCCTCGCTTATGACCATATCCTCCGTCCATTCAAAGGGCGAGGACATCAGACCGTCTACAACGGTTTTATCGGAAACCGAGTAAAATGCCGCAGGTGTCTTATCTCCAAGTCCGAGGCTGTTGTCCGTACCCTTTTTCTCGGATTCCGAAACGGTCACAGAGCCGAGGAAATTAGCGCCGATAGAGCTGTCCCACACGCCGTTGTTGGCGAAGCGTATGCTTCGGCTGCTCATAGACTTTATGTCGGCAGGAGTACCCATACTCAGTTTAAGGTAAACGTTCCATTCGCCGGCAGGCAGGCTGTCAGGCAGCTTAA
This sequence comes from Alistipes sp., assembly GCA_023667265.1. Lineage (GTDB taxonomy): Bacteria > Bacillota > Clostridia > Oscillospirales > Ruminococcaceae > Ruminococcus. Next base: position 14,041 of record JAMPAJ010000006.1, read on the forward strand.
AGCTGATACTCTCGTCGGTTTTCGTGCATGATCTCCAATCGCGGCAGTCCGTGTCCACCTCTGCAAAGGTGAAAACGCCGTCCTTTTCAAGAAGCACATAGCTCTGTACCTGTGGGATAGCTCCGGCGAATCCGGTATTTTCCACAGTGAAATCGACCTGAACATTTTCGCCCTGAGCGGCATTTGCCGTCAGCTTTGAATCCCTGAGTACAAATCTGTAGCCAAGATGGTCGCGGATGAACTGATAGACAGTCTGACCGTAATATGCGGAATTATCGGCATTTTCGACGTCGCAGTCCGCGCCGAAGGTATAGTCCTTGTAGAGCTGAAAAATATTGCTGTTTATGTAGCTGAGATGAGTCTTGTACATCTCCGGAATGGCGTTTTCAGGCAGGTAGGTGTCATACTGCTTTGCAAAGTCGATATTTCCCGAAAATTCGCCGCCGAAATAGGACGTAAGCGTCTGAACGCCCAGCCAGTCTGTCTCGATTTCACGGTTGGAGTATGTGCCGAGGTCGGAATTGCTGCCCATGTAGCCGTCGTCGAAAAGACCGATCCTGTCCTTGTTTTCCTGTATCATAGTGGTGTACTGGCTCTCGGTAAGGCTGTTTATCAGCTCGCGGTCGTTAAGTTCAGAGCGTTTTATGCCAGCCCATTCCGCGAAAATATCCGGAGTACGCACAGTTACCGGTATCGGCGCAGGAACAGCCTGGAGCATAGCCTCAAGCAGCTGAGCCTTGTACTGAACGGAAGTATATTTTCCGCCGTGCTGTTCGCCCCATTTTCCTACAAAGCCGCACTCAACGTAAGCGAGAATATCGGAATACTTCTCAAAAAGACCGCTTTCCTTGAGCTGGTCGATGTGGTGGAGCACCTGGTCAAAGGACGCAGGCTCAGGGTTGTCCTTTCCTGTGGCGTCGTAGCGGAATCGGAGAGCGACCATACTTCCGTTTTTTCGGCAGTTTTCCAGGGTGGTGTCCCAGTTCTGGAAGAAGGTCTCGTCCAGGTCGTAGTCCGTGCCCTCAGTGTAGGTGCCGTCATCGTTTTTGGTGCCGTTGACGCCGCAGGAAAATCCGCCTATATCAATAAAAAAGAGCATGAGATTTCCTGACGGAGCGTATACAGGCGTACTTCCCGGCTTGCATACAGCCCAGACCGTAGAGCTGTAGCCTGCTCCTGGATTATTGATCGTCGCCACAGCCTCGCTGTAGTCGATGCCGCTGTCCTTCATCGGAGCTTCCTCGGCATAAGCGGGGAAAACCGCTGCAGGTGAGAGGACCATAGCGGCTGTCAGCAGCGAAATAGATTTTTTGAAAAATGATTGCATAATATCATCCCTCCATATGTTTTGCTGAATATATTATAATATATTTCTCAACATTTGTCAAGTAAAATGTCAAACAGTTACGATTTAAATTTTCACCGGGAATAATCAGAATGACGCTATTCACAAATTCACAATAAACCGTTGACAAATTTATAGAAATATGGTAAAATAGTATAAATTGTTAATTTGCTATTGAATTATACGGCAAGCCCGGACTTTTAGGCGAGCTTGGGGCAGCCAGCAAATATATAATGGAGTGGATGATCTATGAAAAAATTGAAGAAAAGGCTGGCTGTGCTTGTTACAGCTGCGGCAATGTCGATGACTGCCGTTCCCTATGTGTCCCCGGCGACCACGGTAATTGCCGCAGACGCTCTGCTGACCCGTGATCCATGGTGCGGAAACGAGGACGTCAATCGCTGGGAATCAGAGCATTTCCAGTTTATCTGGGGTAAAAACGGCGCTGATTCAAGCAAGATAACCCAGGAATTTCTGGAGGAAAATGCCCGGCATCTGGAAGCGTGCTGGGACGTGTACATGGAGGAGCTTTCCATGGAACCGCCAACGCAGTCGGTGGAGCTGTATCTCCGGGACGGCAATCAATATAAAGTGAATTTCTACATTTCCGGCACAGGTCTGACGCCCTTTACCGACGATTGGGCTTATATGGGCTACGATAACCAGGGCTATGCCTTTATGTTCTGCTGCGTCGGCGCGATGCAGAACAGCCCCAATCCCTCGTGGGTTCTTCCCCACGAGTTCGGACACGTAGTTACCGCTCATCAGCGGGGCTGGAATTCCAATAAGTATGTCCAGGCGTGGTGGGAGGCTATCGGCAACTGGTATCGCGAGCAGTTCCTCTATTCGGACTACTACAGCCAGTGGATAACAACTCCCGAAAGCGGCACTGACTATTTCGAGACATACATGAAAAACCTCTGCTTTACGCCTATTCTCGGCAGAGATAATTATGCGGCATGGGCTTTTTTACAGTATCTGACAGAGAATCCCGACAACCTTGACGGCTACGGCAGCGATTTTGTGAAGGATCTGATGCAGCAGGGTCAGACTGACGAGTACCCCTACCTTGAGATCGAGCGTCTGTCCGGCGCGGATCTGAAGGACACTCTCGGACATTATGCAAAGAGAATGGCAACTCTTGACCTGTCGCGTCAGGAAATCTACCGTGCGCGTCAGAATGAGCTTCTTGCAAGAGGCGAGTGGAACTGGAACGAGATTTATACTGTCCTGGAAAACAGCGGAAAATCAGACAATTTCTACACTGTTCCCACCGAGAGAGCGCCTCAGCAGATGGGACTGAACATTGTGCCGCTGGAGGTAACGGGAAACAAGATCTCCGTGACTCTACATGGACTCACAGATGTTCAGGGCGCGGACTGGAGAGCATGCATCGCAGTTGAGCAGCGCGACGGAACGACCAGATATTCCGATCTGTTTAAAAGCGGTGAAAGCGCTGAAATGGACTTCGACAGCAGCAGAGACGCGGCGGCATATCTTACAGTTACGGCTACTCCGGACAGCGATACATTCATAAAGTGCGGCGTGCCATGGGCATACGGAGAGGGCGAATTTGACGAGAATAATATGCCGTTCCTGGGCAAGACACGCTATCCCTACGGCGTGACCATCGAGGGCGCAGGAATACAGCAGAGGCAGAGCAGCGGCGGAATGCAGCAGGGCAGCTATCACCCTAACGGCGGCGGATTTGTAGCATCTACCGCCAGCGTTGACGCTTCTGTTTATGTGGGCAAAAATGCAAAAGTTCTCGGCTATGCAACAATCAGCGGAAATGCGAGGATCGACGGCTATGCAACAGTTACAGGCAGCGCAATGGTCTCCGGAAACGCTGTTGTTACAGGTCATGCGGTAGTTGCCGAGTCTGCACAGGTAAAGGACAATGCAATTATCGGCGACTATGCCGGAGTTATGGGACGTTCAGTTGTTTCGGACAATGCGAGAGTTATAGAAAGCGGTTTGGTTTATGACAACTATAACGTCAGCGGAAATGCAACGGTCAAGGGCGTGGCGTTCTGCATGGTCAACGGCTCGGCGACAGGTCAGGCTATGCCCGACGGCGACTATTACGACGATTCGAGCAGAACAGTCCAGGCAGGCTCGATGTTCGGCTGGACCAGCCCTGATGCCTATGTAAACAGCCGTCCCTACAATGACGGACAGTACGCATCGCTGGAATTTTCAGCCGACAGCTCAAAAATCGCAGCCGACGAGTACACCTCGACCTACGCCGCAGTTATAGGAGAGCCGCATTGGGAGAATATCAGAACAAGCGGCAGGGGAGTGCTGACCTTCAACGGAAAGGATCAGTATATAATCGCCGACAGCTCCTATGCAATGCTTCACGACGCGGAGTACCAGACGGCGATTCTGCTAAGAGACAGCGGCGAAAACAGCATTTTCAGCTTCGGCAGCGGCGGGAACTCTATCTCCCTTACGGCTGATAACGGCAGCTTTATCCTCAGCGCAGGCGGACAGCAGATCACGGCTGAAAACGCCTATATTCCAGGAGAATGGGCAACTGTAAGCGTTTCCTTTACAGGCGATACGGCGTCGATAACGGTCAACGGAAATACGGCTGCCAGCGAAACTGTAACCCTCGACCCGGTGGATGTGATTTCGGAGGACGCAAGGTACATCATTGCCGACGGAATGAACGGCTCTATGGACTTCTTTACAGTCAATTTCAAGGATGTAAACGAGCCTGAATATTACTACACTGAAAAGGAAGAGATCACAGAAGATCCGGAGGTGATCGGAGATATCAACGCAGACGGCGTATGCGATGTTGCAGATCTTGTTCTTCTGCAAAAATGGCTTCTCGGCAGCACGGAGGAAATTCCTGCAAATATTTCTGCCGGAGACCTCTGCGAGGACGGTATTATCGACGCTTACGATATGCCTCTGATGAGAGAGCTGGTTGTTAGAAAATAGAAATACTTTGATGAAAAGGATGATAATATGACGGAGAATGCCATTGTTACAGGCGGCTCAGGCGGAATAGGGGAGGCTTTGTGCCGTCGTCTTGCCGGTGAGGGATACCATGTGTTCGTGTGCTATGGAAGCTCCCGGGAAAAGTCTGAGAAAATAGCCGGAGAGATCGGCGGCAGCTCGATTCGGCTTGACGTTACGGATGCCGTGTCTGTTCGGAATGCGGTGGAAACAGTTGGTTTCTGCAAGCTGCTGGTGAATAATGCCGGAGTTTCGGAGATCGGACTGTTTGACGCCATGCCTGCCGAAAAAAGCCGGCGTATAATTGATGTGAATCTGACCGGAGCTATGAACTGCGCAAGGGCGTTCCTGCCGGAGATGATACGCAGAAAAACAGGCTGTATCATCAATATTTCCTCTATGTGGGGACAGGCGGGCGCATCCTGCGAGGTCGACTATTCAGCCTCAAAAGCGGGGCTTATCGGCTTCACCAAGGCTCTTGCAAAAGAGACTGCACCGTCGGGCATCCGGGTGAACTGCGTTTCCCCAGGTTTCATTATGACCGGAATGAACAGCCGTTTTTCGGCGGAAGAGCTGGAGCTTATAAGGCAGGATATTCCTCTTGGTATTTTCGGCGAGCCTCGTCACGTTGCCGATGCAGTCGCCTTTCTCGCCTCGGAAAAGGCGGAATACATCACCGGACAGGTGCTCGCGGTAAATGGCGGAATGGTTATCTGACGCCGAAAATTTTTCAGAACAAGGCAGCACAAATCCTGTGCCGAAAATAAGCGCCGCATACTCTGTATCAAGCATGATATCAAACAATGAAATAAATTATTGCCGACGAAATATACTGGTAAAAAACGATGTATGAGCTGACAGCACCTGCAAAAAGCGTTAGCGTAAAAAAGCCGTTTCGAATTTTCGAGACGGCTCAATTATTTGTTGAGTTATAAAGCAAAGCTTGATTTCTTATTGATATAATTGCTTGAAATCAAGCTTGAAGTGTGATATAATGTTTATAGTGAACAACGGAGGAGGGATAATGCAATGTTCGGCGAGAATTTAGTGAAATTTCGCAAGCAGTGCGGTCTGACACAAGCCCAGCTTGCGCAGAAGCTTAATGTAACGTCGCAGGCAGTGTCGAGGTGGGAAAAAGGAGCTTATCCCGACAGTGAGCTGCTGCCGTCCGTTGCTGCTGCACTTGGTGTTACTATAGACCAGCTTTTCGGCTATTCTGCGGTGTATGCAGATCCGGATCTGGAGCTGATGATAAACGACAAGATACACCATACTGATGAAACTGAACGAGCCGACGTCGTTATGAAGCTGCTGTACTCCGTTATCGGGGCATATACCGAATATCAGCACTCGAAAATACGTTATCCTGAAAATCTGGAGCTTGAAACATATGCGGAGCTTCGCACTGATCATGAAATGGCGCTGGCAAGACTCAACGAGGACTTGAAATATTGCTGCTTCATGAAGATCCCGGATGATGGCTTGTACTCATATATAGGCGATACGGAGCGAATGGTAAATCTGTTTGAAACTCTTGCCGATGAGGACGCATTGAAGCTGATCTGTTATCTTGGCACCGGCTGGCGGAACAGGCTGCAATCCCTGGAATTTATCTCCAGAAATACTGATATTCCGCTGAAAAAGCTGAGCAGGATAATGGTGCGACTTGACAGACTTGGAATTGTATGGCGTGTGGCGGTGGACGATAAAAGCGACAATACTGATGAATCGTCTATTGTATACGGCTATGTGAACAGTTCGCCCCTTACATTTATAATGACTCTTGCAAAGTCGCTGACCCAGTATATCCGTTTCCACGACTGCGATATTTGCAGCTGGCAGCATGGTCCGTATCATATGCCGGAGGTCAATATTGATAAGCCCGTTCCGCAGGCTGGTCTGTGGAGCGACGAGAATAAAAATAATAATAACTCAGAGGAGGAAAATTGAAATGAAGAGAATCGGTTCAATGCTCACTGCTGCGGCTATTCTTGCGGCGTCATTAAGCGCCATGCCGTTTGGCGTAATGGCTGATGACGGAAGCTATGCCATGAATGTGACGGTTGACCTTGGCGGTGAGACCAAGGCGATAAGCCCGTATATTTATGGTATCAACGAGTACGGAAAGCAGGGCGAATACGGCAAGATCACCACTCATTCCGTGCGCCAGGGCGGCAACAGAATGACCGCTTATAACTGGGAAAACAACGCCTCAAACGCAGGCTCAGACTGGAAATACAGTTCCGACGACAATCTTTCCAGCTCCGACAGACCTGCCGATGTGGCGCAGGTATTTTCGGCTGACTGCGAAAAATATGGATTCGACTATAAGCTGACGACTCTCCAGCTTGCCGGATATGTAGCTGCCGATAAGGACGGTCCGGTATCTGAGGCTGAGGCGGCTCCGTCAGACCGTTGGAATGAGGTGCAGCTTGTAAAGGGTGCGGAATTTGACGCCGAGCCCGACCTGACGGACGGCAAGGTCTATATGGACGAATACGTGAACTACCTTGTAAATACCCTTGGCGACTCCACCACATCAACAGGAATGCAGGCGTACAGCCTTGACAACGAGCCTTGTCTCTGGCATCATACTCACAGTCGTATCCATCCTCAGCCCGTCGGCATGGACGAACTGAGCAGCAAGTCTATTGAAATGGCTGCCGCGATCAAGAAGATCGACCCTAACGCAGAGGTTTTCGGACCTGCGCTTTACGGCTATACGGCGTATGACCACCTTGCTGACGACGATAGCAGCAATGAATGGGAGACAATAAAGGCAGAGGGAAATTATCACTGGTATATCGACTATTATCTGGACAGAATGAAGAAGGCAGAGGAGGAAACAGGAACACGTCTTTTGGACGTTCTCGACATCCATTATTACTCCGAATCATGCCGCGTCGGCGATGAGGACAGACTCCAGTCGGTGCGTACGCTTTATGAAGAGGGCTTTGTGGAGAACAGCTGGATAGGACAGTGGTGTCAGGAGAATATCCCGATACTTCCAACAGTTCAGGCTTCAATTGACAAGTATTATCCCGGAACGAAGCTCGCTATTACCGAGTACAATTTCGGCGGTGAAAATTCTACCGCGACTATCGCACAGGCGGAGGCGCTGGGCTGCTTTGCGGACGCTGAGGTCTATTTCGCTTCGATATGGAGCGGCAACAGCTATCAGTATGCCGGAATAAATCTGTACACAAACTACGACGGAAAAGGCGGTCATTTCGGCGATACTCTTATTCCTGCAAAGACCGACGATGTGTCTCAGGCGAGCTCCTATGCAGCTATCAACGGCAGCGATAAGGGAACGGTTACAGCTATGCTGACAAATAAGAGCTTCACAGACAGCGAAAATGCCGTTATCACTCTTGAAAATTCAGATACGGAATATAAGGCGGCAGCAGTTTATGCAGTTTACGGCGATTCTGATGAGATACGCCTCATCGACATAATCGACGACGTAAGCGATAACAAGGTGAATGTAACTCTCCCGGCGCTGTCCGCAGCTATGGTAGTTATCAGCGACGACGCTCTCGATTTTGACGGTCTCCATATATACGACCCCGACGCATTCCGCGAGGAATCAGAAGTATACACCGATTTTGAGCTGAACGCAAACGGCTATGTTGAAGTTCCCGTTACAGACCCGGAGCACCTCTCAAAGGTCATCATCACTGCCGATGTTACTGCGAAAATGGGTTCTTCCTGGGGAAGCGCCGGATGTGCGGTCTCTATCAATGCCGTTGACAAGGCGGGTACAAAGTTCTGGACATCCGAGGGCTACAGCCTGAGTCTGGGCAGCGGCTCAACTGCCACGGTAGATTTTGACGGCACATTCAGCAACGACGGCGAGTCTGTAGAAGCCGTTGTTGCTGACGGAAAGCTGGAGTTCCAGAAGTGGTGGGACGCCTCCGAGAAGCAGGATTCCGGCGACGAGATCGAAGTAAAATATACGAAAATTGAAGTTGTTTACAAGTATGACAATTCCCGGCCTGCGACTGATCCGACTACCGATCCTACAGGAACTCCGGATGGAATCAGGGGCGACGCAAACGACGACGGCATAGTTGACATTGCCGATGCTACGATCATTCTCCAGAACATTGGCAATCCCGACAAATATCCGCTTTCTGCCCGTGGCGCTGCAAATGCCGACGTTGTCGAACCGGAGGGTCTTACAGCGCTTGATTCTCTGGAGATCCAGAAATTTGACGCGAAGGTCATAGATAAATTATAATTACAGAAACATAGAGATCACAAATATTAAGGCATAAAAAGGACTGCTGCAATTGAATTGCGGCAGTCCTTCCTGTTTATTTTAATTCGTTTAAAATCTTTTTTCTGTACATCAGAGCAGCCTGTTCCTGCTTGTTTTCGCCGAATTGATAGTATACACGATCAGCTAAGGCGTCCGGCAGATACTGCTGTTTTACGTAATGGTTCGGGTAATTGTGAGGGTACAGATAATGCTGCCCCACAACCTGCGCGCCCTTTCCATCTAAGTGGACGTTCTGCAGATGTCTTGGGAAATCCAGTGCATCGCAGCTTGCCACGTCCTCCAGAGCCGCGTCTATCGCCATAACTCCGCTGTTGGATTTAGGCGCTGTTGCCAGGAGTATAACAGCCTCGGCAATAGGCAGCTTTGCTTCCGGAAGCCCAAGCTGCAAGGCGGAATCCACGCAGGCTTTTGTTACGACAATCGCTTGCGGATAGGCGAGTCCAACATCCTCTGAGGCAATGCAGAGCAGTCGGCGGCACAATGAAATAATATCCCCGGCAGCGATGAGCCGTGCGGCGTAATGGAGAGCCGCATTTTCGTCTGAGCCGCGGATAGATTTGTGCAGAGCCGAGAGAATGTCGTAATGCTGATCTCCGTCCCTGTCGTAGCGCATATTGCTTCGCTGCACCAGCACGGACAAGGTATCCTCAGAAACGACGATTTTTCCGTCCGCAGCGTCTCCGCAGACAGCGCAAAGCTCAACAGTATTCATAGCCTTCCGCACATCACCGCCGCATCCGTAGGCGATAGTCCGGCAGATATTGTCGTCCGCCCGTATTTCTAAGCCGTTTTCCTCAGAAAGAATTGCGAATCCACGCTTTATGGCAGGCACAAGCTCATCGGCGGAGACCGGCTTGAACTCGAAAACCGTGCTGCGGCTGATAACAGCGTTATACACTGAAAAATAAGGATTTTCCGTCGTTGAAGCAATTAACGTTATCTCGCCGTTTTCGATATATTCAAGAAGACTCTGCTGCTGTTTTTTATTGAGATACTGTATCTCGTCAAGATAAAGAAGAATACCGTTTTCCGAGCCAAATGTGCCGATTGAGGAGATAACCTCCTTGATATCGGCAACAGAAGCATTGGTGCCATTGAGCTTGTGGAGCGTCATACCGCAGTTTTCGGCTATGATTCGGGCGACAGTGGTTTTTCCGATTCCGGACGGTCCATAGAAGATCATGTTGGGAACAGTACCGCTTTCGATGATTCTCCGCAGCGGTCGTCCCGGGGCGAGGATATGCTTCTGCCCTACAACGTCATCCAACGTTGCCGGGCGTATCTTGTCAGCTAAAGGTGCGGACATTATTTTCACTCCTAAAAACTCGGGCGGACAAAAGCCGTCCGCCCGATAATTATTTTACCCTGATTACTTATAAAGAGGGAATTTTTCGCAGATCTCAGTTACGCCGGCACGGATCTCGTCAGCCTTGTTCTCGAAATCAGTTGCGCAGAGGTAGATGTACTCAGCGATCTTTTCCATTTCCTCAACGCCGAGACCTCTTGTTGTAACCGCAGGAGTACCGATTCTGATACCGCTTGTTACGAAGGGCTTTTCGGGATCGTTATGGATAGCGTTTTTGTTAACGGTGATGTAAACCTCGTCAAGACGGTGCTCCAGCTCTTTGCCTGTGATGTTGAAGGGACGGAGGTCAACCAGCATAAGGTGATTATCAGTTCCGCCGGAAACGAGGTTAAAGCCTCTCTTCAGAAGTCCCTGAGCGAGAGCAGCTGCATTCTCTACGATCCTCTTCTGGTACTCCTTGAACTCAGGCTTGAGAGCCTCGCCGAAGCATACAGCCTTTGCAGCGATCGTGTGCATAAGAGGACCGCCCTGTGTACCGGGGAAAATAGCGGAATTTATCTTCTTTGCAAGAGCCTCGTCGTTTGTGAGAATGAGACCGCCTCTGGGTCCGCGGAGGGTCTTGTGAGTTGTTGTCGTTACGATGTCAGCGTAGGGAACAGGGGACTCATGAACGCCTGCTGCAACAAGACCGGCAATATGAGCCATATCTACCATGAACAGCGCGCCAACGGATTTAGCGATCTCGGAAAGCTTCTTGAAGTCGATAGCTCTCGGATATGCGCTTGCTCCGGCAACGATAAGCTTGGGCTTGTGCTGATTTGCAAGCTCCTGAACGGTATCATAATTGATAGATTCAGTTTCGTCGTCCAGACCGTAGGAAACGAAGTTAAAATATTTACCGGAAAGGTTTACGGGTGAACCGTGAGTAAGGTGACCGCCGTCTGCAAGGCTCATACCCAGAACAGTGTCGCCGGGCTGGAGTGTTGCGAAGTAAACAGCAGTGTTAGCCTGAGCGCCGGAGTGAGGCTGAACATTGGCATACTTAGCTCCGAAAAGCTCGCAGGCACGCTGAATAGCGATGACCTCAACCTCGTCAACGCACTGACAGCCGCCGTAATATCTCTTTCCGGGGTAGCCCTCGGCGTACTTGTTTGTGAGAACGCTTCCCATAGCTGCCATAACAGCTGGTGAAACGATGTTTTCGCTTGCGATAAGCTCAAGATTTCTGCGCTGTCTTGCAAGCTCTTTGTCCATAGCTGCGCCTACAGCCGGGTCATACTGTGAAACAAATCCGATAGAATCCATAAGATCGTTATACATGATTTTTTCTCCTTAAATAAATTAGAATTTAAATACATATAATATTATACTATATTTCCATTGAAAAATCAATAGGATTTCCAAATTTTATTTCCGCAAAAAGCTGTCCCAGGAAATAAACTCCTCAGACGTGGAAAGCGCGGCGTAATATTGCAGTACAAGAGAGGCGTCGGAGGCGTCGGTCTTTCCGTTTCTGTCAATGTCGCTGCGGAGCATTGTTTCCTCGTCGAAGCTCTCGCCCCTTCCGGTTGAAATATCGGCGTACATTATCAATATTCTGGAGGCATCGGACGCGTCCACCTTACCATTGCCGTCAACATCTCCAAGATCACGAAAACAGGTTATGTCATAGGCGCAGATCGCGCGGCTGCTTCCCGGAGGATATATGTAGACCGTAGCCGAGGTCCTGTCGCCGGCAAACGCCTCGTCAGCCAGGGCTGGAACGGAGGTGCATTTTGACTCGATAGGTACGACGCTGCTGGCGACGATATATTCGCCCTTGGCATTCAATTCCGGCGTCTGTCTCAGGACGGTTATCGAAACTTCAAGACCGTCGGTGACAATATCGCCAGTGTCGGTGTAGTATTCTGTCTTGGCAGGCTGGCTGTCGCAGGAAATGGTCATCTGCACGTAGAGCGCCTGCACAGTTATATCTTCGGTTATAGCATCCGGATAGATGCTCCAGGAGCTGAAACCTATCTGAGTATAGTCGTCGATGTGCTCAGTCATAGCTGAAACGTCGATACCGCTCAGATCCAGAGAATCGCCGTGACCGACCGTAATACAGGTCTCGTTTCCCTTAATGTCCCGTACCGTTACAGTGTGGGTGTCTGCGCCTGACGCGATGCAGGGCATGGCTGCGGCTACAATAGACAGTGCAGCGGCAAAGGAAATAAACCTTCCCTTATTCATATTTGTATTCCTTTCTTCCTCGCATAAAGAAAAATCTTCTTTCTCTTGGCATTTTGTCAACAAGAGCTGCGTAGTCCTCGTATTTCATAACTGCCGTCATGAAGTTAGCAGATAATATTCCCTGTGTTCTGGGCTCGTAATCCAGAACGGCGTAAAGTACAACGCTGTCCCAGGCGGCGCGTTCTGCCGCCGTTTCCGCTGAGCTCTTATATTTTCTCATCAGGCGCTCGACAGAGCAGAGGTAGGCATAGCCCAGAAATCCGGAGTTTTTATATATGCCGATCTCATGTCTGATAGGCGGCGTTTTTTTCATTATCCTGCTCATTTTTTTATGGCTTCTCCGTCTTTTTTCCGGGCGTTTGAGCTTCTCATCCGCAGCTTATATGAAATAAACGCGGCAGCGGCAGCCGAGACGATGAAAATGCCAATAAAGATCAGCACGGCTGCCCATGTGGGAAGTCCGCCTATCTGAACCGCTGCGTTAATTGTCGGAAAGATCATAGTCGTCCTCCTTGTTGGAAAGGGCAAGTTCAATGATTTTTCCATAGAATCCGGCTGGATTCAGCATTATCCGCTCCCCGATAAGCTTCGCCTGAGTCATGTCCGGAGCGAAGAGCTTCAGATCCATAAGGTCGTTTTTAGAGTCGAGACAGCGGATATGGACATAAACTCCGCTGTCAAGGGGAATGTAGTCGATTTTTATTTCCTGCTCCATTTTAAGCCGTGCGAAATAGCGCATGGAGGTCAGCATGAACCTATCGCGGTAGGATTTCGGTGCATAATTTTTCAGCTCTCTGGCACAGGCTGCACCCTTTGGCTGGAGAACGTAGCACTCTCCGCCGTTTTCATCTGGCATTACCTTTATCTGACCGCTTTCAATAAGATAGCCGATAGACTCTTGATAGCAGAAATAATTGACGACCTCGGTGTCGATGAGAATATCGTAGAGGTGTTCGGTATTCACGGGTTTTCCGATTTTATTCAGGAGATAGCAGATGAGGATGTTAAGGGTAGGCACGTCTCTTATTTCAACATCAGCCATTTCCGACATTTTAAAAATGTTTTCATCTTGCATTTTCCTTGCCTGCCTTTCCGCTCAGCAAAAATTTGGGTAATCAAGCATATTTGACAGCAGCGCTATATTGACGGCAGCCTCGACGCATACGACAGCTCCCGGAACTGAGCAGACGCTGTCCGATCCGGCTTCAGACGGTTTTACCGCAGCACGTATGGTTATCGGCATACCTGACGAGATACCGCCGATTATGCCGCCGTGGCTGTTTGTTTTCGTTACGGAGCAGCCCTTGCCGTCGGCAAACGAGCCGTCGCTGTACTGGCTTCCCACCATTGCCGCGGAGGAAAAACCTGCGCCGAACTCGATACCGGCAATACCCGGGATGCCGAAAACAAGGCTTGCTATGTTATTTTCCAGACCGTCGAAAACAGGCGAGCCCACTCCGCAGGGGACGTTAACCGAGGCGCATTCCACAATGCCGCCGAGGGATTCTCCCTGATCCGCCGCCATAGAGATATCTTCAAGCATCATCCAGCCCTTTCTGTCGCTGATCACAGGGAGATCCTTGATGCGTATGCTGAGGATAGCGTCTCTCGAAATATTGACCGGGTCAAAGGGATTGTCTTTCACATTGTGTATTGCTGCGATATGCGCGCCGGTGTATATTCCGCGCCTTTCCAGGATCTGACCGCATATTCCGCCTGCAAGACACAGTGCGGAGACGAATCTCTCCGGGGCGTGAGCGGATCTTTTCACATCGTTGTAGCCCTTATAGCGCACAGCTCCGGTGTAATCGGCATTTCCGACACGGAGGTCCGGCGATTTCAACTGCTCAGGCTCCTCCAGAGGAATATTGTTCTGAAGAAGAGCACACAAAGGAGCGCCTGTTGTACGATCGCTGTGAATACCGGACATTATCCGCGGAGAGGGTATGATCACGCCTGAGCCGCAGGATTTTGGTGAAATTCTTTTCATAAACGATGTCAGCGCCTCGGCGTCGATGTATTCATCTCCGGGCAAGCCGTCTATCGTCACTCCGACAACAGGGTCATGAGCCTCGCCAAAGTAGGAAACCGAAATATTATTGCTCCATATCAATGACATCCGCCTTACCTCCAAGCATTATGTAATCTCTGAAAAAGTCCGGGTACGATTTCTCAGCAGCCTCTGCACCCTTTATTATAACGTTGCCGTCGCAGCGCAGTGCGGCTATAGCGGCAGCCATAACTATTCTGTGGTCGCCGAAGCTGTCAACGATACCGCCGTGAAGCTTTTCAACAGGTTGAATGTCGAGTCCGTCCGAGGTCACAGTAACGTTTCCGCCAAGGTTGTTGAGCATATCCGCACAGGCTGCAAGGCGGTCGCTTTCCTTTATGCGCAGTCTTTCGGCGTTGTAAATGAGGGACGGCTTGCTTCCGTAAGCTCCCAGAACAGATAAAATAGGCACAAGATCAGGAACATCGGAGCAATCCTCGCTGTAGCCGACGATCTCGCCGTTTTTCACAGTTCTGCCGATAATATCGACGATACGCCGGTCTCCCTGTACGCTTTCCGGCAGCAGATTCTGTATATCTACCTGAGAGCCAAGGGCGTTTGCAACATAGAAAAATGCCGCCTGCGAGTAATCGCCCTCTACAGGTTCGCTGTGGGGAACATAGGTCTGTCCGCCCTTGACAGCGAAACCGTTTTCAGTCTCGTCAACAGAGATGCCAAAGCGTTTCAGAATATCAAGAGTGATGTCCACGTAGGGACGCGATTCAAGATGAGAGGTAAGCACGATCTCCGAATCGTTTTCCGCAAGCGGAAGCGCAAAGAGAAGACCGGTTATAAACTGCGAAGAAACGTTGCCCTCGACCCGGAAGATTCCGCCGCTCAGTCTGCCGCTTATTTCATATGGCATATTCTCGCTTATAAAGGTTATGCCATGGCTGCTGAGTTCGCGTTTATATATGTCCACAGGGCGCTGGGGAAGTCTGCCCTTTCCTCTGAAAACGGTTTTTACTCCCATAGCCGCAGCAATTGGGATGACAAAACGCAGAGTAGAGCCGCTTTCGTTGCAGTCAATGTCGGCGTAGTCGATACTGCCGTCGGTTCCGCGGACGGTCACGGTGCTGCCGTCTACCTCAAAAGAAGCGCCAAGAGCAGTCATGGCTGATATGGTGGCTTCGATATCCTTTGACATGGTCACGCCGGTAAGCCGGGATTCACCTTTTGCCAGAGATGCGCAGATAATGGCGCGGTGGGCACAGCTTTTTGATGCCGGAATGTGGACTGTTCCTCTGAGTGTCGAGGGGCTGATGCGAATATCCATATTTTATCCCTCCATAAGCCTGTTGAACTCGTCAACGGTGACTTTTCTTATTTCGGCGCTGCCGACTTTTTCGCATACAATAAAGTTGATGCTGCCGGACGTGCATTTTTTGTCGGTGGAGCAGAAGGGGAGAAGCTCAGCCATTGGCGCTTCCGTGGATGCAGGAAGCTCATAGGCAGCGACGCACTTTTTCAGCCGCTCTGCAATCCGGGAATCGCAGAATTTATCGGCAATAAGGCACATTCCGACTGCTACGCCCATGCCGTGGGTATAGTCGGTGTAGTGATGCCAGCCCTCGATAGCGTGACCGAGAGTATGTCCGAAATTAAGTATCATACGCTCGCCTTTGTCAAATTCGTCGTTTTCGACCACCTGCCGCTTGATGTCGATGCAGGTGTATACAACGTCGTCCATGACCTGGTCGATGCTGTCAATGGTGTGCTCCTCAAGGACTTCAAACAGCCTTTCGTCGCGTATCATACCGTATTTTATCACCTCTGCCATGCCGCAGGAAAGCTCCTGACGCGGCAGAGTTTTCAGCGTGTCGCTGTCGCAGATGACAAGAGCAGGCTGCTTGAAAGCTCCGACAAGGTTCTTGCCGCCGGGAATGTCGACAGCAGTTTTTCCGCCTACTGAGGAATCGACCTGGGCAAGGAGCGTTGTGGGGATCTGGACAAATTCTATGCCGCGAAGGAACGAGGCTGCGGCAAATCCTGTAATATCGCCTACAACGCCGCCGCCCAGCGCTATCATAAAATCGCTGCGTGTGATCCTTTTCTCGCACAAAAAGTCGAAAATCCTTCCGAGGACATTGAGATTCTTGGACTGCTCGCCGTGGGGGAACACAAAAACGTCCGCCTGGATGCCGCTTTGCTCCAGGGAATCAAGAAGTGTCCGGGAATATAGCTTGTCCACGTTGTCGTCGGTGACAACGACGGCTTTTTTCGATTTTATTGCGGCTGAGATAAGTTCGCCGCTGCGGCTGAGAGAACCGCGTTCTATCATAACGTTATAGGAATGACTTGTCCCTACTCTGATGCTTTTCATTTGTGATCGTCCTTTCGTTTCGATACTTCATACCAATATAATTATACCATGCCGCCGGATATTTGTCAAGGAAATTTTGTGCAAAACCACAAAAAATACGACGTCGGGAACAGTCGAAAAATGTTATTTTATCTTCTTTCCGGAAGAAAATGTGAAAGAAATGAAAAAATTTTCTCTAAACTATGGACAAAATAAAAAAAATGATGTATAATAATATGGCAGTCTCTGAGAATTTGTCTGTTTTTTGTCAGAGAGATCCTGAGAGGCTGCCGTTTGGTGAATTTCTTAGAGAGTTCCGGTGCGCCGGACAGGCTCTGCGATCAATAGGAGGCTTATTGAAATGAGTTATATCAAAAAGACAATTGCGGCAGTTTCGGCTGTTGCGTTAGCGGTATCTATGGCAGGCTGCACACCCAACATAGGCGGCGGTTCAAAGACTGCTCTTACGGTTGACGGCTATGAGGTCCCGGCAGGCGTTTTCATCTACTACACTATGCAGGGCTACAATGAGGCTGTGTCCGTTTTGCAGAATAATACAGGCTCTGCCCCTACGGTGAAGGATGTCCGCAATTCCAATATTGACTCAATTGATTCAACGGACTGGATCCAGAACAAGGCTACGGATTATGTCGTTGACTATGTCAATATTCTGAAGGAGTTTGATGCTATCGGCGGAGAGCTGACTCCGGAGGAGATCGACGAGGCTGAGGCAATGGCTAACAATTTCTATGAGCAGACTCCGCTTGTTGAAGAAAACGGCGTAAGTCTTGATTCTCTGAAAGATATTTCGCTGAGCATCTATAAGGAGCAGGCGCTTTTCAAGCACTATTACGGCTTCGACGGCGAAGAGGGCTGTACGGAGGACGAGCTCAAAGCTTATTTTGACGAAAACTATGCGAGAGTCAAGTATCTTGCCATCGATCTTACGGATTCTGAGGGCAATAAGGTGTCTGCCGACGAGGAGAGAAAGCTCCGCGCGCTGGCAGAGGAGTATGTTGAGCAGATAAATTCCAAGTCTTCCGATCTGGAGAAGCTCCAGGAGGTCGAGGCTGTGAGCCAGGCTTACGACGAGTACAAGGCGGCTTCCACGACCGCTGCGGATGAGGAAGCTGTTGTTACAACAACTACTACAGCTGCGACCGATGCCACAGAGACGACTGCGACCACCACGACCGATCCGTATGCAAACGAGCGTCTTGTGAAGAAATTCACGACAACTGCCGCTGACGCTGCATCAGACGACACTGTTGGAACTCAGGCACAGACCACTGAGGAAGAGGACGAGAGCACTAAAAATGCAAATAAGTTCAACGAGTTTGTTTTTTCTGAGCTCGAATCGGGCAAGGCAGTGGTGTACGACTACAGTGACGAGACTATCTATATCGTAATACGCGGCGACCTGAAAGAGGCTATGAACGAGGACGGATACTGGACGGATTATTACATCACGACACTTCAGTCTGAACGCTATCAGGACGCTTTCGTGGAGAAAATGGAAGCCAAGTCCGCTATGCTGACTGCGGAAAAGAACAAAAAGGCTTATAAGCGTTACAGTCCCTTTAAGCTTGTCCTTGAAGAGGAAGAGTGAGAGTTTCATCCAACAGATCCTTAAGAACTTGTTCTAACTGATTTCAAAGCTGATGACTTCTGAATTTTACGCAGAGGCCGTCAGCTTTTTCGTTTGCGGACGATACAGATAATGTTAAAAATATCACTTCTGAAGACAGGTTATGAAATTTATTTCCGCTTTGCTTGCATTTTTCCAAATTATGTGTTATAATAAATAAATGATACGGTTTGAAAAGTTGTAAACTGAGTAGATGAAAAGGAAATCAGGTTCAAATCCTGAACAACCGCCATTACTGTATTTGACCCGGGAATTATTCCGGGAAAGAGTATTTTGCCATTGGGACGCACCGCGTCCTGAGAAGGTTCTCTTTTTGCGGTCAGCCGCAGATCATAAGTCAGGAGACCTGCCGTATCTTTAGGTTTAACGCAGCTTTGGTGAGAAGAGTGCAGCCGATTTATCATGCCGGAAATGGCTTTGGATCAGTGTACTCTTTTTTGTTTGTATATTGTCCACGGCTTTGTTTGCTGTGCTTGAGATAATCGACTGTACTCGTTCTTAGCGGACGAGTATTTTTTATGGAGGCACACGGGTATGAAAGGATATTTAAAAAAGCCGCTTAGCATTATTTTATCAGCTTTGTTATTAAGCCAGCCGGTATTTTGGGATTTTCCGGATAATCAATCAAAAAGGGAATATACAGTTAATGCCGTTGATATCGACGAGGTAGATATTGTTCTGGATAATGTACTTTATCAGATGGCAAATACTGTTACAGAGCCGAGCTTTGGAACAAATTTCGGGGAATGGAGCGTGCTTTGTCTTGCAAGAGGAAAATATTATTCAAAGGATGATAAATATTTTTCTGATTATTATGAACGAATAGTTGAAACAGTCAATAAGACAGTGGCTTCTGTGAATAAGGACGGTGCGCTGCATAAGGCGAAATCAACGGAAAATTCACGTCTTATTCTTGCGCTATCAGCAATAGGAAAGGACGCCGAAAGTGTTGGAGACTGGAATCTTATAACGCCGTATAACGATTTTAACTGGATAAAAAAACAGGGCATAAACGGCCCGATATTCACTATTATCGCTCTGGACACGCTGGATTACCAGACTTCAGATCCTACGGTCAGACAGCAGTGTATTGATTTTATTCTTGAAAAACAGCTGGACGACGGCGGATGGGCGCTCACGGGAAGCATAGCCGATCCGGATATTACGGCTATGACCTTGCAGGCTCTTGCAGGATATGTTGACGAGCCTCAGATCGCTGACTCCATTGAAAAGGGTATAGATTGCCTGTCCCGGCTTCAAAGGGAAAACGGCGGTTACGCATCATGGGGAACGATAAATTCCGAAAGCATAGCCCAGGTCATAACAGCCTGCACGGCGCTTGGAATAGATCCTGACACGGACGAGAGGTTTGTGAAAAACGGGAGATCTGCCGTTGATGCGATCCTTGAATTTTACGATCCGGATTCAATGACGTTCAGTCACATAATCGGCGACGGCGGAAATGCAATGGCGACCGATCAGGCTGCATATGCCCTTATTGCATACCGCCGCTTTGTTAACGGCGAAAATTCGCTTTATGATATGAATGATGTATGGGACGATGAGCAGGATGATGACAACAACGACGTTCCTGATGACGTTATTGACGATAACAACGGTAATGGAGATGACAATTCAGATACCAAGCCTGCCCCTGATGATATAAACGTCCCGGACTCTGATGATAAAAACGATACAGAACCGGAAATCAAAGATGATACCAATTGCGATGATGAGCCGGAAGCAGAAGCTCCGCCGTCATATAACGAGGAGCAGCTCACGGAAAATAAACCTAAGACTACGACTGTAAATTCTCCTGCCGTTACGGTGAAAAGTACAGTATCCGTCCGGACTTCGACAACAGCTGCGGTAACTACAGCTAAAACCACTGCGACCAAGGCGGTTCAGACTACTGAGCCGAAGCCGGAGTTTTCTTTCAGGGCGATCTCTCTTTATGAGGGCGGAGATATTGATGTTATTCCGGCATCCAAAAGAGCTGCTGCGATCGCTGTAGACGGAACTGCTGCCGGGGCGGAGCTGAGTTTCGGCTCCGGAACGAAGAATACTTACTTTTATTACAATGAGGCAATCTCAGAAAAAATCGGAACCTCCGTCTATTTTGCACTTGTCGATTCAGATGTTGATATGAACGCTTTTGCTGATTCTGAAAATTACACTATCGGCAGTCCTGCTCCGGAAAAGCACCTGGTTTTCGGCGATATTAACGGTGACGGTATCATAAATGCCCAGGACGCCCTGATGATACTTGATTCATGGCAGGGAAAAATCACTCTTACTGATGAGCAGATCTTAAGAAGCGATCTGAACGGCGACGGAAGAATAAATACTCTTGACGCTATCGAAATATCTGATTTTTTTGTAAACGGCACTGATTTTTCTATAGCCGAATTAATAGCTTTATCCCTGGAGGAGAAATAAAATGAATTTAAAAAACAGGAAAATAATAATATCTGCGCTTATTGCGATAGGCGTACTTCTGATTGCCGCTGTGATAATTTTCCTTTGCAGCAGCCGTGAGGAAAGCGTAACGGAGGAAAAATACGATCATAGCGTTCTCATTCTGGAAATGCCGGAACGGTCAGGCATTAACGGCGGCGAGGAGCTTTCGGTCTACGTCAAGCTTTCAATGCTCGGAGAGGCTTATTATCCTGCCGCAAGTATGAGCATTGAATTTGATCCGGATAATTTTGAATTTACTGGTCTGATTCAGGGAAATGTGCGTGTGACAGGCGATACGGCAGAGGGACAGGTGCCCGAGTGGAGCGTAAACGTTCAGAGAAGCAGCGAAACAGGCGTCATAAACATAATGTATGTCGATGTAAGCGGCGGAAAATACGCTTTTTCGGATAAACTTATGAGCGAAGAGGAAAATATTCTGTTTACCCTCGATTTCCGGCTGCGCGACGGCGCCAAGGCAGGAGACAGCGAGTTTAAGATCAGAGATGCCGTATTTGCGGCTTCTGACAGCGAAGAGAGCCTTTCTATTTCGTCAGGCACACTTGAGACAAAGGACGGCAAAATAATTCTGGAGGATCAAAATGAATAAAAAATTGAAGATTATCTCCGCAGTTTTTTTCAGTATAATTTTCATATGTCTTGGCGGCTGTGCAAACACAAAACCAAGGTCGTTAAGCGAAAAAACAACAATTCCCGACAGCGGAATAGTTGAACAGGATATTTTTGAGCAGCTTATATCAGAAAATGAAGTAGCTGTTTTTGCAGGAGAGTCCAATGGAATAAGATATGAGTGGACTATATTCGGAAATGATATTCCAGAATCCAAGGCGCTGAATCTTGCTGTAAATTTCAATGACAGTAAAGATGATAACAGCATATCCTTTGAGCTGTGTTCCGATGAGGATTTCGGGTTCAGACCTATGATATCAATTTATCTTAACGAGGTATGGGACGCTCAGAGCGCCTCTGTATATTCTGAACAAAACGGCGTGCTTTCGCCTGTGTGCAGCGCTTCAATAACCAAAGGAGAGGTAAATGCCGTTAACCTTACAGTTCCGGAAACATACGGCAAATATGTTGTAATTGCTGATGAAAGCAATGGAAACGACGGGACAAACGTCGTCTATACAAAAGCCGTCACCGAGGTAAAGGAGCAGGTCACTGTAACTACAGCTGCTGTAAGCGAAAAAACGGAATCCGCTTCAAGTGAAGCTGAACAGCCTGACGATCAGGAATTTTACGAGGAAGAGTCTGAGACGGAAAATGAGGGTGGAAGAGTGTACTCCGACGGAAGCGCGACGGAGCAGGACAAGTATCTCACAGATCCTGTCCCCGAGGGCAAGCCGATGCCTGTCGAGCCGGAGGATGCAAAAGTAAATGAATCAAAGATACTGACCTGTACCTTTTCGATCGAATGTACTGCGATCCTGAATAATATATCAGACCTTGAACCCGAAAAGCTCGATGCGCTTCCCTCTGACGGAATTATTTTTGATATGCAGACAGTTGAATTTAAGGACGGAGAATCTGTTTTTGACGTTCTTCAGAGAATTTGTAAGGAAAATAATATACACATGGAGGCTTCGTGGACGCCGATTTATAACAGCGCCTATGTGGAGGGAATACATAATCTTTATGAGTTCGACTGCGGCAGTCTTTCCGGCTGGATGTACCGTGTAAACGGATGGTATCCGAATTACGGATGCAGCCGTTACCAGCTTGCGGAGGGCGATGTCGTCGAGTGGCGGTTTACCTGTGATTTAGGAAAGGATGTCGGCTGTGAGTGGATGTCAGGAACATAAGTTCAGCGATGAATTTTCAAGATTTCATCCTCTTGTGAATTTTACATATTTTTTCCTTGTGCTTGCATTTTCCATGACCATAACTCATCCGGTAAGCCAGGCAATATCCCTGATATGCGCCGTTTGCTACGGAATTTCCCTGTGCGGCTCAAAAGGAGCAGGCTTTTGTATCAAATACAGTCTGCCGCTGCTCCTGATAACGGCGATAGTCAATCCTGCCTTCAGCCATGCCGGATATACGATCATCACATATCTTCCGACCGGAAATCCTCTTACTCTTGAAAGCATATTGTACGGCATTTCCTCCGGAGCTATGCTGGCTTCCGTCCTGATATGGTTTATGTGCTTCAACAAGGTGATAACATCGGATAAGTTTATTTATCTTTTCGGAAGAATAATTCCGTCGCTGTCGCTGCTTCTGAGTATGACTCTGCGATTTATCCCGAAGTTCAAGGCTCAGCTGGAGAATGTTAAAGAAGCTCAGAAAAGCCTTGGACGTGATGTTAACGACGGCAATATTTTCCGCAAGATGAGAAAGGCGATAACTGTTTTGTCTGTCGTTATTACCTGGTCGCTGGAAAATGCAATAGAAACGGCTGACAGCATGAAAAGCAGAGGCTACGGACTTAAAGGCAGAAGCTCGTTTTCTATATATCGCTTTGACGAGCGTGACAGGAACGCTTTGATATGGCTGATAGTCTGCGGAGCTTACGTACTTTGCGGAAGTCTGGCAGGAGCGTTCAGATGGCAGTATTTTCCGAGGATCTACGGAGCTTTTGGTTCGTCAGCTTACATAAGCTTTCATATTGTCTATTTTATGCTGTGTATAACGCCTGTTGTTATTAACGGAAAGGAAAATCGTAAATGGAAAAATATTCAGTCAGAAATCTGAGCTTTACATATCCTGAGCAGGCGAAAAAGGCTCTTGATAATATTGAGCTTACGGTTGAAAAAGGGGAATTTATCGTAATTTGCGGTCCTTCCGGATGCGGAAAATCAACTCTGCTGCACCATTTTAAATCAGTTCTGTCGCCCCACGGAACAGTAAGCGGAGATATACTATTTGACGGGATACCGCTGAGTGAAACTGACCAGCGGAGACAGGCTTCTGAGATCGGATTTGTTTCCCAGTCTCCGGATAATCAGATAGTCACCGATAAGGTATGGCACGAGCTTGCCTTCGGTCTTGAAAGTCTCGGCTGCGACACACCGTCGATACGTCGGAGAGTTGCGGAAATGGCGTCCTTTTTCGGTATGCAGGATTGGTTCTATAAAAATGTTACAGAGCTTTCCGGCGGTCAGAAGCAGCTGTTGAACCTCGGAGCTGTTATGGTAATGCAGCCCAGCGTCATAATACTCGACGAGCCTACAAGTCAGCTCGACCCGATAGCAGCTTCGGATTTTCTTGCGGTTCTTGCAAAAATAAACCGTGAGCTGGGAGTAACTGTTATTCTGACAGAACACCGCCTTGAGGAGGCTCTGCCCCTTGCGTCAAGGGCTGTCGTAATGGACGGCGGAAGGATAATATGCACTGGGGCTGTAAAGGAGATCGGAAAATTTCTTCGTGAATACGATCATTCGATGTTTCTTGCCATGCCTGCGGCTATGAGAATATGGGCTGGCGTTGAAAATGAGGAAGAATGTCCTGTGACAGTGTGCGACGGAAGCCGATTTTTGAGCGAGTTTGCTGAAAATCACGCCATTTCAGCCGTACCTGCATCGGATGATCTTGAGTTTAAAGGCGATGTGGTGTTAAAAGCCGCGGACGTATGGTTCAGGTATGAGAAAGACGGTTCAGATATTGTGAAGGGTCTGGAAATAGCTCTTCATTCCGGAGAGCTTCTGGCTATCCTCGGCGGCAACGGAACGGGAAAAACAACATCTCTTAAAGTGCTTGCAGGGCTCAGAAAGCACTACAGAGGCGACGTGACAAGCACAGGAAAAATCGCTGTTCTTCCACAGGATCCGAAAACATTATTTGTGAAAAAAACTGTCAGAGAGGATCTGCTGGAATATTTCAAGGGGAAAAAGCTTCCGAAGGAAGAGAAGGAGTCCAGAGTAAATATTGTTTCAGAATTATGCCGCCTGGACGAGCTGCTGGAACGTCACCCATACGATATTTCCGGCGGCGAACAGCAGCGTGCCGCACTTGCGAAAGTACTTTTAAGCGAGCCGGATATATTACTGCTGGACGAGCCGACAAAAGGTCTCGATGCCGAATTTAAGGCAGAGTTTGCGGATATTATCGGCAAGCTTCTCGGCAGCGGAAAAGCTGTTCTTATGGTAAGCCATGATATTGAATTTTGTGCGGAGTACGCGGACAGATGCGCGATGTTTTTTAACGGAGAAATAGTTGCCCAGGGAACGCCACGGGAATTTTTCTCCGGAAGCAGCTTTTACACGACCTCCGCAAACCGCATAGCACGCCATATCCTTCCCGGCGCAGTTACAGTAAACGACGTTGTTTCAGCCTGCGGCGGCAAAACGCAAATTATGAATAAGCGCAAATACCGAAATGTGCTAAACCCTGTGAAAACGGAGCAGAAGAGTGAGCATAATAAGCCTTTGCCGCTGTGGAGAAAGCTTACAGCGGCTGTGTCCGGTATTGCGGCGCTGGGGGTTTTTATGTATGCGGCAGGAATAACCGACCTTACTAAAATAGTAAACTCCGGAGGCATGACCGCTCTTGCGGATAAGCAGATCGGAATTTATTCTGTTCTGATAATTTCGCTTATTATTATGGCATTTTCTGTAGGGCGGCGTTCTGAACTTCCGGCAGGAACGAATCTGAAAGCGGAAAGGGGAGCGCTTGCAAAACGAACCTCCGCCGCAGCTGTTATGATACTTATAGCGATTCCCTTGACGCTTTTCATAGGCGTATTTTATCTTGGAATAAAGAAGTATAATATCGTCGCGCTTGCCGTACTGATCGAATGTATGATGCCATTTTTTATGATATTCGAGAGCAGGCGTCCGAAGCCACGCGAGCTGGTAGTTATTGCGTCGCTGTGCGCTATCGGAGTTGCAGGACGGGCGGCATTTTTCATGCTGCCGCAGTTCAAGCCCGTCATGGCGCTTACAATTATCGCAGGAGTTGCTTTTGGCGGAGAGACCGGCTTTCTTGTCGGCGCTGTAACAATGCTTGCGTCAAACGTATTGTTTTCACAGGGGCCATGGACGCCCTGGCAGATGTTCAGCATGGGAATAATCGGATTTATTGCAGGAGTTCTTTTCCGGAAAGGCTTCCTGAGCAGAAGCAGAGCGTCATTATGTATTTTCGGCGCATTATCGGCAATTGTAATATACGGAGGTATCATGAATCCTGCGTCGGCTCTGATATGGAGCACGGAGTCGATAAATAAAAATGTCATCATTGCCTATTACCTGACAGGATTTCCTATGGACTGTATCCATGCATTTGCAACTGTATTTTTCCTGTATTTTGCAGCCGAGCCTATGCTTGAAAAACTGGACAGGATAAAAGTGAAATATGGATTGAACGAAAATTGATTTCGCGCTGCAAATATGTGCAATCCAAAAATTTTCCGCGGTTCTTGTAATTTTACAAATAACATGATATAAGCGGAGCGCCTCCGCAGGCAATTTCGCGTTATAAATATTTGTAATCAATATTTTTTCCTCGTGGGTTGCAATT
>JAMPAJ010000007.1 GCA_023667265.1 Alistipes sp.
TGAGGTCAGCGGCAATGCTCTGGTCAGCGGCAATGCTCTGGTCTACGGCAATGCTGATTACATATGCATCAAAGGATTGGGGTCGCACAATCGCAATACCACATTTTTCAAGTGCAAAGACGGGCATATCCATGTTTCCTGCGGTTGTTTCAGCGGAAATCTTGATGAATTTGAGGCAAAGATCAAAGAAACTCACGGAGACAGCAAATTCGCCAAAGAGTATTTAGCTGCGGTTGAGGTTGTGAAGATTCATTTTGAGGAGGAGAACGATAATGCGTAAAAACCCGAAATATCCGCCGTGGTATTGCTTTACTGCTGTGAAATGCAAAAAAGTGCGGAGAATCATATGAGCCGTTCTGCAAGCTTAAACATATTTGCAGGAAACAGAACAGCTATCCACCGCAACCGGATAAAGAACAGAATGGAGAGAAAAGAATGATCGACGATAAGCAGCCTGACTTCTGCCGCTATAATGCGGAGCTCCCCTGCTGCTATCCGATAGATGACTGCGACAATTGCCCTGCGAATCCAAGCAGCTGTGATCCTTACTGGGGCTGTACAGCAGCACAGATATTGTAATATTGGCGGAAGGAGTGGCAGAATGAAAAAAGTATGTGAATGCTGTGGAAAAAATTTCACGGCGTGGTTACCGTGGGACACTAAGTGCTGCAAGTGCGAGCGTCTTGAAGACCTCAAAAAAATACAGGACGCAATCAAAACAGCAGAACCCGGCGAGAAAGTGAATACATTTTCAACCGATTATGTTGTTTGCCCTTACTGCGGTAATGGAATGGAAATCGACTATGATTGTTATTTAGATTTTCCAGAAATTTATGAAGAGGGCGACCACGAGATCGAATGCCCTGAGTGCGAAAAAACCTTTATTTTGAGCACGTCCGTATCTTACAGTTGGGAAACGGGAAAAGCCGAAAGCGAGGAGGAAGAAAATGAGACTGATTGATGCGGATAAACTGAAAGAAACCATATCAAAATATGAATTCACTGCGCCGAACAAAACGTACCAACACGGCGGAGAATGTGTGCTTAATTTTTATATGCCGAAAATAATCGACGATGCTCCTACAATCGAAGTCGAGCCTGTGAGACGTGGGAAGTGGATAACCAATGAAATGACAATAGATTCAGGCTGTACGAGTTGCAGTTGTTGCCGTTCTGAATATTACATAGGAGATATACAGGCTTTAGAGGGCGATAACAATTTTGTTATGTTCTGCCCTAACTGCGGAACTTGTATGGACGGAGGCGAAACATGACAGTTAAGGAATATCTGGAACAAGCACGGTTTCTTGACTTGCGTATCGATGCAAAGCTTGAAGAGGTTGACCACTTGAATGCATTAGCTACAAAAGCAACTACAGTATACAGTGATGCACCCGGCTGTTCAGACAAGGACTCAGCGAAAATGGCAAAGACAATTGAAAAAATAATTGATTTAGAAAATGAGATCAGCAGGGATATTGATTCTTTAATAGATCTCAAACGTGATATTTTAAGCACAATCAAGCAAGTTCCGAATCAGGAATATCAGTATATTCTGGAACAAAGATATCTGAATTTTGTGAAATGGGAGCAGATAGCCGTTGAAATGTCTCTTGACCTGCGATGGATATACAGACGTCACGGTATGGCTCTTGCAGAGGTTCAAAAAATCATGGAAAAAAACAAATTCGCCACTAAAGACCATTGAAAGCCACTACGTAAGAGTGATATACTTATAATCAGAAAAGAAGAAAACAAATCCCCGGGTTCAATCTCGGGGATTTTTGCATAAGGAGAGGAGGAAAATGCCAAAATGGACGGATAATCCATGGGAGCGTCAGAAAGGCGAATCCGAAAAGGCTTATGAGGCTTTTGCAAACTACCGGGATATGGGCGAGAACCGCACTGATGTAGCAGTTGCAAATAAGTTACGGAAAAGTTGCACTTTGATTCGCCGTTGGAAAAAATTATGGGACTGGGCTGAACGTGTCCGGGCTTATGATAATTGGCTTGAAAAAAGTGCTCGGCAAAAGATCGTAAAAAATCGACAGGATATGATAGATAGGCATATCCGAATTGCTAAGGACTTACAGGGCAAAGCGTTGTCGGCACTGCAAAACGCCGATTTAGACGAAATGTCATTCAAGGACATTCGGGAGGTTCTGAAAATGGCAACTGAGCTGGAACGAATTACACAGGGCATGGCAGAGGTTGAAAGCACACCTAAAGAGCAGGAAAGCAGAACGTCATTTGCCGATATCATTACATCAGCCTATCAAAAACGAAAGAATAGTGACGATAATGAATGAAGAAGCCGTTTTATACTATGCCGAACATCCTGTAGAATTTGTCGTTGACATTATCGGAGCATTTCCCGATAAGGAACAAAGGAAAATTCTTGACAGCGTTGCACATAATCAAATGACAAGCGTCAGAAGCGGTCACGGCGTCGGGAAAAGTGCCGTAGAAGCTTGGATAATTATTTGGTTTATGCTTACAAGACCTTTTCCTAAAATACCATGTACCGCACCGACACAGCACCAGTTATTTGATATTCTCTGGGCGGAGGTCAGCAAGTGGATAAGAAATAATCCGATTTTGGCAAATGAGCTTATATGGACAAAAGAAAAGCTTTACATGAAAGGCTATCCGGAAGAATGGTTTGCAGTAGCACGAACGGCGAGTAAGCCGGACGCATTACAAGGATTTCATGCGGATGATGTACTCTTTATTATTGACGAAGCAAGCGGCGTAGATGACAAAATATTTGAACCAGTGCTTGGCGCATTGTCTACTCCCGGAGCAAGACTTCTGATGTGCGGCAATCCCACTCAGCTGAAAGGCTTTTTCTTTGAGAGCCACCATAAGAACAGAGCAGCTTACAAAACATTTCATATCGACGGCAGAAACAGCGAACGAGTATCGCAGGAATTTGTTGATACGATCATCAATATGTACGGTGAAGACAGCGACGTATTCAGAGTACGAGTTGCAGGAGAGTTTCCGCTTGCAGAAGATGACGTATTCATCCCCTTGCCCCTGATTGAAAAATCCATACAGACAGAATACAAGCCAAAGGAAAAGCCTCAGCAGATACACATAGGCTGCGACGTTGCCCGATATGGCGATGATAAAACAGTCATATGCTATCGAATTGACGAAAAGGTGGAGATACACAAGAAGCGTAACGGACAGGACACAATGAAAACGGCAGATGACATTCTGAAATTGGGGATAGAACTGTCAGAGCGGTATAAGCTTGACCCGAAAACGGACGACCCGATACCAGTAAAGGTAGATGACGGAGGCGTAGGAGGCGGAGTTGTAGACCGCCTGAGACAAGTCAAGAGGAATAATCCGGAGTTGTACTGGTGGCTTGAGGTTTATCCGATTAAGTTCGGTCAGAAGATACAGCATAAATATTACGACGATTCAACAACATACATGATGAGTGTTGTAAAAAAGCTTTTGCAGCCGTATGACGAAAGCGGAAAGCCCAAGCCTGTAGAGCTGATTCTTCCCAATGACGATAACCTTGTAGGACAGTTGTCAAGCAGAAAGTACAACATGACCGACAGAGGAAAGATCAGGGTCGAAAGCAAAAAGATAATGAAGCAGAGAGGACTTCCCTCTCCCGATGAAGCGGACAGTGTTCTTCTTGTCTGTCTGCCTGTAAAACTGCCAAAGAAAAGAGTTGAGAAAAAATTATGAGCAGGAAAAAGCCTCAGATAACGGCAAAGATAATCAAGGCTCACGATGATTCACAAGACATCATCAAAGCCGAAACTGTCACTCAGATTCCGCAGGAAGAAGCGTATTCAACCGACTGGATAGAGCCTCCGACTGATTTGAGAGGGTTTAAGAAGCTTGTAAACAACAGCGCAATACTTCCCCAGTGCATCAGAGCGTATAAGAATAACATTGCAGGATTCGGAATAGGCGTCAGATACAAGGAAGATGTTGAAGAAACTCCTGAAATGGCAGAAGAATTCCAAAGAGCAGAAAACATAGTTGCTGCTTTTACAATGGAGCAGGATGCCAAAGAGGTGTTCGAGGACGTTGTAGAAGCGAGAGAGACCTACGGCATAGCCTACATGGAGGTTATACGCAATATCGCAGGAGAAGTCGTTCAGATAGAATTTATCAACGATACGGCAAGCATGAGAAAAACACACCCTCTCGAACCGTACATTGACTGTACATATTACCGAAACGGTGAAGATATAGCACGCAAGAAAAAATTCAGAAAATACAGACAGCAAATCGGCGGTAAAACCGTTTATTTCAAAGAATTTGGCGATACAAGGGTAATGGACAGTCGAAACGGAGAATATGCCAAAGACAATGAGACTATCGACTTACAGTATCAGGCGAACGAGATCATCGAGTTTGCTCTCGGCACAGCTCCGTATGGAGAAGTCCGCTGGATAGGTCAGATTCTCGGAGTAGACGGCAGCAGAAAAGCCGAAAATCTCAACAATAACTATTTCAGAAACGGACGGCATACTCCGCTCATGATAATAGTCAAGGGCGGAACTATAAGCAATGACAGCTTCCAGAATCTTCGTGCATATATGGACGAGATTAAGGGAGAAAACGGACAGCACTCTTTCTTACTGCTTGAAACGGAGGCTACGGACGGCAGAGTTGATTTCGACGCTAAAGAAAAGCCCGATATCGAGATAAAGGATATAGCAAGCATATTGCAGAAAGACGAGCTGTTTCAGGAATACATCGACAACAACAGAAGAAAAGTGCAGTCTGCATTTCAGCTTCCCGATCTGTATGTAGGATATACAACGGATTTCAACAGGGCGACTGCTCAGACAGCGCAGGAAGTAACGGAGGAGCAGGTATTTCAGCCCGAGCGGACAAGCCTTGCATGGATAGTAAATAACAAGCTGCTCAGCAGCTACCGTTTTAAATATGTCGAGGTGTTTTTCAAAGAGCCTAATATCACAAATCCCGATGATATATTCAAGCTGCTGTCAGTGTGCAGCCACGCAGGCGGTCTTACTCCTAACTTTGCAAAGGAGATCATATATAACGCTTACGGACGTGTTTCAGAGGACTACGAGGGCGACTGGGGAAATATCCCTATCGGTGTCAACACTCAGCCTCAGAACGCATCACAGATAGATATATCGCAGCTTACAGAACAGCTTAACAAGCAGATAAGCAAAGCTGCTTCAAACAGCAGCGATGAAGTTGTGGCGGTAATGAAAGAAGTCCGCAGACTGCTTAAAGAAATGGCTGGTGATTGAGATGTGCATACATTGCAAATCGCTGATAGAAGCTATAGACGGATTCATCGCAAAAGCCGATGACGACTTGAAAGACGACCTTGAAGAAAGCGGCAGGGTATCACCCGACGAGACTGTTGATTGTATCAATGAGATCGAGGACGGAGTTACAGCGGCTCTTCTTTCGGAGACCGATTATTTTATCAAGCAGATCAAGAAGCGGAAAACACTTACAGAGCTGCTTGACGATCTCGAAGAGATCAAAGCTAAGGACATCTACTGCGATGAGATAAAAACAGTAGTTTCCGGGCAGCTTCACAAGCTCGTTCCGAAGCTTGTAAAAGAATACGTTTCTATTGTCGACAAAGAAATCGAGATCACAACCGTTTCCAAACGCACTACCGCATGGATAGATAACTGGAGCGGACAGCTTTCAGAATTGATGAAGCTTGACAGTCATAAGCAGATAGAAGATATTCTGAAAAAAGGATTTGAAAACGGAAGCGACATAGCAAGCGTCACAAGAGATATTCTCGACAGCGGAATGAGGGACGAACATTATCGGGCAAGACGTGTAGCTGTCACAGAAGTTCTCGGAGCGCACAATGCCGCAAAGCAGGAAGCCGCTATGCAGAATCCCTGCATAAAAGAGAAGATGTGGAGGCATACAGGAGCTTACAACAACTCTCCCAGAGAAAATCATGTTGATATGGATGGACAGAAAGTACTTGTGTCAGAGCCATATAGTCTTACAGGAGCGGGCGGCGAAACATATCATCCAATGTTCCCCACAGACCCGATACTGCCGCCCGGAGAAAGAATCAACTGCCACTGCTTGTCTCAGGATATTGTTGATGAAGATATACTCGGACTGTCTCCCGAAGAACGACAGAGGCTACAACAGGAAGCTATCGACAGCATGGACGATGAATGGGAAAAGGAGCTTGACGCTCAGAACAGGGCTAAGGCAGGAATCGAAGAAGATTAACGGAATCCTCTCAGAACGTTTTAAACGGCATTTTAAGGCGTTCTGATTCTAAGCAACAAATTACACTTCAAACAGTCAAAAGCTTAAAATAACGGCGAATAAAGCGTTAAAAACAGATTTAAATTTAATTCTGTAAATTTCAAATCTGTTCTTATAAATTCAAAATCCTATGAGAGGGGTGAAATCATGAACGAGAAAGTAAAAAAAGCTTTTGAAATCACAGACGCAAAGATTTCCTTTGTATCACTGGTGGATAAAGCTGCCAACAAGAGACAGTTCCTTATCACCAAAGCGAAAGACGGCAAAGCCGAATGGAACACGGTAGGCAGGATAGTCAAGACGGACAGCTCGAATCATTATGTTACAGGCGTTGTATACGAACCACTTGTAGAGGACGCTCACGGCGACTTTATGACAGAGGAAGAGATCACCAAGGCGGCATATTGGTTCGCAAAGAACGGCAGCGGAACTGACATTCAGCACAGTTTTGAAGCCGAGGAGGGCGTATCTGTCGTTGAAAACTGGATAGCTAAGGCTGATTTCGAGATAAACGGCGAATCTATCAGCAAAGGCACTTGGCTTATTACAGCAGAAGTTCAGAACGATGAGATATGGGATAAAATCTCAAAGGGAGAGATCACCGGGTTCAGTATGGGCGGTCAGGGGAAATACAGCAAAAAGGACGTTGACCTTGACGATCTCAAAAAGAACGACGGTGCAGAGGATAAGCAGGGACTTCTTGCGAAGTTTGCAAAAATGATCGGCTTGAAAGCGATCAAAAAAGGCGAAGTTACCGAGATTTACAACGAAAGAAGTAAATCGGCTTGCTTTTGGGAAGCTCTTAACGCCTTGGAACAGTGCTTGTACGAGTATGACTGGAATACAGGCAGAAGAACGTTTGAATCCGATGAAAGAATAATCCGTGAAGCCCTTTCAGATTTTTCCGAAATTATCACGGATATTCTCATATCGGACAGCATTACAAAGGCAATATCTCCCGATTTTGAACAGCTTGAAAAGGCAGGAAAGAAAATGTCGGGCAGAAACAAGCAGACGCTCTGCGGAATCTACGATAGTCTCGGCGCATTCTTAAAGGAGTTTGACGACCCCGAAACAGAAAACGCCGATACTGATAACAACAGCGAGGAGGAATCAGAAGTGACGAAATCAGAAGTTGAAAAGCTTATCGCCGACGGCATCGCTAAGGCTCTGGAGAATGCAACCAAATCTCCCGAACCTGCGGAAACCGTTGAAAAGTCAGCCGACAACACGGCTGTTACAGCAGAATTTATCGAAACGGCGGTACAGGAGGCTGTTAAAAAGGCTCTTGAATCCGAACAGCCTAAGCCTGAAACGGTTACAGCCGAACAGGTGGAAAAGATGATCGGCGATGCCGTAGCAAAGGCGATCGAACCTATCAGAAAGCAGACAGGACTTCCAACGAACCTCAACGATGATAAAACCGTTGAGAAACAGGCGGAACAGCATTATCTGCACGGTATTCTCTAAAAAGCAAGGAGGAAAAGAAAATGCTTAATGAAGAAATCATCAAGGCAGCCGCTATTCAGACGTCAACGCTGACAAGCGGTCTGCTCAATCCCGAACAGGCAAGAAAGTTCATTCAGCAGACTTTCGAGGCAACCAATCTCGGCGGTCTTGTCAGACGTGAAATGCGTACTGCAAAGACAGGCGAAATTGATAAGATCGGTATCGCCTCTCGTATCGTCCGCAAGAAAACTGAGAACACAGACGACGGCTACAGAGCAATCGTCAACACGTCTCAGATCGAATACAGCACTACTGCTGTACGTCTGCCTTGGGAGATCACGGAAGAAACCCTCAGAGAAAATATCGAGGGACAGAACCTTGAATCTATCATCACAAATCTTATGACAACGCAGCTCGGTATTGATATGGAAGACCTGTATCTCAATGGTGATGAAGATACGGACAGCGGCGACACCGATTACGACTTCCTGAAAATCAACGACGGCTGGATCAAGCAGATTTCCAACGGCGGTCATGTATACGACGCTTCAAGCGACAGCGGAATGACCCTCGACCTGTTCTATAAAACGCTGTCTCAGATTCCGAATAAGTACAACAACGGAAAGCTCCGTTGGCTTATGTCTCCGAGACGTGCGCAGGAATGGGAGCTGTATCTGCTTAATCAGGTTATCGGCAAGGGCGGCGCAGTTCCCGAGAGTATTTACACCTCTCCTGCAAAAATCGCCGTTGTTGAGTGTCCGTCAATGAGCGATGATACAATTCTGCTGACAGACCCGAAGAATCTTATCGTTGTCAATACATACGGCGTGCAGATTCGCAAGACAACAGAGGGCAAGGAAGCTATTATGCAGGATAAGCGTTTCTACGTCACTCACCTTGACTACGACCCGATCATTGAGGAGCTTGACGCAACAGCGATCATCACAGGTCTCAAGTAAGAGGTGACGGCGTATGTATCGTGTAAAACTCATTAAGGCTTTATCATACTGCGGACTTGTAGCTGCTACAGCGGCAACCCCCTATGTGGATATTGAAGATGATGAAACGGCGGAAAAAGTTCTTGCAACAGGTTATTTTGCGACTGTTTGTGCCGGACCGAAAACGTTAGAGGTTACAGAGAAAGAAGCCGATTATCATTACGGCAGTAAGCCGCTTGATGAGATGAATATCTCAGAGCTTGAAACTTTTGCGGCATACAAAGGCGTAAGCCTCAAGGGAATCAAGAAGAAAGACGCTATTATCAGCAAACTCAGAGAAGAGCTTCCTGCTGATGAGCTTGAGGGCAATATCGAGTACGGCAGTCCTACAATTGTTGAATTGCAGAATGAATAAAGCGTAATACGGAGGTGCGTTATGGCTAAAAGACCATGGGTTACGCCCGATGAGCTTCGGGAATACTCCGAGATAAAAGCTGTTCAGAACCGTACTGATGCAAGGCTGAAAATCGACATAGCGAGAGCCGAAAAGTACATTATCACCTATACGCATAATGATTTCAGCAGTTATGACGAAATCCCCTGCGAAGTCAAGACAGCGGTGATCCTGCTTGCAGAGGCATATGGAAGCCGTGCCGTAGCTGTTTCCATAGACAAAAAGTCGGAAACCTTTGACGATTATTCGTATACAAACAGCGATTCGGAAATCAGCATTGATAATCTGGATATAGCCGCACTGCTCGATGACTTTGTGATAGCAGAGACTAAAAACACAATGAACATGAGGTTAAGAAAGTTATGATAGAGGATTTTTTCGACCATAGGTGTGATATTTATCACGTTAAAGCTGAGGAGGATTCGCCCGGTTACGGGCTTCCTGCCTCGCACAAGTACGAGTATGATGACGAACCTGATATCAAAGCTCTAAGTTGTCATTTCGGAGTGAAAAGCTCCAATATCACAATCGTTCAGCAGCAGCCGTATAACAGCATGGATGCAAGAATCAAGCTCACACTGCCTGCCGATACGGACGTAAGACTTAACGATAAAATCATTGACTGTGATACGAAGCTTGAGTATACGGCAGAACAGCCGCGAAACATTCGCAATCATCACAAGTACGTGTATATCAAGCGCACAGAAAGGCAGAAACCGTTGTAATGGCTACAGTTGAAATTGATATGTCGGCTTGCAGACCGTTTTTTGATAAACTGAGAGCAGCAGGAAACGGCGATCTGAAAAAGGAAATGTCCGAGTGGGTGGAAGCACTCGGCGTTGAACTTCTCAGAATCGTTGAAGATGAGATCATACGCAGAAATGTTGTTGATACAAGATTGCTGCTCCACAGCTTCACCAAAGGTGACAGTAACAACATTTGGGAGACATCAGACGGCGGACTGACATTGGAAATAGGAACGCACGCACATTACGCCTCATATGTCAATGACGGACATTGGACAAACCCGAAAGGCGTTGCAGTACGTTTTTTACCGGGTGTATGGGACGGCGGCAAATTTCGGTATGTTCCCGGAGCGAAAACAGGCATGATACTCAAACAGCATTGGGTAGAGGGGCGTCACTACTGGGACAGCGCATTGCGTATATTCGAGAAGATGTTTCCCAATCTTGTAGAAGCAAAGTTTCAACAGTGGATAGACAGGTATTTTGAGGAGTAGGAGGAATGTAGAATGGAACAGGAATTGGCGAGTATTTTCAGTTTCGTACTAAAGTCTGCGGACAGTCCGCAGCCGTATTACAGGAATATTCCGCAGGATTTCGCTGTACCGTCCGTTTACTTTCCTGTCCCCGAAATAAGTACAGGCGGCGATACTTTCAACACCTATGAAGCCGAGTATGACTGGTATATCAAATTCTTTCATTCAACGACACAGGAAGCTTATTCGCTCGCTCTTAAAGCTCTCACAGCTATCAAAGAAAACAGGAACCTCATTCCCCTGCTTGATGAAAACGGTGCAAAAATCGGCGGCATTCGCATTAAAGACCCCGATTTGAGAATCGTTGATGAATGTGCAGTACAACTTACTATCCGTTTCGTAAGCAGACGACCGTATATTCAGACGAGCGGACCGAAAGTTCAGGAATTTACTGCCGATACAAAAATAAAATCCGATTCATAAAAAGGAGTCAGAATTATGAGTAAACTACGAAACGGCGATACCGCTGTAGAAGCTGCTGTAGCAGAACAGGCAGTATCTACGGCAGAGCCGAAATTTACTCTTGAAAAGCTGAGAGAACACTCTGTGAAGCTTTTCGGAGTAGACGAAAGCACCTTTATTGGTGCGACTACAGGACTTGCGGAGGCAGAGTACTCCGTAAGCGAAATCAAGAACACCATTGAAAAATGGAAAACAAAGGAGGCTACATAATTATGGCTGGCGGAACATTCGATAAGAGCGTCGGTAAGGTAAGACCCGGCACTTACATTAACTTTGAAAGTACGAAGCAGACTACCGTAAGCGGAAGCAACAGAGGTACAGTCATCATTCCTCTTGCAAATACGAACTGGGGTCCGGCAGGAAAAATGCTGACTATCACAGCGTCAGCTCCCGATAGAGCGAAAGTTGAGCTTGGCTACAGCGTCAACGAAGACGACCCAAGCGGAAATATGCTTCTGATTCGTGAAGCTCTCAAAGGCGCAAACACAATCCTTGTATATATCTGTACAGAGGGAAAAGCAGCGGCGACTAAAACAGGCGGAGGACTTGTCGCTACAGCTAAGTACAAGGGTACAAGAGGAAACGATCTCTCGTTCTCCGTTGCAGCTAATCCTGCAAGCGGATTTGATGTTTCCGTGTTCCTCGGCGGCAATATCGTTGAAAGCTTCAACAACGTCACAACTGCTACAGACCTTGTTGAAAGCCAATACATTACATTCTCGGCAGACGGCAGCAGCAAAATCTCAGCCGTTGCAGGAGTTACCCTTGAGGGCGGAGAAAATGCAGCTTCAAGCAACGCAGGAGTAGCGGAATTTCTTGGTGCTTGTGAGAATGCAGCTTGGAACACAATGGCGTTTCCTTTTGCTGATTCGTCTTTACAGGCAACAGCTCTTTCAAAAGCAAAGCACCTGCGTGAGAACGTAGGAAAGTGCGTACAGGTCGTATGCCCTAACTTCTCGGCAGACTACGAGGGCGTTATCAACGTCACCAACAGCTATGCTATTGAGGGCAGAGAACTTACTGTCGCTCAGGCAACAGCCTATGTAGCAGGAATTACAGCAGGAGCAGCAAGTACCGAAAGCAACACCGCAAAAGCAGTTTCAGGAGCGATAAGCGTAGTTGGAGCGAAAACTCATGAAGAAGCTGTTGAAGCTATCAACAAGGGCGAATTTTTCTTCTCTGTTTCGGAGGCAGGAAGCGTTGTTGTCGAGTACGACATCAACAGTCTTGTAACTATCACAGACAAAAAGGACGCTTCATACAAGAAAAACAAGGTTATTCGTGTGTTTGACAGTTTTGCAGACAGCATCAAGGCGAATTTTCCTCCTAACCGTTTCAGCAATGATGAGGACGGTTGGGAAATTATGGAGGGTATCGGTCGCACCATTCTGAAACAGCTCGGACCTCGTTCTGACGGCGGCTCGGGAGCTATTAAGAATATTGACTATACAGCAGACTTCCTCGTTGACAGGGAAAACTCCGTAGGAGATCAGACATTTTTCAACGTAGGAATCGAGCCTGTGGACAGTGCCGAAAAGCTCTATTTCACAGTATCAACAAGATAAGGAGGAGTTAAGTAATGAGCGAAGTTATGACACATAACAGAAATCCCCTCTCCATGCGTGAGGGAAAGGCGTTTATCGACGGCGTAGAAGTGCTTGACGGCATCAAACTTGAGATCAAGTTTACGCCTGACGTGTGGACAGGAAAACAGCTTGGCGACCGGGCAAACAGCTCTCGTTGGCTGGGATATTCCATTACAGGAACTATCACTCGCAGACGTTCGACAAATTTCCTTGAAGATAAGATCAGAGAGTACAAGCAGACAGGCATTACGCCTGAGCTTACAATT
Organism: Alistipes sp.; assembly: GCA_023667265.1. Classification (GTDB taxonomy): domain Bacteria; phylum Bacillota; class Clostridia; order Oscillospirales; family Ruminococcaceae; genus Ruminococcus. Next base: position 12,705 of record JAMPAJ010000007.1, read on the forward strand.
CAGGGCATTATCGACGACAAGAACAGTGATTACTACAATCTCAACGGTACTCATACTGTTACTGTTGTCGGCTGTGTTATGACTGGAGACCTGAATCTTGTCAATCTCGACAGCAACGGAGAAGTGGTGGACGATACTATCACATTCAATGCTAAGGATATCGTATAAAGCGAATATATGAATTACAAGCAGGAGACCGTCACGGTCAAACTGACGGTCTCTTTTCACTTTTCACAGGAGGAATTTTATCATGAGTAAGAAAGACCTGAAATATTTTATGAGAAACACCGAGCCTGAGATCGTAACCGCACCCGGTCCTGATTCTTTCAGGGATGAAAACGGAAATGTTATCCAGTTTGAGATCAAGGTGCTTACACAGACTGAGATTCAGAAAATCAATGACGGCTACCGCACTCGCAAGGTCGCAACCGACAAAAAGGGCAATCCCCTTATTGCCAACGGAGAAGTGGTGTGGAAAACCGAAAAGGATAATCAGAGAGCGACACGTCACATCATGGTTGAAGCTTTACAGTACCCTGACCTTAAGGACAAGGAGCTTATGGATTACTATAAGTGCGTTGATGTTACCGAAATGCCGCTTCATGTATTCCCGAAAGCCGATGAGTTTGAACACGTTCTCCGCATCGTTATGTCAGCTCTCGGTCTCGGTGATTTTGACGGTGATGACGAGGAGACGCTTGAAGAAGCAAAAAACTAATCAAGTGCAAGGGGTCAAATGAACATTGGGCGCATATTCTCTGGCAGCGTCACAATCTTCGTATGGAGGACTTCTGCGATATGCCGAGAAAGAGACAGCTGTTCTACATAGCGTCAGAGATATGCGAAATGGAATCCCCTTGCAGATATGATACACGGATAGGAGGTGGCAGTTAAATGGCAGAGCTAAAGGCAAGATTCAGTCTTATTGACGAAATGAGCGACAAGCTGTCGGGCATTGCGGATAAAGGACAAGAGGTAATGAATAACTGGGAACAAGCCGGAAACTCAGCGAGTTCAGCTATGGATAACGTCACCTCTTCTGCCTCAAATGCTGTTTCTACGGTTGACGGCGTGGCAAAGTCCCTCGATGATTTAAGCAGTACCGCAAACAGCGCAGGAGCTAATGCAGATTCTCTTTCAGAAGCAATGAACAGCGTAGGCAATTCCATTGACAATGCGGCAGCCGAAACGGATAACTGGACATCGGCTGTCGGCAGCTACAACAAAGAAGCTCTTGAAATGGTTTACGCCACAGAGGAGCTTGTGGAAATGGGGTATAAAACCGCCGACGCTTTAGGCAATCAGGAAGAGATGTACGCACTATGCGAACAGGCGGCATCACAGCTTAATTCTCAAATGGAGAGTGCTGTTGATTCTCACGAACAACTTGCAAATTCTATTGAAACGACAAATGAAGCTATGGAACGTCTTGCAGACAGTGGAAAACTTTCTGCTGAAAGTCAGGAACAATTGGAAAGTACAAGTCAGGCGGCTGCTCAGGCTATGCAGGAGCTTGAATCCGCTCAGGCAGAAGCTCAGGCGGCTATGGATAATTACGACGCTGTAATCATTTCAGGCACGACCGATCTCGGAGAACTCGAAGCGGCAGCACAGAGAGCAAGTACAGCCGCAGAAAATTTAGCCTCTGCTCAGGATAAAGCCTCTAAAGCTACGGAGGAATACTCAAATGCTGCCGATAACGCAGGGAAAAGTGCGGAGGAAAGCGGCACTAAGGGAGTGGATGCCATAACGGCTATATCCGAAACTCTTATAGCCGCAAAAATAGCTGAAAAAACGCTGGAAATCGCAAGTGCGGCTTATGAGCTTGCAGACGCATACAGCGAGGCTCAGGAAATTGTTGTAAATGCAACAGGAGCAACAGGTGAAGCATTGGACGGTCTTGAACAGAGCATGATGAATGCCTACACAGGACACTATCAGGACCTCAACACAACGGCAGGAGCTATCGGAGAGATCAATACCCGAATGGCTCTTACAGGTGATGAACTAATTGACGTAACAGGGCTTTTCCTTGATTATTCAAGAATCACAGGCTCAGACGTTGTAGGTTCGGTACAGAACGTCACAAAGGTTATGAATCAGTGGGGCGTTGATATGAACGACGTTGAAAGCGTTCTCGACCGTCTTGCTTATGCAGGGCAGATTTCGGGAGCTTCTGTAGACAGTTTAAGCCAAACCCTTATCACTGGTGCAGCTTCGTTCCAAGAGGTAGGATTATCTCTTGACAGCACGATTCAGTTATTAGCTGATTTTGAACTTGCAGGAATCAACAGCTCGACAGCGATCACGGCTATGCGTACCGCTGTAAACAACTTTACTAATGACGGAAAGGATGCGGAAGCCGAATTACAGAATGTAATCAACAAGATAGCGAACATGGAAGATTCAACGGAAGCTACCGCATTGGCGGTTGATACTTTCGGCACTCGTGCAGGTCAGCAGCTTGCCTCTGCGATCAGAAATGGTACTGTATCTATTGATTCGTTCAATGCTTCTCTTGAGGCGGCTGACGGCACTCTCCGCAAGACAGCGGAAGCAGGAGAAACGCTCGGTGAGAAGTGGGAGAAATCCAACAACAAGATAAAAGCAGCCTTTACATCTGCTCTACAGCCGACTATAGACAAATTTTCAAGCGGTTTCGCAAATGTTATGAGCGGCATCGGAGACTTTCTCAACAAGCACCCTGCCGTAACGAAAGCCATTATAGCTATAGGCACAGGCTTAGGAGTTGCCGCCGTCGCTATTGCCGGAGTTACATTTGCCGTGACAGTAGCTATCCCTGCAATAACAGCGTTCGGAGCGTCTATTCAAGCTGCACTCGGACCTATAGGTTGGATATCGCTTGGAGCAACAGCGTTGGTAGGAGGCATTTTCGCACTTACGAGCGCATTTTCAAGCTCGGAAGATCAAGTAGCAGACTACAACGGCACTATGGAAGAGTGCTCAAACGAGATCGAACGCACTCAGGCGGCATATGATAAGGCTTGCGAGCTTTACGGCGAGAACAGTGCGGTTGCTCAGGAGCTTGCAGAAAACCTCGAAACTCTTAATGCTCAGTTTGAAAAGGGCGGCGGTGCAGGAGCTGTATACGTTGAGCAAGCAGAAAAGCTCTCTCAGGCTTTCGATGAGCTTTCGGCATCTCAGAAAAAAGCTATGGAAGAGATCGACAAAACGAAAACATCAGGTCTTAATGCTGTAGCTATGCTTTCTGCGTTGTCCGAACAGTCAACGTACACGAATGCAGATTTGGATTTAATGTCTGAATATGCCGACTATCTCAACGATACGTTCAACTGCAATATCGTTGTTGATTATGACACAAGGGAACTGACAGGATTCAATCCCACTGTTCTGACAGATACGGTTCTCAAGGCAGCGGCAGACGAAAGATATCAGAAAGCTATGGATATCTTAGGCGGCGCAGGGCTGCAAGACAACTATACCGAAGCCAAAAAGCAGGTATCGGAACTCACCGAAAGAATGAACGAGCTCGTTCAGCTCACCGCTGAGGTGAACATGATAGACTATGACGGTCCTTACACCAATAAGGACATCACAGATGAAATGGACCGTATAAGAGAAGCACTTGCTATCTATGAGCCTATGCTCGAAGATGCCACTGCACAGATCCAAGAATATGGAGCTATAGTAGATGAAACAGGTGCTTTTACTGAAAATTTCTTGAAAACCCTTGACGGATTAGCTCTTGGTACTGACGAAGCGGCAAGAGCAACCGAAAATAACACGTCTGCATTAACAGATGAAGAACAGGGTATCATAGCCGCCTCGGAAGCCTGGGGAGAATATCAGGAGCAGATCAAAGAACTCTGTGTCGCTTACGATGAAGCATATCAAGCCGCTCTTGAAAGCTTTCAAGGACAGTTTGGGCTGTTTGAACAAGCTTCTATGGAATCTGAGACCTACTTAAACTCGACTGTAGCTAACGCACAAGCGGCTTTAGACAGTCAGCTTGCATACTGGACAGAATACAGCAACAATATTGACTATTTAAAAAACCTCTCTGCAGAGGATTTAGGCATTACGCAGGAAAATTATGATGCGCTTATGAGCTACGTCCAGTCCGGCAGTGAAGAAGCGGCAGGACTTGCTGACGACATGGTTGAGGAACTCAAAAGCGGTCATAAGGAATCGGTAACGGAACTTGCCGATACGCTTGGAGATGTTACTGCAAAGCAGGAAGAAATAGCGGCGGCAACAGCCGTCTGGACAACAGGATTCTCAGATCAGATAAACGCTTTCGCTACAGATATGGCAACCACCATTGTTACCGATCTGGATTTGTCAGACGAGGCTCAGGCATCTGGATTCAATACCATTGTGTCGTATGCGGCGTCTATCACTAACAATGGCGGACAAGCTGTTAGCGCTGCGCAGAGCATAGCGGATCGTGTGTCAGCGGCTCTTTCATCTGCAAATACGTCTATTAACATCGGCATAAGCGGAAGTGTTCCCGGTCACGCAACAGGTACGACAAACGCAGAGGATGTGTTTGTCGCAGGTGAAAACGGACCAGAGCTTATTGTAGGCAAGTCAGGAAGCACGGTATTCCCTAATTCTGAAACGAACAAGATCATATCAGCTTTGCATGATGTAGGTGGAGCAAGCTACAGCAACTCCTACACAACGGCAAATGCTGTTATAGATAATTCCGCTGTAAACCATTACAGCAGCGCATATGAAAATTACATTCAGACTGAAAGTACCGAGATTTTCAACAATTATACCAATGTTGAGAATGGCAGCAGCTACGATGATTCAACAGTAATTCATTATCTTGACAGCTTTGTATCTATCTGCTCGGCTATTGAAAAAGAAGTAGTCAGAAATGAAAATAAATCGGCAGAAACAATATCCGATATTCCAGATATCGTTACAATTGTAGACCTTTCAAAGCTTGACGAGACTATCTCGAAAATTCGTTACGGCAACGATATAAGTAATTACGATGATAGTATAACTTATGGAGATACGCATAATATCGACAACAGCCGAGAATTTGAAATAGATTATAATTATGGCGATACGCTTAGTAAAACTGAAAACAACTTGAACACGAACTATATTTCTGACGATGAAACATCTCACAGAACAGGCATAATTCCACCTGATCCGAACAGCAGCGATGAAAAGAACAATGACAAAGACGGAGATACAAGACGTATTGTTATTGAGGTAGCAGGAAGCGGCAGTATTGACATCACGAACGGAGTTGACAGAGAACAGGTGCTTGAACTGTTGCAGGATAATCTCAAGCCTGTACTTATGAACATTATCTCAAGCGAAATCTACGAGGAGGGAGAGCTGTCGTATGACTTCTGATTACCAGTTTTGGATATCTGCAAACAGTGAAAAGGAGAAATTACAGCTCCCGGTAAATCCCGAAAAGATCACAGCAAAAAGAGGCTCGAACAATGATAAACTCACAATTGCAGGTCTCGGAGAAATAACGGTCATTCAAGACAGAAAAGCGATAGAATTTTCATTTTCGAGCTTCTTTCCCTCTTCATATTTTCCCGGAGCAAAGGTGAAGAAAATCACTCCGCCGCTCACGATCATCAAGAAGATATCGAGTTGGCAGGAAAGCAAAAAGCCTGTTCATTTCGTTGTTACGCAGTGCGGAATTGACATTTATTGTTCGATCGAATCATTCAACTACACTGAAAAAGGCGGTGACGTCGGAAGCTATGAGTATAGCATTACTCTGAAAGAGTACCGAGAAATAACCGTAAGAAAAATCAGCGTTGACACCTCAACTCAGAAAGCAACGGTCAAGAATACCGAGCAGCGTGTTGATAATACGCAAAAGCCGAAAACATATACCGTTGTCAGCGGAGACTGCTTATGGAATATTGCCAAGAAATACTATGGAAACGGTTCTCAGTACACCAAGATTTATGAGGCAAACAAAAAGACAATAGGAAGCAATCCGAATCTGATCTATCCCGGTCAGGTGTTGACTATTCCGACTTAGGAGGTGCTGTATGCAGTCAGGAATCAGTCTTTATCTTTTCAAGTCGCATACAGACGGCATCGACATAACCAATCTTGTATCAGAGATCAAGTGGAAAGGCAGAAAAGGAAGTGCGGCAAGAAGCGTTACAGCTAAAATCATTGACGACGACGGCTATAAACACGCACGTTCGGGAATTGATGTTGAGAAAGGTCACCAGTGCATACTCTCTTATGACGGCGAAGAACTTTTCAGGGGCATGATCATGTCAGAAACGCAGAGCGACAAGAAAACCATGAATTTTACCGCCTATGACATGGGTATTTATCTCTCAAATAACAAAGATACGTTTATTTACGAGGATAAAACAGCCGATGAAATATTTCGTGACGTTTGCAGTCGTTTCGGACTTCCTGTAGGTACTGTAGACAAATGTACATACAGAATCCCCGAACTCACCAAAAGCAAGACGACGGCTTTCGATGTAATTGCGGACGCTCTCAGCCTTGATTATGAAAACACAGGGATCAGACACTATGTTTATGCAAGCAAAGGAAAGCTCAATCTTATCACACGCCGTAAGAACATTTTACAGTGGGTATTTGAAACAGGACAAAACATCATCAACTACAGCTACAACCGCAGTATTGAGGATATAAAGACGAGAATCAAGATGCTTTCTGATGAGGGAACTGTTGTTGCAGAATCAAGAAATAGCGCACTCGAAAAACTTATAGGCGTTTTTCAGGACATAGACAAGCCAGATGAAACGCTGAATGACGGACAGATAAAGGAGCTTGCAGACAGTACGCTTGAAGAGAAGAGTATGCCGAAAAGAACGCTGACAATTGAAGCTGTAGGAAAAGCTGATGTAATTTCAGGAATAGGAGTATTTGTCATTATTCCACATTTGGATTTGTCAAGAACATTCTATGTCGATGAAGATACGCACACGTTCTCTGGAAACAACCACAAAATGAATATAAAGCTTAACTACGCAAGTGACATAGGAAAGGATGACGGCAGCTCGACCGCAGCATCATCTTCGGACAGAAAAGTCGGCGATATAGTACAGTTTAACGGTGGGCTTCACTATGTCAGCAGCTCTGCGGCGAATCCTACAGGAGCAAAATGCAGTGCAGGACCTGCAAAGATAACCGCAATAGCCAAAGGTGCAAAACATCCTTATCACCTTGTCCACACGGATTCAACAACACGTGTTTACGGTTGGGTAGACGAGGGTACATTCAGTTAGGAGGGATTAAGAAATGAACGGAGAACCTAAGGAAACAAGCTTAAAGGAACTGTTTCAAGGCATGATACCAAACGGAGCAGACTTGTTACAGGGAACAGTCAAGAGTACAAATCCCTTGAGAATCCAAATGACAAATGACAGCAAGCTTATAATCAGCAAGCTGTCTGCGGTAATTCCAAAGCATTTTACAGATCACACAGTTACAGCGGATATATCCGATTCATCCGGCAAAAAAAGCGCAACAATAACGGTGCATAATGCGTTGAAAGTCGGAGATAAAGTTCATCTGATAGCTTTACAGAACGGAAAAAAGTACTTCGTTCTTGACAGGGTGTAATTATGCCGGACGTATTTATACCACTGCCTGTCGCAGAGGTTGAAACAATGCAGGAAGCACCGTCCATGACATATCATCTTGACCTTGACAGAGGCAGAATATCTGAAAAGATAGACGGCATAGAAGCTGTCAATCAGGCGATCAGAAAAGCGATCATCACGCCTCGATTCAAGTGCCTTATTTATGACAATCAGTACGGCAGTGAGATTGAGGAAGCAATCATAGCAGGAGACGCCACACAGGAATATATAGAGACTGTTATCGAGGGATTTGTAACCGACTGTTTGAAACCCGATACGAGAATACTCAGCGTATATGATTTTTCGGTCACACTTGAAAATGATTCCGCTTATATCTCGTTTAAGGCTGATACTATTTTCGGAGAAACCACTATCGAGGAGGTGATTTCAGGTGTTTGACGAATACAGCTATGAACTTCTGCTGCAAGATGTTCTGGACAATGCTCCTGCCGGAATTGATACAAGACCGGGCAGTATTTTCTATGACGCTGTTTCAGGCATCCTTATAAAGGTTGCTAAGCTTTACTCGGATTTAGACCTTGTATTTACGCTTACGCAGTTAGATACCGCTTCGGGAGAATATCTTGATATCAAATCATCTGAATACGGAATTGTAAGGCATGCGGCAACAAAAGCACAGTATTCAGTTATATTTGAGGGCAGCGTGCCTAATGTTGGAGAAAGATTTTTCACTAATGGAGAATACTTCACTCTGAAAGAAACAGATGACGGCGTTATGTATTTAGAAGCGGAAACATCAGGCACAGACGGTAACAATATTTACAGCAGTACTCCTGCCGTGCCTGTCAACAACATACAAGGCTTAGTGTCTGCTACTTTCGGGACGATCGTTGAATACGGAGCGGATGACGAAACAGATGAAAGTCTGCGACAGCGTTTGAGAGAAAAGATAGCCAGTCCTACCGAGAACGGCAACAAGCAGCATTATAAGACATGGTGCGAAAGTTTTGAGGGCGTAGGACGTGCAAGAATTATTCCGCTATGGAACGGACCAAACACAGTCAAAGCGATTCTGATAAATCCTCTGGGACTTCCCTGTTCCGATTCCGTCGTTGAAAGCTTGCAAGAATACATAGACCCTGCCACGAAAGGATATACCGCCGTTGTGGACGGTAAGACCTATGTAGTGGGCGACGGTCTCGGAGAGGGCATTTCCAATCTCGGAGCTCATTTTACAGCCGCCGCCGCAGGAGAAACTCGTATAGATATTTCATTCGATGCCGAGCTGACATCCGGCACTACAGCAGACAGTGCCATAGGTGAAACTACAGAAGCGGTAAGGAATTACTTTAAGAATCTTGTAATTGGGACAAGCGACACAAACGATATCTTAATCAGACTTTCTGCTATCGGCGCATTGATTTCAGGACTTCCAACGATTCTCGACTACTCAGAGCTTAAAATCAATGGCGATACTAAGAATATCTATCCCGGAGAAGATAATGTTCCGATAGTTGGCGAGGTGACGATCAATGTTCTACAATAAGTATTTCAAAAACAACTACGAGGAGCTTATAACGTATTATCCGAAGTTTTACAGAGAAGTGCTTGAAATGAAGGCTATCCTTGAATCCGAGGGGAAACTTGCTGATGATATGGAGGATAACATTGAACGAGTTTTCAACAACTGCTTTATTGATACAGCAGATGAAAATACTATCGGTAATCTTGAAAATTTTCTTAGTATTCAGAAACATCTGGATAAAACGTTAGAAGAACGCCGACAGTATGTCAAATCCCATTTTATTGCAGTAGGTAAAATATCAGCAACGGCAATTATAAACATGATAAGAACTTATACAGGCAGCAACGCTGAAATTTGCTTTGAACCGTTTGATGAAAATAATAACAACTGTCTTTCAATCGCGCTGCCTTATCCAAAGGAAGCGTATTATGAAAAAGATATTTACTCGTTATTGACAAAAGTCATTCCTGCGCACATTCGTTTTCAGCTAAGACTAAAAACATCTGTTTCATCAGGGTTGTATCCAATATGTTCATTGTTTCCACATCACGATATCTATCCTAAAGAAAAGGAGAGCTTATGAAATACAAAAGAATAATGTGGGAAGAATACCCGTCAGTAAAAACGCCGATAAATGCTTTGAATCTTAATCATATGGATCAGGGAATTTCAGAACTATCAGACTTGATTGACGATATTCAGTCAATTACATCATCAGAAATCAACGATGTCATAGGCGACGGATCATCTGCACCAGATATTGATATTAATGCAGAAGAACTGACCTTCGATGATATCGACAGTCTTTTTTACTAAAACAACAGTTTCCTGTCTTTAAAAATACGTGCCACTGAAACAGGAGGAAATTATGGCTAAATTTTTAACACTTGAAGGTCTTTCACATTTTCTGACGAAAATCAGAGGTATTTTCGTCGGAGCGGCATCCGATACAACAAAGGGTCACGTTGTTACATTTGGCGATGACGGCAAGACGATCATCGACAGCGGTTTTACTATCGGTAAGTCCGTACCTGCCAACGCTGATTTCACAGCGCATACGGCATTTACTACAACCACAAGCGGTATCGTTCCCGCACCTACAGCAGCCAATTCAGGCAAGTTTCTTAAAGGCGACGGCACATGGGGAACTCCTGCAAACACGACCTATACGGCGGCTACGGCTTCAAAGGACGGTCTTATGACATCTGCTGACTTCACAAAGCTCAGCGGCATTGAGGCTGACGCGGACGTTAATGTTATCGAAAGCATCAAGGTCAACAACACCGCTCTCAGCGTAACAGGAAAGGCAGTTAACATTGACCTTTCAAGCTATGCGACATCCGCCAGCGTTGAGTCCACTTACGCCAAGAAATCCGATATTACTAATATTTACAAGTACAAGGGTACAAAGGCAAGCTATTCGGCTCTCCCTACAAGTGGCAATGCTGTCGGTGACGTGTGGAATATCGAGGGAGCGGATGATGCTCACGGTATCGCCGCCGGAGATAATGTAGCCTGGGATGGAACTGCATGGGATAATTTCCGCGGTACTCTTTCAGTTCCGGAGATCACGGAGGCGGAAATCGACTCGCTCTTTACAGCGGCTTAAAACAACAATAAATTAAAATCAAGTGGCACGTATTTTTAAAGACAGGAAAAAAGAAAGGAAATTAAAATGGCTAAATTTTTAGATTTGAGCGGATTAAGTTATTTTTGGGGCAGAATTAAGAGTTATATCTCAGATGCCAAACATGATATTGCCGGAACTATCGCAACAGAAATAGCAAAGGTCGATGTATCAAATTCACAGGTTGGCAAGCGTGTTGACGCATTGGAGCAAATTGCTGACCTCAGTGGAAACATTGCTTTTACATATGAAATAGGTGCAATAAATACTTCTACAGGTGTAAACGCATCTTCGTCAACAAGGATCCGCAGTACAAACTATATTGCAAACAAATATGTTCCCATTAATCTTACGATCAATGGAAATGTAAAAGTCATGGCGGTTTACTATAGATATGATTACACAGTGTATGGACATTCGGATTGGAGAACTGAAAGTTCAGTCTTTGAAATCGGTAATAATGAAAATGTTGCATTTGCACGTATATTTGCTGGTTTTACAGACGATTCGGCAATTATTTCAATTGACGATCTGAAAAATGCCTTTTCATTGCGTTATGCAATAGAATCTCTGAAATACAATGGAATTGTTGTTTCGAGCGGAAGAACCTCTTTCGCCGAGTGTAAGGACAATGGGTATTATTCGTTTACACAGGCTTCTCTTGAAGAAATTGACGATAAGCCTGACGAGTTATCGGACGGCGGTATTCTTACAGTTGAAAATCACGCTGCGACGAATGCTCGTTTTCAGACGATCAAGACTACCAAGGGCGAAACGTATTTCAGATACAATAACAACAAATTTATTAGTATCTCATTAAACACCATGAAATACAACGGAAATGTGCTCGATGATGGAAGAACCTCTTTCGCCGAGTGTAAGGACAATGGGTATTATTCGTTTACACAGGCTTCTCTTGAAGAAATTGACGATAAGCCTGACGAGTTATCGGACGGCGGTATTCTTACAGTTGAAAATCACGCTGCGACGAATGCTCGTTTTCAGACGATCAAGACTACCAAGGGCGAAACGTATTTCAGATACAATAACAACAAATTTATTAGTATCTCATTAAACACCATGAAATACAACGGAAATGTGCTCGATGATGGAAGAACCTCTTTCGCCGAGTGTAAGGACAATGGGTATTATTCTTACACTTTAGATTCAATTCCGGCAATTATTGATGCGCCTATAGGGTTAAATGCAGGAGGAACGCTGACAGTTGAAAATCATGCAGCAGCAAACGTTCGCTTTCAGACCATAACTACATCGGCAGGCAAGAAATACTTCCGATTTAACAGTAACGAATTTAAAGATATTTCGGCATCTTCGGCAATCGGTTCAGGTGTAAGATGGTATGCTCTGGGAGACAGTATAACACAGGGATATTATTCTTATATTTCCGATGAAAGCAGCGAGCCTAAAATAGCCACAACATCAAATTGCTGGGCAAAAAAGGTTGCTTCTGCTAAGAATTATACATTTACTAACTACGGCGTAGGCGGATCGGGATATGTTCATAACGGCACAGTTCTCGATAAGCTTAATGCTCGCGCTCACGTTGATACTATTGATTTCTCAGATGCAGACCTTGTAACGCTTGCATATGGCGTCAATGACTGGAAGTATAACGAACCATTGGGAAAATTTGACGATGATGTGCAGTCGGGCGGAACATTGTACAGCAATATGCGATATGTTATTGAGAAGATCCTCAGTGATAACCCACTATGTAAGATCATCGTTATCACACCGATAAATTGCAGTAGATACGGAACCTATGAAGGCAACTGGGGGATCGGTTATCAGTTCTCCAATAATGGAACACTGGAGGATATTTTCAACGCCGAAAAGACTGTAGCCGATTATTACGGTCTGGAACTGATAGACATGACCCACAATTCATGTGTAAACAGACTTACTGCTCCCCACATTCTTATTGACGGCGTTCATCCGTCGATCGCAGGACATGAAGCAATGGGAAGAGAAATTTCAGATAAGATAAATTTTTGGTAAAGGAGAGAGACTAATGAATATTTACGCAGATATCATTGTCAAATTTGCAGGAGTTCTCGGAGCGGTCGCTGCTATTGTTACAGCAGTTTATGCTGTTGCGAGATGGTTTCAGAAGCAGGAAAAGCAGTCGATAGACATCGAGGAGCTTAGGAAAAAGGAAGCTGACGACATCCAGTCAATGAAGGATGAGCAGTGTCTTATCAGCTATGCAATGCTTGCCTGCCTTGACGGATTGAAACAGCTCAACTGCAATGGAGCTGTCACAGAAGCGCACAACAAACTACAGAAACATCTTAACAAGAGAGCGCACTCGTCACACTCAGATGAGTAGCCGATAGGAGGTGTTGCATCATGAAGATCAGGGACAAGCTTGCAAAATTGATTGATGTGAAATCGCTTGTAACGCTGATTTTAACGGTTGTTTTCGCCGTTCAGACAGTGAAAGGTATAATTACATCAGATCAGTTCCAAACCATATTCACAACCGTTATAGCGTTCTATTTCGGCACGCAGTTTAACAAAAATTCAAAGGAGGATAAATAACTATGAGTACATACAAGTATAACGACAAGACACAGCTTACGCCACACTTCAATGTCAGTGAGTTTCGCTGCAAATGCGGTGGAGCACATGATACACAGCTTGATACAGCTCTTGTGGATAAGCTTGAAAAGCTCTACATAGCTTTGAACTGTTCAAAAATCATTGTCAACAGCGGTTATCGTTGTTCAGCGCATGACAGAAATGTAGGTGGCAGCGGCTACGGTCAGCACGTTAACGGCACTGCGGCAGACATAGTCTGCTATGACCAGTCGGGCAAGAAAATTTCCTCGAAAATCGTGTGCTGTGCAGCTCAGGATATCGGCTTTACTGGAATTGCTAACATCGACAGCAGCTACACTGCAACTCATGTTGATGTCCGCGTTTCCGGTAAATGGTTCGGCGATGAAACTGTTACTACTGCTTATAGCGTTTGTTCGGATTTTTATGGGTATTTTGGATTGAGCAAGACTGATGTTTACGGTGTTACTGCTCAGGTGAAGAAAACTAAGAATTTCACACTTACTGTCGATGGCGTGACTTATGAGGGGACGCTGACCGAGAAATGATAATACATCAAAACCTCCCGTTCGTTTTCAACGGGAGGTTTTTTACGTGGTACAAGTGTCGTAGTAGGTGTCGTAGTAGAGGTTTTTACACGAAAAAAGCCATTTGTAAGAATCCTTACAAATGGCTATATATGGCGGACAGGGAGGGATTCGAACCCTCGATACGCTATTAACGTATACACGAGTTTCAAGGTCAATTACAGTATAGTCAGCAAAAAAAACATCTGAATAATCTTTCATATTATCTCTCCTCAATAGCTCTGCTTTTGCATTTCATTAATTTTCAAAATAATTTCCGCTCTTTGCACAATAGACAGATTCCGTATCATATTCACAAGTTCGAGCGTATCTTTATCAATTGCGGCTGTATTTACATTAACAGTGCTGTTATCACTGTTGACGTTGCTTTGATTTATTGAAGTGCATGAATTTAATTCAGGTGCATCGGTACGCCCGAGAAGGTAATCAACAGAGCAGGCAAGTTGTTCTGAAATATCAAAAAGTATTTTAGCACTTAACCCCATTTTGCTATTAGCCGATGTTGCTATTGTATTTTTATTTAAATTACAAGTTTCGTTCAATTCTGACAAGGAAATATTACTTGCCAAACGTATACTTTTAATTCTGTCAACAGTGGTTTGTGGATTATAAATAAAAATACCTCCCAAAGATTGTGCAAACACACAATTTCCTAAAATATTGTGGAATTAACTTGACAATTCTAAAATTTTAGGTTATAATATAGACAAGCTATTACAAAAGGCACAAAATTCACGAAACATTATTGCAATTTACTTGTCTTTGCACTTCAAGTATAGCATATTTTGTCTAAAATGTCAATAGCTAAGATATAAATTTTTGTAGAGGTGATATAATGTCATTTGCAGAAAACGTAAAAAAACTCAGAACAGAAAAAGGGCTTACGCAGGCGGAACTTGCAAATCTTATAGGAATTGCACAGCCTACATTAGCCCAGTACGAAAAAGGTTTAAAGCTTCCGACTATCCTTACAGGCGTAACCCTTGCCCAGAAGCTTGGTACAACCTGCGAGATGCTTGTGTGCGACCAGAAAGGAGCATAAACAATGACTGCACTGGAAAAAATCACAGAATATCTCAGCAAGGACACCGAACGACTGGCTGAGATCATCGAAAAGCATCCCCAGCAGATACCAGTCCCAGTAATAGCGGAGTGGTGGGGATGCGATGAAAACAGCCTCAGAGACGCACTACAGCAGCAAGGGCTTCTGGGAATCGCCCAGCGTAAACCAGGGAAACTCAACAGAGGCTTTGTTGTTCCCACCGGGCACTTAGTCCGCTGGTATATGTGCAAATGGGGATTGTGAAAAAGGAGGTAAACCAAATGAAACACTACCGCATAACCCTAAAAAACCGCAAAGGCGAGCCGCTGTACATAACGGTCACGGCGAGCAGCCTGTACGAAGCGATGAAGAGGGTCGATTTTTCATCCAACTGGCATTTTGCGGACTACAGCGTGATAGGAGGAATAAAATGAAGACGTGCAAATATTGCGGGATCGACCTGCGCGAACCTGGAGCACACCGGCAATACTGCCCGGAATGTCTTGTGATCCGACGTGAGGAAACAGACCGTGTAAGACGCAGAAAAGAGCTGCTGCGGCGCGTACTTGGCAATATGCAGCCTCTCCACCGGGATATCAGGGCTGCGGACGCCAGAAAAATGACCTACGGCAGGTACATGGCATGGAAACAGGAGCAGGAGGCGCGGCAAAGATGATACAGAGAGTGATACTTCCCGGCGATATATCGACGCTTCTGGCGATTCTCGGCGTGATCGCAGTCGTGGTGTACATAGTGACCTCGGTTGCCAGGATAAGAGAAGTTCCCCGGGAGAGGGCGGACAACAGCTTTCAGCGAGCTGTAGGGAAAAACAGGACTTCTCCCATGCTCGCGGAATTTTACAAGGCTGCTGCCGAGGGCGACCCAGATGACCGCGATTACTGGGCAGAAACGGCTGAGATGTTTTCCGGAGGTGACGAAAATGACTGCAAATGAGCAGCGAAAGGTATTCAAGATATGTCAGATACTGGGCGTTCTGGAGCGATGCTTCGGCACAATAGCCGTGCCGATGAGCCTACTTCTCGACCGGGTGTCTGACGAATGGGTCGATTTTTACTACGCTAAGCTGGTGGACAGGCTGTGAGGTGAGATGAAAAATGACGATTTCAGATATTTTCGCTCGCAGCATATCTGCGTCCGCAAAAAAATAACCGTCTGAAAACAACTCAGACGGAAGAAAGAAAAAAATACTTACCACTGCTATTATAGCAGATATGAAAGGAAAAGTCAAGTTTTGAAAATTGGATTGTGGTCGGACAGTCACAACTTTCCGAGTTTACCGCTGATGAAGCTATCTGCATATCATAAGTCGATAGGCGATGAAGTTGAACTATTCGACCGATGGAACTGCTATGATCTGGTGTATGCTTCAAAAGTGTTCAGTTTTACAGACGATATCGACACTTATCCTGTTCAGGCTGACGAAATCCGGAAAGGCGGTACGGGCTACTGTATCAGTGTACAAAATGGGCGAGAGGTGTTCGATAGTTCAAATAATACGGCTCTTCTAAAGGATATAGAGCATATTTATCCGGATTACAGTTTGTATCCTCAATACAACTATGCGACCGGATTTCTCACGCGAGGATGTCCCAGAAATTGCGGATTCTGCGTAGTCGGTAAGAAAGAGGGACTACGCTCATGTCAGGTGGCTGACTTGTCGGAATTTTGGAGAGGACAAAAGGAAATTAAGCTGCTTGATCCGAATATACTTGCCTGCAAAGATCATGAAAAACTGTTGATACAGCTTGGGGAAAGCGGCTCAAGGATTGATTTTACACAGGGACTCGATATTCGTCTTGTCAATCCTGATAATATAGCTTTACTTAATGCGATAAGATCACCTATATTGCATTTTGCGTGGGACAATCCTACGCAAGATCTAACAAAATATTTTAAGTTGTTTTCGGAACACTCAACTATAAAATCATATCGCAATAAAATTGTCTATGTACTGACAAATTTCAATAGCACGATTGACGAAGATCTATACAGGATTTATACACTTCGCGAATTAGGGTATAGTCCGTATGTTATGATTTATCAGAAAGAAAACGCACCGCAAGAAATTAAACGATTGCAAAGGTGGGTCAATTGTCGCTGGATTTTTAGAAGTGTTGATAAATTTGAAGATTACAAAGGATAAGAGGAGAAGTCAATGACTATCAAAGAAAAAATAATGAGAATAATGGAACTGGCACTGGAGATAGACCCTCCGGAAATGAAGTGCATCGGAGAAGAAAGAACCGCCGTTTTCGTTGACTGGTCGCCGCATTGTAATAGTCTGTGTGTCTCTGTTCATTTCGGCGGCTGGCGTCCCGGGAGAAAACCGGACGAGAGATTTGACATATATACCTATCGCCAGGGCGACGAACTTGACATGATAATCGCTGAGCTGGAACGGATCAGGGCAGAGCTGCCGGGAGGCGGAATATGAAAGTCCTGGTAGCCTGCGAGGAATCCCAGAGAGTCTGCACGGCGTTCCGTGAGCTCGGGCATGAAGCCTACAGCTGCGATATACAGGAGTGCTCCGGCGGTCATCCTGAATGGCATATACAGGGAGATGCACTGCCGTACATAAACGGAAACTGTACCTTTACCACGCTGGACGGCACACGCCATAATATTGACGGCAGCTGGGACTTGCTTATCGCGCATCCGCCGTGCACGTATTTGTCAAGTGTTACAACAAGGCATCTCAGCCTGAGAGTTACCCCGGCTGAAAAAGTTGTTGCCAGAATGTGGAAGGTTGCTGAAAGTGCAGTATTCTTCATGCAGATAGCGTGTGCTGACTGTGAACGGATCGCAATTGAAAATCCTACAGGATATATGTCAAGGCTGTGGAGAAAGCCCGATCAGATTATACATCCTTACTTCTTTGCAAAAGACAAAAAGGACATAGCGAATTATCAGAAAAAAAGAACCAGTTTATGGCTAAAGGGCTTGAAGCCATTACAGCGGACGTCAAGTTTAGAACCACCTGAACCCTATGGCTATACGAAAACGGGTAAACCTATAAATTTTGAAGAAGCGCACGGAAAAATCAAAGGGTTAGATTGTGACATAAACTCTGCGAAAGCAAGAAGCAAAACCTTCCCCGGCATAGCAAGGGCTATGGCGGAGCAATGGGGAAAATAAAGGAGGACTAAGATGATCGACTATGAAAAAGCACAGCACATTTTGTATGTTTTACCACGCAAAAATCTTTCAAGGGCAGTAGTACTTTTACAGCCCGAAACTGTAATTGAAAAGTGTAGAAGTTCAAAGGAGCTGGATTTCTACTACAACAAATTATGCAAAGGAAGGTCTGAAAAATGGTAACGATCAGCAGTCTCGAATTCGAGAACGTAAAGAGGATAAAAGCGGTAAAGCTTGAACCGTCGCCTACAGGATTGACGGTGATCGGCGGACGCAACAATCAGGGTAAGACAAGCGTTATTGACGCTCTTGCATGGGCGGTAGGCGGAGATAAATATAAGCCGTCACAGGCGCAGAGAGACGGTTCTGTAATTCCGCCGTCGCTGCACGTTGAGCTTTCAAACGGAATTATAGTTGAGCGCAAAGGCAAAAACAGCAGCCTTAAAGTTATCGATCCGAGCGGCAAACGCGGAGGGCAGCAGTTGCTTAACAGTTTCATTGAAGCTTTTGCGCTTGACCTTCCGAAATTTATAAACTCTACAGCCAAAGAAAAGGCTGATATCTTGCTTAAGATCATAGGTGTCGGAGATAAGCTTCATGAACTTGAACAGGAAGAATCCCAGTTGTACAACCGCCGCCATGCTATCGGGCAGATCGCCGATCAGAAAGCGAAATTTGCAAAAGAGATGACTGCATATCCGAATGTTCCCGATGAAATAATTTCGGCATCCGAGCTTATCCGCCAACAGCAGGAAATTCTTGCCCGTAACGGTGAGAATCAGCGAAAACGGCAGCTTAAAGAACAATATGACCGTGAACTTGAAGAAGCGAGACAGGCTCTTGACGAAGCCAAGAGGCGCTTTGCTCAGGCTCAGTCAAACGCCAAGACTGCGGCAAAATCGGCAGAAAATCTCATAGACGAATCGACTGCAGAGCTTGAAAAAAATATTTCAGATATTGAAACTCTGAACGCGAAAATAAGAGCAAATCTCGACCGTGAGAAAGCCGAGGAGGAAGCGAAAGGCTACAGCAACCAGTATGCGGCTTTGACGGAAGAACTTGAAGCTGTACGAAAGGAAAAGTATGATCTGCTCAACAATTCCGATCTGCCTCTGACAGGACTTTCTGTTGCTGACGGTGAGCTTACATACAAGGGGCAGAAATGGGATAATATGAGCGGTTCAGAACAGCTCAGAGTATCAGCGGCAATAGTCCGCAGGCTCAATCCCGAATGCGGATTTGTGCTTCTGGACAAGCTTGAACAAATGGACAGTGACACTCTCAGAGAGTTCGGAGAATGGCTTGAATCAGAGGGCTTGCAGGCTATAGCGACAAGAGTTTCAAACGGAGACGAATGCTCAGTGATTATCGAGGACGGATATGTTGTCACATCGGCTGAACTGCCAATAGAAAGCAAAAGCTTTCATCCTGAAAAGAAAAATTGGGAAAATGTTGATTGGTAATTCATGAATGTAAATTTTTTGTAAAATTTTTGCAATAATCAATGGTTTTACGTTGAATGAGGGCTCATTTCAGACTATTTATGGAAGAAGTTATAAGGAGGTATTCCATATGCAGATCACAAGTGGAAAAATTATGAAAGCGCAGAAAATCGTTGTTTACGGTCCCGAGGGGATAGGCAAATCAACCTTTGCAGCGCAGTTTCCCGATCCTGTATTCATTGATACAGAGGGGAGCACGGGGAACATGGACGTTAAACGTCTGCCAAGACCCACAAGCTGGGCGATGCTTCATGAAGAAATGAAATATGTTATCGATAACAAGGTATGCAGAACTCTTGTAATCGATACTGTTGACTGGGCTGAACAGCTCTGCCTTGAAGCGATCCTTTCCAAATACGGGAAAAGCGGTATCGAAGACTTTGGCTACGGCAACGGCTACGTTTATGAAAAAGAGGAATTCGGGCGTTTCCTTAATCGGCTGGAGGACGTTATTTCGGCAGGAATAAACGTAGTCCTTACAGCTCACGCACACCTGAGAAAGTTTTCACAGCCCGACGAGATCGGCGAATATGACCGCTGGGAGCTTAAACTCGGTAAGAAAACCAATTCTCAGATATCGCCTCTTGTAAAGGAATGGGCGGACGCTGTGCTGTTCGTCAATTACAAGACGTTTGCGGTGTCAACGGACAAAGATGGTAAGAAGTTCAAGGCTCAGGGCGGCGGACGTGTGATGTATACTCAGCATCACCCCTGCTGGGATGCAAAGAACCGCTTCGGACTTCCCGAAGAAACAAAATTTGAATACTCGGTAATTGCACCGTATATTCCGTGTGCAAAAAATGAAAGTCCTGCGACGACCTCTCAGGAACAGCCGAAGCCACAGCAAAAACAGGAGCAGACAAACACTGAAGAATGGACGGACATAACGCCTGAGATCGTTATACCCGATAATATTCCCAAGGCTCTTGCCGACCTGATGAAAGCAAACAGCATATCAGAGGAAGAGATCAGACTTGTTGTATCTAACGGAGGATTTTTCCCTTATGATACTCCGATAACGAATTATCCACCCGATTTTGTGAACGGTATGCTTATTGCAAAATGGGACGGAATGTATAAGAAAATCTGTGAAAACAGAACAGTACCTTTTGAATAATTTATAGGAGGATTTTTATTATGAGCAATATCGAAAGAGAATTTTCATGGGACGATGAGATCGAAAAGGACGGCGGAGAATTTTCACTTCTGCCAGAGGGAGATTACGATTTCACGGTCAAATCTTTTCAGAGAGGCAGACACAGCGGAAGTGAAAAGCTTCCACCCTGCAACAAAGCTGAGCTTACGATCACAATATGGGGCGAAAATGAAAGCGTTGACATCAAGCATAATCTGTTCCTGCATTCAAAGGTCGAGGGAATGCTTTCAGCGTTCTTTACTGCTATCGGGCAGAAGAAACACGGTGAGAAGCTGAAAATGAACTGGAATGAGGTTGTCGGAGCAAAAGGAAAATGTCATGTGTACATAGATAAATACACAGGAAAAAACGGAACTGAATATACCTCGAATAAAATTAAAAAATTCTATGCTCCCGACGCTGATATCACAACTGTAAGTCCGCAGCCGAAAGCCGCCGAAACATCCTCAAATCAATGGAGTAACGCATCATGGAGCTGAGACCTTATCAAAAGGAAGCAAAGGAAGCTGTTCTTACGCAGTGGAATGACGGTATACAGCGCACTTTGCTTGTGCTTCCCACAGGATGCGGAAAAACTGTCGTATTTGCAAAAATTACGGAAGAATGCGTCCGTAACGGGAAAAGGGTTCTTATTCTTGCCCATCGCGGAGAGCTTCTCACTCAGGCTTCCGATAAGATAGAAAAAGCCTGCGGATTGAAATGTGCTGTTGAAAAGGCTGACGAAACCTGTCTTGACTCATGGTACAGGATAACAGTCGGCTCGGTACAGACCCTTATGCGTGAAAAAAGACTGAGTAATTTTTCTTCCGGCTATTTTGATGTAATAATCATCGACGAAGCTCATCACGCTGTTTCCGACAGCTACACACGAATACTTAGTCACTTTGAAAATGCCGCTGTTCTGGGAGTTACCGCAACTCCCGACAGAGGCGATATGAAGAATCTCGGAAAAGTATTTCAGTCTCTTGCTTACGAATATACTTTACCGAAAGCTATTAAAGAAGGATATCTTTCTCCGATAAAAGCCGTTACGATTCCGCTTAAAATAGACTTTACGGGAGTTTCCGTACAGGCTGGCGATTTTAAAGCTTCCGATATTGACACTGCTCTTGATCCATATCTGTATCAGATAGCGGAGGAGATGAAAGCTTACTGTTTGAACCGCAAAACAGTAGTTTTTCTGCCGCTTGTAAAGACTTCTCAAAAGTTTCGCGACATATTGAATCAGGCAGGATTTACAGCGGCGGAGGTAAACGGCGAAAGCCCGGACAGAGCAGAGATCCTCGAAGATTTTGACAAGGGGAAATACAATGTTCTCTGCAATTCAATGCTTCTGACGGAGGGCTGGGACTGTCCATCGGTAAACTGCGTTGTTGTTCTGAGACCGACCAAAGTCCGCAGTCTTTACAGTCAGATGGTCGGCAGAGGAACACGCCTCTGCGAGGATAAAACGGAACTGCTTCTGCTTGATTTCTTATGGCATACCGAACGGCACGAGCTTTGCAGACCTGCCTGTCTTATTGCGGAAAATGAAGAAGTCGCAAAGAAAATGACCGAAAAAATCGCTGATGCCGGCTGTCCTGTTGATATAGAGGAAGCGGAGAGAGCTGCTGCGGACGATGTTGTTGCTGAACGTGAAGAGGCTCTTGCAAAGCAGCTTGCAGAAATGAGAAAACGTAAGAAAAAGCTTGTCGATCCTTTGCAGTTCGAGCTTTCAATACAGGCAGAGGATCTGTCATCATACGTTCCGTCATTCGGATGGGAAATGTCTCCGCCGACAGACAAACAGAAAGAGACTCTTGAAAAGCTCGGAATACTTCCCGATGAGATTGATAATGCAGGCAAGGCAAAAATGATACTTGACAGACTTGAAAAACGTCGTATAGAGGGGCTTGCAACTCCAAAACAGATACGCAGGCTTGAAATGTATGATTTTCAGCACGTAGGTTCGTGGACTTTTGAACAGGCAAGCAAGATGATCTCACGAATTGCAGCCAGCAGCTGGAGAGTTCCTGTGAATGTCGTACCGAAAGAATATGTTCCGGAATAACAAGGAGAAATAAATGGAGAAAAATTTAATTGACGCTCTTGAATACATAGACCCTGCCAACTGCGATTATCAGGAGTGGATAAACGTGGGCATGGCTCTGAAGCACGAAAATTACGACGTAAGCGTCTGGGCAGAATGGTCTGCAAGAGATATTGCACGCTATCATCCCGGTGAATGTGAAAAGAAGTGGCGTTCTTTCAGGGGAAACACTTCTCCTGTGACAGCAGGTACGATATATCAGATGGCTTTTGAAAACGGTTACTCGCCCGATCGTGAGAGCTATGAGCTTGACTGGGACAGCGAGATTGGCTCAAAGTCGGACGGCGTTATAGTTGACCGCAACTGGATAGAGGGACGTGAGATCGCAGAGCCGGTCAACTGGGATCCGGTAAGAGAGATAACGACATATCTCGAAACGCTTTTTGAACCGTCCGAAAATGTAGGTTACAATTTCCGCTCGTTTAAAAACGACAAAGGTAAATATACTCCTGCCGACAAAGGCGGATATGACAGAACGGCAGGAGAGCTTCTTCAGGAGCTTTCAATGTGCGACGGCGATATCGGAGCTGTTTTCGGCGATTATGACAAAGAAGCCGGAGCGTGGATAAGATTTAACCCTCTTGACGGAAAGGGCATTAAAAATGCCAATGTTACCGATTTCAGATATGCTCTTGTAGAAGCAGACAATATGGAGCTTGACAAGCAGAATGCTGTTATCAGGGAACTTGAACTGCCTGTCGCTGTGCTTATGTACAGCGGAGGAAAGTCCATTCATGCAATTGTACGTATTGACGCTCCGAATAGCGACGAATACCGAAGACGTGTCGATTTTCTTTATAATATATGCAAGAAAAACGGTCTCACTCTCGATCAGAATAACCGTAATCCCTCACGTTTGAGTCGTATTCCGGGAGTTGAACGTGCAGGAAAAAAGCAGTTCATTATTGATACAAATATCGGCAAGGCGACCTGGGATGAATGGAAAGAATGGATAGAGGGTATAAACGACGATCTGCCAGACATTGAAAATATAGACATTCTGTGGGATAATATGCCGGAGCTTTCGCCACCGCTTATTGACGGAGTTCTGAGACAGGGACATAAAATGCTCATTGCAGGTCCGTCAAAAGCAGGAAAATCATATGCTCTTATTGAACTGTCTATTGCGCTTGCAGAGGGAACAAAATGGCTCGGTTTTCAATGCTCCCAGGGACGTGTGATGTATGTTAATCTGGAGCTTGACCGTGCAAGCTGTCTGCACCGTTTTAAGGATGTGTATGATGCGCTTGGCGTTACTCCGCAGAATTTGAAAAACATAGATATATGGAATCTGAGAGGGCGCAGCGTCCCTATGGACAAGCTCGCTCCGAAGCTCATCAGACGTGCTTCAAAAAAGAATTACGCTGCTATTATTATTGATCCCATATACAAAGTTATAACAGGCGATGAAAATTCAGCCGATCAGATGGCAGCCTTCTGTAATCAGTTTGATAAGGTATGCAACGAGCTTGAATGCGCTGTTATCTATTGCCATCACCATTCTAAAGGCTCTCAGGGCGGCAAAAGGAGCATGGACAGAGCGTCAGGCTCAGGAGTATTCGCCCGTGATCCGGACGCTCTCCTTGACCTTATAGAGCTTGAAATCAACGACGATCTCCGCACGGCAGAGGAAAATAAACTGACCTGCGATATAGCGTACAAGTGGCTGTGCCGCTTCAATAAGGATATGTTTTTATCGGACGACGACAGACTTTCCCCCGTTCAGATAATGAAAACTGTAAGGGATAATCTACAATTGAAAACGTGTCAGCACATTACAGCGGAAATTGGAGCGGCGAAGAAAAAGCTTTATCCCCGGACTGCCTGGAGAATAGAAGCTACTCTCAGAGAATTTCCGAAGTTTGCTCCTGTTAATGTCTGGTTTGATTATCCTGTTCACAGGATAGACAGTGACGGTGTTCTGAAAGATATTAATCCCGATGAACAGTGGAAGCAGAATTTCAGTAAGAAAAAATCAACTAAGGAACGCAAGGACGAGCGGAAAGAAAGTATTATGGCAACTTTTGAATCCTGCAACATTGACGGAAAGGTCACTGTCCAGGATATGGCGGAGCTTAGTGGTATATCTGAAAAAACAGTCCGCAGACACTTAAAGGAACACGGTGGATTCTGGATAGACGGTAACGAAGTTGGTTTAAAAGAACAGGGACAAAGTCGGGACAAATGACGTTTTGTCTTTTGTCTCTTCTAAGGACAAACTCGACAAAATCCGATATTGTCCTTATTGTGGACAAACTCGGTAAAACACCGATTTTGTCTCAGGGACAGACAAAGTATATTATTACATAATATACGTTTTTGTGCCGAGGGAGCACAAAAACTATTACGAAATAATAATTGCGCGCGAGGAGGTGCAGCGAAATTGATAACTGAATTTTTTATGCCGATGATACCGCCGACAATAACTCATCAGGAAAAGCAAGTCACGGTAAAAAACGGCAAGCCTGTTTTTTATGAGCCGCCGCGTCTGGTAAATGCAAGAGTAAAGCTGACTGCTTATCTTTCAAAGTACGCTCCCGAAAGTCCGTACTGCGGAGCTGTTAGACTGATCGTAAAATGGTGTTTCCCGAAAGGCAGACACCGTAACGGCGAATACAAAACCACTAAGCCTGATACCGATAACTTGAATAAGCTCCTGAAAGACTGCATGACTGAATGTGGCTTCTGGAAAGACGACGCTCTTGTTGCTTCGGAGATCTGTGAGAAATTCTGGGCTGAAACGTCAGGGATCTATGTGAGGATAGACAGCCTATGAAAATAAGCGATGTCAAAAGGCGGCTCGGAACTTACGTAAAATTTACCAGTGTTAAACATCATATTTGCAGCGATTATATTCTCACAGGCTGCATCATACGAAAAGATAACGATAATAATTTCTATTATCTTGCAGAACTGAACGACTCGAAGCAGCAGAAGTGCACGCTTCTTGTCAGACTTGAAGAAATTGAATAGGAGGACTAATATGAACCGTGAGATTTTATTCAGAGGCAAGAAAGTTATCAACGGCGAATGGGTCGAGGGCGATCTGTTTCAGCATGGCGAACAGCGTTTTATTATGGGAAACAATCGCAATACTGAGGTTATCCCCGAAACCGTCGGACAGTACACAGGGAAAGAGTTAGACGGTGAAAAACTTTTTACCGGTGACATCGTGGAAACTTGTGAGGATTATGATGATATTTTCGGATATCCCACAACAAGTGTATTCAATTCTGTTGTAATATGGGACGATAAAAACTTTTGTTACGCTTTGAAAACAGGAGATTTTATACAGCCATTCAACGACTGGAATTGGGATAACTGCCGTCTTATTGATAATATCCATGATAATCCGGAGCTGATAGGAGGAGAAGAAAATGAAAAAGTTTGAATTGACAACTGATACTAAAATGTTTTTAGGAAGAAAGCTGTTTCGCATCAAGGCTTTGGTTAGCTTTGGAGATGTAGAAGCTGGGGAGTTAGGCGGATACGTTGAAAAAGAAGATAATTTGTCGCATGACGGCAATGCTTGGGTCTACGGCAATGCTTGGGTCTACGGCGATGCTCTGGTCAGCGGCAATGCTCGGGTCAGCGGCAATGCTTGGGTCTACGGCGATGCTCTGGTCAGCGG
This sequence comes from Alistipes sp., assembly GCA_023667265.1. GTDB lineage: Bacteria > Bacillota > Clostridia > Oscillospirales > Ruminococcaceae > Ruminococcus. The sequence goes on from JAMPAJ010000007.1 coordinate 39,165, forward strand.
CAATGCTCGGGTCAGCGGCAATGCTCGGGTCAGCGGCAATGCTCTGGTCAGCGGCAATGCTTTGGTCTACGGCAATGCTGAGGTCAGCGGCAATGCTGAGGTCAGCGGCAATGCTCTGGTCAGCGGCAATGCTCTGGTCTACGGCAATGCTCTGGTCTACGGCAATGCTGAGGTCAGCGGCAATGCTGAGGTCAGCGGCAATGCTCTGGTCAGCGGCAATGCTCTGGTCTACGGCAATGCT
>JAMPAJ010000008.1 GCA_023667265.1 Alistipes sp.
AAACATAAATTCACCATAAGCAATGCTGTCGTTATCTTAGCAATTTTTTTCATACATGATATTCCCCTTCAACAACAAAAAGCTCAATTTATTTACGATTAGTACTACGCATCATTGCGGTCTCAGACAAAATCAACAAAAAGATTTGTCTTTTACTATATTATAACATAATTCATCCTCAAAAGTCAAGGAAACACCGCACAAAGTTTTGCGCGGCAGAGGCGCAGTCTTCGTGCGGTGTTTCCTTAATATTTTATAATTCAAACTCAAGACAAATTAATGATCCTTAGAACAAGTATATCATTCATTCTCTTTTATCCTATTACCAATTGAAGTTACAATTTTATAACCTGCCGATTTTACACGCTGTTCCAGACAGCCACGGCATTGTGCTGCTTCTTCTCCGGTACAAATCTTATTCTCATAAAGTGAATATAATTTTCTCACACCTACCGGTGAAAGATTTGGCATTATCACATTAGCACCGGCTTTTAAACCCAATTCACGTCCCTGTGGATGAATCGTACCAAGTGCCGTTGTAGCAGGTATCAGAGCGTATGGAAACATTAAACGCAAAACAGATATCAAACGTAATGTAAGAAACATATTCCCATTTTCAAAAGAAGCAAATGGCGTATCTGTATGCGTGATATATGGTCCGATACCTATCATATCCGGTTTCAGCTCCTGCAAAAAACGCAGATCTTCAATCAGAAATTTTGTTTTTTGATAGGGCGAACCAACCATAAAACCCGATCCGACCTGATATCCGATTTCTTTAAGAGTATAAAGACACCTTTTTCTATTATCTAAACTCATGCTGTATGGATGGAGCTTCTGATAATGTCCTGCATCCGCCGTTTCGTGACGCAATAGATAACGTGATGCTCCTGCATCAAAAAAGCTTTTATAGCTTTCTTTGGATTTTTCACCAACAGAAAGTGTAATCGCACAATCTGAAAAACGCTTATGAATTTCAGAAATTATATCACATAACAGAGTATCATTATAATAGAGATCCTCTCCGCCCTGCAAAACAAATGTGCGAAAACCCAAACGGTAACCCTCCTCGCAGCAGGCAAGTATTTCTTCTTTGTTAAGCCTATAACGCTCAATCTTTTTATTGTCTCTCCGAATCCCACAATAATAACAATTATTACGACAGTAATTTGTAAATTCGATCAGTCCTCGGATATAGACTTCATCGCCATAAATGCTTCGACGTTTTTCATCTGCCGCTTTATAAAGCGGTTCGTCAAATGCATCGCTTTTCAGCAACACCTTGAACTCATCATCAGAAAGATCACGATCACATTTCAGCTTTTCTATCAACTCAGTATTTTTCATAAATCTCCTCAAAGCTTTCTTGATTATATGAAATTGAGGTTTTAAACAGAAAAACGTTTAAAACCTCAATTCTTCAGTTTTTTCACATCAAGAAATCGTCTGTTGCCTTAGAACCTGTATTCATAGGATATGCTATATACTGTAATCATCGCCGTTTCCGTCACGATCGGCAATATCCTGCACGGTAATACCGTCAAGATAATTCGTGATCTGCTTATAAAGTCCCTCCCAGACGTAAAGCGTGGCGCACTGCGCTTTTCGCGGACAATCATTTACCTCATATTCAAGGCAGGCAATAGGCGCGAGATTTCCCTCGGTTGCACGTAGAATATCCCCGACCGTTATCTCACATGCCTTTTTTGTCAGCAGATATCCGCCCCTATTTCCACGGGTAGTCCGGAGCAGACCGGCTCTGTTCAGCATGGGTACGATCTGCTCAAGATATTTCTTTGATATACCCTCGCTTTCGGCGATCTCTTTCAGTGAAACATACTCGTCGCATTGGTGTTTCGCCAGATATACCGCCATTCGCAGTGCGTATCTGCCTTTTGTTGAAATTTTCATACCGACAACTCCTTGATAATATTACCATACCTAATTATATCATAGATTTAGTATGGATTCAAGTGCTTTCGGAAAATTATTTCACAGCCTCAAAACCGGTTTCGAGGTCGGCTATAATATCGTCAATATGCTCTGTACCGATAGAAAGACGAACGGTATTCGGTCTGATACCTGCGGAAAGCAGCTCGTCTTCCGTCATCTGGGAATGTGTGGTGGACGCAGGATGAATCACCAGCGACTTCACATCGGCAACATTGGCAAGCAGCGAGAACAGCTCCAGACTTTCTGTGAACTTCTTTGCAGTCTCGGCGTCGCCCTTGATGTCGAAAGTAAAGATCGAAGCCGCACCGTTGGGGAAATATTTGTCGTAAAGCTCCCTTTCTCTGCCCTGTGCGAGCGACGGGTGATTGACGCGTTCAACCTGTGGATGATTTTTCAGAAAATCGACAACCTTCAAGGCATTCTCCACATGACGCTCCAGACGAAGCGACAGCGTTTCCAGTCCCTGTAAAAGCAGGAAGGAATTGAACGGCGAGATCGTCGCGCCCTGATCTCTCATAAGGGTCGTGCGAAGCTTCATGATGTAAGCGATATTGCCGCAGGCCTCTGTGAATACAACGCCGTGATAGGACGGATTCGGCTTGGAAAGTCCGGGAAATTTGTCGTTCTGCGCCCAGTCGAATTTACCGCCGTCAATAACGACGCCGCCCATTACCGTGCCGTGACCGCCTATGAATTTCGTAGCGGAATGTACCACAATATCAGCTCCATGCTCGATCGGTCTTAGCAGATAAGGAGTAGCAAAGGTATTGTCCACAATAAGCGGAATACCGTGTTTATGGGCAATCTCAGAAATAGCTTCAAGGTCGATAACATCAGAATTGGGGTTGCCTAAGGTCTCGGCGTAGAGAAGCTTTGTGTTCGGCTGAATAGCTTTTTCAAAGTTTTCGGGATCTGACGGGTCAACGAAAGTAGTCGTAAGTCCCTGTTCTTTCAGAGTGTTGGCAAAAAGGTTATATGTACCGCCGTAAAGATTCACGGAGCTGACGATGTGGTCACCTGCCGTTGCGATATTCTGAACTGCGTACGAGATCGCCGCCGAACCAGAAGCTGTCGAAAGCGCTGCCGCACCGCCCTCAAGAGCTGCGATTCTCTGCTCAAAAACATCGGATGTCGGATTCATCAGACGTGTGTAGATGTTGCCGCCCTCGGTCAGTCCGAAGCGTCCTGCCGCCTGTGCGGAATCCTTGAAAACGTAGGAAGTTGTTGCGTAGATCGGCACAGCCCGTGCGTCTGTTGCCGGATCGGGAGATTCCTGTCCGACGTGAAGCTGCAGGGTCTCAAATTTATAATTCTTGCTCATAATGATTACCTCTAATCTTATTTATTATACCTGATTGGTAGGCTATGTTTGTATTATAGCACACTTTTCCTATCTTGTCAATAGGCTTTGCGGATTTTTTTGAAAAATTTCAGAAGCTGTGCAGTATCTCATATATTCATCGCATCGTAAACAGAAATACTTTGCATCACAGAAGTAAATATTTTACCGTGATTTGTACCTGAAAACAGCTTTTCACCGTTTTGGAAGGCAATCAGCTGTGCTGTCGGAAACTCTGTCCATACACCGCTTCCAAGAGGTCGGGTACAGAAATAATAGCCGTTATCAGTTTGCAGATAAAACAGCGTTCCCTCCATATTTTTGTGGACGTACAAAGTATCACCGTCCGAGATTATCAGATTAAGCTTGTTGTGCTCCGAAAGCTCCTTCACAGCTTCATCTACAACTATAAAGCGTTCATTTTCATCTCTTGGACATACCCTGTTCAGCTTATCAAGCAAATACAGAAAAACACGCTCGGAATCCGTATTTCCATGCTGTGCCGAACGATATGGAAAGGTCCTGTTTACCGCATAGATCGTGCCATTATGAATCAACGTCCAGCGGCGGCCTGACGTATCAAAGCCGCTGAACGGGTGGCAATTTTCCGTTTTGACCGCACCTGCTGTAGCAAGTCGGATATGTGCCATAAAATGCTTTTGCGGCTCAGTTGTCTGAGCGATTTCTTTTGCAAGCGCACTTTTTATCGAACTGACAGCCTCTTTCACGAGCTCAAAAGCTCCGTACTGCTCACGATATATCCCCCAGCCGTGAGGATGCTGTGCGCCGTGACTGAAAAACTCCGATAAATAGCCGTTTACATCTTCATTTTCTTTCAGACTTGCACCTAATAATTCGCACACGTCACCCCACTCCTCTCGTAAATTTTTACGCAATACCTTTGATTTTCCGTAAGCTTTCTTTCCTGATATTCAAGCGCTTTTTCAGCATATGCATATCCCTCAAAAAAGTGCTTCATTTCGGTAATTATCGCCTTTGCTTTATCAAAATAATGCTGATCGGGAATATATTTTGCGGCTTCCTTATGATCGTGAACGGCTTTTTCCTGTAGCTTTGCAGTAAAATCAAAATCAGGAAGATGCAACAGATACAGCATCAGAAGATGTGCAAATTCAGCATCTTCGCTGAAAATCCCCACATCACTCAATGGATTCAAGTCAAACATTCGCAGCTCAATGTGGTCAATACCATTTTTCAATGCATCGAGACTGTATGTTCCCTTGGGTTTTAAACGAACAGGTAAATACAGTTCCGCAGGTGACAGGAGAAGTCCGTCGTCAATATAACCTTGTATGCTGTCGGTGAACGATTCAATATCGCTGTAGTCAAGAATCGGTATAAATTGATTCCAGTAGCCGTATCCGGAATTTCTCATCGAGCCGTGACCACTGAACGCCTTGCCTGAGCTTCCAGTTTCAACAAACGAATGGTCATATATCGGACTTGCGGCGGTCAGCAGAACGATCAGCCAGCTATGCCGAAAAATCTGCTTCATAAGTCTGAAATAAACGCTGTCCTTGAATTGCACAAAATCCTGTTCTGTATCATTGATTTCACGGAGGTACTTTTCTGAAAGTGAAAAATTAAAGTGGATTCCCGAATAAAGCATCATAGATTTGCCGTACTTCTGTTCAAGCTGTTTGCGGTAATTGAATTTTGATAATTCCATACCAGTATAGGCAACGGGGATTTCCGATTCGTCTGAAAAGCAGGGTGGATTTGAATAAATATGAAGCTTCTCACAGCTTTCAGCAAGCTTTTTTCCTGCGATCATATCCCATTTCGCAAGCTCTGCAACAGCATTTTTGACAGAAGCATTCACACCAGTAATAATTTCAAGCTGATTTTCGCAGAAATCACGCTGCAAATGGGGATCGTCAAAAGGGTGCGGAGTCTGGGCAAGTCTGCCGTTTTTATCCAGTCTGAGCGTTTCACGTTCCAGACCAAATCCGCCCTCAAAAAAATATTTACTGAATATATTCATCATATCACCTCAAAAGCGTCCGCCTGAAAAATCAAGCAGACGCTGTTTTCAGAGCCTGTTCAGTATCTCAACGTTGTGCGGATTTTCGAGAAAATTTTGCCGAAAAGACGTGCGCGGGGAGATACTGAACAGGCTCTTATATTAAATTGTATAGTCCAGCTTTCTCTCGTCAATGATTCTCTTTGATTTATGCTCCGAACGCGTATCAAGACCGCCGTCGGGATGTACAACGACCTTGTAAGGCTTTACGCCGATTCTTGCCTTTAATGCCGCGGAAACCGTCTCCGCAACAGAATCATCAGACGCGGGATTATCGGAATTTTTCTCGATCTCAACGGAATACTTGCAAGTGAAATCCTTTTCAAATACACGAATAAGATATTCGCCTGTCACACCGTCAAGCTCTCTGATAACAGCCTCAATATCGCTCGGGAACACATTAACAGCCGAAACGATAAACATATCGTCCTTTCTGCCGCTGATGTGGATTCTGCCGTGAGTACGTCCGCATTTGCAGGGCGTGTTGTCTATGTAGCCGATGTCGCCTGTCTTGAAACGAATGAGCGGTCTTGCGTGCTTACGAAGTGTTGTGAACACCAGCTCGCCCACTTCACCGGGCGGCAGGATCTCTCCTGTATGAATGTCAACCGTTTCCACAAGAATATGATTTTCTGCAATGTGCAGACCGTCATGATACTCGCATTGTGCGGCACAAGCACCAAAAATATCGGAAAGTCCGTAAAAATCATAAACCTCAGCGCCCCATAGCTCTTCAATCGCCTTTCGTGTTGCGTCAATAGAACCGCCAAGCTCTCCTGCAACAATAATTTTCTTGATAGACAGATCTTTTTTCGGGTCGATGCCTGCTTTTTTTGCCTTTTCGCCGAGCTGCCATGCGTAGGACGGACTTGTCCAGATGATTGTCGGCTGGTAGGTTTTCAGAATAAACAGCAGTCTTTCACTTGGGAGAGTGCCGCCCCAGATACACAATGCTCCGAGGTTCTGTGCGCCGATCACATCAGGGCCGCCGACATACAGGGAAAAATTCAGTGCGTGAACATAGCGGTCATTGGGTCTCATACCGATCTGCCAGAACCAGCGGCTTTCCGTATCCTGAAATTCGTCAAAGTCCTTTTTGGTAAACGGACTCATGGTAGGCACTCCGGTCGAGCCTGACGATGTTGAAATAAACACAACATCTTCTTCGGGAACGGCACATAATTCGCCAAGGAATGAGCCTACACCCTGCGTGTCGCGCTGCGTGGTCTTATTGATAAAGGGAAACCTCTGAATATCGGCGAGAGTGTGGATATCCTCGGGCTTCACACCTGCTTCATCGAATGAACGCTTATAATAGGGAGCGTTGTCATAGGCGAACTTCACGATCTCTTTCAAATCTTCAAGCTGCTTCTTTTCAAGCTCCTCACGAGGCATTGTTTCAAGCTGCTCATTCCAGAATTTATTGTTAACGTCTCTTGTACTCATATTGCATTACCTCCAATTATTTAATACTAATTCATCATTAACCTGTAGACGATATTGACAGCTATAATTTTGTCGCTCTGTGTCAAAAAAGCTCACCATACGACAGTATACTTTCGTTTTCTTCCTTGATTGACAAAATTCTATCTGCCAATCTTATCTACAGAACAATAATGAATTAGTATCACAGGTTTTCCTGTTCTGCTATTATTATACACCTATTTAGCCTATTTGTCTAATATGTATTATCTATAACAAGCTATAGATTCAATCTATAATCATTACCTTTTCCACCGCAAAAGATACTGCTGAAATCTGTTGAACAGAAATGTCACGGCAATAACGACAATTCCAATGACAAGCAGACCGGTAATCGTGCGCGTATAATCGCCAAAGTCAGAGTAGTACTTGACATAGTAGCCCATACCGTCCCTTGCTCCGATCATCTCGGCAGACGTCAGGAGAATAAATGACACGCTGAGTCCCTGATTGCAGCCGAGGAAAATCTGCGGAAGCGATGCCGGAAGAATAACCGATGTCAACATTGCAGGCTTTTTCACATTCAGAACCTTAGCAGAATCCACGATCTTCTTGTCAACGTTCAGTACGCCGCTCATTGTACCTGCAAATATCGGCCAGAACGATGCCAGAAAGATCACGAATACCGAAACGGAGCGAAATGTAGGCAAAAGCGCAATTCCGTACGGAATATATACGATCGGCGGAATAGAGCTGAAAAACTTTGTCAGATACGACGCCGCATTTCCAATCCGTACATTCAATCCGATCAGAAGTCCTAAAGATATCGCTGCAATCACTGCCAGCAAGAAGCCTTGAATAATAATTCCTACAGAGCTTTTGATATTGGTTAAAATAACAAGTTTATCCTCCGCAAACTGAGCGATCACCTTTCCCGGAGCAGGAAAAAGCGAATCATTAAGTAAATCGAATTTTGCCGTTGCCAAAGTCCATGCTGTCAGAAACACATAAATAAATCCAAAAATATCAAGAGTCAGTGACAATGATTCTTTTTTCTTTATGAAAATGGACAATATGATCACAACGGCTTCCGCTGCAACTGCAAAAACGATCAGACTTGACGTGCAGACTTCTTTTTGTGATTTATCCGGCAAAAGCTGTATGAGCATAAGAATTGCGAAAAAAATATGCGTCACTCTTAAAAATCTTTCTTTTATCGTCATAGTACCACCTCATTTCCGCCGATCCTGTCGGCAATATCGTGGTAGAACATGGACAGCAGCCTGCTGCGGAACGCGGCATAATCCTTGCGTTCAATCAACGCTTCACGATTTCTCGGACGCTCAAAGGGAACTTTTACAATATCGTAAACTGTCCCCGGATGAGATGTCAGGACGACAATTTTATCGGAAAGAAAAATCGCTTCGTCAATGTCGTGGGTAACAAATACTACTGTTTTTTTATTTTCGGAGTTTTCTCCTTCCCATAATTTCAAAAGCAGCTCCTGCAATGCAATACGATTTTTTGCGTCAAGTGCGCTGAACGGTTCGTCCATAAGAAGAATTTCAGTATCCATTGCTAATGCTCTTGCAATCGCTGCTCTTTGCTGCATACCGCCTGAAAGCTGGGAAGGATATTTATTTCTGAACTCGCTTAATCCCACTTTATCCAGAAATTCATCTGCGACTTGCAAACGCTGTGTTCGGGATAATTCTTTTCGTACCTGCTGAATACCAAAAGCAACATTCTTTCGTGTTGTCATCCACGGAAAAAGGGAATAATGCTGAAACACAGCGCTGCGATTGCTGCCGGTGCCATTCACCTTTTCTCCGTCTATCAGCACCTCGCCCTCCGAAGGCTTGCTGATGCCCTCCAAAACGCTGAGAAGTGTGGATTTTCCGCAGCCGCTTGCACCGATAATGCTGACAAATTCGCCGTCATTGATAGGAAAGCTGACATTTTTCAAAGCCGTGAAGCTCTTCTTTTTCTCGACATAATCTACGGTCAGATTTCTGATTTCTATTTTACTCGTACTCATTAAAATGCTCCTGCAGCTGCTGGTATACGGCATTATCGGGATTTTCCTTTATCACTTCCGCCAATGCGTTTTTGTATATATCTGTATTGTAAAGAGGTTCGATGTCATAATCTTCCGTATAGCCAAGTTCCACTATCGTATCCTTCAAGGCAAGAGTACCTTGCTTGTCGGGATCGGGAATGCTGTAACCATAGCCGCCGTAAACTTCAGTACGAATATACTCTTCGTCAATGTCAATGTATTTCTTAACATCTGAGACCGTGCCATCCTCATTGGTTTGGGTAAAATTATACGCACGAATTAAGGCACGCTCAAATGCCGTGAACTTCTCTGTGTTTTCTTTGAGGTTGGACGTTGCAGCGACCTGACGGCAGCATGGCTGATTCTGCAATGCAGGTTCTTCAGAGCATCTGTATACGATATCATAGCCTTGTCCCTCCGCAAGAGAGGCATAAGGAGAGTATACGGAAGCGGCATCAATGCTGTCATTCATCAGTGCGGCGTAGGCGTCCTTCTGACTGTCAAAATAAACGATGTTTACCTCATCACTGCCATCGCCGATAGAAATGCCTGCATCTTTCAGCAGAATTTGCAGCTCGGCGTCCTGAACGCTGTTTTTTACCGAAGCTACGTTTCTACCCTTTAAAATGCTGATATCCCAGTCGGTTTTACCCTCGGTAAATTCAGGCTTGATAACATAGCCGTGACCATTTGTCATAGCGCCGCCAAAGATAGTCAGATCGTGACCATTGCTTTGAAATGTCAGAGACGGAACAGAACCGATAAATGCAACGTCTAATTTGCCTGATTCCAGACCGTTTGAAAGTTCCGCAGCACTGGAAAACTGCGTCAATGTAACACTCAGTCCCTCGTCTTTAAAGTAGCCTTCTTCTTGCGCTACAAATGCAAGCAGATGTGCCGTCGAATTAAGATAGCCAATAGAAACATCGCTGCTCTCCGACTTCTTTTCGCCGCAGCCTATAAGTGTACCGAGCAAGCTGAGTGCAGCTGTTCCTGCAATTATTGATTTTTTCATGTGATTCACCATTTCCTTTTCCTATGATAATTCTATTATACACCTACTTTGCACAGTTGTCCAATATGTATTATCTATAAAAAATAATAGAGCGAATCTATAGGAAAAAAATGGGCGAGCATATTGCTCACCCGATATTTAGAACCTGTCCACATAGAAAATTCCGCACGTCTTTCCGGCAAAATTATACTTTAAAAATCCGCGCACAATTTCTATATGTACAGGTCCTCAGACATTCAGATATTCTTTCAGTTTTCTGATATATACATTTCCTACTTCGCTTAAAAGTGCATTTTTCCTCGTAATGTAGCCGATTTCCATAATACTGTCATCATCAATCGGTACAGCGACATAGTCGTCGCCGTTAAGACTTCCGCAAATAATTCCGGAACAAAATGTGTAGCCGTTCAGACCTTTCATCAGGTTCAGCATGGTAGAACGGTCAGAAGCTTTTATCACTCGGGCATAATCTGATGTACTGTATATCTCCTCTGCAAAGTAAAACGAGCTTTTATCTCCCTGCTCAAATGTCAGGCAGGGATAGCTTTCAAGCTCCTCAAAGGTTATTTTTTTACTGCCCGCAAGTGGATGCTCTTTCCAGAGATATACATAAATTCCGCAGTCAATGAGATGATGAAACTCCAGATGATTTGTTTGCAGAATTTTTGTAATGACCTGCCTGTTGAATTCGCTGAGATACAGCAGACCAATCTCGCTTTTCATGGAAACTACGTTATTTATCACATCAGACGTTTTCGTTTCATAGACTGCAAATTCATAATCAAAGGTGTCAAATTCTTTGACGGTGTTCACAAACGCCTTGACCGCAAAGGAGTAGTGCTGTGTGGAGACGCCAAACTTTTTCTTGACCTTTCCGCCTAAATATTTCTCCTGCAAGGTTTCATACTGCTGATAGAGCTGCCTTGCGTAGGTCAGAAATTCCGCACCGTCAGCGGTCAGAGACACACCCTTTCCGCTGCGGTAAAAAATCGTAATTCCAATTTCCTTTTCGATCTCATGCACGGCGCTGGTCAGGGACGGCTGCGCGATAAAAAGCTGCTCTGCCGCTTTATTCATTGAGCCTGTATCGGAAATTGTGATAATATAATTCAATTGCTGTAAAGTCATAATATTATCCTCTTGGCTTTATCTTCTTTCGTATGTCCGAAAGTCGATTCAACGCTTCATTAAGGGTATCATTTTTCTTTGCAAAATGCAGGCGGATATAGCGGTTTTCAGACTCTTTGAAAAAGCTCGAACCCGGTACGGCTCCCACGCCTATATCTCTTGCAAGCGCCTCGCAAAATTCCAGATCGCTGTCATATCCGAACTCTGAAATATCAAGCAGAATATAATATGCTCCCTGCGGAACGGTATGACGGATATTCAGATCGTCCAGACCCTTCAGGAACAAATTACGCTTCTCAGTATATTTTTTCTGTAACCATTTGTAGTACTCATCACCGAATTTCAGACCTGTTACAGCAGCCTCCTGCAAGGGTGCGGCAGCTCCGACTGTAAGAAAATCATGGACTTTTTTCACGGTGTCAATTACGTCAGGCGATGCAATAACATACCCAAGCCGCCAGCCCGTAATGGAATATGTTTTCGACAGCGAGCTGCACTGAATGGTACGTTCCCACATTCCCGGCAATGCGGCAAAATAAGTATGCTGATTAGGTTCGTAGATGATATGCTCGTATACCTCGTCTGTAATAACAAAGGTATCGTATTTTTCTGCAAGATCGGCGATGATCTGCAATTCCTCACGACTGAAAACCTTTCCGCACGGGTTGGACGGATTGCATAAAATGAGCGCTTTCGGACGCTGCTTAAACGCCGCTTCCAGTACGTCCGCATCAAAATTAAATTCAGGCGGATTCAACGGAACATATATCGGCTCGGCTCCTGAAAGTATAGTGTCTGCTCCATAATTTTCATAAAAGGGCGAAAATACAATGACTTTATCTCCCGGGTTTGTCACACTCATCATAGCAGCCATCATTGCTTCCGTACTGCCGCAGGTCACAACTATCTCGCCGTTCGGGTCTATTTTTCTGCCCGAAAAACGTGCGTACTTTTCAGCAAGGGCTTCACGAAAATTCTGTGCGCCCCATGTTATGGAATACTGGTGAAAATCCTCCTTTGTCACCTGTGCAAGACGGTCTAAAATTTCCCTCGGCGGTTCAAAATCAGGAAATCCCTGTGACAGATTCACAGCTCCGTACCTGTTGGAAATTCTCGTCATTCTGCGGATAACGGAGTCCGTGAAATCCGCTGTTCTGTTTGATAATGTGGGCATATTACTTCCTCCAATCTCTGCGTATCTTCTCCCATTTCGCATCACGTGACTGAATAATTATCTGAATATCCTCGTCTGTCAGATGTCTGAATCGGCTTTGTTTTTTCAGATAATCCACAACGCTTGTAAATTCCTTCGGGTCATGATTCAATGTAAATTCGCCGTTTTCATACTCTGCAAGATACCACAGGCCGCAGTCTGCAATTTCTCTTGCAGCGTCAATAGTATCGCTGACAGGGATTCCCCAACCGGTCGGGCATGGCGCGATAACGTGAATATATTTCGTACCCTTGATTTTCGACGCTTTCTCTACCTTGTTCAGAAAATCAGTCATATATCCAACAGTTGCCGTTGCCGCATAGGGAATATCATGAGCCGCCACGATCTCAAACATATTCTTTTTCGGACGGATATTTCCATGTATATTTTTGCCTGCCGGCGTAGTTGTCGTCCTTGCACCGAACGGCGTAAGACCGCTTTTCTGGATTCCCGTATTCATATAAGCCTCGTTGTCATAGCAGATATAGATGATGTTGTCGTTACGGTCGATCGCTCCGGAAAGCGCCTGTATTCCGATGTCTGCCGTACCGCCGTCGCCTGCGAATCCAACCGCTGTAAAGTCCTTGATACCTCTTGCACGGAAACCTGCTTCAATACCTGTCAGCATAGACGCCGTACCTGCGAATGTGGAAATTATGGCATTATTCGCAAAACAGAGCTGTGGAAAATTAAATCCCACCGCCGACATACAGCCTGCCGGGAGAACGGCGACTGTGTTTTTTCCCAGGACTTTAAGGGCATTTCTCACTGCAAGACTTCCTCCGCATCCTGCACAAGCCTTATGTCCATAGAAAAATTCGTCCCTGCACAAATTTTTTGCTGTCACGCTCACTTACTCCACCTCAATTCCGATAAAATTCACACGTTTTGCACCGTTTTCTATTGCAGAAAAAATATTTTCAATATCCGACCGGGAGATATTTCGTCCGCCAAGTCCGCCTATAAAATTATATGACGGTATATCCGCTTTTTCAGTATATAAAGCTGAATTTACATCGGTGAAAACTGTGCCTTCATTACCAAAAGAAATATCCTTTTCCAGCACTCCTACAGCCTTTGCATTTTTAACGGATTCCACAAGCTCGGCAGTCGGGAACGGTCTTAGATAACGAAGTCTGACAACACCGACCTTTTTACCCTCCGCTCTCAGCTTATCCGCAGTTTCACGGCAAAGTCCGGCGATACTTCCGAGAGTTATCAAAATAAATTCAGCATCCTCCGTTTTGTAATTTTCAATCAGACCGCTGTATTTTCTGCCGAATATTTCCGCGAATTTTTTTTCCGATTCAGCTATCACGGAAACGGAATTCAGCATCTCCTGATGCTCCTTGAATTTGAAAATATAATTATAGTCAGGACCTGCCGAAAACGCCATATTTTTTGGATTTTCCAAATCGAGCTTATTATCCGTTTCAAATTCCGGGAGAAATTTATCCGCCTGCTCCTCTTTCGGAATATCCACTTCCTCATAAGTATGCGTGAGAATAAATCCGTCCAGATTCACCATAAAAGGCGTTGACGTTTTTTCGGCAATATAATAGCTCATCAGTGCAAGGTCAAGGCTTTCCTGCGCATTTTCCGCATACGCCTGAATCCAACCGCTGTCAAGCTGTGAAATGCTGTCGCGCTGGTCGCCGTAAATATTCCAGGGGAGAGCTGTCGAACGGTTGGCATTCATCATCACGATCGGAAAACGTCCGCCCGACGCGTAATAAAGACACTCCGCCATATAGAGAAGTCCCTGAGATGAAGTCGCCGTAAACGCACGCACTCCCGCCGCACTTGCTCCCATAGCGCATGACAGTGCGGAATGCTCAGATTCAACATGAATAAATTCGGACTTCAAACTTCCGCTTTCAACCATTTCCGAAAGCCGTTCCACAACGATAGTCTGCGGAGTAATGGGGTATGCCGAGATCACGGCAGGCTTTGCCAGTCTGATGCCCTCCGCAAAGGCTTCGTCACCCGATAAAAATTTCTTCATTTTCTCTCCGCCTCCATTTCTATCGCATTTGGCTTGCAGATTTTTTTGCAGATACCGCAGCCCTTGCAGAAATCATAATCTATCACAGCCTTGTTGTTTTTAATAGATATCGCACCGTCAGGACAGTATAAATAACACTGCATACAGCCCACGCATTTTTCCGCGTCAACTATCGGTCTGATACTTCGCCAACCGGCATTTTTGCTCACAAGATAGCCTGCTTCAAAGGAAGTATCCGATGGGACCTCTGCAAATGAGAAGCTTGTTTTTTCTCTCAGATATGGTTTCATTTCAGTACCTCCTCTGCTGATTTTCTGACTGCCTGTTTATTTTTTTCACGAATTTTTTCCGGCATATATCCGTCAATAGCACGCTCAATATCCTCCACTGAAGCCGCTTCCGATACTGCTGAAAAAATACCAAGCAGAATTGTATTGACCGTTGGCAGATGCAGCTCCTCTGCAATGGAATCACAGTCAAAGGCAATCACGTTTTCATCAGCGATTTTTCTGCTGTTGACGATGATTTTCCCATTTCTTTTAAGCAGATCGTTAAGTGAATCGCTGTACAGCGTATCGTCAAGAACTATGATATAATCCGCTTTTTCAGTTTCGCTGCGGTCAAGAACAGGCTTGCTGCTGAGCTTTGTAAACGCTCTCACCGGAGCGCCCCGTCTTTCAGGACCAAAGGACGGAAATGCAAGGGCATAGCTTTCGCTGTCTTTGTCGGCATACGCCGCTCCAAGCAGCTTTGCGGCTGTGAACGCTCCCTGTCCGCCTCTGCCGAGCCATATTATTTCAGTCATATAATTACACCTCTGTTTCTATATTTATAAATTTTATGAAATTATCATACAGGATCCCACAAAGCACCGCTCAAATACTGTAGCTGCCTGCAATAACCATCTCCTCCTGCCAGTCCATCAAATCCGCAAGAGTAATACTCTCCAACGTATCGTGTATCGCTGTATCAAGCTGCTTCCACATTCGGTACGTCACGCACTGATTCTGATTTTTACATGGATTTGCGCAGTTCTCCACACATTCTACAGGCGAAAGACTGCCCTCTGTAGCAGTAAGAATCTGAAACATTGTATACTGTTCGGGAGGATATTTCAGAATATAACCGCCCTGATTTCCTTTTACACTCTGAAGCAGCGATGCCCTTTGCAGCAGCATCACAATTTGTTCCAGATATTTGACTGAAATATTCTGACGACCGGCAATATCTTTTAATCTTACCGGTGTTCCATCATTATGATTTGCTAAATCGAGCATCATTTTAACTGCGTTTTTTCCCCTTGTTGAAATCTGCATCTCACACCTCCCTATCAATGCTCTATGTATATTATATCATACCTATAGGAAAAGTCAATTAGTTTTTTTCTATAGCTTGTTATAGATTGAATCTATAGCAAATAGGGCAGACGTATATCTGCCCTATTGTTCTATTCCTTGTTAAAGCTTCATTCACAGCAATCTTGCGGAATCGAATTAACGGGAATAAAGTTTTCACCTTTAATTTGATAGCTGTCAGGAACATCATCAAAGAACCTGTAGGAACGCTGTATCATAGCATCCACGTCTGTACTGTCTTTCAGCAGACCGATCGCCTTCATATCGCTGCAAACATTCACAAGTGCATCGTATCCGCCCTGTACGCTGGGAATATACTGATAGCTTGCCAGAATGGCGGCATTGGTTTCCACATCACCGCCGACATACTCTCCGTTGATCTGAATAGCTGCTGTTTCCTCGGGATGTTCTTCCACCCATGCGGAAGCTTTCAGAACTGCTCTGGTGTATGCGGCAGCAATTTTGGGGTGATTTTCTGCGAGCTCCTTAGAAACAAAGCTTACGCAGCAGTATTCAGAAGCATACGGTTCGGTTACAGCAGTATCAAGCAGGACAGTCAGACCGTATTCCTTTTCGGCGGAAGCGGCAACGGGATCGGGCGTCGCAATTGCATCAACCGCATTGTTTATCAGTGCAACCGGCTGGTCAGTCGTATTGTATGTCACAAATTCTACCTCTGAGCTTCCGGCGGAAACATCAATGCCGGCAGCCGCCAGCGCCCTCTTGGCTGTAACCGCTTCTGAACCTGCCAAAGAAGCAACTCCAATTGTTTTTCCTTTTAAATCTTCAATGGATTCTATACCTGAATCGGCAGTAACGAGAATTTTTGTACATCCGGTATGCATACCGGCAGTTATAACCATATTCAGTCCGTTTTCAATAGGCTGTACAAATTTTCCTACAAGTCCGAAACCGCAATCAATAGTTCCTGCACCAAGTGCCGCCTGAATATCGCCGCTGCCAAAATCAACTCGCTCCCACTTGATGCCCTCCTCGTCAAGGTAGCCTTTTTCCATAGCGACCTGCAAGGGTGCGTGGCAAAGTCCTCCGACGGGTTCGCCGATTTTCAGTACATATTCATCATCCGGTACATTGCTGCTTTGCTTGCCGCAGCCCACTGCCGAAATTATCATCAAGCCTGATATCAATACAGCAGCCATTTTTTTGATAATCATTTTCATTCTTCCTTTCTTAAATTATATATTCGGGTTCTTTTTCCTTGCCTGCAAAGTCGAGAATTTGCAGAATGTCATTTCGGATACGGATAAACTCCGGATTATTTCTGTCTCTTGGATATGCAAGGTCAACATCAATTATCTTTTCTATCCTTGCAGGACGAGGCGACATAACGCAGATATGGTTTGACAGATATACCGCTTCATCCACATCGTGAGTAACCATAATCATCGTCATATTTTGCTCTTTCTTGATTCGTAGAAGTTCATCCTGCATATTCATTCTTGTAAAGGCGTCCAACGCTCCAAGCGGCTCATCTAAAAGCAATGCTTTGGGATTTCCTATCAACGCCCGGGCAAGAGACGCTCTCTGACACATTCCGCCGGATAACTGATGTGGATATGATTTTTCAAATCCTTTCAGTCCAACCAGTTCAATAAAATCATCCACCATTTTTTTATTGTTCTTGAAGATATGCCGAGCCTTCAAACCAAATGCAATATTATCATAAATCGTCAGCCACGGGAAAAGATTGTGCTCCTGAAAGACAAGTCCTCTGTCGTGGGATGGTTTTTTAATCTCCGTATCATCAAGATATATCTTGCCGTCAGTTGGACGGTCAAACCCTGCAAGCAGACGGAGCATAGTGGATTTTCCGCATCCTGACGGACCTATCAGCGAAACAAAATCTCCGCTGTTAATGTCAAGATCTATTCCGTTCAGTGCATTGACGATCGTTCCGTCTTCAAGCTGAAAGGCTTTTTTTACATTTTCAAAGCGGATACCTACCATTTTATCACTCCTTTCTGCCATACAAGGAGTTTTTCACGTACCTTGAACAACAGGGTAATAACGATAAAAAACATCACTGCAATAACGATAAGTCCTGCGTATACATTGGCATAAGCCATCATTTCCTTCTGCCAATTGACATACCAGCCGATGCCATACTTTGCACCTATCATTTCCGCTGTCATCAGGGCGACAAAAGAAGAACAGATGCCGTTGAACAGACCTAAGAAAATATTCGGCATAGCAGACGGAACAGCAATTCTGAATATATTCCAGAATGTATTTGTTCCCAGTGCAGAACCAACTTCAAAATATGATTTCTTGACATTTGAAATACCGCTTGATGTTAAAACAACTGTCGGAAACCAGACAGAAAGCCCTATAATAAACGCACTTGCAGCTCTCGCAGTCGGGAAAGCAATCAGCACGATCGGTATCCACGCAGTAGACGGTATTGGTCCGAGAACACGTATGATCGGATTTATCCAGTATTCCATATGTTTGTTGTATCCAACTCCAATGCCCATAAAAAAACCAACGATCAAGCCTCCTGCCACACCTGAAAGCAGAATTTCCAGTGAGTACACGACACATTTGATAATAAGTTCTCTATCCTCAATGATCGTACCGAATACTCTGTCAAGAGACGGGAAATACAAAACAGGAAGCAAAGCAGTTTTTACAGTTATCACATCAAGCAAAGTAAAAAATGCAATAACACCGCCCAGAAACGGTACTCTGTAGAAAGGTTTCACCGGTTTTTTTGCAGTGAACAATGCGATACCCGCATACAACAGATACACTACTGTAATCAAAGCAAGCACATAGGCATAATAGGGCTTGCTTGCAGACTGGTGCAGCGGTGAATCAGGAATAATGAAATGCACTGCTTCCGCAGCTGCTAATTCCAAAAGAAGCAATATCGGGTAAACTATTTTTTTATTCATGTATATTCATCTCATTTTTCGTCATTATTTGTCACAACGCTCAGATCTTTTCCACGCGCATCTCCTACAGGATATTGCAGCAGTTTTTTATAATAAGCTCTTGCCTGATATAATGCGCCGATAGGATTATGTGCAAGCACACGGTCTTTTGTGACCAGCGTTGTATTGATGCCATTGGCATATTTGTAAAACAAGCTGTCATGTCCGACACAAAGTCCGACTACAACATTCAGGTCGGTTTTCGCTTTGTTGAGCAGCTTTGCCTGCATAATCGGATTGCACATAACATTTCCTGTAACGCAGGTGTATTTTTCATCAATACCGATGTCAGTCTTGCTTACAGAAGCTACTTTGCAGCTGATACCATATACCTCAAAACCGTTCAGCCTCAGAATCCTTGCAAAGATCCTGCTTTCCTCCAATAACCCGATACAAGTCGCAATACCAATCTTCTTTGCACCTATTTTATGCGCAAACTCGATTATCTCCTCCACGCGGGTGTATCTTCCATAAAAACCACCCTCGACCTCCGCTGCTGCAACAGCGATCTTCTTATTCACACGGTTATTTGTATAGAGCTTGGTGATCTCGTCAATTTCTTCCTCTGTCAAGGCTGCCGTTGGACAAAATTCAGGGTAGGCTCCGTTTCGCAATGCACAATTCATAACTCCGCAATCCGCACAGCTTAAACATTTCTTTTCATTATCCATATTCATCCTTCTTTCTCTTATACTGGCGATGCCGAGTGGATTTGAACCACAAATTTCGGTTTTGCAGACCTATGCTGTTCCAACAGCGCCGGCATCAGAAAACCGGAGGTATGCCAGCCACAGCTTTTACACTGTATCTGTTTTGCAAACCTCCGGTTGTCCGGTCAGTCCTTTACTCTTATTTTTTCCGTTTTCTCGATCTGAACCACTTTTCCGTCCTGAATCACAATATTGATATTTCCATATTTTAGTGACCTAATGAGTTGCTCTATCAGCTCGATGGCCTGTTTATTGTTCATATCAGGTATTACTGAACAGCGGTGTAGACAAATATCTGTCGCCTGAATCAGGAAGAAGCGCAACAATAGTCTTTCCTGCATTTTCAGGACGCTGCGCAAGAATAGCAGCTGCCTTAAGTGCTGCACCGGATGAAATACCTACAAGGATCCCTTCGCTCTGCGCAAAACGTCTGCCCTCTGCAAATGCGTCTTCATTTTCAATTGTGATAACCTCATCGTAAACGGAGGTATTGAGCGTATCAGGAACAAATCCTGCGCCGATTCCCTGAATCTTATGAGGACCTGCCTTTCCTTCAGAAAGAACGGGACTTCCGGCAGGTTCAACTGCGACAACCTTTACATCGGGATTCTGCTCCTTCAAATACTCGCCGACGCCTGTGACAGTACCGCCTGTTCCTACACCTGCAACAAAGATGTCAACCTTACCGTCGGTCTGCTCCCAGATTTCCGGACCTGTTGTCGCCTTATGAACTGCCGGATTTGCAGGATTGACAAACTGTCCAAGAATGACAGAACCCTCTATCTGCTGATTAAGCTCTTCTGCCTTTGCGATAGCGCCTTTCATTCCCTTAGCGCCCTCGGTAAGTACAAGCTCAGCGCCATATGCCTTGAGGAGATTTCTTCTTTCAACGCTCATAGTATCGGGAAGCGTGAGGATCGCCTTGTATCCCTTAGATGCCGCTACAGCCGCAAGTCCAATACCCGTGTTGCCCGAAGTCGGTTCAATTATTGTTGCACCCGGCTTCAAAATTCCCTTTGCTTCGGCATCTTCAATCATTGCAAGGGCGATTCTGTCCTTAACAGAGCCTGCCGGATTGAGATATTCCAGCTTTGCGAGAATGGTTGCATTGTTTATTCCAGCTTTCTTTGCATAGCCGTTAAGCTTAAGTATCGGTGTGCCGCCGATCAGTTCCAGTGCGCTTTCCTTAATGTTGCTCATAATAATTACCTCCGTAAAATTATTTCTCAGTTTTCCTATTTTTTTCATAGGTTTTATCGGGTATGTACTTAGTATACACCATATTTCTCATTTTGTCAAGGTCTTTTTGAAAAAAATGTTATATACAAAATCTATTACAAACTATAGACTGATTCAATAACTAATATAAAGATTTTTTCTTGCCAGTATTACTCTATATTATACTTTTGATACGGTTAAACGCCTCTTTCAGAATACTTCTCGGACAGGCGACATTAATTCGTTGGCAACGTAACCGCCAGTTTTGCGGATAATAGTAAAAGCAGGCTCATCAGGCATTTGAATCTTCTTCCTTGCTGACGTATCTTTTCCTTCGCAGGAGTTAAAACGGGTATTAGTTCATCCGAAATCACCAAAGCTCCCGAATGCTCGCCCTTGCGGTGCGTGATACCGTTATTCTGTCTTGTGGTTATACATCTTGCAAGTAGGAACGCCCGAATGGAGACGTGTCATTAAATATTAAACGAATGCGTTATGCTTGTTGGTAAGAGCCTTATCGAGAAACTTGTAGTAGATGTGGATAATCCTCGGCTCGTTGCGGTTTTCGTGTGCTTCTTCAATGGTGATATACTCCACAAGGTCAAGGAGCATTTCACGGGTGAGAACCTCAAAGTTTGTGTACTTTTTCAGACGGCGGATAAACTCGTCCACATCACGCTCGTCCTGATTTACTGTTTCAAGACGTTCCTGAATGGTGTCAAATTCCGTCTGCAACTGCGTGTTTTCTGCCTGATACTTTTCGATCAGTTTCAGGCATACATCTTCAGGAACTTTACCGATCACCATATTTTCATAAACGCTCTGTGTCAGGGTATCAAGCTCGTCGATACGATGCTCGATCTCACGCTTGCGTTTTTCATCGCTTGCTGTTTGAGAAGAACGTATACCCGACTTCTTTTCAAGAAACTGTTTTCTTGCTTTGTCCTCGTCAACAATTAGTCTTAGCTTAGATTGAATATCTGCGATCACAAGTGCTTCAAGAACGCTCCCTTTGATCGTATGCGTGGAGCAGTAATCCTTACCGTAACGTGCGTGATAACCGCAAGTATAGCCTGTGCCGTGTTCCTTATTTCTGCGGTTCACCCAAATCTGCTTCATCTTGTAACCGCAATCGGCACAGTAGAGCATACCCGAAAATGTCGCAACAAATCCGTGGCTGTCTCTCTTTCCTCTGCTGAACGATGCTTCAAGCTCTCGTACTTTGTCCCATATTTCTTTTGAGATGATAGGCTCGTGATTATTTTCAATCACTATCCCAATCTTCCTCACTTGTGGAAATACGTTTGTGATTTTTGTAGCTGACGGTCGGTCTGCGGAGCTGTGCAAGTGTTCCGATATAAATAGGATTTTGGAGAATACGATAAATGGTCTCCTTGCTCCAAAGATGTGTCATGGAAATCGGGTTTGTCTTGCCGAGCTTCTGATAAATATAGTCGGAGGGTGGCAGGATTTTTTCGGCATTGAGAATTTCGGAAATTCTCTTTGTTCCGATACCCTTTGCTCTCAGCTCAAAGATACGGCGGACAACATCGGCAGCTTCGGGGTCGATTGTCGGTGTGTACTTTCCGTCATCTGCCTTGACATAGCCGTAAGCTGCAAATGAGCATTTATACTTTCCTGCCTTTGCTCCTGCTTCGGTGACAGCACGGAGCTTTTTCGACGTGTTGTCACTATGCCACTCGTTAAAAACGTTCATGATCGGAAGCATATCCATTCCCGAACTGCGAGAATTGGCAGTGTCAACATTGTCATTCAGGGCAATGAAGCGGATATTATAACTCGGAAATATGTAATCCACATACTGACCCACTTGGATATAATTACGTCCGAAACGGCTTAAATCCTTGCAAATGATAAGGTTGATCTTCCCCATTTTTGCATCGTCAAGCATACGCTGAACGCCCGGTCTCTCGAACGATACGCCCGAAATTCCGTCATCAACGTACTCGTCATAGATTGTCCAACCCTGTTCGCTCACATAGTCGGTGAGCATTTTTCTTTGGTTTTCGATGGAGAGAGATTCACCGTTCCTCTCGTCATCTTTCGATAGGCGCATATAAACGCCTACGCTGTAATTCTGTTGCTTTGGTAACATATTTTCCCCTTTCTCCCAAAGCAACTATTTTCGATATATACTATTATATCATAGTTTACCGAAAGAGTCCAGCACTTCGGGAGCTATTTTTTCTTTTGTTCTCTATTTTTTCAGACGTGGAGAAGCTCGCTCATAGCCTGATCGTAAGCGTTCTTGTAAACCACTTCGTCAAGGTCTTTTTTGCCTGTAAAATGGCTGACAACGATGTACTTTCTGCCCTCGATCTCAATCTCTGTTTTCTGTGTCGGACAGTCCTTAAACTTCTCGTTAAGCTCCTTAGCGTTTGTTGTTTTCATGTCATAGTCGCCCTTTCTCTATCTATAGGATAACAACTGTAAAAATTGGCGTGCAGGCGTGCAAGTCCATATGTTCCGTGTTTTCAGACGTGCAGCGATTTGTGCAAAGCACGCCTTTTATCATTTTGCACAATCGCCTGCACGCCGTTTTTGCCGTTAATTCGCTGTTTGCACGCCTGCACGTCTTAAAATGCGGTTGTGCTATATTTAATAGCAATTCCGACAAATCCTCGCACTCGTTTACCGCCCGTCTGAATATGGTAGGAATATTTCACATTCGTTATATCCTCATTCTGCTTTATCCAACTGATAAAGGTTTCTCTTTTCAGAGGTGTTAATGCATTATCGTCACACCAACGGCTATAACTGTCATACAGTGCCGATGAAGTCACGCATAAATTTTCCCCATACGTCACACGCTCCGTATCCGCAAGAAATTCGGGAATATTACAGCTATCCTGCATTGTTTCCTTAACGTTCAGCTTGGCTTTATCAGAAATTGAGAAGCGGTAATTGTTGGCGATCAGTCTCCGAAGCCCGTCATACATCCAGCAGAATATTTTATCCTTTTCTGCGATGAATTTGTCCGCAATATTCGGGTCAACAATTCTGTTTTCGGGTGGTGTGAGCGTGGTGAGGATGATCATTCTTCGTGAAAATCCCTTTGACTTGTCATATAATGCTTTAGGACTGCCGTTGCCGAAACATAAGAGCCTTGTGTAGAGTAACGATTGTTCGGACTGCTTGCCTTTGGCTTCAACGTCAATCGGAATTTCAGCGGTCACAAGGTTTTTGATATACCCCGTGGACGGCAAAGCTGACATCTGCATATCATCATCGACCATGAGCAGTTTGTCTTTCAGATTGTAGCGGAAAAAGCGGTCGTTCTCGATTCGCTGAAAGTTGCCCGTAATCATGCTGTCTCCGAAAATCTCACGGAGAACGATCGCAATGCGTGACTTACCCTCTACGCCCTGACCGATAATGAACATCATTTTCTGCCCTTTGGTGGACGGTATCAGCAGATAGCCGAGATACTCTTGTATGGTGGTTACATCTTCCGGCGAAAGAAGCTCCAAAAGAAAGGTAAGAAACTGTTCGGGATAATAGGCAGGAGCGTCCCATATCTCAGGGGTGTACCATACGTTCAGCCTGTTCATACAAAACTCCTTGTGCGGATAAAAATTGCCGTTCAGATCGAGCTTGCCGTTGAGCAGATGGATGTAGCGTGTGTCGGGCAAAAGCGGTTTGCTGTAACAGTAATGCCGCAGGGTTTCCATGATAAGCGTTACCTTTTTTGGCAAACCGAACCACACACCTTGACGGAGCATACAGTAAATTTCGTTGCCGAGAGCGTTCTCGTCCACAAGACCGTCATAGTCGTAAAACCGTCCCATGATACATTTCAGAGGGTGCTTTTCTACAAACAGCTTGCAGAATTTCATCTCGTTGATCGTGAGCTTGTCCACCATCCATTCGGGCAACTCACGTTCCTTTTTCTTTTCGGGCGGCGGTTCGGGCAGTGGTGCTTCATCGGTCTCAAATTCGGGTGCAAGCTCGTCAAACATTTCGGAAACAGTTTCCTCGGTGACTTCCTGTACAGCTTCATTGTCTTTTAAGTCTTTCTGTTTCTTGCTCAATATGGTCAATCTCCTCTCTCATCGCAAGTTTTTCTTCTTTGTCGGCAAGCAGAAATTCATCTGCAATGTACTCTGCATAACTCAGGTGGTGCTGACTGTACACGAAACGGCTGTCGGGTATGTCATCGGGACTTTGCGGAACGTACATCTCAGCATAATCTCGCATTAGCCACAAGTATTTATTCAACACATCAAATGCGTGATGCTTCCACTGTTCATATGCTTTGCGTTCGGCTCCCTGTTTTTCGATACGCTGAATGTCAGCTCGGTCGGGTGGCTTGTCAACATTCAGACAAAGCCCGAAATCGCTGTTCAACTGCCTGACAGCTTCAATCGGTGAAAGCCCGAAAAGCTCCTGCACAAGCCCGATAACATCACCATGAACCTGACTGCCGAAGCAGTGATAATTCTTCTCATAGAGCTTGCAGGACGGTGTACGCTCGTTATGGAACGGACACAGACACATATTGTCCCGTCTGACTTCTATGCCGTAATAACGTGCTGCTGTCGGCACATCAACAAGCTCTTTTACTTTTTCAAAAATCGTCATAAATTGACCTCCTGACTACTTGCAAGATATATCTTTTTGTGCTATAATATATCTTGGAATTTTATGGGATAGGAGCGAAAAGAAATGAAGTGTGATTTTCAGAATGTAACCGATATGCTGTTTCGGAATATGGCTTCATCGACTGCGATCTATTATAAAAATCTGTTGAATTTACTTTTCGGCTCTTATCTTGCTGAAACGCATTTATATGAATTTGATCGTCCTACTGTCACAAGACTGCATAATGGGGAAATTCGTATTTCTCCTAAAATGAGCGAATTTTATCTGGACGCTGACCGCAAAATTCTTTGCGGAGATATAAAGGAAATTCTGCAATATATCTTTGATAAACCAAACACCTACAAGGAGCTTTATGAGCTGATACAGTTTGATGATACGCTGTCTGTTTCAATACGGAGAGATACTCTCGGTCGGCTTTCAAATGAATTTATTGACGATAACTCACTTGTAAATTTGATTTATGAAGCGGTTTATATTGCTGTCACTCGCCAATATACAAAGAGCGATGACGGATATATTGCGGTGTACTATTCCAATCCGCTTGCACCTGTGAATGATGCCTTGTTTGCAAACAGTGAGTATGTTGCACCGTGTCGGCATTTCTGCGGTCGAGATGATGAACTGGACAAGCTGCACTCGCTCGTGCAGAATAATTCCACGGTTATCATTACGGGCGTTGCAGGTATCGGCAAGAGCGAGCTTGTCCGTGCGTATGTAAAAAAACATCAGAAAGAGTATCCGTATTTTGGTTACTATTTTTTTAACGACAGCTTAAAAGACATAATCGCTAATGTTATCCGTGACCCCATAGAATCAAATCTTAATATACGTTATCAGCAAAACCTCGAATTGTTATCCAATCTCGGAGAAAATGTTTTGCTTGTTATTGACAACTATAATACGTCTCCTGATGATGACGAATGCTTTGATGACCTTTGTGACCTGAAATGCAAAGTGATCTTTACATCGCATATGCGGTTTGAGGACTATGTAACCTATGAATTGCAGGCGTTTCGTCATGTTGATGATATAAAAACACTCACAAAATATTTCTATCAGTATAAAGAAAGCGAATGGAAATATTTATTGCAGATTTACGGCAATTTTGGTTTTCACACATTCTGTATTGAATTGTGTGCAAAGGCATTTTCAAAGGGTGCTTTTACTCCAAAATCTCTATGCAAAAATCTTCGTTCTTTCAAAATAAAGGACTTTGCCGAAAAACTTTCTGCCAAAAAGGACAAGCATCCTAAGAAGAAAACATATTTCGATCATCTCAGAGACCTGTTTAGTCTGCTCGGCTTACCTGAACGGCATAAACAGGTTTTAAGAATCATGGTATTCGCCCCATATTTCGGATTCCGAAAAGAATTTTTTGCAAAAATCATGAATCTGAAAAATATGGTGATCGTTGAAAAGCTGATAGATGTCGGCTTGCTTTATGAAAACTATTGGGGAAGAATCAACATTCAATCTGTTGTTGCAGAAGTTGTCCGCTCGGAACTGGAAACAAACAATGAAAACTGTTCCGATTTTCTCGAAATTATCCGTGCGCTGTGCCTGAACGAATCAAATGTGATAGAGGTGGATGACAGAACAATTTTTCATATGGTCTCTCTGGTATTTCGCCTTATGGATTTCAAAGATACTGATTTTCAATTTCGTTTTATTCATGATTGCTACAAGTTTACGGAGCGTTTCGGGGAAAGCAGTCTGAATGAAGACATGATTGCGTTTGAAAAGGATAATCATAGATGTGAACCGCATTTTGAAACGCTCTATCTGTCCGATGCCGCTTCATATGAGATGATGAAAGGCAATCAGAATAAAGCACTTGAATTTCAGCAAAAGGCTGTAGATCGTTCAAAGGTCTGTGACGATATTATGCTACAAGCGAATACCCTGAGTACCTACGGCTACTATCTCAATCTCGCTGACCGAAAAGACGAAGCGTTAAAAGCTATGCAGTTAGGACTTTCCCTTTTCAATCAGTTTAACGGTGACGGCAATTTCTATTTTGATAAGTACCGTGCAATCATCAATTATGCCGATCTATTATTCTCCCTCGGTCATACTGATGAAGCAATTTCACAAGTTTCAGCTACCGAAAAATCTCTGAAAGAAATGGATTTGCAGGACACTGAGGTCTATGCAAATTGTGTGTATTCCCTCGGTCTGTATCATCTCTGTCTGAATGACAAATCAGCAGGAAATGAGCTTGTGCAGGCATTCCGTATTTTTGTAAATCTGTATGGCAAACAATCCGACTTTGTACAAACAAGAGCAACGGAGCTTCAAGGCTATCTCGAAAATACCCATAACGATATTACTGAAAATGAGCCGCTAAAGCAACTACTCGGAGAATAATGTCGATCAGCACAAGCAAGGGTGCTGCAAAATACAGCAGATCGCCTATCGTCTTTACCTTACGCAAGCGTTCAGCCGATCGGGCTGCGGCGTTAGTTGCCTTGCGTACCTCTTTGGTACACTCGTTAATGTACTTCTCCATTTCATCACTGGTGTCGCTGAGATACTTTGTTACCTTATCAAATGCCTTTTTCTGCTCGGCTTCAAACTGATAGTAAATATCTCTTGTAATCTCAACGGTCGATGCCTTTACGCTTTCTGCGTACTGTTTCTGTATGTTCAGGTTCTGGAGTTCTCTTTCGGCTATCTTCTCCATTTCGGCGTTGGTAGCTGCTGAATAATTCTTCAAGAGTTGGCACATTTGAAGTGTCGCTGCTGCGAGCAAGAGTACTCTCTCGTCCCTCTTGGCTTCCTCCGATGCTGCGCCCGATTGCTGTGCCAGATCCCGTATCATCAGATTGATCTGATCCAATTCGGGCAGCGGTATTTCCGCTTGTTCCTCCACTTCCTGTGGCTTTGATATAGATGCGTGATTCGACCGATTGTGAATCCGCTGTGCATCTCGTTTCAGCTTCTCCCGTGAGTAATATGCTCTCTGGTCGCTCTTCTGCTCTGTCGGTTTCTCGTCCTCTTTGTTTCTCTCTAAGCTCATGTTCGATTCCTTTCACGGTATATTTTTCACCGAGTTTACTGCCCCTGACCGAAGCTAAATTTCCGCTTTTGTCGGTGAAATTTGGGTGTCGGTAGGATATTGTATTTCCCTTAACTCTGCATTCCACATTGTAGTGCTTCATAAGGGCATTTACCACATCTTCCAAAGTATGATTATTCAGATCGGCAAGCTCTATCTGAATGACCTCACGAAGCTCGTCCTTGAAAGTCTCCTTACCCTTAGCTTTCATCTGACGTTCGGCAAAAGTTTCCTTGTCATAGTCGCTGTCATGATTATAGAAATCTTCTCTGACGGAGTGAAAAAGTCCACGCTTCATACATTGCTTCCCGAAAAACTCACACATATCATACAAATCTTTCTGATTACGGCGATATGCCCTGCCTGTCTCGGTATGACAGTTGCCAATCAGAAAGTGAACGTGCTTGTGTGGCTTGTCGGTATGCACGGCAAACAGCACTTCATAACCCTGAAAATATTTCTCTGCAAACTCCTTGGCGATACGGAACACCTCATCATAGGTGAGCTTGTCGTTGTCATCGGGAGAAAATGAAATTGACATTTTGAAAGAAAGGTTAGCATTTTTAGAATTACGCTTTCCGAAAAGCTCCCGTGTCATAAGCACATCTCGTGTGAAATTATCACGATCGCAATTTATCCCCCAATAGAGGTTGGGTGCAGTTTTTACAACTCCCTCTGAAATTTGTTCGGGTAACTTTCCCAAAATGTAGTGCGCTGCCCGTTGCAGCTGCACCGATGATTTGCAAGACTTGTAGTCAACATTCACATTCCCGAACATCAGCTCTTGTCCTTAACGGTAAATTTGGGATTTTTCAGAAAGTCGGAAAATTGCCCTATAACCGTATCATTGGTTCGGCGGATCGCTCCGATCACGGCTCGGACTTTCTCGTCCTGTCCGATGTTAGAGAAGTAAGCAAGCTGATTTAGGTTCGTGTCGATCTTTCGTATCTCGTGGATAAGCGGTGAAATGCTCTCCTCAATAGAGTATATCCGTACCTCTGAATGGCGGAGCGCCTGTATCAGATAGTCAGTCTTGCTCAGTCCGCTTGCTTTATGCTTGGTATTCCAAAGCTGAAACTCCTCATCTGTGAGTTTCAGGCTGATGGAATGATTGCGCTTGCGATTTGGCATTTTTGCTCCTTTCTCCACCTTTGGCGGTCTTTGGGAAGGTCTCGGAGGGGGAACGTCTCTGAGCAGGTAGCCGATGTGTCATTACATCGGTACTACCTGCCCGGCACAAATCAGTGACGGAAACTCGCCTTGTTCCTGCAAGGCTTTCGACTGCTGTCGAATTTTTGCCGCAATCTTCAGAGTGTTCGGCAATTCTCCTGTGCCTGTCCTCTGTGATAGGTGCAGTATTGCTTTATCTGCATAAAATGATATCAGGCATTTTGGCGGTCTGTTCCCCGATTTTATAATGTATAGCACATTCTCTCCGAAGTGATTTCCCCCGATATATTTTCGTGAAAATTCCAATATTAACCGCCGATAAAATCAAGGTCAATATCGGAATAGTCCGTATTATCGCCGTCATCGGCGTTGCTTCTGTTTTCCGTTCCCACGGAAACAGCCTGCTGTGGTGTCGGTATCGGGTATCCTGTGTTCAGACTAAGCATCAGGCTTGCAAGGAATTTCGGCATTTGAGCGATGAAAGCCTTGCCCACTTCGCTTACGATCTGCTCAACAAAACGCTCCTCACGCTGACGGGTCTCGAAGTATGGGTCATCGGAGAGCTTCTGCATATGGTCGAAATACTCGTTGACTGCATTGACTACAGCTGTATTGCCCGACTTCACCCTATCCTTATCGAAGTTGTGCAGATAGTTCCAAGCCTTAGCGTGTTCGGGATTATTCAGATTAAAGCGGAAACAAGCCATCTTCACCATATCACTTGCCCTCCTTTTTAAGCTGCACCGTAGCGAACTCCTCATAGCCCTTAGCCGATGCACAAATATCCCCGATGATTGTCACACGGTCTTTCTCATAAGTGCCGAAATGCTCGATCAGCTTACCACCGCCGCCTGTGATGTATAGCCTCATCATTTTCGGATCGTATTCATACTTGCGGAGCAGAGCAAAGATGCTGTTGGCATACTCGGCAATTGCCTGACGGAGAACCTCCGCATATTCGCTGTCAATATCTGCCTTGTCATAGCAAATCATATTCTGAATGATTGTTTCGTCAACGGTAACGCCGAGCTTGTTCATCATAGCATTAGACGCTGCCTTTACGCATTGATTTACACCCATTTTCTCGGTGTAACTTTGCGTGGTGATAGGCTTGCGGTTGTTGATTTTCATGATGTTGACCGTTCCGTTGCCGATGTCTGCAAGCATATTCAATCCGATCATGTCCTTGAGGTTCGGAACAACAGCGGCATAACCTTGCGGAAAAACGGAACAGCCAACAATGCGGACGGAGTAGAGCTTGTCCTCATACTTGAAGTCCACGCTTTCCCTCTGGAGCATATACTTACGGAAGTCCTCACGCTGACGGTTTACCCATGTAAGCGGAAGTCCGACAGCAAGATGCACATCGGCAGAGGTGATGCCTTCACGGTTCAGCTCACGGGCGATACCCATAAGCGTGAAGATGTAATTATCCTCGTCCTCCCACTTATCGGTAAGGTACTCCTTGTGTCCCTCGCCAATGAGATAGTAGCTGCCATCAAAGAAAAGCGTACTCTTAGTAAAGGTCGGGGCAGCATCAAGTTTGGTGATGCCCGTGGGAGTGACCGTGTTGGCGGTCTTGATGTTTCCGTAACCGTGGTCGATGCCTACGATCAGGAAATTCTTGTAGTGTTTCATAAAAACCTCCATATATATTGTATTCGGCTCTGAGATATGGTCGCTATCCCTTGAACCTAAAACCATTATATATCTTTTCAGATGGCTTAGGGTTGCATGAATGTTGCAAAAAATCGTGCAAAAAAATAAGGCTATGATTTTAGCATTGAAAAAAATCATGTAATATGTTATAATTATAACTGATACATAAGGCTGCCAAAATCACAATGAATATCGATATTTGTGATATTGAGCCGATATTTCTGTAAAAGAACTGTTTTAGGTAGGTGATAATATGCTTGCAATATATATGGCTTTAATTGATAATGAAGATGACAAGAAATCTTTTGAGAACTTGTTTAATCAAAACAAGTCAAAGGCTTTTGCTATTGCAATAAAAATCCTGAAAAACAGGTCGTTGGCAGAAGATGCTTGTTCGGAAGCTTTTTTTAGCATCGCAAAATGTTTTCAAAAAATTAAAAAATTAGAAGCTCACAAACTGGACTATTATATTGTCATTACTGTTAAGAACGCAGCTCTTAATCTTCTGAAAAGAGAAAATGAGCATATTAAAACTGTACCGCTGAACGAAGAAATCCACGAATTATGTGACGATGCGCTCAGTAATAGGAATTATAATGAAATTGTTGACTGCATCAAACAGCTTTCGTATTCAGATCAGGAAATTCTGTATTTAAGAGTTGATCTCGGTCTTGATTACAGCGCGATCTCCAAGGCATTACATATTTCAAATGCAGCGGCAAGACAGCGATTTAAGCACGCAAAAGACAATCTTGCAAAATTGCTTAAAAAGGAAGGTATTTATAATGGATGATTATTCAATATTATCAAGGGCTATTGGTGAAGCCTTTGAACCTCAGCTTGATGAATTTGTAAATTCTGTTGACTATGATTATGAATTTGAATTTTCAGAAAAGTTTGAACGGAAAATGGATAAGTTGATCAAACGAAGGAATAAACCGTATTTTAATCTGATATGTACTACTGGTAGAAGAGCAGTTTGTATAGCAGTTACGATAATTATTTTATCGGCATCTTCTTTAAGTGTCAAAGCAGTGCGTGAAGCAATTCATGATTTTATTGTGAGTATTTTCGGAAATCATACTACAGTTTCGGTAAATAACAATTCTGGGATGGATTATCCGACAGTTATAGAAGAGGAATATGAAATTTTCAATTTGCCAAGCGGATTTGAATTAGCAGATTATAACCGTGACAATGGAACACTATTTGCCGCTTATTTCAATGAAGATCAATATATATTTTTTGAGCAAATTGTTCATTATGTCTATACTGAAAATTTGGATAATGAACATTCTGAAATAGAATATTATACTGATGAATCAGGACAGGAATATCTTATTTAAAGTACTGACCATGATTATTGTATTGTATGGGATAACGGAAAATATATTTTGAAAATCACAAGCAATTTAGCCAAAAACGGTATGCTATCTTTGTGCAAATCTACAAAGCTGAAATAAATTTTAAAAAACAGCTCACAAAACAGAATATTTTATTGTCATTATGAGTGTAAGAGGAAGATTTCCCTTGCACTCATATTTTTTAGGAGGAGATATTATGAAAAAAATCGTATCTATTTTCATGGCTTGTCTGGTTTTCTGCTCAGTAGGAGGAGTTACGGCGTCGGCTGCTGTTCCGCCTGATAACGGCGGTATTGTTTCGCCTTGTTATTTGTACACTGATAGAGCTTCCAGTTATTTAACAATTTCTGGTGGTACAGCATCTTGCAAGAGTACAATTTACGGAATATCTGGTACGACCACAAAAATCGTTGTAACGCAAATTTTACAGAAGAAAGACGGAAATTCATGGACGGAAGTAACAAGCTGGAACAAGACTTTCAATAATTGGTATTGTAGTTACCCAAACTCACACTCGCTGACTAATAAAGGAACATATAGAGTAAAAACGGTGGCAAAGGTCTACAAGGGTACAGCATACGAAACGGTAACAACTTACAGCACAGAAGTTACGTATTAAAATTTTAGACGCTTAATACAGAAAGAATAGGTGATTACAATGGGTTAAAATAATCAATTGTTTAGGCAACTTACAACTAAAAGGCTTAAAAAATGAAAAATGGTATACCGAATATATGAAGCTTCATTTTTACTCGGTATACTATTAGGAATGGAGGAAAAAATGAATTTGAAATCTAAGTTCAAACGAGTGCTTTCGGGTGTGCTCAGTCTTGTTGTTACGGCTTCTATTCTGCCGTGTTCTGCATTCGCAGATGAACAGCCAGTGCCTGAGAAGTATCCGTATACGATGTTTGCAGCTTCAAGTGACGAGGGTGCTATTACAATTAATACTGATAATATCTGCATTAACGGCAGTATTGCATCAAACGGCACTATTGTGACAACGTCACCTAACTTCAATGTGAATGGCACAAAAACTGAAAACGCCAACGAGGAAATGATCTACATTCAGAAGAAACTGAATTACTCGTATTTCATCGGTGATAACGTTGATGTTTATGCTGATGATTACAGCTTTGAAGATTTAAACATAAACATCAATAACCCTATGGATGTTTATGGAAGTCTTGAATTGACCGGAAATATTAATCTGAATTCAGGTATCAAGGCTTACGAAGACGTTTCCCTTAATGGAGAAGTTAAGAATACAAATAATTCTGTTATTTTCTCTGAAACAGGAAATATTAATATCAATACAAGCAACACGAATTTCAGCGGTCTGATTTATGCGCCTTATGGGGATATTGTCATTGATACCGATAACCTGAACCTTAACAACGTTGTGATTATCGGTCAGACTATTACTTTGGATTGTCCGAGTATTAACGCGAATTATAGCACCTATATGGCAGAATTGGTCGGAACCGAATCTGACATTGACGTTGAACTCTATGCAATGGGTGAGTATAACAGCGGAACTAACAGCATAGATATTGAATGGTTCAGTAATTATGAAAACAGCAGTTACGAGATATGGATTTCCGATGATAATGCGGACTATACTTCTGTAGGTGTTATTTCAGATGGAACTGCATATCAGTACCTGATTACCGAAAACTTTGAAAAAAGATATTTCAAGATTTCCCTCACAACTAATTACGGAGAGTACATTGAGTCTGTTCCGTTTGTAGTAACCAAGGAATAAGAAGGTTATTCTGTAGATTTCCTTGATAGTGACGAGGATGGACTCCCTGATGTTTTTGAAATAATGCTCGGTACAGACATTAATGATATAGATTCCGATGATGACGGATTAACTGACTATCAGGAGGTCTATATCACCGGAACTGATCCTAATAAATATGATTCAGTAACGGAAGATATTTCCGATGCGGATGCTGATTCTGACGGCGATGGATTATCCAATGCTCAGGAAACAGCACTTGGTACTGATCCGCAGCTATCTGATACAGATGATGATAATCTTTCGGATTATGATGAACTTTATGTTTACGGAACGGATCCTCTTAATCCCGATATGGACGGTGACGGATTAGACGACGGTGATGAACCGCACATTGGTCTTGACCCGACAAATCCTGAAACATTTGGTATTCCTGATGCTGAGTACAAGGTTGAACAGACAATATCGGCTGACAGCGATGTTCTGGCGGATATAAATACAACTGAAAACGCATATGAACTTTCTATCGACATAAAGACCAATGGTTATGCAGAAAAAGAAGTAACAGTATCAACAAGCAGTTATTCATATGCAATTGAAAATGATGCAATGATCGGATTAAGTGCAGATATTTTTATCTCTGACACTTGCAATCCGGAAGAAATTGTGTTAAAATATAATATAAAGGAAACGTACATTGGTAATACGTTAAATTTGTATTCAAGTCTTGAAGAATTTCAGGGAATAAAGCGTCTTAATATTTTCAAATTCTATGAAGACACAAATATGCTTCTTCCTGTTGAAACAAAGTTTGATGTAGAAAACGGCGTGCTTTATACAGAGGTTGATGAATTAGGTACATACTGCATAATGGATATGGAGATATGGCTGAATAATCTTGGTGTGAAAATGCCGGAAGAAATTCAGCCAGAAGAAAATGCAATGTATTTTAATTCGCCTTCCATATTATCTGCATCTGAGGATTCAGGTTCAGTTTGGACACCTACATATGTAAACGCTCCTATTGATTTGGTATTCCTTCTTCAAACTGCCGGAACTTCACAGGCAAACTTCAATACAGAGAAAAACTTAATACAAAACTTTTCGGCATATGTATTTAATAAATATGAAAATGTTAATGTAACTATTATCACATTTGACAAATCAAATGCAAATATATTGAGGTCACCAACCAACAATATGTATTTGAGAAGCAGTATAGATGTATATAGCACATTAAATAGGATAAGTTACAAATATGAACCGGACTATTGCGACAGAGAGCAGGCTTTTTCACAATTGTTAGATAACAACATAGTAAGAGAAGACGCTGATAAATTCGTTTATCAACTTGTTAATGGGAAAAGTAGCAGTTATGTCTATAACAATCATTTTAGTGTGATTAATGGTTTGGTTGGAAACTATTCTGAAATTTTTCCTAATGGTTGGCATTATGAAGATTCTTCTTATGGCGCAAGTGTAAAAAGGGCGATTGAAAAGAATGGGAATTTATATATCACGTTAGATGATGATACATATTCTAAGCTTACTGAGCATCTTGAGGGAAAACTTTCTCCTGCACGTCCTGTTTATGAAATACTGCTTCCCACTAAATGGAAGAAAATATCGCTTGATGGAGAACTCGGTCCTGACAATAATATTGATACAGACGGCGATACACTTACTGACTGGGAAGAGGTTGATATAGATGAATTAATTGAATTAGGTGATGGCAATTATACTCTTCCAGAAACTAATTTAAAATCACTGCTTGAAGCATTAAAGCGCTATAATAATGATAATTATTTATTCATAACAGGAAATACATTACCCATTTATTATCTTCCTATTCTTTCTGATCCTACTACAAAAGATACTGATAATGATGGTCTACTCGATACCGAGGATCCTAAACTATTAAGTACATTTAACTACGGAATTTCATTAGGTGATTTACCATTAGGAGAAGATAAAGAATTAGCACAATTACAACATTGGTTAGTTGATTTAGGATATTTGGATATGAAAGATAACCCATATGGTAAGCTTTATGGACCAATTACTGAAACAGCCGTTCATCTATACAGGTTAAATCATGGTTTGTCAGATACAACATTGGTTGATGGAAAAGAAGTTGTATTGAATAATGTTGACGATATTACTTATGCAACAATTGCCAATGAATATTCTATAAAATTCGGAAATGGAAAAAGCGATTATATAAATTATGTTGAAAACATCTCTGATAAGCCTTATTTCGATAAAATCAGGATAGTAGAACCCAAATTGACTAAACATCAAATTGACTCTGGAATCAAAATTGTTAAAAAAGATAATTCATACATCAAATCTAATTCAGCAGAAAAATTCGATATGTACTACTATGATTATACAGATCCATTAAATAAAAAAATGGCACAAAACATCTATTTTTGTATTTTGAAGATGCCTGTTTTTCTGATGATGATAATGGATATCTTGCTTGGATTTTTGCTAACTATGTTAAGGTTGGCGGTGACTGGGATTATAAACTAATCGACAAATGGAATAAAGATATTAACAATGAGCCATTCAATATTCCGTATCGAACTATTTCTTATCCATTTATTTTCAGAGATGAATATTGCTCTGCGGAAAAGTTCGGTAATATTAACTATTCGTATATTGGTTCAGTTATTGGATTCTCAGAAGATACTTTAGTAAATATGGGTAAGGCTGTAGCATTATGTACATTTGATTATAGTGCTGATAGCGAAGATAAGCAGGATATAAAAAATGGAGTAAAGTATTATTATGACGATATACAAGGGTAGATGTATGTTGGCTTTAAAAAATATCTTATTAATAGTCTTAGTAATGATTTTTTTATTTATAATTCTATCAGGTGTAACGATAATAGTTGGAAGTGGAAACATTCAGATAAAAATATTCAAGAACAATAAATCGTCATTTAGATCTGTTGCACTTTCGGCATTAGATAAAGTTAATTCTAATTCTACTTACAACACAGAATCTATATTGGATGAACTTCCCAAAAGTTGCAATGTTGATTCTGTACGGGTGTATACAGGTGTTAACGGAGAAAAATATGTTTATTTTAGTTTTTACAACCGGGCTGGATACCCTTCAACAGAAAAAAAGTATCGAGTAATTGCATTTAATTCCAACAATGTCGTTCCATCTGAACTCGAAGGAGAGCACATCAGAAAAATAGAAGATAATTGGTATTATATAGATAATGTTAAAAGACATACCTCAATTGCTGTACTTTTTTCAATGATAATAATAGAAATAATGCTTGTGTTTGTTTATTTTCGACTTTTCAGAAAAAAGAAGAATAAATAAAACATATTACTAATTACAATACTATAAATGTGCATTACCAGCAACCTACACATAAATTGCAGTAATTATCGTCAAAAGCAACTTATAAATGAATCATCTTTTAACATGATTTTAGGCAGTTCAATCTGAGCTGCCTATTTTTTATATAAATATTCTTGTACTCAACAGCGTCGATAACATATGAATGTTATCAATTTAATAATCACTATTTTATTGGTCTTTAACTGTTTGCATATAGCTTGTTTATATCGAAAAAATAGCTGTTTGGGCGGTGGTCTCCATAAGAATTACCTAATAAGTTCGGTACTGTCGCCGGGCAATGCCGTCTGATAGCCTGATTTAGTCTTTACCTTTATGGGCAGACCAAGAATCTCATACAATCCTGTTTTCCCTCCGAACCCTCCTGCCGTCCCTGTCAGCGTTATGCTCAGTCCGTCTGCGAAGTAGACTCTGCACCCTTCCCGTCCGGGAAGGCGCTGTGCAAGAGTTTTTGGATTTGCGTCTGTGAAAGGCGGGGAGTCCCCGCTGGCAATATCGCGTTGTAATTTTTCAGTAACTAAAAAAATCTCCACGCTCCAAGAATTTCTAAATGCGCGAAGACAAATTACAGTTACTTTATAATTTGAACGCGATCACGCCTGCCCGGGCTCCGGGCTTAAGCACCTGCCATGCGAAACCGCTATCGCTTTTTCAACCACGCAGGATTTTGTTCGGAACTCTG
>JAMPAJ010000009.1 GCA_023667265.1 Alistipes sp.
CTGTCAAGGGTAAAATGCACGCTTCGCGCCCTTGACAGTATTTTTTTATGAATTGGTTTGCAATTAGCAAATTTAAGGATTATTATAGTTGAAATCAACAGGAAATATGTATACAAAACCGTTTGCTTTTATCCATTTTTCCCTGTGTTGCCTATACGAAATTGCAGCTATGGTAAGGCTCGTCCTACATTTACGTTTTAAAACAGCGTAAAATAGCCACTTTCAAGGCTCGTAGCCTTTGCATGATTGCACCATCTGCTGCCAGATCCTCCATAAGGTCGGTAATAATATCGCCCTTAGACTGGAAATAGGAAGCGGTAAAAGGAGTTCCCGATGCAGCTATTGGGTAGATTCCGGTGGTGTGGTCTACGAAATAGGTGTCAAAACCGCACGCCTTGATTTCGTCAATGCTCAGATTCCGGGTCAGCTGGTAGAGGATAGCAGATATCACCTCTACGTGGGCGAGTTCTTCCGTACCAATATCCGTCAGCAGACCCTTGACCTCGCCGTATGGCATGACATAACGCTGGTTCAGATAGCGGAGGGAGGCAGCCAGCTCGCCGTCCGGACCGCCCAACTGGCTGATAATAGCCATAGCCAGCTTGGGGTTGGGATTCTTGATATTTACAGGATATTGCAGCTTCTTCTCATAACTCCACATAAATCACACCTCCCAGGGGAACGGCTCATCGACCCACTGCCAGTGTTGCAGATTCGGATTCGCGTCAACAGTGACCGGGCTGAAACGAGCGTTGTATTCGGCGGCTGCGTCATTGCGGAGTCTGGTGTATTTTTCAAATGCAGCCAGTCCGTTGGCACAGTTTGGATGAGTGTCGAGGTAGAGCTGAAGCTCTTTAAGCATAAAATCGTACTGCTGGAGCTTGTGCATAAGCGCTTTTCTTGTGTCCGTCATCTTCTGCCTCCTTCCTGGAAGGGGAAGCAAAGTTCAGGGAAGAGCGTTCCGCTTGCCAGCGCCTTTTCCGGTGAATTGATCTCTCCCCAGTTCTGGAACGGCACGTAAGCCATACCGACAGGCGTCGCTGCCGGAAAGGGCGTCATTGATGCTCTGACCGCGGAAAATGCGGCAGAATTACGGCTGCCGTTTTCCCGGGGAGAAAAATTCCGGGAATTGTTATAGGAATTGAAATTCATATCAAAACCTCCTTGTGCATTTCAAGACGAATTGCCGTCTGCAAACGTCTCTGTATTATGTTATGCGGCAG
The DNA here is from genome assembly GCA_023667265.1 of Alistipes sp. Lineage (GTDB taxonomy): Bacteria > Bacillota > Clostridia > Oscillospirales > Ruminococcaceae > Ruminococcus. Next base: position 1,224 of record JAMPAJ010000009.1, read on the forward strand.
GGAGGTATTTTGTCACATCATAGACGGTAGAGCCAAGTATAATAAAGGCTTCTCCGAACATAAAAATCCGGAGAAGCACCTTTTGTCATAGATCAATATATTTTCCGAGTCTCGCCGTTGCGAACTGAGCGCAAAGCCCGGTAAATGCACCGGCAATGCAGCCTGAGATCAGAAGCAATGGCAGATAGGCGATGACCGCCGTTGTACGCATAACAGCCAGAGCCGCTGCCGTCTGACCGATATTGTGCAGTATACCTCCGATTATGCTGCAAAGCCAGATATACCTCTCGTCGAGTATCTTCCGCATCAGGATCATTCCTGCAAGGCACAGCAGTCCTCCGCTCAGACTATATATCATCGCCGAAAGATTTCCGCCGAAAACCGAGCCGAGAAAAATACGCACCAGCAGTATCATCGCCGTTTCCCTTGCACGCAGGTGGTAAAGCCCATAAACCGTTATAATATTTGCAAGCCCGAGCTTTACTCCAGGGATCGGAACAAGATTCGGTATCCGCAGCTCCACGGTAAAAATAATCAGCGCAATTCCCGTCAGCAGCGACATATAGCAGATTTTTTTTACATTCATGGCTGTATCACCCGGACGTCATAGCTGTCGGCACTGAGCGAAAAGCTTTCCTCGATATCCGGCGTAATGCAGATCGTTCCGTTCTCGTCAATGAGGATCATATCAAAATCGCCGTGGTCGCGCCAGAAATCCACCGCATTTTCGTAGCCAGATACGAACATAGCCGTTGAAAGAGCGTCGCACATGAGACCGCTTTCCGCAATTATAGTCACGGAGACAAGCCCGTTGTCCGCCGGGAAACCGTCCTCCGGGTCGATGATATGATGATACCGGACGCCGTCGTCGCCTATGAAATACCGCTCGTAGTTGCCGGAGGTTATCACCGCTTTATCGGAGACCTCCACAACGGCAAGGGTAACGTCCGGGAAAAACGGATCGGTAACGGCAATTTTCCACTGAGAGCCGTCGGGCTTCCTTCCGAGGGTCTGGACGTTTCCGCCAAGGCTTATAACTGCCGATTCCACGCCGTTTTCCGCAAGTATATCCATTACCCTGTCCGAGGTGTAGCCCTTAGCCAGCGCGCCAAGATCAAGCTGATAATTCTCCGGAACTGTAACGATACTGTCAGAAAGCTGTATCTGGCGGTAGTCAACGTTTTTCAGCAGAGCGTCAATATCCCTCTGTTCAGGAATCTTGTAATCCCCTGTCGTGAATCCCCATTCTCTGAGAACAGGATAAACGGAAATGTCCAGAGCTCCGTCGGTTTCCGCGCCAAGCTCGAGAGCCTTTGCAATTATCTCCGCCGTGTCCGCGCCAACAGTCACGCCGCTGCCGTTTGCGCTGTTTACAGCCGAAATATCGCTTTCCGCGCCTGTAACTGAGAGCAGCTCCTCAAGCCGCAGTATCTCCTCTTCCGCGAGCCTGAGCGCTTCCTCGGCTTCCTTTCCGTATGCCTTCAGATACATATAGGTATCCATTGCAAAAACGTCTCTGGACGCCTGAACGCTGCTATCTGCTTTTTTTTCGCAGCCAGTAAACAGCATCAGGGCAGACGCCGCCAAACACAATAATTTCTTCATATTTTACCTTTTAGCCGATTTCAGAGCCTTTTCCACTGCCTTCATAATCGCGTTTGAGCTGTAAGTCGCGCCCGAGCAGGCATCGACCTGAGAGCTCTGGGAATTGAGTATCGCAGGTATAACCTGATTAGCCGCCGAGTCGAAGTATGAGGTGTCAAATTCGTTGGAATAGCCCGAAATATTGGTTATTACGTCATTTTCAATGGTGATCGTTATCGTGACTTCACCGTCATAGCCGAATGCGCTGGCAGTAAAATCACCGTTATTATAGATATACTGAGGTTCTGGTTCGGGAGCAGGCTCAGGCTCGTGGTTCTCCTCCGGCTCCGGGGTTTCCTGCTCCTCCGGAGCTTCCTCCGGTGACTCTTCCTCCTCAGACTCAGCAGCCTCAGTCTCTGTTTCCTCGGACTCCTCTTCATCCTCAGATGTTGAAGTTGTTACCGTTTCCGCGGAAGCTGTTGTTGTCGTCGCATCCGTAAGCGTCGTAAGACCCGACGCTGTTGATGTGACAGCGGCATTATCCGCAGAAGTCGTCGCCGTAGACGTAACTATGGCAAAGGATTTCGATGTGCTGCCTTCAACCGGAGAATCGCTTTTCTTCACCGGCTGCGCAGCCCAGATCGCCATAGCTATCCCGGCAGCAGCGATAACAGCCATAAGCACAGTCACAGGTGTTCTGAAGCTGAACTGCTTTTTTACCAGATACTTTCTGATCCTGAAAAAAGCATAGCCTATGAACACCAGACTGTACATAAATACGCTGAAAATATATCCCTCTCTGCCCATTCTCGCAATCGGAACAGTCAGCAGCATAACGTGGACGTAGATCAGTCCGTAAAACAGGTATGCCGTCCGCTGCAGCCTCTTCCACAGCTTTGCGTTCATCTTTCTGCGTATCGCAGGGAACGAAAGTACAGTAAGCGGTATCATGATAACAAGCATAACAATAGTGCATATCGCCGCGCAGATCTGAGTACTGCTCATTCTGTCAGAATCGGTGAACAGCAGCTTGAAATATGTTCTGCCGTAGCCTATATTATGTCCGAGGGTAAGAATCGCTGTAAAAATACTTAATTCTCCACGGATAGGCATGAGCTTCTTTATAGCCGCCGAGCCGTTCGGAAGAGCGCCCATGATCATTACAACGCACCACAATGCCGTCGCCAGCGCGCCGCGTGTGAACAGCCCGATAACATAGTTATTGACAAACGCCGGCAGCTCGCGGGTATTGAAGGAGGGCAGCACAGCCATGACAACGGTCAGCAGAACAGCCGCCCCGTAAAAGACATACGGACACTTTTTCAAAGCGCCGCCGCAGAAAAACGCAAAAGCGAAAGCCACGATAAGGGCAATGAGGAATAACATTTCAGACCACCCTTACTTCTTTCTTCTCTTGGAAATTACAGCCGCTGCGCCAGCCATAGCTGCGAAAGCAACAGGGATCGCTGCGCCTGCATCGCCTGTCTTAGGGCTGTTTGAATCGTTTGACTTAGCTGCAGCTGTAGTCTTGGCAGCTGTAGTTGTCTTGCTGGAGGACGAAGTTCCGTTGCCTGCCTTAGTTGTTGCAGCAGGTGCAGGAGCAGCTGTCGTAGCAGGAGCTTCTGTAGACCCGCCGGGAACATTAGCCTCCTCAGCAACATAGTCGACCATGATCTTTTTAATGATATAATTGTCGCAGCTGAACTCAACTGTGTATGTAGTTTCGTCTACCAGCTCGCCGTATTCAACAGTAGTGCCAGCCTTGTTTGTAACGCTGCCCTTTACGATAGAAACAGCATTGTTCTCCAGAGAAACAAATTCCGGATCAATGTCGTCGTCAGCCGGGTCAACGAATACAGGAGTAATGTATGTCAGAACAGGATTTCTTCCGCCTGTAGTGTGGTAAACCTTTACCTTGATATTCTCGCCGTCCTCGGGCAGACCGCTGAGCACAAGAGAATTGCCCTTGAACGAAGCTGTAACAGCGCCTGTGTAAACCTCAGCTACATCTGTGCTGAACGCATAGTCGTAAACATAATTCTCGTACGCAGGAACTTCGCCGTCAGTCAGGTCGGTGTCCTTTGCAGAGCAGTAGAAGCGGACATTTGTGAGCTTCTTTCCGTCAAGACCGGGAGTTGAAGCAACCTTCCATGCGATATCGCTGTATGACCAGATCTGATCCAGATGATACAGACCCTTTGACGTGCCGTCTTCAGCTGTGATTACCATAGCGTTGACGATCTTGTCGGAAGCATTCTCAGCAGCAGCAATGTCGATCTGAATATCGCCCCAGTTTGTGCCGTATGAAACGGGAACTTCGATATTTCCGCCGTTTACTGCGCTTGTCTTGCCTGTTGTAAATGATGTTCCGTCAAGAACCAGATAGTTTTCAGGCTCGCTGTCGAGAACATAGTAGGAATATGCAGGCGCTTCTGTCAGAGCCTGGTAGCCCTGGAGAGTGCTTGTTGAAGTCTGACCTCTTCCGAGAGTTGCTGTAGTAACTGTGGAATCAGCTGTGATCTCAGTTCCGCCAAGAGCCTTTACAGCGTCGAGACTGTCAGCCTTTACAGCCCAAGTTACGCCCTGCACCTTAGAATTTGTATCCTTACCTGTAGCAACAGCGTTGCCCTCAGCGTCAGTACCGGCAGTTGTGCCTGAGTGGTAAGCGCCGCCGGTTTTACCGTAATTTCCGGTTTTATTTGTTGCGGAGGAAACGGCATCGACATCGCAGATGTCGGCAGCGTCAGCGCCGTAGAAAGCGCTGTAGGGCACGTTCATGAGAACATAGCCGCTGAACGAGCTGTCTTCTGCAAAGGCGGCAGCGGGAACGACTGACGCAGCCATAGCCATAGCCGAGACAATACCGAGCATTTTTGTTTTCTTCATAGATAAGATCTCCTTGAATATATTTGGTTAGACATCACTAACCAGTGCAGGAATATTTTATCATAAAAAAGACTAAGTGTCAAGACAGCTAAAATAAGTTTGTGAAAACTAACTATTTCTCGTGTTATCGTCCGCTAACAAATGTATCAAGATTGCACAGTTTCTTTGTATGATTTATTATAGCATATAAACTGCCAAATTGCAACCCACGAGGAAAAAATATTGATTGCAAATATTTATAACGCGAAATTGCCAGCGGAGGCGCTCCGCTTATAGCATAAAATCAGAACAATGTCCAGCATATTATATAAACTTTTCAGAGCGTGTCCACATAAAATTAATGTGCGGTTTTTCAAGCATAATTTTGGCGGATGCAATGCAAAAAAGCGAAAGCATACTGTCGTATGGCGAGGAGGATGACACAGACAGACGGATTTTCTGTCAGCATTACTGGATAGTTTGCAATAGAGGCAAGTATATATTTTATAAAATCAAGAAACACCGCACAAATACCGACGATGGTGTTGTGCGGTGTTGTTTCAGTTCATACTCATAAGCTTGAATTCTTTTTCCATATTCCGCTCAGATAGCAGCTCCAGGTGATAAGAAAACCGAGACCGAAGCCGAATATACCGTTCCACCAGATAATGGAATATCCAAAAAGCTCGCTGTATCTGAAAAGATATGTCACAACCACTCTTATTCCCAGCGCGCCTGTTGCCACAATTGTCGGCAGTCCGCTGTGGCCAGCTCCCTGAAACACGCCGAATATTGGAATATACATGGACAATACGATGTTGATAAGCGAAACTGCCCGCAAATGCGCAAGACAGTATTCTGCCGACTGCTCGCTGAGACTGAACAGCGTGATGATATTTCCTGCAAAGATCCACACAAATGCTGAAATAATCACCGTCATTATAAGCGAAATTATCAGCGTCTGCCTTACGCCCGGTTTTACGCGGTCAATTTTTCCTGCGCCGATATTCTGTCCGGTATAGGTTGCAAGCGTTGTCTGAAATGCGTTGCATGGAAGATTAAGATACATCTCAATACGCTGTCCAACTGTAAAGGAGGCTGTCATAACCTTCCCGAAGCCGTTGACAGCTCTCTGGATAAAAGTAAGTCCGAAGGATACTATCATGAGCTGCAGTGATATGGGAAATCCTATTCTGACGGTTTTTCTTACAAGTCCACTGTCCCATTTGTACTCATTCAGCCGGAATCTGAACTGGGGATATTTGGCTCTCATGTAAATGTATGCAGCGGCAAATGAAGCAGCCTGGGAAATATCTGTAGCGATCGCAGCTCCAGCCACGCCCCACTTGAATACAGCGACGAATAGTATATCCAGTCCAATATTCATTACAGAGGAGATCAACAGGAAATAAAGCGTTGCCGCACTGTCGCCAACTGCACGCAATATCGCGGAAAATATGTTATATCCGTACTGGAAGACCAGTCCCAATGCGTACCATCTGAAATATGTGACTGTCATGTCAAGTATGCTCTTATCTACATTCAGCACATATGTATAGGCTGGTCGTGCGATAATACAGGCAACCACAGCGGAAGCTGCGCCAAGAAGCATAAGAAACAAAATACCTGTTGAAGCGTTCGCCCTGACAGCCTTTTCCTTTCCTGCGCCATAATTCTGCGCTACAACTACGCCGTTGCCTGACGAAAATCCCATTGCAAGGGCAAGAAACAGAAATGTAAGGCTTCCTGTTGTTCCGACAGCCGAAAGCGCGTCCTCACTTGCATATTTACCAACGATAATAGTATCAACGGTATTGTAAAGCTGCTGCAAAAGCGAGCCGGCAAGCACGGGCAGCGAAAAATTCAGAATATGTTTCCACGGAGCGCCCTCCGTCATTGTTTTTGTTTGCATTTTATCAACCTCCAAAATCGCTATAGGACCTTCATAGAAAGCTACTGGGCCAGAGCGTGTTCACATTCAAAAGGGCTGCGAAAATCCCGCAGCCCCGATAGTATTACAATAGTCCGTCATATGGGAGAGCATTAATGACCTTTGCGTCGTACATTTGTATCACCAGTGCGTCCATGGCGGTAATGCCGCCTCCGTTTTGATAAACATCCGCATTGCGTTTTCCGTTTTCTGAAAGTGCATACTTGTCCTGGTTTCCTATGCTCTGAAGAATTATCGTAGCGTCGGAGATATCAATGATACCGTCTTCATTTGCATCGCCGTACGTAACACCGTCTTCCGATGCTGTGGGCTGAGCTGTCGGTGAATCTGTAGCCGGCGACGTGGTTGTATCTTTCGTAGACGGCTGAGATGTACCTCCGCCGTAGTAATCAGAAATCGAGATACCGTTTCCGCCTTGCCCGAGGGGTCTCGCATGGTCAAGGCTGATAAATTTTCCGTTATCGTCCTGCCAGAGCGCAGGCTCTACAAGAGCGTATTTTTCCTCATCCCATGTTCCGAAATTGTCATATACAAGTCCGCCTGTATCTCCGGAATTTTCATTGAAGCACCAGAATGTGTGGTGTATTCTCTTTTCAATCATGTAGTCGCGGAGGATAGTCATCCACTTTGTATTGTCGCCGGTCGGATCGTGAGTTTCGTCGATAAATCCTCCCCATTCGCCCATGAGAAGCGGATGTCTGTTCTCCTCCACCATATATGCCCAGGTGTCGTACCAGTAATCGTCAAGAAGAGTTTCGCGGCTGAAATCCTTGTCGAACCAGGTCTGATTATAAACCAGCGGGCCATAATCATGGGGCGACATTACAAGCTGGGACTGGTATTCGCCGAAATCCATGGGATGATCCTTCTCGCCGCGGAAGTTTCCGCCCCACCATGCGCCATGGTATGGCTGCTTGCTTTCATCGCCATAATTCGCATAATCAACGGCAGGCGAGTTCCAATCGCTTCCATTTTCAAATTTCGGATAAACCTCGATACCCTCGACCATTATCAGAAGGTTCGGATTGATGTCAAGAATTGCCTTTCCGCAGGTTTCAGCGGCATATTTCCAGTTTGTAGGATCGGTAGAATCGTCCCACTTTGCCATGCCCTGACCGTCATTTTTGCCATGAGGCTCGTTTTTCAGGTCGATAGCTATGATAGTATCGTCGTCCTTATAATAGTCGGCAAACCATGTAAGCGCCTCGATCCAGTCCTCCGCAGAATAATTTGAATCATACCATAGCGGTATCTGATGTCCGGCGGAGTTTGTAGACGCGCTGTGAATATCTATCATGATCTTCATGCCGTTTTCCCGACACCACTCGACAGCCTTATTCCAGATGTCGAAGCTGTACATGGGAGTTCCGCCGACCTCGCCGCTGAGAGTAAGCTCCGGATTTTCCCATTCGTTTATTTTTATCATCGGGTCGGGATCGCCGTTCTTCCATTGCAGAAGAATTTCAGTGGACATGGGAACACGAAGCAAATTGAATCCGTGGTCTGCAATTTCATTAAGCATTTCGTGCATATTACGCGACCAGACGCCGTCGAAAACCTGGCTTCCGACATTATAGCCGAACCAGTTGCAGCCTGTAAGCCAGACAGGATCTCCGTTCATATCAACAATTTCAGCATTTTCGTTAACATGAAGCCAGTCGTCATGATATTCGTCCGGAGCTGCACTTGCCGTGTCCTGATAGGTATTTGCCGCTGTTACGGCAGTTGTTAAGCCGAGCATAACGGCAGATATCGCCATAGCGGCAGATTTCTTGAAGAGATTATTCATAAATATTTACCTCACAAAATTTTTCTGTACTAATTATAACATATTTACTGCAAAAAATCAACACTTGCGGGAATAAATTTGAATTTAAAATAATTGCAGCGCGAGCTTGCCGGCGGTATTATTATGTAAATCTTTTAAAAATAAATTTATTTCCGCTCAGGTTGCAATTTTAGAAAATATATGTTATAATAAGGATATTAACTAATTCTTATGGATAAGGAGAAAAACAATGACCTACGAATCAGCCAAAAAAATACTGACGGACTGCGGACAGTCCCATCTGCTTAAATATTACGACGAACTTAACGAAGCTGAAAAACAAGCTCTTCTTGACCAGATAGAGTCAACGGATCTTTCGCTGCTGGACAACTTAAAGGCAGAGAACCGTTTCTCTGCCCAGCGCGGCGAGATCGAGCCGCTTGGCGCAGTGACTGTTGACGACATTGCAAAAAACAGCGAAAGCTATCGCTCTGCAGGCATAGACGCAATACGCAGCGGAAAGATTGCAGCCGTCCTTCTGGCAGGCGGTCAGGGCACACGTCTCGGCTTCGACAAACCGAAAGGAATGTTCAATATCGGCGTGACTCATGAGCTTTTTATTTTCCAGTGCCTTATAAACAACCTGATGAAGGTGGTCGAGGAAACCGGAAGCTATATTCCGCTTTGCATCATGACGAGTGAAAAAAACAATGAAGACACCGTGAATTTCTTCCGTGAAAAAGATTATTTCGGCTACAACAGCGAATATGTCAGCTTCTTTATCCAGGACATGGCGCCCTCTGTAGATTTCGACGGCAAGATACTCATGGAAAGCAAGTGCCGCATCTCCTCGTCTCCCAACGGCAACGGAGGCTGGTTCTCATCGCTGGTGCGTTCGGGACTTATGGAAAAGCTGAGAGCTCAGGGTGTGGAATGGCTCAACGTTTTCGCTGTTGACAACGTCCTGCAGCAGATCGCAGATCCTATGTTCATCGGCGCAGTCATCAAGTCCGGCTGCGAATCCGGCAGCAAGTGCGTTGCAAAGGCAGACCCATATGAAAGAGTCGGAGCAATGTGCCTGGAGGACGGTATGCCCTCGATCGTAGAATATTACGAGCTGACAGAAGAAATGGCGAACCAGCGTCTCGAAAACGGCGAGCTTGCCTATAAATTCGGCGTTATCCTCAACTATCTTTTCAGAATAGACAGATTAATGGAAATAAATAACAGCAGGATGCCCGTACACGTGGTTGAGAAAAAGATACCTCACATCGACGAAAACGGCTGTCTGACAAGTCCTGAAAAGCCCAACGGCTTCAAATTCGAGACGCTTATTCTGGATATGATACACATGAACAGGAGCTGCCTGCCCTACGAGGTGGTGCGAAACAGGGAATTTGCCCCGATAAAGAATCCCACGGGCGTTGATTCCGTAGAATCCGCAAGGGCGCTTCTTGCGGAAAACGGCGTAGAGCTCTGATTTTTAATTTTTTCCGGAGAGTGTTGACGCTGCTGCGCAACGGCGGCTTGCAGTCATTTCGTATAGCGTCAACACTCCATAAATAAAATCTTAGGCGGACTTATTAGTAGTCCGCTGAATTTGCGTTAAGGTGAAAATATGAAAAAGCTGTTAAAATATTTGAAGAACTACAAAAAAGAACTTGTCTTCGGACCGTTTTTCAAGCTTCTGGAAGCTATTTTCGAGCTTATTGTCCCTTTCGTCATGGCAAATATCATTGACAAGGGAATTGCTAATAACGACACAGCGTACATACTGAAAATGTGCGGAGTTATCGTTATTTTAGGTGTCTGCGGTCTTGGATTCGCGCTTACCTGCCAGTACCTTGCGGCAAGATGCGCATACGGCTTCGGAACTGAGCTGCGGCGCGCCATGTACAGCCACATCAATTCCCTGTCCCACAGCAGCGTTGACCAAATCGGAACTGCATCGCTGGTAAACAGACTGACAAACGACACGAATACCGTCCAGAACGGCGTGAATATGTTCATCCGGCTTGCCGTCCGCGCACCGTTTCTCGTCATCGGAGCGGCGGTCATGGCGGTGACCATAGATGTAAAGCTCTCCCTGATCTTCTTCATTGCCGCTCCGCTTATCTCCGCAATTATTTTCGTTATAATGAAAAAAACCGTGCCCATGTACAAAAAAACTCAGCAGAAGCTCGACCGCGCCGCTCTTCTTACACGGGAAAACATCGAGGGAACTCGTGTTATACGCGCATTTTCCCGTCAGCAGGAGGAAATCGAGGAATTCGATTCGGCAGTCGACGAAATCGCTGAAAGCTCGATAGCAGTCGGAAAGATCTCCGCTGTCCTCAATCCTGCCGCTTTTATGATAATGAATCTTGGCATCGTCGCCATTATCTGGTTCGGAGGAGTCCGCATAGACGCCGGAAGCCTGACCCAGGGCGAGCTGACTGCCTTTACCAATTACATGACTCAGATACTTCTTGCACTGGTAGTACTGGCTAACCTTATTGTCACCTTCACCAAGGCTTTCGCCTCGGCAAACCGCGTAAGCGAGGTTTTCGACCTTCCTCCGGAGGAAAACGGCAGCTGTTATCACGGCTGTCCCGACGGAAATATCATTGAGTTCCGCAGCGTTTCCTTTGCTTATGAGGGTGCAGGCGACTGCTCTGTCCACGATCTTTCATTCGAGCTGAGATCCGGCGAAATGCTGGGAATTATCGGCGGCACAGGCAGCGGAAAATCCACCGCAGCAGCCCTCATCCCCTGCTTCTATCAGCCCACCGAGGGCGAGGTTCTCGTAGAAGGCGTAAACGTGCTGAACCGGGACAGAGACGAGCTCCGCGGAATGATCGGCTACGTACCGCAGAAAACAGTACTTTTCACCGGAACCGTCCGGGAAAATATGCGTTGGCGCAAGGCAGGCGCTTCCGATGAGGAAATTATCGCAGCTTTAAAAACCGCTCAGGCATGGGAGTTTGTTGAAAAAATGCCTGATGGACTGGATACGCTTATATCTCAGGGCGGAAAAAATCTCTCCGGCGGTCAGAAGCAGCGTATCGCCATTGCCAGAGCTCTTGTGGGCGAGCCGAAAATATTGATACTGGACGACTCCACAAGCGCGCTGGATTACGCAACTGACCTGCGGCTGCGCAAGGCGCTGAAAGAGAACATGGCTGATACGACCGTAATAATGATCTCGCAGCGGACCACATCTCTCAAGGACGCTGCAAAAATCATCGTCATGGACGACGGCGAACCGGCTGGCATCGGCACTCACGAAGAGCTGCTCCGGAGCTGTGAGGTCTATCGGGAAATTTACGAATCACAGATGAACGAAAGGGAGGAAGCGTGAAATGTTTACAGCGTTAAAGAGAATTTTTTCATACGCAAGACCATATATGTCGTACTTCGTTCTGACGCTGGCTTACGCGCTTATCAGCGTTTCGCTTTCGTTGACCGTCCCGGTGTTCATCGGCAGGGCTGTCGATTGCTGCACAGGCAAGGGTCTTGTAGATTTTTCCGAGTTGGAGAAGATCGCGGTCGAGCTTGGAGCAATGGTCGTCGGCAGCGGTATTTTTCAGTGGCTAATGAGTCTTTGCACTAACAAACTCGCCTTTCTCACCGTCCGTGATCTGCGAAGCGACGTATTCGCCAAGCTGGAGCGCGTACCTCTGCGGTTCATTGACAGAACCACAAAGGGCGAACTGACGAGCCGCGTCATTAACGATATAGAGATAATCTCCGACGGTCTGCTCCAGGGCTTTACCCAGTTTTTCAGCGGAATCATAACGATCCTGGGCACTCTTGTATTCATGATGTTCATTAATTTCAAGATTGCCATAGTTGTAGTGCTGCTGACTCCCCTTTCATTTCTGGCTGCTTCAAAAATCACGAAAGCGACTCACAATTCATATGCCCGTCAATCTGAAATGCGCGGAAAAATGGTCAGCTTTGCGGAAGAAATGGCTGGAAATCAGAAAATCGTCAAGGCGTTTGTGTACGACAAGCGCGCGGAGGAAAAATTTGAGGAGATAAATTGCGAATACGGGAAAATCGGCGTAAAAGCAACGTTTTTCAGCTCTATGACCAACCCTGTCACAAGGTTTGTAAACGGTCTTATCTACGCCTCGGTAGGACTTTTAGGCTCGCTGGGAGCTGTCGGCTCACTTTCATTCGTCGGCAAAATGACCGTAGGTAATCTCTCCAGTTTCCTCGCCTATTCCAACCAGTACACCAAGCCGTTCAACGAAATTTCAGGCGTTTTTGCGGAGCTGCAAAATGCCATTGCCTCGGCTCAGCGCGTTTTCAGCGTCCTTGACCAGGAAGAGGTAAGCGACGATTCGGAAAAGGCGGCTCTTTCGGACTGCTCCGGAGCTGTAAAATTCGAGAACGTATTTTTCTCCTACGACCCGAAAGTCAAGCTTATCCAGGATTTCAGCCTCGACGTAAAACCCGGTCAGCGGATAGCCATTGTAGGCCCTACAGGCTGCGGAAAATCGACTATCATCAATCTGCTTCTGAGATTCTACGACATAGAAAGCGGCAGAATACTGATTTCCGGAAAAAATATCAATGATATCACACGCGACAGTCTCCGAAGCAGTTTTGGAATGGTTTTACAGGAGACCTGGGTATTCACCGGCACTGTAGCCGAAAATATCAGCTACGGCAAAGACGGCGCGACCATGGAAGAGATCATCGCCGCCGCAAAATCAGTCCACGCCCACGGCTTTATCAAGCGTCTGCCAAAGGGCTACAACACCGTTATCTCCGAGGACAGCGGTCTTTCCCAGGGTCAGAAGCAGCTCATCTGTATCGCCCGGATCATGCTGATGAATCCGCCCATGCTTATTCTCGACGAAGCCACAAGCTCCATTGACCTGCGGACGGAGCATCGTATTCAGAGAGCTTTTATCAAGCTTATGGAGGGCAAGACCAGCTTCATTATAGCTCATCGTCTGTCAACTATCAAAAACTCCGATATGATACTTGTCCTGAAAAACGGAAATATCATTGAGCAGGGCAGCCATGACGCACTTATGAAACAAGACGGATTCTATGCTCAGCTTTACAACAGCCAGTTTGCATCATAACAGTGGTTTGTGCAAATTGCATAAAGATAATACTTGAAAAATATTAAACTGCACAATTTTACTTTGCATACAAAAAAGTTCTTTGACAAATGGCGAATTTTGTGATATAATATACATTAGAGTTATAATTTTTTATGATGTGAGTCTGTGCCAGGACTCTGAAAGGAAAGAAAATGTCGAAAATAATTGCTGTTACTTCCGGAAAAGGCGGAACCGGAAAATCTACCGTTTGTGCCGGTCTCGGTTACACCCTCGCTAAACAGGGTCACAGAACTCTTCTTATAGAGCTTGACTTCGGTCTTCGCTGTCTTGATATTATGTTTGGTCTTGATAATGATATCAAGTACGACCTGGGCGACGTACTTAAAGGCAGCAAAACGGCTCTGGAGGCTGTTGCACAGGTGCCTATGGCTTCAAATCTCAGCATTCTCTGCGCCCCTAAGACACTCACTACAGTTACTGCCGCTCAGATCGTTGAGATATGCCGTTCTGTAAAAAAATATTTTGAATATATCATCATCGACACCGGCGCAGGAATCAGCTCCCATGTTTTCGACATTGTAGAGCAGGCTAACCTCATTCTGGTAGTTTCAACTCCCGACCCTGTCTGCATCCGTGACGCAAGTCTGATGTCCGACGAGTTCTACAACAGAGGAAATAAGAGCCAGCGTCTTATTATAAATAAGATAAGCAAAAAGGTTATCGGAGAGTCGCTGGTCAACAACCTTGACGAGATCATTGATAAGATCGGAGTTCAGCTTATCGGCGTTATTCCCGATGATTTCAAGATGACAGTTGCAACGGGCAAGGGCAATCCTATTCCCACAGATTCTGCTGCATTAAAGGCTTTCGACGCGATCTCAAAGCGTCTCGGCGGAGAATTTGTTCCGCTTACAGTTAAAACTTCATGATGATAATTCCGCTGTGCGGGGAAAGGATAAAAAAATGAAGATTGCAATAATCGCTCATGACGCAAAAAAGGAACTTATGGTGCAGTTTTGCAGCGCATACTGCGGCATTCTTTCAAAACACTCACTGATCGCAACTAACACTACCGGAAAACAGGTAAGTGAGGCAACAGGTCTTCCTATCAAACGCTATTTAAGCGGACGAGGCGGAGCTGAACAGATTCTTGCTCTTCTTTCCTGCAACGAGGTGGACGTCCTGCTGTTTTTCAGAGACCCTATCAATCCGAAGTCTACGGATGCAAATGATATCGACCTGCTGAGACTCTGCGACGTTCACAATGTCCCTGTTGCCACAAATATCGCAACAGCGGAGGCGCTTATCCTTGCCCTCGAAAGAGGAGACCTTGACTGGCGCGAGGCTGGCAGCGTTTCTATCTGATCTATGCTTTTTATGTCCAGAAACAGGGCAAAAAATTCTCCCTGAAAAAGGGAGAATTTTCATGTTAACACAAGAAAGGTTGATTTTATGGCTTTGAATATAAAGCGTCCTAACGGCACTGAGGATGTTCTTCCTAAAAATGTCCACAAGTGGCACACCGTTGAAAAAATTGTACGGGATGTTGCGACCTCCTTCGGCTTCGGGGAAATAAGAGTCCCCACCTTTGAAAACACCGACCTTTTCCTCCGCTCCGTAGGCGAGACCACTGACGTTGTGCAGAAGGAAATGTATACGGTCATGGCGAAGGAATCCAAGTTCACGCTCCGTCCCGAGGGTACAGCAGGAACTATCCGCGCTATGCTCCAGAACGGTCTCCTCAACGAGGCGCTTCCACAGCGAGTTTTCTACATTCTTTCATGCTTCCGCCATGAGAGACCGCAGGCAGGACGTCTCCGCGAGTTCCACCAATTCGGAGTGGAAATGGCTGGAAGTCCTTCCCCTGCCGCTGATGCAGAGGTCATTTCACTGGCTAATACTATCCTCAACCGTCTGGGGATCAGAAATATTATGCTGTACATCAACTCCATAGGCTGTCCCACCTGCCGCGCTAAGTATCACGAGGCTCTGCGCAGCTATTTTGAGGCACGCAAGGACGAGCTTTGCGACACCTGCCGCGAGCGTCTCGTAAAAAATCCCATGCGTATTCTGGACTGCAAAAGCCCTATATGCCAGGAAATCGGCAAGGACGCACCGGTCATCATCGACTATCTCTGCGACGAATGCAGCGATCACTTCGAGAGCCTGAAAAAATACCTCACGAAGCTGAATATCGAGTTCCAGGTAAATCCTCGTATCGTCCGCGGACTTGACTACTACACAAAGACCGTTTTCGAGTTTGTCACCACCGAGATCGGCGCGCAGGGCACTGTCTGCGGCGGCGGACGTTACGACGGTCTCATTGAACAGCTTAGCGGTCAGCGTACTCCCGCTCTCGGCTTCGGAATGGGTCTGGAAAGACTGCTTCTTGTCATGGAAAAGCAGGGATGCGACTTCCTGCCGGAGAAAAAATGCGACATCTACTTCGCGACTATGGGCGATAACGCTCTGGAAAAGGCTATGGAGCTGTCGGCGATCCTCCGGGGCTACGGCTACTTTGCGGAGTTCGACATGATGGGCAGAGGTCTCAAGGCGCAGATGAAATACGCAAACAAGATCGGCGCGGTATTTACCGTTGTTCTGGGCGATAACGAGCTGGAGAGCGGAAAAGTGCGCCTGAAAGAAATGGAAAAGGGCGGCGAAACGGAGCTTGCACTTGACGATAAATTTGCTCTGAACTTTGAGGAGCTTTACTTTAATAAGGTTATGGAACAGCTTGACGTGGAGGACAAAACAGGTCCGCTGTTCTCATTCAACGGAGGAGAGAATTAAAATGGCAGATTCCATGAAAGGGCTGAAAAGAACCCATTACTGCGGCGAAGTTACAGAAATTGGTCAGGAGGTCGTTGTAGGCGGCTTTGCCGAGCGCGTGCGCGATAAGGGCGGAGTTATCTTTATTGTTCTACGCGACAGAACAGGCGTTGTGCAGCTCGCTTTCAATGACAAGACAGATGCTTCTGTGTTCGAGAAGGCTTCCTCATGTAAGAGCGAGTATGTTCTTATGGCAAAGGGTACGGTAATTGAACGCGAGAGCAAGAATGATAAGCTGAAAACAGGTAATGTTGAGATTTTCGTCACTGACCTGCGTATTCTCTCAAAGGCGCAGACTCCGCCTTTTGAAATCACTGCCGAGACAAAGGTGAATGAGGAGCTGAGACTGAAATACAGGTATCTCGATCTCCGTCGTGAGCCGCTCCAGCAGAACATAATCCGCCGTCACGAGATCGCGCGCGTTACCCGTGAATATTTCTACGAGAACGGCTTCCTGGAAATCGAAACTCCTATGATGATGAAGTCCACTCCAGAGGGCGCTCGCGACTATCTCATTCCCTCCCGTGTACACCCCGGAAAATTCTACGCTCTGCCGCAGTCTCCGCAGATCTACAAGCAGCTTCTGATGATTGCCGGCTATGACAGATATATTCAGCTTGCGCGCTGCTTCCGCGACGAGGATCTCCGTGCCGACAGACAGCCGGAGTTCACGCAGATCGACCTTGAAATGTCCTTCGTTGAGGCTGAGGATATCCAGAGCTGTGTTGAAGGCTTTATCCAGCGTGTATTCAAGGAAGTCATCGGCGTGGACATTCCCCTGCCCCTGCCTCGTATCACCTTTGCAGACGCAATGAACCGCTACGGTTCGGACAAGCCCGACACAAGATTCGGCTTCGAGATACAGGACATCACCGACGCTGTGAAGGACATCGACTTCGTCGTTTTCAAGAGCGCAGTGGAGTCCGGCGGCTCTGTACGTGCTATCAATGTGAAAAACGGCGCGGCTACATATACCCGCAAGGAGATCGACAAGCTTGTTGACCATGCAAAGGGCATCGGCGCAAAGGGTCTTGCCTACATTCGCTGGGCTGACGAGCCGAATTGCAGCTTTAAGAAATTCCTTGGTGAGGGTGACCTGGAAAAAATTTGCACAGCTGTTGGCGCTGAACAGGGAGATCTCGTGCTTATCTGTGCCGACAGGACAAAGACGGTTCTGTCAACTCTCGGCGCTCTGAGACTTATCTGCGGCAAAAAGCTTGACGTGATCGACGAGGACAAGTACAACTTCCTGTGGATAACCGAAATGCCTTTCTTCGAGTACGACGAGGACAGCAGCACATGGGTTGCTGCTCATCATCCTTTCACTATGCCCATGGAGGAGTGCATGGATTACCTCGACAGCGACCCGGCAAATGTCCGTGCTAAGGCGTGGGATCTGGTTCTCAACGGAACTGAGCTTTCCAGTGGCTCGATGCGTATAACTGATTTTGAGCTTCAGCAGCGTATGTTCGAGGCTTTGGGTATGACCGATGAGGAGATCCAAGCTAAATTTGGCTTTCTGGTTGATGCTTACCGTTACGCAGCGCCGCCTCACGGTGGAATGGGAATCGGACTGGATCGTCTGGCAATGATAATGTGCAAGGCTGACAGTCTCCGTGACGTTACTGCATTCCCGAAGGTACAGAATGCCAGCGAGCTCATGTCAGAGTGTCCGTCAGTTGTGGACAATGCCAACCTGGAGGTTCTCGGCATCCAGGTCACTGAACAGGAATAAAAACTATAAAAAGTTACAGCATCGCAGAAATGCGGTGCTGTTTTTTCGGAGAAATATATGAAAAATCCCTTTATTTTTTCACTGGACAACAAACGTTATCACACCCTGAATTACCACTATAAGACCGTATATGGCGAAAAACTACATAAAGCTGTTATCGACTGCGGATTCACCTGCCCTAATATTGACGGCATAGCAGGCACAGGCGGCTGCATCTTCTGCGACGGCGGCAGCGGATACTTCACCCAAAATGGAATTTCGGTTTCAGAGCAGCTTGAGCTGGAGTGGAGGAGGATAAGCAAAAGAAGCGGAGACGTTCCGATCATTGCCTATTTTCAGGCAAATACCAATACATATGCCCCAGTGGAAAGGCTGCGGAAAATATATGAGGAGGCGTTGGCATTTCCTCATGTGAAAGGGCTTTCGATCGGAACGCGCGCTGACTGCCTGCCGAAAGACGTGCTTGATCTGCTGACTGAGCTGAACCAGAAAACGCTGCTCACCGTGGAGCTCGGAATGCAGTCTGTACACGAGGAAACCATAAACTCCATAAATCGCGGCTACTCCCATGAAGAGTTCAAAAACGGCTATTTTAAGCTAAAAAAACGTGGTATAAGATTATGCCTGCACATCATAAACGGTTTACCGGGAGAGACGCCGGAAATGATGATCGAAAGCGCGCGCCAGGCTGGCAGGCTTCGTCCGGATGGCGTAAAGTTGCAAATGCTTCATGTCATACAGGGAACGCGGCTTGCGGAAATGTTCGGGAATGGCAAATTTACACTGATGAGCCGAGAGCAATATATTGACATAATTGTCCGCCAATTGGAGACACTTCCTCCCGAAACAGTGATCGAGCGCATCACCGGAGACGGCGATAAATTAAAGCTGATCGCGCCGATGTGGAGCGCCGACAAAATCGCTGTACTCGGCGGAATTGATAAAGCCCTTGCGGAAAGAGATACCTTCCAGGGCAGGCTTTTTACTGGAATATAGAGAAAAACCGCACAGAACAAAAATCTGTGCGGTTTTGATTTTATGATTTTTTCTGACTTTTTGTATTGAGCGCCCTGACGGAATTGAGGATCAGCAGCATTGCCGTTCCGGAGTCCGCAAAAACAGCCAGCCACATATTCGGGTGACCAAGAAGTCCCAAGATAAGTACTACAGCCTTTATCGCAAGGGCAAAAATGATGTTCTCATAGGAAATTCGCAGAGTCTTATCGGCAATTTTCTTTGCTGAAACAACAGATTCCGGCTCGCTGCTCATGAACACTGCATCCGCAGCCTCGAGAGCCAGATCCGCTCCGGTCTGCATAGCGCCTCCGATATCCGCTCCTGCGAGAACAGGCGCGTCGTTTATGCCGTCGCCGACGAACATTACCGAGCCCTTTTCCTGTCGAATATTGTTCAGCTCCGCCAGCTTATCGTCAGGCATAAGTCCGCCTCTTACTGTGTCGAGACCAAGCTGTTTTCCCACAGCTTCGGCATTTTCCGGCTTATCTCCGGTGAGCATAGCCGTGTGGATACCCATTGCTCTGAGCTCCGCAATGGCAGCTCCGGAGGTCGCCTTCACGGAATCCGAAACCACGATTCTGCCATGGACTTTTCCATCCACAGCTACAAAAACTACGCTTCCCGTCGAAGTCTTAGGCAGCTTCGGCATGGAAATATTTTTCTCGGTCATCATTTTTTCACTGCCGCAGAAAATCTCCCTGCCTTCAAGAACCGCATACACGCCTCTTCCGGCTGCTTCACCTGATCTCTCTGGCTCGGAAATAACTATATTCCGCGAATTACAATAATCTGCAATGCTCTTTGCAACAGGGTGTGACGACACGCTTTCACAGCTTCCGCATATCCTGAGAAGCTCAGCCTCATCCATATCGCCGCAAAGCGCAATATCAGTTACAGAAAAGCTGCCGTTTGTGAGCGTTCCGGTTTTGTCGAAAATAACTGATTTTACCTTTGCAAGAGCCTCTATTGCATTTCCGCCCTTAAAGAGTATTCCAAGCTTTGAAGCTGCTCCGATGCCCGAAAAATAGGCAAGAGGCACACTGAGCACCAGTGCGCAGGGACAGCTGATGACCAGGAAAGTGAGCGCTGAATATATCCATTTTGACGGATCGTGAGTTATCAGTGAGCCAAGAACAGCCGTCAGCAACGCAGCCGCAATGACAAGGGGCGTATAGATTCTGGAAAATCTGGTAATAAAGCGGTCAATCTGAGGTTTTTCGGCGGTTGCGTCCTCAACAGCCTGAGCAATTTTGGAAATCATAGAATCAGCGGCGGCAGCAGTTGCACGAAGCGTTACCGTCTCCGCAAGATTTATGCAGCCGGACATAACGCAGTCGCCGGGCTGAATCCGCACTGGAACAGGCTCGCCGTTAACTGCTGATGTGTCGATTCTGGATTCGCCGGACTCAACAATACCGTCGGCAGCAATGCGCTCGCCTGCCTTGATACGAATAATATCGCCTATCTCAATTCTGTCCGCGTCCATTCTTACGAATTCGCCATTCCGCAGCACATCAGCCTCGTCTACACGGAGAGACGCGATGTCAGTGATCGCCTTTCGACTCCGGGACACGGCAAAATCCTCAAAAAGCTCGCCTATGCGGAAGAAAAGAACGACGCCCACAGCCTCGGCGTACTCACCGAGAATAAATGCACCTATAGTAGCGATGGTCATGAGAAAATTCTCGTCGAAAATATTTCCCTTTGAAACGTTTTTCACCGTCGCGATCAGAACGTTATATCCCATAAGCAGATATGCAGCTATGTACAGTGCAAGGTAAACAGGGAAAATATGCACCGTATGCTGAACTATCAGCGCGCCTGCGAAGAGCAGAACCCCTGCAATGAGCATAAACAGCGGCATTTTTGAACTGTCGCTGCGCTCATGGGAATGGTGGTCGTGTTCATGACATCCACAATGGTCATCATGGCAGTGTTCATGATGCTCGTGATCGCCGCAGTGGCAGTCCTCATCATGGCAATGTCCGTGCTCTTGCTTATGTTCGTGATGCTCATGTCCAGCCGCTCCCATGGGGACGATCTCCACGCCTGCTTCAATTTTTCCGGCAAGCTCGTTTATCTTCTCCAGCAGCTCATCGGAAAGCTCTCCGCTTATCTTGATTTTCCGCATCGGGAAATTAAGCACAGCCTTTTCGACTTCGTCAAGACGGTTTATTGCTTCCTCGATTTTGCCGCCGCAGTGTGCGCAGCCGAGATTTTTTACCTCGTAGGTTTTCTCCGTATGACGGTGTTCATGGTGATGCTCGCTGCCCTTTGCGCCAACGGGGACGATCTCCACACCTGCTTCAATTTTTCCGGCAAGCTCGTTTATCTTCTCCAGCAGCTCATCGGAAAGCTCTCCGCTTATCTTGATTTTCCGCATCGGGAAATTAAGCACAGCCTTTTCGACTTCGTCAAGACGGTTTATTGCTTCCTCGATTTTGCCGCCGCAGTGTGCGCAGCCGAGATTTTTTATCTCATAAGTTTTTTCCATTAGTGACACTCCTGACATATGAATATTTGTTCATATGTTTATAATATCACATTCCATTGGACTTGTCAATACATATTTCAAGTTAAAATAAAAAAATAAATCATTTCAGATATTCGTCATTATGCAGGAGATCTCTGTTACAATACTGTACCCTATCGAACTACGCGGTGTTCCGGACATGGCATTGTGCAGTTTCTTCTCCGGTATAAATTTTAGGCAACACAGCACGATCTACGCGCGGTGCTGCCTTAGTTAAGAAATATATCGTTTTATCAGATAGAAATGCACAAATAGCCAAGCGCTTTTGAATAGAGCCGGCTGGGTCTTATTTTCTGGGAGATCAGTGTTTCGGCAAAGTCGACTGCATCCTCAATATCAGGTGAAAAATCAGGTATCGTCTCTTTTTCTCCAGCCTTCTGATCCTCAACCTCTATACCATATGTAACAGACTGCCTGCCGTTTTTCAGTATCCGGGCAGCCGTAACCCTGTAGGACACCTTATTATCTCCGTAAACCTCCATATACACTGTGCGATCCCTTATCTCGCACCTGCTCCTGACTGTTGCTCCGAACATTTCTCCGTCTCCTTTCAAAGATATAGTACTATTATATCATAATAAAAGGCTCTTGTGAACGGGTATTTTTTGCGGAAAAACAATAATTATTGTCGAAATGCAGATGCACTATCTTCCATATACCTGCGTATATATCTTCTGCATCTGATAGTCAGTTTCCGCGATCCTTTCCGCACATTGCCGGAGCTCTTCCGAAATTTCGGGTGTAATTTCAGCCGAGGGCTTATATTTCAGCTGATGCTCAAGGCTTGCCCAGAAATCCATTGCAATGGTACGGATCTGGATCTCCACCGGGGCGTATTGTTTTTTGGCGGAAAGATGTACCGGAACATTCAGCACCAGATGATAGCTTCTGTAGCCGCTTGGCTTAGGATTTTTTATATAGTCCTTCTGTTTCAGAACAACAAAATCATCGCGCCTTGCAAGCATCTCTGCCAGCACATAAATGTCGTTTATATAGTAGCAGGTAACGCGTATTCCGGCAATGTCAAGCAGATTTTTACCGGCATTTTCCGGGGTAAAGGGTATGCCCTTCTTACTCAGCTTATTCATCATGGAATCGGCAGATTTCAGTCTGCTCTCAATGTTATGTATGGGATTTCTCTGGAATTTTATATTAAACTCGTTATCTAAAATTCCAAGGTAGGTTTTCACAACCTCAATTGCCGACTCGTATAAATGAGCAAACTGCATAAATTCCATAAAAGCCTGCGCCATTTTCTCCTGAGCCGTAGGACCTTTATCAACAACAGCCGGCAGCTGCTGGATGCCCTCTACAATAAAATCAATTTCTCTGTCCTTCATAGAATCTCCTTATAAACTAGCCAACGCCTCCGTCGATATATTAATATCCGGTGCAAATTTGTCCGATCTTATATAGCTGAGCAGGCTTCTGGCATACGCCTGGACCTCCGGTATATCAATGCACTCCCGAAGCCGGCTTGTGCAAACCAATATCCTATTGCCGCCGGAATTGACCTCAAAAAGATTTCCAAGCCTATGATTACGTTCAAAATTATCTATGGTCTGAACAATAGGCTCAAGCTCCGGGAAATCATCCAGAACAGCGCAGTCACCGCAGCTTACTATCTCATACCATTGCGGAGTTGAGTACGCCTCGCAGGGAAATTCCGACAGTGCAGGATGCTTATTGTCAATGAGCAGTCCAAGAGTTCCCACAGGCACATCCTTTCCCATGCTTTCGGAAATTGAACGGAACATAGGATAACACCAGAAATCAGTGCAGTAGAAGCCCTTGACGCTGTTTTTAAGCTTTTCCGGAATATAGAGAATGTTAACTCCCCTGCCCTCCAGCTTTTTCAGTTCTTCCGGCTCAGTTGCAATAATAACATCGTCGCTGCTGTACAGCTTAAAGTCCTCCGACTTTGGATAAACGTAAAAATCATAGCTGTTTTCTGAGCTTATCGGCAGAATATCGTCATTTTCACGGACATTTTCTATAACAAGCGTCAGTGTGTATGTTCCGGGCTCTGTTGCAGTCAGCTCAATTTCGCCGACCTTTCCGAGTCCGCGGAATCCGTCGGGAACTGCTATTTCACCTGCTATTCTTCCGAATTTCCAGCTTATACTTTTGCCAGTGAGACTTCCGCTGCCGGAATATCTCAGCTTTACCGGCACTTTGACAGTCTGACCCTTTGTGAGGACAAAATCCTCAATTTCGCAAAGTATTACGCAGTCGGAGCAGAATCCCAGCCATTTTTTTCTGAGATCATTTTCACGGACAAAAGCTTTCTCCTCCATTAAGCCGTTGAGCATTCCCACAAATGCCATGCCCTGACCCGTAAAATCCTGTAGATCAAGAAGCTGAAATCCGGAAATGTACTGTGAACGCATGACTGCTTCGATTTCTGATTTATAGCAGTTATAAGCGAACATTCCTGATGAATAGTGGAATTTCTCCGCCAGATGAAGCATATTCCTTGCCCTCAGCCGCTCCTTGAAGGCTTCCATATTAAATGGCTTCAACGCTCCGGAAAAATGTGGTATATCATTAAGATCGGGATATGAGCAGTACTGACCTGTTTCATGGGTGATTATTGGCTTATCCGGGATGAGACCTCCGGAGCTTTTATCCACACGAACCTTTTTAACGCCAGTGCCGTACTGAATTTCTATCTCATCGCCGCTTTGTCCCTGGTCAGAACCGCTGTCCTCCGGAAAAATCATGCTGTCGAAGGAATGAGCAGTATTCGGCTTTTCTGTCTGAACAAAGCCCAGCGGTGCGTCGCATTGGGCATAGGAGCCGCGTATAAGGCGTTCCCTGCTCAGGCGGACTCCCGAGAAGAAATCGTCCTCGGGCTGGATGTTAGGAAAAAACTGGAAATTATTGCTGCCCTGGGTATAAAGATGTCTGTTGTCAATACTATGATATTCAGCTAATATCCGCCCCATTCGTTTTGGATCGCCCCAAAGCTCATTTCCCAGAGACATCATGGCAAATGATGGGTGATCGCCGAAACAGCGGAGAATACGCTTTCCCTCTTCGATGAGATACGCCTGCTCTTCAGCCTTGAAGCCCTCATCCGTTTCACCGTGTATCGTGCCCCAGAACGGCAGCTCCGGCTGCATATAGACGCCAAGCATATCCGCAGCTGTAAATGCAGCCTCCGGCGGACAGCAGGTGTGAAAGCGCACATGATCAAAGCCCCAGCTTTTCACGGTATACAAATAACTATACCACTGCTCAACTGTTGTTGGAGCGGCTCCTGTCAGAGGGAAAATAAGTCCGTCGTGCCTGCCGCGAAGCTGAACTGTCTCGCCGTTCACATTGATGTTCATACCGCTTGCCGCGATCTCACGCATTCCGAATGTAACCGAAGCAATGTCGCAGCTTCCGCAGACCGCAGCCTTAACAGTATATGTAACAGGCGAATATTCGCTCCAGAGAGAGGGCTCATCTCCTAAATCAACGTATACTTCACATTCATTGCTTATTTTCCGGCAAATTTTTTCGACGACTTTTCCGTCGGAGGACGCACCCCAGAGCTCAGCCTCACACTCATTGATATTTTCAGTTCTGAATTTCAGTCTTACTGCTTTTTTGGCAATGTCCGGATATGCGGTCATCTCTCTGATACGCGCCTTATCCGACTCTATAAGCGATATCTCACCGGTTATGCCGTTCCAGTTGGACTGCGTATCAGGCGACGTGAGATGTCCGCCTGCCGTTGGGTATCCGCAGTTGCACACAGCGACGCAGATCGTATTTTCTCCGCTTTTCAAGTACTCAGTGATGTCATATGTATGAGGTGTACAGAGACTGTCATACTCCCCGGCAGGCTGACCATTGACCCACACTCTTGTAAGCCTTGTACGCTCCAGAAGCAGCTCGTATCTGTGCTCCGTGCTTTTCTCGCCTAAATCAAAGCTCCGGAGGTAATATGCCGTTCCTTCAAAGGCGTATTCATCTGTAAGATATCCCTCGTCGATCTCAGTATTCCGCTCGCCCTTCGCTGCGGCAGAGGTAGTTCCGGGAAGCGCGATCGTATCGCTGACTGAGGGCAGCTCCAATGAAGCTGCTGTTTTATCGGCAAAGGATTTTCCGCTTTCGAGGAAAAGCTTCCATTCCCCTGCTAAATTGATCTTTCTAATCATTGTAAACTCCGTTAAAAAAAATAATTATATATGCAGGTACTTGCATTTATAATTATATTTTAGTATAATTAAATAGAAAAATCAAGTCTTTTATGTAAATTTATCATTTTGGGAGTTGAAAAATATGGAATATTATGTTAAAAACAATGACATTTTGCTTTACCAGCCCGATCTTGATCTTGATGAGACACTGGACTGCGGTCAGGCATTCCGATGGACAAAGATCGACGGCGGTGAATCCTCATATACAGGAAGCTTTTTGGATTCACAGCTGACTGTTACGCAGCTTAAAAAGGGCGAATTTCTGTTCAGAAATGTCAGTGAGGAAGAGTTTTTAGAAAAATGGTCGGTTTACTTTGATCTGGAGACAGACTACGGCGAGCTGAAACGCCGGTTTTCCGAGGACGCAACTCTTGCAAAAGCCTGCGGCTTTGCCGGAGGTATACGGCTTCTCCGTCAGGACAGCTGGGAATGTCTTGTCTCATTCATTATTTCCCAGAACAATAATATTCCGCGTATAAAGGGGATCATTCAGCGCCTATGCGACAATTACGGCGGACATTTTCCAACAGCCAAGGAAATGGCAATTGAAACTCCCGAAAGTCTTTCTTATCTCCGGAGCGGCTTCCGTGGAAAGTATCTCTGTGACGCCGCTCAAAAAGTCAGCAGCGGAGAAATAAACCTTGAAGAAATTGCAGGAATGCCAATTGAAGAGGCTCGAACCGAGCTGAAAAAAATCAAGGGCGTCGGTCCGAAGGTGGCGGAGTGCGTCCTTCTCTTCGGTATGAACCGCAGGTCAGCTTTCCCGGTGGACGTCTGGATAAAAAGGGTTCTCGCTGAATATTATCCCGGCGGTTTCCCGGAATTTGCCAGTGAAAATGCCGGAATTGCACAGCAATATCTTTTTCACTACATACGAAGCCTTAACTGAATAATTAAATATAATTATCCAATAATCACCATGAGGTGATAAAATGATAAAAGGGATCAGCAGGCAGATAATCGAGGTCAATAACACTGAAAGCATCTATTTCGACAAGGCAGTTTTTTATCTAAAACCAGGCGTCAGAATACTTCCGGATGAGATAAGCTCGCGGGAGATCGAAGGATATCTGGAAAAAAATAATATCCACCATCCGGCGTGCAATAAATTCCGCAGAGGAAAAATTGTATCTGCGTTAACATTTATTCGCAATATTATTCAACGCATAAGGCTGTAAGAGTAATACCGTACAGCTTTATGCGTTGAATCGCAAAAAGCTCGATATGGCTGCAAACGGAAATTCAGATCATATGCTATCGTACACATAATTTTTAATATGCTCCAATTCAGACCTTATAGCTTTTCTTTTGAAAAATACTCCTCTGACTAATCTGAAAAACCAGCCTACAGGAAGAAGCAGTCTGTTCTTATAAAAAAATGGAAAATATTTCTTATAAAACTCCAATGACGGAAAAATTCTATTCCATATGTATCTGAATTTTGAGAAACAGCCTGCTTGCTCCTTTAATTTTTTCACGCGTTTATTAACCATGTTTTTTTCCGTTCCATATGTTCCGGAAAAAAGGTAATATTCCAGCATATCTTTTTCGCTGTCTGATAACGATTCACATTTGGTGTCATTAAAAAGCTTCACGCATAATTCACGGGACTGACGTTCAAATTCCGATATTCCAAGAATATCTGTCTGCTGCGCAATATAGTCCCAATTCAAATACTTTCCCTTTTTCTCACAAAACACAAAACGATCTAAAAGCGAGCGCAGACCTGTACCACGACCGCTGTAATGCTTATATTCGTGAACTGTCATATAAACATAAAAATCTTCGTCTGTAAAATGATAAGCACAATTTTTCTCTGCATCCTTTATAAGGCGTTTCTTGATATCTGAGTAATAATTGCAGAACTGCTCATCAGCTGTCCTTCCGATCAGACTCGTGTGCATCTCGAAATTATACACCGGCGGCTTTATATATGTATCGTGGTGACACTTTCCGATACTTTCGACAGTATATCCGCTTTTTTTCATGAAATGCAGCACGCTGTCCTGGTAGGAACGATCATAGAGTATATCAATATCAGCCATCTGGCGCATACCGATTTTGGGGTAAAGCTCCTTCAGAACCGAACCTTTCAAGGGCATATGCCATATTCGATTCTGTTCAAAAAAATTACATATTCTTTTCATTTCAGCATCAAGAAGAATATTTTTTCGTATGGCTTTCGACTTCGCTTCAATGAAGCTTCTGTTTGAGATCCCCGCCGATTCCAACGCCGTACATACAAGCGATGTCAAGCTGTGAAACTGACACATCTGAAATAATTTATCATAATCAATTTGAGCAATATGCTCCGGATCCGGATTTTCCTCTTTTAACGCACATACGGATAAATGCAGCATATCATAGCTTGTCTTTTTCATTTTTCACCTCAGTTTCTATTCCGTTTTCTGTCATTTTCATAATTTTATCACAAATATCCAATGCCGCAGGACGGTGCGTTACTATCAACACGGTTTTATCTGTCATACAGCGCAGATTTTCAAGTAGTTTTTTCTCCGTATATTCATCCAGCGCGCTTGTTGATTCATCAAGCAGCAGGATCGGATTGCCTGATAATACAGCTCTCGCAACGGCAAGTCTCTGCGTCTGACCTTCCGAAAGTCCCGAACCTCTTTCGCCCAACACCGCATCAAGACCTTTATCAAGAGCTTGTACAAACTCATAGGAGCATGATATTTTCAAGGCTTTTTTTATGGCGTCTTCACTCGGCGTCTCAGATTCGCTTCCAAAAGACAGAACATCGCGTACAGTGCCGAAAACAAGGTGATTTTCCTGCGGAACATATGCGAAAAGTCTGCTCCAGCGGCTTGTAAGCGTTTCTTTTTCTCCGTTGTTTTTTATTAAAGAAATATTTCCGCTTTCCAGGGGATACAAGCACATCAGAATTTTCAGAAGCGTAGATTTTCCGCAGCCTGAATTACCTGTGAAAGCAATAAATTCGCCCTTTTTAATTTGCAGATCAACATTGCTGAGCACAGTGAAGCCTTCGCGGCTCGGGTAAGAAAAGCTCACGTTTTTCAATACGATTTCCGCCAACTCTTCGTTGTAAAATTGATTTACTTCGGAACTGGAGATCCTGTCCTCCGGACAATCGTCAGCAAAATTTTCAATCTCCATCAGGCGTTCCGCACTTGCAGCCATAGCATAAAATTTAGGGAAATATCCTGTTATATTGGCAAACGGCGACTGTATCTGGGAAATCAATTGTAAAATCGCCGTAAGCGTTCCGTATGATATCGCTCCTTTTAAAATGCCTGTTCCGCAATAAGCGAGTCCAAGCAAATACATTCCGTTCATTGCAAATGAAAATCCCGCATTGCACAGATTTGAAAAACGATTTCTTTGCAGACGCGCCTCACGATGTGCCGACATTTTTTCTTCCGCCTCTTTTTCAACCTGATTTTCAGCGGAAAAAGAGCGTACGATCATCAGATCTCCAAGATATTCCTGCATGAATACTCGCAGCTCTCCGTCTTTTTCCTGAACATTCCTGTGCATTTTTTTCAGAGATCTTCGGAATATGTATGTTAGGAAAATCATTATCATTCCGCCGGGAAAAAGAATATATGCAAATTCTGGCTGCAGGACAATGATCATTGCCAGCGCACCGGACATTTTCACCATCATTCCTAAAACATTCGGCAGTATCTCAGTTACTCCGTTCGCACATACAACAGTGTCGGAGGTAAGACGATTCATCCATTCTCCGGAGTGAACGGCAGTCACAGAGGCAAAGCTTTTTCTCAGCAGCTCCGAAAACAGCTTTTTTTTCAGAACATTTTCGACCGCCGAACGCGTTTGCTCCTCATACCGGCGAAGCAGTACACGGAACAGGATCTGAATTACGGAAATTGATATAAGAAGCAAAAGAGATCCGGCGAAGCCTGTACGGTCACGCGACACAGCGGCGTCGATAACGCTGCGAAGCATCAATGCAAAAAGGACGCTGCTAAATCCGAGAAGCGCCTGGAGCATCGTGAGCAATATAATACCGTTTTTTCGTTTGCCTATGACTCTGTACAGCCACTTTACAAAAGAAGATCGTTTCATTTCATCAGCCTTTTTAAATATTTTTTTACACGAAGAATGAACGCACGAACATAAAAAAAGTCACATCGCAAATGCACATACAAACGATATTTTTTATCCTTTACCGATATTGTTTTTCCGTCGCGCACTATTCCTGTCAGCACCCCGATAATATGTCTGTCGGTAATTCCATATTCTTTGTTCCAGCGATTGTCGCCGCAGATAACGTAATCATTTTTCCGCACCTTCAGAATACGGTGAAGAACATACTGTCCGGAATCTCTCTTATACAACGGAACGTCGTATTTTTTAAGTCTGCCATTTACCTTTTCAATAATGAGCAGATCGCGGTTCTGGCGAATTATCGGCATCATACTGTCCCCTACATTTGTATAGATCAATTTGCCTGTCCTTGTGATAACCTCTTCAAAAGATGATTTATTCATTGATAGCGCCAATACTGCGGAGCGTACTCAAAATCTTTTTCAGATCAGCCGAAATGCGTTCTTCAGGAGCGTCATATTTTTCAGTCATTTTTTTAACGATTTCATCCTCAGTGACGTCATCTTTCAGACATTCTACAATAAAGGCAGCCGTTTTATTGCTGCGTACAAGTCCGCTGAAGCTCGTGCTGCCGTCAGATACCATTATCTGCTCTCCGTCCATTTCGTGTGTAATAAAGCCTTCCTTCAGCTTCATAAAAATCATCCTTTCATTGCGTTATATGCGGTCTCTGCCGCCTCAATATCCATATTACAGCCCAATTTGTACAGAGCAATATTATCCGAAAGCTTATCCAGGAGTTTCAATGTCCTTAACATCCCCGAGGAATCGTTCGGACGGTATGTCTGCTGCAAAAGCATTGGATAGGCAGAGGTTTTTGAAATTCGTTCAATTATATTTTGCTCTGATCTTGTAAGAATACAAATTGCTTTCAGCGGAACTGATATATTGCTGCTCAGATGATGCTTGCCGTCCCATGGAGTACCGTGCACAACAGCTCCATTTTCCGTGATCTGCAAAAGCGGCTTATCGTCGTTTATCATTACTGCGCTGCTGCCTAAATACTCTCTCCATAGCCGTGTATGAGTTGATTTACCCGTGCCGCTTTTTGCTGTGAATAAATAGCCTGCTCCGTCTACAGCTATTGCCGAACCGTGGAATAAAAGTGTGCCATACTCCGTCATTGTCTCTGCAATTTTACGATATACCGCCAATGTTTCAAGATAGCTGTCTGAAAAATTTCTTACCCTTATCCCATTTTTTTCATCTTCCAAAGCCGATTTTCTTCGTTCATAGTCAATATCCGACCGGGAGATAACTATTGAGATTTCCTCGCTGCCGCTGCATTCATACTCACGGCACATATCATGAATTTCACTGTAAACGGAATCTATTCCTATTATTTTTCCGCCTATTTTAAATGTATTCCGCATAATTCACCTCACGGGCACAAATGGCAGCTCTATCACGTCGTCATTGACAGCAGCCGTTGTTGCTTCTGTTTTTGAGGAAGCGCTTACGGAGGTGGTGACGCTGATGTCTGATCCCTGATCCTTCTCATTTATTATCGGCAGCTCACCCTGCTCCGTTTTATCCGAAAAAACATTTTCCCGCACTTCATCATCATGGGACTTTGTAAAAGGCTCATCATGATCTGTAGCAGCGGCAGACGTCGGGCTGTCATTTACAGCTGTCGTATTTTTTTCTGCAAAGGAATCCTGATCTCCGGTTTTCTCCGACCCATCCAGCCTATCTTCTGTCACAACAGCGGATATTATATCAGAGCTGCTGTCCTTATCCAAATCGCCATTGCAGGCTGTAAGAAAAAGTGTTGATATAATAAAAATAACAAGTATTTTTTTCATGATCGCTCCTTTGAGCCTGAACAGGCTTAGTTATGGAAACAGACGCCGCTTGCATAACGGCGTCCGCTTCATTGTTACGTTCACATTACGGGGGTTTCGTTATCGTCCGGAATAATACCGCTTGTAGTAATAACGTCCTCGCACTCGAACCGGATAACTTCCATTTCCGGTACTACGTATGTTTCTCTCATCGCTCTCACCTCCATTAGTTCTTATATGCGTCTGCTGCCTTCTCGTACAGATACAGAGCCTTTACAAGATTTTTAAGGTTCTCGTCTGCGGAGTCGCTTTTCAGAACTGCATATGCGTAACTCATCGGACTATATGAAATAGTATAGTCGCCTATTGTCACATTCTGAACCTCATCAAGCTTTCCTGCCGGAATATCGGTGATTTCCTTGTAGTAACAGCCGTCCTTCTCGCTGAACGCATACGAGTCGGTCTTAGCGCCCTTTGCCGCCTTGAAATAATGACGTACAGATGTATTTGACTCAAGAACAAGGCTTGAACCGTAATACTCTATGCCCTCGGGTAAATCGCCGTTTTCCTTTATTTCATAAGCTGACAGAACCTTTTCTGTAACCTTGTTCATGTCGGAAGTAGCAGCAGAATTTTTACCGCTGAAATATGCCTCTGCATAGTCTCCGTAGTTTGTCATTGCCTCAACAAGCTCCTTAGCCTCGCTTGTGTAGTCGCCATTAACTAATTCGTCTGCGTATTCCTCTACAGAATAATCGTACTTGCTGCCGACCGCAGAACCGCTTCCTGAGAACATCTGAGCATTTATAGAGTCAGCCATTTCCTTTGCAGCAACCTCGCAGGAGAATACATAATATGTTGTATTATCAACTACAGTTTCCTTTGCGTCGCTTACATAAACGCGTGAAACCTCTCCGTTTGGCAGCTCAAACTGCATATACGCGTTCTTATCATTGATTACGGATTCGTCAAGAGTCATGTAGAAGTTAACTCCGATATTTCCGCTGAGGCTTATGGATGCGCCGCCGAATTTTACAGGAGAAACAGCTTCAAACTCGACATCAGACATATCATAAAGAGAAGTCTGACCATTCATCAGGCGGTTATATGAAACAAGAGCGTAAGCAGCCTGATCTGTTGCCATACCGTTTCCGCCATCGCCTGCAATGTGTGAGAACGTTCTGTTATCGCTGTTGTAGAAGGAAAGAAGTGCATCAACTGCGGAATTGCCGTTCTTGATAAATCTTGCGTCTGTATCGGGGTTGATGCCGAGAGCAGTACACGCAACGATGACCTGGGCGATACTTTCAGCATTTACAGAACCCCATGATGCGTAACCGCCTGTTTCTGTCTGGAGAGAAGAAAGAGCGTTTACAGCCTTGTCAAGAGCAGCCTTTACATCGCTGTCGTCAGTGTATCTTGCAAGAGCCTGAATCGTCATTGCAGTCATATCAGGATCGGCAGAAGATCCGGACAATGCCCAGCCGCCGTCGGGAGTCTGCTTATCAAGGATATAGTCAATACACTGCTGGCGGATAGTGCTGTCAGCTGTCTGATAATCGTTTGTATCAAGCGCGATCAAAGCAAATACCGGTCCATTGATGCCCTGTTTCTTTATCCAGTTAAAATCGTTATACGGCGCAATAAGATTCCAGTCGCCTACCTGATCAGCATTTTTTCCAAGTGCTGAAAGAGCAATGATGAGACGTGAATTTTCCGTAGACTTTACTCTGTGCAGCGCGCCGTTCATATTCATGCTTGCAGCTGTTGTGTTTACTGTTTCAACGATCCTGTCATAATAATCGCTGAAATATGCGTCATTTTTATCGAAATAGCCGCCTCGCGCAAGGCTGAGCACGCTCCATTCGCCTCCGCTTGTTCCGAAAGCAGGTACAGGAACGTCCATTGAAAGCTGCTCTAAAACACCGTCGAGAAGTTCTGAAACATCCTGTGCTGCAGCTTCTTTTTTAACGTTGATAGTATAGGCGCTTGTTTCACCGTCAGGATTCATGCTTTTGGAATCCTCATAATTACACTCAACAACTATCTGTGTGCCGTCGGAAACAGGTACTCGCTTGGTTCTTTTATACTCCGTACCATCTGCTAATGTGCGAACCTGATAATTCTTGTTGCTTGCCGTAGGCGTTACAAAAATGCTGTCAACGTCAGAAGGAACAGTAAGCACATATTCGTGAGTATCTTTGTCAAAATCAGGAGAAAGCGTGCCATACTCAAAATCAAGAGCCTTGACTGTGGTATCATTGTTTCCCCAGCTTCCGCCTAAATCATCGCCGTATGCGCAGGTGTACATTACACGAATAAGGTCGCCGGCTTCAAGCTCGCCCTCTGCAACAGTGAAATTTCCGAAGCCTTCGTTGGTGAACCAATCGTTGAGCGTTCCCATCCAGCCGGACATAAATCCGCCGTCAAATTCGCCCATATCGTTGATATACGAAATGTAGTTGCTCTCCGCGCCTACCTGTGTACCGCCTACAGATTCGATAGCTTCAACGATACAGCTCATCATTGTGGAATCTTCGTCAATGGTGATCCAGGTATCAACAAGCGTGCCATACCAGAACTGATCGTCCCAATATTCAGATTCAGGAGTGAACGTTGTGTTCTCTACGATAACGCGCACCTGATTTTCGTGTTCATCCACAGCAAAAACGGCAAACGGAACAGCATTTGCAGTAAGCGCCATTGCTGTCAGAACACCTAAAAATTTGTTCTTCATTTTTTTAATTCCTTTCATTTTTTCTTTGCTCTCGGCTCTTTCAGTCCGGCAGCTTCAAGAGCTCTTGGCCATGGACCGAGAAAAGCCTTGATACGAGAACGGGATGCCTCGTCGAAATCCTCCTTTTTCGGCAGTCTTTCGAGTTCTTCGTATTTGAGCTGGAGCTGTCTTATCGCCCATTGTTTTTTCTCCTCCGACGTCATATCATCACCTCCGGAAATAAAAAACTCTCCCTGAAAAATCAAGGAGAGTACAGACGATCATTCAAGCACAGCAAACAAAGCCATGGAAGTGTACTGATAAAAAAGAGCACACTGATCCAAAGCCTCTGAGGCGTGATAAATCGGCTGCACTCTTCTCACCAAAGTTATGTTACCTTAAAAGATACGGCAGGTCTCCTGACTTATGATCTGCGATATATCGCAAAAAGAGAACCTTCTCAGGACGCGGCGCGCCCCAATGGCAAAATACTCTTACCCGGAAAAACCGGGTCAAATACAGTAATGGCGGTTGTTCAGGATTCAAACCTGATTCCCTTTTCATCTACTCAGCTTACAACTTTTCAAACCGTATCTTCTTATCCAAATATTAACTTTATAACTATTATATCATATTATTTGCAAAATTGCAAGAGCCGCGGTAAATTTTTTTGTTCACATATATTTGCAGCGCGAAATTGCCAGCGTGGGCTCCCCGCTTATACCATATAATTTGCAAAATTGCAAGAACCGCGGAAATTTTTTTGTTCGCATATATTTGCAGCGCGAAATCAATTTTCGTTCAATCCATATTTCACTTTTATCCTGTCCAGTTTTTCCCGACTTTGCCACTTACAAGAACAAATTAAAATAAAAAAATATGGAAAAAA